>CAVVSU010000001.1:0-63388 GCA_963751015.1 uncultured Actinomycetes bacterium
AAGATCACGACCAGCAGGATCAGAGGCCCGACGATCCACGCCGGCAGCCATTCGGACAGCTGCTTGTCCATCGCCCGTGGAGGGCCCTGCCTAGAACAGCTGGTTCTCGCCGGCGAAGATCTCGCTCACCGAGTCGTCGGTGAAGATCCGCCGGATCGAGTCGGCGAAGGTGCTGGCGGTGGAGAGGACGGTGATGTTGTCCGGGGCGCCGGGGCGCAGCGGCAGCGTGTCGGTGACGACGATTTGCTCGATCGCCGAGTCGGCGAGCCGCTCGTATGCGGGCCCGGAGAAGACGCCGTGGGTGGCGCAGGCGATGACCCGGGCGGCGCCCTCGTCGATCACGGTCTGCGCGGCGGCGCAGAGGGTGCCGGCGGTGGCGATCATGTCGTCGACCAGGACCGCGGTTTTTCCCTTCACGTCGCCGACCACGTAGCCGATCTCGGCGACCGCCTGGGCCGGGCGCTCCTTCTCCATCACCGCCCACTGGGTGCCGATCCGGCGGGCGAAGTTGCGCGCGGTCTTGACCCGGCCGGCGTCGGGCGAGACGATCACCAGCTCGTCCTTCAGTTCCTGGTCGATGAACCACTGGGTCAGCATCGGCATCGCGGTCATGTGGTCGACCGGGACGTGGAAGAAGCCCTGGACCTGGCCGGCGTGGAGGTCCATGGTTAGGACCCGGTCGACGCCGACGCCCTCCAGGCACTTGGCGACGATGCGGGCGGAGATCGGCTCGCGCGGGGCCGACTTCTTGTCCTGGCGCGCATACCCGTACCAGGGCAGCACGGCGATGATCCGGTGCGCGGAGGCGCCCTGGGCGGCGTCGATCATCGTCAGCAGCTCCATCAGCGCGTCGTTCGGGGTCATCCCTTCCGCCTCGTTGGCGCAGGTCGACTGGACGAGGAAGACGTCCGCGCCGCGGATCGATTCCTCGTAGCGGCAGTAGACCTCGCCGTCGGCGAAGGTCTTCAGCGTCACCTGGCCGAGGTCGAGGCCGAGCTTGCCGGCGACCTTGGCGGAAAGGTCCATCGAGCAGCGGCCGCCGAAGACCATCATCTTCTTCGTGTAGTCGTGGTCGATGCCAGTCGCCACCTGCGGGCGCTCCTCGATCATGCTCACGCGTCGTCGTCCTCTCGCATCTCGGCCGCCTTGCGAGCGGCGTATCCGTCGATGTTCCTCTGCGCGTTCTCGCTGACGGCAAGAGCCCCGTTGGGCACGTCGTCCTTGATCACTGCGCCAGCGCCAGTGTAGGCGGAGTCGCCGACTTCTACCGGTGCGATCAGCATCGTGTCAACGCCGATGCGCACGTCGCGGCCGATCACCGTCCGGTTCTTGCGGAAACCGTCGTAGTTGGCGGTGATCGTGCCGGCGCCGAGGTTGCTGCCGGGGCCGATGTCGGCGTCGCCGACGTAGGCGAGGTGCGGGACCTTGGTCCCCTCGCCCACCTGGGAGTTCTTGATCTCGACGAAGGTGCCGGCCTTGGCGCCGTCCTCGAGCACCGCGCCGGGGCGCAGGTAGGCGAAGGGGCCGACCGAGCAGCCCTCGCGGACGTCGCACTCGACCAGGTAGGAGTGCAGGACCTGGGAGCCGGCGCCGACCGAGCAGTCGATCAGCGTGCTGAGCGGGCCGACGACGGCGCCCGCGGCGACCCGGGTGGCGCCGCGCAGCGTGCTGCCGGGCTCGACGCGGGCGTCGGCGGCGATCTCGACGTCGGCGTCGATCCAGGTCGAGGCCGGGTCGACGACGGTGACGCCGGCGAGCATGTGGGCTTCGAGCAGGCGACGGCGGCCCTCGGCCTCGACCGCGGCGAGGTCGACCCGGTTGTTGACCCCCATCGTCACCGCGAGGTCGTCGGCGCGGTGGGCGGCGACCGTGTGGCCGGCCTCGCGCAGCGCCGGGAAGACGTCGGGCAGGTAGTACTCGCCCTGGGCGTTGTCGTTGGAGAGAGCGCGCAGCGCCGCCGCCAGCGGAGCGGCGTCGAAGGCGTAGGTGCCGGCGTTGATCTCGCGGATCTCCAGCTGCCAGGCCTCGGCGTCGCCATCGGTTTTCGCCTCGACGACCCGCTCGACCCAGCCGTCGTCGCTGCGGACGACGCGGCCGTAGGCGGCGGCGTCGTCGAGCTCGATCGTCAGCATCGTCGCCGCCGCCTGCGAGGACTCGTGCGCCGCGAGCAGCGCGGCGATCGTCGCGGTCGAGATCAGCGGCACGTCGCCGGAGAGGACGAGCACCGTCTCGGCGCCGCTCTCCTCGATCAGCGGCAGCGCGGCGCGGATCGCGCCGCCGGTCCCGTCGGAGACCGGCTGCTCGACGGTCTCGACCCCCTCGGGCAGGCCGGCGGAGAGGTCGCGGCCGGGCGAGACGATCGCGGCGACGCGGCCGGCGCCGGCTTCGCGCGCGGCGACGATCGGCCAGGCGACCATCGGCCGCCCGCAGACGGGGTGCAGCATCTTCGGCGTCGAGGAACGCATGCGCGTGCCCTCGCCCGCCGCCATGACGAGTACCAGGGGTGAACTCACCAGGCGATCATCGTATTAGCGGACGCGCCTGCGCCGACGCATGCCGGCGTCCTCGGTCGCTCATGTGCAGAGCACACCACGCTCCCTGCGTCCTTGGCCTGCTTGGCTCAGACGCGTCTTGGCGTGCTTCGGGAGAGATCCCGGCCCAGCAGCGCAACCGAAGTCAGCGTCCAGCCGGCGAAGATCAGGTCGATGCCTACCAGGAGGCCGATCGCCCAGTCGGCGCTGCTGGGGAACTTGGCGAGGATCAGGACGCCGATCAGGATGCCGGCGATGCCGCTGAGGCCGAGCAGGCCGGCGTTCGGCTCACCGCGGGCGATGAAGGCGATCGCGGTCCGGGTCAGGCCCATGAAGAGGAAGTAGATGCCCAGCACCAGGGTCAGCGTCAGAGTGCCGTTGTGCGGTTCGACGATCAGCCAGAGGCCGACGAGGACGGTGAGGATCGCCCAGGCGAGCCGCAGGACAACGGTCCCGATCGAGTGGGCTGAGAACGCCGCCGCGACGAGGACGACGCCGACGAACAGCAGCAGCCAGCCGATGAAGATCGCGGTGCCGACCGAGGCGACCGCCGGGACCAGGATCGCGATGCAGCCGAGCACGATCGCGGCGACGCCGACGAACATCAACGCCTTCCAGCTGCGGCTCAGCCCCTCGCGGACCTCGGGATCAAGCGACGCTCCTCCGATCTCCATGCCGAAGACAGTAAGTCGCCCGGCGGACGCATCCGAGCAACGGCGGATGCGGCGCTCCGCCTACACCTTGCGGTAGCGGGCGTCGGCGATCGAGTAGAGCCCGAACCCGATCAGCCCGGCGGCGACGAGGCCCAGCAGGGCGGGGCCGTAGGAGGCGTGCGCGAGTTCGCGCAGCGCGCCGTCGAGGCCGATCGCCTCCTTCGGGTTGTAGTCGACCGCGGCTTTGATCAACCCGTAGCCGATTAGCGCGAAGATCACCGCCCGGGCGACGGTCCCGAAGACGCCGAGGGCGGTGTAGGCCTTTTTGACGCCCTCGCTCATTTCTCCCGTCTTGGCGTCCTCGAGGAACTTCCTCGACAGACCCTTGTACGCCTGGTAAATGGCGACGCCGATCAGGATCGCTCCGGCGACGCCGACGATCACGGTGCCGCCGGTCCAGCCGAGGACGCCGCCGGTCGTCTCCTTCGGCGATCCCGAGCCGCCGGCGGAAGAGGTGAGGATCTCGATCGCGGTGATGCAGAGGATCCCGTAGGCGATGCCGCTGTCCAGCGCCGAGAAGCGCTCGAAGGTGCTGTCGCGCTGTTCGGCGCCGTGGCCGACGGCGGCGCGGACCAGCCTCCAGAGCGCGTATCCCCCCAGCCCGATCGCGACCAGGACGAGCAGCGCTTCGCCGAACGACTGGTGGGCGATCGTCTGCAGCGCGCCCTGCTGGTTGGTCGCCTTGCCGCCGTCGCCGAGGGCGAGCTTCAGCGCCAGCACGCCGATGATCCCGTAGACCACGCCGCGGGCGACGAGGCCCGCCCGCGCCAGCCAGCCGAGCGTCTTCGCATGCGCGAGTTCCTCGCCCCCCCGCTTCGCCTTGTCGCCGAGGTCCCCGGATCCCGTTCCCACGTCGGTCTTCATCTCGCTCCGTTCCCTCTTTGGGCCGCGCCCGGGACGCACACCGTGATCGCCCCGGGTTCGACGTCGACCTTGAATGACCTGACCTTCTTGCGGTCGCCCCCGTCGAGCTCGTAGCGGACCTTGCGGTCGAGCTTGACGCGCACCTTGCTTCCCTGGGTGACCCGCACGAAGGGGGACTTCTGCGCGTCGCCGACGGCGGTGCGGGCGGCCGCGCGAACCAGCTTCACCGGGCCCTCTGAGGTGAGCACGCCGACGTCGAGCAGGCCGTCGTCGGGACTGGCGTCGGCGAACACTTCGATGCCGCCGAACAATTCGCCGAGGTTGCCGACCAGGATGCAGCTGGCGGGCCCCTTGTACCAGCGCGTGCCGTCGATCTTGATCTTCGCTTCGAAGGGCGGAGCGTTCAGCTTCGCGGCGCCGCCGAGCACGTAGGCCGCCCGGCCGAGACGCTCCTTGAGGTCGTCGGCGCCCTTGATCATCGCCGCGTCGAAGCCCGCCCCGGCCATCACCGCGAAGCGCTCGCCGTCGAAGCGGCCGACGTCGAGCCGGCGGCGATCGCCGTGCAGCGCGACCTGGACCGCCTTGGCGATGTCGCGCTCGATGCCGAGGTTGGTGGCGAACAGGTTGGAGGTCCCGGCGGGGAGGATCGCGAGCGGAACCTGGGTGTCCTCCAGCGCGTTGACGCAGCGCCGCGCCATCCCGTCGCCGCCCCAGGCGAGGATCAGCTCGGCGCCGTCCTCCAGGGCCTGCTTGACCGCGGCGGGCGCGCGCTTGCTCTTCGGCACCTCCGTCCAGAGCGGCTCGGAGACGCCCGCCTCCGCGAGGGTGCGCCGCAGCTCCGGGAGCCCGCCCCCGAACGTCTTGCCGGCATGGGCGACGACCGCGACCTTCATGCGCGCGAGCGCCTCTCCGCCGCCGCCCCGGCGGCGCGGCAGGCGAACAGCAGGACCAGGATCGCGCCGATGCCGACCAGGACGCCGCCGGCGACGTCGAGCGGGTGGTGCATGCCCTCGTACATGCGCGAGAGGGCGACGAAGGTGGTCAGGAGGATCGCGGCGGTCCAGGCCAGCGCCTTCTTCAGGCTGCTGGTGAAGCGGGTGGTGAGGAGCAGGACCAGGCCGGAGTAGACGGCGATCGAGGCGGCGGTGTGGCCGGAGGGGTAGCTGGCGTCGACCTCCAGGTGTTCGAGCCGCGGAACCGACGGGCGGTCGCGGGGGACCGCGATCGAGGTGACGCGGTAGGTGGCCGACTCGACCGCGAGGACGAAGGCCGCGAAGGCGGCGATCAGCCAGCGGCGTTTGAAGGCGGCGACGATCGCGACGATGCCGACGATGATCGGCAGGACGGGTGCACCGCCGACTTGCGAGCCGACTTCGGCGATCGTCGTCAGGGTGCCGGTGCGGTGTTCGGCAAAGGTGTCGTTGACGCTCTCGTCGGTGCCTTCCAGCCCGAGGCCGCCGCTGGGAAGCAGGACGTGGACGACGATCAGGGCGAGCGCGATCGAGGCCGCGGCGAGCAGCAGGAAGCCGGCCAGCAGCGCGAGGAAGAAGACGAGGGCGGGATGGCGCGAGTCGAGCCTGGCGGCGAAGCGGTCGGCCAGCCCGCCTGGACGGGCCTCGAAGATCGGGACGGCATGGCGGTCGCCAGACCGCTCTCCTTCGGGCGCAGAGGCAGCGCGTGATCTCTCCTCGACCGTCACGCGGTGGCTATTACCCAGGCGCGCCCCTACTATGCATCGGTTCTTCTAACCAATTGCGGTGTTCATTGTCCTTTGCGGGGTAAACCCTCCTTCTGATGCCGTTCTTCCTCCTCCTGCTGATCTCGCTCCTGGCCGGCCTGGGAGCCGCTTTCCTTGCCCGTCGCTACCCCGGCGGCGGCACCGCGCCGGCCGCGGTCGAGGTGGCGCGCGAGGCAGGTGGGCACGCCACCGGCCGCCTCGGGCGGCGGGCGGTGCGGGCGGCCCGGACCGACCCCGAGCGGGCGACCGAGGTGGCGCTGACGCTGGCCCTCCTGGTGATCTTCGTCGGCGGCGCGCTGCTGGCGCTGCTGGCGGTCGTCGTCCGCAGCACCGACGTGCTCGCCGGCCTCGACAGCGCCGTCGCCGAGTGGGGCGACCGCCACGCGAGCGCCTGGTCGCACGACGCCCTGACGCTGGTCACCCAGCTCGGTGAGACCTGGCTCGTGGTCCTCGTCGCGCTCGTGGTCACGGGTGTCGAGATCGCCCGCACCCGCAGCCGCTGGGTCGCCCCGTTCCTGCTGGCGGTGATCCTCGGAGACAAGCTCCTGACGGCGGGGGTGAAGGAGCTGATCGACCGCGCCCGGCCAGAGATCGAGTCCGTCGCCGCGACCCTAGGCCCCTCCTTCCCCAGCGGCCACACCTCCACCGCCGCCGCCTCCTGGGCCGCCTTCGCCCTCGTCGCCGGCCGCTGGTGGGGACGGGGCTCCTGGCCGGCGCTCGCGGGCGCCGCGGTCGGCATCGCCGTCGCCGTCGCCCTCAGCCGCGTTTTCCTCACCGTCCACTGGCTGACCGACGTGCTCGGCGGCCTCGCGCTCGGCTGGGCCTGGTTCGCGGTCTGCGCGATCGCCTTCGGCGGCCGCCTCCTCAGCTTCGGCGCCACCGCCCAGGCCGCGGCCCGCGGAGCGGCGGAGGCCACGCCGGTCAAGAATGTCAGTGGGTAGTTGAGCACCCATACGGTGCCGAATTGCCCTTTCGATTCCCGCGGCGCTACCCTCGACCCCCGATCCGGGGTGGTGTAGTCGGTAGCACGCCTGGTTTTGGTCCAGGAAGCAGGGGTTCAAGTCCTCTCCCCGGAACTGGCGCCGCCGCTACTCCTCCGTCGCCCGCGCCACCTTGCCGCCTTTGGCCCCGGGCTCCATCGCCGGGCCGCGCGGCGAGGCGATGCCGAGGACGCGCATCGCCTTCAGGCCGAGGCCGAGCTTCTCGCGGCCTTCGGTGGCGCTGACGTCGTGGCCGCAGAGATCGCGCACGCGCTCCAGCCGATAGCGGATCGTGTGGCGGTGGGTGAAGAGCTGTTTGGCGGTGGCGGCGACGTTGCCGTCGTTGTCGAGGTAGGCCTCGACGGTGGCGACGAGCTCGGTCTCGTACTGGTCGTCGTACTCGTTCAGCGGCTGGACCGTCTCCGCGTAGAAGCGTTCGAGCTCGGCCGGGTCCTCGCTCATCGCCGGCAGCAGCAGGCGGTAGGCACCGGTGTCCTCGAAGGCGAGGACCGTGCGGCCCTCGGCCTCGCCGACGTTGACCGCGAGGTGCGCCTCGCTGCCGGCCCGGTAGAGGTCGACCGGGTCGGCGCAGCGGCGGCTGCGGCCGGTGGTCATGTGGAAGCCGGAGAGGCTGTCGTCGAGCTCGCGCGCGAGGCCGGCGGCGGCCCGGGCCAGGCGCTCGTCGTCCTCGGCGGGGACGATCGCGGCGATCTCGGCCGCCGCCTCGCCGCCGTCGCCGGTCGCCAGCGAGCCGGGCGCCAGGGCGCGCAGCGCCCGCTGCGCCAGGACCAGGACCCGCTCCCGCCACTCGCCAGTCTGCGCCGCCCGCGGCGCCGCCCGCAGGACGACGACCCCGGCGCCGCGGTCGAGGTCGGCGCCGAGCTCGGAGGCCTGGGCGACGATGTCGCGGCGATCGGTCACCTCACGCCGCAGCACCGCCTTGACGAAGGCTCCGGCCGCCTCCTCGCTCTCCCACTCGGGCGAGCGCGATCGCTCCAGCTCCAGCGCCAGCAGCGTCGTCACCATCCGCGCGATCACCGGGTCCGGCGCCGCCTTGGCCCGGTAGCGCAGCTCGCCCACCGCACTGTCGGCGACCCGCAGCTCCACCATGGTCACGCCCTCCCCGCCGGAGAGCAGCTTCTGCTCCTGGTCGGAGGAGGCGCCGGCCACCGCGAGCACCGCGCTGGAGCGGTCGATCAGGGCGACGCTGGCGTCGAGCAGCCGCGCCGCCGCGCGGGCCACCGCGGGCAGGCCGGCGCCCGACTCGACCGCTTCGGAGAGCGCGTCGAGCAGCCCCGCGCGCTCGGTGTTTGCAGGGCTTTCGACACCCTTCTTGGACTGTGCCTGCATCAAGGCATTATCTCCACCGTCGGGGGCTAGGGCGGTCTGGGCGAGACTGGGTGCGTAGCTGGCGGCGCCGGACCAAGCAGGGCACGGACGCAGGGAGGCCGAATAGCAGCGCTATTTGGCCGACTGAGGACGCCGCCATGCGCCGGTCCGCCGCTGCCAGACGCGTGCCCAGGCCGCGCCAGCCCGCCCTAGGTCCCGTTGATGAGATCGACGATGTCGGTGTAGTAGTAGACAACCGCCAGGCCGATCACGACCCCGCCGATCACCAGGGCGGCGAGAACGAAGAGCGAGAGGAAACCGGCGGCGGCCTTCTCCCAGAGCCGGCCGTAGGCGCTCAGCGCCGGGGTGAGGATCAGGGTCACGAAGACGACCAGGCAGATCGCCGCGGCGATCCCGTAGAGCAGATATTGGTGACCGAGGTCGGTCAGCGCGTAGAGAGTCACTGGTCTGGATTTTGGCGCAACTGCGAGACGACCAGCCCCACCGTCGCGCAGAACGAGAAGACGGCGGCCCCGAGCGCCCAGCCGCCGCTGACGTCGCTGAGGTGGCAGACGTCGAGGTAGACGCGGGAGAGGCCGACCAGGGCGGTGAGGACGAGGCCGGCGATCACGACCGCGGTGGCGCGCGCCATTCCCGGCCGCAGCCGCAACACGATCGTCACCGCCAGCCAGAGGTAGATGACCGAGTGGGCGGCGTGGCCGCTGGGAAAGGAGGAGCCGGAGCTGGAGGCGAGCGGCTCGGGCGGTCGCGGCCGGTCGACGGCGTCCTTCAGCTCGACGATCCCGATCTGGGTGATCGTCATCCCGGCGAGCAGCACCCAGAACTCGGTCCAGCGCCGGCGCCAGGCGAGCAGCGCCCCGCAGACGAGCGCCAGCGCCCAGGTGAAGGCGCCGGTGCCGAGGAAGCTGACGACCTTGACGACGCTGGTCAGGGCCTCGGTCTGGATGTGGCCGACGAGCTCGCTCGCGGTTTCGTCGCCCGGCGTCGGCCCGGGATCGCCGCCGATGATCACCGCGTAGGCGACCAGCACGAAGAGTGCCACCGCCAGGGTCGCCATCAGCGAGGTGAATTCGAGCCCGAAGGTGCCGCCGGGGGTGACCCTGTCCCAGAGGAAGCGGAACTGGGGCCGGCGGGCCAGCGCGACCATCCAGGCCGTCGCCCCGTGCCCCTCCATCCAGCGCACGACCGCTTCGCGGTTCTCCTTCTCCCGCAGGCGGCGGACGACGAAGACCGCGCCGGCGACGACGGCGATCAGGGTCGCGAGCAGGAAGGCGCCGCGCGCCGCGTAGTGGCCGGCGGTCTCGATGCTGCGCGAGAAGAAGTAGCCGACGAGGATGTGCAGCGAGGCCCAGAGGCCGGTGCCGAGGATGCTGTAGGGGACGAAGGCGCGGTACCCCATGCCGGAGCTGCCGGCGATGAAGGGGGCGAAGGCGCGGACGAGGCTGATCCAGCGGCCGATGAAGATCGTCTTGCCGCCGTGGCGGCCGAAGTAGTCCTCGACTTTCTCGAAGCGCTCGTGGCTGATCCCGAAGCGCGGCCCGTGCTTCATCACGAACTCGCGGCCGAGCCGGCGGCCGAGGAAGAAGCTGGTCGTGTCGCCGAGCCAGGCCGAGAACCAGGCGATGGCGATCAACACGTAGACGTCGATCGCGCCCTGGCCGGCGACGGCGCCGCCGAGCAGCATCACGGTCTCCCCGGGGACGACGAGGCCGACGAAGGCGCCGGTCTCGGCGAAGGCGAAGACAGCGACCAGCAGGTAGGTCCAGGCGCCGAGGGTGTTGGAGACGTCTTCCAGCAGGTTCTGCAGGTCGAGGTGCCCGAGCTGGCGGCTGATGAAGAAGTAGACGGCGCCGATCGTCAGCGCCGCGGCGGCGATTTTCAGACGCTTGCGGTTGCTCCCGCCCTCGCCCTCTCCCGGCAGCTTCATGGCGCCAGTCTCGCGCTTCCGGCGGCGCAGACGATCGCTTCGCCGGCGACGAGGCGCGCGGCGGCGGCCTGCGCCGCGGCGAGGTCGGGAAAGAGGCCGACGGCGGTCGGGCCGGAGCCGCTGAGGATCGCCATGGGCGCCCCCGCCTCGCGCAGCGCCTGCAGCGCGTCGCCGATGTCGGGACGCAGGGAGAGCGCCGCCGGCTCGAGGTCGTTGACGAGCAGGTCGGGATAGTCGAGCGGCGAGTCGCCGGCGCCGGCGACCTCGCGCAGGCGCGCCTCCAGGTCGTCCAGCTCTCCCTCGTCGCGGCCGAGCCCGAGCCGGTCGGCCTCGGCGAAGACCGCGGCGGTGCTGAGACCGCCGCCGCCGGGAAGCAGGACGGCGACGTGCTCGGCCGGCTCCGGCAGCGGATACACACGCTCGCCGGCGCCGCGGACCAGGGCCAGCGACGGGCGCAGCTGCGAGGGGACGTCGGCGCCTAGCTCGGCCGCCAGCTCGGGCAGATCGGCGACCTCGCCCGCCGCCAGGCGCAGGACCGCCGCGGCGTCGCCGCTGCCGCCGCCGAGGCCGGCGGCGACGGGGACCCGCTTCTCGATCTCGATCCGCAGCGACTCGCGCTCCCAGCCGCGCCCGCGCAGCCCGGCGAGCGCCTTCGCCGCGAGGTTCTCGCTCTCGACGCCGGGACAGACGACTTCGTCGCGCTCGGCCGGCTCCACCGCGATCAGGTCCGCCAGAGCAAGCGGCTCGAACAGCGAGCAGAGCTCGTGCAGGCCGTCCTCGCGGGCGCGCCCCAGGTACAGGCAGAGGTTGAGCTTGGCCGGGGCGCGGAGCAACATCAGCCGCGCAGCTTCGCGGAGAGGGCGGCGAACTGCTCCGGCGCCAGCGCCTCGGCGCGGGCGTCTTCGGGCAGCCCGAGCTCGGCCAGCGCTTCGCGCGCCGGCCCGAGGCTGCCCGGCTCGGCGTGCTCCAGCGAGCGGGCCAGGGACTTGCGCCGGTGGGCGAAGGCGGCGCGGATCAGCTTCCGCGTCTCCGCGTCGGCGCCCGGGCCGGTGCGGCGCAGGCGCAGGATCGCCGAGTCGACCCGCGGCCGCGGCTTGAAGACGGCGGGGTCGACCGCCCGCACCAGCTCGACCTCGCAGGCCAGCTGGGCGACCGCGCTCGGCGACCCGTAGGTGCGGCTGCCGGGACCGGCGCGGAGGCGGTCGGCGATCTCCCGCTGGACCATCACCGTCCAGCGCGCCAGCGAGGGAAGCCCCTCGATCGTCCGCAGGATCAGCGGCGTCGCCACCGAGTAGGGCAGGTTGGCGACCATCGCGCTCGGCGCCGGCTCCAGCGGCGAGAGGTCGAGCTTCATCGCGTCGCCCCAGTGCAAGTCGACGTTCGGCAGCGCCGCGATCCGCTCCAGGGCAGGCTCCAGGCCGCGGTCGATCTCGACCGTGTGCAGGTGCGCGGCGACGGCGGCGAGCCGCTCGCTCAGCACCCCTTCCCCCGCCCCGACCTCGAGCACCACGTCGCCCGGCCCAAGCTCGGCGTCGCGGACGATCGCGTCGAGCAGGTTGGGATCGGCGAGGAAGTTCTGCCCGAGCCGGACCACCGCTACCAGCCGAACAGCGCCGCGGCGTTGGCCTCGACCGTGCGCTCCAGCTCCTCGTAGGAGACGCCGCGCACCGCGGCGATCTCCTTCGCCGTCTCGACCACGAAGGCGGGCTGGTTGCGCTTGCCGCGCATCGGCTGCGGCGCCAGGTAGGGGGCGTCGGTCTCGACCAGGATCCTGTCCGCGGGGACCTTCGCGGCGGCGAACAGCAGCTCCTTGGCGCTCGGGTAGGTGGCGTTGCCGGCGAACGAGCAGTACCAGCCGCGCTCGGCCGCGTCGCCGACCCGGTGCGGAGCCGAGAAGCAATGGAGGATCACCGGCGCCCCGCCGGCCTGGGCATCGAGCGTGGCGAAGATCTCGTCGGTGGCGGCGGTCTCGCCCTCGGGGTCGCGGGCGTGGATCACGATCGGCAGCCCCAGCTCCCGGGCGATCTCGATCTGCGCCGCGAAGGCGCGCCGCTGGTCCTCCGGCGCGGCGGTGTCGCGGTAGAAGTCGAGCCCGGTCTCGCCGATCGCCCGCACCTTCTCGTGGGCGCCGAAGCGCCGGATTTCCTCGGCCGCCGCCGCGTCGAAGCCGGTCGCGTCGTTGGGGTGGCGCCCGACCGAGGCGAAGACCGCCTCGTGCCGCTCGGCGCTGGCCACCGCCACCGGGTTCGATTCCGCCCCCATCCCGATCGTCAGCATCCGCTTCACCCCCGCCGCAGCGGCGGCGGCGACCAGCTCGTCCTCCCCGCCGTCGCAGAGGAACAGGTGGGTGTGGGAGTCGATCATGGCGATGAGGCTAGTGCCTCACCGCGAGTTGCCGGTTTGTCTCACTTGGCGTGACAAAACGGCAACTCGACCTCGAATAGCCTTCCGCCATGGCCGACCCCGCCGATTACTACCGCGAGATCTACGCCCGCGGCCTCGGCGGCGAGACGCCGGCGATCCCGGTCGCCGTCGCCGAGCTCGAGCAGCGGGCGCGGGAGGCGATGGACCCGAAAGCCGCCAACTACGTCTGGGCCGGCGCCGGCAGCGAGGACACGATCGACGCCAACGCCGAGGCCTTCCAGCGCCGCCGGATCGTGCCGCGGATGCTGCGCGACGTCGCCGCGCGCGACCTCTCCACCACGGTTCTCGGCACGGCGATGCCGGCGCCGCTGCTGCTGGCGCCGATCGGCGTCCAGAAGGTCGTCCACGACGAGGGCGAGCTGGCGACCGCCCGTGCCGCCGCCGCGGTCGGGGTGCCGATGATCGCCTCCACCGCCGCCCACTTCTCGCTGGAGGAGGTCGCCGAGGCCGGCGGCGACGCGCCGCGCTGGTTCCAGCTCTACTGGCCCAACGACCCGGCCCTGGCGCGCAGCATGGTCGAGCGGGCCGAGCGGGCGGGCTACGGCGCGATCGTCCTCACCGTCGACACCTTCATCCCCGGCTGGAAGCCGCGCGACCTGCAGCAGGCCTGGTTGCCGTTCCTCAACGGGATGGGCGTCGCCAACTACTTCCAGGACCCGGTCTTCCGGGAGGCGTTGGACAAGCCGCCGGAGGAGGACGCCGGCGCCGCGACCGGCCACTTCCTCGGCGTCCAGGCCAACCCGTCCCTCAACTGGGACGACCTCTCGCAGCTGCGCGAGATGACCTCGCTGCCGATCGTGATCAAGGGGATCCAGCACCCCGACGACGCCCGCGAGGCGGTGCGGCGCGGGATCGACGGGATCGTCGTCTCCAACCACGGCGGCCGCCAGGTCGACGGCGCGATCGCCTCGCTCGACGCGCTGCCGGCGATCGCCGGGGCGGCCGGCGACGACCTGGCGATCCTCTTCGACAGCGGCGTCCGCGGCGGCGCCGACGTGCTGAAGGCGCTCGGGCTCGGCGCCGACGCCGTCTGCCTCGGCCGCCCGTACATATGGGGCCTGGCGCTCGACGGCCAGGCGGGGGTCGGAAACGGTGCTGAAGATGGTCCTCGCCGAGCTCGACCTGACGATGGCGCTCTGCGGCCTGACCCGGCTGGAGGAGATCGGGCCCGGACTGCTGGAATAGCGATCGGTGCGCTTTATGACCGCATAGCGAGCAAAAGGCGCACCGCTGCTCAGAGGTCCCGTCGCGAGAAGACGAACGCAGCGAGGCCGAGGACGCCGAGCAGGTAGGCGAACGACCAGAGGACCATCTCCGGCCCGGCGGCCTCCGAGCCGCCGAACGGGCCGAGCTGGAGGACCACCCCGGTCAGGCCGGAGGTGCCGGAGATCAGCGCGTGCAGGCTGGCCGAGTAGAGGCCCTCGAAGGGCAGGGCCCAGCTTGCGACCCGGCCGATCGTGTGCAGCGAGTCCGAGTCGATCGCGTTGCCGATCTGCGCCAGCAGCCCGGCGGTGAGCCCGGCGCCGAAGACCATGAAGACGACGATCCCCTGCGCCGTCACCGAGAGGACGGTCGAGGCGAGCAGCGAGAGGGCGGCGATGATCGCCACCCCCAGGGCCAGGCCCAGCGCCGGCCCGAGCAGGTGGTCCGGAGACCAGTCGCCGGTCGCCCTGGTGATCGCGTAGGCGGCGAGGTAGACGGCGACCACGTAGGCGGCCGAGAGCGCCGCGGCACCGGCGAAGCGGGCGATCAGCATCGTCGTGCGGCCGATCGGGCGGACGACGATCGGCTGCAGCAGGCCCGACTCGGCGTCGCCGCGGACCACGCCGAGGGTGAGGAAGACGGACAGCACGGCGCCGAGGAACAGCGTCGCGAACATCGCCATGCCGAAGATCGTCGCCCCGGTGAAGGCGTGGGCGTCGAGGATCTTCGGTTCGCCGGCGGCGAACTCGTCGACGTCCCGGAAGGCGAAGTGGGCGCCGAGGCCGTAGAGCGCGAGGAAGCCGGCGGTCAGCACCAGGACCGCGAGGAAGACCCGGCGGCGGATCCCCTCCTGGATCGAGAGCCCGACCACCGCCGCGGCCGAGCGCAACTGCCCGCCGCTCATCCGGTCTCGCCCGCCGACCGCCTCGAGGTAGACGTCTTCGAGCGAGCTGTGGCGGACCTCGACCCGGTAGACGCGCTCGCCGGCGGCGACCAGCTCGGCGACGATCCGCGGCGCGTCCTCGCGGGTCGCGCCCTCGTAGGTCTTGACGCCGGCGCCGGTCTCGACCTCGACGGCCCCCGGGCCCGCCAGCTCCGCGGGAGTCCCGGCCTTGACCAGCTTCCCGCGGGCGATGATCGCGACGTGGTCGCAGACGAGCTCGACCTCGCTCAGCAGGTGCGAGTTGAGCAGGACGGCGACCCCGCGCCGCCGCAGCTCCTCCAGCAGCTCGCGGACGATCCGCCGCCCGACCGGGTCCAGCGCGCTGGTCGGCTCGTCGAGCAGCAGCAGTCGCGGCGAGCCGATCAGGGCCTGGGCGACGCCGAGGCGTTGCTGCATCCCCTTCGACATCGCTTCGATCCGCTTGCCGGCGGCAGCGCCGAGATCGACCAGGTCGAGCAGCTCGCGCCGCTCCGCCTCGCCGCCGGCCGAGCCGACCAGGCGCTGGTGGAAGCGCAGCAGCTCCTCCGCGGTGCACCAGCCCGGGAAGCGGAAGAGCTCGGCCAGGTAGCCGAGGGCGGCACGCGCCTGCGGCGACCCCGCCGGCTGCCCCAGCACCTCGACCCGGCCGCCGCTGGGCCGGACCAGGCCGCAGGCGATCTTCGTCAGCGTCGACTTGCCGGCGCCGTTGGGACCGAGCAGGCCGACCAGCTGTCCCGCCTCCACCCGGAGGTCGACGCCGGCGAGCGCCTCCTGGCCTCCCGTAGCGCTTGTTCAGCTCCTGGACGGCGAGGACCGGCGCCGCCATCAGGCGGGCGACTCGATCTTCGGGAAGAGCGGCGGCACCCGTTCGACCCGCTGGCCGCCGGGGCGCGAGCCGAGCTCGGCCAAGGTGCGGCCCTCTTCGCCGAGCGCGGCGAGCAGCGTCTCGCTGCCCCCGGGCAGGTAGGGGACGAGCAGCAGCGTCGTCACCCGCAGGCCCTCGACCAGGTTGTAGAGGACTTCGTCGAGGCGCTCGGGATCGGCCTCGTCCTTGGCCAGCACCCACGGCTGGGTTTCCTCGACGTAGCGGTTGAGGCGCCGGACCAGGACCCAGACGAGGTCGAGCGCCTGGGACAGCTCGGCCCGGTCGAGCAGCTCGCTGAAGCGCCCGACCACGCCTTCGAAGTCCTCGGCGAGGGGCGCGTCCACCTGGGCGACCGGCACGGTGCCGTCGCGGTAGCGGTCGACCATCGCCAGCACCCGGCTGGCGAGGTTGCCGTAGTCGTTGGCGAGCTCGGTCTCGTAGCGCTGCTCGAAGCCGGCGGTGGAGATCGCCCCGTCCTGGCCGAAGCTGACCTCGCGGAAGAGGTAGAAGCGCAGCGCGTCGGCGCCGAAGCGCTCGATCACCGCGAAGGGGTCGAGCACGTTGCCGAGGCTCTTCGACATCTTTTTCTCGCCCATCAGGAGATACCCGTGGATGACCATCCGCCGCGGCGGCTCGATCTCGGCGGCGAGACAGAGCGCCGGCCAGATCACCGCGTGGAACTTGAGGATGTCCTTCGCCATCACGTGCAGGTCGGCGGGCCAGTAGCGGTCGGTCAGGTCCTCCCCATCGCGGGCGAAGGCGAGCGCCGTGACGTAGTTGAGGAGGGCGTCGAACCAGACGTACATCCGCTGCTCGGGGTCCCAGGGGAGCGGCAGCCCCCATTTGAGGCTGGGACGCGAGAGCGAGACGTCTTCGAGCCCGCCCTTGATGAAGGAGAGCGCCTCATTGCGCCGGAACTCTGGCACGACGAAGTCCGGCCGCTCCTCATAAAGGCCTTCGAGCTGGCCCTGGAAGGCGGAGAGCTTGAAGAAGTAGTTCTCCTCGCGTTCCTTCTGCAGCGGGATCTCGTGAATCGGGCACGTATTGCCCGGCCCCAGCTCCCGCTCGGTTTTGAAGTCGGCGCAGCGCGGGCAGTACCAGCCTTCGTAGACCCCCTTGGTCACCCAGCCGTTGTCGTAGACCCGCTGCATGATCTCCGCGACCCGCTCGGTGTGCCGCGGGTCGGAGGTGCGGATGAAGAAGTCGTTGGTGGACCCGATCGTCGGCATCAGCCCTTCGAACTTGGCCGCGTTCGTATCGGCCAGCTCCTGCGGCGTCACCCCAGCCTTCTTCGCCGCGTTCTCGATCGGCTCCCCATGCTCATCGGTCCCCGTCAGGAAGAAGACGTCATCCCCCCGCTGCCGATGGTGCCGCGCCAGCACGTCCGCGGCCATCGTCGAGTAAGCGTGCCCCAGGTGAGGCTCGGCGTTGACGTAGTAGATCGGGGTGGTGACGTAGAAGGTGTTCTCGCTCATCCAATCCAAGCTATAGGAGTCGTGTCGACTTCCTCTCGCATACCGAGAGGAAGTCGCCTTGTCGGGAGCGTGGCGCCCAGCGGCATCGCGATCACTGACCTCTCCCAGCGCATCCGAATGGGTCGGGACAATCCCCGAATGTCGCCTGCTGAGTTCATCTCCTCGATTGCGTGGCCAGTGACGGCCCTAATCATCGCGCTGCTTTTTAGGGCTCCACTAACGGAGGCTTTGAGAAGTAGAAGAGGAGCTCTAAGCGCAGGACCATTTCGTCTCGAGTGGGAGGAGCGAGCAGCTGAGATTGAGGCTGATCTTGGTCTTCCTCCCTCAATTTCAAAAGGAAAAATCGGGGAGCCGCGGGACGGCTAGATGAGATCGCCGAGGTCAGCCCCACCGGGGCCGTCGTCGAGGCCTTCGGTCAAGTCGAGTCGGCTCTGCGCTCGTTACTAAAAGAACGCGGAGTCAAGGATCTTGATCGTCCCTGGAGTGTGCGTCGGCTCGCCGAGGTCGCCTTAGAACGAAAGCTCATCAGTTCGGAGACGAAAGACGCAATCGACGGGCTGAGCGTGATGCGCAACCTGGCCGCGCATGGAAACCAAGAGGACCTTTCACCTCAGCGCGCCCATGAGTTCGTCGCGCTTGCGCAAGGGGTCCTTTATGCCATCTCCATGAACGCCAAGTCCGCAGAAGACGGGTGATTCTGTGAGCTACCGCCGCGCCTCCCGCCCGGTCAGGGCTTTGTAGAGGTCGTTTGCGCGCGTTCCGGTCAGGGCGGCGACGACGCTCGCAGCCGCCCGCGGCCGCGCCCCGGACTGCACTAGGTGGCGGAGGGCGTCGACGGCGAAGCCGACGTCTTTGTCGTGCTCGGAGGAGGCGGCCGGGCCGATGACGAGGACGATCTCGCCTTTGACGTCGCCGCGGAAGCGGCGGGCCAGCTCGGCGAGGGTTCCGCGGGCTACCTCCTCGTGCATCTTGGTCAGCTCGCGGCAGACGGCGGCTTCGCGGTCGGGGGCGAGCGAGGCGAGGGCCGCCAGGGACTCTCCGACCCGGCGCGGCGACTCGAAGGCGATCACCGTCTCGGCCGAGCGCAGGACGCGCTCCATCTCCCCCGCCCGCCGCGGCATGAAGCCCTCGAAGCGCCAGCGGTCGGTGGGCAGCCCGGAGGCGACGAGCGCGACCGGGACCACCGAGGGGCCGGGCAGCACGACGACCTCCAGCGCCCGCTCGATGCAGCGGCGGATCAGCTTGAAGCCGGGGTCGGAGATCGCCGGCATCCCCGCGTCGGAGACGAGGGCGACGGTGTCGCCGCGTTCGATCCGCTGCGAGAGCTCGACCGCGCGGGCGCTTTCGTTGCCCTCGTGGAAGGAGACCAGCCGCGGCGCCGGGCGGATCCGCAGCTTCTCCAGCAGCGAGCCGGTGCGGCGGGTGTCCTCGCAG
This sequence comes from uncultured Actinomycetes bacterium, assembly GCA_963751015.1. GTDB lineage: Bacteria > Actinomycetota > Thermoleophilia > Solirubrobacterales > 70-9 > VAYN01. Next base: position 18,427 of record CAVVSU010000001.1, read on the forward strand.
GCGATGAAGTCGGCGCCGACCAGCGCCTCGCGCACCCGCGGGGTGAGGTCGTCGAGGTTGCCGATCGGCGTTGGGCAGACGTAGAGGCAGCCGGGCATCAGGCGGCTACGGCGGCGAGCTCGTTGCGGGCCATCGCGGCGGCGCCGATCATGCCGGCGTCGTTGCCGAGCGTCGCCTCGAGGATCGGCGTCTTGTTCATCGGGTTCAGCGCCCGTTCGCGCAGCTCGCGCCGGGCCGGCTCCAGCAGCAGGTCCCCGGCGGCGATGACGCCGCCGCCGACGACGATCGCGTTCGGCTGGAAGATGTTGGCGAGGCTGGCACAGGCGACGCCGAGCCGGCCGCCGATCAGGTCGAAGACGCCGATCGCGACTTCGTCGCCGGCGAGCGCGGCCTTGGTGACGGCGTGCCCGTCGACCTCCTTACCTTCGGCGAGCACCTTGCCGAGGGCCGAGTCGGGCGAGCTTTCGGCGACGGCCCGACCCTCCCGCCCTAGCGCGGTCCCGGAGGCAAGCGACTCGACGCAGCCGTGGTTGGGGCAGTTGCCCTGGCAGGGCGGTCCGTCGGCCTGGATGACAACGTGGCCGAGCTCGGCGCCGGCGCCGGTCGAGCCGCGGTAGATCTCGCCGCCGAGGATCAGGCCGCCGCCGATCCCGGTGCCGACGGTCAGCATCACCATGTGCGGCTTCCCCTGCGCCGCGCCGTAGAGGTACTCGGCGAGAGCGGCGACGTTGCCGTCGTTGTCGACGAAGACCGGCAGCCCGACCCGCTCGCTGACGATGTCGCGGATCGGCAGGTCGGAGAGCGGCAGGTTGACGGCGGAGACGGCGCAGCCCTTGTCGTGGTCGATCGTCGCCGGGATGCCGAGGCCGACGGCGACCACCTCCGGCCGCGCGTCCCGCGCCTCTTCGACCTCGCGGACCAGCAGCTCGACCAGCTCGTCCTCGGTCTGACCGGTCGATGCCTCACGCTGCTCGTACAGCGGCTCGGTGTCCGAAAGAACCCCGATCAGCATCTTCGTGCCGCCGAGATCGACGCCGATCGTCTCGTTGCCGCTCACGAGGAGGTGGAGGCTGGGAGGCGAATAACCGGCTGCATCGCCATGATTTCTAGCCTTTCATGAGCCCCGACGGCGAGCAGCGGCCCCCCGAGCCGCCCGAATACAACGTCTACCGCTCCCGCCGGGGGCTGTTTTCGCGCTTGAAAGGCGCCGATCTCTCCTCGCTGCGCGACCGTGCAAGGTTGCCTTCACGCAAGCCGAAGGGCGAGAGGGAGCCGCGGCGGCCGGGGTCGCCGCGGGCGCCGTTCAACGTCCGCCGCGTCCTCAAATGGATCGGGCTGGCGGCGCTCGCCTGGATCCTGATCAGCCTGCTCGCCTTCGGCATCTCCGCCCAGATCCAGTCCTTCAAGCTCTCGGGCGAAGCGCGGGACGCCCTGCACGGGAACCCGTTCCTGCTGTTCAAGCCGCAGACGATCCTCGTCCTCGGCACCGACGCGCGCCCGCCCGGCAGCAGCGACAAGGAAGTCTCCGAGGAGTGCTTCGAACAGCAGTCGAAGGGCGAGAAGCCGCACGACCCCTGCTACGAGGGCGAATTCCGCGCCGACACGCTGATGCTGATCCGGGCCGGCGGCGGCACCTTCCGCAAACTCTCGATCCCCCGCGATTCCTACGCGGAGATCCCCGGTCAGGCACCGGAAAAGATCAACGCCGCCTTCGCCTTCGGCGGCGCCGCCCTGCAGATCAAGACGATCGAACGGTTTCTCGGGATCGAGATCGACCACGTCGCGATCGTCGACTTCACCGGCTTCGAAGACCTGATCGACGCCGTCGGCGGGGTCAAGGTCGACCTCCCGGTCAAGCTCTGCGCCGACATCTCCGGCGGCGCCGGCGGCGGCCAGGGCGGCGTCTCCATCCGCCTGCACAAGGGAGAGAACACGCTCGACGGCGAAAAGGCCCTCGCCTACTCGCGCATCCGCCACGTCAGCGAATGCCCCGGCCCCGGCAAGAGCGTCTACTCGCTCGGCGGCTACGACGACCTCGACCGCGAGCACGCCCAGCAGGAAGTGATCAACGGGATCAAGGACCGCCTCACCGACCCGCTCCGCCTCCCCTACAACTTCATCCACGGCCCGATCATCGGCTGGGACGCGCCGAAGGCCTTCGTCAGCGACATGGGCCTGTTCACGATGCCGCAGCTGGTGCTGGCGGCCGGGATCGGCGGCAGCGCCCCGGCCGAAGTCCTCTGCGAGAAGGAACGGGAACAGTGCGGCGTAGGCCCGGGGGGCTCGATCGAAGTCCCCGAGTCGGTCCGCCAGAAGGCCGTCGACAAGTTCCTAAACGGCTGAGGGGAACGCGCTCGCTGAGTTGATCCGCCTATAGCCGGATTAACTCAGCGAGGGTCAGTCGCGCTCTGTTTGGTCCCCACCAGCGCCGAGACGATCAGGGCGGTGAAACCCGCCGCGAGCGATCCGGCGGTGTTCTTCAGGTCGGCGGTCGTGGAGGAGCCGGTGGCGAGGACTTCGACCGCGATCCACTCGCCGAAGCCGAGCAGGAAGAGGACGACCAGCGCGTAGACGCGGGCCGCCAGCGTGTACCAGCGCGCCATCGTCCGGTCGTCGAGCCGGCGGCCCGCCAGCTCCAGCTGCAGCGGCGACTCGGGCGCCCGTTCGCGGCCGGCGCGGGTGAAGTAGCGCTGCTCGATCGCCAGCGCCAGCAGCAGGACCGGGAGGATCTGGGAAACCGCTTCGAAGTACTCCTTCTTCGCGTGGCCGTCGACCAGCAGCGCGGTCACCGCATAGGCGAGGACCGGCGCCGCGATCGCTCCCACCCCGAAGGCGAAGCGCCAGACCAGGCCGACCCGCACCTCGCTCGACATCGTCGCCTCAGTCGGCGGTCGAGGCGGCGGGCTTGGAGTCCGACTTCGACTCGCTCTTCTTTGAGTCCGGCTTGGAATCGGACGAGCCGGAGCCGGAGCCCGACTCGCCGCCATCGGAGCCGCCGTTGCCGCCGCTCTTACGCGTGCCGTAGTCGGTGTTGTGGAAGCCCGAGCCCTTGAAATGGATCGCCGGGGCGCTCAGCATCCGTGCCGCGGGGGCGCCGCACTCCTGGCACTCGTGCAGCGGCTCGTCGGTCATCCTCTGGATCACGTCGAAGACGTGGCCGTTCTCGCATTTGTACTCGTAGATGGGCATGGGGCTGCGGGATTATCGCAGCCGCTACCGTTCCCGCCATGGCGACCGAGCAGGGAACGCGACCGACCGAGGTGACGATGGAGGAGATCGTCGCGCTGTGCAAACGGCGCGGCTTCGTCTTCCCCTCCTCGGAGATCTACGGCGGCCTCGGCTCGACCTACGACTACGGCCACTACGGCGTCCTGCTGAAGAGCAACGTCAAGGCCGAGTGGTGGAAGGCGATGCTGCAGGAGCGCGACGACATCGTCGCCCTCGACTCGGCGATCCTCCAGCACCCCCGCGTCTGGGAGGCCTCGGGTCACCTCGAAGGCTTCACCGACCCGCTCGTCCAGTGCCTCGGCAAGTGCAAGAAGCGCTGGCGCGAGGACCATCTGCGCGAGGCGGTCGAGGCCGAGGGCGGCGACCCGAGCGCCGAGCTGGTCTGCCCCCAGTGCGGCGGCGAGCTCTCCGAGCCGCGCCAGTTCAACCTGATGTTCGAAACCCACGTCGGCCCCGTCGCCGAGGAGGGCTCGACCGTCTACCTGCGGCCGGAGACGGCGCAGGGCATCTTCATCAACTTCAAGAACGTGCTCGGCTTCGCCCGCAAGAAGCCGCCGTTCGGGATCGCCCAGATCGGCAAGTCCTTCCGCAACGAGATCACCCCCGGCAACTTCATCTTCCGCACCCGCGAGTTCGAGCAGATGGAGATGGAGTACTTCGTGCCGCCGGCCGATGCGCAGAAGTGGCACCAGCACTGGATGCAGGAGCGCGAGCGCTGGTACACCGAGCTGGGGATCCGTCCCGACCACCTGCGCGTCCGCGCCCACGGCGAGGACGAGCTCTCCCACTACTCCTCGGCGACCAGCGACATCGAGTACCTCTTCCCGATCGGCTGGTCGGAGCTGGAGGGGATCGCCGACCGCGGCGACTTCGACCTCACCCAGCACGCCAAGTTCTCCGGCGAGAAGCTCGAGTACTTCGACCAGCAGACCAAAGAGCGCTACGTCCCCCACGTGATCGAGCCCGCCGCCGGCGCCGACCGCGCCACCCTCGCCTTCCTCGTCGACTCCTACGAGGTCGAGGAAGTGGAGGGCCGCCAGCGCACCGTCCTGCGCCTGCACCCGCGCCTGGCCCCGGTCAAGGTCGCCGTCCTCCCCCTCGTCTCCAAGGAGGGGATGCCGGAGAAGGCCCGCGAGATCTTCCAGGACCTGCGCCGCCGCCTCCCCGCAGAGTTCGACGAGGGCGGCTCGATCGGCAAGCGCTACCGCCGCCAGGACGAGATCGGCACCCCCTGGGGCATCACCGTCGACCACCAGACGATGGACGACGACACCGTCACCCTCCGCGACCGCGACTCGCTCGATCAGGTCCGGGTCCCGATCGAGGGCCTCGGCGACGAGCTGGTCAGGCGGCTGGAAGCGCCCTGGCGCAGCCCCAAGCTGGGCCAGTAGACCCGTCTAACCCGCCTGGCCAGGAAGTAGGGTGCCGGCCATGAATCGGACCCGCGCTGCACTCCTTGCCTCGTTCACCCTCGTCGCGCTGCTCGCCCTCGCACCGGCCGCAGGCGCAAAGACCAAAGGGGCGGCACAGCCGGACCTAATCGTCAAAAAGGTCTCGAAGCCGCCGAAAACCGGCGTAGTCGGCAGCAAGCTGAAGCTCGTCGTGAAGGTCAAGAACGCCGGCGGCGCGAAGGCGGGCAAGAGCAAGCTCGGCCTCTACCTCGGCAAGGGCAAGAAGCACACCAAGAAGGACAAGCGGCTGAAGCGGGTCAAGGTGAAGCCGCTCGCCGCCGGCAAGGGCAAGAAGCTGAAGCTGCGCGTCACCCTGCCGGCGAAGTCGAAGCTCGGCAACTACCGCCTCTTCGCCTGCGCCGACGACACCAAGAAGGTGAAAGAGGCGAAAGAGCGCAACTGCAAGGGCACGCGGAAGATCGAGCTGGTCGCGAGGCCGCTTCCGGTCCCGCCGCCCGCCGCCGCGTTCACGATGAGCGACGGCCTCGACTGGGGCTTCATCTCGAACGCGCAGGGAGAACAACCGGCGCCCGGTACCCCGGTGACGCTCACGCTCACCGCCGGGAACGGGATCGCCGGCCAGGCCGGCTACACCCGCTCCAACGTCGCGCCGGAGGGCCTCCGCGCCGGCAACTCCAACACCCTCGATTTCGGCGGCACCGTGGATGACGGCCAGACCAGCGTCCAACTCCCCTTCGCCTTCCCCTTCGGCGGGATCAAGGAGCAGTCGATCAGCGTCTCGACCAATGGCTGGGTCAGCTTCGGTGCCCCCGCCTGGGATTACTGGAACGACACCCAGCCCACCGACTACCGCGGCGGCCAAGCGGTCGCCGGCGAGCTTTTCCGAGGCTTGATGCCGTACTGGTCCGACCTCACGATCCAGGACCTCGGCACCCCCGGCAGCGTCAAGGAGGTGGTGGCGCCCGACAGCTCCTGGGTCGCCTTCCAGTGGGACGCCGGCCCGCTCGGGTCTCCCACCGCGGAGCCCCGGAAGATCTTCCAGCTCGTGCTGTTCCCCGATGGCAGCTTCCGCTTCGACTACCCCGGCGCGAATTCTCCCGAGGGCAACGATTCGTTCGTCGGCTACTCGCTCGGGACCGGCGCCGCCAGCGCCGACGTCGTCCAGGCCGAGGGCGCCGGGTTCCCCTCCGGCAGCCTTCTCTTCGCTCCGAACGCGCTGCCGGCGGTCGGTCCGGGCGCCGCGGGAACGGTCAGCGCGACGTTGCCGAAGGGAAGCTCCTTCGTCTCGGCGGGACCGGGATGCTCGCTGGCGACCGCCCCGGCGCAGTTCAGCACCGGTCTCGTCACCTGCCCGATGCCACCGCTTGCCGCCGGGCAGCAGGCATCGCTTCCGGTCACTTTTGCGATGCCGGCCGATGCCCCGGGCGAACACGGGATCGCCAACTTCCGCCTGCTCGGCACCTATGCGGCCAACGGCTCGACGCTGAGCGACGGGGACGAGATCGACAGCCTCTCCACCAGCCTCCCTCCGGCGACGATCAAAATCGACAACAAATTCGTCGGGCCCGGATTCGAGCCGGGGATCGCCACCGTCTTCGCCAGCGAGATCGAATCGACCAAAAGCGGGCTCGACGAACCGACGGTGAGCTTCGAGTTCAAAAACGCCACCATCACCGCGGTCGAGATCGACGGCCAGGCAATCGAGTGCAGCGCCCTCGGCGGTGCCAGCGCCAGTTGTGCCCTTCCCTCGGGGACCAGCGAGACCCAGGTCGACATGACGGTCGTTCCGACGGACCCCGGAGCGGTCGAGTTCAAGACCACCGCCCGCGCGCTCAACGCCCCCGAGGCTTCCCTCGCCACCGGCTTCGCTCCCTAGGTCAAGCCCGCCGGTTGCAGCCGTCCGCCTAAAGCGGGAGGCTGCGGCTGTCGAACTGGCCTGAGTACCCCCATCCACAGGAACGGAGATCCATGGCTTACGAGATGAAGATTCGCGGCACCGAGCAGGAGGTGAAGGTCCGCAACCCGTGGGCCGTCGCGTTGCTGCCGATCATCACCCTGGGCATCTACCACCTAGTCTGGTGGTACAAGATCAACAAGGAGCTGAAAGCCTACGGCGAGGCTAAGGGGTTCGACCTCGGCCAGAACCCGACCAACTCGGTCCTGGCGCTGTTCCCCGGCGGGATCATCGTCATCCCCGCCCTCGTCACCTACTGGCGCGGCACCAAGCGGGTGATGGGCGCGGCCAAGATCACCGGCCAGGAGCCTGTCAGCGGCTGGATCTCGATCATCCTCTACCTGCTGCTCGCGCCCGGCTTCTGGGCCTACCTGCAGGTCTCGCTGAACAACGTTTGGGAGCAGGAGGCCGAGCCGCTGCCGGGCCAGGAAGCGCCGCCGGTAACGGGCGACACGATGCCGCCGCGCCTCGACAACCAGACCCAGGAGGGCGTCGACCGAACCCCTTAGGCGTTCAGGTATTCAAGGACCCGCTGCGCTTCGTCCTCGAGCGCAGCGGCGTCCTTCTTCCGCACCTTGCTCAGGTGCTGGATCGTCACCTTGCCACCGGCCAGGCCCCAGCGCGCCACCGCTCTCCCTTCGACCAGGGCGAAGGGCCGGAAGATCCCGTTGATCGTGACCAGCATTTCGTGCGGGCCGACGACTTCCTCGCGCGAGGTCCAGCCGAGCAGCAGCGGGTCGTAGGCGCCGAGCAGCCGCGGCGGCGGCAGCGGCGCCGGGCCGGGGCGGCCCTTGAGGTCGACGAGCCCGTCCTCGCGCTGCTCCAGCTCCGAGGCGATCGCCGTCAGCCCCGCCCGCGCGTCGCGCAGCGGCAGCCCCGCCCAGCGGGCGAGGTCGCGGTCGTCGGCGGGCCCGTGGCCGACCAGGTAGCGGCGCGCGAGCTCCGCGACCGCCTTCTCGCGGTCGACCGGCCGCTGCTCGCCGAGCCAGTCGCGGACGAGGACGTAGGCGTGCTGCTTGCCGACCATCGGCCCGCGCACGAGGATTCCCCGCGGCGGCGGCGAGGAACATCAGGTGGATGAACGCCTGCCCCTCGGTGCGCACGCCGGCGCCCTCGAGCCTCGCGCGGAGGTCCTTCCCGCTCAGCGGCCCCTCCTCGGCGAGGATCTTCTCGATCGTCGCCATCGCCCGCTCTCCGGCGGCCTCCGGGATCCCCTCCTGCTGCAGCCGGCGGCGGCAGCTGGCGAAATGGGTGGGCGTCGTCAGCGCATGCAGCCACGGGTAGTCCTCGCTGCGCACCAGGTGGAGCGTCCCCCGGTTGAGCCAGGTGATCAGCAGCGAGCGCTCCTCGCTCAGCGCCCGGTCGACGTCGGCGGCCGTGACGCCCTCGGTACGGGCCCTGATCGCCAGGCGCGCCCCGCGCGGGTCCTGCCCCTGGACCGCCAGCAGCCGCTCGGCGACCTGCTCGGGCGCGCGCAGCGGCTGCCCGGCGAGAGCCTGGGCGGTTAGTCGTTCGGCGAGGGGCGCATGCGGCACAGCGCTAACGGTATGCGCCGGCCAGCCGCCGCGCCGAGTCGCGGGCGGCGGCGGCTAGTTGGAGGCGGGCTTCGAGGCGGGCTGCTGGACGTCGAGCACGTCGATCACGTAGACCAGGGTTTCGCCCTGGGGGACGTCCTTCATCTTGGTGCCGGGCTTGGTCATGTCAGGCGGGATCACCAGCTCGCGCCGGTCGGAGATCTCGGTGAGTTCGAGCCCCTCTTCCCAGCCCTCGATCGCCTCGCCGCTGCCGAGGGTGAACTTGAACGGCTTGCCTTCGTCCCACGAGGAGGCGAACTTCTTTTCCGAGTCGTAGAGGTAGCCGACGTACTGGACGGTCAGTTCAGTCCCGGGGTCGGCCTGGGTCCCGATCCCGTCGAGCAGATCCTGCAGGACGAGGAATTCGGGCGGCGGCAGGTCCGGGATAACCGGTTTGGGCTCGGCGCCGTCGAGACCGTTGGGACCCGGGTTGAGGTCGTTTTCCCGCCGGATCGGCGAGGCACCGGCCCCGAGATCGTAGGGCTGGTAGGAGACCGTGTTGACGTCGGAGCCCCCGCCGCAGCCGGTAAGAGCCAGCGCCAGGGTCATCGCCAACAGCCCCCCAATAATCAGCAACCTTCCTCCCATGGCCGGGCATAGTAGAAGATGCCGCGCAAATTTGCACGTTTGTCAGGAGCGTCGCTTGGGAAGCTGCTTCGCCGCGTCGGAGTCGAGCTTGAGGACGACCCCCCGCTCGTAGAGCGCCTCCACCTCCGGCGCGTCGACGAAGCGACGCCCGCCCGGCCCCCAGCTTTCGTCGAAGATGATGCCGTCGAACATGTTGGCCTCCGGCGCGGCGAGGACGCGGACGACCCGCCCGAGCTTCTCGCCCTCGCTGGAGAAGACGGGGATCCCGCGCTTCGCCACCAGGTAGGAGACGGGATGGCCGAGGTCGTCCATCGGCGCGACCCTAGCGAACGCGACACGCGGTCTAGACTGACGCCGGGGGAGCAACCGGATCCGGGGAGGAAACGATGGGCCTGAATCTCGCTTCGATCGTCACCGAGAGCGCCGCGCGAACGCCGGCCGGCGTCGCCGTGCGCCTCGGCCCGCTGGAGCTGACCTACGCCGACCTCGACGACCGCAGCGCCCGCCTGGCGTCGCTGCTGCGGGAGAAGGGGCTGCGGCAGGGCGACCGGGTCGGGGTGATGCTGCCCAACGTCCTCGAGTTCCCGATCGCCTACTACGGCGTGCTGCGCGCCGGCGGCGTCGTCGTGCCGATGAACGTGCTGCTGAAGCGGCGCGAGATCGCCTTCTACCTCGAAGACTCCGGCGCCAAGCTGCTGCTCGGCTGGCACGGCTTCGGGGAGGAGGCGCGCGAGGGGGCGGCCGAGGCCGGTGCCGAGCTGATCGAGGTCGAGCCCGAGTCCTTCGCCGCGCTGCTCGCCGACCGCGAGCCGGACGCCGAGCTCGCCGAGACCGGCGAGGAGGACACGGCGGTGATCCTCTACACCTCCGGCACCACCGGCAAGCCGAAGGGCGCCGAGCTGACGCACTTCAACCTCACCCGCAACGCGCAGATCGCCTCGGAAACGACCTGCGAAGTCCAGGAAGGCAACGTCGTCCTCGGCTCGCTGCCGCTCTTCCACTCCTTCGGCCAGACGGTGAGCATGAACGCCTCGCTGCGGGTCGGAGCGACCCTCACGCTGCTGCCCAAATTCGATCCCGGCGACGCGCTGGAGATCATGGGGCGCGACGGCGTCACCCACTTCTACGGCGTGCCGACGATGTACGGGGCGCTGCTCCACCACCCCGACCGCGAGCAGCACGACACCTCGGCGTTGCGGATCTGCATCACCGGCGGCGCGGCGATGCCGGTCGAGGTGCTGCGCGGCTTCGAGGAGGCCTTCGAGTGCGAACTGCTCGAGGGCTACGGCCTCTCGGAGACCTCGCCGGTGGCGAGCAGCAATCACCCCGGCCGGCCGCGCAAGCCGGGCTCGATCGGGACGCCGCTGCGCGAGGTCGAGATGAAGGTCGTCGACGAGAACGACCGGGAGGTCCCGCAGGGCGAGGTCGGCGAGGTCGTGATCCGCGGCCACAACGTGATGAAGGGCTACTGGGAAAAACCTGACGCGACCGCGGAGGCGATGCGCGGCGGCTGGTTCCACACCGGCGACATGGCCCGGATCGACGAGGACGGCTACTTCTTCATCGTCGACCGCAAGAAGGACATGATCATCCGCGGCGGCTACAACGTCTACCCGCGCGAGGTCGAGGAGATCCTCTACGAGCACCCGAAGATCCGCGAAGCTGCCGTCCTCGGCGTGCCCCACGACGAGTGGGGCGAGGAGATCGCCGCCGCGGTCGTCCTCCACGAGGGCGAGGAGCTGGCGCCGGAGGAGGTCAGCGCGTACGTCAAGGAGCGGATCGCCGCCTACAAGTACCCGCGCCAGGTCTGGTTCATGGAGGACCTGCCGAAGGGCCCGACGGGCAAGATCCTCAAGCGCGAGATACAGGTCCCGTCACCCGCCGAGCCTGGTGCCGGCGGCTCCTAGCTGATTTACTCAGGCGCTCCCGAGTACTTAACCGGTCTGCTCGGGTCATACGACAGCAGCGCGCTTGGGAGGCGCCTGCGCTCACAACTAGGAGAGAAAATGGTCAGCAGACGACTGACGGCGATCCTTGCTGCGATCGCCCTCTGCATCACCGGTACCGCGTTGGCACCCGCCGGCGCCAGCGCTCAGGACCCGATCCTGTTCGTCCACGGTTGGTCCGAGAGCTCCTCGGTCTGGAGCACGATGATCAAAAATTTCGAAAAAGACGGCTACCCGAAATCGTATTTGAGCGCCTACAGCTACAACACCAGCACCTCGAACAAAACGCTGGCCGAAACCGAAGTCAAATCGCGCGTCGAAGCGCTGAAGAAAGCGACCGGCGCGAGCAAGGTGGACATCGTCGCCCACTCGATGGGCAGCCTCAACACCCGCTGGTACATCAAGTTCGTCAGCGGGGGGAAGCGAACGTCGACGACTGGGTCTCGCTGGGGGGGCCGAACCACGGCACCGAATTCGCCAACTTCTGCTTCAGCACCTCGTGCGTGGAGATGCGGGTTGGCTCCAAATTCCTCGCGGAACTCAACGCGACCGATGAGACGCCCGGCGCCGTCAACTACGGCACCTGGTGGTCTCCCTGCGACGAAATCATCAATCCCGATTCGAGCGTGGCCCTCTCCGGCGCCACCAACACGAAAACGGCGTGCATCTCGCATAGCGCGCTGATGAGCGACGCGACCGTCTACGGACAGGTCCGCGAATTCGTCAAATAGGAGAATGAGCGGCGACGGGACCCTGGCCACGACCCGGGGTCCCGTCGTCTTTCCTGGCTAGCTGGCCAGGATCGCGGTAGTCTCCGCGGTGCCGACCGAGACACCAAAAGGAGACACGATGAGCGTCGCTTCCCAGCGCTTGATGGACAACATCACCTACGAGGATCTGTACCACCGCTGGGAGCAGGGCAACTGGAGCGCCTACGACCTCGACTTCTCCCAGGACCGCGCCGGCTGGGAGGCGCTAAGCGACATCCAGCGGCGCTCGGCGATGTGGATCTACTCGATGTTCTATTACGGCGAGGACCGGGTCGCCGACACCCTCGCCCCCTACGTCACCGCCGCGCCGACCGAGGAGATGTCCTACTTCCTCGCCACGCAGCAGGTCGACGAGGTGCGCCACTCGATCTTCTTCCACCGTTTCTTCAAGGAGGTGATCGGGGTCGGCGGCGACTCGATCCAGCAGACCCTCTCCTCCACCCTGCCGCAGCTGAACTGGGGCTACCGCGGGATCTTCGACCGCCTCGACGTGATGGCCGAGGAACTGCGCAAGGACCGCTCGGTGGCGAAGTTCTGCCAGGCGATCACCCTCTACCACCTGATCGTCGAGGGCAGCCTCGCCCAGCCGGGCCAGCACTTCATCGAGGACTTCTTCGCCTCCGAGGAGACGATGCCCGGCTTCACCGCCGGGATGGAGAACGTCTCCCGCGACGAGCAGCGCCACATCGGCTTCGGCGTCAAGGTCCTCTCCGAGCTGCTCAACGAGCCGACGCCGGGGTGGCAGGAAAACCGCGACGCCGTGATCGAGCTGCTGCGCGAAGTCCTGCCCTACGGGCCGGCCGTCTTCTCGCCGCCGAACATGGACCGCTCCTACACCGAGTGCTACGGCTTCTCGCTCGAGGACATCTACGCCTTCGGGATGAAACTGATCCGCCAGCGGTGGCGGACGATCGGCTTCCCGACCGAGGAGTTCCCCCCCGGCGTCTTCCCCTTCCCGCCCGAGGATGACGAGAAGGGCCTCGCCGAGCGCCAGGTGAAGATGATGATGGCCGGCGTGATCGGCTCGCCGGAAGGGCCGCCGCCGAGCAAGGACCCGGAGATCCAGCGCCTCTACTTCGACCTGATCGGCCGCGTCGCCGACCCGGCCGCCGCCAACGGCTCCCCGTTCGTCGTCCAGTGGCAGTTCACCGACGCCGAACCGTGGCACCTCGTCCTCGACAACGGCTCGACCCGCACCGAGCCGGGCGAAGCGCCGAATGCCAACGTCACGATCGAGACCACCTGGGCCGACTGGATCGCCGCCGGCAAACCCGACGCCAACCAGCTGAAGATGATGCTCCAGCGCCGCATCCGCCCGCGCGGCAAGGTCCGCGACCTGGCGCGCTTCCGCAAGGTCTTCAACTAGACGCCGCGCCGCTACATAGCAGTCTTGCTATACATAGCAAGACTGCTATGTCAGTTCCTGATGATCGAGAGCTGTTCGGCCTGATCGCCGAACGCGTCGCCGAGCGACGGGCCGCGTGGGGAATATCCCAGCGCGAACTCGCCGAGCTTTGCGGGACGACCCAGTCGGCGATCGCGCGGGTGGAGCGAGGCAAGAGGCCGCCGCGCATCGACACCCTTGCGCGGATCGCCGCCGCGCTCGATTGCGAGCTCGTCATCGAGCTTCGCCCCAGGACGAATCCGCCTCAGGGAGGCAGAAAAAGGAGAATCGGATGAACGAGAGCAAGGGCAGATTCCGGCCGGCGGGCGGTCGCGTGGGCGACGGAGAGATCGAGACCTCCACCGCTGAGAAGGTCCTCGCTTTCGTCCTCGCGATCTTCATCGCGATCGGTGCCGTTTGGGCCTACGAGAAGCTCGACGAGGTCGCGAAGCCGGAGACGAGCACCTACCTGCCTAACCAGGCCCTCGGCGAGGTAGAAGCGACGGCGATCGCCCGACACGAGCGGGCAACCGATTCTGTTGGAGCCGCTCAGCGGGCCCGCCAGTCGGCCACGCGCCGGCTGGAGCTCCGCCGCGAGGCCTACCGCACGGCACTGGACGCCGGCGAACCGTCGGCCGAGCTGCAGACCGAATACGAAGCCGCTCAGGCCGAGTTCGCCTCAGCCTCGCGAACGCTGGCAGCCGCCGTGGCGGCCGAGGTCCGAACCCAGCCGGCCGCGGCGCAGGCCGAAGCGCACCTGGCCGATCTGCGGCGGACCGCCGCAGACGAAAGGGACGATGAACAGTCCCACCACGACCGCATCGTCTTCCTCCTCCGCCTCGGCCTCCTGGTCCTGATGCTGGCCCTGTCCTACCGCTTGCTGATCCGCCTTCGCTCGCGGAACTCCCGTTACGTTCCCGCCGCGCTGGCCTTGATCGGAGCCACCGCCGTCCTCGCCTTGACGATGGCCGGGGACTACACCGACAGCTACCTCGAGTTCGACGAGGTCGGGCCGCTGGCGATCTCGATCGCCGGCATCGCCCTGACGCTGATCGCGTTCGTCGCCCTGCAGCGCTTCCTCGCCAAGCGCGTTCCGGCGAGGCGGGTCCGCCGCGGAGAGTGCTCGTTCTGCGGTTTTCCGCTGCGCGGCACGTCCCACTGCGAGGGCTGCGGGCGAACGGCGATCGCCGCCTGCTCCAACTGCGGGCAGGAGCGCCGAGTCGGGACGCCCCGCTGCGGCAACTGCGGCAAGGCGTAGGCCGTGGCACGCTGCGGCGCGCGGCGCGCAGCGCCGCGTTTTTACGAGATCGGCGGGCGGGCGTCCGCCCAGGGCCGCTCGGCCTCGATCTGGGCGGCGAGCGAGAGGAGGGTCGCCTCCTCGCCGGGGCGGCCGATGACCTGGATCGAGAGCGGCATCCCCTCGGGCGAGAAGCCGGCGGGGACCGCCATCGCCGGGTTGCCGAGGTGGTTCCAGGGGACGCAGTAGGGATAGAAGCGGCTCATGCCGAGCACCGTCTGCAGGGCGCCCTTGCCCTCCCAGCGCCGGATCGGCAGCGCGGTGCCGCCCATCACCGGCATCAGCAGGACGTCGTGGTCGTCGAAGATCGCGTTGACGCGGGCGGCGTCGGCGGCCCGGCCCTCGTTGCAGGCCTTCTCGAAAAGGCTGCGGGGCAGGATCGAGCCGAGCCGGCCGAAGCCGCGGGTGCGGCGTTCGAGCCGCTCCGGGTGGGGCACTTCACTGACCGTGTCCGCGACCCCACCGAGGAAGCGGGCGGTGATGTTGTTGCCGATGTTGCCCCAGGCGGGATCGCGCCGGGAGACCTCGTGCCCGAGCCCGCTCAGCAGCTCGGTAGCGGTGGCCACCGCGCCTTTGGCGTTGTCGTCGACGGTTGGCGGGGCGGCGGCGCGGGGCGCCAGGGTCGACCAAGCGACCTTGAGCTTGCCGGGCGACGTCTTTGCGGCCTCGACGAAGGGACGCTCGGGCGGGGGCGGCGCCTCGGGCTCACGCGAGCCCCCGGAGACGATGTCCAGCCACAGAGCGGTGTCGAGGACGGAGCGGCTGAGGCAGCCTTCGACCGCGAGGCCGTGCCAGCCTTCGAGGTTGGGGGCGAGCGAGACGCGGCCGCGGCTGACCTTCAATCCGAAGAGACCGCAGGAAGCGGCCGGGATCCGGATCGAGCCGGCGCCGTCGCCGGCTGAGGCGATCGGTACGAGACCCGCGGCCACGGCGGAGCCCGAGCCGCCACTCGAGCCGCCGGGGGTGCGCTGGGGGTTCCAGGGGTTGCGGGTGACGCCGTAGGTGGCCGACTCGCTGAAGCCGCAGATCGCCATCTCGGGAAGCAAGGTCAGGCCGACGATGATCGCGCCGGCCTCGCGCAGCCGCCGCACCACCTCGCTGTCGGCCTTCGCCGGCTCGGTGAAGCCGTCGGTGCCGTGGGTGTTGACCTCCCCGGCGACGTCGATTTCGTCCTTGATCGCGATCGGCACGCCGAGCAGCGGTCGCTCCTCCCCCGCCCTGATCCGCGCCTCGGCCTGCTCGGCTTCCAGCAGCGCCTTCTCGGCGAAGACCTTGCGGAACGAGTTCAGCTCGGGATCGAGGCGGGCGATGCGGTCGAGGCTGAGCTGCACCAGCTCCTTCGGCGAGACCTCACCCGCCCGCACCATCTCGGCTTGCCGAGCGGCACCCGCGAACGCGATGTCATCTCCACCCGAAGTCACGAAGCCATCCTATTGGCCGGACAACCAGGGGTTTGTTCGAAGGGGGTTGGGTGGGGGTCCTGGGAGCACCTCCGCCGAGAGAATTGAAAATGGCTGTCGCCGCCAAGGTGGTTGGCTCCGCTCGATGCCGAGTACCCAGGGACCCCCACCCAACCCCTCCATCACAGGATCTCCAGTTCCGTGGTTCCTTTTGCACGTCATAGGTGCATAAGGAACCATGGAACCTGCCGGGGAGGGGCGGGTGCCCCTTCCTGCCACTAAGCCTTCGCACCCTCCGGCTCGGGCTCAGCCGAGCCTCCCTCGAAGCTGAAATCGGGGACGAGGCGGTCGAGCCAGCTGGGGAACCACCAGTTCCAGTCGCCCATCAGCTTCATCGCCGCCGGGACGAGGATCAGGCGGACGAGGGTCGCGTCGAGGGCGATCGCCACCGCGCAGCCGACGCCCAGCTCCTTGATCGAGGGAACCCCGGTGAGGACGAAAACAGCGAAGACCGAGGTCATGATCAGCGCCGCCGAGGAGATCGTCCGCGCGCTCGAGGAGAGGCCCTCGGCGACCGCCCGCTCGTTTTCGCCGTGGACCATGTAGCGCTCGCGGATCCGCGACATGAGGAAGACCTCGTAGTCCATCGAGAGTCCGAAGACGATGGCGAAGATCAGCGGGATGTTGATCGTGTCCAGCGCCCCCTGGCTTTCGAAGCCGAGCAGGCCGTCGAGCCAGCCCCACTGGAAGATCGCGACGAGGACGCCGAAGGCCGCGCCGATCGAGAGCAGGTTCATCAGCACCGCCTTCAGCGGCAGGATCAGCGAGCGCAGCATCACCATCAGAACCAGGAAGCTGAGCGAGAGGACGAAGAGGATGATCTTCCACATCGAGCCGCCGACCTGCTGGCGGACGTCGTCGCCGCGGGCGGTCTCGCCGCCAACGTTGATTTCGGCCTGCTGCGCCAGGGCCGAGGCCGGGACGACGGTGTCGCGCAGCCGGCCGACCAGCGCCACCGCGGCGTCGGACTCGCTGGGCGCGCTCGGCGTCGCCTGGATCAGGGCGGCGTCACCGGCGTAGACCGGCTGACCGACGGCGCTGACCCCCGCGGTGCCTTCGACTTCACGGGCGAAAGCGGTGACGGCGGCTTTGTCGACGCCCCCGTCCCCGTCGAAGCTGGCGACGATCTGCACCGGGTCGGTGCCGCCGTTCAGCTGCTCGGAAGCGATTTCATTGCCCACCCGGACGTCGCTGTCCTTGGGAAACTGGGCGATCGCTTCGGTCCCGGTCTCGAGCGAGAGCAGCGGGCTGGCGAGGAGGAGGAGCACCGCCGAGACGCCGATCACCGCGGTCCAGGGCCGCGCCATCACCCGCACGGTCCAGGCCCGCCAGAAGCGGTTTTTCTCGGTCGCGACCTGCGCGGCGGTCTTCCGCCGGTAGAAGCGGCGGCCGAAGAAGTGCTCGACCCTGCCGACGATCCCGCCCGGCAGGACCCGGTCGCCGAGCATCGCGATCAGCGCCGGCAACAGCGTCGTCGCGGTGAGGATCGAGACCGCGACCACGGTCATCGCCCCCAGCGCCATCGAGCGCAGCGCCTGGTTGTCGACCATCCACAGCCCGGCGAGGGAGATGATCACCGCGAGGCCGGAGAAGGTGACCGCGAGGCCCGAGGTGGAGAGCGAGAGCGCCCGCGCCTCGGCCGGCTCTTTCCCGGCTTCGCGCTCCTCGCGATAGCGGGCGAGGATGAAGAGCGAGTAGTCGACGGCGACGCCGATCCCGATCATCGAGGCCATGTTGGTGACGAAGACCGAGGTCTCCATCTGCAGCGAGAGGAAGTAGATCAGCGCCCCGGTGACCAGCACGCTGACGAAGCCGAGCGCCAGCGGCAGCGCCGCCGCGGCGAGCGAGCCGAAGACGACGAGGAGGATGATCGCGACGATCGGGAAGCCGGTCCCCTCGGCCTTGGCGAGGTCTTCCTTGGAGATTTCCTGCATCCCGGCCCAGATCGTCGGCTGCCCGACCAGATACGGGGTGACGCCGGCGTCGGCGCTGCCGGGATCGAGGTCTTCGCGCAGCGTGGCGGCGGGGTCGATCAGCTCATCCGAGGAGAGGTCGCTGCGCAGCGGCACCAGCACCACGTCCGTGCCCTGCAGCTGCCTCCGCGCCTGCCTGGCCGCGGCCGGCGGCAGGGTGACGTCGTCGAGGCTCGCGACCTCCTCCTGCAGGCGGGCCACCGCCGCGCTCCGCTCGGCCGCGCTCGCGCCCGGCGTCGCCTTCAGCACCACGCTGATCCCGTCGGCCTGCGAGCCGAACTCGTCCTGCAGCGATTCGCTCACCTTCATCGACTGGCTGCCGGGAACGTCGAAGCCGCCGCCGGTCAGGTGGTCGGTCTGCTTCATGGCGAAGGGAAGCGCAAGGAGGACGATCAGGACCCAGGCCGCGACCACCAGCTTCCGTCGGCGGCCCAGGAACCCCGCCATTGACCTCATCGCGTCTCTCATGCTCGTCTCCCTCGTCGCCGGGTTGCAGTCGGAGCAAGCCTCCCCCGACAGGCAGATCCGGGTCTGTGAGGGCCGTCACTTCGTGAGCGCCGTCACTCGCAGTCCGTACTCTGAGCCGATGATCGTCGACTGCGCGGCCTACGAGCAGGGAAGGCGGCGGAAGGCCGAGCTCTCGATGCGGCAGGCCGGCGAGGCGGCGGCCGAGGAGGGGACCTTCGTCTGGCTGGGCGTGGTCGAGCCGAGCGAGGAGGAGTTCAAGGCGGTCGCGGCCGAGTTCGGGCTGCACGAGCTGGCGGTGGAGGACGCGGTGCGCGCGCATCAGCGGCCGAAGGTCGAGTCCTATGGCGACACGATCCACGTGGTGGTCAAGACCGCCCGCTACGTCGACCCCGAAGAGGTGATCGAACTCGGCGAGATCTCGATCTTCGTCGCCCCCGACTTCGTGATCACGGTGCGCCACGGCAACGCCGACCTGGGGCCGGTCCGCAGCCGCCTCGAGCAGCGCCCCGACCTGCTGGAGAAAGGTCCCGGCGCGGTCCTCTACGCGATCCTCGACCACGTCGTCGACCACTACATCGAAGCCGCCCACGGCTTCGACCAGGACGTGCGCGAAGTCGAGCTGCAGGTGTTCGGCGAAGGCCAGAACCCGACCGAGCGGATCTACAAGCTCGAGCGCGAGGTGCTCGAGTTCCAGGCGGCGACGGCGCCGCTGGCCGAAGCGCTGGAAGAACTCTGCAGCCGCAACTTCGCCGTCGTCCCGGATGCGCTGCACGAGTACTTCCGCGACGTCGAAGACCACCTGCGCCGGGTCTCGACCCGGATCGAGAACTTCCGCCAGCTGCTCGACAGCGCCCTGGAAGCGAACCTGACCCAGGTCTCGATGCGTCAGAACGAAGACATGCGGAAAATTTCCGCCTGGGTCGCGATCGCCGTGGTGCCGACGGCGATCGCCGGCATCTACGGGATGAACTTCGAACACATGCCGGAGCTCGAATGGACCCTCGGCTACCCGGCCGTCATCGCCCTGATCGTGGCCGTCTGCCTCTTCCTCTACTGGCGCTTCAAGCGCGCCGGCTGGCTGTAGCTACTCGGAGCCGAGCAGGTACCGCGCCGAGGCGACGCCGACCGCGAAGGCGCCGGCGCTGTCGCGGGAGGGATCGGAGAGCGCCTGCAGGGCGAAGCCGTCGCCGAGGGCGAAGAGGTAGGAGACGACGTCCTCGGCGGCGAAGCGGAGGCTCAGCACCCCCTCCTCGTCCTTGCTGCGCAGGACCTCGGCGACGTGGGAGCGGGTCCGCTCGAAGAGCTGGCCGACCTCCCGCTGGATGTCGGGGTTGCGGCGCCCGGCGCTGAACAGCTCGTAGAGGAGGAGGAAGAAGCCGGGTTCGTTCTCGATCATGTCGGTGAGGCTGGCGACCAGCGCCTCCACCACCCCGTCGACGGTCTTCGCCGGCCCCAGCCGCGCGTCCAGGCGTTCGACCCGCAGCTCGGTGTCGCGACGCACCACCTCGACCAGGAGCCGCTCCTTGGTCCCGAAGTAGTAGTGGAGGAGGCCACGGCTGACCCCCGCCTCGCGGGCGACGTGCTCGAAGGTGGAACCGGCGGCGCCGCGTTGCGCAACGGAGTCGCGCATCGCGTTGACGATCCGTTGTGCCTTGTCGCCGCTGAGCTCCCGCTCTTTGGTCGCCGCCTCCATCGTCAAATCAGTCTAGTGCTGACTGACGCGACTCAGGGATCGCCAGGCAAGGACGCAGGGAGCGTGGCGTGCTCTGCACGCGAGCGACCGAGGACGCCGCCTAGCGGTTCCTGAGGCCGTCAGGACCCGTTGATGCTCGTCGTCGAGGTGTACTCGAACTCCTCTTCGGCGCCGAAGAGCGCGTCGAGCACGGCCTTGCGGGCTCCCTCGCTGACGGCCAGGGCGATTACCGCGCCGATGATCGCGATCAGGAGGAGCCGGCCGATGCCGCCCTTGCGCTTCGGCTTCGAGCGCAGGCTCTCGGAGGCCTCCTGCAGGCTCTCGGCGGCCTTGCGCAGGTCCTTCTGGACCTTCTTGTCGCTGGTCACCGCCTTGACGGTGCCCTTGCCGTTGCCGGTCGCCCGGCCGTAGGCGCTCTTGGCGCTTTCGAAAGCGTCCTTGAGGCTGTCACGCAGATCTTCGTCGTCGATCAACCGCTGCACGTAAGGGTTTTCGCGGGCAGTCTCGTAAATGTCGCCGGCGCGCGCCGTCGTCGTCTTGCTCATGCCTTCTCCTCGCTGGATTCAGTGGCCGACACCAGAATAACTCTCCACCCCTTACCCGCGGGCGGTCAGGGCCCAACCCCGTCGAGCAGGACGCCGTTGTTTCGGAAATCCGTCCGGGCGTGGCGGAGCGCGCGCAGGCGCAGCGGCAGGAGCTCCGGGCCGGCCACCCGGTAGCGGCGGACGAAGAGCGGCCCGACGTCTTCGGCGCCGGTTTGGCGGAAGCCGGGGCCGAGCAGGCGCCGCGGCGGGGGCGGCACCTCGCCCATCGAGACGAAGGCGATTTCGCGGACCAGCCAGTCGTAGCCTTCCGAGGCTTTGAGCTGGATCGCCCCGGTCGAGAGGTAGAAGCGCAGCGGCGCCTCGCCGAGCACCCAGGTCACCGTCGCCCGCGGCCCGTCGGGCTCGCCGAGATGCTCGGCGACCGCGCGCCAGTCGGGCCGCTGCAGCTCCGGCGAGGTGCTTGCGTGGATGCAGAAGGCGAGCGAGTAGACGACCAGGACGGCGGCGATCGCGGTGCCGAGGCGGCGGGCGCGCTCGGTGCTGAGGGCGACGGCGACCGCGACCAGGAGCGGGACCAGGGCCGGCAGCAGGTTGCGGGCGAGGACGAAGTCCTTGCCGGCGGAGAGGATCGCCAGCGCCAGCGGGATGCCCACGGCGGCGGCCGCGACGGCGAGGGGGACGAAGGCGGAGCGGCGCTCGGGACGGCTGCCGCGGGCCAGCAGGAGGGCGAAGGCGGCGGCGACCAGCGCCAGCGGGATGAGCGCCGGCTGCCATTGCTCGGAGCGGCCGATGATGTCGCCGGTCTCGCCGACCATGAAGGTGATCCCGGCTTCGGCCACCCGGTGGCCAAGGGTGAACTTGCCGATCCATTCGGCGTGGCCGTAGGACATCTGGTGGATCGCCAGCGGCGCCAGCAGGACCACGGCGAGGGCGACGATCCAGAGACCGGAGAGGATCGCTTTGCCGCGGCGGCGCGCCAGCAGGACGATCTCGGCGACGAGCGGGAAGACGGCGAAATAGTGCGTCGCGAGCGCCAGCGCCGAGAAGACCCCCCACCAGACGAAGTCCCTCTTCCCGCCGAGTTGCCCTTTTGTCTCGCCATCCGGGACAAAACGGCAACTCGGCGTTTGCATTGCCCGGACGCAGAAGAGCAGCGATAGCGCGCAGAAGAGGCCGAGCAGGGCGTAAGCCCTCGCCTCCTGCGAGTACCAGAGGAGCATCGGGTTGACCGCGACCAGGGCCGCGGCGATGAGGCCGGCGCGCTCGTCGCGCAGCTCGCGGGCGATGAAGTAGGCGACCGGGATCGTCGCGACGCCCGCCAGCGCGGAGAGGAAGCGCAGCCCCCACTCGCCGTTGCCGGTCACCTGCGTCCAGAGCCAGGCCAGCGCGTAGTAGAGCGGCGGCGCCGACTCGGAGAAGCCGACCGCGTCCATCGCGTGGCCGAAGCCGACCCGCAGGACCCGGCTGGCGGTGACGATCTCGTCGTGGTGGTAGGCCTGGTCGCCGAGCGTGGCGAAGCGCAGGACCGCCCCGAGCGCGGTCAGCCCCGCGACGATCCAGAGGGTGCGTGAACGCACTAGGACAGCGCGACCTCGAGGGCCTGGGAGACCTCGTCGACGTAGGCGAACTCGAGGCTGCCGAGCTCGTGCTCGGGGATCTCCGCGACGTCGCCCTCGTTGCGACCGGGGACGATCACCTTCCTGATCCCCGCCCGCTGCGCCGCCAGCGACTTCTCCTTCAGGCCGCCGATCGGCAGCACCTGGCCGGTCAGCGTCACCTCGCCGGTCATCGCCACGTCGTTGCGAACCGGCCGGCCGCTGATCAGCGAGGAGAGGGCGACGGTCATCGCCACCCCCGCCGAGGGACCGTCCTTCGGCACCGCGCCGGCGGGCACGTGGACGTGGATGTCGTGCTCGGCGAACCAGTCGCCCTCGACCTTGGGCGCGATCTCGCCGCAATGGCCGCGCACGTAGGAGAGCGCCGCCTGCGCCGACTCCTTCATCACCTCGCCGAGCTGGCCGGTGATCGTCAGCTTGCCCGAGCCCGGCATCGCGGTCGCCTCGATGAAGAGGACGTCGCCGCCGGTCGGCGTCCAGGCGAGGCCGGTGGCGACGCCGGGGTCCTTGGTCCGGCGTCGCTGCTCGGCGAAGACCCGCCGCCGCCCCAGCAGCTCGCGCGCTTTCTTGCCGGAGATCCGGACCTTGCCCTTGGCCTTGCCCTCGGCGACCTCGCGGGCGACTTTGCGGCAGATGGTCCCGATCTGGCGCTCGAGGTTGCGGACGCCGGCCTCGCGCGTGTACTCCTCGACGATCGCGGTCAGCGCCGCGTCGGCGAACTCGATCTGCGAGGGCTTCAGCCCGTTGGCTTTGATCTGGCGCCCGACCAGATAGCGGCGGGCGATGTGGCGCTTCTCCTCCAGCGTGTAGCCGGCCAGCTCGATCGTCTCCATCCGGTCGAGCAGCGGCCCCGGGATCGTGTCGAGGACGTTGGCGGTGGCGATGAAGACGACGTCGGAGAGGTCGAACTCGAGGTCGAGGTAGTGGTCGCGGAAGCTGTCGTTCTGGGCCGGGTCGAGGACCTCGAGCATCGCCGAGGCGGGGTCGCCGCGGAAGTCGGCGCCCATCTTGTCGATCTCGTCGATCATGAAGACGGGGTTGCGGGAGCCGGCGTCGCGCAGCGCGCGGACGATCGTGCCGGGCATGGCGCCGATGTAGGTGCGGCGGTGGCCGCGGATCTCGGCCTCGTCGCGGACGCCGCCGACGGAGATCCGCTCGAACTCGCGCCCCAGCGCCCTGGCGATCGATTTGCCGAGGCTGGTCTTGCCGACCCCGGGCGGGCCGGCGAAGCAGAGGATCGGGCCCGGCGAGTCGGGGTTCAGCTTGCGCACCGCCAGGTACTCGAGGATCCGGTCCTTGATCTTCTCCAGGTCGTAATGGTCGGCGTCGAGCACCTCGCGAGCGTGGGCGAGGTCGAGGTCGTCCTCGGTCTCCTTCGACCATGGAAGCTCCGTCAGCCACTCGAGGTAGGTGCGGATGACGCCGTGCTCGGCCGCGGCCGGCGGCAGCTTTTCCAGCCGCGACAGCTCCCGCTCGGCGGCTTTCAGCGCCTGCTCGGGCAGCCCGGCCGCCTCGATTTTCTCCCGCAGTTCGTTGACTTCGGCCTGCTGCTCGTCGCCCTCGCCGAGCTCGTCCTGGATCGCTTTCATCTGCTGGCGGAGGAAGAACTCGCGCTGGCCCTTGTCGATCTCCGACTGCACCTGGGTCTGGATCTGGGTGCCGAGCTGGACGACCTCGAGCTCGCGGGCGAGGATTCGCGAGAGGTGGCGCAGCCGCTGCGCGACGTCGACCTCTTCGAGCAGCCTCTGCTTCTCCTCGGTGCCGATCCGCAGCGCGCCGGCGATCAGGTGGGCGAGCGCCGAGGGGTCGTCGATGTTGGCGATCGCCATCTGGAGCTCCTCGGGCAGGTAGGGGATCTGCTCGACGATTTCCGAGAAGGTGCGCTGGACGTTGCGGTTCAGCGCCTCCAGCTCCGGGGTCGGCTCGATCGTGTCCGGCAGCTCGGCGATGTGGGCGACCATGTAGGGCTGCTCGGTGACGTACTCGCCGAGCTTCACCCGCTGCATCCCCTGGACGAGGATCCGCAGGCTGCCGTCGGGGACCTTGACCATCCGGGCGACGGCGCCGACGACGCCGACGTCGTAGAGGTCGCCCGGACCCGGCACCTCCAGCTCGGGGTCGCGGGAGGTGACCATCGCCAGCATCCGGTTGGCGCCGAGGACGTCGTCGACAAGCTGGATCGAGCGCTCCTGGCCCACCGCCAGCGGCGCCAGCGTTTCCGGGAAGGCGACGGTGTCGCGCAGCGGCAGGACGGGCAGCGCCTCGGGAAGCGGCTGGCTGGCGCGGATCGCCTCGTCGACGTCGAGTGGCGAGTCGACCACTTCGAGGACCGGTGCGCCCTCCATCAACTGCGGCCTATCGGAACCCGGCGGGTGGTCTCGTTGGGGTCGCGAAGCGGCAGCTCGATCCGCAGGATCCCCTCCTCGTAGGTTGCGCTGGCGCGCTCGGCGTCGACCTCGACCTGCAGCTCGACGACGCGGCGGAAGCGGCCCGAGGGAATCTCGATCTGCTGGTAGACCCGGCCCTCGCTCTCCTGCAGCTGGCGCTCGCCGACGACCGCCAGGTGGCGCCCGCTGACCTCGATCCCGACCTCCGAGAGCTCGACCCCGGCGAGGTCGACCTTGACGATCGCCCGCTGCGGGTCGCCGCAGTAGTAGACGTCGACGTTGGGCGAGAAGCCGCTGGAGTGGCGGGTCACGTACCTGGTGCGGCTCCAGTCGACGTAGACGTCGGGTCGGGGCATCGTCAAAACATAATGCGCGTCGGCCGGCGCGTCCTTTTGGAGAAGCGGGCTAGGCGGGACGGGATGCCCAGCGGGGGGCGCGCATCAGGAGAACCGGCTGGCGGGGCGGGACGAGGCCCTCTGGTCGATTCGGCCGGAAGGTGGTGCAGGCCTCGTTCAGCTCCAGGGCGCAGAGGAGATTTTTGCGGAAATAGCAGTCCTCACACGTCGGCGGCTTTGGCTTGCGTGGCACGGCCGGCATGTTTGCACCGCCGCCGGGTAAGCGCGAGGGCCGTTTCCGCAAATCGCCACGTCTTTGAAACAGCTTCGTCACAGCTTCCCTGCGTCTTCCGGGAACCCGGCCGGCCGGCGCTAGTATCGAGGGTGATGGAGGGTCATTCCCGTAGCGAGAAGCTCTCCGCTTCTCCCCCGCTTTTCAAGAGCGACTTCCTCAATTTCTTCTCCCGGGTCCACCCCGCGGTGCCGGCGATCGTCTTCGTCCCGGTGGTGGTGGCGACGGAGTGGATCGGGGCCGATCGTGGCTACGCCGCCTGGCAGCTGGCGCTGCTGACCCTGGCCGGGGTCGGCGTCTGGACGCTGACCGAGTACTGGCTCCACCGCCTCCTCTTCCACTGGGAGCCCGACAACGCCTTCGGCCGCCGCATGCACTTCATCATCCACGGCATCCACCACGACCATCCCAACGACAAGATGCGGCTGGTGATGCCGCCCTCGGTCTCGATCCCGCTGGCGATTCTCTTCTTCCTCGCCTTCCGGCTGATCCTCGGCGACGCCGCCTATCCGCTCTTCGCCGGCTTCATCCTCGGCTACCTCTTCTACGACTACACGCACTACTACGTGCACCACTTCGTCCCCAGGACCGACTTCGGCAAGCGGCTGCGCGAACACCACATGCGCCACCACTTCCAGGACCACAGCTACGGCTACGGCGTCTCCTCGCCGATCTGGGATCACGTCTTCAGGACGTATCCGAAGAAGCGCAGCAAGTACCGCTCCTAGCGCAGGCGGTTGGGGAGGGTGTCGGAGGTGCTCCCAGGGACACCCTCCAACCGATGCGCTGTCACAGGTTGGGATGCTGTTTCGTCTAGGGGGCATGAACGGATCTCGACAAGCGGTGGTTGTCGGCGGTGGCCCGGCTGGGCTTATGGCTGCGGGGCGTTTGGCCGGTGGTGGGTTCGAGACGGTGCTCTTGGAGGCCGGGCCGCATCTCGGCGGGCGGGCGGCTTCGGAGAAACGCGCGGGGTTTGATCTGAATCAGGGGCCGCATGCGCTCTACGTGGGCGGGCCGGCCGGGCGGGAGCTGCGGGCTTCGGGGGTCGAGCTGGACTGGTGGCAGCCGGCCTCGGCGGCTTCGGTGTTCCCGCGGGACGGGAAGCCGAAGCGGACGCTCGGCGGCTCGGGACAGCTCGGCAGGTGGTTCCTCGGCCTGCAGCGGACCGACCCCGGGGAGCTGGCCGGGATCTCGACCGCCGAGTGGCTGCGCGGCAGCCTGCGCTCGGAGCGGGCGCGGGCCAGCGCCGCGGCCCTTGTGCGGGTGACGACGTTCGTCGCCGAGCAGGAGAGCCTCAGCGCCGACGTCGCCGCGACCCAGCTGAAGATCGGCCTCTGGCCGGGGGTCCGCTACCTGCGCGGCGGCTGGCAGCAGCTGGTCGACGCCCTCGCCGCGAAGGCCGCCGGTGCGGAGCTGAGGACCCGAGCCGCGGTGCGCGGCCTCGAGCGCGGCGCCGAGGGCTGGGAGCTGACGCTCGACGGCGAGACGCTGCGGGCCGGCGTCGTGGTCGTCGCCGCCGGCGGCCCCGACGCCGTCGCGAGGGTCCTCGGCGAGCGCTCCCCGGCCGCTCCCGGGCCGGCCGCCGAGCTGAGCGTCCTCGACCTCGGCCTGCGCAGCCTGCCCCGCCACTCCCGGCGCTTCGCCCTCGGGGTCGACGAGCCGACCTACCTCTCGCGGCACTCGCCGCCCGAGCACCGCGACGGCGTCCTCCTCACCCTCGCCAGCTACGCGCGCGAACCGCGGCAGGCGCTGGAGGAGATGGCCGACGCCGTCCAGCCCGGCTGGCGCGAGCGGGCGACGCTCGAGCGCTTCCTTCCCCGCATGGTCGCGGTCTCGGCGACCCCGACGCCGGCGGGCGGCGGTCTCGCCGGCCGGCCCGCGGTCGACCGTGGCGACGGCCTCTACCTGGCCGGCGACTGGATCGGCAGGGAAGGCTGGCTGGTCGACGCGGCGCTCGCCAGCGGCGCGGCGGCAGCGGCGGCCGCGCTGCGCAGCCAGGTGCCGGCGGCGGCATGAGGGAAGACGCCTTCGCCGCCTGCCGTCCCCGCCTGCTCGGCATCGCCTACGGGCTGCTGGGGGAGCTGACCGAGGCCGAGGACGTCGCCCAGGACGCCTGGCTGCGCTGGGAGCAGGCGGACGCCGATGCCGTGCGCAACCCGGAAGCCTTCCTCGTCACCGTCACCACCCGGCTCGCCCTCGACCGGCTGCGCTCGGCGCGGGCGCGGCGCGAGGTCTACGTCGGCCCCTGGCTGCCCGAGCCGCTGCTCACCGACCCCGAGACCCCGGAGACGAAGGCGATCGAGGCCGAGCGGCTCGACCTCGCCCTGCTCGGCGCGCTCGAGCGGCTGAATCCGGTGGAGCGCGCGGTGCTCGTCCTCCGCGACGCCTTCGACCTCGAGTACGCCGAGATCGCCGACATCCTCGACCGCACCCCCGCCGCCGTCAGGCAGATCGCCAAGCGGGCGCGCGACCACGCCGGCGACACCAGCCGGCGGCGCACGGTGAGCGACGAGGAGCGCCAGCGGCTGGCCGATGCGTTCCTGCTGGCCTCGGTCTCCGGCGAGGTCGAGCAGATCCGCGACCTGCTCGCCGCCGACGCGGTCATGTACTCCGACGGGGGCGGCGTCGTCACCGCCGCGCGCAAGCCGATCTACGGCGCCGACAAGATCGCCCGCTTCATGGTCGGCGTGCAGCGCAAGGAGGCCTTCCCGGCCGACCCCGTCTTCACCCGCGTGCTCGTCAACGGCGACCCCGGCGTCCGCATGGAGAGCGCCGAGCACGGCTTCCTCAGCATCGTCGCGGTGGAAGTCGCCGGCGGCGCGATCCAGTCGGTCCGCTTCTTCACGAACCCCGAGCGCTTTCCGGCCGAGTTCCCGCGCGCCTGAGTCAACCGAGTACGCCTTGCGAGGCACACCTTCTCGAAACTGTGCCTACAGATTCGGAGCTGTGCCTACAGATCGGGGAAGTTAGCCAAGTATTTGAATTATCCCTTTGATTCACCCGCTGCGAGTGTCACAGTGTGTGTGACTCTGCCAGACTCCCGCCTGGGTAATTTTTTTAACTTGGATGGAAGGAAGCTAAATGCCCCCCAGTAGCAACCATTTGGACGTAGCTCGCGATGCCCTGGAGAGAACCATTCGTGATCTCGAGGATCAGATCAAGCAGGCCGAGCAGGCGCTTGCCGCCCTTGGTGGCAAAGTCACCCGCCGCGGCCCCGGCCGCCCGCGCGGCAGCGCCAGCAAAAAAGCCGCCAAAGCCACCAAAGCGGGGGCTCCACGCCGCCGCCGTAAACGCCGTGGCGGCACCCGCGCCGATCAGGCCGTGAATTTGATCGAGCAGAACCCCGGCATCAGCGCATCCGATGTCGCCAAGCAGATGAAAATCAAGCCGAACTACCTGTACCGGGTCCTCGGCGACCTCGAGAAAGAGGGTCGCGTGAAAAAGAGTGGCCGCTCCTACAGCGCCGCCTGACCGGAACCCACAGTTACTCGAAGTAAGAGAGGCCGGCAAATGCCGGCCTCTCTTTTTGCCACTTTGTCGCCGGAGGGCTAGACCAGCCCGAGTTGACTGACGGCGTCGCGCTCCTCCTGCAGCTCCATCACGCTGCGGTCGATCCGCTCGCGGGAGAACTCGGGCACCTCGAGGCCCTGGACGATGCTCCACTCGCCGCCGCTGCAGCTGCAGGGCATGCCGCAGACGATCCCCTCGCCGATCCCGTAGGAGCCGTCGGCCGGGACCGCCATCGAGACCCAGTCGCCGTCGGGAGTCCCGAGCACCCAGTCGTGGATGTGGTCGATCGCCGCGTTTGCGGCCGAGGCGGCGCTGGAGGCGCCGCGGGCGTCGATGATCTCGGCGCCGCGTTTCGCCACCCGGGGGATGAACTCGTCGGCGATCCAGGCCTCGTCGTCGACCGCGTCCCAGGCGCTGCCGCCCTCGACCTTGGCGTTGACCAGATCGGGGTACTGGGTCGGGGAGTGGTTCCCCCAGGCGGTCATGTTGGTGACCGCGGAGACCGGCTTGCCGAGCTTGTTCGCAAGCTGGGAGATCGCCCGGTTGTGGTCGAGCCGCATCATCGCGGTGAAGCGCTCGCGCGGCACGTCGGGCGCGTTCGACATCGCGATCAGGCAGTTGGTGTTGGCCGGGTTGCCGACCACCAGGACCTTGACGTCGTCGGCGGCGCCGGCGTTGATCGCTTCGCCCTGCGGCTTGAAGATGCCGCCGTTGGCCTCGAGCAGGTCGGAGCGCTCCATGCCGGGGCCGCGCGGGCGCGCCCCCACCAGGAGGCCGACGTTGCAGCCGTCGAAGGCCTGCTTGGGATCGTCGCTGATCTCGATCCTGTGCAGCAGCGGGAAGGCGCAGTCGTCGAGCTCCATCGCGGTGCCCTCGGCGGCTTTCACCGCCTGCGGGATCTCCAACAGGCTCAGCTCGACCGGCGTGTCGGGGCCGAGCATCTGGCCGCTGGCGATGCGGAACAGAAGCGCGTAGCCGATCTGCCCGGCGGCGCCGGTGACGGTGACCTTTACGGGGGTGGTGCTCACTGAATCTCTCCTCGAGTCGGGGTTTGGAAGATCGTCAGGCCATCGCGCGCTGGAGGTTCTCGTCAATCGAGGCGAGGAACTCCTGCGTGGTCTGGTACTCCTGGCCGCCGCCCACCAGCAGGGCCAGGTCTTTGGTCATCTTCCCGCTTTCCACGGTCTCGACGCAGACGCGCTCGAGCGTCTCCGCGAACTGCGAGACCGCCGGGGTTTCGTCCATCCGGCCGCGGGCGGCGAGCCCGCGGGTCCAGGCGAAGATCGAAGCGATCGGGTTGGTGGAGGTCGGCTTGCCCTCCTGGTGCTGGCGGTAGTGGCGGGTGACGGTGCCGTGCGCGGCCTCGGCCTCGACCGTCCTGCCGTCGGCGCTCATCAGCACGCTCGTCATCAGCCCCAGCGAGCCGAAGCCCTGGGCAACGGTGTCGGACTGGACGTCGCCGTCGTAGTTTTTGCAGGCCCAGACGTAGCCGCCCTCCCACTTCAGCGCGGCGGCGACCATGTCGTCGATCAGGCGGTGTTCGTAGGTGAGGCCGGCGGCCTCGAACTCGCCCTTGAACTCGGCCTCGTAGACCTCGGCGAAGAGGTCCTTGAAGCGGCCGTCGTAGCGCTTGAGGATCGTGTTCTTGGTCGACATGTAGACCGGGAAGCCGCGGTCGAGCCCGTAGCGCATCGAGGCGCGGGCGAACTCGCGGATCGACTCGTCGAGGTTGTACATCGCCATCGCGATGCCGCCGCCGGGGAAGTCGTAGACGTCGAGCTCGACCGGCTCGGAGCCGTCCTTCGGGGCGAAGGTGAGCGTCAGCGTCCCCTCGCCCGGCACGACCAGGTCGGTGGCGCGGTACTGGTCGCCGAAGGCGTGGCGACCGATCACGATCGGCTTCGTCCAGCCGGGCACCAGGCGCGGGATGTTCGAGATCACGATCGGCTCGCGGAAGATGACGCCGCCGAGGATGTTGCGAATCGTCCCGTTCGGCGAGCGGTACATCTCCTTCAGGCCGAACTCCTCGACCCGCGCCTCGTCGGGGGTGATCGTCGCGCACTTGACGCCGACGCCGTGGCGCTTGATCGCTTCGGCGGCCTCGACCGTGATCTTGTCCTCGGTCGCGTCGCGGCTCTCGATCCCGAGGTCGTAGTACTCGAGCTCGACGTCGAGGTAGGGCAGGACCAGCTGCTCTTTGATGAACGACCAGATAATCCGGGTCATCTCGTCGCCGTCGAGCTCGACGACCGGTTTCTCGACCTTGATCTTCGCCACGAGGGGGCGATGCTATCTGTCCGGCGCCCCCGGAGGGGTTGGCGAAACCCCGCCCAGCTGACCGGCCTGGGCATGGCACAATCAGCACCAGATGGCAACCGTCGAGCGCAAGACCTTCGGCAACCACGAGGTGGTCAACCAGCCGCCGCCGCTGGCCGGCTACAACGTCTTCGAGGCCGACACCGTGCTGGTCGAGGCGGTGAAGCGCGAGGGCGCCGAGTGGGACCGGCAGCGGATCGCCGCCGCGGGCGAGTACGCCGGCAGCGAGGCGGCACAGGAGCTCGGTCGCCTCGCCAACGAGAACGGGCCGAAGCTGAAGACCCACGACCGCTTCGGCAACCGCGTCGACATCCCCGAGTTCCATCCCGCCTGGCACGAGCTGATGGGCGTCGGTGTCGGCTTCGAGCTTCACTCCTCGCCCTGGAAGGACCCGCGGCCCGGTGCCCACGTCGCCCGCGGCGCCGCCTTCATGTGCATGTCGCAGGCCGAGGCCGGGATCGGCTGCCCGATCTCGATGACCTACTCGGTGATCCCGGCGCTGCGCACCCAGCCCGAGCTGGCCGCCGAGTGGGAGCCACGCTTCCTCTCCGCGACCTACGACCCGGCCAACGCACCGGCGTCGGAGAAGCAGGGCGCCCTTGCCGGGATGGGGATGACCGAGAAGCAGGGCGGCACCGACGTCCGCGCCAACACCACGGTCGCGCGGCCGGTGAACGGCGGCGGGCCCGGCGCCGAGTACGAGCTGACCGGCCACAAGTGGTTCATGTCGGCGCCCCAGTGCGACGCCTTCCTCGTCCTCGCCCAGGCCGACGGCGGCATCTCCTGCTTCCTCTTCCCGCGCTGGACGCCGGACGGTGAGCGCAATCGCTTCCGCCTGCAGCGCTTCAAGGACAAGCTCGGCAACCGCTCCAACGCCTCCAGCGAGGTCGAGTTCGACGCCGCCTCTGCCTGGCTGGTCGGCGAGGAGGGCGCCGGGGTGCGAACGATCATCGAGATGGTCAACCACACCCGGCTCGACTGCGTCCTCGGCGGCGCCACGGGGATGCGGGCCGGGGTCGCCCAGGCGATCCACCACACGACCCACCGCTCGGTCTTCGGCCGCGAGCTCGTCGAGCAGCCGCTGATGCGAAACGTCCTCGCCGACCTGGCGATCGAGTCCGAGGCGGCGACGATCTCGGCGCTGCGCCTGGCCCGCGCCTACGACGAAGCGATCGCCGGCGACGAGGAGGCGGCGCAGCTGAAGCGGGTCGCCAACGCCGTCCTCAAGTACTGGATCTGCAAGCGGGCGGTGATGCACGCCGGCGAGGCGCTCGAGTGCCTCGGCGGCAACGGCTACGTCGAGGAGTCGGGGATGCCGCGACTCTTCCGCGAGAGCCCGCTGAACTCGATCTGGGAGGGGTCCGGCAACGTCCAGTGCCTCGACGTC
Organism: uncultured Actinomycetes bacterium; assembly: GCA_963751015.1. Lineage (GTDB taxonomy): Bacteria > Actinomycetota > Thermoleophilia > Solirubrobacterales > 70-9 > VAYN01. Next base: position 50,562 of record CAVVSU010000001.1, read on the forward strand.
CTGCGGGCGATGGTCAAGAGCCCGGCCTCGCTCGAGGCCTTCTTCGCCGAGGTCTCCGAGGGCGCCGTCGCCGAGCCGCGGCTGCAGGCGTTCGCCACCTCGCTGCGCGACGAGCTGCCCGGCGACCTGGAGACGATCGAGGCCCGAGCCCGCCGCGTGGTCGAGAAGATGGCCCTCGCCCTGCAGGCCTCGCTGCTGATCCGCTACGGCGACGAAGCCGTCGCCGACGCCTTCTGCGCCTCCCGCCTCGGCGGCGACTGGGGGCAGGCCTTCGGCACCCTCCCCGCCGGCACCGACTTCGGCCGCATCATCGAGCGCCACCGCCCGGTCGCTTAGCGCCTCACCAGCTGCCCCTGGTACCGAGCCCGAGCTGGTCCCGACGCTGGTCGAGAAGCCGAGCGATGCGCTTCATGACCTGTCGCGGTTCGCGTTCGAGGCGGCGACCGGTTACACGGGTCAGCTCGATGCCGGCGAGCTTCAGGTCCTCGTCGCGAAGACGGTCCTCCTCGAACGGTTCGTGAGCCCCGTGAGTCGCGTAGACGTCGAGTTCGACCGCGAACCGCAGCGCCGGCCAGTAGACGTCGAGCTCGTAGCCGGCGGCAGCGAAATTGGTGATCGGCGATCCCAGCCCGTGCCTCTCGACGAGCGCCAGGAATTCCCGCTCGAGCTCCGACCGCGTGAGCCGCGGCGGCTCGTAGATGCCAAGGGCGCGGTCTAGGTGATAAGCGCCGCGATGGCCTCGATTACGAGCGAGGACGGAGCGAAAGTCGTCGAGGTCGAACTCCCTCAGCTCCTCGGAACGCCGGATGAGACGGCGCAGGTTCCGGAAGCGCACGACCGCTGCGAGGTCAAGTGCGGTGCGTGCCACAGAGGTGACGGGGATCCCCCGCTCCAAGAGTCGATCGGTGTCGTCGAGAGTCCGCGAGTGGTGAATTCGAACGGCATCCCGCCGCTTGCGAGGCACCGGCGTCGTCACATGCACAGGAATCGGTCTGGTGGAGATCAGGCCGAGCAGCCACCCAGCCGAGTAGTGACTCAGCAGCGAGCCTGGCCCCGAGGCCAACACCGCGGCAAGGCACCGGCCCTCCAGGGAGAGATTCGTATGCCCAACGGCGTACACGCCCTGGTGAATTCGATGGAGCCGTCCGGCCTCCGCCGCTCGCCAGACCGAGTCGTGGGAGTAACCGAGCCGTCGCAGCTGCCGAATCGAGACGACGCCGTGCTGTCGGCGTGCAAGAGCGGCCAGTCGCTGCCCTCGCGGCAGAGCTTTTACGTCCATACCGAGAACAAGCTCTGCCGCGGGTCAGTTCTCCCCCGGGGTAGGCGACTCGATGCGGACTATGCGGAGGTTTGAGCCGTGGTGGCGTCTCGTAGCGCTCTTCCCACCTGCTCGATGGTGATCACTCCGCTGAGGTGGCCTTCGGCGTCTACTGCCATCAGGGCGCCTAGGCGGCGCAGGTTCTGGTTGGCGAGCAGGGAGTCGAGGGGGGTGTCGTCGCGGACGAAGAGGCCGATGTCGTGGTCGACGTAATCGGCGACGTGGGAGTCGGCGCGGGAGATCTCGGGGACCTCGTCGGCGCGGTCGCGCTCGATCAGGCCGAGGAAGCGGTGGGCGGCGTCGACGACCGGGAACCAGGGCCAGCGGTAGCGGAGGAAGTATTCGTCGAGCGCCTGCTCGACGCTGAGGTCGCCGGGGATCGTCACCGGCTCGCGGTCCATTACGTCGGCGACGCGGACGTCGCCGATGCGGTCGGTCAGCGCCGTCTGCATCGCCGCGCCGCGGGCCGAGCCGTTGATCACCATCCCGACCAGGGCGAGCCAGACGCCGCTGAAGACGTTGCCGGTGAAGGCGAGGGCGATGCCGCCGCCGATGAAGAGGTAGCCGAAGAGCCGGCCGAGGTTGGCGGCGAAGCGGGTCGCCTGGTTGCGGTTGCCCGAGCGGTGCCAGGCGATCGCGCGGGCGACCCTGCCGCCGTCCATCGGGTAGGCGGGCAGCAGGTTGAAGACGAGGACCAGGAGGTTGATCGTCACCAGCCAGGCGACCAGCGCCATCAGGCCGGAGACGTCGGAGCGGGATTCGAGCACCACGGCCTCCCAGAACCCGCTCGGCCCGGCGGCGGCGGTTCCGACCGCCGCGAGCACGATCGCGATCGCCGCCGTCACCGCCGGCCCGGCCAGCGCCACCTTCAGCTCCGTCCCCGGGGTGTCGGCTTCGCGGTCCATCCGCGCCATGCCGCCGAAGATCCAGAGCTGGATGCTGGAGATGCCGATCCCGTTGCGCATCGCCACCACCGCGTGGCCGAACTCGTGCAGGAGGATCGAGCCGAAGAAGCCGACGGCGCTGAGCAGCGCCAGCAGGAACGGCGTGCTTCCCCCCTCTCCAAGCAGCCGTTCGAAGAAATCGGCCATGTAGAGGATGACGATGAACAGGACGATGAACCACGACCAGTCGACCGTGACCTTGATCCCGCGAAAGTGGAAGAGGGTGATCGACCCACCGCCGAGCATGTGCCCATGGTAAGCGGCTAGCGTCCCCAGCCGATGCCGAGCGAAGCTGATTGGCTGCGAGAGCGGCTCGAGGAGCTGGAGCAGATCGAGCGCCCGTCCGCCTCCGACGGGGAGCGGCGGGCGGCCGAGTGGGTGGTGGCCCAGCTCGCCGAGCTGGGCGCCGAGGCGCGGATCGAGGCCGAGGACGCCCACGGCACCTACTGGTGGCCGCTGGGGATCGGAGCGGCGCTGGGAGCGCTCGGAGCCGCGGCGGCGCTGCGCGGCCGGCGGTTCCTCGGAGCGCTCCTCGGGATCATCGGCGCCGCCGGGATGGCCGACGATTTCCCGCCCGGCCAGCGTCGCCTGCGCCGGGTCCTCCCCCGGCGCACCACCTACAACGTCGTCTGCGAGATCGGCGACCCGAACGCCGAGCACACCGTCGTGCTCAGCGCCCACCACGACGCCGCCCACTCCGGGCTCGTCTTCCACCCGGCGCTGCCCGCGCTCGCCGACCGCCTCGGGATGCTCGATCGCACCGACACCAGCCCGCCGTTGATGGCGCCGGTCGTCGGCGGCCCGGTGCTGGCGGCGCTCGGCGCCCTCACCGGCCGCCGCCTGCTGTCGAAGATCGGGCTCTTCCTCGGCCTCGGCTCTGTGGCGGCGATGGCCGACATCGGCGCCCGCAAGTCGGTCCCCGCGGCGAACGACAACGGCACCGCCGTCGTCGCCCTGCTCGCTCTGGCCCGGCGCTTCCTCGCCGACCCACCCGAGGGGATCCGGGTGATCCTGCTCTCGGCCGGCTCGGAGGAGTCCTTCAGCGAGGGAATGAAAGCATTCGGCGAGCGCCACTTCGGCGAGCTGCCGCGCGAGTCCACCTTCTTCCTCTGCCTGGAGACGCTCGGCGCCACCCACCTGCTGGCGCTGCAGGGGGAGGGCTTCCTGAAGATGCGCGACTACCCGCCCCGCGCCCTCGCCTTCGTCGAGCGCCTCGCCGGCGAAGAGGGCGTCTGGCTCTACCCCAACCTGCGCACCTACAACGGCACCGACGCGCTCGAGCCCCGCGTCGCCGGCTATGAGACCGTCGCCCTCTGCAGCTGCACCGACCAAAAGCAGCCGGGCCGCTACCACTGGCCCAACGACACCGCCGCCAACGTCAACTTCGACACCGTCGAGAGAGCAATCTCCCTCTCTGACAAGGCGGTTCGTCGCCTTGGCCGACACTGGCTGTGAGAGGCCGCGGGGGGAGACCCTCGCCGGACCCTCCCCGCTTTTGTCCGCCGAGGGTCTCCCCCCGCGGCCCCCACTCCGTGTGACGCATTACAAAGTGACGAATTCCGACTACGTGCTCGGACTTCTGCGGTATAGCATCCGCGCCCGTGCCATCCCATGACGTTCTCGTAATCGGGGCCGGGCTCGCCGGCCAGCGGGCTGCCCTCGCCGCCGCCGAGGAAGGCGTGTCGGTCGGGATCATCAGCAAGGTCCACCCGGTCCGCTCCCATTCCAACGCGGCGCAGGGCGGGATCAACGCCGCCCTCAATCCCGGCGACTCCTGGGAGTCCCACGCCTTCGACACGATCAAGGGCTCGGACTACCTCGGCGACCAGGACGCGATCGAAATCATGACCCGCGAGGCGCCGGAGGAAATCCTCCACCTCGAGCACCAGGGCGTCACCTTCCATCGCAACGAGGAGGGCAAGCTCGGGACCCGCGCCTTCGGCGGCGCCTCCGCCGCCCGCACCTACTACGTCGCCGACATCACCGGCCAGGCGATCATGCACGTGCTCTACGAGCAGCTGATGAAGTACTCCGAGCAGATCGCCCGCTACGAGGAGTGGTTCTGCAGCAGCCTGGCGATCGACGAGAGCGGCGACTGCTGCGGCGTCGTCACCCGCAACGTCGCCGACGGCTCGATGGAGCTCTTCCAGGCGAAGTCGGTGATCCTCTGCACCGGCGGCAACGGCCAGGTCTGGCAGCCGACCACCAACGCCCTGATCTGCACCGGCGACGGGATCGCGATGGCCTACCGCGCCGGCGCCAAGCTGATGGACATGGAGATGATCCAGTACCACCCGACGACGCTGGCGGGCAAGGGCTTCCTGATCACCGAGGGCGCCCGCGGCGAGGGCGCCCATCTCCTCAACGCCAAGGGCGAGCGCTTCATGGAGAAGTACGCGCCGAACAAGATGGAGCTTGCCTCGCGCGACGTCGTCTCCCGCGCCGAGCAGACCGAGATCAACGAGGGCCGCGGCTTCCCCGACGGCACCGTCGCCCTCGACATCACGGTGGTGCCGAAAAAGCGCGTCCACGAGGCGCTGCGCGAGATCGTCCTCGTCGGCCGCGACTTCGCCGGCGTCGACATCACCCGCGAACCGATCCACATCAAGCCGGGCAACCACTACACGATGGGCGGCGTCAAGACCGACGTCGACGGCCGCACCGACATCCCCGGCCTCTACGCCGCCGGCGAGGCCGCCTGCGTCTCGGTCCACGGCGGCAACCGGCTCGGCGCCAACTCGCTGCTCGACACGCTGATCTTCGGCAAGCGCTCGGGCCGCGACGCCGCCGCCCGCGCCAAGCGGATCGACGCCACCCGGCCCTCGAAGAAGGCGCTGGAGGACGAGGAGGCGATGATCGCCGACGTCGTCTCCCGCGAGAAGGGGTCGGGCCGCCGCATCTCCGAGATCAAGCGCGAGCTGGGCCAGACGATGGACGGCAAAGTCGCCGTCTTCCGCGAGGAGGCGGGGATCCAGGAGGCGCTGGAGGTTGTGAGGCGCCTGAAGGAGGAGGCGAAGACCGCCTACATCGACGACCACGGCAGCGTCTTCAACCAGGACTTGATTGCCGCGATCGAGCTTGGGTACATGCTCGACAACGCCGAGTGCACCTGCGTCGCGGCGCTGGAGCGCAAGGAGAGCCGCGGTGCCCAGTACCGCACCGACTACCCGGAGCGAAACGACGAGGAGTGGCTCAAACACATCGACCTCGAGCGCACCGACGACGGCCCGGAGATCTCCTACTCCGAGGTCACCATCACCCAGTGGGAACCGCAAGAGAGGACCTACTAAATGGCCGAGTACACGATCAAAGTCCGCCGCTTCCAGCCTGAGAGCGGCGAGGGCCCCTACTGGGAGGAGTTCAACGTCGACCTCGATCCCTCGCTCTCGGTCCTCGACGGGCTGCTGCAGGCGAAGGACAACGAGGACGGCTCGCTCGCCGTGCGCTGCTCCTGCCGCGCCGCGATCTGCGGCTCCTGCGGGATGAAGGTCAACGGCCAGTCCACCCTCGGCTGCAAGACCCAGATCGGCGAGGCCCAGGAGCAGGCCGACAAGATGAAGGCCGCGACCGGCGTCTCGGCCGCTCAGGCCAGCTCCCCGATCCGCGGCGAGGGCTCCGACCTCGGCAGCGCCGACAACCCGATCGTGATCGAGCCGATGGGGAACATGCCCGTGATCAAGGACCTGATCACCGACATGGAGTCGACGCACTGGACCAAGATCCGCCGCGTCACCCCCTGGCTCCTCCCCCACGGCGAGCCGCCCGAGCGCGAGTACGTGGTCGAGCCGGAGTCGATGATCGACATCACCCAGTCGATGGCCTGCATCCAGTGCGGCGCCTGCGTCTCCTCCTGCCTCTCGATGGAAGCCGACCCGGAGTTCATCGGCCCGGCGGCGCTGGCCAAGGCCTACCGCTTCGTCGGCGACCCGCGCGACGCCGAGACCCACGAGCGGCTGCACGACCTCGCCGACGACCCGCACGGGATCTACGACTGCACCCACTGCTTCAGCTGCATCGACGCCTGCCCGAAGGGCGTGGCGCCGATGGACCAGATCATGCGCCTGCGCCGCAAAGCCGGCGAGGAGGGGATCGAAGACCCCAACAGCGGCCACGACCACGAGATCGCCTTCGTCAAGATCATCGAGAAGAAGGGGACGCTGGACGAGTCGCTGCTGCTGCAGGAGTCATTCGCGCCCGGCGTCAAAGGCAAGCTGAAACCGAGCAAACGGGCGATCAGGGAAATGCTCGGCTCGCTCCCGACGGCGATCCGCGGGATCAAAACCGGCAAGATGCGCTCGCTGCACAAGCTGATCCCGGGCGTCCACCCGAAGCTCCCCGACCAGGACGACGTGAAGGCGATCTACAGCCACGCCGAGGAGCACAGCGAGGAATTCAACCTTTACATCAAGGGCGAGGAGGGCGAGCTCGCGCGAGGAGGATGTCGAGAAGGGCATCGAGCGCTCCACCGCACCCGCCGGACAGGAGGCAGACAATGGCAGCTGAGAAGATCAAGGTCGCCTACTGGCCGGGCTGCGTCTCGCGCGGCTTCACGCCCGAGCTGCACGGCTCGATGGCGGTCGTCGCCGAGAAGCTCGGCATCGAGCTGGTCGAACTCGACCGCGCCAACTGCTGCGGCGCCGGCGTCATCGCCGAGCACAACCAGGAGCTGGCCGACACGCTGAACGCGCGCACCTTCGCGCTCGCCCAGCAGACCGGGCTCTCGATGATGAACATCTGCTCGACCTGCCAGGGCGCGCAGTCGGAGTGCCAGCAGCGCCTCGACGCCGACTCCGCCTACCGCGCCCACATCAACGAGGTGCTCTCCGGCCAGGGCCTCTCCTACGAGAAAGGCGACGAGGGCGGCTTGACCAACAAAAACTTCCTCTGGCTGCTGGTCGAGGACTACGGCCTCGACCAGCCTGCGCGAGCAGGTCGTCGCGCCCGCTCAGCGGCCTCCGCGTCGGCCCCTTCTACGGCTGCTACATCGTGCGGCCGAAGGAACGCCTCGGCTACAACCAGCACCCCGACCGCGACGTCTACCTCGAGAAGGTGATCGAGGCGCTCGGCGGCCAGGTCGTCGAGTACGACGGCGCCCGCAAGTGCTGCGGCTTCCCGGTGATCACGATGGCCCGCGAGACCTCGCTGCGCCAGGCCGGCACCCACGTCGGCGACGCGATCGACGCCGGCGCCGACTGCCTCGTCACCCCCTGCCCGCTCTGCCACCTCAACCTCGACATGCAGCAGCCGGAGGCGGCCAAGGTCGTCAACCGCGACCTCGGCCTCGCCGTCCTCCACCTGCCGCAGCTCGTCGGCCTCGCCCTCGGCGCCGAGCCGAAGGAGCTGGGGATGGGCAAGCACATCGCCTCGACCCGCTGGGTCGAAGAGCGCCTCACCGTCGGTGCCCCGGCTTAGCCGAAGATGATCTGAGCCGTAAACGCGAGCATGACGCTCGCCATCGAGACAATCAGCGTCTGCTGTAGCCGGTCGAACCTGGCGTCAAGCGCGTTGAAGCGCGCATCCATTTTCGATTCGAACCTGTCGATCCGCCCTGCCAGGTCATCTAGACGGGCATCGGTCCATTGGGCGCGGGTGCTCTCCATATGGGACAAGCCTAGCAGACAATATGTTACGTATTGCCTGCAGTTCTGCAAATTCTCTGTGCCAAATTGGATGGCAATCTTCCGCCTGGAGAGGCTAATCGCCGCTTTGCTGGGGCAGTCCCACCCTTCGAGCCAGCCATTTTGCGCCGACGGTGTCGGTCAGGCCGTGGGCGACGATCGAGGTGATGATCGCGATCGCGGCGACGTCGAAGATCAGCGTCCTCGCCGGGGACGGCAGATTTGAGGACGAAGAGGGCGAAGAGCATCGAGGCGACGCCCTTGGGTCCGAACCAGGCCATGAAGAGCTTCTCGGAGCTGGGGATCCCGGTGCGCAGGAAGGAGAGCATCACCGCGACCGGCCTGGCGACGAGGAGGGCGAAGACGATGAAGAGGACCAGCGGCGGGATGCTGTGATGGAAGCCGGTGGCGACGATCAGGGCGCCGAAGACGAAGAAGGTGAGGACCTGGAGGATCGCGCTGCTGTTCTCGGCGAACTCGACGAAGCCCTCCGGGCACTTCGCGCTCGCTCGCTCCCATCGCGATCCCGCAGACGAAGGCGGCGATCAGCCCGTTGCCGATCGTGACGTCGGCGAGGCCGAAGGCGAAGAGGGCGAAGCCGACCGCGTAGATCCCCTCGTAGCGCGGCGTGATGCCGCCGCCGGGGAGGCGGTGGTGCAGCCGCCCGCCGCGCACGCCGAGGACGACGCCGATCACGGCCCCCACCGCCGCCTCGCCGATCAGCTTCATCCCTTCGGAGCCGGCATCGCCGCCGGGCGAGGCGAGGACCAGGAAGAAGAGGACGAAGGGCAGCGCCAGGCCGTCGTTCAGCCCCGACTCGAGGTTGAGCGTGTGGCGGACCGTGCTCGGCACCAGCCGCGAGGTGACGACGGCGGAGGTGACGACCGGGTCGGTCGGCGAGAGCACCGCCGCCAGCAGGAACGCCTCGGCCCAGCTGAGGTCGGGGAAGAGCGCCTTCGCGGCGAGCGCCAGCAGGCCCATCGTGATCGGCATCGCGATCACCAGCGCCCGCGCCGCCGGCCCCCAGTGGCTGCGCAGCAGCTCGCGCTCGACGAACATCCCGTCGGAGAAGAGGGTGAGGATCAGCGCCAGCTCGACCAGCTCGACGACGGCTTCGTCGGTCGCCTCGACGTCGACGACCCCGGCGGCGGCGAGGCCGAAGCCGAGCACCACCGAGAGCACCGAGGCCGAGAGGACCGTCCCCTTCATCACCCCGGAGAGGGCGGCGACGATCGCGAGGAGCCCCCCGAACAGCAGCAGGCCCTCGGCGAAGCTGATGCCCACGCTACCGCCGGCTGCCGAGCAGGCCGCGCTCGATCAGCAGCTCCGCCACCTGGACGGCGTTCGTCGCCGCGCCCTTGCGCAGGTTGTCGGAGACGACCCACATGTCCAGGGCCTTCTCGTTGCCGGGGTCGCGACGGATGCGGCCGACGAAGACGTCGTCCCTGCCGGCGGCGTCGATCGCCATCGGGTAGCGGCCGGCGGCGGGGTCGTCGACGACGGTCACGCCGGGGGCCGCGGCGAGCAGCTCGCGGGCGCGCGCGGGCTCGAGCGGCTCGAGCGTCTCGACGTTGACCGCCTCGGAGTGGCCGGTCTCGACCGGGACCCGGATGCAGGTGGCGCTGACCCGGATCTCGGGGTCGCCGAGGATCTTGCGGGTCTCGTTGATCAGCTTGCGCTCCTCGTCGGTGTGGTCGTCCCCGTCGGGGAAGCTGCCCGCCTGGGCGAGCACGTTGAAGGCGATCTGGTGCGGGTAGATCGACGGCGCCGGCACGTCGTAGCCGCCGACCACGGCGCGCGCCTGGGCGCGGAGCTCGTCGATCGCGCCCTTGCCGGTGCCGGAGACGGCCTGGTAGGTGGAGATCACCAGGCGCTCGATCCCGGCCGCGTCGTGGAGCGGCTTCAGGGCGACGACCATCTGCATCGTCGAGCAGTTCGGGTTGGCGACGATCCCCTTGTGGCCCTCGAGCGCGTCGGGGTTGACCTCGGAGACGACCAGCGGCACGTCGTCGTGCATCCGCCAGTAGCTGGTGTTGTCGACGACGACCGCGCCCGCCTCGACCAGCTTCGGGGTCCACTCGGCGCTGACCGAGCCGCCGGCCGAGGAGAGGACGAGGTCGAGGCCCTGGATCGTCTCCTCGCCAACCGCCTGCACGGTCAGCACCTTGGACCCGAACTCGATCGTCTTGCCGGCCGAGCGCTCGGAGGCCAGCGGCCGCAGCTCGGCGACCGGGAAGCCGCGCGAAGCCAGCAGCTCGATGATCGTCGTGCCGACGAGGCCCGTCGCGCCCAGCACTCCGACTCTGTATCCGTCGCCGGCCATGTCTCTCGGCGGCCGGCTCAGCCGGCGGCCGTGGGTCGCTGGTCGGATCCGCCCAGATCCTCAGGCTGGATCGCGTCCTAGGTCCTCGTCGAGGTGCGCGGTCTGCTGGAGCAGGTCGAGCACGCCGGTCAGCTCGGCCTTGTTGTTGGTGCCTGCGGGGCCACCCGCCGGCCGCCCAGCAGGTGTCGTCGACGTACCACGCCCAGCCTGACGGTCCGGGGTTGCCGAGGGCCGAGCCGTCCGCGGCGGCGATGATCGTCACGGGACGGATCCTGCCACCCCGGGAGCGCCCGCCGGGTGACCGACCCGGACCGAGGATCAGGCAAGCGGGGTCGTGGTGCTCTCGACCTGCTGGGTGCCGGACCGCGTCAGCCAGGACGCCGTCCGGTGCGCGGCGCTGTTGCGACGCGTCTTGTCGGCGAGCACGAAGTAGTCCATCTGCGCCCGCTCGCGGTCGACGTCGAGGACCGAGTAGCCGTGGTCGTCGAAGTTGAGGTACTTCACGTGACGGTTGTTGGCCTGCATCGTCGCCTCGATGGCCAGCGTCGCCGTCCGCGGCGGCGCTCCCGTCTGCTCGTCGATGTTGCTCGAGGTGACCGACGTGCAGACCAACTCGACCGCGACGCTCGTCGTGGCCGGGTAGGTGCCGGTGTCGAGCGGCAGGTCGTTGGCCCAGGCGGAGTGGATGTCGCCGGTGAGGAAGACCGTGTCGGTGATGCCGTGGGTGTCGAGGGCTCGATCAGCTCGCGCCGGTCGGCGGTGTAGCCGTCCCACTGGTCGAGGTTGATCGGCACCCCCTCACCGGGCCCTTGCCGGTGACCTGGTTGATCGCCACGACCGCGTCGCGCGGCAGCTGGGCGAACGACAGCGGCGCGATCATCACCGAGTTTCCGATGAGCTTCCATGCGCGTGGTCGCGCAGCAGCGAGTCCTTGAGCCACGCCATCTGGCGGTTGCCGGTGATGGTGCGGTCGGGGTCGTCGGCCTCGTCCTGGATCTGCGGCAGCGGGAACGGCGCCGCGGTCGTCACCATCTCGTCGCGATAGCTGCGCAGGTCGAGCAGGTTGAGGTCGGCCAGCGTCCCCCAGGTCAGTCGGCGGAACAGCCGCGTCCCGTGGCCGGTCTCGGCGGTTCCGCTCAGACGCACGGCATCCACTCGTCGTACACGCGCTGGGCGGGGCCTTGCGCCTCAGGTAGTCACCCTCGTCGGGCTGGTGGTTCTCCGCCCCCGCCCGCCAGCTGTCGTTGGTGACCTCGTGGTCGTCCCAGGTGACGATGAAGGGGTAGCGCCCGTGCAGCCGCTGCAGGTCCGGGTCGGCCTTGTACTGCGCGTGCCGCCGGCGGTAGTCGGACAGGCTCACGATCTCGCGCGCCGGCGCTGGTGCGGTGCGGACGGCGTCGTCTCCGTCGCCGCCCTCGTAGAGGTAGTCGCCGAGGTGCATGACGGCGTGGAGGTCGTCGCGGTCGGCGAGGTGGCGGTAGGCGGCGAAGTAGCCGCCTCGAGGTGGGAGCACGACACGAAGCCGAAGCGCAGTCGGTGCCGGCCGCGGCGGTCGCCGGGCGCGGTACGGGTGCGGCCGACGGGCTGGTGGCCGTCTGGGGAACCGGTAGAAGTACCAGCGCCGGCCGCAGGCCGCCCGGCGTCAGCTTGACGGTGTGGTCGCGCCCCGGGCCGGTCCCGAACCGTCCGCGGCGCACGACCCGGAGGAACACGCGTCCGCGCCAACTCCCAGACGACAGGCGCGGGGCCCCCGCCGGAGCCCGGCGTCGCGCCGCACGCGGCGTGACCCGCGTCCAGAGCACGACCGACGTCGGCTCGGGTCGCCCGAGGCGACACCGTGGCGGAACACTTGGTCGGACGCCGTGGTCACCGCCCGCGCTGCCGTGGACAGCGATGCGGCGGCAGCGATCCCGGCTCCGGCCGCGAGCAGCCCGCGCCGCGGAATGCCCGGCAGGTCCGGCGCCAACGGGTCGGCGGCGACTCGTCGGGTCTCCACGCGCGGTGTCATGCCTCATCAACGCTCGAACCGGCCCCTGGTGACGGGGGCGAGGGTCGGCTGGCGGGCCGACTTCGGCACGCGCCTGCGCTGACGGCCCCGCCCTGCCAGACGACCACCCATCAGCGAACTGTCCTTCGACACCTCGTCACAGGTCACTCGGCTCTCACGGTCGGCCGTGGACCGGGACGACGCTGGGGTGAGGGCGGACCGACCGTCCCTCGAACCCGAGGACCTCCCATGCGTCGAACGCTCACCACCCTTGCCGGTCTCGCTCTCGTCGGCACCGTCATGCTCTCCGGGGGCCTCACCGGACCGGCCTCGGCCGCGTCTGGAACCCCCTTCAGCGAGCACGTCCGCGCCTGCCAGCAGGAGATGGGCTTCACCGGGACCCACAACCCCGGCGTCATGCACCAAGGCTTCTCCGGGTGGGACCCGAGCCACGCGTGCTGACGTCCGGGGACCCGCCGACCGGCGACGCTCGCCGTACTCTCGCGCTCGGGTTTGTGACCCTCGCGGGACTCATCGCCATGTACGTCGCGCTCGGTCCCCTGGTGAGCGAGCACATCCGCTTCAGCGCCTCGGCCTCCGGCCTGAACCAGATCCGCGGCGGTGACCTCGCGGCCCT
>CAVVSU010000002.1:0-1748032 GCA_963751015.1 uncultured Actinomycetes bacterium
AATCGCAGGGCGTGGACGACCGACGCGGGGGGGGCCTGCGGGTCCGCCGCGATCGCACGCAGCGGCTTGACCGCAGCCTGGTCGCGCCGTTCCAGCAGCAGCCGGTGGGCCGTGTCGCGCCACCAGCCGTCCGGATTGCGGAGCGTGTCGCAGAGGTCCGGGGTGGACGACCTCGGAGAGGTTGACGTCCCGGAGACGCCGCAGGTCCTCCGCCTTCGCGTCGTCGCGGACGACTCGCCAGATCCGCCCATCGTCTTGCCCCCTTCGAAGTCCGTGCGCTTGCGGATCTCGACCGGCAGATAGTCGGGGTGCTCGATCGTCCTGCGGTACATGTCGCAGACGTACAGGCCCCTTCGGGGCCGTGGGCCAGGAAGACCGGGCGGAACCAGCTATCGCTGCTCGCCAGGAATTCGGACCCCTCGTGTGCCCGGCGGGCCGCGAACGTGGCCCCGTTCGGCTCGAGGCGATCGAAGTGCACCAGGTTGCCGGTCGGGTCGCACGAGAAGGCCCCGCCGCGATAGGACTCGGGCAGGCCCGTGCCCCGCCAGATCGTCACCGCGCACGCCGCCGTGAACGTCCCCGCGTGCGAATCCGCGGTGGTGACGTTCCGGCTGATCGGGAAGAGCCGGGCCGCGCGCCATGCCCTTTCAGCGGCTCGGCGACGATCTCGGCCGGGCAGTTCTGGACCGTCTCCGAGAAGGCCAGGTTGGGGTTCCGCCGCAGCGTCTGCGACGAGATCACGACGTGCTGCACCTGCACGCGGTTGTAGCAGATGAACCGACGCCCGAAGTCGTCGAACGAGATCCCGAACTGGGCCCCGCCGTCGGCCGCTTCCCAGGCGTCGCCGTCGGGGCGGAACCGGAAGTCGGTGCGTCCCGTCACGACCGCCGGCCGGTCGGGTGCCGAGGGCGAGACCACCTTCCCGCCCGTCAGCCCGCTGGTGAGGTAAATCCAGTTGTCGATCGAGAGCGTCGGGTGGCTCACGCGGAGTTGCGTGCTCCCGGTCGTCGCGAAGCCGGTGAAGAGGACGCGCCGTTCGTCGGCCTTGCCGTCGCCGTCGGTGTCGCGCAGGTGGAGCACGTCCGGGGCGGCAGGTGACGATCAGCCCCCCCTTCCAGGGCATGACGCCGTTCGGGAAGGTGAGCCCTTCGGCGAATTCCGTCCGCCGGTCCATCCGCCCGTCGCCGTCGGTGTCCTCGAGCCTCGCGATCCGGCCGACCGGGGGCTTGCCCTCGCCCGGGCCCGTGGGATATCCGCGATTCTCGGCGACGAACAGCCGGCCGCGCTCGTCGAACGCCATCGCCACCGGGCTCACGACGAGCGGTTCCGCCGCCACCAGCTCCAGCCGAAGGCCGGGCTCCAGTCGGAACGACTCCGCTCGCCTTCTCCGGCACGAGCGGGCCATCCAGCCGGGGAGCCGGCGGGGCGGCCTTCGCCGGCTCGTCGGGCGTCCGGGCGAGCCCGTGGGTTCCCAGCAGCAGGACGACCAGCGTCGAAGCGAGGAGGCGACGGCGGGGCCCCTGGCTTCCGGCCAGAGCGGCACGAACCGGGATCGCCCGGCGGGCGCCGGCCGGACTCATGGGTATCGATCTTCGAATCGAGGCAATCTCATCATCGGATCCGCCACGAGGAGGAGTCGTCCGCAAGACCAACAGGCCCCGCCCCGGCGTGGGGGGCCCGGGACCGCCGGGAGCGAAGCCCCCGATAGACTCAACTTATTCTCCACCCCGCCCGAAGTCGATGAGTTGGCGATCACGCGACCGCACACGAGCCGCCGCAGGTCGCCGAGTGGCCGAGAGGCGCATTGCCTCGATTCCTGGGCGGGGCTATCCTTGGTGGATCGATATTGACGAGGATCTCGGTACTCGGGGGCGCCGGACGTGCTTCGCCACTTACGATTGACGGCCGCTTTCGTCGTCCTGTCCGCCCTCGCCCTGGTCGCGATGGGCGACGAGGCAGACCTCTGGGCACTCAAGCCGGTCGCCCGCCCGGTCGTCCCGGCGGGAGTGACCGCGTCGAAGAACCCGATCGACGCGTTCATCGCGGCGGGATACGAGGCCAAGGGCTTGCAGCCGGTCGGCCCGGCCGATCGGCGGACCCTCCTGCGTCGCGTGTACCTCGACCTCATCGGGCTCCCGCCGACCCCCGAAGAGCAGCGGGCGTTCCTCCAGCGACGAGTCGCCGGACGCCTACGAACGCGAGGTCGACCGGCTCCTCGCCAGCGAGCAGCACGGGGTTCGCTACGGGCGGCACTGGCTCGACGTCCTGCGGTACGCCGACGTCGACGAGCGGATGATCGCGGCACGCGGGATCTATCTCTGGCGCGACTGGGTGATCAACGCCCTCAACGACGACCTGCCCTATGACCAGTTCGTGCGCGCCCAGTTGACCGGATACCGCTCCACGACCCGGACGCAGCATGTCGGCCACCGGCTTCCGCTCGCGCAGAGAGCCCCGCCCCGATGACATGTTCGCGCTCGGGTTCCTCGCTCGTGGCGGCATCGACGTCGACAACAAGGGCCCCCTGGAGCTCCCGATCGCGGCGGTCGAGACGGTCTCCACCGCCTTCATGGGCCTGACCGTCGGCTGCGCCAAGTGCCACGACCACATGTACGACCCGATCCTCCAGCGCGACTTCTACGCCATGAAGGCGCTCTTCGATCCGCTCGTCCTGAGGAAGGTCACGCTGGCCACCCCGGCGGAAATTTTCGCCGACGGCAAGGCATCCCGCGAGGCGGAGAAGACGCGGGCGGCGGTGCAAGCGTCGATCGACGAGCTGATCGGCCCCTACAAGGAGAAACTGTACGACGACCGCGTCGCGATGCTGCCCGACGACGTGCAGGCCGTCATCCGGAAACCGGAGAAGGAACGCACGGCCGGGGAGCAGAAGATCGCCGACGACTATTTCCCCGTGCTCCGGATCGACGCGGGCAAGATCATGGAGGTCATGCCCGAGGCGGAGCGCAAGAAGATATCAGGAGCTGCTCGGGAAGCTCAACCAGGCGGGCGACGGCCGACGCGGGTCCTCCCTCCCCGCCTTCTGGACCGTGGAGGTCGACCCGAAGAAGGCGACGGAGAAGAGCTACATCCTGACGAGCGGCGACCCCGAGCGGCCGGAGAAGGACCACGAGGTGGAACCCGGCTGGCCGTTCGCGCCCGGCGGAGATCGAATTCCGCGAGGGCCGGATCGAAGCGTTCTCCGACTGGCTGACCGCGCCCGAGAACCCGCTCTTCGCCCGGGTGGCCGTCAACCGCCTCTGGCAATGGCACTTCGGCGAGGGCTTGCACAAGACGCCCAGCGATTTCGGCACGATGGCCGGGCCCCCCGCGAATCCGCCCCTGCTCGACTGGCTGGCCTCCGAGTTCGTCGAGGCAAGGCTTCCGCATGAAGGCGATGCACCGGCTGATCGTCACGTCGGAGACGTACAAGCTGGCTTCGGAGGCGGATCCCGGGCTCAGGACGGCCGACATGGCGGCCGATCCGGGCAACGTCCATCTCTGGCACTTCCCCCTGCGACGGCTCGAGGCCGAGCCGATCTGGGACTCGATCCTCCTCGCCGCCGGCGACCTCGACCTGTCCGTGGGCGGCCCGTCCTTCGACATCGGGGCCGGGGGCGGGAGGCGTGGCGAGGGCGCGGGGCGGCGGCCCCGCCGACAAGCGCAAGAACCGCCGCGCCGCCTACATGATCCGCGGCTATTCGAGCAACCGCGACGTCGTGCCGAACTTCCTCCAGGCGTTCGACGTGGACGACGGGCGTGCCCCATGCCCGGTGCGGACCCGGACGGTCACGCCGCCGCAGGCGCTGCTCATGATGAACGGCGACGCGATCGAGAAGGCGTCCGCGAAATTCGCCGAACGGCTCAAGGAGCAGTCGGGCGGAGACCTGCGGGCCGCGGTCGACCTCGCCTACCAGGTCGCCATCGCCCGGCCACCGTCGGCGTCGGAGATGGACTCTGCGCTGGAGTACCTCGAGGACGACCCGGCCCGGCTGAAGGGCCTGGCGTGGCTCCTGTTCAACCTGGATGAATTCATTTACTCACGATGATCACAGACGAACGTCCATCCGTGCGGCCGGTACCTCCCGCCGCGCGTTCCTGCACCAGGCCGGCGGAGGGTTCTTCGGCGTCGCGATGGGCGCACTCTGGGCGGAGGCCGGCGAGATCCGGGAGGCCGCGCTCGGGCCGCATTTCGCGCCCAGGGCGAACTCCGTCATCTTCCTCTTCATGTGCGGCGGCGTCAGCCACATCGACACCTTCGACCCGAAGGACAACAAGTGGGCGGGCAAGCTGATCGACGTGGTCGGCTTCGGCGACAATCAGGCGGAGATGAAGCGGCCGGTGATCCCCTGCCGGCGCACGTTCACGCGCCACGGCCAGTCCGGGACCCCGGTCTCCGACTGGTTCCCCCACGTCGGCGGGGTGATCGATGAGATCGCCGTCGTCCGGTCGATGTGGTGCAAGGAGGGGAACCACTTCCCGGCGGTGATCGAGACGTGCACCGGGCATCGGGGCCGCCAGTTCGAGCATCCGACCTTCGGCAGCTGGGTCTCGTACGCCCTCGGCAGCGCCAATAAGAACCTGCCCACGTTCGTGAACATCGGCCGCCCGTCCTCGCCGGTGCAATTGACCGGCGGTTATCTCGGCGCGACCGTGGCCGCCACGCCGTTCCAGGCGGGCGAGACGCCGATCCCGAACCTCTACCCGCCCCGAGGGGGCAGCCCCGCCGAGCGCGAGCGGCAGATGCAGGCGCTCCTGGAATTGAACCGGGAGTTCCGCGAGCAATATGCCCTCAACTCGGACATCGCGGCCCGCGCCGAGGCGTACGAGCTGGCCGCCCGGATGCAGCTCGCCGCGCCGGACGTCGTCGACTTCTCCGGCGAGCCGGAGCACGTGACGGACCTCTACGGCATCGGCGAGCGAGAGACGGACGACTTCGGCCGTCAGTTGCTGCTCGCCCGGCGGCTGGCGGAACGGGGCGTCCGCTTCATCCAGGTCTGCCACTCCGGGGGCGGCAACGGCGGCTGGGACGCGCACGGCGACATCGAGACCCACGGCCCCCTCTGCCGGGCGACGGACAAGCCCATCGCCGGCCTGATCCGCGACCTCAAGCAGCGCGGCATGCTCGACTCGACGCTCGTGGTCTGGGCCAGCGAGTTCGGGCGGAGCCCCTGGTCGCAGAACACGACCGGGCGCGACCACAACCCGAAGGGCTATACGGCATGGCTGGCCGGCGGCGGGGTGAAGGGCGGGGTCGTCCACGGCGCCACGGATGAGGTCGGCTACAAGGCGGTCGAGAGCCCGCATTATTACAGCGACCTGCACGCCACCATCCTGCACCAGCTCGGCCTCGACTACCGGAAGATGGAAGTCCCGGTGCTCGGGAGGACCATGAAGCTGGTGGAAGAAGGGCATGGCCCGATCGAGGAGATATTGGCTTCGTGATCAGGTAGTCTCCGATGAGCGATCGGCCCACCGGCCCCCGGCTCCCCAGGACGTTCGAACCCCGAACCTCGAGGAGCTCCCGTGCCAATTCGTATCCCGGCCTTCGTGGCCGTCGCCGCCGTCCATCTGTTCGTCGTCTTCGGCCGTCCTGATGGGCCGAGGAAGATAACCAATTCCCCCCGCCGGGTTTCGTCGCCCTGTTCGATGGCAAGAGCCTCGCCGGCTGGCACGGCATGCCCCATTTCGACCCGCGTAAGCTTGCCGCCATGGACGACGAGGAGAAGGCGAAGAAGCTGGCCGAGTGGACGGACGACGCCAAGACGCACTGGCGAGTCGAGGGCGGCGAACTGGTCAATGACGGCGAGGGGGCCTATCTGGCCACGGACAAGGATTACGGCGACATCGAGCTGCAGATCGACTACAAGACCGTCGCCAAGGCCGACAGCGGCGTCTATCTCCGGGGCACTCCGCAGGTGCAAATCTGGGACACGACCAAGGAGGGGGGCAAGTGGGATCGCGGGGCCGATAAGGGCTCGGGCGGCCTCTTCAACAATAGCCTCGGGACCCCCGGCAGGGACCCGCTCGTCCTGGCCGACAGGCCGTTCGGCGAATGGAACCGTCTCCGCATCCTCCAGGTCCGCGCGCGGACGACGGTCGACCTGAACGGTAAGCGGGTCGTCGACCACGCCCCGATGGAGAACTTCTGGGATCGCACGCAACCCCTCTTCGCTCGCGGGCCGATCCAGCTCCAGACCCACGGCGGCGAGATCGCTGGTGTAATCTCTCGATCCGAGAGATCCCGGCGGCCGAGGCGAACAAGATACTGGCATCGGGGGGTGATGAAGGGTTCCGGCCGATCTTCGACGGCAAGAGCCTCGACGGCTGGGCCGGTGCGACCGATAACTATGAGGTCATCGACGGGGCCATCCGGTGCAAGCCCGAGAAGGGGGGCGTCCTCTACTTCGACGAGGAATTATCGGATTTCGTCGCGAGGGTCGAATTCTCTTCGCCAGCTCCCTCCTGCCCGACAGCGACTGCAGCGGCGAGAGCATCTCGGGCAGCGGAAAGACGATCTTCATCGGCCTCGTCGCCCTGTTGATCGTCGCCGTCGTCGGCGCCGGGCTGCTGCGGCTGGTGGAGATGGGGCGCCAGGGCCTGCTCCGCACCGGGGACTTCGTCATCTTCGCCGCCGTGTTCATGGTGGCCACGGCAATCGCCAGGCTGCTCGACGGCGGCCCTGACGGCGCCAACAGCTTCCTCCTCGCCGGTGTCTTCGTCGCCCCCGCCGCCCTGCTGGGGCTGATCGGAGCCGCTCTGAGTGGCCGGCGCGGCCCCGACTCCGTCGGCCTGCTCCTGCCGGCCTACCTCTTCGGCGCCGGTCTCTTCTATTACGTCTTCGCGGCCTTGATCATCGACCTCTCCGAAGGCGCGCTCTGTTGAGCGCCGAGCGCAAGCTGCGTCTGGTCGGCCACAAGGGGGCCGACCTGATCGCGCCCGGGAACACCGTCGAGAGCTTCCACGCGGCGGTCGAGGCCGGGGTGGACACGATCGAGATGGACGTGCTCTGGCTGCCGGACTCCCACCTGCCGCTGGAGCAGCGGGCGCCGCTGGTCGTCGCCCACGACTGGGAGGACGCCGAGCGGCGGACGCCGCTGAAGCTGAGCGAGGCGCTCGACGCCTTCCTCGAGCCGCCGCTCGACGCGGTCGAGATCGACCTCGACGTCAAGCTGCCGGGGAGGGAGGAGGAGCTGGTCGAGGCGCTGCGCGAGCGCGGCTTGGTCGAGCGGGCGATGATCTCGACGATGGAGATGCACACGCTGCGCCGCGTCCTCGAGCTGGAACCGGCGCTGCGGCGCGGCTGGACCTATCCCAAGGTGACCAAGGACTGGAGCCGGAAGCGCTGGGCGAAGGTGCCGATGCTGGCGGCGATGGTGGCGATGCGCCACCGCCTGCCCGGCCTCGCCGCGCAGAAGCTGCCGCAGTTCGGGGTCGAGGCGATGTGGGTCTACCACCCGCTCGTCACGCCGCGCCTGGCCCGGATCTGCGACCTCGCCCAGGTCGAGCTGATCGCCTGGACCGTCGACGACGCGGCGCGGATGCAGAAGCTGGTCGCCGCCGGCGTCCACGGCCTCGTCTCCAACGACCCGCGCCTGTTCGCCCAGCTCTGACGCCTCCTTCGTCTGTTCCTTATCCGTCTATAGCAACGAAAAGGAACAGCTAAACGACGCCGGGGGTGGCGCCTGGGGGCGTCGCCTTGCCGCGGCCGCGGCCTTTGACCTTGACCGCCGACTCGAGGTCCGCCTGGCTGAAGCCGCCGACGACCTCGCCGTCGAGCGCGTAGCGGTAGAGGGCGACGCCGAAGATTCCGTTCAGCGCCCGCGAGATCAGCAGCGCGATCGCCAGCACCAGGGCGCCGATCACGACCAGCAGCGCGCCGAGGAAGGCGGCCGAGGACCAGACGACGATGCCGGCGGCGAGCAGGATTCCGGCCGGCAGCACGCCGAGGAGGAAGACGGCGGCGCCGATCGCGATGTTGCCGGTGATCTGCTGGCCCCAGCGCTCGCGGAAGAGCGAGCCGGAGCGCTTGATCGTCTCGAACGGGCCGGTGCCCTCGATCGCAATCACCGGCACCGCGAGGAAGGTGACCAGCGTCCAGGCCATCCCGACCAGGCGGGCGGCAATGGTGCCGAGCGCGCCGCCCTGATTTTCGAGCACGCCCATGACCAGGCTGATCGCCGCCGAGACCGCCGCCCAGCCGCTGATCTGCCGGAGGCGGGTGCGGGCGATCGCGAGGCCGTCTCCGACCGTCGCCTCCTGGCCGCGGAAGATCATGTCGGCGCAGGCGGCGAGGCCGACGCTGAAGTAGAAGCCGACGAAGCTGAGGACGTAGACGCCGATGGCGATGATCGGGATCGCGCCGGCGAGCTGGTCTTCCTCCCAGAGGTACAAGCCCGGGCCGAGAAAGACGATCGCCAGCAGGGTCGTCGCGACGCCGCCGTAGAGCGGGAAGCGGATCAGCGAGGGGTGCTCTTTGAGCAGACCCCAGCTTTTCCTGGTCAGGCCCCAGCCGCGTTTGATCCTGCTCATCGTTTCCTCCTGTGGTTGATCCGCTGCTCAGGTCGCTTCGGCAAGCCCGGGCACGCGCTTGACCCCGCGCTCTTCGAAATATTCCCACTCCAGCTCGCCCAGCTCGGTCGCCGGCGGATCCGCATAGACCCACTCACGGGCGATCCGGTGCCAGTTGCGTTTCGCCCCAAGCTGCCCGAGCACCGCGACGACGCCGATTTCCATCCGCCGCCCCATCAGCTCCTCCGCCGGCAGCGACTCGCGCCGCATCAGGTCGAAGTACTCCGAGCGCGGGTCGTTGGTCGCCTCGATGATCTTCATCACCCGCCGCGGGGTGATCTCCAGGTCGCGGTCCTCCATCACGAACCAGCCGCCGACGACGCGCATGTGCTCGAGCAGCCGCTCGGCGTCGAGCTTCGAGGGCTTCTTGACGAAGCCGAGGTCGTGCAGCGCCTGGCGGAACGCCTCCGGGTCGTTGCGCGAGGCCGCGTCGAAGGCGCGCTGCTCGAGCAGGATCTGCTCGCGGTCGAGCTTCTTCGTCATCCCGAAGTCGATGAAGGCGACCCGCCCGTCGTCCATCAGGATGTAGTTGCCGGGATGGGGGTCGGCGTTGAAGTGCTGCAGGTGGTAGATCGAGCCGAAGCTGCCGCGGAAGACGATCTCGCCGAAGCGGCTGCGCTCCTCGTGCGGCAGCTGCTTGATCTCCTCGAAGCCGCGGCCGGCGACGAACTCGGTGACGAGGACGCGCCGCCGCGAGAGCCGGGTCACGACTTCCGGCACGTAGATGAAGGGGTGGCCGCGGTAGGCGCGGGCGAAGGAGCGCTGGTTCTGCGCCTCGTACTCGTAGTCGAGCTCCTCCATCACCCGCTCGCGGATCTCCTCGGCGATCGCCTTGGCGTCGAGGCCAGGCGCCAGGGCGCGGGCCAGTCGCACCAGGGTGCCGGCGTTGCGGAGGTCGGCGTCGAGCGCCTCGGCGATCCCCGGGTACTGGATCTTGACCGCCACCTGGCGGCCGTCGAGCAGCTCGGCGCGGTGGACCTGGCCGATCGAGGCGGCGGCGAAGGCCTCCTGCTCGAACTCGGCGAAGAGCTCGGAGAGCGGTTCCCCGTCGTACTCCTCCTCGAGCACCTTCTCGACCTTCTCCCAGGGCATCGACGGCGCGTCGGTGCGCAGTTTCGCCAGCTGCTCCTGGTAGATCTCGCGGTACTCCTCGGGGATGAACTCGGTGTCGATGAAGGAGGCGAACTGGCCGAGCTTCATCGCCGCGCCCTTCATCTGGCCCAGCGCCCCGACCATCTTCATCGCCGTCTCCAGGTGGCGCTGCTCGAGGCGCTCTTTGCTCTCCTCCTCGGAGCGGCCGACGTTGGCGGCTTTGGTGCCGGCATAGCGGGCGCCCTGCACGCCGACGATCGATCCCAGCTTGGCGGAGCGGCGAACCCGCCCCTTGGGAATCTTCGATTCGTCGGCCATCGGAGAGGCAAGGTTGCCACAGGCGCCGCATTGCGGCGGCTTTCTCTATTCTCTCCCGTCCGATGGCCAGCAAACGCTCCACGCTCAAAGCCGCACCCCGCGCCGACTTCGGCTCGCGCTCGTCGCGCCGGATGCGCCGCGACGGCCTCGTCCCGGGCGTCGTCTACTCGGGCGGCTCGGAGGCAAAGCCCTTCCAGGTCGTGGAACGGGACGTGCGCAACGTCCTCAGCGAGGGAGCCGCTCTCTTCGACCTCGAGATCGAGGGCAGCAAAGCCGTCCCGGTCGTGATCAAGGAGGAACAGCACCACCCGGTGCGCGGGAGCATCCAGCACCTCGACCTGATGCAGGTGAAACTCGACGAGGCGATCCAGGCCGAGGTCGTGCTCGAGCTCGAGGGCATCGAGGTCGCGCCGGGCGTCAAAGGCGGCGGCGTGCTGGAGCACGTCACCCGTGAGATCACGATCGAAGCGCTGCCGACCCAGATCCCGGACAACATCGTCGTCGACGTCTCCGCGATGGAGATCAACGACACCCTGCAGCTCTCCACCGTCACCCCGCCCGAAGGCGTCAAATTCGTCGCCGACGATCCCGAGGAGATCACGATCGTCACCCTTTCGCCGCCGCGCGTCGAAGAGGTCGAGCCGGAGGTCGAGGAGGAGACCGAGCTTGTCGGCGAGGGCGGCGAGGGCGAGGGCGAGGCCGCCGAGGGCGACGGCGGCGACTCGGGCGACTCCGAGGGCGAGTAACCGCTGTCGCTGTTCCGCCGCTCTAGGGAAGAACGCGGCGAGGGTGGCGACCGCATCCTGATCGTCGGCCTCGGCAACCCCGGGCCGGAGTACGAGCGCACCCGCCACAACGTCGGCTTCGCGGTGGCGAGAGAGCTGGCCCGGCGCTGGGACCTGCCGAAGCCGAAGCAGAAGTTCAACGGGGTGATCTCCGAAGGCCGGATCGGCCCGGGCGGACCGCGGGTGGCGCTGCTGCAGCCGCGCACCTTCATGAACGAATCCGGCACCTCGGCCGGGCCGGCGCGCGGCTCGCTGAAGCTGCCGCTCGACCGGGTCGTCGTCGTCCACGACGAGATTGACCTCCCCTTCGGCGAGATCCAGCCGCGGCTGGGCGGCGGCCTCGCCGGCCACAACGGCCTCAAGAGCCTCAAACGCGGCTTCGGCGACGCCGAGTTCTGGCGGGTGCGGGTGGGGGTGGGGCGGCCCGACTCGACCGATCCGGAGATCGTCTCCGCCTACGTGCTGGGCCGCTTCAGCGAGCCCAAGGCCGAGGTCGAGGCGCTGGTGGAGGGCGCCGCCGAGGAGACCGAGCGCCTGGTCGAACGAATAGCTTCCGACTCATGAGCGCAGAGAACGGCACCACCTCCGAGGACGCGGTAACCAGCTACGCCGTCGACGACCAGGGCATTGCGACCATCCGCCTCGAGCGGCCCCGTGCCCGCAACGCGATCAACACCCAGATGCTGCTCGAGCTGCTCGAGCACCTGGCCGTCGCCCGTGGCGACGAGGCGGTACGGGTGCTGGTGATCAGCTCCGCCGACCACATGGGCCTCTCCGCCGGCGCCGACGTGCGGGAGCAGCTCGACGAGGAGGGCAAGGTACGCCGCATGCAGCTCTTCGCCGACCTCTACGACCAGGTGGTCGACTTCCCGAAGCCGACGATCGCCGCCTGCCACGGCGACGTCGTCGGCGGCGGCGCCGAGGTAGCCGTCGCCTGCGACATGCGCGTCGGCGGCGCCAACCTGCGGATGCGCTTCCCCGGCGCCGCCCTCGGCGTCCCGGTCGGCCCGGCCCGGCTCGTCAGCCTCTGCGGCCTCGCCGCCGCCAAGTACCTGTTGCTCTCCTCCCGCACGGTCGGCGCCGACGAGGCGCTGCGGCTCGGCCTCGTCAACCGCGTCGCACCGGCCGCCGGCACCGAGCAGGCGTCCCTCGAGCTTGCCGCCGAGGTCGCCGCGCACCCACCCGAGGCCGTCGCCCAGCTGAAGCGGATGCTGCACGAGTGGGACGACGTCGTCGGCCGCTCCGCCGCCGAGGGCCGCGGCCAGGTCGAGTGGCAGCGCTCCGGGCCGGGTTTGCCTTCCGCCGACTGACCGGGATCTTTGGCTAGAGATCGCCGTTCGTCCGCCAGGGCGGGATAGGGTCGCGCGCATGAACCTTCGCCGCCGCGTCGCTCTGACGCTCCTCGCTGCCCTGCTCACCCTCGCCTTCCCGGCCGCCGCCTCGGCGGTCGTCTTCACGGTCGACAGCACCGGAGACGAAGGCGATAAAACGGTGAACGGGACGTGTGAAACCAACACTCCCGGCGAATGCACCCTGCGGGCGGCGATCCAGGAGTCCAACGCCTCCGCCGGGGTCAAAGACGACATCCTCTTCGACCTCTCGGTCTTCGAAGGTCAGCTCGCCGACACGATCGCTCCGGCGACGCCCCTGCCGTCGCTCACCTCGCCGGTCTCGATCAACGCCGGGACCTGCCCCACCGCCGCCGGGGTCAACGGCCCCTGCGCCGGCGTCAACGGTCCCAGCGGCGAAGTCGGCCTCGAAGCGGCGGCGGACGAAACGTCGATCTCGGGGCTGTCGCTCACCGGGCTTTCGTTCGGGATCATCGTCGGCGGCGCCTCGACCGATTTCACCGCCCGCGGGAACTGGATCGGGGTCAAACTCGACGGCTCCGCCGGCGCCAACTCCAACTTCGGCATCTTCGTCGACCCCAACTCCGACGGCGCCACGATCGGCGGCACCGAAGTCGTCCAGCGCAACGTGATCGCCAACACCACCGGTACCGGCCTCGACCTCGAGGGCGCCAGCGAAGCGACCATCCAGGGCAACTACTTCGGGGTCGGCGTCGACGGCGAAACCCAGATGTCCAACGGCAAGGACATCGAGATCACCGGTCGCGCCGGGCTCACTCCCGCCGAAGACGTCGAGGCGGAAGACATCGAGGTCGGGGCCACGATCGAAGGCGCCGCGGCGACCAGCGATAAGTGCGACGGCGGCTGCAATGTGATCTCCGGTTCGCTCGGAACCGGACTCGACCTCTCTGGCAACACCCTGCAGGCGGAGAAACCGGCCGTCGGTCCGACCCTCGTCCACGGCAACTTCGTCGGTCTCGACGCGTTGGGGACCGGAACCGTCGCCAACGCGGGGACCGGCGTCCTGGCCGGCGGCGCCCATGAAGTCACCGTCGGCGGCTTTGCCGCGGGTGATCGCAACTACATCGCCGGTGGCTTCGAAGGGATCGTCAGCCTGAGCGACGGCGAGGGCTTCGAAGCGCTCGGCAACTCGATCGGGTTCGGGTCCGACGGAAGCGAACAGACGCCGCCGTCGGGAGAAGGGATCCTCGCCCTCAACCTGGATGTGTCCGAAGACTCGAAGATCGAAGGCAACGCGATCCGGATGGTCGGCGGCGTCGGGATCGAAACCCGTTTTCTCACCGGCCGCATCATCGCCAACGAAGTCGCGGGCGGGAGCAGCGGGATCGTGGCCGGCTTCGGGGAAGGCGGGGGTCTGATCGCCGGCAACGAAGTCGATGCGCCGACCGAATTCGGGATCCTCGTCAAGAGCGGCAAAAACGACATTCGCGAAAACACCGTCATCAACTCGAACGGGCCCGGGATCGCCGTCAAGCCTCCACCCGCTATCACCGCGACGGTCGGCAACGTGATCGGCGGCAGCACGACCAATACCGAGAACGTGATCACCGGCAGCGACGGGCCGGCGATAGAAATCGTCGAAGAAGCGGGCGAACCGGGCAGCTGGACCGAAATCACCCGCAACCGCGGTGCTTTCAACGGCGGCCTCTTCATCGACCTGGTAACCGGTGCCAACCAGGAAATCCTGCCGCCCGTCATCTCCTCGGCGATGCAGACGAAAGCCGAAGGCAGCGCCGAGCCGGGGGCGACCGTCCGGCTCTTCCGCAAGGCCACGGCGAGCGCAGGTGAGATCGAGTCGTTCCTCGGCCAGGCAACCGCCGACGGCAGCGGCAAATGGAGCATCACCTACGGCTCCGTGCCAGCCGGGACGAACCTCGCGGCCACCCAGACCGAGGTGGAGGTCGGGACCTCGGAGCTGGCGCTGGCGACTGCGGCCGCTGACCCGAGCACCGGCGGTGGCGGTGGCGGCAACAACGGCGGAGGCGGCGGCAACGCGCCCGACACCACCGCGCCGACGGTGAAGATCACCAAGGCGCCGAAGGCCAAATCGGCGAGCACCACGGCCAAGTTCAAGTTCAAGGCGAACGAGGCGGGCTCGACCTTCCAGTGCAAGCTCGACAAGGGCAAGTTCAAGAAGTGCCGCTCGCCGAAGACCTACAAGAAGCTGAAGCCCGGCAAGCACGTCTTCAAGGTCAAAGCGACCGACAAGGCGGGCAACGTCGGCAAGCCGGCCACCAAGAAGTTCAAGGTTCTGAAGTAGGCGCTCGGCCGCAGGCGGCCGCTCCCTAGAATCGGCTCTCACGCCCGGATCGCTGGATCTGGGCGTTTGCGCTGCCCATGAGCCTGCGTCCACTGATTGATATTGCCCTCGAGAACGAGCGCGTGCACGCGCTCGCGGCGCGCGTGCGGGCGGCTGCCGATGGTGGGGCGGGGGAGACGGTGCGGGCCTCGTCGATGCTGCGACCGCTGCTGCTGGCGGCGCTCTTGGAGGACGATCGCGGCCTGGCCGAGCGCCCAGCGCTGATGGTCGCCCCCGACGACCGCTCGGCCCGTGACCTCGCCGCCGACCTGCGCGCCTACCTGGCGCCGCGCCGGGTCCGGCTCTACCCCTCGCGCGGCACCGGCTACGCGTCCCACGTGACGCCGCCGCCGCACCTGATCGGCCTGCGGATCGACGCCCTCGACGCGCTCGGCTCCGAGGCCGACGCGGTGGTGGTGGCCTCGGCGACGGCGCTGGCCGAGGCGGTCCCCGACGCCTCGCTGCGCCCCGCCGGGTTCGCGATCGCGCTGGCGGAGGAGATCGAGCTCGACTCGATGGCCTCCGACCTCGTCGCCGCCGGCTACGAACGGGTCGAGCAGGTCGAGGAGCGCGGCCAGTTCGCGGTCCGCGGCGGCATCCTCGACGTCTACCCGGCGACCGAGGAACGGGCGGTGCGGATCGAGCTGTTCGGCGACGAGGTCGAGTCGATGCGCTGGTTTTCGACCTTCACCCAGCGCTCGCTCGGCGAGGCCGAGCGGGTCGAGCTGGCCCCGGCCGCCGAGCTCGACGCCGAGCACCGCGAAGTCGCCGAGCTGGCGGCGATGGCCGCCGAGGAGGAAGGGAACGAGTCGCCGAACCTGGCCGAAGCGCTACCGCTCGAGCACTTCCGCGCCCCGCTGGAGCTCGTCCCCGACGACGCTGCGGTGGTCCTCGTCGGCTCCGAGGAGATCGAGCCGGCGCTGCGCGACCACTGGGAGGACGCGACCACGGCGATGCACGCCGACGACGCCCAGCACCTCTACGTCGACGTCGCCGAACCGCTCGCCGCC
Organism: uncultured Actinomycetes bacterium; assembly: GCA_963751015.1. Lineage (GTDB taxonomy): Bacteria > Actinomycetota > Thermoleophilia > Solirubrobacterales > 70-9 > VAYN01. Next base: position 15,443 of record CAVVSU010000002.1, read on the forward strand.
CGCGCCGCCCTGGCCCTGACCGCAGCCGGCGAGGACGACGAGGACGCCTTCCGCGCCGCCCGCGCCGAGTCCCCCGCCCGCAGCGTCAAGGAGGCCGAGGGCGAGCTGGAGAAACTGGTCCGCTCCGGCTACCGCGCCGTCGTCGCCTTCGAGAGCCGCGGCGAGGCCGAGCGCGCCCGCTACGGGCTCGACCGCCTCGACGCCCGCCTGCTCGAAGGCGGCCGCGTCTCCCCGGACCCGGGGCTCTCCTTCGCCGAGGCGCGCCTGCGCGAGGGGTTCGTCAGCCCGGAGCTGAAACTCGCCGTCTATCCCTTCCGCCGCCTCGTCCACCGCCGCCGCGCCGAGGAGCCGGCGCCGGGCGGCGGCCGCGGTCGCCTCGCCTTCAGCGAGCTGCGGGTCGGCGACTACGTCGTCCACGAGGACCACGGCGTCGCCCGCTTCGCCGGCTTCGAGACCCGCGAGGTCGGCGGCGTCACCCGCGACTACCTCTATCTCGAATACAAAGGCGAGGACCGGGTCTACGTCCCCACCGACCAGCTGGCGAAGCTGAGCCGCTACGTCGGTGCCGGCGGCGAACCGAGCCTCTCGGCGCTGGGCGGCAAACGCTGGCAGAACCTCAAGGCGCGGGCCCGCAAAGCCGCCGGGGCGCTGGCCGGCGAGCTGCTCAACCTCTACGCCGAGCGGCGCGCCCGCAAGGGCCACGCCTTCCCGCCTGACGGCGAATGGCAGATCGCGATGGAGACGGCTTTCCCCTACCGCGAGACCGCCGACCAGATGGAAGCGATCGAGGCGGTCAAGGCCGACATGGAGTCCGAGCGGCCGATGGACCGGCTGGTCTGCGGCGACGTCGGCTTCGGCAAGACCGAGGTGGCGCTGCGCGCCGCGGTCAAGGCCGCCTCCGACGGCAGCCAGGTGATGGTCCTGGTCCCGACCACGATCCTCGCCCAGCAGCACTACGGCACCTTCCGCGAGCGGCTCGCCGACCTGCCGTTCCGGGTCGAGGGCGTCTCCCGGCTGCGGCCGCAGGCCGAGGTCAAAGCCGTCCTCAAGGACTTCGAGGCCGGCAAGGTCGACGTCCTGATCGGCACCCACCGGCTGCTCTCGCGCGATGTCCGCGCCAAGGACCTGGGCCTGGTCGTGGTCGACGAGGAGCAGCGCTTCGGGGTCAAGCAGAAGGAGCTATTGCGCCAGCTGAAGCTGAAGGTCGACGTCCTGGCGCTCTCGGCGACGCCGATCCCGCGCACCTTGCAGATGAGCCTCGCCGGCCTGCGCGACATCTCGGTGATCGAGACGCCGCCCGAGGGCCGGCGCCCGGTCCGCACCTACGTCGGCCCCTACGACGAGGATCTCGTCGCCAAGGCCGTCCGGCGCGAGATCGAGCGCGAGGGCCAGGCCTTCGTTCTCCACAACCGGATCGACTCGCTGCCGGAGACGACCGAGCGGCTGCGGGCGCTGGTCCCGGGCGCGCGCTGCCTCGAAGCGCACGGCCAGATGGACGAGCACCAGCTGGAGGAGACGATGCTGACCTTCCTGCGCGGCGAGGCCGACGTCCTGGTGACGACGACGATCATCGAGTCCGGCCTCGACATCCCCACCGCCAACACCCTGATCGTCGAGCGCGCCGACCAGCTCGGCCTCTCCCAGGCCTACCAGATCCGCGGCCGCGTCGGCCGCTCTCGCGAGCGCGCCTTCGCCTACCTGCTCTACCCCTCGGCCGAGGCCCTGACCGAGGAGGCGGCGGCGCGGCTCTCGACCCTCGCCGACCACACCGAGCTCGGCTCCGGCTTCCGCATCGCGATGCGCGACCTCGACATCCGCGGTGCCGGCAACCTGCTCGGCGACGAGCAGTCCGGGCACGTCGCCGCGGTCGGCTTCGAGCTCTACTGCCAGATGATCGACGAGGCCGTCGCCGAGGCGGCGGAGGGGGAGGAGGATCGCGAGGAGGCGCCGGAGCCGGTGCGCCTCGACGTCCCGGTGGACGCCTACCTGCCGGCGACCTTCGTGCCCTTCGAGGCGGCGAAGATCGACATCCACCGCCGCATCGTCGCCGCCCGCGAGCCGGGCCAGCTGCGGGCGATCCGCGACGAGCTCGACGACCGCTTCGGGGCGCTGCCGCCGCCGGCCGAGAACCTGCTGAAGCTGCAGAAGGCCCGGATCGAGCTGGGCCTGGCCGGCGCCCGCAGCGTCGAGTTCCGCGGCGGCCGGCTCAGCGTCACCGGCGTCGAGCTCGACTCCGAGGGGGCCGGGATCCTGGCCGAGCAGGTCGAGGGCGCGGTCTACGAATGGCGCGAGCAAACCGCCGCGCTGCGAGCCCCCGGCGATCCCGAGGAGCGCCTCGCGGCGGTGCTGGCGATGGCGGAGGGGTTGCGCGAGGCGCGTCGCGCCGCCGACGCAACCCCCGCCTGACTAGTTCCTGGTGCCTTTGGTCAGCACGAGCCGACGTAGTTGAGACGCCCTGGTGTCGTTCGTTCGCCGCCAGGGCTCATGCAGAACTTCCAATTCACAAAACCTGATTCATTCCAGCCCATGCGGACGTTGTTGCCGCAGTTGTTCTTGGCCGACCAGGTTTCATGAATGCCATAACCGAGAAAGACATGCAGCTGTAGTTATTGAAAAAGCTGCCGAAATGGCTGCCTGTAAAGGAGCAGAGCGCACCACCGCTGCAGGCGGCGTCCGCCTTCGCGGTGAGCGAGCTAGACCCGAAGACCCCAAGCATCAATACCGCCAGCACCGCTCCCAGCAGGAGCATGGTCTTGAACCGCGGTCGTTCTAGGGCGGTTGCTCGTTCGAGTTGCATTTGATCCTCCGATCTCGCCTGTTGGGCGATGTTTGGGACACCACGCGAATGAACAACCCAATGTAAAGATGGAACAAATTCTTCCAATTGATCGGACTCTTCTGATCGAAGAGCAGAAGCCCTCAATGTTCTTCGCGAGACAGGCGCTGGGCTCCTAAAGCCTGCTTAAGGCCACCGTTTTGACTATGCTGCCGGCTTCGTGGGAGCGAAAGCAGGCCAGAGGAGAGGCAGGTCGGCCGGTCGGCAGCGCTTTGCGCTGATCCTCTTCGGCGCGCTTCTCGCCGTGCTCTTCGTGGGCTTCGCGATTGCGCAGGGTCTGACGCAGCCTGGCGTTCCGTCGGGTGACGCCGCCCACGTCAGCAACGTTCCCGACGAGTTCGCCAACATCAGCGAAGACAAGCTGAAGCGCTCCACCGTCCGGATCGCCACCGGCGAAGAAAAAGCGAAAGCGCCGCCGAAGCAGGGCTCGAAAAAATACGAGGAAGCCCAGGAAAAAGCGCTGACCGAATTGATCGAAGGCGCCTGGATCCGCGGTGAGGCCGAAGAAATGGGGATCTCGGTCACCGAAAAACAGGTCGAAGACGAACTCGAAAGCATCAAAAAACAGAACTTCCCGACCGCCGGCGCCTACGACAAATTCCTCAAAGAATCGAACTTCAGCCAGGACGAAGTGGACGATCTCGTCGAACTGCAGATCTTCACCAAAGAAATCCAGGAACAGATCAACACGCAGTCGCCGAAACCTTCGAGCTCCGAGATCGAGGCCTACTACGAGGCAGAAAAGGAAGCTCAGTTCACGACCAAAGAAAGCCGTGACGTGCGCCTGATCCTCAACGAAGACAAAGGCGAAGTCGAAGCGGCCAAGGCGGCGCTGGAAAAAGACAGCTCGCCGGCCAGCTGGAAAAAAGCGGCGACCAAATACTCGAGCGATCCGAGCAGCAAAAGCAAAGGCGGCCTGCAGGAAGGGATCACCGAAGAATTCCTCAAAGGGCCGTTGAAAACCGCGATCTTCGACAGCCCGACCGGCGAACTGACCGGGCCGGTGAAATTCGAAAAAAACTGGGTCCTGGTCGAAGTCGTGAAACTGAACCCGGGCAAAGAGCAGACCCTCGCGGAAGCCAAACCGCAGATCGAATCGACCCTGGGGCAGCAGGCACAGCAGGAATACCTCTCCGAATTCGTCGCCGACTTCGAAAGCAAGTGGACGGACCGGACCTCCTGCGCCGACGGCTTCGAGATCGAAAAGTGTGGCAACTTCAAGGGCGACGGGCATCCGAAAAACGCCTCACCCGCCTGCTACGAAGCCGATCCCAAAACGCCGGCGAAAGAATGCCCCGCGCCGGTGACGCCGACCTCGCCCGCCCTGCCCGGCTCGGTCACCGAGAGCAAACCGAAAGGCGAACCGTTCCCGCAGCGACCGCTGCCGGAAGCGAGCGAAGAAGTGGGCGAAGAAGTGCCGGCCGGCGTGCCGCCGACCGGCGCGCCCGAAGCGGCGCCCGAAGGCGAATAAGCCCGCCGAGCGCAGCGCGTACCGCCGGTGCCGGTGAATAGACTGGCGCGCCCGTGAGCACGATCTCCTCGATCCACGCGCGCCAGATCCTCGACTCGCGCGGCAACCCCACCGTCGAGGTGGAGGTGGTGCTGGAGTCCGGCGCGCGCGGCCTGGCGGCGGTGCCGTCGGGGGCGTCTACGGGTGAGTTCGAGGCGGTCGAGCTGCGCGACGGCGGCGATGCCTGGGCCGGCAAGGGCGTCAGCCGGGCGGTCGCCAACGTCAACGGCGAGATCGCCGCGGCGCTGACCGGGGCCCGGGCGGCCGAGCAGGGGGCGCTCGACCGGACGATGATCGAGCTCGACGGCACCCCGAACAAGGGGCGGCTCGGCGCCAACGCGCTGCTGGGCGTCTCGCTGGCCGCCGCCAAGGCCGCCGCGGCCGACTCCGAGCAGCCGCTCTACCGCTACCTGGCGGAGCTCTACGGCGGCGGCGAGCCGAGCCTGCTGCCGGTGCCGATGATGAACGTCCTCAACGGCGGCGCCCACGCCGACAACTCGGTCGACTTCCAGGAGTTCATGGTCGTCCCCGCCGGCGCCGAGAGCTTCTCAGAGTGCCTGCGGGTCGGGGCGGAGGTCTACCACGCCCTGAAGAAGTCGCTCTCCTCACGGGGCCTCTCGACCGCAGGCGGCGACGAGGGCGGCTTCGCGCCGGACCTCGACTCCAACGAGGCCGCCCTGCAGGCGGTGCTGGCCGGGGTCGAGGCCGCCGGGTACGAGCCCGGCAAGGACGTCTTCATCGCCCTCGACCCGGCCACCAGCGAGGTCTTCGAGGGCGGCTCCTACAAGCTCGAGCACGAGGGCCGCACGCTTTCCTCCGAGGAGATGGCCGCCTACTGGCAGGACGCCTGCGAGCGCTACCCGATCGTCTCGATCGAGGACGGCATGGATGAGGAGGACTGGGGCGGCTGGAAGCTGCTGACCGAGCGCCTCGGCGAGCGGGTGCAGCTGGTCGGCGACGACCTTTTCGTCACCAACCCCGAGCGGCTGCGCCGCGGCATCGAGCTCGGCGTCGGCAACTCGATCCTCGTCAAGGTCAACCAGATCGGCACCCTGAGCGAGACGCTGGAAGCGATCCGCATGGCCCGCGAGGCCGGCTACACCGCGGTGATCTCGCATCGCTCGGGCGAGACCGAGGACACGACGATCGCCGACCTGGCGGTGGCGACCGGCGCCGGCCAGATCAAGACCGGCGCGCCCTCGCGCTCGGACCGCGTCGCCAAGTACAACCGGCTGCTGCGGATCGAGGAGGAGCTGGGCTCGGCTGCGCGGTTCCCCGGCCTGAACGCTTTCGTCCAACGACGCGGGTAGATGCAGGAATGCGGGGCCCGGCCGCGTAGCACCGGGTATGGCAACGCGTGCGCAGGCCGGACGCTCCCGATCGGCTACCCGCCGCCGTCCCGCCGCCCGCAAGCGCCGACCCGCGGCGCGCAGCGGCGCCAGCCGGATCAAGTGGGACCGCGTCGGCCGCGTCGCCTTGACCCTCGTCCTCGCGGCGGTCCTCTACTCGTACTTCGGGCCGTCGCTCGACTTCGTCAAGACCTACACGGGGACCACCGCCGCGAAAGCCAAGCGGCTGGAGCTGCTCAAGCAGGACCGGGCCCTCCACAAGCGCATCCAGTCCGCCGACGACCCGCTCGTCGTCGACCACGAAGCGCGCTCCCAGGGGATGGTCGCCGAAGGCGAGACGCCGGTGGTCATCCGCGGCAACCTCGGCGGCTGACGACCGCGCTGCGGGGCCCTCATGGTTGATCTCGGCGGCTACCTCTGGGGAGTCGTCCAGCTGGCCCTGGTTCTCGTCCCGATCGGCTTCAGCGCCTACAGGGTGCGCCAGCGGCTCCTCCCCGCCTGGGATGGTTCTCCTGCCCGTCTCGTCGAGGCGATTGTGGGGGTTGCGCTGCTCATCTGGCTCTCCGAGCTCCTCGGAACCTTTGGCCTCTTTTACGCGGGGACCCTCATTGCCGCTTCGCTCCTACTCAGTCTGCTGATCTGGTTCCTGCCGGGGGGTGGCGCCGTAGGGGGCACCACCCCTGAGGAAGCTTTAGCTACCGGAAGGGGTGGTGGGTCCCCTGCGGTGACAGGACCCGCCGGCCAAAACCCTTGGTCGCTGCTTCTGATGTTGCTGGTGATCGCGGCGACGGTGTTCAGCTACGCCGTCACTACGAAGCATGCGCTGGACAGAGGGGTCTTCAACTTCGACAGCCTCTGGTACCACCTGCCGTTTGCCGTCGACATGGTGCAGACGCACAGCGTCGTTGGGATGCACCACGTGGACACGGTCTTCACGAACTGGTTCTACCCGCAGAATTCTGAGTTGCTCCATGGGGTTGGGATCCTGCTGACGGGCCGGGACACGCTCTCGCTGTTCCTGAACCTTGGCTGGCTGGCTGTCGCGTTTCTGGCTGCTTACTGCGTGGGAAGGCCATACGGCCGCGGAGCCGTGACGGCAATTGCCGCGGCGATCCTGCTCGAGTGCCACACCTTGGTTGTCCGCGATCCCGGAGCGGCCAAGAACGATCTGATGGCCGCGGCGCTCCTCCTGGCCTCGATCGCGATCCTGGTCGAGGCCTGGGCGCAGGCGGGCTATTCGTCTGTTCCTTATCCGTCCCAGACAACGATAAGGAACAGACGAATAGCTCGCTGGGCCCTTGCGGCGGCTGGGCTCGCTGCCGGGCTCGCGGCTGGGACGCGGGTTACGGGGCTGGCGATGGCGGCGGCGCTGACGGTCGCGGTGGTGGTGCTGGCGCCACGGGGGCGGCGTTGGGTGGCTGCTGCTTGGTGGTTCGTGCCGGCGCTCGCCGGAGGGGCGTTCTGGTACCTGCGCAACCTCGTCGTCGCCGGCAACCCGATCCCCGAGGTGCACTCGCTGGGGCCGATCTCGCTGCCGCATCCCGAGCGGTTGCAGGAAGGTAGGCCGGACTTCAGCATCGTCCACTACGCGACCGACACCGGCGTCTGGCGCGAGTACTTCGGACCGGGCCTGCACGAGGCGTTCGGAGCGCTCTGGCCGCTCGTCGTCTTCGGCGCCCTCGCCGCTGCCCTGCTCGCGCTTCTCCGCGGCCGCGACCGGATCCTCCGCTGGGTCGGCGCGGTGGCGCTCTTCGGCGCCCTCGCCTACCTCTTCACCCCGCTCGGCGCCGCCGGCGCGGAGGGGGAACCGGTCGGCTTCGGGATCAACATCCGCTACGTGATCCCGGCCCTGCTGGCGGGGATCGTCCTGCTGCCGCTCGACCGCTGGCTCGACGGCCCGAAGCGGCAATCGGGCCTGCTCGCCGCCCTGGTGCTCGTCTTCCTTCTCACCAACCGGCCGGATGACGCCCTCCACGACGAGGCGCGCGTCTTCGCCTTCCTCCTGGTCGTCCTCGTCATCCTCCTGCCGGCGCTGCTCCTGTTCCTCCGCTCGCGGGGGACCGGCGCCGCGCTGCTGGCCGGGGCCGCGGCGGCCCTGGTCGTCCTCCTGGTCGCGACTGGCTACCCGGTCCAGCGCCACTACCTGGAGAACCGCTTCGCCAACACCGGGACCGCCGACGAGCAGATCCCCGGCATGCACTTGAACAGCGCCTATCGCTGGGCGCGCGGGGTCGAGGACGCCCGCATCGGCCTCGCCGGCACCAGCGCCGGCTTCGCCGGCTACGGCTTCTACGGCACCGACCTCGGCAACCGCGTCCGCTACCTCGGCGAAGACGGCCCGCACGGCGCCTTCAACGCGATCCCCGACTGCGCCGCCTTCCGCGCCGCGGTCGACGACGCCGACCTCGACTACCTGGTCACCGCCCCCTTCCTCAACTTCCTCCACCCGGGCGATCTGGTCGCCTCGCCGGAGGCGCGCTGGCTGCGTGGCTCCGAGGCGGTCAGCCCGGTCCTGCGCAGCGGCCCGGTCACCGTCTGGGAGGTCACCGGCGAGATCTCAGCGGACGCCTGCGGCCCGGCCAACGCCCCGCTGCGCGAAGTCCCGCAGACGCCGGGCACCTGATGCCGGCGGAATCACCCGGGTAACCTCGGCGCGTGAGCTATCCCCTAGAGAACGCGCTCTTCCAGTGGGAGGAGGGACGCCGCGCACTGCAGGCGATCGACGACCCCCGCCAGCGCCGGCTCGCCGACCGGGTGGTCGACGCGCTCCGCGAAGAGCTGCGTCGCCGGATCGGCCCGACCTTCAGCGCCGCAGAGCTGGCCGACCTCTACGGCCAGGGCACCGACTGGGCGCAGCAGGTGGCAATCGACGTCGCCCCGTCCATCGACGGCGACTCGCAGACGCTGGCGGACGCAGCTTTCTGGCTGTACCTCAGAGGCGCCACCGACTTCGCCGGCGGACGCCAGCTGCCGGTCTAGCTGACCCGCCTACACACGTTGTGAACCGCTGAGAGGCCATCCGGGCCCGCCAAGAGGCTGTGGGTGTCGAAGCTCACGACCTCAAGGAGGACCCGGATGAAGGTTCACGCTAACGCTGCTCTCGGACCAGCGGGACGGCTCGCGTTGGTTAAGGCGATCGAGTCGGGGATGACGCAAAAGGCGGCAGCTGCCGCCTTTTGCGTTGCGCCCGCCACAGCCCACCGTTGGTGGCATCGGCACTTGGATGCCGGCGCCGAGGAAGTGAATTCGGGAGGCTGGCTGCTGGACCGCTCTTCGCGGCCCCACCGCAGCCCACGGCTGCTCGATGCCGATACGCAGGAGCGGATCTGTGAGTGGCGGGAGCGCACCGGCTGGGGTCCGCGACTGGTCGCCGGCAAGGTCGGTCGTCACCACTCGACCGTCTGGAAGGTGCTGGCCCGCCATGGCATTTCGCGCCCGCCGAGGGCGCCGCGAGAGGAGGCACAGCGCTACGAGTGGCCCTGCCCCGGCGACCTCCTGCACATGGACACCTCGCGCTATGCGCGCTTCGAGCGCCCCGGCCACGCGGTGACCGGCGATCGCTCCCAGCGCTCGCGCAAGTGGATGGATCCGAAGACCAGGGTCGGCTACGACTTCTGCCACGCGATCGTCGACGACCACTCGCGCCTGGCCTACGTCGAGCTGCATCCCGACGAGCGGGCGGCCACCGTCACCGGCTTTGTCGAGCGTGCCCTCGAGTTCTTTGCCTCCAATGGCATCGAGGCCGAACGGCTGATGACCGACAACGCCTTCGCCTACGTCAAGAACCGCTCGCTGCGCGAGTTGCTCGCCTCCAGAGAAGTCAAACACATCACCACCCAGCCCTACCGGCCCCAGACCAACGGCAAGGTCGAGCGCTTCCACCAGACGATGGCGCGGGAGTGGGCCTACGGAATGGCCTATCGCTCCCATCGCCATCGAAATCAGGCCCTGCCACACTGGCTCCGGCACTACAACGAGACCAGGCCCCACAGCTCACTCGGTGGCCGGCCGCCGATCAGCCGCGTTCACAACGTCCGTGGGCAGGACAGCTAGCTACTCGTCGGACTCGCCATCGCCGTTGTCGCTGGAGCCCTGCGGCTCGCCGGCGCGGCGGATGACGATCTGGTCGGCCTCGATGCGGACGGTGACGTCGCGCTTGCCGGCCCAGTGCTCGGTGTAGACGGGGTTGTCCTTGACCGCGGGGTCGAGCCAGAGGCCGTAGCCGTCGGTCTCGCCGTGGTCGAAGGCCGCCTCGATCTCTTTGCGGCGACCACGCCCGCCGCGGCGTCCGCGACGGCGTCGACGGCGGCGGCCGGAGCCCGAGCCACCCTCGCCCCGCTCCTCGCCATCCTCGTCCTCGTCGCCCTCGCCCTCGGGCTCGCTCTCGTCCTCGGCCTGCTCGGCCTTTTCCGCCTCCTCGGCCTCGGTGGCCGCTTCGATCTCCGCTTCGATCTCGTCGCGCAGGTCGATTTCGCCGGAGCCGGCGCCCTCCTCGTCGGGGGCGAGGTCGTACTGCTTGCGGAACTCGCGCAGCTCGGTGGCGCTGATCTCCAGCTGGTGGGCGATCCAGGCGTCGGTCCGCCCCTGTTGCACCCAGGCGCGGATCTGGTTGAGCTGCGGCTTCAGTGAGCGTCGAGCCATCGGCGCGCGAGTCTATTGAAGGAGGGCATGCGTTCGCAGAGAGACTCGGGGAACTACGCCATCAGGAAGGCGAGCGCCTCGAACATCGCCACGACGACGACGACGACGGTCGACCGTGAGGCAGACGGCGAGAACGCTGAAGCGGACCTTCCCCTCCTGCTCGACACGGGTGATTTTCCGCGCCCGGGAGCGATTGGCCGCGCGGCGGCGCAACTGCTCGCGCCGGCGGCGCTCGAGGTAGGTCTCCTGCTCGAACGCCGTCTCGAACTGGGAGATGCTCTGTCGCATTCTCATAAGGAAGGGCCCTTGGGGCCAGCGGGCACCGTAGCAAAAGATCTTGCAGCGCTCACAGATCGCTCACAAATCAGCAGGCCCCCCAGAGCCCCCGCCCGGCCCGCGCAGCCGCTATCTCAAGCCGTTTGAGGCGATCGGCGAAGCGATCGTTCGGAGGGATCGTCAGCGTCCGTGCCAAACCGCGCCGGACCAGCTCGGCGTTGACGAAGCGCTCGCCGAGGTAGACGTAGGCGAGCAGCCGGCCGTAGACGTCGCGCCGCTCGACGCCGAACACCAGCCGCACCCGCCTGTCCTCGACCAGCGCGTGGTTGAAGGCCGACGCCTGCGGCCCGAAGCACTGCACGGGCGTGTCCGGCTTCACCGTCTCCGGCGTGTCGACGCCGATGTAGCGGACGTCCTCCTCGCGCCCGCCCAGCCGCACCTCGACCGTGTCGCCGTCGACCACCCGGGACACGTACGCCGTCGCGCATCGTGGCGGCTCGTCCTGCCACAGCCCGTCCCCGTCTCCCACGGCCGCAGCAGGACGAGGGCCGGCGGCGAGCAGCAGCACCGCGCTTCCCTTCGAGCTCATCGCCTGCCCACCCCCGCACAAGCGGAGGCGGGCCGAAGTTCTCCCCGCGTCCCTACGGGGTGCGACGCACGTTGGCCAGCAGACTCTCTTTGATCTGGCCGACGATCTCGAGCGCCTCGCTCCACTCACGCTGCCAGACGTTGCGGCCGAAGATGACGCCGGAGCCGCCTGCCTCCATCACCTCGCGGGTGTTGCTCAGCACCGTCTCGTCGTCGGTCTTGGAGCCGCCGGAGAGGACGACCAGCGCGCGGCCGGCCGATTCGACGCACTGGCGGATCGCCTCGGTCTGGTCGACTTCCATCTCGTTGTAGGGCGCCGGGGCGTCCTTGTCCTTGGAGGAGTCGATCTTCGGCATGTTGAGCTTGACCACGTCGGCGCCCATCTCCATCGCCATCCGGGCTGCGTAGTCGATCGCGTAGAAGGTGTTCTGGCCGCCCTTGGCCTCGACCGCTTCGCCGCGCGGGTAGGACCAGACGACGAGCGGCATCCCGAAGCGGTCGCATTCCTCGCGCACGCGGCGCAGCTGGGCGAGGTCCTCGTCCTGGCGCGGGGAGCCGACGTAGAGCGTGTAGCCGATCGCGTCGGCGCCGAGGCGGACGCCGTCCTCGACGCTGGCGTTGCAGCTCGAGAAGGCCTTGGCGGAGGAGGGGAGGTCGGTCTTGCCGTTGACCTTGAGGATCAGCGGCACCCGGCCGGCATAGTCGGGGTAGTACTTCTCGGCCATCCCGATCTGGCAGGCCAGCGCCGAGTAACCCGCCTCGGCGGCGAGCCGGAACTGGTAGTCGGGGTCCTTGGAGGCCGGGTTGGGGAAGAAGTCGCGCGGGCCGTGCTCGATGCCCTGGTCGATCGGCAGCAGCATCAGGGTGCCGTTGCCCGGGCCGAACTCGAACAGAAGGCGGTGCAGGCGGGCCCGTTTCCCGGGCGGCAGGACCTCCAGCAGCGATTTCTGCTCGGTCAGACTCTTCAGCTCCACGTCAGTTCCTCCTAGAAGATGGTTACCCAGGCAGTATCGCATTCCAATTGGGAATCTCGCGGCGGCGGGTATCCTCGAAAGATGAGCGAGACTGAGCTCAGCGTCATCTGCAAGAACTGCGGCTCGGAGGTCAGTCCCTACGTAACCGAGTGCCCCTACTGCGGGGCGCGGCTGCGCAAGCGGGCGCCGAAGCTGGAGCGGCGCGGCGACGCCCTCGAGGCGCAGCAGCCGCGCAAGCGGCGCCGCCGGATGCCGCGCCTGGGCCGGCCGAGCTTCGTGGTCGCCGGCGAGCGCCCCTACGCGACCGTCGCGGTGATCCTCGGCTCGGCGATCCTGCTGCTGATCCAGAAGGCGACCGGCTACGCGCTGGGCAGCTTCGGCGGCCTCGTCATCCCCTTCGAGGAAGACTGGTGGCGTTACTTCACCGCCCCCTTCGCCTATGTCGACGTCGGCTTCCTCTTCGTCGTCGGGCTGGCCCTGGCGATCTTCTCGACCGGGATCGAGCGGCGCCTGGGGACCCTGCGGACCGCGATTCTGCTCGTCGCCTGCGGCTCGCTGGGCATGCTCGCCGCCGACGCCGCGGCGGACCGGCGTCGATCGCCTTCATCGCCGGCGGCAACGGGATGGCCCTGGGCGCGATCGCCGCCTGGTTCGTGATCCGCCGCGCCGAGGTGCGCGCGGAGATCGGCGAGGACTTCGACGTCGTCGGGGTCGCGGTCTGCGCGGTCGTCGTCATCCTGCTGCCGCTCTTCGCCCCGACCGCCGACTGGATCGCCGGCCTCGCGGGCGGCGCCGTCGGCGCCCTGGCCGGGTTTGCCGCCACGGCCTTTCAGCGCGGCGAATAGCGGCCGAGTTGCCGGTTTGTCTCGCTATCCGAGTAAAACCGGCAACTCGGCCGGGCGGCTAGGCTCTCCTCGTGCCCGACGAGAGTGAGCTCGAAGCCGCGATCGAGCGGCTGCTCGCCCCGGAGCGTTTCTCCGAGGCCGAGCGGATCGTCGCCAAGGCGGCCCCGCAGCTGCAGAAGGTGCTGGCGGCGGCGCTCGCCGAGGGTGGCTGGTTCGGCGAGCCGCACGAGAACGAGACCCTCAGGGCCGCGACCACGCCGGACCCCGACGAGCGCGTCGCCGCCGTCCGCGCCCTGCTCGCCGAGGAGGCGCGCATGGGGATGATGGTTGGCGTCGCCGTCGGCTGGGCACTGAAGGAAGAGATGACCACGACCGACACCGGCAACCCGGGAGGAGAGAGCTGATGGAGATCAAGTACCACGGGCATTCCTGCTTCGAGCTGAGCGAGGGGGAGACGACCGTCCTCGTCGACCCGTTCCTGAAGCCGAACAACCCGGCCGCGGTGGCGACCGCCGAGGAGGTCGAGCCGACCCACATCGCGATCACCCACGGCCACGCCGACCACATGGCCGACGCGGTCCCGGTCGCCAAGCGCACCGGCGCCCATTGCGTCGCGATCGTCGAGCTGGCGGAATGGCTGAAAAGCCGGGGAATCGAGGCGCTCAGCGACCCCAACCTCGGCGGCACCGTCGAGTTCGAGTGGGGCTGGATCAAGCTCGTCCCGGCCTGGCACACCAGCACCCTGCCCGGGCACAAAGAGGCGCTGTTCAGCGCCGAGCACGGGACCGCGATCGGCACCGCGACGGGCCTGCTGATCAACATCGGCGGGGTGACCGTCTACCACGCCGGCGACACCTGCCTGTTCAGCGACATGAAGCTGATCGCCGAGCGCAACCCGGTCGACGTCGCCCTGCTGCCGATCGGCGGCCACTACACGATGGACCGCCACGACGGCGTGGTCGCCTGCGAGTTCATCGGCGCCGGCACGGTGATCCCGATCCACTTCAACACCTTCCCCGCGATCGAGACCGACACCGACGCCTTCAAGTCCGAGGTCGAGTCGCAGACCTCCTCCCAGGTCGTAGTCCTCGAGCCGGGCCAAACCCACAGCACCTGAGCCCCCTCCGCCGAGACCGCAGAAAAGCGTCGTATAGACGTATTTCTGCGGTCTCGACAATCTGGCCGGGCAGCCAAGCCGCTGTTAGGCTCGATCGATGGCGACGCAGGCGCGGACCGAGCGCTCCGATTTCCAGGCGACGGCTGACCCGGCGCTGAACGAGGCCGCCGACCGCACCTCGGAGATCAAGCTGCTCAGCTATGCCGAGCTCTACGACCTCTGGGAGCGGCAGCAATGGCAGACCCAGGAGCTCGATTTCAGCCGCGACCGCGAGGACTGGCACGAGCGGATCAGCGAGGAGGAGCGCTTCCAGCGGATGTACGGGCTCTCCTCGTTCTTCATCGGCGAGCAGAAGGTCGCCGAGGAGCTGGGGCCGATCATGCGGGCGGCGCCGACCGAGGACCAGAAAGTCTTCCTCTGCACGCAGATCGCCGACGAGGCCCGCCACGTCCGCTTCTTCGAGCGCTTCTACCGCGAGGTCGGGGTGCTGGAGTCCGACCAGCTTGGGGAGATGCTGGCGGAGACCTCGACGCACCTGAACGACAACTTCGGCCGCCTCTTCGACGGGATGCTGAAGGAGCGGACCGACCGCCTCTCGGTCGAGCCGGAGGACACCGCGGCGCTGGTCGAGGCGGTGACGCTCTACCACATGGTCATCGAGGGGATGCTGGCCCTCACCGGGCAGCACTTCATCATGGACTTCAACGAACGCGAAGGGACGCTGCCGGCCTTCGTCGAGGGCTTCTCAAACGTCGCCCGCGACGAGCACCGCCACGTCGCCTTCGGCTCGGTCTTCCTGCGCGAGAAGGCCCGCGAGGACGACCGCTACAAGCAGGCGATCCAGCGGACGCTGGAGGAAGCGCTGCCGGTCGCCGACGGCGTCCTGCAGCCGCCCTGGGCGGAGAATGCCGGCGAGGACTTCGAGCTCTTCGGCTACTCGCTCGAGGAGACGCGCCAGTTCGCCGGCACCTGCCTGATGCGCCGGCTCAAAGTAATCGGCCTGGGCTAGGTCGCGGGGCCTATTCGACGGCCGGCGGCGCTTCGACCACCGGCGGCGAGACTTCGACCAAGGGCGGCGCCGATTCGCTCGGCGGCGGCGGGCTGGATTCGCTCGGCGGGGGAGTCGATTCGCTCGGCGGAGGCGGCGGCGGGGTGACCGTGACGACGACGGTGCCGCTGCCGCCGTGGGCGCCGGCGACTTCCTCGGAGGGTTTCGCCTCGGTGAGGCCTTCGGAGTCGGAGTCGCCGACCGTCACCTCTTCGCCGGCGGCGGACTCGCCGGCGGCTTCGTCCTCGTCCTCGGCAATGGGCGGCGGCGTGGCTTCGGCAGGCTCTTCGGCGGGAGCCGGGACCGGCGGGGCCACCACCGCTTCGACCGGCTCGACCGAGGCCGGCTTGGGGTGGGCGATCGGAGCGGTCTGGGCACCGGAGAGGTAGGCGGTCGGAGGCTGTTCCCGCACGTTCGCGGCGGGGGTGACCGGCGTCGGGTTCGTGTTCTGCTTCACCTCGACCGCGCCGGCGGTGAGGACGGCGGCGGTGACGACGCCGGCGACGGCCTTGGTTCCGATCGCGCCGCCGATCGCGCCGAGGCCGCTGGCCGCGGAGCCGCTGGAGATCGCGGCCGCGGCGCCGACGCTGCCGACCGCGCCCGCCCCTGCGGCGCTCGCGCCCGCGCCACCGGCGCTGGCGGAGGCACCGGCACCGCCGGCTCCGCTGAGGCCGAGCTTGGAGAGGATGAAGCCCTTGAAGGCGATCAGCGGCCCGACCGGGAAGAGCGCCGCCAGCGCCTTCTCGTTGGAGCGAAGCTGACTGCGGAAGTCGGCGCATTCCTCGCACTCGCGCACGTGGCGGCGGACCGGCGCCGAGGCCTTGCGCAGGCCCTCGGCGGCTTCGGAGAGCTCGATCCGGACCTCGCCGCAGGTCAGCAGCCTGGCCTGGCTCGCCTCGGTCAGCGAGATCCGCGCCCGCACCAGCAGCGACTTGACCGACGGCACCGTGGTCTCCATCGCGGCGGCGATCTCCTCATAGCTGAGGGCGTCCATCTCGCGCAGCAGCAGGGCGGCGCGCTGGGTCTCGGGAAGCTTGTTGACGTCGCTGAGGATCTGGCGGAACTCCTCGCGGTTGTGGACGCGCTCGGCGGTCGAGGCGGCGTCGACCTCGGGAACCATGTCCATCGATTCCTGCGCGTCGGCCCTCGGCTTGCGCAGGTAGTTGAGGCAGCGGTTGCGGGCGATCCGGTAGAGCCAGGGGCGGAGGTTGATCTCACGCTCGTCGGCGAGCATCGCCCGGTAGGCGTTGACGAAGACCTCCTGCAGGACGTCCTCGGCGTCCTCGGTCGAGCCCAGCATCTGGCGGCAGAAGCCGAGCAGGCGGCCCTGGTAGCGGTCGACGATCGTCTCGAAGGCACCGGGGTTGCCGCCGCGCGCCATCGCGATCAGCTTCTCGTCCCCCTGCAGCTTGAGCAGCGGCGAACGGCGGGCGAGAAGCCCGCGACGACTGGCGTGATTAAGGGCTGATGCCTCCAAGGAGCTCTCCCGGTGGAAGGACGGTTCCAGGGACTAAGGACACGGTAACAGGGGTGAAGTTGCGCCCCTGCAAAGTTTTTATTGCCCTTTTAGGAAGCAAAGAAACCCGGAAAGTGCAGGGAAAGCGGGTCGCGGGGCCTTGGAGAATGCCCGGGGCGGGACTCGAACCCGCAAGCCCCCGAGGGGGCGGCGGCTTTTAAGGCCGCTGCTTTTGCCAGTTTCGCCACCCGGGCCAGGCGATGGTAACCCGAGGAGGCTGTCCCAGCCAATAGGCTGCGGCCATGGCTGAGCACGGCGGCCGGCTGGTCGCGAAAGCTTTGAAGTCGCGCGGGGTGGAGCACCTCTTCACGCTCTCGGGCGGGCATCTGTTCTCGATCTACGACGGCTGCAAAGAGGAGGGGATCTCGCTCGTCGACGTGCGCCACGAGCAGACCGCCGCCTTCGCCGCCGAGGGCATCGCGAAGGCGACCCGGGGCGTCGGCGTCGCGGCGCTGACCGCCGGCCCCGGCGTCACCAACGGGATGAGCGCGATCGCCGGCGCCCAGGCCAACTACTCGCCGGTCTGCGTCCTCGGCGGGCGGGCGCCGGAGATGCGCTGGGGCTCGGGCTCGCTGCAGGAGATCGACCACCTGCCGTTCGTCTCGCCGCTTGTCAAGTCGGCCGAGACGGTCAAGGACCCGGCCCTGATCGCCGCCGTCACCGCGGCGGCGCTCGATCGCGCCGCGGCGGCGCCGAGCGGGCCGACCTTCGTCGACTATCCCCTCGACGTCGTCTTCACCGAGGCCGAGGTCGACGTCCCGGCGCTGCCCGAAGCGGTCGCGGGCGGGCCCGCGGACGGGGTCGAGGAGGCGGCGGCGCTGCTGGCCTCGGCGGAGCGGCCGGCGATCATGGGCGGCACCGGCCTCTACTGGGGCCGGGGCGAGGGGGAGCTGCGGGCGCTGGCCGAGGCGCTCGGCATCCCGGTCTTCCTCAACGGCCTCGGGCGCGGCTGCCTGCCCGCCGACCACGAGCTCGCCTTCAGCCGGGCGCGGGGGACGGCGCTGAAGGGCGCCGACGTGGCGCTGGTGGTGGGGGTGCCGATGGACTTCCGGCTCGGCTTCGGCGGCAGCTTCGGCGAGGAGACGAAGATCGTCCGCCTCGACGTCGCGCCGAACGCGCTGGTCGCCAACCGGGCGCCGCAGATCGACCTGGTCGGCGACGTCCGCGCGACGCTGGCGGCGCTGCGCGAGGCGGCCGACGGCGAGCCGCGGACGAAGCCCTGGCTCGAGCAGCTGCGGAACGTCGAGGCCGAGAAGCGGGCGGCCGAGGAGGCGGAGCTGAACGACGCCCGCTCGCCGCTGCACCCGGTGCGCGTATACAAGGAGCTTGGCGAAGTCCTCGACCGCGACGCGATCGTCGTCGGCGACGGCGGCGACTTCGTCTCCTACGCCGGTCGCTTCGTCGAGACTTACGAGCCGGGCTGCTGGATGGACCCCGGGCCGTTCGGCTGCCTCGGCGCCGGTCCGGGCCAGGCGATCGGCGCCAAGGTCGCCCATCCCGACCGTCAGGTCTGCCTCCTGCTGGGCGACGGCGCCTTCGGTTTCGCCGGCATGGAGTTTGACACCATGTCGCGTCATGGTTTGGGCGTCGTCGGGGTGATGGGCAACAACGGCATCTGGGCGCTGGAGCACCATCCGATGAAGTTCCTCTACGGCTACTCGGTGGCTGCCGAGCTGCGGCCCGAGACCCGCTACGACGAGCTGGTCGAATCGCTCGGCTGCGACGGGATCCTCGTCCGCGAGCCGGGCGAGCTGAAGCAGGCGCTGGAGCGCGCCTTCGCCTCGGGCCGGCCGACTCTGGTCAACGTCCTCACCGATCCCGAGGTCGTTTACCCACGCAAATCGAACCTGGCCTAGAAGGTCGCGGAATCGGCTTGGGAAAGCTGGCCGAACGAGAATCGGCCGCCATTGCTGACGGCCGATTCAACTGATCCCTCAGGACGGGCAGGGGTACGTCTTCAGGGACCTTTATTAGGTGGGCCCAGACGGCGGGAGGCGCCATGATGCGGCAGTCGCCCAAGCCCTGTATCCCGAGGTGCAAGATGGAGCAAGCCCCACCTCGTCCCCGGTTCATCCAGTATGTACCCGGTCGTCCCCGAGGTCTACCAGGGCTGGACGAAATTACCAAGAAGCAGGTAGCTGCGCCTACTGAATTCTTGTTCTTCCGAAGGATGCTTGACCAATCTGTCCGTTCCGGACAAGACAGACTGTCCAGCTAGTACGTCGAGGGATCTTGAGCGGCGGCGAGGGCCGTGCCGTAGAGGATGTCGTGCTCGGAGACGGTGACCTGCTCGAGGCCGAAGGCGCGCATCGTCTCGACCAGGATCACGACCCCGGCGACGATCGTCGGCGCCCGGTCGGGGTGCAGGCCGGGGATCTCGACGCGCTCGGCCAGCGGCAGCGAGGCAAGCTGGGAGAGCATGCGCTGGATCGAGGGGAGGGCGAGGACGTGGCCGTGCACGCGGGAGGGGTCGTAGGGCTCGAGGCCCATCTCGACCGCGGCCAGCGAGGTGGGGGTGCCGGCGACGGCGATCCCGGCGCTCGCCTCGACCCCGGCGCCGAGCGATTCCTCGATCAGCCCGCGGACGTCGGTGGCCAGGGCTTCCAGCTCGCCGGCGGTGGGCGGGTCGCTGCCGATGCAGCGCTCGCTGTGGCGGACGACGCCGGCCTGCAGCGAGTCGTGGAAGGAGATGTCCGTGCCGGTGCCGACGATCAGCTCGGTCGAGCCGCCGCCGATGTCCACCACCAGTGTCGGCTCGCTCGGCACCGACTCGGAGGTGGCGCCGAGGTAGGTCAGCCGCGCCTCCTCCTCTCCGTCGAGCACCCGGGCCGAGAGCGCGAACCGCTCGCGCAGCTCGGCGATGAAGGCGCTGCCGTTCTCGGCGTCCCGCACCGCGCTGGTAGCGATCGCGTCCACCGTCTCGGCCCCCAGCTCCTCCAGAATTCCGATGTAGCCGCCGATCGCCGCGCAGACGTCCTCGATCGCCTCGCTGGCCAGCAGCCCGGAGAGATCCACGCCCCGGCCCAGCCGCGTCACGGTGCTGCGCCGCTCCAGCGGCGAGACCCGCCCCGCCTCGACGTCTGCGACCAGCAACCGCGTCGAGTTGGTCCCGACGTCGATCACCGCAACCCGTTTTCCCCCTTCAGTCACCCGGCCACTCTAGAGCCCGGCGGCCCCCGAAAGACCCCTGCGCAAACCCCCATCCAGCCACCACAGAGCCCCCGGCTCCGCCGCCACATTGCTACCATCGACAGTCCGCCGCGGGGTGGAGCAGCCAGGTAGCTCGTCGGGCTCATAACCCGAAGGTCGCAGGTTCGAATCCTGCCCCCGCTATATGACAAAAGGCCGGCAAATGCGGGCCTTTTAGTTTTGTTGTCTTACAGACAACAGGGTGCGAAATCCGCCGTGGGGCAAGCTGTGGGGCAAGGTGAGCTCGATTCCGAGCCGTGAATCGAGCTTTCCAACTGGGTTCGTCTATGTCGGCCTTTGAAAGCCACTACGCGCAGATGCTCGACAAGGGTTTCGAGGCGGAGGTCGACGACATGACGTCCCCCGAGTTGACGCCACAGGGCAACTGGGCTCTCTATCGGGCGGTATTTCGCGGCATGCAGATACATGGGCTACCCCAGGAATTAACAATCGCAGGAGCGACTCTGCGGTTTCAGCAAGGTCCCGTACTTGTCCAGCAGACCGTCCTTTCTCAACGGGCTGGTTACCCCCTCGTCTTCGACAAGTCGATGATTCACGGAGCCCCGGTAGGAGAGGGACACTGGTTGACGTTGGTCGAAGTCGGAATAGACGACTACGCGGGGGCCTCCAAAGAGACGATCGCCGAGGCGCGACAGCACGCCGAGTCGGCAATCGCCCTCGTTGCATCCATCCTTGACGAGCGCGTTGGACAGGAGATGCTTGCTGAGAACCTCCTGATTTTCGATGGCGAGAAACCAGTCGCGGTCGCCGACCTCAGGGAGTTGGTTCGCAACTACCTCCCCTTCGAGGCGAGAGAGGCCGAGCACGACGCCCTCGCCGCGCTCGGAGATCTCAAGCTGTCGCGCCAAGCGGAAACGGCGGCGCGTTGGTACCTACGGGGTGTGCAGGCGGGACCCAGCGTGGACGGAGTGATCTTCCTCTGGTTCGCCGTTGAGGTTTTGACCGGCACCTCAAAGAAGAAGCCGATCGAAAAAGCTCTGCGCGGGGCGGGCCGCGACCCGGCTGATCAAGGACTGACGGTTGGCGAACTGCACGGACTGCGCAGCAGCTTCGTCCACGACCGACCCGACTCCGACCCGCCGCCTGCGGAGAAGGTCAGGCAGGGCTTCTACGACCTCGAGGCGATGGTCAAGACGCTATTGCGCCATGAGCTCGGTGTTCATTCGACTTGGCCGGCCCACAGCGCGAGCCGGGTCTTTCACCCGCCCTGGCAGGAACGGATCGAGGAGGCTTGGAGCAATCCTCAGGTCGAGTTTCACGAGCGCCTGCCGGGCTCCAACACCGAGCCGCCAGAGGGTCTTGACTGGGGGGAGATGCTGCCCGCGCTCAAGACCAAAGGCAAGGTAACGGTGACCGGCGGCCAAGGCCAGGACGCAAACATGGTCAGGCGCATCATCGAGATCGCACTGCTCTACTTCGGCGACCCTGACGCAGGGGAGTTCAAGGTGGCAATCAAGAAGCCCGGTGATCCGGAGGCAGTAGCGGACTGCCGCGCCGACGAGCTGGTGATCTCACCGCGGCTGCTGCCGCCCAAAGACGAGGGGGAGGCATTCCGTCTCCAGCGTCTGATCCACGTTCTCGTCGGCCGCTGTCTGTTGGCCAGGATGGGCGTCGATCCCAACGCCCCGCAGGGTTCTTTTCTCCACGGCGTCCTCAGCGGGTGGGTGGGAGTTAACTTCTTCAGTTCCCGAGGCGTGCCCGAGGAGCTGCTCAGCGCTAACCGCCTTCCCGATCGACCCTCGCCATTCGTCCTTGGTGAACATCTCGGGTCGGGGATTGCTGGCAGCGAGAAAAACCTGAACAACTTTGTAAATGGCGTGGCGGAAGCCGATGGCGTCCAGCCTCGAGTCGTCGGCGACGAACTCAAGACGCTCTTGACAGGACTAGAAGGAGCGGTGACCCCGGCCGAGATACTCAAGGCGCTGACCGAAGATCAGGACCAAGAGGGCTAATCCAGGATGTCGAACTCCTCGACCCCGGCGGTGCCGACTAGTCGAATTCGGTAGCCACCGGCATGATGGACGGGCGAGGTGGCCAGAATTGAATCGACTTCGCGTAGGAGTTTCTCGCCGGGGAAGTCAGCGACCTGCTGCCGCGTGAACTTCACAAGCGCTCTTAGAAAGGAAGTCCCCGATTGGCGGCGAGCGGTCGTGAGGATGTCCCTTAGGAGATCCTCCTCGCCAGCGTTCCAAGCGTAGAAGATCGCGTGCGTCCAGGGATCCATGTCAATCTCTGGCATCAGGATCGTCCCGGCGATGAACGCTTGAAGCGCTTTATCTGTCGCACCGCTCCTCCCAGATGCAACCCCTAGGTTGTACCAGGCACTTGACCACAGGGCATCAAGCTGCAGCTGGCGTAGAGAGCCGGCAATCATGACCTCCGCGGGAGTGTTGTCGTCGACCCTCGGAGAGACATCTAAAGCCGCCTTCATATCTCGCTGCTGATTGTCGATATCGAGGCCATCGACAATCACGTCGAGCGCGATCTTCTTCAAGCGATACTCGTCGGCAAGGTCGGGGTGCGAAATGTTAAAGACCTCAAAAAGCTCTCTCGCCTTCGCGTACTGGCCCGCGTACATCAAGCAATCAGCGTAGAGCGCATCAGCTATCGGTTCTCCACCGATGTCAATTGCCCGTCGGTATGCATCGGCGGCTTCCTCGTATCGACGCTCCATCCATAGAACGCCGCCGAGCTCGTGCCAGTAGTAGGCGCGCTGCCCGTAGTCAGGATCCGTTTGTCTTGCCTCGTTGTACAGATGAACGGCTTTCCCGCCTTCGCGACGACGCCGGTGGAAGTTCGCCAGATTCACCATCTCCCGAGCTGCGCCCGTTGAATCACCGGCTTGCTTGCGTCGGTTGATCCGAGATCGCAACGTCTTCCTGTGGAAATCCGCATCTTCCTTCCCCAATGAGCTCTCGAGTTTCAGCGCCGGGAAGGTGAAGGCGATACTGGCTTCCCGGATTGCCTGATCCTTGCTGCGATCAAGTTCATCGGCGATTCTCAGCGACTCACGGACACGTCGAGCCCCCACCATGATTCCTTGGAGAGCCATCGCGATTCCAGCGTCTCTCAGAAGAGTCGATTTCGGAGCTAGCTCCGTGATCACTCGCGAGGCGATCTCGAACTGGTTCACGTTCGCGAATGCCGGGGCGGCCATCAGCAAGCTGTCGATTGCCAATCCGGCACCGAGCTCACCCGGGTTGTAGTCCGCTTCGATATGAAGGACCGCTCCCGTCACTTTGGCGAGGTTGATGCTCAACTCTGCCTCGCTGATTTGAACCCAAGCCGCTCCTTCGATGGGCGGGCCGCTTCTAACCTCGATCACGTCGGAGCAGCTCTCCGCTGCGGCACGGAGGGCGTAGAGCAACTCCGTCTTTGATAGCCCGAAGGCTCCGTCGCTGACCACGTGCATGGGGCGAGGTAGCGGGGGACTTGGGGAGCGGAGCTCGCGAAATACTGTCGCCTCGGCGATCAGCTCATCTGCTCGCTCCTCGCTCCAAGCGTCCGACTCCTGCCATCGGAACGTGAAGGTCTTTTTTCCGCCATGTCCGTAGTACGGGTCGTACTCGCTGATCCACCGCGTGTAGAAAGTCTTGGTCGGTTCGTAATAGAGAACCATCAACGTCGGCAGCGACAACGACCGATAGTAATCGCGGTCCGTGAGCTTGAGAGACAGCGCAAGGGCCTTCTTTAAGTCAGACTCGGCCGTGGCTTTGAGCTGCACGTAGAACCGAAGGCCGGTTAGATGGTCTTTCACTGTCGATCTCCTCGACCACGCCATCGATCGCATAGTCGGGCTCCTCTCGGCGGTAGACGAACCTGTCACTCAACAGCAACTCAAACGCTGCCCGTGACTCGCGCTCTCTTCGATGAGCATCGGGACTCAACGGCATGGAGCGACCCTACCGCCAGGACTGGGGTGCCCGTTTTTCACCCGAGTGCATGATTGATGACTACACCGAGAGGAACCGACGCCCTAGCCGGCGAGTCTAGATCCGCCTCGAGCCGCACGGCGATCGCTGCTGGCCGCGGGGATACTGGAGGGGCGAAGGCTTGGGTGGCGACATCGTCAGTCGCCGAAGCGACGCTCTACGTGGCGAATGCAGGACGCGCAATAGGGCGACTACACGAGAAAGGTGACTCGGTGGCGAAGACAGCAGCTAGCGCCGGCGGCGCAGACAGCTCAGTCGCGGACGAGCTCCGCAGGCTCGGCGTGAAGGGCGTCCTCGTGCAGATGGCCGAGCGCGGCCAACTCCTCGACTTGAAGTGCGAGATGCCGCAGCGCTACCACCACAAGGGTCGAGCCGCATTCGATCCGGTTGCGAAGACGCGCACCAAGTGGGCGCCTTCGCCCGACCACTACCCGACCCTCAAGTCGGCCGGCGGGCACCTCGTCCCCGAGAACGTTCGGCTGTCCCACACGGAGTGCAACCAGCGGGATCACAACCGGCGGAAGCAGATCGGGGCGCTGCTCGCGAAAGGCAGGTCCCTCGCCGAGATCGCCGAAACCCTGAACCGCAGGGATGTCCCCCCGACCCACGGTACGAACCGATGGACGGCCGCGATGGTGCGCAAGGCCTACGTGTCCTAGGCCGGCCTTCGGGGCGCCAGTCGCTATGTCCATTCCCGCGACGTCGCAGCTGCAGGGTGTCTCTCCGAGTCGCTCTGACCGACCCGGGCATCTTGCTGCTCGGCGTCAGACACTGCGCCGCAGGAAGTCGATCTGGTCACCGACGATCGTGTCGAATAGGGGTTCGACGTAGGGGTCGAAATGGCCGCACTCGTAGCTGAGCACCTCCCCTTTGGGGATGCGTCGCGCGGCCTTCAGCGCGACCTTATAGGGAGTGACGACATCGTCTTTGGCAAGTTGAACCAGCGCTGGGCACGTGACCTTGCCTGCGACCCGGCCGGGTGAGTAGAAGGGCACTCGCAGCGCACTCCGGGCGGCGACGTCGTTCTGAGGCAGAAGCTCCTCGTACCGGTCTCCCGCCAGACGCTTCATCATCGCCGTGGCGTCGGGCGTGTTCATCATCGCCAGGGTGCCGGGCTCTCCTGCCGCCGGGAGGCGTAGCGGCTCTCGCCCGAGCGCTGCCCCCAGTTGATCGCGGAGCCCGGCGAGAGCCAGGCGCGTCGTCGTCAGCGGGGAGCCAGCAAAGGCCGACGCAGGTCCACTGATATGGGGAACCTGGGCGACGATGGCGGCCAATCCGTGATCTTCGGCGGCGATGCTCAGCACGTGCCCGGCCCCGAACGACGAACCCCACGCGACGACATGGCTGGTGTCGACACCGTCAAGTGCCCGGGCGAAAACAAGGGCCGCCCGCCAGTCGTCCTGCTGGCTACCGATTTCGAGCACCCGACGTGGCTCGCCGGCGCTGTCACCCCAGCCCCGGTAGTCGAATACCAGCACGGCGAAGCCGGATTCGGCGAAGCGCTCGGCGTAAGCGGCAAGACGCAAGGCGCGCATCGCGGCGAAGCCGTGGGCCATCACGATGATCGGCGGGCGCTCGACGCCGTCCGGTCGGTAGAGCCAGGTGGCGCACGCCGTTCCGCCGGATTCGAAGGTCGTGTCTTCTCGGGTGTAGGTGCTCGTTTCGATGGTCAGCTCCTGACTGTTGGGTGCGGATTTCCGGTTCGCCGGGTCAACGGCGGCGAAGGTCGCGGATCGAGCGGTCATGGACGCACGTGATCGCCTAGAGCGTCACTGTTGATTCTGATAATAAATTTATTATCATTAGGAGCCGATGAGTACCTCAAGCAAGACCTTTGATGCCCTCGTCTCCGAGGAGCAGCTTGCCGATCCGAGCTTTCGGGCGGAGTGGCAGAGGCTCGCACCTGCGCGGGAGTTCGCGGCAACGTTGCTGCGTTATCGCGCTGAGCACAAACTGAGCCAGAGAGCCTTGGCGAAGAAGCTGGGCGTCTCGCAGCCCCGCGTCGTCAAGCTCGAGTCCGGGGAGCACAACCCGGAGATCGACACGATCATCAATGCTGTCCGGCGCTTGAGGGTTGAGTTCGTGCTGGACGTAGCACCCGCGAGCCGCAAGCCAGCGCTGGTGACGGCACGAGCTCAGAAGCGCGGGGCGATTGCCCACGACGACGTTTCCGTGGTGGCAGCTTCTTCCGTCTAGAGCCCTAAGCGTTGCGGTCATTTGGTCGCGCCTGCTTCACCCGCTCGGCGGCATTGCCTCCGTGGGGGCGGGCGTGAGGCAGTAAGGCCCGTATCTCCGTCGCACGGGTGATCGATAGATCTGCGTCGGGATTGCCCTCATGGATCTCGACCTTGGCCTGGTCCAACTCGGCGTCGAAGTCGCCGGGCCTGGGGATCGGGTCTCTCCAGGGATCCTTGGCCATCTCGAGGAGCTTATGTTCGCGGTCGCGATCTCGGTGGGTGCAGACGATAACATTCGGCCATGAACAAGGCTGAGCTTCGCGACCAGGTTGAAGCGATGACCGAAGAGGAAGCCGCTGACGCGATGCTTGTCTACGCGCCGGACTGGCCCGACAAGATCACTTCAATTGGATCGGGCGATACGGCGACCGGCGAGCCGATGCCGGATGTCGCAGCAGCGGTCCGCCGCTCTCGGCGATCCCACTGACTCCACATCCGGACCAATGCTCTATTATGGCGAGCAGATTTGCTCTATGAAAGAGAGCAGAAACCCTTTTCGATACAGCGAGCCGGTCCCGCCTGAGGAGTTACTCGATCGCGATGACGAGGCCCGGGCCTTGCTGGAGGCTGCCGGCAGCGGGAACAACAGCCGTCTCGTCGCTCCGAGGAGATACGGCAAGACCTCCCTGCTCGCACGAGTCGCCCAGGAAGCGCGGGAACGGAAAGGGTGGGCTGCGGTCTACGTCGATTTCTTCGGCGTCCTCACCCTGGATGACATCGCGCAGCGGATCGAGCGAGCCTACGCGGAAGAGCTGCAGGGCCGCCTTGCCACCTGGTTCGCCGGGGTCAGGCGCCTGCTGCGGCCGACTCTCCAGGTCGGGGGCGGACCTCTTCCCGCTGGAGTCGAGGTGCCCATCGACCCCCAGGCCGAGCCGCCCTTGGTCGAGCGCCTGGCGCTGCCCGTTCGCCTCCATGAGAAACATGGGACGCGGACCCTGGTGATCTTCGACGAGTTTCAAGACATCCTCGCCGTGAAGGAGCGGGCTGACGCCGTGATCCGTTCCGAGATCCAGCACCACGGAGATGCCGCCAGCTATGTCTTCGCCGGCTCCCACGTGGGGATGATGCGCGAGCTCTTCACCGATCGCCGCCGAGCCTTCTACGGGCAGGCCGGAGCGGTCGACCTGCCGCCGCTGCGGGCGGATGACGTCGCCGACTATCTCTCAGCTCGCTTCGAGGGCACCGACCGGGGGATCGGGGAGGCCCTCGGCCCGCTGCTCGACACGGCCGCCGGTCACCCGCAGCGCACGATGCTGCTCGCGCACGTCCTCTGGACTCTGACCGCGGAAGGCGAGACGGCCACCGAGCAGACCTGGCTGGCCACGTATGACCGCGTCATGCGCGAGGTTCGCGACGAGCTGCGGGCGGTCTGGACGGGCCTGCCCCCGGCCCAACGGCGCGTCCTCACGACCGTCGCAGAGGGTCACGAGGGAATTTACGCCGCGGGCCGTCGCCACGGCGGTTCGCGGGGCGGCGCTGCGGTCAAAGCGACGGAGGCTCTTGTCGATCGCGGCGAGATCGCCGAGGACCCGTCCACCGCCAGCGGCATGCGGGTCATCGACCCGCTGCTGGCCGCCTGGGTGAACGAAGGTCGCCCAGGGGTGTAGGGACCTCCCAATCACTTCTCTCAGCCGAGCCTTGGGCTTCAGCCGTGATGGGCGACCCCTACGTAGGAACCCGAAGGTCATAGGGATCCCACCCGATTCGTGGCCCACACTTCGTGCAATCCCTCCAATCAAGGTGGCGCGGGACGGCCGCTGGCAGCTAGCGTCGGCCCCAGCCCGCGATCACCCTTCGAGGAAGGGTTCGATTCGCGTCGGCCCGCGAAGCTCGCCGAAGTCCCCGCTGTCGCGCAGCCTCTCCGCCACGTCCAGCATGGCCTCCGCGGCGGCGAAGGCGAGGCGGCCGCCCACGCTGATCCGCTGTGCTCCGGCTTCGACCAGGGAGTCCCAGCTGAGCCCCGGGTACGCGAGCACGTTGACCGGTTTCGAGACTGCCTCACAGATTGCGCGGACGTCATCCACGCTCTCCAGCCGAGGGGCGTAGAGCACGTCGGCGCCCGCCTCCTGGTAGGCCCGCAGGCGGGCGATCGTATCGTCGAGATCGGGGTTATCGCGGACGAAGTTCTCCGCTCGGGCAGTGAAGGTGAAGGGGAAGTCGAGCGCCCGCGCCGCCTCGGCAGCGGCCGCCACGCGCTCGGTGGCGTGCTCGATCTCATAGAAGCCGAGCTCTGCATCCCAGTCCTCGATCGATCCGCCTACCGCTCCCGCCTCGGCAGCGCGAGTGATCGCCAGCGCCGCCTCCTCCGGTGAGGCGCCGTAGCCGTTCTCCAGATCGGTTGAGACCGGTAACGGCGTCGCCTCGTCGAGCGCGCGGATGTGGTCAGCGACCTCGTCGAGGGTGACGCTGCCGTCGGGCCGCCCCAGCGTGAACGCGAATCCGGCGCTGGTGGTGGCGAGGGCCTTGAAGCCGAGCCCCGCCAGGATCTTGGCCGAGCCGGCGTCCCATGGGTTCGGGATCAGGAACGGCTTGCCCTCATGGAGCGCCTGGAACGCCTCGCCCTTCGCCTGCTGCGTCGCCATGGCCCCTTGATATCAGCGTTGCCCGACGTGCTGGCAACTGGCTGGCTGCGTGGAGGTGGTGGGTGACTTCCCCGGTGCCCCTTTGCGCGAGTAGCGAAGCGGAGCATCCGCCATTCATCCGTGCGGGGCTGGGGCAACGAATGGGGCAACATGCCCCACAGATTCCAGCCGATCTCCACGTAGTTCGATCCCGCGAATTTGGCTTGAAACCTAGCTCCGCCTAGTCCTGCCGATCCAGCGGATCAATCTCATAACCCGAAGGTCGCAGGTTCGAATCCTGCCCCCGCTATGAACGAATCCCCCGACCGCCCTTGAGGCGGTCGATTGGCTTCAGTAGCGGGGATCAGGTCACTCGACACCGACGCGCTCAGCTCCAATTTCCCCTCGCGCTTGTCGAAGTTGACAGCCACATCGAAGGCGTCGAAAAGCTCGATCAGCTCGGTGTCGTCGGCCTTATCGAGAGCCTCGCGGAGGTCGGGAACTTCGGCTATCAGGGCTTCGATCTCGTCAGCGCTCGGACCCGCTGATTCGCTCGGCTGTGCAAGCTCCTCAAGGGCTCGCTTGATCGCCTCCGCGCGCCCGCTCAACTCTTCGATTCGCTGGGTTGCGAGCTTGATCACAGGGTGGTCGGGATCGTCGTGCTCCTCTAGGCGAAGCACCTGGCGACGAAGCGCCTTCTGAACGTCTTTCTCCTCGGCCTCCAAGCGCTCGCGCTCGGAAGCGTCGGGATCATCTTTCTGCTCGTCGGCGGCGGTCGCCAGCTCGGCGCTCAACAGCCGGAGGCGGTCGGGACCGAAAAGGCGCTCTGCCATGAACTCGCGGAGGGCGTCCATGACAACCTCCTCGCGAATGCTCAAGGTGCGCGGGTGTCCCGCGAGGTCGGCGGCGGCTTTGCCATGCCGGGTGGTGTACTGGCAGCGGTAGTAGTTCTTGCCTTTCTGGAAGCTGCCTTCCATGCGCCTGCCGCAGATGCTGCACCGAACGCGGCCACGCAGGGGATAGACCCGTCCGCCCCGCGTAGTCCGTCGCTTCGGGTAGTGCTTGGGAGTCGCGGGGTTGATTGACGGCGCACCGTTGCGGCGGGCGCGATCTTCGACTGCGTCGAACTGCTCGCGAGTGACGATGGCATCGTGGGTGGGCGTTGCGCTCCACACCCATTTGTCGCGTGGGCGCAGCAGAGGGCGACCCTTCCGTTTGTCGTGACGCCCCCAGACGTTGTAGCCGGTGTACTTGGGGTTGCGGAGCATGAAGTGAATCTGGGACTTGCTCCAGGTTTGCCGAAGGTCGTTCTCGTCCTTGCGGTTGCGAAGCGGAGGCGGGTAGCGCTCGGGGTCGAGATTCAACTTCTCGCAGATGGCTGCGAGCCCCAGGCCATGCTCCGTGTAGTCCGCGAAGACCATCGCCACAATCGGCGCTTTGACCGGGTCGAGGATGAGCCGATGCTTTTTGCGTCCCTCCTTGGCCTTCTGAGGATTCGGGTGAGGATGAGGCTCCAGCATGTAGCCATACGGCGGTCGCCCGCCCGTATGCCAGCCCTGGCGCACCGACTCTTCCATACCTGCGCGGCTGCGTTCGATCAGGTCGCGGACATACCACTCGGCAACGCCTTGCTTGACGCGCCGCGTCAAGATCGCGGTGGCACTGGAGTTGAGCGGCTCATCGGCGGCGAAAAGCGCAACGTCCCGTTCCTCAAGCTCGCGCTCGATCCGGGTGCCGTCCGCCGTCATTCGTGAGAGCCGGTCGATCGACTCCACGATCACCGCGTCAAGTGCGCCCGCCTCCGCGCTTGCAAGCAGCTCGGGTAGCCCGCCAATGCGCGGCACCGACACCTTGTCGGTCCAGTCGCGCTTGCCGTTGCCGCGCTCCTCCAGAGCCTTGCGCCCGCTCTCCACGTCCCAGAAGGTGAGGCTCACCTTCTCGTCAATCGGTTCCAGCGCCTGGTCGCATTTGCTGAGCTGGCGAGGGATCGAGAGGGAGGGGTCTTGCGCGTCGTCCGTGGATACCCGACCGTAGAAGGCAACTCTCATTGCTGTCCCTCCTCGCCAAGCTCGGCAGAGTCGACCAGCTCGCTCGGCCGCACACCTAGACCGGCTTTGAGCAGCTCCTTGTCAAGGGTGGCCAACGTCGCGTTTCGACTCTGAGCCACAGCCGCGTAGGCGGCGTCATAGATCGTCAGACCGTGCTCCTCCACCAGCTCCGTTGCAAGTTGAAACTCCTCCTGGGTTGGACGCACAGCGGGGCAGATCGTCGCCAGCGCATCGAGCACGATGGCGACTTGCTCAGAACTCGCTTGCGCCCCTCCGCGCAAAAGAGCGCTGCCCACCTCGTAGGTGGTCAGGTCGAGGACGGACAGCGCCACGCGCCGACTTCTGTGAGCGCTGAGGAGTGCCCGCGCCTCGGTCACTTCCTCCTCTCCCTCGGAGTGAAACCACTTCACCGCCAGGTTGGCGTCGCTAACGACGTCGATCACGGGCATCCCGCGCCTCCCTGTCAGCGCGAATCAAATCGGCGGCCTCAAAGCTCCCCGCTTCTGCCATTGCGGCACGGCCGCGCTCCAGAGCGGCGTCAATCGTGGCGGGGTCAGGCCAGCCGAGCTGTCGCCGCGCGGCCTCTTGGAGGAAGTCGCTTCGGGTGCTGCCGATGCTTTGAGTCTCGCGGTCGATGCGGTCGAGGAGATCGTCAGGCATCGTCACAAGAACCTTCGTTGCCTTTGCCATGTCAGCAGTATAGCACATGGATATCCTATAGATATCTTGACCTACCGCCGATGATCCCGACGGGAGTGCTCGGCTGCTCGGTACAGGAGCTTGGCGATAGCGGCCACCTGCCGGTCGCGGCGATCTTGCTCCTCGGCCTCGCGCAGCTCGCGGACGCGGGCGGTGACCGCCAAGGCGGCGGGGGAGGGACCCGCCGCCTTCATCGCGGCACCTTCGCCAGCGGCGGTATTGGTCTCGGCACCGCGTCGGCGCACCTCGCGAAGGTCATCGCAGAGTTGCTTGTGCTGGCTTGGCGTCGGAGTAATTTCCCGCCGGACAATGCGCGGCGGGCAGGTAGGCGAACCGTCGTCCTTGACGGACGCGCCGGGCGCCTTTACACCCTTACCTATTTCCTCCCTAGCTCCCATACACACGAGTAAGTCACTTTTCGTGAGCAATGTCAAGAAAACTTTCTAATCACTTAGAGTGTGATTGTTACTGTGTGTTCGCTCCCCTGCCGCGCAAGAACGAAAGAAAGATGTGTAAGTAACTTTCTTTCTGTTTCGCCCTCGCGGCCTTAACGGCCTTCGTCGTTGCACAGAGCCGAGTGTGCGGCTACTAGCCATAGCTTCACCTGGCCGACCTACTCGCCAGCGAAGCGCAGCGCCGCTCGGCAGTCAACCCCTAAAGGGGTCGGGCGCGTTGCGCCCTTGACGGCCGAGCGGCGCGGCGCTAAATGCTGGGTAGGTCGGCGAGGACGATTGGGGTACATGGCTCAACCCCGTTCAATGCGAATCCTCGGAACGAGACCCTTCTGTAGATGGGCGGCAACGATCCAGCGGGTGAATAAGAAGCCCTGGAACGCCACCGGGAAGCTGGCCGGGTATTTGTCCGGCCTCCAGAAGTGCATCGCCCACTCCATCGCTGCGCGCTGGTCGTGAGTCCAGCGGCGACGAGCGCTTTCCATCTCTTCACTGACAGGCGATAGCGAACACTGAGCAACTATCGGGGGGCCGAGTCTTTCCCAGACGGGCCCGCAGCCAGTCAGCAGGTAGACAGCCGCATGCCACTCGCCAACCTCATTGGGCAGCAGGATCGACGCCTCGGCGAAACGCGGCTCGGCTGCGCGGAGTTGCGCCAGGAGGACGGCGAACTGTCTCCGTTTGGCGGCAACGTCCGCATAGATGTCGTTCGATCCGTGGGGCATCCGGTCAATCCTTCGAGCATCGCCCCCTAAGACGATGCTCGAAGTAGAAACGGTCCACTCTCAGATCAAGACCTCGAGTAATGCCCTCTCAGAGTCCCGCTCGAAAGCGCCGGCGATCATCGCCGGCCCCGCTATTCGTCAGCCCATTCGGCTAAGCGCTTAACGGTGGCTATGTCCTCTTCGAGTTTCTTCTTGGCCTGCTTCTGAAACTCCGGATCGCTGGCCCGAGTGGCGATGTGCTTCCCGACTGCTTCCCTGACCGCATCAGAGACCGTCTGTCCGTCCGCCCTGGCGACGGCTGCCAGCTCGGCATGTAGCTGACTCTCCAAGCGCAGGGTCGTCACCTTGGTGGGTTCCTGCTTCGCCATCAGTCGCCTCCCCCGCTTAGCCCTGCTGGCCCCCGCGTCGACCCTTCCCGGTCTGACTCCAGAGAAGGCCGCTCAACTCTTCCGTGCCGATCAAGAAGCCAGACACGAACCTGTCCTCCCGGTCAAAGAGCGTGAAGATCAGGCCGTGACCTTCCGCGCCCTCCGTGTCCTGTGCTTGCAGGCGCAGCTTGTAGACGTCAGTCACGCCGAGACCCTCCCCGACCGTGGGATGAGGGGCGGTGTCGAAGCGCAGATCGTCCTCATGGCCTTCTGGCTGAACGGGATACGCCCAAGCCACGCCTTTGTCCGCAGCCACTTTCGCGGCGATGACAAGCAACTCCAGCGGCGTCGGGGGTCGGTCAGGAATTGGAAATGGACTCATGCTCGACCCCCGAGGCCGAGAGCGGCCCGCCCCCAGGGCACTTCGTCAATGAGCGACGTCGCCTCATAGAAATGCTCGACCGCGCCCCGCCGTGGCTGTTCAGCCACGATCTCAACCGCTCCGTGTTCAGCCAGAACGCGAACGTGGTAGCCGACCAAGGTCACGGTCTTGTTGACCGGGACGGTCAGTTCCTTCGGACTCCGCATCCCCGTCGCCTCGACATAGAGCCTCAGCAGCCGTTTCCGCAACGGATGGCGGATCAGGAAGATCAACGCCTGCTCGGCGTCGCTCCCTGCCCCGCTGTCGCCGCTCACTACTCGCCCCGTAGGCGCTCGAAGTAGAGCGCCGCCCGTGAAGGGGCGAGAAAGCGGCCGTCCTGGTGGATCAGGCCAGCGCCGACCAATTCTCGAACTGCACGCTCCGCAGCGTCGTCGGGATCGTCAAGACGAGGGTCGGCGTTGAGAACCAAGGACAACTCCCCCAGCGTCAGCCGGGTGGGATGTTCATCGAGCAGGAACGTCAAGACCGCGTTCTCGGTTCTTGCGTCCCTCGCTGCGGCGTTGAGGAGATCGGGTCCCGCTGCGCCGCGTTCCGTAGGGTTTCGATCAGCCATGAGGAGCTAGCTCTCCTTGTGGTCAGGCCCTCGGCTGGCGTTACAGCGCCGCCGGGGGCCGCTTCGTTTGAACGGCCGCAGCCTAGCATCTTTTTAGGGGGGTACCTAATCCCTGTCGAGAACTTCCCTGACTCTCGTCAGGTGCAACCCGGCCGCTTCGCCAATCTCGCGGAGCGTTAGACCCGCCTCTCGCGCACGTTCAAACGCTTCCCGACGAGCAATACGGGCCTGATCGCGCTCACTGTCGAGACCCGCAAACCGCGACTGAGCGCGTTGCACCTCGGCGCGAGCCGCCTTGCGTTCGGCATCGTCGGGCATCGGTGCAGCCTATTCGAGCTCAGGCCCGCTCCGAGATGCAATTGAAGACGGGAGGGCTACGAACAAGGCTGCGATTGCAGCGTGTGGAGCCGCCTCGCTTCCCTGGGCCAAATGAGGGCGCTCCTTGTATCTGACCCCACCCGCTCACGATGTGACCGACCGGGGTCAGATACAAGGAGCGCGGGGGAGGCCCAGGCAAGCGAGGCGGCTCCGGTCTGTGGTGGGGCCACATGTCTTTCTTTCGTTCTTGCGCGGCATGGGGGCCAGGGGAGGGAAGGGGAACTTCCCCCCCACCGGAGGAACCTCGGTTTGCTTGATGGCTGAATAGAGAAGGGTGTAGGGCAGATCGGGGGATCTGCCTAAAGCGGCTTTTTTGGCTCTACATTGCTGATTGGGATCGGGCCAAACAATGATCGAAAGGCCCGGAGGCGGGGTTTCTTGGTGGTGGGTGCAGCCTCCCTGCTTTGACCGGCCCTCGCAGCCTATGCTCCCCTCAGATGGCGCATCTGAAAGCACTTCCTTCCGGGGTGGAGCACGACGCGACTGATAAGTCACAGCGGTTCTTGATCAGCGCACACGAAGCGGTCGAGGGGGTGTTCGACACCCTCTACAAGATCCGCGGCCTTCGAAAAGCCGAGGGAGGCGGGATTCAGGGGCAGATGACGCACAACGAGAACGACCAGCTCCGGGCGGCAATTGTTTTCTCGGGGGCGGGCTTAGACGCGACGCTGAAGCAGATGATTCGGGACACGTTGCCGCTGCTATTGGAAGCTGGCAACGAACAGGCCCATAAGAAATTCGAGGATTTCGCCAGTGGCCAGCTCGGAACCGGCGAGATAGCCGACACCAGAATCGTCGCCCGCTATCTGACCTCGGCTAGTCCTCGCGAGCGGCTGATCGAGGACTACATCTACGAGCTGACCGGCTCAAGCCTTCAGTCAAAAGAGGAGGTGCAGAAGGTTGCCGGTGCCCTCGGCGTGAAGGACGAAGATTTGCGGAAAAAGATCGACAAACTCAAACCGCTGTTCGTTGCCCGCAACGAGATTTCTCATGAGCTAGACCTCCAGAAACCCGAGAAAGCCGGTGACCGCACCAGGCGTTCCCGGCCGATCAATCAGACGAAGGCGATCTGCAACAGCGGCTTCGAAGTCGGCCAGTTGATCGTAAACGACGTTGGTAAACAGTTGGCTAGCGAGCCTGCGTGAGACACCTGTTCTAGAAGCCTCGCAAGGGCTTAGTACCGCTGCTTTTCGACGGCGGGCGATGGATGGCTTGTTGATGCCGGTTTCAGGCGTTTTCAGGGGCGAAACCGACCGATGCCTCTGATACAACCCGGGGTATGGACAAAGCCACTTACGACGAGACGATCACCCGTCTCAAGGCGGTCAACAAAGTCGTAAAGGAACTGGCCCCGGAGATTCGTGTCGGAGCGTGGGAGGTTCTCGCCCCATACGTCAAAGGGGGGTCAGGGTCGGGTGCCGCCGATGGCGCAAACGACACCGGGAAAACGTCTCGGGGTGGAGGAAAGGGGAAACAGGTTGCGGGAAAAGCCGCCTCCCGGACGCCTCAACCCCTAGACGAAGACGCGCTGCTCGACCAGTTCGCCTCGGAACACGACGCCCAGAGCAACGGGTTGCTGGTGGCGGCGATCATGTATGGCAAGTACGGGAACGGCCCATATGCGCCGAAAGAACTCTCTGACTTCGGCGAGGAGCATCGATTGCCGATGCCGCGCATGGGGAACTTCCTGCGTCGGACGAAACGTGACGAGAAGAAATTGTTCCGGAACGGCAAAGACGGCTGGATGATCACGAGCGACGGCGCGAAATGGCTGAGCGCCGAGTACGGCATCAAACGCGGGACTAACGAGCGTCCGGAGTAAGTCGATTTGAGCGTCACGCTCGTTGAGTTTTTAGACCCGGTGAAGGGCCAGAGTCAAACCAACCTGTCCCTTGCTGCCCTCTACTACCTCAAGCACCACGGGGACCAGCCCGAGGCCACCGCGAAGCAGGTCCGCGAAGCCTTGGAACGGGCCAGGATCAGGGGCGCGAACACGCTCAATGTCAGCCGAGCGCTCGGCAAGGCCGGTGCCAAGGTAGATCGGGAGGGCTCAAGCTGGGTGCTCACCGGAACCGGCGACCGCGAAGTTCGAGAGTTATTGGCGCTCCCCGACGAGACGCCTCAGGTACAGCACGATGTAGCGGGCCTTGAACGGTTGGCGGCCGAGGTCGATGACGAGGCGACCCGCGGTTTCATTTCCGAGGCGGTGAAGTGCCTCAAGGTGACGGCGTACCGGGCCGCGATTGTGTTTCTTTGGACCGGGGCCGTGGCTGCTCTTCGTGACCAAATTTGGGACGCGACAAACAAGCCGAAAGACATCGAGGAAGCCCTCCAGAAGCACCGCGGCAACGCAAAATTCGGAAAAAAGGGCGACTTCGCCTACGTCAAAGACAGCGAGTTGATCCAGCTTGCTTTTGACCTCTCCTTGATCGACAAGACGCAGAAAGAAATTCTTGGGCAAGACCTGGATCTACGTAATGGGTGTGGGCACCCGACCAAATATGACCCAGGCGAGAAGAAAGCCTCGGGCTTCATCGAAGACGTGATCGGCATCATTTTCGCCTAGCAAGGGCCGGTCGCCGGGGCCGCCATCAGCGCCTCGCTTTTCGACCGCCGCTTCTTGCTAAGCCCACCTCGAAGTGGTTTTTTTCGGTAAGCCATTTTTCAAGCGGAGCCGACAGAAAAAGGCCATCGGTTTCGCTTGTTTGCGGGAAGATGAGGGGTCTCA
This sequence comes from uncultured Actinomycetes bacterium, assembly GCA_963751015.1. Classification (GTDB taxonomy): domain Bacteria; phylum Actinomycetota; class Thermoleophilia; order Solirubrobacterales; family 70-9; genus VAYN01. The sequence continues at coordinate 52,476 of CAVVSU010000002.1, forward strand.
GAAGGCATCGGCAGCCCTCACGGGGATTGGCGCAAACAATTGCGCCAATGGCAAGCCCTCTCGCTCCCCCGAGAGGGAGAGACCAGCCCGACTGTCAGGCCCGCGCACGGACCGGGCTCCGCAGATCGTCGATAGGTGCCATCCTTAGTTCCCTAGAATTCGGCTTGCAGAGAGGCGATACGTGATCGGGGAAAAGGCCTGGAATCCCGCCCCCGCTATTAGAGAAAGCCCCGCAAAAGCGGGGTTTTTTCGTGTCTAGGGCCATGTGCCACAGGCGCCGCGGGTCTCAATCGGGTCACAATTTTGCGAAATCAGGTGGTCGAGCGCTGCTTCCCGAGCAACGGCCAGGCGAGAACGACGCGACGAATGCGACCACAGTCGCGACCGCGAAAACCGAGTCGAGGCCGGCGACGATTCCCGCTCGCAGGCCCAGCCCTTCGCTTGGACTGATGCTCGAAGATCGCGCCGAGGCCGGGCGGACTTGGCCTTATGCCAATCGAATGCTTCTGTCTGCGCCGCTGCCTAGATAGCCCCCGCCAGGGCGAATCGGAACAGTTTCACTTTGGTACGTGCCGAGAAGGTAGGCTGCGGCGCTCATCATCCGAATGGCGATTCTCAGCGGGGGAGACAGACAATGGCAAGGCTGGCTAAAACGGGGATGGTCGTGCTTGCGGCTGCGGCCCTATTGGCGCTCGTGGGCGCTTAGGGAGACGGGCGGTGCGGTGGAAACGGATAGTCGGCGTGGCGGTTGTCGTCGTACTGCTGGCCGCGGCGTTTGTCGCCGGCCGAGAGGTCAATGATCACGACGATCCATCCAGTGAGGCTACGGCCGCCGCGGGGCTCGGCTCTCAGGGATTCGCCCAACTACCGACCGTGAAGTGCAAGACCGGCTTGGGCGTTCAGCAGCCCGCCGTACCGCTGGATGCCAAGACGGTTGTGGCGATTCCGGCCGCAGATGCCTCCGGCCTTGCGGCATATCGCAACAGCGCCGGCACCACCCTGGTCGCCCCGAGCGGATTTCAGTGCGAGGCGGGGATCGGAGTCGACGGCGGCGAGCACGTCACGGTCTTTCCCAGAGGGGATAGGAATCCGGCGGAATATCCGCAACGGTCCGGAACGGTAGTGACGCTAAATATCGCCCGCGCCTGCCAGGGTTGCATCGCGGAAGCGGTTTGCACCTACTTCCCCGAAGCCAAGCCAGTGGACTTCTACTACGGCGGCATCGAGGGTCAGGAATGTCCGTCGAAGCCGCTGCGAGAGGAGGCCGCCTATGCGGCGAAATCGACCGTGATCTTCTACGACCCACCCAACGTGGAGGGTGCCGGGGTCGGTTCTGGGGGTCCGGCTCCGTCGCTCGGTGCGGTCTCGTATGCCGAAGGAATTGGGGTGCGGAAGGTGAGCTGCACCCTCCCCGCGGATCAGGCCGAAATCTGCGCCGGCATCGTTGGCGCGACCTTCACCGCGGTGCCGCTCAACTAGAAAGGTCGATGAAGTGACGAGATCCCAAGGCAGCATCAGTGGAACTCCGGGCTATCGGAATTGCAGTCGTTTGTCCGGCGACAAGCACATTGCGTTCGACGCGTGGGGGGTCTGATGTCCCCAATGCCGAGAGCCAGACGATGCGTCCTCTACTGCGCTGTTCTTGCCCTGGCCGCTGCGGTTGTCGGCTGCGGCGCCGGCACCAAGACCGTCACCGAGACGGTGGAAGTTGAGTCTCAGACGACATACGAGGGCTCAGGCGCTGGGGCCGTCGATCCGGTGACCGAGTTCTGCTCGTCCCCGGAAGGGGAAGAGATCGACGCGATCAGCGCCGAAGCGAATCAGGCTCTCGCTCACCACGACAAGGCCCAACTCGTCGAATCCGTCGAAGCGATGATCGCGATCGCCGAGGTGTCGCCGCCGGGAGCTCGATGCATCTACGCGCCGCTCGACTCGGCGAAGATCCTTCTCGGTGAATATCCCGAACTGATCCGGCGCATCTCAGAAGTTGAGCAAGACCGCGAATTGACCGAGGCGGACGTCGAACGAATCGAACGAGAAGCGCATGGATAGGGACCGCGAGGAAGATGAAGGCCCCGAAGCATCGGTGTCGTCGCCCTGGCTGAGGAGACAGTTCCGCGAGAGAAGGGCCCTTGCCTGGGGACTCGTCGCGGTCGTCGTCGGCGTCATCGCTGCCGTGGTCGTGATCGTCGCGGTCGGTGGGGCCTCGGAACCGAAAGACACCGCGATCAGTTGCACCGTCTATGAGCAGAGCAGCACTCTGCGCCTGACGATCCACGGCAAGGTGACCAAGAAGGAAGCCGAGCAGGGCTGCGGCCAATCCACCAAGGGCCTCTCCAGTGCGGCTGCCTTTTTCGTCGTGGGGACGCCGCCGATCCCAGAAGAAGAACCGCAGGAGATCTGCGCCCTCAGCAGCCCAGATCAACCGACGACGATCCTCGTCGAGGAAGTTCCAGGCGTTCTCAGCAAGGGCGAACGGATCTGCGGCGCCCTGGCCGGCGAAGGCTGGAGCCAGGCCGTCGGCGCTCCGGAAATCGGCCCCGGCCAGCGCGAATACATCGCAGCCGTCGAAGCCGAAGAAGTCATAGAAGCCGAACAGCGGCGCGAGGTCGAAATCGAAGAACGCGAACGCGAAGAACGCGAACAGGCGATCTACGCCTGTGAAGAAAAGGCCGAAGCCGCCGAAGCAAGAGAACTCGAAGCGATCGAACGCGAAACCGAAGAACGGGTCGCCGGAGCGTCGGAATCCCAGGAATACGAAATCGAAGAAGAAGGCTATGAACGTGAAGAAGAGGCTTACGAACGCGAGCTTGAAGCCGCGGAAGCGTGCGAAAGCGAAGCCGAAGCCGAAGCCGAAACCGGCGAAACTGAATATCGCTGATGGCGCGCTTCGTTGACCCCGGCCGCTCGAGGGAGGGCATTGACCGTGTGGTCGCTGCCTGGATCGAGAATTGCCTCCTCGCCGACGGGTCGCTTCTCTTCGGGCCCGAGCGCCAGGTCTGGTCGCTTGCCCACGTCGTCGACTTCCGCGAGCGATTCCTGACCAGGGCGATCTTCGGAACCGAACAGAACTTCGAGGAGAAGCTCGCCGAGCAGTTGGAGGACGCCGACTCCGACGTCCGCTGGCTCGCCGCCGAGCTGCTGTCCGTCCACTTCCTCTTCGCCTACGTGTCGATCGGCTCCGAGAAGAAGATCGGAATCATCAAGGATGCGGCGGGAGGCGCATGGGAGAGCGACCCGCCGGGTTGGGAGGCGGTTGCCGCTGCGATGGAGGAGGGCATCGGCAATCCCGGCAGCGGCTTCAACATCCGCCGTGACTTGCAGCTCTCTTACCTACTCGACTTCACCGAGCGCTGGAAGGCACTCTCGGCCGAGGATTGGCAGGCCAAGCTCGACGACCCTTGGGCTCTGCGTGAGTTCGCCGACGACGCCAGCGAGGGAGTCGCGGTCCGCGAGATGCGCCACATCCTGCTCCATCTGCTTCGGCCCGATGAGTTCGAGCGGATCTCCAGCGGCACGCACAAGCGCCAGATCGTTGCTGCGTTTCGGGCCGAGTTCCTTGCCGGCGAGGACGAGCTGGAGGACCTCGACGAGCAGCTCCTGGCAATCCGGGGCAAGCTCGAGGAGCTCGATCCACAGTCCGACGAACTCGGAGCAGGCGTCGTCGACTTCTACTATCCGCCGCTGCACGCGATCTGGGACTCCGCGGCGGCCTCCGACGGTGAGGGCGCGGGCGACCTCGACCTCCTCCTCTACAAGGGCCAGATCGTCTTCTACGGCCCGCCCGGCACCAGCAAGACCCACCGCACGAGGGCCCTCGCGGAGACGCTGATCCGGCGCGAGGCCCTGCAGCGCTGGGGCGCCAAGCGCTTCTTCGAGGAGCAGCAGCAACTGGACACGGCGGCGCGGGAGAACGTCCGCTGGGTACAGCTCCACCCCGGCTATGGCTATGAGGAGTTCGTGCGCGGCCTGCGGCTCGAAGGCGAGGGCACGGTCTATGCGCCGGGGCTGCTGATGGGACTGGTGGAGGAGATGGAGGCTCGCGATGAGGAGACGGCGTTGCCGATCGTGCTCGTACTCGACGAGATCAACCGCACCGATCTCAGCCGCATGTTCGGGGAGGCGTTCAGCCTGCTGGAGAACCGAGACGCCGTTGCCTTGCTTCCCGGCATCAACCCCGGCGAGGCTGTCGTCGAGCTGCGGCTGCCGGAGGACCTCTATCTGATCGGGACGATGAACCTGATCGATCAATCGGTGGAGCAACTGGACTTCGCGCTGCGCCGCCGCTTTCTTTGGCGAGCTTGTGAGTTCGAGCGTGAGCCGATCGTGGAGGTGAGCAGGGCGAGGTGGGAGAACTTCGCGCCGAGCCGCTACGGCTGGGATCGGGCCGAGCACGACGTCGAGCGCCTCGCCGACCGAGCCCAGGAGCTCAATCGCGAAATCACGGACTCCAACCACCTCGGCGCTCAGTACGCGCTCGGTCATACCTATTTCTTCGACGTCGCCTACCTCGCCGGAAGCTGGCTACAGGGGAAGAAACGGCTCAGCGGTGGGCCGCTGTGGACGAGCAAAGGCAAGCCGCAGCCCCCGCTGCTCGACCTCTGGTCGCTCTCGCTCGAGCCGATCCTCGGCCAGTACCTCGAGGGCGTCGACCCCACCACCGCCCGCGAGGAGATGGAGAAGCTGCGTGGTGTGCTTCTCGCTATCGAGTCGTCTTGACGCTTGAGCCGCTGAGACTGGAAGACCTCTCGCGACACGAGCCGCGTGACGCCGAGGAGGGCGCCTGGCTTGGCCGTCTCGCAGGGCACCTGGCCGAGCACGACTACACCCTCTCCCTCACCGGCCGGCGCCGCGGCGACGAGGAGGACGATGTTCCCCTTTATCGCGCGGGAGATGGAGGCTGGTGGACCGGTCGCTTCATCGGCGAGATCAATTTCGAAGGCCGCGAGGTGCGGATCGAGCCACGCCTCGGAATCGAGGTGATCGGCGCCTGGCTGGCCCGCGCCCTCAACCTCTCGGTTCTTCCCAACTCGGCAACCCAGGCAGCCAGCGGCCCCCTTATCGCCCAGCTGGTCGATCGGATGTGGTCGGCTTCGCTCGCCGAGGCAGGCCGCCACGGCCCGCCGCGATTTCGGGTCAGCGAGGCCGCCACCGGCCTCTACCTGCGCGGCCGGCTCGATGTCCGCGGCACCGCTCGTCTGCGGGCGGCGCGAGTGCCTCAGCTCGCCAGCCGGGTCGAGCGCCGCAGCCTCGACAACCCCGTCAGCCGTGCGCTCGTCCTCGCCGATCGCACCTTGACCTCCCTCTTGGGGCCGGAGAAGCCCTGGCGACCCGCGCTGGCCGAGGAGTTGCTGGGACAGGTACGGGGAGAGGTAGGGGCCAACCCCCGACTTCCCGGTGACCGCGAGATCGCCCGCATCCGCTACACGCCGATCACCCGGGCCTTCCAACCGCTGACCCGCCTTTCGCTTGAGATCGCCCGTCGCCGCGGCACCCTCACCTCGGGCGCGAACGACGACACCTCCGGCGTCTTGATCGACGTCGCCGAGCTTTGGGAGCTCTTCCTCTTGCACTGCGCCCGCCGTGCCTTCGGCGAGGGCAGGGTCGCGCACGGGACCGCGACCTCCTCGACGGCCTTCCTCCTGTCGTCGGCCGCCGATCCATCGGTCCGGATCGGCAGGCTGAAGCCGGATCTTCTGATCTCCGACCGCCGTGGCCGTGAGCGCGCCGTGCTCGATGCCAAGTACAAGCGCCTTCGCTCCTCAGCTGAGCGTCCGCACGGTGTCGACCGTGGCGACCTTTACCAGCTCGCTGCCTACATGTCCGCGCACGAGGTCCCGCAGGGAGCGCTGGCGTACCCGCCGGCTCCAGAGGACCGCGCTACCGGCGCCGATCTCGGCCCCTGGCGGCTGGCGTCGGGGCAGACCGTCGAGTTCGTGCGCTTGCCTTCCACGGAGGCCGAGTGCATCGCCAGCCTCCAGGTCTTCGGGCGCAGCGGGACCGGCGGGGAATGAGCTTTCGTCGCCGCCGCCGGCATCGCATTGCCCTAGAGCGCCTGGACGCTGCGGTAGCTCGCGCGGAGGTGGTGATGCGCCAGCCGCCAGCCGAGGGAGAGGTGAAGCATGTCTTGCCGCTGCCCGCTTACCTGAGCGACGGGGGGAACAGTGCGAAATGGGATGTAGTGACGGCGCTCGACGAGCGAAACCGTCCCCTTTACAACCGCTTCGGCAACGAGAATTTCCTCGCGGAAACGATCGTCGAACTGATCCACGAGCGGGGCGGGCCGATCGGATCCTGGGATCAGCTCGAAGGCGCGCTCGAGCGCTTCGTCGACGAAAGCTCCGAGTGGCTTGTGTCGGTCCCGCTGTCCAACGCCATCGTCGCGGGCTACACCGAGATCGGAGAGCGCATCGCTCTCGCGGAGGTTCTTCAAGACAAGGATTGGGATCGCCAGGCCGAATCTCCCGTTGACGCCATGACCATCTCCCAGCACCTGGGCGATCACATCGGCCTCAGCGCCAGATGGCACCGCGCCGACAGCTACACCGGCCCGCTCGACGGCCGCAGGACCGCCGCCCTCCTCATCGTCGAGCAGGGCGCCGAACCGGTCGCTGTCAGCGTCGCTCGTACCCGGGCTCGGTACGCGCTGGCGCTGTGGTGCCTTCTCGTGCCGCCCGAGCGCGATCAGCTCTGGCCCTCGCTCGGTGATTGGGAGCCCCGCCCCTACATCGAGCGCGGCACGACTCGCAAGCTCTTTGAGCCCGGGACCTGGGCGAAAGTGCGCAGCCCTGAGCGGGGCAAGGGCATCTACCACTACGCCGAGTACGACCTGCCGCGAAAGCCGGAAATCGTCCACGCACCTTTCGAGGCGATGGAGCGGGCCGCGGAAAATCGCCTCTGCGCCCGGGCGACCCTGAGCGCGGCCTGGTCGCTTTTTCTTGCCGAACGAAAACCGCAGGAGCTCGAGCGCACCGATCGGATCGTCCTCGTCTCGGCCGCGCTCGAAGCGCTGTGCGATTTGGGAGAGGGGCCGACGGGCGGCGGGAAGGGCCGCTGGGAAGCGCTGTCGGATTACTTTCGCGTCTGGGATGAGGTCCGCGGCGCCTACTCCGGCAAGGAAATCGAGGAGGCGAAATCGCTTGCGCTGGACCTGCGCAACATGACCGCCCACGGCAGCGACGACACGCTCGTCAACCTCGGCTATCCACCCGAGCTGCTCCGCAAGCTCTCTGGTCCACGGCAGGCCAACGGGGAGCCCCGCACGCGCTCCGGAGAAGAGTTGAGCCTGGCCCGGACGGCCGCGATCTACCCGGTGATCGCGACCGCGGTCAGACTCGCGGCGAGAAGGGTCGCGCAGCAGGGCATCGAGTCCGGTTGGGATGATGCCGAGTTCGAAGCGAACTTCTAGCTAGGTGACCCGCCTACACACGTTGTGAACCGCTGAGAGGCCATCCGGGCCCGCCAAGAGGCTGTGGGTGTCGAAGCTCACGACCTCGAGGAGGACCCGGATGAAGGTTCACGCTAACGCTGCTCTCGGACCGGCGGGACGGCTCGCGTTGGTTAAGGCGATCGAGTCGGGGATGACGCAAAAGGCGGCAGCTGCCGCCTTCTGCGTGGCGCCCGCGACAGCCCACCGCTGGTGGCATCGGCACTTGGATGCCGGCGCCGAGGAAGTGAATTCGGGAGGCTGGCTGCTGGACCGCTCTTCGCGGCCCCACCGCAGCCCACGGCTGCTCGATGCCGATACGCAGGAGCGGATCTGCGAGTGGCGAGAGCGCACCGGCTGGGGGCCGCGGCTGGTTGCCGGCAAGGTCGGCCGCCACCACTCGACCGTCTGGAAGGTGCTTGCCCGCCACGGCATCTCGCGCCCGCCGAGGGCGCCGCGAGAGGAGGCACAGCGCTACGAGTGGCCCTGCCCCGGCGACCTCCTGCACATGGACACCTCGCGCTATGCGCGCTTCGAGCGCCCCGGCCACGCGGTGACCGGCGATCGCTCCCAGCGCTCGCGCAAGTGGATGGACCCGACGACCAGGGTCGGCTACGACTTCTGCCACGCGATCGTCGACGACCACTCGCGCCTGGCCTACGTCGAGCTGCATCCCGACGAGCGGGCGGCCACCGTCACCGGCTTTGTCGAGCGTGCCCTCGAGTTCTTTGCCTCCAATGGCATCGAGGCCGAACGGCTGATGACCGACAACGCCTTCGCCTACGTCAAGAACCGCTCGCTGCGCGAGCTGCTCGCCTCCAGAGAGGTCAAGCACATCACCACCCAGCCCTACCGACCCCAGACCAACGGCAAGGTCGAGCGCTTCCACCAGACGATGGCGCGGGAGTGGGCCTACGGAATGGCCTATCGCTCCCATCGCCATCGAAATCAGGCCCTGCCACACTGGCTCCGGCACTACAACGAGACCAGGCCCCACAGCTCACTCGGTGGCCGGCCGCCGATCAGCCGCGTTCACAACGTCCGTGGGCAGGACAGCTAGGCCCGACGCAACTCAGAGACGGACCAGCGTGAAGCGCGGAAACGGCGTACCAGCGGCGTGGATGGCTTTGTAGTGGTGATTTGCCGCTTTGAAAGACGCTTCAACTCGTTCCACCAGCGTTTTGCCTCGCCGCACTTGTGCGAGTAGCGCCGAGTAGAAGGACATATCGAATGCGGTCAGGGCCGCAGGAGTGACGTTCTGGTTGGTGGCGATCAAGACCTCGGCCCCTGCCGCCTTCATCCCTTCCTGCCAGGCTTCGCTTTGCAGTTTGCAGCCGGTGGAGACTACGACCGGAGCGAGTGATCCATTCGCCTTTTTCGCCTCCTTCGCCAGGTCGGCTGCCTGAACGCGCTTCTTCGCGACGCCGACGTCGAGCTCGCCTCCGTTGGCGTGGCCGATGAGGTGGAGAATCTGGGCCCCACCGAAAGCGCTCCGATAGAAGTCTTGGGCTCGGTAGGCACGGACGAGGTTGACGTTGGCCCGGGGGTATCCGCGCCCGAGGTCTTCGTGGTTGCGGAACAGCCCCAGGGCGCTTACGAGAAACGAAGCCTCCATCTCGCTCATCAGATCGCGCATGCCGCCGCAGTTGATGATTTTGATGTCGAGTACCTGGCTACCGGCCACTGTCAGTGGAGTATCCCCTGACCCTCGCGCTTCGCGGCACACGGCCGCGACTGCGCCGCACGAGTCGGACGCTTTATCCCTGGCATCGGTCGAGGTCTAGGTCGCCGACGCCCATTCTCGGGCGGCATCTCCTCCTGAGTTGAAGGGGGCCGCGCCGAGCCTGGCAGGGGCAGTGAGGCGCTCCAGGCTCGAACACGACTCCGCACGTCCACGTTTCGCACCTCCCTGTCCCCTGCCGGACGGCTCCGCGACCCCCGTCAACGAGTCAGGAGGACACGATGGACGCTTCATTCGACCACCACAGCCCACTTCGGGAGATTGTGCCCGGCCGCTTCACTCGGGTCTCGGTCCAGACCCCGGCCGGCGAGATCGAAGCGAGGTTGAGCGAGCGAGGGAACTGGGAGCTGCGGCGGGTCGCCGAGGCCCGGCAGGCCGCGATTGCCGTGCAGCAGGTCCGGGCTCGCGCTGGCAGTGACGGTCACTGCAACGGCCGTCGCGGGAGCAGCAGCCGCCCTGCGCCGCCGGCTCGCCCGCCTCGGCGAGCAGCTCCTCGATGTGGCCCTCGTTGGCCTCGTGCGGTGGCGGTCGAGGACGGCGGCGAGGGTGGCGCCGTCGACCACGGCCGCCCCCGCCTTCTCCCCCTTCCTCGCGGTCGCCATGAACCGCTGCTCCAGCTCCCAAAGGCGCGGCGTCGTGTAGTAGGTGGCGTCGAGCGGGCCGGCGCCGTGGTGAATCTGGATCAGCCGATCGCCGTCGATCAGGGAACGGACCGCGCCCTCCAGCGCCCGCGCATCGGCGCCTTCGTGGAGTTGATTCGCCACCGCAGACAGAAGATCGCGACGGTCGAAGTGGGAGTGATGGGCCTCCAGGTCGGCGAGGGCGCGGTCGAGGTGCCCAGCCGGTCGTCTCCGGCGAGCGCCTGATCAAGGCGCTGCGCAAGGAGGGCTGGGAAGTTGTCCGCCAACGCGGCAGCCACGTCCGCTTGAAGAAGCCGGGGCGCCGACACGCGCTCGTCGTTCCGTTGCACCGGGAACTTCGTCGCGGCATCCTGCGCGATGCGGACCTCAGCGCCGACGACCTGCGGCGCTTGCTCGACTAGCCGCCCTTCTGTCCGCCTTGGGGCGCGAGGATGCGCTCCGTGGCGGATCAGCTCAGCGCGGAGATCGAGGACCGGTTCAGCGCCGGGCCGCTGACGCAGGCACCGATCGTCAGGGTGCGCGACCTGATCGTTTGTGCTGGCGACCCGTCCAACAAAGTTCCGATTGAGGAGGTCTACGCCCACCCGCCGATCGGGTGGGATCGCCGCCGCGGCGAAGAGGACGAGCGATTTGGCGAGATCGTCGACACGATCGACCTCGGCGGCGGAATCGCCATAGAAAGGCTCGACCGGGACACCACCGAGCTGGTGATGAACGCCTGCACGCCGCGCGGCCACTACTTCCTGCCGGTGCGTCAGTTCGGTCAGCGGTACTCCCTCGTCAAGGAGGTCTCGCTCGACGAGCTGGATGATCGTCACTACGCCTGGGACACCGACGGCACCTTGGACGACGCGCTCACCCTCAGCCACCTCGTCCGCGACAACGGCTATTCGACCGAGTACGCGGCGCGGCTGCTCGACTACGAGGACGGCCAGCGCTGCATCGTCTACGTGCTCCACCGCGAGGACAAGGCGATCTGGCGGCTGCACCGCGACCGCGAGTGGCTCGACGCCGCGGAGGGCCGTGAACTCGCCGCTCTCCTGGCGGCCTATTGGGAGTGCCGCGAGCAGCTACCGCCCCGCGTCAGACGGGCGATGTGGAGGATGGCCTACGCGCCCCGTATCCGCTGGGCCGACATGGTGCTGCCGATCCTTGTCGGCGGGCTCGAGGCGCTGCTGAAGATCGGCCGCCGCGACTTGACCCAGCAGTTCAAGAAGCGGGTCCCGGCCCTCGCCGCCGAGATCGGGATCGACGGCCTTGACGAAGACCTCGCCGAGCGGCTCTACGACGGTCGCTCCGATTGGGTCCACGGTTCCCACGTCCAACTCTTCGTCGGTGAGGGCGCCGGTGCCGACGCCTCAGCGGAGGGTACGCAGAGCAGCGACGAGCGAAGCGCCCTCGCGAGGTCGCCCTGCTTCAAGATGTTCTCCGCGGCGCGGTTCGCCGGGCGATCGAGGACGCCGAGTTTTGTCAGGTCTTCGTCGCCGACGAGACCATCGCTGAGCGCTGGCCCGCCTGAGCGGGCGCCCCGGCCTCCCGACGGCAGGACGCGGGTACACAAACGGGTCACAATTTGAGCGAAAGTGGGGTCAACTCAGACCAACCCGGACCGCTTGAACAAGCCAAAAGCCAGCCTGGTCAACCCCCCCGAGAAACCTCATAACCCGAAGGTCGCAGGTTCGAATCCTGCCCCCGCTATAGGACGAAAGCCCCGCAAATGCGGAGTTTTTTTGTTTGTCGCGTCTTACAGACAACAGGGTCCAAATCGGCCGTGGGGCAAGGTGAGGTTGGTCGAGGCCCGAAAATCACGCCGCTGTTCTGGTCGAAGTCGTTAGCAAGCAGATCTTTCGGGAGGATGGTTGTCAGCCGGCAGCAGGAACAGATCGGCGGTGGGCGAAGGGAACCCTGGCTGGCCCTTGGCGGGCCTGGGCATTGACTCGAAGGGATGTCGTGTCGCCTCTGGGAGGAGCGAGGATTTTGAGATGCCCCCAGCCGAGAAGACCACGCGTCCCCCCAGCCTGCGCCTGATTGATGGCGTGGAGCGTACGCCCCCTCGTCTGTTCAATGGTGGATCGACGCTTGAGGTGCAACCCCAGGCGCAACTGCGGAGGCGCCCCGGTGATCATTTGGAGCTGGTCAGCTTCTCCGAGGATGGCAGTCTGGCGTCCGTGCGTGCGGCAGCACGGCGGCGTGGGCTTTGCAGCGAGACGGCGCTAGCGCTGGTCATCGAGCGGGCGCTGGTGATCGAGGAGCTTCGCAATGCTGGGCTGGGGGATCTGGTCGGGAACCTCGACCGTCGAGCCGACGCGGCGCGCCCAACGATCGAACTATGGAGCGCCCACGGCTCCTACATACGCCATCTGCTCGGCCTTGCCCGGGCCGCTAGTGATGAGAAGCCACTAGGCTCGCCGCGAGTGGCCCTCCCGGTGCGGCTGATCGACCGCCTCAATAAAGACGAGCCACAGCTGGGCGAGGAGGCTGAGGTGGAATTGGGGGTCGCAGTTGACTGGGAGATCGCGGCGCTCATCGCTGGACAGACGATGGGCGAATGGGGCTATCGCACGGCGCTGGCCGAACTCACTGATTAGGCCGTAGCGGAGTCGGGCAGCCAGAGCGAGGCTGGAATTCTGATTCGCTCACCGTCAGATGGGTCGACAGTAGCTTTGCGCCAAGCGCTTGCCAGGCGGCCGAGGCCGAGTTCCCGTCGTAGCTTGGCAGCCGCCGTGACGATCGGGCCAAGGGCGGCGGTGGTGAGGGTGGGATCGCCAGTGATAGCAGCGGTACCGAGTTGCTCGGCCCAATAGCGGTTGTGGAGATGACGCTCGCGCTGACCTTCGGGACTCACGGTCGGAAGGTGGTGCCCACAGGGACACGGATGGCGGCGGTAAAGCTCGCGTGAGGCATGTCCGTAGGCTTCTCCAAAAGGCACGCTGCCGCGAATCGCGGGATGAAAGGCGGGTACGCCGTAAGGAGTGCCTTTGCCCTCGCTATCTCGCGGGGGCGGCGGGGGCGGCGGATAGGTGAGATTTCCTCGGCCCCAACCTTGCCAAGCGGCCGCGATCTGGTTGCGGAGGCCACCCTCCCATAGTGCGCCGAGGCCGGCAATCATGCAACCGCGGCTGCTTTCACGCTGCAGCGCTCGGGCAAGATGGCGGATCGACCCATACTGGCGCTCGCTGGGGCTGAAGTTCCAGATTGCGAGACAGAATATGTCGGGGTCGAGCTCACCGTAGGAGTGGGCGAGTTCGCTAATGAGCCGCGGGCTGAGCTCGCGGGCGTCGACGGCGAGGTGGGTGGCGACGCTTCGCGGCAGTCCCGATCCAGGGGTGGGGTGAGTAGCACCGCTGGAGCGCGCGAGGGCAAGGAAGTCGGCTTGTAGTTCAAGATCGGAGCGCCGGGCGGCGCTCAGGGAGGGAGTGTCGGGTAGGCGGAAGGCGGGTGATAGGAAGATCGTTGCGCCAGCTTTGGCCTGAGCGTCGCGGTGGATGGCGAGGAGCTCCAAGCGCCCCTGCTCAGAGAGCGCCATCGCCGCGGGGTCATAGATGTCTGGCAGCCAGTCGAGGCCGGCTTCGCGATAGGCGACGCGCAGCGGGTGGTCATAGGGGAGCTGGACCCGGTGGGCTTCGGTATCGATAATCACCCCGAATCCCCGCTCGGTGGCAGCTGCGATTGATGCATCCATCCGGGATGCCTCAAGCACGGATGCGGCGATTGCGCCAATTGGACCCTCGGTCCCGATGTCGTCAATCAGGTACGGGTTGCCCCGGTGGATCCACTGAATCAGGGGCTTCGAGGCATGGTTCGTGATTTGCACCACAAATAGATCATGGCTACCAGCGTGGATGGAATTGCCTTCTAGGAAATGCCGTCCGGCATAGCTGGCAGGCTCGCCTTCGATGCTTGCCTTGTGCAGATTCGCCGGTAGGGTCGTTGAAGCTTTGGGGCGGGGCAAAGGTTTAGGGAGCGTTGTGCCTAATCTCGCTTACAATGCGCCGCCTATGAGAGGAAGCCTTGCCGCCTGAGTATCTGAATCTCTTCCTGAACCAGGACGATTCCCTGCCGGATCCCGATGCGGTGCTCGGCCTTGAAGAGGAAAGTGGCGAGGCTCCAAGCAAGCCGCCGCCGGTTGCGGAGTTGCTGAAAGACCCTGATGTTGCTGCTGTCGTTGAGGCGGCCGATGGTCTCAAGCCGGTTCCTGTCTAGCGGCTAGACGTTTCCTGCTTCCCCGGCCTCCTCCTCCGTTGGGGGTCCGATAAAGGGCTCTTGATGCTCGACGGGTGGTTCTGCGTGAATCAAGTCCGGCGCCTTTGGTAGGAAGGCACCGATAGTGAGGAAGACTGCGAGTGCACCGGAGAGCACTGACTCCACAGCCCAAATCCAAACTAGGGCACAGGGAGCCGAATGGGAGTGCGGATCGGGCAGGGTCAGCATTGCCGCGGTGGCGAAGAGTGCTAGGAATCCCGCGGCGGCGGTGAGCAGACGAGGTCCTCGAAGTAGGTGACGAGTCATTGGGTGCTCGCCCGGTGCGATCAGGAAGCCAGCGATCAGCGCCGGGACGAGTAGCAATAAGGCGGCAGCGGTCTGCGCTTCACCGAGGATGTTGTCGGCGCGGATCGCGAAGAGAGCTAGGAGTGCAGTCATCAGCCAGGCGACAGCGAGCGCAGCCCGTAAAAAGCCGTGGCGAACCACCCGAAATGAAACCCAGGCGAAACCAGTGCGGTGAGCGTGGGAAAGCTCGAGATAGAGATGCTTTCGCCTGGAAACGCCTGGCACGAACGGCTGAGGACTCCTTGTTTCTCCAGTGCCTTCAGACGGATCGGGAAGGGGAATCGAGCCAACGCCGGTCGCGTCCTGGAGCACTAGATCGGCGGGGCGACCATTGGTGAGGCCCGCCGCGGTGAACTCGATGCGCGAAGGCGCTTCGATCTGCAGATGGAACGACTCGGCATTGCCAATGTGGGGAAGAAAGAGATAGCGGGCTTCGGGGCGCCAGCCTAGCCAGGCCAGCACCCGACGTTGCAGGTGTTGTAGGCGGTTCTCGCTCTCGGTGCGAGAGGTCCGCGGCATGCTTGAGGGCCAGGGCGTGAGGCAGCTGACCTTGATGATGCGGCGCTCGCCGGCCTTCGCGGTGACCGGGACGTGTATGAACGAGCAAAATGCGCAGAGGCCGAGCAGGTCGCGAAACTCGGGCTCGGAGAGGAGGATCTCGGCGAGGCGACGATCGGGGTAGAGCAGGCTGTTGCTTGGATCAAGAACGGATCGGACGAAGACGCGGCTCTCCGCGGGCGTCTTGGTCGGGATCGTCGCCAGATAAGCGATTAGAGCGGCATCGAGCTCAAGGTCATCGTGACCGCGGAGGGCAAGGCGAGCAGCTGCAACGAGGATGGCGCCGGTGAGACGGGCGTTCTCCTGGCGGGTCAGCATCGGCACTGCGCCCCCCGCCTCATCGCGCAAGTCGAAGTAGGCGAGGTTGGTCCGGCGCTGCAGGACGGTAAGTGGCAGGAAATAGGTCTCCTTGGCGAGATCCTCTGCGCCCGGCAGATTCGTCGGGATACGGAAGTCGATGCTGAGGCGCAGACGTACAGTGTCGACGTCAAGCAACTCCACCGTCTCGACGCGACGGTTTACCCAGTCACTGCCACGGCGCCAGAGCTCGAGACCGACTGGAGCAAGGGTGCGGATCGCGGCGGCAGGAAGCTCGCCGGTCCACCCCCACTTCCCGGCGGGTGGGATTGGAAATTCACGATGCTGCCCAGGGCCAGCTTGTCGGTGCTCCTCGCTCATCGACGACTGAACGGTATCCGGCGGGGCCTAACGGGGCACCATGAACTGCTGAAGTTCGCAATGAGTTCCTCACCGAGAAGGGGGAGTACGGCCGCAACGAACATCCGAGTTGCATCTTCACGTGATCGCTGGGCAAGAAGCCCCACAGATTCCAGCCGATCTCGATCTCGCGAAAACCGCTGAAACCGTGCCCACGTAGTCCAGCCGCACTCTAGGTTCGGGCTCATAACCCGAAGCTCGCGGGATCGAATCCCGCCCCCTCTAGAACGAAAGCCCCGCAATATGGGGTTTTGTGATGCCGAGTCGTTGACCCGCGTGCTCAAGTTACGTGTGCTCCGGGGTCGCGCACTACGATCGTCGCATGGGAAATGTGGTGGTCTGCGGGGCTGGGGCGGCTGGGCTGGGCGCTGCGGCTAGCTTGCGCCGGGCTGGTCTTGATGCCTTGATCCTGGAGCGCTCCGACCGGGTCGGGGCTAGCTGGCGATTGCGTTATCCGGCGCTTCGGCTCAATACGCCCGGCTGGATGTCGACGATGCCCGGGTATCGGGCTTCGGTGCGTCGTTATGGGGAGTTTCCCTGCCGCGACGATTGGATCCGGTACCTCGAGGACTATTCGGCCCATCATGGGCTGGAGGTTCGCTTCGACACCGAGGTCCGTCGGGTGGACCGCTCGGATGGTGCCTGGCGGGTCGAGACGGGCGGCGACACCTTGGGGGCCGACGCGGTCGTGATCGCGATCGGCTTCGACCACGACCCCTACACGCCTGACTGGCCGGGACTGGAGGGCTTCGGTGGCGAGCTGATCCACGCTTCCGCCTACCGCGACCCGGAGCCCTACCGGGGCCAGGACGTGCTCGTCGTCGGCCCGGGAGTGACCGGCTCGGAGGTGGCTCACCTGATCGCCTCCGGAGGCGCGGCCCGGGTCAGGGTGGCGTGCCGAACCCCTCCGCACATCGTCCGGCGCAAATGGCTCGGTGTCCCGATCCAGGTTCCCGGGGCAGTCCTCCACCACATGCCGCTGCGCGTCGCCGACAGGTTCAGCGCGCTGACCGAACGGATGATCGCCGGGAGCCTCTTGCGCTATGGGCTGCCGCGCCCCCGGGTGGGCACCGCGACGGCGTTGGCCGAGCGGCACCAGTCACCGCTCTTCGACGACGGATTCGTCGACTCGGTCAAGTCTGGGCGGATCGAGATCGTTGCCGCCGTCGACGGCTTCGACGGTGACGACGTGCTGCTCGCCGACGGCTCGCGGGTCCAGCCTGAAGTCGTGATCGCGGCGACCGGCTACCGCCGCGGGCTGGAGCCGCTGGTCGGCCATCTCGGGGTGCTCGACGAGAAGGGGACGCCGCTGGTCACCGGCGGGCGCCAGCACCCCTCTGCTCCCGGCCTCTTCTTCACCGGCTACCGCACCGAGCTCTCGGGCCAGATGCGCCTGATGCGCTTCGACGCGCGCTCGATCGCCCGCGCCCTGACTCCCTAGGGTGTCCTCGTGATCGTCTATTCCATGAGCCTGTCGGCCGACGGCTACGTCGCCGGGCCCGACGGAAGCTTCGACTGGGGGAGGCCCAGCGAGGAGCTGCATCGGTTCCACAACGAGCGGGTCGCCGCGATCGACGCCCAGCTGCTCGGCCGGCGCCTCTACGAGACGATGCTCGTGTGGGACACCGAGGAGTTCTCCGACCCCGTGATGGCGGAGTTCGGCGAGATCTGGCGCCCGCTCGAGAAGATCGTGTTCTCGACCACGCTGACGAGCGTCGAGGGCAGCAACCGCCTGGCCAAGGGGACGCTCGAGGAGGAGATCGCCGCGCTCGGGGACCGGAGGATCGCGGTGGGCGGCGCCGGCCTCGCGGCGGAATGCATGCGGCGCGGGCTGATCGACGAGCTCGAGCTGTTCGTCGTCCCGATCGTGGTCGGTGGCGGCACGCCGTACTTCCCGCCGGACGTGCACGTCGACCTCGAGCTGGTCGAGACCCGCACCTTCGGCGCGACCGTGTACCTGCACTACCGCCGGCGCGGCTAGGGGTAACGAGCCGCAGCACGCGCCGCCCCCGTTGAGGTTCGAGCGCGGCCGGCGGTCGGCCGGGACTAACGGGAGGGGTGTTCCAGGGTGGCCCAGAGGCCCGGGCCGGCTAGGGGCACGTTCGCGCGACCTGGGAGGTCGACGGTCAGGTCCCCCGTCCACTGTTTGGCCCCGCGGGCGTTCTTGTGGAACCTGCCGACGCCGGCATAGGGCGCGGGCGGCCTCAGCGTTGCGGTGCGCAGACGGGGGTCGAAGCGCAGGGCATCGGGGCTCGCCCAGGTCGAGCTGGCCCGGAAGACGTCCATCTCGCCGCGGTCTTCCTCGACTTCGATGGTCAGAAGGGTCTTGGCCCCCGGCCGGCGCTGAATCGCGTCGAACTCGAGCCTGGGCCGCCCGTCGTTGCGCCTCTCCACGTCGAGGCGAGCCCCTGGCAGCCTCTTGCCGGGCGGTCCTCCGCCCTCCTCGCCGCTGAAGCAGAAGGTCGCGTACTCGAGCGGCGCGCTGGCGGCGCTGACATCGGTGAACCCTTCCTCGCCGTGGAACTCGATGATCCCCTCGTAACGCTCGGCCTCGACTCGCCTGGTGCTTCCCGGCTCGCAACCCTGGCGCACTTTCTTCGTTCGCCCGGTGGGCACCCGGGTCACCGAGATCCTTCCCAGCTCGCCGAGGTCCGCCTCGATCGTCGTGTGCGACAGCGTCGCCGGTGCCGTGTAGCTGACGAACGCGACTCTGCCGCGCCGCAGGTAAAGGGCGATCTTTCCTTCTCCTTCTTCTCCTGCGGCCGGCGTCCCCGCCAAGGCGACGAGTTCATAGCCGTTGCTCGCCTGCAGTCGGAACCCCGACACCGGCACGGCCTGGGTTTCACCGCCATGCACGGTGGCAGGCAAGAGCAGGATCAGCGCCAGCGCCAGCATCGCTCCGGCCTTGCTCAACGAGGTAAGCGCCACTCGGCGATCCTATGCAGATGGAGGCGGTTGCCCCGCCGAGCTAGCCGGCCCGGGCGCGGGCGGCCTGGCGGACCAGGTGGTCGCGCTCGGCGAGGTTCGTGGCCCGGTGGGCGGCCTCGGCGTAGGCCGTGGCGGCGGCGGGGAGGTCGCCGCTCAGCTCGTGCAGGTGGCCGCGGACGGCGTGCCAGCGGTGGCGGTCGGCGAGCACCTCTCGCAGCTGCTCGGTCTCGCGCAGCCCGGCTTCGGCTCCGTGGACGTGGCCGACCGCGACGGCGCGGCCGAGGACGGCGGCGGGGTCCTGGTGGGCTGGATCGTCGCTGAGGGCGACGAGGTCGTCATACCAGGCGAGGATCTGCGGCCAGTCGGTCTCCTCAGCGCTCGGCGCGTCGTCGTGCAGGGCGGCGATCGCCGCCTCGAGCTGGTAGCGGCCCGGCGGCCGCGCCTCCGTCTGCAGCGCCAGCGCCGATTGCAGGACGCGCACGCCCTCGGCGATCTCGCGGCTGTCCCAGAGGCCGCGGTCCTGCCGGTCGAGGGTGACGATGCGACCCTCTGGGTCGAGTCGCGCCGGCAAGCGGGCGTGGTTGAGGAGCATCAGCGCGAGCAGCCCGCGCGCCTCCGGCTCCTCGGTGGCGAGGTTGAGCTGGCGGGTGAGCCGGATCGCCTCGCCGGCCAGGTCCACCCGGCCCGCGTGCCCGGCCGTGTAGACGAGGTAGAGCACGCGCAGCACGACGGCGAGGTCGCCGGGCTGGTCCAGGCGCTGCCCCCGGAGGGTGCGCTTGGCGCGGCTGATCCGCTGCGCCATCGTCGCCTCCGGCACGTAGAAGGCGTCGGCTATCTCCCGGGTGGTGAGGCCGCCGACGGCGCGCAGCGTCAGCGCCACCTGGGAGGCGGGCGCAAGGTCGGGATGGCAGCAGCAGAAGAGCAGGAAGAGGGTGTCGTCGCCCTCTTCGGTGGCGGCGGGCGGCGGTTCGGCGTAGGTCACCTCCTCGCGGCGGTGCCGGGCGGCCTCGCTGCGGCGGGCGTCGACGAGCCGCCGGGTCGCGACCGTCGCAAGCCAGGCGCGAGGGTCGCGCGGCGGGTGCTCGGGCCACACCCGCAGCGCCTCCAGCAACGCCTCCTGCAGCGCGTCCTCGGCGGCATTGAAGTCCTCGCCGCGCCGGACCAGGCCCGCGAGCACCCGCGGGACGAGGGCGCGCAGCGCACCCTCGTCCAGCCCTCGTGCCGGCTCGTCGATCACCCGGGGGTCAGTCCTCCGCGGGCGCCTCGGACATCAGCTCCCGGACGTCGACCACTCGTACAGCGGCTCCCCGCCGGGGCCGGGCTCCGACGAGGTGTAGGCCGCGAGCTCGACCGCGCGCTCGTGCGACTCGACGTCGACCTTCCACCACCCCGCCACCAGGTCGCTGGTCTCGGGCAGCGGGCCGTCGGTGGTGACCGGCGCGGCGTCCGGGCCGCCGTAGCGGACCCAGGTGCGCGTCGGCGTCAGCCCCTGGTGTTCGACGTACTCGCCGTTCTCTTTGAGCAGCTCGGAGACGTGCCTGAGGAAGGCCAGGTGCGCCTCGACGTCCTCGGGGTCCCACTGGTCCATCGGGGGGAAGGGATGGTGCGGCTCCGGGCCGCCGCGGTAGTACTTGAGCAGCAGGTACTTCGGCATGGTGGTCTCCTTTGTCGTGGGCCCGCCTGTCGTGGCCCTTCACCTGTGAGCGGAGCCGGCCGACGCTTCTCGACATGGAAGCAGCAAAAGCCCGGCGGCTACGAGACGGTCGCCTGCAGGAGCGCCCCGATCGCGCCGCAGCCGAGGACGACGTAGAGCACGGTCAGTTTGCCGTGCCAGCGGTTGAGGGCGAGGAAGGCGCCGAGCGCGAGGATCGCGGTGTAGACGTCGACCACCGAGGTCCCGACGATTTCCACGGTGACGGCGGCGATCAGCCCGACGACGCCGGCCACCACGCCGAGCAGGAAGAGGTGCAGGCGGGGGTTTTCGGCGACCGCGACCAGCTGGCGGTGCAGGAAGATCGGGAAGACGAAGGCCGGGATGAAGATCCCGACGGTGATCAGCAGGGCGCCGAGGGGCCCGCCTGCGAGGTAGCCGACGAAGGTCGCGAAGATGATCAGCGGCGCCGGCAGGATGCCGCCGATGGCGAGCCCGTCCACGAACTGCTCCTCGGTCAGCCAGTGGTGCCCTTCGACGGCGCTGCCGTGCAGGAAGGGGACGACCGTGTAGGCGCCGCCGAAGGTCAGGAGCCCCGCCTTCAACCCCTCCCAGAAGATCGAGATCCCGAGCGAGAAGCTGATCGCGCCGGCGGCGACGACCACGAGGGCGGCCGGGGACAGCGAGAAGGAGGAAGCGCGCCCCGTCCAGGCGCGGGCGTTTCGCCACAGCTCGTAGGCGATGCCGGCGCCGAGCAGCACCAGGATGAAGCTCGCATCGGCAAAGAGGGTAAGGGCGAAGGCCGCGAGCGCGATCAGGACCAGCGGCGCATCGGTGAGGAAGGAACCGCCGAGACGGACCACCGCCCGCGCCACCAGCGCGCCGACGGCCGCGCTCAGTCCGTAGAACAGGGAGTCGAAGCTGGCTCGCGACGTCCGCCTCGACGTAGAGCGCCGAGAGCGCGAGCATGAGCATGAAGCCCGGGAGCATGAAGCCCAGCCCCGCGAGGAGCCCGCCCAGCTTGCCGCCGCGCAGGCGGCCGAAGTAGACGCAGAGCTCGTGGGCCTCGGGGCCGGGCAGCACCTGGTAGACGGCGAGCTGGCGCTTGAAGGTCGCCTCGCTGATCCACCCTTCCTCGTCGACGCACTCGCGCTTGACCATCGCGATCTGCGCCGCCGGTCCGCCCCAGGCCAGGCAGCCGAACTTGAGGAAGCGGAGGAAGATCGCACCGGGACTTTCCGGGTGCCTGGTGCTAATCGGCCCACCAGTCGCGCTTGCCTTCGACGTCGTCGCGCGGGTTCTCGCCGAGATTGGGCGCGCCGACGACGAAGATCTCGAGGCCTTCCGGCCCGGCCTCGTAGCCCCGCCACGTACCGGGCGCGACGCGCACCGCGTCCCATTCCCTGAGCTCGACGATCTCGTCGTCGAGCTTCATCCGCCCGCTCCCGCGCAGGACCACGTACACCTCCTCCTGCCGCTCGTGCGTGTGGCCGTACGGAAAGCGGTAGTTGGGCGGGACGCGCTGGTAGCCCAGGCCCGATCTCTCGAGCCCGAGCGCCTTGGTCGCCAAGCGGAACTCCAGGTCCGGCGCGCCGTCGAAGTTGGACCCGACGTCCTCCAAGTCCTCCTTGAGGTTCCTGCGCGTGAACGGCACGGCGCAATCCTATGGCAACCCCTGCCCCCGGTACGGGCCTCCGCTTGTGGGTCTATCGCCCCCTATTTGGGCCCGGGCGGCAGGTTCTGATGGCTGCCGAGCAGGTTGATCATGTAGCCGGCACGGAGGACGAAGCCGTCGGAGTCGCGCACCGCGAGCCGGCGTCGACCCTCACCGTGGTGGTCGGGCCTGCCACCGCGAGGAAGAAATCGTCGACCGCCCAACCGGCGTCGTTGGAGACGCCGTTGTTGGAGATCGCGTTGATGGTCACCAGCGGCGCCCACATGTCGATCTTCAGGCCCTTGCCCGGCGGAAGGTCCGGGATCGGGACGTCGAACTGGAGCCGGTCGTGGCTGAACTCGCCATTCCTGCCCTGGTACATCATCAGGTGGTGGTGCGGCGCGCGCGGGCCTCGGTCGACCTAGGGTTTCGGCGATGACCGATTCCGCGACCCTGCCCTCGCCTGGAGCGCTGGAGGAAGTCCGGCGCCTCGCCGGTCCCTCGGCCGTGGTCCTGGGTGCCGAGCGCCTCGAGGGCGGTCAGCACGCGGAAACCTGGAGGGTCGACACCAGGGACCCCGCGACCAGCGTCGTCGTCCGTCAGTTTCCGCCGGGCGACGACGCCCCGCTGCACGAGCAGCGTGTGCTGCAGGCTCTCGACGGGCTCGGTGGCCTGGCCCCGTTGCCGCTCGGCGTCGACCTGGACGGCCGCTGGTCGAGGTCCCCGACCTCGTTGACCAGCTGGCTCGACGGTCGGCCGGACATCACTCCCGCCGATCCGCGGCCATGGGCGCGCGAGCTGGGTCGCGCGCTGGCGGCGGTGCACGCGGTGCCGGCCGGGCGGCAGGCGGAGCTGCCAAGCGTCTTCGACCGCAGCGCGGGCTCGCAGGAGCTGTTGGGCGGCCCGCTGGCGGCGGAGGTCCGGTCCCGCTGGCCTGAGGTCGCCGCCGCGCCGAAGGTTCTCACCCACGGCGACTACTGGTCGGGCAACGTCGTCTGGCGGGGCGGAACGCTCACCGGCGTCGTCGACTGGTCGAGCGGCTCACGCGGTCCGCGCGGCTTCGACCTGGGCTGGTGCCGGCTCGATCTCGTCCTCCTGTTCGGCGAGCAGATCGCCGACGAGCTCCTCGCCGCCTACGAGGCGGCGAGCGGCCAGACGGTGGGAGAGCTCCGCCTATGGGACTGCTGGGCCGCCGCTCGTTCCGAGGACACGGTGGAGTCCTGGGTCCCGAACTACCTGCCCCTGGGCCGACCCGACCTCGACGAAGACGAGCTTCGCCGCCGCCACGGGCGATGGACGGCCCGCCTCCGAGAGCGGGCCTGACCCCGACCCCCGATCAGACGCGCACGACCTCTACTTCCTCGAAGCTCGAGAAATCGGAGTCCTGGGTCAGGACCGCAGCCCCGTGTTTCATCGCCGTCGCCGCGATCCAGGTGTCGTGACGGCGGAGGCGACGGCCGCGGGTGCGCTCGGCCGCGGCGATGCGGGCGAAGCAGCTCGCGACCTCGGGGCCGACCGGCAGCAGGGGGTAGGTGGACTGCACGCGCGAGAGGGTGGCGAGGCGGCGGGCGCGGGAGTCGGCATCGGTCGCGCGCAGCACCCCCAGCTCCAGCTCGGCCACGGTGATCACGGAGACCGCGATCTTCGCGGGAAGCCCCCCGAGCTCCCGGCCCGTCTCCTGGGCGATGAAGATCGAGGTGTCGGCGACCGCTTTGCTCAATCGTCGAGCTCGGCGCCGCGGACGTCGGCGAGATCGCCGAGCAGGCCGGGGTCGGCGGGCGCCTCGCTCACGATCCGGCGCAGCTCCGAGGAGGAAACCCAGGGATCGCGCGCCTCGGCGTGGGGGAGGATGTCGGCGACCGGCCTCCGATTGACGGTGAGCGTCAGCCGCTCACCCGCTTCCAGCTCGGCGACGACCCGCGAGGTCGAGTTGCGAAGCTCTCGAATCGAGACGTCTCGAGCCATGTGCACGACTGTAGCACCGAGTGCTACGAACGAGGCCGGGGTCAGGACGCAGGCAGGTAGGTGAGGAGGACGACTCCGGAGTCGAACCGCCTCACGTCCTCGAGCGCCATCCGCACGGTTCCCCTGTCGCCGAGCACATGGAGGTTGGCTTCGCCCCAGACGATCGGGTTCAGGTAGATCTCGAACTGGTCGATCAGACCCCTCTCGGCGAGGGCGTAGGCGAACTCGCCGCTGCCGTGCATGAAGAGGTCACCCTCGGTCTCGGCCTTCAGCCTCGGGATCGAGTCCTCCAGCTGCCCTTCGAGCAGGATCGCGTTCCACTCGAGCTCGCCGGAGAGGGTGGTGGAGCCGACGTACTTCGGCAGCGGGTTGACCATGTCCGCCCACTTGCCCGACTGGCTCGGCCAGTACCCCGCCAGCCCCTCGTAGGTCTTGCGGCCCAGGACCATCCCGCTCGATCTCGCCTGCCGCTCGAGCGAGTGGTCGCCGTGGTCGCCGTCCGGCTGGACCCACTCGCCGACCGGGTCGACGACGCCGTCGAGGGTGGCCTGGGTCGTCGCGATCAGCTTTCCCATCTCAGCCTCCTGACGTGTTCAGCTCGACGGCCTCGCGGATCAGCGCCTTCAGCGCCTCCTCGTCGATCGCCTCTTCCTCGTGGATGTCGATCGCCCGCCTGGTGTTGCCGCCGAGGCTGGAGTTGAACAGCCCGGCGGGGTCGCCGAGCGAGGCGCCCTGGGCGAAGGTCATCTTCACCTTGTCCTTGTAGGTCTCACCGGTGCAGACGATCCCGCCGTGCGACCAGACCGGGTTTCTCCATTTCCACTCCTCGACCACCTCGGGGTCGGCCTGCTTGATGAGCCTGCGGACCAGGGCGAGGGTCTCGCCTCGCCAGTCCCCCAGCTCCTCGATCCTCCCGTCGATGAGCTTCGCGGGGGAAGCGCCGCCGTCGCCTGCCTTCGAGCCGCTGTCCGCCATGGTCCGTTCCCCTTCCTCGCGGTTGCCGTCGCTGCCCACTCTAGGTTCTCGGCTTGGCGCGCAGCGAGCGCAGCTTGACGGTGAAGAGGCCCTCGGCGAAGCCGGCGGTGGTGACGGCGAGGCCGACGACGAGCACGACCGCCTGGGCGAAGGAGGAGGAGTCGCGCGAGCGCAGGCCTTTGGAGATCCGGATCGCGACGCCGCTGGAGAGGATCCGCAACGCGTAGGAGCGCTCGCTGGAGAGCCCGCGGCGGCTGCCGGCGATCGCCGTCAGCGCCGCCTTGCCCAGCCCCTCGTAGCGGCAGCGGGTGATGAAGTAGCGGAAGGATTCGCGCTCCAGCGGCACTTTGTGGCTGATCCGGGCGCTCGGCCAGAAGATCCAGCTGCGGTCGGGATGCATGTTGCCGATGCGGATGCAGAGCTCGGTGTCTTCGGGCTCCGAGCGGACCCCGACCTTGCCGAGGTTGACGTCGAACCCACCCGCTTCCACGTAGGCGCGGCGGTCCACCGACATGTTCCCGCCGGTGGTGTTGCGCATCAGCCCGCCGGCGTCCGGCAGGCCGCGGTAGCTGGCGCCCACCACCCAGCCGAACTCGATCGGGAACCAGGCCGGCTGCGAGCGCTCCCAGGCCGGCTCGGTCCAGCCGCCGATCCCGAGGATGCCGGGGAAGGTGCGGTGCGCGTTGGAGATCTCCTCCAGCCAGTCGTCGGCGGCGACGGCGTCGTCGTCGAGGAAGGCGACGACGTCGCCGCTGGCGATCAAGGCCCCGGTGTTCTTCGAGGACGGGGCCCCCTGCGGCCCGCCGTTCTCGAGCACGGTCAGCTGCGGGAAGGCCGCGCTCAGCCGCTCGAAGAGGGGGCGGTTGTGGTCGACGACGACCATCGTCTCCAGGGCGGGGTAGGTCTGGCGCTCGATCGAGCGCACCGCCTCGACGACTTCGTCGTAGCGCCGCTCGTCGTGGGTGCAGATCACGACCGAGACCGAAGGGGAGGCGCCGTTGCCGCTCATGCCGCGCTCCTCTCGCCCAGCCGGCTGTGCCGCCGGGCGAAGCGCCAGAGCTCGTCCTTGACCCCGGACCGCGCCCGCCCCAGCGCCGTCGGCGAGCGCCGCACCATGCGGTCGAGCCGGCGCACGTCGGTCCGCGACCTGACCGTCAGCCGCGGCAGCGCGAAGCGGTCGGCGTCGAGCGGGCAGGGGAGGTTCCCCACCCGGCAGGCGGCCCGGTAGCCCGCGCTCGCCACCGCCTCCTTCGCCGCCCGGTCGTGGTAGCCGTAGGGGTAGGCGAAGGTCAGCACCGGCGCCTGCAGGCAGTCCTCGAGCAGCTCCTTGGGCCGCCGCACCTCGTCCCGGAGGCGAGCGGGAGGGACGTCGTCGAGCTGTGGGTGGGTGTGGCTGTGGGCGCCGCACTCGATCCCCGCCGCGGCCAGCTCGCGGAGCTCCCCGGCCGAGAGGACGGTGCGGTGGTGCCTGCGATCCCCGGTCAGCGGGTTGGTCTCAGAGCCGATGAAGGCGGTCGTCACGTAGACCGTCGCCGAGAAGCCGTGGCGGGCGAGGACCGGCAGGGCGTCGGTGTGGAAGTCGCGGTAGGCGTCGTCGAAGGTGAGGACCACCGGCTTCGGCCCCAGCTCGCCGCGGCCCTCGAGCGCCGCGACCATGTCCCGCACCGAGTGGCCGCTGAAGCCCTCGTCGCTGAGGTGCTCGACGTGTTCGGCGAACGTCCCCGGCGTAACCGTCAGCGGCCTGCCGTTCCTGCCCCCGGGGTCGTCGGAGACGCTGTGGTACATCAAAATCGGCAGGCTGAGACGAGAGCTGTCGGGCATTCTGGGACTGGTGCGGAGGGCTACGACCGCTTCGGGTAGGGCAACGAAGCGCCTCCAATTATCACGGTTGCTTCCGGTAAAGGCGGAAACGTCGCCAGCCTGAAAGAGCAGGGCCGTCTAGGGCCGGCTTGCCGGGGCGACCAGCTCCACCGAGCGCAGCCGGTTCGCCACCGAGTCGGAGTAGTGGGCGGCGATCAGCTCGTCGGCGCCGGTGTCGGCGGCGAAGCTCTCCAGGTAGGCGGCGACCTTCTCGGCCCGGCCGACGGCGGTGTAGGCGAGCATTTCGTCGACGACCGCCGCCTGGGGGGATTGCAGGAGGGCGGTGACGTCCTCCTCGGTGAGCTTCCTGCCGCGGCCGAAGAGGGCGCGGGCGCGGATCCGGCGGGCGGCCTCCAGCTGGGCGGCGGCGCTCTCCTCGGTCTCGGCGGCGATCACGCCGACGCCGGCGATCGCGTAGGGCTTGCTCAGCTGGGCCGAGGGCTTGAACTCCTTGCGGTAGAGCTCGAGCGCCTCGTGCAGGTGGCGCGGCGCGAAGTGGGAGGCGAAGGCGTAGGGCAGGCCCAGCTGCGCCGCCAGCTCGGCCCCGAAGAGGGAGGAGCCGAGGATGTAGAGCGGCACCTTGGTCCCCTTGCCGGGGATCGCCCGCAGGCCCGGCACGGGATCCTCGTCGCCGAGGAACCGCTGCAGCTCGACGACGTCCTGGGGGAAGCGGTCGCTGGCGGCCGGATCGCGGCGCAGCGCCATCCAGGTCCGCTGGTCGGTGCCCGGCGCCCGCCCCAGCCCGAGGTCGATCCGCCCCGGGTGCAGCGTCTCCAGCGTCCCGAACTGCTCGGCGACGACCAGCGGCGAGTGGTTGGGCAGCATCATGCCGCCGGCCCCGAGCCGGATCGTCTCCGTGTGGGCGGCGACGTGGGCGATCAGGACCGCGGTCGCCGAGGAGGCGATCGAGGAGATGTTGTGGTGCTCGGCGTACCAGACGCGCCGGTAGCCGCCCTTCTCGGCCGCCCGCGCCAGCTCGACGCTGCCGGCGAAGCTCTCGGCGATCGACTCCTCGCGCCCGACGGCGGCGAGGTCGAGGATCGAGAGCGGGACCATGAGTGGGTCAGCCTAGCGGCGGAGAACCTCTCCCCCGAAAGCGCTGTCGGCGTTGGCGGCAAAGCAACATCTCCGTCCTGTAGATGATGTTCCATTCCTCGCAACCTGGTTTAGGTCCACGGTATGCGGACGGCATCCCCATCCACGGCGCTCGACATGGCTCGGCCGACGCTCGAGCGGCGCCGGCTTCGCCTCGCCGACGGCGCCGCGACCACGGTCCACGTCGCCCGCTTCGGGCGCGCCGACTTCTGCCTGCGGGCGGTGGCGCTCGAGCCCCCCGCGACGGTGCAGGGGTGGTGCCGGCGCAGCGGCGCCGAGCACGCGATCGTCGGCGGCTTCTACATGCGCCCCGGCGGGCCGGCGCTCGGTGACCTCTGGATCGACAGCCGGGCCCTGCCGAGCGAGCCCTTCGACGCCCCCTGGCACCGGCGGCGCGCCTGCGTCCACGTCGCCGGTGGCGAGGTGAGGCTGGCGGCGCGGCACGAGCTGGGCCCGGTTCCCCACGGCGACCTCCTGCACGCCGGGCCGATGCTGGTCGCCGGCGGCGGCTCGCTGATCCGCGCGGGGGAGGACGCCGAGGGGTTCTCGGCCGGCTCCCGCCAGTTCGACTCCGACATCACCGCCGGTCGCTACCCGCGCGCCGCGCTCGGCCTCTCCGCCGGCGAGATGATCGCCGTCGTCTGCGACGGGCGCGCCGACGACGAGGCCGGGCTGACGATGGCCGAGCTGGCGACGGCGATGGCCGGGCTCGGGGCGGAGCAGGCGATCAACCTGGACGGCGGCGGGTCCGCCTCGCTGGTGGTCGGCGGCAACCTGGTCAACACGCCGCGCGAGGAGCACGGCTTGGAGCTGGCCGGCGGCCGCGAGGTCGCGACCGTCCTGCACTTCGCCCCGCGGCGCCCTGCTTGACGAATAACCCGCGTCGCTAGGCTCAGCGGTTATGGCCGCTTCCGTGAAGAGGGTGTTGATGGGGATGTATTTCTACCCTCGCGGCGGCTCGGCGCACTCCTGCCGCTCGCTCGCCCGCGAGCTGGGGGAGAACGGCCTCGCGGTCACGGTGCTGGCCGGGTCGCGCCCCGACCTCGGCGGCGAGGCGTCGGCGCCGAGCTTCTACGCCGGCCTCGACCTGCGCCCGGTCGACTTCGCTCCGGCGATCGACTCGCCCGACCCCCTGCGCTATCGCGGCCCGGCCGGGACCGCCCCGATCCACGGCTCCTACGAGGACCGGCCCGGCGTGCCCGACCGCGTCCTCGCCAGCCTCGACGACGAGGCCTTCGAGCTGCAGGTGGACGCCTGGTCCCAAGCCATCGAGGCCGCGGCGGCGCCCGCGGTCGACGTCCTCTACCTACACCACCTGACGCCGCTCAACGAGGCGGCCGCGCGGCTGCTGCCGGAGGTGCCGGTCGTCGGCCACATCCACGGGACCGAGCTGCTGATGCTGGAACGGATCGCCGCCGGGGCGCCGGCGGGCTGGGCGCATGCCGAGCGATGGAGGGAGCGGATCTGCGCCTGGGCCGCGGCCTGCAGCCGGATCGTCGTCAACGACCGCAGCGGGCTCGAGCGCGCGGCCGGGCTGCTGGACCTCGACGAGGAGCGCTTCGCCTGCATCCCCAACGGCTTCGACCCGATCTTCCACCCCGGCGCCGTCGACCGCCGCGCCCACTGGCGCCGGCACCTCGTCGAGGAGCCGCGGGGCTGGCGCCCCGGCGGCGCGCCGGGAACCGTCTCCTATGAAGAGCGGGACCTGGAGGCGCTCGAGGGGGTGGTGCTGCTCGCCGTCGGTCGCTTCACCGAGGTCAAGCGCCTGCCGCTGCTGATCGAGGCCTTCGCCCGGGCGCAGGAGGAGCTGGGTGAGGGGGCGGCGCTGGTCCTGATCGGCGGTCACCCGGGCGAGTGGGAGGGGGAGCATCCCTGCGAGGCGATCGAGCGCACCGGCGCCCGGGGCGTCTTCCTCGCCGGCTGGCAACGGCACGACGAGCTGCCGCCGTTCCTCCACGCCGGCGACCTCCTCGTCCACGCCTCGGTCTGGGAGGCGTTCGGCCAGGTCCTGGTCGAGGCGATGGCCTGCGGCCTGCCGGTCATCGCCGTCGACCGCGGTGGCCCGGCGACGATCGTCGCCGACCCGGAGACCGGCTGGCTGGTCGGTCCCGACGACGTCGGCGCCCTGGCGGGGGCCATCGTCGCGGCCGTGAGCGACGAGGCCGATCGGCGCCGCCGCGGCGAGGAGGCGCGCCGGCGGGCGGTCGAGCGCTTCTCCTGGTCGAGGCTCGGCGCCGAGCTGGCCGACGTCGTCCGCACCGCCGCCGCGGTCCCCGCCGGCGGCGACCGCGGCGCCGTCAAATAGCTTCCCGGGGGTGGACATCCTCTGGACCGTGCTCGGCGTCGCCCTGATCGGGATCGCGCTGCGCGACATCTTCGACGTCCTCTTCCACCCGCTCGGCCGCGGGATGGTGGCGCGCAAAGTCGTCCGCGGGGTCGCCGCGCTCGCCCGCCGGCTGCCGCGCAGCGGCACCCTCGGGCTGCTGGCGGGACCGCTCAGCTACGTCGCCGTGGTGGCGACCTGGGCGGCGCTGCTGGCTGTGGGATGGGCGCTGGTCTTCCTGCCCCAGCTGCCCGACGGCTTCAACTTCAGCCCGGGGCTGAACCCGGACGAGCACACCGGCTTCTTCGACGCCCTCTACGTCTCCCTGGTCAACCTCACCAGCCTCGGCTACGGCGACATCTCGCCGGCGACCCCGCTGCTGCGGTTGCTGGGCCCGGTGGAGACGATGTTCGGCCTCGGCCTGCTCACCGCCAGCATCTCCTGGCTGATCTCGATCTACGGCGCGATCGCCCGCCGCGACTCGCTCGCCCACGAGGTCCACCTGGCGAAAGAGACCGAGGAGCGGCTGGGGGAGGAGCTGGCCGACGCCGACCCGGCGCTCCTGGAAACGCTCCTCGCCGGGTTCGCCGAGCAGCTGATCCGCGCCCGGCGCGACGTCATCCACTTCCCGATCACCCATTACTTCCGCACCGAGGACGAGGAGCGGGCGCTGGCGGGGCTGCTGCCCTTCCTCAGCTCCCTCGCCGACGAGGCCGGGGAGGAGGACCGGCCGCACTCGCTGCGGATCAGGGCGGAGATCCTGCAGATGGCGATCGACGACTTCGCCGAGACGCTGCGCTCGCGCCTGCGGGTGCCCGGTGAGACCACCAGCGACACGCTGCGCCACTACCAATCCGAGCACGGCCGGCTGCGGGCCGAGTAGCGCCGGAGGACATCTCCGTTTATGTTCTTGACGACGCTCTACGGGGAGTAACGAGGTTTTGACGAATCTGCGGTCATCGGCCGGCCGCCTGGGGCTGGTCCTGTTGGCATGCGCGGCCCTTGCGGGCTGCGGGTCCGGTGGCGACTCGGGTGGCGGCGAGACGCTGCGCGGGACCTACAACTCGTTCCCCGATTACCTCGATCCCTCGCTCGCCTTCAGCCTCGAAGCCGCGACGGCGCTGCACGACACCTACATCCCGCTGCTCACCTACGCGCCGGAGAACGGCAAGGCCGGCACCGAGCTGATCCCGGGCCTGGCGAAGGCGCTGCCGAAGATCGATCGCGGCGGGCGGCGCTACACGTTGCAGCTGCGTCCCGGGCTGAGGTACTCCGACGGCAGCCCGGTCCGCGCCTCCGACTTCCGCTCTTCGATCGAACGCCTCTACCGCGTCAACTCGCTTGGCTCCACCTTCTACACCGGCATCGTCGGCGCCGAACGGTTCGCGAAGGCGAAGAAGGGCGGCATCGCCGGGATCGAAGCCGACGACGCCAGCGGCAAGATCGTCATCCACCTGAACCAGCCGAGCGGGACCTTCAGCTACACGCTGGGCCTGACCTTCGCGGCGCTGCTGCCGCCCGGCACCCCGAATGAGGACCAGACGACGAACCCGCCGCCGGCGACCGGCCAGTACATGATCACCGCGGTCAAGCCGGGTCGCAGCTGGGAGTACCGGCGCAATCCCTACTGGGCCTCGGACAACGGCCCGGCGATGCCACAGCTCCCCGACGGCCACGTCGACAAGATCAGCTTCGAAGTCCGCACCAACCCGATCACCCAGCTGGAGGAGGTCGAACGCGGCAAGGTCGACTGGATGAAGAACCCGCCGCCGGTCGACCGCTATCCGGAGGTGAAGCGGCGCTTCGAGGGGACCCAGTTCCGCGAGGACCCGACGATCAGCACCTACTACTTCTGGATGAACACGCAGGAGCCGCCGTTCGACGACGTGCGGGTCCGGCGCGCGGTCAACTACGCGATCGACCCGGAGGCGCTGGAACGGATCTACGCCGGCACCCTGAAGCGGACGCAGCAGGTGCTGCCCGCGCAGATGCCGGGCTACCGCAAGTTCGAGCTCTACCCGCACGACATCGGGCGGGCGAAGAGCCTTGTCGAGCGCGCCCACCCGGCGGACCGCGAGATCAACGTCTGGACCAACAACCTGACGCCCAACGACGAAGTCGGCGAGTACTACCAGCAGGTGCTGACCGAGATCGGCTTCGACGCGAAGCTGAAAACGGTCGACGCGGCGAACTACTTCACCGTGATCGGCAACGCCGCCACTCCCGGTCTCGACACCGGCTGGGCGAACTGGTTCCTCGACTACCCGCACCCGAGCGACTACTTCCAGCCGCAGCTCTCGAGCGAAAGCATCGCCCCGGTCGGCAACACCAACTGGGCGCGCTTCGGCGACCCGGCGGTCGACCGGAAGATCGCCGCGCTGGAGCGCCAGCAGCTTGGCCCGCGGCAGGAAGCCGAATACGCCGCGCTCGACCGGGAGGTGATGAAGCAGGCGCCGTGGGCGCCGTTCGGGACCCTGACGCTCGGCACCTTCGTCGCCGACTCGGTCAACCTCGACGACCTCGTCGTCAGCCCGATCTACGCCCAGGACCTGACGAGCTTCGAGCTCGAATAGGCCCGGCTGCCAAAGTAGTCGGCGCCGAGGAGTGAGACGCCCAGCCATCCCCATTATCGGAGCACTGGTCCTGCTGCTGCTGCTGCCAGGCAGCGCCGCGGCGAAGCCGCGCCCGCTCTACTGGGGCGCCTGGATCGGGCCGCAGCTGACCGGCGGCGAAGCGCCCTGGGACATGCGGGCCGCGCACCGCTTCGAAGCCCGCGTCGGCCGGGGGCTCTCGCTGCTGCAGTTCTCAGCCCCGTTCGCCGAGTGCGGCCGCAGGCGCTGCGACTTCTACACCTTCCCGACCGCGGAGATGGCGAAGATCCGCCGTCACGGCGCGATCCCGCTCTTCAGCTGGAGCTCGGCCTCCTCGGGCGGCAACCCGGAGAGCTTCCAGCTTGCCGACCTGCGTGCCGGCCGCTACGACGGCCACGTCCGCGACTTCGCCCGCGCCGCCCGCGACTGGGGCCACCCCTTCTTCCTCCGCTTCGACTGGGAGATGAACGGCAGCTGGTTCCCCTGGGGGGCCGGCACGAACGGCAACCAGCCTGGCGAATTCGTCGCCGCCTGGCGCCACGTCCATCGCATCTTCGACCGGGTCGGGGCAGCGAACGCGACCTGGGTCTGGTGCCCGTACGCCCGCGACGAATCGCTGCGCCCGTTCTACCCCGGCGACGGCTTCGTCGACTGGACCTGCCTCGACGGCTACAACTGGGGTCCGGACTCGAGCGAGCCGGCGCCGTGGCGCAGCTTCTCCGAGCTGTTCGCGCCCGCCTATCGGCGGGTCGCCGGCCACATCGCCCCGCGCAAGCCGATGCTGATTGCCGAGGTCGCCTCGGCGGGGGCGCCGGAGGAGAAGGCGGCCTGGGTCGACGACATGTTCGTCTCGCTGCGGCGCGGCTTCGGCAAGGTCCGCGGCCTCGTCTGGTTCGACAAAGCCGACGGCGAGAACGACTGGCCGCTGGAGGGCTCCCCGCTCGTCACCGAAGCCTTCGGCCAGGGGGTGCGCCGCGGCTTCAAGGAGAACGTCTTCTCGCGCCTGGGGCGCAGCCCGATCCCGCCGCCGCGGTGAGGTGTCGACTTTGTACGGCTATGCCTTACAAAGTCGACATCAGCCGGCGCCGTACTCCTTGTAGGGGTACCACCATTCCTTGCGCTCGATCCGCGACTCCATGTGGACGTGCTTGGTCTCCTGGAAGGCCTCGAGGCCCTCGCGGCCGAGCTCGCGCCCCAGGCCCGACTGCTTGAAGCCGCCGAAGGGGCCGGCGTCGTTGTCGGTCAGCGGGTCGTTGATCCAGACCGTGCCGGCGCGCAGCTCGCGCATGCAGCGGACCGCGTTCTCGAGGTCGGCGGTGTAGACGTTGGCGCCGAGCCCGAACTCGGTCGAGTTGGCGAGCGCGATCGCCTCGTCGAGGGAGGAGACCGGGACGATCGGCGCGACCGGGCCGAAGGTCTCCTCGCGCAGCAGGGCGCTGTCGGCGGCGGCGCCGACGACGACGGCGGGCGCGAGGAAGTGGCCGCGGGCCTGGCCGCCGCGGTCGCCGCCGGTGAGGACCTCGGCGC
Source organism: uncultured Actinomycetes bacterium (assembly GCA_963751015.1). Lineage (GTDB taxonomy): Bacteria > Actinomycetota > Thermoleophilia > Solirubrobacterales > 70-9 > VAYN01. The sequence continues at coordinate 86,676 of CAVVSU010000002.1, forward strand.
CGGCCGCCGCGGCGGCTTCGAGCTGGGCGACGACCTTGGCCCGCTGCGGGTCGGAGACCATCGGCCCGATGTCGGTGGCGACCTCGAAGGGATCGCCGAGGACGAGGCCGCGGGTGTGGTCGACGAAGGCCTCGACGTAGTCGTCGTAGACCTCCTCGGCGACGTAGAAGCGCTCGGCCGAGGTGCAGACCTCCCGCCTTCAGGGGATATCCGGAGACCCCCACGCACGTCTGGCGGCACCGGACACTTCGCGGGGCGGCGTCCTCGGTCGGCCGAATGGCTCTGCCATTAGGCCTCCCTGCGTCCTACCCCCGCTTGGTCCGGCACCGCCGGCCGCACGCGCTGGTCTCCGGATCTCCCCTGAAGGCGGCCGGGCGCTGCCGGGTCTGGCGCGACCTTCCAGGCGAGCAGCAGCAGCGAGTGGTCTGTCCGGTAAGTCCGGTGCCGATTTGGCGTGCGAAAACCTAGCCCGCCGCGGACGCAGGGAGGTCGAATAGCAGCGCTATTTGACCGACCGAGGACAAAGGCGGGCGACGGTTTGCAGCCGCAAAATCGGTGCCACACTTGCCGGGCAGACCACTAGTTCCAGGGGACGATGCAGCCGACGACGCCGAGCGGGTCCTTGACCACCATCGCCAGCTGGGTGTTCTCGATCGGTGGGATCACCCGGCCGGCGCTGTCGCGGCCGATCTCGGCGTAGTAGTCGAAGGCGGCGGCGGTCCACTCCAGCTCGTCGCGGTTCTCGATCAGCGGCTTGCCGCCCTCGGCGGTCATCGTCCGCGCCAGCTCCTCGGTGCCCTCGCGCAGGCGGCGCGCGATCTCGTGCAGCAGCTCGCAGCGCTCGCCGGCGGTCATCCGCGCCCATCCGGGCCAGGCCCCGCGGGCGGCGGCGACGGCGGCCTCGACCTGCTCGGGCGAGGCGGGGCCGAGCTCGGCGATCGTCTCCGTCGTGAACGGGTTCTCGACCGCCAGCGCGGGGCCGGTGCCGGCGACCTGCTCGCCGCCGATCAGCAGCTTGGTTGGCTGGGCGATATCAGCGCACATTCGGACCCAGGCTAACGTCCGGTGAACTTCGCTTAGATTGACCGGATGTCTTCCGGTGAATCAGCTGAGGCGAGGGTCGAGCAGGCGCCCGAATTCCGCTTCGCCTCCTGGGCGGTGTTCCGCCCCTACGCCTTCGGCCTGTACGCCGTCGCGCTGGTCCTCTGGACGGCGGCCTACGGGATCCCGGTCCAGCGCGAGCTGGTGATCCTCTGGACCTGCGGGGCGCTCGCCTGCGCCTCGATCGGCCGGCCGCCGCGGGAAATCCTCCAGCTGGTCATCGACTGGCTGCCGATCGTCGCGGTGCTCTGGATCTACGACCTCACCCGAGGGGCGGCCGACTCGTTCGGGATCGGCGTCCACGTCCACCCGATGGTCGACTTCGACAGCTTCGTCTTCGGCGGCGAAACCCCGACCGAGTGGCTGCAGGATCGGCTCTACGACCCCGGGGTCGTCCACTGGTGGGACGTCCTCTTCACCCTCGTCTACACCTCCTACTTCATCGTCCCCTTCGCCCTGGCCGGGTACTTCTGGGCCCGCGACCGACGCGCCTTCCACCGCTTCACCCGGCGGCTGGTGACGCTGGCGCTGGCCGGGCTGGCGACCTACATCCTCTTCCCGGCGGCGCCGCCCTGGATGGCCGGGGAAATGGGCCTGATCGACGAAGTCCACCGCACCACCGGCAAGGGCTGGGAAGTGGTCAGCGTCGGCACCGCCTCGCTCTTCTCCAAGGGCCAGGCGAGCAGCAACCTCGTCGCCGCGGTGCCCTCGCTGCACTGCCGCCTTCGTCACCCTGGTCGCCCTGTTCCTCTGGGGCCGGGTGCGCCGCCGCCGGCTGCGGCCGTTGCTGCTGCTCTACCCGCTGCTGATGGGGCTGACCCTGATGGCGACCGGGGAGCACTACTTCTTCGACGTCGCCCTCGGCTGGGTCTATGCCGGCGCGGTGATGCTGGCCTGGGGCTGGTGGGAGCGGCGCCAGAAGCGAAGCTGCCGGCGGCCGCCCTGGCCGAGTCGTAGTCCGCTCAGGCGAGGCGGCGGGAGAAGCTCTCTTCGAGCGCGTCGGTGCCGTCTTCGCCGGGCACGGTCTTGTCGAGGCGCATCAGGGCGCGGCGGCCGTCGATTTCGAGGGTCGCCGACCTGGTTGTCGAAGTAGGGTCCCTCGACGGTGCGCCAGCGGATCCCCGGGTCGGGGGCGCCGGCCGCCTTGGCCAGCAGCCGCGCGAAGACGGTCAGCGGCTCGGCCGAAGCCGGTCCGCACCACCCGCCGCTCTTTTTCGTCGAGCGGGTTGCGGTAGGGCGAGCAGACCGCCTGGTAGACGGGCGCTGCTGTCGACTCGCCCTCGGCCGCTTGGGGAAGGCGACCTCGCTGAGGTAGGCGTGGTGGACGTCGCCGGAGAGGACGACGACCGAGGCCGGCGGCCTGGCCGCGCTTGCCGGTGGCGACCTCGTGCAGGAGGTCGCGCAGCTTGGCGAAGGACTCGCCGAAGGCAGGCCCAGTGGTCGAAGTCGACTTCGCGGCGCAGCTTCTCGCTCGCCCCGGCCACCGGCTTGCCCCAGGCGCCGTTGCAGAGCTGCTCGTTCCAGGCCTCGAGCCGGTCGAAGGCGGGGGAGAGGAGCCAGGGGATCGTGGTGCGATCAGCAGGTGGTCGAAGTCGCCGCTCGCGTGCTCGACGATCCATTCCCACTCTTCGTCGTCGACGATCGCCCGCCGGTCCTCCTCCAGCACCCGCGCCGCGCGGGCGTCGATGAAGATCGCCCGGGTGCGGCCGAAGTCGCGGCAGAAGCTCCAGCGGGTCCCGTCGCCCATCGAGTGGATCCGGTGGGCCCAGGGGAAGAGCTCCTCGTCGCGCCTTCTGGTTGCCGCGGACCGGCTGGTAGAGCTCGTTCTCGGCCAGCTCGCGCGGCGAGAGGTTGCCAATGTGCTGGTAGATCCAGTAGCTGGAGACGCAGCCGATCACGCGCCGGTGCCACCAGGACTCTGCTGCATCTCCAGCAGCCAGTCGCGGGAGATGTTCCAGTCGTCGCTCATGTCGTGGTCGTCCCAGAGCATCGAGACCGAGACGCGGAGAAGAGCCAGCGGATCAGCGGCTCCTCCCAGCTCTCGCGGTAGAGCCAGGTGTACTCCTCGAAGTCGGTCACCTCGTCGAAGGGGGGCGTTTCGGTGCCGCGCCGCTTCTTGATCTTCTTGCGCGTCTTCGGCGAGCCCTCGTCGACGTAGACCTGGTCGCCGAGCAGGAACAGCTGCTCGGGCCAGTCGTCGCGCTCGCCGTCGCGACATCTGCTTCGCCAGGACCCAGAGGGCGTCGACCTCGTGGCCGTCTCGGTCTCGTCTTTGGTTCGGTGAAGGGCGCCTCGTGGGGGACGGCGACCCGGCAGGAGCCGAAGCAGATGTCGAGCGTCTTTCTCGGGGTCGAGGGTGCGGATCGCGCTCGGCGGCAGGTCGGAGCCGGGCTCCGGCCAGCGCACCTCGCCGTCGAGCGCTGACCTCGTACTCGTAGATGCCGGGCCGGCTCGAGCCCGTCGATGCAGACCAGCGCGTAATGGTGCCCCTCGACCCTGAAGGTGGGCTCGCGGCGGCCGAGGATCTCGACCTCGCAGGCCTCGCTGGTCTCGACCCAGACCGTCGCCTCGGTGCCGGAGACATAGCGCAGCAGGGGACCAAGGACGAGCTCGCTCATGGGCCTTTCCGTACCCACCTCGCCCGGCGATAAGCAAGGCGGATTTGTCCGGTGGCGGGTCTCAGAGCCGGCCCAGGAGGAGGAGGATCAGGAGGATCAGGGCGATCAGGCCGAGGATCCCGCCCGCGACGGCGACCTTCAGCAGCACCAGCACGATGGCGACGAGGATGAGAAGTCCGATCAGCGCTCCGACCATCTGCACCCCTCCTGTTTCTCTCCGCGGCCGAGACCCCTGCGGCCATTGGACTGGTTTCCTTAACGAACGGCGTGGGAACCGGTTCATCAGGGCAATTCTGAAAAAGGGCTGACAAGAGATGGGAACGATGCGTTTATGAGACGTCAGAGCGCCTCGACCCTTGATTGGACGGCCCACGATGGGAAGATCGTCGTATGAGCGAAGCGGCAGCCCCAGCGGGAATCAGCCGGCTGCTCTCGGACGAGCGGCTGACGCGGCGCGCGGTCGGCGGGGACGAGCGCGCCTTCGCGGCGATCTTCCGTCGCTACCACCAGCCCCTGTACCGCTTCTGCCTGGCGATCGTCGGCAATCCCGAGGACGCCCAGGACGCGCTGCAGAACACGATGGTCAAGGTGCTGCGGGCGCTGCCCGGCGAGGAGCGCAAGATCGAGCTGAAGCCGTGGCTCTACCGGATCGCCCACAACGAGGCGATCGACGTGCTGCGCCGGCGCCGGCGAGACGCGCGCAGCTCGACGTCGAGCTGGCGGCGCCGGGCTACGGGCTCGCCGAGGACAGCGGCGACGCGGGAACGGCTGCGGCGGCCTGCTCGCCGACCTGCGGGAGCTGCCCGAGCGCCAACGCGACGCGCTGGTGATGCGCGAGCTGGCGGGCCTCGACTTCGAGGAGATCGGCGCTGCGCTGGGGACCTCCGCCGCGGTCGCCCGGCAGACCCTCTACGAGGCGCGGCTGAGCCTGCGCCAGATGGAGGAGGGGCGTGAGATGAGCTGCGACGCGGTCACCAGGGCGCTCTCCGACGGCGACGGCCGGGTGACCCGCCGGCGCGACGTCCGCGCCCACCTGCGCGACTGCGCCGGCTGCCGCGCGTTCCGCGACGAAATCAAGAGCCGCGAGCAGCGACTTCGCGGCGCTCGCGCCGCTGCCGGCGGTGCGCGGCGGCGGGCATGCTGCAGGGCCTGATCGGCGGCGGCTCGCAGGCGGCCACCGGCGGCGGCCTCGCGGCGGCCCTCGGCGGCGGCGCGGCGAAAACGATCGCCACCTCGGCGGCGGTGAAGGGCATCGCGACGGTGGCGGTGGTGGCCGCGGTCGGCGTAACCGCGGCCGACCGCTCGGGCGTCATCCACCTCGGCCTGCCGGGCGAGGAGAGCGTCAAGTCGGCGCCGGCGCCGGGAGCGGGAAGCGATCGCCACGGCGGCGCCTCCGGCGGCGATTCCTCGCCGAGCGGCGGCGTCGGCAACGGCGCCGAGCGCTCGGCCAAGAAGGGGGAGAACCGGGCGGCGAGCGGGTCGGCGCCCGGGGCGAACGCCGCTCCGGCCGGCCAGGAGCATGGGCAGGGCGCAGAGCACGCCAACCCTCACAGCGAAGCCAAGCCCTTTGCCACGCCCGAACACGCCGGCGGCGAGGCCGAGAAGCAGCAGCCCTCCACCGCCGCCGACGGGCAGGAAACCGCCGCCGGGAACAAACCGCAGCAGCCGAGCCAGCCGGAAGGCACGGAAGGGGGCAAGCCGGCGGAAAAGGCGCCGAGCAAACCCGCGGCTCCGTCGCCGCCCGAGGCGCCGAGCGAACCGCCGAAAGGACCGCCCGAAAACCCTCCGCAGGGGGCGCCCCCCGGTCCGCCGCCCCAGTCCCCGTCGAGGGGAGCTGAACCGCCCGCCGCAGGATCGCCCTCGAGCCCCGGCAAAGCAGCCGAAAGCAAACCGCAGGTGGCCCCAGAAGGCTGAGGCGGCCGCGCCGCCTCGCTCAGCCGGGTTCCCGTTTCGGGGGCGACAGCCCCGGCGTGGCCAGTCGGTCGCCGTAGAGGTACTTGCGGACGAGCGCCTCGGCCGGCGCGGCGGCCAGCACCATCGGGGCGCCGCAGGCCGAGCAGAAGCGACCTCGCCAGCCCGGACGGCGAGCCTCGGTTCGGGCGTGGCACTGGGGGCATTCGAGGGACTGGGTCATATCTCCTCCGGATCGGAATCTCGGACCAACCCTCGCCGAGCGGTCGCGGCCGGGCATCCGTGTTTTCCCGCACAGCCGAGCGGCCGCCGGGCTTGACTGCGCGCCCCGCTCCGCCAGCATCGAACAATGGTCCAGGGGGGTCTTGTCAGGGCGGTCGCCATGTGCTTGTGCGCGCTGTCGCTGCTGTTCGCGCCGGCCGCCAGCGGGTCGATGTACTTCGGGGCGACGATCAGCGGCGAAAGCTACGGGCAGACCGGCAACGCTCCGCGCAACACCGCGGCCTGGGACCTCTTCGAGCGCCACGCCGGGAAGAGGGTCGCGATCCTCAACCAGGGCCAGGAATGGGCGGCCTGGGACAAGGTCGAGGTCGAAGCGACGCACGCCCGCGGCGCGATCCCGCTGGTCACGATGGGGCTCGGCGACGGGGTGACGATCGAAGGCGTCGCCAAAGGCGAGCAGGACGCGGCGATCAAGAAGTGGGCCCAGGAAGCGAAGGCCTGGGGCCACCCGTTCTTCTTCGCCCCCTGGTGGGAGATGAACGGCGGCTGGTTCGCCTGGGGACGGGAGCCCGAATTCAAAGAGCCTGGCAGCGCTTCCACGACGTCGTCGCCGGCCAGGGCGCGACCAACGTGACCTGGACCTGGGTCGTCAACAGCATCTGGTCCGACCCCGAATCGAATCCGGCTCCCTACTACCCCGGCGACGCCTACGTCGACTGGACCGCGCTCGACTCCTACAACTGGGGACGGAACCCGGCGCAGCCCGACAGATGGCTGACGCCGGACCAGACGATCAGCCCGACGCTGAAGATCATCCGGAAGCGGCGCCGGCGAAGCCGGTCGCGATCCTCGAGAACGCCTCCAGCGAGTACGGCGGCAACAAGACCGACTACATCCGGGAAATGCTGACGACCTACCTGCCGCATCACCCGGAGATCGGCGCCTACTTCTGGTTCAACTGGAACCACCCGAAGGGCGAAAAACGCGCCGACTGGCCGATCGAGACCTCGGCGCCGGCCCAGCAGCAGTTCCGCAAGGCGATCCAGAGCAGCGTCTTCGCGCCCGGCCCGGTCTCGCTGCCGAAACTGACCAAGGTGCAGCCGCCGATCCCGGCGGCGGCCGACGCGGCGACGGCGGCGAACCTCTCGGCGGCGGCGGAGATGCGCCGGCGGCCCCGACCTCGACGTCGCCGCGGACGGGACCGCGACCGCCGTCTGGAGCGCCAAGGCCGGCGGCGAGTTCCGCGTCTTCGCCCGGCGGGTCGCCGCCGACGGCAGCCGCGGCCCGGTCCAGCAGCTCCGGTCCCGGGAGGGGACGCGCTCGCGCCGCAGGTCGCGGTAGCGCCAGACGGGACGGCGGTCGTTGCCTGGACCCGCTGGGACGGCGCCAACTTCCGCGTCCAGGAGCGGCGGCTCGCCCCGGCGGCTCGCCGGAGGAAGCGACGCGGACGCTCTCGGGCGCCGGCCAGGACGCGGCCGACCCGCAGCTGGACGTCGGCCCCGATGGCACCGCGACGGTCGTCTGGCGGCGCTTCGACGGCTTCCACCCGCTGGTCCAGGTGCGCCGGATCGCGCCCGACGGGACCTCCGAAGAATCCTCCCAGCGGCTCTCGGAAAGCGGTCAGGACGCGGTCGAACCCGACGTCGCGGTCGCCGCCGACGGCACCGCCACGGTCGTCTGGAGCCGCTTCGACGGCTCCGACTCGATCGTCCAGGCGAGGCGGGTCGCGCCTGACGGGACCCTGGCGGCCACCGCCGGGCTCTCGGCCGCGGGGGAGAGCGCGATCGAGCCGCAGGTGGAGCTGGGCCCCGGCGGCGCGGCGACCGTGCTCTGGACCCGCTTCGACGGCACGAGCTGGGTGATCCAGGCCCAGCGGCCCTCGGCGGCCGGCGCGACGGCGGGTGGCGTCCTCGACCTCTCGGCCTCCGGCCGCAGCGCCGCCGAGCCGCAGCTGGCCGTCGGCTCCGGCGGGGTCGCGACCGCGGTCTGGGACCGCTTCGACGGCAGCAACTTCGTCGTCCAGGCGCGGCGGGTCGACGCCACCGGCGCGCTCCTCGCCGGGCCGGTCGGCCTCTCGGCCACCGGGCGCGACGCCGCCGACCCCCAGGTGGCCGCCGCCCCCGGCGGTGGCGCGACCGTGCTCTGGAGCCGCTACGACGGCGCCAACTGGATCGTGCAGCGACGGGACCTGGCCGCCGACGGTACGCCGGGCGCCACCGCGGGCCTCTCGGCGCCGGGCCGCGGCGCCGGCGACGCGGTCGCCGCCTGGGCGGGAACGGGACCCTGGCGATGGTCTGGCGGCGGTTCGCCGGCGCCGGCGACGTCGTCCAGGCGAACACCGTCGCGAAGCCCGAACCGCCCCCGCCCCCGCCCGACCCCGAAAAAGAAAGCGGCGGCTCTGACGGAGGCGGCGATGGCTCGGGCGGAAGCACTTCCGGCGGAAGCGCCGGCGAGGCCGCCGCTCCGGTCTCGAACCTCTTCACGATCGGCAAGGTCGGGCTCAACCGCCGGCGCGGGACCGCCACCCTGAAGGTCGAGGTGCCCGGCCCCGGCCTGGTCGCGGTGGACGGCGCCGTGCCGCAGCAGCGGCAGGCGGGCGCCGCCGGCCGCGTGGCGCTGCCGATCCTGCCCAGGCCGAGGGCGCGGCGGATCCTCAACCGCCGCGGGACCGTGCGGCTGAAGCTGACCGTCACCTTCGTCCCCAGCGGCGGCCTGCCGAACAGCCGTGACCTCAGTCTGCGACTGAGGAAGGAACCACGCGGGTAGGTGTCGAGCATGGTCAGGGGGGCTCTCGCCAAGGCAATCGCCGTGTGCTTGTGCGCGCTGCCGTCGTTTCTGCTCGCGTCGGCGCCCGCCGCCAGCGGGTCGACGTACTTCGGCGCGACGATCAGCGGCGAGACCTACGGCCAGACCGGAAACGCGCCCTACAACATGGCGGCGTGGGACCTTTTCGAGCGCCACGCCGGCAAGAAGGTCGCGATCCTCAACCAGGGGCAGTCGTGGGCCAGGTTCGACAAGACCGCGGTGGAAGCGACGCGCGCCCGCGGCACGATCCCGCTGGTGACGATGGGGCTGGGCAGTGGAATGACCCTTGCCGACATCGCCAACGGCAGCCAGGACGCGGCGATCAGAAGATGGGCGCAGGAAGCCAAGGCGTGGGGGTACCCGTTCCTCTTCGCCCCCTGGTGGGAGATGAACGGGGCCTGGTTCCCCTGGGGCCGGAGTCCCTACTTCGTCGGCGCCTGGCGGCGCTTCCACGACCTCGTCGCCGGCCAGGGAGCGACCAACGTCACCTGGACCTGGGTCGCCAACAGCATCTGGTTCGACCCGGAATCCAACCCCACCAAGTACTACCCCGGCGACGCCTACGTCGACTGGGCCGGTCTCGACACCTACAACTGGGGCCGCATGCCCGCCCAGCCGGACAAGTGGATCAACCCCGAGCAGACGGTCACGCCGACCCTGAAGATCATCAAGGCGGTGGCGCCGGCGAAGCCGCTGATCATCGTCGAGAACGCATCGACCGAGTACGGCGGCAACAAGACCGACTGGATCCGGGAAATGCTGACCACCTACCTGCCGCACCACCCCGAGATCAAGGCCTACCTCTGGTTCAACTGGAACCACCCCAAGGGCGACAAGCGCGCCGACTGGCCGATCGAGAGCTCGGCGCCGGCGCAGCAGCAGTTCCGCAAGGCGATCCAGAGCAGCCTCTTCGTGCCGCGGCCGGTCTCGCTGCCGGCGCTGACGAAAGTGAAGCCCCCGGCCGCCACCAGCGGCGAACCGGCCCAGGCGGCCGACCTCTCGCCGGCGGCTGAAATGGCCAGCGGGCCCGACGTCGCGGTCGCCCGCGACGGTGCCTCGACGGTCGTCTGGAGCGCCCGCAGCAGCGGCGCCTTCACGGTCTTCACGCGGCGCATCGCTGCCAACGGCACCCTCGGAGCGATCCGCCAGCTCTCCTCGTCGGGGCAGGACGCCCTTGCCCCGCAGGTCGCGGTGACCAGCACGGGAATGGCGATCGTCGCCTGGATTCGCTCCGACGGCGCCAACTTCGTCGTCCAGGCCCGCCGGATAACGGCTGCCGGGACGCCGGAGGAAAGCATCAAGACCCTCTCGGGGACCGGGCAGGACGCGGCGGCGCCGCAGGTGGCAGCCGGCCCCGACGGCACCGCGACCGTGGTCTGGAAGCGGTTCGACGGCGCCCACTACTACATCCAGGAGCGCCAGATCGCTCCCGGCGGGGCGGTGGAGAGCTCGGCTCACATCCTCTCCGCGACCGGGCAGGACGCCGTCGAACCCCAGGTGGCGATGGGCGGGGACGGTGTCGCGACGGTGGTCTGGAGTCGCTACGACGGCAACGACGGGATCATCCAGGGGCGGCAGATCGTCCCGGGAGGGGCGCCGAAGGCCGCGATCTGGACCCTCTCCCCCAGCGGCGAGAGCGCGCTCCAGCCGCAGTTCGCGATCGGCCCCGGGGGTGTGTTGACCGTCGTCTGGAGCAGGTTCAACGGCGCCAACTGGATCATCCAGGAGCGGCGGCTCGCCTTTGCCGGCGCGGCGATCGGTGGCGTCAACAACCTCTCGGCCACGGGACGGAACGCCGCCGAGCCACGGGTCGCCGTCGGATCGGACGGCAGGGCGACCGTCGTCTGGGACCGCTTCGACGGCAGCAGCTTCGTCGTCCAGGGGCGCCGGATCGATTCGGCCGGTGCGCCCAGCTCGGTCACCGTCGATTTCTCGGCGGTCGGGCGCGATGCGGCGGATCCACAGGTCGCGATCTCTCCGGGGGGCGTGGCAACCGTCCTCTGGAGCCGCTTCGACGGGTCGAGCTTCATCGTCCAGCGGCGCGACCTGTTCGCCAACGGCACCCTCGGCGCCACCCAGAGCCTTTCCGCCGCGGGTCGAACCGCCGGCGACCCGGTGCTCGCCTGGGGGGCCGGCGGAACCCTGGCGACGGCCTGGAGGCGGTTCAACGGCGCCGGCGACCTGGTCCAGCGACTGACGGTCCCGCAGCCCACTTCCTAGGCGGCGCGGCCCCGGGCTTCGCTCAGCCGGCGGCTGAAGAAGACGCCGAGCGGCTGGCTCCCTGCACCCCGGCGAGGAAGGGCGTCAGATAGCGCCCGATCAGCTTGCTCGGGTTGTCGATCGGCCAGGGCGGTCGGTCGCTGGCGACCGAGGTTTCGCCGTGGCCGCCGCCGAGCCAGCCGAACAGGTAGCGCGGCTTGGAGCCGGTCCAGAGGATCCCGCGCAGGACGGGATCGAGCGGGTTGGCCTCGACCTCGCAGCCGAGGTCGGCGGCGATCGCTTCGGCGGCGGCGTCGGCCTGCTGGGTGGCGATGCCGCCCTGCTTGACCGGGAAGTTGGTGACGTCGCCGACGGCGAAGACGTCGGCGAGGCCGGCGACGCGCGCATGGTCGTCGACCGGGATGAAGCCCTCGCTGTCGTAGGGGAGGCCCTCGACATGGCGGCCCTCGAGCCGCGGCAGGCTGACGACGGCGTCGGCTTCGAGCGGCTCGCCCGGCACGATCTCCAGCGCTCCGTTCTCGTAGGAGACCGGGTGGGTGTTGACGAGTACCTCGATGTCGTGGTCGGCGAGCACCTCGGCCACCTGCTCGGAGGCGCGGCGGCCGAAGATCTTCAGCGGGCCTTCTTCCGGGGTGACGATGGTGACGCGGGTGCCGGCGACCCCGTGCTTGGCGACTTCGGTCGCCGCCATCAGGGCGAGCTCGTAGGCGGGGAGCGCCCAGCCGTGCCCGCCGGGCATCGTGAAGACGACCCGCCGCAGCCGGCCCTCGCGCAGGCGATCGACGACGTCCTGGACCTCGCCTTCGTCGGCGACCCCCCAGAAGGTGGTGGCGCCGGGAACCGACCAGAGCAGGCGGGAGCCGCAGGCGACGACGAGGTAGTCGTAGGGGATCTCGGAGCCGTCGTGGCCGGTCGCGCAGCGCCGCGCCGGGTCGACCGCGGCGATGTTCTCGAGCCGGAACTCCGCCCCGCAGAGGCCGGCCAGCTGCTCGAGGTCGTAGCGCAGGACGCGCGAGGCGCCGTAAGGCTCGCCGACGGCGAAGGGGCGGTAGACGAACTCGCCGCGGCCGGCGCAGATCTCTACCCGCGCCTTCTCGCCGGCGAGGTCGTGGAGCGCGATCGCGGCCTCCAGCGCGCCGACCCCACCGCCGACGATCAGGACCTTGGGAGTGCCTGCCCGGTTCATGCCTGCAAGTTTCGAGGCGAGGCGGCTCCCACCCATCCGGGAAAAGCCACGCGATCGGCTGCGGGTAACCCGCAGCTTCCGCGTCATCCTCCTCCTAGGCTGGAACGATGACGGGAGAGCTGGCAATCGCGCTCGGGGTCGTCTTCGCCGTCAACCTGCTGCCCGCCTTCGGGCCGCCGACCTGGGCGGTCCTCGTCTTCTTCAGCCTCGACTTCGACCTGCCGGCGGTGCCGCTCGTCCTCGGCGGCGCGCTCGCCGCAGCCGCCGGGCGATACCTCCTCGCCGGCGGCGCCCGCCGGCTCCGCCCGCGCCTCTCGCCGGCGCGGCTGGAGCGGCTGGACCGGGCCCAGGCCGCTCTCCTCGCCGACCGTCGCCGCAGCGCCGCCGGGCTCGGCCTCTTCGCCCTCTCGCCGGTCCCCTCGGGGCAGCTGTTCGTCGCCGCCGGGCTGATGACGGTGGCGCTGCTGCCGCTGACCGCCGCCTTCTTCGCCGGGCGCCTGGTCTCCTACTCGATCTACGTGGGGGTGGCCTCGGTCGCCGAGCGCAACCTCGGCGACGTCGTCGTCGACGCCCTGACCTCGCCGCTCGGCATGGGGCTGCAGCTGGCGATGCTCGCGGGGCTCGGCTTCCTGCTGGGGGGCCTGAGGCCGGGGGAGAGGCCGAGGCGGAGGCTGTGGGGTTCCCCGGATGGGGGAACCGGCCATGGCTCATAGGTTGGGTGCATGAGGATTCTCGTCGGCTACGACGGCAGCGACGGCGGGCGCGACGCGCTCGAGCTGGCCCGCGTCCTCGCCGAAGCCACCGACGCCTCGGTCCTCCTCGTCGCCGTCATCCCCTACGGGCCGCTGCCGATCCCCTACGAGATGCTCGGCGAAGAGGAAGCCGAACGGGCGCAGCCGCTGTTCGACGAGGCGCGCGAGCGCCTCGGGGAGCTGGAGATCGAGACCCGCGCCTTCGGCGGCGGCACGCCGGCCGGGGTGATCAACGACCTCGCCGAGCGCGAGGAGGTGGAGACGATCGTCATCGGCTCGCCGCACCGGGGGCCGGCCGGCCGCGTGCTGCTCGGCAGCGTCGCCGACGGCCTCCTGCACGGAGCCCCCTGCGAGACCGTCACCGCGCCCCGCGGCTACGCCGCCGAGGAGCACGGCCCCTTCCGCACGATCGCCGTCGCCTACGACGACACCCCCGAGGCGAAAGCGGCGCTGGCGCGGGCCGAAGCGCTGGCCCTCGCCTGCCGGGCGACGATCGCCGTCTTCACCGTCTCGGCGCCGCCGGCGGTGGTCCCGGGGGCGACCGGCTACGCGCCGGCGATCCCGCCCGAAGCGGGCGCGATCGTGACCCGGACCGTGAAGGCGGTCGACGAGCGCCTCGCCGCCACCGGCAGGGTCCTGGCCGGGACGCCGGGCGCGGCGATCGCCGAGGCCTGCGAGGAGGTGGGGGCCGATCTGCTGGTCGCCGGCTCGCGCGGCTACGGCCCGCTGCTGCGGGTCCTGCTCGGCTCCGTCTCCACCCAGCTGATGCACCGGGCGCCCTGTCCCGTGCTCGTGGTGCCGCGGCCATGACCACGATCCTCGAGTCGGTTCTCCCGCTCGAGCGGCTCGGCCGCGGCGACGTCGATCTCGCCGGTGGCAAGGGCGCCAACCTCGGCGAGCTCGTCGCGGCGGGGCTGCCGGTCCCGCCCGGGTTCGTGATCGGCGCCCCCGCCTACGCCGCCTACTGCGAAGGCACGGGACTGCGGGGACGGATCGCCGCCCGCCTCGCCGACCTCGACGTCGACGACACCGAGGCGCTCGGCCGGGCCTCCGACGCGGTGCGGGCGGAGATCGAAGCCGAGCCGATGCCGGAGTGGCTGGCAAAGCGGATCCGCGGCGCCTACGAGGACCTGGTCGGCGCCGAGAGCACGGCGCCGGTGGCGGTGCGCTCCTCCGCCACCGCGGAGGACGGCGAGTCCGCCTCCTTCGCCGGGATGAACGAGACGCTTCTGAACGTGCACGGCGGCGAGTCCCTGCTCGCCGCCGTGCGCGCCTGCTGGGCATCGCTGTTCGGCGCGCGCACCATCTACTACCGCGCCAAGCGCGGCTTCGGCCAGGCCGACATGGACATCGCCGTCGTCGTTCAGCGCCAGATCCAGTCGACCCGCGCCGGGGTGATGTTCACGATCGACCCCGCCGGCGGCGACCGCGAGCGGCTGGTGATCGAGGGCGCCTTCGGGCTCGGCGAGGCGGTCGTCTCCGGCTCGGTCTCGCCCGACCGCTACCTCGTCCGCAAGCAGGGACTGGAGATCGAGCGGCGCGAAGTGCGGCGCAAGGAGCTGGCGATCGTTTCGCTGCCGGGCGGCGGGACCGAGACCAAGGAGCTAAGCGAGGCCGAGGGCCGCAAGCCGGTCCTCAGCGACGAGGAGGTGCGGCGGGTGGCGGAGCTCGGGGTGCGGATCGAGCGCCATTACGGCTCGCCGCAGGACACCGAGTGGGCCTTCGACCCCGAGGGCGAGGTCTGGATGCTGCAGTCGCGGCCGGTGACGACCGCCGGCGGCGAGCCATTCGCCGGCGCCGCCGGAGAGCGCGGCGAGGAGCTACTCCACGGGCTCGGCGCCGCCCCGGGCGAAGCGAGCGGCGCGGTCCGGGTCGTCTCCGAGCGCGAGCACGCCGCCGCGCTGCAGGAGGGCGAGGTCCTCGTCACCCACATGACCGCCCCGGACTGGGTGCCGCTGATGCGGCGCGCGGCGGCGATCGTCACCGACTCCGGCGGCATGACCTGCCACGCCGCGATCGTCTCGCGGGAGCTCGGCATTCCCTGCGTGGTCGGCACCGGCGAAGCGACCAAGGCGCTGCGCGACGGCGAAGTCGTAACGGTCGACGCCGGCGCCGGCGTCATCTCCGCCGGCAACACGGCACGCGCCGCCCCCGAGCCCGCGACGAGCGCCGAAACCACCGCCGGCGTTCGTCCTTTCAGCGGAATACCTCATGAAAGGACGAACGCCGCTGGTGGTGGTGATGGGGGGCCGGTTACGGGGACGCGGATCCTCGTCAACCTCTCCGAGCCCTCGCAGCTGGAGCGGGTCGCCTCGCTCGACGTCGACGGGGTCGGGCTGCTGCGGGCGGAGCTGATGGTGGTCGAGGCGCTCGACGGGGTCCACCCGCGGGTGCTGCTCGAGGCCGGCGAAGGCGAGCGCTTCGTCGAGCGGATGGCCGCCTCGCTGACCCAGTTCGCCGCCGCCTTCGCGCCGCGGCCGATCACCTACCGGACGATCGACTTCCGCAGCAACGAGTTCCGCGGCCTCGAGGGCGGCGAGCGCTTCGAGCCCCGGGAGGCCAACCCGATGATCGGCTACCGCGGCGCCCTGCGCTACATGCACGAGCCGGACCTGCTGGAGCTCGAGCTGCGGGCGCTGACCCGGGTCTGGGACGGCGGCCACGAGAACCTGCACGCGATGCTCCCCTTCGTCCGCACCCCGCACGAAGTCGAGGCCTGCCGCGAGATGTTCGAGCACGCCGGCCTCCTCGACCACCCGGGCTTCGAGCTCTGGGTGATGGCCGAGGTGCCCTCGGTCCTCTTCCACCTGCCGCGCTACGCCGAGCTCGGCGTAGCCGGGATCTCGATCGGCTCCAACGACCTGACCCAGCTGCTGCTCGGCGCCGACCGCGACTCGGAGCTGGTCGCCGAGGTCTTCGACGAGCGCGACGCCGCGGTCACCGAGTACATCGCCCGGTTGCTCGAGCGCGCCCAGGAGCTCGGCCTGCGGACCTCGATCTGCGGCCAGGCGCCGTCGGTCTACCCCGAGTACGCCGAGCTTCTCGTCCGCAACGGGATCGAGGCGATCTCGGTCAACATCGACGCGGTCGACCGCGCCCGCCGTCTGGTCGCCGCCGCCGAGAGGCGGCTGCTGCTGGAGAAAGCACGAACCGAAGGAGGGCCGCGATGAAGGCCTACCAGCTGACCGAATGGCAGCACCCCGCCGAGCTGCGCGAGGTCGAAGTTCCCGAACCGGGACCGGGGCAGGTCCTCCTCAAGGTCGCCGGCGCCGGCGCCTGCCACTCCGACCTGCACCTGATGGAATGGCCGGAGGGGACGATGGGCTTCGACGTCCCCTTCACCCTCGGCCACGAGAACGCCGGCTGGGTCGAGGCGGTCGGCGCCGGGGTCGAGGGCGTCGACGCCGGCGAAGCGGTCTCCGTCTACGGCCCCTGGGGCTGCGGCCGCTGCCGCGCCTGCCGGCTCTCGGCCGAGAACTACTGCGAGCGCCAGGCGGAGATCGGCGCCTTCGGCGGCGGCCTCGGCCGCGACGGCGGCATGGCCGAGTACATGCTCGTCCCGCACCCGCGCCTGCTGCTGCCGCTCGGCGACCTCGACCCGCACGAGGCGGCGCCGCTCTCCGACGCGGCGCTGACCCCCTACCACGCGATCAAGCGCTCGCTGCACCTGCTGGTGCCGGGATCGACCGCGGTCGTGATCGGGGTCGGCGGCCTCGGCCACATGGGAGTGCAGATCCTGCGGGCGCTGAGCCCGGCCCGGATCGTCGCCGTCGACACCTCCGAGGAGAAGCTGCGGCTGGCGCGCGAGGTCGGCGCCGACGAGACGGTGAAGGCGGGCGAGGATGCGGCCGAGGCGATTCGGGAGATCACCGGCGGTCGCGGCGCCGAGCTGGTCGTCGACATGGTCGGCTCCGGCGACTCGATCGCGCTCGCCGCGGCGGTCGCCAAGTTCGAGAGCGAGCTGACGATCGTCGGGCTCGCCGGCGGCAAATACGAGTTCGCCTTCGGCGCCCTGCCCTTCGAGGCGAAGCTCTGCATCCCCTACTGGGGGACGGCGGTCGAGCTGATGGAGTGCCTGGAGCTGGCCCGCCAGGGCAAGATCCACGCCCACGTCGAGCGCTTCACGCTGGACGACGCCCCGCGCGCCTACGAGAAGATGCGCGAAGGCCACCTCGACGGTCGTGCCGTGATCTGCCCGAACGGCTAGGAGACGAGGGCGCCGAGCAGCTCGACGTATTCGCGCAGGCGGTGGACCGCGAGGTAACGGTCGATCACCCGCTGGCGCCCGGCCTCGCCCATCGCCCCTGCCCGCTCGGGGTCCGCGAGGAGCCCTTCGATCGCCCGCGCGAAGCCGGCCAGGTCGTGGGGGTCGGCGACCAGGATGCCGGTCTCGCCGTCGGCGATCTGGTCCTGGATCCCGCCGACGCAGCTGCCCACCACCGGCCGTCGCTTCCACATCGCCTCGGCGACGGTCAGCCCGAAGCCCTCGGCGACGCTCTTCTGGACGACGACGTCGGCGCGGCGCTGGATCGCGTTGACCATCGCCCCGTTTTCCTCGACGTCGTGCATCGGCAGGCTGACCAGGTGGACCCGGCGGCGGTCCTCGTCGCCGAGCCGCCGCCAGGCCTCGCAGGCTTCCTCGTAGACGGCGGCGCCCTCGGGGTCGTCGCTGACGCCGCCGGTGTCCGGGCCGGCGAGGACGAGGTGGAGGTCCGGGTCGCCGAGGTGGCGCGCGAGCATCTCCAGCAGCCCGAGCGGGTCCTTGAGCCGGTCCCAGCGCGAGACCTGGGCGACGATCTTGGCGCCGTCGGGGACCGGTTCCTCCTGGACGATCTCCCCCGGCCGCTCGACCCGGCCGGGGGTGCCGTCGGCGCGTTCGAAGGTCGGCAGCGCCTCGAGCCCGTCGGCGACCAGGCCGATCTCCTTCAGGATCGCCTCGACGACCTCGGGCTCGAGCTCCTGGTTCTTCGAGGAGAAGGGGTCGATCACCGGCGGCATGAACCAGGCCTTGTCCTCGGCGAGCCCCTCCCAGAGGTACTCGCGGCGGGAGAAGATGTAGGCCTCGGCCGGCTCGACGTAGGGGCGGAGGAAGTCCCAGGCGCCGCGGGCCAGGTCGTCGGGGCGGTCGACGCCGACGTGGCAGCGCCAGACGACCCGCAGCCCGCGCTCGCAGAGCGGCGCGACCATGCCGGCGGTCTGCGGGTCGTGCAGGTAGACGATGTCGCCGCGCTGGATCAGCGAATCGAGCGCCTCGACGTTCGCCTTCGAGACCTCCTCGTAGACCCGGCGGGCCTCGTCGTCGAGGGCGCCGCCGTCGCCGGGGTCGCCGTGGAGGTGGTTGTGGAGGCGCTTGGTGACCGCGAAGAACTCGGGTCCCTCGCGCAGCACCGCCCAGCGCACATCGACGCCGGCGTCGCGGGCGTAGGGCAGCAGCGTGCTCAGCAGCTCGGCGACGCCGCCGCCGCGGGAGGTCGAGCTGAGGTGCCAGATCGCCCGGCCGGCGAAAGCGGTCCGCGCCCAGGCGGCGACCTTTTCGATCTCCGCGAAGTCCTCGCCGACCAGCGGCCTGAAGCGCTCCAGCGGGTGGGTCCCGATCTGGACGAACTTGGGGTCGGCCATCTAGAGGCTGCCTCGAAAGACTCGACTCATCAGAGGCTCCAGTAGTGGGAGACGTGGGAGGCGGCGCGCGAGGTGAGCAGCGGCTCCGGCGCGGCGGAGGCCGCCTCTCCCTCGCCGCCGAGCGCCGCCATCGTCGCGACCACGGAGTCGGCCAGCGCCGCGAGGTCGTAGCCGCCCTCGAGCACGGCCCCGACCGGTGCGCCCCAGCCGGCGGCCGCCTCGCGCACCTGGCAGGCCATCTGGGCGAACGAGGAGGTCTCCAGGCGGCATTCGGCCAGCGGGTCGTCGCGGTGGGCGTCGAACCCGGCGGAGACGAGGACCAGCTGCGGTTCGAACTCCTCCGCCGCGGGGAGGACGACGTGCTCGAGCAGCGAGAGCCAGAGGTCCTCTTCGCTGCCCGCCGGCACCGGCAGGTTGATCGTGAAGCCCTCGCCCGGGCCCGAGCCGGAGTCGCCGAGGGCGCCGGTGCCGGGGAAGATCCCGCCCTGGTGGATGCTGGCGAGGAGGACATCGGCGCGGCGGCGGAAGATCTCGGCGGTGCCGTTGCCGTGGTGGACGTCCCAGTCGAGGATGAAGACGCGGTCGAGACCGTGCTCGGCGAGCGCCAGCGCCGCGGCGACGGCGACGTTGTCGAAGAGGCAGAAGCCCATCGCCCGCTCGGGCTCGGCGTGATGGCCGGGCGGGCGGCCGGCGGCGAAGCCGGCCTTCGCCTCGCCGGCGAGCAGCGCCCGGGTCATCTCGCAGGCCGCGCCGGCCGAGCGCAGCGCCGCCTCCCAGGAGGCTGCGCCGGCGAAGGTGTCGCCGTCGATCAAGCCGCCGCCGGCGGCGCAGAGGTCGCGGATCCGCTCGACGTGCGCGCGGGGGTGGACCAGCTGCAGCTCCTCGACGCTCGCGGCGGGCGCCTCGCGGCGCTCCCAGCCGAGCCACTCGCGCTCGGCCAGCGCCGCCTCGATCGCCCGCAGCCGCTCCGGCTGCTCCGGGTGCCCGGGCAGTCCCCGCCGCGGGTCGTGCTCCAAGCACGCCGGATGGCTGAAGTAGAGCATCGCCGTCACTGTAACCCGCGCGGCGCTCGTCCTTTCCCGGGCATATGACCGGAAAAGGACGAACGCAGGTCTACGATCGAACGGTGACCACCGGCTATCCCGCCCATCGCGAAGCCGACGTGGTCCTCCACGACGGCTCGACCGTCCACCTGCGGCCGGTGCGCGCGGAAGACGAGGAGGGCCTGCGCGGGTTCCTCGCCGGGCTCGGCGCCGAGTCGCGCGCCTTCCGCTTCTTCTCCGGCGCGGTCGACCTCGAGCGGGCGGCGCGGGCGTTCGCCGACGTCGACTACCGCGACCGCTACGGCCTGGTCGCGGTCCGCGGCGAGCGCGGCATCGTCGGCCACGGCCTCTACGTCGGCGGCCCCGAGGGCCGGGCCGAGGTCGCCTTCGCGGTCGGCGAGGAGATGCAGGGACGCGGCTTGGGGACGATCCTGCTCGCCCACCTGGCCGAGGTCGCCGAGGAGCACGGCTTCGGGACCTTCGTCGCCCAGGTGCTGCCGCAGAACCACCGGATGATCGAGATGTTCCGCGAGAGCGGCCTGCCGACGCAGACCGCCTCCGAGCCCGGCGTCCTGCGGGTGGAGATGCCGACCTCGTTCTCGGCCGCGGCGCGCGAGCGCTTCCTCGACCGCGACCGGCTCGCCGCCCGGGCCGCGGTCGCCTCGGTCCTCGAGCCGCGCTCGGTGGCGCTGGTCGGCGCCTCGCGGCGGCCGGGGAGCGTCGGCGCCGAGGTCCTTCGCAACCTGGTCGAGGCCGGTTTTCCGGGCGAGCTCCATCCCGTCAACCCGGCGGCGGAGACGCTGCGGGGGCTGCCAGCCCACGCAAGCCTGGAGGCGGTGCCCGGCGAGGTCGAGCTGGCCGTGATCGCGGTCCCGGCGGCGGCCGTCGCCGCGGTCGCCCGCGAAGCCGCGGCGAAGGGAGCGCGGGCGCTGGTCGTCCTCTCCGCCGGCTTCTCGGAGACCGGGGAGGAGGGTGCGGCGCGCGAGCGCGAGCTGCTCGCCGTCTGCCGCGAGAGCGGGATGCGGCTGGTCGGGCCCAACTGCCTCGGCGTCCTCAACACGGCGGCGGCGGCGCGCCTCGACGCGACCTTCATCCCGCACCCGCCGCCGGCCGGCAACGTCGGCTTCGTCAGCCAGAGCGGCGCCCTCGGGCTGGCGCTGGCCGAGTTCGCCGAGGAGCGGCGGCTCGGCGTCTCCTCCTTCGCCTCGGTCGGCAACCGCGCCGACGTCACCGGCAACGACTTCCTCGAGTACTGGGAGGAGGACGGGCAGACCGAGGTCGCCCTCCTCTACATCGAGTCCTTCAGCGACCCGCGGCGCTTCGCGCGGGTCTCGCGCCGGGTGGGCCGGAAGCTGCCGATCGTCGCCGTCAAGAGCGGTCGCTCGGCGGCGGGGGCGCGCGCCGCGAGCTCCCACACCGGCGCCCTGCTCGCCGCCTCGGACCGCACCGTCGACGCGCTCTTCGCCCAGTCCGGAGTGGTGCGGACGGAGACCCTGGAGGAGCTGCTCGACGTCGCCGCGCTCTTCTCCGCGCAGCCGCTGCCGGAGGGGAGGCGGGTCGGGATCGTCACCAACGCGGGAGGCCCGGGGATCATGTGCGCCGACGCCTGCGAGGCGGCCGGGCTGGAGGTGCCGGAGACGCCGCCCGAAGTGCGCGAGCGCCTGGCGGCCTTCGCCGCCGCCGAGGCCGGGCTGGGGAACCCGGTCGACCTGATCGCCAGCGCCGGCGCCGAGGAGTTCCGGCAGGCGATCGAGGCGCTGGCGGGGTGGGAGGGGATCGACGCCCTCGTCGCGATCTTCATCCGGCCGCTGGCGACGAGCTCGGAGGACGTCGCCGCGGCGATCCGCGAAGCGGTCGCCGAGCTGCCGCGGCCGATCCCGGTGCTGGCGGTCTTCCTCACCACCGGGGACCGCGCTGCGCTGGCGACCGCCGCGGCCGTCCCCACCTATCGCCAGCCGGAGGACGCGGCGCGGGCGCTAGGACGGGCGGCCGGTTACGCCGAGTGGCGACGACAGCCGGCGGCGGCCCCGGCGGAACCGGATAACACCCGCGGCGACGAAGCGGCGGCGGTCATCGCCGAAGCGCTCGAGGCGGGGCACGAGTGGCTGACGGCGGCCGAGTGCGAACGGCTGCTCGGCAGCTACGGGATCGCGACGCCCGCGGCGCGGATCGTCGCCGGCGCGCGCGCGGCGGGCGAGGCCGCGGCGGAGCTGGGAGGGCGGGTGGCGCTGAAGGCCCACGGCGCCGGCATCCTCCACAAGACTGAGCTGGGCGCCGTCGCGGTCGGCCTCGCCGGCGCCGGAGAGGTCGAGCGGGAGGCCGGGGAGATGGCAGCGCGCCTGGCGAAGCACGATCTCCACCCCGAGTCCTTCCTCGTCCAGCAGATGGTCGACGACGGCACCGAGCTGTTGGTCGGCGTCGCCACCGACCCCGTCTTCGGCCCGGTGGTCGCCTGCGGGGCGGGCGGCACCGCGGTCGAGCTTCTGGGCGACGTCGCCCTCCGCGTCTGCCCCCTGACCGAGGCCGACGCCGCGGCGATGATCCGCTCCCTTGCCACCTTCCCATTGCTTACGGGCTTCCGCGGCGCAGAGCCAGTCGACCTCCAGTCCCTGGAAGACCTGATCCTCCGCGTCGGCGCCCTGGCCGACACCCACCAGGAGATAGTCGAGCTCGACCTAAACCCGGTCCTCGCCACCCCCGCCGGCGCAATAGCCGCCGACGCCCGAATCCGCATAGCGCCCCCGCCTCCACCGAGGTCCTGGCCGAGCACCTGGACCTAGCACCACCGACTACGTATCGATCAACCCGTTGGCCAGCGCGTAGCGCGTCAGCTCGGGGCGGCTGGAGAGGTTGAGCTTTTGCTGGATGTGCGCGCGGTGGGTCTCGACGGTGCGGACGCTGAGGGAGAGCTGCTCGCCGATCTCGCGATTGGTGTGGCCGAGGGCCATCAGCTTCAGGACCTCGGTCTCGCGCGGTGAGAGGAGCGAGCGCTCCTCGCCGCTGCCCCTGCCGTCCAGGCCGGCTGCGACGGCGGGGGCGAGGTGGCGCTCGCCGGCGGCGGCGGCGCGGACGGCCTCGATCAGCTCGAGATGGGCGGAGTCCTTGAACAGGTAGCCCTTGGCGCCGGCCTCGAGCGCCCGTCGCGCCAGGGTCAGGTCACGCTCCATCGTCAGCAGCACGACCGCGGTCCCCGGCGAGTCCTCCAGCAGCTGCGGCAGGGAGTCGACGGCAAGTCCGTCGGGCAGGTTGACGTCGAGGACGAGGACCCGCGGCCGCTCCGCGGTCACCAGGGCTCGCCCGGAGGCGATGTCCCCCGCCTCGCCGATCACCTCGAGGTCGTCCTGTCCGTCGAGCAGCGCCTTCAGCGCTCCCCGGACCACGGCGTGGTCGTCGACCAGGGCGACCGTGATCTGCCCCTCCGGCTCCGTGCTCATCGGCCGAGCGTAGCCGTTCCGCCTGCGGTTTCGCCGCAGTCAACGGTGGTGCGCTCAGCGGATGGCGCGGACCTCGCCGCGGGCGAGGCTGGTCACGGCTTCCACAGCACCAGTCCAGCGACAAAGGAGAGAACGATGGAAGGGATAGCGGCAAAGGAAGGCGCCAACGGCGCCGCCGGCGCGGAGGCGCCGAAGCTGAAACGGAGCATGGGGGTCTGGATGGCCACCGCGCTCGTGATCGGGAACATGGTCGGCTCGGGGATCTTCCTGCTGCCGGCCTCGCTGGCCGCCGTCGCCGGGCCGATCTCGATCTTCGGCTGGATCTTCACCGGCTTCGGCGCGATGCTGCTGGCGCTCGTCTTCTCCCGCCTCGGCCGCGCGATGCCGCGGACCGGCGGGCCGTACGCCTACGCGCGGCGGGCCTTCGGCGACTTCATCGGCTTCCAGACCGCCTGGGGCTACTGGATCGCCGCCTGGGCCGGCAACGCCGCGATCGCCGTCGCCTTCGTCGGCTACCTCGCCGTCTTCTGGGGCGACCTCGGGACCAACAACCTGCTCGCCGCGCTGGTCGGGATCGGCGTCATCTGGCTGCTGACTTTCGTCAACATCCTCGGCACCCGCGAGAGCGGCGCCGTCCAGGTCGTCACCACGGTCCTCAAGTTCGTGCCGCTCGCCGTGATCGGCGTGATCGGCCTCTTCTTCATCGAAAGCGACAACCTCACCCCGTTCTCCCCGCACGGCAGCTGGAGCGCGATCTCCGCCGCCGCCCCCCTCACCCTCTGGGCCTTCATCGGCCTCGAGTCGGCGACCGTCGCCGCCGGCGAGGTCAAGGACCCCGAGAAGAACATCCCGCGGGCGACGGTCTACGGGACCCTCGCCGCCACCGTCGTCTACATCATCGGCACGATCGCGGTGATGGGCGCGATCCCGACCGAGACGCTCGCCAACTCGACCAGCCCCTTCGCCGACGCGGCCGGGGTGATGTTCGGCGGCTCCTGGAACAAGGTGATTGCCCTGGTCGCGATGGTCTCCACCTTCGGCGCCCTCAACGGCTGGATCCTGCTGCAGGGGCGGGTGCCGCTGGCGGCCGCCGAGGACGGTCTCTTCCCCGAGCAGTTCGCCAAGGTCCACGGCGAGCGGCGGACGCCGGTCTTCGGCCTCGTCGTCTCCTCGGTCCTGGTCACCGGCCTGATGCTGATGAACTACACCAAGGGCCTGGTCGACGCCTTCACCTTCATCATCCTCCTCGCCACCCTGACGACCCTGGTTCCCTACGCCTACTCGGCGGCGGCCCAGGCCCACCTCTACTTCACCGAACGGGAGATCTTCGAGCGCGGCAGCTTCGTCCGCGACACGGTGATCGCCGGGCTCGCCTTCGCCTACTCGGTCTGGGCGATCACCGGCTCGGGCAAGGACATCATCGCCAAGGGGTTCGTCCTCCTCTTGGCCGGGATCCCCGTCTACGTGCTGATGAAGTGGTGGCAGGCCAAACAGGCCGAGAAGCACGCCTCCGAGCTTGTCGCGACTCCCCCGCCACCCCGCTCTCCCGTCCGTGAGGGTGCGGTAGTCGCGATGAAGGAGGGCTCCCGATGAGGAGCCCTGGTGCACCCGCACAAGCCCCCGCGTCTACCCCTGCCGGCGCGGGGGCGCTGCGGCCCGCGCCGCGCCTCTACGTCGGCTCCGAGGTCGGCGTCCTGCACCGGGTGCTGGTGCACCGCCCCGACCTCGAGCTGCAGCGGCTGACCCCGGCGAACAAGGACGCGCTGCTCTTCGACGACGTCCTCTGGGTCAAGCGCGCCCGCCAGGAGCACGACGCCTTCGCCGACACCCTGCACGACGAGGGAGTCGAGGTCCTCTACCTGCACGAGCTGCTGGGCGAGACCCTCGACCTTCCCCAGGCGCGGGCCGAGGTTCTCGCCGGCACCCTCGCCGAGGCCGACCTCGGTCCCTCGCTCGGCGCCGCCGTCGCCGAGTGGCTGGGACAGCTGCCGGGAGCGATGCTCGCCGAGAGGCTGATCGGCGGCATCACCTATGACGAGCTGCCCTTCTCGAGCCTCTCGCTGGTCGCCCAGGTGGCGCGCCGCGACGGCTGCGTCCTGGCGCCGCTGCCCAATCACCTCTTCACCCGCGACACCTCGGCCTGGGTCTACGAAGGCGTCACCGTGCACGCGATGGCGAAGCCGGCCCGCCGTCGCGAGGCGGTCCACCTGGAGGCGATCTACCGCCACCACCCGCTCTTCGCCGGGACCCCGCACGAGACCTGGAGCGACGACCTCGGCGGCCCGCCGCACCTCGAGGGCGGCGACGTCCTCGTGATCGGCAACGGCTGCGTCCTGATCGGGATGGGGGAGCGGACGAAGCCGGCCGGGGTCGAGCTGCTCGCCCGCCGCCTCTTCGCCCACGCCGCCGCGACCCGGGTGATCGCGGTCGAACTGCCGGCCCAGCGATCGAGCATGCATCTCGACACGGTGATGACGATGGTCGACCGCGACGCCTTCACCGTCTACCCCGAGCTGCGCGCGGCGATGACCGGCTACACGCTGCGCCCCGGCCCCGAAGGGGTGCGGGTGGAGCGCGAGGGCGAGCTGTTCGCGGCGATCGCCGCGGCCCTCGACGTCGGCCGGCTGCGCCTCTTCGAGACCGGCGGCGACAGCTTCGAGGCCCAGCGCGAGCAATGGGACGACGGCAACAACGTCCTCGCCGTCGCCCCGGGCGTGGTCGTCGCCTACGAGCGCAACGTCGACACCAACACCCGCCTGCGCGCGGGCGGCATCGAGGTGATCACGATCGCCGGCGCCGAGCTCGGCCGCGGCCGCGGCGGCCCGCGCTGCATGTCCTGCCCGATCGAGCGGGACCCGGCGCCCGGCTCCGGGTAGGAGAGGTGGGTGCAGCCGGACCCAGCTGCCGGGCTATCGAGCCGTGAGGCCGCACGGCGGCTGCTGAGCCACGGGCCGAACCGGCTCGAACGACGTCACGGCCGGCGCTGGCCGAAGCAGCTCGCCCGCCAGCTCACCCACCCGCTGGCGCTGCTGCTCTGGGGCGCGGCGGCGCTGGCGGCGATCGCCGGGATCACCCCGGTCGCGATCGCGGTGGTGATCGTGATCGTCCTCAACGCCGTCTTCGCCTTCGTCCAGGAGATGCAGGCCGAGCGCGCGGTGGAGGCGCTGCAGGGCTACATCCCGCAGCGGGCGCGGGTCGTCCGCGACGGCCGCGAGACCGAGGTCGACGCCGCCGACCTCGTCCCCGGCGACCTGCTGGCGATCGGCGAGGGCGACCGCATCTCCGCCGACGGGCGCCTGCTCGACGGGGCGATCGAGGCCGACCTCTCGACCCTGACCGGCGAGTCGGTCCCGGTCTCGCGCGCCGCCGATCGAGGCGCATCCGCACACCCCCCGCCTGCAGCGGCGGGACCTCGTCTTCAGCGGCACCGCCTGCACCGGCGGCGAGGCGCGGGCGCTGGTCGAGGCGACCGGGATGGCGACCGAGATCGGCCGCATCGCCTCGCTGACGCAGCGGGTCGAGGTCGAGGAGAGCCCGCTGGAAGGGGAGGTGCGGCGGGTCGCCTGGCTGATCGCCAAGATCGCGCTGGCGATGGGGATCGCCTTCGTCCCGATCGCCGCCCTCGGCGCCGGCCTGCCGATCGGCGACGCGGTGGTGTTGACGATCGGGCTGATCGTCGGCAACGTCCCCGAGGGCCTCTTGCCGGTGATCACCCTGGCGCTCGCCGTCGGCGTGCGGGGGCTGGTCCGCGAGGGCGCGGTGGTCAAGCGTCTGAGCGCGGTCGAGACGCTCGGCTCGACCGACGTCATCTGCACCGACAAGACCGGCACCCTGACCGAGAACCGGATGCGGGTGACGCGCTCTGGACCGTCGCGGGCGCCGGCCCGCTGGACGCGCAGCGCGCAGCTCGGCCGCGGCGATCGCTTCGCCTGCAACAACGCCCGCCTCGGCCCCGACGGCGAGCCGCCGGCGACCCGACCGAGGTCGGCGATGCTGCTCGCCGCCGCCGAGCGCGGCGTCGACGTCGACGCGGAGCGCCGCGCGCGACCGCACCGCCGCGCCCAGTTCCACTTCGACCCGGCCTGAAGCTGATGTCGACGGTCGACGAGGCCGACGGGGCGCTGTGGGTGAACGCGAAGGGAGCGCCTGAGTCGCTGCTGCCGCGCTGCACGGCGATCGCCGCCGGCGAGGGCTCCCGCCTGGTCGACGAGGCGGATCCGCCGCGAAGTCCACGCGACGGACCGACCGCTTCGCCGACGCGGGCTGCGGGTGCTGGCCGTCGCGCGACGCCGCCTCGGCCGGCGCGGTTCCGCAGCGGCGCGACGGAGGCCGAGAACGA
The DNA here is from genome assembly GCA_963751015.1 of uncultured Actinomycetes bacterium. Classification (GTDB taxonomy): domain Bacteria; phylum Actinomycetota; class Thermoleophilia; order Solirubrobacterales; family 70-9; genus VAYN01. The sequence goes on from CAVVSU010000002.1 coordinate 113,926, forward strand.
CCTGACGCTGCTCGGCCTGGTGGCGATGATCGACCCGCCGCGGCCGGAGGTCGCCGACGCCGTCGCGCCGCTGCCACAGGCGGGGATCCGGATCATCGTCGTCACCGGCGACCACGGGCGCACCGCGGCCGCGATCGCCCGCCAGGTCGGCATCGCCGGCGGCCGACGCGCGGTCGATCACCGGCGAGCGAGCTGGAGCGCATGAGCGAGGCCGAGCTCGACGCGGCTGCTCGCCCGTGGCGGCGAGCTGGTCTTCGCTCGCAGCTCGCCCGAGGCGAAGCTGCGGATCGCCGATGCGCTGCGCGCGAGCCGGCCACGTGGTGGCGATGACCGGCGACGGCGTCAACGACGCGCCCGCGCTGCGCCGGGCCGACATCGGCGTCGCGATGGGTCGCTCGGGGACCGACGTCGCCCGCGAGGCCTCGACCATGGTCCTCACCGACGACAACTTCGCGACGATCGTCGCCGCGGTCGAGGCGGGCCGGCGGGTCTACGACAACATCCGCAAGTTCATCCTCTACATCTTCGCCCACGCGACGCCGGAGGTCGTCCCGTTCCTGGTGTTCGCGCTCGCCGGCGGCGCGATCCCGCTGCCGCTGACGGTCCTGCAGATCCTCGCCGTCGACCTCGGCACCGAGACCCTGCCGGCGCTCGCGCTCGGGCCGCGAGCCGGCCGAGCCGGGCATCATGGACCGGCCGCCGCGGCCGCGCGTCAGCGAGGGCGTCATCCGACCGCGCGCTGCTGCTGCGCGCCTGGGCTGTTCCTCGGCCTGATCTCCGCGGCGCTCGTGATGGGCGGCTTCTTCTACGTCCTGCTCGCGCGCCGGCTGGAGCCCCGGCGACCCGACCGGCGAGGGCCGCCGCTGCACCACGCCTACCGGCAGGCGACGACGATGACGTTCCTCGGCATCGTCGCCTGCCAGATCGGCACCGCCTTCGCCGCCCGCACCGACCGCGCCTCGCTGCGCTCGGTCGGCGTGTTCAGCAACCGGCTGCTGCTCTGGGGCATCGCGCTTCGAGCTGGCGCTGGCCGCGGCGCTGCATCTACGTCCCGGTCTTCCAGGACCTGCTCGGCACCGCGGCCCTGCCCTGGACGACGCTGCTGATCGTCGCTGCCCTTCCCGTTCATCGTCTGGGGCGCCGACGAGCTGCGGCGATGGCGGGCGCGGCGGCGGCCAGAACCTGGGTCCCGGCCTCTCCCCGCGCGACTCGAACCGCGTCGCTGAGGGCGCCGATCGCGGCGCGGCCGCCGGTCGTTTCGGCGAAGCGGCAGGCCGCCTCGACCTTCGGCCCCATCGAGCCCGCGGCGAAGTCCATCCCCCGCAGCTCGGCGGGGTGACGTGGGCGAGAGGGCGCTGGCGCGGGCCGCCCCAGTCGGCGTGGACGGCGTCGACGTCGGTCAGCATCAGCAGCATGTCTGCGTCGAGCCGCCGCGCCAGCAGAGCCGCGGTCAGGTCCTTGTCGATCACCGCTTCGACCCCTGCAGGGTCCCGAGGCCGTCGATCGCCACCGGGATGCCGCCGCCGCCGGCGCAGATCACCAGGGCGCCGGCCGCGACCAGGGCCCGCAGGCTGCGGATCTCGGAGATCGCGTGCGGCTCGGGGGAGGGGACGAGGCGGCGGTAGCCGCCGCCGTCGCGGCCCATCTTCCAGCCGCGCTCGAAGCGCAGCCGCTGGGCCTCGTCCTCGCCGTAGGCGGGGCCGATCGGCTTGCTCGGCTTGCGGAAGGCGGGGTCGTCCTCGGCGACCACCACCTCGGTGAGGACGCTGACGACGTCGCGCTCGGGCAGCGCGTTGCGCAGCGCCAGCTCCAGCATGTGCCCGACCATCCCCTCGCTCTCGGCGTCGAGGACGTCGAGCGGGTAGGGCGGGACGCCGGGAAAGGCCTCGCTCTGCAGCGCCAGCAGCCCGACCTGGGGGCCGTTGCCGTGGGTGACGATCAGCTCGTGCTCGGCGGCGAGCTCGGCCAGGGCGGCCGCGGCCGTCTCGACGTTGCGGCGCTGATTCGGCGCCGAGGCCACCTCGGTGCGGCGCAGAAGCGCGTTGCCGCCCAGTGCGACCAGAATCCTCATGTCCCCAGGATCGCGCCCTCCAGGGCGCTTCCCATCGGCCGAAAGCCACACTCCGAGGTGCGGGATCTCGCACCCCCGCGACGCCTGCCAGACTCCCCAGGCGAGCCCTGATGGAGAGCGGCGGGAAAGAGATCACGGTCGTCCTCGCCGACGACCACAACGTCATCCGCACCGGCCTGCGGGCGATGCTCGAAGCCGAGGAGGACCTGCGGGTGATCGGCGAGGCCCCCGACGCGGCGGCGGCGCGGAAGCTGGTCCGCGACCGGCGCCCCGACGTCCTCGTCCTCGACCTGCAGATGCCCGGGGCGGAGCCGGCCGGCGACGTGCCGGCGCTGCGCGAGGAGACGCCGGGCACCGCGATCGTCGTCCTGACGATGCAGAGCGACCCGCGGCGGGCGCGGGAGATGCTGCGGGCCGGCGCCTCCGGCTACGTCCTCAAGCAGGCGGCCGAGCGGCAGTTGACGGCGGCGATCCGGGCCGCGGCGGACGGCGGCTCTCGATATCGACCCGGAGCTCGGCGGCGAGGTCGCGCAGCTCGGCGCCGACCCCCTGGAGGAGCTGGGCGAGCGGGACCTGGAGCTGCTGCGGCTGCTGGCGCTCGGCCACACCAACCGCGAGATCGGCGAGAAGCTCTACCTGAGCGTGCGGGCGGTCGAGGTCAACCGCTCGAAACTGCTGGCGAAGCTGGGCCTCGAGTCCCGGCCCGACCTGGTCCGCTTCGCGATCGCCAACGGCGTCATCGACGCCAGGCGCGACGGCGGCGCCAATCCCTCCTAGCGCTCCCCCTGGGGGACGCTGGCGGTGATCTCGGTGCCGCCGCCGGGCTCCGAGCTGACGTCGATCTGGCCGCCGAGCAGCTCGATCCGCTCGCGCATCCCCGTCAGGCCACGGCCGCCGGTGGAGGCCACCGGGTCGAAGCCGGCGCCGTCGTCGCGGACCGCGATCTCGATCCTGCCGCCCTCTTCGCGGGCGCTGACCTCGACCCGCGAGGCGGAGGCGTGCTTGACCACGTTGGTCAGCGCCTCCTGCACGAGCCGGTAGACGAGGCGCTCCTCGTCGCCGCTCGGCTCGGTGCCGATCTCGATCGCCGTCTCGACCGCGATCCCGCTGCGGGCCGAGCTCTCTTCCGCCAGCGCCTGCAGCGCCCCGGCGAGGCCGAGCCGCTCCAGCGCCGCCGGGCGCAGGTCGTTGATCAGCCGGTCGAGGTCGTTGATCTGGTCCTCGAGGCGCTCCAGGGTCTCCTCGGCGGCGCGCTCGATCCGCGCCGGCCGCTCCTCGCCCTTGCTCTGCAGCGCCGTCGCCAGGTTGATCCGGATCGCCGCCAGCCCCTGGAGGGCGTCGTCGTGCAGCTCCCGCGCCCAGCGCTCGCGCTCCTTCTCGGCGGACTCGACCTGCTGGAGCAGGCGGTCGGACTCGACCGTCTGCGCGGTGGCGACCGCGGTCGCGGCGCTGGCGGCGAAGGACTGCAGCAGGCGCAGGTCCTCCTGGTCGAACTCGACCCCGCCGGCTTCGCGGTCCAGCGCGACGAGGGCGCCGACCGAGCGGCCGCGGAAGAGCAGCGGCACGACCAGCGCCGCCTCGGCCCCGAGGCGCTCGCGCAGCCGCGCCTTCGAGGGCGGCGAGCCGCGCTCCAGCCGCTGCGAGACCCGGTCCTCCATCGCCGCCGCGAAGATCTCGTCGTCCGGCGGCACGCCAGGTTGCGAATCTCGTCGGAGACCTCGCCGGCGCGGGCGGCGACGAAGAGCTTGCCGTCGCGCTGCAGGAGGACGAGCAGGGCGCGTGCGTCGACCAGCGCGCGCGCCCGCTTGACGATCAGGTCGAGGACCCGCTCGACGTCGGTCTCGCCGCCGACCGTGCGGGCGATGTCGACCGAGGTCTCGGCCCGGCGCAGCGCCTGCTCGACCTCCACCTCCCGTTCGCTGAGGGTGGTGTAGAGGCGGGCGTTCTCGATCGCAATCCCCGCCCAGCTGGCGAGCGTCACCGCCGCCTCTTCGTCGGCCTCGTCGAACTCGTCGGCCCCTTCCTTCTCGGTCATGTAGAGGTTGCCGTAGGTCTCGCCGCGGACCGCGATCGGCACCCCGAGGAAGGAGTGCATCGGCGGGTGGCCGGGCGGGAAGCCGTAGGCGTGGGGGTGCGAGTTGACGTCCGGCAGCCGCAGCGGCGCCGGCTCGCGGATCAGCTCGCCGAGGACGCCACGGCCGCGCGGCAGGTTGCCGATGTCGCGCCGGGTCTCCTCGTCGATGCCGACGTTGATGAAGCGTTCGAGTTCGCGCCGCTCGGGGTCGAGGACGCCGAGCGCCGCGTAGCGGGCGCCGGTCAGCTCACGCGCGGCCTCCGCCACCGACTTCAGCACCGCCTCCAGGTCGAGCTCGGAGAGCAGGTTGCTGCTGACCTCGATCAGGCGCCGGAAGCGCTCTTCGTCGACGTGGTGAGCGGATTGCTCAGGGTCCTCCATGGTGGGACGAATACTCCCACCATCTCCGGGGCTGTCGGGAAAACCGGGGACGCAGCGGTAAGAATGCGGCGCATGGAGGCCAAGGTGAGCGTGGGGGAGACCCTTCGCGAGACGTTCGCGATCTACCGGGACCACGCCGGCGTGCTGCTGCCGATCGCCTTCTGGCTTTTCCTCGTCGCCGGGATCCTCGAAGCGCTGACGGACGAAGTGCTCGCCCTGTTCTGGATCGGGACCGTCGTCAGCCTGACGGTCGGCATCCTCTACCAGGGGATAGTGGTGGGCCTGGTCCGGGACGTCCGGGACGGACGCCGCGACGCCTCGGTCGGCGACCTGGTCCGGTCGGTCCTGCCGGTGTTCTGGCCGCTGCTCGGCGCCAGCTTCCTGACCGGCCTGGGGATCGGCGGCGGCCTGATCCTCCTCGTCGTCCCCGGTATCTACCTGCTGACGGTGTGGGCGGTGGTCGCGCCGGTGGTCGTGGTCGAGCGGCGCAGGGTCACCGAGGCTCTCGGCCGCTCGCGCCACCTCGTCCGCGGCAATGGCTGGCCGGTGCTGGGAGCGGTGATGGTCGGCTTCCTGCTCGCGATCGCCGCCACCCTCGGCTTGACCGCGCTGGGCACCGCGATCGTCGAGGGGGAGATCGTCGAGGTCGTCTTCACCGTCCTCGCTCAGACCGTCGCCGCGCCGATCGCCGCCCTGATCGCCTCGGTCCTCTACTTCCGCCTGGTCGAGATCCAAGCCCAGCGCCCCGCGGCCCCGGCCGCGGACGACCTTCCCCCGCGCCTCCCCTGACCGCGAGACCGCAAACGAAGCCGATAGTCGGCTTCGTTTGCGGTCTCGCCAGACGGTCAGTGCTGGAGTAGGCCGGCGACGGCTTGGGCCACGCGCTCGCCTCGCGGGGTGAGGGTGTACTCGGTGTGCGGGGGGCGGCCGGGGACGAGGTGGCGTTTGACGATCCCCGCTTCCTCGAGCTGCTCGAGCCGCTCGGAGAGCGTGGTGGGGGAGACGCCGGGCAGCGACTGGCGGAACTCGTTGAAGCGGGCGGCGCCGCTGGAGCAGGCGTAGATCGTCGCCATCGTCCAGCGGCGCTCGAGGATCCCCGCCGTGGCGCGGAGCTCGGTCGGGACCGGGTTGCAGTTGCGGCAGCGGGGGGTCATCTCGGCTCCTACGCCACCGCTGCCTCGTGTCCCTTCTCGGCCGGCTCCAGCGCCAGCGCCAGCACCTCGTCGATGCTCATCACCGGGTGGAAGGTCATCTGCTCGCGCACCTCCTCCGGGACCTCGTCGAGGTCGCCGCGGTTGCGCTCGGGCAGGATCACCTCGCTCAGCCCGGCGGCGTGCGCGGCCAGCACCTTCTGCTTCAGACCCCCGATCGGGAGCACCCGGCCCTGCAGGGTGACCTCGCCGGTCATCCCGACCGTGTGCTTCACCGGCCGGCCGCTCAGCAACGACACGAGCGCCGTGGTCATCGCCGTGCCGGCGCTGGGGCCGTCCTTGGGGATCGCCCCGGCGGGGACGTGGAGGTGGAACTCGCGCTGGAACGCGTCCGGCTCGATCCCAAGCTCCTCGCGGTGGGCACGGACGTAGGAGAGGGCGATCCGCGCCGACTCCTTCATCACGTCGCCGAGCTGGCCGGTCAGCACCAGGCCCTTGTCGCCGTCCATCGCGGTCGCCTCGATGAAGAGGATGTCGCCGCCGGCGCCGGTCACCGCCAGGCCGGTGGAGACGCCCGGGATCGCGGTCCGCTCGACCGACTCCTGGAAGAACTTCTGCCGACCCAGCGCCTCGCGCAGGGCGTCGCCGTCGATCGCGACGGTGCCGCTGGCCTCGCCGGCGGCGATCTTCGTCGCCGCCGAGCGGATCAGCTTGCCGATCTCGCGCTCCAGCCGCCGCACCCCCGCCTCGCGGGTGTACTCGGAGATCACCGCGCGCAGCACCTCGTCGGCGACCTCGACCTCCTCCGGCCGCAGCCCGTTCCGTTTCAGCTGCCGCGGCAGCAGGTAGCCGCGGGCGATCGCCAGCTTCTCCTCGGTCGTGTAGCCGTCGAAGGCGATGAGCTCCATCCGGTCCAGCAACGGCGCTGGGATCGTGTCGACCAGGTTCGCCGTGGCGATGAAGACGACCTCGGAGAGGTCGACCTCGACGTCTAGGTAGTGGTCGCGGAAGGTGTCGTTCTGGGCCGGGTCGAGCACCTCGAGCAGGGCCGCGGAGGGGTCGCCGCGCCAGTCGGCGCCGACCTTGTCGACCTCGTCGAGGAGGATCACCGGGTTCATCGTTTTGGCGTCGCGCAGGGCGCGGACGATCCGCCCCGGCATGGCGCCGATGTAGGTGCGGCGGTGACCGCGGATCTCGGCCTCGTCGCGGATGCCGCCGAGGCTGATGCGGACGAACTCGCGCCCGAGGGCGTTGGCGATCGACTCCCCGATCGAGGTCTTGCCGGTGCCGGGAGGACCGACCAGGGTGAGGATCGCGCCGTTGGCGCGGCTGTCGTCCTCGATCTCACGCTCCTCGCGCAGCTTGCGCACGGCGATGAACTCGGTGATCCGCTTCTTCACGTCGTCGAGGCCGGCGTGGTCGGCGTCGAGCACCTCGCGGGTGTGGGCCGGGTCGAGCCGCTCCTCGGAGCGCTTGCTCCACGGGACAGCGATCAGCCAGTCGAGGTAGCTGCGGATCATCGAGCTCTCCGGCGACTGCTCGCCCTGGCGCTCCAGCCGCCGCAGCTCCTTCTCGGCCTGCTCGGCGACCGCCTCCGGCATCCCCGCCTCGGCGATCTTGCGCTCGTACTCGCCGATCAGGTCGGCCTCGTCCTCGCCCAGCTCCTTGCGGATCGACTCCATCTGTTTGCGCAGGAAGTAGTCGCGCTGCTGTTTCTGCGCCCCGGACTCGACGTCGTCGCGGATCCTGCTCCGCACCTGCAGCTCGGTCAGCCGCTCGCGTTGCAGCTCGACCGCCAGCTCGAGGCGGGCGGTGACGTCGATCGCCTCCAGCAGTCGCAGCTTGCCCTCGTTGGGGATGTCGGGGGAGAGGCCGGAGGTGTCAGCCAGCGCGCCCGGCTCGTCGATCGAGCGCAGGAAGGCGGCGATGCGGCCGTCGTCGCCGCGGTGCTCGAGGATCTCCTCGACCACGGCGCGGTATTCGGTCGCCAGCTCGCGGGTGTGCTCGTCATCCGGATGGCCGTCGCGGATCTCCTGCACCTCGACCCGCAGCGTCTCGCCCTCGCCCGGCTCGGCGGAACCCGAGATCAGCCCGCGGTGCAGGCCGACGACGGTGGCGACGGAGCGGCCACGGCGTCCCAGGCCGGTCTCGATCACCTCGGCGACGACGCCGACGCGGCCGAACTCGCCGTCGCGGCGCGGCATCAGGAAGACGCGCTCGTCGTCGCCGACGTCGATCGGCAGCGTCGCGGTCACGGTCGGGAAGACGATTGCCTCGTCGAGCGCTACCAGCCGATAAGTCATAACCAGTCCACTTTCTGTAGTTAGTCCTCAAAGAGGATAGCGAAGTGGGCGACTTTGCAAACCATTGGTTGACAAAGTCGCCTCGCGGGCGAATCGCCTACCGTGGTGGCGATGGGCAAGGTCAAGTGCCAGATCTCCGTCTCCGCCGATGGCTACCTCGCCGGGCCGAACCAGAGCGAGGAGCACGGGCTCGGCGAAGGCGCCGAGGCGCTGCACGACTGGGCCTTCAAGACCCGCTTCTTCCAGGAAATGCACGGCCGCGAGGGCGGCGAAGGTGGGATCAGCGACGACGTCGTCCGCGAGGCCTCGGCCAACAGCAACGCGATCGTCATGGGTCGCAACATGTTCGGCCCCGTGCGCGGCCCCTGGACCGAGCCGCTATGGAACGGCTGGTGGGGGGACGAGCCGCCGTTCGGGGTCCCGGTCTTCGTCCTCACCCACTACGAGCGCGAGCCGCTGACCCTCGGCGAGACGACCTTCCACTTCGTCACCGAGGGAATCGAGAGCGCCGTCGCGCAGGCCCGCGAGGCCGCCGGCAACGGCCACGTCCACGTCGGCGGTGGCGGCGAGGCGATCCAGGAGACGATCCGCGCCGGCCTGCTCGACGAGCTGCTGGTCAACCAGGTGCCGCTGATCCTCGGCGGCGGCGTCCGCCTGCTCGACAACATTCCCCCGAGCGTGAAGCTGGAGCAGACGCGGGTGGTCGAGGCACCCGGCGTCGCTCACATCTTCTACTCGCTCAGCTACTGACGGCTAGGAGCCGAGCAGCTTCGCCTTCTGCGCGGCGAACTCCTCCTCGGTGAGGATCCCCTGCGCTTTCAGCTCGCCCAGTTCCTTCAGCTGCTCGATCGTCGAGCCGCCGCCGCCGGCCGGCGCGGGTGCCGCGGCCTGGGGCGGGGGAGCCTGCTGCGCGTACTGCTGCTGTTCCTGTGCGGCCCAGCGCTCGCCCTGGCGTTTGGAGACGCGGTTGCTGACCGAGGTGGCGGTGCCGGCGATGACCGCGGTGCGGGCGACGCCTCTAAGTAGTCCTGGCATTGGTGGTTCCTCTCTTAGGCGTTTGCCTCGGCCTCGTCGAGCGCGGCGAGGACGGCTTGGACGGGGATGCGGCCGCTGGCGACGAGCTGCCCACCGGAGCGGCGGACCGCGGCGGCGAAGGGCCCGGCCCAGGTGTTTTCGAAGACCAGAAGGGCGGCCGAGGTCCCGGGCTCCATCGCGCCGGCGGCCTCGTTGACGTCTTCGTCGGAGAGCAGGCCCGAGGAGGCGCCCTCGAAGACCGAAAGCTCGGCGGCGCCGTCGCCGAGGTCGGACAGCTCGAGGCCGGCGACGCTCCCGTCCTCGTCCTTGGCGATGAAGCTCAAATCGAGGATCCTGATCAGGCCGCGGTCGACGAGGTCGATCAGATGGGGGGCCACCTCGCCGTTCGGCTGGCGCCCGGGCCACTCGACGAGCAGGTAGTCGATCGGCCCCATCTCACTCGTCATCTCCATCGACCCGGTCCTCTCTTTAGGAAGAAATTCTTACGCGGCAGGACCAACATATCGCGGACGCCTAAGCGGACGGGATGAAGATCAGGCGATCCGGTGCGCCTAAACGGCGACCTTGGTTCCTTCTCCGAGCGGCAGCCAGCGGACGCGCTCGCGGACCTCGGCCGGCGCCTTCGCCAGCTCGGCCTCGACCTGCTCGCGGCCCTGGCGGAAGTGGCGCCAGCCCTCGTAGTGGATCGGGATCGCGGTCTGCGGTCGTAGCGAGCCGAGCAGCTCGACCGCCTCGGCGGCGGTCATCGTGTAGCGCAGCGGGCCGGTTACCGGGAAGCGGACGCCGCCGAGGTGAAGGAGCGCGGTGCCGACCTCAATCCGGTCGGCGACCTCGCGGACGCCGTCGTAGAGCACGGTGTCGCCGGAGATCCAGAGGCTGCCGTGCTCCTGGCCCTCCCAGCGCAGCGCGAAGCCGACGACGTCGCCGACCAGCGGCCTGCTCAGCGGGGGCCCGTGGCGGCAGGGGGTGGCGGTGACCTCGATCCTCGGCTTGCCCTCGGCGCTCAGCTCGGTCGTGGCCCAGGGGGCGAGGCCGCGGGCGTTGCCGCCGAGCCGGCGGGCGCCGGCCTCGGTCGTGATTACCGTGCCCGCTTGCGGCAACAGCGCCCGGCCGGCGGCGTCGAGGTTGTCGTCGTGGTGGTCGTGGCTGAGCAGCACCGCGTCGATCGGGCCGATCTCCCGGCGGCGATCGAGGGCTCGGTCAGCTTGGTCGAGCCGGTGCCCCAGCCGAAGCGGTACCTGCCGCCGGCGGGGTCGAAGGTCGGGTCGGTCAGCAGCCGCCAGCCGGCGAACTCGATAAGCACCGTGGGGCCGCCGATGTGGGTGAGCCGAACATCCACGCCTTCACCCTATGCGCACACGGCCCCGCCCGGGACGGTTAGGCTCGCGCCGACCCCGAGAAGGAGCCCCCGAAGATGAACCAGTCCCAGAACCCCGAGGACGCCGCCAAGCTCTACGGCAACCGCTTCCTCACCGAAGACGCGCCCGCGAAGGAGTTCCCGGCGAGCGGGATGCCCTCGCTCGACGCGATGCGGCTGGTCGACGAGGAACTGGTCCTGGAGGGGGACCCGTGGCGCAACCTCGCCACCTTCGTCACCACCTGGATGGAGCCGGAGGCGAAGCGGATCGTCAGCGAGAACCTGCACCGCAACTTCATCGACCACGCCGAGTACCCGATCTCGGCCGAGATCGAGCAGCGCTGCATCCGCATGCTCGCCGACCTCTACAACGCGCCGGGGGAGACGACCGGCTGCCGCACCCAGGGCTCCTCGGAGGCGATCATGCTCGGGGCGCTGTCGCTGAAGTGGAAGTGGAAGGAGCGGCGCGAAGCGGCGGGGAAGAGCATCGACAAGCCGAACCTCGTCTTCGGCGGCGACGTCCACGTGGTCTGGGAAAAGTTCTGCCGCTACTTCGACGTCGAACCGCGGATCGTCCGCCTGCGCGAGGACAAGTACGTGATCGGGCCCGAGGACGTCGAGCCCCACGTCGACGAGAACACGATCGGCGTCGCCGCCGTCCTCGGCACCACCTTCACCGGCCACAGCCGACGACATCCCCGGGATCAACGACCTGCTGCTGCAGATCAAGGACGAGAAGGGGACTCGACGTGCCGCTGCACGTCGACGCCGCCAGCGGCGGCTTCGTCTGGCCCTTCCTCTACCCGCACTCAGAGTGGGACTTCCGCCTCGAGCAGGTGCGCTCGATCAACGTCTCCGGGCACAAGTTCGGGCTCGTCTACCCGGGGATCGGCTGGCTCGTCTTCCGCGAACAAAGTCGACCTGGCCGAGGACCTCGTCTTCTACGAGAACTACCTGGGGAAGACGGACGCGACCTTCACCCTCAACTTCTCCACCGGCGCCTCGATGGTGCTGGCCCAGTACTACAACTTCGTCCGCCTCGGGCGCGAGGGCTACACCCACGTGATGGAGGCGATGCAGCACGAACGCCAAAGCGCTCGCCGGCAAGCTCGAGGCGAACGGCAACTTCGAGCTGATCGGGGCCGACAAGGAGCAGCTGCCGCTGGTCGCCTTCAAGCTCGCCGGCGAGCACGACTACGACGAGTTCGACGTCTCCTGGCAGCTCTCGGCCGAGCGCGGCTGGATGCTGCCCGCCTACACGATGCCGCCCGACGCCGAAGAGGTGAAGATCATGCGGGCGCTGGTCAAGGAGACCCTCAGCCGCGCCCAGGTCGATCGCCTCGCCGACGACATCCGCGAAGCCTGCGAGACGCTGGAGAAGAAGGGCGGCGCCCACCCGCACGAGCGCCACAAGATGAAGCGCAGCCCGGGCTTCTGAAAGCGCCGGCTGTGCCGGCAAGCGCTGGCTTCCTAGCCGCGCCCGCCGAACTGCATCAACTTCTGGTGGATTGAGAACCAGAATTTGATGCAGTTCCGGCTAGACGGCCACCAGGCGCGCTCGCCGAGCCGGTAGGTGATCGCCGGGATCAGCAGGGCGCGGACGACGAAGGTGTCGAGGAGGACGCCGACGGCGACGGTGGCGCCGACCTGGACCAGCTCCTCCAGCGGCAGAAGGGTGAGGGTGGCGAAGGTGCCGGCGAGGATCAGGCCGGCGCCGGTGACGACGCCGCCGGTGCTGGCCAGGGCGGCGAGGACGCCCTCGCGGGTGCCGCGGACGGCCGCCTCCTCGCGGGCCCGGGTCATCAGGAAGATGTTGTAGTCGACCCCGAGGGCGACGAGGAAGATGAAGGCCATCAGCTCGAGGTTGAAGGCGAGTCCCGCCATCTGCGAATACCTCGGTGAAGGCGAAGGTGGCGAGGCCGAGGGTCGCGGCGAAGGAGGCGACCACGGTCGCGATCAGGTAGGCGGGGGCGACCAGCGCCCGCAGCACCACGATCAGGATCAGGCCGACGACGAGCAGGACCAGCGGCACGATCAGCTTCGTGTCCCGCGCGTTGGCTTCCTCGACGTCGAGATTCTCGACCGGGACGCCGCCGAGCAGCCCGCTCGGGGCGACGGCGTGCAGCCGTTCGCGGATCTCTTCGACCGCGCCTTCGGCTTCGCTGCCGTAGGGGTCGTCGTGGAGGACGAGGAGGATCACGGCCTTCGCCGCGTCGCCCGGGACCGGCGCCGGCAGCACCAGCTGCACCTGTTCGAGGCGTTCCATCTCCCGGGTCACCGCCGGCGCCGTCTCCGCCTTGACGACCGCCGTCAGCGGCGCGCCCAGCCCGGCGGGGAAGTGGCGTTCCAGCGCTTCGGTGCCGCGGCTGGAGTTGGTCGCCCGCGTCACCCCCTGGCCGAACCCAAGCGTGTCGTGGCTCGTCAGGTTGCCGAGACAGAGAACCGCCAACAGCGCGAGGACGGAGACGATGATCGTCCCCGACCGCCGCCGCACCAGGCCCGCAACCCGGCTCCAACCATCGCGTGGTTCCTTTTGCACGTCATGGGTGCGAAAGGAACCACGCGATGCGGTCGCGGGCCAAAAAGCTCGGTCGCCGAGAATTGCGAGGAGGGCGGGCAGCAGGGTGAAGGCGGCCAGCAGCATCACCGCGATGCCGATTGCCAGCACCGGGCCGAGCCAGTGAGTCGACTCCAGATTCGCGACGAGCAGGACGAGCATCGCCGCGATCACGGTGCCGCCGGAGGCCAACAGCGCTGGCCGCGTCTCCCTGAGAGCGCGCTCGAGGGGGGTCCGGGGGGTCCCCGGAGGAACCTCCCCATCTTTGTGACGGAGGGGACCCCCCGGACCCCCCGCCTGGGCCAGCTCCTCGCGATACCTGTGGACCAAGAGGAGGCTGTAGTCCGTCCCCGCTCCGAAGATGAGGACCAGGAGGAGCATCGTGCCCTCGGCGTTGACGGTGATCCAGCCGGCCTCGATCAGCAGGTAGGCGATCCCGGTCGCGACCAGGTAGGCGAGGCCGACGACCAGCAGCGGCAGCAGCGCCAGGATCGGTGCCCGATAGACGAGCAGGAGCAGCAGCAGGACGAGGCCGAGGGTGGCGAAGAGGAGGGTGCGGCCGGCGTCGGCGGCGATCGCCTCGAGGTCGGCGGCGATCCCGCCCGGGCCGGTGACGTAGGCGTGGACCCCAGGTCGTTCGTGCGCCCGCAGGTAGCGGCGGATCTGCCCGACCCCTTCGACGACCGCGCCCCGGTCCTCCGCGTCGATCGCCAGCACCAGCAGCGCCGCTTCGCCGTCGCGCGAGACCGGGCCGACCCCCTTCGCCAGCCGCGCCACCTGCGTCAGCTCGTTGCGGTGTTCCCCGGAGAAGGGGTCGACGACCGGCGTCGCGCCGGCCAGCTCGAGCTTGCCGAGGCCGTCGCCGTCCCGGCCGATCGCCTTCAGGTCTTCCCTGGTCAGCCCCCCGGGTCGTTCGAAGACGATCACCACCGGCACGTCTTCGCCGCCCGAAGAGACCCGCTGCAGCGCGTCGAGCGCCCGCGTCGATTCCGAGTCGGCCGGCAGGAAGCTGGTCTGCCCGGCGGCGGTAACGTCATCGATGTGGGCGTGGGCGAAGAGCCCGGCGGCGCCGATCAGCAGCCAGACCGCGACCGCGAGCCATCGTCCTCGTGATCCGGTGACCACCGCGTCAGCGTATTCGCGGCAAATGACTGATTCGACCCGCCTCGGACGGGTAGACGAAATTTCATGGAATTGAAGCCGCTGTTAGCCGCTGCCCTGGTCGCCCTCTCCCTCGGCCTGGTCGCCTGCGGTGACGGCGGCTCCGATTCCACCACCTCCGGGGCGGAAACGACGCCCCCGGCGAGCGAGGAAGCGATGGAAGACACGGAACCGACGGAGAGCGAACCGGCACCGAGCGGCGAGGCCTCGAAGTCCGAAAAAGTCGACATCGTCGAATTCACCTACCAGCCCGACCCGGTCGTGGTCGCTGTCGGCGGCAAGGTGATCTGGCAGAACCAGGACACCGCGCCCCACACCGCGACCGCCGACGACGGCAGCTTCGACACCGGCACGATCGAGAAAGGCAAGATCGGCTCCGAGACCTTCAAGAAAGCCGGCACCTTCACCTACTTCTGCGAAATCCACCCGACGATGCACGGCACCGTCGAAGTCGTCGAATAGGAGAGACCTGGATGCCTTGGTGGCTTGCGCGTAAAGCCGCACCCCACGTCTGGAAGCGGGTTCCCTGGGCGAAAGTCTGGGTCGTCTCCCTCTGGCTCCTGAAGAAAGGGAGGGATCGGATCGAGCAGAACCTGACCCAGCGCGAGCAGACCGAGTTCTGGAACCTGCTGAAAAAGTCGAAGGGCCGGCCGGACAGCCTCAGCAAGCGGGACAAAACCCGCCTCAAGCACATCGTCGGCAAGGCGATCCGCGGCTGACCTCGCCGACGGGACCAAAACCGGTCAGTAGACCGCTTTTCGTCCCGTCAGCCTCGTAGTGGAAAGATCCCCGGCGTGGCTGAGGAGCGAGACGAGCTTGCCGAGCTGCTGGCGCGGCGGGCACTGACCGAGGACGCGGCGCGGGGCGACGCGGTCGATAAGCGACACGCCGCCGGCGGGCGGACCGCGCGCGAGAACCTCGCCGACCTCGTCGACCCCGGCTCCTTCGTCGAGTACGGGCGCTTCGCGATCGCCGCCCAGCGGGGCCGCCGCGAGGTCGATGACCTGATCGCCCGCACCCCCGCCGACGGCTTGATCGGCGGCACCGCCCGCGTCAACGGCGACCTCTTCGCGCCCGAGCGGGCTGCCTGCGCGGTCCTCTCCTACGACTACACGGTGCTGGCCGGGACCCAGGGCGCCCTCGGTCACCGCAAGAAGGACCGCCTCTTCGAGCTGATCGAGCGGATGCGCCTGCCGGTCGTCTTCTACGCCGAGGGCGGGGGAGGGCGGCCCGGCGACACCGACTACCCCGTCGTCTCCGCCCTCGACACCCGCGCCTTCGCGCTCTGGGCGAAGCTCTCCGGGCTGGTGCCGCGGATCGCGATCGTCCACGGCCGCTGCTTCGCCGGCAACGCGGTGCTGGCCGGCTGCGCCGACCTGATCGTCGCCACCGAGGGCAGCTCGCTGGGGATGGGCGGGCCGGCGATGATCGCCGGCGGCGGCCTCGGCGACGTCCACCCCGACGCGGTCGGGCCGATCGAGATGCAGGCGCCCAACGGCGTCGTCGACCTCGCCGTCGCCGACGAGGCCGAGGCGACCGTGGCGACGAAGAAGCTGCTCGCCTACTTCCAGGGACCGACCGCGCCGGGCGCCGAACCCGACCAGGCGCGCCTGCGCGAGGCAATCCCCGAGCGCAGGCGCCGCGCCTACGACCCGCGGCCGATCGTCGAGACCCTCTGCCGACGAGGGCAGCGTCACCTTCCTGCGCGAGCGCTTCGCGCCGGAGATGGTGACCGCGCTGGCGCGGATCGAGGGCCGGCCGCTCGGCCTGATCGCCAACGACACCCGCCACACCGCCGGCGCCCTGACCAGCGACGCCAGCGACAAGGCGGCGCGGCTGCTGCAGCTCTGCGACGCCTTCGGCCTGCCGGTCGTCTCGCTCGTCGACACCCCCGGCTACATGGTCGGGACCGAGGCGGAGGCGACCGGCCTGGTCCGCCACGCCTCGCGCCTGCTGGTCGCCGGGGCGGCGCTGCGGGTGCCGCTCGTCGCGGTCGTGCTGCGGCGCGGCTACGGCCTCGGCGCCCAGGCGATGGTCGGCGGCAGCCTGCACGAGCCGCTGCTGACGGTCGCCTGGCCGAGCGCCCACCTCGGGCCGATGGGCCTCGAGGGGGCGGTGCGGCTGGCGCTGCGCAAGGAGCTGGAGGCGATCGCCGACGAGGCCGAGCGCGAGCAGCGGGTCCGCGACCTCACCGCCCAGGCCGAGGAGAACGCCAAGGCGCTGAACGCGGCGGCGCTGTTCGAGCTCGACGACGTCGTCGACCCGGCGGAGACCCGCGGCCTGATCGCCGCGACCCTGACCGCGGCCGGCGACGCCCGCCCGCCCGGCGCCCATCGCTTCGTCGACACCTGGTAGCGAGTTCACATTTTCGTAAGGGGTCGCGTGGGAGACTGCGGCAGCCGCGGCCACCCGAACGAAGGAAGAGAGACGTGACCGACTACTCCGACCTGAAGGCGCTCTTCGTCAACTGCACGCTGAAGCGCAGTCCCGAGACCTCCAACACGCAGGGGCTGATGGACAAGTCGATGGAGGTGATGCGCGCCCAGGGGGTCACGGTCGAGTCGATCCGCGCGATCGACCACGAGATCGCGATCGGCGTCTGGCCCGACATGACCGAACACGGCTGGGAGCGCGACGAGTGGCCGGCGATCTACGAGCAGGTGCTCGCCGCCGACATCCTCGTCCTCGGGATGCCGATCTGGCTGGGCGAGAAGTCCTCGGTCGCGACCCACGTGATCGAGCGCCTCTACGGCAACTCGCACCTGCTCAACGACGAGGGCCAGTGGGCCTACTACGGCCGGGTCGGCGGCTGCATCGTCACCGGCAACGAGGACGGGATCAAGCATTGCGCGATGAACGTCCTCTACTCGCTGCAGCACCTCGGCTACACGATCCCGCCACAGGCCGACTCGGGCTGGATCGGCGAGGCCGGCCCCGGCCCGTCCTACCTCGACGAGGGCTCCGGCGGTCCCGACAACGACTTCACCAACCGCAACACCACCTTCGCGGCCTGGAACATGATGCACCTGGCGCGGATGCTGAAGGACGCCGGCGGCATCCCCGCCCACGGCAACCAGCCGAAAGAGTGGGAAGCCGGCTGCAACTTCGACTTCCCGAACCCCGAGCACCGGGCCTAGGAGGGGCTCGCCGCCGCCTCCGCCTCCACAACCGCCCCCTCCACCGCAGCCACCGCCCCCGGAGCAGCCGCCTCCACCGCCACAGCCGCCGCCTCCGGAGTCGCCCCCACCGCCTCCGCCGCCGACGAAGCAGGGGGCGGCGGCGAACGGGTAGCCGACGACGGCGGCGCGGACGCCGGCGAGCTGGTGCTCGTCGATCCCGAGCGGTCCGTCGACGCCGAGTCGCTGGTCGAGGTCCCAGAGCACCGATTCCCACTCCCGGCCGGCCTCGGAGCGGTCCCAGGCCTGGACCGTCGCGCCGAGGGCGTTGCCCATCGGCGCCGACATCGCCTCGTCGGGCGTGTGGTGGAGGTACTCCCCGAAGGCCTTCTCGCAGAAGTCGACGTAGGCGACCGAGTCGAGGATGAACTCGTGCCAGGCCTCGTCGACCGCCCGCGACGGCATCCCGAGCACGGCGGTCCCGCGCCAGGCGCAGCAGACGAACCACTCCCGCAGGCCCAGCTCGACGAGCGGCCAGTCGCTCTCGCGAACCTGGGGAAGGCGCTTGCGAACGCGCGCGGAGATGTGCGAGGGGAACGCGTAGTCGGCGATGAAGCGCTCGCGCTTGCGCGGCGTCCGTCGCAGCAAGGCGATCTGGGCGCGGGTGAGCTTGCGGCGCCGGCCCCTACCAGCGGGCATCGTGCTCCTCCATCACGCCGAGACCATCGGCCAGCTCGACACCCCCGAGGGCGCCGCTGAAGCTGCCGAAGCGGTGGCGGTAGCGGGAGCGGATCAGCAGGTAGTTGTCGTCGTGGGTGTGTTCGGACTCGCCGCTGAATTTGAGGGACTCGCCGCCGAGGGCGATCTCGTCGGGCTTGTCGAAGCCAGAGGGCGGTGGCTCGGTCGGCTCGCCGCCGACCCAGATCGCCCGCTCGCTGCCGGTGGGCGGATCGTTGATCCCTTCGACCAGGTTCCAGGCGACCGGGCGACCGTCGGCGGCGGTCCCGACCCCGGCCGACCAGCGCCAGCTGGTCTCGCGTTTGTGGTGCCCGGCCGACTCGTCGTCGACGCCGCGGCCGGCGACCTGCCAGCGGCGCCCCGGCACCTCGACCGTCCCCTCGATCGGCACTCCGGCCCGCTTGCGGGTCCAGGCCATCGAGGAGCCGCTGGGGCAGGTCGACTCGATCGCCTCGCACTCGCCGAGCCGCAGGCTGGCGTGCAGGCCGGGCCCGTCGATCTCCAGCCGCGGCCCGTCCAGCGTCACCTCCCTGCTGCGGGGAAGCAGCGCGGTGTGGTTCCACTGCTGGCCGCTCGCGCGATCGAGCAGGACCCAGAACGACTGCGTCAGCGGACCCACCTCGGCCCGCGCCGCGCACAGCATCAGCTCCTCGGCGAAGAGCCCGACGTAGCGCCAGCGCTTGCGCAGCTGGCGGTGGTCGAAGAGGGGGAGGGAGGCGGGATCCACCGGCCGAAGGTACCCGCCCGTGTCGCTTTTGTCCCCAATGGGGGACAAAGTCGACACGGCCAATAGGCTCGGCCACGTGGACCAGGTGATCCAGATCGTCGGCGCGCTGCTAATCCTCGTCGCCTTCGGAGCAGTCCAATTCGACCGCATGCGCCCCGACTCGCGCATGTATCTGGCGCTCAACCTCCTCGGCTCGGCGATCCTCGCCGTGCTTGCGGTCGCCGCTTCTCAATGGGGCTTCGTACTACTGGAGGGCGTCTGGGCGATCGTCTCCGCCTGGGGGCTCGTGTCGCTTTATTTATCCCCCTCGGGGGATAAAGCGCCAGGCGCCTAGCCCGCGTTCGCCTCGAGGCGCTCTGCGAGGCGTTTCATCCCTCGCTCGCGCGCTGCGGCCGCGGCGCCGGCCCAGTCCGTCGCTCGGTCTTTCGGCCGCTTCACGCCCGCGTCGCGCAGCGTCGCGACGTCCTTGAAGGCGAGCAGGTCCTCGCTTGCCCTCGATCAGGGCGCCGCGCAGCGCCGGGCGCCGCTCGCGGATCGCGTTGTCGAGGATCGCCTCCAGCGAGCCGTGGCGCGCTCAGCAGCTCGGCCGCGGTCTTCGGCCCGACGCCCTTGGCGCCAGGCAGCCCGTCGGAGGGGTCGCCCCGCAGGGCGATGAAGTCGGGCACCAGCTCCGGGCCGATCCCGTAGCGCTCGCGCACCTCCTCCGGCCCCACCTCTTCGGCCCCTTTGCCACCGCCGGTTTTGACGTAGAGCACGGTCACCTCGTCGCTCGCGCACTGGTACATGTCGCGGTCGCCGGTCAGCAGCAGCGCCCGGCCGCCGGCTTCGGCCTCGCAGCTTCGCGTAGGTGCCGAGCAGGTCGTCGGCCTCGAGGTCCTCGGCGGCCGCGACGGTCCAGCCAAACGCCTCGAAGAACTCGCGCGCGTCGGCGAACTGGTGCGGCAGCTCGTCGGGCATCGCCTCCTCGCGCTCGGCGTGGTAGGCGGGGTAGAGCTCGGTCCGGTAGGCGGCGGCGTCGGGGCCGAAGCAGAGGACGACCGCCCGCGGCTGGTGGACTTCGACCTCGCGCAGGATCAGGTTCGCCGTCCCCAGCAGGGCGTTGACCGGCCTGCCCGTCCGGCCCGACGATCTTGCTCGGCAGCGCGTAGAAGGCGCGGAACAGCATCGAGGGCGTATCGACGGCGAGCAGCGGCGCGGGCACGGGTCAGCTTATCAAGCGGTTCGGCTACGGTCAGGGCGTGGAACCTCGTGTCGCACCCGGCAGCCGTCGCCAGATCGGGCCGGTCAACGCGGCGATCGTCTGGGCCCTGGGGCGCGCGACCGGTGGGCGGCCGCCGAACATCTTCACCACGCTCGCCCGCCACCGCGGCCTCTTCCGCCGCTGGCTCTGGTTCGCCGGGGCGCTGATGCCGGGCGGCAAGCTGCCGCGCCGCGACAGCGAGCTGGTCATCCTCCGCGTCGCCCACAACACCGATTGTGCGTACGAGTGGGGCCACCACGAGCGGCTGGGCAAGCGCGCCGGGCTCAGCGCCGAGGAAGTCGAGCGGGTCCGCTCCGGCCCCGAGGCCGACGGTTGGACGCCGCGCCAGCAGCTGCTCCTGCGTGCCGCCGACGAGATGCACGCCGACGGGAGCGATCGGCGACGAGCTCTGGGCCGAGCTGGCTGCCGAGCTCGACGAGCGAGTGCTGATCGAGCTCTGCATGCTGATCGGCCACTACGAGATGTTGGCGATGACCCTGAACACGCTCGGGTCGAGCCCGAGGCGCCGGCGGACCGGCTCGGCTGATGCGCCCGCCGGTGCCGAGCCTGGCCGGCAAGCGCGTCTTCGTCACCGGCGCGGCCAGCGGCATCGGCCGGGCGACCGCGCTCGCCGCCGCCGGGCGCGGCGCCGACCTCTACCTCACCGACATCGCACGCCGACGGGGCTGGAGGAGACCGCGGAGGCGGTTCGCGCCGCTGGCGGCCACGTCACCTATACGCGCAGCCGCCGACGTCGCCGACCACGAGGCGGTCGTCGCGATGGCCGCCGAGGTCCACGCCGCCCACGGCAGCATGGACGTGGTGATGAACGTCGCCGGGATCTCGACCTGGGGCGCGATCGAGCAGCCTCGACACAGACCACTGGCAGCGGACGATCGACGTCAACCTGATTGGCCCGATCAGCGTCCTCGAGTGCTTCGTGCCGCCGATGATCGAGGCCGGCCGCGGCGGCCACGTCGTCAACGTCTCCTCCGCCGCCGGGCTCTTCGGCCTGCCCTGGCACGCCGCCTACAGCGCCAGCCAAGTTCGGCCTGCGCGGCGTCTCCGAGGTGCTGCGCTTCGACCTCCGCCGCCACGGCATCGGCGTCAGCCTCGTCTGCCCCGGCGGCGGTGAAGACGCCGCTGGTCGGGACCGTGCGAGATCGTCGGCGTCGACCGCGAGACGCCCGCGGTGCGGAAGCTGAAGCGGCGCTTCGAGCGCCACGCCGTCAGCCCCGAGCACGTCGCCGAGAAGATCCTCGCCGGCATCGAGAAGAACCGCTACCTGGTCTTCACCTCGGCCGACATCCGCCTCGCCTTCTGGCTGCAGCGCCTGGTTCCCGCCCGGCTACGAGGCGATCATGCGCGTCCCTCAACCGCCGCCTCGTCGCCGTCGCCGAGACCCCGCTGAGCCGGGTCGGCTAGAGTCGTGCCCGGCATGAAGGCACTCGACATCACCGACTTGGAGAAGCGCTACCCGACCGGGGTGGAGGCGCTGCGCGGGGTCTCGCTCGCGATCGAGGAGGGCGAGCTGTTCGGCCTGCTCGGGCCCAACGGCGCCGGCAAGTCGACGCTGATCCACTGCACGACCGGGCTCGCGCAGCCGACCGGCGGCTCGATCGCGGTCTTCGGCCACGACGCGATCGACGACTACGCCGAGGCGCGGCAGGCGGTCGGCCTCGCCCCGCAGGAGCCCAACATCGACTGGTTCCTGACCGTCGAGGAGACGCTCGACTACCACGCCGGCTACTTCGGGATGCCGCAAGCCGCGAGCGGCGCGAGCGGACCAAGGAGCTGCTCGAGACCTTCTCCCTGACCGAGAAGCGCGACGAACGCACCCGCACCCTCTCGGGCGGGATGAAACGGCGGCTGATCCTCGCCCGCGCGATGATGCACCGGCCGCGCCTGCTGATCCTCGACGAGCCGACCGCCGGCGTCGACGTCGAGCTGCGGCTCGAGCTCTGGCACTACGTCCAGCGAATCAACCAGGAGGGGACGACGATCCTGCTCACCACGCACTACCTGGAGGAGGCCGAGCAGCTCTGCGACCGGATCGCCTTCATCGCCGAGGGGCAGATCGTCGCCGAGGGGACCAGCGACGAGCTCGCCGCCCGCTTCGGCGTGCCGAACCTCGAGGACGCCTACCTGGCGCTGGTCGGCCGCAAAGAGCTCTCCCGCTCGCACATCGAGCTCGAGCCCGAGGTCGCCTCGTGAGCGCCGCCCAGATCCGCTTCGCGACGCTCTGGCGCCGCGAGGTCAACCGCTTCATGAAGATCAAGAAGCAGACGCTCGGCGCGCCGCTGCTGGAAACCTTCCTCTACATCTCGGTCTTCGGCGCCGCCCTCGGCTCGCGCATCGACAAGCTGCACGGGATCGACTACGTCGTCTTCGTCATCCCCGGGCTGATCATGATGGCCTGGTCGACCAACGCCTTCTCCAACAACTCCTCCTCGATCCTCCAGCAGAAGTTCCAGGGAGCGATCCAGGACCAGCTCTCCTCGCCCGCCTCGCCGCTGGAGCTGCTGCTCGCCTTCTCGCTCGGCGGCTTCATGCGCGGCCTGATCGTCGCGGTGCTGACCTTCATCGCCTCGGCGCTGCTGGTCGACCTCCCGGTCGACCACGTCCTCGTCCTGATCCCGTCGCTCTTCCTGGTCGGCTTCTTCTTCGCCCAGCTCGGCGTGCTGATCGGCGTCCGCGCCGAGCAGTTCGACGACGTCGCCTTCGCCCAGACCTTCGTCCTGCACGCCGCTGATCTTCCTCGGCGGCGTCTTCTACTCGGCGGCGCTGCTGCCCCAGCCCTTCGAGACGCTGACCCACTTCAACCCGATCTACTACATGATCAACCTGGTCCGCTACGGCTTCGTCGGCTACACCGAAGTCAGCATCGCCCTCTCGCTGCTCGCCCTGACCGCGGCAACCGCTGCGCTCTTCTTCGTCAACCTGCGCCTCTTCAGCCGCGGCTACCGCCTGCGTGCGTAGCCACCCCGGCGCTCGCTGACTTAGCCCGCCTATAGCCGGGTCAACTCAGCGAGCGTCGACGTTCTCCTCTATCCAGGCGAGGTAGCCGGCCACGCTAGCCCGGATCGGCGACCGGAACGGCGACCTTCTCGTGGTCGTCGGGCAGGAGCAGGATCGCCCCCTCGCCGGTCACGTAGGCCTCCTCGCCGTGCTGGTTGACGTCCATGCCCATCGCCTCTTCTTTCTCCGTCGCACGCAGCGGCATCACCGCGCCGATCGCCTTCAGCAGCACGAAGGTGACGACGAAGGCGTAGACCGGGGCCGCCAGGGCGGCGAGCGCCTGGTCGCCCAGCTGCGCCGCGTTGCCGTAGAACAGGCCGTCGGAGACGCCGTTCCAGGCCTCCTGCGCGAAGAAGCCGATGAAGAGGATCCCGATGAAGCCCGCGGTGCCGTGGGCGGCGAGCACGTCGAGGGTCTCGTCGACCCGGGTGCGCGTGCGCCAGACGATGATCGCGTAGCTGGGAATCGCCCCGAGGGCGCCGAGCAGCATCGCCCAGCCGGGGCTGACATAGCCGCCCGCGGGGGTGATCAGCACGCAGCCGACGATGATCGCGGTGGCGGCGCCGATCGCCGTCACCTTGCGACCGCGCATCAGGTCGAGGCCGAACCAGACGACCAGCGTCGTGGCCGGGCAGAGCAGCGTGTTGGTGAAGGCGAGAACGCTCGCTTCGCCGGTGTTGAAGCCGCTGCCGCCGTTGAACCCGAACCAGCCGAACCACAGCAGGCCGGCGCCCAGCAGCACGTACATCGCGTTGTGCGGGAGGAGCGCCTGGCGGCCGTAGTCCTTGCGGGCGCCGACCACCAGCGCCGCCGCCAGCGCCGAGAACCCGGAGGCCATCTCGACCGGGACGCCGCCGGCGAAGTCGAGCGTGCCGCGCTCGAAGAGCCAGCCGCCGCCGAAGGCCCAGTGGGCGAGGACGGCGTAGACCAGCACCGACCACAGCGCCGAGAAGACCATGAACGCGCCGAACCGCATCCGCTCGACCACCGCGCCCGAGATCAGCGCCACGGTGATGATGCAGAAGGTCGCCTGGAAGGCGAAGAAGACGATCTCGGGGATCGTCCCTTCCCCGCGGGGCGAAGTCGACGCCCTGCATGAAGGCCTGGCCGAGGCCGCCGATCAGGTCACCTTCGCCGTCGAAGGCGAGCGAGTAGCCGACCGCCGCCCAGGTCACGGTTGCGACCGCGATCGCGGCGATGCACATCATGAACGTGTTGAGGGTGTTCTTCGAGCGCACCAGCCCGGCGTAGAAGAGCCCCAGCGCCGGCGTCATCAGCAGCACCAGCGCGGTGGCGATCAGCATCCAGGCGGTATCGCCGGTGTCGATCCCGCCGCTCATTTGCCCACCGGCGTCACGGCGCCCTCGTCGCTGTCCCCGGTGCGGATCCGCACCGCGTGGTCGAGCGGCACGACGAAGATCTTGCCGTCGCCGACCTCGCCGGTGCGGCCGCCTTCGCAGAGCGCTCCCACGGTCTTGTCGACGAAGTTGTCCGAGACGGCAACCTCGAAGCGGACCTTCTCCGAGAGACCCATCTGCACGGTCGTCCCGCGGTAGGTCTCGACCCGGTCCATCTCGCCGCCGTGCCCTTGCACGCGGCTCATCGAGAAGCCCCGGACCTCGGCCCGGTGCAGCGCCTCGAGGACCTGGTTCGCCTGCTCGGGGCGAACGATCCCGATTACGAGTTTCACTTTTCCTCCCTCATCCCCTTGACAGAGCCTGCGGTCGGCGAGCCTATCGGGACGGCAAGCGGGATTGCGCCGCCCTCCCCAGCAGGGGGGCCGAGCGCCTTCCCTCCCTACAATCAGCGGCGAATGGCCACGCGGGTCCGCAGGCGGCGTCGCAAGCCGCACCATCCCATCTGGCACAAGGTCGCGATCCCGCTGGGAATCCTCGCCGCGCTTGTGATGGTTGCCGGTGGAATCGCAGCGGCCTGGGCGATCAACATCTACAACTCCGCGCCGCCGCTCTCCAGCCTGAAGCCGGTCCAGAAGGGGCGCTCCTCGGCGATCTACGCGGCCGACGGCAGCCTGATCGGCTTCATCCGCTCCGAAAACGTCCGCCAGCCGCTGCCGGAAGAGGCCCAGCCGCAGATCCTGCGCGACGCGACGATCGCGATCGAGGACAAGAACTTCTACGAGCACGGCGCCCTCGACTACGAAGGCATCGCCCGCGCCGCCTGGAAGGACCTGCAGGCCGGCGCCGCGGTCCAGGGCGCCTCGACGATCACCCAGCAGCTGGTCCGCAACCTCTACATCCACAACCCGGAAAACACGATCAAGCGAAAGCTGATCGAAGCCTCGCTGGCGGTCGAGCTCGAGGAAGCCCACGACAAGAACTGGATCCTCACCCAGTACCTCAACAGCGCGCCTTACGGGACGGTCGAAGGCCAGACCGCGGTCGGCGCCGAGGCCGCCTCGCAGACCTACTTCTCCAAGCCCGCCAAGCACCTCAACCTGACCGAGGCGGCGCTGCTCGCCGGCCTGCCGCAGGCGCCCTCCGAATACAACCCCTTCCTCGACCCGAAGGCGGCCCTGAAGCGGCGCAACGAGGTGCTGCTGGTGATGAACGAACAGGGCTACATCACCGGCGACGAATACCGCGAGGCGAAGACCCGCGGTCTCGGCCTCAACCCCGGCGACAAGTACCAGGTGATCAAGGACCCGTTCCTCTTCGACCTGGTGCAGAACGAACTGATCGAGGAGTACGGGATCAACACCGTCCGCAAAGGCGGCTTGAAGGCCTACACGACGATCGACCCCGACCTGCAGGCGAAGGCCGAATACGCGGTCGAAAACTACTGCTACGTCTGCTACTCCGAAGGCGGCCCGGTCGCCGGCCTCGCCTCGGTCAACCCCAAGAACGGCGCGATAGTCGCCCTCGCCTCGACCGAAGGCTACGCCGACGAAAGCCAGTTCAACTACGCCTGGCAGGCGCATCGCCAGCCCGGGTCGTCGTTCAAGACCATCGTCCTCACCGCCGCGGTGAAGGAGGGGATCGACCCCGGCAGCACCTACTACGACGGCACCTCGCCGAAGACCCTGGAGATCCCCGGCGGCGGCACCTGGACGGTCAACAACTCCGAGGGCGAGGGGGGAGGGACCTATGACCTCGAAAGCGCCACCTGGCACTCGGTCAACGTCGTCTACGCCCAGCTCGACCTCGACGTCGGCCCCGAAAACGTGACCCAGATGGCGCAGGAAATGGGGATCGAATCGCCGCTGCAGTCGGTCCCGGCGGAGGGGATCGGCGGTCTCGGGATCGGCGTCACCCCGCTGGAAATGGCAGACGCCTACGCGACTCTCGCCAGCGGCGGCATCCACCACGACCCGACCGCGGTGAGCAAAGTCGTGTTTCCCGAAGACGACAAAGTCGACGACTTCGAGAAGGACTCCGGCGAACGCGTCCTCACCGAGGGCCAGGCCTACGAAGTGACCCGCATCCTCGAGGGCGTGATCACCCAGGGCACCGGCGCCGGCTACACCACGATGGGCTGCTCGGCGGCCGCGGGCAAGACCGGTACCTCGGAGGAACTCTCCGACGCCTGGTTCGTCGGTTACACGCCGCTCTTCTCGACCGCGGTCTGGGTCGGCCATCCGACGACGCGCGAATACACCGGCTTCGGTGGCCCCACCGCTGGTCCGATCTGGGCCAACTACATGTCGGAAGCGGTCGCAGGAGACTGCCCCGAATTCGAGACCGGCTCGGCCCCCGAGCTCGAAGGCCTCGACAGCGACCACACCTCTTCGAGCGACTACGGCAGCTACGAAGAAGAAGAAAGCTACGAAGGCGAAGAAGAATCCGAAGACGAAGGCAAGGGCAAGGACAAGGGCGCCGACGAAGGCGGCGAAGAAAACACCCCCGAGCCCGAACCCACTCCGGAACCCACTCCCACGCCGACCCCGACTCCCACCCCGGCGCCACCGTCAGGCGGCGGCGTCAGCCCCGGCTGATCGCTTTTCGCGGGAACCCACGATTCCCTGTCGGAGCGGGCTTCAAACGAATACTCAACGGATGTTCGGGTAGGCGGGTACCCATACGAGACTCGCCTTGAGCCCTTTTTCGCGAGGGCGACTGGTCCTCGGCGAAGAAGGAGGTAACGATGAGCATGCGCATCCGGAAGGTGGCGGCTCTCACCGCGGCGATCGCTCTGATGGCGGTCGGACCGGCAGCTGCATTCGGCGGTCCGAACTCGGCCGGCGGGTCGGGTCACTTCCATCCGAACAGCGGGCCGTGCGACAGCTCCAACGACCATCCGAACTGCCCGGGACCGCACTGAGCGATCTCAGGTAACGCCGGACGGGGGGCGGTCGCCTGCGGAGGCGGACGTCCCCCAGGCGTTCGGGCCCGACTACTCCCCGATCAGCTCAATTCTGTAGCCGTCGGGGTCCCGGACGAAGCAGATGCGGTGGCCCTCGGTGCGGCCGCCGGGGCGGTAGGGCGGCTTCTCGGGCTCGATGCCGAGGGTCGCCAGGCGCTCGAGGGTGGCGTCGAGGTCCTCGACGCCGAGGGCGATGTGGTTGTAGCCGGTGCCGTGCTCGTACTCGGCGACGCCGTGGTTGTAGGTCAGCTCGAGGCGGGGGTCCTCGCCGGGCATCGCCATGAAGACGTTGATCGCCTCGTCGCCGATCGGCATCCGCCGCACCTCCTCGAAGCCGAGCTTCTCGTAGAAGCCGACCGAGCGATCGACGTCGCCGATGCGGTAGCAGGTGTGCAGAAAGGCGGGCACTGGGGAGGCTCAAGGTTACCGAGGGTCGAATCGCCCCAAAAGCGAGTAGGAATCCCGCTCTCGCGTTGAACTCGCCCGGTCCGCGTAATACCGTGCCACGTCGGCCACGGGGGCAAGCCCCGACCGTTCAGCAAGAACTCAGAGAAAGGCACGCTTTGCACAGCAAGCTCTCACGCCGCGCCCGCCTGCGGGCAATGGCCCTCTCCGCCTCGACGGCGGTACTCGTCCTCGCCGGCTCCGGCCTCGCGACCGCCGCGACGCCCACCGGGGTCACCCAGAAGGTCGACATCGAGCTGACCAAAGGGAAGCTGAAATTCGTCGGGCCGGAATCGGTCACCGTCGGCGACCAGCTGGAAATCGTCAACAAGACGAACCCGAAACAGGTCGGCCCGCACACCTTCTCGCTGGTCACCAAGGGCTCGCTGCCGAAGACCCCGAAAGCGCGGAAGGGCTGCTTCGCGCCGAAACACATCTGCCTCGCGATCGCGATCTGGCACGGCTTCAACCCGAAAACCGAAGAGATCACGAAGAACCCGGCCAAAGCCGGTCCCGCCGGCTGGAGCACCGCCGGCAACGCGACCAGCAAGAAGGGCGACTCCTGGTTCACCGAAAAGAAGGGTGAGACCATCAGCCAGGAAGTCACCGCCGAAGCCGGGTCCACGCTCTACTACCTCTGCGCCGTGCATCCCTGGATGCAGGGCAAGGTGAACGTGGTCGCTCCGGTCGTCCCGCTTCCCACGCCGACCAGCTAGCCGCACGTCTGGGCAGCCCTCAGCACCGCGCCGCCGCTTCGGGCGCCGAGCTTTCCTCGGCGCCCTGGGCGGCGGCGCCCTGGTCACGCTCCTGCCCGTCCGGGGCAGGAGCGGCGGCCTGCTGCCGCTGACGGCGGAGCCGCCGCCGGCGCTGGCGGCGACCCCGTTCCGCGCCCGGCTGCCGATCCCGCCGGTCCTGCGCGACGACCACATCCGGATCCCGATCCGCGAGGCCGAGCAGCAGATCCTCCCCGGCCCCAAGACGAAGCTCTGGACCTACGGCGGCAGCTTCCCCGGGCCGACGATCCGGCGCCGGGCCGGCCAGCGGACCCGCGTCACCTTCCACCACCAGCTGCCGGAGAAGGTGGGTGAGCTCTCGGTCCACCTCCACGGCGGCCACAACCGCACCCAGTTCGACGGTCAGCCCGGCGGCCTGACCAAGCGCCAGCCGGTCTCCTACTTCTGCCGGATCCCGCGCAGCCTCTCGGCGCGCGAGTCCGGCAACGACACCCTGCTCGAGCCCGGCCGGCGGAAAACCTACGTCTACGACCTGACCGAGGACGGGCACCCCGAACGCGCCTCGTTCCAGTGGTACCACGACCATCGCCTCGACCGCACCGCACCCCACGTCTGGAAGGGGCTGGCGGGGATGTGGATCGTCGACGACGCCTTCGAGGACTCGCTGCCGCTGCCCGAGGGCGACCGCGACCTGCCGCTGATGATCTGCGACCGCTCCTTCGACCGCCGCAACCAGCTCACCGACCCGTTCGAGGACGGCGGCGGCCCCCGGCCGACGGGATCCTCGCCGAGACGATCCTCGTCAACGGCGCCTTCATGCCCCACCACCGGGTCGACCCCTGCCGCTACCGGCTGCGGCTGCTCAACGTCTCCTCCTTCCGCAGCTACAACCTGCAGCTCTCCAGCGGGGAGCCGATGGTCCAGATCGCCACCGAGAGCGGGCTGATGCCAAAGCCGATCCGACGCCGCGAGATCCTGCTCGGCCCGGCCGAGCGGGTCGAGGTGATCGTCGACTTCTCCAGGGCTCGCGGCGAGAACGTCGAGCTGCGCAGCAGCAAACGCCACGCCGGTCGCAACCCGACCGGGGCCAACACCTACGGCGGCGCCCTGATGCAGTTCCGGGTGGGAAGCGGGCGGGTGCCGGACCGCAGCCGGGTGCCCCGTCACCTGCGACCGCTGCCGGCCTGGGCCCGCAAGGCCGAGCGCAAGCCCGACAAGCGCTGGGAGATCACGATCGGCGGTTTCTTCAAGACCACCTGGCGGATCAACGGCCGCACCTTCAACCCGGCCCACTCCGAGGCGTTCCCGAAGCTGAACACGACCGAGACCTGGGAGATCGTCAACAAGACCAATGTCGCCCACGTGATGCACCTGCACCACACCGACTGGTACCTGCTCGAGCGCAACGGCAAGCCGCCGCCCGATTACGAAAACTGCCTGAAGGAGACGTTCTTCGTCTACCCCAACGAAAAAATTCTCCTTGCCGGTCACTTCGCCGATCACACCGGGAAGTTCGTGGTCCATTGCCACATGCTCGACCACGAGGACCACGGCTTGATGAGTCAGTTCCAGGTAGTTCGCCCCTAAAGTAAACGGCGGCGTTTGCCGATGGCTCAGGCAATGGCGCCTCATCAAAATCGGGTAAGCATCCGGCCGCCGTCGAGAATGCGGTCCAGGGCCGCCGCGGCCCTCCTCGTCGCCGGTGCCGCTCTGGTCGCAATCTCCCTTCTCCTGCCACATCCGAGCGGCGGCGACGAAACCGCCCTGGTCCTCACCGCGCTGGCAATGGCGGTCGCCGGCGGGATCGTCTGGGCGCTTGGGGACAAGGTTCCCGGCTGGGGCGTGCACGCGATCCTCGCCGGGGTCGCCGCCGTCACCTCCCTGCTGATCTACGAGAGCGGGATCGCGGTCGGACAGTACGGGACGATCTTCGTCTGGTCGACCCTGGTCGCCTCGATCTACTTCCCGCGCCGGGTCGCCGCCATTCACCTCGGCTGGCTCCTCGTCGCCTACGGGACCGTCCTCCTGCTGGTCGAAAGCACCGCCGGCTACTCGCCCCTGACCCGCTGGCTTTTCACTCTGATCTCGCTCACGGTGGTGATGTTGCTGATCACCAGCATCGTCGCCCGCCGAGCCCGCGCCGACCAGCGGGCCCGTCACTTCTTCGACCTCTCGCGCGACATGCTCTGCACCGCCAACATGGACGGCTACCTCGTCGAGCTGAACGAAGCCTGGACGCATTACCTCGGTTACGACCTCGAGGAGCTGCGGTCAATTCCCTTCGTCGAGCTCGTGCATCCCGAGGACCGTGAGCGCACGGAAGCCGAGTCCGCCGGCTTGTTCGAAGGCGTCGAGACCCTCTCGTTCGAAAACCGCTACCGGGCGAAAGACGGCAGCTGGCACTGGTTGCGCTGGAGCTCGCAGCTCTCGCCCGACGAGTCCCTGGTCTACGCCCGCGCTGCCGACGTCACCGACATCAAGCGGATCGAGGCCGAACGCGAGGAGCTGCTCGACCAGGTCCAGGACATGGCCCGCCACGACGCGCTGACCGGGCTGCCGAACCGGCGGGCGCTGGAGGAACAGCTGCCACAGGAGATGGTCCGCGCCCGTCGCTCGCTCTCCCCGCTCAGCGTCGCGATCCTCGACATCGACCACTTCAAGATCTACAACGACACACACGGCCACCTTGCCGGCGACGAAGTGCTCCGTGCCTGCGCCAAGGCATGGGACTCGGTGCTGCGGGGTGGGGACACCATCGTCCGCTTCGGCGGCGAGGAGTTCCTCGTGCTCCTGCCCGAAACCGATCCCGAGCAGGCGACGGAGATCGTCGAGCGGCTGCGGGGGACGACACCGATGGGCCAGGCCTGCTCGGCGGGGCTCGCCCTCTGGGACGGCAGCGAGTCGATCGACGACCTGCTGCGGCGCGCCGACGAGGCGCTTTACCTGGCCAAGGCGAGCGGCCGCAACCAGCTCGCCCAGGCGCAGCTCGCAAGCTGAGCCGGTAATGATTCGCGGATGGGCCGCGACGAGCACGAACGCGCGGTGCGCTTTCGCACCGCGCGCCGCGACCCCGAGCTGACCGTCGTCGAGGGCTTCCACGCCCTCAAGCACGCGCTGCGCTTCGGCGCCGAGCTGGTCGAGGCGGTGGCGGTCGACCCACCCGCCCTGGAGGCGATGGCTGCTGACCTCGCCCCCGACCTGGCTGGGCGGTTCGCCGGCCGGGTCGAGGCGGTCGACAGGGAGACGCTGGCCGACCTGGTGCCGCTGGTCCCGCACACCGGCGTCGCCGCGATCGCCCGCCGGCCGCGGGTCGACCTCGCCGCGGCGCTGGCGAGCCCCGAGCCGGCCCCCGCGGTGCTGCTCGAGCAGCCGCGCAACATGGGCAACATCGGCGCCTGCATCCGGGTCGCGGCCGCGGCCGGGGCGGCGGCGCTGATCGCCACCGGCGAGAACGACCCCTGGCACCCCGACGCGGTGCGCGGCGCCGCCGGGCTGCAGTTCGCGCTCCCGGTCGCCAAGGCCGAGTCGCTGCCGCCGAGCGACCGGCCGCTGCTGGCGATCGACCCCGAGGGGGAGGAGCTGGCGCCGGAGCGGCTGCCCGATCGCGCCGTCCTCGCCTTCGGCACCGAGCGCCACGGTCTCAGCTCGGAGGTCTTCGAGCGGGCCGACGCGCGGATCTCGATCCCGATGCGCGAGGGGGTGTCCAGCCTCAACCTCGCCACCTCGGTCGCGATCGTGCTGTTTGCGATCAGGCTGAAAACTACGGATGCGCCGGGGAGGAGCGCCCAATAAGGTCCGGAATAGTAGGAAGGCGGCGAGTGTGACTGCCGCTGCAAAAAACGAAAGGAACAAAACGTGCCACTCCCAGTCGCCGACGTGAGCTTTGGGGAACTTCTCCTCATCGCGCTCGAGGTGTTCTTCTTCGTGATCTGGATCTGGATCCTGATCACGATCCTCACCGACCTTTTCCGTGACCACGAGCTATCTGGCTGGGGCAAGGCGGGATGGTGTCTGTTCCTGGTCGTGATCCCGTTCCTGGCCTCGCTGATCTACCTGATCGCCCGCGGTAGCGGCATGCGCGATCGAACGATCAAGGCCCAGGCCGACGCGAAAAGGCATTTCGATGAATACGTGCGGGAGCAGGCGGGCACCGGCTCCGCCGACGAGCTGCACAAGCTCTCCGAGCTGAAGGCCAAAGGCGACCTCAGCCAGGAGGAGTTCGACCAGGCCAAGGCCAAGTTGCTGGCCTGATCCAGTCAGGGTCCGGGGGTCGGCATAGGCCCCCGGACTCCTCTAAAACCCGCAAATTGCAAGGGAACTTGCGGGTTATCGACCACCTCCAGCCGGTTTAGGCGGCTTCGCTAGCCTGCGGCTCCGTGCTGTTCAGTTCCTCTACGAGCGCGGCGCGGCGCCGTGTCCTGGTCTTCGCCGCGCTGCTTCTGGCCGCCACCTGCGCGCTTGCCGTCGCCTGGGCGGAAACGGCGCCTGCCGATCCGCAGGAAAAACTGGAGCAGACGCGCGACAAGCTGGAAGGGGTCCGCGCCCAGGAGGAAGACCTGACGGAATCGATCGCCGCCCAGAACGCGGCGATCGACGCCAAGCTCGGCGAAGTCTCGGCGCTGCGCCAGGAACAGGAGGCGGTCGAGGCCGAACTGGCCGAAAAGCAGGCCGAACTTGACCGGGCCACCGAGGAGCTGGAAGCCGAAGAAGCGCACCTCGAGCGGGTGCGGGCCAAGCTGGGGCGGGCGATGGGGGTGCTGAGCGAGCGCCTGGTCGCGATCTACGAGACCGGCTCGCCGGACATGCTGAACGCGATCCTCGACTCCGAAGACTGGAACGAGATGGCGGCGCAGACCGAATACCTGCGCCAGATCCAGGAATACGACGACGCCGTCGTCGACCGGGTGAAGACGCTGCGCGACCAGGTCCGCTCGGCGGTCGAGCGGCTCGACGCGCAGCGGGCGAAGATCGAAGCGGCGCGCGACGAAGTCGCCGCCAAGGAGCGGGAAGTCGCCAGCGCCCGTGCCGAAGCCGCGGCCCGCTTCCAGGAGCTGAAGTCCGAACAGGCCGAGCGCCAGGAAGCGCTCGACGCGCTGCAGTCGCGCGAAGCGCAGCTCAGCGACAACCTCGCGGTGATCTCCGAACAGATCGCCTCCGAAGGCGGCGACGCGACCGAAGGCCAGCTGCCGGCGCCGCTCAACCCCGGCCAGGAAGCGCAGCTGATCACCGAAAGCGAAGCCAGCGCCCCGGCCTCGGCGCCGCAGGCGGTCAAGGACGTGGTCGCCGCCGCCAACGCGATCGCCACCACGCCCTACATCTGGGGCGGCGGCCACGGCTCCTTCGAATCCTCCGGCTACGACTGCTCGGGCTCGGTCAGCTACGCGCTGCACGGCGGCGGCCTGCTGGAAAGCCCGCTCGACTCGACCGGCCTCGAGACCTGGGGCGAACCCGGCCCCGGCCGCTGGATCACCGTCTACGCCAACGCCGGCCACGCCTGGATGGTCGTCGCCGGCATCTCCTTCGACACCAGCGGCGGCGCCGGCCCCCGCTGGCACGACCCCTGGGCCTCGTCGCCCGAAGGTTTCATAGCCCGCCACCCAGCCGGCCTTTAGTGCGCACCTGACACGGCGCATTTCGGCGTCCTCGGTCGGTCGTGTGCAGAGCACGCTTCCCTCCCTGCGTCCTTGAACTGCTTGGTCAGGCGCGCTCTAAAAGGTAACTTTGGGAAATGGGTCTTGAGCAGGAGCTGGAGGAACTTCTCGAGGTCGAGCAGTTCGAGCCGCCGGTGGGGTTCCGCGCTAACGCGCTCTGGTCCGATCCCAAGATCTACGAGGAGGCCGCCGCCGACCCCGAGGCTTGGTGGATGGCGCAGGCGAAGGAGCTGCTCGACTGGGACGTCGAGCCGAGCCAGGGGCTCGACGACTCGAACCCGCCTTTCTACAGGTGGTTCGCCGACGGGAAGCTGAACGCCTCGGCACAGTGCCTCGACCGCCACGTCGAGGCCGGCATCGGCGAGCGCGTCGCCTATTACTGGCGCGGTGAGGAGGGGGAGGAGCGCGAGGTCACCTACGCCGACCTGCACCGCGACGTCCAGCGCTTCGCCAACGCGCTCAAGGACCTCGGCGTCGGAGAAGGGCGACGTGGTCGGGATCTACCTGCCGATGATCCCCGAGGTCGTCGTCGCGATGCTCGCCTGCGCCCGGATCGGCGCGATCCACAACGTCGTCTTCGGCGGCTTCTCGGCCGAGTCGGTCGCCGAGCGGATGGACTTCTCCGAAGCCAAGGCGCTGGTCACCGTCGACGGCGCCCGCCGCAAGGGCAGGACGGCGCCGATCAAGCCGGCGGTCGACGAGCACATGGCCAACCACCACGCCCTGGAGAAGATCGTCGTCGTCCGCCACACCGGGATCGAGTGCCCGATGACCGAGGGCCGCGACGTCTTCTACGACGAGGCGATGGCGGCGGCCGACCCCGAGTGCCCGGCCGAGCCGATGGAGGCCGAGCACCCGCTCTACATCCTCTACACCTCGGGCTCGACCGCGAAGCCGAAGGGGATCCTCCACACCACCGGCGGCTACATGACCGGCGTCACCGCCACCCACCGCTACGTCTTCGACCTCAAGCCGGAGTCCGACGTCTACTGGTGCGCCGCCGACGTCGGCTGGGTCACCGGCCACTCCTACATCGTCTACGGACCGCTCTCCAACGGCGCGACCGCGGTGATGTGGGAGGGGGCGCCCGACTATCCCCACAAGGGGATCTGGTGGGAGCTGGTCGAGCGTTACAAGGCGACGATCCTCTACGCGGCGCCGACCGCGATCCGCACCTTCATCAAGTGGGGGGCGGAGATTCCCGCCGAGCACGACCTCTCCTCGCTGCGCCTGCTCGGCTCGGTCGGGGAGCCGATCAACCCCAAGGCCTGGCTCTGGTACCACGAGGTGATCGGCGGCGGCCGCTGCCCGGTCGTCGACACCTGGTGGCAGACGGAGACCGGCGCGATCATGATCTCGCCGCTGCCGGGGATCACCGCGACCAAGCCGGGCTCGGCGACGACGCCGTTTCCGGGGGTCGAGGCGCAGGTGGTCGACGAGACCGAGGGCGAGCCCGTCTCCGAAGGCCAGGGACTGCTGGTCCTGGAGCGCCCCTGGCCCTCGATGCTGCGCGGCCTCTACAAGGAGGACGACCGCTTCGTCGAGACCTACTTCAAGCGCTTCGGGGTGGAGCGCTACCTGGCCGGCGACGCCGCCCGCCGCGACGAGGACGGCTACTTCTGGGTGATCGGCCGGATCGACGACGTCGTCAACGTCTCCGGCCACCGGCTCTCGACCGCCGAGGTCGAGTCGGCGATCGTCGCCCACCCCGACGTCGCCGAGGCGGCGGTGATCGGCCAATCCGACGAGCAGACCGGCCAGGCGATCTGCGCCTTCGTCACCGTCCGCGGCGAGAAGGCCGAGAAGCGAGGAGCTGGTCGAGGGCATCCGCGCCACCGTCGCCGAGCGGATCGGCAAATTCGCCCGCCCGAAGCGGATCGTCTGGGCCGACGACCTGCCGAAGACGCGCTCCGGCAAGATCATGCGCCGGCTGCTGCGCGACATCGCCGAGGGCCGCGCCCTGGGCGACGTCACCACCCTGCGCGATCCCGAGGTGATGAAGGAGCTCGAGGCGAAGATCGCCGAGGAGCAGGCGAAGGGCGAGTAAAGCGCCCCTACCGGGGCCGCGCCATCCGCTCGATCGCGACCTCGAGCGTCTGCAGCTGCTGCTGGACGCTCTTCAGTTCGCGCAGCGCCAGCGCCTCGGCCGAGAGCCGCTCCTCCTCCAGCTCCTCCTCGATCTCGGCGATTTCCGGCGCGAGGAAGCGCTGGGCGAAGGAGCCGGTGAGCAGGGCGACGAAGCCGATCCCGATCAGGAGGACGAAGACCGAGACGATCTCGCCGCCGGTGGTGGTCGGCTCGATGTTCGAGCCGAGCGTCGTCATCGTCGTGATCGCCCAGTAGATGTCGTCCCAGAAGTCGAGGTCCTGCCGCTGCTCGAAGGCGTCGAAGAGGGCGGCGCCGCCGACCACCGAGAGGAGCGCCAGCAGGGCGGCGTAGCGGACGCCCTCGAGCGAGAAGACCTCGCGCGAGAGCTGGGCAAGTCGCAGCAGTCGCAGCAGGCGAAGCAGGCGCAGGACCCGCAGGCTCTGCAGGCCGGCCGGGAGGACCGGTGGGGTGAAGAAGACGATGACGAAGTCGAGCGGGTGGTGGCGGAGCCACTTGCCGCGGTCGGGAACGACCGAGAGCATGACCACGAACTCGACCAGGAAGGCGGTCCAGGTGACCCAGTTGAGGCCGACGGCGATCTGCTGCAGAAGCCCGCCCGGCTCGGACTCGGTGATCGCCACGGTCGGCAGCGTCAGCGCCGCCGCGATCAGCATCGGCGTCTTCAGCCGTTCCGCCACCCGCGTGCTGCGGGCGTCCATCCCCGGCTCGAAGTGGGCGGGTGGTTCGCTGGCCTTGGGGTCCACCGCGTCTGATTCGACGGCGCACCTGCGTGTCCTGGGACGACGCCGGTAAGGCCCTGGAAACGACAAGACCCGCCGCGAGGCGGGTCGAGTCTGGTGAAGCGGGGAACCACCCCGCGCACGATTGACAACCGTGCCTTCAAAGTAGCACGAGCTTCGTGCCCGACTCAATCGCTCGCGACGGTCTATGTCTGCGGAGGGCGCCAGACTCGAACCGTCGTCGAATCACAGATGGCAAGACCGAGGACAGGGGCGCTTCAGCCGTGGCGGGCGGCCTTGACCAGCGCCGGTCCCGGCTCGATCACACTGAACGGCACGAAGGTCTTCCTCGCGACCGAGACGGTGATCGGGCCGACGCTCGGGTCGCCGCTGGGGAGGATCTCGAAGCTGCCGGTGATGCCGTTCTTGACCGAGGTGGAGCGCACCGCGTCGATCGTGCCGGTGCGGGTGCGGCCCTTGCCGATCGCGTCGAGGACGACGCTCGCGGCCTGACCGGCGTACGGCGCATACAGTTCGACCGGCCCGCCGAGCTTCTCTTCCAGTTCGCCGACCAGCTTCTTGCCGGCGCCGGTGAGGTTCTGCGGCACCTGGCCGGGGACGCTGGCGAACATCCCCTTCGAGGCCTTGCCCGCCAGGTCGATCGTCGACTGCTGGGCGAAGCCGTCCGGGGCGAGCAGCTTGACGCCGCTGTTGGGGCCGAGCACCGCGACCTTGTCCTTGATCAGGCGGGCGCCGTTCGACTCGGTGAGGCCGGCGAGGAGAACCGCGTCGGGCGCGGCGTCGGCGACCATCCGCATCAGGCCGCGATAGCTCGAGGCCTTGGCGTTCCAGGCCTTGAAGCCGACGACGTGGATGCCGAGCTTGCGGGCGGCGCCGCGGAAGGTCTTCGCCTGGCCGAGGCTGGTCGGGTCCTTGCCGGCGTAGAGGACGTAGGCCTTCTTGACGCCCTGCTTCTTGGCGAAGCTCGCCAGGCCGGCGCCCTGGTAGGCGTCATTGGGGACGACGCGGGCGTAGTTCCGCCGGCCTGGATAGAGGCTCCTGGGCTCGCCTTTGCCGCAGCTCGGGCTCGACTGGGTGAGGCAGATCAGGGTGTTGCCGGGGGAGACCATCGCCACGCCGCCGCCGGGGGCCTGGCTGAGGATCGGGATCATCGCCTCGGCGCAGCCGGAGTTGTAGGTGCCGATCACGGCGAGGACGGCCGGGTTGGCGGCATAGGCCTTGGCGTTCGCCTGGCACTGGGCCTTGGTCCAGAGCCCGGTCTTCGCGCTCGAGTCGTCGCAGGCCTGGAAGCCGACTTTGACGCCGCCCGCCTGCCAGCTCGAGCCTTCGAGGACGAGCTGGATCGCGTCGTTCATCTGCGCTGAGCGCTGCTTCGAGTCGCCCTGCAGCGGCAGGTCGGAGACGACGAGCGCCTCGGGATCGCCTTTGCCGCCGTACTGCAGCGGCCCGCAGGCAGAGGAGGAGACGGCGGTGACGGGCCCTCCCGGCGCGGCGCTGCTGTAGTCGCCGAAGACGAAGACCGCGAGCGCGCCCAGCAGCAGCGCCGCGAGGCTCAGGGTCTTGGGGAGGCGCAGGGACAAGACCAGCCCACCCTAACCGCTGCAATCCCGGCCTGCACGCAAACGACGTACCCGCGTGTTCTGGAATACCCGGGTGTTTTGCGTAAGAGTCTTCAACCGCTGATGGACTACTCGCGATTGAGATGGCTGAAGCCGGAGGCGGAGCGCAAGCGCATCGTCGCCAACCTGATGAAGCTGCGCGCCCAGCTCGACGAGGAAGTGCCGCCGAAGAACGCCGAATCGGACCTTCTGCTGGCGACCTGGAACCTGCGGGACTTCGCCAAGGACAACCGCAAAGGCTACGGCGAGCGCATCCCCGAGTCGCACTTCTACATCGCCGAGGTGCTCTCCCGCTTCGACTTCGTCGCCGTGCAGGAGGTCAACGAGCTCGACGAGTGGGAGAAGGTGATGAGGATCCTCGGTCCCTCCTGGGACTGGATCGCCACCGACGTCACCGAGGGGACCGGCGGCAACGGCGAGCGGCTCACCTACCTCTACGACAAGCGCAAGGTCTGGTTCCAGAACGTCGCCGGCGAGGTCGTCCTGCCGGCGAGCCTGCTGATCACGGCCAACGTCAAACCGAAAGCCGGCGACAAAGAGAAAATCGAGACGACGGTCGAGGCGGGCGCCAAAGGCGCCGAAGCCGAGGAGACGGTCGGCAAGCAGTTCCGCCGCACGCCGTTTGCGGCGCTCTTCCAGTCGGCCTGGTTCAAGTTCGAGATCTGCACGGTCCACATCTACTACGGCGACGAGCGCGGCAAGCCGCTGGCCGAACGCGTCGAGGAGATCCGGCGGATCGGCGAGTTCTTCGGCCGACGGGCGAAAAGAGACTTCGAGGAGAAGCGCTCGCTGATCCTGCTCGGCGACTTCAACATCGTCGGCCATGACCACGAGACGATGAAAGCGCTGCTCGAGTCGGGCTTCGAAGTGCCCGAGGCGTTGCGCAAAGCGCCGCCGACCAATGCCGAAAAAACGATGTTCTACGACCAGATCGCCTTCCGCACCCGTCCCGGCGACCTCGAATACCTGGAGACGCCGGGCGAGGGCGCCGACGCCCGCGCCGGCTCGGTCGACATCTTCAAGAACGTCTACACCCCAGACCAGTTCGACGACTTCAAAGATCAGGTCGAGGAGTCCGAAAACGCAGACACCGACGACAGCAAAAAAGACCCGCTCGCCTACTACCTCGACTGGCGCACCTACCAGTTCTCAGACCACGCCCCGCTCTGGGTCCGGCTGAAGGTGAACGACAGCGAGAACTACCTGAAGCGTCTCGCGGCCGACGGCTGAGAGCCAGCCCAGAAACGACAAGACCCGCCGCGAGGCGGGTCGAGTCTGGTGAAGCGGGGAACCACCCCGCAGACAGCTGACACCTGTGCCTTCAAAGCTAGCACGCCGTCCCTCCATCCTCGACCCGCTTGCTGCGGTATTTCTGCGGAGGGCGCCGGACTCGAACCGGACCCGACGGTTAATCGAGTAGAGCAGGTGTCAACTGTCTGGAGGCACCCGCCTCCATCACCCTCCGGCGGCCGATCCTAGGGGTGTTTTTCGCGACTTCAATGGGCGTTACTGAATTGGTTTAAAGAAATGACACTTCCATGTCAATTCGGCGCCGTTTCGGCTCTAAGGGCTTGATTCCGTCGCCGGTTCCGCCCCCAACTCCACATGCGCCTTGCTGTCGGCGGTGCGGATCAGAAGCAGGGTGGCGATCAGGCCGAGGACCGCGAAGCCGGCGCCGACGAGGAAGGCGGAGGAGAAGCCGTCGGTGAGGACGGCGGGGTCCTGGGAGGTGCCGATCTCGGAGTTGGCGATCGCGGCGAG
Source organism: uncultured Actinomycetes bacterium (assembly GCA_963751015.1). Classification (GTDB taxonomy): domain Bacteria; phylum Actinomycetota; class Thermoleophilia; order Solirubrobacterales; family 70-9; genus VAYN01. The sequence continues at coordinate 154,233 of CAVVSU010000002.1, forward strand.
GACGGCGAGGCCGAGGGCGCCGCCGACCTGCTGGGAGGTGTTGATCAGGCCGCTGGCGAGGCCCTGCTCGCGGTCCTCGACGCCGGAGACGGCGGCGATCGTGACCGGGACGAAGGCGAAGCCGAGGCCGACGGCGGCGAGCAGGGAGGGGCCGAGGATGTCGGCGAGGAAGGTCCCTTCCGGGGAGATCTGGCTGAACCAGAGCAGGCCGGCGGCGATCAGGACCATGCCGGCGGCGAGGATCGGCTTGAACCCGACCTTGGTCACCAGGCTCGAGGCGATCCCGGCCGAGAGGATGATCGAGACCGCCAGCGGCAGGTAGGAGAGGCCGGCCTTGATCGCGCTGTAGCCGAGCACCTGCTGCATGTAGAGCGAGATGAAATAGAACATCGAGAAGAGCGAGGCGCCGACCAGGATCCCGACCACGTTGGCGCCGGTGATCGTCCGCAGGCGGAAGATCGAGAAGGGGACGAGCGGCGCCTGCGAGCGGCGCTCGATCGCGACGAAGGCGATCAGCAGGATCGCCGCGGCGGCGAGGACGCCGATCGTCTGGGCCGAGCCCCAGCCGGCGTCTTCGGCGTCGAGCAGGGCGAAGACGAGGGCTGAGAGGCCGAGGGTGATCGTCGTCGCGCCGGCGACGTCGAAGTGGCGCACCTCCTGCTCGGCGTGGGATTCGGCGATCAGGCGGGGCGCCAGCGCGGCGGCGGCGATCCCGATCGGGACGTTGACCCACAGCACCCACTCCCAGCCGACGTATTCGGTCAGGACCCCGCCCAGGAGAACCCCGGCGGCGCCGCCGGAGCCGGCCACCGCGCCCCAGATCCCCAGCGCTTTGTTGCGCTCGGCGCCGTCGCGGAAGGTGGTGGCGACGATCGAGAGCGCGGCGGGGGAGAGGATCGCCGCGCCGAGGCCCTGGACGGCGCGGGCGACGACCAGCTGCCCGGAGGTGCTCGCCAGCCCGCCGGCGAGCGAGGCGAGGGCGAAGAGCACCAGCCCGAACATGAAGACGCGGCGGCGGCCGAGCAGGTCCGCCAGCCGCCCGCCGAGCAGGAGGAAGCCGCCGAAGGTGAGGACGTAGGCGTTGACGACCCAGGGCAGGCTGCTCTCGCTGAAGTCGAGCGCGTCCTGGATCGTCGGCAGGGCGACGTTGACGATCGAGGCGTCGAGCACGACCACGAACTGGGCCGAGCAGAGCAGGATCAGCGCGATCCAGCGCTTGTCGCGGGCCTCGGCGGCGTCGGTCATCGGGCGAGCTCCATCGGCGGCGAGGTTTGCACATTCCCTCCTTCGCCTCTTCTCGAAACGTGCTGATCTCGGCCGGCGGGCTTGCGGGACGGGGGGACCGTCCTAAGATCGGCGCATGTGCAGAAACATCAGAACCCTCCATAACTTCGATCCACCCGCGACCGACGAGGAGATCCAGGCCTCGGCGCTGCAGTACGTGCGCAAGCTCAGCGGCTCGACCAAGCCCTCGCAGGCCAACGCAGAGGCATTCGAGGAGGCCGTCGAGGCGGTGGCCGAGGCCAGCCGTCAGCTGCTGGACCGGCTCGTCACCAAGGCGCCGCCGAAGAACCGCGAGGAGGAGGCCGCCAAGGCCAAGGCCCGCTCGGAAGCGCGCTTCGCCGCCTAGGAGGGATTGGCAAAACCCCCGCGCACGCCTGGCGGCGCCGGACACACTTCGCGGGGCGTCGTCCTCGGTCGGCCAAATGGCGCTGCCATTCGGCCTCCCTGCGTCCTACCCCCGCTCGGTCCGGCACTCGCCAGCCGCACGCGCGGGTTTCGCCAATCCCTCCTAGGAGGGATTGCGCCCGAGCAGCCGCCCGGCGTTGGCGGCGACCACCCGCCGCGTCATCGGCAGGATCATCTTGGCCGGGCTCTCGCGCCGCGTCCCGACCGCCTCGATCAGCGCCGCCGCCTTGCGGTCGCGGGCCGCGGTGGAGAACATCGCTCGCTCGACCGGCGACAGCTTGCGGCCGGTGGCGAAGTCGTGGATCACGAAGGCGTGCATCCCGAGCCCGCGGCGGTGCCGGCTGCGGTAGCGGCGCAGGCCGTTCTCCAGCGACTCGGCGCCGCGCAGGGCGGGGGAGACGCTGTCGGCCAGCCACTCGCCCGACTGGAAGGCGAACCCGCAGCCGACCCCGAACAGCGGATCGGTGGCAAGGGCGGCGTCGCCGACCAGGGCGAGGCCGGGGGCGACGGGGCCGCGAACCCGGTTCGGCATCTCGACCTTGCCCAGGACCGGCGCCGCCAGCCGGCTCTCGCGGATCGGGGGAGGGTCGGGGACGCCGGCGACGTGCTCGACCAGCGCCCGCTCAGGGTCCGCCCTGAACTCCGGGGCGCGGTCCTTGCCGACCATCGCGATGTAGAAGATCTGGTCGCCGTCGGTCGGAAAGGCTGCGGCGAAGTCCGGGTCGAGGAACCAGATGGCCCCGTCCGGCCAGAACCTCGTCTTCGGCCCCTCGAAGTAGCCGCCGTAGGCGATCCGGCCGTGGGGGAGGGTCTTCTGCTTCACGGCGGCCATCTCCGCGACGCGCGAGTCGCGGCCGTCGGCGCCGACGGTCAGCCGCGCCGCGATCTCGCGCTCGCTCCCGTCGCGGTCGCGGACGACGACGCCGCTGACGAGCTCCCCGTCCCGCAGCAGCCGCGTCGCGTTCTGGCCGAGCAGCAGCTCGACGCCGGGTTGGGCCGCCGCCCGGTCCCGCAGGATCGGGTCGAGCAGCTCGCGGCGCAGGTTGAGGCAGTAGGCCTCGCGCTTCGCGGTCGGTTCGATCCAGCCCCAGCGGGTCCAGTTGTGAAGGCGGGAGCGCAGGCCGCCGGCGGCGAGGATCGGCTCGTAGAGCCCGAGCCTTTCGACGGTCGGTACCGCTGAGGGCTGGACCAGATGGGAGCACATCCGCTTGAACGCCCTGGGGTTGGGCTGCTTCTCGATCAGCGCGACCCGTGCGCCCGCCTGGCTGAGGAGGATCGCCGCGGTGCAGCCCGAGAGGCTGGCGCCGACGATCGCTACGTCGAAATCGGCCCTTGCCGCCATTTCCGAGAGCGTAGACCGACCTGCGCCTCCGGACCAGCGATTCGGTCACATAACTAGTTTGCTAAACTAATTATCAACGCTAATCAATGACCGCGAAAGCCGACATCCCCCTCAGCGAGCGCGCCGCGCACCTGCGTATCGCGATCGTCCGCACCGCCAGGCGCCTGCGCCAGGAGGCGGCGGCCGAGACCAGCGGCCTGACCCCGACCTCGGTCGCGGCGCTGGCGACGATCGAGCGGCACGGGCCGCTGACCCCGAGCGAGATCGCCGAGATCGAGCGGGTCAAGCGGCCGACGATCACCCGCACCCTCGGCTGCCTCGAACGGGAGGGGCTGATCGACCGCGCCCCCGACCCGGAGGACGGGCGCAGCGCCCTGGTCAGCGTCAACGGCGCCGGCCGCGAGCGGCTGCGGCGCCTGCGCGGGCGCAAGAACGCCTACCTGGCCCGCCGCATGCGGGACATGACCGGGGAGGAGGTCGAGACGCTCGAGCGGGCGGCCGAGATCCTCGAGCGGATGCGGGAGGGAGACCGAGGGTGAGCGCCGCCCTCCGTCACTCGTTCAACTCGCTGGAGGTTCGCAACTACCGCCGCTACTTCGCCGGCCAGCTGATCTCCCTCTCCGGGACCTGGATGCAGACCGTGGCCGCGATCTGGGTGATCCTCACCCTCACCGACAGCGGCATCGCCGTCGGCCTCACCACCGCGCTGCAGTTCCTGCCGATGCTGCTGATCGGCGCCTGGGGCGGCCTGCTCGCCGACCGCATCCCCAAGCGGCGCCTGCTGATCACCACCCAGGCGCTGATGATGATCCCGGCGGCCGGCCTCTTCGCCGTCACCGCCACCGGCGTCGTCACCCCGTGGATGGTCTACCTCGCGGTCTTCGCCTTCGGCTCGCTGAACGCCGTCGACAACCCGGCCCGGCAGAGCTTCGTCTACGAGATGGTCGGGCCCGACCGGGTGGTCAACGCGGTCAGCCTCAACAGCGTCGTCGTCCAGGCGGCGCGGATCGTCGGCCCGGCGCTGGCCGGCCTGCTGATCGCGACCGTCGGCGTCGTCCCCTGCTTCGGCCTCAACGCGCTCACCTTCGTGGCGATGATCCTGGCCCTGTGGGGGATGGATCCGGGCCGCCTGCACGCGGCGACCGGTCGCCGAGCGCGAGCCTGGCGCGATCCGCGCCGGCCTCCGCTACGTTCGCGCCACCCCGGAGCTGATGGTGCCGCTGGCGCTGATGGCGCTGGTCGGGACGCTCGGCTTCAACTTCCAGGTGGTGCTGCCGCTGCTCGCCAAGTTCAGCTTCGAGGCCGGGGCGATGACCTACGCCAGCCTGGTCTCGGCGATGGCCGTCGGCTCGATCGCCGGCGCCCTCGTCAACGGCCACCGCGGCCGCACCGGCCCGCGGCTGATCGCCGGCGGCGCGCTCGCCTTCGGCGTCTCGGCGCTGCTGGCGGCGGCGATGCCGAGCCTGGCCCTGGAGATAGTGATGCTGGCCGTCCTGGGCGCCGCCGCCGTCACCTTCGCGGCAACGATCAACTCGACCCTCCAACTGGCAGTCGCCCCCGAGATGAGAGGCCGGGTGATGGCCCTCTACTCGGTCGTCTTCCTGGGCTCAACCCCGATAGGAGCCCCCCTGACCGGCTGGCTGGCCCAGTCCTACGACCCCCGCATCGCACTCCTACTCGCAGGCATCTCAGGCCTAGCGGCAGCGTGGGCAGCCCACGTCAGCTTCGCTCACATCAAGAGCCGCCACGAGCCGGCATCGGGGGAACACGCTGTGGCATAGACCCTGTTCGGTAGGGAGGGACGGGTGTCCCCTGACCTCCCTGGGATTTTCACCGTTGACTCACCATCTCTCGCCAAGCAGTCGGTGCGAAAATCAGGCCGCCGGTCGGCCAGGGGACACCCATCCCTCCTAGCAACAGCATTTGAGGGAGCAGCTGTTCGCCGAGACCGCGAGAGACGTCGCATACCGACGTCTTATGCGGTTTCGAGGTCCGGCATCTGCGGAGGCGCTGTCGAGGAGGGAGTCGGCACCCCTCCGCAGGAATGTTCGGCGATATGCAATCTGGTGAATGCGCGCGCGGAGCGCGCGCTGCAGGTTCTCCCCGCAGCGAAGCGGAGGGGAGGTCAATTCCGGAGGAGGGGTGCCGACTCCCTCCTCCGGAAAACCTCAATCCTGCTTAGCCGACGTACCCCGCCGATTCGAGGTACGCCTTGGCGGCCGCCTTAGGCGTTTCCTTTTCCAGTTCGACCCGGGCGTCGAGCTCCTGCATCACCTTCAGGTCGAGACCTTCCTGAACCTGGAGGATCGTCTTTTCGAAATCCGGGCCCGCTTCTTCGGCGACCGATTTCTCGGTCACGAAGATGATGTTGCCGGCCGGGAAGACCTTCTTGTCGTCTTCGAGGATCACGAACTTGTCGCTCTCGGCCGAGAGCTGCGGATCGGTGGTGAAGAGGATCGAGAGATCAGCCTGACCTTTTTCCAGCACCGTGTAGCGGAGGCCGATGTCGACCGGGGTGAAGGACTTGAACTTCAGCCCGTACAGCTCTTCCAACCCGGCGAGGCAGTCGATCCGCTGCCGGCACTCGGGGGACCCGTAGAGGGACAGTTTCTCCGAGACCCCTTCGAGGTCGGAGACGGTCTCGAGCCCGTATTCTTCGGCGGTCTCCTTGGTCGTCCCGACCGCGTTGGCGCTGGCGAACGGCGTCGGTTCGAACGCCTCCAGGCCTTCCTTCTCGAATTCTTCGTTCGCCTTTTCCCACGCTTCGGTGGCGTCGGCGGGCACTTCTTCGGGTTCGAGCCCGAAGAACGAGGTGAGGGCCGTCGAGGCGTACTCCGGGTAGCCGGAGATCTGCCCGGTCTTCACCGCTTTCAGGGCGACGGTTTCGGATCCGAGGTTGAGAGCGCTCTTCACCTTGTAGCCGGCGGCGGTCAGGGCCTGCGCGTAGATTTCTCCGAGGATTTCCTGTTCGGGGAAGTTCTTCGAGCCGATCGTCAGGCTGACCTTGCCGTTGTCGGGGTTGGAAACGATGGCGCCGGCCTTGCCGCCTTCGGTCGAGCCGGAGGTGGTGCTGTCGTCGCTGCTGCCGCACGCGGCGACGGCGAGCGTCAGCGCGATTGCCGCGATTGCCGCAAGCAGCATGCGAAGTCGCGTCTGGTGGGTCCTCACTGGGGTGCCTCCTCTTGGGGTGGTTTTGGTGGACGAGTCGGTGAGTCGTCGTTACGCAGTCTTTACCTTCAGCCCGTCGGAAGTCAGCCGGCGCTGCAAAAGGGCCAGCGAGGCCCTCCAAGGAGAGGGCTAGGAGAGCGACGAGCATGGCGCCGGCGAGTCGGCCGTCGTCGCCATAGATCGAAGCGTTGATGATGAAGTCGCCGAGGGTTTCGACTCCCGCCAGCGGGGCGATCGTCGCGGTCGCGAGGATGGCGATGGTGGCACCGCGGATGCCGCCCATCACCGTGGAGATCGCAAGCGGCAGCTCGACTTTGCGGATGATCGCGAGCTCGCCCATCCCCATGCCCCGAGCGGCCTCCACGGCAGCCGGATCGACCTGGCGGACGCCGACGTAGGCGTTGGAGATGATCGGTGGGATGCCGAGCACGGCGAGCGCGAGGGTGACCGGCACGAGGCCGATGCCGATCAAGGCGGCCACCAGCGCTATCAACGCCAGCTCTGGCAGCGCGCGGCCGGCATTCGCAAGGCCGACCAGCACCACCTCTCCTTTCCCCCTGTGGCCGAGGTAGAGCCCAAGTGGAAGCGCCAGAACCAGCGCCAAAGCCAGCGCCAGGGCAGTCACCTCGAGCTGCTTGAGGGCCAGTTCGAGCGCCTGTTCGAACCCGCCGACCTTCTTGCCACCGGTGACGGTGGAGGTCTGTTCGCTGAAGATGAATTCGATCGCGCCGCCGAAGGAGCCGAGCGGAAGCAGGGCCGGCGTCATATCGCTCGCGCCCTTCGCCAGGGGGTGAGGATCCGCTGCGCCACCAGCAGGGCGATGTGGAACGCCATCGCCATCAGGAGCACGATCGCCAAGGCGATGAAGACGCTGGTCGGGAAGGTGAGGTTGCCGCCGCCATAGATCTGGGTGCCGAGCCCGCCGCCGCCGATGAAGACCGCCAGCGTCGCGATCGCGATCGTGCTGACGATTGCGACCCGGAGGCCGGCGACGATCTCCGGCACCGCCAAGGGCAGCTCCACTCGCCAGAGGATCTGCCGGTCGGTGTAGCCCATCCCGCGCGCCGCCTCCTTGGCCGAGGTCGGGACGTTGTCGAGGCCCAGCATCGTGTTGCGGTAGATGATCTGCAGCGTGTACGCCGCGAGGGCGATGATCGCGGTGTCCTTGCCGATCCCGGTGACCGGCAGCAGGAGGAAGAAGAAGGCGATGCTGGGGATCGTGTAGAGGACGCCGGTCGCGGCGAGAAGCGGAGGTTGGAGCCAGGACCTGCGGTGGGCGAAGAGCGCCAGGGCGAAAGCGATGGCGAAGCCGATCAGGACCGAGATCACGACGAGTTCCAGGTGCTGGACGGTGGGCGTCCCGAAGCGGTCGATGTGTTCCCTCGCCCAGTCGAAGCAGAAGGGCTCGTCCGGTTTCGCCTGACACGGCAGCGTGTCGCTGGTGCGTTCTTTGAAGAAGTCCCCGCCGACCTGCCCCGACGCGGCCAGCAGCACCGGGTTAACCATGGGGACGCTCCACGGCCGGGGTCTCCTCGCTCTTGGCCTCCGGCGAGGCGAGGAACTCGGAGATGATCTCGACCGAGAGGACGCCGGCGATGTGGCCCGCGTGGTCGACCACCGGCGCGTACTGGGTCTCGTGCTGGAGGAGGTCGGCGAGGGCGTCCCGCATCACGTCGTCGAGCTCCAGCACCGGCCCCAGCGGCGAGTCCGGCCGCCCGGGGACGACGTCGGCGGCGAGGTCGCGCTCGCTGAGCCAGCCGAGCGGCCGGCGCTCGCCGTCGACCAGCAGCGGGAACGGGACCTCGACGTCCGGCGAGGCGAGCTTCGCGCGCACCTCACCGCTCGCCTGGCCGACGTGCGCCAGCGGCGCCTCCCAGAGGTCGATGTCGCGGACCCGCATCAGCGCCAGCCGCTTCAGCGCCCGGTCGGCGCCGACGAAGTCCTCGACGAACTCATTGGCCGGCGCCATCAGCAGCTCCGCCGGGGTCGCGTACTGCTCTACCCGGCCGCCCTCGCGCATCACCGCGATCCGGTCGCCCATCTTGATCGCCTCGTCGATGTCGTGGGTAACGAAGAGGACGGTCTTGCGGATCTCCGCCTGCAGGCGGAGGAACTCGTTCTGCAGACGCTCGCGGTTGATCGGGTCGATCGCCCCGAAGGGCTCGTCCATCAGCATCACCAGCGGGTCCGCCGCCAGCGCCCGGGCGACGCCGACGCGTTGCTGCTGGCCGCCGGAGAGCTGGGCCGGGTAGCGGTCGCCGAGCTCGGGATCGAGCCCGATCAGCTCCAGCAGCTCGGCGCTGCGCTGACGGATCCGCTCCTTCTTCCAGCCCATCAGCTGCGGGACGGCGCCGATGTTCTCGGTGATCGTGCGGTGGGGGAAGAGGCCGATCTGCTGGATCACGTAGCCGATCTCCCGCCGCAGCTGGGCGGGCTCGCGGTCGCGCACCGAATGCTCGCCGATCAGGATGTCGCCCTCGGTCATCTCGACCGTGCGGTTGACCATCCGCATCGCGGTCGTCTTGCCGCAGCCGGAGGGGCCGACGAGGACGCAGATCTCGCCGGCCGGGACCTCCAGGGTCAGCTTGTCGACCGCCGGGGTGGGCGAGTTTCCGTACCGCTTGGTCGCCTCCTGGTAGCGAACCGAGGAGGCCGCTGGCTCGTTCATAGCCCCAGTCTTCCCGCTTGCTCGGCTGCTCGAACCACCGCTTCCTCCAAGCCGGGGACCTCGCCGCCGCGCATCAGCACCCGGCCGGCGACGACGGTGGTGTCGACGGCGGCCCCGTTTGCGGCGTAGACGATGTTCGCGGTCAGGTCGCCGATGCTGAGCTCGGGCGATCTCGGGTCGAGGAGGAGGAAATCGGCCGGGGCGCCGGCCTCGAGCCTGGTCGCGCCGAGGCGGGGCGCGCCGGCGCCGGTGGCGACCGCCCAGGCCTCGCCGGCGGCGACCGCGGTCGGGTCGGCGGCGGCGTGCTTCTGGGCGAGGGCGAAGGCCTTCAGGTCGGCGAGCAGGTCGAGCGAGTCGTTGGAGCCGGCGCCGTCGGTGCCGAGGCCCACCGCCACGCCAGCGGCGCGGGCCGCGGGATAGGGGAAGACGCCGCCGACCGCGAGCTTCATGTTTGCGACCGGGTTGGTGACGACGGTGGCGCCGCGCTCGGCGACCAGGGCCAGCTCCTCGGGGTCGAGCCAGACGCCGTGGGCGAGGACGGTGCGCTCGCTGAGCAGCCCGATGCGGTCGAGGTAGAAGGCGGGGCGGGCGCCGTGCTGCGCGAGGCAGTCCTGGACCTCCGCCTCGGTCTCGGAGAGGTGGATCTGGACCGAGAGGTCGCGCTCGGCGCTGAGCTCGGCGATCCAGCGCAGCGACTCCTCGCTGACGGTGTAGATCGCGTGCGGGGCGAGGGCGGGGGTGATCTCCGGCCCGCAGCCGGCGAGCGCCTCGAGGCCGCGGTGGGCCATCTCCCGCAACTGCTCCGGGCTGCCGTGCAGGTCGAATAGCGGGGCGCCGATCGTCGCCCGGATCCCGGCGTCGGCGACGGCGCGCGCGGTCGCCTCCGGGTGCCAGTACATGTCCCAGAAGCGGGTGGTGCCGCTGCGCAGCATCTCGGCGCAGGCGAGGCGCGCGCCCCAGTAGACGTCCTCGTCGGAGAGCTTCGCCTCGACCGGCCAGATCTTCTCTTCCAGCCACGGCATCAGCGGCAGATCGCCGCCGGAGCCGCGGAAGAGGGTCATAGCCGCGTGCGTGTGGCCGTTGACCAGCGGCGGCACGAGGTGGGCGCCGCCGGCGTCGAGCACCTCGTCTCCCGGCTGGGCGGCGACATCGCCCCCAATCGCGTCGATCGTCCCGTCCGCGCAGCGAACCCCGACCCGCTCCCCGTCGAATAGCGCGTTCTCGACCGTCAAGCCCATGCGCAGCCTTCATTCGTCTGTTCTCTATCCGTGCATAGGACCGATAAGGAACAGACGAGTGTCATCGGCCCACCGCTCCGAGGCGTGGCAGGACCGCCGCCAGGCCCTCGCGCAGGCGCTCGGCGTTGATCAGCCGGTCGGCTTCCAGCTCGGCGAGGCCGAGCTCGCCCTCGCCCAACCCGTTGGCGAGGTTGTCGACGACGCAGAGGGAGGCGTAGGCGAGGCTGAGCTCACCGGCGACGACGCACTCCGAGGCGATCGTCATCCCGACCACGTGCGCGTGCGCCGCCATCAGCCGGATCTCGGCCGGGGTCTCGAAGCGCGGCCCGCGCGCCTGCCAGTAGACGCCACCGTCCCGCGGGGCTTGACTGCCCTCGCTCCAGGCGGCGATCACTTCCTTCCGCCAGGCGGGATCGAAGCCGGGCGCCGAGTGGGCGCGAGCGTCTTCGAAGACCGAGTCGCCGAGGTTGAGGGCGATGAAGTCGTCGGGACAGACGAGGCTGCCGACCCCCAGCTCCTCGGGCCGCAGCGAGCCGACCGAGCCGATCCCCAGCACCCGGTCGCACCCCTGCTCGAGCAGCGGCCGCAGCGTCGCCGCATGGTCGATCGCGTGGGGAAGGACGAAGCCGTCGTCGGCAGCGCGGTGCCGCTGCACGATCGCCGCCCCCTGCTCGGCCGCCGCGGCCGCGATCTCCTCGCCGCCCGGGCCGAGCGCGTTGCTGCCGAGGATGACGGCGAGCCGTCCCATCGGCCGATCCTATTTGGGCTGGTGCCTGAATATGGTCAAGTAGTTCTGAGAAAAGCAGTGCCGAATCCAAGGAGAACACAGATGAGCTACCTGAGGAAGTCGGGCGTCAGCATGGTGATGCTGCTGGCGATCATCGCCGTATGGGGGGCCGGTTCCGCCTCGGCGACCGAGATCTACAAGTACACAACACCGAGCCCCAACGACACATTGGGAGTCGGCACCGAACTGAAAATCAGCATGAAAGTCGGAACCTCGATGATCGTCAAAGACACCTGGTGGACCGGCTACACGGCCTTCACATGCACCGGGGCCGACCTGCAAGGGGAAGTCAAATCAGCGGGTGGGGAAGCCGCCCATCCGTCCGGAGCCTTCTCGAGCGTGAAATTCTCCCAGTGCACCCACAAACTCCAGACCGTTGCGAACGGGGAATTCAGGCTCCAGCACATCGCGGGCACCACAAATGCCACGGTGACCGTCAACGGCCTGCAGCTCAAATACGAAGACACAGTGTGGGGTCTCGAATGCCTTCTGTATGTGAACGGCACCGTGGGCACGCTGACAGGAGCGACCTCGGCGACCGGCCACGCGACGATCGACATCACCGCAGCGCCCGTCGAACGCCCTTTCTGCGGTTCCGCGACGCTGACCGGGACCTTCGTCGTCACAGCCCCGACAGGCCTGGTCGTCGAGGCGAAATAGCTCGTCTCAGCCGTCCCGTGCGGCCTTGAACGCCGCCGCCGCCTCGTCGTGGTCGACGATCGGCTGCGGGTAGTCGAGGCGCTCGAAGCCTTCCATCCGCCACGGGTCGAAGATCGCCCTGCCGCGCACCGGCTCGAGCTCGGGCAGGTAGCGGCGCACGTAGACGCCGTCGGGGTCGAAGCGCTTCGCCTGGCGGACGGGGTTGAGGACGCGGTTGGGGCGGGTGTCGTTGCCGGTTCCCGCCATCCATTGCCAGTTGCCGGCGTTGTTGGCGATCTCGCCGTCGCGTCAGCAGGTCCCAGAAGTGCCAGGCGCCCTCGCGCCAGTCGACGTAGAGGTCCTTGCAGAGGAAGGAGGCGACGGTCATCCGCGCCCGGTTGTGCATGAACCCCTCCTCGGCAGCTGCCGCATCGCCGCGTCGACCAGCGGGTAGCCGGTGCGGCCCTCCTGCCAGGCCTCCAGCGCCCGCTTCGAGCGCGACCAGCGGTCGCGCCGCGGCCGGTAGTCGCGGCTGGGGGAGGGAAGGGGTCGCGGCCAGCACCTGGTGGTGGAAGTCGCGCCAGCAGAGCTGCCGCACGAAGGCCGCGCCGCCGCGCCGCTCGCCCGCCTCGGCAGCCAGCTCCAGCGGCGAGACGCAGCCCCAGCGCAGGTAGGCGCTGAGCCGCGAGGTGCGCGTCGCCGGGCAGGTCGTCGTGGCTGTCCTCGTAGCCGCCGATCCCGTCGCGCAGCAAGGCGCGCATCAGCTTGCGCCCCTCGCCCTCGCCGCCGGGCGCCCGGTGCGGCGACGGCTGCGCCGTCGACCAGCGAGCTCGAGCGCCGGCAGCCGTCCCGCCGTCAGCCTCGGCGGCACCGCGAGCTTGCGCGGCGCGCCGTGCCTCTGCGCGCCGCGGCAGCCCGCTCCAGGCGCGGTGGTAGGGGGTGAAGACCTTGAAGTGGTCGCCGCCGCCGGGCGTCGACCGCCCCCGGCGGCGACGACCGTCACGCCCGGGATGGGCGGAGAGCGCGATCCGCTCCTCCTCGCAGGCCCGCGCCAGCCGCTCCTCCCGCCCCCGCGCGTAGGCGCTCCAGTCGGCGCTGACGTGGATCGCGCTCGCGCCGCACTCCCGCGCCACCGCGATCGCCTCGCGCACCGGGTCGCCCCGCCGGACGAAGAGCCGCCCGCCTGCCTTGCGCAGCGACTCGTCGAGGTCGCGCAGCGCCTCGAGCATGAACGCGACCCGGTTCGGCGCCGCGAAACGCGAGCCGAGCAGCCGCTCGTCGAAGACGAAGAGCGGCACCGTGCGCTCGGCCTCGCGGCGGCCGCGAACAGGGCCGGATGGTCGTGGACGCGGAGGTCGCGGTTGAAGAGCACGACTGCGGTCTCGATTCGCATATGGTCCTCCAATGGAGAACGGAACCCCGCGGGAGAAAGATCAAACCGACCGCGAATCGGGGCGCGACGAGACCGAGGAGGAACGCCTCGACCGCAATCTCTCCGAGCTCCTGCAGGAGCTGCGGGTGGCGCTCCCCGGCGTCCAGGTCCTCTTCGCGTTCCTGCTCGCGGTCCCGTTCCAGCAGGGCTTCGAAAAGATCACCAGCTTCCAGAAGGGCGCCTACTTCGGGACCCTGGTCTGCACCGCGATCTCGGCGGTGATGCTGATCTCGCCCACCGCCTACCACCGGCTCACCTTCCGCTACCAGCAGAAGCGCCGGCTCGTCTACTACTCCAACCGCTTCTCGATCATCGGCCTCGTCTTCCTGGCGCTGGCGATGACCGGGGCGATCATGCTGATCACCGACGTCCTCTTCGGGACCACGGCGACGGTGGTGATGACGGCGGCGACGGTCCTCGTCTTCGGCTTCTTCTGGTTCGGGCTGCCGCTGCAGCGCCGGTTCAGGCTCGCGGCGGGGCAGGAGCCTCTAGGCAAGCCCGAAAACGACTGAGCTCCGCCTCGAGCTCGTCGAGGAAGGGCACGCCGGGCGCTTTCTCGCGCAGCAGCTCCAGGTCGGCTTCCCAGATCTCGGTCTTCAGCTCGATCGGGACCTTGAATTCCTCGCGCACCGCTTCGCCTTCGTCTTCGTAGGCGCGCGCGGAGCGTCTTGACGTTGGTCAGCTTGTCGGCGCCGTAGATCGCGTGCGCGCCCTCCGCTGCGGCCGCGACCCGTTCGCGGTGCTCGGCCTTGCGCTCGCGGTAGGACTCGATCGCTTCGTCGTCGGTCAGCGCACCGACCATCCCCGCGACCTCGTTGCCGAACAGCTCGCGCAGCTCCTCGAGCGTCGTCTCGGAGTCCTCGATCACGTCGTGTAACAGCGCCGCGGCGAGCACCTCCTCGCCGTAGCCATGTTCGTCGAGTAGGGCCGCAACTGTGATCGGGTGCTCGACGTAGGGCATGCCGCCGGAGCCGTTGCGGGTCTGCCCCGCGTGGTCGGCGCGCGCCTTCTCCAGCGCCGCGCGCACGAGCGGCGAGCGCTCGGCGGCTGCCTCGATCCTCTCGGCCGGGGACACGCCAGCCAGACTAGATGATCGTTTCGCTCAGCTTGCCTGTCTAAAGCTCAGGCGGTGGCTGCCGCGCTCGCCGCCCGCGCCGGCAGCTCGTACTCGGCCCGCTCCTCCGCCAGCTCGATCCGCGCCGGGTCGCCGCCGAACCCGATCCAGCGGTCGCGCGCTTCGCGCCCGAGCTCGTCGAGCTGCTCGTCGGAATGCAGCGGGTCGTGGTGGAAGAGGACGGTGCGGTCGGCGCCGGTCCGCCGCGCGAAGCTGAGCGCGTGCGAGGTCGCCGAGTGGCCCCAGCCGACGTGGCAGGGGTACTCGGCGTCGGTGTACTGGCCGTCGTGGATCAGCAGCGAGGCGTCCTTGGCGAGGGCGAAGCCGGAGATCCAGTCCTCCTCGAGCTGGTCGAGGTCGGCGCCGAGGGCCGGCTCGTGGTCGGGGATGTAGGCGAGGGAGGAGTCGCCGTCGTCGATCCGGTAGCCCAGGGTGGGGCCGCGGTGCGAGACCGAGGCGGCGCGGATCCGGGCCGAGCCGATCTCCCACTCGCTCTCGGGACAGTGGCGGAAGGAGACGTCGCAGGGCAGCTCGCGGACCTCGACCGGGGAGAGCGGGGCGGAGATGTAGCGGGCGATGCGGTCGCGCAGCGAGGCCTCCGGCGAGGCCGGCCCCCAGATCACGATCTCGGTCTGCGGGCGGAAGGCGGGGGCGAAGAAGACGAGGCCCTGGATGTGGTCGAGGTGGAGGTGGGTGAGGAGGATGTGCAGGCGGGCCGGCTCGTCGGGCTGGGCCAGGCCGAGGCAGCGGATGCCGGTGCCGGCGTCGAGCGCCAGCATCGAGCCGTCGGAGAGGGTGACGCCGACGCAGGAGGTGTTGCCGCCGTAGCGGATCGTTTCCGGCCCCGGGGCCGGGATCGAGCCGCGCGTCCCCCAGAGCTTGACCTTCACGCCGGCCCCGCTCCGTTGCCGTTCGCCAGCGAGGGCCAGAAGACGGCGATCGCGCCCTGCGAGCCGTGCGCGGTGAGGATCGGGAAGGCCGAGACCTCGACGTCGTGCTGGGTGCCGTCGGTCGAGCGGACGGTCATCTCGGCGTGCGCGGGGCGGCCGGCGCGGACGGCGCGGACCAGCGGAAGGTCGTCGTAGGGGATCGGCTCGCCGCTCTCGTCGAAGGGGCCGAAGAGCGAGCCCCACTCCTGCGGGCCGACGGTGCCGAGCTCCTCGAAGCGCTTGCCGAGCAGCATCCCCGCCGCTTCGTTGTAGAAGACCAGCAGCCCGCCCTCGTCGACCAGGAAGGCCGGGGTCGACAGGGCCGACATCAGGTTGCGAGCGAGGATCAGCTCGAGGGGTCGCTGCGTCACGAAAGACACTTTAGATCGTCAGGTCTGAAGCGCAGGTGAGTGCCGGGTTTCGCCGCAGAGAGCCAAGAACAGGCAGGTTCGCTTTGTTGGTGTTACCACGGCGTGATTTTCGTCACTTTGAATTCCCGAACTGGTTGATTCACCGCGTGGTGGGGGGCGGGGATGGGGTGTCCTCTACCGGACGCGCTCGCTTCGCTCGCTTTTGGGAGTGTCCGTACGAGGACACCCCATCCCCGCCCTACCGGCCGGGGTGTTGGTCAGTTCTAGCCGGCGGCTTCGGCGCTGCGGAGACCGCCGCGGGCCCAGAAGGCGAAGAGGGCGGAGAGGGCCAAGCCGATGGCGAAGGCGAGGCCGACGAGGACCGGGTCGCCGGAGATGAAGCCGCGGCCGGCCTCGAGCAGGGCGGTTACCGGGTTGACCGAGGCGACGGCGTGGATCCAGCCGCTGAGCAGGTCGAGCGGGACGTAGACCGGGGCGAGGAAGAGGATCAGGAAGATGGGGAACTGCATCAGCGGGCCGCCCTGGATCGAGCGCACCCGCAGCGCCACCCCGGCCGCCCACATCGTCGCCGCGACGTTGACCAGGATCGCGAGGGCGTAGAGGCCGACGATTTCGATCCGGCGCTGCCGCCCACGTTCATCCCGGCGATCAGCGCGACCGCGGTCAGCACCGTCCAGGTGACGAAGGCGCGGACGAGCGCCGCCAGCGCGTAGCCGAGCGACGATGCCGCTGCGGTGGCTGGCGGCGAGCAGGTAGCGGCGGGCGAAGCCGGTCTCGAAGTCGCGGGCGATCGCCGAAGCCGGTGAAGACGCCGCCGAAGGCCGCCGACTGCAGCAGGACGAAGACGAACTGGAAGGCGGTGTAGCCGCTGGGGAAGTCGAAGCCGGGGACGTTCGCCGATCGCCGAGAGCCCGCCGGCGAAGGAGACGAAGAAGAAGAGCGGGAAGAGCAGCGCGGGCACCAGGAAGGCCGGGTTGGTGAGGAAGTTGTGGATGCTGCGCCAGGCGACCGCGCGGGAGACGTCGGTCATCTTGGCGGTACCGGCCTCGGTCGCTCGCTGCGCGCTCACGTCCGCACCAGCCTCGTCTTCAGGGCGGTGCTCGCCGCCAGCATCCCGAGCGCCACCGATCGCGGCGGCGATGCCGAAGCCGAGCGCCAGCTCGGCGAGGTTCCAGCCTTCGATCAGCAGCGAGCGGAACGCCTGCAGCAGGTAGGTGACCGGGTTGACGCGTGGCGATCGTGTGGAACCAGTCGGTGGTCAGCAGGTCGAGCGGCAGCGCCATCGCCGAGAGGAAGAGGAAGACGAAGAAGACCGGGAAGAGGCCCTGGACCGCCTCGCCGGAGCCGATGCGCAGCGCGGCGAAGAGGCCGATCGTGCCGAAGGCGACGGTGATCGAGACCGAGAGGGCGACGATGACCAGGGCGCCGCCCGCTCCCGCCGCCAGGTCGGCGCCGGCGATCAGCCCGACCGCGAGGTAGACGATCGCCTGCACGAGGCCGAGCACGAACGGCGCCCGCGAGCAGGCCGCTGAGCAGCGCCGCGCCGCGCAGCGGGGTCAGCGCCAGGCGGTTGAGGAAGCCGGTCTCGATGTCGCGGGCGAGGTCGGTGCCGGCGTTCATCACCGAGAACAGGGCGCCCTGCATGAAGGGCACGGCGAGGATGAAGGTGAGGTAGGAGTCGGTCGGGAAGCCGGGCAGGTTGGTCGCGTCTTTGAGCCCGCCGGCGTTGACCGCGAGCAGGAAGAGCGGGAAGACCAGCGCGGGGACGATCTGCGCCGGCTGGCGCAGGGTGCGCAGCACCGAGCGGTGCGCGAGCTGACCGACCTGGGTGCGGAGGCTGCCGCTCATGCGCGTGCGGCCGCCTCGTCGGCGGCGTCCTCCGGCTCCTCCTCGCTCGGCGCCCTCGAGCGAGCGGCCGGTCTTGGCGAGGAAGACGTCGTCGAGCGAGGGGGCGTGCAGCTGCAGGTGCTCGATCGCGATTCCCTCGGAGTCGAGCGCGCGGACCACCTCGGCGAGCTGGGACTCGCCGCCGTCGAGGCGGACCGCGACGCCGCGGGGCGAGGAGCCGGCGCGCTCGCCGAAGCGGCCCAGCACCGCCGTCATCCGCTCGCGGTCGCCCGCCTCGCGGGGGACGGCCTCGACGGTCGGCCGGCCGATCTCGGCCTTCAGCGCCGCCGGCGTGCCCTCGGCGACGAGGTGGCCGTGGTCGATGATCCCGACCCGGTCGGCGAGCGCGTCGGCCTCCTCCAGGTACTGGGTGGTGAGGAAGACGGTGACGCCGTCCTCCGCGGCGAGGCGGGCGACCTCTTCCCAGAGCGCGGTGCGGCTCTGGATGTCGAGGCCGGTGGTCGGCTCGTCGAGGAAGAGGATGCGCGGCCGGTGGGCGAGAGCGAGGGCGAGGTCGAGCCGGCGTTTCATTCCGCCCGAGTAGCCGCCGACCTTGCGGTCGGCCGCGTCGGAGAGCCCGACCCGGTCCAGCAGCTCGGTGCCGCGCGCCGCCCGCTCGGCCTTGCCGAGGCCGTGCATCGCGGTCTGCAGCCGCATGTGCTCGCGGCCGGTCAGCAGCGGATCGAGGGCGGCCTCCTGCAGGGCGGCGCCGATCGTGGCGCGCACCTGCGGCCCTTCGGCGACGACGTCGAAGCCGGCGACCCGGGCGGTGCCGGCGGTCGGGGGCAGGAGCGTGGTCAGCATCAGCACCGTCGTCGACTTGCCGGCGCCGTTGGGGCCGAGGAAGCCGTAGATCTCACCCTGGGCGACCTCGAGGTCGATGCCGTCGACCGCCCGCGGCCCGTTCTTGAACTCGCGGACGAGCGCTTCGACTTCGATGCCGCCGCTGCGTGCGCTGCCGTTTTCGCCCATCGATTCCTTTCGTCGCTGAGGCCCCCATATTGCCGAGGCCGGGCCACCGGCTGACGCGCGGCCGCCGGAACGCGTAGAACTCCGATCCCCATGCGCGAGCGAACCCGCACCTACGCCCTGGCGATGACGGTCAACCGGCCGGTGGCCCGCTGGGGGCGGTTGCAGGCCGAGGGGCTCGAGGCGATCCCCGAGTCCGGCCCGCTGCTGCTCGTCGGCAACCACGACAGCCACTGGGACCCGGTGATGGTCGGCATCGCCGCCCGCAGGCGGCGGCAGATCCGCGCCCTGGCCAAATCCGACCTCTGGAAGGTGCGCGGCCTCGCTCCGATCCTCAACGGGATGGGCCAGATCCCGATCGAACGGGGCAAGGGCGACAAGGAGGCGCTGGCGCGGGCGATCGAGACGCTGCGGGCCGGTGCCTGCATCGGCGTCTTCCCCGAGGGGACCCGCTCCAAGGGCAAGGTCCTGCGCGCCCGCAGCGGCATCGGCCGCCTGGCGCTGGAGGTGCCCGGGGCCCACGTCACCCTGGTCGCGATCGAGGGGACGACCGAGCTGACCGCGTTCCCGCGGCGCCCGCGCATGCGCCTCCGCTTCTTCGACCCGGTCGGCGGGCAGCCCCGTCCCGACGAGGACCCGGGCGAGCTCTCCGCCCGCCTTCTCGCCGAGATCCGTGAGCTCGTCCCGCCCACGCTCGCCTATCGCAAGCGGGCCAAGCTCAGCGGCGTCGCCGAAGACTGACCCGTCGCGCGGTTCCTTTTGCACCTATTGCGTGCAGAAGGAACCACGGAACACGTCGCTACGTTTGCAGGGCGTTCTTGATCCGGCGGAGGACGGCGGCGCGTTCGACATGTATCTGCTCCCAGGTCACTCGCAGCACCCGGTAGCCGGCAGAGGCGAGGAACTGGTCGCGGCGCCGGTCGCTCTGGAACGCAGGCGCCGTCTCGTGGGTCCCGCGTCCGTCGGTTTCGACCACCACCCGCTGCCCCTCCCAGAGAAAGTCGACGACCAGCCGCTCACCGTCGATAACCAGGGGGACGTTGCAGTCGGGACGGGGAAGGCCGCTGTCGAGCAGCTCGGGCAGGACCAGCGTCTCGAAGTCGCTGCGCAGGTCCAGCGCCTTTCCATCCTTGGTTCGGTAGGGCGCGAGCGCCAGTTCGAGCGCCTTCAGACCGCGCCTGCGCTTGGCGTTGTAGATGGCGAGATCGGCCGCCTGAAGGTTGAGCTTCCTGTGGATCGCCGCCCGACCCACAGTCTTCTTCAGGGTCGCCAGCCCGACCATCCCGGCCAGGTCGACCAGGGTGCGAGCCACCGTGGTCACCGCTATCCCGGCCCTGGTTTCGACTTCCTCCGGCGTCGGATAGCGGCAGCGCCGGCAGCGAACCCCGTCGATCTTCCGCCCCGCCTCGACCGGGACCGTGACGTCGATCAACCGCGGCGGCTTGTCCCACAGCTCGTGGAAGGCAGCGGCGGTCCCATGCGAGATCACCGCCCCCTCGCCGCAGGCCAGGAGTGCTGCCCGCAGCCACGTCATCCGCGAGACGGAGCGATGCCCAACCGTGTAGACGCCCCGGTGGATCCGGTGCAGCGAGTTTGCCTCCGCACGTTCAGCGGCAAGCTGCCTAGAGACCCCCTCGTCCCGCAACTGGTTTAGTGAGACAACTCCACCCTGAAGAGTTGCCAGCTCAGCGATGCGGCCAGTCGCATCGGCCTTCACTTTTCCGCGGTTCCTTTGTGGTGACATGCACGTCTAAGGAACCGCGCAAGCCAAAGTCTCCCCCGCCCACCGTTCCGCGGTTCCTTTGTCGTGTAGGAGCTGACAATGGAACCACGGAACCGGGGGTGCTCTCTCTGACGACGCTTGTGCTCGGGGACGTGGTCCCCGTCGCTCAGTCCTCGGGCTCTTCGCCGTTCGGCTGCAGCGCGTACCACTCGGCTCCGAACTGGTCGATGTCGTTGCCGTTGGCTTCGCCGGGAGCCTTGTCGCCGGCGTAGGTGTAGAGGGGCCAGCCGTTGTAGGTGACCTGGACCGAGCCGTCTTTGCGCTTGGTCGTGCCCAGCTGGCTGGACATCGCTCCGGCTTCGGCCTTCGGCTCGCCCTCGGTCAAGAGCGGGGGCCAGGCACCGGCGCAGGCGCCGTAACAGGAGGACTGGCCTCCCTTGTCCTTGTGGAAGTCGTAGAGGGTGAGGCCTGCGGAGTCGACGATGATCGTGCCCAGGTCGCCGACCTTCGCGGCTTTGACGACACCGGCGCCACCGCCTCCGGCGCTCGCGCTCGTCGTTTCGCCCCCGTAGCGCCCGCCCGAACTCGTTTCGCTCGAGCTCGTTTCTTCGGTGCTTTCTCCTCCGCCACCGCCCCCGTAGACACCGCCTCCGCCATCGCCGCTGGTGCTGTCGCCACCGCCGCAGCCGGCGATCGCGACCGCCAGCAGGACGAGCAGGCAGAGCCCGAAGCTCATCTTCTTCACGTCGATTCCTCCTGTCGGATCGTTGCCGTCGCACCCGGCGGGTTCACCGGCGCGACGAAGGTGCGTTTCCCCGTGTCGACCACGAGCTGCCGCGTCCGTGAGATGTCGAGCGCCGAGCTGAGCACCGCGTCGGAGTCGTCGCCCCAGCGGTAGCGGAAGGTGCCGGCGGGATAGGAGACCCCGCGCGGTCCCCGCAGCCAGACCCGGCAGAGGGTTCCCGAGGGCACCCCGTGCACGTACATATGGATCTCGGTGCCGTAGGCATGGGGCTCCAGCGTCGCGGAGATGCTGATGCCCTCGGGAAGGTCGGTGAACCTGACCGGCTGACCGGCCTCTGGGCTGTCCCCGCCGAAGACGAAGAGGAGCAGGACCGCCGCAACCGCGGCTGCTGCCACGCCGCCGAAGGCGAAGCCAGCGAAGGTCCGCCGTCGCCGACGCTGCTGCGCCTGCTGCTTTTCGCCCTCGATCGCCGCGGCGATCCGCCGGCCCAGCTCGGGCGGCGGCTCCGGCGCCAGCTCGAAGCGCGCCGGGTCGGCGTGGGGGAGCATCCGCGCCACCGGGGCCAGCGCGGCGAGCTCCTCGCGGCAGCCGGGGCAGCCCTCGAGGTGCGCCTCCAGCCCGGCCCGCTCGTCGCCCTGCAGGTGCCCGAGCGCGTAGGCGCCGAGCAGCTCGCGCCATTCCCGGCACTCGTTCCTAGTCTTCATAGCCCATCTCCTCGAGCACGACCCGCAGCGCCCGCAGCCCGTAGTAGACGCGGCTCTTGACGGTGCCCTCCGGCACCCCGAGCTCCTCCGCCACCTCGGCGTACGGCCGCCCGCGGTAGTAGGTCTCGACCAGCACCCGGCGGTGGTCCTCGCCCAGCCGCCGCATCGCCTCCTCGACCTGCCAGGCGAGCAGCGCCTCGTCGAGCGGCTCGACCGACGGCTCGATCCCGCCCTCGGCGACCGCCGGCCTGACCGAGCGTGCCCGCCCCAGGTCGATGACGACGTTGCGGAGGATCGCGAACAGCCAGGTCCGCAGCGAGCCGATCTTCGGGTCGAAGCGGTCTCCCGCGCGCCAGGCGCGGACGAAGGTCTCCTGCACGGCCTCTTCGGCGAGGCCGGAGTCCCCCAGCGAACGAACCGCGAAGCCGTACAGCTCGCCGGAATGGGCGGCGTAGGCCTCGCGGACGTCGCGTTCGCGGCTGAGCGCACCCCGGGTCGAAGTTCCCAATTGGATCATCCGACCCGGCATACGCTCCCCGGCATTGCCGGGTTCAAATTCCCCTCGGGGAGGGCCCTATTCGAGTTTCCCGATCTTGAAGATCTTCGTCCCGCAGTCCGGGCAGACACCCTGGATCGCCGGGCGACCGTTCTTCATCGTCACCTGTTTGGCGTCTTTGATCTCGACCTTCTTACGCTCTTTGACGCAGTAACCCTCAGGCATGAAAGGGCCCTCCTTTCTTTGCCGCCGAGCGGCAAATCTCACGCACAGCGCGAGGTGGATTGAGGCGAATGTAACGCAGGTTCAAGACGCTCTCGCCATACTTTGTGCCAAACCGCACGAAACGTCCATGACGCCCGTCAACTACCCTGCTGCCGCAGTCGCAAGCCCTTCCCAAGCCTCAGAGGAGATAAGGAATGCCCGAAGCAGTCATCGTCGACACCATCCGCACGCCGATCGGCCGTGCCTTCAAGGGCTCGCTGGCCCAGCTGCGGCCCGAGGAGACGGGCGCCTTCGTGGTCGACCAGCTGCTCGAGCGCAACCCCGAGGTCGACCCCGCCCTGATCGAAGACGTCTTCTGCGGCGTCGGCATGCCGCAGGGCCTCGAGGCCTTCAACATCGCCCGCATCATCTCCCTGCTCAGCGAGAAGCTGCCGCAGGAGGTCAACGGGGTCACCGTCTCCCGCTACTGCTCCTCCAGCCTCGACGCGATCCGCCACGCCGGCAACGCGATCAAGGCCGGCGAGGGCGACGCCTACCTCGCGGTCGGGGTCGAGTGGGTGAGCAAGTTCAACGAGCGCACCGAGCCCGCCGGCGCCGCCGACCGCAACCCCAACCTGATCGGCGAGAACGGCCAGCCCAACGCCTACATCGACATGGGCATCACCGCCGTCAACGTGGCCAAGAAGTACGAGGTCAGCCGCGCCGACATGGACAAGTTCGCGCAGCGCTCGCAGGAACTGGCGGTCCGCTCCCAGGAGGACGGCTTCTTCGACCGCGAGATCGTCCCCGTCAAGCTCGAGGACGGCACCGAGGTCAGCAAGGACGACGGCCCCCGCGCCTCCTCGACCCTGGAGAAGCTCTCCGAACTGCCCGAGGCCTTCGAGGGCGGCGGCGGCGTCACCGCCGGCAACTCCTGCCCGCTCAACGACGGTGCCGCCGCGGTGCTGCTGATGAGCGACACCAAGGCCAAGGAGCTCGGCCTCACCCCGCGGGCGCGGATCATCACCGCCGCCACCCACGGCAACGAGCCGGAGCTGATGGGCGTCGCCCCGATCGGCGCGATCAAGAAGGTCCTCGACCGGGCCGGGATGTCGATCTCCGACGTCGACCGGGTCGAGCTGAACGAGGCGTTCGCGGCCCAGGTGATCCCGATCATGGCCGAATGCGGGATCGACGAAGACAAGCTCAACACCCACGGCGGCGCGATCGCCCTCGGCCACCCGTTCGGGATGACCGGCGCCCGGATCATGGGCACGCTGCTGAACGTGCTCGAGACCGACGACAAGCAGGTAGGCCTGGAGACGATGTGCGTCGCCGGCGGTCAAGGCAAGGCCATGCTCGTCGAACGTGTCTGAGGCCATCTGACACGGCGCATTTCGGCGTCCTCGGTCGCTTGCGTGCAGAGCACGCGGCGCTCCCTGCGTCCTTGAACTGCTTGGTCAGCTGACCTCAGACAAGGGTTTAGGGTGAGCTCGTGAAGACCCTTCTCTACGAGACCGAGGGCCGAATTGCGCGGATAACGCTCAACCGCCCGGAGCGGGGGAACGGGATCACGCCGCGGATGCCGGTCGAGCTGGCCGAGTGCGTCGAGCGGGCCAACCTCGATCCCGAGGTCCACGCGATCGCCCTGGCCGGCAACGGCACGGGGTTCTGCGGCGGCTACGACCTGGTCGCCTCGGCCGAGGGCGACATGAGCGAGCTGGGGGAGGGAGGCGCGGCGCCGCCCGGCTCGCCGCTCGACCCGGCGGTGATCGGCAGGAACCACGCGCCGGACTCGAACTGGGACCCGGTCACCGACTACCAGTTCATGAGCCGCAACGTGCGCGGCTTCATGAGCCTCTTCCACTCCGAGAAGCCGGTCCTCTGCAAGGTCCACGGCTACTGCGTCGCCGGCGGCACCGACATGGCGCTCTGCTCGGACCTGCTGGTGATCGCCGAGGACGCGAAGATCGGCTACCCGCCAGCGCGGGTCTGGGGCTCGCCGACGACGGCGATGTGGGCCAGCCGGCTGGGGCCGATGCGGGCCAAGCGCCTGCTCTTCACCGGCGACTCGCTGACCGGCGCCGAGGCGGCGGAGTGGGGGCTGGCGACCGAGGCGGCGCCGGCCGACCGGCTCGACGAGCGCTTCGAGCGCCTGCTCGAGCGGGTGGCGCGGATGCCGGTCAACCAGCTGGTGATGATGAAGCTGCTGGTCAACCAGACCGTCCACGCCCAGGGGCTCACCCAGACCCAGGTCCTCGGCACCTTCTTCGACGGCATCGCCCGCCACACCGAGGAGGGCCAAGAGTTCGTCCGCCGCGCCGCCGAGTCCGGTTTCCGCGAGGCGGTGCGCGAGCGCGACGAGCCCTACGGCGACCACGGGCTCGAAGGGTTCGGCCTCGACCCGGAGGGATAGGCTGCCGCGCTGATGAGCGACGCGCCGCACCCGAGCTCGATGATCACGGCGGAGACCGTGCGGGACTTCCTCCCGGGCAGCTTCCCCGGCGACCTCGGGATCGAGCCGCTCGAGGTCGAGGACTCCCACGCCCGCGGCAGGATCGTCGTCGACCAGCGCCATCTGCACCCCGGCGGCTTCGTCCACGGCGGCGTCTGGACCGCGCTCGGCGACACGGTCGCCGCCTGGTCGACCTTCCGCTGCATCCCGCCCGGCCACAACTTCACGACGATCGAGCTGAAGCTGAATGTCTTCGCCGCCGGCATCCTCGGCGACGAGATCGAGGCCAAGGCCGAGCCCCTGCACGTCGGCAAGAGCACGGTCGTGATCGAGGTCCGGATCGAGCGCCGCCGCGAGGGCAGCGACCCGCGCCTGGCGGCGAACCTGATCGTCTCCCAATTCGTGCTGCCGCCGAGCGACGGCTAGGACCGCGCCAGGAAGTCCGAGGCCAGCACGCCGACCAGCCGTGGCAGCGATTCGAGCGAGCGGGCAAGGTCGATCTGCCGTTGCGCGCCGGTCAGCGCGCCCAGCTCCGGCACCCGCTCCAGCTCCGCCTCGCAGCCGAGGTCCTGGGCGTGCGGGCGGCAGACGGCGACCAGGTCGGCGAGCAGCTCGCGGGCCGGCACCCGCCGGTCGAGCTCGGGCTCGATCAGCTCCGCCTCCATCCCGTCGCGGGCGGCGAGGAAGCGGTTCTCGGAGAGCACCTCCTGCGGCATCGACCGTTCCAGGTGGGCGCCTTCCTCGACCTCGGCGCGGACGACGCACTGGGCCAGGGCGGCGATCGCGGCGCTGTCGCCGAGCTTCGTCTGCGCGTCCATGATCCGCACCTCGACGGTGCCGAAGCGCGGCTGTGGCCGCACGTCCCACCAGAGGAAGGTCGGCTCCGGCACCGCGCCGGAGCGGATCAGGACGTCGACCGACTCGGCGTAGTCGGCGTAGTCCCTGAAGTCACGCGGGATCCCGACCCGCGGGAAGGCCTGGAAGAGCGGCGTCCGCGCCGAGGCGAGACCGGTGTCGCGCCCCTGCCAGAAGGGCGAGTTGACCGAGAGCGCCAGCAGCAGCGGGATGTGGGTCCGCAGCCGGTTGGCGACGTGGACCGCGTCTTCGGCGTCGGGGACGGCGACGTGGACGTGCAGGCCGAAGGTCGGCTCGCGCCGCGCCAGCTCCCGCATCGAGCCGTAGACGAACTGGTAGCGCTCGCCGGCGGAGACGACGATCTCCTGCCAGACGGCGAAGGGGTGGGTGCCGGCGCTCGCCGCCCGCATCGAGAGCGGCGCCAGGGTCGCCGCCAGCTCCCCCCGCAGCGCCGCCAGCTCCTCGATCGCCCCGCCGACCGAGCCGTGGACGCCGGTCTGGATCTCCAGCGCCGAGCCGTGCGTCTCGGCCGTGAAGCTGCCGTCGCGGCCGAGCAGGCGGGGGAGGACCGAGTCGATCCGGTGCGCCAGCGCCCAGCTGACCTCGTCTAGCAGCATCACCTCCTCCTCGATGCCGACCGTGTAGGGGCCGAGCTCGTGCGGCTCGGCCCAGGCCGCCCAGGCCGGCAGCGTGCCGGCCCCCTCGCTCACGCCACCTCGCGGCCGCCGCGGCGCCGGGCCCCCGCGCCCTCGTGCTCGCAGGCCTCGACGAAGCTGGCGAAGAGGCTCTTCTCGTGCGGCCGGTGGACGAGCGTCTCGGCATGCCACTGGACGCCGATCAGGAACTCGCGGCGCGGGTCCTCGATCGCCTCGATCGTCCCGTCGGGGGCGCGGGCCGTCACCTTCAACCCCTCTCCGAGCCGGTCGATCGCCTGGTGGTGGAAGGAGTTGACGTCGAGCGCGTCGGCGACCCGCAGCTCCTCGTATCCGAGCGCCCGCGCGAGGCGGCTGCCCGGCTCGATCTCGACCGGGTGGCTGGTCTCGGTGCCCGGCGTCTTCTGCCGGTGTGGGATCTGCTCGGAGACCTCCGGCAGGTGCTGGTGCAGGACCCCGCCGCGGACGACGTTGAGCGCCTGGGTGCCGCGGCAGATCGCCAGGATCGGCATCTCGCGCGCGTCCGCCCGGCGGGCGACGGCGAGCTCGAAGCTGTCGAGATCGGGCTCGGTCGGGCCCAGCTCGTTGTGCGGGTCGGCGCCGTAGCTGCCGGGGTGGAGGTCCGGGCCGCCGGAGAGGCAGAGCCCGTCGAGCCGGTCGAGCAGCGGCTCGATCGCCTCGTCCTCCATCAGCGGGATCACCAGGGGGAGGCCGCCGGCCGCCTCGACCGCCCGCAGATAGGTGAGGCCCAGCGCCAGCTCGCGCACCCGCGGCTCCCCCTCGGGGATCGGGGCAGCCCGCTCGGGGGACCTCACCTCGGACGTCGTGACTCCGATCAGCGGCCTCATCTGCAGCGACGCTAACGAACGGCGCTTCATCGCTGCGCCTCGATCACCCAGGTGTCCTTGCAGCCACCGCCCTGGGAGCTGTTGACGACCATCTCGCCGGCCTCGCGCGCGTAGCGCGTCAGGCCGCCGGTCATCGCCGTCCCGCCGCCCGGGCCGCTGACGACGAACGGGCGCAGGTCGATCCGCCGCGGCGCCAGGCCGCCGCCGACCACGGTCGGGTGGCTGGAGATCTCGACCGTCTCCTGGGCGATGAAGTGCTCGGGCCGGCGGCGCAGCAGGCCGACCGCGCGCTGGCGCTGCGGCTCGGTCGCCCGCGGCATGATCGTCACCCCGTGGCCGCCGAACCCGCCGCGCGGCTTGATCACCAGCTCCTCCAGCCGCTCCATCGCGGCTTCGCGGTCACGGGTCTCGGAGAGGTCGTAGCTCGGCACCGAGCGCAGCAGCGGCTCCTCGCCGAGGTAGAACTCGACCATCCGCTCGACATAGGCATGGGCGAGCTTGTCGTCGGCGAGCCCGGTGCCGAAGGCGTTGGCGCAGCGCAGCCGTCCCGAGCGCAGCGCCGGCAGCAGCAGCTCGCCCAGCGGGGTCGGCGTCCCGTCGCCCTCGCAGAGCCGGTCCTGGTCGAGGCGGCGGTAGATCACGTCGATCTGCCGCCGCCCCCGACCCTGGCGGGCGAAGAGCCGGCCGCGGCTGGACTCGAGCTGGCTGGGGGTGAGGATCGGCAGCCCCAGCTCCCGGCCGAAGCGCTCGTGCTCGTACCAGGCGCCGTTCTCGGGCCCGTCGGAGAGGATCGCCGCGGCCGGCTCCTCGCGGCCGGCGGGTGCGGCGGCGAGGACCGCGGCGCGCAGGCGCTCCATGTAGTCGCCGAGCGGCCGCGGCCGCAGCGGCGCCGCCTCGATCGCCGCCTCGATGACTTCGCGGACCGCCATCGCGTAGGCGGCCCCGGAGGGCATTCGCAGGTTGTCCTCCAGGACCCGCAGCTCGCCTTCCTCGTCGCGGACGAGGTCGAGCCCGGCGACCGTCGCGGGCGGGACGCCGGGGTCGAGCAGCCCCCGCATCACCGGTTCGAAGCCCTCGGAGGTCTCCAGCAGGCGCCGGGGGACGACCCCGGCCTCGATGATCCGCTGCGGCCCGTAGGCGTCGAGGACGAACGCGTTCAGCGCCCGCGCCCGTTGCAGCAGCCCGGGTTCGAGCCGCTCCCACTCGTCGGCCTCGATCAGCCGCGGCACCGGATCGACCGTGATCTCCCGCCCGGGCCCGAACCGCAGCCCGGCGGCGGCGGCGTTGGACCGAACGCGCTCGCGCAGCGCGGAGGGGTCCTGCCGCGCGAGCGCGCCGAGCAGCTCCGCGTAGGGATGGCGCGGAGCCCCGGTCGCGGCGAACGCCTCGTCGAAGTTCCCCGCTTCGAGCGGGTACTCGCCGGCGCCGCGGAAGGAACGGGCCGGTTTCAAGGTCGTCGCCATGGGAGCACGGTAGGCACCAGCTACCCGGCTCCCCATGGCCCTTAGTCGAAAAATCCGCTCTCTAGGCTGGCCCTGCTGGCGGATCGGGTTTGGGCGCCGTCTCCACGCGCTCCCCGGGAACTTCCAGGCGTTCGATCTGGGGGAGTTTCCACAGCAGGCTCGCGATCGTCAGCCCGGCCGCCGCCGAGAACAGCGCCAGGAACCATTCCGGCGCGCTCAGCAGGACCATGTCGAAGAAGTCGCGCAGGAACGGGATCGCGAGGATCCCCGCGAAGGCGGCGCCGAGGGCGGCGACCATCGCCAGCATGTTGCTCTGGATCGCGATGTGCTCGCGGCCCGGGCCTCGCTCCAGCAGCAGGATGAAGGCCAGCCCGAGCACGATCAGGGTCGTCGTCGCCGCGGTGCGCCCCGCTTCGAGGCTGGCGCCGGCGAGGGTGTCGACGAGGAAGAAGGAGAGGATCGAGCCGAGCGCCGTCGCCAGCCCGGCCGGGACCGCGAACGCCGCCAGCGCCCGCAGCAGGCGGCCGCGGTAGAGCGGCCCGTCGGAGGGCAGCAGGGCCAGCACGAAGGAGGGGATGCCGATCGTCAGGAAGGCCGCCAGGGTCAGGTGGCGGGGCAGGAAGGGGAAGGCGAAGCCGGGCACCGCGACCAGCAGGATCAGCGTCGCCGCGTAGACGGTCTTGGTCAGGTACAGGCGGCCGAGGCGGTGGATGTTGCGGGCGATCCGCCGTCCCTCGCCGACCGCCTCGGGCAGCCGGGCGAACTGGTCTTTGAGCAGGACGACGTCGGCGACGCCTTTGGTCACCTGCGCGCCCGAGCCCATCGCCACGGCCATCCGCGCCCGCTTCAGCGCCGGCACGTCGTTGACCCCGTCGCCGATCATCGCCACGTAGCGCCCGGCGGCGACCAGCGCCCCGACCAGGGCCTTCTTCTGCTCGGGCTTGATCCGGCAGAAGATCGTGTTCGCCTGTGCCACCTTCGCCAGGCCCTCCTCGTCGTCGGGCAGGTCCGGGCCCTCGACGACGCCGGCGTCGCGCGGCACGCCGACCGCGTAGGCGACGGCGGTCACGGTCGCGGCCGCGTCGCCGGAGATCAGCTTCAGGTCGACTTCCTCGTCGCGCATGTAGGCGATCGTCTCCGCCGCGTCGGGCCGCAGCGTCTCCTCCAGCACGACCAGCGCCAGCGGCTTGCATCGGCGGCGCCCCGCCGGCGGCGGGATCGTCGGGCAGCGCCCCGTCGGTCTGGCCGAAGGCGACGACGCGGCGGCCGGCGGCGGTCTCCTGCTCGAGCTTGGCGGCGAGCCCCGGCGGCAGGGTCAGGGCGCCCGACTCGGCGAGGATGTCCGGCGCACCGAGGACGTAGGTCGCGCCGCCGGCGCCGTCGAGCGAGACGCCGCTCCACTTCCACTCCGAGGAGAACGGGACCTCGCTGCGCACCGTCCCCGCCTTGCCGGGGAACTCCGCGGCGATCGTCTCCAGCGTCTGGTTGCGGTCGCCGGCGCTGGCGGCGAAGTTTCCCAGCGCCGCCGCTCCGGACTTGGGGTCGACCCCGTCGGCGTACTCGACGCCGGTCAGACGCAGCTCGCCGACGGTCAGGGTGCCGGTCTTGTCGACGCAGATCGTGTCGACCGAGGCGAGGCTCTCGGTCGCGCTCATCTGCTGCACCAGCGTGTTCCGCTTCGCCAGCCGCATCGCCGCGACCGCGAAGGTGACGCTCATCAGCAGCACCAGGCCCTCGGGGATCAGCGTCACCAAGCCGGCGGTCGCCGTCTGCGCCGCCTCCTCGAGCCCGACGTTGCGGAGCTTCAGGCTGAGGATCAGGAGGATCGCCAGCGGCGCCATGATGTAGGTGGAGGCGATGATCACCCGGTTGACCTCCTCCTGCAGCGGCGAGGGCGGGTGGCGGAAGGTCTTCGCCTCGCCCGCCAGCTGGCCCGCGTAGCTCTCCTCGCGGACCGCGTCGACCACGTAGTGGCCGGAGCCCGAGACGCAGAAGGAGCCGGAGAGGACGCGGTCGCCCTCGCCCTTGCGGATGCCGTCGGCCTCGCCGGTCAGCAGCGACTCGTCCATCGTCATCCCCCGCGAGGCGATCGCCTCGCCGTCGGCGACGAGCTGGTCGCCCGGGCCGACCTGGACGACGTCGCCGGGGACGACCTCGGTCGCCAGCAGCTCGACCGTCTCGCCCTCGCGTACGACCTTGGCATGCGGCGCGACGAGGACGGCGATTTCGTCCAGCGTTTCCTTCGCCTTCTTCTCCTGGTAGATCCCGATGCTCGAGTTGACGACCGCGATCAGGCCGAAGATCGAGTCGGCGTAAAGCCCGAGGCCGAGGTCGAGCAGGAAGAAGGCGCCGATGATCGCGTTGAAGAGCGTGAAGACGTTGCCGGCGACGATGCTCGCCAGCGAGCGGGAGGAGGTCTCGGCCGGCGGCCCCAGCTTGCGCAGCCGCGCCGCCGCCTCCTTGTTGGAAAGCCCTTGCTCCATGCTGGGACGGCCGTTACCCATTCGACCCCTATTCAATAGGGTGCGGAAGCGATGAGCCTGAAGCTTGGACTCAACCTGGGCTACTGGGGGATCGGACCGGCCGGCGAGGACGCCGCCGAGATCGTCCGCGCCGCCGAGGGGCTCGGCTACGAGTCGGTCTGGGCGGCGGAGTCCTACGGCTCCGACGTGGTCAGCGTCCTCGCCTGGCTGGCGGCGCAGACCGAGAAGATCAACCTCGGCGCGGCGATCATGCAGGTGCCGGCGCGCCCGCCCGCGGCGGCGGCGATGGCCGGGGCGACGATCGACAAACTGAGCGGCGGCCGCTTCCTCTTCGGCTTCGGGCCGTCGGGGCCGCAGGTCTCCGAGGGCTGGTACGGGGTGCCGTACGCGAAGCCCTGGGGCCGGACCCGCGAGTACATCGAAGTCGTCCGCGAGATCATCGCCCGCGAGGGCCCCGTCGACCACCAGGGCGAGCACTACACGCTGCCGCTGCCCGGCGGCGAGGGCAAGCCGCTGAAGCTCAACTTCCACCCGCTGCGCAACGAGATCCCGGTCTTCGTCGGCGCGATCGGCCGCAAATCGGTCGAGATGGCGGCCGAGATCTGCGACGGCTGGATTCCGATCTTCTTCAGCGTCGACGCCTTCGAGGAGACCTGGGGCGAGCACCTCGAGGCCGGTTTCGCCAAGGGCGGCCGCCAGCGCTCCGACCTCGAGGTCAGCCCCTCGCTGCAGGTGGCGATCGACGGCGACCTGGAGGCGGCGAAGAACGTCGTCAAGGCCGGCCTCGTCCTCTACTTCGGCGGCATGGGCAGCCGCAAAACCAACTTCTACGTCGACCTCGCCCACCGCTTCGGCTTCGGCGACGTCGCCGACGAGGTGCAGAAGCGCTTCCAGGACGGCGACCGCGGCGGCGCCTTCGAGGCGATGCCCGACGAGATCGTCGAGGCGACCTCGCTGGTCGGCACCGAGGCCGAGGTGGCAGAGCGGATCGAGCGCTTCCGCGGCGCCGGCATCGACCGCCTGATCGTGTCACCCGTCCACGTCGAGCGCTCCGAGCAGCAGCACACGCTGGAGCGCCTCGCCGCTTTGGCCGGCGTATCTGCCTGAACGGCAGGGCTCCTGACGCCGTCCTGGCCTGATCGCATATCCTCCCGCGCCGCGCCATGAAGATCGGAGTGCCGAAAGAGACCGCCGAGGGGGAGCGCCGCGTCGCGCTGATCCCCGACGTGGTCAAATCGCTGAAGAAAAACGAGAAGGTCGGCGTCGTCGTCGAGTCGGGGGCCGGCGAGGCCGCCGGGCACACCGACGAGGCCTACAAGGAGGCCGGGGCCGAGATCGGCGCCGCCGACGCCGCCTGGGGGGCCGACGTCGTCCTCCACGTCGCGGTCCCGAGCGTCGACGCGATCTCCCGCCTGAACGGCAACCAGCTGCTGATCTCCCACCTCAACCCGTGGGTCGCGGCGGACACCAACAAAGCCCTTGCCGGCGCCGGCGTCACCGCCTTCGCGATGGAGGCGATCCCGCGGACGACGCGCGCCCAGGCGATGGACGCGCTCTCCTCGCAGGCCGCCGCCGCCGGCTACGCGGCGACCCTGATCGGCGCCCGCGAGTCCGGCCGCTTCTTCGGGATGATGACCACCGCCGCCGGCACCGTGCCGCCGGCCAAGGTCCTCGTCCTCGGCGCCGGCGTCGCCGGCCTGCAGGCGGTCGCCACCGCCAAGCGCCTCGGCGCGATCGTCACCGGCTTCGACATCCGCCGCGCCGCCTGGGAGCAGATCGCCTCGCTCGGCGGCCGGCCGCTGGAACTGGACTTCATTCCCGACGCCGAGGGCGAGGGCGGCTACGCCCGTCCCCTGACCGACGACGAGAACGCGCAGGTGCGCGACGCCCTTACCGCGAACGCGGCGAAGCAGGACATCATCGTCACCACCGCCGCGATCCCGGGCCGCCCGGCGCCGCTGCTGATCACCGCCGAGGCCGTGCGCAACATGGCTCCCGGCTCGGTGATCGTCGACCTCGCTGCCGAGACCGGCGGCAACTGCGAGCTGACGGAGCCCGGCCAGACCGTGGTCGAGGGCGGCGTCAAGGTGATCGGGGCCGCGCAACCTCGCTTCGGAGATGCCGGCGCCGGCCTCCCAGCTCTACGCCAAGAACCTCGAGAACCTGCTCGGCCTGATCGTCACCGACCAGGGCACTGTGTTGGTTGATTTCGAGGACGACATCATCGCCGCCGCCTGCATCACGCAGGGCGGCGAGATCAAAAACGAGAGGGCAGCGAAGTAGCCATGAGCCTGATGACCGAGATCACGATCTTCGTCCTTGCCGTCTTTGTCGGCTTCGAGGTGATCTCGAAGGTGCCGACCACCCTGCACACGCCGCTGATGTCGCAGACCAACGCGATCCACGGCATCGTCATGCTCGGCGGCCTGATCGTGCTCGGCTACGCCGACGACGGGCTCGAGTACCTGATCGGGACGATCGCGGTCGCCTTCGGCGCGATCAACATCGTCGGCGGCTTCATGGTCACCGACCGGATGCTCGGCATGTTCGCGAGGAAGCCGAAACCGAAGCCCAGCTCTGACGGGAAGGGCGGCACCTGATGGTCCGCGCCGTGCTTGAGCCGG
The DNA here is from genome assembly GCA_963751015.1 of uncultured Actinomycetes bacterium. Lineage (GTDB taxonomy): Bacteria > Actinomycetota > Thermoleophilia > Solirubrobacterales > 70-9 > VAYN01. The sequence goes on from CAVVSU010000002.1 coordinate 187,719, forward strand.
GCGGCGACGGGGCCACCGCCCTCTACATCGTCGCCTTCTCGCTGTTCATCATCGGGATCAAACAGGGGACCCACCCGACCACCGCCAAGCGCGGCAACCTGATCGCCGCCGGCGGCATGGCGATTGCCGTCGTCACCACCCTGCTGCTCGACGGGATGGGCAACTGGGGCCTGATCTTCCTCGGCCTCGGGATCGGCACCGCCGTCGGCGTGATCGCCTCGATCCGCGTGCAGATGACCGAGATGCCGCAGATGGTCGCCCTCTACAACGGAGTCGGCGGCGGCGCCGTCGCCCTGATCGCCTGGTCTGAGATCCGCCACGGGAGCCTGGGGCTCCCCCTCGACGAGCTGATCCCGATCATCTTCGCCGGCGTCGTCGGCTCGGTCTCCTTCTGGGGCTCGAACATCGCCTTCGCCAAGCTCCAGGACCTGATCCCGACCCGGCCGATCGCGGCGCCGGGGCAGCAGGTGATCAACGCCGTCCTGCTGATCGCGATCGTCACCATCTGCGTGATCCTCGCCGTCGACCACGAGTCGCCCTCGCAGGGCCTCTTCATCCTTCTGCTCGTCCTCGCGGCGATCCTCGGCAACCTCGTCGTCCTGCCGATCGGCGGCGCCGACATGCCGGTCGTGATCTCGCTGCTGAACGCCTTCACCGGCCTCTCCGCCGCGGCCGCCGGCTTCGCGCTGGACAACGTCGCCCTGATCGTCGCCGGCACCCTGGTCGGCTCCTCGGGAACGATCCTCACCATGGAGATGGCGACGGCGATGAACCGCTCGGTGGCCAACATCCTCTTCTCCGGCTTCGGCGGCGCGCCCGCCGGCGGAGGCGGCGGCACGGGCGAGGAAAAGCCGCACGTCTCGATCGGCGCCCAGGACGCGGCGATCAAGCTCGCCTATGCCGACACCGTGGTGATCGTCCCCGGCTACGGCCTCGCCGTCGCCCAGGCCCAGCACGCGATCAAGGAGGTCGCCGACGAGCTGGAAGCGCGCGGGGTGACGGTCAACTACGCGATCCACCCGGTCGCCGGCCGCATGCCCGGCCACATGAACGTCCTCCTCGCCGAGGCCGACGTCGCCTACGAGAACCTCAAGGAGATGGAGGAGATCAACCCGGAGATGTCGCGCACCGACGTCGCCGTGGTCGTCGGCGCCAACGACGTCACCAACCCGGCGGCGAAAAACGACCCCGACTCGCCGATCGCCGGGATGCCGATCATCGAGGTCTCCGAGGCCCAAGAGGTGATCGTGATCAAGCGCTCCCTCAGCCCCGGCTTCGCCGGCATCGACAACGACCTCTTCTACGAACCGAACACCTCGATGCTCTTCGCCGACGCCAAAGCGGCGGCCAGCGAAATCGCTGCCGAGATCGGCAACCTCTAGGCCAAGTTGCGCGGAGGTCGCGCATGCTGCTCGGCTACATAGACGAGTCCTATGTAAGGGGTGAGCGGTACTGGCTTGCCGTTGCTCTGGTCCCGGCGCAAAACGTTCCGCAGCTCACTCTCGACGTTCAGCGGGTTCCCAGGATTCTTCCTGCGGAGTACTCCTCCGCCGTTCCTGCCGAGTTGCATGGGCACGCCCTGTTTCACGGCACGAAGGGATTCAAGCCCCTGGAGGGGCTGATCGATCTTCGCATCCGCCTTTACCGCGGCGGCCTGCGTGCATTGGCGGCTGCGGCAACGGATGTGATCTTCGTAGGAGTGGAGTGGAATGATCCTGCCCTCCCCAATGACCTCAACCTTCACCGGATGCAGGCTGTCCGAGAAATGCTTCCGGTCATCGAGGATCGGGTCGAGCGACTGCAAGAGCATGCATCCTGATCGCCGATGAGGAGGAGACGACGCGCCGAGATTTTGCCGCTACGGTGCGGGAACACAAGGTGTGTTGCGTAGAGGATTGCGGAGAGTGCCGGATCATCGACAACGTCTTGTTTGTCGATAGCCGTGACAGTCCGGGTGTTCAGTGCGCCGATCTCGCCGCCTACCTGCACCATCGAGTGGATAGCGATCGAGACAACAACCCACGAGCCCGAGCGGCAAATCGAAAGCTCTACCGGGTCCTGGAGGGCTGCGCGGTGAGCTCGCTCGTCATCGACGGGCCGGCCGTGGGTGGAGCAATGCCGGTAGGAGGGGTCTAGACGCACGAAGAGCCGCTCGGAGGCGGCTCATCGGCGGGCAATGCACGATTGATACGTGCGATCGCAAAGGCAAGTGTATCGGGGCCTATGGACGAACTCAAGCCTCTCTAGACGCACGAAGAGCCGCTCGGAGGCGGCTCATCGGCGGGCAATGCACAAGGCGACCTTGTGCGATCGCAGGCCAGATTAGCGTGCTTTGCCGAAAACGGCAGCGGCGCATCGAGAGGCAATCCGGCCTGCAGCGACTGCTTTGGTCAGGGGTTCGGATGGGCGGCCGTGATCTCCGGGCTGGCGAGCTCTGAGGCGAGCACCCTTACAGCCGTGACGGCGCGCGCAACAAGCGGAGCGCCAACTTGTCGGGGCAGCTCGGCGACGAAGGCGGTGCTGCGCGGCGATTCGTGGTTCTGGGTGCGGGTGGCGCTGCCGGGGTAACGGCCGGGCAGGCGGACGAGCGGCAGGCCGATCAGCTGGGCGAAGCGGCGGGCGGCGAAGGGATTGCCTTCGGGCTTGTCGATCAAGCCGAAGGGCTGGTGGAACCAGATCGTCACGTCGGGCTTCTCGCGGAGGAGGAGGCCGTAGGCGGCTCGGGTCTCGGGCTCGGAGAGGGGGCCGGTGCCGGAGTATTCGCCGCCGCCGAGCGGCCGCCAGCGGAAGGGGAAGTTGCGGTTGAGGTCGACGCCGCGGGCGTTGCCGCGGGTGCCGGCGGCGACACCGTCGGGGTTGATCGTCGGCACGACCAGGAACTCGGCTCGCGCCGGCGCGCCTGTGGCGATCAGCCGGCGCGTTATGCGCATCCCCGCCGCCTCGTTGCCGTGGATGGCGCCGACGACGAGCAGCTTCGCCGCCGGGTCTCGGGCGCTGTCCCGAAGGAGGACGATCGGTCGTCCCTCGACCGAGCGGCCGATTGCCTGGCGCTCGTCGGCTCGCGCGACGCTGGTGAAGAGGCACGCGAGCACCGCCAACGCCCCCAGCCATCGAAGTCGCAACAGTTCCGGCACAGAGCCGGCACTCTAGGCACCCACGCGTAGGACCTTGCTCCCTAGCGTCGGGCCATGGGCTCGGAGCAGGGTCAGGGAACGGTCGAGTGGGTCGGGCTGGTGGCGCTCGTCTGCGTTGCGATGCTGGCGATGGCCGCCGCCGGGGTGCGGGTGCCGGGGGCGCCACTGGCACGTGCCCTCGCCGACCGCCTTCTCTGCGCTGCGTCGCTGGCAAGCAGTTGCGGCGACGAGCCGGAGCTGATCGCCGCCTACGGGACCGAGGTCGGGACGCTCGTGCGGCAGCACATGCCGATGCTGCTCTTCGAGCGGGGATCGCGGGCGGTGCCGGTCGACTTCCGAGGTTGCCGCGAGAGCGGCTGCGGCGACGCGGCGGGGGAGGGGCTCGTCGCCAGGACGGACGAGGGCCTGCCGGTCACCGCCTTCGTCCACGTCGTCGATTGCCGGGAGGGGATGGCCGAGCGCTCCGAAGCGGCCGGCGCCGACTGCTCCGGCGAGCGCGCCGGCAACCTCTATGTCCAGTACTGGACCTATTACGCCGATTCGGCGACCTTGCGCGGCGTGCCGGTCGCGGGGAGGAAGGGCTACCACGAAGACGACTGGGAGAGCGTGCAGCTCCGCTTCCGGCCCGACGGCGGCGTCGACCAGCGGGCCTCCTCCCACCACGGCTACAACTACTTCCGCAGCGACAGCAACTGGACCTCCGACGCCGGCATCGCGGCACACGACGGCTGGGGTCCGGCGACCCATGTCCTGCTCGTCTCCGGCGGCAGCCACGCCGGCAACGCCATCGGCTCCGCCAACGCCGGCCGCTTCACCCCGGGCCGCCGCGTCCACCTGGTCCCGCTGGAGCCGGTTGCCGCATCCAGCCCCGCGGGATTTGCGATCTCGCCGCCCTGGCGCAAGCAGGTGTGGCTGGACCCCGAGGCCCAGGGGACCGACTGATTCACAACCGGGTTCGCAATCGGCGCTAGGGTCTCGGTATCCCGGCCGATGTGTCCTCAGCGTCGAAGGCGGCGATCGCGGAAGCTCTTTCCGAGGCGCGAGGACGCACGCTGTCCCTGGTCGAGCCGCTCGACGACGAGCAGCTGAACACCGTCTACTCGCCAATCCTCAGCCCGCTGGCCTGGGACCTCGGCCACATCGCCAACTTCGAGGAGCTCTGGCTGGTGCGGACGATCGGCGGCCGGGAGCCGCTGCACGGGGAGCTCGGCCGCTTCTACGATGCGATCGAGAACCCGCGCAAGCTCCGCGGTGAGCTGCCGATCCTGCGCGACGCCGAGCTGCGCTCCTACATGGCGGACGTCCGGGCGCGGACCCTCGACGTACTTGACGGTGTGGAGATCGGTGCCGACGCCGAAGACCCGCTGCTGCGGGAAGGGTTCGTCTACGAGATGCTGCTGGCCCACGAGCTGCAGCACAACGAGACGATGCTGCAGCTGCTGCAGCTGGTCGACGGCTACGAGCTGCCGGCCGCGGTCCAGACCGGAAGAGATTCCGTGGTTCCTTTGTCCGGGTATGGACGACAAAGGAACCACGGAACTTCCCTGGAGGTCGAGATGCTCGCGATCGAGGCCGGGGAGCACGTCGTCGGCGCCCCCGAGCGCGGCTTCGCCTACGACAACGAGCGCCCGCGCCACACCGTCGCGCTCGGCGCTTTCGAGATCGATCGAACCCCGGTCACGAACGGCGCGTACATCGGCTACATGGAGGAGACCGGCGCCGAGCCGCCGCTGTACTGGGAGCGCGACGGCGAGGGCTGGGTCGACGCTTCGCGGGGGCGTCGCGATCCGATCGACCCGAGCCACCCCGTCATCCACGTCTCCTGGGTGGATGCCGAGGGCTTCGCCCGCTGGGCGGGCAAGCGCCTGCCGTCCGAGCACGAGTGGGAGGCGGCGCGCCCGCGGCTGGACGGGCTCGGCCACGGCTGGGAATGGACCTCCTCGGACTTCCTCGCCTATCCCGGCTTCTCCGCCTTCCCCTACCGCGAGTACTCCGAGGTCTTCTTCGGCGACTCCTACAAGGTCCTGCGCGGCAGCTCCTGGGCGACCCACCCGCGCGTCGCCCGCCCGACCTTCCGCAACTGGGACCTGATCGAGCGCCGCCAGATCTTCTCCGGCATCCGCTGCGCGAGGACCGCATGACGATCGCGATCGACGTCCACCTCGACGCCGACGCTGCGGCGACGATGGCGCGCGACGTCCGCGCCGGCCTCTGCGACTACCCCAAGGAGCTGGCGCCGAAGTACTTCTACGACGACCGCGGCTCGCGCCTGTTCGAGCAGATCACCGAGCTGCCCGAGTACTACCCGACCCGGGCGGAGCGCCAGATCCTCGAACGGCGCTCGCCCGAGATTCTCGCCGCCGCCGGCTGCCCCAGCACCCTGACCGAGCTCGGCTCCGGCTCGGCGGCGAAGACGCGGCACCTGCTGAGCGCGATGCGCGACCTCGGCAGCCTCGACACCTACGTCCCGGTCGACATCTCCGAGGAGATCACCCAGCGCACCGCCGCCGAGCTGGTCGAGGAGTACCCCGGCCTCGACGTCCACGGCCTGGTCTGCGACTTCGAGCAGCACCTGGAGCGGATCCCGCACGGCACCGACCGGCGGATGATCGCCTTCCTCGGCGGCACGATCGGCAACCTCTATCCGCGCCAGCGCCAGGCTTTCCTCAAGCGCATCGCGACATTGCTCGGGCCGCACGACCACCTGCTGCTCGGCACCGACCTGATCAAGGACCGCGTCCGGCTCGAGGCCGCCTACGACGACTCCGCCGGCGTCACCGCCGAGTTCAACAGGAACGTCCTCGCCGTCCTCAACGCCCAGCTCGGCGCCGACTTCGACCTCGACGCCTTCGAGCACGTCGCCCGCTACGACGCCGAGGCGGAGCGGATGGACATCCGCCTGCGCTCGCTCGCCGACCAGGAGGTGCGCATCGAGGGGCTCGACCTCGACGTCGCCTTCGCCGCGGGCGAGGAGATGCGGACCGAGATCTCGACCAAGTTCACCCGCGAGCGGCTCGAATCGGTCTACGCCGGCGCCGGGCTGGAGATGCGCGGCTGGTTCACCGACGAGGCCGGCGACTACGCCCTCAGCCTCGCGGCACCTGCTGGGTGATGCAGTGGACGTTGCCGCCGCCGAGGAGGATCTCGCGCGCCGGCACCCCGACCACCTCGCGTTCGGGGAAGACCCGGCGCAGGATCGCCGCGGCCTCCTCGTCGTGGCGCGGGTCGAGCAGCGGGTAGACGATCCGCGCGTTGCCGAGGTAGAAGTTGACGTAGGAGGCGGCGAGGCGGTCGCCCGCGCGGCGCGGCTGGGTGCCCTCGCCGGCGTCGACGCCCTCGGCCTCCTCAGCTGAGATCTGCAGCGGGCCGGGGGAGGGGAGGCGTACGACCTCCAGCGAGCGCCCCTGCGCGTCGGTCGCGGCTTCGAGCCGCTCGCGCGCGTCGCGGGAGATCGCGTGCTGCGGGTCGTCCTCGTCGTCGGTCCAGGTCAGCAGCACGACGCCGGGGCGGGCAAAGCAAGCGATGTTGTCGACGTGGCCGTCGGTCTCGTCTGCGAAGACGCCGGCCCCCAGCCAGACCACCTTCTCGGCGCCGAGATGGTCGAGCAGGACCCGCTCGATCTGCTCCTTCGAGCGGTCGGGGTTGCGGTTTGGGTTGAGCAGGCACTCTTCGGTGCTCAGCACCGTGCCCTCGCCGTCGACGTGGATCGCGCCGCCCTCCAGGACGATCGGCGCCCGGTAGCGGTCGGCGCCCTCGACCTCCAGCACCTTCGCCGCCACCCGGTCGTCGCGGTCCCAGGGGAAGTAGAGGCCGCCGTCCATCCCGCCCCAGGCGTTGAAGCGCCAATCGACCCCGCGCCGCCCGCCGTCGTTGTCGACGACGAAGGTCGGGCCGCAGTCGCGCATCCAGGCGTCGTCGCTGGAGACCTCGACCACCCGCACCGCGGGCGGCAGCATCGCCCGGCAGTTCTCGAACTGCGCGTCGGAGACCGCCATCGTCACCGGCTCGGAAGCCGCGATCGCGGTCGCCACCGCCGCGAACGCCTCCTGCGCCGGCTTCGCGCCCAGGCGCCAGTTGTCGGTCCGCTCCGGCCAGATCATCCAGCAGCCGTCGTGCGGCTCGAACTCGGCCGGCATCCGGAAGCCGTCGGCCGCGGGCGTCGATTTGAGGGTCAGGCTCATCGCCCTCTATCTTGAACCAGTGGACGAGATCCGCCTGATCCGTGCCGAGCAGCCGCCCGAGTCCTTGGCGAGGACGCACCCGCCGAGCCGCTCGCCGTTCCGGATCGCCGCCGTCCAGCACCGCTGGCACCCAGACCCCGCCGAGCACGAGGCGGCGCTGGAGGAGGGGGTCCGCGTCGCCGCGGCCGAGGGGGCGCAGCTCGTCTGCCTGCAGGAGCTGACCCTGAGCCGCTACTTCGCCGTCGACCCGGCCGGTCCCGAGGCGGCCGGCGCCGAGCCCGAGGAGCTGCCGGGCGGGCGCACCTTCGAGCTCGCCGCGCGGATGGCGGCCACGAACGGGATCCACATCCACGCCTCGCTCTACGAGCGCGCCGAGGAGGGCGACGGCCTCGGCTTCAACACCGCGATCGTCGTCTCGCCCGCCGGCGAGCTCGTCGCCCGCACCCGCAAGCTCCACATCCCGGTCACCGCCGGCTACCACGAGGACCGCTACTTCCGGCCCGGCCCGAACGGCGAGGGCGCCTTCCCCTTGGTCGGCCTCGGCGAGGCCAAGCTCGGGCTGCCGACCTGCTGGGACCAGTGGTTCCCCGAGCTCGCCCGCGCCTACAGCCTCGAGGGAGCCGAGATCCTCGTCTACCCGACGGCGATCGGCTCCGAGCCCGACCACCCCGAGTTCGACACCCAGCCGCTCTGGCAGCAGGTGATCGTCGCCAACGGGATCGCCAACGGCGTCTTCATGGTCGCCGTCAACCGGATCGGCACCGAGCCCCCGCTCACCTTCTACGGCTCCTCCTTCATCTCCGACCCCTACGGCCGCATCCTCGCCCAGGCTCCGCGGGACGAACCCGCGGTTCTCGTCGCCGACCTCGACCTCGACCAGCGCCGAGACTGGCTGGAGCTTTTCCCGTTCCTCACCACCCGCCGCCCCGACGCCTACGCCAAGCTGACGGAAGGGTCGACGGAGCTTCCCCTCGAGTGAAGCGAAGTTCCGTGGTTCCTTTGTCGTCTTATGGGTGACTAAGGAACCACGGAACGCGCCAACCCGGCCCGAGGCGTCAGTCAATCCCCGATCCCCTCGGCGGAGGTGCTCCGGGCGACCCCCTCCCCGACTCCCTCCGCAAACCCACCCCAGCTAAGGCGTCAGCGCGTCGATCGTCTCGGCCAGCTTGTCGGGCGTCACGATCGGGGTGAGGATCGGCAGGGTGATGCCGCCGGCGACGAACTGCGCGAGGCGCTCCTTCATCTGCTCCGGGGTGCCGAAGATGAACATGTCCTCGATCAGCTCCCAGGGCGCCGCCGCGGCAGCCGCCTGGCGGTCGCCGGCTTCCCAGGCCTCGACCATCGGCTCGATCTGCTCGCCGTAGCCGAGCCAGCGGTAGAAGTTCGCGTAGACCGGGACGGTGATGTAGGAGGAGAACATGAAGCGGGCAAGCGGCTCTACCTGCTCGCGGGTGCCGGGGATGCAGAAGAAGCGGCAGAGCAGCTCGAAGCCGGTCGGCGGGTTCTCCAGCTGCGCCGTCGACCTTCGGCAGGCCGGCTAGCGGCAGGAAGTTGGTGAAGGCGCCGGCGGTGCGCTCGAGGGCCAGGTCGAGCATCTTGCCCCGCAGCGCCGCCAGCACGATCGGGACCTCGAAGCGGGGTGCGGTTTCGGGCTTGAATCCGGTCGCGCTGCGCTCGCCGGCCAGCACCGGGTCGAGGAAGTCGAGCGTCTCGCGGACCTTGCTCAGCGGCTTCTCGAAGGGGATCCCGTTCCAGCCTTCGACGATCCGGTCCGAGGAGGAGCCGAGGCCGAGCACGAAGCGGCCCCTCGGAGGCGTCGGCTGAGGGCGACCGCCTGCTGGGCCAGCAGCGCCGGGCCGCGCTGGAAGACGCCGACGATCCCGGTGCCGAGTCGCGCCCGCTCGGTCCAGGCGGCGGCCAGCGCCAGCGGCGTGAACCCGTCGGGCCCGGCGGTCTCGCCGGTCCAGAAGTCGGTGTAGCCCGCCTCCTCGGCGCGCTTGACCAGGCCCTCGTGCTCGGGGAGCGTCAGTCCGGGCAGCGGCAGCGTCAGGCCCCAGCGGTCCATGCGCTGACCCTAATCGTTTCAATAGGGTTGCGGAAGATGGAGGGCACCCCCGCCACCAAGCCCGACCGCAACCTCGCGCTCGAGCTCGTCCGCGTCACCGAGGCCGCGGCGCTGGCCTCGGCGCGCTGGGTCGGGCGAGGCGACAAGATCGCCGCCGACCAGGCCGCGGTCGACGCGATGCGCCACGTCCTCGACTCGGTCTCGATGGACGGCACCGTCGTGATCGGCGAGGGGGAGAAGGACGAGGCGCCGATGCTCTACAACAGCGAGCAGATCGGCGACGGCACCCCGCCGACCGTCGACATCGCCGTCGACCCGCTGGAGGGAACCCGCCTCTGCGCGCTGGGGATGCCGAGCGCGATCGCGGTCATCGCCCTGGCCGAGCGCGGCACGATGTTCGACCCCGGGCCCTGCGTCTACATGGAAAAGATGGCGGGCGGGGAAGAGATCGCCGACCTGCTCGACCTCGACCGGCCGCTGCCGGAGACCTTGAAGTTGATCGCCGACCGCAAGGGCGAGCTCGGTCGGCGACGTGATCGTCGTCATGCTCGACCGCCCGCGCCACGAGGAGGCGATGCGCGAAGTCCGCGAGGCCGGCGCCCGCATCCGGCTGATCACCGACGGCGACGTCTCGCGCCGCTCTGCTGGCGGTGAGCGAACGCTCGCCGGTCGACCTGCTCTGGGGGATCGGCGGCACCCCGGAGGGTGTGATCTCCGCCGCGGCGCTGAAGTCGATGGGCGGCCAGCTGATCGGCCGCCTCTGGCCGCGCAACGACGAGGAGCGCTCAGCGGCGCTCGACGCCGGCTACGACCTCGACCAGGTGCTTACCGCCAACGACCTCTGCTCCGGCGACGACGTCTTCTTCTCGGCCACCGGGGTCACCGACGGCGACGTCCTCCAGGGCGTCCGCTACCGCGGCCCCGGCGCCACCACCGAGTCGCTGGTGATGCGCTCCCGCTCCGGCACCGTGCGCCGCGTCCACGCGCGGCACGATCGCAGCAAGCTCCGGGCGATCATCGGCGAGAGATACGGCTGATTTTCCCGTTCGCGGGTAGCGGTGCGGCATGATCGCCGTCGCCGGATCCACGGGCTATATAGGCGGCATGCTGTGCAGGCGGCTGCGTGAGCAGGGGCGCGAGGTGCGCGCTCTGGCTCGGGACCCCGACCGCGCGCAGGACCTGAAGGACGCCGGCTGCGAGGTCGTTCGCGCCGACGTGCTGGAGGCCGAGACCCTGGGGCCCGCGCTGGAGGGGGTCGACGTCGCCTACTACCTCGTCCACTCGATGGGGCGGGGCGCCGACGCCGACTTCGCCGAGCGCGACCACCGGGGCGCCGAAAACTTCGCCGCCGCCGCGGCCGCGGCGGGGGTCAAGCGAATCGTCTACCTCGGCGGGCTGGGGGAGGGGTCGAAGCACCTCGACTCGCGCCACCAGACGGCCGAAGCCCTGCGGCGCGGCACGGTCCCAGTCGTCTACTTCCGCGCCGCCGCCGTGCTCGGCGCCGGCAGCGAGTCCTTCCGCACCGCCTTCTACCTCGTCCGCCGCCTGCCGGCGATGGTCACGCCGCGCTGGGTCGCCACCCGTACCCAGCCGATCGCGGTTGCGGATGCCGTCGCCTACCTGGCCGCGGCCGCGGACCTCGGCCTGCCGTGCGAGCGGGAGATCGAAATCGGCGGCCCCGACGTGACCACCTACGGCGGGATGATCGACGAGCTCGCCCGTGCCCAGGGCCGCCGACCGCCGGTGCGGATCACGGTGCCGCTGCTGACGCCGTTCCTCTCCTCGCTCTGGATCGGGCTGGTGACGCCGGTCGACGCGGGGGTGGCGAAGCCGCTGATCGAGGGCCTGGCGACCGAGACCGTGGTCAGCGACGCCGCGGGGATGGAGATCTTCGACGACGTCGAGCGGACGCCGCTGCGCCAGGCTCTGGCGGCGGCGCTGGCCGAGCGCGACTCCTAGCTAGAGCTAGCCGCCGCGCGCTCCCTGCGCGCCGCCTCTTCGCCGACGAAGGGAACCAGGAACCCGTAGGTGAGCTCGGGGAGCAGGCCGGGAAGGTCGGCGGCGCGGCCGATGACGACCTCCTCGTAGATCCGCGCCATGATCGCCCCGACCGCCAGGTCGGTGGCGCGGGCCAGGTCGGGGTCGGGGCCGTCCTCGCCGAGGCCGTCGTCGAGCAGCTTGGTGAAGCGCGCGTACTCGGCCTTGAAGGTCGCCCGGAAGGCCGGCCCCACGGTGCTCAGCTCGACCAGGAAGAAGCGCGCCGCGTCGGGGTCGGCGGCGAACCAGCTCGAGCGATCGCCCCGAGCGCGCGGCGAACCCGTTCGGGCCAGGGGTCGTCGCCGAGATAGGCGTCCCGCACCCGCTCCTCGAGGTCGTCGGCGAGGATCTTGTGGGCGGCGAGCATGCAGTCGAGCTTGTCGTCGAAGAGTTCGTAGAAGCTCTCGCGGCCGACGCCGGCCTCGCCGAGGATGTCGCCGACGGTGGTCGACTCGTAGCCGTCGGCGACGGTGACCCGGACCACGGCGGCGAGCAGCCGCTCGCGCTGCGAGCGCTCGACCAGCTCGCGCGGCAGGCCGTGCCGCCCGCGCGGCAGTCGCCACCTGCGCAGGTCCTCGGGGTCGTCGCTCACCGCGAGACGACGCCGCTGGTCTCGGTTTCCCCCGCCCTGCGGGACTGTCTCAGCGCCTCCTCGTGGCCGCCGTAGGGGCTGACGGTCAGGTAGACGATGTCCGGCAGCAGCTCCAGCAGGCGGTGGGGCCTGCCGGTGGCGATCTGGTTGAGGATCAGGACCTGGGCCTGGCCGAAGGCGAGGCGAGGATCGGTGTGGACCTGCGGCGACTCGCCGTCGTCGCTCCAAAGCGCTTCCAGGGCGGGGATCGTCGCCCGGCGGTAGCGGTCGATCGCCTGCGGCTCGACCGCCATCGCGTCGCCGGTCAGCAGCTGGGCCAGCCCGGGCGTCTCGGCCAGGGTCACGACCACCGCGGTCGCCGCCTTGCGCGCCGCCTTGCCGGGCGGGTCGTCGCTGGAGTGGGCCGCGCCGGCCGCCTCCTGCAGCTCGCCGATGCAATAGCCGATCGCCGCGTCGAAGCAGGCCCGCTTGTCCTCGAAGTGCTTGTAGAAGGTGGTGCGGGAGATGTGCGCCCGGGCGACGATGTCGGTGATCGTGGTCGCCGCGTAGGTCTTCTCGGCGCAGCTCTCGACCATCGCGTCGATGATCCGCTGGCGCTGGGACTCGTTGACGACGTTGGGGGGAGTAGTCGGACGCAGAACGCTCCCCGACCTTTCAGAACTCCGATGTTTTTGCATCAATGCGGATTGTTCCACCCTGCCCGGTTGGCTGGACCGGCGGTCCAGTACCGGGTCGTGATTACCCGCACAAGGATACGAAAGTTTTTATTAACTGGTGGAAGAAGCCTTATCCGGGGGCGCTGCTTGCTGTTCGTCGCAGCCGTGGCAGGGACGGCTGTCCTTCGGGCGGTAGGGCAGCTCGCCCGTGTCGTGGAGCTCGAAGCGCAGCGAGTTGAACACCGCGCCCACCATCAGCGCCAGGCTGAGCACGTAGAACCAGAGCAGGGCGATGAGGATGAAGCCGAGGGTCGAGCCGAAGCGGGAGAGACTGGACACGTTGGAGAGATAGATCGGGAAGAGCCAGTTGGCGAGGCCGGCGCCGACGGTGACGAAGAGGGCACCCGGCCAGACGGCGCGCCAGGGCATGTGACCTTTCGGAACAGCCCAGAAGATCACGCAACAGATGCCGAAGGTGACGAGCAGCGCCGCCCCCAGCAGCAGGATCGTGTCGATCGCCTTGATGTCCGAGAGCCCGAGGGGGAGGCGGTCGGTGCTACTGACCACCGCGCTCTCCATCGTCGGCACGAAGATGCTGGCGGCGATGAAGAGCAGGACCACGACCAGCATCGCGAAGGAGAAGCGCTTCTGTTCGACCCAGCCGCGGCACTCGACGTGGTAGATCCGGCAGAAGGCGGTGTCCATCGCGCCCCAGAAGGAGGCGCCGATCCAGAGCGAGCCGGCGAAGGCGGCGATCCCGATCGTCGCCGTGTTGTTCTCGATCCGGCTGAGGGCGTCGGCGAGGGTCTGCTGCTCGGTCTGCGGGAAGAGGCGCTGGAGGTCGGCGAGGACGCTCTCCTCGACCCCGCCGATCTTCAGCACCTGGCCGAAGACGAAGAGGACCAGCAGGGCGAAGGGAAAGACCGCCAGCATCAGGTTGTAGGCGACCATCGCCGAGAGCCCGGTTACGTTCTCGGTGTAGGCCCGCTGCCAGAAGGCGCGGAGCCAGGGGGTCGGATGGCGCAGGGGGCTGGGCATTGACTTCACAAACTGAAGCGGGTACCATGCGAACAGGCGTTTGATGGATTCAGACGCCGCCCACCAGGGCACAATGACGATGTGAACGCTACTTCGCGGACCACCTGTCGGGTCCGCTTTTTGTCGGTCCGGCGCGACTTTCGGGTTGCGACGGTATTTCATCGCCAGGACTAAACATCGAGCGCAAGGGAACGAGTAAGAACGGATGCTGGTAGCTGAGCTTCAGGAACTGGACGAGGTCAAAAACCTGATCAACCGCGGGCAGCAGCTCGGGGTTCTGACCTTCGGCGACATCGCCTCGGCGGTCTCCGAGGTCGACCTCGACGAGTCTGACGTCGAGGATCTCTACGGGCACCTCGAGAAGTCGGGGATCGAGCTCGTCGAGGACATGGACCCGGCGCAGAAAGCCGCCGCCGAAGCGCTCCCCGCCGACACCGGGAAAAAAGGCCGCCGGCGCCAGAAACAGGCGCTCGACCTGAAACCGGACATGACGACGGACTCCTTGCAGCTGTTCCTCAAGGACATCGGCAAAGTCCGCCTGCTGACCGCGGCGGAGGAGGTCGAACTCGCGAAACGGATCGAGCGCGGCGACCTCGACGCGAAGCAGAAAATGGTCGAGTCGAACCTCCGTCTGGTCGTCTCGATCGCGAAAAATTACCGCAACCAGGGCCTGCCCTTCCTCGATCTGATCCAGGAGGGGACGCTGGGCCTGGTCCGCGCGGCGGAGAAGTTCGACTACCGCAAGGGGTTCAAGTTCTCCACCTACGCGACCTGGTGGATCCGCCAGGCGATCGCCCGTGCGCTCGCCGACAAGGCGCGGACGATCCGGATCCCGGTCCACGTCGTCGAGAAGCTGAACAAGATCGGCCGCGCCGAGCGCAAGCTGGTCACCGAGCTGGGCCGCGAGCCCACCCCGGAGGAGATCGCCGAGGTAACGGGGATCGATCCCGAGGAGGTCGACTCGATCAAGCGCTCCGCCCAGGCCCCGGTCTCGCTGGAGAAGCCGGTCGGCGACGAGGAGGAGTCCGAGTTCGGCCAGTTCATCGCCGACGAGAAGGCCGAGAGCCCGTTCGACCGGGCCGCGGACCTGCTGACCAAAGAGGCGCTGAAAGAAGCCCTCGAGAACCTCTCCTACCGCGAGCGCCGCGTGCTCGAGCTCCGCTACGGGCTCGGCGGCGAGCACCCGCGGACCCTGGACGAGGTCGGCCGCACCTTCAACGTCACCCGCGAGCGGATCCGCCAGATCGAGAACCAGAGCCTCAAAAAGCTCCAGTCTCTCGGAGAGGCGCAGAAACTCCGCGAGGTCGCGTAACCAGGATTAAGTGATCGAACATCCCGGCCGATACAGGCCGGGATGTTCGACATTGACTCAGCGCTGCGGACGCTCATCGAGCGGGAGGGCTCGGACCTGCACGTCAAGGTCGGGGTGCCGCCGACCGCCCGGCTGCACGGGGAGCTGGCGCCCTTCGAGGGGTACCAGCCGCTCGAGCCCTCGGACACCGAAAAAGCCTTCCACGACATCGCCGAGGTCCGCTCGCTGACCGAATTCGAGGAATGCGGCGAGGCGGACTTCTCCTACGCGATCAAGGGCCTTTCCCGGTTCCGCGTCAACGCCTTCAGGCAGCGCGGCTCGATCTCGATCGTCTGCCGCGCGATCCCCTTCGACATCCGCTCGGTCGACGACCTCGGGCTGCCGCCGGTGGTGACGAAACTGGCCGAAGAGCAGCGCGGGATCATCCTCGTCACCGGCACCACCGGCTCGGGCAAGAGCACGACGCTGGCGGCGATGATCGACCACATCAACCGCACCCGGACCGATCACATCGTCACCCTCGAGGACCCGATCGAGTACCTGCACCCGGACAAAAACTCGATCATCAACCAGCGCGAAGTCGGCTCCGACACCGAAAGCTTCGCCCGCGCCATGCGCCGCGTCCTGCGCCAGGACCCCGACGTGATCCTGATCGGCGAGATGCGCGACGAGGAGACGGTCCGCACCGCCCTCTCGGCGGCCGAGACCGGCCACCTCGTGCTCTCGACCGTCCACACCCTGGACGCGACCGAGACGATCAACCGCATCGTCGACTTCTTCCCGCCCCATCAGCAGCACCAGGCCCGGGTGATGCTCTCGGCGACCCTCAGGGGGGCGATCGCCCAGCGCCTCGTCCCCGACGTCACCGGCGACGGCCGCGTCCCGGCCTCGGAGATCCTCGTCGTCACCGGCCGGGTCCAGGACCTGATCATGAACCCGGAGGAGACGAGCAAGATCACCGAGGTGATCGCCGAGGGCGAGTACTACGGCATGCGTACCTTCGACCAGTCGCTGATGCACTACGTGATGGAGGGCAAGGTCGCCGAGTCGGTCGCCCTGGAGTTCGCCTCCAACCCGCACGACTTCAAACTGATGCTGGCGGCGGGCGGCCAGCGGGCGAGTGGCATCGAGCAGCTCGCACCCGCAACTGATTAGGGCGGCCGTCCAGATGGCTGGAAAGCTCGCATCGACGCCCTCAAGCGGCCACCGCTCCGGGCCGATGGCACTCCCGGTGATCGCGATCGACCGCTTCATCCTGCTGGTACGCGAGCTGCGCCGGAACGAGCGCGGCATGGCCGTGCCGACCGCGTTGATGGCGTTGATCGCCAGCTTCGCCCTGGCCAGCGTGGCGGTGATGTCGACCGTCGACGTCCAGCAGGGGACCAAGCGGGACCACGACTCCAAGGAAGCGATCGCAGCCGCCGACGCCGGGGCCAACATCGCGCTGTTACGGCTCAACCGATATCTGCCGAGCCTCTCGACCGCTCATCCCTGCATCGGCCCCAACGGCGAATATCAGACCGCCGCCGTCGGCTGGTGCCCGGCGACTGCGACTGAAGCCGTTGGGGGGGCCACCTACAGCTACGTCGTCAGCGCCTATGCCGGCACGAGCACCCCTCTGAACATCGTCTCGGTCGGCTCCTCGGGCACGGTCAAACGCCGGGTCAACGTGGCGCTGACCACGACCAAAGGGAAAAACGTGTTCGCCGACGAGAGATTCATCGGCCAGGACGAAATCAACGTCAAAGGAAACTTCGAAATCGAAGCCGACATCGGCACCAACGGGAACGTGGTCCAGTCCGGCAACTCGGGGGATCTATGTGGTGACGAGCGCCATGGGATCGGCAAAAGCGGGAACTTGGTCCCCCAGTGCTCGGGGACGAAATACGAAGAAAACCGCGAACTCCCTGCGATCGTCCCGCCTGCCAATCTCGCCACCGAAAACGCCAACTGCATGCTGGCGCAGAAATGCACGAGCGGCCCGTATGCGGGGAAAGTCGATGTCTGGACCAAAGAAAACCCCTGGAACGGGACCACCAGGACCATCAGCCTGGGAAAGCAGAGTCAGACCCTGACGATGAACGGTGGTGATTACTTCATCTGCAAGCTGGAGGTCGGGCCGGGCACGATCTACATGTCGGCTCAGGCTCACGTGCGGATCTTCATCGACACCCCGCAGAACTGCGGGCTGCCCTCCGGCGCTACGCAAGTCAACATCGGCGGACAGGGAAACCTCGTCTCGAGCGGCTTCATCCCGAAACAAGGCCTCTACGAAATCCCCTCCATCTTCGTGCTCGGCGACGGGTCGGTGAGGATCGGAGCGAACTCCGGCACGAACCACCTGATGCTCTACGCACCGCAGAGTCATATCGACCTCGAAGGCGGAGCGGAATGGATCGGGATGTTCGCCGGGAAGTCCATCACTCTCAACGGCAACCCGTACTTCAGGACGGATCCGAACCTCAAAGAACCCGACATCGCGTATTCGGGTCGCTTCCAGCGCAGTCGCTACGTCGAGTGCGCGGGGGGCACCGCGTCACCCCCGAACGCCAGCTGCTGAGACCAGCGCCGGGCGCGTTCTCGCACCACTCAAGCTTCCGGTCTTCGCTGTCGAAGGCTTCCTAGGCAAGCGCATGAGAGAGAAGCTGAACGACAACCCGATGGCTCAGGTCGCCATCATCGGCGTCCTCCTGGTGCTGGCCGCCGTCTTCCTGCTGGGTAAATCCGGTGGAGGCTCTGAAGAAGAAGAAGAAGGCGGCTCGGCTGCTGCGGACGCCGCCGTCGCGGCTGTTGCCTCCGAACTGGAAGCCGGTCAGCAGCCGCTGCGACTTCCGGCTCCGGGCTCGGGCCCTGGGGCGCCGCCGGCGCCGCCGCGCGCGGTCACCGACGCCTTCGACGCCGGAGAGACCGTCGCGATCCTCTTTGTCCGCGACGGCGGCATCGACGATCGACTGGTCACCGAAGCCGTCGCTCGTCTCGACGCGATCGGCCGTGTTGCCACCTTCGTCGTTCCCTCGCACCAGCTTGCCCGCTACGTCTCCATCGCTCAGGGCGTCGACCTCAGCCGGGTTCCGGCCCTCGTCGTTCTCAGGCCAAAGCACCTCAACAGCGGCTACGACCCGGCCTCGGTCCACTACGGATTTCAGAGTGCGCAGAGCGTCGTGCAGGCGGTGGTGGACGCCCGCTACCGCGGCGGGACCCTTCCCTACCACCCGTGAGCATGGACTCGAGGGACTTTCCGAGCCATTTGCGGCCGGTCCCCAACTCGGGTGACTCCACCGCCCCCGCCTTCGAGGCCCAGCCCGCCGGCACCCCCGGCCTGACCCCGCCTCAGACCCGCGGCCGCTCCAGCGGTTTCGTCACCGACGTGATCGTCGACCTCGGCTACGTCGGCGACGATCGCGCCCGCCAGGCGATCGAAGAAGCCCGCACCGCCGCCCGTCCACCCGAGCGGCTGCTGCTCGAGCAGGGGGCGATCAGCGCCGAACAGTTCTCGCGTGCGCTCGCCGAGCGCTACGGGCTCGACCACGTCGACCTGACCGCCTACCAGGTCGACATGGCGGCGGCCAACCTCGTCTCCGTCAGCACCGGCCGTCGCTACAACGCGATCCCGGTCGGCTTCGTCGACAAAGAGACGCTGCTGGTGGCGATGTCGGACCCGACCAACGTCCTCGCGATCGACGACATCCAGATCGCAACCGGGCTCGACTGCCGGGTCGCGGTCGCCGCCGAGGAGGACGTCGAGGCGCTGCTGGGCAGGCTCAACACGCTGCAGAGCGCGGTCACCGAGGCGACCGACGAGGACGCGGCCGAAGGAGAGGAAGAGCTCGGCGAAGTCGCCGACATGCAGGTCAGCGCCGAAGACGCGCCGGTGGTCAAGCTCGTCTACAGCATCCTCGGCCAGGCGGTGGGGGAGGGGGCCTCCGACATCCATTTCGAGCCCGCCGACGACGAGATGCGGGTGCGTTTTCGCATCGACGGCGTGCTGCGCGAGGCCGCACATGTGCCCAAGCGGATGGTCAACGCGGTGATCTCGCGGGTGAAGATCATGAGCGACCTCAACATCGCTGAGAAACGCGTGCCCCAGGACGGTCGCGTCAGCGTCTCCGTCGAGGACCGCCGCGTCGACCTCCGGATCACCACGCTTCCCACGCAAAAGGGGGAGGGCGCGACGATCCGCATCCTCGACAAGGACAACGCCCAGCGCTCGCTGGACGACCTCGGGATGGACGGATCGGGTCGCGATCGCTTCGAGCAGTCCTTTCACCAGGCCTACGGGGCCGTGCTCGTCACCGGCCCGACCGGCTCCGGAAAGAGCACCACCCTCTACGCGGCGCTCGGCGACCTCAACCACGTCGAGAAGAAGATCATCACGATCGAGGACCCGGTCGAGTACCAGATCAACGGCATCAACCAGATCAACGTCAACCGCAAGGCGGGGCTGGACTTCGCCACCGGCTTGCGCTCGATCCTCCGCGCCGACCCCGACATCGTGATGGTGGGCGAGATCCGCGACAGCGAGACGGCCCGGATCGCGATCGAGGCCGCCCTGACCGGGCACATGATGCTCTCGACCCTGCACACCAACGACGCCCCCGGCGCGATCACCCGGCTGACGAAGATGGGGATCGAGTCCTTCCTGATCGCCTCCGCGGTCGACTGCGTCGTCGCTCAGCGCCTGGCGCGAAAGCTCTGCAGTCACTGCAAGCGCCGCGCCGTGATCCCGATCCAGGCCTTGGAAGAGGCCGGTCTGCGGGCAGCCGCCGAGCTCGAGGCCTACGAGCCGGTCGGCTGTGCCCGCTGCAACCAGAGCGGCTACAAAGGCCGCGTCGGCCTCTACTCGGTGATGGCCTTGAGCGAACGCATCAAAGAGATGGCGGTCGCCCAGGCGCCGGAGGCGGAGATCGCCACCGCCGCCCGCGAAGAGGGCATGTGCACGCTGCGCGAGGACGGGCTCGAGAAGGTGCGGGGCGGGCTCACCAGCCTCGAGGAGGTGCTTCGTGGTCACGGCTTAAGGATTCCGCGTCAGAGGTCGATCTAGACCCATGAACTTCGATTTCTCGGAGGTGCTGCGCCGGATGGTCGAGGCGCGGGCCTCGGACGTGCACCTGACCGCCGGCTTCCCCCCGGCGATTCGCGACAAGGGCAAGATCACGCCGATGGACGGCTTCCCCGTGCTGGGCGGCCAGGACACGCGCGAGGTCGTCTACAGCATCCTCAACGACGACCAGCGCAAACGCTTCGAGAACCACAAACAGCTCGACTTCGCCTACGCGATCCCCGGCGTCGCCCGCTTCCGCGTCAACTGCTTCTTCCAGCGGGGGGCGGTCAGCGCGGCCTTTCGCCTCGTTCCGCAGGAGATTCCCGCGCTCGACTCGCTCGGCGTGCCGCAGGTGCTGCGCGAGCTGACGCAGAAACCGCGCGGCTTCGTGCTCGTCACGGGGCCCACGGGCTCGGGCAAGAGCACGACCCTGGCGGCGATGATCGACGTGATCAACTCCGAGCGGCAGGACCACATCCTCACGATCGAGGATCCGATCGAGTTCCTCCACCTGCACAAAAAGTCGATCGTCAACCAGCGCGAGGTCGGCTCCGACGCCGAGGACTTCGCGCTCGGCCTCCGCGCCGCTCTGCGAGAGGACCCCGACGTGATCCTGGTCGGGGAGATGAGGGACCTGGAGACGATCTCCACCGCGCTGACCGCGGCGGAGACCGGCCACCTCGTCTTCGCCACCCTGCACACGCAGTCGACCGCGCAGACGGTCGACCGGATCATCGACGTCTTCCCACCCGAGCAACAGGGCCAGGTGCGAACCCAGCTCTCGATCGCCCTGCAGGGGATCGTCACCCAGCAGCTGCTGCCGACGGCGGACGGGCGGGGGCGCGTCGTCGCCACCGAGGTCCTGGTGCCGACGCCGGCGATCCGCAATCTGATTCGCGAGGGCAAGACCCACCAGATCTATGCGGCGGTCCAGACTTCCGGCGCGGTTGGGATGCAGACCATGGACGCCGACCTGGCGAGGCTCGTACGGGCGGGGACGATCGGTCGATCTCTGGCCGAACAACGCTCCTCGGTCCCGGAGGAGCTCAAACGCGTGCTCGGCGGTTCGGATCCGGTGATGCCGGGTGCTTCCGGCTACGACAGCACCCCCGGTGCATTCCCGTCCTCCCAGCCGCCGTCCTACGTCTCCGGGGGCTAGCCGATGGCGGGCTCCAGCACCTTCACCTTTCGTGCCATGGACCTCGCCGGCACGGCGACGGCCGGCGAACTGGAAGCGGATTCAAAAGCACAGGTCTCCGATCAGCTGCGCCAGCGCGGCCTGATCGTCCTCGACGTCAGCGAGAAGAGCAACCCGCTCAAACTCGAGGACATCACGCGACGTTGGAAGAGCGTCGACATGCGCGAGCTCGCGGTCTTCTCCCGCCAGTTCGCGACTCTGGTCGCGTCGGGCATGCCGATGCTTCGGACCCTCAGCACCCTCGAGGAACAGACCAAAGACGAGGAGATCAAAGAGGCGGTCGCCTCCATGCGCGCAGACGTCGAAGCGGGCAGCACGCTCGAGCAGGCGATGGAGCGCCACCCGCGCGTCTTCAACCGTCTGTTCCGGGCGATGGTGCGGTCGGGTGAGCAGTCGGGTCGCCTCGACGAGGCACTTGACCGCGTTGCATTCCAGGTCGAGAAAACCGATGCCCTGCGTCGCCAGGTCAAATCAGCATTGATGTATCCGGCGCTGGTCTTCGGGTTCGCGGTGGTCGTCCTGGTTGCGATCGTGATGTTCGTAATCCCCGTCTTCGCCAACATCTTCGAAGAACTCGCCAAAGAACATCCTGAAGAAGGCGGGGGCATGCCGGCCCCGACGCAGCTCTGCATCGGGGTTTCGAAACTGCTCACCGGCTACTGGTTCGTGATCCTGCCCGGCCTGATCCTCTGCTTCTGGCTCTTCTTCAAGTGGAAGCAGACCGAACGTGGCAAAGACCAGTGGGACCGCTTCATCCTCCGCCTGCCGTTCAACATCGGCGACGTGATCCAGAAAGTTGCGCTGGCTCGCTGGTCGCGAACCTTCGCCGGTTCGGTTTCCTCGGGCGTGCCGATGTTGCAGTCGATCAAGCTGACCGGCGAAACCGCGGGCAACGTCGTCGTCGAGAAGGCAATGGAAGACGTCTACAAGTCCGTCAAGACCGGCGGCAGCCTGGCGGCGCCGATCGAACGCCACGCGATCTTCCCGCCGATGGTCGGCCACATGGTCGCGGTCGGCGAGGAGACCGGTCAGCTGGAAACGATGCTGTCCAAAATCGCCGACTTCTACGAGGCGGAGGTCGACGCCAAAGTGAAGGCACTCACGGCCCTGATCGAGCCGGTGATGATCGTCTTCGTCGGCGGCATGGTCGGGTTCATCGTCATCTCGATGTACCTGCCGCTGTTCAGCATCTACGAAAAGATCCGCTGAGCGCCTCTGGTCATCGCTTTTCGGGACGGACCGTGGACGCCTGTCCGTCCGGTCCAACTTTTCGCTCCAAGCAGCCCCAATTTCAGGGATCAAGAAAGTCCCACGGCGGTCGATGAAGGGCAGGTGATGAATCTGCCAGTGCTTCGGTGCAAAAGGCAAACTCGCTGTGAGGCGGGGGCGCAAAGCCGACGGGGCTTCCATCCGGAAGTCAGCCGGGTTACCACCGGGGTCGACAGACACCACGTGGCTGCAAGCGACGGGGCTCTGGCGCAAACGATTAGGACCATAGGAGGTCACTAATGTTTCTCCAGAATCTCCGGGCCAAAGTAGGCGCCCGGCTCAACGGCGACAGCGAGGCGGGCTTCACGCTCATCGAGCTTCTCGTCGTGATGCTCATCCTCGGCATCCTGGCCGCGATCGCGCTGCCGGCGTTCTTCAACCAGAAGGACAAGGCGACCGACGCCAAGGCCAAGGAGAACGCCCACTCGGCTCAGGTCGCGATGGAGACCTGCTCCAGCGAGCAGGGCAACTCCTACTCTGCCTGCGACGAAGCACGACTGCAGGAAATCGAGGCGACGCTGCCGACTGCCGTCGTCCCGGCAGAAGGCGTGGAAAGCCTCGAGGTTGTTACCGGTGACGCTGAATACACGATCACCGTCACCTCCACCAAAGGACACGCCTTCCAGGTCGTCCGTGACGACGAAGGCGGGACCACCTTCCCCTGCGATCCTCCCGGCGAGGGCGGTTGCCCGGCAGGCGAAGAACCGGAATGGACCAAATAGCGCCGCTGGCGTGATTTGACCGACGCGGAGGGCGGGCCCTGTGCCCGCCCTCCGTGCGTTCTACTCCCAGCTAATTGCCTGGACGCTTCGAGCCGATACCTGATCTGATGCATCGCGCACTGTCCATCCTCTTCCTGGCGATCGGCTTGATCTCCCCGGCCGGCGCGATCGCACTTCCCGCCTCCTACAACGGCAGCTCGGCCGACGGGGAGATTGCGGTCTTCAGCACCCTCGAGCAGATGGTTCCCGGCGACACCGACCAGCAGGAAGACGTATTCGTCCGATCCTTCGACTCGGGCCTGGGCGAATGGGTGACGCGGGAGATCTCGTTTGGACCCAGCGGAGGCAACGACGCCAGGTCCGCTCATTACGAGGGCATGTCGCTGGACGGCAGCGAAATCTTCTTCTCCAGCAAAGAGAAGCTGGTGCCAGGCGACCTCGACCAGGTCGAAGACGTCTACGTTCGCAACCTGACCGAGAGCCGCACGATTCTGGTCTCCCAGGGAGACTCGGGGTGCGTGGCTCAGGGGTGTGGAAATGGGCCCAAGGACGCGATCTTCCTCCCGGACGGGATAGCGCCGGATGGCGGCATCGTCTTCTTCAAAAGCGAAGAGAAGCTCGAGGCCTCAGACCAGGACGGCAACGCCTTCGACATCTACGCCAGGGACATCGACGCAGAAACCACCACGCTCGTCTCGGTGGCGGACTCGAGCTGCTCCCTATGCGCGAGCGAAGGGCAGGATCCTCAGTTCCAGGGGGTCGCCGACAGCGGCGACAAAGCCTTCTTCACGACTGACGAACGGCTTGCGACCGGCGATGCCGATTCGGGGGAAGGCGACCTGTACGTTCGCGACCTCGCTGCCGGTGCCACGACCTTGATCTCCACGGCGGGCACGTGCCCCCCCGACCTTCCTGTCGACCAGAACTGCGAACCCTCCTTCGGGAGCTCCTCCGCCGATGGCTCTCGCGTCTACTTCGAGACCAACGACCGCATTCTCTTGTCGGACACCGACAAATTCCAGGACGTATACGAATGGTCAGAAGGCGCTATCACTCTCACGTCGACCGGCCCTGCTGGCGGCAACGGAGAATCCAATGTCAGCTTCGCTGAAGCGTCGCCCGCCGGCGACGTTGCGTTCTTCGAAACCGACGAGTCCCTTGTTGCCGGGGACACCGATTCCTCTCAGGACATCTATCGCCGCTCCGGAGGGGAAACCACTCTGGTCAGCCTCGGCGAAGCCGGCAAAGGCAACCTCGCATTTCCCGCCGCCTTCGAGTGGGTATCGCGGGTGGCGCCCGAGGTGGTCGTCTTCACCACGGCGGAGGCTCTCACCGCCGAAGACGACGACGGCTCTCAGGACGTCTACCTCCGCTCAGCCGGTGTCACCAAGCTCGTCTCGCTCGGCCCGGACGGCGGCGACGCCGAGCTCAGCGCCACCTTTGCCGATGCGGCGGACGATGGCTCCAAGGTCTTCTTCGTCACCGCCGAGTCGCTCGTGCTGGCCGACACCGACTCGAGTCCGGACCTCTACCTGCGGTCCGGCGAGGAGACGACTCTCGTCTCCGTCGGTCAGGTGGGCGGGAACGGAGCCTTCTCTGCGTCCCCGCAGGATGCTTCCGACACCGGCTCCCGGGTGTTCTTCACCACCCAGGAGCGCCTCTCGGTAGACGACGATTTCACCGGCGAGCTGGATGTCTACGTCTGGAACGGCTCCGGCACTCTGCTCGTCTCGGTCAAGAACTCGCCGGACCTGGTGATCGGTCCGCCGCCGCCTTCGCTGGAAAGCACCAGCCCCACCTCGCCTAACGCCTCGACGACCCCGACGATCATCGGCCAGGCTGCAGCCGGGTCGTTCGTGAAGGTCTACAAGACGTCGAACTGCTCCGGAGAGCCAGTCGCCCAGGGAACCGCGGATCAGCTCGCCAGCCCGGGCTTGACCGTGAGCTCCGCGGTCGCGCCGGGCTCGACCACCAACTTTCGCGCGACGGCGGAAGACGACGGGATCGTCTCCGCGTGCTCATCCCAGATCACCTACAAGCAGGAAGATCCACCCCCGCCTCCTCCTCCGGCTGAAGAAGGGGGAAGCGGCACCGTGGGGGGAGGGGCGAGCTCCGGTGGCACCACCAAACCAACTGGGAAAACCGGCGGTAAATCGACCGGCAAGAACGGCATCGAGTACGTCGTTCCCCAGCTGAAGATCACCTTCGGCCCAGCCTTCAAGACCAGGCAGCGGCGCCCCGTCTTCCGGTTTGCCGACCTCACCGGGCAACCGGGCACCACGTTCTTCTGCCGGGTCGACAAGAAGGCCTGGAAAGGGTGCACCTCGCCGGTGAAAGTCAGGAAGCTGACGTTCGGGCGGCACGCCTTCTCGGTCAAGGCGGTCAACGCAGTCGGAACCCCAGGCGCCCGCGCGCTGAAACGCGCATTCAAGGTGGTCCGTCGATGATCGCTCGCCTACGTATGCGGGACGGGGAGGCCGGCTTCACGCTGATCGAGCTGTTGGTTGCCATGGCCCTGGGCGTCGTGGTGATGGGTGCGGTCGTCTCGTTGGTGGTCACCGCCGTCCGCTACCAGCCGAAAATCAGCGAGGAAGCGCAGAACGTCAGCACCGCGCGCTGGATGCTCGAGCGCCTGACCCATGAACTCCGCAACGGCATCGCCGTCAAAGAAGGGACCGCCAGCAGGGTCTCCTTCGAAGGCTACGTTCGCCACGGCACCTGCGGCGGAAGCACGTCGCTGCCGGCCGGCACCCCGTCGATCAAATGCCGAATCACCTGGGAATGCTCCAGCACCGCCTGCTCACGCCGGGAGGCCAACCCGGAAACCCCGAATGCCGGTCTCGCGAAACAGGTCTTCAGCGGGCTCGGCAGCAACCAGGTCTTCATCTACGTGCCGGACGTGGCCACGGCCACCTACGTCAAGGCTACGTTGCGCCTGCCGTCACCCAGCGACACCGGTCAGCCTCTGATCATCTCCAGCGGAGCCAGCCTCCGCAACGCCACCTTGGGGTACTGAGATGAGACAGCGCGCACACGGACAGGCTGGGTTCACGATCGTCGAGGTGCTGGTTGCGATGCTGATCGTCTCGCTCGCCGCAATAGCGACCTTCGGCCTGCTTTCCTCGGCGATTCGCAACACCCAGCGGGTTCAGGCAAGCCAGGTTGCCCTCGAGTTCGCCGAACAGGAACTCGAGCTGCTCCGCAGCATGGAAGACAAACAGCTCGCGCTCACCGCCGCGCCGTCCTCCTCGACCAACGTCAACAGCCCCAACTATCGCGTCTCCAACGGGACCTTCGCCCTGTCGCGCCAGCCGGTGGGCAACTACCGCAACCTCGTCGTCAACGGCGGCAGTCTGTACGGAGGGAAATTCATCTCCGGGGGCGTGGTGAGCGCCGGTCCGACGAGCTTCAGCAGCGGCGATGTCAGCGGCAGGGTCTACCGGTACATCGTCTGGCGCAACGACGAAAAATGCTCGGAAGCGAACTGCCCGGGGAAACAGGACTACAAACAGATCGTCGTTGCGATCAGGCTCGACACTCCTCCCAGCCAGGCGGCCGAACATGGCTACGTCGAAGTTCAGTCCAACTTCATCAGCCCGACGGACAACAAAGAAAGCGATCCCCTGGCGGGCCCGGGCGGAAAAGTGATCACCGCACAGCAGTTCTTCTTCAGCGACACCCCCTGCGCCGCCTCGGGCCTCACCGCCCGCCAGGAGCCCACGGCCAATCACCTCCTCCACAACACGCTCGGCACCTGCGCCAGCGGCCCGCAGACCGGAACGACCAACGGTGCACCCGATGCCCTCGTACTCGGCAGCCCGCCCGATCCCGACCCCGAAGACATCAGCAACCCGGCGAAGTACGACTACGCCAACGACTCCTACCTCGACACCCTGCCGGACGCGGGAATCGGGGTGCAGATCCGGACCGACGACACGAATGGATGCCACTACACCCCGACGGCGACCACCAATCCCCAGGCGCGAGTCCACCGCTGGGTCACCGATCCGATGGCCGCGCCGTTTGTTCTGGACGGCAACGTGACCCTCGAAGTCTTCACCCAGTCGATCAACAACGCGAAATCTTCCGGAAAACTCTGCATCTATCTGTTCAACCGCCACGAAACCGGGTCGCCGCCCGTCGCCACCGACACGATGCTGACGGACTCGCTCGGCAAAACTCCCTACTGGTATTACTTCGAAACCCCCATCTGGACGACCGAACTGAAGCCGAAGATCCTGACGATGACCTTCAGCGGGGCGCCATATACGATCCCGGCCGGCGACCGGCTCGGGGTGGCCTTCAGCGTCGACCAGCAGTACACCCCGGCCACGGCCCTCTCCTTCATGTACGACCACCCTGACGCCAAGACCCGTATCGAGGTCGACACCAGCACGCCGATCGACGGGGGCTGAGCCGTGCTCGCAGCGCTTGTTCTCGCCTTCGTCGGGGGGCTCGTCTTCGGCAGCTTCCTGACCGTGGTCGCCCATCGGGTGCCGCGAGGGGAATCGGTCGTCGGGGGACGTTCCCATTGCCCCCACTGTGGCGCCCAGATCGCCGCCTACGACAACGTGCCGGTGTTCTCCTGGCTCGCCCTTCGCGGTCGCAGTCGCTGCTGCGGCAAGCCGATCTCCCCCCGCTATCCGCTGACCGAGCTGACTCTCGCTGTCCTCTGGACCGCGACCGTCGCCGTCCTCTGGGACGACCCGACGGAAGTCGTCCTCGGGCTGGTCTTCGTCTTCACGCTGCTTGCGGTGACTCTCACCGACCTCGAGCGGCGGGTGATCCCCAACAAGATCCTGATCGTCGCCACGGTCCTCGGCCTCCTCGTCGCCGCGGTCGGCGACCCCTCGAGCCTGCCCGAGCGGGCGATCGCCGCAGCCGCGGCCGGGGGCGTCCTCTTCCTGGTCGTGCTCGCCTACCCCAAGGGGATGGGCCTCGGCGACGTCAAGCTGACCGCGGTGATGGGGTTGTACCTCGGGCGCAACGTCGCCCCGGCCGTGCTCGTCGCTCTGCTGCTGGGCTCGGTCGTCGGTCTGGCGATGATCGCCCGCCAGGGAGCGGCGGCCCGCAAGCAGGCGATCCCGTTTGGGCCGTTTCTTGCAGTGGGCGGCCTCGTCGGCTTGCTGGCTGGAGATCAGCTGGTCGATCTCTACCTTTCGACCTTCTCCTAGTTTCAGGTAGTTGCACGGCAAAAGTTTTTGGCGGTATCTGCCGATTCAGGGAATGCGCTCCGCATCGGGGCGAATGCCATTCCCATGCAGCTGACCAAACCGATCAACATTCCCAAGCCCTCGCTCGGCTCGTTGAGCTCGCTGCGACGGGGCAAGACGTCCACGAGCCTCGCCGGCCTCAGCATCGAGGCGGGCAGCGTCGCCGTTGCCGAGGTCTCGGTCAACGGCAGCACCCAGCTCGCCGCCTCCGCCGTGCATCCGCTTCAGCCCGGTGTCTTCCACGAGGGCGAGGTGATCGACGCCGGCGGTCTGACCGCCGCGGTCAAGGACCTCTACTCCCAGCACAAGCTTCCCAAGCGCGTCCGTCTCGGCATCGGCAACCAGCGGGTCATCGTCCGCACCCTGCGGCTGCCGCTGATCGAGGACCCGAAGGAGATGGAAGCGGCGATCCGCTTCCAGGCCCAGGAGCACATCCCGATGCCGCTCGACCAGGCCGTCCTCCAGCACCAGGTGGTCGGCGGGGTGCCCGCGGAGGAGGGCGCTGCGCCGCAGGTCGACGTGGTCGTCGTCGCGGCTCGCCGCGAGATGATCGCCTCCTTCCTCGAGCCTCTGCGTCGCGCCGGGCTCGAACCGGCGGGAATCGACCTCTCGGCCTTCGGCATGATCCGGGCGCTGGCGCCTCTGGCCACCCAGACGACCGAGTCCGCGGGAGCGGGGAGTCCAGACCTCCAGGAGTCCGTCCTCTACTGCAACGTCGGCGACGTGATGAACCTCGCGGTGGCGCGTAATCGCTCCTGTCTGTTCACCCGCGTCTCGGGAATCGGGATGGAGGCGATAGTCGCCCGCCTCTCGACCGAGCGTGGGCTCAGCCCCGAACACTCGGAGCAATGGCTGCTGCACGTGGGCCTGGAGGCTCCGATCGCCGAGATCGGGGGGGACCCTGAGATCGTCACCGCGGCTCGGCGGGCGCTCGGAGAGGGGCTGGCCAACCTGGTGGACGAGCTCCGGCTTTCCCTTGACTACTACCGGGCGCTGGAGAGCGCCGTTCCCGTCTCGCGAATCGTCCTCTGCGGCACCGGCAGCGCGGTTCGAGGACTCGCCTCCGCGATGGAAGAGCAGGTCGGCCTGCCGATCGCGGCCCCCCGGCCCACGGCGCTGGGGGCTTTCGACGACGCGACGGCCGCCCGGCTGGTTCTGCCCCTGGGCCTTGGGCTGGAGGGCTGAGGGATGCGGCCGATCGACCTGACTCCGCCTGAAATGCGCCAAGGGGCGCATGCCCCGATGCGCACCGGCCCGATCCCCTACATCCTGATCGGAGCCCTCGTCGCAGTCCTGGTCGGCGTCTCGCTGCTGGTCATGACTGACAACCAGATCTCGGAACGCAAAGACGAGGTCGCCCAGCTCGAACGCGAAGACGCCGCCGCGCAGGAGAAAGCGCGGCGCCTCGCTCCCTACGTCCAGTTCCAAGCCCTGCACGAACAGCGCCTGGTCACGATCACCAGCCTTGCGGATAGCCGTTTCGACTGGGAGCGGGTGATGCGCGAACTGGCCCTGGTCCTGCCCGGGGACGTCTGGCTGACCGAACTGAATGCATCGGCTTCGAAAGAAAGCGGCAGCGGCGGCGAAGGAGGCGGAGGCGGAGACCTGCGCGGTTCGATCGTCGGGCCGGCGCTCGAACTCGAAGGATGCGCCGTCGGCCAGGACTCGGTTGCCGGCTTCGTGACCGTCCTCAAGGACATCGACGGGGTTACCCGCGTGGGCGTCGCTTCGTCGGAACTCTCTCCCAAGGAAGAGGGGGAGGCAAGTACGGGTGAAGGCGAAGCATCCGAAAGCGGCAGCGAATGCCGGACCCGCAAGTTCATCGCCAAGTTCAACATCGTCGTCGCCTTCGATGCGGCGCCGGTGCCGATCACCGCCGAAGGCGAAGGCGAAGAGGCGACGACCGCGACTGAAAGCGCGGAGGGGACCTCGGGCGAAACCGAACCGGAATCGACGGAAGCCGAATGAAGATGACCTCCAGCAATCGCATCATCGTCGCCATGCTCGCCGTGGTTGCCCTCGCGGTCGTCTTCTGGATGATGCTGCTCAGCCCCAAGAAGGACGAAGTCGCAAAACTCGACAAACAGGTCACGCAGAAGGAAGAACAGCTCTCCGTCCATCGTGCGGAAGTGGAGCAGGGCGTTGCTGCTCAGAAGGCCTTCCCGGCCGCTTACCAGCAGCTGGTCGTGCTCGGAAAGGCCGCACCCGCCGATGACGACACCGCGTCGCTGCTCGTGCAGCTGACCCACATCTCCAGGGGCTCCAAGATTCGCTTCGAGACCTTTGTCCTGGCCTCCTCGGAAGGTGAATCCGAAGCGCCCGAACCACCCCCCGCGCCCGAACCCGGGCAGGCGCAGTCCTATCCTGCGCCGACCGAGGTCGCGGCCTCGACCATGCCCCTGGGCGCAGCCATCGGTCCAGCCGGCCTGGCGGTCATGCCTTACACGCTGACCTTCAAGGGCAGCTTCTTCCATGTCGCCGATTTCATCCACGGGCTCGACTCGCTGGTCCAGACGACGAACGAAGAAGTCGAGGTGACCGGTCGCCTGATCACGATCAACGGCTTCAAACTCGCTCCCGACGAAAGCAAGGGGTTCCCCGCTCTGGAAGCCAGCTTCACCGTCACCACCTTCCTGGTTCCGCCGGAACAGGGCGTCACCGGGGGGGCCAGTCCGAGCAGCCCCGAACCGGCGACGGCCACGCAAGTCTCGACCACGACCGGAGGCACCCCGTGAAGCGGATCGGTCCAGATCTGAAGATGCCGAAGCTCAAGGGTTCCGAGATGAAGGTTCCCCCCTTCCTGGCGGACCTCTACCACGACCTCCGCGACCGCCGGCTGCTGCCGCTGATCGCGCTGATCCTGGTCGCGATCGCCGCCGCCCCCTTCCTCCTGAAGAGCGACTCGGCTGAAATTCCGGCTGGTCCCCCGCCCTCGTCAGGGGCTATGGACGCTCAGCCGGCCTCGAAGAAGACGCTGACCGTGGTCAAAGCCGCCCCGGGCCTGCGGAATTACAAGAAGCGGCTGTCGAGGCGAGAGCCGACCGACCCCTTCAAGCAGCGCTACACGGCTCCGGTGCTGGCCGGCTCGGAACTGGGTGAAGAGACCACCACGACCACCGAAAGCAGCGAATCGTCCTTGGGCGGATCGCCGGAAACCTCCGGCGAACCGGTCCCGTCCAGCGCCGGCGGAGGCGCGTCGCCCGCCCCGGGCCAGCTGACCATCTTCACCTTCGCCGTCAAGGTCCGGATCGGCAAGGCGCGCACCAAGCCGAACGGCGCGGTTGAACAGTCGAAGCCCGAAGATCGCGAAAAGGTGATCGCACCCGCGCCGTTGCCGAGCGCGAAGGAGCCCGTGGTCACCTTCATGGGGATCGGCGGCGAGAAACACCTGCCGCTGTTTCTGGTCTCCGAAGACGTCACCGCCGTCTTCGGGGAAGGGAAATGCGTCTCCGGGACCGGCCACTGCCAGCTGATCGAACTCGAACCCGGCCTGCCGGAGATCTTCGAATACGGCGAAAACCACGTCCGCTACAAGATCAACGTCCTCAAAGTCTTCCCGGTCGTCACCGGCAAATCCTGATCGCAGCGCGGTTTGCCCATGGCTTCAGTTAGTGAAGCCATGGCGCTACACTTGTTGAAGCGAGATTGGTTGATCGCCCTTCCCGCTTCGATCATGAGTGCCGAGAGCAACTCAACCTGCCCCGTTTGCAAGACCGCTGAAGTCGTCTGCGGCAAGTGGACGCTGCTGCTGATCCGCGACCTCGCCGAGGGCAGCGCCCGGTTCTGCGAGCTCGAGCGCTCGCTGGAGGGCATCAGCCCGCGGACGCTGTCGCTGCGGCTGCGGGCGCTGGAGGAGGAGGGCGTCGTCGAGCGCCACACCTACCCCGAGGTGCCGCCGCGGGTCGAGTACGCGCTGACGCCGAAGGGCAAGGCGCTGGTGCCGCTGGTCGAGGACATGCGCAGCTACGGCATGCGCTGGCTGTTGGGCGACGCCGCCGAAGCCGGCGAGCGCCAGCCCGCCGCCGTCTAGCTCCGCCTGCAAGCGATCGTGCACACGCAGGAGCGCCAGTGCGTAGGCGAAAGCCTGAGGCGTGCGTGACTTCCTCCTGAACGAATCGATCAAGCGCCTTGCCACCGAGGCCGCGACGCGGCTCAGCTCGATGGTGGCGATGGGGGAGGAGATCCCGTTCGACGTCGCCGCCGACAGCGGCGACGACTCGGCCTTCTACAGCTACGTGCCGATGATCGGCCGCTACGTCGCCGACCACGCGGAGGAGCTGCGCTCGCTGCCGAGCTTCGAGCCCGCCCGCGAGGCCGCGGTCGAAGCCGGCGTCGCCGCCCCCTATCTGGAGGCGCGCGGGCAAGGAGTGCCCCCCGACCCCGGCGCCCGGGCCGAGCTGATGCTGATCACCTTCTTCGCCGAGCTCTGGGACGGCTCGGCCGGCTTCGCCCTCGACCGCGACGGTCTCGAGACCGCCCTGGCGACGCTCGACGCCGAATCCCGCAGCGCCGACGACGCCGAGGTGCTGATGGTCCCGGTCGTCGGCCTGCGGATGCCGATGCCGCGCCTGCAGCTTCCCCACGACGTCCGCATCGTCCGCGCCGACTCGATCGAGGCGCCGGTCGAGGCGATGCGCAGCGAGGGCATGGGCCGCGCCGCCTGGGAGCCCCAGTACCTGGCGGTCGCCGAGCAGGACCCCGAAGGCGGGGTCGACTCCGCGCTGCAGCAGCTGCGCGAGCTGATCAGCGTGATGAGGCTCTTCAAGGGCGGCGGGATCGGGCTCGGCCCCTACGCCTTCGCGCCCACCGGCGAGGGTTG
The DNA here is from genome assembly GCA_963751015.1 of uncultured Actinomycetes bacterium. GTDB lineage: Bacteria > Actinomycetota > Thermoleophilia > Solirubrobacterales > 70-9 > VAYN01. Next base: position 220,996 of record CAVVSU010000002.1, read on the forward strand.
CTGGCGGCGGATCGCGACCGGCGCCCCGGCGACGCGGCCGGGGGGCTACCGACTCAGCGAGGAGGAGGCCGCGGAGCTGATCGAGTTCGGCACCGCGCTGGAGGCGCGCCCGGACCCCGACAACGCCCTGACCTGGGCCGTCGGCCGCTTCGAGATGGGCTGCGAGCGCCCGACCGCGCTGGAGGGTATGAGCGACCACCTGCTGGCGATGCGCGCCGTGCTCGAGGGCCATGGCCCGGTCGGAGCGTCCCTGCCGTTGCGCGCCGCGGCGCTGATCGCCGACGAAGGGCTGGACCGGATCGAGGCCGGCGAACGGGTCGAGGAGGTGCTCGAGTTGGAGCGGGCGATGATGAACGGCCGCCCGGTCGAGCGCGCCGTCGAGCTCGGCGGCTGGCTCGAGGAGAACGCCCGCAAGCTGCTGCGCCAGGCCGCCCTGGGAGAGCTCGGCAACGACCTCAGCACGGTCGCCGACGAGACGCTGATCGTCAGCGGTCTCGCCGAAGGCGACGCCGAGATCATGGTCTCGGTCGAGGAGCAGGCGCCCGAGCCCGAGCCCGAGCCCGGTTTCGAGCTCGATGCCGAGCCCGGCTACGTGCCGGAGCCCGAGGCAGGCCGGATCTCGATCGAAGCAGTCGAGCCCCTGCCTTCAGCTGAACTTCAACTGCCCGTCGACGAGCTATCGGAGGAGGAGTACGTGGAGCAGGAGACCCGCATCATGGAGCCGATCCCGGCCGAAGACGAGATCAGGATCTCAGCCACGCCGTGGCTCGAGGAGGTCTCCGACCCGCGCGGCGGCGACACGATCCAGTGGCCGGCCGACTCCGACCGCGACATCCAGCACCGCGAGAAGATCGACACCCCCCGGGTGCGCCATCTCTTCCCGGTCCCCGAGGACGCCGACTGGGAGGTCAGCCACCTCGAGTTCGAGTACAGCCGGAACCGCGTCAGCTAGGGCTAAGCCCGGCCGGCCGCCATCTCGACCCGCTCCTCCGCCGTTGCGAAGAGGTAGCGGTCGATCTCGGTGAGGCCGCGGAGGTCGTGGACGTCTTCGTCGAGGTAGGGGACGCGGATCACGCAGCTGGTGCGGAGCTCACCCCCCAGGTGGTCGATGTTGCGGGCGTCGCGCTCGGCCAGGGCCTGGTAGTCGCTGAAGTTGTCGGCGACGCGCTGGGCGAGCTTGGCGTCGCCGAGCTTCTCGGTCAGGGCCGCCGGGAGGTCTTCGACCTCGGCGTGGAGCTCGTCGGCGGGGTAGTGGACCTTGTTGACGATGACGCCGCCGAAGGGGAGCTTCGCCTCGACCAATTTGCGGTGGAAGTAGACGGCCTCGTCGATCGGCTCGCCCTGGGGGCCGCAGACGACGAGGAAGCAGGTCTCGGGGTCGGCGAGCAGTTTGTTGACGCGTTTCGCGCGCGCCTGGAAGCCGTCGACCATGCCGCTGAAGGCGTTGAAGAACTCGGCCAGGTCGGCGAGCAGGTCGAAGCCGACGATTTTCTTGAAGACGCCGAGCACGACCGAGACGCCGCGGCCGGTGACCTTGGCCGCCAGCCCGGTCGGCTTCATGAAGACCCGCAGCGATTTGCCCTCGATGAACTGGGTCAGCCGTTTCGGCGCGTCGAGGAAGTCGAGCGCGTTGCGGGTCGGCGGCGTGTCGAGGACGAGCAGGTCGAACTCGCCCTCGGTGTGCAGCTCGAACAGCTTCTCCATCGCCATGTACTCCTGCGAGCCCGCCAGGGCGCTGGAGATCTGCTGGTAGATCCGGTTGTTCAGCACCCGGTCGCGGGACTCCTCGTCGGGCGCCTGGCGGGCGATCAGCTCGTCGAAGGTCGCTTTCGCGTCGAGCATCATCGCCCACAGCTCGCCCTTCATCTCGACGCCCTGCTCCTCGAAGAGGGCGGGATCGACGCGCCGCGCCTCGTTGCCCAGCTCGTCGAGCCCGAGCGAGTCGGCCAGCCGCTTCGCGGGGTCGATCGTCAGCACGCATACCTTCAGCCCCTGCGCCGCCATGCCGGTGGCGATCGCCGCCGAGGTCGTGGTCTTGCCGACGCCGCCCGAGCCGGCGCAGATGCAGATCGACTTCCCTTCGAGGACTTCGCCGACCGAGGCCATCAGGAGAGCTTCCTCGAGAGCTTGCGCGCCGCCTCGACGTCCAGCTCGGGCTCGAAGAGGAAGGGCAGCGTTTTCACCGGCGCCTCGACGCCGCGCTTGAGGCGCGAGAGCTGCTGGCGTTGCGAGCGGGCGCGGCCGAGCTCCGAGAGCGCGGCGCGGGCGGCGGCACGCGTGGCGCCGTTCTCGGCCTCCGCCACCTGCGCCAGCGCCTCGGCCTCGCCCTTTTTGAACCGCTCCGGGTAGAGGCCGTTGAGGTAGACGCGGTCGACCGCGACGCCGACCTCGTCGCGCAGGTCCCTCTCCAGCGAGACCGACTCGTTGACCGGCATCTCCTCCGGCAGGGCGACGATCGCGGTGCCGGTGTGCTCGTGGTCGGTGATGAAGCGGTCGAGCTGCTCGGCCTGGGAGTGGATCGGGCCGACCCGCGCGATCGAGGCGAAGGTCCGCGGCGTCTGCAGGAAGCCGATCCCGTGGCCGGTCGCCGGCGCGTCGACGATCACCAGGTCGTACTTGCGGCCGCTCTTCACCTTGCGGTCGAGCTGCGCCAGCTCCCAGATCTTGCCGATCGTGACCAGCTCCTTCAGCCCCGGCGTGGCCGCGGCGAGGTAGTTGAAGATGCGGCTGCGGAAGAGCATGTCCCGCATCGCCCGCACCTTCAGCTGCAGCAGGACGTACTCGCGCATCGACTCGTCGGGGTCGATCGAGATCGACCAGAGGTTCTCCTCCATCTCCACCTCGTGGAAGCCGACGGCGGTGTGCTCGAAGATCCGCGAGGCGTTCTCCTGCGCGGCGACCTCGCAGACGATCGTCCGCTTGCCTTCGCTGGCGGCGCGCAGTCCGAGCGCCACCGCCACCGTCGTCTTGCCGACACCGCCCTTGCCGGTGACGATCACGAGTCGCTTGTCTAGAAGATCGGGGATTGGCTGATTCCTAGCAATTTCGGCGGGGGGCAGGAAAAGCGGGGTCCCATACGAATATCCGCGCAATGGGATTTCTAAGCCGCAAGAAGCCGAAGCCTGCTCCCGTCGAACTTCATGAGGAGCGTCCGATGGAGGACGAGCTCCAGGGTATGGAAGAAGCTGTACCCGAGCCTCCGCTCGACGAAGCACCGATCGCCGAAGAGCAGCCCACGACTGCCTTCGAGGCTGTCGCTCCTGAAATCGAGGAGAAAGAGGAGGCTCCCCTTAACGTGGAGGAGCCACCCGATCTCCCCGACGAGTATGAGGACGAGGGGGATGGGCGGATGAAGGCCGTCGACCTGATTGCGCCCACTCGGCTCGACTTCCTCGCCGAGAAGGAGGCTGCCGACGAGCAGCCGGTGAAGACCGCCGAGGTCATCGCCTTCGCCAACCAGAAGGGCGGGGTCGCGAAGACGACCACGACCCTGAACCTGGCCGTTGCCTTCGCCGAGTCCGGCTACCGCGTGCTCTGCATCGACCTCGACCCGCAGGGGAACCTGACGATGAGCCAGGGGATCGACCCCGACAAGGTCGAGAAAAGCCTCTACGACGTGCTCGTCAACGACATGCCGATCTCCGAGATCATCGTCAAGCGCGAGATCGACATCGCCGTCGCCTCGATCGACCTGGCAGGCGCCGAGATCGCGATGAGCACCAAGATCGGCCGCGAGCGCTCGCTGGAGAAAGCGCTGAAAGAGGTCCACGGCGATTACGACTTCGTCTGCATCGACACGCCGCCGAGCCTGGGCCTGCTGACGATCAACGCGCTGACCGCCGCCAACAAGGTGATCGTCCCGGTCCAGTGCGAGTACCTCTCGATGCGCGGCCTGGTCCAGCTGCAGAACACGCTGAAGATGATCCAGGAGAACCTCAACCCCGACGTCCGGATCGAGGGCATCCTGCCGACGATGCTCGACTCGCGGACGATCCACGCCAAGGAGGCGGTGGAGATCCTTGAGGAGAACTTCGGCGACCTCGTTTTCCAGTCCCGGATCAAAAAGGCGATCAAATTCGCCGAGGCGCCGGTCAAAGGCGCAAGCGTGCTCAAGTACGATTCTGGCTCGAGCGCAGCGAACTACTACCGGGAGCTGGCGAAGGAGGTTCTGGCGAATGGCACGGCGTAACAAGCGCGCGAGCATGCGCGAGGGGCCGCTTTCCGACCTTTTCAGGTCCACTTCCGAGGACGCGCCGGTCGATCCGCCGGAGGCGCCTCGCTACGGGCGCCAGGATCCGGCCGAGGCGCAGAAGGAAGAGGAGCAGCCGCGCGAGGCCGCTCCCCCTACGCCTCCGGCCGCCGAGGAGGAGCCGGCCGCCGCTGACGTTCCGCTGCAGCAGGACGAGGCGCCGACGCTCTACAACCAGGACGTCGAGGGCTCGACCGAGTCAGCTCCAGAGCGCCTGAAAAGAGTCTTCAACGAGGAGCCCTTGCCCCGGCGGGATCAGTTCGTGCCGGAAAACCCGCGCTACGGGCGGGACGAGCCTGCCTATGAGCCGCCGGGAAGCGGGGAGCCGCACCAGCCGGTGATCAAAGTCGTCGGCGTCGGCGGGGCCGGGGTCAACGCCGTCAACCGCATGGTCGACGCCCGCATCCCCGGGGTCGAGTTCATGGCCGTCAACACCGATCTTCAGTCGCTGCAGCTCTGCGTCGCCGACGTCACCGTCCACATCGGCGACGAGCAGACGCGCGGCCTCGGCGCCGGCGCCGACCCCGAGGTCGGCCACCGCTCCGCCTTCGAGGAGCAGGACAAGATCAAGCGCCTGCTGAAGGGCTCCGACATGGTCTTCGTCGCCGCCGGTGCCGGCGGCGGCACCGGCTCGGGCGCCGCCCCGGTCGTCGCCCGCCTCGCCCGCGAGGTCGGTGCGCTCACCGTCGGCATCGTCACCAAGCCGTTCAGCTTCGAGGGCAGCCGCCGAGGCGACCAGGCAAACAAGGGCATCGAGGAGCTCGCCGCCGAGGTCGACACGCTGATCGTCGTCCCCAACGACCGCCTGCTCGACGTGCTCGACCAGCAGACCTCGATGGTCGAGGCCTTCAAGGTCGCCGACGACGTCCTGCGCCAGGGCGTGCAGGGGATCTCCGACCTGGTCACCCTGCCCGCGGTCATCAACCTCGACTTCGCCGACGTGCGCTCGATCATGTCCGAAGCCGGCCGGGCGCTGCTCGGGATCGGCATGGCCTACGGCGACGACCGCGCCGTCCTCGCCGCCGAAAAAGCGATCTCCTCGCCGCTGCTGGAGACCTCGATGGAGGGCGCGCGCTCGATCCTCCTCTCGATCACCGGCGGCGCCGACCTCTCGCTGGTCGAGGTCTCCGAGGCCGCCAAGGTGGTCGGCGAGGCCGCCCACCCGGACGCCAACATCATCTTCGGCGCCAACGTCGACGAGGAGCTCTCCGAGCAGATCTGGGTAACCGTCGTCGCCACCCGCTTCGACGGCCGCGCACAGCCGCAGCGCCGTGCCGCCGAGCCGACGATCCGCCGCACCAAAGACGCCGAGCCCCCGCGCCGCGGCCGCGGTGGAGACCGCGAGCTCGGCATCGACGTCCCCGAGTTCCTCCCCGGGTAGCGCCCCTCCCTTGGCTGCGGCGGCGGTCGGGCGGCTGCAGACCTGCGCCTGGCAGCGTCCTCGTCTGCCTAAATAGCCCTGCTATTCAGGCAGACTGCGTCCTTGCCATGCTTGGTTTTCGCGCGCCCAACCACCACCTCGCCTGCGGGAGTGACCGCTACCCGGGTCCCCGGATGAGGAGGGTGCGGTGAAGGGGGTCGTCGCAGCCGGCCATCCGCTGACCGCCGAGGCCGGCGCGAGCGTCCTGCGCGAGGGCGGCAACGCGGTCGACGCCGCGGTCTGCGCGGTGCTCGCCTCCTTTGCCGTCGAGAGCCCGCTGACCGGGTTTGGCGCTGGCGGTCACATGATGGTCCACCAGGGTGGCGAGACGACCCTGATCGACTTCTTCGTCGCCGCCCCCGGCCTCGACGAGATCGAGCGGGCCACCGAGCTGGTCCCGGTACCGGTCCGCTTCGACGCCGAGACGACGCAGACGTTTTTCGTCGGCCCGGCCTCCTGCGGGGTCCCGGGAACCGCGGCGGGCCTCGCCCACGCACTGGAGCGGTTTGGGACGCTGCCGCTATCCGACCTGGTCGGCCCCGGGATCCGGCTGGCCCGCGAGGGCGCGCCGGTCAACCACGGGCAGGCCTACATCCTCGACATCCTCGGCCCGATCCACGAGCGGATGCCGGGCACGCGTGAGCTCTACGCGCCGGCGGGGCGGCACCTAGCCGAAGGCGAGACCTTCCGCTTCCCGGAGCTGGCCGTGGCGCTGGAACGCTACGCCGCCGAGGGGCCGGATCTCTTCTACAAAGGCGAGGTGGCGGCGGCGATCAGCGACTTCGTCGTCAGCCACGGCGGCATCGTCGGGCCCGGCGACCTCGCCTCCTACGAAGCGATCGAGCGCAAGCCGATCGACGCGCCCTTCCGCGGCAGCGAAGTCCTCACCAACCCGCCGCCATCCTCCGGCGGCATCCTGATCTCCTACTGCCTCGGCCTGCTCGAGCGGCTGGGCCCTGAGAGCGGGCCCGAGCAGCTGGTGGCGGCGATGGAAAGCGCCAACTCGCGCCGGGATCTCGCCTTCGCCGAGTCCCTCTACGAGGAGGGGGTGGAGATCGGCTTCCTCGACCCGGCCGGTCTCGACCTCGCCGCCGCCGACCTGCTCGGCTCGACGACCCACATCTCGGTCCTCGATGCCGACGGCAACTGCGCCACCGTCACCTGCTCCAACGGCTCGGGCTCGGGCGTGCTCGTCCCCGGCACCGGCGTGATCCTCAACAACATGCTGGGCGAGGAGGACCTCAACCCCGCCGGCTTCCACCTGATCGCGCCGGGCCGCCGGGTGCCCTCGATGATGGCCCCGACGGTGGTGCTGCGCGACGGCGAGATCGTCCTCGCCCTCGGCAGCGCCGGCTCCAACCGGATCCGCTCGGCGATCCTGCAGACGGTGGTGCGGGTGGTCGAGCAGGGCTTCCCGGTGGCGGCGGCGATCGAGGCACCGCGCCTGCACTTCGAGGCGGGAATCGTCCAGGCGGAGAAGGGCGTCGACCCGGATGCGCTGGATCGCATGGAGGCGCGAGGGCGCAAGGTAGCCCGCTGGCCCTCCGTGAACCTCTTCTTCGGCGGCGTCCAGGGCGTCGCCCGTAATCCCGCCACCGGCGAGCTGAGCGGCGGCGGCGACCCCCGCCGCGGCGGCGCCGTCGCCTACGCGTAGTTCCGTGGTTCTTTTGTCCGCATATAGAGGACAAAGGAACCACGCAACCGGTTGAGGCGAAAGAATGGGCGCGTGGCGACGGGCATCCCTATCGACTTCGAAGCCGAGGGCCTGCTCGACGAGCTCGAGGGGGAGGCGCGGCGGGCACGCCTGGTCCTGCTCGAAGAGCTGGCCGCCGACGGCGTCTCCCTGGAGGAGCTGCACGACGCGGTCGCCGCCGGCCGGCTGGCGCTGCTGCCGGTCGAGCGCGCCCTGGCCGGGACCGGCCGCCGCTACGCGGCGCGGGAGATCGCCGAGATCGTCGGCATCGACCTCGAGCAGCTGCGGCGCTTCAGCGCGGCCCTCGGCGTTCCCTATACCGACCCCGACGAACCGCGCGGCACCGAGGCCGATCTCGAAGCGGCGCGGCGGATGAAAGCCTTCCTCGACGCCGGCCTGCCGGAGGAGGGGATGCTGCAGGTGGCGCGGACGATCGGGATGGGGACCGCGCGGATCGCCGAGGCCAACCGCGAACTGGTGATCCGCACCCTGACTCAGCCCGGCGACAGCGAGCGCGACGTCGCGCTGCGCTTCGCGGCGGCTGCCGAGGCGATGATGCCGCTGGTCGGGCCGACGGTCGTCCACGCCCTGCAGGCGAACATGCTGGAGCAGATCCGCCGCGACGTGATCGCCACCGCCGACCTCGCCTCCGGCGCGATCGGCGGCACCGCCAACCTCACCGTCTGCTTCGCCGACCTGGTCGAGTTCACCCGCCTCGGCGAGGAGATCCCGGCCGAGGAGCTGGGCCTGGTCGCCGGCCGGCTGGAGGAGATGGCCAGCGCCGTCGCCGAGCCGCCGGTGCGGCTGGTGAAGACGATCGGCGACGCGGTGATGTTCGTCGCCAACGAAGCCGAGCCGATGCTGCGTGCTGCCTTGGCGCTGATCGCCGCCGCCGAGGCCGAAGGCGAGCAGTTCCCCTGGTTGCGCGCCGGCCTCTCCTGCGGCTCGGTCCTGCCGCAGTCGGGCGACTACTACGGCCGCCCGGTCAACCTCGCCAGCCGGATCACCGGCGTCGCCCGCCCCGGCAGCGTCGTAGTCGACGCCGCGGTCAAGGAGGCCGCGGGCGACGGCTTCACCTACACCTACATCGGAGAGCGCCGCCTAAAGGGCATCGACGCCAAGGTAAAGCTATTCCGCGCCCGCCTCGCCAAGTAGCTGGTACTTCAACAGCTGTCGCAGGAGGGACGGGTGTCCCCTTCCCGACCGACGTCCTGATTTTCGCAACTGCTACTCGGCGAGAGCTGGCGCGTTAACGGCGAAAATCCCAGGAAGGGAAGGGGACAGCCGTCCCTCCCTACCGCCTGCCGTCAGGAAGGCTTGCGCGCCGAGACCAGCAGGTTGTAGAAGAGCTCGGCCGGGAGGTAGGGCTCAAGCACGCGGGTGTCGACCTTCTGCAGGGCGATGTAGCTGTTGAAGGCGAAGCGGCGCCAGCCGAAGGAGATCGACTCCGGCTCGGCGCTCGACTCGACCGTGCGCAGGCCCCAGCCCCAGGCGTTGGAGAGCAGCTCCTCGCCGCCGACGTGGCGCTTCTCGAAGCCGCTGTCGCGGAGCAGGCGACGCAGGTCGGCGGGGGCGAAGGCGTGGACGTCGACCTCCCCCTCCAACGAATGGTCGTGGGATTGGTCGCCTTCGGCGACGGCGCGCTCCGCGGCGCCGATCGCCCGGCGCCAGAGCGGCGCCAGGGCCAGGCCGGCGCGCTTGGGCACCGCCGCCAGGGTGTCGCCGTAGCGCGAGGGCTCGCCGGCGAAGGCGATCATCCCGCCCGGCCGCAGGACCCGGCGGAATTCGGCGAAGGCCTTTTCGAGGTCGGGGATGTGGTGGAGGACGGCATGGCCGAAGACCAGGTCGAAGCTCTCGTCCTCGAAGGGCAGCGTCTCGGCCTCGGTGGTGACCGTGCTGACGCCCTCCAGGCCCAGCGCGTCGGCCGTCGCCGCCAGTCGCTTCAGCATCCCCGGTGAGATGTCGGTCGCGGTCAGCCGCTCGATCACCCCGAGCTGGACGAGGTTGAGCGAGAAGTAGCCGGTGCCGGAGCCGATCTCCAGCGCGTCGCCGAAGGAGCGGCCCTGCGATCCGCCCAGCGCCTTGACCAGCTTGAGGCGGACCTGCCGCTGGCCGACCTCGCCGAAGTCGATGCCCCACTTGGCGTCGTACTCGTCGGCGGCCGCGTCGTGATAGCGGGTGTTGACGTCCTTGATGTGGTCGTGGGTGGCGGTGGGGGAGGCTGGCATCGGGCGGGAACTCTACGCGGAACGCCCTGGCGGGCGATTTCCGCACAGCGGTGTTCCTTTTGTCCGCTATGCGGACATAAAGCACACCGCTGCAATACGGTCCCCGCATCGTCGAGGAGTACCTACAGCGCAACCAGCCGCCCGGGGTGCCGCCGCTGCCGCTCACCGGCGAGCGGACGCTGCCCGACGTGCCCGAGGAGAACTACTGGTTCCGCCGCCACCTGGTCGTCTACGAGTGGATCGCCGGGCGGGTCGCGGGGAAGCGGGTGGTCGACATGGCCTGCGGCGAGGGCTACGGCTCCGACGTCCTCGCCGGGAGCGCCGCCAGCGTCGTTGGCGTCGACGCCAATCCGGAAGCGCACGAGCACGCTCGTCTCCGCTACCGGAGCCCGAACATGCGCTTCGAGCGCGATCTGGTCGAAAGCTTCTCCGAGCCGAGCGACGCCGTCGTCTTCCTGCAGACGATCGAGCACGTGCAGGACCCGGGGGCGATCCTCGAGCACTTCAAGTCGATGCTGGCGCCCGGCGGGGTCGCCTACGTCTCGACGCCCAACCTGCTGACGCTGGCTCCCCCGGGGGCCGAGAAGTCCGACAACCCCTGGCACGTGAAGGAGTACCGGGCCGAGGAGTTCCAGGCCCTCTGCGAGGCGCACTTCCCGCGGGTCGAGATGCTCGGGCTCTTCCACGCCCGCAAGCTGCGGGCCCACGAGCTGGCGATCAAGCTCGGCTGGGACGGCGTCCACAAGCGGCTGCGCCTGACCAAGCCCTTCTACGACCGCTTCACCCCCGCTATCGCAAGTTCTGACTTCAGCTTGAAAAAAGAAAATCTCGACACCGCATTGGATTTTCTCGCCGTCTGCCATGCGTGAATCGGACCCGCCGCTGCCGGGGGGTGGCGGCGATTTGGGGGACCACCCCGAAAGGGGTGGTGGTGCCAAATCGGCGACAGGACCCGCCGGCCCGGAGACGATTGGGGACCTGGCGATCGTCCTGCACAGCCACATGCCCTACGTCGAGGGCTTCGGGACCTACCCGTTCGGCGAGGAGTGGCTGTTCGACGCGGTGGTCCGCTCCTACCTGCCGGTGCTGGAGGTGGCTCGCGACCTGACGATGACGGTGACGCCGGTGCTGGCCGACCAGCTCGAGGACGCGGGCGCCGCCGAGCGGCTGCGCCGCTTCCTGGTCGAGTGGCGGATCGGCGCCGCCGAGGCAGACCTGCCGCAGGTGCCGGAGGAGTGCCGGGCGGCCTGCGAGGGCGAGCGCCGCCGCTATGGCCGCGCGCTGGAGCTGCTCGACGCGGCCGGCGGCGACCCGCTCGCGCCCTTCCAGCGGGCGGCCTCGGAGGGACGGATCGCCCTCGCGGCCTCCAGCGCCACCCACGCCGTGCTGCCGCTGCTGGCGACGCGAGCGGGGGCGCGGCTGCAGCTGCGGACCGGCATCCGCTCGCATCGCCGCCGCTTCGGCTGGGACGGTGGCTTCTGGCTGCCGGAGTGCGCCTACGACCCGGGTCTCGAGTGGCAGCTCGCCGAGGAGGGTGTTCGCTGGTTCTGCGTCGACCAGAGCAAGCACGCCGAGCCGCTGGAGGCGCTGGCGCCGGTGCGCACCGAGGCCGGCCCGGTGGCGCTGCCGATCGACTGGGAGGCGATCTCGTGGCTCTGGTCGCTGGACGGCTACCCGTCCGACCCCGCCCACGCCCAGTTCGCCGGCAAATCGCTGCGCGGGATCCGGATCTGGCGAGTCGGCGGCGGCGCCTACGACCCGGCGGCCGCCGAGGCCGCGGCACGGCGGCAGGCCGGCGAGTTCCTCGCCGCGGTCGAGGCGCGCCTCCGCGCCTACGCGAAGGAGCGCGGCAGGCGCGGCCTGCTCGTCTTCGCGATCGACACCGAGCTGCTCGGGCACTGGTGGTCGGAGGGGCCGATCTGGCTGCGGGACGTCCTCGCGGGGGCGGCGGAGGCGGGTGTCCGGCTGCTCACCGTGCCGCAGGCGCTGGCCGAGCACGAGCCGGTCGAGCGGGCGCTGCATGCCTCGACCTGGGGCGAGGGCAAGGGCCTGCGGACCTGGGACTCGCCGCCGGTCGCCGACCTCGCCTGGGGCGCCCGGCGGATGGAGCTGCGCCTGCTGCGGGCGGTCTCCGGCGGCCTGCGGGGAGACTCGCTGACCCGCGCCGCGCGCGAGCTGCTCGCCGCCCAGGCGAGCGACTGGGCGTTTCTCGATCAGCGCAAGCAGGCGGGTGACTACGCCTACCAGCGCGCCACCGACCACTCACGGGCGATGTTGGAGGCCATAGACTGCGACCGCCCCACCGATCCGCGTATGCGATCCCTCGCCCCGGACCTCAGCCTCGCTCCGCTCCTGGAGCCATAAAAACCACTCCGGATTACGCCACCCGAATGACCCGCGTCCTGATTCTCTCCTGGGAGTACCCGCCGCTGATCGAGGGCGGCCTCGCTCGCCACGTCCGCAAGCTCTCCGAGGCGCTGGTCGAGCGCGACGTCGAGGTCCACGTCCTGACCCGCGGCGGCGAGGAGTCGCCGGCGACCGAGCGCCGCGACGGGGTGATCATCCACCGCATCCGCGAGCCGAAACGGCCGACCGACCTCGGCGAGTTCGTCGCCTGGATCGAACGGATGAACTCCGACATGCTCGCCGCCGGCGTCGAGCTGGGGGACCGCTACAGCTTCGACCTCGTCCACGGCCACGACTGGCTCGTCGCCAACGCCTGCGACCACCTCGCCAAGCGCTTCGACGCGCCGCTGGTGACGACGATCCACGCCACCGAGTACGGCCGCCACCAGGGCTGGGTCGACAAGCACCCGCAGACCTACATCCACGGCGTCGAGCGCTGGATCACCAACCGCTCCGACCGGGTGATCGCCTGCTCCCACTACATGCGCGAACAGGTCGCCGACATCTTCGGCGTCGAGGAGGGCAAGATCAGCGTGATCCCGAACGGGATCGACCCCGACGACCTGCCCGCGCAGCCGGAGGACGAGCTGGCGCGCCTGCGCTCCGAGTTCGCCACACCGGAGGAGAAGCTGGTCCTGCTGATCGGCCGGCTCGTCTACGAGAAGGGCTTCCAGCTGGCGCTGGAGGCGATGCCGCGGGTGATCGAGGAGGCGCCGGGGACGCGCTTCCTGGTCGCCGGCTCGGGGACCCACGAGACCGAGCTGAAGCGCCAGGCCGAGGAGCTGGGGCTGATGGAGCACGGCACCTTCCTCGGCTGGATCGGCGACGACGTGCTGCACTCGCTCTACCGGATCGCCGACCTCACCGTGGTCCCCTCGATCTACGAGCCCTTCGGCCTGGTGGCGCTGGAGGCGATGGCCTCCGGCTGTCCCTGCATCGTCGCCGACACCGGCGGCCTGCGCGAGGTCGTCCCGCACGAGGAGGCCGGCCTGCGCTTCCGCGCCCACGACCCGGAAGCCCTGGCCGAGGTGGCGATCCGCGTCCTCTCCGACGACGAGCTCGGCCGCCATCTCGTCGCCGAAGCCTACGAGCACCTGCGCCGCTTCGACTGGGGCGACGTCGCCGAGCAGACGGCCGCCGTCTACGCCGAGCTGGCTGGCGCCAAGACTCGGTAGCAGCGCTTCGCTGCGCTCAGCAAGCGCGGCTCCGTTTGGCAGCGCTCAGCCGCGCCGGGCGAGGCTGCGCTCGCTGATGCTGAAGCTGCCCGCGGCGCTGTTGCCGGGGGTCCAGTGGATGCCGTCGAGCAGCTCCAGCGGCGAGATCGAGAGGGCGCCGGCGAGCTTCATCAGCGTGTCGACCCGGGCCAGGCGGGTGCCGGCCTCGAGCATCCCGATCTCGGTCCGGTGCAGCGAGGCGAGCGCGCCCAGCTCTTCCTGCGACATCGCCGCCCGCCGGCGGCAGCGAAAGAGGTTGCGGCCAAACTTCACCGCGACCTCCTCCGATCGCAGTCTTCCGTCGGCGGCCATGCAGACACTGTTTCGCGACCGGCGCATTGTCAGCCAGACAATACGTTTCAGGGATGACGGACTTCTTGCAGCGGCTGCATCGTCGTCCAGGCCTCGGGGTCCGGTTCGACCGGCCGCTGCCAGCGCAGATCCTGCGGCGCGTCCCGCATGCGGATGATCCGGGCCGGGATGCCACCGACGACCGCGTTGGCGGGGACGTCCTTGGTCACCACCGCGTTGGTGCCGATCACCGAGTTGTCGCCGACGCTGACTCCGCGCAGGATGCAGGCGCCGTAGCCGATCCAGACGTTGTTGCCGACCTCGACGTCGCGCTTGTAGATCCCCTGCAGGCGGATCGGGCGCTCGACCTCGACCATCCCGTGGTCGAAGTCGATGAACATCGCCCGGTCGGCGATCACGCACTCGTCGCCGATCCGCACCCGCTGGTAGGCGGAGATCGTGCACTCCTGGCCCATCACGGTTTTCGCGCCGATCTCGACGACGCCCTCGTGGCAGCGGATCTTGGTCCCGTCGCCGATCCAGACGAAGCGGCCGAAGCGGATCTCGCCCCGCGGCTCGATCTTCAGTTCCAGCCCGCGGCCGAGGAAGAAGGGCCCCTCGGAGCGCCAGCGCCGGCCCGCGGACGTCAGCAGGCGCCGCCAGAGGTAACGCCAGAGGAGCCGCGCGTAGCGCGGGGTCAGCATCCGGTTGCGGGCCAGGAAGCGGAGCACGGCGGGGCAACTTTAGAGGTCGCGCGGCAACCCCAACGCGCAGGCGCGGGTTGCCGCCCGACCTCTTAGACTCAACCGGCCCGTGGCCGACGTCGCCAAATCCGCCCCGCTGGCCGAGCGCCTCGTCGCCGGCGAAAAGCGGGCCCTGGCGCGGGCGATCACCCTGATCGAGTCCGACGACCCCGCCGGCTGGGAGCTGGTCCGCGAGGTCTACCCGCGCACCGGCAAGGCCCGGATCATCGGTTTCACCGGACCTCCGGGAGTGGGGAAGAGCACCCTGATCGGGGCGCTGACCGGCGAGCTGCGCAAAGCCGAGCGCGAGGTCGCGGTGCTCTCGATCGACCCCTCGAGCCCCTTCACCCGCGGCGCCCTGCTCGGCGACCGGATCCGCCTCACCGACCACTTCCTCGACCCCGGCGTCTTCATCCGCTCGATGGCCTCGCGCGGCGCCCTCGGCGGCCTCTCCGAGGCGGCGCTGCAGGTGGCGCTGGTCATGGACGCCGCCGGCAAAGACGACGTCCTGATCGAGACCGTCGGCGTCGGCCAGGCGGAGATCGACATCGTCGACCACGCCGACACGATCGTGCTGGCGCTGATGCCCGGCTCGGGCGACTCGATCCAGGCGCTGAAGGCGGGGGTGATGGAGATCCCCGACGTGATCGTCGTCAACAAGGCCGACCACCCGATGACCGACACGATGGTCCGCGAGGTGCGCGGCGTGCTCGCCCTCTCCCAGGACCCCGAGGGCTGGAAGGTGCCGATCCTCCGCACCGAGGCCGCGCGCGGCGAGGGGGTCGAGGAGCTGGCGGTGCAGATCCAGGCGCACCGCGAGTTCATCGAGCAGGCCGGAACTCTGGCTGAGCGCCGCGCCCGCAACCTGCGCAGCGAGGTGCTCGGCATCGCCACCTCGCGGATGCGCCGCCGCCTCGAGCAGACGGTCTCCGAAGACCCGGCGACGGCGGAGCTGCTCGACCGGGTCGTCCGCCGCGAGCTGGATCCGGCGACGGCGGCAAGCGAGCTGTTGGCCAGGCACGTCGATGAGTGACGCGCCGCAGCCCTCGCTCGGCGAGGCGATGGGCTGGCTCGGCGCCGGCGTCGCCGAGCTGGGCGGCGACGCGGTCGGGGAGGTGCAGGGCCTCTACGTCGACGCCGACAGCGGCGAGCCGGCCTGGCTGATCGCCCGCCTCGGCCGCCGGCGCCGAGCCCGCGTCGTCGCCGTCCCCTTCTCGAGCTGCGCCGGGGCGCCCTTCGGCGTCTGGGTCGCCCAGGAGGCCGACGCGATCCGCAGCGCCCCGGTCGTCGACCCCAGCCGGCCGCTCCGCCGCGAGCACGAGCTGACGATCTGCGCCCACTACGGCATCGGCGAGCGGGTGGGACGGGCCGCAGCCGTGGCTGGTCGCCCGACGGGCGACATCACCGCCGCGCCGCCGGCCGGCCCAATAACTCCGTAAAGTTTGAGCAATGGGCAGGCCCGGTTGGATCCCGGTGGGGGTGCTCACCGCCGTTCTGCTGCTGGCCGGATGCGGCGGCGGCGAGGAGGAGTCGGTGGAGGCAAGGCTTCCGCCGGCGACGCGTGAAGTCCGGCTCACGCTCGACGGGCGGGCAGGGGCCGAGAACGTGGCCGTGCAGATGGCCGAAAGCCAGGGGTTCTTCGCCGAGAAGGGCCTGCGCGTCGTGGCCGCGGCGCCGGCGCAGCCGAGCCGCAGAGTCACCTACGTCTCCAACGGGACCGATGAGCTCGGGTTGGCGCCGTTGCCGGAGGTCGCGATGGCGATGGCGGGGGGCGCGCCGGTGGTCGCGGTGGGAGGCCTGGTCACCGAGCCGACCACGGCGATGATCTGGCTGGCCAAATCGAAGATCGGCGGCGTTGCCGAGCTGAAGGGGAAGACGATCGCGGTACCGGGCGGCGACTTCCAGCAGGCCCTGCTCGGGGACCTGCTGGGACAGGCGGGGCTGACGCTGGACGACGTGGACGTCGAGCGGGTCGACTACGAGCTGGTCCCGGCCCTGCTCAGCGGGCGGGCCGACGCGATCTTCGGCGGCTCGTGGAATATCGAGGGGGTGGAGCTCGAAGCGCGCGGCGCAAAGCCGGTCGTCAGCCGGGTCGAGGACCATGGCGTCCCTGCCTACGAAGGGCTGGTGGCGGTGGCCCAGACCGATTTCGCGGCTGAGAACCCCGAGGTGATCCGGGCCTTCGTCTCGGCCCTCGTCCAGGGTGCCGCCGCGGCGGTCGAAGACCCGGCGGCCGCGGCCGATGCCATCGAGCAGTCTCCGTACTCGAACCCGGAAACCGATCGTCGGACGACCGAAGCCCAGCTGGAGGCGACGCTGCCCCTGCTTTCCGCCAGCGGCGAGATGGACGTCGAGCGGGCGAGCGAGCTGGTCGGCTGGATGCAGGAACGGGGGATGATCCCGAAGCGCCTGCCGGCTCGGTCCTACAGCTGCAGGCTCTTGACCTGCAGCAGCTCCTCGATCCCGTAGCGGCCGTTCTCGCGGCCGTGGCCCGACTGGCCGTAGCCGCCGAACGGGGCGAGGGGGTTGAAGGCGCCGCCGTTGATCTCGATCTGGCCGGTGCGGATGCGGCGGGCGAGGGCGATCGCGCGGTCGCCGTCCGCCGACCAGACACCGCCGGCGAGGCCGTAGGGGGTGGAGTTGGCTATGCGGACGGCGTCGTCCTCGCCCTCGTAGGGCTGGATCGCCAGCACCGGGCCGAAGATCTCCTCCTGGCCGATCGTCATCTCGGCCTCGACCTCGGAGAAGACGGTCGGGCGGACGAAGTAGCCGCGCTCGAGCCCCTCGGGGGACTCGGCACCGCCGGTGATCAGCCGTGCGCCCTCCTCGACGCCCTTGGCGATGTAGCCGCGGACACGCTCGCGCTGGACGTCGGAGACGAGCGGGCCGAGGCGGGTCGAGGAGTCGAACGGGTCGCCGGGGGTGAAGCTCTCGGCGGTCGCCTGGGCCAGCTCCTCGGCCTCGGCGAGGCGCTGGCGCGGGACCAGCATCCGGGTCAGGGCGCTGCAGGTCTGGCCGCTGTTGAGGAAGCACTTGGCGACGCCGTCGGGAACCGCCCTGGCGAGGTCGGCGTCGTCGAGGATCACGTTCGGCGACTTGCCGCCGAGCTCCATCGCCACCGGCTTGACGGTCTCTGCGGCGAGCTCGGAGACCCGGCGCCCGGCGCGGGTCGAGCCGGTGAAGGAGACCATGTCGACGCCCGGGTGGGCTGCGATCGCCTCGCCGACGACCGGGCCCAGGCCGGTGACGAGGTTGAAGACGCCGGCGGGCAGCCCCGCCGCCTCGACCACCTCGGCCAGGAGGAAGGCGTTCAGCGGCGTCACCTCGCTCGGCTTCAGCACCACGGTGCAGCCGGCGGCGAGGGCGGGGGCCACCTTGGCGGCGATCTGATTCAGCGGGTAGTTCCAGGGAGTGATCGCGCCGAGGACGCCGACCGGCTCGCGCAGCACCCGCGAGTTGCCGATCTCCTCCTCCCAGGCGACTTCCTCCATCAGCTTCGGCATCGAGGCGAACTGGGAGGTGGGGAGGCCGACCTGGATGATCCCGCTCAGCTTCAGCGGCATCCCCAGCTCCTGGGTGATCGTCGCGGTGATCTCCTCGGCGCGCCCGCCCAGGCCCTCGGCGATCGCGGCGATGTGACCGGCGCGCGCCTCGCGGGAGGTCTGCGACCAGCTGTCGAAGGCCTCGCGGGCGGCGGCGACGGCCCGGTCGGCGTCCTCGGGGGAGCAGGCCGGGATCGTCCCGATCGTCTCCTCGCTGGTCGGATTCACAACCTCGATCGACTCAGAGCCGCTCGGCTCGACCCACGCGCCGCCGATGAAGATCTTGTCCCGCACCTGAACCTCTGCCGCCGTCGCCATTCGTTCCTCTCGTCGTCCGCTGGTTGCCCAAAAACTAGCTGATCGAACTACATTGCGTTTATGCGATAATCGTTAATACGCTATGAGCCTGGAACCAGGACGTCTGCTGCGCGAGGCCCGAATCCGGCACGGGCTCAGTCAGGAGCGCCTGGCAATTCGTGCGGGCACGACTCAGTCCGCCATCTCGCGAATCGAGCAGGAACGGGGCTCGCCCACCATTCGGACGCTAGAGGAGCTCCTTCGTTTGCTGGGGGAGGACCTGAAGCTGGCGGTTGAGTCACGGGATGCCGGAATCGATCGCACGCTTGTCGCTGAGCGATTGCAGATGAACGAGGGGGAGCGCTTGGACTACGGCGCTGCTTTCGCCGACCAGGTGATCGAGATGAGTCCGCTGCCTAAGAGGAAAGGATGGGAGCCCCAATGAAGATGTTGCCTCCTAAAGCGCCAGACCTGCGGCGCCTCTTGGGTCCGCTGGTGGATCAGGGAGTCAGCTTCGTGATGATCGGGGGGATGGCGGGGATCGCTCGCGGCTCGAGCTATCCGAGCTATGACCTCGACATCGCGTACGCCCGCGACAAAGCGAACGTGAAGCGCTTGGTAGCTGCTTTGGGGGAGATCGGCGTCCGCCTGCGAGGGGCGCCGCCCGACCTCCCTTTTCAGCTCGATGAGCGAACGATCGAAAACGGTGCCAACTTCACCTTCGTCACCCCCTTCGGGGATCTTGACGTCCTAGCCGACGTGGATGGGATCCGCCGATTCGCGGAGTTGCTTGCCGGATCTGAAGAGAAGGATGTCTTCGGTCTTCCCGTGCGGGTGGCGTCCCTCGATCACCTGATCGCGATGAAGCGCGCCGCCAATCGACCCAAGGATCGGAACATGGTCGAGGAGTACATCGTCCTCGCCGACGAGATCCGACGCCGCGAAGCGGAAAACGAAAGCTAAGCCGCCGCTGCGGCTTTGTCCTCGACGGCCTTCGCGCCTGGACCCGGTATCTGCTTCGCGTCCCTCGCCGTCAGCAGCTTGCCGCAGCTTTCGCAGATCCCGCGCTCGCTGACGGTGCCGCCGCACTCCTTGTGGACGATCAGACGCCGCGGTCCCTCCGGGTCGGGGGAGTAGCGGTCGCCCCAGTTCAACAGCGCGATCAGGGCCGGCCAGAGGTCGAGGCCCTTCTCGGTGAGGAAGTACTCGTAGCGGGGCGGGCTTTCCTGGTAGGCCCGCCGCTCGAGGATCTCCTCGTCGACCAGCCGCTGCAGCCGCGAGGAGAGGACGTTGCGGGCGATTCCGAGGGACTCCTGCATCTCGCCGAAGCGGCGGTTGCCGTGCATCACCGAGCGGACGATCAGGAGCGACCAGCGCTCGCCGATCACCTCCAGGGCCTTGGCGACCGAGCAGTCGAGGCCGGGGTAGTCGCGATGCAGCACGTGTGAATCTTCGCACACTGGGTTGCATCAAGCAACTGACCGCGGTAGGCTGCCGCCGTCCAGAGTTGCTTGATGCAACCAAGTCGATTGGAGGCCCGAGATGAGGCTGATCCCAAGACATAGGCACCACCGGCGCCCGAAGGGCCCGCGGATCGCGATCAGCGAGGCGGAGATCAGCGCCGACCTGCACTACCCGGCGCAGCCGTCCCGACCGCGGCGGAACGGCGGGGACGTCCAGCGACTGGAGATCAAGTGAGCGGGAGCGGAGTGGTCACCGCGCCCGAAGGGAGCGCGGCGGAGGTCGCCGAAGCGTTCGCGGCCTCCGACCCGGGCAGCTCCCGCAGCCGCACCCTCGTCTGGCAGGACCCTGTGCCGACGGCGGCGGCCGGGGCGACGATGACCGGCATGGAGTACATGACCGCGGTCGTCACCGGTCAGATGCCGCCGCCGCCGATCGCGGTGACGATGCGGCTGCGGCCGGTCGAGCTGGAGGAGGGGAGGGTGGTCTTCGAGGGAGAGCCCGGCGAGGAGCACTACAACCCGATCGGCGTCGTCCACGGCGGCTACGCCGCGACGCTGCTGGACAGCGCCCTGGGCTGCGCTGTCCACACGACCCTCCCGGCCGGCGTCGGCTACACCTCGCTCGGGCTCGAGGCGAAGTACGTGCGGCCGATCACCCGCGACACGGGCCGCGTCCTCTGCGAGGCGCGCGTCCTCTATCGGGGTCGCAAGCAGGCCACGGCCGACGCCAACCTGATCGCAGCCGACGGCGGCAAGCTGCTCGCCCACGGCATCGCCACCTGCATGCTGCTCGGCGGCTAGGTGGAGTGGTGGCGAAGCCGCTTTCAGGAGAGATGGCGCGCGAGCTCGACCAGCAGCCGCACGCCGAAGCCGTTGGCGTCGTCGCCGACGTAGGCGCGGCCGGTGCCCCAGGCGGTGCCGGCGATGTCGAGGTGCGCCCAGGGGGTGTCGCCGACGAATTCCTCGAGGAAGGCGGCGGCGGTGAGGGTTCCGGCCAAGCCGCTTCTTGCCGAGGTTGGACAGGTCGGCGACCGTGCCCTGCATCAGCTCCGTGTACTCCGGGTGCAGCGGCATGCGCCAGAGCAGCTCGCCGGTCTCCTCGCCGGCGCGCGATCACCGCCGCGGCGAGCTCGTCGTCGTTGGCGATGACCGCGGCGTAGGTCTTGCCCAGCGCGACCTCGACGGCGCCGGTCAGGGTGGCGAGGTCGACGATCCGCTCGGCGCCGAGCTCGACCGCGTAGGCGAGCGCGTCGGCGAGGATCAGCCGTCCCTCGGCGTCGGTGTTGTTGAC
The DNA here is from genome assembly GCA_963751015.1 of uncultured Actinomycetes bacterium. Lineage (GTDB taxonomy): Bacteria > Actinomycetota > Thermoleophilia > Solirubrobacterales > 70-9 > VAYN01. Next base: position 241,833 of record CAVVSU010000002.1, read on the forward strand.
CTCGACCGTCTTGCCGTTGTACTGGGTGATGACGTCACCGGGCTTGATCGCGGTCCCGGAGGGCATGTTCTCGGTCGTCGGCACGACGGCGACGATCTCGACCGGCAGCCCCAGCTCGGCGATCGCCGCGACCGCCTCGAGGACCGCGGCGGCGCCCGACATGTCCATCTTCATCTCCTGCATCCCGGCCCCGGGCTTGAGCGAGATGCCGCCGGTGTCGAAGGTGACGCCCTTGCCGACGAAGGCGACGGGTGCGCCGCCTCCGCCGCCGCGATAGCGCAGGACGATCAGCTTCGGCTCCTGCGGGCCGCCCTGGCTGACGGCGAGCAGGCCGCCCATCCCCTTCGCTTCCAGCTCGGCCCGGCCGAAGACCTCCGCGTCGATCGCCTCCGAGCCGGCGGCGATCTCTTCGGCGCGCTCGGCGAGGAAGCTCGGGGTGGCGACGTTGGCAGGCGCGAGCTGCAGGTCGCGGGCCCGGTTCTGGGCCTCGGCGGCGACCGTCGCGGTCGCGGCGGTGCCGGCCAGCTCGGGCGGCGCGAGCAGCGTCAGCGACTCGAGACGGGGGGTCGCGTCGCCCTCGCCGGACTTGAAGCGGTCGAAGCGGTAGGCGGTGAGGATCGTGCCGACGACCAGCGCCTCGGCGGCGGCCTCGGCGTCGTCGCTCTCGGGCAGCGCCCAGGCGAGCGAGACCGCCTCCAGGCGCGCCGCCTCCTTGGCGGCGAGGGCGGCGGCGACGCGCAGCCTCTCGGGGTCGAGGTCCGCGCGCTTGCCGAGCCCGACGACCAGCACCGGGGCGGCGCCCTCCGGGCGCAGGAGAGCCAGCTTCTTGAAGGCCGAGCGGGCGGTGTCGGCCCCGCCGGCGGCAGCAACCGCCGGCGGCAGCTCGCCGTCCTCGAACAGCCCCACAGCGACCAGGTCGGCGTCGCTCCCGGTCGGCTCGGCCTGCTTCACCTCGACCTTCATCGGCCGCGAGTTTACGTTGCCCTGTCGGTATCGTCACCCGCTGGGACCTGGCGGACAGGGGCCAGGCCAGCGAACTTCGGAAAGGAAAGGCAGTAGATGCCCAGCTCAGTGATTCTCGGAACCGCGCGTACCCCCTTCGGAAAGATGGGTGGCGGTCTCTCCTCCCTCGACGCCACCGACCTCGGCGGGACCGTGATCGAGGCAGCCCTCGACCGCTCCGGCGTCGCACCCGAGCAGGTCGAGCAGGTCGTCTTCGGCCAGGTCCTCCAGGCCGGCCAGGGCCAGATCCCCTCGCGCCAGGCCCAGATCAAGGGCGGGATCCCGAAGGAGGTCCCCTCGGAGACGATCAACAAGGTGTGCGCGTCGGGCATGCGCTCGCTCGGCCTCGCCGACCAGGCGATCCGCGCCGGCGACTCCGACGTCGCCGTCACCGGCGGCATGGAGTCGATGAGCCAGGCGCCCTACCTGCTGCCCGGCGCCCGCTTCGGCTTCCGGATGGGCGACGTCAAGGCGCTCGACGCGATGACCCACGACGGCCTCACCAACCCCTTCACCGAGAAGCAGATGATCAACGAGGCGAGCGAGGTCTCCAACGAGCTGGAGATCACCCGCGTCGACATGGACCGCTTCGCCGAGCGCTCGCACCGGCTCGCCCACGAGGCGACCGAAGCCGGCCGCCTCGCCGACGAGATCGTCGGCGTCACCGTCAAGTCCCGCAAGGGGGAGACGTCGGTCGAGGCCGACGAGGCGATCCGCCCCGACACCACCCTGGAGACGCTGGCCGGTCTGAAGGGCATCGGCGGCCCCGACGCCACCCACACCGCCGGCAACGCCCCGGGCGTCAACGACGGCGCCGGCGCGATCGTCGTCGCCTCGGAGGAGTGGGCCGAGAAGGAAGGCAAGACCCCGCTGGCGCGGATCCTCTCCTACGGAACCGTCGCCGACGACTTCCCCTACCTGGCGAAAACGCCGGCCAACGCCGCCAAGCAGGCGCTGGAGAAGATCGGCAAGAGCGCCGACGAGGTCGACCTCTGGGAGATCAACGAGGCCTTTGCCTCGGTCGCCCTGAACAGCGTGCGGATGCTCGGCGTCGACGAGGAGAAGGTCAACGTCAACGGCGGCGCGATCGCCCTCGGCCACCCGATCGGCGCCTCGGGCGCCCGCATCGTCGGCGCCCTCGTCCACGAGCTGCGCCGCCGCGGCGGCGGCCTCGGCGTCGCCGCGATCTGCTCTGGCGGCGGTCAGGGCGACGCGATCGTCATCGAGGTCAACGGGGGCTGATCTCCCTTTGAGCGAGCAGCCCGCGAGCGAAGTGGCGCCGCGGGCTGCCGCTTTTTTCGATCTCGACAAGACCCTGATGGCGGGGTCGAGCGGGATGCAGTTCGCCCGCATCGCCGCCAAGCAGGGGATCGTCGGCAAACGACAGCTCGCCAGCTGGGGCTTCGAGCACCTGCGCTACCGCCTGCGCGGCACCACCGACGAGCGCACCAGCGAGGTGCTGAAGGTCGCCCGCGAGCTGATCACGGGCGTGCCGGCGAAGAACATCGACCGGATGGGACCGGAAGTCATGGCGGCGATCCTGCCGCGGGTCTTTCCGCAGATGCTGGAAGAGGTCTACGCCCACCAGGACGCGGGCCGGCCGACCTTCATCGTCAGCGCCGCCGGCAACGGCGTCGTCGAGCAGCTCGCCCACGTCCTCGGCATGGACGGCGGGATCGGGACCCGGTACGAGACCGACGCCGAGGGTGCCTTCACCGGCCGCCTCGACGGCCCCTTCGTCTACGGCGAGGGCAAGGTGACGGCGATGGAGGAATTCGCCGACCGGCACGGGATCGAGCTGGCCGGGTCCTACGCCTACTCCGACTCGATCTCCGACCTGCCGATGCTGCGCGCGGTCGGCAACCCGGTCGCCGTCAACCCCGACCCGCCGCTGGCGGCGATCGCCCGCGAGGAGGGCTGGCAGACGCTGCACTTCGAGCGCCTCGGCCGCCGCCTCGTCGCCCTGGCGGTGACGCTGCTGGCAACCGTCGCCGGCTTCGGCGCCAGGCGGGTGGCATCTCGCCGCCATGTCCCCCCGCCGCGCCGCTTCTACGCCCGGCGCTGACATTCGCCTGTTCCTTATCGGTCCTATGCACCGATAAGGAACAGGCGAACCGCCATATCACTAGGCTTCCCGCTGATGAGCACCGCAACCGCACGCAAGATCCGCGTCGTCGTCGCCAAGCCCGGTTTGGACGGACACGACCGCGGCGCCAAGATCATCGCCCGCGCCCTGCGCGACGCCGGAATGGAGGTGATCTACACCGGGCTGCACCAGACGCCGGAGCAGATCGCCGAGACGGTGATCCAGGAGGACGCCGACGCCGTCGGCCTCTCGATCCTCTCCGGCGCCCACATGACGCTGGTCCCGAAAGTGGTCGAGCTGCTGAAGGCGCAGGGCGTCGACGACGTCCTCGTCACCGTCGGCGGCACGATCCCGGCCGACGACATCCCCGAGCTGAAGCAGCTCGGCGTCGCCGAGGTCTTCACCCCCGGCGCCGGAACCGACGACATCGTCGAGTTCATCCAGGAGCGGGCGACCGCCCGCCACGCCGAATCCGAACCCTGACGGGACGAAAACCGGTCACACAGACCGGAAATCGCCCCGTCGCACGCGGTGGTGCGTGATTTACGACACGGATCGGTGCATAGGTCCGTCCGATCCGGGTATCATCCTGATTGACTCGTCAGTCAACCGCCGGCACGCGTTAAGATCGCGCCCCGCGAAGACCTGAGAATCACCTTAAGGAGGCTTTGTTTTGAAGATCTGCGTCCTGGTCAAGGAGGTCCCGGACGCCGCCGTCCAGAAGCGCATCGACCCGAATACGATGCGGCTGGACCGCGGCGGCGAGAAAAACCTCAACCCCTTCGACACGCACGCCCTCGAGGCGGCCATGCAGATCAAGGAGGGTGGCGCGATCCCGGTCGAGGAGGTCGTGGCGGTGACGATGGGCCCGAGCTCCGCGGTCCGCGCGCTGCACAAGGCCGTCGCCCTCGGCGCCGATCGCTCGGTCCACCTCGCCGACGACGCGCTGGCCGGCTCCGACGTCTGCGCCACCGGCTACGCGCTGGCCAAGGTGCTCGAGTCTGAGAGCCCCGACCTGGTCCTGCTGGGCCAGCAGTCGGACGACGGCGAGTGCTACACGATCGGCGCCGTCGTCGCCGACCACCTGAAGATGCCCTCGCTGACCCAGGTGATCCAGATCGACGTCACCGACGGCAAGCTGCGCTGCGAGCGCCAGGCCGAGTACGGCTACGACACGGTCGAGGTCGAGCTGCCCGCCGTGATCAGCGTCGGCGACGCGATCAACGAGCCGCGCTACCCGAGCCTGAAAGCGATCATGGGCGCGAAAAAGAAACCGCTCGACTCGAAGGCGACCGGCGACGTCGGCATCGACGCCGGCCAGGTCGGCGAGGGCGGTTCGAAGACCAAAGTGCTCGCCCTCAACCCGCCCCCGGCGAAGGAAGCGGGCGAGATCATCGAGGACGAGGACACCAACGAGACGGTCGAAAAGATCGTCGCGTGGCTCGACGAGAGGAAGCTGATCTAAATGGCAGGCATCCTGGTTTACGCCCTCCACGACGACGAGGGCAACTTCAACAAGAACTCGCTCGGAGCGATCTCCGAGGCGGCCAAGCTGGCCGGCGAGATCGGCGGCGACGCCGCTGCGATCGTCGTCGGCGACATCGCCGACGACGCCTGCGCCTCGCTCGGCAACTACGGCGCCGCCAAGGTCTACCGGGCCAAGAGCGTGCCCGAGGGTCTGGCGCAGCCGATCGTCGACGCGATGGCCAAGGTCATCGCCGACGAGGGCTTCTCCTACGCCCTGTTCGGCGGCGGTCTGCTCGGCTTCGAGATCGGGGCCGGCCTCACCGCCCGCCTCGGTGCCGGCGTCACGATGGAGGTCACCGCGGTCAAAGTCGACGGCGGCAAGCTGGTCGTCGAGCGGCCGATCCTGCAGGACTCCGAGATCGCCGACGTCGGCTACGTCTCCGAGCCCGGCATCATCATCGGCCGCCTCAACGCGTTCGACACCAATGAGTCCGGCGGCACCGCCGAGGTCGTCGATGTCGACGTCGAGCTCTCCGAGTGGTCGTCCAAGGCGAAGCTGGTCCAGCGCGGCGAGCAGCGCGGCGCCGACGTCAACATCGAGGACGCAGACATCCTCGTCGGCGGCGGTCGCGGTCTCGGCGCCAAAGAGGGCTTCGAGCTCTGCGAGCAGCTCGCCGACTCGATGGGCGGCGCCGTCGCCGCGACCCGCGCGGTCGTCGACGCCGGCTGGTACCCGTACGCGGCCCAGATCGGCCAGACCGGCAAGACGGTGGCGCCGAAGCTGTACCTCGCCGCCGGCGTCTCCGGGGCGATCCAGCACAAGGTCGGGATGCAGAACTCGGAGAACATCCTGGCGATCAACAAGGACCCGAACGCGCCGATCTTCGAGTTCTCGGACCTCGGCGTGGTGGGCGACCTGCACAAGATCGTCCCCAAGCTGACCGAGGCGATCAAGGCCAAGAAGGGCTGACGTTTCCGGGGGCCCCTGGGGCCCCCGGCCTTCATTCACCTGAGGAACAAGGAGTCCGACCAATGGCAGTTGCACCGAGCGAGTTTCCGCCGCCCTTCGATTCCGAGAGCGTCATCGCGGCGCCGACGGATCTCGCGGACGAGCGAATCGAGGTTGGCATCGCGATCGTCGGCGGCGGCCCCGCCGGTCTTGCCTGCGCCAACAAACTCATGCAGCTGCTGGAGGACGAGCCCGAGCTGACCGAGAAGCTGGGCGAAGTCCCGGTCGCGGTGATCGAGAAGGGCAAAGTCGCCGGTGCGCACCTGCTCTCCGGCGCCAACGTCGACCCCTCGGCGATGGAACGGCTCTTCCCCGACCTGCCGCCGGCGGAGTGGCCGCCGGTCTACCAGGAGGTCACCAAGGACGCGACCTACTTCCTGACCAAGAGCAAAGCCTTCCCGCTGAAGCCGCCGCCGCCGAACTTCCGCAAAGAGGGGACCTACACGATGTCGGTCTCCAAACTCGGCCGCTTTCTGGCCGAAAAAGCCGAAGAGGCAGGCGTCTACATCCTAACCGAGACCGCGGCGACCCAGCTGCTGGTCGAGGACCGCATCGTCAAGGGCGTCCGCTCGGGCGACCGCGGCCGCGGCAAGGAGGGCCAGGAGCTCGGCAACTTCGAGCCCGGCTCCGACGTCGTCGCCAAGGCGACGGTCCTGGCCGAGGGCACGATCGGCCACCTCACCTACGCCGCGATAGGACTACTTCGACCTCCGCGAGGGCTCCGACCCGCAGGTCTGGGAGCTCGGGGTCAAGGAGGTCTGGGAGGTGCCGCAGCCGCTGGACCGGGTCATCCACACCCTCGGTTGGCCGTTGCGCTGGAGTCCGCGCTTCAAGGAGGCCGGCGGCAGCTTCATCTACCCGATGGGCGAGGACAAGGTCTGCTTCGGCCTCGTCGTCGGCCTCGACAACACCGACGCCACCTTCTCGGTCCACGACGCCCTGCAGCTGTTCAAGACCCACCCCTTCATCACGAAGATCATCGAGGGCGGCAAGCGGGTCGGCTGGGGCGCGAAGACGATCCCCTCGGGCGGCTACTGGGCGCTGCCGAAGCGCTTCTCGGTGCCGGGCATGCTGATCGCCGGCGACGCCGCCGGGATGGTCAACATCGCCGAACTCGCGGGTGTCCACTACGCGATGCACGCCGGCATGTACGCGGCGGAAGCGATCGTCGACTCGCTGAAGAAGGACGTCGACTCGGTCAACTTCGAAAGCTACGACGGGATGATCCGCAACTCGGTGATCGAGAAGGACCTCTACCGCTCGCGCAACATGAAGCAGCCGCTGACCAAGGGCCTGATCTTCGGCGGCGCGATGGGTAGCGCGATGGTCGCGCACCAAAGGCGCCTTCCCCGGCGGCCACTGGAAGATCGAGGACAACGCCGAGATCCCGGTCTTCGAGGGCAAGGCCGGCGACACCTACCCCAAGCCCGACAACGAGCTGACCTTCAACAAGCTCGACTCGGTCTTCCTCTCCGGCAACGCCACCCGCGACGACGCCCCCAACCACGTCCGCATCCAGACCCACGTCCCGCGCGAGATCGCCCAGACCTGGGTCTCGATGTGCCCGGCCCAGGTCTACGAGATTCCCGAGGACCAGCTGGAGAGCGGCGCCGCCGAGGTCGACGTCCACGTCACCGCCTCCAACTGCGTCCAGTGCGGCGCGATCACCGCCAAGGGCGGCCGCCTGACCCTCCCCGAGGGCGGCGACGGCCCTCTGTACCAGGAGACGTAGGGACCGCGCCGCGGCCGGCGGGTCCTGTCGCCGGGTGGGGTGGCCTCGCGTTGCTGGGTTTTTCGCCAGCCGCGTTGCTGTATCGTCCGAGATCGTCTCTCGCGCGATAAAGAGGACGCTGGTGGCGGAGGTGGTTGCCATCATCGGCCTGCCGCTCCTGGGGGCGGATTCGTGAAGCTAGGCGTTCTCATGAGCGCCGCGAGCCTCGCCGGCGGCCTCCTCTTCATGCGATACACGAAGGCAAATTCGTCAGGCCGCTTCGGCTTCCTCGGTCCGCAGCAGCGACGCGCCGTCGAAGATCCGGGCGGCGCTCGCCGCGGTGGGAGTGGAGTCGAGGCTGCTGCGGCGACGCGGTGCGGCGATCACGGTCCACTCGTCGCAGCCGGCGAAGGCTTCGTCGAGGCGCTGGGCCATCGTGCTCCGGGGCCGATCCTGGTCGAAGATCTGCTTGGACATCGAGTCTCTCCGTCCTGTAGGGGGTTGGGAAGTTTCCCCCGCCCGTCGGACGAAAAATATGCACTTTGCGATTGTTCGGGAACGTTTGTTCGTTCGGCCGCTCAGGACGAGGCCGCAAACTCGGCGATCTCCTCGGCCAAGCGCTGCGGCTGATCGAGCGCGACGAAGGTCTTCGCGTCCGGGATCTGCGACCAGCCTGGCGTTGCGCGGCTTCGCCGGCGAGCCGCTCCGCGTAGGAGATCGGGAAGTACTTGTCGCCCGGCGCCCAGGTCAGCAGGATCGGCAGCTCTGAGCTGCGCAGCTTCTCTGCCGCCTCCAGCGTGTAGCGCTTGTTCATCCCTGCCGTGACCTTCTTCGGCGTCCCGCAGCACGGCCGGGTCGTTCTTCGCCGGGCGCCATCCAGGAGGCGATCAGCTCGTCCGGGATCTTGGTCTTGGCGAAGGGCTTGAAGGCGGGGCGGGCGATGGCGGCGATCCGGAACGGCGCCGCGAGGGCGACATCCCGCCGGGCAGCTTCGCCAGCGGCGGCATCGCCTTGAACATCCCCGGCGGGAAGTTCTCGTGGGTGTCGCAGTTGGTCAGCACCAGGCGGCCGATCCGCTCCGGGTGGCGGCGTGACCAGGACCTGCGACATCGCGCCGCCGGAGTCGTTGCCGACGATCGTCACGTCCTCGAGGTCGAGCGCCTCGAGGAAGTCGGCGATCAGCGCCGCGATGCCGGAGGGGGTGAGGTCGGCGTCGGGGTTCATCGCCACCTGCTGCGCGCCGATCGGCCAGTCGGGCGCGAGGCAGCGGAAGCGGTCGGAGAGCCGGTCGACGACCCCGTCCCAGAGGCGCCCGTCGACCAGGTAGCCGTGGACGAAGACGATCGGCTTGCCCGCGCCCGCCTCGCGGTAGCGGATCCTCCCTGCGGGAAGATGGATCTCCTTGCGCTCGTCTGCTCGCGCATTGCATCCTCCTGGCTTCAGGTTCGGCCGATGGAGGCGGTAACATACATACAGACTGTATGAATGTCAAACCAGGTGAAGTCCGCAGCGGCTTCTTCGGTGACCGAGCCGCCGCACGCAGGCCGAGCGCACCGCAGGCGACCCGTGAGGCGCTGATCGACGCCGCCCGCACGCTCTTCACCGAGCGCGGCTACGACGACGTCGGGACCGAGGAGATCGTCCGCGCCGCCGGCGTCACCCGCGGCGCGCTCTACCACCACTTCGGCGGCAAGCGCGAGCCTGCTCGAGGCCGTCTACGAACGGATCGAGGCGGAGTCGACCGAGCGCGTCGCCCGGGTCGTCTCGCGGCTCGGAGCTGCGACAGCCCGCTGGAGGCGATGAGGGCGGGGATCGAGGCGTTCCTCGACGAGTGCGCCAAGCCGGAGCTGCGGCAGATCGCCCTGCACGACGCGCCGGCGGTGCTCGGCTGGGAGCGCTGGCGGGAGATCGGCGCCGCCAACGGCCTCGGCCTGATCGAAGCGAGCCTGCGGCGGCGATCGAGGCGGGCGAGATCCGCGACGCTGCCGGTCAAGCCGCTCGCCCACCTGCTGATGGGCGCGCTCGACGAGGCGGCGATGCTGGTCGCCCGCGCCGAGGACCCGGCAGAGCCGGGCCGAGGTGACCGAGGTCCTGACGCGCTCAGGCTGCTGCTCGCGGAGCTGCTCGCGGTCGACCGCGTCTCGATCGCGCTCGTGCCAGCCTGCGCGACTCCTTCTGCGCGTACATCCGCACGTCGGCCAGCTGCATCGCCTCGGCCGGGGGTCCGCCTCCTCGCGGGATCGCGGCCATGCCCCAGGCGGCGCTGAGGTCGAAGCCCGGGCCGCTGGCGGTGAGGGCTTCGGCGGCGCGCGTCGGCCACCGCGTCGAGGCGCTCCGCGGCCGCACGTCGAGCAGCACGCAGAACTCGTCGCCGCCGAGCCGGTAGGCGGTCGCCGTCCTCGCCGACCGCGTCGCGCAGCGCGCGGCCGAGCCGGACCAGCAGCTCGTCGCCGGCCGGGTGGCCGAAGGTGTCGTTGTAGCGCTTGAAGCCGTTGAGGTCGAACAGGATCAGCCTCAGCGGGTCGCTCCGCGCTCGCGCTCGCAAGCGGGCTCGAGGTCCATCTGCAGCCGGCCCGGTTGCCGAGCCCGGTCAGCGGGTCGGTCCGCACCTGCTCGAGCAGGCGCGTGTTCTCGCGCTCGCTCATCGCCAGGCGGATGATCACGGCGAGCATCGTCGCCGACCAGAGGAACGTCGTCAGAGGCTGCTGGTGGCTGCTGAAGTACTGCATGACGAAGAGGCCGATCATCGCCGCCGGCGAAGATCGCCGGGACGACCATCTCCCGCCAGCCGTCGAAGCGGGCGGCGGGCTGGATTCGCGGTCGGCCGCCGGCTGCCAGGCCTCGGCGCCGAGGCAGACCGCGGAGATCAGGTAGATCGGTTCGACCCAGTCGCCGCCGGGAGGGCCGCTTCGTTGGGCTGCAGGGTGTAGGCGACGTCGGCGACGGCCATGGCCGCGAGGCCGGCGAGCAGGAGCGTCCAGGTCCGGCCGGGGCGCCAGCGGGTGAGGGCGATGACGCCGACGACCAGCGCCAGCATCGCACGTCGCCAAGCGGGTAGGCGAGCGTGGTCACGACTTCGAGCGTGGAGCCGGTGGCCGTGTCGGCGACGAACTCGAAGATCAGGGCGGCGCCGAGCGCCGCGGTGCCGAGCGCGGCGATCAGGCCGTCCATCCAGAGGCGCCGGTCGAGCTCGTCGGCCCGGGCGCGGACCAGCAGGTAGAGGCCGGGGATCGCGAGCGGGTAGAAGGCGAGGTAGCCGACGTCGGCCGGGGAGGGGTAGGGGGCGTGGGGTTGTCTTCGATGTAGAGCGTCCACTAGATCTCGCCGGCCCCCCAGGCGAGGATCGAGGCGCCGATCGGAAGCCAGGCGGCGCGCTCGCGCCGCCTCGCAGCGCCCCGTCAGGCAGGCGAGGCCGGCGCAGACGACGACGGCGTCGTAGACGACGCCGTTGATCGCGACGTCGAGCCCGGAGCCGCCGATCCCGAGCCAGTCGTGGAGGCGACGAGGAGGTCCCGCCGAGCAGCAGGCCCGCGCAGAGCGCAGGAGTCGTGCTGCGAACCGCTTTCCTCACATAGGTCGCTATCGGCACGGCTTGCGCGGTTCTCTAGACTGGATGGAGATGAAGGCAGCAATCCACCCCGATTACACGCTTGCCAACGTGCATTGCTCGTGCGGCAACCAGTTCTACACGCGCTCCACCAAAGAGGACTCTGCATGTAGAGCTCTGCTCCGAGTGCCACCCCTTCTACACCGGCAAGCAGAAGCTGGTCGACACCGGCGGCCGCGTCGAGCGTTTCCAGCGCCGCGCCGCCAAGCACAGGGCTGGGAAGTAGCGCGTGAGCCCGCCGACGGGCTCGGCACTGGCATCCCGCCAAGACCCCTCTGCCAACGGAGGGGACCCGCTGCGCATGCCCGACGGCGCGCTGGTCGCCAAGCGCGACGCGCCGGTCGGCGGCCAGGCGGTGCTCGAGGGCGTGATGATGCGCGGCGTCTCGGTCTGGGCCGTCGCCGTCCGCACCCCCGAGGGCCAGATCGAGGTCGAGTCCGAGCAGCTAGTCCCCTGGGCGCAGCGGCACCGCCTCTGGCGCCTGCCGGTGATCCGCGGCGTCGTCGCCCTCGGCGAGTCGATGAAGATCGGCTTCAAGGCCCTGGCGATCTCCGCCAACGCCCAGATGGAGGAGGACGAGGAGGGCGAGAAGGAGGAAATCGGCGGCTGGATCTGGGGCCTGACGATCCTCTTCTCGATGCTGCTGGCGATCGGCCTCTTCTTCGTCGTCCCGGTCGGGCTGACCAGCCTGATCAAGGACCAGCTCGGCTCCTCGCTGCTCTTCTGGCTGGTCGAGGGGATCCTGCGGACCGCGATCTTCATCGGCTACATCCTCGCGATCAGCAAAATGCCCGACCTGCGGCGGGTCTTCGAGTACCACGGGGCCGAGCACAAGACGATCTCCTGCTACGAGGCCGAAGACGAGCTGGTCCCCGCGCGGGCGAAGCTCTACTCGCGCCTGCACCCGCGCTGCGGCACCAGCTTCCTGCTGATCGTGATGGTGCTGGCGATCTTCGTCTTCGCCCCGATCGGGCTGCCCGCCTGGTACTGGCTGCTGGCCTCGCGGATCCTCGGCATCCCGCTGATCGCCGGCCTCTCCTACGAGGTGATCAAGTGGGCCGGCAAAAACCGGCGCAAACGCTGGGTGCGGGCGGTGATGTGGCCGGGCCTGATGCTGCAGAACCTGACCACCCGCGAGCCCGACGAAGAGCAGCTGGCGGTGGCGATCGCCTCCCTCGAACGCGGTGCTGGCCCGAGGAGACCCCCGAGGAGGCCGCGAAAAAGCCGCACATCGAGATCGTCGCCTAGCCCGGCGGCTCTAGTCTTCGCTCCATGATCGAGCAGCTCGTCGAGCAGATCGAGGCGCGCTTTGCCGACCTCGAGGCGCAGATGTCGGACCCGGCGGTGATCTCCGACCGGGCGCGCTATGCCGAGGTCGGTCGCGAATACCGGGAGCTGCAGACGGCGCAGCGAGCTGGCGGGCGAGGTGGCGGACGCTGCGCGACGACCTCGAAGGGGCGCGGGAGCTGCTCGCCGAGGGCGAGGACGAGGAGATGCGGCAAGGTGGTCGAGGAGGCGCCGGCGCAGCTCGAGGCGCTGGAAGAGGAGATCCGCCTGGCGATGGTCGAGCGCGACCCCAACGACGCCAAGAACGTGATCGTCGAGATCCGCGCCGGCACCGGCGGCGACGAGGCGGCGCTGTTCGCCGGCGACCTCTACAAGATGCTGACCCGCTACGCCGACGAGCGCGGCTTCTCCGACCGAGGTGCTCTCCCAGTCGGCCTCCGAGCTCGGGCGGCTTCAAGGACGTCACCTTCGAGGTCAAGGGCGAGGGCGCCTACTCGGTCTTCAAGTTCGAGGGCGGGACCCACCGCGTGCAGCGGGTGCCGGAGACCGAGTCGCAGGGGCGGATCCACACCTCGACCGCGACCGTCGCCGTCCTGCCCGAGGCCGAGGAGGTCGAGGTCGAGGTCGACCAGAACGACCTGCAGATCGACGTCTACCGCTCATCCGGCCCCGGCGGCCAGTCGGTCAACACGACCGACTCGGCGGTGCGGATCACCCACAAGCCGACCGGGATCGTCGTCTCGATGCAGGACGAGAAGTCCCAGCTGCAGAACAAGGACCGGGCGATGCGGGTGCTGCGCGCGCGGCTGTACGAGCGCGAGCTGGCCGAGCAGCAGGCGAAGATCGCCTCCGAGCGCAAGGCCCAGGTCGGCAGCGGCGAGCGCTCGGAGAAGATCCGCACCTACAACTTCCCCCAGGGCCGGGTCACCGACCACCGGATCAAGCTGACCTCGCACAACCTCGAGGGCGTGCTGGCGGGGCAGCTCGGCGAGTTCACCGACGCGCTGGCAGCGGAGGAGAAGCGTCAGAGGCTGGAGGCTGCGGCCTCCGCAGCTTGACGATCGTGGGGACGATGACCGGTGCGACGGTTCGCGACGCGCTTGCTGCGTCCATCGACGCGCTGGCGGCGGTCGGGAGTCGACGAGCCGCGGCTGGATGCCGAGCTGCTGCTGGGGGAGGCGATGGGCTGCGAGCGCGCGGCGCTGATCGCCGATAGCGGCGCGGAGGTTCCACCCGCGGCGGGGCGGCGCTTCGGCGAGATGGTGCGGCGGCGGCTACGGCGCGAGCCGGTCGCCTACATCCTCGGCCGCAAAGGGTTTCGCGACCTGGAGCTGACGGTCGACCGGCGGGTGCTGATCCCGCGGCCGGAGACCGAGCTGCTGGTCGAGCTGGCCGCTCGAGCTGGAGCCCGCGCCGCGTGCTCGACGTCGGCACCGGCTCGGGGGCGATCGCCCTCGCGGTCGCCGACGAGCTGCCCGGCGTGCGAGGTGACCGCGACCGACACCTCGCCCGCGGCGCTGGAAGTCGCCCGGGCGAACGCCGAGCGCCTCGGTCTCGCCGACCGGGTTCGGTTCCTCGGTGGCACGCTGCCGCGAGGACGGCGGCTTCGACCTCGTCCTCGCCAACCTCCCCTACGTCGCCGAGCGCGACTGGCCCTCCCTCCAGCCCGAGGTCACCGAGTGGGAGCCGCGCGAGGCGCTCCTCGCCGGTCCCGACGGCCTCGACGCCTATCGAGCCTTCATCCCGGGTGTGCCGGTCGATTTGAACCGCTATGCGGAACAAATGACCGGAGCGCTCGCTGTGGAGGTGGGGGACGGGCAGGCCGAGGCGGTCGCGATCCCTGATGCGGGAGACGGGCTTCGCCGCGATCGAGGCGCGCGAGGACCTGGCCGGGATCGAGCGGGTCGTCGTCGGCCGGGTAGGGGGAGGGGCGTGAGCGAGATCATCCGGTTGCAGAGCGGCGAGGCGCAGGTGGCGCGCAAGGCGCTCGAACGCTGCGTCTCCGGCGGCGGCGTCGCCGTCTTCCCCTCCGACGGCCTCTACGGCCTCGCCTGCGACCCGCTCGACGCGGGGGCGATCGCCACGGTTCACCGGCTCAAGGGCCGCGACGACGGCAAGCCCTCGGCGGTCATGTACTTCTCGCCGCTGGCGATCCGGGAGCTGGTCTCGGGATTCGGCCCGCGGACGAAAGCGGCGGTCAGCGCCCTGCTGCCGGGGCCGGTCACCCTCGTCGTCGCCAACCCGCTGCGCCGCTACCCGCTCGCCTGCCGCGAGGACCCGGAACGGCTCGGCATCCGCCTGATCGGCGGGCCGCTGGCGGGGGCGATGTGCCCGGTCTTCCAGACCTCGGCCAACCTCAGCGGCGAGCCGGCGCCGGCTCGCTTCGAGGACGTGCCGGACGCGATCCGTCGACGGCGCCGACCTGGCGATCGACGGCGGCGAGCTGACCGGGGCTGCCCTCGACCGTGGTCGACATCGCCACGATCGAGGACGACGGCGCCTGGCGGATCCTCCGCGAGGGCGCCCTCTCTGCCGGCGACCTGGCCAGCGAGCTGGCCTCGGTCGGCCTGGGCTGATGCGCCTGGGCTGCGGCCAGGCGCCAAAGCGCGCTGTCAGCAGCCGGAGTCGCCGCTGTAGGGCAGGCGGACCAGGAGCTGGGACAGGTTGTCCTTCTCGTTCGACTCGAAGAGGTGTTCCTCGGGGTCGACGATCATCCGGTAGGCGAAGCAGCCGCGCAGGCCGGCGACGTCGATCCACTGCTGGTGGTAGGTCGGCGGGGTAGATGTCCGACCAGCCGACCGAGGTGCCGAGCCTGACGCGGTCGCGGAAGGGGTTCTGGTTGCAGCCGGGGTAGAGGCGGTCCGGCGGGGAGCGGTGGCTGGGCTGGGTCCGCGTCAGGTCGCGCAGGCAGTAGTTGAGCTTGGGGCTGGTGCGGACGACGTCGCCGAGCGCTGCCGTCCGGGCCCGACCCGGCGCAGCTCGAAGTTGGCCAGCTGGTGGACCTTCCAGTAGGAGCCGCCGAAGTAGGTGCCGACGTAGGTGAAGCGCAGCTTCGCCTCGGCTGCGCAGCGTGAGGTGGCCGCCGCCCTTCTTGTAGATCCGCTGGTTGGCCTTCATCGAGCGGGGCCCGTCGCGGCGGCCGCGCAGCTCCATCGGGCCGCGGCCGCGGCTCTGGACGTCGCTGGTCGCGCGCAGCAGCACGTGCCCGCCGGCCTTCTGCGCGTAGAGCTCGCTGGGCGGGCGCGATCCGCAGGTTCGGGCAGAGGAGGAATCGCGCTTCGGGTCCGTCGCAGGGGTTCTCGACCGCCGCCGCCGCGGCGGTCGGAAGCGCGAGGGCCGGATCAGCGCGCAGGGCGGCGGAGCGAGCAGGATCGGGCTCTCACCGGCGCGAGAATATCCCTGGCCGTTGCTATGGTCGGCCGACCGATGGCCGAGCTTGCCGGAAAACTTCCAGAGCGCGCCGCTGAGCCGAGGTCGATCCCGAGATCGCCGGCGTCCTCGACGCCGAGCTGCGGCGCCAGCAGCGCACCCTGGAGATGATCGCCTCGGAGAACTTCGTGCCGCAGGCGGTGCTCGAAGCGGTCGGCTCGGTGCTGACCAACAAGTACGCCGAGGGCTACCCCGGCCGCCGCTACTACGGCGGCTGCGAGGAGGTCGACGTCGCCGAGCAACTGGCGATCGACCGCGCCAAGAGCCTGTTCGGCGCCGAGCACGCCAACGTCCAGGCCCACGCCGGCGCCCAGGCCAACAACGCCGTCTACATGGCGCTGCTCGAGCCCGGCGACACCTTCCTCGGCCTCGCCCTCGACCACGGCGGCCACCTCAGCCACGGGATGAAGATCAACGTCAGCGGCAAGCTCTACAACCCGGTGCCCTACCACGTCAGCCGCGAGGACTTCCTGGTCGACATGGACGAGGTCGAGCGCCTGGCGCAGGAGCACAAGCCGGCGCTGATCGTCACCGGTTGGTCCGCCTACCCGCGCCAGCTCGACTTCGCCGCCTTCCGCGCAGATCGCCGACTCGGTCGGGGCCAAGCTGATGGTCGACATGGCCCACTTCGCCGGCCTCGTCGCCGCCGGCGAGCACCCCAACCCGGTCGAGCACGCCGACGTCGTCACGACGACGATCCACAAGACGCTCTGCGGGCCGCGCAGCGGCATGATCCTCTGCCGCGAGGAGCACGCGAAAGCGATCGACAAGGCGATCTTCCCCGGCCAGCAGGGCGGGCCGCTGATGCACACGGTCGCCGCCAAGGCGGTCGCCCTCCAGATCGCCGCCAGCGAGCAGTTCCGCCAGCGGCAGCGGCAGACGATCGCCAACGCGCAGGCGTTCGCCGCCGGCCTCGAAGCCGGCGGCGTGCCGGTGATCACCGGCGGCACCGACGTCCACCTCGTCCTCGTCGACCTCACCCCGACCGGTCTCGACGGCCAGACCGGGGAGGACCGGCTGGACGAGGTCGGGATCACCGTCAACCGCAACGCGATCCCCTTCGACCCGCGGCCGCCGATGAACCCCTCCGGGCTGCGGATCGGCACCCCGGCGCTGACCACGCGCGGGATGGGCGAGGACGAGATGGCCGAGATCGCCGAGGTGATCGTCACCGCCCTCGGCTCCGACTTCGAGTCCGCCAAGGAGGACCTGCAGGCGCGGACCGCCGCCCTGATGGACCGCTTCCCGCTCTACGCCGAGCATCGCGGCGACCGTCTAAGCCGCATGAAGATCTGGGTGGACATGAGCGCGCCCGGCGCACGTGCTTGGTCCTGCGCCCGATCATCGAGCGCCTGCGCGAGGAAGGCCACGAGGTCGAGATCACCTCGCGCGACTACGCGCAGACCCAGCAGCTGCTCGAGCTGCACGGCATCGATCACACCCCGATCGGCCGCCACGGCGGCGCCTCGCGCTGGCGCAAGGCCTGCAGCCTCGCCTCGCGCAGCGCCGGCATGCTGGGCTTCGGCCGCGGCCGCGGCTTCGACCTCGCGCTCGCCCACGGCTCCAACGACCTCGCGCTCGCCGCCAAGGCGCTCGGCGTGCCGGAGGCCAACATGCACGACTACGAGTACGCGGTCACCCAGCACCGGATCGGCTGCCGGCTGGCGCGGCGGGTGATGTTCCCCGACTCGGTGCCGCTCGAGCGCCTGCGCCGCTTCGGCGTCAGCGACGGAGAAGTACTTCCCCTATCCGGGCCTGAAGGAGGAGTACTACCTCTTCGACTTCGAGCCCGATCCGGAGGCGCTTGTCCGTCTCGGCGTCGATACCGAGCGGGTCGTCGTCATCGTCCGCCCGCCGCCCGACGTCTCGCTCTACCACCGCAAGTCGAACCCGCTCTTCCCCAAGGTGCTCGACCGCCTCGGCCGCGACGAGGGCGTGCACGCGGTGGTGCTGCCGCGCACCGGCGCCCAGCGCGAGTTCATCACCGGCCTCGGCCTTCCCTCGGTGATCGTCCCGCCCGGCGCCGTCGAGGCGCAGAGCCTCGTCGCGCTCGCCGACCTCGTCCTCTCGGCCGGCGGCACGATGAACCGCGAGGCCGCCGCCCTCGGCACCCCCGTCTACACCACCTACGGCGGCCGCCTCGGCGGCGTCGACGAAGCGCTGATTCGCTCCGGCCGCCTGCGGCCGCTGACCGACGCGCGGGCGCTCGAGCTGCAGAAGCGGACCGCGGAGTCGAAGCCCGACGCGCCGCGATCCGTCCATCCTGGTCGAGACCATCCTCGGTACCGTCGGAGCCCAACCATTGCGCGAAGAGCCTCATCCCGTAACGCCTTCCTGAGCGAGCTGCCCGAGGCCGAGCCCGGCCTCGAAGAGCTCGTCGCGCCCGCGGCGGAAGGCGATCCCCGGCCGATCGACCCGGTCCTGCGGGCGCTCGACATCCTCATCTCCGCCTCGATCCTGCTCGTCCTCTCGCCGCTGCTGGCGCTGATCGCGCTGCTGATCGCGCTCGACTCCGGCCGGCCGGTCCTCTACCGCGGCGCCCGCGTCGGCAAAGCCGGCCACCTCTTCTGGATGTACAAGTTCCGGACCCTGAATCCCGATGCGGAAACGCGGCTCGGCCCCTACTACGGCGAGGAGCTGACGCAGCGGACCGAGGAAGAGCGGACCCGGATCGGCGGCGCCCTGCGCAAGACCCACCTCGACGAGGTGCCGCAGCTCTGGAACGTGCTGCGCGGCGACATGGCGATCGTCGGCCCGCGCCCGATCCGCCCCACCTTCTTCGCCGAGCTCTGCCGCGAGATCCCCCAGTACTGGCAGCGCCTCGTCGTCCGCCCCGGCGTCACCGGCTTCGCCCAGACCCGCATCACCCGCGAGGAGACCTGGGCCGACAAGCTCGCCCACGACATGGAGTACATCGCCGACCGCTCGGTCCAGCTCTATGTCCAGGTCCTGATGGCGACGGTTGCCAAGGTGATGGGAAAAGGCCCCGCGGCTCCGAAGAACAACGCCGGCTGAACCTCGCGGGGCGCCTTTGCGTCCTCCTGGTTGACAAAGGCGCCCCGCCCGCCGCCCCTGCGAGACTGCCGCGCATGTGCGGGATCTGCGGAACCGTCAGCCCCGATGGGGGTCCCGACCTCGAGGCGGTGGCGCGGATGAGCAGGCGGCTTGTCCACCGCGGGCCGGACGACGAGGGGCTGTTCCACGAGGGGCCGGTGGCGCTGGCGGCGCGGCGGCTCTCGATCATCGATCTCGATCACGGCCACCAGCCGATCGCCAGCGAGGACGGCTCGGCGGTGGTGGTCCAGAACGGGGAGATCTACAACTACCGGGAGCTGAAGCGGGAGCTGGAGGGGCGGGGCCACCGCTTCGCGACGGATTGCGACACCGAGGTGCTCGTCCACGGCTACGAGGAGTGGGGAGAGGGGTTCGTCGAGCGGCTGCGGGGGATGTTCGCGATCGCGCTCTGGGACAAGCGCCGGCGGCGGCTGCTGCTGGCCCGCGACCGCTTCGGGATCAAGCCGCTGTACTACCGCCGTGTCGGCGGCGGGCTCTCGTTCGCCTCGGAGCTGAAGGCGATGCTCGAGCAGCCGGGTTTCTCGCGGGAGATCGATCCCCAGGCGGTCTCCGCCTACCTCGCCTTCAACTCGATCCCGGCGCCGCTGACGATCTTCGCCGAGGCCCGCAAGCTGCCCCCGGGGCACCTGCTCGCCTGGGAGGGGGGAGAGGTGGAGATCAGGCGCTACGCGCGGGTCGGCGCCGTCCCCGGTGCCGAGCCGCGCCGCGGCTCCGAGGCCGAGCTGGCGGAGGAGCTGCGCGAGGTCCTCGACGACAGCGTCCGCGCCCACCTCGTCGCCGACGTCCCGGTCGGCGTCCTGCTCTCCGGCGGCGTCGACTCCGGGGCGCTCGCAGCGCTCGCCAGCGCCCACCTCGGCGAACCCCTGCGGACCTTCTCGATCGGGTTCGAGGAGGAGGGCTTCGACGAGCTCTCCCGCGCCCGCCTCGTCGCCGAGCGCTACGGCACCGACCACCACGAGCTGGTCGTCCGCCCCGACGCGGTCGAGCTGCTGCCGCGGCTGGTCGAGGCCTTCGACGAGCCCTTCGGCGACTCCTCGGCGCTCCCCACCTACCTCGTCTCCCAGCTCGCCGCCGGGCACGTCAAGACGGCGATGTCGGGCGAGGGCGGGGATGAGCTCTTCGGCGGCTACTACACCTACGTCGCCGACCTCCTCGCCCGCCGCGTCGGCCGCCTGGCGCCGCTCGCGCGCCCCTTGGCAGAGGCGCTGCCGAGCCGCCACGGCCGCGTCGGCTTCGACTACAAAGCCAAGCGCTTCGCCGCCGCCGCGGCGCTGCCGCCGCTCGAGCGCCATCACGGCTGGAAGGAGATCTTCTCCGCGCGGACGCGAGCCGAGCTGGCGGGCGCCACCGCCTCCGGCTGGGACCCGCTCGACCTCTACCGCGAGCGCTACGCGGAGACCGCCGGCGCCGACCCGCTGGCGCGGATGCAGGACGTCGACCTCGGCATCTACCTGGCCGACGACCTGCTGGTCAAGACCGACCGGCTCAGCATGGCCCACTCGCTGGAGCTGCGGGTCCCCTTCCTCGACCAGAAGGTCGCCGAGCTCGCCTTCTCGCTGCCGCGGCGGATGAAGGTCCGCGGCTTCGCCAAGAAGCGCCTGCTGCGCAAGGCGCTGGAGCCGCTGCTGCCGAAGGAGATCGTCCACGGCCGCAAGCAGGGCTTCTCGATCCCGCTCGCCGCCTGGCTGCGCGGGCCGCTCGAGCCGTTCGCCCGCGAGGTGCTGGCGCCGGGGGCGATCGAGCGCCAGGGCTTGCTCGATCCCGCCGCGGTGACCCCGGTCCTCGACCGGCATTGCTGCCGGCCGGGAGGACCTCAGCCGCCAGATCTGGGGCCTGATGGCGCTTACCCTCTGGTTCGACCGCTATGCCCACTGACACCGACGCACTCCTCGCCTTCCTCCTCGCTTGCCTCCTCGCGCTGCTGCTGGTGCCGCTCACCAGGTGGCTGGCGGTGCGGGTGGGGGCGATCGACTATCCGAGCGAGCGCAAGCTGCATCTCGCCCCGACGCCGAAGCTCGGCGGCCTCGGGATCCTCGGCGGCGTCGTCGTCGCCGGCCTGCTGTTCCTCCCCAACGACGGCGAAAGCCACGCGATCCTGATCGGCGCCGTCGCGATCGCCCTGGTCGGCGTCCTCGACGACGTCTTCGACCTGCCCGCCCCGGTGAAGCTGCTCGGGCAGACCGCCGCCGTCGTCATCCCGGTCTCGGCCGGCGTCACCGTCGACAACTTCACCTTCCCCTTCTTCGGCCGGCTGACGCCGGGGACCGTCGACCTCCTCACCCTGCCCGGCGGCGGCGTCGTCCACCTCGGCGACGTCCTGACCGTGATCGGGATCGTCGCCGTGATCAACGTGATCAACCTGATCGACGGCGTCGACGGCCTCGCCGCCGGCGTCGCGGTGATCTCCGGCGTCACCCTGGCGACGATCGCCCTCTCGCTCGACCGCACCGCCGCCGGCGTCCTCGCCGCGCTGACCGCCGGCGGCGCCCTCGGCTTCCTCCGCCGGGGCTTCCCCCCGGCCAGCATCTTCATGGGCGACACCGGCTCCAACCTGCTCGGCTATCTCCTCGGGGCGGTGGCGGTGCAGGGGGCGCTGAAGACCAACGCGGTCGTCGCCCTCTTCCTGCCGCTGATCATCCTCGCGGTGCCGATCCTCGACACCGGCTTCGTCGTCGCCAAGCGGCTCAAATACGGCCGGCCGATCTACAAAGCCGACCGCTGGCACTTCCACCATCGGATGGCCGACATCGGCTTCTCGCAGCGGCGCACGCTGCTCTACCTCTACGGCTGGACCGCGGTGATGGCGCTGCTCGCGCTTGCCCTGCGCTTCGTCCCCTACAGCGACGACCACGGCAACTTCGATCCGCTCTGGACCGCGGTGATCGCCCTCTTCGGCATCCTCGCCCTGGCTGCCAGCGTCTACCTGGTCGAGGTCCTGGAGATCCTCAAGCTGCGCCAGACCCGGCTGCGCCAGCTGGTCACCCTCCGCCGTCAGGTCGGCGCGCCGGAGCCACAGCCCGAGGAGGTCGAGCGCGCCGTCGAAGAGGAGCTCGAGACGGGACCTTCCCGACGGTCGATCCGGAGACGGGGGAGTTCGAGGCGATCGGCAAGTAGGCCTTCCCCGCAACCGGCTCGGATCGCGGTAGTGGCAACCCTCACGAAGTGGCTTCAGAAAGCCATTCCCGGGACCCATTGGATATAGTCGCCCCTGCGCCCTCTCTGCCCGGAGCGGGGCGTATTTCTTTCTGTTTCTTCCCTATGTCTCCTCCCAAGTACGTCGATCTAATCGCGCTGCTCGTCGCGCTCGCCGTCTTCCTGCTCGGCGAGCTTCCGCTGCTCGGTTTCGCCGTCGCAGCCGCGGTCTGGCTTCTCCAGCGGGGGATTCAGATGCTCGCCCAGCGCCGCATGAAGCAGGAGCTGGCCGCCGGCAACCGGCAGAAGGCGATGGGCATCGTCGCCGGCAGCACCCTCGGCCGCGTCTGGCTGATGGCCACCGCCGTCCTCCTCGTCGGCATCGCCGAACGGGAGTCCGGCCTCGCCGCGGCGATCCTGCTGCTCGCCCTCTTCACGATCTCCTTCGCCGCCCAGGGCCTCGTGCACCTGTTCGACGACCAGCCCGAGGGTCAGGGGGCCTAGTCATGGAGTCGGCTTCGATTCAGGCGCCAGGCGGCGCCTCCGGCAACAGCGACCCCGAGAAGAGCGGCCTCAGTACCAAAGCCAAGGTCCTGATCGGCTTCGGCATCTACTTCGCCGTCTCGATCCTGCTGCTGCTGATCTTCGGCAACGACGGCAAGAACGAAGCCTTCAAACCGCAGAACGAGTTCAAACTCGAACCGTGGGTGACGATCGAACTCGCCGGCATCGACTTCAGCATCAACAAGGCGGTCCTCTACCTGGTCCTCGCCAGCGCCCTGACGATCTTCACGATGACCTGGATCGCGCGGCGGATGGTGCAGAAGCCGAACCGCGTCCAGACCGCGGTCGAGGTCGCCTACGACCTGACCAAGAACACGATCACCGGCGGCAGCCTGCACGGCGAGCTGGCGCGCAAGTGGTTCCCCTTCATCGCCGGCCTCTTCTTCTGGATCTGGTTCTCGAACATGCTCGGCTTCCTGCCGCTGCCGACCAACACCGAGCACACCTTCTCGGTCGGCGGCCTCGAGATCCCCTCCTTCGCGATCTACGCCGCGACCGCCAACATCGCGATCCCGCTCGTCCTCACCCTCGTCGTCTGGCTCAGCTACCACGTCGAGGGCATCCGGGCCAAGGGAGTCGGCCCCTACTTCAAGAGCTGGCTGCCCCCGGGCCTGGAGGAGATGCACCCGGTCGGCAAGGCCGCGATCTTCCTGATCGAGGTGATCTCGCACTTCGTGCGGCTGATCTCGCTCTCCGTTCGTCTTTTCGCCAACATCCTCGCCGGCCACCTGCTGCTGCTCTTCATGGGCGGCGGGCTGGCGGTGCTGCTGGGGATCGCCGCCCTCGGGGCGCTGACCTTCCCGCTCGCCTTCGCCTTCTTCATCTTCGAGGTCGGGCTGGTGGCGACCCTGCAGGCATTCATCTTCTCGACGCTTAGCGCTATCTACATCGGCGGAGCGACCTCCGCCTCTCACTAGAAAAGGAGCAACACTCGATGGATCTGACCGCAATACCTCTCGCCGAGGTCACCGACGAAGGCGTTAAAAGCGCCGGCAAAGCGATCGCCCTCGGCGTCGGCGCCGGGCTGGGCTCGATCGGCGCCGGTATTGGCGTCGGCTTCATCTTCGGCAAGGAGATCGAGTCGGTCGCCCGCCAGCCGGAGATGAAAAGCGAGTTGGAAAGCATCCGCTGGCTCGGCTTCGCGCTGACCGAGGCGGTCGCCTTCTACACCTTCATCTTCGGTCTGATCGCCTTCTTCCTCGCCTAGGTCGATGGAGCTGCTCGGCTACATAGTCCCGCTCGCCGCCGAGGCGGCGGAACACGGCGAGGAGAGCGGCGGCAGCTTCCTGGTCAGCCCGGGCCTGGGCCTGATGATCTGGACGCTGGTCCTGTTCGGAATCACGATGTGGGTGTTGAGCAAGGTCGCCTTCCCGAAAATTCAGGAAGCGCTCGACAAACGCGCCGCAACGATCGCCGAGTCGATCGACGCCGCCGAACGGCAGCGCAAGGAATCGGACGAGCTGCTCTCCGAGTACCGCGCCCGCCTCGCCGAGGCGCGGGAGCAGGCCGACGACATCATGGTCCGCGCCCGCAAATCCGCCGAGACCGCCGAAGCCGAGGCTGCGGCGGCCGGCAAGGAGAAACGCGAGGAGCTGGTCGAGGCCGCCAAGCGCGACATCGAAGCCGAGACGCGGCGCTCGCTCGACCAGATCCGCCAGGAGGTCGCCGACCTGACGGTGCTCGCCACCGAGCGGGTCACCCGCAAATCGCTCACCGACGAGGACCAGAAGCGCCTCGTCGAGGAGGCGCTCAGCGAGGTCGACTTCTCGACCCTCTCGGGGGCGGAGAAGAGCTAGCCATGGCCGATGCATCCCGCGTATACGCCGAGGCCCTCTTCGAGGTGGGCCGCGACAAAGGCAAGCTGGACTCGCTGCAGCAACAGCTGGGCGAGTTCACCGACGCCGTCGACGGCAACCGCGAGCTGCAGGTCTTCTTCTTCAGCCCCTACCTCTCCTCGACGGAGAAGCAGGAGGGGATCGAGCGGGCGATCACGGGCGCCGAGCCCGAGCTGATCAACTTCCTCGAGCTGCTCGTCGACAAGCACCGGATGACGGAGATCTTCCGCATCCGTCGCGAGTTCGAGGAGCTTTGGAAGCGGGAGAATCGCCGTATCGACGTCACCGTCACCAGCGCCGTCGAGCTGGACCCGGCGGTCGTCGAGAAAATCGGCCAGGAGGTCGAACGCCAGACCGAGGAGAAGGTCGACCTCTCGAGCAGGGTCGACTCGGACATCCTGGGCGGCATCGTCCTGCAGGTCGGCAACATGGTCCTGGACGCGAGCATCCGCAGTCGCCTGGAGAAACTTCGAAAAAGCGTCGCCCAAGCGGCGTAAGGAGGCAGAGAGCACCCGATGGAGATCAAGCCCGACGAGATCGCAAGCATCCTGCGAGAGCGGATCGAGGGACTGGAGACCGGTTCCGCCGACCTCACCGAGGTCGGCACGGTCCTGTCCGTCGCCGACGGCATCGCCCGCATCCACGGGCTCGACAACTGCATGGCGCTCGAGATGCTCGAGCTGCCGCACGGGGTCACCGGCCTGGCGCTGAACCTCGAGGCCGACAACGTCGGCGCCGTGCTGTTCGGCGCCTGGGACCAGATCGTCGAGGGCGACACGGTCAAACGGACCGGCAAGCTGCTCGAGATCCCGGTCGGCGAGGCGCTGCTCGGCCGCATGGTCGACCCGCTCGGCCGCCCGCTCGACGACCGCGGCGACATCGCCACCACCGAGACCCGCCCGGCCGAGTTCAAAGCCCCCGGCGTCGTCCAGCGCCAGCCGGTCGAGGAACCCGTCCAGACCGGGCTGATGTCGATCGACGGGATGATCCCGATCGGCCGTGGCCAGCGAGAGCTGATCATCGGCGACCGCCAGACCGGCAAGACGGCGATCGCGATCGACACGATCATCAACAACAAGGACAAGGACCTGATCTGCATCTACGTCGCGATCGGGCAGCGGATGTCGACGGTCGTGCAGCTGAAAGAGACGCTCGAGGAAAACGGCGCGATGGAGAACACGATCATCGTCGCCGCCCCCGCCGACGAGGCGGCGCCGATCAAGTACATCGCCCCCTACGCCGGCTGCGCGATGGGCGAGCACTTCCTCTACAACGGCAAAGCCGCGCTCTGCGTCTACGACGACCTGACCAAACACGCCTCCGCCTACCGGCAGATGTCGCTGCTGCTGCGGCGCCCGCCGGGTCGCGAGGCCTACCCGGGTGACGTCTTCTACCTGCACTCGCGGCTGCTGGAGCGCGCGGTGAAGCTGAACGACGAGCTCGGCGGCGGCTCGCTGACGGCGCTGCCGATCATCGAGACCCAGGCCTCCGACGTCTCCGCCTACATCCCGACCAACGTGATCTCGATCACCGACGGTCAGATCTTCCTCGAGTCCGACCTCTTCTTCTCCGGGGTCCGGCCGGCGATCAACGTCGGCATCTCGGTCTCCCGGGTGGGCGGCAACGCGCAGACCAAGGCGATGAAGAAGGTCGCCGGAAAACTGCGCCTCGACCTCTCCCAGTACCGCGACCTCGAGGCCTTCGCCCAGTTCGGCTCCGAGCTCGACGCCGAGACCCAGAAAGCGCTGACCCGCGGCGAACGGCTGGTCGAGCTGCTGAAACAGAAAGAGCGCGAACCGCTGAGCGTCGGCGACCAGGTCGCCTCGATCTACTCGGGCACCGGCGGCTACCTCGACCGGATCAAGGTCGAGCGCGTCGGCGAGTTCCTCGCCGACCTGCGGACCCGCCTGCACAGCGAGGAGTCCGAGCTGCTGGGCCGGATCGAAGAGACCGGCAAGCTCGAGGAGGACGACGAGAAGGCGCTGGGCAAGGCGATCGCCGACTTCGTCGACGACTTCGGCCCCGACTTCGACGAGCACGGCGACCCGCTCGAGGAGGGCGAGTCCGACCGCGTCCACTCCAAAGAGGAGCGCGAGGCACCCGGTCGCACTTCGGACTCGGAGACCGGCTCCGGCTCGGATTCCGATTCCGACAGCACCGAGGACGAGGAGGCGGCGACCCCGGCCTAGCGCCCGGGAGCTGATCCCCCATGGCAACGCAGAAGGAAGTCAAGAACCGCATCGCGTCGGTCAAGAACATCAACAAGATCACGCGGGCGATGGAGATGGTTGCGGCGGCGCGCCTGCGGCGAGCCGAACAGCGGATCTCCGACATGCGGCCCTATGCGGAGGGGATGCGCAAGCTGACCCGCCGCGCCGCCGCCCAGGCGGGCGGCATCCCCCGCGTCCCGGTGCTCGAAGAGCGGGAGAACGTCAACCGCGTCGGCATCGTCCTCGTCACCGGCGACCGCGGCCTGGCCGGCGCCTTCAACTCGAACATCATCCGCGAGGGCATGCGGATGGCGGCGAAAGTCCGCGAGGAGGGCGCCGAGCCCGCCTTCGCCGTCGTCGGCCGCAAGGGCGTCTCCGCCCTGACCTTCCGCAAGCAGGAGGTGACCGACTCCTACGTCGGCTTCACCGACCGCCCCGCCTTCGCCAACGCCCGCGAGATCGGCGAGGCGCTGACCGCCCGCTACGTCGACCAGGACCTCGACCGGGTCGAGCTGATCTACAACCGCTTCGTCTCGCCGCTGACCCAGCACGTCTGGCGCCAGACGCTGCTGCCGCTGCAGCAGGCCGAGGTGACCGGCGAGGGCGCCGGCGAGGAGGACGCCGCGGCCGACGAGGAAACCGACGCCGAGAAGGCGCAGAGCCGCTCGGAGTGGGTCTACGAGCCCGACCCGGAGGAACTCCTGGCGCGGCTGATCCCGGAGTACGTGACGATCTCGGTCTACCGGGCGCTGCTCGAGTCGGCGGCCTCCGAGCTGGGCGCGCGGATGACGGCGATGCGGAACGCGGCCGAGAACGCCGAGGACATGATCGGCACGACTGACCCTGGAGATGAACCGGGCGCGTCAGGCGGAAATCACGCAGGAGATCCTGGAGGTCGTCGGCGGCGCCGAGGCGCTCGGCTAGACGACGGCCCCTGGATCACCAACAGCACTTCAAAGACGAGAAAAGGAACCCATGGCTGAGAGCAACGGAAACGGAAGCAACGTAGGGCGCGTCGAGCAGGTCACCGGAGTGGTCATCGACGCCGTCTTCCCGGACAAGCTGCCGGAGATCTTCTCCGCGGTGACGATCGAGACCAGCGGTGGCGACAACGACGGCGAATCGGCCGTCCTCGTCTGCGAGGTGCAGCAGCACCTCGGCGACGACCGCGTCCGCGCGGTCGCGATGGACGCCACCGACGGGATCTCGCGCGGCGCCGCCGTCACCGACACCGGCGGCCCGATCACGGTCCCGGTCGGCGACGCGACTCTCGGCCGGATCTTCAACCTGCTCGGCGAGCCGATCGACAACGGCCCCGAGGTCAAGGTCGAGGAGCGCTGGCCGATCCACCGCCCGGCCCCGAAGGCCTCGGACCTGACCCCGACGCAGGAGATCCTCGAGACCGGGATCAAGGTCATCGACCTCCTCGCCCCCTACGCCAAAGGCGGCAAGGTCGGGCTGTTCGGCGGCGCAGGCGTCGGCAAGACCGTTCTGATCCAGGAGCTGATCCGCAACATCGCCGAGGAGCACTCCGGCCTCTCCGCCTTCGTCGGCGTCGGCGAGCGCTCGCGAGAGGGGAACGACCTCTGGCTGGAGATGAAAGAGTCGGGCGTGATCGACAAGACCATGCTCGTCTTCGGGCAGATGAACGAGCCCCCGGGCGCGCGCCTGCGCGTCGCCCTCTCCGGGCTGACGATGGCCGAGTACTACCGCGAGCAGGGCGGCCAGGACGTGCTGCTCTTCATCGACAACATCTTCCGCTTCGTCCAGGCGGGCTCCGAGGTCTCGGCGCTGCTCGGGCGGATGCCTTCGGCGGTCGGCTACCAGCCGACGCTGGAGACCGAGATGGGCGGACTGCAGGAGCGGATCACCTCGACCGACCGCGGCTCGGTGACCTCGATCCAGGCGGTCTACGTGCCGGCCGACGACTACACCGACCCAGCTCCGGCCTCGGTGTTCGCCCACCTCAACGCGACCACGGCGCTGTCGCGGTCGATCTCCGAGAAAGGGATCTACCCGGCGGTCGACCCGCTCGACTCGACCTCGACGATCCTCAAGCCCGACGTCGTCGGCGACGAGCACTACCGGACCGCGACCGACGTCCAGGAGGTGCTGCAGCGCTACAAGGAGCTGCAGGACATCATCGCCATCCTCGGCATCGACGAGCTCTCCGACGAGGACCGCCAGACGGTCTCCCGGGCCCGCAAGATCGAGCGCTTCCTCTCGCAGCCGTTCTTCGTCGCCGAACAGTTCACCGGCCGCACCGGCGAGTACGTGCCGGTGGCGGAGACGGTCCGCGGCTTCCGCGAGATCCTCGACGGCGAGCACGACGACCTCTCCGAGGGCGCCTTCTACATGCAGGGCTCGATCGACCAGGTCCTCGAGAACGCCAAGTCCGGCGCCGCAGCCTAGGAGCAACCGATGGCTGCGGAGCACATGGTCGACGTCGAGGTGCTGACCCCGGAGGGAGAGGTCTGGAGCGGCGAAGCGCGCCAGGTCTCGACCCGGACCGAGGTCGGCGAAATCGGCATCCTCGCCAACCACGCGCCGGTGCTGGCGGCGCTGCAGCCGACCGAGCTTCGTCTCCACGTCTCCGACTCGGAGACGAAGACCTACGCCCAGGCCCACGGCTGGCTGCAGGTCTACGGCAACCGGGCCCGGCTCCTGCTCGAGGAGGCGATCCCACCCGAGGATCTCGACGCCGGGAAGCTGAAAGAGCAGCTCTCGGACGCCGAACAGCGTCTCTCGGAGGCCGAGGAGGGCAGCGCCGAGTACAACCGGGCGCAAAAAGACCGCGACCGGGCCGAAGCGTTCCTCTCGATCGCCGGCGGTTGAATGAGGGGGACCGGTACCCCTCCTCCGGAATTGACCTCCCCTCCGCTGCGCTCCGGGGAGAACATGCTGCGCGCTTCGCGCGCAAACATCAGATTGCATATCGCCGAACATTCCTGCGGAGGGGCACCGGTCCCCCTCCTCCGGGCCGCGGCAAGACCTTCCGACAGAGGCTCCCAGAGTTGTGGTTCCTTTGTCCGCTATGCCAGGACTAAGGAACCACGGAACTCCTCGAGGCCACGGATCGGCCGTTCTGTGGTTCCTTTGTCCGCTATGCCAGGACTAAGGAACCACGGAACTACGGCTCGAGGCGCGGTATGAGCGAGGAGCTCGTTGTCCTTGCCAAGCGCCTGATCAGCTTCGAGACCTGCGAGCCGGATGCGATTTCCGAGGCGGCTGGGTTCATCCAGGGGTGGCTGGAAGCCCGGGGGATCGAGACGACGGCCGACGAGGTGCGCGGTCTGCCGGTGGTAATGGCCGAGGTCGGGCCCGCAGACGCCCCGACCGTGGTTCTGCACGGGCATATCGACGTGGTGCCCGGGCACGCCGGGCAGTTCGTGCCCGAGACCGCCGGCGACCGGCTGATCGGGCGCGGTGCCTACGACATGAAGGGCGCGGTCGCGGCGATGCTGATGGTGACCGCGGCGATGCGCGAGCAGGAGAAGGTCCGGGTGCGGCTCGGGATCGTCGGCGACGAGGAGTCAGAGGAGGAGTCCGAGCGCGGCTCCGACCATCTCGTCGACACCGGGTTCACCGGCGATTTCGCGATCACCGGCGAGCCGACCGATCTGCACATCGGGATCGAGGCCAAGGGCGTGCTGGCGCTGCGCCTCGAGGTGGGGGGGACCGCCGCCCACGGCGCCACTCCCTGGCTCGGTGACAACGCCGTTCTCAACGCGATCGACGTTTTCCGCAGTATCGAGTCGCTACCGTTTGCCCGGCACAGCTCCGAGCTCTTCGACCGGCCGTCGATCAATCTGGGGAGGATCGTCGGCGGCGACGCTCTCAACAAGGTGCCCGACCGATGCGTGATCGACGTCGACATTCGCTACCTCCCGGACCAGGATCCGCAGGAGATCCTCGGCCAGGTGCGCGAGCTGCGCGGGATCGAGGTGCAGGCGCTGCTGACCCGGCCTCCGGCCACCGTCGACCGCGAGTCGCCCTTCGTGCGGGCGCTGCGCACCTCGGCGACCGAGCACCACGACGGGGAGCCGATGAGCGTCGGCCGGGACGGCGCCTCCGACGCGGTCTCCTTCCTGCGGGTCGGGGTCCCGGCGGTCGAGTTCGGACCGGTAGGCGCGGGCCACCACGGCCCGGGCGAGTGGGTTTCGATCTCCTCGCTGGAGACCTACCGCCAGGCGCTGGAGTCGTTCCTGCGGGCGATCCCGGACCGGCTCGATGACTGAGCCGCGGCCATTGGGCCCGGGCTGGGCGCCGAAGAAGCCGCCGCCGCAGGGCAACGGCGACGAGGCGCCGAAGCCGAAGCGCTTCTGGTGGCGGTTCGTCCTCGCCGGGGCCCTGATCGTCGCCGTCTCGGCCGCGACCACCGCGACCGCGAGCCTCCTCTACCTCGACAGCATCGCCAGCGCGATCCGGCCCGAAAACGACAAGCTGCAGAAGAGGCTGAACAAGTTCCTCGCCGACGCCGACGCCGGCGGCGCCCAGACCTTCCTGGTGATCGGCTCCGACAAGCGCGCCAACGAAGAGGAAGACCCCGGCCGCTCGGACACGACGATGCTGGTCCGGCTCGACCCCGACAAGAGCCTGATCTCGATGATGTCGATCCCGCGCGACCTGAAGGTCGAAATCCCCGGCTACGGGACCGGCAAGTTCAACGAAGCGTATTCCTACGGCGGCACCAAGCTGACCCTGCAGACGGTCAAGGAGCTGACCGACCTGCCGATCAACCACGTCGTCAACGTCGACTTCCTTGGCTTCGCCCAGGGCGTCTACGCGATCGGCTGCGTCTACGCCGATGTCGACCGCCGCTACTACCACTCCAACGAAGGGGTGGCGCCGTCCGAACAGTACGCCGAAATCAACGTCCAACCCGGCTACCAGCTGATGTGCGGCAAGCAGGCGCTCGACTACGTCCGCTACCGCCACACCGACACCGACATCGTCCGCTCGGCCCGCCAGCAGGAGTTCCTCTCGGCCGCCCGCTCGCGGGTCTCGGTCAAGGACATCGTCTTCGACCAGGGCGAACTGATCGAGGCCTTCACCGACTACACGACCTCCGACATCAGCGACGGCAAGACGCTGCTGGAAGTCCTCAAGACGCTTGCCGCCTCGCGCAACTCGACGATCAACGAGGTCCACTTCCCGGCCGAACTCGGGCCCAGCTACGTCTACACCACCGATAGCGCGCTGGAAGCGGCGGTGGAGGAATTCCTCGGCGGCGAGACGACGCAGGAGGCGAAAGCGGCCCAGCGGCAGAGCCGTGAAGAAGCCGCCGCCGGCCGCAAGAAGCACAAGAGCCAGCAGCCGAAGAAGAAGCCGAAGCAGAAGAAGCCGAAGGTCGAAGCGGTCGAGGCCGGCAGCGACGGCCTCGTGCCCGCCGGGGAAGCCGGCAAGGCGGAGGCCAAGATCGCCGTCCGCCGCGCCCGCGGCTTCTTCCCGGTCTACTACCCGACCCGGCTCCCGGAAGGGACGCGCTACGTCGAAACCGACCCCTACGAGAAGGTCGTCGACCCCTACGTCTACAACCTCAAGGACGAAGACGGCAACCGCCACCTCGCCTACCGGATGGTGCTGGTCGCGGAAATGTCGGACGGCACCCACTATTTCGGGGTCCAGGGGATCCGCGGCTGGTCGGATCCGCCGATCCTCGAGGACCCGAGCCTGACCAAGGAGATCAACGGGCGCGACTACGAGATCTACGTCGACGGCGAAAATGTGAAGATTGTCGCCTGGCGCCGGGGGGAGAACGTCTACTGGATCTCGAATGACCTCCTGCGAACCTTGAGCAACGATCAGATGATCGGGATGGCGCGCTCCGCGAAGGTGCTCGTCCCGACCAAGAAGAAGAAGCAGCCGAAGCCCGGAAGGAGTAGGGGATGAGCGAGCAAAAGGAAACCGTCGGGGTAATCGGGGTCGGCTGGGTCGGCCTGGTCACGGCGGCCTGTTTCGCCGAGCTCGGCCACCCGGTGATCGCCCGGGACATCCTCCAGGAGAAGGTCGATTCCCTCTCCAGGGGCGAGGTGGCGATCCACGAGCCCGGCCTCGAGGACCTGATCAAGCGCAACGCCGAGCGCCTCACCTTCACCACCGACATGGACGAGCTGCTGGGGAGCGCGCGACTGCTCTTCGTCTGCGTCGACACGCCGCCGACCTACTCGGGCGACGCCGACCTCTCGCGCGTCCGCGCCGTCGTCCAGGAGCTGCCGGCCGACAGCGACCACGTTCTGATCATGAAGAGCACGGTGCCGGCCGGCACCGGCGAGTCGATCCGCCGCGACATGCCCGGGCTCTCCTACGTCTCCTGCCCCGAGTTCCTCAAGGAGGGGACCGCGGTCAAGGACTTCATGAACCCCGACCGGGTCGTGGTCGGGGCCGACTCCGGCGCCGAGGCGGCGGCCGACGCGGTCGAAGCGCTCTACCAGCCGCTCGGCGGCGAGATCCTCCGCACGGACGTCGCCAGCGCCGAGATGATCAAGCTCGCCTCCAACGCCTTCCTGGCGACCAAGATCTCCTTCATCAACGAGATCGCCAACGTCTGCGAGGAGGTCGGCGCCGACGTCGGCCAGGTCGCCAAGGGGATGGGCCTCGACGAGCGGATCGGCAACGTCCTTCCTGCGCGCCGGCATCGGCTACGGCGGCAGCTGCTTCCCGAAGGACGTCAGCGCCCTGAAGATGCTGGCCGGCAACACCGGCTACCACTTCCAGCTGCTGACCGCGGTGATCGAGGTCAACGAGCTGCAGAAGCGCCGCGTCGTCGGCAAGCTGGAGAAGCACCTCGGCTCGTTGATCGGCAAGCGGGTGGCGCTGCTCGGCCTCGCCTTCAAGCCCGACACCGACGACATGCGCGAGGCCTCGAGCCTGGTGCTCGCCGCGCGGCTGCAGGGCGAGGGGGCCGAGGTCGTCGCCTACGACCCGGTCGCCTCCGAACGGGCCGCGGAGCTGCTCGGCTCGGTCGAGATGGCGACCTCGGCGATGGAGGCGCTGGAGGGCGCCGACGCCGCGGTGATCGTCACCGAGTGGCCCGAGTTCGCCGAGCTCGATTGGTCCGCGGCCGGCGAGCGGATGACCCGTCGCCTGATCGTCGACGGCCGCAACTTCCTCGACCCGGAGAAGCTGACTTCGGCCGGCTTCGAGTACGAGGGAATCGGCCGCACCGTCGGCTCACCGCGACCGGCCACCGCCACCTAGCGGCCCGCCACCAGTCAAGGGCCGCCAGCGATGCAAGCAATAGTCCTAGTCGGCGGTGAGGGGACTCGTCTCCGACCGCTGACCAGCGACGTGCCGAAGCCGGCGGTGACCTTGGTCGACCGCCCCTTCCTCGCCTACGCGATCGAGTGGCTCGCTGCCCACGGCGTCACCGAGGTCGTCCTCGCCTGCGGCTTCCTTCCCGACGTGCTGCGGGAGGCGCTGGCCGACGAGGAGGAGCGAGCGGGGGTCGCGATCACCTACGTCGCCGAGCCCGAGCCGCTCGGCACCGCCGGGGCGATCCGCTTCGCCGCCGACGCGCTCGGCGAGCGGCTCGAGAGCCGCTTCTTCGCCCTCAACGGCGACGTCCTCGCCGACCTCGACCTCTCGGCGCTGCTCCGCGCCCACGAGGAGCGCGGCGCCCGGGCGACGATCGGCCTGCACCCGGTCGAGGACTCCTCCGCCTACGGCCTCGTCAGCTGCGACGAGCAGGGGAAGGTGCTCGAGTTCCTCGAGAAGACCGGCGAGCCGGTGCCGGGCGAGATCAACGCCGGCGCCTACGTGCTCGAGCGCTCGGTGCTCGACCTGATGCCGGCGGGCCGCGCCGTCTCGATCGAGCGTGAAGTCTTCCCCGGCTGGTCGGCGACGGGCTCTGCGGCCTGCTGCTCGACGGCTACTGGATGGACATCGGCACCCCCGACCGCTACCTGCAGGCGAGCTGGGACATCCTCGAGGGCAGGGTCGAGACGCAGGTACGGCCGACCGCCCGGGGCCTGCTCGTCGGCGCCGACGCGACGATCGACGAGGAAGCCGACGTCGGCCCCCGTGCCGTCGTCTCCGGCGGTTGCCGGGTCGAGCGCGGCGCCGAGGTGGAGGACTCGGTCCTGCTCGAAGGCTGCACGGTCGGCAGGGATGCGCTCGTGCGCCGGTCGATCCTCGCCCCCGGAGCCGAGGTCGAGCCCGGTGCCCGGGTCGTTGACGCGGTGATCGGCCGAGATGAAAGAGTCCCGGCCTGATGGGTGCCCTGCTCGACGATGTCCTCGGACTTCCCGATCAGCTCCGCGACGC
Source organism: uncultured Actinomycetes bacterium (assembly GCA_963751015.1). Taxonomy (GTDB): domain Bacteria; phylum Actinomycetota; class Thermoleophilia; order Solirubrobacterales; family 70-9; genus VAYN01. The sequence continues at coordinate 276,512 of CAVVSU010000002.1, forward strand.
CCTCTGGCGGGTCGAAACGGCGCGCCTGGAGCCGGCCGAGTCGGCTGGCCTGATGATCTGCGGAATGGGGGGCTCGGCGATCGGCGGCGACCTCGCCGCCGCGGCTCTCGGTGACCGCCTGACCAGGCCGATGATCTCGATTCGCGGCTACGAGCTGCCGAGCTGGGCGACGCCGGAGTGGACGGTCCTCTGCTCCAGCTACTCGGGCAACACCGAGGAGACCCTCGCCTGCTTCGAGGCCGCCGAGGTGCTGGGAGCGCGGCGGCTGGTGGCCAGCACCGGCGGCCAGCTGGTCGAGGAAGCACGCGGGGCGGGGGTGCCGGTGATCGGGCTGCCGGGGATCTTCCAGCCGCGCTTCGCCGTCGCCTACATGCTCGCGATCGCAGCCGAGGCGGCGGCCCTGGCCGGCGTCGCGCCGCGCGTCCGTACGGAGATCGACGCGGGCGCCGCCTTCCTCGAGGCGCAGCGCGACGACCTGCGAGCGAAGGCGGCCGAGGTGGCCGGGGCTCTCGACGGCGCCGCGACCGTCGTCTACGGCAGCGACCTGACGACGCCGGTGGCGCGGCGCTGGAAGACCCAGATCAACGAGAACGCGAAGGCGCCCGCCTTCTACTCGGAGCTGCCCGAGGCCGATCACAACGAGATCTGCGGCTGGTCCTCCGATGCCGGCGCGGGGCCGATGGCGGCGGTATTCCTCGAGGACTGCGACCAGCACCCGCGGGAGCGGCGTCGCTTCGAGCTGACCGCCGGTCTGATCGAGGCCGAAGGCGCCACGGTGGTGCGGCTGGAGACCGTCGGCGAGAGCCGGGTCGAACGCCTGCTCTGGGCGACGCTCCTCGGTGACCTCGTCTCGATGGAGATGGCGGGTTTGCGCGACGTCGACCCGGGGAGCATCGTCGCTATCGACAAGTTGAAGGAGGGCATGGCGGCATGAGGGCGATGGTGCTGGCGGCGGGGCTGGGGACGCGGCTGCGGCCGATCACCTACGAGATGCCGAAGCCGATGGTCCCGGTGCTGAACAAGCCCGTGATGGAGCACATCCTGCGCCTGCTCGCCCGCCACGGCTTCACCGAGACGATCGCCAACCTGCACTGGTTCCCGGAGCTGATCGAGGGCTATTTCGGCGACGGCTCCGGCAGCGGTGTCTCTCTCAGCTACAGCCGCGAGGAGCAGCTGCTCGGGACCTCGGGCGGGGTCCGCAACGCGGCCGGGTTCCTCGGCGACTCCTTCCTGATCATCTCCGGCGACGCCCTCACCGACATCGACCTGACGGCGATGCGCGATTTCCACGAGTCCCATGACGGGATCGCGACGCTGGCGATGAAGCGGGTCGAGGACACCAGCCAGTTCGGCGTCGCGATCGTCGGCGCCGACGGCCGGATCCAGGGCTTCCAGGAGAAGCCGGACCCGTCCGAAGCACTCTCCGACCTCGCCAACTGCGGCATCTACATGTTCCGCGAGGAGATCTTCGACTTCTTCCCCGAGCCCGGCACCAGCAAGGCGGCCGGGGAGGGCGACCCGCCCGGCTTCGCCGACTGGGCGATGGACGTCTTCCCGCGCCTGCTCGACGGCGACGTCCCCTTCTACTCGCACGAGATCGACGCCTACTGGAACGACATCGGCAACCTCGAGGAGCTGCGCGAGGGCAACGTCGACGCCCTCACCGGCGCGGTCGAGGTCGAGCGCGAGGGGGAGCTGGTCGACGGCTTCCGCAGCGGCGAGCGGATGAAGGGCGAGCCCGACCTGGTCGGCCCGGTCCTCCTCGGCCCCGGCTGCGACGTCGGCGACGACGTCCGCATCGACGGCCCCACCGTGATCGGCGACAACGTCAAGGTAGGCAACGGCACCCGCCTAAAAGAAGTAATCGCCCTCCCAGGCGCCGAGATCCCAGCCGGTCAGATCCTCATCAACGCCATAGCCGGCGCCCGGCCTTAATCGGTAGGGAGGGAGCGGGCACCCTCCCCCGGAGACCGTCGCGCAGCTGGTCGAACTTCAGAGTTTCAAGCGCTGTCTCTTGAGCCTCCGTCAGAGGGTGCCCGCTCCCTCCCGCACTCGCGCTCGGCACTTCGTCCAATCGAGGCGGCGATTCTCCCCCTACACGGGGGAAAAATGCCGCCTCGATTTCCTGTTCGGGGAAGGTAGGTATCGGTCTCCGTAGAACCCTGGCAGTACCTATATCTCGGTTTGAAGAGATGAGTAAGTCACGGGAGGAATGACATGGCAGAGCTGCCGGAGACGTTGGAAGAGATCACGCCGGAGACCCATCCCAACGAACAGTGGGAGCGCGGCTGGTACGAGTACGCAGGCGGGCTGCGTTTCTGGGACAGCGGATGGACTGAGCACTACGCCCCGCCGGCGGGGAGGCAGCGGACCGAGATCGACTACTGGAAGATCACGCAGGCTGTTGCCGGGGGGTTGCTGATTGGCTGGTTCCTCATCTGGCTGCTCGCTCAGGCCGCTCCCGACACCTTCTACTGGCCCGTCAAGTTCGTCGTGGAGGAGCTGCCAGCAGGGCTCCAGTAGCTCGCGGGACTATCTCCCGCCTTACCGCTGGTGCTGTTTCGGGGGAGAGTCGACCCAGAGATTTTGCTTTTTGCGCGCCACGCGTGCGCTCGTGCCGGGCAGGGTCGGGCGATGGAGATCTTGCCGCGGATCGGGGTTGCTTTGGTGCCGGCGCTTTGCGCTGCTTGCGGGCGGTCTTGTCGATTTGATGCGGTGGTCTGTACTCGGTGTGGGCGGCGGCTGGCGGATGCGGATCCGTTTTTGGGAAACGGGCCGGCGGGATTGGACAAGGTCTGGTCCTCGGCCTCGTATGAAGGGGTGGCGAGGGATCTGGTCGGGGCGCTGAAGTTCCGGCGCTTGCTCTCGGTCGCCGACCTGATGGCGGAGCGGATCGAGTGGTTGGCGCCGGCGCACATGCTGAGCGGGACGATCGTGCCCGTGCCGCCGGCCCCGCCGCGGCTGCGGCGGCGGGGGTTCGATCCGGCGGGGGAGTTGGCGGCCGCTTTGGCGGCGCGGCTCGAAGCGCCGCTCTCCAGCTGCCTCGAGCGCCGCGGCGGTGGCCGGCAGGTCGGCAAGCGGCGGGCGGAACGGGTCGGTCACCCGCCGCGCATCTATGCGAAGGGCGCCGCTCCGCGCAGCGCCCTCCTGGTTGACGACGTCCTCACCACCGGGGCCACCCTCACGGCCTGCGCTCGCGCGCTTCGGGCCGTGGGGGCGTCCCGGGTGGTGGCGGTGACCTTTGCCCGGCGCCTTTAGTTGGCTCTCCGCGGCCCTACGGCCGTGCCTCGGCCGGGCGGCCCCGCATCTGGTCGACAAGCTGCCGGGTACGACGGCGCTTGCGACGCAGCTCACGATGCTTCTTCACCTGCCGGCTCATGTCCTCGGCGAGCTCGCGCACCGAGTGGGTCATCTCGGGACTGGACTCCCGAGCGTGCAGCGTCACTCCCTTCAAGTAGAACGTCGCCTCCGCCACCTGGCTGTCGGCGACCCGCGGGTTGCGCTCCTCCGAGAGCACCACCTCCAGGGTCGCGAGCGGCGAGACCTGGCGTCCCAGCCGCTGGAAGCGCTTCCGCACCGTCTCACGCAGGTCGTCCGTCATTTCGACGTTTCGGCCCCGAATCTCAATCCGCATGAGTGCCTCCTTGTGGGTTGAGCAACGATCGTACGCCCCTCGCCGGAAGGCGGCAAGGGGCAATTAATGTCGCACCGCTAACCTTGAGCAATGCCAGCGATGGACCTCGTAACGAAGGCGCTGCGCGCGGGGGAGGGACGGAAATTCAAGTCCTACCAGAAGCGCGCGGAGGCGATAAACCGGTTTGAGCCGGAGATGGAAGCCCTCTCCGACGAGGAGATCCGCAGCGAGGCGGACTCGCTCCGCGAGCGCGCCCGCAACGGCACCTCGCTCGACGAGCTGCTGCCCGAGGCGTTCGCGCTCTGCCGCGAGGCCTCCCGCCGCAGCACCGGCCAGCGCCACTACGACGTCCAGCTGATCGGCGGCATGGTCCTCCACGACGGCGGCATCGCCGAGATGAAAACCGGCGAGGGAAAGACCCTGACCGCGACCCTGCCCGTCTTCCTCAACACCCTCGGCGGTGAAAGCGTCCACCTCGTCACCGTCAACGACTACCTCGCCCGCCGCGACGCGGAATGGATGAAGCCGATCTACGACGCGCTCGGGGTGACCGTCGACGCGCTCCAGGACGGCGACGACCACGCCACCCGCCAGCGCAAGTACTCGCTCGACGTCACCTACGGGACCAACTCCGAGTTCGGCTTCGACTACCTGCGCGACAACATGGCCGACGCGCTGGAGCATTGCGTCCAGCGCGACCACAACTTCGCGATCGTCGACGAGGTCGACAACATCCTCATCGACGAGGCGCGCACCCCGCTGATCATCTCCGGCCAGCCCGAACAGGCGGCCCAGACCTATTACACCTTCGCCCGCCTGGTCAAACAGCTCGAGGGAGTGCCGGCGAAACAGAAACTGAAATCGCTGGGCGAGTCGCGCGAGACCCACGACGCCGATTACGACTACGAGTACGACGAGAAGCACAAGACCGTCTCGCCGACCGAGCGCGGGGTGAAGAAGGCCGAGGATTTCATCGGCGTCGACAACCTCTACCTCGGCGAGCACGGCAGCCTCGTCAACCACCTGGTCCAGGCGCTGAAGGCGGAGTCGCTCTACAAAAAGGACGACGACTACGCGGTGATCGACGGCGAGGTGATGATCATCGACGAGTTCACCGGCCGCATCCTCGAGGGCCGGCGCTGGTCGGAGGGCCTGCACCAGGCGGTCGAGGCAAAGGAGGGCGTGGCGATCCGCGAGGAGAATCAGACCCTGGCGACGATCACCCTGCAGAACTACTTCCGCCTCTACGACAAGCTCTCGGGCATGACCGGCACCGCCCTGACCGAGGCGACCGAGTTCATGAAGATCTACAAAATGCCCGTGGTCGAGATCCCGACCAACCGGGACATGGTCCGGGCCGATGAAAACGACCAGATCTTCAAAACCAAAGACGGCAAGTGGAAAGCGGTGCTGGACGAAATCGTCAGCCGCCACGAAAAGGGCCAGCCGGTCCTGGTCGGAACCGTCTCGGTCGAGGTCTCGGAGATGATCTCCGGGGCGCTGAAACGGGACGGGATCAAACACGCGGTCCTCAACGCCAAGCCCGAGCACGCCGAACGAGAGGGTGAGCTGATCGCCCAGGCCGGCCGCAAAGGCGCGGTGATGATCGCCACCAACATGGCCGGCCGCGGCGTCGACATCAAGCTCGGCGGCGACCCCGAGCACCTGGCGATCGGCGAGCTGAAAAAGCAGGGGATCACGCACGAGAGCGAGGGCTACGAGGAGGCGCTGGCCGAGAAGGCGGCCGAGCTGGAGCCGCAATGCAAGGCCGAGGCCGAGGAAGTGCGCGAGCTCGGCGGCCTCTTCATCTGCGGCACCGAGCGGCACGAGTCGCGCCGCATCGACAACCAGCTGCGCGGCCGCTCCGGCCGCCAGGGCGATCCCGGCGAGTCGCGCTTCTTCCTCTCCGCCGAAGACGACGTGATCCGCCTCTTCGCCGGCGACCGGATCTACAAAATCCTCGACAAACTCGGGCCGGTCGACGACGAGGGCGGCGAAGTGCCGCTGGAAGCGAAGATGCTGACGAAAACCGTCGAGAACGCCCAGAAGAAGGTCGAGGAGCAGAACTTTCTGATCCGCAAACGCGTGCTCGAGTACGACGACGTGATGAACGAGCAGCGGCGGGTGATCTACAAATACCGCCGCGAGATCCTTGAAGGCCGCGACATCTCCGAGAACGCCCGCGACGAGCTCGAGGGCGTGATCGAGCGCCTGGTCGACGAGTACACCGCCGGCGACATCCTCGACGAATGGGACCTCGGGGAGCTGGAGACGCAGCTGCGGCAGATCTGGCCGGTCGGGATCGAGGTCGGCAGCCTTTCCCCGGAGACGGTCGACCGCGAGCAGCTCAAGGACGCCCTCGACGAGGACGCGATGACCGCCTACGACGAGCGCGAGGAGCAGCTCGGCGACGAGCTGATGCGGTACCTGGAGCGCTCGATTCTGCTGCAGGTGATCGACAACCGCTGGCGCGAACACCTCTTCGACATGGACTACCTGCGCGAAGGGATCCACCTCCGCGGCTTCGCCCAGATCGACCCCCTCGTCGCCTACAAAAACGAGGGCTACCAGATGTTCGAAGAGCTGATGCACTCGATCTGGGACGAGTTCTCGAAGCTGGTCTTCCGCGCCGAAATCGAAGTCCAGCCGGGAGCGGGGCCTGCTGCCGCCGCCAATGGCGAGGGTGAGGCGGCAAACCTCAACTACTCCGGCGGCACCGCCGAGAACCAGCCCTCGGCCCTGCAGGAAGTCGTCGCCACCAGCGGCGCGACCCCCTCCGACGTCGCCGCGGCGGGCGCGGCATCCCCCGGCGCCGGGGAGGTCGTCGAGACCGTGGTCAAGGGCGAGCACGACGACATCGGCCGCAACGACCCCTGCTGGTGTGGCAGCGGCAAGAAGTTCAAGAAGTGCCACGGCGCCTGAGGGTGCGTAGCCGGCGCATCTCGGCGTCCTCGGTCGGTCGCCTGCGGGTCACGCACCTAAGTGCGCTCCTCTTGTCTCCCTCCCTGCGTCCACCGACCTGCTTGGCTACGCACCCTCAGGACAGTGATCGACCCCGTTAGAGAGTTCATCCGGGCGTTCAACGAGCGAGACCTCGACGGTTTCGTCGCGGTGCTCGACCCCGAGGTGGAGCTGCACTCCAGCCGGGGGCTGCGAAAGGGGATCGAGGCGGCGCGGGTCTGGGCGACGCGGGCGCCGGGCGGGGTGCAGCAGACGATCGAGCTGGAGCAGCTCTACGAGGACGGGACCGAGGGCGGCGGCGGCAGGGCGGTGGCGCTGATCCTGCGGCGATGGCACTGGGAAGAGGACGAAAGCGTGGCCGGGATCGACTTCATGGCCTGGGCTTTCGAGCTGCGCGACCACAAGATCCGCAGTTGGCGCCCCTACGACAATCGCGACGAGGCGCTCCGCGCCGGACATTTCGCTCGCCCGTAGATGAGCTTGGCCTAGCCAGGTGCGCGACGGCGGCTTACGATGGGCCGGATGAGCTCCGTCGCACCGGACAACGTCGAGGCGACCGAGGCCTGGAGCGGCCCGCTCTTCGAGGTCTTCGTCAAGTACCGGGAGCTGACCGGATCGGGGCTCGGCGCCCACGGCGACGCGGCCCTGGCGCTCAGCTCACCCAGGCCGGGGGACCGGGTCCTCGACCTCGGCTGCGGCTTCGGCGAAACGACGCTGCGGCTGGCGGAGATGGTCGGGGCGGAGGGATCGGCGCTGGGCATCGACGTCTCCGAGCCGTTCGTCGAGCTGGCGCGCAAGGAGGCCGTGGGGGCGGGCGTCGCCAACGTCGAGTACCTCGTTGCCGACGTGCAGACGCTGGAGCTGCCGTGCGAGTTCGACTTCGCCTTCGCCCGCATGGGGCTGATGTTCTTCGCCAACCCGGTGGCGGCGCTGCGCAACGTCGCCGCGGCGCTCAAGCCCGGCGGCGGCCTCTGCGCCGTGGTCTGGCGCCGCAAGCTGGACAACGAGTGGGTGCACCGCGCCGAGCAGGTCGTCGACCAGTACCTCGAGCATCCCGAGGAGACCGACGAACCGACCTGCGGCCCGGGTCCCTTCTCGATGGCCAACGCCGACACCGTCACCGAGCAGCTGAAGATCGCCGGCTTCGAGGAGATCGCCCTGCAGCGCAGCGACCTGCCGCTGAAGATCGGCGAGAACCTCGACCAGGCGGTCGAGTTCAACATGGCCCTCGGCCCGGCCGGCGAGGTGCTGCGCCTCTGGGGCGACCGAGTAGACGAGATCCGGCCGAAAATCGCCGCCGAGATGCGCGAGGCGCTCGCCGACCTCGAGACCCCCGACGGCGTCTTCGCCCCCGCCTCCACCTGGCTGATCACCGCCCGGGTTCCCCTCTAGCTCAACCAGCTCCACGAGACCGCAGGAAGCCGTCGTATAGACGTATTTCTGCGGTTTCGCCGACTAGCTGGTCTTGCAGACGCTGTTGGAGGAGGGACGGGTGTCCCCTGGCCGACCGGCGTCCTGATTTTCGCAACTGCTCCTTGGCGAGAGCTGGTGACTTAAAGGCGAAAATCCCAGGGAGGTCAGGGGACACCCGTCCCTCCCTACCGCAAGAGGTTGCGAGCCCAATAACCTGTGCCCATGGCCGACCCCGCGCAGAGTCAATCCGTAGCGCCCCGTTTGGCCGCCGTCCGCGAGCAGCTGTCCCTGCTCTCGGACTACCTTTGACCCTGCTGCGCTCGAGGCTGAAGCCAACCGCCTAGAGGAGGAGATGGGGCAGCCGGGCTTCTGGGACGACCAGGAGGCTGCCGCGAAGACGTCGGCCGCTCATGCGCGGGCGCAGAAGCGGCTGGAGATGTTCCGCGGCCTGGAGAGCGACGTCGCCGATCTCGGCGACCTCGCCGAGATGGCCGCCGAGGACGAGGAGATGGCCGCCGAGCTCGACTCGCAGCTCGGCTCGGCCGAGCGCCGCCTGGCCGAGCTCGAGGAGGCGCGCCTGTTCAGCGGCGAATACGACGCCGGTGACGCGGTCGTCACCGTCCACGCCGGCGCCGGCGGCACCGACTCCCAGGACTGGGCCGAGATCCTCCTCCGCATGTACCTGCGCTGGGCTGAGCGCCGCGGCTTCGACGTCGAGATGGTCGAGGCCTCGCCGGGGGAGGAGGCCGGCCTCAAGTCCGCCACCTTCATCGCCCGCGGCGAGAACGTCTACGGCCTCTTCGCCGCCGAGCGCGGCGTCCACCGCCTGGTCCGGATCTCCCCCTTCGACTCCTCCTCCCGCCGCCACACCAGCTTCGCCCAGGTCGACGTCGGCCCGGTGGTCGAGGACAGCGTCGAGGTCGAGGTCGACGAGGGAGACCTGCGGATCGACACCTACCGCGCCTCCGGCGCCGGCGGCCAGCACGTCAACAAGACCGACTCGGCGGTGCGGATCACCCACCTCCCGACCGGGGTCGTCGTCCAGTGCCAGAACGAGCGCTCGCAGACCCAGAACAAGGCGGTGGCGATGCAGCTGCTGCGCTCGAAGCTGATCGAGCTGGAGGAGCGCAAACGCTCCGAAGAGCTGGCCAAGGCGCGCGGCGAGGTCAAAGACGTCGCCTGGGGCTCGCAGATCCGCAGCTACGTGCTGCACCCCTACACGATGGTCAAGGACCACCGCACCGAGCACGAGGTCGGCGACGTGCAGCGGGTCCTCGACGGCGACATCGACGAGTTCATCCGCGACTACCTGAACAAGACCGCCGCCGCCTCGGCCAGCTAGGCGATGTCGCCGCTATCCCACCTGGAGCGGGCGGCGAGCGGGGATCCGGAGGGCCTGCTGGTCCTCCACCACGGCCGCGGGACCGCCGAGAGCGACCTGCTCGGCCTCGCCGACCTCCTCGATCCGGAGCGGCGGCTGCGGGTGGTGACGCCGCGGGCGCCGCTGCAGCTGCCGGGCTCGCCCGGCTACCACTGGTACCTGGTGCCGAGGGTCGGCTACCCCGATCCCGAGACCTTCGCGGCGGCGCGGACCGCGCTCGCCGAGCTGCACGACGAACTCTGGGAGGAGACCGGGATCGGACCGGAGCGGACGGTCCTCGGCGGCTTCTCGATGGGGACGGTGATGAGCTACGCGACGGCGCTCAGCGCCGACCGACCGCCGGTCGCGGGGATCCTCGCCTTCAGCGGCTTCGTGCCGACGGTCGAGGGCTGGGAGCCGGCGCTCGCCGACCGCACCGGCACGAAGGCCTTCATCAGCCACGGCCGCAATGACCCGGTGATCGGGGTCGAGTTCGCCGAGCGGGCGCGCGAGCTGCTCTCGGCGGGCGGGCTCGAGGTCACCTATCGCGAGTCCGAGCTGGGGCACCAGATCGACCCCGCGCATCTGCGCGAAGCTAGTGCTTGGGTCGGCGAACTGCTTCGCTGAGGTGCAAGCCACAGGAGGGTGGGCTGTTGACGACCTGCAGGTCGACGCTCACCTCGCGCGCCGCCAGCGCCTTCTTCGTCTGCTTCTCGGCCAGCTCGAAGGTGTCGCGGTAGACGCCTGAGCGGTTGAAGTGGGCGTGGCTGGTCCCGAGGTAAACCGCCCCTTTGACGCCGCGCAGGACGGCCTCGACGCTGACGCTGGCCGGCTTCCAGGTGCGGTAGTGGAGGCTGAGGCGCAGTCGCTGCCTGCCGGGGTTGACGCTGACCGCGGCCCTGGCGCCCTTCAGCAGGCAGCCGTCTTCCTCGGCCTCTCTCCTGCTCCGCGGCTCTTCGCCTTCATCTTCTTCTTCGCAGATTTCCTCGTCCTCGGATTCGCAGGCCTCTTCGACTTCGCCGTCTTCTTCGTCCGCGGGCTCACCGGCTTCGTCGGCTTCGTCTTCGGGCGCAGTCAGCGGCAGCACGTCGGCCGGCTGGGCCAGGACGCTCGCCTGGGCGGGAAGGGCGGCGCCGAGCAGAGCGAGGACCGAGAGGACGAGCAGGAGGAGGAGCTTTGGCATCGCCCCTTTCATCGGAGCGGCGGCCCGGGGCGCTTTAGGTCCTGGGCGGTTCGTCCAGGACGCCCTCCAGCTCCAGCAGGGCCTGCTTCATCGGCAGGCCGCCGCCGTAGCCGCCGAGGGCGCCACCGGTGCGCAGGACGCGGTGGCAGGGGACGACGAGCGGGATCGGGTTGCTGCCGCAGGCGGAGCCGGCGGCGCGCACCGCCCGCTCGTTGCCGGCACGGCGGGCCATCTCGGTGTAGCTGCGGGTCTGGCCGTAGGGGATGCGGTTGATCGCCCGCAGCACCCGCTGCCGGAAGCCGCCGCTGAGGCGCCAGTCGAGCGGCAGGTCGAAGTCGGTCGAGCTTGCCGGCGAAGTAGAGGTCGAGCTCGCGGCGCACCTCGTCCAGCTCGCCCGGCGCCTCTAGCACCCGCGGCGAGAGCCGCGTCGGCGAGGTCGGCGAGCAGCTCGTCGGCGTCCTGGTTGGGGAGGCCGACGCGGACCAGGCCGCGCCCGGTCTTGGCCAGCAGCAGCGGCCCGAAGGGGGAGTCGGCGGTCGTGTAAGCGACGTCGAGCAGTCCCTCCTCGGCGGCCCGCGCCTTGAACCTGTTGACGGCGGTGTCGACGGTGGTGCTCATGCCAGATCCTTTCTCAGTCGCTTCAGTCCCTCGTGCAGGCTGCGCCTCGCCGCCTGGGGCGAGCAGCCCAGGGCCGCGGCGATCTCGGCGTGCGGGAGGTCGCTGCCGTAGCGCAGCGCCACCGCGGCTCGCTGCTTCGGCGGCAGCGCGCCGACGGCGTCCCAGAGTCCCTCGTCGGGCTCCGGCAGGCCGTTTTCAGCCGCCACCTCCGGGACCTCCGCCACCGGGATCGGCTTGCGCCCGTTGGCGCGGTGAAAGTCGATCGCCTTGCGGTGGGCGATCGTCAGCAGCCAGCCGCGCAGGTTGCGCCCGTCGCCGAGCTTGGGATAGGCCCGCAGCGCCGCCAGGAAGGTCTCCTGGAAGCAGTCCTCGGCCCCGTCTCTGCCGACCGCGCCGCGCAAGATCCTCATTACGGCAGCGGAATGCTCGTCGAGGACGGTTTGAAACGGCGGCAACGGGGTCACTCTGTGGATTAAACGTGCCCGCGAACGAAAACGTGAGATCCGTTTCTTCGTCTGTTCCTTATCGGCGCTATCTACGGAAAAGGAACAGGCGAATGACTAGGCTGGCGCGATGATCGAGCTGGCGGAGGAAATCGAGGAGTTGGTGGCGAGCGCCCTGGCCGAGGACGTCGGCGCGGGGGACATCACCTCCGAGGCGACGGTCCCCGAGGACGCCCGCGGGCGGGCGCGGATCGTGCAGAAACAGCCTGGCGTCGTCTACGGGCTCGCCGTCGTTGCCGAGGCGATGCGCAGATGCGGGGTCGAGGACGTCGACAACCTGGTCGTCGAGGGGCACTGGCGGGAGGACGTGCCCGCCGAGGTGCTGGTCGCGAGCGGCAGCGCCCGCGGCCTCCTGGCGGCCGAGCGGACCGCGATCAACTTCCTCGGCCACCTCTCCGGCGTCGCCACCCTGACCGCCCGCTACGCCGAGGCGGTGGTCGGGACCGGCACCACGATCCTCGACACCCGCAAGACGACGCCGGGGCTGCGCCACCTCGAGAAGGCGGCGGTCGCGGCCGGCGGCGGGATCAACCACCGGATGGGCCTCTACGACGCGATCCTGATCAAGGAGAACCACATCGCCGCCGCCGGGGGGCTGGCGAAAGCGGTCTACGCGGCGCGGAGCGCCCAGCCCGAGATGGCGATCGAGGTCGAGGTCCGCAACCTCGACGAGGCCGCCTACGCGCTGGGCATGGGCGTCGACCGCCTCCTGCTCGACAACATGAGCCCCGACCTGATCCGCGAGGCCGTCACATTGCGCGACCAGAACGCGGGAGGCGCGGACGGGGTCTCGCTGGAGGCCTCCGGCGGCGTGACCCTCGACAACGTCCGCGAGATCGCCGAGACCGGCGTCGAGTTCATCTCCATCGGGGCTCTGACCCACTCGGCAGCCACCCTCGATTTCTCCATGCTCCTCGAGCTTGTTTAACGGCTCGCAGGAGGTGTGGTTCCCCCTCCCACAAAGGCTCAAGAAGTCACGTAGGCGCCCATAGGTTCGCCCAGCTGCGCGACGGTCTTTGGGGGAGGGGGAACCACACCTCCCTACCAGTCACTTCAACAATTTCGAGAGACGCCGGTCTTTGAGGATCTTGCCACCGGTTTGCTCCTGCGGGCAGTAGTTCATCTGGTGTTCGGAGAAGTAGACGGCCTCGATGGTCGTGCCGCAGCGGGGACAGGGCTCTCCCTCGCGTTTGTGGATGCGGAGCGGCATCGGGACTTTGTCCGGGACCTCGGGGCCGATCGTCTCCTCGTAGTGGTCGATCGCGTCGCCGAGGACGTGGAGGGCGGCGTGCAGCCGCTCGACCTCCTCGGGCTCCAGCTCCGACCCTTTCTTGAAGGGCGAGAGGCGCGCCTCCCAGAGGATCTCGTCGACCCAGGAGCGGCCGATCCCGGCGATGTCTTTCTGATGGCGGAGGAGCGGGTGCAGGTGGCGCGGCTTGTCGAGCGCCGCGGCGAGCTCGGCGAGCGGGGGAGGGGGCCAGGCTTCGGGGCCGAGGCTGGCGACCATCTCGTCCTCGGCGACCGCCTCGACCGGCAGCAGCTTCGCCCAGGCCCGCTGCTTGGTCCCGTACTCGCGCAGCCGCAGCTCGCGCCCGTCGGTCAGGCGGATCAGCACCCGCGAGGCTTTGTCTTTCAGCGAAGCGCGTTTGTCGAAGACCCGCAGCCGCCCGGCCGACATCAGGTGGATCAGCAGCGCCAGGTCGCCGAGCTCGACCACCGGCATCTTGCCAACCCGCCGCACGCCGGTGATCTCGCGGCCGACCAGCGCTTCCAGCGGCGGGTCGAAGGTCTTCATCACGTTCATCCCCGGCGCCAGCGCCGATTCCACCTCGGCCCCCGCCAGCGCCGCGTCGAGGCGGCGGGCGACGATCTCAACCTCGGGCAGCTCGGGCATGGAGAAGAGGCTACGGAGAGGCGGCTGCGCGTCTTTGCAAACCAATGGTTTGCAAACTCGCCCCCGGCGAGGTTCTCCCTCCTCTAGAATTCATCGCACGTTCATTCGACCGGTCCGGACCCCGTCCCGCCGGCGAACATCAGGAAGGAAAGGGCTCATGCAGGAGCTCCCGACTATCCAACCGACTTTGGCGCCGGAGCTGAGCCCGGAGCAGATCGCTGAGATCAGCGACGAGGTCCGCGCGCTCGCGCAGGAGCGGAACGCGGTCATCCTCGCCCACAACTACGAGCTGCCGGAGATCCAGGACGTCGCCAACTACCGCGGCGACTCGCTCGGCCTCTCGCGCCAGGCGGCCGAGACCGACGCCGAGGTGATCGCCTTCTGCGGCGTCCACTTCATGGCCGAGACCGCCTCGATCCTCTCGCCCGAGAAGACGGTGCTGATCCCCGACCTCGACGCCGGCTGCTCGCTCGCCGACTCGATCGACGCCGACCAGCTGCGGGCCTGGAAGGCCGAGCACCCCGGCGCGATCGTCGTCATGTACGTCAACACCTCGGCCGAGGTCAAGGCCGAGACCGACTACTGCGTCACCTCCTCCAACGCGGTCGACGTGGTCCGCCACATCTGGGCCGAGCACGGCCCGGAGACCGAGATCCTCTTCGGCCCCGACATGTGGCTCGGCGCCTTCGTCGAGCGCGAGACCGGCCTGGTCGAAGAACCCGAGCGCCGCGGCCGCTTCCACATCTGGGACGGCGAGTGCCACGTCCACGCCGGGATCAAGCCGCTGCGACATCGCCCGCACCCGCGAGGAACATCCCAACGCCGAGTTCCTGATCCACCCCGAGTGCGGCTGCTCGACCCAGGCGATGGAGTACGTCGCCGCCGGCGACATCGAGCCCGACGGCGTCCACATGCTCTCCACCTCGGGGATGCAGAAGCACGTCGAAGCGCATCCCGACGGCGAGTTCATCGTCGCCACCGAGAACGGGATGCTCTACCCCCTGCAGCAGGCCGCCCCGCAGGCGAACCTGATCGAGGCCAACCGGATGGCCACCTGCAAGTACATGAAGATGATCACGCTGCCGAAGCTGCGCGACTCGCTGCGCGAGATGAAGTTCGAGGTCAGCGTCCCGGCGGAGATCGCCGAGCGGGCGCGGATCCCGATCGAGCGCATGGTCGCGATCGGTTAGCCGACCTTTCACCTCTCTTTCCGGCGCCTTTACGCGTTCTTTGCCGAGCGGCAGGCAGGCTCCCTGCGTGCCCTCCCCGGCGAAAGAGAGACGGCGCCGGTGGCCGCCGTCGACTCGCGCGCTCAAGTGGTCCGGCCTCGCAATCGTCGCCGTCGCGCTGCTGATCCAGGCGGTCCCGTACGGCCATGCCCACAGCAACCCGCCGGTGACCCGGGCTGCGAAGTGGCCACCGGGACCGGGTCAGCAGATCGCTGAAGCGGGTTGCTACGACTGCCACAGCAACCTCACCAAGTGGCGCTGGTACTCGAACGTCGCTCCTGCCTCCTGGCTGGTTACGCACGACGTCGAAGACGGCCGCGGCGCCCTCAACTTCTCCGAATGGGACAAGCCCCAGCCCGACGGCGGGGAGGTCGCCGAGAAGGTCTCCAGCGGCGAGATGCCGCCCCTGCAGTACAGCCTGATCCATCGCGCGGCGAAGCTCTCCTCGACGGAGAAGAAGCAGCTGGTCGCGGCGATCACCCGCCTCTACGCGACCGACCCGCCGCCCCGCGGCGGCGACTGAGGGGGCTCAGTCGTCGTCGCCGTCGGAGTCGCCGCCGTGGCCGCCGTGGTCATCGGTGGTTTCTTCGGGGGGCGGTGATTCTTCGGTCGTGGTCGTCGGTGGGGACGGGGTCGCCGTCCCTTCGTTGCCGGGACCGGGGCGATCGCCGCTTTCGCCCGGCGGCTTGCCGCCGGGCGGCACGTTCAGCGCCGGGGCCAGGGCGTCGCCGGCCGAGACCGATTCGGAAGCGATCCCGATCTGCTGGCTGGTCAGGTTGGCGGCGGCGATCGCGATCGCGATCGCGATCGCCAGGCCGATCAGGGCCAGCAGGATCCATTTCCCGGTTGCCGAGAGGCTCATGAGGGCACCTCCGCCGGCGCCAGCTCGATCGTCGCCGCGAGTCCGCCCTCGGGGCGGTTGCGCAGCCGGACCTCACCGCCCCACTGCCGGGTCAGCTCAAGAGCGATCGCCAGGCCGAGCCCGGTTCCCGCCGTACCGCGACGGCCGGCGCTGCCGCGGCTGAAGCGCTCGAAGACGGCCTGCTCCTCGCCGGGCGACAGCCCAGGCCCCTCGTCGAGGACGACGATCCGGCCGGGCGCGACCTGCAGCTGCACCGTCGTTCCAGCCGGCGAGTAGGCGAGCGCGTTCTCGACCAGCGAGTCGAGCGAGCGTTCGAGGTCCGGCGCGGCGCACCAGCCCTCGGCGTCGCCGGCTCCGGTGTCGAGCTCGAGCGCGATGCCGCGGTCGGCGGCGCTCGCCCGCCACCTCTCCACGGCCCGTCTGGCCGCCTCGCGCAGGTCGAGCCGCTCGCCGGGAAGTTCGTGCTCGCCGGCGCGGCTGAGGATCAGCAGCTCGTCGACGATCAGCGAGAGGCGGTCGATCTCGCCCATCGCCGCGCCGAGCTCGCGCTCCTCCGCGGCGTCTCCGCGTGATCGCTCGGCGAGGTTCTCCAGTCGCAGCCGCAACCCCGTCAGCGGCGTGCGGAGCTGGTGGGAGGCGTCGGCGACGAAGTCCTGCTGGACGCGTAGCAGGCGCTTGATCCGCTGCGTCATCTCGTTGAAGGCGCGGGCCAGCGAGCGTTGCTCGGTGCTGCCCTGGACGGCGACGGCGGTGTCGAGGTTGCCCTCGGCGACGCGGCGGGCGGCGCTGTCGAGGCGGCGGATCGGCCGGGCGATCTGCTGGGCGATCAGGGCTCCGGCGACGAGTCCGAGCAGCAGCACCACCCCGGCGAGCGCGGCGATGTCGAGGATCGAGGTCTTGACCGCGTCGTGGACCGCCTCGATGCTCTGGGTGATCCGCACCGCGCCGATCGGCCGGTCGCGGTCGACGATCGGAACGGAGGTGGCGAGGATCTCTTCGCCGAGGGTCTCGCTGCCGCGGATGATCTGCTCGCTCTGGCCGCGGAGGGCCGCTTCGACCTCGGGGCGGTCGTCGTAGCTGCGACCCTTCGGGGCCCCTGCCGAGTCGGCGAGCAGGTACCCGCGGGCGTCGACGACGATCACCCGCCCGCGGACGCTTTCGGCCGACTGCTCGGCGATCCGCTGCAGCGGCACCGTCTGCGGCGGCTCGACGAACTCGGTGGCGCTGGTTGCCACCACCTCGGCCTGGCTGCGCGCCTGGCCCTTGACCTCGGAGTCGACGCGGTCGCGCAGGCTCAGCGCCAGCGGTACGCCGAAGGCGATCAGCGCCAGCAGCAGGACGTAGGCCAGCGCCAGCAGGAGGGTCGCGCGGAGGCTTACTTTTGTTCCTCCGGTGCGGCGAAGCGGAAGCCGACGCCGCGGACCGTCTCGATGTAGGTCGGGTCGGCGGGGTTGTCGTCTAGCTTGCGCCGCAGCCAGCCGACGTGGACGTCGAGGGTCTTGGTCGAGCCGAACCAGTTGGTGTCCCAGACCTCGGACATCAGGTCCTCGCGCTTGACGACACGGCCGGCACTGCGCATCAGGGTCGCCAGCAGGTCGAACTCCTTGCGGGAGAGCTCCAGCTCGGCCCCGCGGAGGAGGGCGACGCGGGCGGCCGGGTCGAGCTCCACCTCGCCGACCGCGATCGGCTTCAGAGCCGCGGCGCCGATGCCGTTCTCGCGCGGGCCGCTGCGCCGCAAGACGGCCCGGATGCGGGAGATCACCTCGGCGGCGCTGAACGGCTTGACGACGTAGTCGTCGGCGCCGAGCTCGAGGCCGACGATCTTGTCCATCTCGGTTCCTCGCGCGGTGAGCATCACGATCGGCACGTCGGAGCGGCGGCGCAGCTCGCGGCAGACGTCGCGCCCGTCGCCGTCGGGGAGGGCGAGGTCGAGCATCACCAGGTCCGGCTCCTCGGAGTCGGCGAGCGCGATCGCCCCGGCGGCGGTGGCGGTGACGACGGCTTCGAAGCCGGCCCGGCGCAGCGCCTCGGCAAACGGCTGGGAGATCGATTCCTCGTCCTCGACGACGAGGATGCGACCGCCTGCAGGTTGCGCTGACATGGCTCCACTGTAGGGCCTGGTTTGCGCATCCAGGCGTGCCCGGCGCAGGTTTTGCCAGGGCTTTACCCGGCGCTTTCCGGCGCTTTCAGTGCTCCTGCGCAGACTGTCGTCGGCAAGCGTCCAGAGGAGAGCCAACGTGAAGAACGCCAAAGCCAAAGTCGCGACCGGGGCCACCGTCGTCCTCCTCGCGGGGCTGACCGGGATCGCCCTCAGCCAGGGAGGCGGCGCGCCGAGCAAGCAGGTGGCCGACAAGCCGGTCGTCCACACCAAGGTGATCCGGCGCACGATCCACGTCACCAAGCACGCCAAGCCGAAGCAACCCGTGGCGGCGGTGCCGTCGGGGCCGGCGAGCGGAAGCGTCAGCGCCTCCGGGACCTATGTGGCAACCGGCAGCAGCGGCGCAGCCGAAAGCGCCCCGGTCAGCACCGGCTCCAGCGGCGCCGGCACCGCCGCCGTCCCGGTGACGACCGCCACGAGCGGCGGCAACGGTGGCTACGAGAGCGAGGGCGCAGCCGAGGACTTCGGCGGCGAGATCGAGCACGAGGGCGGGGGCGATGACTGAGCGCGCCCGCTCGAAGCGGCCGTCCGCGAGTCCCGTGCTCTGGGGGTCGATCCTCCTCTTCGCGGCACTCTTCGCCCTGCTCGCCTTCCGCTTCTCGGCGGAACAGCCGGTGGGCCACGCCTCGGCCCGTTCCCTGCAGACGCGCAAGGTGATCAAGCGCCGGGTCGTGACGACGATCGTCCCCGGCCCCGGGCCGAGCTCCGTCAGCAGCAGCAGCAGCAGATCCTCCTATTCCCCTGCCGCCGCCGAACCGCTGGTGACGAGCTCATCCTGATGGGCGAGCACGACCTCACCTTCCAGGCGATGGGCAGCCACGTGCGGCTGCTGATCGGCGCCCCCGGGCCGCGGATGCCACCCGCCTCGGTCGCCGCCGAGCAGGGGCGGCGCTTCGTCGAAGATTTCGACGCGACGCTCTCCCGCTTCCGGCCCGACAGCGAGCTGAGCCGGCTCAACGCCGACCGGCGCGAGCGGGTGCCGGCCTCGGAGCTGATGCGGCGCGCGGTCGCGGCCGGAGTCTGCGCCGCCGAGCGCAGCGGCGGGCTGGTCGACCCGACGCTGGCCGGTGAGATCGAGCGGGCGGGGTACGCTTCCTCGCGCGCCGGGATGCCCGGGCTGCCGCTGGGGGAGGCGCTCGCCGGTGCGCCCGCGCGACGCCCGGCGCGGCCTCGACTCGACCGGCGTTGGCGCGACTTCGAGGTCGACGACGTGGCGGGGGAGGTGGTCCGCCCGCCGGGCCTGCGCTTCGACACCGGCGGCATCGGCAAGGGTCTCGCCGCCGACATGTTGGCGGCGACCCTGAGCGGCTACTCGCGGTTCGTCGTCGACTGCGGCGGCGACATCCGGATCGGCGGTGCCGATGCGATCGCCCACCCCTACGAGGTCTTCGTCGAACATCCGATCACCGGCGGCCGCGCCCACCTGCTGCGTCTCGGCTCCGGCGGGGTCGCCACCTCGGGAATCAACGTGCGGATCTGGCGCGACGCCGAGGGGCGGTGCCTGCACCATCTGCTCGATCCCGCAAGCGGGGAGCCCGCCTGGACCGGCCTGGTCGGTGCCACCGCGCTGGGTGCCACCGCCCTGGAAGCGGAGACCCTCTCGAAGGCGGCGCTGCTCTCGGGTCCCGAGGGGGTCGCCGGGTGCTCGCCGAGCGCGGCGGCTTCCTCGTCCACGACAGCGGCCGGGTCGAGCTGGCCGGCCCGCTCGCGGTCGCGCCTCGCATCCGTCTGCCGGAGCTGAGCCGGTGAACCCAGTCGGCGCCGCCGAAGCGATCCAGACGCACGGCTGGTGGCTGGCCAGCCGCGCCTCGGGACTGGTGGCGCTGGTCCTGGTCACCGTCTCCGTCCTCCTCGGCCTGACCATGTCCGGCAAGGTGATGCGCCGCCCCGGCCTCGCTAAGAAACTGCTGGCGGTGCACGAGCAGACCGCGCTCGCCGGCCTGGTCGCGATCGCGGTCCATGGCATCGCCCTGCTCGGCGACCCCTGGCTCGCACCCTGGCGTCGCCGGCGTCGCCGTGCCCTTCGCCCTCGGCTTCAAGACCTTCTTCACCGGCCTCGGCGTGATCGCCGCCTACCTCGCCGCCCTGCTCGGCCTCAGCTACTACGCCCGTCGCCGGATCGGGGCCAGGCTCTGGCGCAAGGCGCACCGGGCGACGGTGGTCGTCTACCTGCTCGGCCTGACCCACGCGCTCGGCGCCGGCAGCGACGCCTCCGCGCTCTGGTTTCGCGGGTGGGTGATGGCGACGACGCCGGTCGTCGGCGGGCTCTTCGCCTACCGGGTTGTCTCAGCGCGGGCGAGGGGACGGGGCCGGCCGAACGCGCCGCGGCTGCAGCCGGGCCTGCCCGCGAGCCACGTACCGCCCGCGCCGAAACCGGTCCGAATAAACAGGCCGGTTTCTTCGATCGATTAGCTTGGCTGCCTTCACTCCGGCAAGAGAGGAGGGGGCCAGTGAGCTCAGGGTTGCGGAGAGTGAGCGTTTGGCGGCGGGACGGGTCCTCGCAGATCGTCGAGCTTCAGCAGCTCCCTGGTGTCACCGGCTTCATCTGGTTCGAGCTCGCCTGCGGCGTCGAGGAGAGGGACCGTCTCCTCGAACTTCTCGCACCGCGGTGCCCGGGCCTGACGGGTCCGATGCTGGAAGACCTCCTCACTCCCGACGAGAAGCCCGAGGGGCAGCGCTATGGCGACGACATCCGCCTCGCCTCCTCGTTCAGCGTCGAGCCATGGCGCCCGGATAGACAGGTCGATCGCGGGACGCCGCAGGGGGTCGGGGTGCTCCGCTTCCAGCCGGTCGAGCTGTTGGCGGGAGAGGGCTGGCTGCTCACCTGCTGGCACCCTCGGCGGATCTTCCAGGGATCGAGGAAGGTCGACGAACAACCGCCCGGCGAGGTCGAAGATCTGCGGGAAGCCGTCGCGGCAAGGTGGAAACGCACGCCCGGTGGGCTGCCGGGTGACCTCGGAGTCTCGATCATGCACGAGCTGGCGCTCACCTACGCGCCGGCGCACCGCAACCTCAACGCCTGGCTCGAGGACTGGGAGCTGAGCCTCTACATCGACGACGATCTCGACAACCACGACCAGCTGCCGGAGCTGTGGGGGTTGATGGCGGTGCTCCGCGATTGGCTCAGCCCACTCAACAAGGCGGGGCTGAGGGCTGACGTCGGCAAGGCGTGGCTGCCGGTCACCGACCATTCGGCGGTGATCGAGGTCGACGACCGCATCGACAAAGCGCTGGAGCAATTGGGCAAGCTGAGCGAGACCCTGCGGCAGTCGTTCGGTCTATTGCACCTGGAGCAGTCCGAAGAACAGCGCAAGCGCAGCGAACGAACGCAACGGCGCAACGAGCTGCTGGCGGCGGGCTTCCTCGTTCCCACTCTCGTCGTCGGCTTCTACGGCGCCAACACGTGGGTGCCCGGCCAGGGCCGGCACTGGGGCTTCTGGGTGATGGTGACCGTGCTCGCCGTGCTGAGCGTGCTCGTCGTGACGGTGTTCTGGCGCAATCACGAGCGCACCGAAGCGGAACTGAAGGCGGCCGAAGAGGATCGGCGGCGCAAGCGGGAGGAGCTGCTGCGGAGTTCCTGAAAGAACTCCTGCGTGGGCGGGATCTTGCGGGGCCGAGGGGCCGGAGGAGTCACCCTGTGCTCGCAGAAGGCACCCCACGTATGGCTATCCGACGAAAGAAAGACCACGGCTCCGACGAGCCGCGCCGCCCCCGCGGGCGCCGCGCGCCGATCATCGAGCTGAGCGACGTGACCAAGGTCTACCCGGGCGGCCACATGGCGCTCGACCGGGTCAACCTCGCGGTCGGTCGTGGCGAGTTCGTCTTCCTCGTCGGCCCGACCGGCTGCGGCAAGTCGACGCTGATCAAGATGCTGATCCGCGAGCTGACCGCCACCGAAGGCTCGGTCAAGATCGCCGGCCGCGACATCGGGGCGCTGCCGGAGAAGAAGATCCCGCAGCTGCGCCGCAACATCGGCACCGTCTTCCAGGACTTCAAGCTCCTGCCCGACCGCACCGTCTACGACAACGTCGCCTACGCGCTGCAGGTGATCGGCGCCAGCCGCGCCGAAATCCGCGAGCAGGTACCGCAGACGCTGCGCCTGGTCGGGCTCTCGACCAAGATCCACAGCTACCCGGACCAGCTCTCCGGCGGCGAGCAGCAGCGCGTCTCCGTCGCCCGCGCCTTCGTCAACCACCCGCCGCTGCTGCTGGCCGACGAGCCGAGCGGAAACCTCGACCCGGTCACCTCGATCGGGATCATGCAGCTGCTCTACCGGATCAACAAGGCCGGGACCACGGTCGTCGTCGTCACCCACGACCGCGAGATGGTGGACAACATGCAGCGCCGGGTGATCGAGCTCTACGAGGGCCGCGTCGTGCGCGACGAGGTATCCGGCGGCTACACCGAGGAGTCGACGACCGAATTCGGCATGCGGATGCGGGCTGAGATGGGCGTCGGCGCCGAGGGCGAGCCGCGGACCAACGGACACAGCGACCACGACCAACTCAGCTGATGGGCCGGATCGTCTTCTTCTTCCAGGAGGCTCTGCGTGCGCTGAAGCGCAACGGCGCGCCGAGCCTGGCGGCGATCGTGACCACCGTCGTCACCGTCGTCCTGCTCGGGATGCTGATCCCGATCTTCCAGACCGCGCAGGGCAAGAGCGACGAAGTCCGCGACCAGCTCAACATCCAGTACGCGCTCTACGACGACGCGACGAAGAGCGAAATCGCCGCCCTGGGGAAGAAGCTCGAAGGCATCCCGCACGTCGCCGAAGTCACCTTCATCGGCAAGGACGAAGCGCTGGCGACGCTGAAGAGCGAACTCGACGACAAGACGATCGTCGAAGAGCTGCACACCAACCCGCTCCCCAACAGCTTCGAAGTCAAAGCCGACGACGCCGCCAACCTGCCGTCGGTGGAAGAGACCGTCTTCCCGAACGGGACCAAGGGCAAGCCGTTCGACTCGATCATCGCCAACCCCTTCGACCGCACCCAGTCCTCGGAGAAGATCGAGCAGGTGACGAGCGCGCTGAAGATCGTCCTGACCGTGATCACCGCGCTGCTGATCCTCGCCTCGCTGATGCTGGTCGGCAACACGATCCGTCTCTCGATCTACACCCGCCGCCGCGAGGTCGAGGTGATGCGCCTCGTCGGCGCCACCCGCTGGTTCATCCGCTGGCCGTTCATGATCGAGGGCGTGGTCGTCGGCTTCGCGGGAGGCCTGCTGGCCATACTGATCCTGTGGCTGGGCAAGATCACCGTCGTCGACCCCCTCAGCGACTCGATCGGGGTCCTCGCGGCGCAGAACAACTCGACCCTGGGCTTCCCCGCCCTGGTCGCGATCCTCTTCGCCGCCTCGATCGTCGTCTCGACGATCGGCTCGGGCGTGACGCTGCGGCGCTTCCTCAAGGTCTGAGGCCGGCGTGAGAGCACGCGGGGCCGTGGCGTTCGCCGTGGCGCTGGTGGCTCTGTTCGCCGCCGGCCTCTGGCTGGGCGGGCACCCGAGCGCGCTGCCGGACCCGTTGCGCGACGCCTTCGTCGACGAACCCGCCGGGCTGAGCGCCGAAGCGGCGGAAGCGATCGAGGACAGCTACTACCGGCCGGTCGGCGAGACCGAGCTCGGCAACGCCTCCCTGCAGGGCATGGTCCGCGAGCTGCGCCGGCGCCACGGCGACCGCTTCAGCGAATACTTCTCCCCCGAAGCCCTGGCCAGCTTCAACGAGCAGATCGAAGGCCACTTCTCGGGGATCGGGCTGAGCGTGGTCGCGGTGAAGAAGGGGCTGCGGGTGGCGAGCGTCTTCCCGCGCTCGCCGGCGCAGAAGGCCGGGATCGAAGCGGGGGACACGATCGTCTCGGTCGAGGGCGAATCGATCGCCGGCGAGAGCAGCAACGAGGCGACGAAGAAGATCAAGGGCCCGGAAGGGACCGACGTCACGGTCGGCGTCCGCGACGCGAAGAGCGGCAAGGTGCGGAAGCTGACCCTGACCCGGGCCGAGGTTGTCCTGCCGAACGTCAGCCACAGGGTCGAGACCGTCGACGGGCGGAAGCTCGGCTACGTGCGGCTGCTGAGCTTCAGCGAAGGCGCCCACGGGCAGCTCGCGGGCGCCCTGCGCCGGGTCGAGGGCGAAAGGGCGAAGGGGATCGTCCTCGACCTGCGCCACAACCCGGGCGGGCTGCTCGAAGAGGCGGTGCGCACCGCGAGCCTCTTCCTGCCGGAGGGCGAAGTCGTCGTCTCGACCAACTCCCGCAGCCAGGGCGAGAGCACGTATGAGACCAGCGGGGGGCGGGTGACGAAGCTGCCGCTGGTGGTCCTGATCGACGGCGGCACCGCCTCGGCGGCGGAGATCCTCACCGCGGCGCTGGCCGACGACGGCGGCGCCGAGGTGGTCGGCACCACCTCCTTCGGCAAGGGCGTCTTCCAGGAGGAGCAGCCGCTGTCCAACGGCGGCGCCCTGAAGCTGACCGTCGGCGAATACTTCACCCCGAAGGGCGTCAACCTGGCCGAGAGCCACGGGATCCACCCCGACGTCAAGGCCCAGGACGACCCGAAGACCAAACCCGACGAGGCCGAGCAGCGCGCCTTCCAGGTGCTCGCCGGCCAGGCCGGCGGCTGATGCCCGGCCGCGGCCGCGGACGTCGCCAAACCGCGCGGCGGGACCGTCGTTTCCACGATTCGCGCCCCCATAGGGGCCCAAAGGATGGAAACGACGCTCGAGATCGACGCACGGCGCGGGATGTGGTCGACGAGCTGCTCAAGGAGGAGCTCGGCTACCGCGGCTTCCGGCCGACGATCGAGGGGGAAGCGCGGGAAGCGGCGCAATGGGCCGAGCGCCACAGCGGGCCGCGCCGCGACCTCACCGCGCTGGCGACCTTCACCGTCGATCCGGCCACCGCGCGCGACTTCGACGACGCGGTCTCCGCCCAGCGGGAGGGGGACGGCGCCCGCGTCTGGATCCACATCGCCGACGTCGCCGCCCACGTCAAGCCGGGCTCGCTGCTCGACCAGGAGGCGCGGCGGCGCGGCAACAGCACCTACGTCCCCGGCGCGGTCGAGCCGATGCTGCCGCACGCGCTCTCCAGCGAGGCCTGCAGCCTGGCGCCGGGGGTCGAGCGGCTGGCGGTGACGACCGAGGTCGAGCTCGGGCCGGGGATGGAGCCTCGCAAGGCGCGCTTCTACCGCAGCCGCATCCGCTCCGACGTGCGGCTGAACTACGACCAGCTCGACGAGATCTTCGCCGGCCGGGCCCGTCCCCCGGCCGAGGTGGCCGAACCGCTCGCCGCCGCGCGGGAGATCGCCGCCGGCCTCGGCGAGCACCGCGGCACCACCAGCCTCGACGTCGAGTCCTTCGAGCCCGAGTTCAGCTTCGATGCCGAGGGCAACGTCGTCGCCGCGCAGGGGGTCGCGCAGACCGAGGCCCACCGCCTGATCGAGCGGCTGATGATCCTCAACAACGAGCAGGTGGCCCAGCTGCTGGAGCAGAAGCGGGTGCCGGCGATCTACCGCGTCCACGCCCAGCCCGACGCGGCTCGAGTCGAGCGCTTGCTGGAGCAGCTCGCGGCGCTCGGCATTCCGACGCCGCCGCTCGGCCAGGGCCTCTCGGCGCAGGAGGCGGGACGGGTCGCCGCCGAGGCGAGCCGGCTGGTGCGGCGCGAGGCCGCGCGACGCGGGCACGGCCGGGAGGCGTATACCTCGCTCGTGCTCCGATCCCTCAAGCAGGCCACCTACAGCGAGCGGAACGTCGGCCACGCCGGCCTCGGCAGCCCTGCCTACTGTCACTTCACCTCGCCGATCCGGCGCTACCCGGACCTCGTCTGCCACCGCGCGCTGCTGGCGCTGCTGGGGGAGGGGGAGGAGGCGCCGTCGCTCTCCGAGGCCCGCGACGCCGCCGCCGACTGCTCGGCGCGGGAGCGCGAGTCGGCCCAGATCGAGCGCCGCGCCGACGACGTCTGCGCCGCCTACCTGCTCGAACGGGAGCTGGGGGAGCGGGGTCTGGACGCGGTCTTCGAGGGCGAGGTCTCCGGGGTGATCCGCTCGGCCTGCTTCGTCTCCTTCGGCGGCGAGCTCGGCGACGTCTACGAGGGGATGCTGCCGGCGCGGCGGCTGCCGGGCGAGTACTACGCGCTCGACAAGGCCGAGGTGGCGCTGGTCGGACGCGACTCGGGCGCGAGAGTCCGCCTCGGCGATCCGATATCCGTCCGCGTCGCCGGGGTCGACGCGCCGCGCGGTAGGGCCGAGCTGGCGCCGGCCGAGGAGGCCGCCTGATGGCCAAGAAGCAAAAGAAGAAGCGTGCGCCCGCCTCCGGTGACGTGGTCACCAATCGTCGCGCCCGCCACAAGTTCGAGTGGGTCGAGAAAATGGAGGCGGGGATCGTCCTCCAGGGCTCGGAGGTGAAGGCGCTGCGGAGCGGGCAGGCGCAGATGACCGACGCCTATGCCGTCGTCGACGGGGGCGAGGTTTGGCTCCGCAAGCTGCATATCCCGCCCTACGAGTACTCGGCGGTCGACGCCCACGCCGCCGAGCGCCCGCGCAAATTGCTGCTCCACAGGGAGGAGATCGAGCGCCTGGTCGGCAAAACGGCGCAGAAAGGGCTGACGCTGATCCCAACCAGGATCTATTTCAAAGGGCCGCGGGCGAAGGTGGAGCTGGCTTTGGCGCGAAACAAGGAGGGTCGCGACCGGCGGCGTGAGATCGCCGACCGGGACGTGCGCAGAGAGGTCGAGCGCGAGTTCAAGGGAAGGATGCGTTGAAGTTGAAACTGCCGAATCACATGCAAGGATGCAGGTCCATGCGGACCCGGAAGAGCATTCCCGCCGCCGTTGCCGGGATCATCGCCGTGCTGATGGTCGCCCCCGCTCAGGCCGGAGCCGACTCGTTCCCGGAAAAGGCGAGCGACTACGTGAGCGACAACACCGCCTACTTCGTCGCCGCGCTGCTGGCGGCGATCCTCCTGCTTCTGCTGATCGTCCGCATCAGTCAGCGACGGGCGAAGGAGAAGGGGCAGAAGCAGGCGGCGCAGCCTGGTGGGCCGCCTGCGGCCGGCGCCCCGGCCCCCGGCGCTCCTCCCGCCCCGGCTTCCACCCCGACCTCCGAGATGGCGGCTGTGCCTGCCCCCGCGGCGGTGCCGCCTCCGCCCGCCCAGGCCCCCGGACAGCCGGCGGCGCCTCCCGGCCAGTCAGTGCCGCCTCCCGGTCAGTCAGCCCCGCCGCCGGTGGCCGGCCAGGCGCCAGCGCCCGCCGGCGAGAGCGCCAAGGACCGCAAGCGCCGCCAGCGCGACGAAGCGCGACAGAAGCGGCTGCAGATGCGCGAAGCGCGCAAAGCCGAGCTGCAGCGGCGCAAGGAAGAGCGGGCGCGGATGAAGGCGCAGAAGCGCGGTGGGGCCGTTCCGCCCACCGCCGCGCCTCCCGCTCCTGGGGCTCCGCCCGCACCCGGCGCCCCTCCGGCTTCCGGCGCTCCGCTGGCCGCGGCGCCGAAGGAGAAGAAGTTCTTCGGGATCAAGATCGGCACCGGCAAGCAGAAGCGCGAGGCGGCGATGGCCGAGCAGCGGCTCGCCGCGGCGCGGGCCGCCAACGAACGCGCCGTCGCCGAGGCGCAGGCCAGCGGTCAGTCGCCGCCCTCGGGGCAGCTGCCCCCATGGGAGGAGGCGACCACCGTGCAGCCGCAGGCCGGCGGCCTGGACGCGGTCCCCTCCGTGCCGCCGCCTCCGGTTCCAGGCGGCACCCCGGCCCCGGGCGACTACGACCCGGTCGCCGCCGAACAGCGCGTGCGCGACAAGGTCGCCGAGGTCCGCACCGAGACGCAGCGGATCGGCAGCGAGGCCGAGCAGCGCCTGCAGGGCGCTTCAGCCGAGGGCGGGGTGCCCCCCGCCGCGCCGGCTCTCGACCTGCACACCGCCGAGCAGCGCATCGAGGACGAACGGCAAACCCGCGAGCGGGCGATGCAGGAGGCCGAGCAGCGCCTGCGCCAGATCGAGGAGCGGACCAAAGCGGCCGAAGAGCGTGCCGCCGAGGCGAAGCGCCTGGAAGAGCGCCAGGCAGAAGAGGCGGCTCGCGACCGTCGCCTCGAGGAGATGCAGCGCAGCGTCGCCGAAGCCGAAGAGCGGGCGCGCGAAGCAGAGCAGCGCGCCGTGGAAGCCGAGCAGGCGGTGGTCCGCCAGGTCCAGGGCGGAGGCACGCCTCCGCCGCCTCCGGCGCCGGCGCCGGAGCAGACCTTCGCACCGCCGACCCCGGCTCCGCCGCCGGCCGAGCCGCAGTCGTTCGCGCCGCCGACGCCGCCTCCGCCGCTGGCAGAGTCGTTCTCACCGCCGCCTCCGGCCGAGTCGTTCTCACCTCCGACTCCGCCGCCGCCTCCCGCCGAGTCCTTCGCGCCGCCGACGCCGCCGCCCCCGCCGGCCGAGCCGGTGTCTCCGCCCCCGCCGGAGCCGATCCAGTCGACTCCGCCGCCCGCGGCCGAGCCGCCGAGCTTTGGTGCGGCTCCCGCGGCGACGCCGAGCTTCGGCGCGCCCGGCGGCGGCGACCAGGTCAACCTCAACACGATCACCTTCGAGCAGCTGCGCGAGCAGAACCTCTCGGTCACCCAGGCGACGCGCCTGCTCGCCCACCGCGAGCGGCTCGGCGGCTTCAAGTCGGTCGACGACCTCGACCAGGTGGCTGGGTTCCCGGTCGAGCTGGTCGAGGAACTGAAGAACCGCTCTACCGTCTGAGGGAACCGCCGGGGAGGGGTCCGGCGGACAACAGCGGGGAGGGTCCGGCGGACCCCCTCCCGGCTGCCGTCAAGCGCTGGTGTCGGATTCTTCGGCCTTCTCCAGCAGCTTCAGCCAGATCTCGCTGCGAGAGGGGTAGGGGGCGACCGCGTGGCGCAGCCTTGGAATTGGGACTTCGCCGACGATTGCCACCGTGGCGGCCTGGAGGAAGTCGGCGGTCTCGAAGCCGGTGAAGGTGGCGCCGACGATCGTTCCCTTCGTCTTGTCGACGACGATCCTCGAGGTGCCGCCGGTCTCCTTGCCCTGGAAGCTGGCGCCCGGCGTGCCGTCGGTCGGGACGTCTACCGCGCGGGCGTCGATGCCCGCTTCGCGCGCCTGCTCGAGGGTCTTGCCGGCGGCCGCGACCTGGGGGTCGGTGAAGGTGACCCGCGGCGAGCCGATGCCTTCGGCGACCGCCACGGTCTCCCGCCCGAGCAGGTTCTCGGCGGCGACCCAGGCCTGGTACTTGCCGATGTGGGTGAAGAGGGCGCGGCCGTTGACGTCGCCGATCGCGTAGAGCCAGTCGCGGCCGCCGACCCGGAGGCGGTCGTCGGTGGCGAGGAAGCCGTGGTCGTCGGTGCCGACCCCGGCCGCTTCGAGGTCGAGGTCGGCGGTGTGGGGGACGCGCCCGACCGCGATCAGGATCTCGGCCGCCTCGACCGTCTCGCCGCCGCTGAAGGTGGCGACGACGCCCGAGCCGGAGGCGGCGACCGCCTCGACTTTCGCCCCGGTGCGCACGTCGACGCCGAAGCTCTCGCGCAGCGACTTCGCCACTTCCTCGCCGGCGAACGGTTCCTCGCGCGAGAGCAGGTGCTCGCCGCCCTCGGCCAGGGTCACGTCGCTGCCGAGGCTGGCCCAGGCCTGGGAGAGCTCGCTGCCGACCGGGCCGCCGCCGAGCACGATCATGCTCTCCGGGACCTGCCTGGCGGTGGTCGCCTCGCGGTTGTTCCAGGCACGGACGCCGTCCAGGCCGTCGATCGGCGGCATCGCCGCCTTGCTGCCGGTGGCGACGACGATCGCCTTCTCGGCGCTCAGGATGTCCTCGCCGACGCAGATCTGCCGCTCGCCGTCGAAGCGGGCGTCGCCGCGGAAGAGCTCGATCTCGCGTTCTTCCAGCCAGGGCAGCTGGCCGGAGTCGTCGCGGTCGTGGATCACCTCGTCGCGCCGGCTGAGGACCAGGTCCGCCTCCAGCTCGCCGTGGCCGGTGGGCACCCCGGGGATGCGCTTGGCCTCGGCCAGCACGTCGGCCGGGCGCAGCAGCGCCTTCGAGGGCATGCAGGCGTAGTAGGAGCATTCGCCGCCGATCAGGTCGCGCTCGACGATCGCCACCTTCCAGCCGGCGTCGGCCAGGCGGCCGGCGCAGACCTCGCCCGAGGGGCCCGCGCCGAGGACGATCGCGTCGTAGCTGCGCTCGTTCACGGGCTGCATCCTCGCAGGCCCGAGCGCTCGACGCCGTACAATCGACGGGCATTCCCAAGCACGGGGGCGACAGGCTTCGACGTGGTCGACTCGTGCGAACGGTTGCAGGTCGAGGTTGCTGGAGGCCTCGTTAAACCCCAGCACAAACCAATACGTGCGGACCATGAGTTCGCCCTCGCCGCTTAGTTAGAAGCTAAGCGCTGTGAGAGTCGGTCCTTCCCCGCCCGCGGGAAGGGGCACCGGCTTCAAAATGCGGGCTCACCCAGGCGGACCGCCCTGACCGCCAGGGGACATCGAAGGGGCTTTATCTCCCGCAGTGCCCGCTGGCGCGGACCCCGGGAGACGAGAATCAAGCGCCAGCTAAACCTGTAGACACCCTCGCACCGCGTCCGCGGATCCGAGTTCGAATCTCGGCGCCTCCATAAGTCAGACCGAAACTCCGGCTCCGGGCCGGGGTTTCGGTGCGCATCGGATCGCGGCGGGGCGGTCCTGCTTCCGTATGCGAATTCCCTCAGCTTCCAACCCGCTCCTGCACTGGGACCCGGCGGCGGCCGACCCGGCCCAGCGCCTCGTCCACCCGATCCTGCGCGCCGCCGTCCTCGAACGCGACGGGTGGACCTGCGGGTACTGCGGGGCCGAGGCGACCGAGGTCGACCACGTCGCCCCGCGGGCGCGGGGCGGCGCGACCACGCCGGCCAACCTCGTCGCCGCCTGCCGGCCCTGCAACAAGGGCAAGGGCATCCGCACCCCCGGGGAGTGGCGGCGCGCCGAGACATACGCGCGCGTGCTGAGGGAAGCGGAAAGGCGCCGCGCCTATCGCCGCCCGCGCATGGTGCGGAGCCCCCGCGGTCAGCGGACGGCGGCGGCGAGCTCCTGCCAGGGCTCCACGCTCCAGAAGCGGCGGGCGAGGCCGGAGGTGGAGGGCAGGACCCAGGCCTGCGCACCCTCGCAGGGCTCCGGCTGGCGGCCGTAGCCGACCGCACGCCCGAGGACGATCCTCGCCGCCTGCTTGCCGACGAAGGCGAGATGGCCGGGGGCGAAGTCGCGGACGGCTCGCCGGACGCGCTCGGGGTCGTGGCCGGCCGTCCCGACTTCGGCGTCGGAGCCGAAGCGGGTCTTGCAGGCGTCGGTGAGGCCGAGGCCGAGCTCGGGCAGGCGGCGGAATTCCTCCGGCGCGAGACGGACCGGCGTCAGCCCCACCTCGTGCAGGACCGGCCAGAAGTAGTTGCCCGGACCCGCATACGGCGCTCCCCTGCGCGCCGACACCTTCCCGGCGGCGTTGCCGCAGAAGAGGACCCGGAGGCCGGGGGCAAGCACGTCGGGCAGCACGTCGTCCATACGAGATTGTCCTCGTTCCGGCGGGGACAGTTGCGGCTAGGGTGCCGCCATGAGTCGCTACGTCGCCTTCCTGCGGGGGATGAACCTCGGCAACAGGCGGATCAAGAACGAGGAGCTGCGGGCGCACTTCGAGGCGATGGGGCTGGAGCAGGTCTCGACCTTCCGCGCCAGCGGCAACGTCATCTTCGCGACGCCGAAGCGCGAGGCGGAGGCGAAGCTGGCGGCGCGGGTCGAAGCCGGGCTCGACGAGCGGCTCGGCTACGACGTGCCCGTCTTCCTCCGCAGCGAGAGGGAGATCGCGGCGATCGCCGCGCAGAAGCCGTTTCCCGCCGCGAAGGTGAAGAAGTCGAAGGGGAAGCTCCAGGTCTCGCTGCTGAAGAAGAAGCCGAGCGCGGCGGCGAAGAAGAAGGCGCTGGCGCTCGCCGGCGACGAGGACCTGCTGGCGATCGAGGGTCGGGAGCTCTACTGGCTGCCGAGCGGCGGGATCAGCGAATCCGACCTCGACCTGAAGGCGCTGGATGCCGCGCTCGGTCCGGGGACGCTCAGAACGATGGGAACCGTCGAGGAGATTGTCGCTCGCTGCCGATAGTGCGCCGGCCATTTGTTCCGCATAGCGACACAAATGGCCGGCGCCCTCAGGCCAAAGTGGCGGGTCGGTCATTACCTTGACCGGAGCATGGCGATCGCGACCGCAACCTCCCTCGACGTCTACGTCGGCGGCAAGCTCCTCTTCGAGGAGGTCGGCTTCAAGCTCGAGCCGCGCGAACGGATGACGCTCTCCGGCCGCAACGGCGCCGGCAAGTCGACGCTGCTGCGGGTGCTCGCCGGCGAGCTGGCCCCCGACAGCGGCTCGCTGACGGTGCAGCGCGGAGCGCGGGTCGCCCTCCACGACCAGCGGCCGCCGCGCGAGTCGGCGACGAAGCTGAGCGACTACGTCTTCTCCGGCCGCACCGACATGCTCGAAGCCGAGCGGGAGCTGGAGCGGCTGGAGGGGGAGATGGCCGGCGAGACGAGCGAGGAGACGATGCGCGCCTACGCCGCCGCGCAGCAGCGGCTCGAAGCCGGCGGCGGCTACCGCTGGCGCGACGACGTCCTCGCCGTCCTCCGCGGCCTGGGCTTCGAGGCCGAGCACGCCGAGCGCCCGCTCTCGACCTTCTCCGGCGGCGAGCTGACCCGCGCCTCGCTTGCCCGAGCCCTCGCCGCCCGCCCCGACCTGCTGCTCCTCGACGAGCCGACGAACCACCTCGACATCCCCTCGCTGGAGTGGCTCGAGGGCTACCTGGTCGAGCTCGACGCCGCCGTCGTCCTCGTCGCCCACGACCGCTGGTTTCTGGAGGCGGTCGGGACCTCGGTGCTGGAGCTGGAGGCGCAGCGGGCCCGCTTCTTCGCCGGCCCCTGGCACGCCTGGCGCCAGGAGCAGGCGGCGCGGCAGATCGCCCTCGGCAAAGCGATCGAGCGCCAGCAGGCGGAGATCGCGCGGATGGAGCGCTTCGTCGAGCGCTTCCGCTACAAGGCGACGAAGGCGCGCCAGGCGCAGTCGCGGGTGAAGATGATCGAGAAAGCCAAGCGCACCGGGCCGGCCGCCGAAAAGCGCGACGAACACCACCTGCGCTTCCGCTTCAAGCCTCCGGAGCGACCGGGCCGGGTGGTGCTGAAACTCGTCAACGGCCGCCTCGAGGTGCCGGGCCGGACGCTGCTGGAGAAAGGCGACCTGGAAATCGAGCGCGGCGAACACGTCGTCTTGGTCGGCCCCAACGGCGCCGGCAAGACGACCCTGATCGAGACCCTCGCCGGTCGAGCGCAAACCGGCCGGCGGCAGCGTCCGCACCGGCCACAACGTGAAGATCGGCTACCTCTCCCAGCACGCCGAGACCGCGGCCGGCGGCGGCACCGTCCTCGACGCGGCCAAGCGCGAGACGGGGCTGAGCGAGAACCAGGCCCGCGCCCTGCTCGGCGGCTTCCTCTTCTCCGGCGCCGAGGTGGACAAGCAGCTCTCCGACATCTCCGGCGGCGAGCAGCGGCGGCTCTCGCTGGCGATCCTCGTCGCCTCCGGCGCCAACGTCCTCGTCCTCGACGAGCCGACGAACCACCTCGACATCGAGAGCCGCGAGGCACTGGAGGACGCGCTGATGGAGTTCGAGGGCGCGGTGCTGCTCGTCTCCCACGACCGGGCGCTGCTGGAGGCGGTCGGCAGCCGCACGCTCGTCTGCGAAGGCGGCAGGCTGGAGAACCACCCGACGGGTTGGGCCGAGTACCAGCTGCGGCGCGACGAGCGGGAGTCGGAGGCGACGGCGGCCGCCAAGCCGTCGTCCTCAGGCGGCAAGAAGTACAGCGCGACCAAGCCGGCGCAGAAAGCGGCGCGCAAGGCGGCGAAGCTGGAGCAGCGGATCGAGCGGGCCGAGGCGGAGCTGCGCAGCCTCGAGGACGAGCTGGCCGATCCCGAGGCCTGGTCGAGTCCCGGCCGGGTCGAGCGGGCGACCAAGCGCCACGCCGAGGCGAAAACGGCGGTGGAAGCGCTTTATAAGGAGTGGGAGCTAGCCCAGCAGGAGGCCGAGGCGGGCTCGACCGCCTAGGCGAGCGGTCGCTCGAGTATTACCCGCGTGCCCTTGGCCGGCGCCAGGGTGATGTTGCGGACGCGGACCGGTTCCGGCTTCTCGTCGACCGGCCGCAGCTCGGCGCGTTCGACGAACTCGCGCAGGATCGTCCGCATCTCGTATTCGGCGAAGGCGGCGCCGATGCAGCGGCGGATGCCACCGCCGAACGGGATCCAGGCGTAGTTGTCGACCTTGGTGCCGAGGAAGCGCTCGGGCCGGAACTCCTCCGGCGCGGGGAAGAGGTCCTCGCGGTAGTGGAGGGCGGCGATCGCCGGCAGGACGAACTGTCCCGCCGCCAGCTCGTATCCGCCTACATTCGCCGGCGCGGTCAGCCGGCGGGCGACGTCGACGATCACCGGTCGCGCCCGCAGAGTCTCCTTGACGGTCGCGTTGAGGTAGTCCTCCTCGCCGGCGGCGAGCGAGTCGCGCAGCTTCGCCAGGACCGCCGGGCTGCGGACCAGCCGCTCGACCGCCCAGGCCAGGCCGGTCGCCGTCGTCTCGTGGCCGGCGCCGAGCACCGTGACCAGCTCGTCGCGCAGTTCGCGGTCGCTCATCGCCTCGCCCTCCTCGTCGCGGGCGCCGAGCAGCAGCGAGAGGACGTCGTCGCGCTCCTCGTAGCCGGGCTCGCCGCGGCGCAGCCGGATCTCCTCGTAGATGAACTCGTCGAGGGCTTCGCGCGAGCGGACGAAGCGGTTCCAGGGGCTGAGCGGGCCGAGGTCGCGGCGCAGGAAGGGGAAGGAGGTGATGACGCCGACGCGGCGGGCGAAGTCGTCGATCAGCCCTTCGAAGCGCTCCAGCCGCCGCTCGTCGTGGACGCCGAAGACGGCGCGCATGATCACCGCCAGGGTGATCCGCTGGGTGTGGGGGCGCAGCGCGAACGGCTCGCCGACCGGCCAGCTCTCCATCTCCCGCCGGGTCATCTCGACGATCAGCTCGCCGTAGCGCTGGATCCGCTCGCCGTGGAAGGGCGGCAGCAGCAGCTTGCGCTGGCGCATGTGCGGCTCGTCGTCGAGGGTGAGGACGGAGTTGGGGCCGAGCGCCGGCTCCAGCACGGTCGCGTTCGCTTCGCCGGCGTGGAAGACGGCGGGGGAGCCGGTGAAGACCGCTTTGACGAGGTCGGGGTGGGCGACGTAGACGATGCGGCCGAAGAAGGGGAAGCGCACCGAGAAGATGTCGCCGTAGCGCCGCTGGTGCCGGGCGAGGAACCCGAGCGGGTCGCGGGCGTAGCTGACGGCCTGGGCGACGCCGGCGCGCGCGAGCCGGGCGGCTTGGCGTCGCTGGCTGCGGCGCGAGGCCGGGGGAGGGTCGCCTGCTCCATGGCCCAGGTTACGCGAAACTGGCTGGGCAGCCAGTTGTTCTTTGTCGGTCTATAGCAACAACAAGGAACAGACGAACTCAGAAGACGATCGTGCGGTCGCCGTCGAGCAGGACGCGGTCGTCGAGGTGGGCCATCACCGCGCGGGCGAGGACGAGGCGCTCGACGTCGCGGCCGAGGCGGACCATGTCGGTGACCTCGTCGCGGTGGTCGACTTGGGTCACGTCCTGGGCGATGATCGGGCCGGCGTCGAGCTCGGCGGTGACGTAGTGGGCGGTGGCGCCGATCAGCTTGACGCCGCGCTCGTAGGCGCGGTGGTAGGGGTCGGCGCCGACGAAGGCGGGCAGGAAGCTGTGGTGGATGTTGATCGCGGGTGCGGCGAGGGCGCGGAGGAAGTCCTCGGAGAGGACCTGCATATAACGGGCGAGGACTAGGAGGTCGACGTCCTCCAGCAGCTCCAGCGCCTGCCGCTCCGCTTCGCCTCGGGTCGCCGGTTCGACCGGCAGGTGATGGAAGGGCAGCCCGACCGCTTCCACCTGGGCGGCGTGGTCGGGATGGTTGGAGATCACGGCGACCAGCTCGCCGCCGAGGTCGCCGTTGCGCCAGCGCCAGAGCAGGTCAGAGAGGCAATGGTCCTCGCGGCTGACCATGATCGCCACCCGCCGGGCGCGGCCGCCGGTCTCGTGGAACGCGTAGTCCATCTGGAACGGCTCGCCGATCTCCCGCGCGAAGCGCCGCTCGAGCGCCTCGCGCTCGCCGTCGGGCAGGCGGTCGAAGACCATACGCATGAAGAAGCGCCCCTCGGCGCTCGAGTGCTGGTCGACGTCGACGATGTTGAGACCGGACTCGGCGAGGAAGCCGCTGACGCGGGCGATCAGGCCCGGCTGGTCGGGGCAGGCGAGCAGCAGGCGCGAGGTCGGCGCGTCTCCCATCAGCCGATGATCGCGGATAGGCTGCCGCCGATGCGGATCGGCGCGATTCCCGACAGCCTGGTGGAGCGGATAGGGCTGCTGCTCGGCAAGGTGCCGACGCCGGTAGGCGAGTCGCTGTTCGCGATGCCGGTGGCGCGCTCGCTGCAGGTCGCGCAGCGGACCGGGATTCTCGGCGCGCTGGCCGAGGGGCCGCGCGACCCGGCGGAGCTGGCCGAGCACCTCGGCCTGCAGGCGCTGGGGACCAGCCGCGTCCTCGACGTGATCGCGACGCTGGAGCACGTCAAGCAGAGCCCCGACGGGACCTACGAGATGACCGCCAGCGGCCACCGCTGGCTGGATCCCAGGTCGGACACCTACATCGGCGACTTCCTCGCCGACACCGCCCACTACTGGGACTGGTACGCCGGCCTCGAGGACCTGGTCCGCGACGGCAAGCACGTCGAGCTACACGAGAAAGACCCGGACGACCCCTACTGGCAGTCCTACATCCGCGGCCAGTACCAGATGGCGAGGCTCTCGAGCGCCGAGGTGGCGAAGACGATCCCGCTCGCCAAGGGCGCTCACCAGCTGCTCGATGTCGCCGGCGCCCACGGCGAGTACTCGATGGCGCTCTGCCGCCGCCACGAGGGACTGCGGGCGACGATCGTCGACCTGCCGGGCAGCGCCCGCGTCGGCGAGCAGATCGTCGCCGAGGCGGGGATGGGCGACCGGATCCGCCACCTGGTCGGCGACATGTTCGAGGTCGACTACGACGGCCACTACGACGGCGCGCTCAGCTTCAACATCATCCACCACCTCTCGCCGGAGCAGATCCGGGCCCTCTTCGCCCGCATCCGCGCCGTGCTGCGACCGGGCGCCCCGCTCTGCGTCCTCGACCTCTACGACCGCCCCGGTGGCCAGCGCGCCAACCTCGCCTCGATCCTCGGCCTCTTCTTCCACCTCACCTCGGGAGCGGATACCTACACCGTCGAGGAGGTCTCCCGCTGGATGGGGGAGAGCGGCTATGGGAGCGTCGAGGTGAAGTCGTTCCGGACTCTGCCGGACCTGCGCCTGCTGATCGCAAAAGCGGTCTAGCGGCGCAACTTCGCACCCATAGTCACTCCCGGAGGGAGGAGATCCACGCCTGAGCTAGTGCGGATCGGTGCTAGACGAAAGCGCTCTGTGACGGCGGCCACACATGGGAGCGGCGCGAACCCTCACGGTTTCGCGCTTGCTCACAAAACGCAAACAATTCACCACGATCTTGCTCATACTCCTGGCCTTCCCCGCCGCCGCGCTGGCTGCCGGCGGCGAGGAGACGAAGTCGGGGCCGAGCATCGGCCAGGCCGAAGTCGCGCCGCTCGAGCGGCTGCAGCGGCCGGTCGATCGCTTCCACCACATCGTCAAGACGATCGCCGCCGACATCAAAGCCGACGAACGCGCGGCCGAGCGCCGGCGCGAGCGCGAAGCCGAGGAACGGTTCATCTCCCTCGGCGTCTCGATGGCGACCCTGGAATCGATCGCCTCCTGCGAGTCCGGCGGCGACCCGACCGCCGTCTCCTCCGACGGGACCTATCGCGGCAAATACCAGTTCGACTACGGCACCTGGGCCTCGATGGGCGGCAGCGGCGACCCCGCCGCGGCCCCCGAGTCCGAGCAGGACTACCGCGCCGCGCTCCTCTACGCGGCCTCCGGCTCCAGCCCCTGGCCGATCTGCGGCTGACACCAAACCCGGCGTTCGTCCTTTGTTCGTCACAGGGCGAATAAAGGACGAACGCCGAGGGCGCATCTACGATGCGCTCGATGGCTGAGGAGCCGAACGAGCCGATAGCGGCGGGCGAGGAGCAGGTCCCCGCGCCGAACCCCGAGGGGCCGACGCGGAAACCGCCGAAGGAGGCGGTCGCCGAGGCGCGGGTGCGGGCGCCGACCCGGGGCAACCGCAGGCTCGAGAGCTTCCTCGACGCCGTCAACGGAGACGACCAGGTGCGGGCCTGGTGGTACATGACCCAGGTCCACGCCGAGCGGCTGGGGATGTCGGACCACTCCTGGGTCCACATGCAGATCGTCCTCAACATCGCCCTGCGTTTGCTGCGGCTGCTGGTCCGCGCCGGGGTCGAGCCGGCGATGGTCAGCGACCACGGGATGCGCGACCGCGACGCCGAAGTGGTGGTCGCCGGCGGCGCCCTGCTGCACGACACCGGGATGTCGATCCACCGGGTCGACCACGAGGAGTACTCGCTTTTCCTCGCCAGCGGCGCCCTGCAGCGCCTGCTCGCCGACGTCTACAAGGAGCCGGAGCGGACCGTCGTCGCCTCCGAGATCCTGCACGCGATCATCGGCCACCGCCGTCGCGGCGAGCCCTACACGCTGGAGGCCGGCGTCGTCCGCGTCGCCGACGCCCTGGACATGGCGCAGGGCCGCACCCGGCTGCCGCTCGAGTCCGGCCACGAGGGCATCCACTCGATCTCCGCCGCCGCCGTCGACGAGGTCCGCATCGCCGCCGGCGAGGAGCGCCCGGTGCGGATCGAGATCCAGTTGAACAACAGCGCCGGGATCTTTCAGGTCGACGACCTGCTGGCGACCAAGATCCGCGACACCCCGCTCGAGGGCAAGGTCGAAGTCGTCGCCAAGGTCGAGGGCGAGACCGAGAAACGCCTGCTCTCGGGCTTCCGGCTCTCTTAAGGCGCCGGCTCAGCCGGCAGGTCGAGCTCTGCGACCAGCGCCCGGACACGGCGCTCGATCTCCTCGCGCGTCTCCCGTACCGTCTCCAGCGACTGGCCTTTTGGATCGGGCAGGTCCCAGTCGAGGTAGCGCTTGCCGGGGATGTAGGGGCACTCGTCGCCGCAGCCCATCGTCACCACCACGTCGGCCCATTCCGCGTCGGCCTGGGTGAGCTTGTGGGGGCGGCGGTCGCCGAGGTCGATCCCGAGCTCAGCCATCGCCTCGACCACCTCGGGGTGGACGCGGTCGGCGGGGGTGGTGCCCGCGGAGCGCGCCTCGTGGCGCTCGCCGGCGGCGCGGCGGAAGAGCGCCTCGCTCATCTGCGAGCGGCCGGCGTTGTGGAGGCAGACGAAGAGCGCGCTGGCCATCAGGCGGCCTCGGTCGCGGTCTCGGCCGGGTGCTCGCCGCGGACCACCTGGTAGGCGAGAGCGCCGAGCGCCGCGCCGAGCAGGGGGGCGGTGAGGTAGAGCCAAAGGTCGTGAAGCTCGCCGGAGACCAGCGCCGGGCCGAGCGAGCGCGCCGGGTTCATCGAGGCGCCGGTGATCGGCCCGCCGAACAGCGCGTCGAGGCCGACGGTGCCGCCGATCGCGATCGCCGCCCCTGCGCCGACCGCCCGCGTGTCGGTGGCGACGGCCATGATCACGAACATCAGGAAGGCGGTCAGCACGACCTCGTAGACGAAGGCGCTGCCGATACCCACGGTCGGCAGGGTGGTGCCGAGGTCGGCGGGCTGGCTGGGCCAGACGGCGGCGAGCAGCGCGGCGGCGGCTAGGGCGCCGGCGACCTGGGCCAGCAGGTAGGCCACGGTCTCGGCACGGGGGAAGTGCCGCGTCAGGGCGAAGGCCAGCGTCACCGCCGGGTTCAGGTGGGCGCCGGAGAGGTGGCCGGTCGCGTAGACCATTGCCATAACGATCAGGCCGAAGACGAAGGCGACCCCGATCGCCCCGAGCGCGCCGGGGTGCTCGGCCTCGGCGACGATCGCCCCGCAGCCGGCGAAGACGAGGGCGAAGACGCCGATCCCCTCGGCGGCGGCGCGACGGAGAAGGTCGGGTCGCGCGTCCACGGTCTCAGCAGCAGGCGGTCGCCGGGGCGAAGACGTCGCGGACGGAGTCGAGCGCGCCGGGGACGAGGGAGAAGTAACTGCGGTTGCCGCGCCCTTCGCGCGCCGCCAGCCCGGCCTCGACCAGCACCTTGAGGTGATGGCTGACGGTCGCCTGCGAGAGGCCGAGGAAGGGCTCGAACTCGCAGACGCAGACGGCCTCCTCCTCGGCCCGCAGCAGCATGTTCACGATCCGCAGCCGCTGGCGGTCGGCGAGCGCCTTGATCACGGCCTCGAGCTGCGCCGCCCGCTCCTCGTCGAGCGAGGACCCCGCGAGCGGGGTGCAGCAGTTGATCACGGGCAGGTCGGTCATCGCGGCAAGGCTAACAGTTCATCGATACATATCGATGAACCTGACGAGGCGAAACGGGCGCCTGCCAAGGACGCAGGGAGCGTGGCGTGCTTTGCACGCGAGCGACCGAGGTCGCCGGCAGGCGTTCGTTTCGGCCGTCAGTTGAAGCGGGCCAGATCCGACTTGCGCTGTTCTTTGCGCTTGTCGAGCCGGTTCTGGATCAGCGAGAGGACGATCACCAGGGCGGCGAAGAAGAAGATCACGCCGAAGCAGAAGAAGGTCACCGTCTTGTCGGTGGTCGGACCGGCGAGGCCGACGCCCTCGTCGGCCAGGGCGGCCGGGGCGACGAGCAGCATCAGGGCCCAGATCGAGAGCAGGGCTGCGGCGGTGCGCTTCACGGGGCGGGA
Organism: uncultured Actinomycetes bacterium; assembly: GCA_963751015.1. Taxonomy (GTDB): domain Bacteria; phylum Actinomycetota; class Thermoleophilia; order Solirubrobacterales; family 70-9; genus VAYN01. Next base: position 317,161 of record CAVVSU010000002.1, read on the forward strand.
ATTTAGCGCACCTTGAGGCGCCCCCGCGTAGGATGCCCGGCGATGTCCAACCTCGAGGCCCTCCTGCTGGGGGTGGTCCAGGGACTGACCGAGTTCCTGCCGATCTCTTCCTCCGGCCACCTGATCATCGTCCCCTGGCTGCAGGACTACACCTTCCTCCAGGACAACGAGACCTTCAACAAGACCTTCGACGTGGCGCTGCACGCCGGCACCCTGATTGCCGCGATCGCCTACTTCCGGGTCGAGGTCGTCGTCCTCCTGCGCGGGTTCCTCCAGGCGGCGCGGCAGCGGGCGATCCGCACCCAGGAGCAGCGCCTCTCGATCGCGATCGCGATCGGCACCGTCCCGGCGGTGATTGCCGGCGGCCTCGGCTCGAGCTTCATCGACGAGCACCTCGGCGAGCCGTGGATGATCGCGATCCAGCTGATCGTCTTCGGCGCCCTGCTCGGCTGGGCCGACCGGATGCCGCAGCGGCGCAACCTCGACGAGACCAGCCTGCGCGACGGCTGGATCGTCGGTCTCGCCCAAGTACTGGCGCTGGCGCCGGGGACCTCGCGCTCGGGGATCACGATCACCGCCGGCCGCTGGCTCGGCCTCGACCGCGACGCCGCCGCCCGCTTCTCCTTCCTGCTGCTGATCCCCGCTGTCGCCGGCGCCACCGCCTACAAGGCGCTCGAGGCCGCCAACGAAGGCCTGCCGCCCGGAGTCGGCGGACCGATGGTCGTCGGGACGATCGCCGCTGCGGTCTCCGGCTACTTCGCGATCTCCTTCCTCCTGCGCCTGGTGCGGACGACCAGCTACCGGCCCTTCGTCCTCTACCGCTACGCGGCGGGCGCCGCGATCCTCCTGATCATCGCCACGGGCCTGCGCCCGGCGACGTTTTAAAGCGCCGAGCCACTCGTCTGTTCCTTTTCGTTGTCTGGGACCAAGAAGGAACAGACGAATCAGGCTCCCGCAAATTCGGGGTCTCCCGGCCTGCGCCTGTGAAAATCCTGTGAACGCAGGGGTTAACGGCATCGCCGACCCATACACTTCAGCTATCCGAATCGCCGTCCTCGATACCGACAGCGGCTTCGTCACCGTCCTCGCCCGCCGCGCCGAGGCGGCCGGTTGGCATTTGAGCCAGAAGACCGGCCCCGTGCCGCCGCGCGACCTGGTGGCGATGAAGCTGAACGCCATGCTGGTCGACCCTGCCGTGTTGGGCGACGAAGCCTGGGCCTACCTGGAACGGGTCGCCTCGATGCTGCCCGACCTCGGCCTGGTCGTCTGCACCAGCCGCTCCACCGTCGCCCAGCGGGTGCGGGGGCTGCGGCTCGGCGTCGACGACTGGATGACCAAGCCCTGCCATCCCGAGGAGGCGATCGCGCGGCTCGAAGCGGTCTCCCGCCGCCGCCGTCGCGGCCGCCAGGAGCACGAGGCCTCGCCGCTCGCCGTCGGCGAGATGGAGATTCGGCCCGACCGCTTCCAGGCCTTCGTCGGCGACGTGGCCCTCGACCTCACCCGCCGCGAGTTCGAGCTGCTCTACCTGCTCGCCGAGGAGCGCGGCCAGGTGCTCGAGCGCGAGCAGATCTACCAGCGGGTCTGGGGCTACGCGATGGCCCACGGCGATCGCTCGGTCGACGTCTTCGTCCGCAAGCTGCGAAAGAAGCTGGAGAGCCTCTCGCCGAGTTGGACCTACATCCACACCCATTTCGGGATCGGCTACCGCTTCGATCCCGAACCGGTGGGCATCGCCGCCACGGAGATCCACCCGGCGCCGGAGCAGGCCCCGGTGGCCGAGCAGCAGCCCGACCCGGATTCACAAGCCGTTCACAACACCTTCACGCCCGGATAACCGCCGCCACCGCGCTCGGCGCCATGCTCGCACGCATGGGACGGCTGGAGATCAAGCCTGAGCAGCATGCGGCACTCGTCGACGGCCGCCCGCTGAGCCTGACCGTGCGGGAGCTGCAGCTGCTGGTCACCCTCTCCGAGCACCCGCAGCGGATCATGACCCGCGAGGAGCTCTTCGCCCAGGTCTGGGGCGGCAAGCCGCGCAGCGACGATCGCTCGGTCGACGTCTACGTCAGCCGCCTGCGGGCGAAGCTCGGCGAAGCGCTGCCCGAAGCGCGCCTGATCCACACCCACAACGGAATCGGCTACCGCTTCGCTCCGGACGCCTGACGCTTCGTCTGTTCCTTTTCGGCGCGTAGCAACGAAAAGGAACAGACGAAGCGCTTCCAGGCGCTTTTACATCTTTTTCACACGCTCGACACAGTCGCGTAACAAGCTGCAGGTAGGCCGCTGCGAGGGTGGCGCCACCTGATGAATCGACCCGAAGGAGACAGAGTTGACCAGCTCTAAGTGGTTCGTGGTGCTGAGCGCCGCGGTGATCCTCACGATCGGCGTTGCCGCCTGTGGCAGCAGCGACGACAGCACGTCCAGCAGCAGCGGAGGCGGAGACCTCTCCGGCTCGATCCGCATCGACGGATCCAGCACCGTCGCCCCGTTGACCGAAGCGGTCGCCGAGGAATTCATGGCCGAGAACTCGGGCGTCCGGGTCACGGTCGGCACCTCGGGCACCGGTGGCGGCTTCGAAAAATTCTGCGCCGGCGAGACCGACATCAGCGACGCTTCGCGCGAAATCGAGCCCGAAGAGGTCGAAGCCTGCAAGGAGAGCGGCGTCGGCTACCAGGACGTCCACGTCGCCACCGACGCACTGACGGTGATGATCAACAACGAAAACCCTGTCTCCTGCCTCACCGTCGATCAGCTGGCGGCAATCTGGGGCCCCGACTCCAAGATCGACAACTGGAGTGAGATCCCCGACGTGGAAGAAGAATTCGACCAGGAGCTGGCGCTGTTCGGCCCCGGCACCGACTCGGGCACCTTCGACTACTTCACCGAATCGATCAACGGGGAAGAGGGAGTCAGCCGCAAGGACTACAACAACGTCGGCGAGGACGACAACGCCACCGTCAAAGGCGTCGAGGGCTCGCCCGGCGGCATGGGCTACGCCGGCTTCTCCTTCTACACGGAGAACGAAGGCAGCCTGAAAGCGCTCGAAGTCGACAACGGCAAAGGCTGCGTGCCGCCGTCGGTCGAAACCGCTCAGGACGGCAGCTACGCCCCGCTGAGCCGGCCGCTGTTCATGTACCCGAGCGAGCAGGCCCTGAAGAAGCCCGAGGTCAAGGCGTTCATCGCCTACTACCTCGAAAACGTCAACTCGGTTGCCGAATCCCTCGGGTTCGTGCCGCTGACCGACGAACAGCTCGAAGAATCCGAAGCAGCCGCCGAAAAGATCGGCGCCTAGGGACCGCGACGGCTCTGCGATGAGCCCGAACGGGACCAATGCGATGGAGCCGGCCGGGGGTCCCCCCAGCCGGCTCCAGGCGCAGAGCAAGCGCTACGGCGAGCGGGCGATCAAGTGGCTGCTCGCGGCGTGCGCGATCCTCTCGGTGCTGACCACGACGGCGATCGTCATCTCGCTGCTCGGCCCGACGATCGGCTTCTTCGAAATCGTCCCCGCCGACGAATTCTTCTTCGGGATCGACTGGACTCCGCAGTTCGAGCCCCCAAGCTTCGGCGTCCTCTCGATCGTCGCCGGCACCCTCAACGTCGCCCTCTGGGGAATGGTGTTCGCAATTCCGATTGGGCTCGGCTCGGCCGTCTATCTGAGTGAGTACGCCTCGCCGCGGGTGCGCAAGACGATCAAGCCGGTGCTCGAGGTCCTGGCCGGAATCCCCACCGTCGCGATCGGCATCTTCGCGGTCAGCTTCCTCCTTCCCCACGTCATCGTGCCGCTCTGGCCCGGGGACTTCCTCGGCGGCGCCGAAGGCAAGCCCTTCCTCGCCCTCGCGGCCTCCCTCGGCATCGGCCTGATGGTGGTCCCGATCATCGCCTCGCTCTCCGACGACGCGATGCGGGCGGTGCCGCGAGGCCTGCACGAAGGCGCGTATGCGCTCGGGGCGACCAAAGCCAAGGTGGCGACCCGGGTGATCTTCCCGGCGGCGCTCTCCGGGATCGTCGCCTCGGTTGTGCTGGCGATCTCCCGCGCGGTGGGGGAGACGATGATCGTCGTCATCGCCGGCGGCTCGACCCCGAAGTTCACCCTCAACCCGGTCGAATCGATCCAGGCGATGACCTCCTACATCGCGACCACGGCCACCGGCGACATCTCGACCGGGACGGTCGATTACAAATCCGTCTTCGCCGTCGGCGCCGTCCTCTTCGTGATGACGCTGGTGATGAACGTGGTCAGCATCCGCCTGGTGCGCAGGTACCGGGAGGTGTACGAGTGATGGAGGCCGGAGGCGCGAGCGCACCCCGGAGCCGCCTGGCCGTCGCCGGAGCCCGGTCGACCACGCAGGCGATGCTGCGCGGCCAGCCGCGCGGCGACGTGATCCGCAACACGATCTTCGCCGGCCTGCTACTGCTCGCGGTGGCGATCGCCCTTGCCGGGCTGATGGCCCTGCTGATCCAGGCCTTCGTCAACGGATCTTCCGCCCTCAGCCTCGATCTGCTCACCAACCCGCCCTCTACCGCCTTCCCGGACAAAGCCGGCTACCGCCCGGCGATCATCGGGTCCCTGCAGCTGATCGCCGGCGTGATCCTCTTCGTCGTCCCGATCGGAGTGGGCGCCGCCATCTACCTCGAGGAGTACGCCGACAACTCGCGCTGGTGGAACCGCTTGGTCGAGGTCAACATCCAGAACCTGGCGGCGGTGCCCTCGATCATCTACGGGATCCTCGGCCTCGCCTTCATCGTCCGCGGCCCGCTCGACCTCGGCTTCATCCTCGTCGCCGGCTCGCTTACCCTGGCGCTGCTGGTCCTGCCGATGGTGATCATCGCCTCACGCGAGGCGCTGCGCGCCGTCCCGGACTCGATCCGGCAGGGCTCACTGGCGCTGGGGGCGACGCAATGGCAGACGATCCGCCGGCAGGTGCTGCCGGCCTCGATCCCGGGGATCGCGACCGGGGTGATCCTCGCCGTCTCCAGGGCGCTCGGCGAGACCGCGCCGCTGCTGCTGGTCGGGGCGACCGTCTTCGTCACCTTCGACCCGACTCCGTTCGGCAGCGATGGCTACTCGGCGATGCCGGTGCAGATCTTCAATTACGCGCTGCGGCCTCAGGACGAGTTTCAGACCCTGGCCTTCGCGGGGGTAATCGTCATGTTGGTGGTCCTGCTCGCGATGAACTCCTTCGCGATCTGGCTACGAAATCGTTACGAGCAAAGGTGGTAGGTGTTCTACTGTGAGCGGACAGATGGCCCAGGACGAGACTAGACCTGAGGCGGCGAGGGAGACCCGCGAAGAAGCGGCGGAGCGAGCCGCGATCGCGGTGCGGCCGAAGTTTCGCTCCGACGCAGCCGCCGACTTCGAGAAGACGGTCTTCGAGATGAAGGACATCGAGGTCCTCTACAGCGGCGTATCCGCCGTCAAAGGGATCTCGATGGACGTCGGCCACAACGAGGTGACGGCGCTGATCGGGCCTTCCGGCTGCGGCAAGAGCACGCTGCTGCGCTGCCTCAACCGGATGAACGACCTGATCCCGACCGCCGAAGTGCAGGGCGAGCTGCTCTACCACGGCGAGGACCTCTACGGGCCCAAGGTCGATCCCGTCCAGGTCCGCAAGCTGATCGGGATGGTCTTCCAGAAACCGAACCCGTTCCCGAAGTCGATCTACGACAACATCGCCTTCGGGCCACGGATCCTCGGCCGCAAGGACGATCTCGACGACGTGGTCGAGAAAGCGCTTCGCGGAGCGGCTCTCTGGGACGAGGTCAAGGACCGGCTCAAGGACAACGCCTTCGGCCTCTCCGGCGGCCAGCAGCAGCGCCTCTGCATCGCCCGCTGCATCGCGGTCGAGCCCGACGTGATCCTGATGGACGAGCCCTGCTCTGCCCTCGACCCGATCTCGACCGGGAAAATCGAGGATCTGATGATCGAGCTGAAAAAGGAGTTCTCGATCGTGATCGTCACTCACAACATGCAGCAGGCGGCGCGGGTCTCCGATCGCACCGCCTTCCTGATGGTCGAGCTCGACGCCGAGGAGCACAACCGTTGGGGCCGGTTGGTCGAGTACGACGTGACCGAGAAGATCTTCACCAACCCGTCCGACAAGCGCACCGAGGACTACGTGTCCGGCAAGGTGGGCTGATGCCGGAAAGCGTCCGCGTTCACTACCAGGGGGAACTCGAGCACCTCGAGGCCAGCGCGCTCGAGGGTCTCGACATGGTCAACACCGCGCTTAGCCGCACGATGGAAGCGGTCGAGCACCAGGACGTCGAGCTGGCCCAGGTCGTCATCAACGACGACGACCGCATCGACGGGCGCTACCTCGAGGTGCACCAGAGCCTGATCACGCTGCTGGCGACGCAGTCGCCGGTCGCCACCGACCTGCGGCTGATCTCGGCCCTGCTGCACGTGCTGAAGAGCATCGAGCGGATGGGGGACCAGTGCGTCAACGTCTGCAAGGTGATCCCGCTGACCGGCAACTACGCTCCGGTCGACGCGCGGATGGTCGACCTGATCGTGAGGATGGGCGGCCACGCCAGGACCCTGATCGTGCAGGCCAAGCGGGCCTTCGAGGAGCGCGACGTGGAGATGGCTCGCGACCTGGTCCGCCGCGACGACGCCGTCGACGAGCTCAACCGTGAGTGCTTCCACCTGGCGCTGGAGATCGGCGACGACGCCGACCGGCGCGAGTGGGCGATGACGATGCTGCTGGCGGCGCGGGCGATCGAGCGGGTGGGGGACAACGCCGTCGACATCGGCGAGCAGGTCGCCTTCGTCGTCACCGGGCTGTTTCGCGAGTTCGAGGACGCGTCGCATCCGTCGTAGGGCTTGAGATCCGATCCCCCTGGGAACATGGGGGGATGCGCTCATGACTCTTTGTGCGGCGATAGATATCGGTTCGAACACGACGCGACTGTTGGTCGCGGAGCCTGTCGACGGTCAGCTGAAGAAGGTGATGGAGCAGCGGGCCTATACGCGGATCGGCAAGGCCGTGGACGGGAAGGGGCGGATCTCGGCCGAGAAAATCGAGGAAGTGGGGGAGGTCGTCGCCACCCAGGTGCGGCTGGCGCAGGAGCTCGGGGCCGAGGAGATCCGGGCCGTCGCCACCGCCGCGATTCGCGACGCGCGCAACTGCGACGAGGCGGCGGAGGCGGTTGGCGCCGCCGCCGGTATCCAGATCGAGGTCCTCACCGAGAAGGAGGAGGGGCGACTCTCCTTCATCGGCGCGACCAAGACGCTGGGCCACGCCCCCGAGGGGCTTATCGGCGTCGTCGACATCGGCGGCGGCTCGACCGAGGTGATCCTCGGCACCGTCCCCGACGGCGTCCAGAGCGTCCGCTCCTGGCCGGTCGGCTCCGGCAACCTGGCAGACGAGCTGATCTCCTCCGACCCGCCGTCGGCGGCGGAAGTCCGGCGCACGCGCGATCGCATCGACGACATCTTCGAGGGGGTGGAGATCGAGCGCCCGGCGCAGGCCGTGGCCGTCGGCGGCTCCGCCACCTCGCTGCGCCGCCTGGTCGGCGCGGTGCTCGAGTACGAGACCCTGGAGCGCGGCATCCGCGTCCTCTGCGGCGATCCCGCCGCCGACGTCGGCCGCCGCTTCGAGCTCGACCCCACCCGCGTCCGCATCCTGCCCACCGGAGTCCTCCTCCTCGAGAAGCTCTCCGACCTCCTCGGCCAGCCCCTGCAGATCGGCAAGGGCGGCCTCCGCGAGGGAGTCATCCTCGACCTCCTCAACGGCAGCATCAACGGCTCCCCCGAGCGCGTCGCGGCCTAGCCGTAGTCTTCGATCAGGGCGCGCCGGAGGCGTTTCAGACCGCGGGCCCGCTCTGCCTGTCGCTTCTCAATTTCGGCGCTCATCCGAAGGAGGTACCGAGCTCTGTCGGGACGGCTCTGCACGAGCTCGAGGGCAGTGTCGAAATCGAATACGTCGGAGTCTTCACAGAGCCGCCGTGCCAGATCTCGCTGTTCCGCTTCGTTCATCGTTTCGAACCTACCCCTCGTCACGTCTTGTCACCTTCTTCTGTTGAGTCGATCGATTTCGACGACTGCCCTCTCCAGGTCCTGGCCGAGACGCTTGGTCGTCAGCTCGAGTTCCCGGATGGTTGCCTCGTGTCGCTCTGCCGCGAGGTCGGATTCTTCGGCGAACTTCGCGCCCCGGGTCGAGATTTCTACCGGCAGCCGCCCGCGGGCTAAGCCAGAGTAGGCAGGGGTCAGCATCAGGAGGCAGCCGTAGAGCACGGCCAGCGCAACCTCCAGCCTGTAAACGATGCTCTGACTCATGGCGACGGCCGGCAGATCGCTCGGCAGCGGGAGAACCGCACAGGCCGCCAAGGCAAGGGCTAGAGCGGCGCCGACGAGAATTCGGACGAGCGTGCGGGGACCATGCATACCCGCTCAAGTTCTCGGGGGACGAACTTCTCCCCCTCGAACCGGCCAGATTCAGCTGCTTGCGTTGAAGATCGATTCGTCGAAGCCGGTCAGGGCCGGTTCGGCGCCGTAGCCGATCCGTTCCAGTTCGAAGAGCTCCTCGATCGTGATCAGCAGCGAGAAGTGGTTGAAATAGGTTTCGCTCGTCGTCCCGGGTTCGACGAAGGGGGAGAGGAGGAGCAGGCCTACGCGGCCGCCGCCGCCCGTCTCCCGCACCGGGCCGGTTGGGGGTGCCTGGCCGCCGTCGTCGGGCAGGTTGGGAAAGTCAGGGTCGACGCAGCAGGCGCTTTCGTCGGGGTCTTCGCCTTCCTGGGGTGCCTGGGTCGAGGTGATGGCGATCATGCCGCCGTCTTTGTAGGCGAGCGATTCCTTGATCTCGGTGATGAGCGCCTCCAGCTGCTCTTCGTCGGGGGCGATGTAGGCGAAGGCGGGGAATTTGTCGGCTTTCAGCTTCAGGTCGGCGGCTAGCTGCGGCAGGCCGACGGTGGCTTCGGCGCATTCGGGCCCGTCGAGGACCGAATGGAAGTAGACGAAGGGGTTGCGCCAGGTCTCGTAGGCGTCGGTCGGGGTCGCGGTCAGCTGGGGGTCGGGCGAGCCAGGGGCGGGGTGGCGGCAGGCGGTCGGCTGTCCGGTGGCGCCGCCGTCTTCGATCCCCTGCACATAGGCCTTCCACCTCAGGTCGGCTTCCGTCAGCTGGCCGGGCAGCGTTTTCGTCGTCGCCGGATAGAGACAGCCCGCACCTTCCACCTGGCCTTCGGCCGATTCGGTCCCGGGGGCGACGTCGCCGTAGGTCGGGCAGTTCGCCGCGGTCTCCGGCGTCGGCCCCTGGCCGCTGAGCAGCGCGATCTGGTTCGCCAGCGCGCCCTTGGTCACCGCGAAGTAGTTGGTCAGCAGCTCGCCCTGTTCGGGCAGCTCCTCGGAGAGGTAGCTCGACTCGGCGGTCTCGCCGAAGGTCTCTTCGAATCCGCCTTCGCGCAGCATGACCACGAAGACGTGTTTCACTTCCGGCAGCCCGGTCGGGAGTTCTTCTTCCGCCAGCGGGACTTCCGGTTTCGGGTCGCCGGACAGCGGTTCTTCGACCAGGGGCGCTTCGGCCGGGACGGTCGAGGGGGACGCCGTCGGCGTCGCCGCCCCACCGCCGGCTGCTTCGGTTTCGGCCGGTTCGGCGCCGGCGCTCTCCGGGGCGGCCTCTTCGGGGGGCTCTGCGGCGGATTCGAGCAGGACCGTCGCAAAGCCAGCGTTCTGCGGGTAGCCGGTCACCGAGCCGATCAGCACCCCGAGAGCCAGCATTCCCAGCACCGCCATCGCCAGGGCCCAAGGCGCGGGCATCCGGCTCGCTGCCGTTTGCTCGTCAGGTCCCTGTGAAGTGGAGCCGCCTGCCTGGTCGTCCTTCTTCTCGGTCAAGGGCAGCGCGAGTATCGCTTCGCCTCGTCACCGGGTTGTGAAGATCCTGGGTCCGATTTACAACTCCTAAACATGGCGGGTGGGGGGTCGTGGGGAAGATGCCCCCTGTGTCCGACGCCTGCCCCAGCTGCGGATCCCCCCTGCTCCCAGACCAGCGCTACTGCCTCGCCTGCGGGCAGCGGCGTGGCGAGCCGCGGCTGCCGATCATGGACGCGGTCGCGTACATGGACGCGAGCAGGCGCCCCCAGCCCGCCGCGGCGGCGCCCGCCCCCGAGTCGCCGCCGCGGCGGCGCCCCTCCGTCTCCGCCAGCTCTTCCCTGGTGGCGGTCGTCGCGACCCTGGTCCTCGCGATCGGGGTCGGCGTGATGATCGGCCGCTCCGGCGACGGCGGGGTCAGCAATGCCGGCGCGCCCCAGATCATCCGCGTCGGCGGCGGCGAAACGCCCACCGCGACCGCATCGGCGGCCGGCGCCGGCGGTGCCGCGGGCGCTGGCAAGGGCGGAAGGAAAGCCGACCCGGCGGCGGTGAAGAAGGCGAAGGAAAAGGCCGAAACCGGCAAGAGCGGCGCCAGCAAGGCGACCGAAGAAGTCTTCGAACCGGCGCCGGGAGTGAAGATCGCCCCGCCCGAGCAGAAGCTCGGCGGCGACTGCGATCCGGGCGTTGCCGGCTGCAACGCCCAAGGAGAATTCGAAGGGAGCTTCTTCGAATGAGCGCCGCCCGCGAAGAGGAGCCGATCGTCGACCTCGGGCGGCGCCGTGAGCAGCTTGCCGCCCGCGTCGCCGAGCTCCAGTGGGACTTGGGCGGCCTGGTCTACGAGATGGCGGTCCGCAACAGCATCGACGTCGAGCTGATCGTCAAGCGGGCGGTGCCGCTGCAGGATGCCGACGCCGAGCTGGGCGAGGTCGAGCGGATCCTGCGCCTGGAAGAGTCCGGCACCGCCGGGTCCTGCACCTGCTGCGGCGCCCCGCACTCCAGCGGCGCCACCTTCTGCTGGCAGTGCGGCAAACCGCTGCTTGCCCAGGTCTCCGGCGCCGAGATCCTGAAGAGCTGAGGACCAAGCGTTGCGGTAGGGAGGGTGCCGGTATCCCTCTCCGGAATTACTCCCTCCGCTTCGCTCCGGGGAGAACATGCTGCGCGGCTCCGCCGCGCAAGAACCAGATTGCATATCGCCGAACATTCCTCCGAGGGACACCGGCACCCTCCAACAACCGCGCTCCGTCGCACGGCCTCCTCGAAACCGCGAGAGCCCGTCGTAAAGACGGGCTGACACGGTCTCGGCAAGCAGTCGTGCTCTAGATCCTGTCGCAGGAGGGACGGGTGTCCCCTTCCCGACCGGCGTCCCTGATTTTCGCACTGACCACTCGGCGAGAGACAGTGAGTTAGCGGCGAAAATCCCAGGGAGGGAAGGGGACACCCGTCCCTCCCTACCGCACCGGGTTTACCTAGCCGAAGCGGCCGGTGACGTAATCCCGCGTGCGCGGGTCGCGGGGCTCGGCGAAGATCCGCTCGGTCTCGCCGACCTCGATCAGCGTCCCCACCGGCTTCTCGCCGCCCGTCTCGAGGCTGAAGAACGCAGTGCGGTCGGCGACGCGCGTCGCCTGCTGCATGTTGTGAGTGACGATCACGATCGTGAAGCGGCCTTTGAGGCTGTGCATCAGGTTCTCGATCGCCCCGGTCGCGATCGGGTCGAGGGCCGAGGCGGGCTCGTCGAGGAGGAGGACGTCGGGCTCGATCGCGATCGCCCGGGCGATGCAGAGCCGCTGCTGCTGGCCGCCGGAGAGCCCGAGGGCGCTGTCCTTGAGCCGGTCTTTGACCTCGTCCCAGAGGGCGGCGCCGCGCAGCGCCGCCTCGACCCGCTCGTCGAGCCCGCGCCGCAGGCCGAGGTTGCGCGGCGCCCAGGCGACGTTGTCGTAGATCGACTTGGGGAAAGGGTTGGGTTTCTGGAAGACCATCCCGATCCGCCGCCGCACCTCGACCTGGTCGACGTTGCCGCCGTAGAGCTCGTGCCCGTGGTAGCGGACGCTCCCCTCGATGCGGAAGCCGGGGACCGAGTCGTTCATCCGGTTGAGGCTGCGGAGGAAGGTCGTCTTGCCGCACCCGGAGGGGCCGATCAGGGCGGTGATCTCACCGCGGCGGATGCCGAGGGTGACGGCGGTCAGCGCCTGCTTGGCGCCGTAGAAGATCGAGACGTCCCGCGCGTCGAAGACGAGCTCCGGCTGAAACGCCGGCGCCGCCGTCGTGCCGGTGACGCCGGCGGGCGCCGGGGCGGCGCCGGTCTGGATCCGCACCCGCGAGGGGACGGCCTGGTCGGGAGGGGTCATGGGCTCAGCTTTCGTTTGCTGCGGGCCAGCAGCGCCCGGGCGCCGAGGCTCGCAAAGAGGATGAACGAGACGAGCAGCAGCGACATCCCCCAGGCTTCCGTGAAGCCTTCGGGGTTGCCTTCTTCGGAGAGCTTGTAGATCCACACCGGCACGTTCGGCATCGATTCGAAGGGGTTGACGGTGAAGCTCTTCGGGTCGAAGACCGAGGTGGCGAGGATCAGCGGCGCGGTCTCGCCCGCCGCCCGCGCGACCGCCAGCACGGTCGAGGTGACGATCCCGCCCAGGGCCGTCGGCAGCACCACGGTGAGGACCGAGCGCCAGCGGGCGACGCCGAGCGCGTCGGAGGCTTCGCGCAGGCTCTGCGGCACCAGCAGCAGAACCTCCTGGGAGCCGCGGGCGATCAACGGCAGCTCGATGATCGCCAGCGCCACCGCGCCGGCGAAGCCCGACTGCTGCTTGTGGTCGACGAGCAGGGCGAAGACGAAGAGGCCGAGGATGATCGAGGGCAACCCGTTGAGCAGGTCGAGCGTCAGCCGCAGGGCGTTGGAGCCGCGGGCGCCGGCGTACTCGGTCAGGTAGAGGGCGATCAGCACCCCGACCGGCATCGCCATCGCGGTGGCGACCAGGGCGATCACCAGCGTCCCCAGCAGCATCGGGCCGACCCCGGTCGGGTAGCCGGTGAAGACGAAGTCGAGGTCGATCGCCTTGGCGCCGCGGGCGACGACCGTGTAGACGACGATCGCCAGCGCGCCGACGGCGACCACCGCCGCGGCAGTCGCGGCGAGCTCGGCGGCGCGGCTGACCAGCTGCCGCCGCCGCAGGTTGCCGCTCGGCGTCAGCGGTGCGGCCGGATCCGGAATTCCCGCCTCGCTCATCGTGCCGTCGCCCCCCGGTAGCCGAAGCGGCGCCCGATCGCCTGGGCGATCAGGTTCGAGGCGAGCCCGATCGCCAGCAGGATCACGCCGCAGTAGAAGAGCGAGGCTTGGTGCAGCTCGGTCAGCGCTCCCGGGAACTGCAGGGCGATCCGGGAGGCCAGGGTGTCGCCGGACTTGAACAGCGAGGCCTGCAGGGTGGAGCCGGCGCCGATCACCTGCGAGACGGCGATCGCCTCGCCGAGCGCCCGGCCGAGCCCGAGCAGGCAGGCGGCGACCACGCCCGAGGAGGTGGTCGGCAGGACCACTCCGCGGACCACCTCCCAGCGGGTGGCGCCGAGGGCGCTGGCGCCGTCCTGAAGCTCGGCCGGCACCGACTGGAAGAGGTCGCGGGAGATCGAGGCGATGATCGGGATCACCATCAGCGTCAGGATCAGGCTGGCGGTGAAGACGCTGAGGCCGGTCGTCTCCGGCGTGCCGAAGATCGGCAGGAAGCCGAGCGTGCCGTGGAGGAAGGGCTCGACGTGAGCCTGCAGGAACGGGCCGAGGACGAGCAGGCCCCAGAAGCCGAGGATGACGCTGGGGATCGCCGCCAGGAGCTCGACCAGCGGGCCGACGACGCCGCGGACGCCCCTCGGTGCCAGCAGCGTCAGGAAGAGCCCGATCGCGATTGCGATCGGCGCCCCGAGCACCAACGCGAAGGCCGAGGTGACGGCGGTCCCGAACAGCAGCGAGCCGGCGCCGAAGGTGCCGAAGTTGGGCTGCCAGGTCGTCTCGTAGACGAAGGCGAAGCCGAATTTGGAGATCGCCGGCGAGGCGCCGTGGACGACCTGGTAGCCGACGAGGACGATGGTCGCGGCGGCGAGCAGCGCCGCCAGCAGGCAGACGCCGAACAGCATCCTGTCGCCGACCAGGTCGAGCCGCCTGCGCAGCGGGCTCATCCGCCCGGCACGACCGCCGACCCGGGCGGCGGGGTGGGAAACCGTGCTCATCGGCCGGCAGCCTAGACGAGCGAAAGCGCTTTCACCTCACTTTGAATCCTTTTTTCACAGAATTGACACAACTCACATATCTGTTACATCGTTTTCACACTGTGTTTTTCACGACATTGACACATTCTGTCCACCCGGATGGCGCGAACCTTCCAGCCGTTTCAGATAGATAAACGAGTTGAAAGGATCATCTTGCTCCGCACCAGGTTGCTTACTCTCTTGATCGCGGTGGCGGCAACGGTTGGAGGTACGGCAGCCGTCACCGCCGCCTCCGCGTCCGCCGCCGGCCTCACCGGCGCCGGCTCCACGCTGGTCGCTCCGCTGATGGCCAACTGGATCAGCACCTTCGAAATCAAAGAAGGGATCCCGGTCAAATACGCCGCGGTCGGCTCCGGCACCGGAATCGCGCAGATCACCGCCCGCACCGTCGATTTCGGCGCCTCCGACGCGCCGTTGACCCCGGAACAGGCGAGCGCCTGCAACGGCTGCGTGCACATCCCGTGGGCGCTGTCGGCGACGGGTATCGGCTACAACCTCCCGGGCGTCAAGAAGCTGAACCTGACCGGCTCGATTCTGGCCGGGATCTACTTCGGCAAGATCACGAAGTGGAACGACGCCAAAATCAAGAAGGTCAACCCCGGGGTCAAGCTGCCGGGTATGACGATCACCCCGGTGTTCCGCAGCGACGGGTCCGGTGACACCTACTCGTTCACCAACTTCCTCTCCAAGATCAGCAGCGCCTGGAAGAGCGAAGTCGGCTACGCGACCACCGTCGGCTTCAGCCACGGGATCGGCGCCAAAGGCAACGCCGGCGTCACCGCGACGGTCGTGAAAACGCCCGGAGCGATCGGCTACATCTCCGCCTACTACCTGATCGCCGCCGGCGTCCACGCCGCCGCGATCCAGAACAAGGCAGGCAAGTTCGAGCTCCCGAACATCCCCAACATCTCGGCCGCGGCCTCGACGGTGAAAAGCCTGCCCGCGACCAACACGATCAGCATCACCAACCCCCCGAAAAAGGCCAAGATCGCCTACCCGATCTCGACCTTCACCTATGCGATCGTCCCGCACGATTCGCCGCAGAAGGGGTTCCTCCAGCAGTTCGCCCGCTACGCCCTGACCATCGGCCAGAAATACGGCGCGGCGCTTGACTTCGCCCCGCTGCCCAAGGTCGTCCAGCAGGCCGGCCTGAAAGCGGTCGACTCGCTCTAGCGCCGGCGAATCCGCTGCGGCGGACGCGTACACGGCCGGCACCGGGTTCCCGCCCGGTGCCGGCCTTTTTCGTCGTTCTCCGCCTTTTCACATCTCGGCCCCGGCGATGCCGAACCCTGTGGACAGAAGACGGATCTGAAAGAGGGAGACACCGATGACTTCCCGTGTTGACATGCATTGCCACTCGACCGCGTCGCATTTCTCGAAGCTGGGCGTCCAGCGCTCGCTCGGGCTGCCGGAGTGCGCGACTCCGCCGCCGGAGGTCTACGAGCTCGCCAAGCGACGCGGGATGGACTTCGTCACGATCACCGACCACGACACGATCGACGGCTGCCTCGAGCTCGCCGATCGTCCCGACTGCTTCGTCTCCGAGGAGCTGACCGCCCGCTTCGCCGGCGAGCCCCAGGCGGTTCACGTCCTCTGTTACGGGATCGATCCCGGAGACCACGAGTGGCTGCAGGCGCATGCCGGCGACGTCGAAGCCTGCGCCGCCTACCTTCACGAGCGGGGGATCGCCTGCGCCCTGGCGCATCCCTTCTTCAACGTCGCCGCGCCGCTGACCCGGCGCCACCGGCGGCGACTGGCGGAGATCTTCCCGGTCTGGGAGGTCCGCAACGGCTCTCGGGCCGCCGAGCTGAACATGCCCGCCGCGATCTACGTCGAGACGCACGGCGGCACCGGCATCGGCGGCTCCGACGACCACGCCGGCGTCGACATCGGCCGCACCTACACCGAGGCGCCCGCGGCCGCGACGCCGGAAGAGTTTCTCGCGCACCTGCTGCGCGGCGACGCCGAAGCCCACGGCGAACAGGGCAGCGCCGCCAAGTGGGCCCACGCCGCGATGGCCTTGGCGACTCGGTCTCTGGCGGTGGACGGAGGGGAGTACCTCGGCGGACAACAGCGGGGAGGGTCCGGCGAGGTACTCCCCTCCGTCCCCTCGGGCGCAGCTCCTGATCCGGCTGCCGTTCTGAAGATGGCCGAGCGGGTGATCCGCGAGGGGGCTGCCCGTGAGGGGAAGATTGCTGCTGACGTAGGCCCTGAGGACGCTCGGGCGCTGCTGGAGGCTTGGCTTGATGGGGTTGGGCTCGATCTTCGCGGGCGTGAGCTGATCGCCTACATGCAGGCCGACGAGTTTTCCCACGCCGACCTCTACCGCCGTGCCCGCCGGGTCCACGACCGGCGCCTGCGCCTCGCGGTCGAAGACGGCACCAAGGCGGTCGTCGACGGTGATCTCGGCGGGGCCGTCGACAGCCTCTTCGCGGCTCTCGTCCCCGCCGTTCCCTACGCCCCGGCGACGGCCTTCCTCGGCGCCGAGAAAGCGAAGCTGCGCGATCGGCGCGGCGAGCGCCGGCGGGTGGCCGTGATCGCCGACGGGATCGGCTCGATGCACGGGGTCACCCACACGATCGAACAGATTCGCGAGCGCGGCGTGCCCGGCTTCGACGTCGACATCGTCGGCACCGACCCCGGCGTCGACCGCCGCCTCCCCGCCGCGGCCGAGCTGGAGATCCCCTTCTACGAGGGGATGACGCTCGGCGTCCCCGGGCTGCCGGACCTGGTCGAGACCCTCGCCGAGGGCTCCTACGACCTCGTCCACGTCACGGCCCCCGGCCCCGCCGGCATCGCCGCCACCCTGATGAGCCGGATCACCGGCGTGCCGCTGCTCGCCAGCTACCACACCGAGATCGCCACCTACGCCGGCATGCGCAGCCGCCACGACGGCCTCGAGGCGCTGACCCGGGCCGGCCTCGGCGCCTTCTACTCGGCCCCGGTCGCGGTCCTCTCCCCGAGCCCCTCGGCCGATGCGTCGGTGGCCGCGCTGGGGGCCGACCCGGCCCGGATCGGCCGTTGGGAGCGCGGCGTCGACACCAGGCGCTTCGACCCCGCCAAGGCCGACCGCGAGGCCTTCCCGGGGGAGATCAAGGTCCTCTATTCGGGACGCCTGACCCGCGAGAAGGGAGTCGAGCTGCTGGCCGAGAGCTTCCTCCGCGCCCACGCGGCCGACCCGCGCCTGCACCTGCTGCTCGCCGGCGGCGGCCCCGAGGAGGGGGAGCTGCGCCGGCGGCTCGGCGACCGCGCCACCTTCCTCGGCTGGCTCTCCGGCGAGGACCTGCCGCGCGCCTACGCCAGCGCCGACGCCTTCCTCTTCGCCAGCAGCACCGACACCTACGGCCAGGTGATCCTCGAGGCGGCCGCCAGCGGGCTGCCGATCGTCGCGGTGGCCGAGGGCGGCCCGGCGGCGCTGGTCGAGAACCGCCACACCGGCCTCCTCTGCCGGCCCGACGCCGACCACCTGGCCGGGACCCTGCTGCAGCTCGCCTCTTCGCCACGGCTGCGCCGCCAGCTCGGCGAGGCGGCCGCCCGCACCGCCCGCGAGCGCTCCTGGGAGCGCTCCATGGCCCAGCTCGCGGTCGGCTACCGGCGGGCCCTCGACGCCGCCGCGCCGGCGCGCCCGCAGACCCTCGCCCGTGCCGCATAAAGAAGCGCCGTGCAGCAGCACCGCGCCCGCGGGGAGCCGATGAGCCCCCAGTACGATGGGCCGATCGACGACCCCGCTCTCTACTTCAACCGCGAGCTCTCCTGGCTCGACTTCAACCAGCGGGTTCTCGAGCTGGCCGAGGACCCCGAGGTGCCGCTGCTCGAGCGGCTCCGCTTCTGCGGGATCTACGCCAACAACCTCGACGAGTTCTTCATGGTCCGGGTCGCCGGCCTCTTCGACCAGCTCGACGCCGGGATCGAAGCCCGCGGCCCCGACGGCCTGACCCCGAAGGAGCAGATCGACGCGATCCAGGCGCGGGTGCTGGAGCTCGACGACCGCCTCTGCGAGTGCTTCAACGGCAATATCCGTCCCGCCCTCGAGGAGCGGGGGATCCGGATCGTCTCTCTCGACAGCGCGACCGAGGAGGAGCGGCGCGACATCGACGCCCGCTTCGAGCACCAGGTCTTCCCGGCCCTGACGCCGCTGGTGATCGGCCTCGGCCGGCCGTTCCCCTACATCTCCAACCTCTCGCTCAGCCTTGGCGTGCTGCTCCGGGATCCCGAGAGCGGCAGCGAGATCATCGCCCGGATCAAGGTGCCGAAGGAGCTGCTCGGCCGCTTCCTGCCGCTGGGAGAGGGGGGGACCTCCTTCGTCCCGCTGGAGGACGTGATCGCCGCCAACCTCGACGCCCTCTTCCCGGGGACCGAGGTCGTCGACTACGGCTACTTCCGCGTCACCCGCGACGCCGACTTCACCGTCTCCGACGAGGCCGACGACCTCCTCCAGGCGGTCCAGGACGAGCTCCGCCGCCGCCGCTTCGGCGAGGTGGTGCGGCTGGAGGTCGCCAGCGGGATGAACCCCAAGCTGCGCGAGCAACTGGTCGGGGCGCTGCGGCTGGAAGACCGCGAGGTCTACGACGTCGAGGGGCTGATCGACCTCGCCGACCTGGAGACGATCGCCGACGTTCCCGGCCACGCCGAGCTGCGCTGGCCGCCCTGGACGCCGGTCACCCAGCCGCGGCTGCAGGGCGAGGACGAGGAGCAGGTCGACATGTTCGCCGAGATCCGCCAGCGCGACCTCCTCGTCCACCATCCCTACGACTCCTTCGCGACCTCGGTCGAGCGCTTCGTCACCCAGGCCGTCGCCGACCCGGACGTGCTGGCGATCAAGCAGACGGTGTACCGGACCAGCGACGACTCGCCCCTGGTGCCGTCGCTGATCCGCGCCTCCGAACGCGGCAAGCAGGCGGTCTGCATGGTCGAGCTGAAAGCGCGCTTCGACGAGGAGGCGAACATCCACTGGGCGAAGTCGCTGGAGGAGGCGGGCGTCCACGTCGTCTACGGCATCCCCGGGCTGAAGACCCACGTCAAGGCGATCGTCGTCGCCCGCCGCGAGGGCGACGAGGTGCGCGAGTACGTCCATGTCGGGACCGGCAACTACAACCCGAAGACGGCGCGCCTCTACACCGACCTGGGCCTCTTCACCGCCGACCCCGACGTCGGCGCCGACGTCGCCGAGATGTTCAACTTCCTCACCGGCTACGGCCGGCCGGCCGAGTACCGCAAGGTGCTGGTCTCGCCGACGACGATGCGCGACCGGATCGTCGAGGAGATCGAGCGCACGGCCGAGGCGCATACGGCCGGGGAGGAAGCGCGGATCGCGCTGAAGATGAACTCGCTGGTGGACGCCCGCTGCATCCAGGCGCTCTACGAGGCCTCGCAGGCGGGGGTGCGGATCGACCTCAACGTGCGCGGGATCTGCTGCCTGCGGCCGGGGGTCGAGGGGCTCTCCGAGAACATCAGCGTCAGCTCGATCGTCGGCCGCTTCCTCGAGCACTCGCGGGTCTACGTCTTCCGCCGCGGCGAGGAGACCCGGGTGCTGATGGGCTCGGCCGACCTGATGCCGCGCAACCTCGACAGCCGGGTCGAGCTGGTCGCCCCGGTCGAAGACGCGGCGCTGAAGGCGGAGCTGCTGGACGTGCTGGAGCGCTCGCTGGCCGACAACGCCAACTCATGGGACCTGGCCGCCGACGGCACCTGGACCCGCCGCCGGCCCGACGGCGAAATGCGCAGCGTCCAGGAGGAGCTGATGGCGCGGCATTCCGCCCGTGCCGCCGAGCACCTGGCCACCTCGCCTGCCTAATAGGAGGAGAGGCGAAACCCTAGGACGCGCCTGCGCCTCCCGCGTCACTAGGATGCGCAGCAGTGGCGCGCTTCTCGCTCCTCCCTCGCGACCGGACCTTCTTCGACCTCTTCATCCAGGCGGGTCAGAACTCCGTGCGGGCGGCCAAGCTGCTCGACGAGATGATGCACACCTGGCCCGACTCGGGTGACCTCTCGCGGGAGATCGTGATCGCCGAGCAGGAGGGCGACAAAATCACCCACAACATCGTCCAGCGGCTCAACTCGACCTTCGTCACCCCGATCGACCGCGAGGACATCTACAACCTGGCGACCCAGATGGACGACATCGTCGACTTCGCCGAGGAGGCCGCCGACTTCCTCGGCCTCTACAAGATCGAGGCGCCGATGGCGCAGGCGCAGGCGCTGACCAAAGTCCTCGTCTCCTCCTGCGAGCAGCTGGCGATGGGGCTGGAGAACCTGCCCTCGTTCAAGGACCTCGACAAGTACTGGATCGAGATCCACCGGCTCGAGAACGACGGCGACCGGATCTCCCGCGACGCCGTCGCCTCGCTCTTCTCCAACGGGATCGACCCGATGGTCGTGATCCGCTGGAAGGACATGTTCGCCGTGCTCGAGGAGGCGATCGACGCGACCGAGACGGCGGCCCAAATCCTCGAGGGCATAGTCATCAAGAACTCGTGACGGCTCCAGGCGCCGTCACGAGGACCGCTTCATGAGCTCGGACATCATCTTGATCATCGTCATCGCCACGGCGCTGGCGTTCGACTTCACCAACGGCTTTCACGACACCGCCAACGTCGTCGCCACCTCGATCTCGACCGGGGCGGCGCGGCCGCAGGTGGCGATCGGGTTCGCGGCGCTGCTCAACTTCGTCGGCGCCTTCATCTCGATCAGCGTCGCCGCGACCGTCGCCAAAGACGTCGTCGACGCCGAAGTGATCACCCCGACGATCGTCTTCGCCGGGCTGATCGGGGCGATCGCCTGGAACCTGATCACCTGGTACTTCGGCCTCCCCTCGAGCTCCTCGCACGCGCTGATCGGCGGCGTCGTCGGCTCGGCGGTCGCGGCGGTCGGCTTCGACGCGGTGATCGCCGAAGGGGTGATCGGCAAAGTCCTGATCCCGGCCGTCGTCGCCCCGATCCTCGCCTTCCTCGTCGCCGGCGTCGCGATCGGGCTCTCCTACCGGGTGGTGGGAAAGCAGAGGCCCGGGATCGTCAGCCGCGGCTATCGCTACGGGCAGATCGTCTCCGGCGGTCTGCTGGCGCTTGCCCACGGAACCAACGACGCCCAGAAGACGATGGGAATCATCACCCTCGCCCTGATCGCCAACGGCACGCTCGCGGCCGAATCCGATCCTCCCTTCTGGGTGATCGCCTCGGCGGCGACGGCGATCGCCCTCGGCACCTACAGCGGCGGCTGGCGGATCATCAAGACCACCGGCACCCGGATCATCAAGATGGACGCCGCGCAGGGGTTCTCCGCCCAGGGCGCGGGCGCGGCGGTGATCCTCGCCTCGACCCACTTCGGCTTCCCGCTCTCGACCACGCACGTGATCAACGGCGGCGTGATGGGCTCCGGGGCGGCCAAACGGCTCTCGGCGGTGCGCTGGGGCGTCGCCGGCAACATCATGGTCGCCTGGCTGCTGACCCTGCCGGCGGCGGCGGCGATCGGCGGCCTCACCTACGGGTTCACCGCGATCTTCGGCAGCGGCGCGCTGGGCCCGATCCTGGTCACCCTGATGGCGCTCTCGCTGATCGTGGTCGCCTTCTCCCGCCGGGCTCGGGGCGGCGCCCCCGTGGAGGCGACCGGCGCGTGATCGCGACCATCGTCCACACCGACGAACTGCTGCAGACGATCGCCGCCTCGCTGATCGCCGGGATCGGGGTCACCTTCCTCTTCTCGGTCGGGATCTGGGGCGCCGGCCAGTTCACCGAGCTGAGCCGCAACGAACGGCCGGTGGCGGCGACCGCGTCGGCGCTCGTCGGCGCCCTGGCCCTGCTCTGCGTCGTTGCCTCGGTGATCACCGGGATCATCGTGATGACCCACAAGTAGGGGCTTCGGCCTCCCCCCGGCGCTCCTCTTCGCTTCAGCTGAGGCTGTTGGCTTCCATCCAAATTCGCCAGATGCCTGCCGCGGCGGCGGCGAAGAGGAGCAGCCAGAGGACCGAGCCGCTGCCGGTGGCGAACATCTTGTCGGCGCCCGCGATCAGCAGCGCCATCAGCCCGAACGCGCCGTAGAAGATGGCGCGGCGGCCGTCCGTGAGGGTGGCCAGGGTCAGCTGGTTCTGGCGGCTGAGGGTGTAGAGCATCCAGGAGAGCCCGGCCAGCAGGCCCATCGTCAGGGCGGTGAGCAGCGCGTCGGCGACGTTGTCGCCGTTCGGCAGGAAGGCGACGAGCAGGGCCAGCAACATGATGATGCCGAGGTTGCGGGCGGCTCGCATGCCCTCAGTTTACGAAGGTGCTCCCAAGCCGAGGCGAAGAATTTGCGTTCTGCGCGCCACGGGTGCGGCCTTCCTCGGCAGGTTTGCCCCATGCCACCAGGAGCCGAGGACGCAGCGCACGGGGAGGAGGGGACCGCTTCGGTCGAGCTGGTCGCCGCGGTCCCGTTCTTGCTGCTGGCGGTCCTGGTGGCCGCGCAGATCGCGCTCGCCGGCCAGGCGCTCTGGTCGGCGAGCGTGGCGGCGCGCGCCGGGGCGCGAGCGGCCGCGGTCGGCGGGGACGCCTCCGCCGCGGCCCGCTCGGCGTTGCCGCCCTCGATGAGGGAGGGGGCGCGGGTCGAGGAGGACGGGGACGTGGCGGTACGGGTCACGGTGCCGCGGCTGATCCCGGCGCTGCCGCAGCTGCGGGTCGGGGCGCGGAGCGGCTTGGAGTCCGCCGGTGGCTGAGCGCGGGCAGGCGACCGTCGAGCTGGTCGCGGCGCTGCCGGGCCTGCTGCTGGCCGCCTTCGTCGCGCTGCAGCTGCTCGCCCTCGGGTATGCGCTGGCGCTGGCCGACGGCGCGGCCGAGGCGGGGGCGCTGGCCCTGGCCTCCGGCGGCTCGGCGGCCGAGGCGGCGCGGGGCGCGCTGCCCGGGTGGGCGGAGGACGAGGTCTCGGTCTCGGTCGAGGGCGGCGAGGTCTCGGTGCGGTTGCGGCCGCCCTCGCCGTTCCGGGCGGTGGCGGAGCGGCTGACGGTGACCAGCAGCGCCGCGGTGAGGCCGGCTCGGTGACGGTCCTCCTCAACCCGCTGAAGGTCGCTCCCGCGGTCCTCGTGAGCGCCGTCGGCGCGGCCGAGGGGGCACGGGGCGCGGCGGCGGCGCTCGCCTGCGCCGGCTCCGGCGCCGACTCGGCGACGCTGCTGATCGACGTCGGTGGCAGGGCGCCCCGCCCGACCCTGATCGCCTCGGCGGCGGCGCGACAGATGGAGGAGCGCGTCCGGGCCCACCTGCCCGATGCGCAGATCGCCGCGCGCGGGCAGGTCTGCCACCTCGCGGTCAGCGCAGAGCCCGAGGGTCTCGACCTCGCCTCGGCGGCGGCGACAGTCGCTCGCGAGTCCGGAGCGGTGATTCACCTGCCGCCCGAGCTGCTGCACGAGGTTCTCGCCGCACCCGGGTGGCGCCCTTCGGGAGTGCTGTTGCGGGCCGATCTCGGCGGCGATCGCGCCCTGGTGGCGCTGGCGGTCCGCGACCTGCTCGGCAGGGGCGTGCCGGCGATCGTCCTCAAGCGCCGGCTGGCCTGGGTCGCCGAGCGGCGGGCGCTTTTCGGCGTCCTGCCCGCCGGGGCGCCCGGAGGCCTGCCCGAGCGATTGGTGCGGCGGCTTACGGCGGTGCCGCGGTGAGGATGCGCGACGAGGCCGGGCAGGCGCTGATCCTCGCCCTCGGAGGGGCTCTGGCATTGATCGCCGCCGCTCTGGCCCTGGTCGCGATCGCCGGGGCGGTGACCGGCAAGGGCAGGGCACAGCGCGCCGCCGACCTCGTCGCGATCTCGGCGGCTCGTTCGATGAAGGACGACCTGCCGCGCCTGCTGGCGCCTCCGCGCCGGGCCGACGGCACGCCCAATCCGGAGCGGATCGCCAAGGCGCTGTACCTGTACCGCGCCCGGGCGCGCCGGTCTCCTCGCGGCGCGGGCCAACGGGGTGGACCCGGATCGCGTCCGGATCCGCTTCCCCGATGCGGACTCGTTTGCGCCGGTTCGCGCGGAGGCGAAGATCGTCGCCGTTCTGCGCGAGAGCGGCGGGCACCGGGTCGAGGCCTCGGCGGTCGCCGAAGCGGGTGCGGCCTATGGGTCGGGGGCAGCCGATGCGACCGCGATGGCCACCGGAGGCGGTTACGGCGGCCCGCTGGTGATGCGCGACGGCGAGGGGATGCGACCGGACGTCGGCGCCGCGTACGACCAGATGGCCGCCGCGGCCCGGAGCGACGGGATCGTGCTCATGGTCGTGTCCGGCTTCCGCTCCGACGCCGAGCAGGCGGAGCTATTCGCCGCCCACCCCGATCCGACCTGGGTCGCGCCGCCGGGACAGTCGCTGCACCGCTGCGCGACCGAGCTCGACCTCGGCCCGTCGTCGGCCTACGGTTGGCTCGCCGCCAACGCCAACCGCTTCGGCTTCGTCCAGCGCTATAGCTGGGAGGCCTGGCATTTCGGCTTCGCAGCCGGTCCGGCGCCCTGCTCGCCCGCGGGCGAAGCGGTCACGGCCGACCGGGGCGGGTCAGCGGCGCTCACCTCGACCAGCCTGCCCTCGTTCGTCCCGGCTCAGTACCGCGAGCCGATCCTCCGCTCGGCGGCGCGCTGGGGCGTGCCGCCGGCGCTGATGGCCGGGCAGCTGATGGCCGAGTCGGGCTTCGACCCGACCGCGGGCTCATCGGCCGGGGCTCAGGGCATCGCCCAGTTCATGCCGTCCACGGCCGCCGCCTACGGGCTCAGCGACCCCTACGACCCGGTCGCGGCGATCGACGCCGAGGCGCACCTGATGTCCGACCTGTTGCGGCAGTTCGGCTCCCCCGAGCTCGCCCTCGCCGCCTACAACGCCGGCCCCGCCCCGGTCGAAGCCTGCGACTGCATCCCGCCATACCCCGAGACCCAGGCCTACGTCACCCGCATCCTCGCCCTGATCGGCGGCGCCGGCGCGATGACGATGCCGAGCTTCGAGGTGCGGCTTGTTGCTTGAGCTGGAGAGGCGCAGGGCGGGCGATTGGGCGATAGTTGCCGCCATGACGGCGCCCACCCTCCTGGTCCAGCTCAGCGACCTCCACATCGGCGGCGACGAGAACGGGATGGACCCGATCCCCCGCCTGGAGGCGGTGATCGAGGCGGTGCGGTCGTTGCCGAACCGGCCCGACGCGGTTCTCGTCTCCGGGGATCTGACCGACGACGGAGCCGAGGCCGGGTACCGGCTTGCGCGGGAGATGCTCGACCGGCTCGAGGTGCCGCTGCACGTCATCCCCGGGAACCACGACGACCGGGCGCGACTGCGCGAGGCGTTCGGACTGCCGGGGAGGGGGACGAGCCGATCAACTACTCGGTGGAGGTCGGCGAGCTGCGGCTCGTCGCCTTCGACTCGATCGTCCCCGGTCAGGACCCGGGCGACTTTCCGCCCGAGCAATTGCGCTGGCTCGACGCGGAGCTGGCGGCCAAGCCGGAGGCGCCGACCTTGCTGGCCCTGCACCACCCGCCGCTTGCCACCGGTATTGCCGAGTGGGACGCGATCAACCTCCTGGCGCCACAGCGCGAGGCGCTGGCCGGCGTCGTCGCCCGCCATCCGGGGTTGCGGGCGATCGCCGGCGGCCACCTGCACCGGATCGCCGCTTCGGCCTTGGCAGGCTGCCCGGTTCTCGCTGCGCCCAGCACCTACTGGCAGGTGCGCCCCGACTTCGAGGAGGAGGATCGGTATCGGGTGGTCGACACCCCGGCTTCGCGATCCACGCGCTGCGCGACGGCGAGCTCTACTCGCAGGCGGAGTCGGTCCCGTTCAGCCTTTGACCGGGCTCGGCTCCAGCTGCTCGTGCACGAAACGGACGACCGCCGCGCCCTCGCCGACGGCGATCGCGCAGCGCTTGATCGAGCCGGCGCGGACGTCACCGGCGGCGTAGACGCGGGGGAGGCTGGTCTCCAGCAGGCCCTCGGCGCCGATTTCCGAGCCGGTGCGGATGAACCCCTTCTCGTCGCGGGCGACCGCCTCGCCGAGCCACTCGGTGCAGGGTGAGGCGCCGAGGAAGAGGAAGAGGAACGAGTAGGGGAGCCGGGTCCCGTCGGCCAGGGTCACCGCTTCGAGCCTGCCTTCGCTGCCGTGCAGCTCGGCGATTTCGCTGCCGTCCCGGACGTTGACCCCGAAGCGGTCGAGCTCGTCGAGCAGGTAGCTCGACATCGTCTCGGCGAGGTCGGCGCGCCGGTGCAGGAGGGTGACGAGGGCGCCGCCGCGCGCCAGCCAGACGGCGGCCTGGCCGGCGGAGTTGCCGCCGCCGACGACGCCGACCCGTTGGCCGCCGCAGATCTGGGCCTCGGGCGGGCCCGCGGCGTAGAAGACGCTCAGCCCCTCGTATTCCTCGAGGTCGGCGACCGGCAGCTTGCGGTATTCGGCCCCGGTGGCGATCACGACCGCGCGGGCGGAGATCTCGTTGCCCTCCTCGAGGCGGACGAGGTGACGGCCGTCGCCCGGCTCCAGCTCGCGCGCCCGGTACGGGGTGGCGGTGCGGGCGTTGAACTTGCGCGCCTGGGTCACGGCGCGGCTGGTCAGCTCGCTGCCGGTGATCCCCGCCGGGAAGCCGAGGTAGTTCTCGATCCGCCGCGAGGTCCCCGCCTGCCCGCCCAGCACGGTGCTCTCGACGACGAGGGTCTCGAGGCCCTCGGAGGCGCCGTAGACGGCGGCTCCCAGCCCGGCCGGGCCGCCACCTATCACCAGGAGGTCGACCTCCTCGCGCGGGCGCAGCTCCAGGCCGATCCCCAGCGCCCGCGAGAGCTCGCCGTCGCTCGGCGCCCGCAGCTCGGCGCCGCCGGGCAGCCGCACCAGCGGGATCTCCGCCTGCTTCAGTCCCTCGAGCGCCCGCGCCGCCTCTTCGTCCTCCGCCGGGTCCGCCCAGGTAAACGGCAGCCGCTGTCGTTTCGCGAAGTCGACAAGCTGGCGGGTCGGCGCCGAGTCGCGCGAGCCGACGATCTCGACCCCGATGCCCTGCCGTTGCTGCAGCAGTTCGCGCCGCTGGACGAAGGCGGAGAGGAGGATGTCGGAGAGCGGCGCGTCCTCGCGCAGCAGCTTGCGCAGCTCTTCGCGCTCGACCGCGATGTAGCGCATCGGCTCGGTCACCTCGGCGGTGAGGAAGACCGTCTGGCCGGAGAGCAGGTTCATCTCGCCGAGGAAGCCGGAGGCGCCGTGGCGGACGATCTCGTTGCCGGCCCCGTCGAGCACCGCCGCCTCGCCCTCGAGGATGGCGATGAAGGGATAGGTCTCGTCGCCGATCTCGAACAGCTTCTCCCCGACCTCGGCGGACCGCTCCTCGCCGTGCTCGGCCAGCAGCGCCAGCTGGGTGCTGGAGAGAACGCGACTCACCGGACCGGCCACGCGTCAAGGCTACCCATCCGGGGTAGGTTGCCCCTGACGTCAGCGACCGAAAGGACCCATGCGCAACCCCTTCACCCACAAGAAGCTGGAGGACGTAAAGGACTCGGCGGCCGATTTCGGCCACGGCGACGCGATGGAGGCTCGGTTCGCGAAGGGCGATCTGGAGACGGAGGAGACCGGCTTCAGCTTCCACCGCCTGAAGCCGGGCAAACGGCAGCCCTTCGGCCACAGCCACGAGGACGCCGAGGAGGTCTACGTCGTCGTCCGCGGCGGCGGCCTGTTCAAACTCGACGACGAGATCATCGAGGTCGAGACGCTGGACGCGATCCGGGTCTCTCCGGAAGTGACTCGCGCCTTCGAAGCCGGCGACGACGGCCTCGAGGTGCTCGTCTTCGGCCCCCGCCGCGACGGCGACGGCTCGCTCAACCCCGAGTTCTGGACCGACTGATCGCCGAGACCGCAAAAACACGTCTATACGACGCCTTTTTGCGGTCTCGCGAATAGACTGCCGCCTGATGCCAGCCGCCGAGGTACAGGGTGTTGAGGGGATGAAGGGCTTGGTCGGCCAGGAGGTGGGGCCGAGCGAGTGGCGCACGATCACCCAGGCCGACATCGACGCCTTCGCCGAGCTCTCCGGCGACCACCAGTGGATCCACGTCGACCCCGAGCGGGCGAAGACCGAGAGCCCCTACGGCACCACCATCGCCCACGGCAACCTCACCCTCGCGACCGTCGACGGCTTCCGCACCGAGCTGATCTCCTCCACCGGCTTCGCCCTCGGCGTCAACTACGGCTGGAACAAGATCCGCTTCCCGGCCCCGGTCCCCGTCGACTCCAAGCTCCGCGCCAAAGCCGAGGTCGTCTCCGTCGATGAGAAGGGAGCCGGCTGGTACGAGGTCGTCACCCGCTTCACCCTCGAAGTCGAGGGCGGCGAGAAGCCCTGCTTCGTCGGCGACTCGGTGACGCGGGTGCTGGCGGCCGAGTAGTCCCTGAGCGTTCTGCAAGCCTAGACTGCCGCCCCATGCGAGGTTTCTGGTGGAGGACGGTGGCCGTGGGGATTGGGTTTGCGCTTCTCTGCGCTTCACCGGCCGCGGCGGAGGAGGTGGCCGCGGGCATCGATCTGCCGGCATGCGGGCCGCGATGGGCAACGACCCTGGCGAGCAGCAGCGGCGGACGAGTCTACGACCGGTCGGACAAGGGGATCTTCGGATGTCTGACGAGATCGAAGCCAAGGATGCTCGCTCGATCTCGGGCGAAAGACGGGCGGATCCCAAGGCTGTATCCAGAAGCCGTGGCGATGCACGGGCCGTGGGTTGCCTATCTGGAGAATTTCATCGAAGTCGACATTGGCGACCTCGAAGTGGGGATCGAGAATTTGCGGACCGGAAGGTCAAGGCAGTGCTATCTGAGCCGATGGGGAGCCGCCGCCTGGGGATGGTTCTTGATGAAGGAGCTGGTGGTAAGCGGGTCGGGGAGCGCCGCTTGGATCGGCGTGCATGAAGAACGATCAGGGCGCGTTCGCGAAGTCGCGTCCTGCGAAGGCACTGTCGTCACGCGTTTGGACTCCGGCCCCGGCATCGCGCTCAACTCGCTGCATCTGCGCGGATCGATCCTGAGTTGGACCGACGCGGGATCTCGTCGCTCGGTCTTGCTCGATTAGGGGACGGCCTACCGCGGCGGGGGGAAGTTGCGCGGGTCGCGGCTGTCGTGGTGCCACCAGAGCGCACGATCGTAGACATACCACTCGCCGATCGAGACGAGGAGGATCACAACGATGAAGATGACTCCGAGGAGCATCCCCCGCCTCTAATCCCGAAGCTCCTGGGCGCCGTTCGGCGTGGGCAGCCGATCGAGCGCGGCCACGGTGTGGGCGCAGGCCCGCGCCGCCTCGGTCCCCTTCGTCTCGAGGTGGTCGAAGAAGAAGCTGCGGTGGGTCTCGTGCTCGTGGAAGTGATGAGGAGTGAGGACCGCCGAGATGACCGGGACGCCGGTCTCGAGCTGCACCTGCATCAGGCCGCCGATCACGGCTTCGGCGACGAACTCGTGGCGGTAGATCCCGCCGTCGACCACCAGGCCGGCCGCGACGATGGCGTCGTAGGAGCCACTCTCGGCGAGGCGTCGAGCGTGCAGGGGGATCTCGAAGGCTCCCGTCACCTCGAAGAAGTCGAGGTTCGCCTCGGGGGTGCCCAGCTCGGCGATCTCGGCCGAGAAGCCCTTCTTGGTCTGATCGACCAGGTCCTTGTGCCAGCAGGATTGAACGAATGCGATGCGCTTATCCCGGTCGTTCATTGGGCTCTCCTTCGCTCGAATCGTGATCCACGCCGCAGCGGTGCGCCTTTTGTCCGCTATGTGGACATAAGGCGCACCGCTGTGCTTGGCGCGTCTACTTGACGGTCAGCGTGCCTTCCATGCCGGCCTGGCGGTGGCCCGGGACCGAGCAGAAGAAGGTGTATTCGCCCGGCTTCAGGTCGACCTTGGCGGATTCGCTGCCTTCGCTGAGGACTTCGGTGCCGCCGAGCTCTTCGCCGCCGGAGCTTTCGATCCGCACGTCGTGGGGGACGGGCGAGGTGTTGGTGAAGTTGACGGTGACGTTGCCGGCTTTGGCGCTGGCCGAGTCGGAGGTGAAGGCGAGCTGGCCGCTCGGGTCGGCTTCGATGTCGACCGCCGCGGCGGAGCCTGCGGTGCCGCCTTCGGCTTCTTCCTTGGCTTCCCCAGCCTTGTCTTCGACTTCTTCCTTGGCTTCGCCGGCCTTTTCTTCGACGTCTTCGACGGCGCCTGCCGCCGGGGAGGTGTCTCCACTGGTGTCGTCGCCACCGCCGCAAGCGGCGAGTGCCAGCGCGGCGAGCAGCAGGGCGAACAGCGGTACAAGCTTCTTCATCTCGGTCCTTTCCCGCGGGGACTGGGTCAGTCTGACTGTAGCCGCGATACGAGCCGCGGCGCCAGCAGGTTCAGCGGCCGTGGAACTCCGGGGTGCCGCCGCTGAAGAAGGTCTCGACCCCGTTGCGGAGGTCTTCGGTCGCCATCGAGTCGGCGATCCCGTGCCGCTCCAGCTGCAGGTGGTCGTTGATCGAGTTCTCGATGCTGACGCCGACGAGCTTCTTCGCCATCCGCACGTAGTGCGGCGCCTTCTTCGCCAGCTCGCCGACCAGCGCCTCGGCGCTCGCCATCAGCTCGTCCGGCTCGACGACCTCGCGGACCAGGCCAAGCTCCTTGGCGTCGGTGGCGCTCAGGTTCGGATCCTCGAGCAGGATTTCCAGCGCCTTGCTCGGCCCGACCACGCGCGGCAGAAAGTAGGTCATGCCGCCGTCGGGGGAGGCGCCGATCCGGCCGTAGGCGGGGGCGAAGAAGGCGGCGCTGGAGGAGATCCGCATGTCGCAGGCGAGCGCCAGGGAGAAACCGGCCCCGGCCGCCGGCCCGTTGATCGCCGCGACCACCGGATACGGGATCCGCCGCAGGTCGATGATCGCCTGGTGCAGCGCCTCGGCCCCGCGCCGCACGTCGGAGGGCAGGTCGATCTCGTCGGACTCGACCCCTTTGCGGAACCAGGTGACGTCGCCGCCGGCGCAGAAGGCCTTGCCCGACCCGGTGATGATCAGGCCCCGCAGCGGCGCCCGGTCCGCCAGCCAGCCGAAGGCGACGATCATCTCGCCGATCATCTCCGGGCTCATCGCGTTGAAGGCGTCGGGCCGGTCGAGGGTGAGGGTGCCGATCTCCCCGTCGATCTCGATTCGCATCGTGTTCAGCTGCGGCGGGCTCACGGTCTCGCTGGTCATCTCTCCCTCTCGACTTCCAAAGTTTGGCCGGGTGGCCAGCAGCCTACCCTTAGTGGATGGCAAAGGCAGGCGGAAACAAGCGCCGAGGAAGCGGCGACAAGGCCCTGAGCCGCGCCGAGCGGATCGCCCAGCAGCGCAAGTCGCTGCCCGACCAGCCCGGCGTCTACCTCTTCTACGACCGTGCCGGCGAGCTGCTCTACGTCGGCAAGGCGCGCTCGATCCGCAAGCGGATCGCCTCCCACTTCTCTGGCGGCGACACGCGCCTGACTTCGCGGATCGAGCGCATCGAGTCGCTGGTCACCGCCAACGAGGCCGAGGCGCTGCTGACCGAGCAGAGCTTCATCAAGCGCCACCGGCCGCGCTTCAACATCCGCCTCCGCGACGACAAGTCCTACCCCTACGTCGCCGTCAGCCTCGACGAGGATTACCCGCGCGTCTACTTCACCCGCGAGAAGCACCGCTCGGGCCGCGCCTACTTCGGACCCTTCTCCAGCGCCAAGCGGGTGCGGGAGACGCTCGACCTGCTCGGCAAGCTCTTCCAGTTCCGCACCTGCGAGGGAAAGGAGCCGGGCCGCCGCTCCGGCAGCCCCTGCCTCGACTACTACATCAAGCGCTGCGGGGCGCCCTGCGTCGAGTACATCTCCCAGGAGGAGTACCGACGCAACATCGACGCGATCGTCGACTTCCTCTCCGGCCGCTACCGCCAGATCGAGCGCGCAGAGGACGAGAAGATGAAGGCCGCCGCCGAGGCGCAGGAGTTCGAGCGCGCCGCGCTCCACCGCGACCGGCTGAAAGCGATCCGCTCGCTGTTCGAGCGCCAGCGGGTGGCGGGGGCGACGATGGGGACCGCCGACCTGATCGGGGTCGCGGTCGAGGGCCAGGACGCCAACGCCCAGGTCTTCCAGGTCCGCGACGGGATCCTCGCCGAGCGCCAGAGCTTCTACCTCGAAAACCAGGGCGAACGCGAGCCGGCCGAGGTCGCCGAGGAGTTCATCTCCCAGTACTACGCCGCCTCGCCGGCGATGCCGCGGACGATCGTCGTCGGCCCCTACCTGCGCGACCGCGCCGAGGTCCTGGCCGAGGCGCTGAGCGAGCGCCGCGGGGCTCCCGTCGAGGTCCGCGCCGCCGAGCGCGGCGACAAACGGCGCCTGCGCGAGATGGCCGAGCGCAACGCCCAGCTCGCCCTCGACCAGGACCGGCTGCGGCGCGAGCACCGCCGCTCGCGCCGGGTCGAGTCGCTGGCGGCGCTGGCCGCGGCGCTGGAGATGGAGGAGCTGCCGGTGCGGATCGAGGGCTTCGACATCTCGACCATCGGCGGCGAGCACACCGTCGCCTCGATGGTCGTCTTCGAGGGCGGGGCGACGAAGAAGTCCGACTACCGGCGCTTCAAAGTCCGCGGCGACCTGCGCGAGGGCGGCACCGGCAACGGCGGGCCCGACGACTTCGCCTCGATGGAGGAGGTGCTGGCGCGGCGGATGGCCCGCTACCTCGAACAGGCCGACCTCTCGCCGCACGACCGCAAACGCGACGCCAGCTTCGCCTCGCTCCCCTCGCTGATCCTGATCGACGGCGGCAAAGGTCAGCTCGCCGCCGGGGTGCGGGCGCTGCGGCCGTTCACCGAGCGCGGCGTCACCGTCGTCAGCCTCGCCAAGCGGCTGGAGGAGGTCTACGTCCCCGGCCGCTCCGAGCCGCTCGACCTCGCCGCCGACTCGGAGGCCTCGCGGCTCCTGCAGCGGGTCCGCGACGAGGCGCACCGGTTCGCGATCGACCACCATCGCGGCCGCCGCGACCGCGGCATGCTCGAAGGCTCGGTGCTCGACGAGCTGCCCGGGATCGGCCCGGCGCGCAAGCGCGCGCTGCTGCAACACTTCGGCACGCCGGAGCGGTTTCTCGCCGCCACCCGCGAGGAGCTCGAGGCGGTGCCCGGCCTGCCTGGCAAAGTAGGCCGCGAGATACACGAGCAGCTCAACCGGACCAACTGAGGATCTAGATGGCGGAGCGGGTGGAGACGGAGTTCGAGGGGACCGGCGGGGAGGACGGCCTTCCCATCGCCAAGCAGGTGACGCTGGTGGTCATCACCGGCCACTCGGGGGCGGGCAAGTCGGAGGCGATCGCCGCCTTCGAGGACGGCGGCTACTTCTGCGTCGACAACCTGCCGCCGCGGATGATCGCCGGCCTGGGGGAGCTGTTCCGCCACGAAGGCAGCGGCGTCGAGCGCGCCGCCGTCGTCTCCGACGTGCGCGGCGGTGAGTACTTCGACGACCTGGTCCAGGTGCTCGACGACCTCGAGGCCGAAGGCCTGCGGCCGATGGTGCTTTTCCTCGAGGCCGACGAGGAGATCCTGCTCGACCGCTACAAGGAGACCCGCCGCCGCCATCCGCTGGCGCCGGAAGGGCGGATCGTCGAGGGGATCCGGGCCGAGCGCGAGCTGCTGGCGCCGCTGCGCGAGCGGGCCGACAAAGTGATGAACACCAGCGACCTGACCGGGGCCGAGCTGCGCCGCCAGATCGCCGAAGAGCTGCTCGGCCGGGAGGAGAGCGGCAAGCTGGCGCTGACGCTGCTCACCTTCGGCTTCAAGAACGGCCCGCCGCGCGACGCCGATCTCACCCTCGACGTCCGCTTCCTGCCCAACCCGCACTACGACGAGCGGCTGCGGCCGATGACGGGGATGGACGAGGAGGTCCGCGCCTACGTCGAGCAGGGGACCCAGGCGGGCGAGTTCTACGGCCGCCTGCTGCCGCTGCTCGAGTTCCTCGTCCCCGCCTACGTCGCCGAGGGCAAGAGCCACCTGACGATCGCCGTCGGCTGCACCGGCGGCCGCCACCGCTCGATCACCGTCGCCGACCGCATCCGCCGCGACCTGGCAGCCCGCGAGGACGTAATCGTCCGCGTCAAGCACCGCGACGTCGACCCAGACGCCGCCATACGGCGTCCTCAGTCGCCCGAATAGCGCTGCTATTCGGGCTCCTTGCGTCCTTGTCTGGCGACGTCTGGCTTCGACGTCGATCCGCCTAGACTCTCCGGTCCTTGTCTGACCCTGTCATCTCCATCAGCGGTTTGCGGATGTCCTATGGGGCTACCGAAGCTGTCCGCGGCATCGACCTCGAGGTCGACCGCGGCGAGATCTTCGCCTTCCTCGGGCCCAACGGGGCGGGGAAGACGACGACGGTCGAGATCCTCGAGGGCTACCGCAAGCGCAGCGGGGGAGAGGTCACGGTGCTCGGCGAGGACCCCGAGCGCGCCGGTCGCAGCTGGCGCGAGCGGATCGGGATCGTCCTGCAGAGCGGCCGCCTAGACCCCTACCTGACCGTACGCGAGTCGCTCGACCTCTACGCCGGCTACTTCCGGGCCCCGCTCCACACCGCGGACGTGATCGCGCTGATCGGGCTGGAGGGCAAGGCCGACGAGCGGGCGAGCCGCCTCTCCGGCGGCCAGCAGCGCCGCCTCGACGTCGGCATGGCGCTGGTCGGCGACCCCGAGCTGCTCTTCCTCGACGAGCCGACGACCGGATTTGACCCCTCCGCCCGGCGCCAGGCCTGGGACGTGATCGCCGGCCTCCGCGAGCTTGGCAAGACCGTCTTCCTCACCACCCACTACATGGACGAGGCGCAGCGCCTCGCCGACCGGGTGACGATCATCGCCGCCGGCCAGATCGTCGCCCGCGGCACGCCGCAGGACCTGGGCGAGCGCGAGAGCGGCGAGACGACGATCCGCTACCGCGCGGGCGGTGAGGAGATCGTCCTGCAGACGCAGACCCCGGTCGAGACGCTGCACGAGCTGACCGCGAAGGCGCTTGCCGGCGGCGAGCCGCTCGAGGGCCTCGAAGTCACCCGCCCCTCCTTGGAGGACGTCTACCTCGAGCTAACCGCCGAGGCGGAAGAGCCGACCGGCGGGAGGCGCGTTTCGTGAACGGCCTCGCCCTCGTCGGCCACCAGTTCCGCTACGACCAGAAGGCCTTCTGGCGCAACCCGGCCTCGGTCTTCTTCACGGTGATGTTCCCCGTGATCCTCTTCCTCATCCTCGCCGTCGTCTTCAGCGGCGAAGACGTCGACGTCCGCGGCGGGATCGAGGCGACCACCTACTACGTGCCGGCGATCATGTCGCTGGCGATCATCTCGGCGACGATGCAGACCTTGGCGATGACCCTGGTGATCGCCCGCGAAGACGGCCGCCTCAAGCGCGGCCGCGGCACCCCGATGCCGCCCTGGGTCTTCATCGCCGGCCGGATCGGCAACTCGATCGTCGTCGCCCTGATGATGCTGGTCCTGCTGGCGGCGATCGGCGCGCTGTTCGGCGCCGACGTGCCCTGGGGCCGGCTGCCGGCGATCCTCCTCACCCTGGTCATCGGCGCCGCCTCCTTCTGCTGCCTCGGCATCGCCCTCACCGCCGCGATCCCCTCCCAGGACGCCGCCGCGGCGATCGTCAACGCGATGCTGCTGCCGCTCTACTTCCTCTCCGGGGTCTTCATCCCCGAAGACCAGCTCCCCGACGGCGTCATCGCCTTCGCCGACCTCTTCCCGGTCCGCCACTTCTTCGACGCCTTCTTCGACGCCTACGTCCCCGCCGGCGGCTCCTCCGTCTCCTGGGACAACCTCGCGATCGTCGCCCTCTGGGGCGTCGCCGGCCTGCTGCTGGCGATCCGCTACTTCCGCTGGACCCCGCGCTCGGGCTAGGAGAGACTGTTCCGGCCATTTGCACCGCTATGCGGAACAAATGGCCGGCACACTTCGCCGGCCTGGTTCTGGCCCGCGTCTGCGGACCCGCCGATGGCTGCGCCTCGGCCGGCCGCGCTCATTCCGGGAGTGCCCTCCTATAGCCTCCGTCCCTCAATGCTCCACCACGTCCTCCTGGAGGTCGGCGACCTCGACCGCAGCGCCGCCTTCTACGACTCGATGCTGGCCCCGTTGGGCTGGCGACGCCATTTCGAGCAGGACCAGACGATCGGCTGGGGCATCGCCAAACCCGTCTTCTTCGTCTCCTCGAAGCACGACCCGCAGCCGGGTTTCGGCCTCTTGAGCTTCTCGGCGCTGGGCATCGTCGCGGTCAAGGCGGCCTGGGAGAACGGCGTTAAATCGGGCGGCGTCAGCGTCGCCGACCCCGGCGAGCAGCGCTCGCACGGGTCCGGCTCCTACTCCGCATTTCTCAAGGACCCGGACGGGTACGAGATCGAGATCACCATCGGCTCCGACTAAGCGCGGAGCCGGAAGCGCCGAGTCCTTAGGATCGGCTTCCCACGAAAACAGGAGGAATGGGTTCATGGCTGTGAAGGTCGGCATCAACGGTTTCGGCCGCATCGGGCGCAACGTCTTCCGCGCCGCCAAGGAGGCCAACGCGGACATCGACTTCGTCGCCGTCAACGACCTCGTCGATACCCCGACCATGGCCCACCTGCTCAAGTACGACTCGATCCTCGGCCGCTTCCCCGGCGGCGTCGAGGTCGACGGCGACACGATCGTCGCCGGCGGCGACGAGCTCAAG
Organism: uncultured Actinomycetes bacterium; assembly: GCA_963751015.1. GTDB lineage: Bacteria > Actinomycetota > Thermoleophilia > Solirubrobacterales > 70-9 > VAYN01. Next base: position 353,789 of record CAVVSU010000002.1, read on the forward strand.
GTCCTCTCCGAGCGCGACCCCGCCGCGCTGCCCTGGGGTGACCTCGGCGTCGACGTCGTGATCGAGTCGACCGGGTTCTTCACCGCCCGCGCCGACGCGGCCAAGCACCTCGAGGCAGGAGCCAAGAAGGTGATCATCTCCGCCCCGGCCAAGGAGCCGGACGTGACCGTCGCCCTCGGCGTCAACTTCGACTCCGATTACGACCCGGAGAGCCACGACGTCATCTCCAACGCCTCCTGCACGACCAACTGCCTGGCGCCGCTGGCCAAGGTCCTCAACGACGCCTTCGGGATCGAGCAGGGGCTGATGACGACGATCCACGCCTACACCGCCGACCAGCGCCTGCAGGACATGCCGCACAAGGACCTGCGCCGGGCGCGCGCCGCGGCGCTCAACCTGATCCCGACCACGACCGGCGCCGCCAAGGCCGTCGGCCTGGTGCTGCCGGAGCTGAACGGCAAGCTGAACGGGTTCGCGATGCGGGCGCCGGTGCCGACCGGCTCGGTCGTCGACCTCACCTTCACCACGCCGGAGGCGGTCAATCCCGAGCAGGTCAACGCCGCCGTCAAGCAGGCGGCCGAGGGGCCGATGCAGGGGATCCTCTCCTACACCGAGGACCCGATCGTCTCGACCGACATCGTCGGCGACCCGCACTCGTCGATCTTCGACGCCCAGCAGACGATGGTGATCGGCGACGGCAAGCTGGTCAAGGCGGTCAGCTGGTACGACAACGAGTGGGGCTACTCCAACCGCTGCGTCGAGCTGGCCGGCAAGGTCCTGCCCGCCTAACGGCGGCTTCGGCTGCCGATGGGCTTCGACAAGGCAAGCGTCCGCGACGCCGAAGTAAAAGGCCGCCGCGTCCTCGTCAGGGTGGACTTCAACGTCCCCCTGGCGGACCCCGCCCCCGGACGCGAAGCGGAGGAGGTAGGTCGTCATGTTGCCGACGACACCCGAATCCGGGCGGCGCTGCCGACGATCGAGCTGCTGCGCGAACGCGGCGCGGCGCTGGTCCTGATGTCCCACCTCGGGCGTCCCGAAGGCAAACCCGACCCGGCGCTCTCGCTGGCGCCGGTTGCGAAGCGGCTCGGTGAGCTGCTGGGGATCAAGGTGAAGATGGCGCCGGGGGTGATCGAGGGCGATGTCGACCTGACTTGCGGCGCGCTCGGCCCCGGCGACGTGCTGCTGCTCGAGAACCTGCGCTTCGAGCCGGGGGAGACGAAGAACGACCCGCACCTGGCCGAAAGCCTCGCCCAGCTCGGCGACGTCTACGTCAACGACGCCTTCGGCGCCGCCCACCGCGCCCACGCCAGCACCGTCGGCGTCACCGACTACCTCCCCGCCTACGCGGGCCTGCTGCTGGAGCGCGAGGTGACCGAACTGACCAGGGTCGTCGAGTCGCCCGAGCGGCCGCTGGTGGTCGTCCTCGGCGGCGCCAAGGTCTCCGACAAGGTCGGGGTGATCGATCGCTTCCTCGAAGTCGCCGACCGGATCCTGATCGGCGGCGCGATGTGCTTCGGATTCTTCAAAGCCCAGGGAATCGAGACCGGCAACTCGCTGGTCGAGGGCGTCGAGCAGGCGGGGGAGGCGCTGGAGCGGGCGAAGCGGTCCGACTGCGAGCTCTCGCTGCCGGTCGACCTCGTCCTCGGCCGCGAGTTCTCCGCCGAGACCGAGCGCAGAGAGAGCGACGGGGTGGAGGTGCCCGAGGGCTGGATGGGCCTCGACATCGGCCCGCGCAGCGCCGAGCGCTACGCCGAGGCGATCGCCGGCGCCGGCACCGTGCTCTGGAACGGGCCGATGGGCGCCTTCGAGATGGAGCCCTTCGCCGCCGGCACCCGCCGCGTCGCCGAGGCGGTCGCCGCCTCGCCGGGCACCACCGTCGTCGGCGGCGGCGACAGCGTCGCGGCGCTGAACCAGTTCGGCCTCGAGGACGAGGTCGACTGGGTCTCGACCGGGGGCGGCGCCTCGCTGGAGCTGCTGGAGGGAAAGAAGCTGCCGGGCGTTGAGGCCCTGCTCGACGCCGAAGAGGAGACCGCGAATGCCTGACCGCACCCCGTACATCGCCGCCAACTGGAAGATGCACAAGACCGTCGCCGAGGCGGCCGAGTTCGTCGACGCGCTATTGCCTCGAATCGCCGCGACCCAGTCCGACGTGGTTATCTGCGCGCCGTTCACGGCGCTGACCGCGGTGGTCGAGCGCCGCTACGGCACCGCGGTCAAGGTCGCCGCGCAGAACATGCACGAGGGGGACTCGGGCGCCTTCACCGGCGAGGTCTCGGCGCCGATGCTGGTCGAGCTCGACGTCGAGGCGGTCGTCCTCGGCCACTCCGAGCGGCGCCAGTACTTCAACGAGACCGACGAGGCGCTGGCCCGCAAGGTGGCGAAGGCGCTGGCGGCCGACCTCGAGCCGATCCTCTGCGTCGGCGAGAGCGAGGAGGCGCGCGACGGCGGCGAGACCGAGACGGTCCTCGAGCGCCAGCTGCAGGCCGACCTCGCCGGCATCGAGGCGGGGCAGATCGAGAGCGTCGTCGTCGCCTACGAGCCGATCTGGGCGATCGGCACCGGCCGCACCGCGACCGCCGAGCAGGCCCAAGAAGCGTGCGCCTTCATCCGCGACGTCCTCCGTGCCCGCGGCGGCGCCGCCGACAAGGTCCGCGTCCTCTACGGCGGCTCGGTCAAGCCGGGCAACGCCGCCGAGCTGCTGGCGCTGCCCGACGTCGACGGCGCCCTGGTCGGCGGCGCCAGCCTCGACGCCGAGGACTTCGCCGCGATCGTCGACGCCACGGGCTGAATGACGCCATGTCACCGTTAGTGCCCTCCCTGGCCCTGATCATCCTCGACGGCTGGGGGCTGGCCGAGCCAGGGCCGGGCAACGCGATCTCGCTGGCCGAGACGCCGGTCTTCGACCGCCTCGGGGAGTCGTTCCCGCACACGCAGCTCTCCGCCCAGGGCCCCGACGTCGGTCTGCCCGAGGGGCAGATGGGCAACTCCGAGGTCGGCCACCTCAACCTCGGTGCCGGCGCGATCGTCAAGCAGGATTTGGCCCGGATCGACGAGGCCATCGCCGACGGCAGCTTTTTCGAGAACGAGGCGCTGCTCGCCGCCTGCGAGCGTGCCCGCAACAGCCCTCGCGGCCGCCTGCACCTGCTGGGACTCGTCTCCGACGGTGGCGTCCACTCCGGTTGGGAGCACATCGAGGCGACGATCGAGCTGGCCGCCCAGGAGGGGGTGCCCGACGTCGTCTTCCACGCCTTCACCGACGGCCGCGACACGCTGCCGCACGGCGGCAAGGGCTACCTCGAAGAGCTGGAGCGCTGGCTGCGGGCGGCGGGTCGCGTCGCCACCGTCAGCGGCCGCTACTACGCGATGGACCGCGACACCCGCTGGGAGCGGACCAAGCTCGCCTACGACGCGATCGTCCACGCCCAGGGCCTGCGCGCGCCCAGCTCGGCGGCGGCGATCGCCGAATCCTACGAGCGCGACGTCACTGATGAGTTCGTCGTGCCGACGGTGATCGGCGACTACGACGGCGCCGCCGAGGGCGACGTCGCGATCTTCGTCAACTTCCGCCCCGACCGCGCCCGGCAGATGACCCGTGCCCTCGCCGAGCCCGGATTCGACGAGTTTCCTCGCGGCGGCGCGGCGCCGCTCGACCTGACGACGATGACCGAGTACCGCAAGGGCTGGCCCTACCCGGTCGCCTTCCCCGAGCGGCGGCCGGCGACCACCCTGGCGGAGACGATCGCCGCGGCCGGCGGCAACCAGCTCCATGTCGCCGAGACCGAGAAGTACGCCCACGTCACCTACTTCTTCAACGGCGGCAGGGAGCAGGAGGTCGAGGGGGAAGAGCGAGCGCTGGTCGAATCACCGCGCGACGTCCCCACCTACGATCACAAGCCGGAGATGAGCGCCGAGGGCGCCGCCGAGGCCTTCGTCTCGCACTGGAGCGAGGGCAACTACCGCTTCGGGATCATCAACTTCGCCAACCCGGACATGGTCGGCCACACCGGCGTCATCCCCGCTGCCGTCAAGGCGGTCGAGACCGTCGACGCCCAGCTCGGCAGGGTCGTCGAGGCGGTGACCGCCAAAGGCGGCGCCTGCATCGTCACCGCCGACCACGGCAACTGCGACCACATGCTCGAGCCCGACGGCTCCCCCAACACCGCCCACTCGCTCAACCCGGTGCCGCTGATCGTCACCGCAGAGGGCGTCGCCCTCCGTGACGCCGGCATCCTCGCCGACGTCGCCCCGACCGCCCTCGACCTCCTCGGCATACCCCAGCCCGAGCCGATGACCGGCCGCTCGCTGATCGAGTCGCGTGGCTCGACCGGCTCCTTGCGAACTTCCTGATCCGCAAGGAGCCAGGCCGGCCAGCGGTTAAGCGGCTACTGCTTTGGCGTGGGCCTCATCCATCAGGCCGATCCCGACGTGAGGCATCCCCGTCTGGCGCCATCGCACCGAGCGGGTCAGTTCGACCGGCTCGCCGTCTTTGGGAGGCTCGCCCGGTCCAGGGTCCAGGATCTCGACAATCGTCACGACGTCGCCGATCTGCGCGTTATCCGAGATCTGCGGATCCTGTTCGATTGCTTCCATCTGCTCCTGGACGAGCTGGCCGAATTTCCCTTGGTCTATACCCATTTCGTTCCCTTCGATCGTGTAACCCCTGCCCGTTCCTGACCCTAGCAACTTCCTTATGCGTACTGACTTAGATTTCATAATCCCTGCTAATTAGATGCTTAGGAAAAACTGCGGTATTCGCAATCGGGGGCGTGGGCTTGCCGGTGCCGGTTGATCCCGACCCATACGCTGCCCGGCGTGCGCAAGGATCCGCAGCGGCTCAGGTTCGAGATCGGTGCCCGTGACGGGGCCGCCCGCGCGGGCGTCATCCACACCGCCCACGGGCCGATCGAGACGCCGGCCTTCATCCCACTGGCGACGAAGGGGACGGTGCGGGGGCTGGAATCCGAGGAGGTCGCCGGGCTCGGCTACCAGCTGATCCTCGGCAACACCTACCACCTGTTCGTCTCGCCGGGACCGGAGCGGATCGCCGCCGCCGGTGGCCTGCACGGCTTCATGGGCTGGGAGCGGGCGCTGATCACCGACTCGGGCGGCTTCCAGGTCTTCTCGCTCGCCCACGGTGGCGTCGCCAACGAGGTCAAGGGCTCAGGCCGCTCCGGCGACCACGGCTCCAAGGTCGAGATCAGCGAGGAGGGGGCGCGATTCCAGTCGCCGCGCGACGGCTCCGAGCTGTTCATCTCGCCGGAGGTCTCGATGAGCGTGCAGGCGCAGCTCGGCTCCGACATCGCCCTCGTCTTCGACGAGTGCACGCCCTTCCACGCCGACCGCGAGTACACCGCCCGCTCGACCGAGCGCACCCACCGCTGGCTCGATCGCTGCCTCGCCTGGCACGGCGAGCACGGCCCCGAGCGCCAGGCGGTCTTCGGGATCGTCCAGGGCGGGACCCACGAGGACCTGCGGCGGGAATCGGCCGAGGCGGTCTCCGAGGCCGGGGTCGACGGCATCGCGATCGGCGGCACCCTCGGGCGCGACAAGGAGGAGATGGCCGCCGTCCTGGCGATGACCGCGCCGCTGCTCCCCGAGGAGGCGCCCAAGCACCTGCTCGGGATCGGCGAGGTCGACGACCTGCTCGGCGGCATCGCCCTCGGCCTCGACGTCTTCGATTGCGCCGTCCCGACCCGCCTCTCCCGCCACGGCGTCGCCCTGGCGCCCTCGCCGGAGACCCGCTGGCGCCTCGACATGCGCAAGGGCGGGTGGGCGGGGAACCGCGAGCCGCTGGTCGAGGGCTGTCCCTGCACCACCTGCCAGCGCCACGACCGCGACTACGTCAGCTACCTATCCCGCGCCGAGGAGCTGACCGCCGTCCGCCTGATCGTCATCCACAACCTCACCTACATGCGCGAATTGACCAACCACGCCCGCCGCGCAATCGAGGCGGGCGAATTCGACGCATACCGCTCAGCGGTGCTGGCGGGCAAGCCGCCCTGGGCGACTTTGCAAACCACTGGTTGACAAAGTCGCCCCGCTATTCGGTGTTGTTGCGGACCAGGTCTTTGACTTCTTCCACGACCTTGTCGATCGTGTCGCCCGCGACTCTCGAGACCTTGACCCCGGCGGCCTTGTCGGTGCTGACGATGACCGCGGTGGCGACCGCGGCCGCCACCAGGACCAGTGCCACGGCGGCGAGGACGAAGCGGGCGAAGCGGGAGAAGGCACTCCGCTTGCGCGGCTGGGCCGCCCGCGGCGACGCTGCGACCGGTGCCGGTGCCGGCGCGACCCGCGGCGCCGGGCGCCGGGTCTGCGATTGCGCCGGGCGATACTCGGTCTGCGCCGTATCGCGGCCCATGTGCCGGGTGGCGGCGGTGTCGCCACCGAGGACCCGCGTCGCCGAGGTGCCCTCCGCCAGCGGCAGCGTCACGTCACCGCCTTCCATCCCCAGGCGCAGCCCCGCGGCGAGCTCGCCGGCGCTCGCGTAGCGCCGGCTCGGGTCGCCCTCCAGCGCCCGCAGGACCGCGGCGCCGAGCGTCTCCGGCACTTCGCTGTTGTAGGTGTCGGGCGGCAGCGGCTTCTCGTTCTGCTGGCGCACCGCCAGCTCGGCCAGCGATGAGCCCTCGTAGGGCAGCCGGCCGGTGAGGAACTGGTAGAGGACGACCCCGAGCGCGTAGACGTCGGTCGCCGGCGTCGCCTCCTCGCCCCGCACCTGCTCGGGCGCCAGGTAGGCGGCGGTGCCGACCACCGAGCCGACCTGGGTGATCCGGGTCTGCTCGATCGCCCGCGCGATCCCGAAGTCGGTCAGCTTGACGACCATCTCGCCGCCGCCGACCGGGCCGCCGACGATCATCAGGTTCCCCGGCTTGACGTCGCGGTGGATGATCCCGCGCCGGTGCGCGTAGTCGAGCCCGGCGCAGGACTGGATCCCGATCTCAGCCGCGATCTCCGCTTCGACCGGCCCGTGGCGCTGCAGGATCTGCGCCCCGGAGCGCCCCTCGACGTACTCCATGACGATGTAGTGACGGCCCTCGTCGACGCCCGTGTCGTAGACCTGGACGATGTTGGGGTGGATCAGCTTCGCCACCGCCAGCGCCTCGCGCCGGAAGCGGGCGACGAAGCGCTCGTCGTCGGAGAGGTGCTCGGCGAGGATCTTGACCGCGACCGTCCGCTCGAGGATGCGGTCGGTCGCCTTGTAGACGTTCGACATCCCGCCGCTGCCGAGGCGCTCCGCAGGTCTCGTAGCGACCGGAGAGGATTCCCGCGCCCGCCTCCATCATTCGACTCCCACGCTGGGACCTACCCCACCGGAGGGCGGGGTTTCTTCGCTTTCGGGTTCGGCCGGTTCTTCGCCGCCGCCTTTGCCGTTTTCTTCGCCTTTGCCGTTCGACTGCGGCGGCAGGTCCGGCCCTTCGCCTTCTGGGTTTTCGTCCTTCGGCGCAGGCTCTTCCTTCTCGGGCTTTTCCTTCTTCGGCTTCTCGTCCTTTTCCACTTCTTCCTCACCAACATCGGATTCGAACGAGGGTTCCGTTTCTTCGCTGGTGGTTTCTTCTTCGCAGCCGGCGACCACTTCGCTGAGCCGGGCCGTCCCTTCCTGCAGCGCCGTCTTCAGCTTCAGGTCGACGCCTTCGAGCTCTTCCACCTCGGCCGCCACCTCGGCGACGGCGTCTTCGGCGCCGATGCAGTCGCTCTTCGGCGGCCAGCTGCGTCGACCTGGTCGAGATTCGATTCGATCTCCTCGGCGGTCGTCCCGGGCAGCAGCTTGGCGTCGCTCGCCGCCCGCAGGAGGCCAGCGCCGCGGCGCTGGCGGCGCCGAGCAGGAGGGCGAGCAGGAGTGGGCTCAGGCGGGCCATGATTCGAGTCTAGACAAAGGGCGGAGAGCGATATTTCCCCTGCATTTTCCCGTCAACGGCCGACCTCCAGGCGCTCGGCGAGCACATCTGGGAGGCCCGCCTCGCGGATCGCCGCCGCGGCCCCCTCGACGTCGTACTCGAGGCGGTGGTAGCGCGCCAGCCAGCGCTCGGTGTCGAGCTCCAGCCAGGCTGCGCGCGGGTCGCCGTCGCGGGGCTGGCCGACGCTGCCGGGGTTGAGCAGCCATTCGCCCTCGCCGAGCTCGATCTCCGTCCCGTCGCTCGCCTGCGCGCCTTGCGCGTGGCATCGCGCCTCGCCGCGTCGCGCGGACGAAGAAGAGGGAGACGTGGGAGTGGCCGATCAGCCCGACCCGCTCCTCCTGGGCGTCGAGCCCGGCGTCGGCCTGGTCGGTCGAGAGCACGTACTCCCAGATCGGGTCGCGCGGCGAGGCGTGGAAGAGCCCGACCCCCGCGCGCGAGGCCGACCGGCTCGAGCGAGCGGAGGAACTCGAGCGTCTCCTCGCCGACGTTCTCCCGCGTCCACTCGACCGCGGCGGCCGCCGCCTCGGAGAAGGTCGAGATGTCGAGCGCCCCCAGCACCGCCAGGTCGTGGTTGCCGACCAGGCAGACGCGAGCCGCGCTCGCGGATCAGCGCCGTGCAGGCGTCGGGATCGGCGCCGTAGCCGACCATGTCGCCAAGGCACCAGATCTCGTCGACCCCGGCCTCGTCGACCGCCGCGAGAACGGCCTCGAGTGCCTGCCGGTTGGCGTGGATGTCGCTGAGGACGGCTGCGCGCAAGCGGGCAGCGTACCCCGCCTTCGCCCCGGTCCATACGATTGGCCCGTGACCGCGACCGATTCAGTCGCCGCCCTGCGGGGCGCGGTGGAGGGCGCCGCGCGGGCCCTGCGCGACGGCGAGCCGATCGAGCCGCCGCCCACCCTGGAGCGCCCGCCGAAGCCCGAGCTGGGCGATTACAGCTCCAACGCGGCGATGCTCCTCGCCGGCCCGCTGGGCGACAACCCGCGCGCGGTCGCCGAGCGCCTGCGCGCCGAGCTGGAGGCCGACCCCGACCTCGCCGGCGGCCTGGAGCGGATCGAGGTCGCCGGTCCCGGCTTCGTCAACTTCTTCCTCGCCGACTCCTGGTACCTGCGGGCGCTGGGCGACCTGCTGGCCGCCGGAGAGGACCTCGGCCCGGCGCCCGACCGACGGCGCCGGAGAAGGTCCTGGTCGAGTTCGTCTCCGCCAACCCGACCGGGCCGATCCACGTCGGCACCGGCCGCAACGCCGCCTACGGCGACTCGCTGGTGCGGCTGCTGCAGGCGGCCGGCCACGAGGTCCAGCGCGAGTACTACGTCAACGACGCCGGCAGCCAGATCACCCGCTTCGCCGACTCGCTGGCGGCGCGGATGCGGGGCGAGGAGCCGCCCGAGGACGGCTACGCGGGCGAGTACGTGACCGAGATCGCCGCGCGGCTGCGGACGAGGGGGTCGATGCCGGACGACCGTGAGACGCTGGAACGGCGCGGGCATCGAGGAGGTGCTGAAGGAGGTCCGGGCGAGACGCTGGAGCGGCTTCGGCGTCAGCTTCGACAACTGGTTCTCCGAGCGCAGCCTCTACGCCAAGGGCGAGGTCGAGGAGGCGCTGGCGGAGCTGGAGAAGCGCGGCCACACCTACCGCCACGAGGACGCGCTCTGGCTGCGGACCACCGACTTCGGCGACGACAAGGACCGGGTCCTGATCCGCTCCAACGGCGAGGCGACCTACCTGACGCCGGACATCGCCTACCACTGGGACAAGCTGCAGCGCGGCTTCGACCGGCTGGTCAACGTCCTCGGCGCCGACCACCACGGCTACGTGGCGCGGATACGCGCCGCGATCGAGGCGCTCGGCGCCGACCCCGAGCGCTTCGAGGCGCTGATGATGAGCCTCGTCCACGTCGTCGAAGGCGGCGAGCGGGTGCAGATGTCGAAGCGCAGCGGCGACTTCGTCACCCTCGACGAGCTGGTCGACGACATCGGCGTCGACGCTACGCGCTGGTTCATGCTCTGGCGCAGCCACGAGACGACGGTCGACCTCGACCTCGAGCTGGCGCGCAGCCAGTCGAGCGAGAACCCGGTCTACTACGTCCAGTACGCCCACGCCCGGATCGCCAGCATCCTGCGCAAAGCGGGGGAGGAGACGGCGACCGAGCCCGCGGCGGCGCGTCGAGCGGCCGGCGCTGGAGGAGAGCGAGAAGGTCCTCGTCAAGCGCCTGCTCGAGTTCCCGGAGGAGGTGCGGGCGGCGGCGGCGCGCCGGGCCCCGCACCGGATCTGCGCCTACTCGACCGCGGTCGCCGCCGACTTCCACGCCTTCTACCGCGACTGCCAGGTGGTCGGCGCCGAGGGCGAGGGGGTCGAAGCCTCGCGGCTGGCGCTCTGCCTGGCGACGAAGCGGACGATCGCCGCCGGCGCTGGGGCTGCTGGGGATCTCGGCGCCCGAGCGGATGTGATGCTGCGGGGCCGCAGCAGGATCCCCGTGCTGGCGGAGATCGCCGGCCCGGCCGAGTCGACGCGGGCCTGGGCGCTGACGGGCCGGGACTTCGAGGCCCTCCGCGAGGTGCTGCCGCGGCTGGCCGAGCAGCGGGTCGTGGCGGTGGTGGGGGAGGGGGACGAGCCGGCGATCGCGGCGATCGCCCTCGCCTCGGCGGCCGCCGCCTCCGGCCGCCGGCGCGATCCTGGTCGAGTGCGATCTCGCGCGCCCGCGGCTGGCGGCGCAGGTGGGGCTCGCCCCGACCCCCGGCCTGCACGAGTACCTGCGCTGGGAGGCGCAGCCGGCCGACGTGCTTCAGCCGGTGGCCCTGGCCGGGCCCGCGGCCGGGGTCGAGGGGCAGCTCGTCTGCGTCTGCGCCGGGCGCCCGGCGACGAAAGCGGAGACGCTGCTCGGCCTGCAGAGCTTCTGCCCACGTGGTCGGGAAGCTGCGCGCCGCCTACGAGCTGGTCCTGCTCATCGCGCCGCCGGTCCAAGCCGAACCGAGGGCCTGCGCGACGGTTGCGGCCAAGGCCGACGCGGCGGTAGCAGGCCTGTCCAAGGAAGCCGCAGACGGGCGAGCGGGAAAGGACGCGCGCGCCGCGGCCCGCCGCCTGCCCGCCCCGTCTTGGGCGCCCTCGCCGTCGCCAGCTGATTCGCCTGTTCCTTTTCGTTGTTATGCACGGGTAAGGAACAGGCGAATGGGTCAGAGGTCGTAACGGGCTAGGTCGGCGTCGAGGCGCTCGGCGTCCTCGCCGCTGGGGCCGGTTGCCCGAGGCCGCGCAGCCGCGTCACCACCGCCACCCGCGCGGCGCCAGCGCAGCACGCCGACCGCCAGCGCCGCCGCCGCGATCAGGAAGGCGACGATCGGCACCACGTAGGCGGAGAGGCTGAAGCCCGAGTCGGGCGGCAGCGCCAGAACCTCGTCGCCGTACTCGGCGACCAGCGCGTCCTTGACCTGCTCTTCGCTCTTGCCTTCGGCGATCAGGCGGTCGATGAAGACCCGCTCGCGCTGCGCCTGCGGCGATTCGGCCAGCTGCAGGAGCGTGCCGCAGACGGGGCACATCACCTGCTTTTCGATTTCGGTCAGCGAGGCGGGCTCGGCCCCCGCCGCGGCCGGTGCCAGCAGGGCCAGGGCCAGAGCGAAGCCCGCCGCCAGGCGGAGCTTCATTGCCTGCCCCCCGGCAGCAGCGGCGCCACCTGTTCGTCCAGGTACTCCTCGCTGACCGGGCCGCGGACCAGGAGCCGCACCTTGCCGGCCGGGTCGATCAGGTAATTCTCGGGCACGCCGGTGGTGCCGAAGTCGTGGGCCGCGTCGCCGTTGCCGTCGCGCAGCTGCGGGTAGGAGAGGCCGTACTTGCTCGACGAAGTCGCGGCCGTCCCCGGTCAGGTCGCGGCTGTCGAACCCGATCACCGTGAACCTCGCGCCGCCGTGCTCCTGCTGGAAGCGCTCCAGGTCCGGGGCCTCCGCCCGGCAGGGGAGGCACCAGGAGGCCCAGAAGTTGACCAGCACCCACCGCCCCCTGTAATCGGCCAGCGACTGCGAGCCGCCGCCCCCCAGCCGCGGCAGCGGCGCCTGGGGGGCCCGGTCCCCGACCTCGACGCCGGAAGACCCTTTGCTGGCCAGGCCGAAGACGAGCAGGCCGACGACGGCCAGCACGCCCAGGACCGCGATGACAGAGCGAAAGCTCACAGACCGCGAAGACTAGATCCCACGGCCTCCCGGCAGCCCGCCCACGCCGTAGAATCCAACCCCGCGCGGACGTAGCTCAGTTGGTAGAGCGCAAGCTTCCCAAGCTTGAGGTCGCGGGTTCGACCCCCGTCGTCCGCTTGTTTCCCGGCAAACCCGCCGATGCCCAACTCGACACCCAGGTGGCCCGGACCGAGTCGAATCGGGCTCCTTCGGAGCCGAGCCTGTCGTCGAACGGGGCCCGCTGCCGCGCCATCGTATGCATCGATGACGAGTCCGATCGAAGGAGGCACGACGATGGCCCGCCTGAGCCGGTTCACGCTGTTGCTCGCTGCGATGGCGTTGCTTGCAGCGATGTCCGCACCCATCGCATCCTCCTGGCCCGGCGCCAACGGGGCGATCGTCTTCGAGGCATTCGTCGGCGGTGGCGGCGAAGAGCGCGGCCGCGGCCTGGGCATCCAGATCGCGCCGCTCGGCGCGGATCGCTCTCAGATCACGCCCCTCACCACCGACCCCGGCGACAGCGATCCGCAGGCCTCGCCCGACGGCCGCCGGGTCGTCTTCGCCCGCAGCTCCGACCCCGGATCCTTCAATGGCGAAACGCTGGCGACGATCTACCTGATCAACGCCGACGGCTCGGGAGTGCGACCGCTCACCGACGGCCTGCACACCGACGGCGAACCGTCCTTCTCAGCCCGGGGAGACCGGGTCTACTTCACCCGGCTCCTCTCGAACGGGGTGGTTCACATCTTCTCGGTCCGCCTCAACGGCGGCGGTCATCTCCAGGTCACCTCGGGGGGCGCCGACGAGTTCCACCCTCGCGCGGCGGCGCGCGGCGGCCTGCTCACCTTCGAGCGCAGGGTCGTCGGCCCGCATTCGGTCCGCTACCACCACGTCTTCGTCTCGCGCGCCGACGGCAGCCGCCCTCGCGACCTCACCCCGAAGCTCAGCAACCGCTTCACCGCGGCCGACCCCGAATTCAGCCCCGACGGCAAGCGGATCGCCTACAGCCTCGGCGATCGCCTGCTCTCGGTGCGGGTCAACGGGGCCAGGCCACGCGTTCTGATTCCTCCCCGCGGGGGCTCCAGCGTGACCTTCGCCGACCCCACCTACGCACCCGACGGCCGCTCCCTGCTCTTCACCATCGTCAGCGGCCGCTCGAGCCTGCACCGCATCGACCTGCGCCGCCTGCGCGGGCTTCCCAACCCGCTGGTCGAACCGCACCTCAGCGTTCGCGGCGCCGCCTGGCTGCCCCTCGGGTAAACGACTTCCCGGGCCGGTCGCCACAAGGGCGGGACCGTCGCTCAGGTCGACTGGTCCCAGGCGTCGCTGCGGCTGTAGAGCCGGTCCTTGGCGGCCAGCAGCTCGCCGTCTGCCCGGGCCATCAGCGCCTCGCCGTCGCGGTCGAAGCTGGTGGCGACGCCGAAGGAGGCGCCGATCCCGCCCTCGCCGAGAGCCGCGGCGCGGATCTCCTCGGAGATGCGGGTGGCGGCGATGCGCGCCTCGCCCTCGTCGGTGCCCGGCATCAGGATCGCGAACTCGTCGCCGCCGATGCGAAAGCAGTCGTCGGCCAGGCGGGAACCCTGGAGGATCCCGGCGACCTGGCGCAGGACCTCGTCGCCGGCGGGGTGGCCGAGGCTGTCGTTGACGCCCTTGAAGCCGTCGAGGTCGAGGAGGCAGAGGGAGACCGGCCCCGAGCGCGCGGCGCGGGCGAGCTCGACCGGGAGGCGCTCCTCGAAGGCACGGCGGTTCGGCAGGCCGGTGAGCGCGTCGCGGCGGCTTTCGCGCGACTCGGCCTCGAAGAGGTTGGCGTGGGAGAGGTGGGCGGCGATCAGCTCGCTCAGCATTTCCAGCGTCTCGACGTCACCGGCGTCGAACTGGTGCGCCTCGGGCGAGTAGACCTTGAGGACGCCGATCGTCTCGCCGTTGTGGGAGAGCGGGACGCACAGCATCGAGGCGGCGTTGACCCGCTTGCAGGCCACGGCGTCGACTCGCGGATCCTCGCCGGTGTCGTCGCTGCGCAGCACCTTCCCTTCGCGCACGCAGAGCCCGGACAGGCTCGAGCTCGCCTTCAGCCTCATGCCCAGGTAGGGGGTCGCCTCGCCGGTGGTGACCGTGTAGACCATTTCCCCGTCCTCGAGCAGCTCGATCAGCCCGGCGCTGGCGCGGGTCAGCTCCTGCGCCCGCTCGGCGATCAGGGACATGATCGCCTCCGGGTCGAGGTCGCTGCTGGCGATCTCCGTCTGGGTGCGGATGATCGCCCGCAGCTGCGATACCGAGCGCTCGTTGGACATGCCGTTCAATCGGCAGATCCGCCCTCTTGATTTAGCTCCGCATAAGTGGTCCGCTAGCTATGTCGGCCATTGCGAGACCAGGAGGAAGTCATGTACGCACGGGTTGCACGCTGGGAAGGCGCGAGCGCCGAGGCGCAGGAGGCTGCTGCCGCGGGGATCCGCGAGAACGCCGAGGCGGGCCCGCCCGAGGGCCTGCCGGCAAAGAAGATGTTCCTGCTCCAGGACAAGGAGGGCGGCCGCTCGATGGCAATCACCCTGTTCGAGACCGAGGACGACTACCGCCAGGGCGACGAGACGCTCAACTCGATGAGCCCGCCCGGCGAGGGCATGGGTCAGCGGGTCGGGGTCGAGAAATACGAGGTCGCGATCGAGCTGGAGGCCTGATCGAGCGGGCCTGGGCCGTGGCGCTAAGCCATCGCCCAGGCCCGCTCCGTGTCCTCCTCGACGGCCTGCTCCTGCGCGCCGCTGCTCGCCACGGAACCTGGCAGCCGGTAGAAGTGCTCGGTCGCGCCGCGCACCTGGCGCTCGCGCACGAGCTCGATCAGGCCGGATTTGGCCAGCTCGGTGACGTGGTAATTGGTGTTGCTGAGGGGGATCTGCAGCTCGCGGCTGAGATCGCTGGGGGATAGGACCCGGCCGCCGTCGATGCCGAGGATTTCGAGGATCGACACTCGCAGCGGGTGGGCGGTCGCCCGGGCAAGCCGCTCCCAGTTCACCGGCAGCGCGGGACGACCGTTGCCGTTATGCCCGTTTTGCGGCTGTTTCGCTGGGGAATGACCGTTAGCTGAGTGACCGTTGGGGGAAACACCGTCTTGGTTTGGCATGAGGCGACATTACCAAAAAATATTGACTCATGTCATCAATTTCGGGTAGGTTATTCGTCGAGTAGCCATTAAGGATGCTTCTTGGGAGGAGATGTCCGATGCGTACCGGCACCCTGCGTGCAGCACTTCAGATCACCTGTCTCTGTGCCCTTCTCTGCCTCGCGGCGGCCGCGCCGGCGCTGGGCGACACCGACGACATCATCGCCCCGAGCGACGTCACCCATCCCTCGGTCGATTCGGGCTGGCAGGCCGGTACCTGCAAAGCGGAACCGCCCGACCCGGGCGCGGAGCTGTGCTCGATCGCGACCCCGGATCAGTTCTTCGACACCGCGGCGGCGCATCCCAACTACGGCTTCACCCAGTTCATCATCAAGCACAAAGCCCCGGGCGAAACGCCGGTGGGAGAACTGAAGACGGTCCGGGTCGATCTGCCGGCGGGGCTCAGCGTCAACCCCGGGGCGACCGAACGCTGTCCGCTCGCGGTCTTCGAATCCGGCGCCGCCAACTGCGCCTCCCAGTATCCGGAGTCCGCGGTCGGCAAAAGCCAGGTGACCGCGTCGCTGCCGCCGCTCGGGACCCCCACGAAACCGACTGCGCCGGCGACCGAAGTCCCCGTCTACAACGTCGAGCCGAAACCGGGCGAGGCGGCCCGCTTCGGCCTCGAACTGCTCGAAAACGAAGTCTTCCTCGAAGGCGACGTCGACTGGTCCGGAAACTACCACGAGGGTTTCACGATCCACGTGCCCGAGGCCCTGCCTGAAGATCTCGGAGCGCTGTTCGAGCTGCTCACCGGCGAATCGGGGCTGATCCTGAAAAACCGCCTCGTCTTCGACGGCCGCGCCGGCGACGGCACCTTCCTGACCACGCCGACCACCTGCTTCGGCCCCGCCTACGCCGACGACTGGAAACCGGGCGAGCAGCCCGGCGGGCCTTCCGGCCAGATCTACTCCACCTTCCTCCGCGCCGACTCCTACGGGGAACCCGACCCCAAATTCCCCAACGGCTCCTCCTTCTTCGAGTCGCCGATCCCGCCGGTGACCGAAACGGGCGGGCCGGGGACCGAACCCAGAGACTGCGACTCGATCCCCTACGACCCGTCGATCGACGTCGACCCGGGCACCGCGCAGACGGACTCGCCCGCCGGGGCGACCGTCGGCGTCGAGGTCCCGCACCTGATCCCGGACTTCCTCGCCGGCGAGGACGAACAGGACAGCTCCCACACCAAGCAGGCGACGGTGACGCTGCCGCGCGGGATGGGGCTCAACCCCTCCGCCGCCAACGGGCTGCAGGTCTGCAGCGACGCCGAGTTCGGCAAGGGGACCCGCAACCCGGTCGCCTGCCCGCCGCAGTCGGTCGTCGGCCGGGCGAGGATCGAGTCGCCGCCGCTGGAAGACCAGACCACCCCGCAGCCCGAAGAAGTCCTCGAAGGCAACGTCTACGTCGGCAAGCAGCTCAGCCGCGACCCCGCCTCGGGCCAGGAGTACCGGATCTTCATCGAGGCCAAATCGGACCGCTACGGGATCGCCGTGCGGCTGATCGGCAACGTACGCGCCGACCCGCAGACGGGGCAGCTGTCGACGACGATCTCCGACACCCCGCAGGTTCCCTTCACCTCCTTCGACCTGACCTTCGACGGCGGCGCCCGGGCGGTGCTCACCAGCCCGCCGACCTGCGGCCCGAACGAGACGACGGCGACGATGACGCCGTGGTCGGGCAACTCGCCGGCTCACCCGAAAGACAATTTCTCGATGACCGGCGCCCCTGGCGGTGGGAAATGCGCGAAGACGCTGTCCGAGCGGCCCTTCGGCCCCGGCTTCGCCGCCGGCCCGGCGAGCGCCAAGGCCGGCGCCTTCTCCCCGGTCACCGTCCGCATCGGCCGCAGCGACGGCCAGCAGGAGCTGAAAGGCGCCGACGTCGTCCTGCCGCCGGGCATGACCGGCAAGCTGCGCGGCATCCCGTACTGCCCGGAGAGCGCGCTCGCGTCCGCGGCCGGGCGGGCCGGCGGCGAGGAGGATGCGAGCTCGAGCTGCCCGGCCGGGAGCCAGGTCGGCAGCGCCACGGTCGCCGCCGGCACCGGCCCCGCTCCGTACGAGATCGACGGCAAGGTCTTCCTCTCAGGCCCCTACCACGGGGCTCCTCTCTCCCTCGCAGTGGTCACCCCCGCCACGGCCGGTCCGTTCGACCTCGGCACGGTCGTGGTGCGGGTGGCCCTGTTCGTCGACCCGGAAACCGCGCAGATCCGCGCCGTCTCCGACCCGATCCCGCACGTCTTCGGCGGTGCCCTGCTCAGCATCCGCTCGGTCGACCTGAAGATCGACCGGCCGGGCTTCACCCTCAACCCGACCAACTGCGCGCCGTTCGCCACCACCGGCGCGCTACTTGGTGGCGGGGGAGACCCGGCCAACCCGGCGAGCTTCAGCGCCTTCGCCGTCAGCGCTCCGTTCCAGGCAAGCGACTGCGAGGCGCTCGCCTTCAAGCCGAAGCTGTTCACCAAGCTGATCGGCGGCCGGAAGAAAATGCGGCGCAACGGCCACCCGGCCTTCCGCGCGGTCCTGGTCGCCCGCGACGGCGACGCCAACATCCAGCGGGCGGCGCTGACGCTGCCGCACTCGCAGTTCCTCGATCAGAACCACATCGGGACGATCTGCACCCGGGTCCAGCTCGCCGCCTCCGCCTGCCCGGCGCGCTCCATATATGGATACGCCCGGGCGCAGACGCCGCTGCTCGACGACGAAGTCCAGGGCCCGGTCTACCTCGTCGCCTCCGATCACGAACTGCCTGACCTCCTCGCCGACCTCCACGGCCAGGTCAACGTCCGCCTGCGCGGGGTGATCAGCTCGGCGAAGGAGCGGCTGAAGACCGTCTTCTTCCCGGTGCCGGACGTCCCGGTGAGCAAGTTCACGATCAACATGAAAGGCGGCAAGAAGGGGCTGCTGGTCAACTCGCGCGACCTCTGCAACCGCCCCAACCGCTCGGTCCTCAACTTCAAAGCCCAGAACGGCAAGAAGCTGCGGGTGAAGAAGCTGCCGCTGCGGACCCCCGCCTGCCGCAAGGCCAAGAGGAAGGGCGCCCGATGAACGCGATTAGCCGCGCCATCACCTGGGTACGACCCCCTCACGTGAGGAAACGGGTTACGAGACTCCTGATGTTCGCTGCCCTGTTCGGGGTCCTGTCCGTGGCCGTGGCGCAGGCCGGCGAAGTCGTCTTCTCGCCGCAGAACAACCCGCCGAACGCGAACGACGGCTGGCAGGCTGGGACCTGCAACACGCCGACCTGCGCGCCGGACAGTCCCAAAGCCGAGTTCTACGAAACGGCCGCCGGCCATCCGCCCTTCGGAATCACCCAGTTCATCGTCCGGCACAAAACCGAACTGGCCCACGAAGAACCGGAAGTCGACATGAAGACGCTGCGGGTCGACCTCCCGGTCGGGCTCAGCGTCAACCCGGGTGCCACCCCCCAGTGTGAGGCGGCCCACCCGAAAGAATGCCCGGCAAATACCAAAGTCGGCGAAAGCCAGGTCACGGTCTCGCCGGAACTGCCGATCGTGCCGCCGGTGCCGATCACCGCTCCGGTCTACAACCTGAAGCCGAAGCCGGGCCAGCCGGCCCGCTTCGGGTTCACGGTCGAAGCGGTTCCGGATCTGCCGGTGTTGCCGCCGAGTGACATCTACCTCGAAGCCGACGTCGCCTACGAGTCCGACTTCCACGAGGGGTTCACCATCCAGGTGCCCAAGGTCGACGCGGTGAAACTGCTGAAGAACCGGCTGATCTTCAACGGCCGCGCCCACGCCGATCCGGGGGTCGGCTACTTCCTCACCACGCCGAGCACCTGCCTCGACCCCAACCAGGCCGCCTTCCAGCACACCTACTCGACCTACGCCCGCGCCGACTCGCTGCAGAACCCCGACCCGAGCTTCCCCAACGGCTCGCCGTACGTCGAGTCGAAGCTGCCGCCGGGGACCAGCCCGAAAAACTGCGGCTCGATCCCGTTCAAACCGTCGATCGGGGTCGACCCCGGGACCAACCAGGTCGACTCTCCCGCCGGCGCCACCACCGAGCTCAAACTCCCGGTCGAGGCGAGCGCGACGGGCCAGGAAACCTCGACGATGCGGACGGCACGGGTCTCGCTGCCCCTGGGCATGGGGTTGAACCCCTCGGCCGCCAACGGCCTCGCCGCCTGCAGCGACGCCCAGTTCGGCAAGGGGACCCGCAACCCGGTCGCCTGCCCGCCCGCTTCGAAGATCGGCACCGTCAGCGTCGTCACCCCGCCGCTGCCGGAGGGCCCGCTGGCCGGCAACGTCTACGTCGGCGAGCAGAAGAGCCGCGACCCCGAATCGGGCGAGGAGTACCGGATCTTCGTCGCCGCCGAGTCGGCGCGGTACGGAATCTCCGTGCGGCTGATCGGCAACGTCGTCGCCAACGCGAAGACCGGCAGGCTGACCGCGGTCTTCGACGAACCGGCGAAAACCAACGTCCTGCGCGGGGGCAACAGCGACAACCTGCCGAGCGGCCTGCCGCAGGTGCCGTTCACCAGCTTCAAGATCAGCGTCGACGGTGGCCCGAAAGCCGCGCTCAGCAGCCCGCCGACCTGCGGCCCGAACGAGACCACCAGCCAGCTGGCGCCGTGGTCCGGCAACCCGGCCGCGACCCCGACCGCCAAATTCGACCTCGCCTCGCTGCCGGGCGGCGGGGCCTGCCCGAAGACGATGGGGGAGAGGCCGTTCGCCCCCGGCTTCAACGCCAAGCCGAAAAGCGACGTCGCCAAAACCTTCACCCCCTTCTCCACCTTCATCAGCCGCCCGCCCGGGCAGCAGGAGCTGAAAGGCCTCGACGTGACGCTCCCCGAAGGGGCGACCGCGAAGCTGAAAGGCGTTCCCTACTGCTCGCCGGACCAGCTCGAGAAAATCGAGCAACGCTCCGGCACGGCGGAGAAGAAAGACTCCGTCTGCCCGAAAGAGAGCAGGGTCGGGGTCGCGACCGTGCAGGCCGGCACCGGGCCCTCGCCGCTGAAAATCGAGGGCGACGCCTACCTCGCCGGCCGCTACAAAGGCGCGCCGCTCTCGATCGCCGTCGTCACCCCGGCGCTGGCCGGTCCCTTCGACCTCGGCAACGTCGTCGTCCGCGTGCCGCTCTTCCTCGATCCGGAAACCGCCCAGATCCACCCCCGGACGAATGACATCCCCGACGTCTTCGGCGGCACCAAGCTCGACGTCCGCTCCGTCTTCCTCAACATCAACCGCGACGAGTTCACCCTCAACGGCACCAACTGCCGCAAAGGGTCGACCGCGGGTGTGATCAACGGCGGCGGGGGGAACCCGCTTGACCCGGGCTCCTACTCGGCGTTCAAGGTCGCCGACGAGTTCCAGGCGACGGGCTGCAAGAAGCTCAAGTTCCGCCCGAAGCTGAAGATCAGGCTGTTCGGCAAGACTCAGCGCGCCAAGCACCCGAAACTGCGGGCGGTGCTGAAGGCGCGCGGCAAAGACGCCAACATCCGCAAGGCCTCGGTCGCCCTGCCGCACGCCCTCTTCCTCGACCAGGCGAGCCTCGCCAAAGTCTGCACCCGGGTGCAGTTCGCCGCCGACGACTGCCCGAAGAAATCGATCTACGGGAAGGCCCGCGCCTTCACCCCGTTGCTCGGCAAACCGCTGGAAGGGCCGATGTACCTGCGCTCCTCCAACAACACCCTGCCGGACATGGTCGCCCACCTCGAGGGCCAGGTGGACATCGACCTGGTCGGCCGCATCGACAGCTTCCGCGGCGGCATCCGCACCACCTTCGGCCGGGTCCCCGACGTGCCGGTGACGAAGTTCGTCCTCACCCTGCCGGGGGGCAAGAAGGGGTTGCTCGTCAACTCCCGCAGCCTCTGCGCCAAGCCGGTCAAAGCGATCATCCGGATCAAAGCCCATAACGGCAAGAAGGCGAACAGCAAGCCGAAGCTGCGCACCCCCTGCAAGGGGCAGAAGCGCGGCGGTCGTTCCAAAGGTCACTGAGAAGCTCTACACGCTTCAGTGTCATGTCACTGATTGGTGACACGGTTACCCGGGTAGTAACACCGGTAGGCACTTGAATCACCGGTGCCGGTGTGTAATGTCTTCAGCGGGAGAGTTGTTCGTGGGCGCTACAGGGGGCGTCCTCGTTAAGGGAAAAACGAGGAGGAAATTGAATGGCAAAGCGCTCGCTCGCGTTGCTGCTTTTGTGTCTCGGAGCTGTGTTTGCGCTGCCCGCTTTTGCGGCCGCGGACACCACCGACATCATCCAGCCGCAGAACGAAACGTCTGACCAAGGGTTCCAGGCGGGCACCTGCACGCAGGAACAGGAAGCCGGCAAAAACTGTTCGGTCGAAACGCCGACGATCTATTACACGACGGCGGCCGGCCATCCACCGATCGGCTTCACGCAGTACATCATCCAGCACGAAGCGTTCACTCCACTGCCTTCGCCGCCTTTTCCGGCGGGGAGCCTGTTGGCACCGATCGTGGAACCGATCGCCTTCCGCACGATCAAAACCCTGCGCAGCGACCTGCCGCCGGGTCTGACCGTGAACCCCGAGGCGACGCCCTCGCGATGCAAAATCAGTGAATTCCTCAACTCGCCCTCACCCGGGATCTTCGAACCGGCATGTGATCCCGAGACGATCACCGGTGAAGAGAAGGTCACCCTGGTGACGAACAAAAACGAAGTCGAAATCGCACCCGGTTTCAAACCTCCCAAAGGCTTCGTCATCCCACCGACCCCGGGTAACACCCTGGTGTCCGTCTACAACCTCGAGCCGGCCGAAGGCGAACCGGCGAAACTCGGTTTCGTGATCGGCAAAAAAGTCCCGGTCTTCCTCGAAACCGAAGTCGCCTGGGAGAGTGACTTCCACGAGAGCTTCACGATCAAACTCCTGAACACGGCGGAAGTCTCCGGGCTCTCGACCCTGATCAGCCGCCTGGTCAGCAAAGGCCGGTCGGGTGACGGGACCTACCTGACGAATCCCACCACCTGCTTCGACCCCAACGACCCGGCCTACGAACACCTGTACTCGACCTGGTTCCGGGCCGAGAGCTACGGCGACCCGAATCCGGAATTCCCGCACGGGTCGACTCCGGTGGAGGCCAAGCCGCCGAAAGTCGGCGGATCGCGTGTCCAGCAGACCGGCTGCGACACCGTTCCGTTCGACCCGTCGGTCGACGTCGCTCCGGGTACGACCAACGTCGACTCCCCGGCACCTGCGACGGTGACGACGAAACTGCCGTTTGATCCGGCCACCGAAGGCAACGAAGGGCAGATGCAGTCCCACGTCCGCAAGGCCGAAGTGGTGTTGCCGCAGGGCATGGGCCTGAACCCCTCGGGGGCGCAGAGCCTCGCCGTCTGCACCGACGCCCAGTTCAAGAAGGGCGTCCGGGTCTTCGACAACGAATGCCCGCCCGAGTCCAACATCGGCACCGTCGAAGTCGAATCGGCGCCGCTGGCGGAGCCGTTGGTCGGCAACGTCTACGTCGGCCAGCAGCTGAGCCGCGACCCGGAATCCGGTGACCTCTACCGGATCTTCCTCGAAGCCAAGAGCGCGCACGAGGACATCAACGCCCGGCTCATCGGCCACGTCAAGGCCGACAAGACCACGGGCCAGCTCAACGCGGTGATCGACGACCAGCTCTCGAACGAGTTCTTCGGTGCGCTGCCGTCGGGCCTGCCGCAGGTGCCGTTCAAAGAGATCCGGGTCCACATCGACGGCTCCAAAGAGGTGCTGACCAGCCCGCCGATCTGCTCGGCGACGGGAACCAGCCGCTTCGAACCGTGGGCTCGCCCCGGGGAACTGAAGCCGGTCAATTCGACGGTCACCCTGAGCAGCGATCCGACCGGTGGGGCCTGCCCGGCGACGATGGCGGAGCGGAAGTTCACTCCGACCTACAAAGCCGCCCCGGAGAGCACCCAGGGCGGTTCCTACTCCCCGTTCCACGTCCTGATCGGACGGCGTGACGGCGAGCAGGAGCTGAAAGTGGTCGACGTCACCCTGCCGAAGGGGCTGACCGGCAAGCTCGCCGGGATCCCCTACTGCTCGGAGGCGGCAATCGCCGCTGCGGCCACGAAGAGCGGCCGCGAAGAGTCGGACAAACCGAGCTGCGACGAAAACTCGTTCCTCGGCACGGCGAAGACCACCTCGGGCACCGGCGACCATCCGTTGCAGATTCTCGGCAACGTCTGGCTCGCGGGTCCCTACAACGGCGCCCCGGTCTCGCTGGTCGTGACGACCCCCGCTCTGGCGGGGCCGTTCGACCTCGGCACCGTGGTCGTCCGGGTCGCCCTGTTCGTCGATCCGGAAACCGCCCAGGTCCACGCCGTCTCGGACCCGATTCCGGACGTGTTCGGAGGGGCGAAGCTGGACATCCGGTCGATCGACCTGAACCTCTACCGCAAGAAGTTCATGCTCAACCCGACCAATTGCAGCGCCCAGGCAACCACCGGGGCGCTCAAGGGCGGTGGCGCGAATCCGGCCGACCCGGCCGCGTTCAGCTCCTACGCCGTCAACGACCCGTTCCAGGCGACGGGCTGCAACAAGCTGGCCTTCAAGCCGAAGCTGAAGATCCAGCTGTACGGCGGGACGAAGCGGACCAAGAATCCGCGTCTGAAGGCCGTGCTCACCGCCCAGGAAGGCAACGCCAACATCGGCCGCACCGCGGTGACGATGCCGCGTTCGCTGTTCCTCGAGCAGAGCCACATCGGCACCGTCTGCACGAGGCCGCAGCTGGCCTCCCACACCTGCCCGAAGGCCTCGGTCTACGGGTCGGCGGAAGCGAAGTCGCCGCTGTTGAAAGACAAGTTGAAGGGCAAGGTCTACCTCGTGTCCTCCAACAACGAGCTGCCGGACCTGCTCGTCGATCTGCGCGGCCAGGTGGAGGTCTACCTGCGCGGCGTGATCAGCAGCGGCAGCACCGGAGGCCTGAAGACGGTCTTCCGGAAAGTGCCTGACGTGCCGGTCAAGCGCTTCGTCCTCAACATGAAGGGCGGCAAGAAGAGCCTGCTCGTCAACTCGACCGACCTCTGCGACAAGCCGCAGCGGGCGATCGTGAAGATGAAGGGCCAGAACGGCAAGAAGAAGAACAACAACAAGTTCAAGCTGAACGTCGTCTCCTGCGGCAAGAAGAAGAAGTAGGAGCGGCTCAGCGCACGTCGCAAGCACCGGCGCGGATGGCCGAATAGCCTCCGCGCCGGTGCGCCCGACGCTCTCAGTCCTGATCGTCGCCTACGAGAACCGCGACGATCTCAGCAAGACCCTCCCCGCTTTGCTGCCGGAGCTGGACGAGGGCGACGAGCTGATCGTCGCCGAGAACAAGCCCGGCGACGGCAGCGCCGGCCTCGTGCGCGAGCTGGCACCGGACGCGCGGATCGTCCCGATGGGCGGCAACGCCGGCTTCGCCGCCGGGATCGACGCCGGCGCCGAGCTCGCGCACGGCGACCTGCTCGTGATCCTCAACCCCGACGCCGCCCCGCAGCCCGGCTTCGGCGAGGCGATCCGCCGGCCCTGGACGGCGGAGCGGGGCTGGGGCGCCTGGCAGGCGCTGGTCGCCGACGGCGAGCTCCGCTGCGTCAACTCCGCCGGCAACCCGCTGCACTTCACCGGCATCACCTGGGCGGGGGGGCACGGCCGGCCGCTCGACCCGCCGCCGCCCGCCGGCGAGGTGACCGTCGCCTCCGGCGCCTGCCTGGCGATCCCGTCGCGGATCTGGCGGGAGACGGGCGGCTTCCCCGCCGAGTTCTTCCTCTACCACGAGGACGTCGACCTCTCGGTCCGGATCCGCGCCGCCGGCCACCCGGTCGGGATCGAGCCGGCGGCCCTCGTCGCCCACGACTACGAGTTCGGCGCCAACGCCGAGAAGTGGTTCTGGCTCGAGCGCAACCGGCTCGCCTTCCTCGTCCGCACCTACCCCGGCGCGCTGCTGGCGCTGCTGGCGCCGGCCCTGCTCGCGACCGAGCTGGCGCTGCTGCCGGTCGCCCTCGCCGGCGGCTGGGGCCGGGAGAAGCTGCGGGCGAACCTCGCCTTCCTCCGCTGGCTGCCGCGGCTGCTGCGGGAGCGGCGGGCGATCCAGGCGCAGCGCGCCGTCGGCGCCGCCGAGTTCGCCGCCTGGCTGACCCCGGACCTCGACTCCGAGCTGATCTCCCCGCTCGCCCGCTCGCTGCCGGCGCGCCTCCTCCTGCGCGGCTACTGGCGGCTCGTGCGCCTGCTGCTGCTGCGCTAGGTCGGCTGGGTCGTCGGCCGGACGAGGATCTCGTTGACGTCGACGCCGGCCGGCTGGTCGAGGGCGAACATCACCGTGCGGGCGATGTCCTCGTCCTTCAGCGCCCACTCGCCGGGACGGTTGTCGAAGAAGGGGGTGTCGACCATGCCGGGCTCGATCAGGGTGACCTTGATCCCCTGGTTCTCGTGCATCTGGCGCAGCTCGGCCCGCAGCGACTCGCCGATCGCGGTCGCCGCCCACTTCGTCGCCGAGTAGAGCGAGCCGGGCAGCGCCAGCCGGCCGGCGATCGAGCTGGTGACCAGGAAGTGGCCGTCGCCGCGCTCGAGCAGGTGGGGGAGGGTGGCCCGGATCGTCAGCGCCACGCCGTAGACGTTGGTCAGCACCATCGAGCGCCAGTGCTCGGGCGACTCCTCGAGGAAGCCGCGGGTGGCGCCGAAGCCGGCGTTGGCGAAGACGGCGTCGATGCGGCCGAAGCGCTCGAGGGCAGTCGCGGCGAGCGCCTCCACCTCGTCCCACTCGGTGACGTCGCAGCGCACGGCGATCGCCCGCTCGCCGCCACCGAGCTCCTCGGCCAGCTTCTCCAGCTCCTCCTCGCGCCGCGCCGCCAGCACCAGGCGGTACTTGGCGGAGGCTGCCCGGGCGGTCGCGGCGCCGATGCCGCTGCTGGCGCCGGTGATCAGCAGAACGGGGTCCGCGGGCATGCCGCCATTCTCCCAGGTCGGCAGCTTGCGATAATCCCGGTTGCCTGTGGACCCTCAGCGGAAGCGGAAGATCCGGCTCGTCGTCGCGCTCAGCACCGCCGTGCTGCTCGCGGTGGCGTTGATCTACACCTCCTTCTCGGCCTCGACGGAGGCGAAGGAGCCCTCGCAGCTGCTCTCCGCCGCACCTGGGACCCATGCTGAGATGACCGGCCGGGTCGTCAAGGGCTCGATCGAGCGCGATGGCGCCGGCATCGCCTTCCGCGTCGTCGATCGCGACGGCGGCAGCGAGAGTCTTCCAGTCACCTATACGGGCACTGTTCCCGACCCCTTTCGCGGCGGTCGCGAGATCGTCCTCACCGGCACGATCGCGAGCAGCGGCGTCTTCGACGGCGAGCCGGAAACCCTGATCACGAAGTGCCCGTCGAAGTTCACGACCAGCTCTGATGTCTAGCCTCGGCAGCGCCCTGCTGGGCATTGCCTTCCTCGCTGCGCTCGGCGCCGGCGCGCTCGCGATCGCCGGGCGCAAGGGGGACGAGCGACTGCTGCGCCTCTCGCGACGCACCGTCTACGCCTTCTGCGCGCTGATCACCGCCTGCGTCGTGATCATCGAGGTCGCCTTCCTCGGCGACGACTTCTCCTTCAACATCGTCCAGCAGCACAGCTCGGTCGAGACGCCGACCGGCTACAAGATGGCGGCGATGTGGTCGAGCCAGGAGGGCTCGTTGCTGCTCTGGGCCTTCGTCCTCTCGATCGCCGCCAGCGCCGCTCTCTACGCGACCCGCAACCGGCTGCGCGACCTCGTCCCCTGGGCGACCGCGGTGATGATGGGCGTCGCCGCCTTCTTCACCGGCCTGATGCTGTTCGCGCCCGACGTCGACCCGTTCGCGACGCTCAGCCCGGCGCCGGTCGACGGGGTCGGCCTCAACCCGCTGCTGCAGCACCCGAGCATGATGATCCACCCGCCGATGCTCTACTCGGGCTACGTCGCCTTCACGGTGCCGTTCGCCTTCGCGATCGGGGCGCTGGTCACCCGCCGCCTCGACGCCGAGTGGATCCGCGCCACCCGCCGCTTCGCGCTGATCGCCTGGGCCTTCCTCGGCCTCGGCCTCCTGCTCGGCGCCCGCTGGTCCTACACCGAGCTCGGCTGGGGCGGCTACTGGGCCTGGGACCCGGTCGAGAACGCGGCGCTGATGCCGTGGCTGCTCGGCACCGCCTTCCTGCACTCGATCATGGTCCAGGAGAAGCGCGGGATGCTGAAAGTCTGGAACGCGAGCCTGATCGTCGGCACCTTCTCGATGGCGCTGCTCGGCACCTTCCTGGTCCGCTCCGGCGTCCTGCAGTCGATCCACGCCTTCGGCGACAACACCGTCGGCCCCTACATCCTCGGCCTGATCGGGGTGGTGCTGGTCGGCTCGACGGCGCTGATCGTCAGCCGCCTCGACGACCTGCGCTCGGAGAAGCGGATCGACTCGCTGGCCTCGCGCGAGTCGGTCTTCCTGGTCAACAACCTGCTCCTGGTCGGGATGACCGCGGTGATCTTCTGGGGGACCTTCTTCCCGCTGATCTCCGAACTGTTCACCGGCGAGAAGGCCTCGCTGGCGGCGCCCTGGTTCGACCGCTACACGACGCCGCTGGCGATCGGCCTCGTCCTCTTCACCGGGGTCGGGCCGCTGCTCGCCTGGCGCCGGGTCAGCTGGGAGTCGGCCAAGCGGGTGTTCCGGGTGCCGCTGGCGGCGGCCGCCGCCGTCGCCCTGGCGCTGGCGGTCTTCACCGACGCCGCCGAGAACCTCTGGGCGCTGGCGCTCTTCGCCTTCGCCGCCTTCGCCCTCACCGGCCTGGCACAGGAGTTCTGGACCGGGACCGCGGCGCGCAAGCAGCTCAGCGGCGAGCCCGGCGGCCATGCCCTGGTCGGCCTGGTCAGCCGCAACCGCCGCCGCTACGGCGGCTACATCGTCCACGTCGGCATCATCGTCCTGCTGATCGGGATCGCGGCCTCCTCCAGCTTCCAGACCAACCGCGACGTCGAGCTGCGGCCGGGGGAGAGCACGACGATCGACGGCCGCACCATCACCTACGTGAAGCCGACCGTCTCGGTCGACGAGGAGAAGCTCGGGTTCGGCGCGCTGCTTCGCATCGAAGAAGACGGCGAGGTGGTCGGCTTCGCCCGGCCGAGCCGCCAGTTCTTCCGTCCCACCGGCCAGGAAGCGGGGCTGATCAGCACCTACTTCGCCGGCGAGGCGACCAGCGAGGTCGGGTTGCGGACCGGGCTCGGGCACGACCTCTGGATTGCCGAGCAGCCGAACGTCGCCGGCGTCCAGCGGGATGCGAGGCTGGCCGACAGAGGCTTCCGCGAGTGCGTGCGGGGAGCGCCCGGCACGCCGCCGCAATGCAAAGCGCTGGGGGCGCTGATGCGCGCCGCGGCCGCCGACCCGAGCCTGCAGGCCCAGGCGTTCCAGCAGATCACCAACCTGCAGGGCCTGGCGGCCGAAAACGTGGCGAAGACCTTCCTCGACCTCCAAGGCTCCCTCGACCTTCAAGGTGATCGTCAACCCGCTCGTCACCTGGATGTGGATCGGCGGCATCATCGCCCTCGCCGGGGCGTTGATCGCGCTCTGGCCGGCCAGGGGCCGCCGCCGCGGCGCCCTCGTCCGCACCGAAGCCGACGCCCGCAAGGAAGCCAAGTACCGCGAGATCCGCGACGCCGAGCTCGACCACGCCGCCGGCAAGCTCTCCGACGAGGACTTCGCCGTCCTCGACGCCGAGCTGCGGCGCGAGGCGATGGAGATCCTCGACGGGTCCGGGAACGGCGCCGGCAACGGCGCCCACCCGCGCCAGCCGGAAAAGCTCGAACGAGCCTAGATCCGCCTAGACTTTCCCGACCATGTTCACGTTCTTCAGCATCATCCAGGTGATCATCGCCTTCGTCCTGATCTTCCTCGTGCTCCTGCACTCGGGCAAAGACGCGGGGCTCTCCGGCGCCTTCGGAATCGGCGGCGCGGGCGGCAGCGGCATCGGCGGCGGCTCGATGGTCGAGCAGAATCTGGACCGGGCGACGGTGTTCTTCTCGGTCCTCTTCGTGCTCAACACGTTCCTGCTGCTGAAGATCTAGACCGGGCTCTGATCAGCGGTGCGCCTTATCGCCGCATAGGCGGGGAAAGGAACACCGCTGTGGGAGATGACGCGTCCTCCGGCGGCTGCCCCCAGGCCCTCCGGCTTTTCGACGAGACCGGCCCACCACGATCAACGGACATATCTCGCTGCGCTGTAGCCGCACTTGACACGTCTGCGGTTTGTGTAAAGATGGGTGACGAACAGCGGGCATTTGACAAGGAGGGGGCATGGAGGCACACGCGGAGCACGCGCATCACCACCATCACGAGCACGTCGAGGTCAATCCGGCGGCCTGGACCGACGGCAAGCGCTACGCCTGGCTGCTGGGGATCATCGTCCCGCTCTCGCCGTTCCTCGCCTGGTTCTGGGTCGCGCTCACCGGCTTCGGCGGGATCTGGTTCCTCGGCCCGGCTCTCGTCTTCGGCCTCTTCCCGCTGCTCGACATGGCGATCGGGCTCGATCCGACCAACCCGCCCGACAGCGTCCTCAAGTTCCTCGAGCAGGACCGCTACTACCGCTGGTGCACCTACGTCTTCATCCCGATCCAGTACGCCGGTCTCGTCTTCGCCTGCTGGATGTGGTCGAGCGGCGATCTCTCGTTGGTCGAAAACATCGGCCTGGCGCTGACGATGGCGGTGGTCGGCGGGATCGCGATCAACACCGCCCACGAGCTCGGCCACAAGCGCGCCAGCTCCGAGAAGTGGCTCAGCCGAGTCGCCCTCGCCCAGACCGGCTACGGCCACTTCTTCATCGAGCACAACCGCGGCCACCACGTCAAAGTCGCCACCCCCGAGGACCCCGCCAGCTCGCGGCTGGGGGAGAGCTTCTGGGCCTTCCTGCCGCGCACCGTCGATCGGCAGCCTGCGCTCGGCCTGGGGGATCGAGACCACCCGCCTCGACCGCCTCGGCAAGTCCCACTGGAGCATCCACAACGACGTCCTCAGCGCCTGGGCGATGACCGTCGTCCTCTTCGCCGGCCTGGCGGTCGTCTTCGGCCCGGTCGTCCTGCCCTACCTGCTGGTCCAGGCGGTGATCGGGTTCTCGCTGCTGGAGGTCGTCAACTACCTCGAGCACTACGGCCTGCTGCCGGCAGAAGCGCGAGGACGGCCGCTACGAGCGCTGCATGCCGGAACACAGCTGGAACAGCAACAACGTCGCCTCCAACGTCCTGCTCTACCACCTGCAGCGCCACTCCGACCACCACGCCAACCCGACCCGCCGCTACCAGGCGCTGCGCCACGTCGACGAGGCGCCGCAGCTGCCGACGGGCTACGCGGGGATGATCGTCCTCGCCTGGTTCCCGCCGCTCTGGCGCCGGGTGATGGACCCGCGCCTGCTCGAGCACTACGAAGGCGACGTGACCAGGGCCAACATCCAGCCGCGCAAGCTCGGCCGGGTGCTGGAGCGCTACGGGCGGCCGGCTGTATGAGCGCCTGGCGCTGCCCCGGCTGCGGCTACGTCTACGACGAGGAGGCCGGCCACCCGCGCGAGGGCTTCCCGGCGGGGACGCCGTTCAGCGAGGTCCCCGACGACTGGGCCTGTCCCGACTGCGGGGTCCGCGACAAGATCGATTTCGAACCCGTCTCGGCCGACGCCTGACCGCCGCCGCTGGCACGATAAGGAGGATGCCCAGCAACGGGAGGACCCCTTATCAGGAGGCGGCGCGGGAGCTGCTGCGCCAGACCGTCTTCGACGCCGCCCGCGATCAGCTGGGGCGGCAGACCTGGTCGGAGATCACGATGGCCGACATCGCCGCCGGCGCCGGGGTCAGCCGCCAGACCCTCTACAACGAGTTCGGCAACCGCAACGAGTTCGGCTTCGCCTTCGTCATCCACGAGGCCGAACGGTTCATGGACGACGTCGAAAAGGCGGTCCTCGCGCACACCGACGACCCGCGGGCCGCGGTGCTCGCCGCGCTCGAGCACTTCCTGCGCACCGCCGGCGACGACCCGCTGATCCGCATCCTCCTCAGCGACGACGGCACCGGCGGGATGCTGCCCTTCGTCACCACGCAGGGCCTCCCGGTCGTCCAGTGGGCGACGGCGCGGCTGGTCAGCGTGATCGGGGAGGGCTGGCCGGAGGCGCCGGAGCACGACGTCAAGAGGCTCTCCGAGAGCCTGGTGCGGCTGGCGATCAGCTACGTGACGACCCCGGGCGACTCCGCCGGGGAAGCGGCCCAGGCGGTGGCCGAGCTGCTGGGGCCGTTCATCGACAAGGCCCTTGGGTCAGCGGTCGAGTGATGCTCTCGCCGCGGCTCGACTCCCTCGGGGTCCGGCCGCTGGAGACCGGGGATGCGAGCGAGCTCCACGCCCTGATCGAGCTCAACCGGACGCACCTGGCCCGCTGGCTGCCGTGGGCCGCCGGGCAGGACCGCGACGGGACCGAGCGGTTTCTCGCCGAGGCCGAGAGGCAGTTTGCCCGCGACGACGGCTTCCAGGCGAAGATCGCGCCGGCGGGGGAGATCGTCGGGGTCGTCGGCTTCCACTCGGTCGACTGGGTCAACCGCAACACCAGCCTCGGCTACTGGCTCGCCGCCGGCGCCGAGGGCCGGGGGACGATGACCACCGTCGTCGGCGCCCTCCTCGACCACGCCTTCTACGAGTGGGAGCTGCACCGGGTCGAGATCCAGTGCGCTCCGGAGAACGCCCGCAGCCGGGCGATCCCCGAGCGCCTCGGCTTCCGTGAGGAAGCGCGCCTGCGGGAGGCCGAGCTGGTCGGCGATCGCTACCTCGACAGCGTCGTCTACGGGCTGCTCGAGGGGGAGTGGGGAGAGGACCGCATCGACGCCTGAACAGCCGGGTTCTTGATGCTGATGACGGTGGGGGGAGAGACGGTCAGAGCGGGGTGCCGGCGGCGCGGTCGCTGCCTGGGTGCTTTGCTCGGGCTCTTGCTGGCGCTGGCGCTCCTTCCCGCGGCGGCGTCGGCCTCGGAGTGGTCGGCGACCCAGCTTCCCGGCGGCTCGGTGCAGGCGGCCTTCTACGCGATCAGCTGCCCCGACCCCTCGTTCTGCGCCGCCACCGGCGGCAACGGCACGATCGCGGTCTCGGGCAACCCGACCGGCGGCGCTTCGGCGTGGAAGGTGGGCCGGCCCGGCGGAAGCGTCGATATTCCGGGGAGCGAAGGCGGCGGCGTCTACTACGGGGGTGCGCAGATCAGGGGGGTCTCCTGCCCCTCGACCGGTCTCTGCGTCGCCGCCAGCCTCGACGGCCGCTTTTACAGCAGCACCAACCCGGCCGGCGACCCCACCTCTGCCTGGAAAGTGGTCAAGCAGGCCGAGAGCGGGCCGAACATCCATATGTTCGGAGTCTCCTGCCCGTCGACCTCGTTCTGCGTCGTCGTCGGGTACGGCGGCAAGGTGCTGACCTCCCGCAACCCGACCGGGGACAGCTCCGCCTGGACGGTGACCCAGCTGCCGGAGCCCTACGACCTCCGCGGCGTCTCCTGTCCCACCCCAGGCTTCTGCGCCGCGGTCGGCCTGGAAGGCAGGATCGTCGTCAGCGGCGACCCCGAGGGCGGCCCGGAGGCATGGAAGTCACTCGGCGCGCCGGGCGGAGACAGCAGCCTCAACGGGATCTCCTGCCCCAGCGCCGACCTCTGCGTCACCGGCAATGCCGGCATGATCCTCACCTCGACCTCGCCGGGCAGCGATGGCAGCTGGAAGGCGGTCAAAGCCGGCAGCGGGCTGCCGGTCACCGCCGTCTCCTGCCCCTCGACCTCGGCCTGCGCCGCGCTCGACAACAACGCCGACGTCCTGATCTCGACCGACCCGACCGGCGGCGAAGCGGCCTGGACCTTCGAGAACCAGATTCGCTTCGGCGAACCCGAGGGCAACGGGATGTTCGGCATCTCCTGCCCGACCACCGCCCTCTGCGCCGCGGCCGGGCAGCGCTACCAGGTGATGACCTCCACCGACCCGTTCGCGCCGCCGGTGCCGGCGGCGACGGTCAAGGGCAAGCGTCCCCGCGTGGTGATCAGCCGCCATCCGGCGAAACGCCTCGACATGAGGAAGGGCGGGGTCAAGATCACCTTCGGCTTCCGTGCCGTCGGCAAGGCGATTCGCTTCCAGTGCAAGCTGAAGGGCCACCGCTACCGCACCTGCAAGCCGCCCAAGCGCTACCGCGTCGGCGCCGGCAAGAGCTTCTTCCGCGTCCGGGCGATCGGGCCGGGCGGAGTCAGGGGCCCGGCGGCCACCTTTCACTTCCGGGTCGGGAAGCTGACCGAGCGCGGCCCGGTCGGCTCCTGCAACAACGCGGCGCCGGGCGCGCCCTGCATCAACGGCTGACCCCGCCGGTCGATACCCCCACCTGAACAAAAGTACCCCGCTGTTTGGGCCACAGCGGGCCTTGCCCGCGGCCCGCGATGGGGTTAGCGTCGGAGGGTCCAGCGAGGTGAGGTGGTTTTCGCTGGGCGGTTGAACCTCGGAGCCTCGTCTGCGCGCGAGACGCGCGCTAAGGAGGTTCTCATGCGTCGTTTACTGCTGTTCGCGATCGTGGCCTCGATGGCGATTGCCGCCGCGGCTCCCAGTGCGTTTGCCGGGAGCCCGCATTTCGTCAGCGTGACCGCGACTCGCAGCGGCGACTCCCTGACCGTCTCCGGCAAGGAGGCCGGTCTGGGCAACGAGACGCAGGTCCACATCGAAGTGACCGCGACCGCCGAATGCGTCAACGGCGGCGGCAAACACCCCAAGGCGGTCAACAAGGAATCGGTCTCGGCGGAAGGCGACTTCCCGGTGCAGAACGGGAAAGCCGTCTTCGAGCTGACCCTGACGGCGAGCTTCCAACCGGATTGCAGCCCGCCGATGTCGGTCACGTTCTCGGACGTGGTGGTCAGGGATGCCGAGCACAACGTCGTCAAACGACTTGGCGATTTCTGATCCCAGGAGTGGTCAATGCGAACGAAGGGAGCAGCATGAGCGCACAGGCCAATAAGGAAACGACCGAAGCCGCCTACCGAGCCTTCGCCAGCGGCGACGCCGCGGGTGCGATGGAGAACATGGACGACGGCGTGGTCTGGACGGCCGGGGGCGACAGCGCCCTGACCGGCACCTACCGCGGCAAGGAAGAGGTTGCCGTCCTCTGGGCCAAGCTCGGCGAAAAAGGGCTGAAGAGCGAGCCCCACGACTTCGTCGCCGACGGCGACAAGGTGGTGGTGCTGACCAAGGTCACGCTCGACGGCGAGACCGAGGAGGCTGCGGACGTCCTCACCTACGACGAGGGAGGCAAGCTGATCGCCTTCCAGCAGATCGGCGATCCGGCGATCGCCAGCCGCGTCTTTCCACGTTGAGGTCGAAGGGAGGCCGGGCGCAAAGTCGCGCGGCCTCCCCCGAGCTTGGGAAGATGGCGCATGCGCCCGAACCCGCTCTTCGCCGCAGAGGATCCGGAGCTGGTCCGCGAGCTCGTCCGCAGCCATCCCTGGGCGACCCTGGTGACCCGGACCGGGAACGGCCTCGCCGCCTCCCACTATCCGGTGCTGGTCGACGAGGACGCCCCCGGCCTCACCCTGCTCACCCACCTGGGCAGGCCCGATGACGAGGTCCTCGAGATCGACCGGGGCGAGATCCTCGTCATCGTCCAGGGCCACCACGGCTACATCTCGCCCGGCTGGTACTCGGAGAGCGAGCGCCTGGTCCCGACCTGGAACTTCACGGTGGCCCACCTCCACGGCACCCCCCAGATCCTCGGCGAGGAGGAGAACCTCGAGGTCCTCACCCGGCTGGTCGCGCATTTCGAGCGACACCTCGACGAGCCCTTCCACCTGGACCGGGGAGAAGCAACCCCGATCGCCAAGGGCACCGTCGGCCTGCGCAT
Organism: uncultured Actinomycetes bacterium; assembly: GCA_963751015.1. Classification (GTDB taxonomy): domain Bacteria; phylum Actinomycetota; class Thermoleophilia; order Solirubrobacterales; family 70-9; genus VAYN01. Next base: position 388,795 of record CAVVSU010000002.1, read on the forward strand.
CCCGATCGACCGCTTCGAGATGAAGCGCAAGCTGAGTCAGAACAAAGACGACGAAACGCGCCGGAAGGTCATCGCCGCGCTGCGAGGGGACGGCCCGTACCGGCACCCGGCGCTGGCGGAGGAGATGGAGCGCGAGCTCGGGGGAGGGGAAGGGGGGAGCATTATCTCGCCCCCTCACGCTGGGCGAGGTCGCCAAGTCCGCCGCCACGCTGATTAGGGTCTGCCTGCCGTGGCGGCAGGGATCAGCAACCAAGGCAGCGACGATGCTTCAACGGGGAGCAAAATCGCAGCCTTCATTTTCGTCGGGCTCATCGTAGTTGCCGGGTTTTTCCTCGTACGGGGACTGATTCCGGCTGATCTCCCTCCCGATGCAAGCGCCAACTTCGTCGACAGCATCTTTCACAACAAGGGCGTTGTGTTGGCGGCTCGGTTGTTGCTCGTCTCGGCTGCTGTGGTGCTTGCGATGGGTGGTGTCTACATCGTGATCTCGATGGGGATTCGGATGGCGAATGGCCAATGGCTTAAACGGGCTGGCCCGTTTGAGATAGGGGAGAAAGAGATAGGTGCTATCGAAACGGAGATAGCAAATTGGAGAAAAGCCGCGGAAGCAGGAGAGGAAGAAGTCGAGGAACTAACGAGCCGGCTTAGAGCGTCCGATGAACTGATCGAGGAACTGGAGCAAGACATTGAGAAATTGCATCTGGATATGGACGACGGCTAAGCGTGAAGCTAAAAGGCAAAGCTAGGCGGCATTTACGAGCTACTATTCTGATTGTCAGGAGAGCGCAATGACGGCAGATCAGAGAAGCAAAAGAATCGAGCGGACGCTAAAACGAAACGAGTCCGCGGTAGAGCGCGCGAATAAACGTACTGGCCGGCTGCAAGAGGCTGCGAGGCAGTCTTCTGGCGCCGCTGATCGCGCTCTGCGGCATTTGCGCGAGAACGCCGCGGGTTAAAGGCATCTCCCGCCAGTAGTTTTTACGGCCCTCGGTCGAGCGGCTGCCAACGAGACGGTTGCCCCGGTTCGCCCGCGGCTCCAAATGTAAAAGCCCCCGACTTGCGGGGGCTTCTCATGCGGCTGAATGGAGTCGAACCATCACGGGTGTTTCCACCCACAAGGCCCTCAACCTTGCGCGTCTACCAGTTCCGCCACAGCCGCTTGAGGGCGCTCGATTCTAGATGTTTGCGTGCACTGGAGGGCGGTGGTTGCGGGCGTCCGGGGGAGGCGGTAGCCTTGCGAACAAGTGTTCGAAGGGAATTTGCGGCTTTTCGACCCTGGTGACCCGGCTTCGGAGGGAATTGGAACGACGATGGAACTTGACCTGACCAAGCGGCAGAAGGAGATCTTCGACTTCATGCGCAAGTACGCGGCGAAGACCGGTTACCCGCCGACGGTGCGGGAGATCGGAAAAGCCGTGGGCCTGCATTCGTCCTCGACCGTCCATGCGCACTTGGCGAACCTGGAGAAGCTGGGCTTGGTCAGGCGCGACCCTTCGAAACCGCGGGCGATCGAGCTGCTCTACGAGAAGGCCAAGCGGACGATCAGCCCGGGCAGCGGGCTGCCGCTGGTCGGCCAGGTCGCCGCCGGCGAGCCGATTCTCGCCGAAGAGAACATCGAGGAGTACCTCGAAGTCCCTGACGTGATCGGCGGCGAGGACGGCGACTACATCCTCCAGATCCGCGGCGAAAGCATGAAGGACGCCGGGATCATCGAGGGCGACTACGTGATCGTGCGCCCCAGCGACGACGCCGCCGACGGCGAGATCGTCGTCGCCCTGATCGGCGAGGAGGCCACGGTGAAGCGGATCTTCCGCGAGAAGGACCACATCCGGCTCCAGCCCGAAAACGAGGAAATGGAGCCGATCCTGACGACCGAGGCCCGGGTGCTGGGCAAAGTCGTCGGCGTCTTCCGCAAGGTCTAGGGAGCGGTCCCGGCCGCAGCTATGCGGCGCCTGGGCCTCGTCAGGGCCACTTCCCAGCCTCGATGAGTTTCTTGTAGCGCCGCTGGCGCCGCCGCGCGTCCCACATCACCAGCGGCAGCAGCCGCAGGGATAGGCGCGGGAAGAGGTCGACGAAGCGCAGGAAGGGACCGCGCCAGCGGGGGACGATCAGGATCGGGCGGGGGCGCTCGGTCAGCTTGCCGACCTCCTTCGCAACCTCCTCGGCGGTCAGCAGCCGGCCGGAGAAGGAGGGAGCCGCGTCGGGGTCGTCGAGCTTGTCCTCGAGCATCGGCGTCCAGATCCCGTCGGGGCAGACGGCGGAGAGGCGGATTTTCTTCTCGCCGCTGCGGCGCAGGTCGAACATCGTCCCCAGGGTGAAGGCCATCGCCGCGTGCTTCGAGGCCGAGTAGGCGACCTCGCCCGGCGCGGCGACGATTCCGGCGAGGGAGACGACGTTGATCACATGGCCGCTGCCGGCGGCCCGCATCGGCCCCAGCGCGGCAATCGTCCCGTTCATCAGGCCGGTGACGTTGACGTCGAGCATCGTCTGCCGCGTCTCGGCGCTCTGCTCCCAAGGCGGGCCGCTGAAGAAGACGCCGGCGTTGTTGACCCAGAGGTCGAGCGAGCCGGTGCGGCCGATCGAGTCGGCGAGACCGCGGCAGGCCGCCTCGTCGCGGACGTCGAGAGCCGAGCCGCGCGCCTCGGGGCCGAGCTCGGCCGCGGCACGATCGGCCGCGCCGGCGTCTACGTCGGTGACGTGGACGCGGTAGCCGCGCCCGATCAGCTCGGCGGCGATCGCGCGGCCGAGGCCGCTGCCGGCGCCGGTCACTACCGCCGTTCGCATGGCCGGCGAGTCTATGCCTCTCTCCGCCGACGGGCCGAAAACACGCCTATATGGAGCGTTATCGGCCGGTCGGCGTCAGGGAGGGTCGATTTCCCGGCGGGAACGCGCAGTCGAGCTACCATCGGGGGGGCGGGCTGAGCGGACCGCGGGGGGAGAGAAAACCCCTCGAGGAAAGTCCGGACACCACAGGGCAGGGCGGTGGGTAACGCCCACCCGGGGAAACCCGCGGGAAAGTGCCACAGAAATACACAGCCGATGGCGCGGCCACACGTGAGTCGCGTACAGGCAAAGGTGAAATGGTGCGGTAAGAGCGCACCGGCGTCGCGGTGACGCGGCGGCCAGGCAAACCCCGCCCGGTGCAAGGCCAAGCAGGACCGTCGACCCGGCTCGGCGAGGTCCAGGTAGGCCGCATAGATAGATGGCCGCTCAAGACAGGATCCGGCTTACAGGCCCGCTAAGGAAGAGGCTCCCGAAAGGGGGCCTCTTCTATTCCTGTGTCACCTGCACAAGTTTCTGTCTTAGCGTTTGCTAATCTGCCGCCAACTTCCGCTGAATCTCCGCCTACATACCGCGGGGAGCGGGGGGCCCAATCAGTTGGGGCGAATCGCGGCCGTTTGCCGCGTAGCGCAGCTCTTTCAGCGCGAGCCCGTCAGCTAACCCCGCAAGCGTCTGGAAAGAGATGCAGACGATCAACCAAACCTCCGTGCGCTGGGCGCTTGCCCTGGCTGCCTTCTTCGCCCTCTTCGCCGGGGTTGCCGCCGGTGCGCAGGCGGCGACCGGTGGTGCTTCCAGCTTCACCCCCAGCGCCGAAGCCGAAGAAGACCACACCTTCGGCACCTGGCGCTACGGCGGCGCCAGCTGGTACGGGCCGGGCCTCTGGGGCAACAAGACCGCTTGCGGCCAGACGCTGAGGCCGGCAACGCTGGGGGTCGCTCACAAGAAGCTCCCCTGCGGCACCACGGTCAAGTTCGTCTACCACGGCAGATCGGTGGTCACGCAGGTGATCGACCGCGGCCCCTACGTCGACGGCCGTGCCTGGGACCTGACGAAAGCGGCCAGCGACGCGCTCGGCTTCGAAGGCGTGGGTCGCCTCCGTTACGCGGTCGCGATCGAGGACGCCGCCAGCGCGCGGACCGACTGAGGACCCTCCTCTCCAGCCGCCCCTGGGGCTACGCTGCCTTGTTTAGGCAGCGTCCAAAGACGAGAGGAGCAGCGTTTATGTCGAGGTTTTCGCGAGGGTTGGCCACCACCGGTGCGTGGAGAGGGCGCTGGCTGGCCCTGGGCCTGATCGGCTCCGCCCTGGTGCTCCTCGTCAGCCTTGCCGCCAGCGACGGCGAGGCCAAGGGCGGCCGGACGACCGTGATCCTCGGCCAGACCGCGACCGAGCCCGATCCCTCCTGCCCGGACCTGCCCTGTCAGGCGATCGGCAGCGTCACCGGCTTCCAGGTCAACAACGGTCAGACCAGGCTGCCGTTCACCGTCCCCAACGACGGCACGATCAAGGCCTGGACGCTGACCCTGGCCCAGCCGACCGGCAGCCAGCGGACCTTCTTCAACGGTTTCTTCGGGACCCCGCCGCAGGCGCGCCTGGCGATCCTCCGCCGCGTTCCCGGCACCAGCCCGCCCCGCTACAACCTGCGGCGACAGGGCTCGGTCAAGGTGCTCTCGCCCTACCTGGGGCAGACGGTTAAGTTCAGCGCCAACCTGAAAGTCGAAAAGGGAGACATCGTCGGGCTGACGGTGCCGACCTGGGCACCCGCCTTCGCTCAGAACCTGACCGCCAACAACGTCTGGCGCGCCAGCCGCGAAGAGGACGCCTGCAAGAACGCGACGGACATCCGCCAGGGCGAGCCCCAGGAAAAGGTCGGCACCCGCAGGACCTACGGCTGCAAATACACCACGGCGCGCCTTCTCTACACCGCGACGCTGGTAGAGGGCCGCTAGCCAGCTTCAGCCAACAACTGTCAGCGCACCTGGGGGCTCTCGCGCTTCAGTGGGGATGGTGGCCGGGGGTGGGTGTCCCTCTCCAGACACATCTCGCCTATGGCTCGATGTTGAGTGTCTGGCGAAGGACACCCACCGCCGGCCCCCCGACTGCTTACGCAGCCGAGGGAAGCGCCCTGGGACCGCCCTGGTCCTGGGGCAGCGCCGCGGCGCTGGCGATCAAGCTCTGGAACTCGTTCAGCGCCAGGTGTCCGACCGCCTCGAGGATCTCCTCGTCGGTCCAGCCGATCTCACGCGCCTCCTCGTGGAGGTGGAGGGGCGGGGGGCCCGGTTCCAGGGTCTCCTTGAGGAAGGCGAGGAGGGCGGCCTCCTTGGGGTCGGATGAGGTGAAGCTGCGGGCTTTGGAGACCTCGTCGAGGCCGAGCCCGGCCCGCCGCGCCGACTTCGCGTGCTGGGCGATGCTGTAGTTGTCCTCGCGGTACTCGGCGACAGCCAGGGCGACCCGCTCGCGGGTGGCCTGGGGAAGGACGCCGCCGCGCAGCTCGGACCGCATCCGGGTGTAGGCGCGCAACACGGCCGGGGCTCCGGCGAGCACGCCGACGAACTTCGTCACCGCGCCCCCGGCGGCCTGGATGCTCTTGATGAGAGGAGCGCTCTCGTCAGGCGCCGTCAGCTCGTCGTGGATCTGGAATCTGCTTACTGCGGTTTTTACCGTCACGTGGCTTCTCGCTTCTGGCTCTGTCTCGGGGCGGCAATTCGCTTTACAGAGCCCTTACGTGGCCTTTACTTTACTTTTAGCCGCTTACTTACTTGACGTAAGTTATACCTGGTTCCGAGGACGCTTTCAAGCGCCACCGGAACAGTTTTCTCTACCCGTATTACGGCTTTCGGCACCCATTCGGTTCATTCGCCTATCGTTGCGGCCTTCCCCAGCAAGGAGGCAGCAGGCATGGCAGAGCAACCCCGTAGCGCCGCCGACGTGATCGAGCTCGTCAAGGAGCACGACGTCCGCTTCATCCGCCTCTGGTTCACCGACGTGCTCGGCCAGCTGAAGAGCTTCTCGGTCAACGCCTCCGAGCTGGAGGACGCCTTCGAAGGCGGGATGGGCTTCGACGGCTCCTCGATCACCGGTTTCAACCCGATCGAGGAGTCCGACATGCTGGCGGTGCCGGACCCCTCGACCTTCGCCCTGATCCCCTGGCGGCCGGAGGAGGACGCGGTGGCGCGGATGTTCTGCGACGTCCAGGTCCCCGGCGGCGGGCCGTACGAGGGGGACCCGCGCTGGATCATGCGGCGGGCGCTGAAACGGGCCGAAGACCTCGGCTTCGACGCCTACAACATCGGCCCCGAGCTCGAGTTCTTCTACTTCCGCTCGGCGAAACCGGAGGGCGGGGTGCCCGAGCCCCTCGACGAGGGCGGCTACTTCGACCTGACCACGCTCGACGCCGGCTCCGACCTGCGGCGGGAGACGGTGCTGGCGCTGGAGAAGATGGGGATCCACGTCGAGTACACCCATCACGAGGTCGGCCCCTCTCAGCACGAGGTCGACATGCGCTACAAGAACGCGCTGGAAATGGCCGACGACTGCATGACGTACCGGATCGTCGTCAAGGAGTACGCGATGAAGTACGGCTACCACGCGACCTTCATGCCGAAGCCGCTGTTCGGCGAGAACGGCTCCGGGATGCACGTCCACCAGTCGCTCAGCCGCGACGGCAAGAACGCCTTCTACGACGCCGACGACCCCTACTACCTCTCGCCGGTGGCGAAGTCGTTCATCGCCGGCCAGCTCAAGCACGCGCGCGAGATCTCGCCGCTCTTCGCCCAGTGGGTCAACTCCTACAAGCGCCTCGTGCCCGGCTACGAGGCGCCGGTCTACCTCGCCTGGTCGCGCCGCAACCGCTCGGCCCTGATCCGGGTGCCGCTCTACCACCCCGGCAAGGAGGGCGCGACCCGGGCCGAGCTGCGCTGCCCGGACCCCGCCGCCAACCCCTACCTGTGCTTCGCGGCGATGCTGCAGGCGGGCCTGGAAGGGGTGGAGAAGGGCTACGAGCTGCCCGAGCCGATGGAGCAGAACCTCTACCACCTCTCCCAGGAGGAGCTCGCCCACCAGGGGATCGAGCAGCTGCCGGCGACGCTCGGCGAGGCGATCGAGGTCGCCGCCGAGTCGGAGCTGGTCCTGCGCACCCTCGGCGAGCACACCTTCCGCCGCTTCGTCGAGATCAAGCGCCAGGAATGGGACGACTACCGCGTCCAGGTCACCCCGTACGAGATCGAGAACTTCCTGCCGATTCTCTAGCGCTCGCTGAATTAGCCCGGCTATGACCGGGTCAACTCAGCGCGGAGCGCCTCCGGGTCGGTGACCGGCAGCTGGCAGGTGAAGTTCTCGCAGACGTAGGCGGCGGGACGGCCCTCGACGGTGGTGCGGCCGGCGAGCAGGGGCGGGTCCTCGCGGCCATCGGGGCCGCCGGCGAGGACGGCGTGGGGGCGGTGGCGCTCGCGGACGGCCGCTGCCAGCTCGGTGAGGTCGTCGCCGACGAGGGCGACCTCGCGGGTGGGGGAGAGGTGGAAGTCGAGCGCCCGCAGGAGGTGGGCGAAGGCGTCGGGATGCCGCACCGCCGGCTCGGCGAAGAGGGCGAAGACGCCCTCGGCGGCCTCCTCGTAGCGCCTCTCGCCGCTCAACGCCGCCAGGCGCAGCAGGCCCATCGCCGCCGAGCTGTTGCCGGAGGGGATCGGGTGGTCGCCGACCTCCTTGCGGCGGGCGATCAGCTCTTCGTGGTCGGAGGCGGTCGAGTAGAAGCCGCCGCGCTCGGGGTCGCCGAAGCGCTCGATCGTCGCCTCCGCCAGCGCGAGCGCCTCGCTGAACCAGCGCGGCTCGAAGCTCGACTCGTACAGCGTCAGCAGCGCCTCGAGCAGGAAGGCGTGGTCCTCGAGGTAGGCGCCGAGGTGGGCGCGGCCGTCTTTGTAGGTGCGCAGGAGGCGCCCGTCCGCGTCGCGCAGCGAGCCGAGGACGAACTCGGCGCAGGCTCGGGCCGCGTCGAGGTAGTCGTCGCGCTCGAGGATCGCGCCGGCGTCGGCGAAGGCGGCGATCGCCAGCGCGTTCCAGGAGGTGAGGCGCTTGTCGTCGAGGCCGGGCCAGACCCGCTGCGCCCGTGCCTCGAACAGCGCCCGGCGCATCTCCGCCAGCCTTGCCGGCTCCTCCGCCTCCGGCCCAGCGGCGAGATGGAGGACGTTCGAGCCCTCGAAGTTGCCCGCCTCGCTGACCCCGTAGTACTCGAGGAACGGGTCGGCGTCGTTGCCCAGGACCTCGCGGATCTGCGCCGGGGTCCAGACGTAGAAGCGGCCCTCCTCGCCCTCGGAGTCGGCGTCGAGCGCCGAGTAGAAGCCGCCCTCGGGGCCGCGCATCTCGCGCAGCATCCAGTCGAGCGTCTCCTCGCAGACGCGGCGGTAGCGCTCGTGGCCGAGGTTCTGCCAGGCGTGCAGGTACGCCCGCGCGAGCAGGGCGTTGTCGTAGAGCATCTTCTCGAAGTGGGGGACGAGCCAGACGGCGTCGACCGAGTAGCGGGCGAAGCCGCCGCCGAGCTGGTCGTAGATGCCGCCGGCGAGCATCCGGTCGAGGGTCAGCTCGGCCACCTCGGTCTCGCCGCGCGCGAGCAGCAGCTCCAGCGAGGAGGCGGGCGGGAACTTGGGGGCGCTGCCGAAGCCGCCGTTGCGGCGATCGGCGGCCAGAGCAGACGCTCGACGGCTTCGTCGAGGTGGGCCTGGCCGGGGAGGTCGCGCGGCTCGACCTCGCCGATCGCACCCAGGCGGGCGCGGGCGATCGGCGCTTTCTCGCGGATCTCCTCGCGCTGGGTTTGGAAGGCGTGGACCACGGCTTCCATCACCATCCGGAAGCTCGGCATGCCGCGGCTCTCGTCCGGGGGGAAGTAGGTGCCGCCGTAGAACGGCACCCCGTCGGGGTCGAGGAAGACGGTCATCGGCCAGCCGCCGTGGCCGGTGATCGACTGCACCGCCTCCATGTAGATCGCGTCGACGTCGGGGCGCTCCTCGCGGTCGACCTTGACGCTGACGAAGTGCTCGTTCATGTAGGCGGCGGTCTCGGGGTCCTCGAAGGACTCGCGCTCCATCACGTGGCACCAGTGGCAGGCCGAATAGCCGACCGAGAGCAGGATCGGCCGGTCCTCCTCGCGCGCCCGCTCCAGGGCCTCGGTGCCCCACGGGTACCAGTCGACGGGGTTGTCCCGGTGCTGGAGCAGATAGGGGCTGGTCTCCTGCGCGAGGCGGTTCGGCATCGCCTTCAACCTACCCGCGGCGAGACAAAACGAGTATTCGGCTGCCGTGCTCGCTGAAACTTGGGTCTACATCGTGGTTTGTGGGGGAGAAGGTTCGCCTCGATGGGTAACCGATTACCTTGGATCTCGTGAAGAACTCGCACCGATCCGGCCAGCCGGATCCCGCTCTGGACGCGGTGCTGGCCAAGCTCGCGCCGGAGGATCGGGCGATCGTCCGGGGGGCGCTGGAGCGGGCCGAGAAGACCGAGGCCGAACTGCGGTTCCTCGCCGAGCACGACTCGCTGACCGGGCTCCTCAACCGGCGCCGCTTCCGTGCCGAGCTCGACCAGTACGTCTCCTTCGCCGCCCGCTACGGTGGCCGCGGCGCGGTGATGGCGATCGACATCGACGGCCTGAAGGAGGTCAACGACCGGCTCGGGCACCAGGCCGGCGACCGGATGATCCGGCGGGTGGCCGAGGCGCTGCGGGAGCGGGTGCGGGCGACCGACCTAGTCGCCCGCCTCTCCGGGGACGAGTTCGCGGTGCTGATGCCGCAGTCCGACCAGGCCGGGGCGCTGCAGCTCGGCGAGGACCTGCGCGCTCAGGTCGCCGAGGGGATGCCGCTCAACGCCGAGATCGACCACGCCTCGATCAGCGTCGGGATCGCGATGTTCGGCGGCCAGGGGGCTTCCGGGGCCGAGGCCGTGCTCGTCGCCGCCGACCAGGCGATGTACCAGGCGAAGACCGAGGGAAGGAACCGGATCGCGCTCTTCGACGCCGCCCGCGTCGACGGCGAGCCGGAGCGCCGGGCGCAGACCACCAGCGCCCGGATCCGCGACGCCATCACCCAGAACCGCCTGCGCCTCGCGACGCAGCCGATCCGCGACCTCGCTTCGGGCGGGATCGAGCGCTACGAGCTGCTGCTGCGGATGACCGGCGAAAGCGGCGAGCTGCTGCCGGCCGCCTCGTTCATCGAGGTCGCCGAGCGCTCGGGCATGGTCCAGGAGCTCGATCGCTGGGTCGTCACCCAGGCGCTCGAGCTGATCGGCGAGCGCCAGCGCGCCGGCGCCCCGGTATCGCTGCACATGAACATCTCCGGGGCCTCGGTCACCGACCTCTCGGTGCTGGAATTCATCGAGCGCCGGCTCGACGAAGGCGACGCCGACCCCGCCCGCTGCACCTTCGAGATCACCCAGACCGCGCGGGTCGAGGACTACGACACCGCCGCCGGCTTCGCCGACCGGCTGACCGAGTTCGGCTGCGAAGTCGCGATCGACGACTACGGCGCCGGCTTCGGCCCCTTCGCCTATCTGCAGAAGGTCCCCTTCGACGTGATCAAGATCGACGGCGCCTTCATCCGCGACCTGCCCCGCAACGACGCCGACCAGCTGACGGTGAAGGCGATCGTCCAGATCGCCCGCGGCCTCGGCAAGCGCACGATCGCCGAGTTCGTCGAGGACGAGGAGACGCGCACGATGCTGCAGGAGTACGGCGTCGACATGGCCCAGGGCTACCACCTGGGCAGGCCGGTCGACCTGGCCGACGGCCTGATCATTTGATCAAACTTCGTTGACTATAGATAGCGGAGTTTGCTAGGCATCTCTCTCACGCACACGTCCGCGCCTCGCGCGGAGACCAAGGAGAGACCCAATGAAGCATCTGAAGCTCGTCGGCCTGGCGGCGGTGGCCGCGATGGCCGTAATCGGATTCGGCGGCGCCGGATCGGCCTCGGCGACCGTCCTCTGCAAAGCGACAGAAACGCCCTGCAGCGAATCGAACCTGATCAAAAAAGGCGTCGAATTCGTCGCCGACACGGAAGGGCGCACCCTGATCGAGGAAACAAACGGCCTGATCATCGAGTCATGCACCGGGGGCACGCTGTCAACGACGATCAGCGGCCAGGGTGGGGCGAGCGAAACAGTGAACATCGCGACCGTCCCGTCCAGCTGGGCGTGGAGCGGCTGCGAAGCCGGCGGGTTGAGCGCGACCGAATCCGGAACCCTCGAACTCCAGCACCTCGCCGGCACCGACCACGGCACACTCACAGGCAAAGGATTCGGGATCAAAATCACGACCCCGGAATGCACCTACGTGTCCGCTTCCGGCAACGAGGTGGGCCGCATCACAGGAGGGGCGTTTCCCAAAATCGACGTTCACTCGGTCCTGGTCAAGAGCAAAGGGTCCTTGCTCTGTCCCCAGTACGTCATCTGGGTGGCCAACTACAAAATCACAAAACCGGCCTCCTTCTACGTCGTAGCTTCCTGATCAGCCGGGCGCGGCTACCCGTTGCGTAGCTGCGCCCGCTTGACCTTGCCGCTGCTGGTCTTCGGCAGCTCGGCGGCGAACTCGACGATGCGGGGGAACTTGTAGGGCGCGGTCTCGCGTTTGCAGTGCTCCTGCAGCTCGCGGGCGAGGTCGCCGCCCGCGCTGCCGTTGGCCGGCGCGCCGTCGCGGAGCACGACGATGGCGCGGACGACGGAGCCGCGCTCGGGGTCGGGGGCGGCGACCGCGGCGGCGTCGGCGACCGCGGGGTGGGAGAGGAGGGCGGACTCGACCTCGGTGGGGCCGATCCGGTAGCCGGCGGAGAGGATGATGTCGTCGCCGCGGCCCTCGAACCAGAGGTAGCCGTCCTCGTCGGCGCGGACGAGGTCGCCGGTCTGCCACCACTCCCCCTCGAAGCGCTCGCCGTCGAGGTAGCGCGAGAAGAAGGTGGGGGAGGAGGCAGCGCGCAGCTGCAGCTCGCCCTCGACGATCCGGGTCTCCATGCCCGGCAGCGGCTTCCCCATCGAGCCGATCCGCACCGGCTCGCCGACCAGGTTGGCGGTGACCTGGCCGGTCTCGGTCTGGCCGTAGCCGTCGGCGGGCTCGAGCCCGGTCGCCTCGCGGAAGGCGGTGATCGTCTCAGGGTCGAGCGGCTCGCCGGCGGAGACCATCCGCCGCAGCGCCGGCAGCGGCCGCAGCGCGGTGCGGCGGGCCAGCATCCGGTACTCGGTCGGCGCCTGACAGAGGACGTTGACGCCGAGCGCCTCGGCGAGGTCGAGCCGCTCGGCCGGGTCGAAGCGGCCGTCGTGGATGACCGCGGCGGCGTCGGTGATCCAGGGCGCGAGGAAGACGTTGCGGGCCGACTTCGACCAGCCGGTGGCGGTCGTGCACCAGGCCAGGTCGCCCTTGCGCGAGCCGAACCAGTGCTCGGCCTGAATCTGCTGGCCCATCAGGTAGCGGTAGCCGTGCACCACCCCGCGCGGTTCGCCGGTGGTGCCCGAGGTGAAGACGATCAGCGCCGGGTCCTCGGGCCCCATCTCCTCGACCGCGGCGGGCGTCTCCTGCGGCAGATCCTCGTCGAGGACGCGGGCGACGTCGGCCATCGTCATCGCCGGCACCCCGTCCGGAAGCTCCGCCAGCAGCGCCTCCTCGCCGACGCACAGCTTGGGATCGGCCGCGGCGACCCGGTGCTCAAGATCGTGCCGCCGCAGCATCGTGTTGCAAGGCAGCGCCACCGCCCCCATCCGCCAGCAGGCAAGCAGCGTCAAAACCCACTCGATTCGATTCCCGACGAGGGTCATCACCACATCTCCCCGCTTGACCCCCCGCGCAGCAAAAGCCCCCGAGAGCCCAGCCGACTGAGCCACCAGTTCCCCGAAGTAGTGATCCCGCCGGTTCCCCTCGGCGTCGATTGCCACGACCCCCAAGCGCGAAGCCGGAGACCGCTCCATCAGATCCAAGATCAGATTCACGACCGGGGGTCTGCCGATGGGCTGGTTAGCGCCGGGATGAAATCGGCTCGTCGGCGCTGCTGATCTGCCAACGGACCCCAGGACCAAACTCCAGAAGGACTCCACCGGGAGTGATCAACTCCCAATTCGGTGGATCGTCGTCAGCATCCTTACGAGCGGGTTTGACATCGAGGAGAGACCCGTTTGAGAGGTGGCAGCGAAGCTCGCCACTCTCCTCGTCGATCTGCGCATCCTCAATCCTCTTACCGACAAGATCACTTGGATCAGTCGGGGTCCAGTCGGCATCCTGGGTTGCGAGTTGCCACGTCTCGCCTGCTGAGTCCTTGATCTCAACATGCAGGACATCGGGATATCCCAAACGAGCATCGACGATCGCCCCACGCATATGACGCAGGACATTTGCAGGCGAGGAATCTAGGGCGACGACAGTTGCCATTAGTTGTCCTCTCTCCATTGTCGCAACCAAGCCAGCAGATCTCCATATTCCGTGTGCTCACGCATGCCGGACATCCGCTTATCGGCGTGAAGAGCGATGCTCGCTTCATGCCGTTCCCGCGCCGACATACGTAGCTCTGCGCACGCCTGCCGGAACTGCTTGATGTCCCCCTTCCTAGCCATCCCTCGGCGAGTCTATGCACGGGAAAAGGGGGCTGTTGCCCCCTCCCACGAAGGCTCAAGAAGTCACGCTTGAACCTTGAAGTCCGCCCAGCTGCGCGACGGTCTTCGGGGGAGAGGGCAACAGCCCCTGTGCCTACCCCTGTTCCTGGCTACCGGAGTTCGGAGCTCGTCTTCTTCAGCAGCTGCCGGGCGATGATCAGCAGCTGGATCTGCTGGGTGCCCTCGAAGATGTCGAGGATCTTCGAGTCGCGGGCCCACTTCTCCAGCAGCTCGTTCTCGCCGTAGCCGATGGCGCCGCAGAGCTCGACGCAGCCGAGGGTGACGTCGACGCAGGTGCGCCCCGCCTTCGCCTTCGCCATCGAGGCCTGCAGCGAGTTCGGCTTCGAGTTGTCGGCCATCCAGGCGGCCTGGAGGGTGAGCAGCCAGGCGGCCTCGTAGTCGGCCTCCATCTCCAGGAACCGGGCGGCGGCGGCGTGCTGGTTGTTGGCCGGGACGTCGTAGTCGATCTTGACGCCGGCCTCCTTCAGCTGCTTGCGGGTCTCTTCGAGCGCCGCGCGGGTGACGCCGACGGCCATCGCGGCGACCAGCGGCCGCGTGTTGTCGAACGTTTCCATCACCCCGGCGAAGCCCTTCTCCTTCACCTCGGGGTCGCCGAGCAGCGCCTCTTTCGGCACCCGGCAGTCCTGCAGGGTGAAGTTGGCGGTGTCGGAGGCGCGGATTCCGAGCTTGTGCTCGAGCCGGTCCAGCTTCAGGCCGGGGTTGTCGCGCTCGACGATGAACGACTTGATCGCGGCCCGCCCCTTCGAGCGGTCGAGCGAGGCCCAGACGACGATCAGGTCGGCCCGGTCGCCCGAGGTGACGAAGATCTTCTCGCCGTTGAGGACGTACTCGTCGCCGTCGAGCTCGGCGGTGGCGCGGATCGCGGCCGAGTCCGAGCCGGCTTCGGGCTCGGTGATCGCCATCGCCGCCCACTTGCCGCCGTACTTCTTCAGCTGCTCCTCGGTGGCGACCGAGGCGATCGCCGAGTTGCCGAGCCCCTGGCGCGGCATCGAGAGCAGCAGGCCGACGTCGCCCCAGCAGAGCTCGATGATGCCGAGCACGGTGGAGAGGTTGGAGCCGTTGCGGTTGGAGCCGTCGTCGCTTTTCTCGCGACGGACGCCGGCGGCGCCGGCGCCGCCGATGTCGGAGCCCTCGTTCATGCCGTCGATCAGCGACGCCAGCATGTCGAGCTCTTTCGGGTAGGCGTGCTCGGCCTCGTCGTACTTGCGCGAGATCGGGCGGAACACCTCCGTGGCGACCTGGTTGGCCTGGCTCGCCAGCGGCTTGAACTTCTTCGGTATCTCGAGGTTGATCATCGTGTGCCTTTCGTTCGTCTGGATCGGGCCTGGCGTTTCAGTCGCCGATCAGACGAGCAGGGCGCCCTCCATGACGCCCGCAGCTCGCAGGTCTCGGTACCAGCGCTCGACCGGGTGCTCCTTGACGAAGCCGTGGCCGCCGAGCAGCTGGACGCCGTCGGAGCCGATCTGCATCCCCTTTGCGGTGCAGAGCTTGCGGGCGATCGCGGCCTCGCGGCCGAAGCTCTCACCTCGGTCAGCGCGGCTCGCCGCCCGGTAGGTCGCCAACCGCATCGCGTTCGACTCGATGCCGATGTCGGAGACGGTGAAGGCGACGCCCTGGCGGTTGGAGACCGGTTCGCCGAAGGCCTGGCGGTCGTTGACGTAGGGAATCACGTAGTCGAGGACGGCCTGCGCGGTCCCGGTCGCGAGCCCGCACCAGGCGATCCGCGAGCGGTTGACGCAGGCGGCGTAGTCCTTTGCCTTGGCCTCGCCCTCGCCGAGCAGCGCGTTCGCCGGGAGTTTGACTTTGTCGATCAGCAGGCGGCCGGTGGCGGCAGGCCGCAGGCCCATCGCCGGCTCGTCCTCGATGGTCAGGCCTTTGGCGCCGGACTCGACGACGAACAGCGCCGGGCCGATGCCCTCGGCGTCGGCGGCGATCACGAACAGCTCGCACTCGGTGGCGCGGGCGATCAGCGACTTGGCGCCGCTGAGGACCCACTCCTCGCCTTTGCGCTTCGCCTTCGTCTCCAGCTGCATCGGGTCAAACAGGGGCCGCGGCTCGAGGATCGCCAGGGCGGCGGCGGGGACGTCCTCGCCGGTGAAGGCCGGCAGGTAGGTCGCCTCCTGCTCAGCCGAGCCCCAGAGGCCGATCGCGGTGGCGGCGGCGCCGGGGGCGAGGGCGGCATAGGCGATGCCCATGTCGCCGTGGGCGAGGGCCTCGCCGATCAGGACGCTGGTGACCGCCGACTGCTCGGTCATCACGCCGCCCAGCTCCTCGGGGACGCCGAGCATGTTGACGCCCAGCTCGTTTGCCTGGTCGAGGATCTCCTTCGGCGTCTCCCGCTTCTCGTCGGCCTCCAGCGCCGCCTTGCGGACCTGGTCGGCGGCGAAGGCGCGACCCCCCTCCTGGAACATCTGCTGCTCGTCGTCGGGCGAGAGGTCGAAGAGGCCCGTCGACTTGCCCTTCTTCTGCCGGGCGGGTTTGCCCAGCTGCTGCGCGGCCTTGAAGGTGCGGCCGGCCGCGGTCGCGGAGCGGAACCCGTTCTTGGTGCCCTGGAAGAGGGCTCGCTCGACCTGCTTGCGGATGCGGATGCGGTCCAGCAGGTCGGAGCCGGCGAGGCGGTTCAGCGCCCGCAGGCCGTAGCCCATCCCGCGCTCCGCCATCCCCTGTTTCTCGGTGGTGGTGCTCACTTGGTTTTCCTTCCGGTTTTGGCGGTTTTGGATTTCGCGAGACCGCGAGAGGAGTCGCTATTCGACTTCGTTTGCGGTTTCGGCGAGGAGAGCGGCCGCACGCGGCCGTCGAGGTGGGGGGTGCCCTTCTTCGCGTCGCGGACGGCGAAGAGGATCTCCCCTTCCTGGTCGGTGCCGGCGAACTCGACCCGTGCCGGCAGCAGGATCGGCTTGCGGAAGCGGACCTCGGCCTCGAAGCTGTCGGGCAGCTTGCTTTCCAGCTGGGCCAGGGCCCGCGCCTTGGACCACATCCCGTGCGCGATCGCGCCGGGGAAGCCGAGCGGCTTCGCGGTCAGCGAGTGCATGTGGATCGGGTTGCGGTCGCCGGAGACGCCGGCATAGCGGCGGCCGAGGTCGCCCCCGAGCTTCCATTCGGCGCTGGCGGGGGCATCGGCCGGCAGCGACTCGAACTCCCCCTGCCGAGTTGCCTTTTTGTCTCGCTTGGCGTGACTTTCCGGCAACTCGGCGGAGGGGCCGCGGCGAAGCATCGTGCTGACGCTCTCCCAGGCCACCTTGCCGTCGACCAGGACCTCGGTCTCCAGCGAGAAGGTCTTCCCTTTCGGATGCGGCTGCAGCGGCGTCGGCCGGACGCGGATCGTCATCTCCTCAAAGACCCCGATCGGCCGCTTCTGGACGATCGAGTTCTCGACGTGGACGAGGCCGACCGCGCCGAAGGGGAAGGAGCCGTCGCTCATCACCGCCATGTGCAGCGGGAAGGCGAGCATGTGCGGGTAGGTCGGCGGCAGCGTGTCGCGCAGCGCGAAGCCGCAGACCTTTGCATAGGCGGCGACGTCCTCGGGCTTGGCGGTGACGCCGGCCAGCTCGAGGTCGAGGCCGTCGGGGATCTCACCGCCGCCGCCGGGGACGAAGGGCAGCAGCGAGGCGCCGGGGATCATCGGCAGCGCCGCGCGCGCGTAGAGCGGCAGGATGCTTGGGCTGCTGTCGAGCGTCTTCGCCATCAGGCCCCCAGCAGGCTCTGGCCGCAGACGCGGACCGTGTTGCCGTTGACGCCGGTCGAGGCGGGGCTGGCGAGCCAGGCGATCGTCTCGGCGACGTCGACCGGCAGGCCGCCCTGCGAGAGGCTGGAGAGCCGGCGACCGGCTTCGCGCGGGCCGATCGGCATCGCCGCGGTCATCTGGGTCTCGATGAAGCCCGGGGCGACGGCGTTGATCGTCGCTTTGCGCTTCGCCAGCTCCGGCGCCATCGCTTCGACCATCCCGATCACGCCGGCCTTCGAGGCGGCGTAGTTGGTCTGGCCGTTGTTGCCGGCGATGCCGGCCATCGAGGAGACGCCGACGATGCGCCCGTTGGGCCGCAGCAGTTTCTTCGCCAGCAAGGCCTCGTTGATCCGCTCCTCGCTGGAGAGGTTGATTTCCATCAGCTGCGCCCAGCGCTCCTCGGGCATCTTCGCCATCGTCCGGTCTTTGGTCACGCCGGCGTTGTGGACGACGACGTCGACCCCGTCGGCGAGCTCGGCGGCGATCTTCTCCGGCGCGTCCTCGGCGGTGATGTCGACCTCGATCGCGCGGCCGCCGATCGCCTCGGTGACCGCCTTCAGGTCGGCCGACATCTGCGGGATGTCGAGGCCGACGACTTCGGCGCCGTCGCGGGCGAGGGTGTTGGCGATCGCGGCGCCGATCCCGCGCGAGGCGCCGGTGACCAGCGCCACCTTGCCGGCGAGCGGCTTGTCCCAGTCGAGCTTCGGCTCGGCGGCGACGCCTTTGCCGACCCGGACCACCTGGCCGGAGACGTAGGCCGATTTCGGCGAGAGGAAGAAGCGCAGCGTCGACTCCAGCTGGTCCTCGGCGCCGGGTTCGACGTAGACGAGCTGGGCGGTCGAGCCCCTGCCGCCGATCTCCTTGGCGAGCGAGCGGGTGAAGCCCTCCAGCGCCCGCTGGGCGATGTGGGCCTCGACCGAGCCAGCTTCGGCCGGCGGGGTGCCGAGGACGACGACGCGGCCGCTGCGCTGCAGGCGCGCGACGGCGGGGTAGAAGAAGCGCTGCAGCTCGACCAGCTCGGTCGAGTCGGCGATCCCGGTGGCGTCGAAGACCAGCGCCTTGGCCTTGCCCTCGGCGCCGGCGCGTTCGGCCTTGACGCTGTCGAGGACGGCGGCGACGGCCTTCCCGAGCCGGCCTTCCTGCGCGGCCCCGGAGAGGACCGGTCCGGAAACGACCGACTGGCCCTCCTTGTAGCGGTCGAGGGCGACCGGCTGGGGCAGTCCCAGCTGCTTGGCGATGGTGCCGACGAGCGGCGCGTTGACAACCTGTGAGTAGCGGTCAGCCATGAGTTACTTGGCACCTCCCGGAGCCTCGAGGATCGCGACGACGCCCTGGCCGGCGGCGGCGCAGATGCTGATCACGCCGCGGCCTTTGCCGTCTTCGTTCAGTTGCTTGGCGAGGCTGGCGACGATCCGGCCGCCGGTCGCGGCGAACGGGTGGGCGGCCGCCAGCGAGCCGCCGTTGACGTTCAGCTTCTTGCGGTCGATCGAGCCGAGCGGTTTGCTGCGGCCGAGCTTCTCGGAGCAGAAGCCCTTGTCCTCCCAGGCCTTCAGCGTGCAGAGCACCTGCGCGGCGAAGGCCTCGTGGATCTCGTAGTAGTCGAAGTCCTGCAGGGCGAGGCCGGCGCGGTCGAGCATTCTCGGCATCGCGTAGGCCGGCGCCATCAGCAGGCCTTCGCGCTTGTGGACGTGGTCGACGGCGGCGGTCTGCGCCTCGGTGATGTAGGCGAGGATCGGCAGGCCGCGTTCTTTCGCCCACTCCTCGGAGGCGAGCAGGACGGTCGAGGCGCCGTCGGAGAGCGGCGTCGAGTTGGCCGCGGTCATCGTCCCCTCGGGGCCGCCGAAGACCGGTTTCAGCTTCGCCAGCTTCTCCAGGCTGGAGTCCGGGCGCAGGTTCTGGTCGCGGTCGAGCCCGATGTAGGGGGTCATCAGGTCGTCGAAGAAGCCGCGCTCGTAGGCGGCGGCGAGGTGCTTGTGGCTCTTGACCGCGAGCTCGTCCTGCTCCTTGCGGCCGATCTCCCATTCCGTGGCCATGATCGCGCAGTGCTCGCCCATCGAGAGGCCGGTGCGCGGCTCCTCGTTGCGTGGGATCGCCGGGACGATGTGGCCGGGGCGGACCTTGGTCAGCTGCTTCAGTTTGCCGACGGTCGAGCGCTCGCGGTTGGCCTCCAGCAGCGTCTCGCGCAGTCCCTCGTTGAGGGCGATCGGCGCGTCGGAGGTGGTGTCGGCGCCGCAGGCGATGCCGGAGTCGATCTGGCCGAGGGCGATCTTGTTGGCGACGAGGATCGTCGTCTCCAGGCCGGTCCCGCAGGCCTGCTGGACGTCGTAGGCGGGGGTCTCGGCGGCGAGGCGGGTGCTGAGCACGCTCTCGCGGGTCAGGTCTCGGTCGCGCGAGTGCTTGAGGACGGCGCCGCCGGCGACCTCGCCGAGGGTCTCGCCCTGGAGGCCGTAGCGGTCGATCAGCCCGTCGAGCGCCGCGGTCAGCATGTCCTGGTTGCTGGCGTGCGAGTAGACGCTGTTGGAGCGCGCGAAGGGGATCCGGTTGCCGCCGACGACGGCGACTTTGCGGGTTTTGGCGTTCATTTCGGGGAGGGTCCTCCTTGGGGTGAGTTGGAAGTGGGGGTGGGGGTCGAGCGCTCGCGCAGGCCGGGCTCGACGGTGGAGATGAGGAGCTCGGCGGCGTCCTCGGCGCTGATCGCCTCGGTCCGCAGCCACCAGCGCGCCAACGCCTCGGAGGCGCCGAGCAGGGCGGTGGAGAGGGCCTCGACTTCGACCTTGGCCGCGTCGCGGCCGCGCTCGGGGATCTGCGCCAGCAGCGAAGCGGAGACGAGGTCGAGGATCTGGCCGCGATAGGCCGCGACGCGGTCGAAGACCTCCCCGGCCTGGGGGAGGGTCTCGTCGAAGAGCACCGCCCAGGCGGAGCGGTCGCTGTCGAGGAAGGCGAAGAAGGCGCGGACGCCGGCCCCGAGCGCGTCGCCGGGGTTGGCGGCCTCGTCGACCGTCGCGGCGATCGTCGCGATCAGCGCATCGCCCGCCCGTTCCATGCAGGCGATGTAGAGCCGCTCCTTGTTGCCGAAGTAGTTGTAGAGAAGAGGCTTGGTGACGCCGATCGCCGCGGCGATCTCATCCATCGTCACCGCCGCGTAGCCACGCTCGGCGAACAGCGAGTGAGCCGCCTCCAGCGTCTGCTCCATGCGGTCGTCCCGGGAGAGACGAGTGCGAACCGATGCATCCATCGGTGCATACGTTACCGGAATATAAATTTATACAGGCGTAACGTGACGGATCGCACTGGGCGGGGCGCGGGCAGCGGACTTGAGGGCCCTCTATGAAAGTGCTGACGGGGCCCGCGACCTATTCGAATTCGAAATCCAATTCCGGTGGTTCGGCGCCAAATGCTTCGAATTCCGCTTCTTCCGGTTCTTCGAATTCGGGTTCTTCGAATTCGGGTTCTTCCCGTTCTTCCGGTTCTTCGAATTCCGGGGGAGGTTCGAATTCCTGTCCGCCCCCTTCTTCGACAGAACCTCCCCCTGGGCAGGTGCAGGACGACCCTTCACCCTTGAAGGGGGTCGTGCTGTCGGAGGCGGACGCGCCGGTGGTTCCTGCGTCTTCGGAAGTGCCGCCACCGGACTTCTCAGCACCGCCTGAACCATCCGGCGCTCCGTTCGAGTGGGGGCTCGCGAGGGCCGTGTTACCGCCCAGTGCCACCGGCGGGAAGTGCTTCTCCGTGACCCGGGGCGGCGTGAAGAGGACCATCGCCGCCCCGATCGCGATAGTCAGTATCGAGAGGGCAATGGGAGATCGTCGCGGGGGGCGGTCGCCGGGGCCTCGCAAGGTGATGCCGTGTTCCATCAGGAAGTTTAAGGTGGCCTCCTGGTCTTTGCTGATCTCCGGCATCGCGCTCCGCAGGTCCTTCGCCGCGATGCTTCGACCGCGAATCCGGCGGTAGGCGGTGGTCAGTCCCAGCGCAAAGACCATCACACCCGCCAGGAGAAGCACGAACCCGATATCGGCGACCCGTTCATCCGCTATTGGCCCGGTCACCCATGAGACGAAGTCACGGAACTGAGCCCACGTATCAGGCAGCGAGAGCGCCGTCGCAACCCCGGCTATCTCGCCGACGACAATCCCGCTTGCGAAGAGAGCAAGCAACCAAAGTGGATTGCGCTTTCGCTTCTGCCTTTTCATCTACCGAAGACGCGAGTAGTTTCTTTAAGGAATGCCTGAAGTACAGTGACGGGCATCACTTATCGATCGGCTTCGGCGTTCCTGAACGCGTAGACGAAAGTGCCGATTGTCGATTGACTGCTGGACACGGGCTGGTCGATCGGGTGAGAGCGACTCGCCGACCGCATGATTTGGCGGCCTCGCCAGGATTTCCGTGCCCAGCAGCAGATTGTGAGGAGGACGGGGGACTCGAACCCCATCCGAAGAGCTACTCCGGACTCGCGAGTATCAAACGCTTGCGGCACCTCGCCGCTTCATCCTCCAGAGCCACAAGCTCTGAGGCGGCGAAGTTCTCCCCCTTGTTGACGGATTAGGCGCTTCGGATTACTCTCGACCGACGAGTATCAAACGCTCCGGGGGTAGCACCCCCGCACGAAAAAGACCCGCTTCGGCGGGTCTTCGTGATTCAGGGGTCGGAAGCGGCGGCTACTGCAGCTCGGTGCCGTCGTAGAGCTTCTTGACGTGAACGGTGCCGGCGGGGGCGGCTTCGATGCAGAGCTTGCAGAGGACGCACTCGTCGCAGTTCTCGTCGACGATCTCGACCGTGCCGCCGGCGTCCTTGAAGATGTCGACGGGACAGACTTCTTCGAGCTTGGCGGCGAGGGCGGCGTCGTTGCGGATCGAAT
Organism: uncultured Actinomycetes bacterium; assembly: GCA_963751015.1. Taxonomy (GTDB): domain Bacteria; phylum Actinomycetota; class Thermoleophilia; order Solirubrobacterales; family 70-9; genus VAYN01. Next base: position 410,782 of record CAVVSU010000002.1, read on the forward strand.
CGTCGACCTCGACGTCGATGAAGACCTTGTTCAGGGTCTCGGCCATCAGGCGGTCGCTCCGATCTTTTCCTTGACGACGTCGGGGATCTCGTCGATGCGCTCGACGACGCGGATGCCGGCGGCTTCGAGGCGGGAGATCTTCTCCGTCGCCGTGTCCTCTTTGCCCTCGACGATGGTTCCGGCGTGGCCGAAGGACATGCCTTTCATCTCGTCGTCGTCCATGAATTTGCCGGCCATGAAGGCGACGATCGGTAGGCGCGAGTTGTTGTCCTTGACCCATTCCGCCAGCTGTGCCTCCATGCGGCCGCCGGGCTCGGTGTAGATGACGATCGCCTCGGTCTGCTCGTCGGCCTCGAAGTAGGGCATCAGCTCCGCGTAGGTGGAGCCGATGATCGCGTCGCCGCCGATCGAGACGGCGGTGGAGACGCCGAGGCCGGCCTGGGTCAGCGAGGAGGAGATCTCAGTGGTCATCCCGCCCGAGCGGCTCATCACCCCGACGCGGCCGGGCTGATAGGCCTTCGCCGCGTCTTTGGCGGGGCCGCCGATGCCGCCCATCTTGCAGACCTCGGGGACGATCAGGCCGAGGCAGTTGGGGCCGATGATGCGGGCGCCGCGCATGTCGGCCAGCTCGACCATCTCGGCGACGTCGCCGCGCGGGATCCGCTCGGTGACGATGACGATCAGCTTGATCCCGTTCTCGATCGCCTCGAGGACGGCGTCCTTGGTGAAGGCGGGGGGGACGGTGACGACGGAGCCGTCGATCGGGCCGCCGTGGTGCTCGACCGCCTGGGCAACGGTGTCGAAGACCGGCACGCCGTGGACCTCGCGGCCCTTGCGGCCGGGGGTGACGCCGCCGACGATCTTCGAGCCGTAGTCGAGGCACTCGCGGGTCAGGTTGACGGCCTCGCGGCCGGTGATCCCCTGGACGATGAAGGTCGTTTCCTTGTCGAGCAGGATGCTCATAGCAGCCCCTTCGCCTGTTCCTTACTGGTGCCTGGCAACGAAAAGGAACAACTGAAGAAGGCGGGGGTCATGCGGGCGCTCCCTGGATCTTGGCGACGGCGCGGCCGGCGGCCTCCCACATCGAGACCGAGCGGTCGCAGTACTCGACCCCGTACTTGTCGAGGATCTTGAAGCCCTCCTCCTCCCAGGCACCGGGGATGCGGAAGATCGCGATCGTCTCGCCGGGGTCCTTGCCGAGCTCGAGGCAGGCCTTGATCACGCCGCGGGCGACGATGTCGACGCGGGTGTTGGAGACGATCGACATCATCACCGCGATCTTCTCGACGCCCTCCTTTTCGAGCACCTCCTTGGCCAGGCCGCAGGCCTTGGCGACCGACGGGTTGCCGCCGATCTCCGAGTAGTTGGCCGGCTGGCCACCCTGGTTGCGGACCGCGTCGGTCAGCGTCAGCGAGCCGCCGCCGGCGCCGATCACGAGGCCGAGGTTGCCGGTGAAGCCGTGGTCCTTGCCCTGGATCACCCCGCGGTGATCAGCGGCATCGATCGCGCTGACGTTTTTCTCGAAGTCGGAGGGCTCGTAGGTCTCACGGGTGTCGTCCTCGGCGATCGCCAGCTCCTTGCGCAGCAGCTTCTTCTGCCGGCCGACCGCCTCGGCCTCCATCTCCATGTGGGCGTCGAGGGCGACGAAGCTGCCGTCGGTGAGCTCGGCCAGCGGGTTGATCTCGGCCAGGGTCATGTCGTTGTCGCGGAAGAGGCGGGCGAGGCGGGCGAGCACCGGGGTCGCCCGGTTCAGCTGCGAGCCGGTGACGCCGGTGGCGGCGACGACCTGCTTGGCCTCGAAGTCGGAGACGGGGAGGAGGTTGGAGACGTGGCCTCTGCCGACGTGGTCGGGGTGGGTCTCGGCGACCTCCTCGATGTCGATCCCGCCCATGTCGCTGAACAGCATCAGCGGCTTCTTCGCGGTGCCGTCCCAGACGACGCTGGCGTAGTACTCCTGCTTGACCTCGGCTTTGGGGTCGACGAGGACGCCGCGAGGCATGTGGCCGTTGATTTCCAGCTTCAGAATCGCCTCGGCGTGCTCGGCGGCCTCGTCGGGCGTGTCGGCGAACTTGACGCCGCCGGCCTTCATCCGGCCGCCGCTCAGCACCTGGCTCTTGATCACGACCGGGCCGCCGATTTCCTCGGCGACCCTGCGCGCCTCCTCGGCGCTCGTGCAGAAGCCGTACTTGGTGACGGGAATCCCCGCCAGCTCAACGATCTTCCTGGCCTCAAACTCGTAAAAGCGCATCAGCGGCGCGGAACCCTATCCAACGCAGACGAGGGACGGTGTTGGGGGAGGGGCGGGGGTGCCTCTCCCGGGAGCACCTCCGCCGGCTGAAGCGCCGGATAGCTGTCGCCTCGAGCGCTAGGGCCGGCTCCATGCTGAGTACCCGGGAGAGGCACCCCCGCCCCTCCCAACGAAACCGTCTCAACCTTCCTATAGCGGCGGCTGAGACGGTTTCGGCGAGAAGGGTTCGCTTCGCTCTTCCCAAGCTGTTCCACCCGGCGGAGGTGCTCCCGGAGACCCCCAACGCCACCTCTTGCACATCCCGTCACCCCGGCGATGTCAACCGCCCCTGCTTTACTCCGGCCGGTGTTTCCCGCCCTCACCGGGCCGAATTCCCCATTCGGCCGCCGGTTATCTGCTGCTTTTGCGCTGCTGGCCGCGCTTGTGGCGCTCTACGGATGCGGCACCGTGGTCGACCAGGTCAAGCTTCAAGACACCGTCCAGGCGTCCCTGGAAGACTCGATTCGTGAAAAGATCAAGGCCGTCGATTGCCCCTCGGATCAGTCTGTCGACCCGGGCGCAACCTTCACGTGCGAAGTGACTTTTGCCGATGACAGGCGGGAAGTAGCGACTTTGACGATCAGGAACGACGATGCCGACATCACCATGGTCGGCCTCAAACCCAAGAACTAGAGAGAGGCGAATGAGCGACCTGACGACTGCACCGGACGAGCTGACGACCCACGCGAAACTTCTCAGCTGGGTGGACGAAATCGCCTCCCTGACCGAACCCGACTCCGTCTACTGGTGCGACGGCTCCGCCGAGGAGTACGACCGCCTCGCCCAGGTCCTGATCGACGCCGGCACCTTCGAGCGGCTCGACGAAGCCAAGCGGCCGAACTCCTACCTTGCCCTCTCCGACCCCGGCGACGTCGCCCGCGTCGAAGACCGGACCTTCATCTGCTCCGAGAAGGAGGAGGACGCCGGCCCGACCAACAACTGGCGCGACCCGGCGGAGATGCGCGCCACCCTCAACGACCTCTTCAAGGGCTCGATGAAGGGCCGCACGATGTACGTCGTCCCCTTCTCGATGGGCCCGCTCGGCTCCGACATCTCCGAAATCGGGATCCAGCTGACCGACTCGGCCTACGTCGCCACCAACATGCGGATCATGACCCGGATGGGCAGGGCCGCGCTCGAAGTCCTCGGCTCCGACGGCGACTTCGTCCCCTGCGTCCACTCGGTCGGGATGCCGCTGACCGAGGGCGTCGAAGACGTCTCCTGGCCCTGCAACGAGGCCAACAAGTACATCGTCCACTACCCCGACAGCCGCGAAATCTGGTCCTACGGCTCGGGCTACGGCGGCAACGCCCTGCTCGGCAAGAAGTGCTTCGCGCTGCGGATCGCCTCGGCGATGGCCCGCGACGAGGGCTGGCTGGCCGAGCACATGCTGATCCTCAAACTGACCTCGCCCGAGGGCAAGGTCAAATACATCACCGGCGCCTTCCCCTCGGCCTGCGGCAAGACCAACCTGGCGATGCTGGTCCCGACGCTGCCCGACTGGAAGGTCGAGACGGTCGGCGACGACATCGCCTGGATGAAGTTCGGCGAGGACGGCCGCCTCTACGCGGTCAACCCCGAGGCCGGCTTCTTCGGCGTGGCGCCCAACACCAGCCACAAGACGAACCCGAACGCGATGGACACGATCGAGCGCAACTCGATCTTCACCAACTGCGCCAAGACCGACGACGGCGACATCTGGTGGGAGGGGATGACCGGCGAGGCGCCGGCGCACGCGATCGACTGGCACGGCAACGACTGGACCCCCGAGTCCGAGACGCCCGCCGCCCACCCGAACGCGCGCTTCACCACCCCCGCCTCCCAGTGCCCCTCGATCGCGCCCGAGTGGGAGGACCCCGCCGGCGTGCCGATCGACGCCTTCCTCTTCGGCGGCCGCCGCGCCACCGTGGTTCCGCTGGTCCAGGAAGCCTTCGACTGGGAGCACGCGGTCTTCATGGGGGCGACCATGTCCTCGGAGACGACCGCCGCCGCGGCCGGCGCCGTCGGCGAGCTGCGCTTCGACCCGATGGCGATGCTGCCCTTCTGCGGCTACAACATGGCCGACTACTTCGCCCACTGGCTGAAGGTCGGCCAGCGCGAGGGGGCTCAGCTGCCGCGGGTCTTCTACGTCAACTGGTTCCGCAAAGACGCCGACGGCAAGTTCCTCTGGCCCGGGTTCGGCGAGAACAGCCGCGTCCTCGAGTGGGTCTTCCGCCGCTGCGAGGGCGAAGCCGAGGCGGTCGAGACCCCGGTCGGGCTGCTGCCCGCCGACGGTGAGATCAACACCGAGGGCCTCGAGATCTCCGGGGAGGCGATGAAGGAGCTGCTCAGCGTCGACCTCGACCGGGTCAAGGAGCAGCTGCCGCAGGTCAAGGCGCACCTGGCCAAGTTCGGCGACAGGCTGCCGGCCGAGGTCAGCGCCCAGCTCGAGGCGCTTGAACAGCGCCTCGGCTGAAGCCGCGTCTTGAAACGGTCCGGGGCGCCGCCTGCGCGCCCCGGCCGTGGGCGTGCAGGGCTATGGGATCCGCGCGCGAATGCCGACCGTAAGGTTTGAACGTGCAGGCCCGGCTCGAATCCCCACCAGTCATCGCGCTTCTTGCGGCGGTCGGGCTGTTCCTCTGCTCGCTCGCCAACGCGTTCTCGCGTGAAACGCTCGATCCGTCGCAGCTGATCTACTGGCTCGGCATTCTGCTGATCGCGGTGCCGATCTTCCTGCGGCTCACCTCGACCCAGCCGACCTACCGCGAGCGCCTCGGCCTGGTCCTGCTGCTGGGGCTGGCGCTCTACGGCGTCAAGGTCGTCCACGACGCCCCCCTCTTCACCCTCTCCGACGAGTACATCCACGCCTTCAACGTCCAGCAGATCGAGCGCTTCGACCACCTCTACCACTTCAACCCGGCGATCTCGACCTCCCCGTACTACCCGGGCCTGGAGGGGGCGACCTCGGCGCTGACGATGCTGACCGGGGCCTCGACCTACCTCTGCGGCACGATCCTGATCGGCGCCGCCCGCCTGGTCCAGATGGCGGCGCTCTTCTTCCTCTTCGCCCGGCTCAGCGGCTCGGCCCGCGGCGCCGGCCTCGGCGTCGCCGTCTACACCGGCACCAGCAACTTCCTCTTCTGGGGGGCCCAGTTCTCCTACGAGTCGCTCTCGCTGCCGCTGGTCTGCGTCGTCCTGATGGCGTTCGTCGAACGCGAGGAGGCGCCGCCGCGGCTCCGCGGCGCCTGGGCGGTGCCGATCGTGCTCGGGATCCTCGCGATCACGATCACCCACCACCTCAGCTCCTACGCGCTGGCGATCATCTTCCTCGCCCTCTCCGTCCTCTACTGGGTGATGAGGGTCGAGAAGCCCAACCCGTGGCCGTTCGCGGCGCTGGCGGTCGGCTCCGCCGCCGCCTGGCTGCTGATCGCCGCCCGCTCGACCACCGGCTACCTCTTCCCGGTGCTCGAGAACGCGATCAAGGCGATCTACGAGACCGCCTTCGGCGACACCGAAGCGCGGCAGCTCTTCGGGGCGCCCTCGGACACGGCCGAAGCCGTCGCCGGGACCCCGATGGGGGCACGGGCGATCGCGCTGCTCGCGATCGCCGTGCTCGGCGTCATCTCCCTGATCGGGTTGCGCCAGGTCTGGCGGCGGCAGCGGAGAAAGCCCCTCGTGCTCATCTTCTGCGCCTTCACCGTCGCCTTCTTCGCGGCGCTGATGCTGCGCTTCGCGCCGGCGGCCTGGGAGACGGGGAACCGCGCCGGCGGCTACTTCTTCATCGGCCTCTCCTTCGTCGCCATCTACGGCACCGCCCGGCTGCTGCGTCGGGGGCCCCGCCTGATGCGGCGGCGGCTGCTGCTGACCGGGGCGCTGGCGGTCGTCCTCGTCGGCGGCGCGATTTCCGGCTGGTCGTGGGACCTCCAGCTGGCGCGGCCGCTGAAGGCCTCCGCCGGGGGCAGGGACATCTTCTCCGAACCCCTGGCGCTGGCCGAATTCTCCAAGCAGCGCCTCGACGGCAGCCGCTTCGCCGCGCCCGAAGCCGACGCCCGGATCCTGCTCTTCCCCGGCGGCCAGGTCGCCTACGGCGGCCAGGGGCCCGACATCGAGGACATCGTCGACGAACCCGTGCTCCGCGACTGGCAGTTGCCGCTGCTGGAGAACCACCACCTGCCCTTCCTCGTCGCCGACCGCCGCCTGCTCTCCGAGGACACCCTGCGCGGCCAGTACTTCTCGGTCGAGGACCAGTACGGGAACGAGCTGCGCCCGAAGGGCGTGGTCCACAAGTTCTCCGAGATCCCGATCGGCCGCGTCTGGCAGGGCGGCCGCATCGTCCTCTTCAACCTCCAGGACCGCCCATGAGGGGCCACTGGGACCTGCAGCGTGCCTGCGTCGCCGCGGTGGCCTGCGCGCTGGTCGCGGCGCTGGTGCCGCTGGGGATCGTCCGCCTGATTGCGGCGCTGCCGCTGACCCTCTTCCTGCCCGGCTACGCGATCGTCGCCGCGGCCTTCGGCTCCCGCGAGCTGGCGGCGCCGAAGCGGATCATGCTCAGCGTCGCGGTCAGCCTGATGGTCCTCGCCCTCGGCTCCTTCGTCCTCAACATCTTCCCCTTCGGGCTCGAGACGGCGAGCTGGGCGGTGCTGCTGCCGCTGGTCGTGATCGCAGCCTGCCGCGGCGCAGCTCTGCGGCGCCAGCGACCGCAGGGCCGGCGCGCCGCTCGCCCGTCCCTGCCTCGCCCCGCCACCGGCAGCCTCGTCCTCTGGGCGCTTGCCGCGGCGATCGCGCTCGGCGCCCTCGCCCTCTCCGAGCGGCCGTTGCCGGCCGAGAACGCCAAGGGCTTCACGGCGCTCTGGATGCTGCCGACGGACAAGCTCGAAGACACGGTCGCGATCGGCGTCGACAGCAACCAGCACGATTCCCACTCCTACAGGCTCAGGGTGAGCCTCGGGAAAGACCAGTCGAAGACCTACCGGGTCGACCTCGATCCGGGGGAGGAACGCGTCTACGAAGTCGACGTTCCATCCAGGCCCAGCGGCAGGACGCACGTCGTCGCCTCGCTCTACAAAGAGGGGCAGCCGCAGAAGCTCTACCGCCGGGTTACGAGCTGGCTACCGAGGCAAATGACCTTCCCTTGAGCACGAGCGCACCCTCCGTCGACATCGTCGTCACCAACCACAACTACGGGCGCTTCCTCCCGGAGGCGATCGAGAGCGCCTGCGCGCAGACGCACCCCGAGGTCGCGGTGGTCGTCGTCGACGACGGCTCCAGCGACGACTCGCGCGAGGTGCTGCGCGGATACGAGGACCGGGTGCAGGTCGTGCTGAAGGAGCAGGGCGGCCAGGCCTCGGCGCTGAACGCCGGGCTCGAGCGCTGCCGCGGCGAGGTCCTCCTCGTCCTCGACGCCGACGACGTGCTGCGCCCGCAGGCGGCCGAGCGGGTCGCCGCCGCCTTCGCCGCCCGCCCCGAGCTGTCCAAGGTCCAGTTCCCGATGGCGATCGTCGACGCCGACGGCAATCCGACCGGCGCGGTCAAGCCCGGCGGCCACCTAGCGGCGCCGGTCGGCGACCAGCGCCCTGCCGAGCTCGCCTTCCCCTTCGACCTGCCCTGGCTGCCGGGGGGCGGGACCGGTTTTCGCACCGAGGCGGTGCGCCGGATCCTGCCGATCCCCGCCGCCGACTACCCGCGCAGCGGTGCCGACTGGTACCTGGTCCACCTGACCGCGCTGCTCGGCGAGGCGGCGCTGCTGGACGAGGTCTGCGCCTCCTACCGGGTCCACGGCGGCAACGCCTACGAGCTGGACGCGGACGAGATCGACCTCGGCCACGTCCGCGAAGCGATTCTCTTCGCCGGGGCGACGACTCGCTCGCTGGAAGCGCTCGCCGACGAGCTCGGGCTGCAGCGGCCGGAGCGGATCCTCTCCTTCTCCGACCTCGCCAACCGGCTCGTCTCGCTGCGCCTGGAGCCGGGCCGGCACCCGGTGGCGGGCGACCGCCGCGGCGCCCTGCTGGCCGACGCCCTCCGCGCGCTGCGCCGCCGCTTCGACGTCGCGGCGCCGACGAAGGCGCTGATGGCCGCCTGGTTCGCGCTCGAGGCAATCGTGCCGCGGCGCCTCGCGCGTCCGCTGGCCGAGCTGTTTCTCTTCCCCGGCAGGCGCACCGGGGCCAACCGAGTGCTGGGAAGATTGCAGCGCCGATGAGGATCCTGATCGCCACCGATCACTACCCGCCGTTCATCGGCGGCGCCCATCGCCAGGCGCGGCTGATCGCGTCCGGGATGGCGAAGCGCGGCCACGACGTCGCCGTCGCCACCACCTGGCACGGCGGCCTGCCGCCGCTCGACTGGGAAGAGCACGTCACCGTCCACCGCCTGCGCCAGGTGCGGACCGCGTTCCGCTCGCTGATCCGCGACGAAGAGCAGCGCCACCAGCCGCCCTTCCCGGACCCGGTGACGATCGCCGGCCTGCGGCGCCTGATCAAGGGCTTCGAGCCCGACGTGATCCACGCCTACGGCTGGCTCGCCTTCTCGGTCGCGGTCGCGCTCGGGCGCAGGCGGATCCCGATGCTGATCTCGGCCCGCGACTACGGCTACTTCTGCGCCAACCGGACGCTGCTGCGCAAGGGCGAGCCCTGCTCGGGCCCGGCGCCGCTGAAGTGCGCGAGCTGCGCCAGCGACTACTACGGCGGCGTCCCCAAGGGCCTCGCCGCGACCGCCGGCGTCTACCTCTGCCGGCCGCTGCTGGCGCGGAAGATGACCGGCCTGCACAGCGTCAGCACCTTCGTCCACGACGTCACCACCCGCCACCTGTTCGGCGAGGGCGGGGCGCCGGAGGATCTCGTCCAGGTGACGATCCCGAGCTTCCAGGACGTCGCCCCCGACGAAGAGGTCGACAGCGCCGATCCCGCCATCGCCCCCTACCTGGAGCGGCTGCCGAGCGAGCCGTTCGTCCTCTACGTCGGCGCCTTCCGCCGGGTCAAGGGCCTGGAAACCCTCTTCGACGCCTACGGCAAGCTCACCTCGCCGCCGCCGCTGGTCTTGATGGGGACCTTCGAGCGCGACTCGCCGCAACCGTTCCCCGAGGAGGCCGTCGTCCTCACCGACGTTCCCCACAAAGCGGTGATGGCCGCCTGGGACCGGGCGATGTTCGGGGTGATGCCCTCGCTCTGGCCGGAGCCGTTCGGCGCCACCGTGGCCGAGGCGATGAACCGCGGCAAGCCGGTGATCGGGACCACGCTCGGCGGCCACGTCGACATGATCGGCGACGACGCCGGCCTGCTGGTGCCGCAGGGCGACGTCGGCGCCCTGGCAGAGGCGATGCGCGACCTGATCGAGAACGGCGAGCGCCGCGAGCGCTTCGGGTCGGCCGCCAGCGCGAAGGCGCGGTCGTTCGCGGCGGGCGCGGTGATCCCGCGCTTCGAGCAGGCCTACCGCGACGTCCTCGGCGCGGGATGAGGATCCTCCTCGTCGTCCCGGTGCCGCCGCAGGCGGACGGGGGAGGGGCGATCCCCGTGCTGCTCGAGGCCGAGCTGAGGGGGCTGCGCCGGCGCCACGAGGTGACGCTGGTCACCGCGATCGGCGACGAGCCCGGCGAAGCCGACGCGGTGGCGCGGCTGCGCGAGGAAGGCGAGGTGCTCGTCGCCGATCGTCGCCGGCCGCCGCCGGGCGGGCGCCGGCGGCGCCGGCAGCTGCGGATGGCGGCCGCCTGGGCGCGGGGGCGCTGGCCCTGGCGCACGGTCTGGTACGCCGACCCGGGTTTCCAGCGAATCCTCGACCGGCTCGGCTCCGAGCGCGAGTTCGACGTCGTCGCGGTCGAGGACAGCGCGATGTCGGTCTTCCGCTATCCCGCCGGGGTGGCGACCGTCTACACCCACCACGAGGTCCTGCGGCCGCGCCCGGTCGACTGGAACGTGGGACCGCCGCGAAGCTGGCCGGGCTGGGCCTTCGGCGAGCTCGACTGGCGGCGCTGGGAGCGCTTCCAGCGCCAGGCCTGGCGGCAGTTCGATCTCGTCCAGGTCTTCAGCCGGCGCGACGCCGAGGCGATCGCCGAGCTGGCCCCCGAGGTGGCGGCGCGGGTCCGGGTCGACCCCTTCGGGCTGGTCCTGCCGCCGGCCGCCGACCCGGCGCGGGAGCTGCCGGGGACGATCCTCTTCGTCGGCGCCTTCCACCACCCGCCCAACCGCGACGCGGCGATCTGGCTGGCGCGGGAGATCCTGCCGGCGGTGCTGGAGCGCGCCCCGGAGGCGCGGCTGCGGATCGTCGGCAGCGCGCCGCCGCCCGAGGTCCTCGGCCTGGCCGGGCCGCGGGTCGAGGTGGTCGCCGACGCGCCCAGCGTCATGCCCCACACCGAGGAGGCGGCGGTGGTGATGGCGCCGGTGCGGACCGGCGGCGGGATGCGGATGAAGGTCCTGCAGGCGATGGCCGCCGGCAAGGCGGTGGTGACCACGCCGCGCGGGGCCGAGGGCTACACCGACTTCGGCGAGGAGCCGCCGCTCGCCGTCGCCGAGAGCGAGGCCGAGATCGCCGCCGCGACGGCGGCGCTGCTGGAGGACGACGCCGCCCGGCGGAGCCTGGGGGAGCGGGCGCGCGAGTTCGCCGAGCGCCACCACAGCCCCGAGGCCTGGGCCGAGCGCCAGACCGCGATCTTCGAGGAGGCGCGCGCGGCACGCCGAATTGGTTCCGATGGCTGAGGCCCCCGGCGTCACCGTCGTCATCCCGACCCACCAGCGCCGCGAGGCGCTGCGCACGGTGCTGGAGTCGCTGTCGCGCCAGAGCGTCGGCCACGACGAGTACGAGGTCGTCGTCTCGGTCGACGCCTCGACCGACGGCACCCTGGAGATGCTGGAGGAGTGGGAGGGCCCCCTGCAGCTGCGCTGGGTCTCGCCCGGCTCGCGCGGCCGGGCGGCGGCCTGCAACGCCGCGGTGGCGGCGGCGCGGGGCGAGGTGACGATCGTCCTCGACGACGACATGCGGGTCGTGCCGGAGTTCGTCGCGCGCCACCGCTCCCACCACCCGGAGGGCTCGCGCCGCTGCGTCCTCGGCGCCGTCCCGGTCGAGCTCGAGCCCGGCAGCACCCACGCCGCCCGTTACGTGAAGGACAAGTTCGACCTCCACCTCTCGCGGCTCTCCGACCCCGCCCACCTCGCTCTGCCGCGCTCCTTCTTCACCGGCAACGCCTCGCTGCGGACCGAGACGATGCGCGCGGCCGGCGGCTTCGACGACTCGTTCGGTATCTACGGCAACGAGGACGTCGAGCTGGCCTTGCGACTGCGCAAGAGCGGGGTCGAGCTCGGCTACGACCCCGAGGCGCTCGCCTGGCAGACCTACGACAAGGACCTCGGCGGCCTGCAGCGCGACACCCTGGCCAAAGGCAGGACCACGGTCCAGCTCGCCCGCCGCCACCCGGAGGTCTTCGGGGGCCTGCGCCTCGCCAGCCCGGACGACAGCTCCCGTCCCTGGCTGGCGGTCCGGGCGGTGCTGCTGTGGGCGACGCGGCGGCTGCCGGCGACGAGCGGCGCCGTCTTCGCGCTCTTCTCGCTGCTCGAGCGGCTCGGGGCGTGGCGGTCGCCGCTCTTCTACCGGCCGGTCCTCGACTACGCCTTCTGGGCAGGGGTGGATGCGGCGCTGCGCGAATCAAACGACGAGGGCGACCTGTCGAACCTAGCCGGAGAGCTCCAGCGTGGCCCGATCGATCTTCTTCTACACCGATAGTCGCGTCCTCGGCGGCGCCGAGAACGCGATGTTCATGCTGCTCGCGTCGCTCGACCGGGGCGAGTGGGAGCCGACGCTGCTGCTCGAGGACGCGCCCGAGGTCGAGCCGCTGGCCGAGCGCGCCGCCGGGCTCGGCGTGCCGGTGCGGCGGATCCCGCCGCTGCCGCTGGGGCTGACCGGGGCGCGGCGGGTGCCGGGGCTGGTGCGATTGCTGCGGCGCGAGCGGCCGGCGGTCTTCCACGCCCACATGAGCTCGCCGGTGGCCTGCAAGTGGGGGCTGGCCGCGGCGGTGCTGGCGCGCGTGCCGGCGGTGGTGGGGACGGTGCAGGTCGGCGCTTATGAGCCCGACCGCTCCTCCGCCTGGCAGCTGCGGGCGCTGGCGCGGGGGGTGGACCGCTATCTCGCGGTCTCGCGGGAGATCGCGGCGGAGCTGGTCGAGCGGCTGGGCTGGTCGGCGGAGAAGGTCGAGGTCGCCTACAACGCCGTCGACGTCGAGCGCGCCGCGGTCCCGGTCCCGCCCGGCCTACGGACGCAGCTGGGCGGCTCGGAGACGCGGCCGCTGGTGCTGACGCCGGCGCGGCTGAACGCGCAGAAGGGCCACGACACCCTGCTCGAGGCGATCGCCGAGGTGCCCGACGCGTTCTTCCTCCTCGCCGGGGACGGACCGGAGCGAGCCCGGCTGGAAGCGCGCGCCGCCGAGCTCGGCCTCGCCGAGCGGGTCTGCTTCCTCGGCCGCCGAGAGGACGTCCCGCAGCTGCTCGCCGCCTGCGACGTCTTCGCCCTGCCCTCCCTCTACGAGGGCTCCTCGCTGGCGGTGCTGGAGGCGATGGCCGCCGGCATCGCGATCGTCTCCTCGGCGATCGGCGGCACCGAAGAGCTGATCGAGGACGGCCGCAGCGGCCTGCTGGTTCCGCCCGGCGACGCGCCGGCGCTGGCCGCGGCGCTGCGGCGCCTGCTCGGCGACCCGAGCCTGCGGGAGGACCTCGCCGCCCGGGCGCGCGAGCGGGTCGACGCCGGCCTGCGGCGCGAGCAGAACGCGGAGCAGGTCCAGGAGACCTACCGGGAGCTGCTGACGAAACTGGGGCGCGGCAGAGCTTTTCCATCCATGAGAGGGAAAACCTCTGCCGCGATATCGAGGATCTGCCCGAGTCGCGGCGCAATCCGCTGCTGCGGCACCGGGACTGGCGCTTTCTCCTGCCCGAGGCCGAGCTTCTGGCCCACTGGCGCCTGCCGCGACCCGGCGGGATCGGACGTGCCCGCCGCCGGGCCGAAGCCGCCGGCTACACCGACGTCCGCGCCTACTGGGCCGGTCCGCTGCCGCACCGCCTGCCGCAGTTCTGGCTGCCGGTCGAGGAGGAGGCGGCGACGGCCTACCTGCTCGAGAGCCGGGCGCCCCGCTCGCTCACAGGCACGATCCTTCGCCGTCTCTGGCGCATGCTGCGAAGCGCCGGGCTGCTGGCGCCGATCTACGTCGTCGGCCGCAGGCCGGGCGGACCGGACGAGGCGGGGATACCCCTCTCGTCCTCGTGCCGGCTCCTGCTGCTGACGACCGGCCACCGCAGCATCAACAAGGCCGTCGGCCTCGCCTTCGAGCCTGGGACCGAGAGCCCCGCCAAGGCGGTGAAATTCGCCCGCGTGCCGGAGGCCGAGCCGGGGCTGGAGCGCGAGGCGGAGGTCCTGCGCCGGCTGCGGGAGGAGCGTCCGGACCTCGCCGGGGTCCCGTCCCTGATCGGCGAGGGCTCGCGGGACGGCCGCCTCGCGGTGGTCCAGGAGGCGGTGGCGGGCAGGTCGCTGCTCGACACGCTGACGCCGGAGAACTTCGAGGCGACGGCGAGGAGGGTGACGGGGGTTCTGATCGACCTGGCCGGAGGGGTCGGTCGCATCGAGGTGGCAAAAAACCCCCCTGGAGGGGGAAAATCGCCGCCTCGCGATGCTCTCGACTGGTTCGCGGGCAGCTTCGGGCCGGTTATCGACCCTGACCTTCTCGACCGGGCGCAGGCTCTCCTGGCCGACCTAGACCACCTGCCGCTCACGGTGGAGCACCGCGACTGCTCGCCCTGGAACGTGCTGATGACGCCGGCCGGCGACCCCGTCCTGCTCGACTGGGAGTCGGCCGAGCCGGCCGGGCTGCCGGGCCTGGACCTCGTCTACTTCCTCGCCAACTGCGCCTTCGTCCTCGACGGGGCGCTGGAGAGCGGCCGCACCCGCGAGACCTACGCCAAGCTGCTCGACCCCAACGCCCCCCACGGCCGCGTCGCAACTGCGGCGATCGCCGAGTACACCGCGGCGCTCGGCATCTCCGCCGCGGACTTCCGCCGCCTCCGCCTCCTCACCTGGATCGTCCACAGCCGCAGCGACTACCGCCACCTGGAGCTGGAGTCGCGCGGCACCCCGAGCGCCGAGGCGCTGCGGGGATCGGTCTTCTTCGGCCTGGTCGAAGAGGAGCTGGAGCGCGGCTGAAGAGCGCGCCTAACGGCGCAGGCGCCGGCCCGGCCACCAGCCCGGCAGCGCCTCGCCGGTGAGCACCTTCCAGAGCACGGCGAGGGCGCCGTCGGCGCCGTGGACGCTGACGCGGCGCAGGCGGAAGCGGTCGCTGGCGGCGTCGTTGCGGCCCTTCTCGGTGGTGAAGGCGGCCTCGTAGCCGGCCGCCTCGGCGGCGGCGCAGACGGCGTCGTCGTGGTCGCCGTTCGGGTAGGCGATCACCGCCGCGGCGCCGGGCACCTGTTCGCGCAGCTCGACGAGCGAGCCGAGCAGCTCGATCTCCCGCTCGGCTGCCCCGAGCCGGGTCAGGCGACGGTGGTGGCGGGTGTGGGAGCCGATCGCGACCCCGGCATCGGCCAGCGCGCGGATCTCGTCCCAGCCGGCGACCGGCTCGCCGTCGATCCAGTGGGCGCTGCCGCCGAGCTCGGCGGTGGGGACGAAGAGCTGGGGGGCAAGGCGGGCGGAGCGTCGCAGCGGCTCGACCGCGTCGGCCATCGCGTCGTCGACGGTGATCGCGAAGCGGCGCCGGGGCAGCGCGTTGCGCTCGCCGCGGTGGAAGGCGAGCAGCTCGTCGAGTGGGAGCGGCTTGAACCCGAGGAGGCGCAGGAGCCGCAGCTGGCGGCGGTAGCGCCGCGGCGCGATGTCGATCCGCTCCTGCCCCGGCTTCAGCTCGCCGGCGAAGCGGTGGTAGACGAGCACCGAATAGGAGCTGGTCAGGCGTCGCCATTCGTCGCGGCTGACCCGCGCCCGCAGCTCGGACCAGTGGGCGAGGTCGTCGCGCAGCTCTTTCCAGCGCGGGGAGAGTCGGGCCAGCGGCGCCAGCAAAGCGGCCGGGATTCGCAGCCGGCGCAGCAGGCGGGTCCGCCAGGGCGCCTCGCTCCAGCTCATGGCGATCCTCGTCGTATCCGACTTTTCCCCCAGCGGGGTGGGGGTGAAATCCGATGCGCCGCCGCCGGGTTGGAAATGATGCGCCGATGAACGCCCTCGGCAAGCTGCGCGCGATCCTCGAGGAGCGGCTGGCGCTGATGGCGCCGTCGCGACGGCTGCGCCTGGCCCTGGCCGACGAGGTGCTCTCCGGCGAGGCGACGGGAGGAGCGCTGCGCGTGCTCGACGCCGGCTGCGGCGACGGGCTGCTGACGCTGTCCCTCGCCCGCCGGCACGACGACTGGGCGCTGCTCGGCGTCGACCAGCGAGCCGATCTGCTCGACGGCGCCCGCTCGCGCGCGGCCGCGCGCTCGCTCGGCAACGTCCGCTTCCAGCCCGCCGACCTCACCGCGCCGCTGCCCGAGGGGGGATTCGACGCGGTCGTCGCCCTCGAGTGCCTGCACGAGATCCCCGATGACGAGGCGGCGCTTCGCAGCATGGCCGGGGCGTTGCGCCCCGGCGGCCTGCTCGCCCTCCAGGTCCCGGAAAAGGACTGGACCCCGGTGCTCCCCGGCAGCACCGGCATCTGGCGCGAGGAGGTCCGGCACGGCTACGGCCGCGAGGAGATCGCCGCCGACGTCCGCGCCGCCGGCCTCGAGCCGGTCGACCTGCGCCCGACCTACCGCAGCCTCGCCGCCGCCGCCCAGGAGATCCGCGACCGGATCAAGGACGCGCCGCTGTTTCTCCGCCTGCTCGCCTTCCCGTTCCTGGCCGCGGCGGTCCGCGTCGAGCACCTCGGCCTCACCTGGGGCGAGCCGAGCGCCACCCTCGTGCTGGCGCGGCGACCGGCTCAATAGACGTACTTCTGAAGTGCCTCGTCCCATGCCCGGGCGGAGTCGTCGGCGGCGACGACCCCGTCCAGCGTCGAGTCCGAGGTCGCGTTGAACCGGGTCGCGTAGAAGTTGTGGTAGACGAGGTCGCCGAACACGGTGCCGACGTCGCCGGGGCCGCGCTGGCTCGTCACCTCGAAGAAGTGGACGTCCGGCGCCTCGGCGGCGGAGATCTCCTCGCCGACGTCGCCGGAGGCGTCGCGGCCTTCCGAGCGCGGCACGTAGTGGGCGCGGAAGGAGTGGCCCTGCTCGACGAACCGCGAGAACCGCATCGCCCAGCAGCAGGGGTGGACGTAGGAGCGGTTCAGCCTGGCCCCGGACACCTGTGCGCCCTCGCCGAGCGGCGCCAGCAGGCGATCGAGCCAGTCGTCGTGCAGCGGGAAGGCGTCGACGTCGAGCGCGACGACGAACTCGGTCTCGCAGCGCAGGACGCCGAGGTCCATCGCCAGCTCGTGGCCGACGTTGGCGGGGAGCAGCAGTCCCTCGACCTCGGGGCGTTCCCCGATCCGCCGGCGGGACTCGTCCTCGGAGCCGTTGTCGACGGCGACGATCCGGGTGCTTGCGGGACTGCGCCGCCTGACGACGTCGATCAGCACCTCGAGGTGCGGCCACGAGTTCCAGTTGACCGTCACCACCGTCGCCGCTCCGGGCTCGAGGCGATCGAGCCGCCGACGGGCACGTGACCGCAGCGCCGGCACGGCCAGGCGCCAGCCGGCGATCTGCGCCAGGCGGCGCGCCGAAGGGCGGGTGGAGACGGGGATGTGGTTGACGAAGCTCAAGGCGCGGGTGGTCGGCGGCATCATGACGGAGCCTGACCATCCGTTGTCGGATCCAGAACGCCTGCAATTTCGGCGCTACCCTCGGGGCGGTGGAGCACGAGGTTCACGCACCGACCCCGCCGCAGCCGTCGTCGACCAGGCGCCTGCAGGGCATCGAGGGCATGCGGGCGCTTGCCGCCAGCATGATCGTCCTCGTCCACGTCTGGGGGTTTTCGTCCCCGGACGGCGATGCCCTCGGGTTCGACCTCTGGATCGGCGACGCGCTCTCGACCCTCTCCGTCGGCGTCACCCTGTTCTTCACCCTCTCGGGGTTCCTGCTCTACCGACCCTTCGTCGCGGCGATCGCCCGCGGCACCGAACGCATGTCGATCCGGGCCTACTTCCGAAACCGGTTCCTGCGGATCGCCCCGGCCTACTGGGTGATCCTCTTCGCCTGCTCGATCCTGATCGGCACCGTCTACCTGCGCGAGGGGGCGGTGCTCGACGTCGGGCGCCTCACCGACCCCTTCGCCTTCCTGCAGTCGGCGTTGCTGCTGAACAACTACCGCCCGACCACCTTGGGGATCGGAATCGGGCCGGCATGGTCGCTTGCGGTCGAGCTCGTCTTCTACCTCGTCCTGCCGCTGCTCGTCTTCGGCGCGGCCTGGGCCGCGCGCCGGGCGAAGGACCGCCGCGGCCGGGTGCTCGCCCTGCTCGGGCCGCCGCTCCTGCTGCTGGTGGTCGGCCTCACGGGCAAGGCGGTGGCCGGGCACGTCTTCCCGGCCGCCCCGACCGCCGGGTACGGAAACAACTGGCACTCGGTGGTCGAGCGCAGCTTCTGGGCGCAGGCGGACCTCTTCTGCTTCGGGATGGTCGTCGCCGTCGCCTACGTCCAGATCGCCGACGGTCGCCTGCGGCCCCCCGCGTTCTGGCGGCCGTTCACGGCCGTGCTCGGGCTCCTGATCTTCGTCCCCTGCGCCGCGACGATGAACCAGGGCGAGCACAGCTACCTGCTGCAGAACACCGGGCAGGCGCTGGCGCTGGCGCTGATCTTCGCCGCGATCGTGATCCCGGAGGCCACCGATGCCGTGCCTTCGCGGGCACTCCGCTTCCTGGAGTCCGGACCGCTGGTGGCGATCGGCGTCGTCTCCTACAGCGTCTTCCTCTGGCACCTGCCGGTGATCGTCTGGCTGTCCCAGCACGGCCTCACCGTCGCCGGCTGGGGCGGGCTCCTCGTCAACACCGTGATCGTCGCTGTTGTGGTCGGTGCGCTCTCGGCGCTGACCTACCACTTCGTCGAGCGCCCGGCCCTGCGCTACAAGCGCTCGATGCGGGTGGGGCGCTCTGCGCCTACGGCAGCAGGCGCGCAGCCCGCAGCGCCAGCCCCCGCCACCGAGCCGGCCATCTAGCCGTCGCCAGCTTCACCCGCAGCAGACGCATCGAGTCGCTGGCGAGAACCTCGATCCGCGGCAACGCCAGGGGGTCGCAGGAGCGGTCGGCGATCCCGGGATCGACCGTGAACGCGGCCTTATAGCCAGCCTTCCGAACCGCCGCCTCGACCGCCGGGCTGGTCTCTCCGTGCGGGTAGGAGAGGGTCCGGGGCCGCGGCAGCCCGAGCGACTCCAGCCGCGCGGCCGACTCGGCAACCTCGGTCTCGACCTCGGCGGGCTCGAGGCGCGCGAGCGGCCGGTGGGTCATCGCGTGGGAGCCGATCTCGACGCCCCCCGCCGCGAGCTCGCGAAGGCCGGCGGAGTCGAGCAGCGGCAGCTCGCGGGCCCCCAGCGGGCGATCCCACTCGTTCGCCCCCCCGGTGAGCCCGGCGACGGCGAAGGCCAGGGCCGGGACGCCGCGCTCGGCGAGCACCGGCAGGCCCTCGCCGAGGAGGTCGACGTAGCAATCGTCGAAGCTGACCAGCACGGCGCGCCGGGGCAGGCCGCCCCGCCCCTCGAAGGCGGCCAGCACGGCGTCGAGGCCGACGAAGCTCCAGCCCCGGGCCGCCAGGTCGTCGAGCTGCGCCGCCAGCCGCTCGGCGGGGACGCCGTACTCGGCGAGGACGGGGTCCTCGCCGAGGTCCGAGACCGCGTGGTAGGCGAGGACGGCGACGCCGTCTCCGCCGGAGAAGGCCCGCCGGGCCTGGCGCGCGCCGCGCAGGTGCTCGGTCGTTCTCAGGCCGAAGAAGAGCCGTCGCACCCAGGCGTCCTGCCGGCCGCTCCTGACCAGGGCGGTGGCCGCGGCGCGCAGGGGCCGGCTGAGGGCTTCCGGCGCGACCACCAGCGGGCCGAGGAGCCAGCGGCTGCGGCGGGTGTGGAAGGCCGGGCCCTCGTCGAGCCTGTTCGCCTGCTCCGGATGCTTTAGAACCAGCTCCTCCTCGGAGCGCCCCGCCTCGCGGGTGCGGCGCAGGTAGGCGCCCGGATCGACGTCGTAGTACTGGTAGCTGATCGCGGCGGGGTTGTAGACGACCCGGAAGCCGGCTTTGACCACCCGCAGCCCGAAGTCGATGTCCTCGCCGCCGAACAGCCCTTCCCGGGTGAACGAGGTGTCGAAGCCGCCGACACGGGCGAACGCCTCGCGTGAGATCGACATCTGGCCGGTCAGCAGATCGTCGGGGCCGATCGCCCCGCCCTCGGTCGTCAGCCGCTCACGGCGCGAGCTGGCCCAGAGGCCGACGCCCGCGCTGAGCAGGTTCCGCGGCGAGCCGGGGTGCAGCGGCATGTCGCCGACGACGAGGTCGGCGCCCTCGCGGTGGGAGCGGTCGTGCTCGGCGAGCATCGCCGCGTCGGCCTCCATGTCGTCGTCGAGGAAGAGGAGGATCTCGCCGCCGGCGGAGCGGGCGCCGGCGTTGCGCGCCTCCGCCGCGCCGCTGTTGCCCTGCTCCAGGATCGTGAGCGGGAAGGGAGTGTCGAGCGCGCGCAGCGCGGCGGCGGTGCCGTCGGTGGCGCCGTCGACGACCACGATCGCCTCGAAGGAGGAGATCTCCTGCCTGGCCAGCGCCTCGACGTTGTGAACCACCCGCTCGCGGCGCTGGTGGGTGGGGACGACGACGCTGAACCGGGGACGCTCCGCGCTCGCCTCCATCAGCTCCCCTCGCGAACGCGGTCCTCCGCCGAGCGGTCCTGCGGCACGGCGCGCCGTGCGAGCGGCGGCGCCGTTGCGGCGAGCAGCGCGGTGAGGCGCGCCCGCGGCTCGATGCGGGGCACGAAAGCGCGCCGCATCAGCTGGCGCCTCGGCCCCGAGCCGTAGATCGCGTCCTGCGCCTCGGCGACCGTCGCCCGCGAGCGGTGCATCCGGATCGCGCTCTCGAGGGGGGGTCGCTCCTCGGCGCGAAGAGCGGGGTTCCGCAACGCTTTTTCGAGCAGCGTCGCGCGATCCCAGAGGCTGGACGCCCGGCTCTTGGTCAGGCTGCCGGCGTGGAGGTGGTAGCGGTAGTAGGGGTCGGTCGCCATCCCCGCCTGGGAGCCGTCGAGCAGGAGGCGTGCCCAGCAGTCCCAGTCGTAGCCGGTGCGCAGCCCCTCGTCGAAGCCGCCGATCTCCCTCAGCCGCGAGAGGCGGATCGCCGGCCAGCCGCCGACGAAGCAGCTCTCGAAGATCGCGGTCCGCTGGTCCTCGGTGACGAACGGGGTGTAGGTGGCGAAGGTGCCGCCCTCGGCGTCGTCGACGACGAACCTGGCGTCGGTCGTGATCAGGTCCAGGTCGGGCCGCTCGCGGGCGAGGCCGGCCAGCGCCTCGAGGCGGCGAGGGTCGTAGGCGTCGTCGGCGTCGAGGATCGCGAGGAAATCGCCGGATGCGGCCTCGATCCCGGCGTTGAGGGCCGAGGCGCCGCCGCCGTTCTCCTTGCGGACAAGCGCGATCCGGTCGGCGAAGGTGCGCAGCGCCTCCTCGGGGTGGTCGGTGGAGCCGTCGTCGACGACGATCACCTCGTGCGCGGGATAGGTCTGCGCCAGCGCCGACTCCACCGATCGTGCCACGGTGCCGGCCGCCTGGTAGGTGGCGATGACGATCGAGAACCTCGGCGGATCGCCGCGCGGCTCGACCGGCTCCGGGGGCGCGGGGGCCAGCCACCGCGGCTCGCTCATGCCGGCAGCCGCCAGGAGTGGGGGAGGACGACGTCGCCTTCGGCCTCGGCGGCGACGGGGCGCTCGCCGATCGTCCCCGGCTCGACGTCGAAGAGGGCGGCGGCCTGCAGCCCGTCCTGGATGTGGCGCTTGGCTTTGACGAGGACGTCGATCCGGTAGCGCCCGGGGAGCAGCGGCAGGGAGGCGATGTGGCACTCCATGCTCGTTCCCGGCTCCGTGTCGCGGACGTCGACCGGGGCGGTCATCTCGCTGTCGAGGCGTGCAGACCGGCTGGCCGAGGCTGTTGACGATCGTCAGCTGGCACTCCATCGTCGGCAGATGCTCGGTGACGTCGACGGTGATCGTCGCCGGCCGGCCGGCGACGACGACGTTGGGGTGGCCGCCGCTCGCGTCGCGGATCTCCAGCCGCCGGACCAGGGTCTCGTCGTAGGCGCGGCTGTCGCGGTCGGTCCGCTCCAGCAGGTCGTCGGAGGCGGCGCTCTCGAGCGTCCGCAGGTAGCTGTCGATCGCCCCGACGATCGGCGCGTCGGCCTTCACCTCGCCGCGTTCGAGCAGGATGCCGCGGCTGCAGAGGGCCTGGATGATCGCCAGGTTGTGGGAGACGAAGACGACGGTCCGGCCCTCTTTGGCGACCTCGTTCATCTTCCCCAGCGACTTGCGCTGGAAGGAGGCGTCGCCGACCGCGAGGACCTCGTCGACGAGCAGGATCTCGGGCTCGAGGTGGGCGGCGACGGCGAAGGCGAGCCGCACCGACATCCCGCTCGAGTAGCGCTTGACCGGCGTGTCGAGGAAGCGCTCGATCTCGGCGAATTCGACGATTTCGTCGAAGCGGGTGCGGATCTCCGCCCGGCGCATGCCGAGGATCGCGCCGTTGAGGAAGATGTTCTCGCGCCCGGTCAGCTCCGGGTGAAAGCCGGTGCCGACCTCGAGCAGCGAGCCGACCCGGCCGGTGACGTCGGCGTAGCCGGTCGAGGGCTCGGTGATCCGCGAGAGGATCTTCAGCAGGGTGCTCTTGCCGGCGCCGTTGTGGCCGATCAGGCCGACGACTTCGCCGGAGCGGATCGTCAGCGAGAGGTCCTTGCAGCGCCCAGAGCAGGTCGCGGTCCTGCTTCTCCTTGCGCTCCCGCTTGAACGGGTTGCGTGCTTTTTCGACGATCGCCTCGCGCAGGGTGCCGTAGCCGGCCCCTTTCACCCCGAGGGTGTAGCGTCTTGCCGAGCTCCTTGGTCTCGATCGCGACGTCGCTCATCAGACGAAGTCGGCGAAGGCGCGCTCGGTGCGGTCGAAGTAGGCGAGGCCGGCGAGGAGGAACCCGACCGCGGCGAGGGCCGAGATCCCGATCAGGTCCCAGGGGGCATTGCCGGTCCCCAGCGTCGCCCAGCGGAAGCCTTCGACCACCCCGACCATCGGGTTGATCGCCGAGAGCGTCCGCCAGGGCTCGCTGATCTGGCTGCTGGGGTAGACGACGGGGCTGATGAAGAGCCACATCTGGATCGCGAAGGGGACCACGTAGCGGACGTCGCGGTAGCGGACGTTGATCGCCGAGAGCGCCGCCGTCGTGCCCAGCGCGGCGGCGGCGGCGATCGCCACCAGCAGCGGCACCGCCAGGATCGCCGCCGAGGGCACGAAGCCCCAGGCGAAGACGATGATCATCAGGATCACGAAGGAGATCGCCAGGTCGACGAAGCCGGCGACGATCACCCCCATCGGCATGAAGATCCGCGGGAAATAGATTTTCGAGACCAGGGCGGAGTTGCTGACCAGGCTGTCGGAGCCGAGCAGCAGCGCGGTCGAGAAGAAGGTCCAGGGGACCAGCGCGGCGAGGCTGAAGAGGGGGTAGGGGAGGCCGTTGGACGAGAGGCCGGCGACGTTGCCGAAGATCAGCGAGAAGA
Source organism: uncultured Actinomycetes bacterium (assembly GCA_963751015.1). Lineage (GTDB taxonomy): Bacteria > Actinomycetota > Thermoleophilia > Solirubrobacterales > 70-9 > VAYN01. The sequence goes on from CAVVSU010000002.1 coordinate 433,709, forward strand.
CGACCATGAACCCGATCGGCTGCAGCACCGCCCAGGCCCCGCCGAGGGCGGTCTGCCGGTAGCGGACGGTGATGTCGCGGAGGGCGATCTGGCCGGCCAGGTCGCGGTAGCGCCACAGCTCCCGCGGGGCGAGGACGCGGCTGAAGCCGCGGGTCGGCTGCAGGCGCAGCGTCTCGGGCTGCGGTGCGGGCACGGCTGCGCTGCGCTCATCCGGCGCAAGGGTCTCCATTGGACTCACCATGAAAACGCATCGGCAGGCGGCGGCGGGTCTCAAGCCACGCAGCGAAGATTGCTTGCGCGGCCCCGCTTCCTACCGAGGCGTCCGTCAGACTTGCGACAGCATGTCCACCCCTTTCTTCACCGTCGTCGTGACGACGTACAACCGCGAGCGCATCGTCCGCCGCGCCGTCGACAGCTGCCTGGCGCAGACTTTCGAGGACCTCGAGGTCGTCGTCGTCGACGACGCCTCCAGCGACGGGACCGTCGCCGCGCTGGAGGCCTACGAGGACCCGCGGGTGCGGGTCGTCGTCCACGAGCGCAACCGGGGGATCAACCCGGCCCGCCACACCGGCACCGTCGCCGCCCGGGGCGAGTGGATCGTCGTCGTCGACAGCGACTGGGAGCTGATGCCCGAGGCGCTGGAGCGGCTGCGGGTGGCGATCGAGGCGCTGCCGGAGGGCGTGCGCGTGGTCCGCTTCCGGCTGCTCTGGGACGACGGCTCGGTGACGCCGCGGTTCGTCCCGGCCGGGCCCTACGGCTACGAGGGCCGGATCCGGTGGGCCGAGGAGGAGGGCGGCGAAGACGCCGGCCGCTGCATCCGGGCCGCCGTCTTCGAGGGCACTCCCTACATCGCCGATCGGCGCGGGGCGATCGAGACGATCTTCGAGCTCGACCTCGCCAAGGCCGAGCGCTCGCTGTGCCTGGACGAGATCCTGGGCCTGGAGCACAGCGACGCTCCCAACAGCTGGATGCGCAGCACCTCGGCCGCCGAACTCATCCCCCGCCTCCGGCAGGAGGCGCCGGACATGCTCTGGATGGCGGAGGAAAGCCTGGCGCGGCACGGCGAGGCGCTGAGGCGCTGCGGCCCCCGCCAATACGCGAACCTGCAGCGGGTGGCGGCGCTGCAGTCGTTCCTGCTCGGCCGCCGCCGCGACGGCATCCGCCACGCGCTGCGGGCGCTGCGGCATCGGCCGCTGGCGCCGCTCGCCTGGGTCACCCTGGTGCTGGGGGTGCTGGGACCGGGCGCCGTCGGCCGCGGCACGCTGGCCCTGCGGCGTTTCCAGGCGCTGCGGGCCTGAGCCGTCCTCAGGCGGCGGCAGCCGGCGGCCGTCCCGCCCATCGCTCCGGCAGCACCAGCGGGCGCAGGATCGTCGCCAGCATCACCAGGGCGAGGAGGAACTGGCTGCCGGTCCAGGTCCAGCCGACGGCGATGACGCCGATGTCGGGGATCAGCAGGGCGCTGAGGCCGAGGACGATCGCGAACTGCACCCCCTGGACGACGACCACGAAGCCCCCCCGGTGCTCGATCCGCGCCACGCCGATCCCGAGGGCGACGATCACGTTGGGGATCGCCCCGATCGCCAAAAGGCGCAGCAGGTCGGTGCCCGAGTCGGCGTAGGCCTGGCCGAAGACCAGCAGCGCCAGCGGGGCGATCAGCGCCGTCAGCGCCGCCAGCGGCGCGACCAGCCGCATCGAGTGGGCCAGCGCCCGGCGCGAGAGCCGCCGCAGCTGCGGCATGTCGAGCGCCGCCTCGACGGTCAGCGAGGTCATCACGTTGATGGCGACGAGCTGCAGCGAGATGCAGATCATCCAGGGGATGAAGAAGTAGGCCGCGTCGGCGGCGCCCGCCTGGTTGGCGACGAGGATCGGCAGGTACATGTTCCCGACCAGGGCGAAGAGGTTGCCGCCGTAGTTGCCGGCCGCCATGCGGATCACCTTGCTGCGGTCGAGCGCCCCGACCGAGCGGTCGTGGGGAAGCAGGCGGCGGAAGATCAGCCAGTTGATGACGAGGATCGCCGGCAGGAGGGGCGCGTTCCAGGCGACGAACGGGCCGGCGGTCGGCAGCAGCGCCGCCAGCGCAATCAGCAGGACCAGCTTCGTCGCCGCGTAGAGCGAGTTCTCGAGCGGGATCCAGCGCGCCGTCTGCAGGCCGGTGAGGACGCTGTCCTGGAGGGTGAAGATCGTCGTCGCCGCGGTCGCCAGCGTGAAGCCGATCAGCCAATTCGGCTCCTGGAGGAAGTCGAGGGTGGGGGACCAGAGGTTGCTGGTCGCCGCCACCAGGGCGCCGAAGACGAGCGAGAGGCCGGCGGTCAGCGCGTAGCTGCCGACGACGAGCCGCCGCAGCGCGGTGCCGGCGATCGGCAGGTAGCGGACCAGCACCGCCGAGAGCCCCAGCGAGCAGACCCCGGAGACGAGCGCCATCGCCGAGATCGCGGCGGCGTTCTGGCCGACCTCGTGGGCCGAGTAGGAGCGGGCGGCGAGCGCCCAGAAGGCGACCCCCAGCAGGCTGGTGATCCCGGTGCCGATGATCAGGTAGTAGCCGGTGCGGTACAGCCGGTCGTCGAGGTGGCCGCGCAGCCGCCTCAGACCGCGCGGTGCGGTCTGAGTCGAGCTCTCCACGGTTACTCGGCCCCGGGGCCGGAGACCCGCCAGAGCACCTGGTCGCGGCCTGCCGCCGACCACAGCGCCGTCGCGCGCACTCCCTGGCGGCGAGGCCAGTCCTCGCCGGCGAGGACGAAACGGGAATCGGGCTCTTCTCGGCTCTCTTCGAACAAGGTCACCTTGGTGTTCGGCAGGAACCACTGCAGGCTGTAGAGGCCGATCGTGTCGTAGGAGTCGAGGTCATAGGCGATCGTCTTCGCCCCGGCGTCTTCGGCGGCGGGCTGGGGGCTGGTCCATCCCGCCGGGTAGACGGCGCGCTGGGAGCTGCGAACGGGGTTCCAGGCTCCATAGGCGGCCACGGCGAGAAACAAGGCTACAGCGGCCACTCCCGTCACTTTCGGGCCGAAGGCCGTCGCCCGGGTCAGCAGCCAGGCGCCGGCGAGCGCAACCAGCGCCGCGCCGATCAGGATCGCCGGCCCGAGCTGCACGGTGATGAACGGCAGCGCCGAGATGTTCCAGCGGTTGGCCGCGTCCGGGTCCGAGGCCGTCGCCCGGATCAGGACCACGAGCGCGGTCAGCACCCCGAACCCCGCCAGCGGCCAGGCCAGCCGCCGCAGTCTCACCTGGGAGAGGGCCGCCAGGCCGAAGGCGATCAGCGCCGGCGCCACCACCTCGGCGTAGCGGCCGTAGATCAGCATGTCGGGACGGGTCCGTTCCGGGAAGGCGGAAGCGGAGATCGCCAGCAGCAGCGCGGTCAGGGCGAGGAGGACGCCGAGGAGCGGCGTCCGCCGGCGGGCGAAATCGGCGACCGCGACGGCGGCCAGGCCGAAGGTGGCGACGAGCAGGTACCAGGTCTGCCCGAGCAGGTTGGCCAGCGCCGTCCGCAGGCCGCCGAGCTGGAAGAGCTCGTCCATCCGTTCGCTCAGTTCGTCGGGCGCCGAGCCGGCGTAGTTGTCGTCGATCAAGTAGCCGTCGAGGAGGTGGACGCCGTAGAAGGCGAGGGCGACGATGGCGACGCCGAGGACGAGCGCCGCGGGTCGCAGGCGGCGGCGCAGCGTCAGCCAGACCATCCCCGCCAGCGCCACGGCGACGGCGACGATCATCCGGTTGTGGACCGCCCACAGCGCCCCGGTCGCGGCCCCGAGCGCCGCCGCCCAGGCGAAGTCGCCCCGCCCTTGGCGCTCGCCGAGCAGGCCGCCGAAGGCGATCAGCCAGAGGCAGACGAGCGGGAAGAGCGCGTTCTCGGACATCGCCACCTGGGAGAGGACCGTCAGCGCCGGGTAGACGGCGCCGGCCAGCGCCGCCCAGATCGCCAGCTCGGGACGGACCCCGGCGAAGCGCGTCAGCAGCAGGTAGAGGAGCGGGAAGACCGAGGCCGCGAGCCCCGCGTTGAGGACGAGGACGAGGTGGTAGAGGAAGGTGGGGCTGGAGCCGAGCTCGAGCAGCGGCGCGATCAGCAGCGAGTAGCCGCCGCGGTAGAAAGGCGCCTGTTCCAGCTGGCCGGCGAGGCCGCCGTCGATCACCCGGGCGTTGGTCAGGTAGCCGATCTCGTCGGCGACCAGAACCGGCCCGGTCCGCAGCAAGGAGAGGCAAAAGCGAAGCAGGAACAGCGCGACCGTGCCGGCGATCAGCAGCCGGCCGTACCGGGTTGACTGGTTCATCTCCCTTCACGAACGGCGAAAGGGCGCCCGCGTCAGGGCAAAGATGCAGCTAATCCGCTCTTTCCTGGCGGCGGGCGACCGCCAGCTCGTAGGCGCCCTCGAAACGGGGCAGGATCGCCGCCGGGCTGAACGTCTCCGCCCGCGCCGCCGCCGCGCCGCCCAGCCTCTCCCGCAGCCCGTCGTCGCCGATCAGCCGCCGCATCGCCTCGACCAGCGCGACGCGGTCGTCGGGCGGCACCAGCAGCCCGGTCTCGCCGTCGACGACGATGTCGCGCAGGCCGCCGATGTCGGAGGCGACGACCGGCTTGCCGGCGGCCGAGGCCTCGAGCGCGACGATCCCGAACGGCTCCGGCCAGAGCGAGGGGGCGACGGTGAACAGCGAGCGCCGCAGCGCCTCGATCGCCAGCCGGTGCGGCAGGGCGCCGGTGACGTGCACGTTCGGCCGCTCCTCCAGCTCGTCGATGTAGCAGCGGCCGACCAGGACCAGCGGCGGCGGGTCCTCGAGCTGGCGGTAGGCCTCGGCCAGGTGCCAGGCGCCCTTGTCGACGGTGGCGTCGCCGAAGAAGAGGATGAACGGCTCGTCGGGCAACTGGTCGAGGCGCGGGTCGCCGGGAAGGGGAGGGGGCAGCTCGCCGATGAAGTTCGGAATCACCCGCGAGGCCTCGTCCCCCTGGATCCGGCAGAGCTCCTCCACCGTCGAGCTGACCGGGAGGAAGACGTCGACCTTGCGCCGCAGGCGCGGGCCGAGCCAGCGGACGCCGCAGGCCGCGACGAGGCCCCTGGCGAGGCCGTAGTGCTCGCTGGCGCAGAGCTGGCACTTGACCGGCGCCGGGCCGGAGCAGACCTCGTCCTTGCGGCGCAGGCGCTTGGTCGCGCAGATCAGCCCGTAGTCGTGCAGCGAGAGGACGAGGGCGCTGTGGGACTCGCGGACGAGCGGCAGGTAGGAGTGGACGATCCAGTTGTGGGCGTGGACGACCTGCGGCCGCTCGCGCCGCAGCACCCGCCGCAGGTCGTGGACCGTCTCGGGGTCCGGGGCGGGGGGTGCGTGGCGGCGCTCGGTGTCCTGGTGGGTGCGGGTGATCCGGTAGCTGGTGCTGCGCAGCGTGTGGACGCGGGCGCCGGCCAGCTCGCTCGCCACCCCGTCGCCGGGCTGCTGCAGCGTCGCGATCGAGACGTCGTGGCCGCGGGCGACCAGCTCGCGGCTGAGGTCCTCGACCACGCGCTCTTCGCCGCCGACGATCGGCGCGATCGACTGGGCCAGCATCATGACTCGCACGCACAAAGCCTCGCATGGGAAGGGGCGGTGGGCCTGCCAGAATCCCGCCGGTGCAAAGCGACCCCCGCGCTGAGCGCGCTGCCACCCCGCCCACGATCTCGGTCGTGATCTGCGCTTACACCCTCGATCGCCTCGAGGTGATGGGCGAAGCGCTCGACTCGCTGCGGGCGCAGACGCTGCCTCCACATGAGATCGTCCTGGTCGTCGACCACGCCCCCGAGCTGCTGGAGGAGGCGCGCCGGCGCTGGCCCGACCTGAGGATCGTCGCCAACCGCGAGCGGCAGGGCCTCTCCGGCGCCCGCAACACCGGCGTCGCCGAGGCGAGCGGCGAGGTCGTCGCCTTCCTCGACGACGACGCGATCGCCGCGCCCGACTGGCTCGCGCGCCTGGCCGGCGCCTACGCCGACCCCGGCGTCCTCGGCGCCGGCGGCAGCGTGCACCCGCGCTGGGTCGAGGAGAGGCCGGGCTGGTTCCCGCCCGAGTTCGACTGGGTGGTCGGCTGCACCCATTCCGGGATGCCGCAGGGCCCGCAGCCGGTCCGCAACCTGGTCGGCGCCAACATGTCCTTCCGCCGCGAGCAGCTGGTCGCGGTCGGCGGCTTCAGCCACGAGCTGGGGCGGGTCGGGACCCTGCCGGTCGGCTGCGAGGAGACCGACCTCAGCATCCGCGTCCACCAGCGCTGGCCCGAGGCAGAGATCCGCTACGACCCGGCCGCCGAGGTCGAACACGTCGTCCCCGGCACCCGGAGCAGGCTCCGCTACTTCTTCGACCGCTGCCGCGCCGAGGGCCGCTCGAAGGCGGTCCTGGCCAAGATGGTGGGAAGCGAGGACGGCCTCTCCTCGGAGCGCTCCTACGTCCGCCAGACGCTGCCGGCCGGGGTCCTGCGCGGCCTCCGCGACGCGCTGGGCGGCGACGCCGGCGGCTTCGGCCGGGCGACGATGATCTTCCTCGGGCTGGCGGCGACCACCGGCGACTACCTCAAGGTCCGCTCCGGCCTGGCCAGGCCCGACCGCACCGAGGACGCCCATCCGAGCGCCAACGGCGGCGCCCCGCGGGTGCTGATGGTGACGCCGCGCAGCCCGCTCGAGCAGGGCGGGGTGGAGCGCCACGTGATGGAGGTCAGCCGGCGGATGGCGGCGGTCGGCGTCCGCGTCGAGGTCCTCTGCGCCGACCCGGAGCTGAAGCAGGCGACCAGCGAGACCCGCGACGGGGTCCGCATCCGCACCGTCCGCGCCTGGCCGCGGGGCCGCGACTGGTTCCTGGCGCCCGGGATCTGGCGGCAGATGGGACGCGAGAAGTGGGACCTCGTCCACCTCCAGAGCTACCACACGCTGGTCGCGCCGCTGGCGATGATGCGGGCGCTGACGCTGCGCGTCCCCTTCGTCGTCACCTTCCACGGCGGCGGCCACTCCTCGGACCTCCGCAACCGGGCGCGGAAGACGCAGATGCGCCTGCTGCGGCCGCTGCTGCGGCGGGCGGCGCGGCTGGTGGCGATCGCCCGCTTCGAGATCGAGGACTACGGGGCGGCGCTCGGGGTGCCGCCCGAGCGCTGGGCCTTGATCCCCAACGGCACCGACCTCAGCTTCTCCGACGCCGACCTCGCCACCGCCGAGCCGGAGACGACGACGCTGGCCTCGATCGGCCGGCTCGAGCGCTACAAGGGCCACCACCGCGTGCTCGAGGCCTTCCCGCACGTGCTCGAGCGCGAGCCGGAGGCGCGGCTGCTGATCGTCGGCAAGGGGCCCTACGAAGAGGAGCTGCGCCGCCAGGCGCAGGAGCTCGGCCTCGCCGAGCGGATCGAGATCACCAGCGTCCCCTCCGGCGACCCGCAGGGGATGGCGACGCTGCTCGGCGGCGTCTCGCTGGTCGTCCTGATGAGCGAGTTCGAGTCCCACCCGCTGGTCGCGCTGGAGGCGGCCGCGGCCCGCCGCCGCCTGCTCGTCGCCGAGGCCGGCGGCCTGAAGGAGATCGCCGAGGACGGGTTCGGCCGCGGCATCCCGCTCGACTCGACCCCCGAGCAGGTCGCCGCCGCCGCCCTCGAGGAGCTCGCCAAGCCGCTGCCGCAGCGCTCGCCGAGCCTCAGCTCCTGGGACGAGTGCGCCGCCGCGCTCCTCGATCTCTATGGATCGATTTCTTCAACTGGACGTTCGGCCGAGGGACGAACGTCCAGCGAATCAGGGGCTGACTGAAGCCGGACGGGGGTGAGTCGATGACAGCGGGGCCATGAACCGCTCCCGCCACATCGCCACCGTCCTCGTCCTCGCCCTCGGGCTGATCGGCGTCTTCGCATCGGGCGCCCTCGCCGCCGAAGGGATCGGCCCCGCCAAGAAGCTCGGCGGCGCCAAGACCGACACCACGACCTCCGCCACCTCCACCGCCCGGCCCAACACCGGCAGCAAGGAACAGCTGACGGTGGCGACCGTCTCGCCGCTGAACGGCACCACCCTCTCCGGCTCGGTCGTCTGGGAGGTCTCGATCCTGGCCGGGGCGCCGAGCAAGGTCGACTTCGCGATCGACGGCAGCGTCCAGGGGTCCGACGCCGGCGCCCCCTTCGCGGTCAACCTCGACACCACCAAGCTCGCCAACGGGTCCCATACCCTGACCGCCACCGCCTATGGCTCGCGTGGCGTCAAGGCGACGACCAAAGTGACCGTGAAAGTCTCGAACACCACCTCGACCCCGGACCCGGGACCGACTCCGGAACCCGAACCGGAACCCACCCCCGAACCTGCTCCGGAACCCGCGCCCGCCCCCAGCCCGACCGGCGGCCCGATCCTCTGGGGCGCGACGATCGGCTCGCACCTGACCGGCGACCAGGCCCCCTGGGACATGGGCGCCGTCACCAAGTTCGAGGAAAACGCCCGCAAGAAGGCCTCGATGGTCCAGTTCTTCCAGCCCTTCGCCAACTGCAACCCGGGCTGCTCCTTCTACAAGTTCCCGACCAACCCGATGGAGAGCATCCGCACGCACGGCTCGATCCCGGTGCTGAGCTGGAGCTCGCAGTCGATCCCCTCGACCAAGGTGGAGCCGGACTTCCAGCTCTCCGACGTGATCTCCGGCCGCTACGACACCTACATCCGCGAATTCGCCACCCAGGCGAAGGCCTGGAACCACCCCTTCTTCCTCCGCTTCAACTGGGAGATGAACGGCTCCTGGTTCCCCTGGCACGAGGGCGTCAACGGCAACCAGCCCGGCGAATACGGCCAAAGCCTGGCGCCACGTCCACGACATCTTCACCGCGGTCGGCGCCGACGAACGCGACCTGGGTCTGGTGCCCGAACGTCGAGTACAGCGGCAGCACCTCGCTGGCCTCGCTCTACCCCGGCGACGCCTACGTCGACTGGACCTGCGTCGACGGCTACAACTGGGGCACGAACCCGGCCAAGCCCGACAAATGGAAGAGCTTCGACACGGTCTACAAGCCGACCTACCAGAAGATCGTCGAAACCATCGCCCCCTCGAAGCCGATGATGATCGGCGAGGTCGCCTCGACCGAGTACGGCGGCTCCAAGGCGGCCTGGATCAAGGACATGCTGGCCAAGATCCCGACCGACTACAAGAAGATCCGCGCCGTGCTCTGGTTCGAAAATTGCGACAGCAACATGGACTGGCCGGTCGAGACCTCGGGCAGCGCCACCACCGCCTTCGCCGAAGGCCTGCAGAGCTCGGCCTACCTGAGCAACACCTTCGCCGGCCTCGGCGCCACGGCGATCCAGCCCCAGGGCTGATCGCAAGCGGGCTGGCGCCCGCTCTCAGTGCAATTGGACATATGTCCAGGTGTCCGCCGGTTCCTGCAACAGATGGCTATTGCGCCGATGGCCTTGTATGGCCAAAAGCCTCCCGATCCGCTTCACCGCCCTCGCCGCTCTGGTGGCGTCGGCGCTGCTCCTGCTCGGGGCCGGCAGCGCCGCTGCGAAGGCGCCGGCGGGCAAGCTGCAGGGCGCCGGCAAGCAGGCCGGCAAGCACGCCCGGGTCAGCAGGGCGCGCGCCCTGCTCGGCCCCAACCGCTGCGTCTCGCGCCGCTCGCAGCGCCTCAACACGACCCGCATCCGGCGCCGCTGCGCGCGTAAGCCCGCGGTCGCCGCCGGCCCCGCCCAGCCCCTCTACTGGGGCGCGACGATCGGCTCGCACCTGACCGGCGACCAGGCGCCGTGGGACATGAACGCGGTCGCCAGCTTCGAAGCGGGGGCGGGCAAGTCGGCCTCGATGGTCCAGTTTTTCCAGCCCTTCGCCCAGTGCGGCGGCGCGGGATGCGATTTCTACTCGTTCCCGACCACGCCGATGGACGACATCCGCGAGCACGGCTCGATCCCGGTCCTCAGCTGGAGCTCGCAGGCGATCCCCTCAACCCTCAGCCAGCCGGACTTCCAGCTCTCCGACGTGATCTCCGGCCGCTATGACGAGTACATCGCCGAATTCGCCGCCGAAGCCCGCGACTGGGGGCACCCCTTCTTCCTCCGCTTCAACTGGGAGATGAACGGCAACTGGTTCCCCTGGGCCGAGGGCGTCAACGGCAACGCCGGCGGCGAGTACGTCGCCGCCTGGCGCCACGTCCACGACATCTTCGCCGCCGCCGGCGCCAGCAACGTCTCCTGGGTCTGGTGCCCGTTCGTCGACCCGGGCGGCACGCTCACCGACCTCGGCTCGCTCTACCCGGGCGACGCCTACGTCGACTGGACCGGCCTCGACGGCTACAACTGGGGCACCAACCCCGCCGCGCCGCGCGGCTGGCGGACCTTCGACCAGCTCTTCCGCGACACCTACGACGAGATCGTCGAGGGCATCGCTCCCTCGAAGCCGATGATGCTCGCCGAGGTGGGCTCCAGCGAGCACGGCGGCTCCAAGGCGGACTGGATTCGCGACGCCCTGGTCCGGGTGCCGGCCGAATACCAGCAGATCCGCGCCCTCCTCTGGTTCGACAAATTCGACGACAACATGGACTGGCCGATCGAGACTTCCGCGCTCGCCACCTCGGCGTTCGCGGAAGGGGTCCAGCAGCCCGTCTACGTCGGCGCCGGCTACGGCGGCCTCGGCGGCGGCGCGATTGCACCCCCGAGCTGAGCCGGCGGGGCCGCCGAGCGCGATCCCTACACTTGCCCGTCTGTTCTCCTGGGTTCACCTGAAGCGCCCCCACCGGGCGCGTCCAGTGGTCGCGTTGCTGTTGGCGCTGGCCGGCTGCTGCCTGCTCGCCGCGCCGGCGTCGGCCGCCGCGGCGAAGCCGCCCGCCAAGCCGAAGCCCGCCTATTGGGGCGCCTGGATCGGCGACCAGATCACCGGCGAGGACGCCCCCTGGGACATGAGCGCGGTCACCTACTTCGAACAGATGGTCGGCAAGGCGCCGTCGCTGATCGAGTTCTCGTCCCCCTGGCAGGTCTGCGGTCCCAGCGGCTGCATCCCCTACAAGTTCCCGCTCGAAGCGGTGGAGAACATCCGTGGCTACGGGGCGATCCCGGTCTACAGCTGGGGGGCCGAATCGAGCCCGCGCAGCAGCGAAAACCAGCCCGACTTCCAGCTCGCCGACATCACCGGCGGCGCCTACGACTTCTACATCGCGCAGTTCGCGACCGAAGCCCGCGACTGGGGCCATCCCTTCTTCCTCCGTCCCAACTGGGAGATGAACGGCAGCTGGTTCCCCTGGTCGGAGCTCGCCAACGGCAACTCCCCCGGCCAGTACATTGCCGCCTGGCGCCACATCCACAACATCTTCAGCGCCGTCGGCGCCAGCAACGCGACCTGGGTCTGGTGCCCGTACGCGGACACCGAAAAACGCCTGCAGAAAACCCCGCTGAAGTCGTTCTACCCCGGCAACGGCTACGTCGACTGGACCTGCCTCGACGCCTACAACTGGGGGCGCAACGCGGTCAACCCGAAGCCCTGGCGCAGCTTCGACGAGCTCTTCTCCCCGGCCTACAAGATCGTGACGCAGAAAGTCGCGCCGAAGAAGCCGCTGATGCTGGGCGAGTTTGCCACCAGCCCCTACGGCGGCCACAAGGCCGCCTGGATCCGTCAAATGTTCGAAGGACTGCCGCGTAAATACCCGCGGGTGCGAGCTTTGATCTACTTCAACACTGTCGATCGAGGGATCGACTGGCCGTTGGAGACCTCTCCGCCGGCCGCAAAAGCGTTCGCGAAGGGGATTCGCAAGGGCATCTACGCAACTAACCGGTTCGGCGAACTCGTCGGCAGCCCGATCCCGCCCCTGCGCTGATCTTTTCCGCCTGGGGCTTCGTATGCAGGGTGATGAGAGGGCGCAGCGAACGGCGCCGAGCCGGGTTTGAAGGCCCAGTTGGATCAATGACGCGAAGCAGACGAAATCTTCCAGTCGCCGCTTACGGGCTCTTCGCAGCCCTGCTGCTCCTGCTGCTCCTCGCTCCCGGCGCGGGGGCGAAGAAGCGCCCGCCGGCCTCGCTCTACTGGGGCGCCCAGATCGGCGACCAGATGACCGGCGAAGCGGCGCCCTGGGACATGGATCCCGTCTTCCGCATGCAGCAGCTCGCCGACAAGGGCCTCTCGCTGATCGAGTTCGGCTCGCCCTTCGCCGAATGCAACGACGACGGCAGCGGCTGCGTGATGACGCGCTTCCCGCTGACCCCGCTGGAAAACGCGCGGCGCTACGGCGCGATCCCCATCTTCAGCTGGAACTCGGCCGCCAGCCCGGAAACGGTCGACCAGTCCAGTTACACCCTCGGCGCCTTGATCGGCGGCCGCTACGACGCCTACATCCGCGAATTCGCCACCAAGGCGAAGGAATGGAGCAAGCCCTTCTTCCTCCGCTTCGACTGGGAGATGAACGGATTCTGGTTCTCCTGGTCGGAGGGGATCAACGGCAACACCCCCGGTCAGTTCGTCGCCGCCTGGCGCCACGTGCACGACATCTTCGAGTCGGTCGGGGCGACCAACGTCACCTGGGTCTGGTGCCCCAACGTCGACCTCTACAACAGCCTCACGCCCCTCGGCGAGCTCTACCCCGGCGACTCCTACGTCGACTGGACCGGCCTCGACGGCTTCAACTGGGGCGAGCGGGCCGGCTCGCCCGGCTGGCAGACCTTCAACCAGGTCTTCCACCGCACTTACAGGCGGATCGTCACCAAGGTCGCGCCGAGCAAGCCCCTGATGCTGGCCGAGGTCGCCTCGACCGACAAGGGCGGCAACAAGGCGGCCTGGATCAAGAACATGCTCAACAAGGTCCGCCACAACTACCGCAAGATTCGCGCCCTCGTCTGGTACGACGTCGACGACCGCGGCACCAACTGGCCCCTCGAGCGCAGCAAGAAGGCCAGCAACGCCTTCCGCAAGGGGATCAACCCCAAGGCCTTCCGCCCGAACATCTACGGCGGGCTCGTCCAGAGTCCCATCCAGCCGCCGCCTCGCTGAGGCGCAGCTGCAGAGTTGGATGGGTAGGGGAGCCGGGTGTCCCCTCTGCCAAAGACCGTCGCGCAGCTGGTCGGACTTACGGCTGCCGACGTGACTTCTTGAGCCTTTGTCAGAGGGGACACCCGGCTCCCCTCCGATCGTGCTCAGGAGCTACGGCTCAAGGGGCGGAGAGCTCTAAGCGGAAAGCTCCCGCACCTCGGGCGTCGTCATCGAGCTGTACCGGTCAAGGCGAGCGCAGTAAAACTCGTCATTACTCGGAAAACCTCGCGATTCGCTCCAGTTCTTGGTCGGATACGCCGTACATTGGAGGTAGAGGCAATCCGCAGGGTCCAAACCTGTGGCCCCGGGGTCCAAACCCGGGGGCAGACCGCCTCCAGGCGGGCGCCCGCCAACAATCCGTCGCCACCCCCGGACCTCACCCCGGCCGGCACCTGCCCAAAGGCACCGCGCCTTAGGTCGTCCCTCGCTGCGTGTCGTGGAGGGGCGGATACCCCCTCTGACAAAGGCTCAAGAAGTCACGTCGGCAGCCGAAAGTCCGACCAGCTGCGCGACGGTCTTTGGCAGAGGGGGTATCCGCCCCTCCATCCACAAAGCTTTGAAGGACGACCTAAGCCGCGGCGCGCTGGTGCTCGCGGGCGACCTCGGGGGCCACGTTGTGCCGCGGGTGGCGGAGGCTGCGGCGGCGGCGGGCCTCGTTGAGGATCGTGCCGAGGACGCGGAAGCCGTCGCGGAAGGTCTTCAGGTTGCTCTGACGCCGGAGATCCGCTCCTTCTCGTAGCTCGGCACCTCGGTGATCTTCATCCCCGCCGAGGCGATGCGGAGGTTGATCAGGGTCTCGACCTCGAAGCCGGGGACGTCGAGGGAGATGAAGGGGAGGCAACGGGCCCAGAAGGCGTTGTAGCCGTAGCAGAGGTCGGTGAAGTGGGTGCCGTGCAGGGCGTTGGCGGTGCCGCTGAGGACCGAGTTGCCGAGGCTGCGCAGGCGGGTGATGTCGGCGCTGCCGCCGCCGTCCATGTAGCGCGAGCCCTTGGCGAAGTCGGCGCCGGCCTCGAGGGCGGCGACGAAGCGGGGGATCTCGGCCGGGTCGGCGGAGCCGTCGGCGTCGAGCATCACGACCAGGTTGCCGGTAACGGCGGCGAAGCCGGTGCGGAAGGCGTCACCCTTGCCGCGGCCGCTCTGGGTGGTGACGCGGATGCCGGGGTAGGCCTGGCGGGCGGCCTCGACGGTGTTGTCTTTCGAGTTGCCGTCGACGAGGATCACCTCGTGCAGGCCCTCGGGAAGTTCGCTGAGCACCGGGCCGATGTTCTTTTCCTCGTTCATCGCCGGCACGACGACGCTGACTTTGGTCCTGCGGGTGTCGCGGCGGTCGGGGCCCTTGTAGGGGATGGCGCCGCGGGCGGCGAGCGCCTCGACCTCGATCAGCGGCACGCCGCCGACGCGGCTCGGGGTCGCCGACTGGCGCCTCGAGCAGGTCGAGGGGGCGGGGCAGCAGGCTGACGGGGACGCCGATCGACTTGAAGGCGCGGACGAGTTCCAGCAGGCCCTCGTCGTCGGCGTGGGGGCTGGAGATGACGACGCGGTCGGCGTGGTAGCGCTCGACCACCTCGAGGGCGGCGACGCGCCCGGCCGTGCCGGGGTCCTTCTCGGTCGGCGGGACGGTGCCGACGACGTTCGCGTATTTGCGCAGCGGGGCGTAGGCCCGCAGTCGCTCGGCGGTCTCCTCGTCGCCGACGAGAACCCAGCGCTCCTGCTGGTTGAACCGCTCGACGTACGGGGTCATCAGGGTGCGGCAGGCGCTGTCGAGGGCGATGAAGCCGAGCCAGAGGCCGACCTGCTCGATGCTGCCGAGCGGGGTCAGCAGCGAGGCGCTCCAGGCAAAGGCACCGGCGACCAGGAAGCGGATGACCCGCCAGCCGCCGCCGCTGTCCTCGGTCCGCGTCGATTGCGTCCCGTAGACGCCGAGCAGCCCGTAGACGAAGAGGAGGACGACCGGGGCGATCGGGAAGGCGGGGATGAAGGAGACCCCGGCGAGCGCCGCGACCACGGCGAGGGCGACGGTCGAGGAGACGAAGTCGACCAGCGGCATCAGCCAGAGGCCGGGGCCCCGTTTCGCCATCGGCATCGCGCCAAGCGTGGGGCGATCCTGGACTAGGGCTTCGCGCGTGCTCGCCTGCGGCTTGAACGGGGGGTCAAAGGGGACGTCAGTGGAAGATTGCATGGAGATATGGACTGGGTTTATCTGTAAGGCCGAAACGGGGTGAGGGTTGCGGTTGTCAACGCAATGTCCGTATCGGCAGCAACTTTGGATCACATGAGCGGCTGCAACGAGGGGATCGTCACCCCGCAGATTACGGGATCGGGAAATAGAAAAATAGGTTTTTCCCATTACTGGGGTCAGGTATGCGAACCCCGGTATTTGTGCCTGGGAGGCCCTCAGCTCTTGTAGGCCTCGGCGAGCTCCGGATCCTTCTCCGCGAGCATCTCCGCCAGCTCGACCATCACCTTGCACTGCTTCCAGGTGGCGTCGTCCTGCATCTTGCCGTCGATCATGTGGACGCCGCGGCCGTCGGGGATCGCCTCGATCACCTTCTTGGCGAACTTGACCTCGTCCGGCGGCGGGCTGAAGACCTTCTTCGCGATCCCGATCTGGACCGGGTGCAGCGACCAGGCGCCGACGCAGCCCATCAGGAAGGCGGCGCGGAACTGGGTCTCGCATCCTGCGGTGTCCTTGATGTCGCCGAACGGCCCGTAGAAGGGGAGGATCCCGGCGGAGGTGCAGGCGTCGACCATGCGGGCGATCGAGTAGTGCCAGAGGTCCTGCTGGGCGCTGACGCGGTCGGCCTCGGGGTTCTCGGGGTCGACGGGGTCTTCCATCACGCGGTAGCCGGGGTGGCCGCCGCCGACGCGGGTCGTCTTCATCCGCCGCGCCGCCGCCAGGTCGGCGGGGCCGAAGCTCATCCCCTGCATCCGCGGGCTGGCGTTGGCGATCTCCTCCAGGTTGACCACGCCCTGCGGGGTCTCGAGGATCGCGTGGACGAGGATCGGCCGCGAGAGGCCGGCCTTGGCCTCCAGCTGGGCGAGCAGGCGGTCCACGTAGTGGATGTCGTGCGCGCCCTCGACCTTGGGGACCATGATCGTCTCCAGCTGGTCGCCGATCTCGCTCACCAGCTGGGTCAGGTCGTCGAGCACCCAGGGGCTCTCCAGCGCGTTGACCCGGGTCCAGAGCGAGGTCTGGCCGAAGTCGTTCTCCTTCGCGGCCTGAATCAGGCCGGCGCGGGCGGACTCCTTGCGGTCGACCGGGACGGCGTCCTCGAGGTTGCCGAGGAGGATGTCGGTCTGTTCGGCGATGGCGCCGGCCTTGGCGACCATCTTCTCGTTCGAGAAGTCGAGGAAGTGGATCATCCGCGACGGCTTGACGGGGATCTCGCGGAGGGGCTCCGGGGCGCCGATCGCCTGCGGCAGGAAGAACTCTCTGGGGTGTCTCAACGTGCTCCTCGGGTCGTTTCGAAGTTCGGGGGCGGCTAAATCTATTGAGCGTGCCGGTTTGCCGCCTCCCGCGGGCCTAAATTGCCTGCTATCGAGGGGTCTGAACGCGACACCACGCAGGACTGGGTCGTACCGCGCCGCGCGGTGCCGACCGTTGCCGAGCTCGAGGCGCGGATCGACGAGGCGGTGGTGATCGCCCGTGTCTCCGAGGAGGGGGTGCGCGAGGTGGGGGAGATGGCTATCGACGCGGCAAAGCAGTCGCGGCGGGCTGCGGAGGCGGCGGAGCAGAGCGCTTCGGCTGCTGCGGCTGCTGCCCGGGGCGCTGCTGGGCCGGCGGGTCCTGTCGCCGCAGGGGACCCACCCCCTCCTGCGCAGCAGGAGGGGGTACCCCCTACGACGCCACCCCCCGGCAGCAGCCGGGAAAGGCAGCCGCCGGTTGAGGCCGAGGAGCAGTCATCTCTCGCTGAGGAGCAGCTTCAGGCGGAGGAGGTTCTCCAGCCTCGGTTTGAGGAGCGGTTTCGGAGCTTCAGCGAGAGGGCTGAGCGGCTTTCGGGGCGGCTGCGGCGGCTTTGCGAGCAGCCGGATCGTCATCCAGGCCCCAGCGTCGGCGCAATGCGCCGGCGAGGCGGCGGCTGACCGGGCCGCAGCCCGGCAGCGGTGTGCCGTCGAGGGCGCTTGCCGGTTCGATGCCGCGGATCGAGTTGGTGAGGAAGACCTCCTCGGCGTCGCGCAGGTCGGCGGCGCGGAGCGGCTGCTCTCGCGTCTCGATGCCTTCGCCGCCGGCGATCTCGAGCACGGCGGCGCGGGCCATGCCGGCGAGGATGCGCCCGTCGGCGGGGGGTGTCCAGAGCGTCTCCGCCCGGACCGCGAAGAGGTTCGCCCAGCCGGCCTCCAACAGCTCCTCGCCGTCGCAGATCAGCTGACCGGCGCCGGCGCCGGGGTGGTCCATCCCGGCCCGGTCGACCCACTTGTGGGAGCCGTGTCCGCCCGGGTGGTCCCGCCGCCGCAGCGCCGCTCCCGCCGCGGGGAACATCACCGCCGGGTCGACGGGACGGGCCTCGAGGTCGATCTCGACCGCCTCGGCCCGCGGCACCTCGACCGCCTCGGCCCGCGGCACCGCGGTGACCCGCAGGCGCCCGAGCCCGACGCCGGCGGCGGTGGCGCCGACCAGCTCACCCGCCCCGGCGGGAAGCCCGGTCCCGTAGATCTCCTCCAGGCTGCGCCCGAGGCGGGCCAGGTGCCCCGCCGCCTCCACCGGCTCGCCGTCGACGACCAGCAGCGTCTCGAAGACGCCCTTGCCGGGGTCGGGCTGTCGGTCGCTCGTCGCCACAGGGGTATCTTGCCTGCGCGGCCCGGTCGATGCTGACGCTGCTGATCGACAACTACGACTCCTTCACCTACAACCTCTTCCAGTCGTTGGCGGAGGTGAACGGCCGCGAGCCGATCGTCGTCCGCAACGACGAGGCCACCTGGGAGGAGCTCGACCGCCTCGAGTTCGACAACGTCGTCATCTCACCGGGCCCGGGGCGGCCCGAGCGGGCGCGCGACTTCGGCGTCTGCGCGGAGGCGATCCGGCGCTGCGAGCGGCCGCTGCTCGGCGTCTGCCTCGGGATGCAGGGGCTGGGCTGGGTGGAGGGAGGGGTCGTCGAGCAGGCGCCGCAGCCGCTGCACGGCCGCGTCGTCGCGGTCGAGCACGACGGGTCCCGGCTCCTCGCCGGCATCCCCAGCCCCTTCCAGGCGACGCGCTACCACTCGCTCGCCCTCGCCCACCCGCTGCCGTCGTCTCTGCGCGGGGTCGCCTCCTGCGACGGCGTGCCGATGGCTGTCGAACACCGCGACCGCCCCCGATGGGGCGTCCAGTTCCACCCCGAGTCGATCGCGACCGAGCACGGCGCCCGCCTCCTAGCCAACTTCCGGGACCTCACCGCAGCGTCCCGATCCCGTGGTTCCTTAGTCCGCCATACGAGGACAAAGGAACCGCGAGTTGCCGAATCGAGCCCTGCTGCTCGAACCCGTGGTTCCTTCGTCGCCCATAGAAGGACAAAGGAACCACGACTTGGTTTGGCGATGCGCCGGATTGACGCCCGCCCGGACCCCGAGGTGGCCTTCGGCTCTTTCTACGCCGATAGCGAGCACGCCTTTTGGCTCGACAGCAGTCGGCCCGGCGAGCGGGCTCGATTTTCGTTCATGGGCGATGCCAGTGGGCCTCTCTCAGAGGTGATCGAACATCGCGCGGGAGAGGGGACTCCGCTCCTAGACCAGCTTCAGGAGCGCCTCGAGGAGATGCAGCCCCCTGAGCTTCCCGATCTTCCCTTCGAGTTCGACTGCGGCTTCGTCGGCTACCTCGGCTACGAGCTCAAGTCCGAGTGCGGCTACGAGGCCCCCCAAAGCTCCGATCACCCCGACGCGGCCCTGATCTTCAGCGACCGTCTGATCGCCTTCGACCACGTGGAGAAGGCCACCTACCTCCTCTGCCTGCACAAGCTGGGTGAGGAGGAGGCGGCCGAGACGTGGATGGCGACTACGGCCGCCCGTCTCACGGACCTAGCCGCTTCGGAGGGCACATCAGGGGAATCTCGGCGGACCTACCAGGCGGGTGTCCGCCGAGACTCCCCTGATGTGCCTGCGAGCGGCCTGTCCCTCAACCGCTCCCGCGAGCAGTACCTGGAGGACATCGAGCGATGCCTCGATCACCTTCACGAAGGCGACAGCTACGAGATCTGCTTGACGAATCAGCTCCAGCTTGACCTGGATATCGACCCCCTCGACCTGTACCTGCGCCTCCGCCGCGCCAACCCGGCGCCCTTCGCCTCCTACCTCCGCCTCGGCGACCTGGCCGTCCTCAGCTCCTCCCCCGAGCGCTTCCTCCGTGTCAGCCGCGACGGTGAAGCCGAAGCGCGCCCGATCAAGGGCACCAGCCGCCGCGGCGTCACCCAGGACGAAGATGCCGCCCTCGCGGCCGCCCTCGCCGTCGACGAGAAGAACCGGGCCGAGAATCTGATGATCGTCGACCTGCTGCGCAACGACCTCGGCGCCGTCTGCGCGGCCGGCAGCGTCGAGGCGCCGGAGATGATGGCGGTCGAGACCTACGAGACCGTCCACCAGCTCGTCTCCTCTGTCCGCGGCCGCCTGCGCCCCGGCGCCACCGCCGCCGACGCGATCCGCTCCTGCTTCCCGCCCGGCTCGATGACAGGCGCGCCGAAGCGGCGCACGACCGAGATCCTCGACGCCCTCGAGGGCGCCCCCCGCGGCGTCTACTCCGGCGCGATCGGCTGGCTCGGCCTCGGCGGCGCCGCCGACCTCTCGGTCGCGATCCGCACCATCGTCCTCGCCGGCGGCCGCGCCACGGTCGGGGCCGGCGGCGCGATCGTCCTCGACTCCGATCCCAAGCGCGAGTACGAGGAGATGCTGCTCAAGGCGGCGGCGCCGCTGCGGGCGGTCGATCCCGAGTTGGACCCCGCCTCTATATCCTTGGCTCTCCAGAGCGCCGCCGCAGCCGCGTTGCCGCGCTGATCCGATCTTCAATCCCGACCGAAGCAGGAGCAATGGCCGTAGACACCGCCGCTTACCGCGAAATGACCGACGAGCAGCAGGCGATCATCGAAATGGTCCGCCAGTTCGCCGACGAGCAGATCATCCCCAACGCCGAGCACTACGACCACGAGGACTCCTTCCCGGAGCCGATCGTCGAGCAGATGAAGGAGCTCGGCCTCTTCGGGGTCACGATCCCCGAGGAGTACGGCGGCATGGGCCTCGACCTGACCACCTACGCGATGATCGTCGAAGAGCTCTCGCGCGGCTGGATCTCGATCTCCGGCGTCGTCAACACCCACTTCATCGGCTCCTACCTGCTGATGAAGTTCGGCACCGACGAGCAGAAGGAGTACTTCCTGCCGAAGATGGCGACCGGCGAGATCCGCGCCGCCTTCTCGCTCTCCGAGCCCGAGGTCGGCTCCGACGTCCAGGGCATCAAGGCCACCGCCAAGAAGGGCGAGGACGGCAACTGGGAGCTGAACGGGCAGAAGATGTGGGTCACCAACGGCCTCGGCTCCAGCGTCGTCTTCGTGCTGATGAAGAACGACACCAAGGCCGACCCGCCCTACAAGGGGATGACCTGCTTCATCACCGAGAAGGAGGCCTGGAAGGAAACCAACGAGGGCGACTTCAAGGGCCTCGACGTCCCGCCCAAGATCAAGAAGATGGGCTACAAGGGCGTCGAGTCGACCGAGCTCGTCTACGACGGCTACAAGTGCCCGCCGGAGCGCATCCTCGGCGGCGAGGAGGCGGGTCTCGGCCAGGGCTTCGTGCAGATGATGGACGCGCTCGAGGTCGGCCGCGTCAACGTCGCCGCCCGCGGCGTCGGCATCGCCCAGCGCGCCCTGGAGCTGGCCCTCCGCTACAGCCAGGAACGGAAGACCTTCGGCAAGACGATCTCACAACCACCAGGCGATCCAGTTCAAGCTCGCCGACATGGCGACCCAGATCGAGGCTTCCCGCCTCGTCACCCGCAAAGCGGCGCGGATGAAGGACGCCGGCGAGCGCTCCGACCTCGAGGCCGGGATGGCCAAGCTCCTCGCCTCGGAGTGCGGCAAGTACTGCGTCGAGGAATGCTTCCGCATCCACGGCGGCTACGGCTACTCGAAGGAGTACGAGATCGAGCGCCTCTACCGCGACGCGCCGCTGCTGCTGATCGGCGAGGGAACCTCGGAGATCCAGCGCATGGTGATCGGCAAGAAGCTCCTCCAGCGGCACAAGATCTGATGGGGCGCGGCTAGCCAGATGGCATCGACTTCGGACCTGATCCGCACCGCCGTCGAGCGGTTCCAGGCCGAAGTCCCCGCGCTGGCGAACCTGAAGCTGGTCTTCGGCCTCGAGCTGAAAGCCAAACACGACATCCAGCTCTACCGGGTCGAGCTGCCGGGGCCGAAGATCACCAAGGACCTGGCCCAGGACGAGCGGATCCTGGTCGAGGTCGACCGCCCCCAGTTCAACGAGCTGGCCGAGAAAGGGACGCTGAAAAGCTACCGCCGGGCCGCCGAGACCGGCCACATCAAGGCCAACGGCGACTCCAACGTAATCAAGCTGATCGGCCAGGTGGTCGAAAAGCAGGAGGAACGGAACGCGGCTGAAGAAAGTTCACTGAGCTCCGAGGTTCGGCTATTGCCCCGCAAGGTTCGGAGTCGCTAGAGGCGGACAGGTTGTTGGCCTCGATCCCGCGGGTGACGCCGCGGAAGTCGATCACCAGCGGCGCTGCGGCGACCACCGCCTCGTAGTCGACGTCGGGGTGGGCGGTGACGATCGCGGCGAGGTCGGCAGTCGCCCAGCGCCGGCTGCGAGCTCGACCGAGGCGAGCCCGTGCTCCGGCAGCCGGGTACGAAGGAGTCGTGGTAGGAGACCTCGGCGCCGAGGTCCTGCAGGCGGCCGATGATCTTCAGCGCCGGCGATTCGCGGGTGTCGCCGACGCCGGCCTTGTAGGCGGCGCCGAGGACGAGGATCCGGGAGCCGTTGACCGGCTTGCGCGCCCCGTTCAGCGCCCGCTCGATCCGCTCCACGCAGAAGCCCGGCTGGCGCCTGGTTGACCTTGCCGGCGAGCTCGATGAACTCGGGGTAGAAGTCGTGCTCGCGCGCCTTGAAGGCGAGGTAGAAGGGGTCGACGGGCAGGCAGTGGCCGCCCATCCCCGGGCCCGGGATCGAAGCGCATGAACCCGAACGGCTTGGTCGAGGCGGCGTCGATCACCTCCCAGACGTCGATCTCGAGCCGGTCGCAGAGCTGGGCCAGCTCGTTGACCAGGGCGATGTTGACCGAGCGGAAGATGTTCTCCAGCAGCTTCGCGAGCTCGGCCGCCTCCGGGCTGGAGAGGACGACGACCTCGTCGCAGATCTCCGCGTAGAGCGCGCGCGCGCGCTCGGTCGAGGCCTCGGTGACGCCGCCGACCAGCTTCGGGGTGGTCTTGACCGTGTAGTCGGTGCGGCCGGGGTCGATCCGCTCGGGCGAGAAGGCGAGGTGGAAGTCGCTGCCGGCGGTGAGGCCGGAGC
The DNA here is from genome assembly GCA_963751015.1 of uncultured Actinomycetes bacterium. Lineage (GTDB taxonomy): Bacteria > Actinomycetota > Thermoleophilia > Solirubrobacterales > 70-9 > VAYN01. The sequence goes on from CAVVSU010000002.1 coordinate 456,143, forward strand.
CCTCGAGGATCGGCAGCAGGCGGTCGCGGGTCGTCCCCGGGTAGGTGGTCGACTCGAGCACGACCAGCTGGCCCGGGCGCAGCACCTCCGCCAGCGCGTCGCCGGCGCCGACCAGGTAGGTGAGGTCGGGCTCGCGCGAGTCGCGTCAGCGGCGTCGGGACGCAGAGGATCACCGCGTCGCAGCGAGCCAGCTCGGCGTAGTCGCCGGTCGCGCTGCAGCCGCTCGCCGAGCGGCTGCCAGGGTCGAGCTCGGCACGTCCTCGATGTAGCTGCGCCCCGCGTTCAGCGCCTCGATCTTGCTCGGCGTCGACGTCGAGGCCGACGACCTCGCAGCCCGCCTCGGCGAAGGCGACGGCGAGCGGCAGGCCGACGTAGCCGAGGCCGATGATCCCGATCTGCATCGCGGGGAGTCTAGATCGCGGCGCCGGATGGGAGACGGCAGATAGCATGCGCCGCCGCCGAAACTTCCAAGGAGACGAGAGCGAGCATGAGCCGAGACGTACGAGCTGACCACCGACCAGGCCGAGCGCGAGGCAACCGGCGCGCACAGCTACGGCCGCTACCTCGAGGAGTTCGAGGTCGGCGCCGTCTACAAGCACTGGCCGGCGAAGACCGTGACCGAGGCCGACGACCACCTCTTCTGCCTGATCACGATGAACCACCACCCGCTGCACATCAACGACGTCTACGCCAGCGGCTCGCAGCAGGGCAACAACGTCGTCGTCGGGCCGCTCGTCTACTCGCTCGCGCTCGGGCATGTCGGTCTCCGACGTCTCCGGCAAGGCGATCGCCAACCTGGCGACCGAAGACCTCAGCCACCCGAACCCCGTCTTCCACGGCGACACCCTCTTCTGCGAGACCGAGGTCCTCGACGTCAAGCCCTCGAAATCGAAGCCCGACCGCGGCATCGTCAAGGTCCACACCCGGGTGCTCAACCAGGACGGCGTCCTCGTCGCCGAGTTCAAGCGCCTGGTGCTGGTCCCGAAGAAGAACCCCGGCGAGTCGCCTGAACCGGCCGCCGACAACGTCGAGTAGGCCGGCGATCGCTGAGTTGACCCGCCTATAGCCGGGTTAACTCAGCGATCGTCAGTGAGCCTCGCCGCTGGCGTGAGCAGGGGGGCGTGACTCCTCGGCCAGCGAGGTGATCTCGAGCTGGCCCTGGGCGGCCTCTTCGAGCACCTCGGTCGCCTCCTCGGCCGAGCGGGCGTAGAGCTCGACCAGGAGGTGGACGACGATCTGCTCGTCGTCGTGCTTGTGGAAGCGGACGTGGGTGAAGAACTCGCGCACGCCGGCGTCGCCGAAGGCGCCGTAGGTGAGGAACTCGATCGCCTCCGGGCCCGAGCAGCTCTCGACCCGGTCCTGGTCGACGGTGACGGTGCAGGAGGCGACCCAGGGGGTGCCGGCGACCATCCGCTCCCAGCGGTCCTCGATCGGCACCACGCGGTCGCCTTCGAAGGTGAGGTGGGGCTGGTCGTGCATGCAGTCGAGGCACTGGACGACCGCTTCCTGCACCTCGTCGACGCCGTCGGCCAGGGACCCGGACTCGGGGTCGACGCGACGGATCGCGTCGTAGTGGATCTGGATCTCGAGGTTCTGGGACCAGCAGCGGTAGCAGCGCAGCCAGGCCGTCCGGTCGCCGTTCAGCTCACTCATCACTTCATTGTTAGCGAGGGCGGCGGCTCAGCGCCATGCGGCGCCATCGGCCCGGCGCTTCAAGCGGCCGCGCCGGCGCCGGCGCGCTGGCCGACCAGCTCGACGATCTCGCCCATGATCTTGTTCACGTCGAAGTCCTTCGGCGTGTAGACCCCGGCGACGCCGGCCTCGCGCAGGCGCTCGGCGTCGGCGACCGGGATGATCCCGCCGACGACCACCGGCACGTCGAGGCCTTCCTCCCGCAGCAGCCGCACGACCTCGGGGATCAGCTCCAGGTGGGAGCCGGAGAGGATCGAGAGGCCGACCACGTCGACGTCCTCCTGCAGCGCGGACTCGGCGATCTCCTCCGGGGTGAGGCGGATCCCCTGGTAGATGACCTCCATGCCGACGTCGCGCGCCCGCAACGCCACCTGCTCGGCGCCGTTGGAGTGGCCGTCGAGGCCGGGCTTGCCGACCAGGATCTTGATCCGGTGGCCGATCTTCTCCGAGGTCTCGTCGACCTGGCGCCGGATCGCCTCCATCTGCTCGCGCTCTCCCGGCGCCGAGGCGCCGTCGACGCCGGTCGGCGCCCGGTAGGGCGCCGAAGACCTCGCGCATCGTGTGCGCCCACTCGCCGGTCGTCGCGCCGGCCTTGGCGGCGGCGATCGTCGCCGGCATGATGTTCGACGCCGTCGTCCGCGGCGGCCTTGGCCAGCTCGGCCAGCGCGGCCTGCACGGCGTTCTCGTCGCGCTCGGCTTTCCACTCGCTCCAGCGCCTCGACCCGCTCGCGCTCGACCTCGGGGTCCGGCGTGAGGATGCCGCCGTCGGCGCCCGCCGTCAGCGGCGAGTCCTCGGTCTCGGTGAAGCTGTTCTGGCCGATCACCTTCTGCTCGCCGGCCTCGATCCGCGCCACCCGCTCGCGGTGGGACTCGACCAGGCGCGCCTTCATGTACGGGACGGCCTTGACGGCGCCGCCGTGCTCCTCGACCACGGCCATCTCCGCCCGCGCGCCCTCGGTCAGCTCGTCGACGAGGCCCTCCATCACGACCGAGCCCTCGAAGACGTCGGGGTACTCGAGCAGGTCGGTCTCGTTCGCCAGCACCTGCTGGATCCGCAGGCTCCATTGCTGGTCCCAGGGGCGGGGGAGGCCCATCGCCTCGTTCCAGGCCGGCAGCTGGATCGCCCGCGCGCGGGCGTCGCGGCTGAGCGTCACCGCCAGCGCCTCGAGCACGATCCGCTGGATGTTGTTCTCCGGCTGCGCCTCGGTCAGGCCGAGCGAGTTGACCTGCACCCCGTAGCGGAAGCGCAGCATCTTCTCGTCGGTGACGCCGTAGCGCTCGCGCCCGATCTGCTGCCAGAGCGCGCTCATCGTCCGCAGCTTGGCGATCTCCTCGACCAGCCTGATCCCGGCGTTGACGAAGAAGGAGATGCGGCCGAAGACCTTGGGGAAGTCGGCGTCGGCGACCTGGCCGCGCGCTTTCACCTCGTCGAGGACGGCGATCCCGGTCGAGAGCGCGTAGGCGATCTCCTGCACCGGCGTCGCCCCGGCCTCCTGCAGGTGGTAGCTGCAGATGTTGGTCGGGTTCCAGCTCGGCACCTCGTTGACGGTGAAGGCGACCATGTCGGCGATCAGCCGCATCGAGGGCTCCGGCGGGAAGGCGTAGGTCCCGCGCGAGAGGTACTCCTTGATGATGTCGTTCTGGGTCGTTCCTTTCAGCTGCGAGCGGTCGACGCCGTTCTCCTCGGCGACCGTCACGTAGAGCCCCAGCAGCCAGGCGGCGGTCGCGTTGATCGTCATCGAGGTGTTCATCTCGTCGAGCGGGATCCCGTCGAGCAGCTGGTGCATGTCGCCCTTGTGGGCGATCGAGACGCCGACCTTGCCGACCTCGCCGCGGGCGAGGACGTGGTCGGGGTCGTAGCCCGTCTGGGTCGGCAGGTCGAAGGCCACCGAGAGCCCCGTCTGGCCCTTGGCCAGGTTCTTGCGGTAGAGCTCGTTGGAGCGGCGGGCGTCGGAGTGGCCGGCGTAGGTGCGCATCACCCACGGGCGGTCGGGCTGGGGAAGTCGGTGGTCGCTCATGCCACGAATGATATTCGGCGTTCGTCCTTGGTAGCCCAGGAGGGGAGCAAAGGACGAACGCCGCGTTTCAGGCGGCTCGCTGCCGCATCTTTCGGCCTCGCCTGTGTTTAGGCTGGCGACTCGATGAAGGGCAGATTTGCAGCCACCTTCCTCGCCGCGCTTGCCGTGGGCGTGCTTGTCTGCGCCGTCGCCGGCGCGGCGATGATCGGCGTCTACCGCAACAGCATGGAGTCGCTGGCCCAGCGCAGCCAGCTGGTCAAGCTCGCCGGCGCCAACTGCGCCCGCGCCGGCGTCAACGGCGCGATGCGGATCACGCTCGGCAAAAAGACCGCCGCCTGCGCGTTCCGCACCCCGGTCCTCGGCCGCGACCTCGAGATCGCGGCCACCGAGCGCCTGCTCAGCGGCACGCCCGAGAATCTCCAGCGCAAGGCCTTCCTCGGCCTCGAGCTGCGGGCCGGGGGCGGGGCCAAGTACCAGCTGCTCGTCTTCCCGCGGCAGAAAAAGGCGCAGCTGGTGAAGGTCACCACGAGCGGCGCCAAATACCTCGCGATCGCGAAGGACGAGAAAGCCGTGATGGGGATCAACGAGGCCAACAAGCTGCGGCTGCGCGCGGTCAACGTCACCAGCGGTCCCGAGAAAGGCCAGGCGCGCCTCTTCGCCTACGTCGGCAGCACCCTGGTCGGGGAAGCGGTCGACGACGGCGCCGGCGATCTCACCGGCCGCGCCTCCTCGGTCACCGTCGGCACGATCAAGAACGGCAACGGCGTCGTCGCCAGCGTCGACGACGTGGTCGTCCGCCTTCCCAGCCCGTTTTGAGCGGCGTAACCTGCGGACCATGTCGACCGGCACCATCGAGCGGCCCCGGACTGCGGGGCCGGGCTCCGGCCTCGGAGGCAACTGGCGCGTGATCGTCCGCAACGACAGCCACAACACCTTCGACCACGTCGCGCAGACGCTGGCGCAGGTCATCCCCGGCGTCTCTGTCGACCAGGGGTACCGGATCGCCGACACGATCCACAACGGCGGCCAGGCGATCGTCTGGTCCGGCCCGCGCGAGCCGGCCGAGCACTACTGGGAGCAGCTCGAGGGCGCGGGGCTGACGATGGCTCCGCTGGAGCGTGGATGAGGAGGCTGCTGGCGATCGCGAGCGGCCTGGCGGCGCTGGTCGCGCTCGCCGTGCCGGTGCAGGCGGCCGCCGAACCGGCGCTGCTGCCCGGCTTCCAGGACGAAATCGTCTTCTCGGGCCTCGAACAGCCGACCAACTTCCGCTTCGCCCCCGACGGGCGCATCTTCGTGGCCGAGAAGCCGGGCCGGATCAAAGTCTTCGACAGCCTCGGCGACCCCGAACCGGACGTCTTCGCCGACCTGCGCGGCAGCGTCTACGACAACGGCGACCGCGGCCTGCTCGGGCTCGCTCTCGACCCGGAATTCGACGAAGGGCGCCCGTACGTCTACGCCCTCTACACCTGGGATCACGTGCTGGGGGACGAACAGCCGTGGGATCCCGAAAACCCCGAGTACGGCGATCCCGAAATCAGCGGCGACCCTGGCTGCCCGGAACAGAACAAAACCAGCTCCTGCCTGGTCAGCGGCCGGCTGGTCGTCCTCGAAGAGGACGCGGGGAACAAAAACCACGCGGTCGAGGAGGGCGGTCTGCCGAAAGAGGACCAGCGGCTCGAAGGCTGGTGCCAGCAGTTCAACTCGCACTCGGTCGGCGAGCTCCAGTTCGGGCCCGAAGGCGCGCTCTACGTCAGCGGCGGCGACGGCGCGGCCTACGAATCGATTGCCGACTACGGCCAGCTGGGCCCGCCGGTCGGCGAACCGAATCCCTGCGGGGACGAGCCGACCGCGAAAGGCGAATCGCCGGAAATAAGTCCTGGCCAGGCCATGCCCGACGCCGAGGGCGGGGCGCTGCGCTCGCAGAACCTGGAGCTGCTGAACGGCGCGATCCTGCGCATCGACCCCGACACCGCGTTGCCGTTCGAAGGCAATCCGCTCGCGGGCAACGGCAACCTGAACGCCGAACGGACGGTGGCCAAGGGCTTCCGCAACCCCTTCCGCTTCACCTTCGACCCGGTGACCGGCGAGATCTACAGCGGCAACGTCGGCTCATCGGAGATCGAGGAGATCGACCGCTTCGGAGCGCCGCCGGACGCCCTCTTCAACTCCGGCTGGCCCTGCTACGAGGGAATCGAGCGCCATTACCAGTTCAAGCTGCTCGGCCTCGACATCTGCAACGCGCTCTACAAAGCCGAGGACGAAGAAAAACCGAAGACGTCGCAGCCGTTCTTCAACTACAGCCACAGCCAGACCGTCGTGCCGGGCGACGAATGCCCGTTCGAATCGGGCTCGGCGATCAGCGGCCTCTCGTTCTACGAGGGCTCGCAGTTCCCGTCCGAGTACAAAGGCGCGCTCTTCTTCGCCGACGCGGTCCGCGGCTGCGTCTGGGTGATGGAGGCGGGGGAGGACGGCAAACCCGACCCCTCGACCGCCAGGCGGTTTATGCGCGAGGGCTCCGTCTACTCGGGCGTGAAGATCGAGCGAAGGCCCGGGCGACTACCTCTACTACGCCAGCCTCTTCAGCGAAGAAGGCAAAGGCGAAGGCCAGATCCACCGCATCGCCTACAAACCCAACTCCCCGGTCGCGAGGCTGGAAGCGAAACCTCCCTTCGGGCTCTACGACGACAGCGACAAATTCGAAACGACCGTCGACGCGAGCAAATCGTCCGATCCCACCAGCGATCCCCTCACCTATGAGTGGGACCTGAACGAAGACGGCGTCTACGAGATCAGCGGCAGCGCGAAAACCCAGCCGCTCGTCTACACCGAAGACGAACAGCTGACCCGGGAAGGCAAAGGCCTGAGCCCGAACCGGGTCGTCACGGTTCGCATCGAAGACGACGAAAACCTCAGCAGCGTCGCCCGCATCACGATCTATCCCGGCGACAAACCGCCCACCGTGACGATCGAGAAACCGACCCCGGCGCAGACCTGGAAAGTGGGGGACCTGGTGAAGCTCGAAGGCACCGGCTTCGACTTCGAAGGAGGGAAAATCGAGTCGCCGCGGCCCTACTACTGGGAGACGCGAATGGCGCACTGTCCCGATCCGTCGAACCCGACCGCCTGTCACGAGCACCCGCTGCAGACCTTCGCCGGGATCCGGCGCCCTGAACTCTTCGCCCCCCAGCACGACTACCCCTCGTACATGAAGATCATCCTCCGGGTCTCCGACGAGCGCGGCCTGCAGGGAACCGCGACGTTGGACTTCCAGCCGCAGACCGCCGACCTCTCGCTCGTCTCCGACCCGCCGGGGATCGAATTGCTGGCGGCGAACACGGAAGCCACCTCCCCCTTCGCGGTGCCGGCGATCGTCGGCTCGGAAATCCAGCTCTCGGCCCCGCCGTCGGCCGTGATCGGCGGCGATACCTACGTCTTCTCGAGCTGGTCCGACGGCAAACCCCGCGAACACACGGTCCTGGTCAGCGCCGGGCAGGCCGAGTACCTCGCGACCTACACCCTGCAGGAAGAAGAACCGGAGCCCGAAAAACCTGACCCCGAGGACCCTGCGCCGCCGAAAGTCGACCCGCCCCCACCGCCGCCGCCTCCGACCCCCGACACCAGGATCGGGCGCCATCCGCCGGCGCAGACCGCCAGGACGAAATCCACCTTCAGCTTCTCCTCAACCGTCTCCGGTTCGACGTTCGCCTGCAAGCTCGACGGCAAGGCGAAAGCGCCCTGTGCTTCCCCCAAGACCTACAAAAAGCTGAAGCCGGGCAGGCACACCTTCAAGGTCTGGGCGACCGCGGCCGGCAGGACCGACCCGACGCCGGCGAAGCTCTCCTGGAAGATCCTGCCGCCGAAGCGGTAGCGGCGCTTCGGGCGCTGGGCCGCCGCGCTACTCGGCGGCGAGGAGGGTGTGCCAGGCGGGCAGCAGCGGGATGTCGTAGAGGTCGATGATCGCCGCCCGGGCGTGGGCGATCTCCTCGGCGTACCAGTAGCGTTCGAAGTCCGAGCGGCTCTCCCAGATCATCGTCTGGCGAAAGGCCAGCGGGTCGTCGGTGGAGCGGATCAGCGACCAGCTCTTGGCGCCGTAGGCGGGCGCCTTGGCGGCCATCGGTTCCCAGAGGTCGAGGAAGCGGTCGGCCCGGAAGGGGGTGATGTGCCAGTCGAGCGTGCAGACCTCCGCCATCAGATTCGCCTTTCGAGTCGGTTGCCCTTGGCGCTCATGCGCCGACCTCGGCCCGGATCGCGCCGGGGCCGTCCTCGTGCTTGCCATCGTCCTCGGACTCGGCGCCGACGAGGATCGCGATCTTGCCCATGTGCTTGTTTTCGTGCATCAGCTGGTGGGCGTGGGGGACGCCGTCGAAGCCCATCGTTTCCGAGAGGACCGGCCGCACCTTGCCCTCGGCCATCAGCTGGTTCGCCCGCATGCACTCATACGCGTTGGCGAAGTGGGAGCCGATGATCTGCTTCTGCTTCATCCACAGGTAGCGGACGTCGAAGTCGAGCTGGTAGCCGGAGGTGGCGCCGCAGATGACGACTTTGCCGAACGGCTTGACGGTCAGGACCGAGGTCGGGAAGGTGGCGCGGCCGACGTGCTCGAAGACGATGTCCGGAGCGTCGCCGAGGATCTCTTTGACCCGCTTGGCGAAGGCGCGCGAGCCCTTGAAGCGCTCCTTGTCGGCGGCGGGGTCGGTGAGGTTGTCGTCGGTCCGCATCATCTCGCGGAACTCGTTGCGGTTGACGTAGTCGACGGCGCCGAGCTTCTTGATCAGCTCGCCCTTCTCGTCGGAGGAGACGACGCCGACCGCGTTCGCACCGGCTGCTTTGCAGAGCTGGACGGCGAAGACGCCGAGGCCGCCGGCGGCGCCCCAGATGAGGACGTTGTGGCCGGCCTGCAGGTTGCACTGGTCCATCAGCATCCGGTAGGCGGTGAAGTAGGTGAGCCCGTAGGAGGAGGAGTCGACCCAGGAGAGGTTGCGCGGCTTCGGCAGCAGCTGCTGCGCCTGCACCTTGGTGAACTGGGCGAAGGAGCCCCAGGTCGTCTCGTAGCCCCAGATCCGCTGGCTCGGCGCCGCCATCGGGTCGAGACCGTGGACCTCGACGTCCTCGTAGGAGGCCTGGTTGCAGTGGATCACGACCTCGTCGCCGACCTTCCAGCGGGTAACGCCCTCGCCGACCTTCCAGACGACGCCGGAGGCGTCGGAGCCGCCGATGTGATGGCCGAACTCGGGGTGGTCGCCGTAGCCGAAGACCGAGACCGGCTGGCCGAGCGAGGCCCAGACGTTGTTGAAGTTGACGCCCGCAGCCATCACCCGCACGATCACCTCGAAGGCGCCGGGCTCGGGAACCTCGATCTGCTCGAGCTGGAAGGCGTCCTTGGGCTCGCCCTCGCGCTCCTGGCGGATCACCCACGCCGCCATCGTCTCCGGCAGCGTGCCGGGCTCCACGTCCAAGTTCGCTACTGCACTCGTGTCAACGGCCAAGACTCGGCTCCTCCGCGGGTCGTCTTCTAAAGGAGGGCGAATCCTAGTTAAGCGGCGTCACGAGAGTCGAGCACAGGCGGCTCGGCCTCCCGCAGCTCTGGAGCCGTGATCTCTCGCACCGTCGCCTCGACCGGCGTCGGCGCCTCGATCTCCTTGCCCGGCGCGACGCCGAGGCCCTCGACTTTGCGCAGCTGCGGCAGCAGCCGCCGTTCCATCGAGCCGACGGCGGTGTCGTAGGCGCCGGTGGCGGTGCGCAGGCCTTTGCCGACCTTCTCGAAGTCGCCGAGGAATTTGCCGAACCGGCCGTGCAGGGTTTTCGCCGCCTCGGCGATCTCGGCCGCCTCGGCGACCATCCGCTCCTGCCGCCAGCCGAGCTCCATCGTCCGCAGCAGGCCGATCAGCGAGGTCGGGCTGACCAGCAGGACGTTCCGCTCCAGGGCGTAGTCGAAGAGCGCTGGGTCGGCGGCGAAGGCGGCGTGCAGGGCGGGCTCGTTGGGGATGAAGCAGATCACCAGGTCGGGCGTCTCGCCCGGGTTGAACTGCCCCTGGTAATCCTTCGAGCTGAGGGCGCGGACGTGCTCGCGCGCCTGCCGCGCATGGCGCTCGAGGTGGACCCGCCGCTCGGAGTCGACCTCGGACTCCTGGGCGTCGAGGAAGGCGTCCAGCGGGACCTTCGAGTCGGCGACGAAGCTGCGCCCCTCGGGCAGCAGGAAGCGGGCGTCGGGGCGGAGGCTCCCCTCTTCGGTGCGGAGCGTCTGCTGCAGCTCGAAGTCGACGTGCTCGGTCATCCCGGCGATCTCGATGCAGCGGCGCAGCTGCAGCTCGCCCCACTGGCCGCGGGTCTGCGGCTGGCGCAGCGCCTTCTTCAGCCCGGCGGTCTCGCTGTTGAGGTTGCCGATCGTCTGCCCCATCTGTTCGAGCAGCGCCCGGGTCTGGATGTCGGTCTCGCCGCGGTCCTGGACCTGCTTCTCGATCCGCTTCTGTCCTTCGGCGATCCGCTCGGCCAGGCCCTTGATCTCCGCCTGGCGTTTGTCGAGCGCCTCCCTCGCCGCCTCGGCGTCGCGCTTGCGCTCGGCTTCGCCGACTTTGAGCAGGTCGGAGAGGGCCCGGGAGGTCGCTTCCTGGGCGGCCTCCTGGATCGCCGGGGTGAGGTCCGGCTGCTCGGCCGGCTCGGGCTGGCGGGAAACGAGGACGTAAATCAGCCCTCCGGCGAGAAGGACGACGGCGATGGCGAGGAAGACGGTCATGGGGACGATGCTGGCAATCCCTCCAGACGCCACCGCGATTCTGAAACGCCGCTTGCAGCGGCTTCGCGCGAGGCGGCACCTGCCCTTTTCAGGGGTCCCCTGGAGGAACCACTTTGTTTATGCTCAGAAATCCCTTAGCAATGAGTGTCGCCCAATAGGGGGCGGCAGCGAAAAGGGAGAGTCAAATGACTCGCATGCTCAAAGCACTCGGCCTGGCGATCGCCGCGACGGCGGCGCTGGTGGCGATGATGGCGCCGGCGGCGCAGGCCGAAACAGGGGCGCTGACAGCCCCGGTCTATCCGGCGCTCGTCACAGGCGGGCAGCTCGGCGGCGTCACCTGGGACATCGGCGCAGGTCCGCTCAAAACGGTGGCGTGCGGCACATCGGATCTGACGAGCACATTGGCCGGCCCGACCGATCCGGTCACATTCGTCCCGGCCTACGGCGCCTGCGTCGCCGAACCGGGAGCGATGCCGGTGACAGTCACAACCAACGGCTGCGACTACTCGGTCGGCGTGACCAGACCGGGCACGACAGGAACACCGGAAACGACAGGGACGATGCAGGCCGCGATCGTCTGCCCCGCCGGGCAGCAGATCGAAATCCACATCTACGAAAACGCGGCCGCGCATGCCGCGAACGTCTCCCTGTGCACATACGACATCGCGCCGCAGGGACCGGTGCCCGCGGGCGTCTACCACAACGTGTTCGGCAATCCGAATGACGTCGTGGCGACAATCAAGGCCGCGTTCACAGCGAAAAGGACAGTCGGTCCCGAATTCCTCTGCGGCGGCGGAATGCTGCAGCACCTGCCGATCACCCTCACAGGCAATTACACACTGAGGGGATTCCAGGAGTTCGCCGGCGGTGGCGAGGGAGCCCCGATCCCGATCGACGTCGGCTGAGCCGCTAGGGCAGCAGGACGTCGTTCTGCGAGGAGGCGCGGTAGCGGCCCACCGTCAGGTGGCCCGGCCGCGCCTCCGGCATGCCGAGCGCCGAGACGGTGTAGGAGCCGGCGGGGAGGCTGACCTGGAAGCTGCCCGGGCTGCGGGCGAAGAGGGTTTCCGATTCCGCTTCCTTGGGGCCGCGGATCTTCAGCTTCGTGTCGGTCGCCGTCTGGTTGGCGGCGACGAAGACGACGTCGAGCGGCGCCTTGGTCTTGATCGGCGGCTCCGGGTGATCCTCGTTCTGTGGGATCTCCTGGAATTTTTCGGCTTCCAGGCCGATCTCGGTGGGCTGGACGAGCACCTCGCCGCGGTTGACGGTGACGCTGACCCGGGTCGAGCCGGAGGGACGCTGCTCGTTCGCATGGCGCGATTCGCCGCAGCCCGCCGCAAGCAGCAGGACGGCGCCGGTCAGGCTCGCAATCGCGGCGGCTCTCGCTCTCCCGGGGCCCATCGGGGCTGAATCTAACCGAAGGGGAGGGCGACTACTTCAGCCGTAACGCCATCTTCACCTACGGCGACGGTCGCGCCCGGCTCCGCCTCGCGGCGCAGGATCGCCAGCCCGACCGGTCCGAGGGCGGGGGAGACGGCGGCGCTGCCGACCGTCCCGACCTCCTTCTCACCCAGCCGCAGGGACGCGCCGGGCGCGACCGGGGCGCTGAGGCGCAGGCCACGCAGGTGGCGGTTGGGCTTGCCCTTGTAGTGGAGGCGGGCGACGGTCTCCTGACCGATGTAGCAGCCCTTGGTGAAGCTGACCGCCTGCTCGACGATGCCGGCCTCGGCGGGCATCGTCTCGGTCCCCATCTCGGCGCCGAAGCGGGGACGGCCGGCCTCGATGCGGAGGATCTCCGCCGCCTCGGCGGAGACCTCGACCGCGCCGGCGGCGAGGAGCGAGTCGCGGCCCCGGTCGCGTTCGGCCGCGGGGACGACCAGGTCGATGCCTTCGGCGCTGCCGACCGCGAGGCACTCGGCGCCGGCGACGGTCACCGCTTCGCAGGCGAGGTCGGGAAGCGGGGCGCAGCCGGCGATCTCCGCCGACCGGGGGCCGACCAGCGAGAGGAGCGAGCGCTCGTCGCTCGCGTCGTCGACCTCGACCTCGCGCCCGATCTTGTACATCTGCAGGTGGCGAGTGGCCGCCGCCAGGCCCTCCGGCTCGAGCAGGAGCCAGAGCGCCGGCCCCTCTCCCGGGCGCAGCACCCGCATGTCCGCCTGCATGTGCCCCTTGCGGTCGAGCAGCGCGGCATAGGCGCCCTCACCAGGCTCGATCGCCTCGACGTCGTTGGTCAGCTGCCCCTGCAGGTAATCGGCCGCCTCGGCACCGCCGACGACCAGCAATCCGAAGTCACGCTCCACCACCCCGCATTCCTCGCGCAGCTGGCGGTACTGGGCATCTATCTCAACGGTTGGAGTCGCATCCATCTCTCGACGAAGTCTAGAAAGCGGCTCGCGCGGCCCACAACGCAGACCGCTTTTAGACGTGTCAAACTCTTTTAGACGTGTCTAACTCTCAAGCCATAGAGGACTACGCGAAGACGATCTACGCGATCTCGCTCGAGCGGGACGGCCTCGTGCTCAACGGCGAGGTCGCCGAGCGCCTCGAGGTGACCCCGGCGACGGCGACCTCGATGTTGAAACGCCTGGCCGAGCTCGGCCTGGTCGACTACATGCCCTACCGCGGCGTCAGCCTGACGCCGGCGGGCGAGAAGGTCGCGCTGGAGGTGATCCGCCATCACCGGCTGATCGAGGCCTACCTGTCCGAGGCCCTCGGCATGCCCGAGGACCGGGTACACGAGGAGGCCGAGGTGCTCGAGCACTACATCTCCGAGGAGCTCGAGCAGCTGATCGCGGCGAAGCTCGGCGAACCCCGGCACGACCCGCACGGGACGCCGATCCCCGGTCCCGACCTGGTGCCGCCGACCTGGGGGGCGCGTTGAGCGCGCCACCGCCGGGGCAGGGACTGGTCGAGAAGGTCGAGCGCCACGAGGCGGGGGTCGAGGACGTCCTCCCCGGGGAGGCCGCGGTCGCCCGTGCCGCCCGCCACTCGCTCGACGGGCACAGCCGCGGCGTCCGCCGCTTCTGGCCCTTCCTCGGCCCGGCCTTCGTCGCCGCCGTCGCCTACATCGACCCCGGCAACTTCGCCACGAACATCTCCGGCGGCGCCCAGTTCGGCTACCTGCTGCTCTGGGTCGTGCTCGCCGCCAACCTGATCGCGATGCTGGTCCAGACCCAGTCGGCGAAGCTGGGGATCGCGACCGGCAAGAACCTCGCCGAGCTCTGCCGCGAACGCTTCCCGCGCCGCGCCTCGATCGGCCTCTGGCTGCAGGCCGAGGTGGTGGCGATGGCCTGCGACATCGCCGAGGTGGTCGGCGCGGCGCTGGGGCTCAACCTCCTCTTCGGGATCCCGCTCTTCCCGGCCGGGCTGATCGCCGGCGCCGGGGCCTTCGCGATCCTCACCCTGCAACAGCGCGGGTTCCGGCGCCTGGAGGCCGGGATCACCGTCCTCGTCGGCGTCGTCGTCGCCTCCTTCGCCTTCGAGCTGATCGACGCGAGCCCGGACGGGAGCGAAGTCGCCAAGCACCTCGTGCTGCCCGGATTCGCCGGCACCGAGAGCATCCTCCTCGCCACCGGGATCGTCGGCGCGACGGTGATGCCCCACGTCATCTACCTGCACTCGGCGCTGACCCAAAAGCGGATCGTCGGCCGCAACTCGGCCGAGCGCAAAAAGATCCTCAACTTCGAGAAAGTCGACGTCGTCATCGCCCTCTCGCTGGCGGGGCTGGTGAACCTCTCGATGATGATCGTCGCCGCGGCCCTGTTCCACAGCAGCGGCCTCACCGGCGTCGACACGATCGACGGCGCCTACGACGCCCTGCAGAAGCTGGCCTCCGACAAGGCGGCGACGATCTTCGGCATCGCCCTGCTGGCGTCCGGCTTCGCATCCTCCTCGGTCGGGACGATGGCGGGGCAGGTGGTGATGCAGGGTTTCATCCGCCGCCGCATCCCCCTCTTCGTCCGGCGCGCGATCACCCTGGCCCCGGCGCTGATCGTGCTGGCGATCGGGCTCGACCCGACCGACGCCCTGGTCGGCAGCCAGGTCGTCCTCTCCTTCGGCATCCCCTTCGCCCTGGTGCCGCTGCTGATGATCGCCGCCGACAGGGAAGTGATGGGGGATCTCGTCAACCCGCGCTGGCTCAGCGCCCTGGCCGGTGTGCTGGCGGCGCTGATCATCGCCCTCAACGTCTTCCTGCTCTACCAGGTCTTCTTCGGCTGATGCGACGGCGGGCGGAGATCGAGGTCTCCTCCCAGCTCGAGGCGGGAGCCGAGGCTGTCTGGGCGCGGGCGATCGATCCGGCCGGGATCAACCAGGAGCTGGGGCCGCTGCTGCGGATGACCGTTCCCCGCGGGGCCGAGGACTTCGGCCTCGACGACCCGGAACCCGGGCACATCGGCCGGAGCTGGGTGCTGCTCTTCGGGTTTCTGCCCTTCGACTACGACGACATCACCGTCGTCCGGGTCGAGCCGGGACGCGGGTTCCTCGAGCGCTCCACGATGCTCTCCCAGCGCCTCTGGGAACACGAGCGAACGCTGGTCCCGTTGGGCGGGGACCGCTGCCGGGTCACCGACCGGGTCGCCTGGGAGCCCCGGCTGCCGCTGCCGGGGGCCTGGCTCCGGCCCCTGATCCTCGCCACCTTCGACCATCGCCACCGGCGGCTTCGACGCGCCTGGGGCACGTGCGACAGCTAGGCTTGATCCGGTGCCACTCGCCAGCGACTTCCAGCAGATCCTCGGCGCCCTGCCGCCGGACTGGACCGACCTCGAGGTCGATATTCGGATCGCGGACGAGTCGCACTACGTCGACAGCGCCGTTGCGCTGAGCCAGGTCAACGCGCAGGTCTACCAGCACCCCCACGAGGAGGGCTGGCACTGGCGGCTGCTCGTCGCCAAGAGCTTCGGCCACGCCGCCGCGCCCGAGAGCGTCGAGGGAGTGCTCGCGAAGCTGGATGCGGACGGCGTCGCCGGCGAGCTCGGCGTCGCCGAGGTGCGCGAGGGCCGCTCCGAGGCCGTGCAGATGTGGGGCCGGCCGGAGAGCGTGCGCGAAGAGTTCCGCCAGCGCCGGTCGATCTAGCCTTGGCGCGCGTCCTCAGCATCGCCACCGACCTGATGCTCGGCTCCAAGGTCCAAGAGACGCTGAAGGCCGCCGGCCACGAGGTGGTCGCCTCGGCCTCGCTCGAGGAGACCACCTGGGACGGGATCGACCTGATCGTCGCCGACCTCGACGCCGAGAACCCGGAAGCGCTCGTCGGCCTCGGGATGCCGGTGCTGGGCTACTACTCCCACGTCGACGTCGCGACCAAGGAAGCCGCCGAAGCCGCCGGGGTCGACCTGGTGGTGCCGCGCTCGCGGATGGCGCGGGAGCTACCCGCCCTGGTCGAACGCCTGCTCGACGTCTAGGGGCTCTTCCAGCAGGCCGTGCTTCAGGTCCCAGGTGGCCCAGGCTGCGAGGACGGCGGGGTCGAAGGGCTTGGGTCGCAGGATCGGCAGCAGCGCCTGGAGCTGGGCGTCCTGTTCGGCTCGGTCGAGCTCCGGGTTGGCGGCGAGCAGGGCGTCGAGGGCGGCGTCCGGCTGCTGCTCGGTGAAGGCGTAGCCGCGCCCGGTCGCGGCGACGACGGCGTCGATAAGGCCGGGATCGGCTTCGAGCGTGTCGCGGGAGGTGGTGAGGACCAGCTCGGGATAGGGGGGAGCGCCGAAGTCGTCGACCTTGAAGATCCGGATCGGGACCCCGCGGCGTTGCAGCGCCACGCCCTCGGCGTTCCAGAAGCCGGTCGCCGCGTCGACCTTGCCGGCGGCGAGGGAGGCGACGGCGTTGAAGCCGATGGTGACCCGCTCGACCTGCGCCGGGTCGCCGCCGTCGGCCGCGACCTCGGAGTCGACCACGGCTTCGTCGGAGGGGAGGCCGGTCACCCCGACCCGGTGGCCCTCCATCTCCCGCGGGCGCCGCACCGGCCCGCCGCCGCGGGCGAGGACCGCGGCGAGGGGGCGCTGGACGAGCGGCGCGACCCCGACCAGGTCGATGCCGCGCTCGCGGGCGATGCCGAGGTCGTGGATGTCGAGGATCGCGAGCTCGACCTTGCCGGCGCCGAGCAGCTTCGGCGCGTCGGTCGATTCGCCCGGCGGCTGCACCTTCAGGGCAACGCCCTCGTCTTCGTAGTAGCCGCGTGAGAGGGCGGCGTAGATGCCGCTGTGGACGGCGTTGGGGACGAAATCGAGCACGAGCGTCGCGCCTTTCGGCGCGCCCGGTTCTGCACCCTCCCCGCCGCAGCCGGCGCCGCCGGCGAGGGCGAGGACGGTCGCCAGCAGCGCGACAGCCCTTCTCATGCGGCCCGGGAACCTAATCCATTTAGCGAATGTGAGTAGACTGCCGCCGCTTACCTGATCACGGGAATCGAGGAGGAAAAGGTGCAGGAGAGAGGTCTAGCCGCATATTTGGCTGAGTTGATCGGCACGTTGCTGCTGGTCTTCTTCATCACGAGTGTCGTCGTCCTGTTCGTCTCGACCGGGGGTCAGGCGCAATTCGGCTCCGACTTCGCAGTCGTCGGCCTCGTCCACGCTTTCTTGCTGTTCGGGCTGATCGTCATGTTCGGCGTCGTCAGCGGCGGCCACTTCAACCCGGTGGTGACCCTGGCGGCGATCGTGATCCGGCGGATCAAGCCGCTCGACGGGGCCATCTACATGCTGGCCCAGCTCTCCGGCGGCGTCCTCGGCGCCCTGCTGACCAAGAGCCTGCTGCTCGACGAGGGACGCGCCACCAACTACGGGGCGACCGCGGTCAGCGGCCTCCTCGCCGGCGACTTCGCCGGCATGATCGTCGAGGGGATCGGCACCTTCGTCCTCGTCCTCGTCATCCTCGCCGCCGTCTACTCGGAGAAGAGCTTCAAGGAGTGGGCGCCGCTGGCGATCGGCACCACCCTCGGCTTCGCGGTGATGGTCGCCGGCCCGCTGACCGGTGCCGCCCTCAACCCGGCCCGCTGGTTCGGCCCCGCCCTCGTCAGCAGCGAATGGGGCGGTGTCTGGCCCTACCTCGTCGGTCCGATCCTCGGCTCGGTGCTCGCGGCCACCGTCTACCGCTTCGTCCTGGAGCCGGGCGGCCTGCCGCCGACCGAACCGCCGGAGCACGTCCGGCCGCCGGTCCCGAAACGGGCCACCCCGACCAGCGACAAGCCCGCCAGCTAGTCGCGGCAGAGCGGAGCAGCTTCAAGGCGCCATCCGAGAGGGTGGCGCCTTTTCTTTGGCCCTTGCCCGCCCCGCGCTTGCAGTAGCTTGGGCTCGTGCGCCGGGTCACCTTCTCCCGCAACTTCACGCTTTCGCTGAGCCGGACGTGCAGCTGCTACTGCAAGTACTGCGCCTTCGCCACGCATCAGGCGCACATCCACGCGCCGGAGGACGTCGAAGAGATCCTCGACCAGGCGCTGAAACGGAACGCCAAGGAGCTCCTGGTCCTCACCGGCGAGCGACCTGAGGTCAATCCCGTTGTCGCCGAGCGCTTGAAGGCCTGGGGCCACGGGGACTTCACCAGCTACGTCGTCTGGGCCTGCGAACGGGCGCTGGAGCGGGGGATGCTGCCGCACACGAACATCGGCGTGCTGGACAAGCGCGACCTGGCGAGGCTTCGCGAGGTCACCGCGTCCCAGGGGCTGATGCTCGAGTCGACCTCGGAGCGCCTGATGGAGACCGTCCACGCCGGTAGCCCCACGAAGCATCCGGCAGCCCGCCTGGCCATGATCGAAGCCGCCGGCGAGCTGAAGATCCCCTTCACGAGCGGCATCCTGGTCGGCATCGGCGAGACCGAGGGAGACCGCATCGAGTCGCTCGAAGCCCTCGCCGCCAGCCATGCCCGCCACGGCCACCTGCAGGAGGTGATCCTCCAGAACTTCGTCCCGCACCCGCGCTACTACGGCGCCGAGGTGGCCGAGATCGCGGATGAGGCTTCGCGTCAGCGGTGGATGGGCGACGGGGATGCCCCTGCTGGAGCAACAGATGGGGAGGCTCCGTCAGGGGCATCCCCGTCGCCCTTGCCGGACTGGGCGAGCCCTGTCGGCATCGACGAGATCAAGCGACTGATTCGGGAGTGCAAGCGCCTGATGCCCGATGTCGGGGTCCAGGTGCCGCCGAATCTGTCGGAGTTCTGGCCGGAGCTGGTCGAGGCGGGTGCGACGGACCTTGGTGGGCTCAGCGCCAACGGAGATCACATCTCCCCCGAGGAGCCGTTCCCGTCGCCTCACCAGGTAAGGAAGGAGCTGGCTCCGAAGGGCTATGCGCTGACCGAGCGCTTGTGCGTTTACCCGCAGTACATGGACCCGGAGTGGATGGAGCAGGGTGTCCTCGACGTGATCAAGCTGAAGTACTGGAGCTTCATCCCGCGGCGGGGGTCGGGACGCAGGTCGGAGGAGGTCGTCGACCCCAGCCTCGCGCCAAGGGCGATCGCCAAGGGACGGGAGGGGCTGGAGCTCTCCGAGGACGAGCTGACCGCGCTGTTCGCCGAGACCCGGCCCGAGGTGATCGAGGAGATGCGGGTTGCTGCCGACGAGCTGCGGGCCGAGCTGGCGGGGGCCACCGTCACCTTCGTCGTCAACCGCAACATCAACTTCACCAACGTCTGCGTCGTCGGCTGCGCCTTCTGCGGTTTCGGGCAGGGGAAGCGGTCCCCCGACGCCTACGAAGTCAGCGAGGAGGACTTCGCCGCGCGGATCGGCGAAGCGGTCGAGTTCGGCGCCACCGAGCTCTGCATGCAGGGGGGCATCCATCCCGACCTGACCCTGGAGGAGTACGGCCGCTGGCTGCGGCTGGCCAAGGACGTGGCGCCGCAGCTGCACCTGCACGCCTACTCGCCGATGGAGATCAACTGGGCCTGCGAGCGCTCCGGCAAGCAGCCGCTGGAGGTCTTCGAGTACCTGCTCGAGTGCGGGCTGGGCTCGACCCCGGGCACCGCGGCCGAGGTCCTGGACGACGGCGTGCGGCAGCGGATCTCGCCCAACAAGCTCCCGGTCGACCGCTGGGTGGAGATCATCGAAGCCTCCCACCGCGCCGGCCTGCGCTCGACCTCTACGGTGATGTTCGGCCACATCGAGGAGCCGCGCGAGCTGGCCCGCCACATGCGCGTCATCCGCGCCCTGCAGGAGCGGACCGGCGGGATCACCGAGTTCGTCCCGCTGAGCTTCATCCCCTTCAACACGATGCTGGGGCGCACCCACGGGATCGAGGAGATCTCGATGGGGGAGAACCTCAAGCACACCGCCGCCTTCCGGCTGGCGCTGGGGCGGTCGATCCCGAACCTGCAGGCGAGCTGGGTGAAGATGGGGCTGGAGGGGGCGACCGAGGCGCTGCGCTGGGGGGTCAACGACCTCGGCGGCACGCTGATGGAGGAGAACATCTCCCGCATGGCCGGCTCCCAGCACGGGGTGCGGCTGGAGCCCGAGCAGCTGATCGCCGCGGCGCGGGCGGCGGGGCGCGAACCGGCGCAGCGGACGACGCTGTACGAGATCATCGAGACCTACGAGGCCGCTCCCGCAGCGGCCTGAGCGACGCGATGCGGGCGATGGTCCTCGAGGCGCAGCGCCAGCCGCTTCGCCTCGCCGACCTGCCCGAGCCGATTCCCGGTCCCGGCCAGGTCCAGCTGGCGGTCCACGCCTGCGGCGTCTGCCGCACCGACCTCCACATCCTCGACGGCGACCTCGCCGAGCCGAAGCTGCCGCTGGTGATGGGGCACCAGATCGTCGGCACCGTGCGCGCGGCGGGGGAGGGGGCGGAGCGGTTCTACGCCGGGCGACCGGGTCGGCGTCCCCTGGCTGGGCTGGACCTGCGGTGAGTGTCGCTACTGCCGCAGCGGCCGGGAGAACCTCTGCGACCGGGCGAGGTTCACCGGCTACGACGTCGACGGCGGCTACGCCGAGGTCGCGGTCGCCGACGAGCGCTTCTGCTTCCCGATCCCGCCAGGCCTCTCCGACCTGGGGGCGGCGCCGCTCCTCTGCGCTGGGCTGATCGGCTACCGGGCGCTGCGCCTGGTCGGCGAGGCGGAGCGGGTCGGCTTCTACGGCTTCGGCGCCGCCGCCCACATCCTCTGCCAGGTCGCGGTCAGCCAGGGGCGGCGGGTCTTCGCCTTCACCCGCGACGGCGACGAGGAGACGCAGGCGTTCGCGCGGGAGCTCGGCGCCGAGTGGGCGGGCGGCTCCGAGGAGACGCCGCCGGAGGAGCTCGACGGCGCGATCGTCTTCGCTCCGGTCGGGGCGCTGATGACGGCGGCGCTGCGAGCGAGCGCAAAGGGGGCGCGGATCGTCAGCGCCGGCATCCACATGAGCGACATCCCCTCGTTCCCCTACGCCGAGCTGTGGGGCGAGCGGTCGCTGGGCTCGGTCGCCAACCTGACCCGCCGCGACGGCGAGGAGTTCATCTCCCTGGCGCCGCGGGTGCCGGTGCGGACGGAGGTCGAGGTCTACCCGCTGAAGGAGGCGAACCGGGCGCTCGACGACCTCCGCGCCGGCCGCTTTCGCGGCGCCGCAGTTCTATCCGTCGCCCCTTCGGGTAGTTGAGCCCCACGCAACCGAGCCAGGAGGGAAGCAAGTGAGCGACGAGATTCGCAACAAGGACGACGCCAAGGGCCGTGTCAAGGAGGCCGCCGGATCGCTGACCGGGGACGACGAGCTGAAGCGCGAGGGGAAGGTCGACCGGGCGAGCGGCGCCGTCAAGGACGGTCTCGACAAGGCGGCCGACAAGGCCAAGGACGCCCTCGGCAAAGACCGGGACCGCGACTAGCGGAAAAGGTCCTCGGCGGGGGGCCGGCGGAGGGCGGCGGCGCCGGGGCCGTCCTCCGCCGTGACGTAGCGGCCGAGGCCGCGGACGGCGGCGGCGGGGACTCCTGAGTCCTTGTCGCGGATGAGATCGGCCGCGGCGGCCACCTGGTCGGCGATCGCGATCACGGTCGCCGTGAGCTCCCGGCCGCTTGCGTCCTCACGACCGCGCCAGTCGTCCAGAGGCACCAGGCCGGCGCACCCGATCGCGACCTCGGCCTGGCCCACGCGCCAGGCGCGGCCGAAGCTGTCCGAGATCACGATGGCTGGGGTGGGGGTGTCCTCCTCCAGACACATCTCGCCAATGGCTCGATGTTGAGCGTCTGGAGGAGGACACCCCCACCCCCTTCATCACGCTCTCTATTTCGCTGCGGATGGCTCGGGCGGAGGCGTCGGGGTCGGTTGGCAGCAGGCAGACGGTGCGATCCTCCGGCAGGTTCGAGGTGTCGATGCCGGCGTTGGCGCAGATGAAGCCGTGCTTCGTTTCCGTGATCAGGACGCGATCCTCCCGGAGGATCTCGCGGCTCTCGGAGAGGACCAGCTCCACGAGCGCCGCCTCCTTACCCAGCTTTTTTCCCAGCTCGATCGCCTGCTCCGACGGCTCTACCTCTGCGAGCCGCCGCACCATTCCCTCGGCCTTCGAGACCACCTTCTGCGAGATCACCACGATGTCGCCGTCCTCCAAATCGGCGCGCTCGGCGATCAGCTCGCCGAGTTTCGCCCCGTCGCCGACCTCGGGCAGTCCCTCAACCGGGATGACGCGCATCTCACCCATTCGTCTGTTCCTTTTCCGTGCTCAGCACCGGTAAGGAACAGACGAATGCGCGCTCATATCCCCAGCGCCTTGGCGGTCCGCCGCGCCCGCTTCGGCTGGCCCTCCAACTGGCGCTGCAGCGCGATCACGTCGGCGGGGGTGTCGAGGTCGAGTTCGATCGAGGGCAGCTCCTCGATCCCGAACGGGACCCCGGCCTTGCGGGCCGCCTCGACGTGCCGATCGCGGCTCCCCTCGCCGAAGGCGGGGACGATCGCGTTTGGCGGGCTGAGCAGGAGCGCGTTGGTGCCGGTGCCGTGGCGGTCGGGGACGATCCCGACGTAGCTTCCCGGCACGCCGGTAAGCAGCCGGTCGAGCTCGCGCGGGTCGAGCAGCGGGCAGTCGCCGGCCAGTAGCGCGACCCGCTCGGCGCCCTCGGCTTCGGCCCGGGCGATCCCCGCCTGCGCCGCCTGCACGTGCCCGGCGTCCTCGGGGTCGGGGACGACCTCGGCGCCGGCGTTTGCAGCCAGCTCCTGAGCGATCGGGTCGCCGCTGACGACGATCAGCCGCTCGATCGAGCGCGCTTCGCCGATCGCCTCGAGGACGTCGGCGACCATCGCCGCCGCCAGCTCGCGGCGGCGATCCTCGTCAATCCCCGCGGCCAGCCGCTGCTTGGCCGCGTCGAAGCGCTTGACGGGGAGGACGGCGGTCGCTTTCAACCTGGGCTGAGCGTAGCGGCGTAGTCGATCACGATCCGGGCCAGGCGGACCCGGCCGGCGGCGCCCTCCATCAGCGTTTGCGCCGCCAGGGTCGGGATCTCGGCCGGGGGAGGGTCGGGATCGCCCTCGTCGACGACCATCGCGTCGATCAGCCCGGCGTACAGCGAGGCGACGCCGGCGGCGGTGGTCGGCCGGCCGATCCCTTCCATGAAGCGGTCGGTCGGTCCCTTGACGACCTCGCCGGCGACGTAGGGGCTGACGGCGACGACCGGGGCGGGGGAGGCGGCGATCGCCTCGCGCATCCCGGGCACGGCGAGGATCGGGCCGATGCTGATCACCGGGTTGGAGGGCCCGAGGACGATCGCCTCGGCGTCGCGGATCGCCGCCAGCGCCTCCGGGGTCGGCGCGGCCGCCTCGATCCCCTCCAGCCGCACCCCTTCGACCGGCGGCTGACCGCCGTCGAGGATCAGGTACTCCTGCAGGGCGCGCGGCCCGGCGGGGGTGATCACCTCGGTGCGGACCGGGGTGTCGGTCATCGGCAGGATGCGCGCCTCGACCCCGAGGCCGCGGGCGATCTGCGCCTGGGCGTCGGTCGGGCGGCCCCCCTCGGCGATGAACTCGCGGCGGTAGAGGCAGGCGGCGAGGTCGCGGTCGGAGAGGCCGAACCAGCTGGGGGCGCCGAGCTGCTTCAGGCGCTCGAAGGTGGTGAAGCTGTCGCCTTTGATTCCCCAGCCGCGTTCCTCGTCGATTTCGCCGCTGAGCCAGTAGGTGACGAGGTCGGGGTCGGGGGAGACGTGGACGCCGAGCGCCTCGATGTCGTCGCCGGTGTTGGCGATCACGGCGAGGTCGGAGCCGATCTCCTCCTGCATCCCGGCGGCGAGCTTGGCGCCGCCGGTGCCGCCGGCGAGAAGGGCGACGCGCATCCGGGCTAGGCCCAGTGGTCGGCGTCGGGAAGGCCGGTGAGGCGGATCCCGGCGTGCACCTTGTAGCGGGTGTTGACCGAGATCAGCATCGGCGTCAGCTGCTCGACGATCCGCGCCATCTCCAGGGCGCCGGCGTTGACCGCGCGCAGGCCGGGGATCAGCTCGATCAGGCGCGCGACCCGCGCCTTGTCGGCCTTCTTGTCGCCGCAGACGAGGATGTCCTCGCCGAGCTCGGCGTCGAGGTCGGCGAGGGTCGGGGCGCCGACGGTGTGCAGGGCGGAGACGACGGTGACGCCGTCGGGGACCATCTCCTGCGCCTGCTGGGCGGCCGAGCCCTGCCAGACGCCGAGCGAGCGCGTCGCCTTGCCGCTGACCGCGGCGGCGAGGGGGACGGTGCAGTCGACCAGGATCTGGCCCGGCTGCAGCGCCTCGCGCAGGTTGTTGAGGTTCTCCGACTGGGCGCGGAAGGGGACGGTGAGGAAGACGATCTCGCTCTTGGTCGCGGCCTCGCCGTTCTCCAGGCCGGTGACGTCGGCGTCGGGAATGTCGGCGCGGACCTTCGCCGCCGCTTCGGAGGCGCGCTCGGCCGAGCGCGAGCCGAGGACCACGGGCGCGCCGGCCCTGGCCCAGCGCCGCGCCAGGCCGGCGCCGAGGGCGCCGGTGCCGCCGATGATCGGGATCGGTTCGCCGGTCGGGGTCAAGGCCGAGCAGTCTATGCTCCGGCGCCATGCGGCTCGAGGGACGTAAGGCACTCGTAACCGGCGGCGCGAGCGGGATCGGCGCCGCGGTCGCCGCCCGCCTCTCGGCCGAGGGCGCCGAGGTCTGGATCGGGGACCTGAACGTCGAGGGCGCCGAGAAGGTGGCGGGCGAGGTCAACGGCCACGCGGTCGAGCTCGACGTCACCGATCTCGAGGCCGCCCGCGCCGCCGTCGCCGCCGTCGGTGAGCTTGACGTCCTCGTCAACAACGCCGGCATGGACAACTTCGGCTTCTTTGTCTTCGTCACCCAGGACCAGTGGCGGCAGGTGCTGGACATCAACCTCGGCGGGACGATGAACTGCACCCACGCGGCGCTGGCCGGGATGCAGGAGCGCGGCTACGGCCGGATCGTCAACATCTCCTCCGAGGCGGGCCGCGTCGGCTCCAAGGGCTCGGCCGCCTACAGCGCCGCCAAGGCCGGCGTGATCGGCTTCACCAAGGCGATCGCCCGCGAGGCCGCCCGCTACGGCGTCACCGCCAACGCGATCGCCCCGGGCCCGATCGAGACCCCGCTGCTGATGGGCGCCAAGGAGTTCGGCGAGATCGGCGAGAAGGTGATCGAGACGATGCGCGCCTCCACCCAGATGGGCCGCCTGGGCCAGCCCGAGGAGGTAGCGGCAGCAGTCGCCTTCCTGGCCTCGGACGACGCCAGTTACGTCACCGGCGAGACGCTGGGCGTCTCCGGCGGCCTCGGCATGGTCTAGGCAACCTCGGCCAAAGCAGGCTGGAGGGGGGAGAGAATTCGCCCTCGCTGACTTAACCCGCCTATGACCGGGTCAATTCAGCGAGCGTCCGATGAGCGGCGGAAAGAGCGGGTGCGGATGGCGCGGGAGGCCTGGGAGCTGGCGCGGAACCAGCACGGAGTCCTATCGCGAGATCAGCTGTTCGCGGTCGGCTACAAGCGCCACGCAATCGACCATCGAATCAGGACGGGACGCCTCCACCCTCTGCATCGCGGCGTTTACGCGGTGGGACGGCCGCATGTCACCGACCACGGTCGCTGGATGGCCGCCGTTCTCGCTTCAGGCGATGGTGCCGTGCTCAGCCACTCCAGCGCAGCGGCGCTTTGGCGAATGGGGGCGGAGATGCACGGCGTCATCGAGGTTTCCTTACCCAGCCCTTTTCAACACATTCGTCCCGGCCTGCGCATCTACCGTCGCCCATCCCTCCGGACGCGGCACACCACCGCCGAGTACGGCATCCCGGTGACCACCCCTATCCAGACCCTGATCGACCTCTCACCGCGCCTTGACCGCCGCGGCATCGAGCGGGCGATCAACGAGGCCGATAAATACGACCTCGTCCATCCGCCCGAGCTGCGCCGGGCGCTCGACGAGCGAACCCGTGAGCCCGGCGTGGCTCTCCTCCGCCAGATCCTCGACCGCCGCACCTTTCGCCTCACCAAGGAGGAGCTCGAACGGCGTTTCCTGCCGCTCGTCCGCAAGGCCGGCCTGCCTGTCCCGCTCACCGGCCAGCTCGTCAACGGGTTCGAGGTCGACTTCCACTGGCCGGACCTCGGCCTGGTCGTCGAGACCGACGGGCTGCGCTATCACCGCACCCCCGCCGAGCAGGCACGGGACCGGTTGCGGGACCAGGCGCACACCGCCGCCGGCCTCACCCAGCTGCGCTTCACCCACGAGCAGGTGCGCTACGAGCCGGAGTACGTCGTGCGGGTCCTGGCTCAGACCGCGAGCCGCTTCGCCATCGCGACGAAGTAGTCGAGCGAGCGCGGGTTGGCCAGCGAGTCGCGGCTGGCGGCCTTCTCCACCGGCGTCCCCATCAGGATCTTCTTCACCGGCACCTCGAGCACCTTGCCGCTGAGGGTGCGGGGGACCTCGTCGATCTCGAAGACCTCGTCCGGGACATGGCGCGGGGAGCATTGCTCGCGCACGCGGCGGGCGATCTCCCGCGGCAGATCGTCGTCCAGCTCCGCCCCCTCGCGCATCACCACGAAGAGGGGCATCCAGCCGTCGGTGCCGGGTCGCGGCACGTCGACCACCAGCGCGTCGACGATCTCCTCGACGCCGAGCACGGCTCGGTAGATCTCGCTGGTCCCCATGCGGATGCCGCCGCGGTTGATCGTCGAGTCGGAGCGGCCGTAGATGACCGCCGTCCCGCGCCGCGTCAATTCCAGCCAGTCGCCGTGGCGCCAGATGCCGGGGAACATCTCGAAGTAGCTCTCGCGGTAGCGGCTGCCGTCCTCGTCGCCCCAGAAGCAGATCGGCATCGAGGGCATCGGCTCGGTGACGACCAGCTCGCCGACCTCCTCGACCACCGGCTCGCCCGCTTCGTTCCAGGCCTCGACCGCCGCGCCCAGCGCCCGCGCCTGGATCTCGCCGCGGTAGACGGGCAGCGTCACGACGCCGCCGACGAAGGCGGTGCAGAGGTCGGTGCCGCCGCTGGTCGAGAACAGCCAGGTGTCCTCACCGACGTGCTCGTAGATCCAGTCGAAGCCCTCGGGGGAGAGGGGGAGCCGGTCGAGCCGATCGCCTTCAGCGCGCTGAGGTCGCGGCCGGACCCCGGCTCGACGCCGGCCTTCATGCAGGCGCCGATGTAGGCGGCGCTGGTCCCGAACATCGTCACCCCGGCGCGCTCGGCCAGGTCCCAGAGCGTGCCCATGTCGGGATGCCCGGGGTTGCCGTCGTAGAGGACGATCGCCGCCCGCGTCAGCAGCCCGGAGACGAGGAAGTTCCACATCATCCAGCCGGTCGTCGTGAACCAGAAGAGGCGGTCGCCGGGATGGGCGTCGACGTGGAGGTTGAGCTTCTTCAGGTGCTCGAGCAGGATCCCGCCCTGGCCCTGGACGATCGCCTTCGGCAGCCCGGTGGTGCCGGAGGAGTAGAGGACCCAGAGCGGGTGGTCGAAGGGGACGCGGTCGAACTCCAGCGGCGCGCCGGCGCCGGCGGCGAGCAGCTCGTCCCAGCGGGTCGCGTCGCGCAGCGAGGAGAGGTCCGGGTTCGCGCTCAGGTAGGGGATGACGACGGTCCGCTCCAGGCTCGGCATCGCCTCCTGCAGCCGGGCGACGACGTCGCGCCGGTCGAAGTCCTTGCCGCCGTAGCGGTAGCCGTCGACGGCGAAGAGGACCTTGGGCTCGATCTGGGCGAAGCGGTCGACGACGCTGGCCGGGCCGAAGTCCGGCGAGCAGCTCGACCAGACGGCGCCGATCGAGGCGGCGGCGAGGAAGGCGACGATCGCCTCCGGGACGTTCGGCGCGTAGGCGACGACCCGGTCGCCGCGCCCGACCCCGAGGCCGCGCAGGCCCGCCGCGGTCGCCGCCACCTCGCGTCGCAGCTCGCCCCAGGTCAGCTCGCCGAGGTCGCGCAGCTCGGAGGCGTGGAGGATCGCCACCTCGGCGTCGTCCTTGCCGGCGAAGATGTGCTCGGCGTAGTTGAGTCGCGTGCCGGGGAACCAGCTCGCGCCAGGCATCTCGCGACTCCCGAGGACCGCGCCGCGCTCGCCGTCGGCCTGGACGCCGAAGAAGTCCCAGATCGCCCCCCAGAAGCCGTCGAGATCGTCGACCGACCATTTCCAGAGCTCGCCATAGCCGTCGAAGGAAAGGCCGCGCTCGCGCTCCAGCCAGCGGCTGAACTCGGTCAGCCGCGAGCGCTCGACCAACTCGGCCGACGGCTCCCAGAGCAGCTCCCCCGATCCCGCGTTCACGGCGCCACCCTACCCGGCCGGTCTATCGTTCCGGCTGGGCCGGAGTGGCGGAATTGGCATACGCGATCGACTCAAAATCGATTGCCCTTGCGGGCTTGGGGGTTCGAATCCCCCCTCCGGCATCCCAGACGGCGGCGGACCTGCGCATGGCGGCGTCCTCAGTCGGCCAAATAGCGCTGCTATTCGGCCTCCCTGCGTCCTTGCCCTGCTTGGTCCGGCGCCGTCTGGCCGTTAGGCGGGTTGGGGAGATGCCCCGGCGCCGTAATCCTCGCCGGAGCCGATCGGGCGCTCCTCCTCCACGTGCCACTCCTGGTTGAAGGCGTAGAGGGCGGCGGCGACGAGGACGATCTGCAGCAGGCCGAGGACGATCACCAGCACCCCGATCAGCGAGGAGCCCAGGGCCGCCTCGTCGAAGCCGGCCCGGTCGCGGTTGAACCAGCTTTCGGCGCCGACCGCGCAGAAGATCGCGAGGATCATCGAGAGCGCCGCCGCCACCGGCAGGATGCCGCGGTTCCAGCGCGCCACCAGGAAGGCGAAGAAGGCGTAAAGGAGGGCATAGATCGCGCAGACGATTCCCATCCCGCTGCCGCCCTTGAGAAGCGGCCAGCCGCCGAGCGTGATCAGCGCCGCGATCACCGCCGTCGCGGCGAGCAGCAGCACGACGACGAGCTTGGTCGTGACCGAGCTCGCCTTTTCCCGATTTGGCCGCCACAGCTCGTAGCCGGGCCTCACCTCTCCTACTGCCACGCCACGATCATAGAATCTGTCAGCGACGCGGCGGCGTTGGCCGCGCGTTAAGGCCCCGGAGCGGGGCTGGCCACGCGGGCGTGGCGGAATTTGGCAGACGCGCCAGGTTTAGGTCCTGGTGGGCTTCGGCCCGTGGGGGTTCAAGTCCCTCCGCCCGCATAGAAACAGTTGCTTCGTCCATTCTTTTCCGTTGTCCGCCGAGGGCGGGTAGGGTCTGGTGGCACCCCACCGGAGGAGAATCCTTGTCTCGTTTGCGCCGCCTCGCCAAGCCCTTGATCGCCCTGGCCGCAATAGTCGCGGCAGCGCTCGTTCTCAGCGCCTGCGCCTACTTCAAGTCCGGGAGCCTGATCGTCACCCAGCCCGGCGGGATCGGCGCCGCGCACGTGCACTTTGCTCTTTGCAGCGGCCCCGATGTCGAAGGCGCCGGTTGCCAGCCTGCCAGCAGCACCGAAGACCTGCAGTACCTGCTCGGGGTCGCCGTGCCGCCGGGCTCGGCTGTGCCGCAGACGGTGACCGCCGTCCCCGTCGCCGGCGGCAGCCCGATCGTCTTCACCCGCAACGACGAAGTCGCCCCCCAGATCACCGCGTCCTCGGGGGCAATAGAAAAACTGGCGAAAGAAGAAGGCGCGCCGGCCGAATACCCGGGTACGCAGGCCTGGCCGCCCGCCGGCCTCGAAGGGATCGGCTATCTCTCGAATCCCCAGCACGAAAACGAAAATGAACTGAACGAATGGAACGTCGACTTCGACGTCACCCTGCCGACGCCGGGCGAAGGCGCGCCGTACCCGGGTCCCTTCGCGACCGCGCTTGCCTACGGCGCCCGCCAGGTCAATCCGGAATACCCCGCGAGCCGTCCCGTGCGCTGCGCCGTCATCGAAAAAGAAACGATGCCGGACCCGAGCCAGGCAATCTGCCCCGGTGTCGGGCTCAAGGGTCAATTTGGCACCTCGGACCTGAAGATCGCGGCACCGGCGAAGGCTTCGGCATTCGTCGGCGGCACGGCGAAGATCAAGTTCCCGCTCGAGTTCGCCAGCAGCGCTTCGCCTTACCCGGGCTTCGGTCTGTCCGCCAGCTCGACGCTGTCGAAGGCGGCCCTGAAGCTCTCCAGCAAGGTCTACACGCCGGGCGCGCCGGATCCCAGTACCCACCTCGCGCCACCGGCCTCCCGCACCGTCACGGTTACGGTTCCTAAGAAGGCGAAGCCCGGCACCTACCAGGTGACCTTGAGCGCGACCGCCGGCCCCGGCGGCACCACCTCCCAGGTGGCGAAGCTGAAGGTGACCAAGCCGAAGCTGAAGCTCGGCGGGGTGAAGCTGAACAAGGCCAACGGCACCGCGACGCTCTCGGTCAAGGTCCCCGGCGCCGGCACCCTGACGGTCACCGGCAAGGGCCTCGTCAAGGCCAAGAAGAAGGCGAAGAAGGCCAAGAACCTGAAGATCACCGTCAAGGCCAAGGGCAAGACCAAGACCCAGCTCGAAGCCTCGGGCAAAGCCAAGGTCAAGGCGAAGATCAGCTTCAAGCCCACCTCCGGCATCACCGTGAAGAAGACGAAGAGCCTCACCCTGAAGCAGAGCTGACGACGGACTGACGAGGCCTGGTGCTGCCAGGCCTCGTCAGGCTCTGCTCGTTACGATCAGGGCTCTGGGGCAGTGGCCCAACTGGCTAAGGCACCGGTCTCCAAAACCGGCGATTCCAGGTTCGAGTCCTGGCTGCCCCGCTCGGACTCTTTGGCTTGACAGGCCGCAATACCGCATGGCAGGCGGGTATCGGCCTTCCGCGTGTTGATTTCGCCCAGCGGTCAACGGAGGTCAGCGAAAGTCAGAGAAAGGCTGTTTTCGACCCCTTTCATTCCCCTGGACATTCCCCTGAGCCCGCCCGTCGACGGGGAGGCAGACGCCGCTAAGGAGCTAGCCCATAGGGCTTGAAGTCTCCGGCGAGGTCCTCTAGCTCGAAGCCTTCGGCTCCTTCTCGTGGAGTGCGCGTTTCGGGGGTCGGGCCGAAGGCCCCTCGCGTAGAGGCGATCTTCCACCGATCGTCCTGCCAGACCAGCTCCGTCGTCGCGGTGCCGAAATAGGCCGCGGGCTCCACCGTCGAAGCGTTGCCGACGATGGTGAACCCCCAATTCTGGATTCGGGCGCGCTCGGGCGCGTAGGAGAGAAGGCGATAGACGACGGGCACGCCAAAGTAAGCCGTGGGGATGCCCTGTCGGACGCCTTCCCCGACCGGTTCTTCCATCAGGCGGTCGGTTCCCGGTTGGTTCGCTTCGAGCATTCTGCCCGCATAGTCAGGCGTTGCCGCGGCGTCGACGCGCCTCTTCAGGACCCCCGGCTTGAGGATCGACGGGTCAGCAAATGCCCGCTGGTAGGCCCCCGCCGCCAAGATGGCGCCCTCGGGGGAGTGGGGGTACTTCGTGTCGAGCTCAGCGTCCGTGCTGGCAGAGACGGTGGGGGAGGAGTCAGGCTCCGCCTCCTCAGCTGGGGCGCTGATCCGCCCGATGGCAAACGCGAGTGCAATGAGAACTACGGCGCCAGCGACAAGAGTCCAGCGCACCTTCCCGTCACCTTTGGATTCCGCCCGCCGTTCTTCCATGCTCGATCGGAAACACTATTGCGCCCAGGCGGGTTCGGTGACTGAGACGTCTTGGCGGCATACCCTGCTGTCGATGAGCCGATGTCAGCTCAGCCTCGGCATCGAGCCGCCGCCCACCTGGCTCGGGATTGTGGCGATGCTGGCCGCGGTTGGGGTCGGAACGCTCCTCGTCTACCCCCTCAAGGACATAGCCCCGGTTGTCTCGTTGGGGATCGTCTACCTGCCGGCGATTCTGTTGATCTCAACCGTGTGGGGATTGCGGTTGGGGTTGTTTGCCTCGATCGTCAGTGCCGCTGCCTTCAACTTCTTCCACATCCCGCCGCTCTATCGCTTCACGATTGCCGACGAGGAGAACTGGGTCGCGCTGATCGCGTTCGTGATCGCGGCATTCATCAGCAGCACGGTCGCGGGTCTGGCTCGCGCCCGGGCGGTCGAAGCGGAGCGGCGCCGCGAGGAGGCCGATCGGGCACTCGCCGAGTTGGAGGCGCTGAGCCGCGAGCGGGATCGGATGCAGGCGGAGGCGGTCCAGGCGGAGGCGGTGCGGCGCAGCGACGAGTTGAAGACCGTGCTGCTGCGCTCGGTCTCCCACGATCTGCGGACGCCGCTGACCTCGATCATCGCGGGCGGTTCGGCGCTCGGCTCGGAGACCTTGACGGCCGAGGAGCGCGCCGAGCTGAGCGAGGGGATCGTGGCCGAGGGAAGCCGTCTCTCCCGCCTGGTCGAGAACCTCCTCGACCTTTCCCGCCTGGAGGCCGGGAAGGCCGAGCCGCACCGGGGACCGGTCGATCTCGCCGAGGTGCTGGAAGCGGCGCGTCAGGGACAAGGGAAGTCGGAGTCGATTCGACTAGGGGTCGACGCGGATCTGCCGATGGTCGAGGCCGATGCCGCCCAGCTTGAGCGCGTCTTCGCGAACCTGCTGGAGAATGCGGTTCGCTACGGGGACGGTCGCCCGGTGCTGGTCCGCTCGCGGGTCGTGGGCGGCAATATCGTCGTCCGCGTGGTCGACCAGGGACCGGGGATAGCCGAGCGCGATCGGGAGCGCATCTTCGAGCCTTTCCAGCACGGCGATGCCGCTGGCGCCGGCTCCGGGCTTGGGCTGGCGATCGCCAAAGGATTCGTCGAGGCCAACGAAGGCGAGATCGCGGTCGAGTCGTTGCCGGGGCAGGGGACCAGCTTCGTCGTCACCCTGCCGCCGCACGGAGGCGGGGCATGAACGGGGCGACCCTCGTCCTGGTCTGCGACGACGAGCCGCAGATCCTCCGCGCCCTGCGGGTGATCCTGCGCGATGCCGGCTATGAGGCAGTCACCGCCTCCACCGGCGAGGAGGCCCTGGACCGGGCGGCGGTGAAGCTGCCGGCAGCGGCGATCCTCGACCTGATGCTGCCCGACATCGACGGGGTCGAGGTGACGAAGCGGCTGCGCAAGTGGAGCGAGATGCCGATCATCGTCCTCTCCGCGGTAGGCGAGGAGGAGGCGAAGGTGCGAGCGCTGGCGGCCGGTGCCGACGACTACGTGACCAAGCCCTTCGGGCCGCCGGAGCTGGTGGCGCGACTCGAGGCGGTACTGAGGCGGGCCAAGCCGGAGGCATCGGAGCCGGTCATCACCGCCGACGGGCTGGAGATCGACCTCGTCGCCCGCGCCGTGCGCCGCGACGGCGAGGAGGTCCATCTGACTCCGACCGAGTTCGAGCTGCTGCGGGTTTTGGCGCAGAACCGCGGCCGCCTGATGACTCACCGCTCCCTGCTGGTCGAGGTGTGGGGGGTGGAGTACGAAGACGACGTGCAGGTGCTGCGCGTCCACGTCGCCAACCTGCGGAGCAAGATCGAGCCGGAGGGTGGCCCCCGCTACATCCGCACCGACCCCGGCGTCGGCTACCGCTTCGCGGGCTAGAGCGACCTTTACGAAATCTGTATACGGAGGCCGCATTCCTTCATGCGGTCTTGACGGGGTGAGGCGCACGATCGCTGCATGGATCTCGTCTCGATCGCCCTGGCCGTTGCCGCCTTCGGGTTGATCTACTCACTCATCGCGGCGCTGGACCGGGTATGAGCGCCGCCGAGCTGTTCGGGTTGATCGTCGCGGCGGCGGTTTTCGGCTATCTCGCCTACGCGCTCTTTCGCGGGGAGAAGCTCTGATGGCGCAGGGTTGGGTGCAGATCGTTGTCTTCCTCCTCGTCCTCACCGCGCTCGTGCCACTGGTCGGCTCCTACCTCGCCCGCGTCTTTCGCGGCGAACGGGTCTTCCTCTCGCCGGTGCTCGGCCCGGTCGAGCGCTTCTCCTACCGAGTCCTGCGTGTGCGGCCCGAGGAAGGCCAGGACTGGAAGGCATATGCCCGCTCGATCGTCGTCCTCAGCCTGGTTTCCTGGCTCGCGCTCTACCTGATCCTTCGTACTCAGAGCATCCAGCCGCTTAACCCCGAGGGCTTCGGCTCCGGCCCTTGGAACCTCAGCTTCAACACCGCCTCCTCCTTCGTCACCAACACCAACTGGCAGTACTACGGCGGCGAGACGACGCTCTCCTACTTCGTCCAGATGGTCGGCCTGACGGTGCAGAACTTCGTCTCCGCCGCGGTCGGGATCGCCGTGCTCGTGGCGGTGATCCGCGGCTTCGCCGCCCGCTCCGGCGCGACGCTCGGCAACTTCTGGAGTGACCTCATTCGGATCAACCTCTACGTCCTGCTGCCGATCTCCCTCATCGCGGCGCTTTTGCTCGTCTCCCAAGGGGTGATCCAGACCCTCGACGGCTCGCAGACCTTCCACACCATCGCCGGGGGAACGCAGACCTTGGCGCTCGGCCCGGTCGCCTCGCAGGAGGCGATCAAGGAGCTGGGAACCAACGGCGGCGGCTTCTTCAACGTCAACAGCGCCTACCCGTTCGAGAACGCCAGCGCCTTCACCAACATGGTCGAGCTGCTGCTGATCCTCGTGATCCCGGCCAGCCTCACCTACACCTTCGGCCGCATGGTCGGCAACCGCCGTCAGGGCTGGGCGCTCTACGCGGCGATGATGGCGATGTTCGTCGTCGCGGTCGCCGTCGTCTACACCGCGGAGCAGCCCGGCAGCCCCGCCCAGCACCACGCGGGCGTGCTCACCTCCGCCTTCGACGGCTCGACCGGCGGCAACATGGAGGGCAAGGAGCAGCGCTTCGGCATCGCCGAGTCCTCGCTGTGGACGGCGGTGACGACCGTGACCTCCTGCGGCGCGGTCAACGCCTCGCTCGACTCGCTGACCGGGATCGGCGGACTGGTGCCGCTGGCGAACATGGGGACCGGCGAGGTGGTCTTCGGCGGGGTCGGCTCGGGGCTCTACTACATGCTGCTGTTCGTCCTGCTGACCGTGTTCATCGCCGGACTGATGGTCGGCCGCACGCCGGAGTTCCTCGGCAAGAAGATCGAGTCGCGGGAGGTGAAGCTGGTCCTGGTCGGCGTCCTCGTCACGCCCCTGCTCGTCCTCTTCGCGACCGCCTGGGCGGTCGCGAGCCCGGACGGCACGCAGTCGATCTACAACCACGGTCCGCAGGGCTTCTCGGAGTCGCTCTACGCCTACATGTCGCAGGCGAACAACAACGGCTCCGCCTTCGCCGGCTACACCGGCTTCATCCAGCCCAACGCGCCGGGCAACGGCGGCTCGGAAGCGTTCAGCTTCGCCACCCTGCTCGGCGGCGTGGTGATGCTGCTCGCCCGCTTCCTGCCGATGATCGCGGCGCTCGCGGTAGCCGGATCGCTGGCCGGCAAGCGAGTCGCCCCGGCGGGCGCCGGCACCTTCCGCGCCGACTCGCCCACCTTCGTCGTGCTGCTGATCGGCGTCGTCGTGATCGTCGCCGCGCTGACCTTCTTCCCTGCCTTCCTGCTCGGCCCGGTCGTGCAGGGACTGACCGACCAGCTCTTCTGAGATGAACGGACTGCGAAAAGACCTGGCCACCGCGACGATCGCGATCGTCTTCCTGACGCTGCTGCTCGGCATCGCCTATCCGCTGGTGACGACCGGGGTGGCACAGCTGGTCTTCCCCGGCGCTTCCAACGGCAGCAAGGTCGAGGTCGACGGCAAGCTCGTCGGGTCGGAGTTGATCGGCCAGGACTTCAAGGGCCTGCCGCGCTACTTCCAGAGCCGCCCGTCGGCCACCGAATACAGCGGCGACGTCACCTTCTTCAACAACCTCGGGCCCAACAGCCGCGAGCTCTCGGACTTCTTCGCCGAACAGCTCGCCGCCTACCTGAAGCGGGAGCGCCCCTACGATCCCGGCCTGACGCGCCGACGAGGTGCCGGTCGACGCGGTGACCACCTCGGCCTCAGGGGTCGATCCCCACATCTCAGAGGCCAACGCCCGCATCCAGGCGCGCCGCATCGCCGCGGTCCGCGACCTCCCACTTGATCGGGTCCTCGACCTCGTCTCCGAGCACACCGATGGCCGCTTCCTCGCCCTCTTCGGCGAGCCGGGCGTGAACGTCCTGCAGCTCAACCTCGCCCTCGACCGGGAGGCCGACCGATGACCGACGAGACGCTTCGCAACGAGCCGCGCTCGCTGCTCGACCGGCGCGATCATCGCGCGGGCGGCGATCGACTCGCTGCGCAAGCTCGATCCACGCCACCAGCTCCACAACCCGGTG
Organism: uncultured Actinomycetes bacterium; assembly: GCA_963751015.1. Classification (GTDB taxonomy): domain Bacteria; phylum Actinomycetota; class Thermoleophilia; order Solirubrobacterales; family 70-9; genus VAYN01. The sequence goes on from CAVVSU010000002.1 coordinate 492,124, forward strand.
ATGTTCGTGGTCGAGATCGGCGCGCGTGATCGTCACCGGGGGCTGGCTGATCCAGGTCTTCGGCGGGCCTCCGCTCGGCGGCGGCGACGAGCCCGCCTGGTTCGCCTTCTCGATCGGCGTCTGGCTCTGGCTCACCGTCGTCTTCGCCAACTTCGCCGAGGCGATCGCCGAGGGACGGGGCAAGGCGCAGGCCGACGCGCTGCGCTCGATGCGCACCGAGACCGTCGCCCGCCTGCGCGACGGCGGCGAGAAGCCCGCCTCGGAGCTTCACCGCGGCGACGTCGTCGTGGTCGAGGCGGGGGAGACGATCCCCGGCGACGGCACCGTGATCGAGGGCATCGCCTCGGTCGACGAGTCGGCGATCACCGGCGAGTCGGCGCCGGTGGTGCGCGAGTCGGGCGGCGATCGCAGCGCCGTCACCGGCGGCACCCGCGTCCTCTCCGACCGGATCGTCGTCGAGATCACCCAGGAGCCGGGGCAGAGCTTCCTCGACCGGATGATCGCCCTGGTCGAGGGGGCGGAGCGGCGCAAGACGCCGAACGAGATCGCCCTCAACATCCTGCTCGCGGGTCTCACGCTGGTCTTCCTCGCCGTCGTCGTCGCGCTGCGTCCCTTCGCCGAGTTCTCGGGCACCGACGCCTCGGTGGTCACCCTGATCGCGCTGCTGGTGGCGCTGATCCCGACCACGATCGGCGCCCTGCTCTCGGCGATCGGCATCGCCGGCATGGACCGCCTCGTCCGCCACAACGTCCTCGCCCTCTCCGGGCGGGCGGTCGAGGCGTCCGGCGACGTCGACGTGCTGCTGCTCGACAAGACCGGGACGATCACGCTCGGCAACCGCGAGGCGACGCAGTTCATCCCGATGCCGGGGATCGAGGAGGCCGAGCTGGCCGAGGCGGCGCAGCTCTCCTCGCTGGCCGACGAGACGCCCGAGGGCCGCTCGATCGTCGTTCTCGCCAAGGAGTACGGGATCCGCGAGCGCCAGCTCGAAGCCCACGAGGCGCACTTCGTCCCCTTCTCCGCCGAAACCCGGATGAGCGGGGTCGACGTCAACGGCAACCAGTACCGCAAGGGCGCCGGCGACGCGATCATCCGCTACGTCGAAGAGCAGGGCGGCCGGCCGCCCGCCGAGTTGCAGGAGCAGCTCGACCTGATCGGCCGCGAGGGCGGCACGCCGCTGGCGGTCTGCCGCGACAACCACGTCCTCGGCGTCGTCTACCTGAAGGACATCGTCAAGGAGGGGATGCAGGCCCGCTTCGATGAGCTGCGGCGGATGGGGATCAGCACGGTGATGGTCACCGGCGACAACCGCCTGACCGCGGCGAAGATCGCCGAGGAGGCCGGCGTCGACGACTTCCTGCCCGAAGCGACGCCCGAGCAGAAGCTGGAGCTGATCCGCAGCCACCAGGAGGAAGGCCGGATGGTCGCGATGGCCGGCGACGGCACCAACGACGCCCCGGCGCTCGCGCAGTCCGACGTCGGGGTGGCGATGAACACCGGCACCCAGGCGGCGCGCGAGGCGGGCAACATGGTCGACCTCGACTCCAACCCGACGAAGCTGATCGAGGTCGTGGAGATCGGCAAGCAGCTCCTGATCACCCGCGGGGCGCTGACCACGTTCTCGATCGCCAACGACGTCGCCAAGTACTTCGCGATCCTGCCGGCGATCTTCGCCTTCACCTACGCCGCCAACCCCGGCGAGCGCGGGCCGCTCGACGCCCTCAACATCATGGAGCTGGGCACGCCGACTCTCGGCGATCCTCTCGGCGATCGTCTTCAACGCGCTGGTGATCCCGCTGCTGGTGCCGCTGGCCCTGCGCGGGGTCCGCTACCGGCCGATCGGCGCCACGGCGCTGCTGCGGCGAAACATGCTGATCTTCGGCCTCGGCGGCTTGATCGTCCCCTTCATCGGGATCAAGCTCCTCGACCTCGTGATCCACAACCTGCTCGGAGCTGAGTGCGCCGCGGAGCGGCGGAGAATGGGGGTGACCGGCCGGGAACCTCAAGGTCTTCATCGGCATGGCGGCCGGGGTCGGCAAGACCTACCGGATGCTGCAGGAGGGCCACGCCGAGCAGGAGGCCGGCCGCGACGTGGCGATCGGCTACATGGAGCCCCACAAGCGCCCGGAGACCTCGGCGCTGGCGGAGGGGCTGGAGACGATTCCGCGGCGCCGCGTCACCTACCGCGGCACCGACCTCGAGGAGATGGACCTGCCGGCGCTTCTGGCCCGCGCGCCCGAGCTGGCGCTGATCGACGAGCTCGCCCACACCAACGCCCCCGGCGCCGAGCACGAGAAGCGCTACGAAGACGTGCGCGACGTGCTCGCCGCCGGGATCGACGTCTTCTCCACCGTCAACGTCCAGCACCTGGAGTCGCTGAACGACCAGGTCGCCGAGCTGACCGGGACGCGGGTGCGGGAGACGATCCCCGACGCGGTGCTCGGCGAGGCCGACGAGGTGGTGCTGATCGACCTCACCCCCGAGGCGCTGATCGCGCGCCTGCGGGCGGGCAAGGTCTACCCCGGCGAGAGCATCGAGCCGGCGCTGCGCAACTTCTTCACCGTGGAGAACCTGCTGGCGCTGCGCGAGGTCGCGCTGCGCCAGGTCGCCCAGGAGGTCGAGGCGAAGCGGCTGGTGGTCGAGGCGCCGCTCGGCACCCGCGAGGAGCGGGTCGCCGCCGAGGTGCCGAAAGCGGTGGGCGAGCGGCTGCTGGCGCTGGTCCGGCCGCAGCCCTCCTCGCAGCGTCTGGTGCGCCGCGCCTGGCGCTCGGCGCAGCGGCTCGGCACCGCCGCTCGACCTGCTCTGGGTGAAGCCGCCGAGCCAGCCGATCGAGGGCGAGGTCGAGCGCCAGGTGACGGCGCTGCGCCACCTCGCCTCGGTCCTCGGCGCCACCTTCCTGATCGAGGAGAGCGACAACCTCGTCGATGGCGCCGCGCGAGGTGGTCCGCGAGCGCGGCACCACCTACATCATGGTCGGGGAGTCGGAGCCGCCGCCGCGGCCTGGCGAGGCTGCGGGAGCCGCTGCCGCAGCGGCTGATGCGAGCGACCCCGCCCGGGGTGGACGTGCGGATCGTCGCCCGCCGCGGGGGCAAGGAGGAGCGGTGACGGTGAGCGTCGAGCACGTCCTGATCGGCGTCGCGCTCGTCGCCGGCCTGGTCGGCGGCTACCTGATCGCTCGCTCGCGGCTGGCGCGGCCGCCGGTCCGAGCGCCCGCAGGCCGATCCACCAGATCCTCCTGCCCTTCACCGGGACCGAGATCTCCCGCCGAGCGCGTCGACGCGGCGCTGCGCCTGGCGCGAGCCGAGGAGGCGACGCTGATGCCGGCCTACCTGGCGGCGGTGCCGAAGCAGCTGCCGCTCGACTGCTCGATCCCGGCCGAGGCGGCGAAGGCGATGCCGATGCTGGAGGCGATCGAGCAGCGGGCCGCCGGCCCAGGGTGTGGCGGTGGACTCCCGCATCGAGCGCGGCCGCTCCTACCGCCATGCCCTGGAGCGGCTGCTCGACGCGCGAGAGCTTCGATCGCGTCGTCGTCCCGGCGACCGCCGAGGCCGGCGCGGGCTTCTCCGGCGACGATCTCGTCTGGCTCTTGGAGAAGGCTCCGGCCGAGGTGCTGATCCTGCGGCCTGGGCCGGAGGACAAGCGCTTTGTCACTGGAAATGGACGCCGTGTAGCCACCTGACGCAAAACCGGCGATCCCAGTTCGAGTCCTGGCTGCCCGTCTCCCATGGCCCGGATCAAAGGGTGCGCGGGACGTAGGTCTCGGCGACGCCGGCGATGAGCAGGACGAGGAGGGTCAGGTAGACGGCGGCTACCGCCACCTTGGTGCCCGTCGGTACCGAGTGGAAGGCGCGGCTCTCCTCCGAGTGCCGATTCTTGAAGCGGTGGTAGAGCTCGGGCCCGCCGAGGGCGAGGACGAAGACGAGCATGAGCGGGCCGAGGAAGACGATGGTGGCGGCGACGGCGACGAGGATCCCGGCGATCCAGACGTAGGGGCCGAGGACGGCCATCGCCCGTCCCCCGTCGAGCGGCAGTACCGGCATCAGGTTGATCAGGTTGATGAAGAAGCCGATGTAGGCCAGGGCACGCCAGAGGTCGCTGCCGGTTGCCAGCCAGATGGCGAGCGGGATCAAGGTGGCCGCGGTGCCGAGGACCGGGCCGGCCAGCCCGACGCGGGCCTCGGCGGCGGCGTCCTTGCCCAGGGACTTGGCCGAGATCACGGCGCCGACGAAGGGGATGAAGACCGGGGCCGAAGCCTCGACTCCCTCGCGGCGCAGCTGGATCACGTGCCCCATCTCGTGGACGAAGAGCAGGAGGACGAAGCCGATGGCGAAAGGCCAGCCGAAAGCCAGGCCGTAGGCGACGATCGAGATGAACATCGTCGCGAGCGTCGTCAGCGCCTTGACCTTGGCGAGGGCCAGGAAGAGGAACTTCGCCTTGGTGGCGAGGACGGCGATCGGGAGCAGGGCGCCGCCGAGCTTCTTGAGCGTCGACTTCTTGCGCTCCTTGTCCAGCTCCTCGGCAGAAGGCGGCTCGGGCGCGATCAGCGGCTCTGGCGCGAGGCCGGCGTCGGCTTCCAATGCTCCCGCCTGTTGGCCATCCAGCTTCATGCCAGGGACGATAGGGCCTCTCGGGCCGCTGTCCGCGGCCTGGCCGGGCGAGGCTGGCTATTTAGGTACCGAAGGTTGCGTTAAGCGCCGGCTTGTGGAAGGTTGCCGGCGCGGATGCTCAGGCGCCACCGACTACTCGTCGCGCTTCTCGGCGCTCTTGCGCTGCTTGCCGCGCAGGCTGGGGCGGCGGTCGCGGCGCCGGCCCCGTCGGGCATGGGCTGGACGGTGATCGACCGCTACGGCGGGGACGCCAACGGCGACGGGAGGCTCGACGAGCCGGCGCCGCTGCAGCCGGCCGGCCTCGAGGTCTTCGCGGTGCGGGTGCTCCCCTCGGTGGCGATCTGCGCGGATCTGGAGCGGGCCTCGTGGCGGGTCGACGGCGAAGCGGCCGAACCGCGGAAGCTCGAAGCGGGTCAGGGCTGCGGCGCCGTGCTCTGGGTCGAGGGGGAGGGCGAGCACGCGATCAAGGTCCTGGCGCGGAACCGGGCGGAGGTGGCCCGGGTCGAAGTCGAGGACAAGCTGATCGTCGCCCTCGGCGACTCGGTCGCCTCGGGTGAGGGCAACCCGGAAGGCAACGGCCCGGACCGCTGGCTCGACGCTCCCTGCCACCGCAGCGCCGCCGCCGGCTTCCAGCAGGCGGCCAACCAGCTCGGCAAAGTCGATCGGCGGCGCTCGATCACCTTCGTCAGCCTCGCCTGCTCGGGCGCCCGGATCGACCAGGGCCTGCTGGGGAGCTACGCCGGCATCGACCCCGCCCCGGGGAAGGCGTCCTATCTGCCGCAGGTCGACCGGCTGCGGGAAATCGACCTCAGGCGCCGGGCGGAAGGCGGCCCCGGGGTCGACGCGGTGCTGCTCAGCGTCGGCGCCAACGACGTCCGCTTCTCGAGCGTCGTCAAGCGATGCGCCCTGCCCGGCGACTGCCGCGAGGGCGTCAAACGGGCGGTCGAGGAGAGGGTGGCGGCCCTCGGCGATCGCTATGACGAGCTGGGGGACGCCCTGGCCGTGGCGGCGCCCGACGCTCCCGCCTTCATCACCGAGTACTTCGACCCGACCCACGACGAGTTCGGGCGCTTCTGCAAAGACGGCCCCGGCCTGACCACCGGCGAAGAGGCCCAGTGGGCCTACGAGGAGCTGCTGCGGCCGCTGAACCGGGAGGTGGGGACGGCCGCCGACCGCAACGGCTGGCAGCGAGTCGGCGGCATCGCCTCCGACTTCAAGCACCACGGTTACTGCGCGCGCGAAAAAGGGTGGATCCGGACGCTGCCCGATGCGCTCCTCGAAGACAACCCCGCCGGGACCCTGCACCCGAACGAAGAGGGCCACAAGGCGATCGCCCGGCGGGTGGCGGGACCGCTCGCCGCCGAGCTCGACTTCCAGGCGCCGGCGCCGCCGCCCGAAGCCGAAGCGGGCGAGGGGCTGCCGAGCCTCGGCGAGATCGGCACCGGGGTGGCGACGGCGGTCTTCGCGCCGCAGCCGGCGATCGCCGCGAAGCTGCTCGAGCCGGACCTCGACTCGGCCTGGCGCCGCGTCCTCGCCTTCTGGCTGCTGCTGCCGCTGCTGATCGGCCTCGCCTGGCTGGCCTGGCGGGCGCTGATGCTGCTGCGCGCGACCTGGCCCACGGACCCCGCCGGCAGCCGCGAGCCGCCTCGGCTGCAGAGCCGGCAGGTGCAGCTCTCGGTCCGCCAGCTGCTGCTGATCGGCCTCGGGGTCGCGGTCCTCTTCGCGGCGATGATCGTGCTCGCGGGCTTGACCGGCCGGGCGATCCTCTGGCTGCGGTTCTGGTCCGCCCGGCTTCCTGCCGATCAGGCGGCCAGCGCCGTCTCCGGCGGCGAGCTGGTCTCGACCGGAGCCGTCGCGCTCGCGATCTTCATCGGCCTCGGCTTGGCTGCGGCCGCGGTCGCCTGGCTGCTCGACGGCAACGGGCGCGAGGTGCGGACGACGCGGCGGGGGCTGGTCGCGATCGGGCTGGTCGAGGTCGTCGCCGCGATCTGGATCGGCGACTTCCGCGGCGATCAGGGCCTGCAGCTCCTGATCGGGGTCGTGGTCGCGGCGCTCCTGCTCCACTACCTGGTCGACCGCGCCCTCGCCTGGCGCGACGCGCGCCGGCAGGCTCGTGAGCTGCGCCCGGACCTGACCGAGTCGCCCGTCGAGGAAGCCTGGTCCGAATTCAAGATCTGGGTGCGCGGCTTCTTCGAGGGGGAGGCGTCCTGGGCTCGCCGGCTCTACCGGCTCTCGCCGTTCGCGCTGCTCGCCGTGGCGCTCTACCTCTCGACCTGGACCGAGGGCGTCGACCGGGGGTTGGCGATCGCCGCCTGGGTCGGGGCGGCGATGCTGTTCGCCGCGCCCGGCGGCATGGCGGCACCGGGAGTGGGGTGGAAGAAGCTCTCCGCGAGCGAGGTCAGGGCGCTGACAGCCCCGCGCCTCGCCCTCGCCTCGGCCGGGTTCGCGATCGTCGTCGTCCTCCTCGCCCGCGACGAGCTCTGGCTGGCGGGCGTCGCCGCGACGGCCGCGGTCCTCGGGCTCCTCTGCCTCGCGGTCGCCGCCGCCTCCGGCGAGTGGTTCGCGCCCTACGGGCTGGCGGTCCTCGTCTCGGTTCCGCTCTTCGCCGGCGCCGCCACCTTCCTGCACGGGCTCGACTCCCCCGAACTGCAGCCGGTCGCGGTCGTCCTCGGCGACGGCGAAGCGATCTGCGGCGCCTACGTCGGCGAAAGCGACGGCCAGCTTTGGCTCGGGAGCGTCGTCCTCGACGAGCGAGCCGGCGTCCACCGGCCGCGGCGCGGGGCGATCGCGCCGCTCGACGCCGACCGGGTGGCGGCGAAGGCGGTGGGCCCGCTGGAGCCGGTCGACCTGCTCGAGCCGCGGGCGCTGGAGCTGCGCGACCGGCTGCTCGACGGCCGCGGCGACCGGGACCCCCGCAAGCGGGCGCCGAGCTGCGATCCCTCGCCCGAGATGAAGGCGGCGATGGCGGCGAGGGACGACCCCGGCGCCGGCGCCTGGCAGCGCCAGCTGGCCGAGCGCTACCAGCCCGAGCTGGTGGTCGACCGCAGGGACGGGTTCTGGCCGGTCCCCGTCGGCACCCTGTTCTCGGTCCGGGACCGGCGCGCTGCGATCTGCCGCCGCGTCGCCGGCGGCGGCGAAGGGTGCCTGCGGCTGGGGACGCCCGGCGAGTTCCCCTGGGTCGGCGGCGAAGGCGAGTCGCTCGAGTACCCGGCCGCCGACAACGACGTCGACGAGCAGCACGACCAGATGGTCGCGGCGCTGGGCACCGCCGACCCGGAGGCGAGCGCCGCCGAGTACTACCTGGTCGACCGCGAGCGCGACGGCGAGGGCCCGATCTCGATCCAGTACTGGTTCTTCTATCCCTTCAACTACCAGCCGGTCGGCGGCGGCCTGGCCGAGGGCGGGTTCCACGAGGGGGACTTCGAGTCGGTCGGGGTGCTGCTCTCGGCGCGCAGCGAAGAACCGCGCTACGTATGGATGAACCGGCACGACAAGGAGGGCCGCGCCTTCCCCTGGGACGACGAGGCGCTGAGCCGGCCCGACGGCCACCCGCGGGCCTTCGCCGCCCGCGGCAGCCACGCCACCTACGAGAACTGCGAAGGCCAGGTCCGGCCGCTCGACGTCAAGGGCCTGATCGACGACCACCCGACCTGCGACTCGGTGCGGCAGCTGCACCTGCTGCCCGAGGTGACGCCGCTGATCGACCTCTCGCGGGTCGGCTGGGCCTGCTGGCACGGGCTCTTCGGCCACCGCAACGGCGGCCTTGGCGTCTACGAAGGCAGCAACAAGTTCCTCATCGCCGACGCGCCGAAGAGCCCGCTCTGGCAGCAGAAGTTCGGCGGCGAGGAAGTCGAGCCGTGCCGCGGGGTCGAGGACCCAGGTGGCCGCGACGGCCTCGGCGAGGAAACGGTCGAGGAGGAGACCGGCGTGCCCGCCAGGCTGCGCCTCGGCGCCAGTCACCTGGAGAAGGCGATCGACGACTGCTCGGACTGGGAAAAGCCGGCGACGAGCGGGATCTACATGCTCGTCTGCGACGAGCGGACCCTCGACCGCTACGTCGCCGGCGGGCTCGAAGACCCGGGCGGCGCCGGGGTGAGGATCGAAGCGCTGGACAGCGAGGAGGCGGCGGCCGGGCCGGTGACGGTGCCGGCCGTGCGCCGCAACCGCAGCGGGACCTATCTCGACGACTGGCAGATCACCGCGGAGCAGCCGATCGAAGCCTCCGTCTACGCTTCCTGCCCGAGCGGCGACAAGGTCGTCGTCGCCCGCTTCGAGCACGTGCCGATCCAGCAGGGCGCGCAGCTGACGATCGACGACAAGGGGTCCGGCGGCTCGTGGGTGCTGAGCGAGAGCGACGGCGCTCCCGTCAGTGAAGCGGTCCCCTTCACGACCAGGGCGAAGGACGGGCTGCTGGTCCCGAAGGCTCCCGTTCCCGGCACCTACCTTCCCTGCCGGCGCTGATTCCCCAGGACCGCCGGCGCGGCGATCGAGCGGTTTCAATCACTGAGGGAAGATGTATAAATCGGCCGGATTGTGGAAAGATCCTCCGCGCCGTGGGGACGAGTCCGTACCTATCGAGAACCAAAGCCGGGGCCAAGCGCCGCTAGAGCCTCATGCGCGAGCGTCTCACCGCATCCACGGCGATGCCCGATGTCGCCTGGGCCGGCCTCCTGATCGGAGTCCCCGGCCTGCTCGCCCTGCTGGTCGTCTCGATCGTCCAGCAGGAATGGGTGTCGCTGGCGTCCGTCGCCGTCGGCCTGGGCGCGTCGGGGACGCTCCTCTGGCATTTCCTCCGCCGGCATCGGCCGGCGAAGGTTCTGAAGACGACAGTCTTCCGCCCGTTTGCGCCCCTGCCGGCCGACCAGACCTGGAGGCGGAAAGACGTTGGAGAGCTGATCGAGAAAATCGAACAGCCGAACGGGAAGGTCCCGGTCGTCGTCGGCGAAAGCGGCGTCGGCAAGTCGACGCTGCTCAACGTGATGGTGCGGGCCAAGATCCCGCCCAAGATCGCCTACACCGTGCTCTCGGCCAGGCACTCGACGCTGGTCGACCAGCTGCGGGAGGTGATGGCCGAATGCGACCCGGCCAAAGAGCGAACCGTGGTGGTCGTGGATCAGTTCGAGCAGTGGCTCGATCTGATCGGGTCGAAAGGGCTCGGCGAGCGGGCCGAAGCCCGCGACGACTTTTGCGAGATCGTCGACGAGGCGCTGAAACGCGACGACTTCACGATCGTGATCAGCCTGCGCCGCGACTGGTACTTCCATCTCCGCTTCCTCGAAGATCGAATCCCGGCGTTGCCGGAGGTGTTCGAGGTCGAAGCTCCGCTGGCCGACGCCGAGAAAGGCGAAGAGGACCCGATGCGGGCCGGGATCAGGCGCTCCTTCGTCGACGTTCTCGACGACGAGGATCTGGCCGACGAGATCCTCAAACAGCTGGGTCCCACCGGCCGGCTTCTGCCCCTGCACGCGCAGATCGTCGGGGCGGTGCTCGAGCGCAAGGTCGAGGCCGGCGTCAACGTCGACCTCGACTACTTCAACACCGAGCTGGGCGGGGCCGAGGGCGCGAAAAACGCCTACTTCAAGGAAGTGCTCGCCGGCTCGGCCCGGCCGGAGCGCTGCCTCAAGGTCCTCTTCGCGCTCTCCGTCAAAGGCCGGTTCCGCACCCGGGTGAAGCTGAGCACCCTGGTCGACAGCCTCTACGAAAACACCGAGGCGGTGAAAGCCGAGCTCGCCTACCTGGTCGACCAGCGCCTCGTCGTCAATCCCTCGAGCGGGAGCTACGCGCTTGCCCACGACTTCCTCGGCGAGTTCTTCAACGACCTGAGCGGCTCGGAGCTGGAGCCGGTCGTGCGCGACAACATCCAGTTCTTCGTCGCCGGTCATGGCGAGCACAGCAAAGTGGTCAGCACCCCCAACCGCAGCCAGGGTCACCAGCGCTGGCCCTTCGGGATGATCGTCTTCCTTCTCCTGATGGCGCTGATGACCGTCAGGTTCATCTACTTCGGGATCAACTGGCCCGAGCTCGGCCCCGATGTCGCAACGCCGCTGGTGAACGACACCTTCTTCGACGCTTCGTTCCTGCTGATCTTCGTGCCCTACGCCGGTTGGATCTGTTACTGCGGCCTGTTCTACGACCGGCTGCTCGTCCATCTCCACGAGTCGACCTTCCAGCGCTTCCTCTCGATCCTGATCGTCCTCAACACCGTCGTCTCCGTCCTGGTCGGCGTCTTCATCCCCATCGCTTGGCTGCTCGGCGTCTCGACCGGGGGCGTGCTCTTCGCCCTGAAGATGCTGTGGCTGTCGCGCAACCCGGAGCTGACCAGCTCCGCCCAGAAGCGGCTGCGGCACTACGGCGTCCCGACGCTGGTCAACCTGCTGATCGTCGGCCTTTTGGGTATCGCCGGGATCGTTTTCAGCGTACGTTTCGTCGAATCGGGGAACGACAGCGATATCAACTGGTGGATGGCGGCTAACGTTGTCGCTTCGTTCATGGTCACCTACTCATGTCTCATACTCGCCCCTCGCCATGTCTCGCACGAGAGCGTCGCGCAGATGCTTGGCTTGATCGGGCGCCCCGGGTCGAAAGCAAATGCCTACCTCGAAGACTGACCACCGCCTGCCGCATCTGGCTCCCGGATCGCTCGGGGGGTACCTGCGGACACTCGCGGCCGAGCCGGAGGACCCGTCGCGGCCGGCGCTGGTGGTGCAGGGGGGCGGCTTGCGCGGGATCTACTCCCTGAGCGCCCTGGCGGTGCTGGAGGAGCTCGGCCTCCGCGATGCCTTCTCGCGGGTGGTCGGGAGCAGCGCCGGCGCGATCAACGGCGCCTACTTCCTTGCCGGCCAGGCCCGGGAGAGCCTCTCGATCTACACCGACGACCTCAGCAACAGGGAGTTCGTCGACCCCCGGCGGTTGCGGCGGATCGTCGACGTCGACTTCATGATCGACGTGCTGCGCGAGAAGCACCACCTCGACGAGGCCGCCTTGGCGGCGGCGCCGGCGACCCTCTACACCGTTCTCACCGACGCCGAGACGGCCGAGCCGCGGATCGTCTCCAGCCGGGCGGGGTTCGACGTCTACGAGACCTTCCGGGCGACCGCCGCCCTGCCCGGTCTCTACAACAAGAAAGTCCCGCTCGACCCCGACGACGGCCGCCGCTACATCGACGGTGGGGTCTCCGACCTGGTGCCGCTCGACGTCGCGCTCGCGGCGGACACCGGCGAAGGCCGCGAGGGAGAAGAGGCCAGCCCCAGCGAAGCCGTGGTCCTGCTGACGCGCGGCAAAAGACACCGCAAGCGCCACCAGAACCTCCTGGTGCGAGGGGTCGTCCACGCCATCTGGCTCTCCCAGTCCGCGCCCGTCCGCAGGAAGGTCTGCCACGGCGACGACCGCTACAACGAGACGATGAGGAAGCTGGAAGGCGAGGAGCTTGCGACTCCGCGCGACACCTGGAGCCTGTTCCCCAGCGACCTCGACCTGCTCGTCAACAGGACCACGACCGATCGCGAGGCGCTGCTCGCATGCGCGCGGCTGGCGCGCGAGGACACCCTGGCGCTCCTGGCCCAGCGGCACCCGCGATTCTCGCTTCGCTCTAGCTCGCGTCGGCGACCGCGGTCGGGCAGATATCGAGCCCGTCCGCTAAGGCGAAGTACGCGACCGCGAACGGGCTCGAAGCGGTCTCCGCGCGCAGCCGCGCCCAGTCGATCTGCTCGCGCAGCGAGCGGGTGATGAGGATCAGGTCGCGGTAGTCGGCGCTGTGCTCGTCCAGCGCCATCAGCTTGGTGATCAGGATGTCGCTCAGGTCCATCACCTGCATGTCCATCGCCATCACGCTGAGCCGCTCGCCGCGGGCGATCACCTCGTCGTCGATCCGCATCCCCGAGGGCTCGAAGATCAGGTCGACGAGGATCTCCCCGTCCCAGGCCTTCAGCAGCCATTGCTCGGGCGGTGACTCGGGCCGCATCCCCGCCTCGGCCAGCGCCTCCTGGGCGCGCTCGGCGTCCCCGCGCTTGACCATCAGGTCGATGTCGTTGCTCGAGGGCGGCCCGCCCCGGGCCCAGCAGCCGAGCCCGCCGCCGAGCAGGTAGGGGACTCCCCGCCCCTCGAGCGCCGCCACCGACCGCTTGAGGCTGTCGGTCAGCTCTTCCGCGACCTCGCTCTTGCCCAGGTTCTCCGCCACGCACCATTCGTTGCCCCGTCGGCGGCTCCGATAAACGCGCCGCCGGCCGGGTAGGGGAGCGGCGTGACTCCGTCAACCGCAGCCGCACGCCTGCGGATCGCCGCCACCGGCGACATCCATTGCCGGGACTCGAACCGCGAGACGGTCGTCTCCTCCTTCGCCGCGCTCGGCGAAGACGTCGACGTCGTCCTCGTCGCCGGCGACCTGACCAGCCACGGGCGGCTCGACGAGGCCGAAATCCTCTGCGAGGCCGCCGCCGCGACCGCGGCGCCGGTCTACGCGGTGCTCGGCAACCACGACTGGCACGACGACGAAGCCGAGGCGATCCTGCGGCGGCTGAGGGAGGGGGGCGTCCAGATGCTCGACCGCGGCGCCGCCGTCTGCCAGGTCGGCGAGGTCGAGGTCGGCATCGTCGGCGTCAAGGGATTTGTAGGCGGCTTCGCGCCGCGCCACCTGCCCGACTTCGGCGAGCCCTCGCTGCGCGCGGTCTACGCCGAGGCGACCGCCGAAGTGGAGGCGCTCGACCAGGGGCTGCGAGAGGTCGCGACCTGCCCGGTGCGGATCGTCCTGCTCCACTACTCGCCGGCGGAAGAAACCCTGGAGGGGGAGCCGCGCGAGATCTGGGTCTTCCTCGGCTCCGACCGGCTGGCGGCGCCGATCCTCGAGCACGGTCCCGACCTCGTCCTCCACGGCCACGCCCACGCCGGCTCGCCCGACGGGGCGATCGGCGAGACGCCGGTCCACAACGTCTCCCAGCCGGTGCTCGGCACCGACTTCCGCATCTTCGAGCTCGACGCCAGCCACGTCCACAGCCCGATCCCGTAACGCTCCTCAGCGCTTCGCGGGCTCGAGGCCGATCAGCTCGTAGTAGCCGATCAGGAAGAGGCGCTCGCCGTCGGAGACCATCGGCGTGTAGCCGGCCTGCTTCAGGTGGAAGGTGCGCTTGTGGGTGCGGACGTCGAGCCCGGTCGTCTCCTGGGTCTTGAAGCTCGAGGTGTAGACGGTGTGGCCGATCACGGTGGCGGTGCCGGGGACCGGGCCGCCGACGTCGTAGTGCCAGCGCTCCTTCCCGGTGCGGGCGTCGAGGGCGAAGAAGCGGCCGTTTTCGGCGCCGATGTAGACGGTCGGCGGGGTGCCGGGGACCTGGGCGACGGCGGGCGAGCCGTAGACCGGGCCGCCGGTCTCGAAGCTCCACCCGACCCTGCCGGTCTTCTCGTCGAAGGCGTAGACGGTGCCGTCGTCGCGGGCGGCGTAGACGTTGCCGAAGGCGACGGCGGGGGAGGAGAAGAAGCCGCCGCGGCCGTAGGGCGGCACCTTGCTCGTGTTGCTGCGCCAGACGAGCTTGCCGCTGTCGGCGTCGAGGGCGAACATGCTGCTCTGGTAGTCGGCGAAGAAGACCTTGCCCTTGTCGTAGCTGGGGCTGGCTTTGATCGCCCCGGGCGCGTTGAAGCTCCAGAGCGTCCTGCCGCTGGCGGCGTCGAGGGCGAGGAGGTTGGTCGTGTCGGTGCCGAGGTAGAGCTTGCCGTCGACCGCCAGCGGCGAGGATTCGAGGTGGGCGTCGAGCTTGCGCACCCAGTCCCTCTTGCCGGTCTCCGCGTCCCCGGCGGCGAGGTGGCCGGTGAGGAAGGCCCCGTAGACGCGGCCCTCGTAATAGACCGGCGCGGTGACGAAGTTCGGCTTCCCCTTGTCGCTGGGCCGGATGTTCAATTCCCACAGCACCTTGCGATCCCTGAGCCGCACCGCTTTACCGTTGCCGTACTTGTTGATCACGTAGGCGACCCCGTCGTGGATCGCCGGCGGGAACTCGATCAACGCATGCGTGTTGACCGACCAGTCCTGCTTCAGCGGCGGATCGAGCGCCTTCCCCTCGGCCTCGAGGTAGTGCGTCCGCTGCGGCACCCGGCCGAACAGCGGCCAGTCGATGTAGGCGGAGCCGGAAGCGACTTCGGAGGCGGAGGCCCCGGTTTCGGTTTCGTCCGAGCCGCAACCGGCGACGAGGAGGGCGAGGACCAAGGCAAGCGAGGCAACGGCGCGCATCGAGGCTCTCATCGGCAGGCAGATCCCTGCTCTTGAAGAAGAGCGGCGGACGGGACTTGAACCCGCGTCACCAGCTTGGAAGGCTGGGGCTCTACCGTTGAGCTACCGCCGCGCGAATGAAGCCGCCACGCCTCGCGGTGCGACGACGGTGACAGTTTGCACAAACCACCTCGCACTTTGCAATCTCGTCGAGCACGTCGCTCCAATTACGGCCCCGGATGCCGGTCGAAATCGCGAATTTCTTATCTCGGAGGTGGTCGAACTCGAGCACGATTGGGTCGGTCTCCCCGCAATCAACGCAGGGATGGTCGTGGAAATAGGCCATGAGGAAGATGAACCGCTCCTGCAGCTGAGCTTTGGTCCGCCTCGCCGCGGCATCGATGTAGCGCTGTTTGTTGGCCCGATAGTGCTCCTGCTTGTACTCGGCCCGGCATGGCCGGCAATAGGTATCCCGCTGTCCTTGCGCCCGCCGCCGCCACGCGAATTCGTCATCCGGTTTGTCCGCCTTGCAGCGCGAGCATCTCCCCATCTG
The DNA here is from genome assembly GCA_963751015.1 of uncultured Actinomycetes bacterium. Lineage (GTDB taxonomy): Bacteria > Actinomycetota > Thermoleophilia > Solirubrobacterales > 70-9 > VAYN01. Next base: position 507,476 of record CAVVSU010000002.1, read on the forward strand.
CGGAACATATAAAGTCGAACAGACGTTCGCATCGGCACCGCGCCTGCCAATCCGTCAAAATGATGTCCCCGCGGGGAGTGGCGCAGTCTGGTAGCGCACTCGGCTGGGGGCCGAGCGGTCGCAGGTTCAAATCCTGTCTCCCCGATTAGAAGCTCCTTAATTGCAGAAGTGGCGTCGGTTTGGTGATCGCCTCGCGATCCAGCTGCTTCGGATGCTCAGGATCGGCGAGGGTGGCAAAGGGCTCTGCCACCGTGGCGTCGGCGACGCGCTGGTCGTAGACGACGAGCCACTCGAAGCCGGATCCCGGCAGCGTGGACGACTCGGTGCGGTGACGTAGGCACCCTGGTAGTTAGCGAGCAGGTGGGGTGCTTGGCGGCGTATCGGCAATGTCCCGGAAAGAAGCCTCGGAGCTTCCAGGTGACGTTTGGCCTGCCCGGCCTCGGAGGCGAGCCCGATCCTCCTCGGAATGCAGGAAATCGACGAGTACCGCGCTGGCGTCGTAGGCATACAGCGCTTCCTGCGGTAATCCTCTCGGCCCCATGCCTCAGTTGCCGGCGCCGATAGGGGCGCAATTCAGTTGCTCTCGGACGTTAGCTCGGTCCGGGTGAGGCAGGGGATATGGGAATTGCGAGAGATTACAGGCGAAACCCAGCCGCCGAGCCCTGGGGTATGTTCAAGTCTGATGAACGAGAAACTCTGATGAACGAGGAACCTGAACGGCTCATGCGCGAGACTCATGACCTGGCCAACCTTGCTGCCATGGGGGCTGTCGACGGCCTCGAGACTGGGACGTGAATACTCTGAACCGCAACCTCCAAGACGCCAAGAAGGCGAAGGAGGATGAGTTCTATACGCAGCTCGGGGACATTGAGCGGGAGTTGCGTCACTACAAGTCCCATTTCAGGGATAAGGTGGTCTATTGCAACTGCGACGACCCGCGCGTGAGCAATTTCTTCCACTACTTTTCTTATAACTTCGAAAAGCTGGGGCTGAAGAAGCTCATCACGACGTGCTACCGGAGCCAGAGAGCCGACGCCTACAGTCAAAACGACTCCGAGCACGCGATTTACCTGCAGTATGACGGTGATGCAAATCACAACAATGTCCCCGACCCCCAGGAGATCGGCGTCAAGTCGTTGGAGGGCGATGGTGACTTTCGCAGCGCGGAGAGCGTCGATCTACTGAAGCAGGCAGACATTGTGGTGACCAACCCGCCGTTCTCGATGTTCCGAGAGTTCGTGATGCAGATCATGGCCTTCGAGAAAGCCTTTCTCATCGTTGGTAATCAGAACGCGATCACCTACAAGGAGATCTTCCAGCTAATCCAGGGTAACAAGGTCTGGGTTGGCGTCAATAGCGGTGACATGCACTTTCGCGTGCCTGACTATTACTCGCCGAGGAAGACTCGATATTGGGAAGACAGTAATGGGAAGAAATGGCGCAGCCTTGGCAATGCATGTTGGTTTACCAACCTTGATATCTCGAAGCGTCACGAGGACCTGATTCTCTTTAAGTCCTATAACCCTGCCGATTACCCGACCTACGCAAATTACGCCGGCATCGAGGTGGGCCGGACGGTTGATATTCCAATGGATTACGACGGTCCCATGGGAGTGCCCGTAACGTTCCTCAATAAGTACAATCCAGATCAGTTCGAGATCTTGGGCAACAGTCGCGAGCTCGGGACGCCTATGACGGAGATTGCAGAGAAGGGCACCTATCAGCAAGGTGGGCCTAGGTTCTACCTCCCTAACGGCGACGGTACCTACCGCCGTTTGTACGACAGGATCGTTGTCAGAAACAAGAAACTATGAAGATCGAGCTCAAGGAGATTCCGATCCGCGACCTCATTGCGGACTACCAAGACAACGATGAGGGAGGCGTCGTCGGCTATTCGGGCAAGCTCGATATTCGCCCGCCATATCAGCGCGAGTTCATTTACAAGGACAAGCAGCGGGATGCGGTGATCGAGACGATCACTCAGGGCTTCCCCCTCAACGTCATGTACTGGGCGATGCGCGAGGGCGGCGACTTTGAGGTTATTGACGGGCAGCAGCGCACGATCTCCATATGCCAGTACGTCGAGGGAGACTTCGCTTTCAAGGGTCGCTATTTCCACAACCTTCAAAGGGATGAGCAGGAGCGCATTCTCGACTACACACTGATGGTCTACCTGTGTAGCGGCACCGACAGCGAGAAGCTCGAGTGGTTCAAGACCATCAACATCGCAGGCGAGAGACTCACCAATCAGGAGCTACGCAACGCGGTATACGCAGGCTCGTGGGTGTCGGATGCCAAGCGCTACTTCAGTAGGAATGGTTGCCCTGCTTACAGCATTGGTAGCGCCTACATGACCGGTACGCCCATCCGGCAAGACTACCTGGAGACGGTGATCGAATGGATCAACGGCGGTGACGTCGAGGGCTACATGGCCAAGCAGCAGCACAAGCCCAACGCTAATGAGCTGTGGCTCTACTTCCAGAATGTAATGGCGTGGGTGGCGGCCACCTTCCCTACCTACCGTAAAGAGATGAAATCCGTCCACTGGGGCCCACTCTTCAATGAGTTCGAGGACACCGAGCTGGACTCGGCGTCTCTTGAGGAGCAGGTCGCGACGCTGATGGCCGACGAGGACGTCACCAACAAGCGGGGCATTTACTCCTACGTGCTCAATGGGCAGGAGAAGCACTTGAACATCAGGGCTTTCAGTCCGAACCAGAGGCGTGAGGCCTATGAGCATCAGGGAGGTATCTGCCCCGTTTGTGAAAAGCACTTCGAGCTTGAAGAGATGGAGGGGGACCACATCACCCCTTGGCATGACGGTGGTAGGACGGAGGCGGCGAACTGTCAGATGTTGTGCCGGGACGATAATCGCAGGAAGGGTGGCATCTAGCAGTCTCAGAAGTGCTGCGATGAGGGAATGTCAGGTTTGGGCCACCCGCGGTATTAAGCGCTACTCCGAACCCTCTCTCCATCGCAGCAACCAAACCTCCGAATGGCCTTCGGGTGCGGGAGACGAGGATCCGATGTCTCAGTCAGTGGCGTGATGCTCCAATGCCACGGTTAGGGCTTTGGTCGGCGATGGATGCCCGTCCAGTTAGGCGATACGCATCTGGATCTCATGGCGCCGAGTGCTGGCGGCTTCTCGCCAGGGCCGATATTTTCGTCTCGTGGCGGCTCCCATTCTTTTCGCGGTCGACGAGGACGAGCGCTTGCTGGGCGACATCGAGCGTGAGCTGGTCGACCGTTACTCGCGCAGCTACCGGATCGTCTGCGCCTCCTCGGCCGGGGAGGCGATGGCGGAGCTGGGGGCGTTGAGGGAGGCGGGGGAGGACGTCGCCCTCGTCCTTGCCGCGCAGGGGTGCGGGGAGCTGCGCGGGACCGAGCTGCTGGCCCGGGTGCGGGACCTCCACGGCCATGCGCAGCGGGGGCTGATGATCGAGTGGGGGAGCTGGGGCGAGGCGGGCACGGCCGAGGAGATCTTCGAAGCGATGGCGCGGCGGCAGATCGAGTACTACGTGGTCCGTCCCTCGCAGACGCCCGACGAGCTGTTCCACCAGTCGGTCTCGACGTTCCTGCTCGAGTGGGCGAACGCGCGGCGGGTCTCGCCCCACACCGTCCACATCGTCGGCGAGTCGTGGACCGGCCGGGCCCAGGAGCTGAAAGAAGTCCTCGGCCGCTGCGCGATCCCGCACGCCTTCCTGCTCGCCGACTCCGCGGACGGCCGGGCGCTGGTCGCCGACAGCGGGGGAGCGGAGCCGCTGCCGCTGGTGGTCCTGCCCAGCGGCGAGGTCCTGACCAACCCGACCAACCTCGAGCTGGCGACCGCCGCCGGGGCCTCGATCGACCCCGGGCGCCGCGACTTCGACGTCGTCATCGTCGGCGGCGGGCCGGCCGGGCTCTCGGCCGCCGTCTACGGCGCCTCCGAGGGCCTGCGGACGCTGGTGCTCGACGACGGCGGCATCGGCGGGCAGGCGACTTCGAGCTCGATGATCCGCAACTACCTCGGCTTCCCGCGCGGCGTCAGCGGCCGCCGGCTCGCCGAGAACGCCTACGAGCAGGCGTGGGTGTTCGGTGCCAAGTTCGCCTTCATGCACGACGCGACCGGGATCCATCGCGAGGGCGAGCGCATCTGCGTCGGCCTCTCCAGCGGCAGCGAGGTCAGCGCCCGCGCCGTGATCCTCGCCACCGGCGCCACCTACCGCCGGCTCGGCGTCGCCGGGATCGAGGGGCTGGTCGGGGCGGGCGTCTTCTACGGCGGCCCCGCCTCCGAGGCGCCGACCACGGTGGACGAGGAAGTGCACGTCGTCGGCGGCGCCAACTCGGCCGGGCAGGCGGCGCTGCACCTGGCCGAATACGCCCGCAAGGTGACGCTGGTCGTGCGCGCCGACTCGCTCGAGCGGGGCATGTCCCACTACCTGGTGCGCCAGGTCGAAGCCACGCCGAACGTCGAGGTCCGGCTCGGGACCGAGGTGGCCGGGGGGAGCGCCGGCGAGGACGGGTGGCTGAATCGCCTGGCTTTGCGCTCCGGCGACGGGGAGACCGAGACCGTGCCCTCGGAGGGGCTCTTCCTGCTGATCGGCGCGCACCCGAACACCGACTGGCTGCCGGCGGACCTGGCCCGCGACGACGGCGGGTTCGTCTACACGGGAGCGGACGCGGCGACCCACGCGGACTGGCCGCTCGAGCGCGCCCCGCTGGCGCTGGAGACCGGGATGCCCGGCGTCTTCGCCGCCGGCGACGTCCGCCACGGCTCGATGAGCCGCGTCGCCTCCGCGGTCGGCGAGGGCTCGATCGCCATCCGCCTCGTCCACGAGCTGCTCGCGGCCGACCAGATCCCCGCCCGGTTTTGATCCGCCTGCCGCACTGGCTGCGGCGACTGACCGACCTCGGCAGCCTGCCCTCCGACAGCGAGGAGCTGCGGCTCCGCAAGTCGGTGCTGGTGCTCTCGTCGAGCCTGATGGCGACCCTCTCGTGCCTCTGGGTGGGGACCTATGCGGTGCTTGGGCTCTGGCTCTCGGCGGCGATTCCCCTCGCCTATCAGCTCGCCTCGGCAGCGAGCCTCTACACGTTCGCGCGCACCCGCCGCTACCGGCTGTTCCGGGTCAGCCAGCTGCTGATGAGCCTGCTGCTGCCCTTCGCCCTGCAATGGAGCCTGGGCGGCTTCGCCGCCTCCTCCGCCGTCGCGCTCTGGGCCTTCACCTGCCCGATCGGGGCCCTGCTCTTCGTCGGCGCCCGCCAGGCCGTCCCCTGGTTCGCCGCCTTCGCGGCCCTGGTGGCGGTCTCCGGAGCCATCGACCCGGCCCTGGCGTCCGGCGCGCCCGACATCCCGAGCGGCGTCGAGGTGTCGTTCTTCGTGCTCAACATCCTCGGCGTCTGCGTCACCGCCTACGTGCTGCTGCAGTACTTCGTCCGCGCTCGCGAGCGGGCCCTGGCCGAACTCGAGGTCGAGCGGGAGAAATCGGAGCGCCTGCTGCTGAACGTGCTGCCGGCGTCGGTCGCCAGCCGCCTCAAGGAGTCGGAGGAGGTGATCGCCGACGGCTTCGGCGCCGCGACGGTGCTGTTTGCCGACATCGTCGGCTTCACCCCGCTCGCGCAGGGCCTTCCCCCGGCGGACACCGTCGTCCTGCTCGACCGGATCTTCGCCGGCTGGGACGAGCTGGCCGAGCGCTACGGGGCCGAGAAGATCAAGACGATCGGCGACGCCTACATGGTGGCGGCGGGGCTGCCGGTCCCGCGCGAGGACCACGCCGAGGCGATCGCCGGCCTGGCCCTCGAGATGGGCGCCGAGGCGGGGAGGCGGGCGGGGGACGGGCGGCCGCTCCAGGTGCGGATCGGCATCGACACCGGCCCGGTCGTCGCCGGCGTGATCGGCCGCGCGAAGTTCAGCTACGACCTTTGGGGCGACACGGTGAACACCGCCAGCCGGATGGAGTCCCACGGCTTGCCGGGCGCGATCCAGGTGACCGAGCGCACCTACGAGCGGCTGCGCGACCGCTTCGAGCTGCGCCGGCGGGGGACGATCGAGGTCAAGGGGAAGGGGCCGATGACGACCTATCTGCTGCTCGGGCGACGATGACCGCTCCCCACGGATTCGAGTACCGGGCCCGCGGCTCCGAGGTCGTCATCACCCACCACGGGAAGCACGCCGTCACCCTGCGCGGGCAGGCGGCCGCGCGCTTTCTGCGCGAGGTGGACGGGGGCGACCCCCAGCTGCTGATGGCGCGGGCGACCGGCAACTACAAGCGCGGCAACGAGCGGATGGGTCGCGGCCATCCCCGCAACCGCCGAGCGGGGCCGCCGGGGTAGCTACCGTTGCAAGGGTGTTTCGACCCACCGACATGCTCTCGCTGGTGCCCGGCCTGGCACAGGAGCGGGAGCCGCGGGCCGGGGAGGTCGACGGGTTCTTCGCGCCGGACTCGATGGTCCGCAAGCTGCACCGCGAGCGCCTGGTCCTCTTCTCGGGGGTGCGGGCGCTGCTGATGCAGGCCTGCGACCCGCTCGCGGTCGTCGGCTTCCAGCGCCACTCGATCATCTTCGACGACCCGCAGACGCGGCTGATGCGGACCGACGAGTGGATGTCGCGGATCTACTTCGGGACGGTCGCCGACGCCGAGCAGGCCGGCCGGGCGGTCCGGGGGATGCACGACCGGGTCAAGGGCAGGACGCCGGCCGATTACGGGCCGATCCCGAAGGGGACGCCGTACGCCGCCTCGGACCCGAAGCTCGGGCTCTGGGTGCTGGCGACGCTGGCCGACTCCGCGGTCGCCTATTACGAGCGGATCTTCGGCCGCCTCTCCGCCGCCGACCGCGAGCGCTACTGGAGCGAATACCGCCAGGTCGGCGAGCTGCTCGGGCTGCCGCCCGGCTCGATGCCCGCCACCTTCGAGGGCCTGAGGGAGTACGTCGACGGCCGCCTCACCGACGGCAGCCTCTGGATCTCCGAGGACCGCCGCGAGCAGGCGGAGCGGATGATCCTCGAGCCGCCCTACTCGGGCTGGATGCGGGCGGCCTTCATGCCGCTGACCGAGACGATCCGCCTGATCTCCGTCGGGCTGCTGCCCGCCGAGATCCGCAGCCTCTTCGGCTTCTCCTGGGACCCCGGCCGCGAGACGCTGCTGCGCTCGGCGCTGATCCAGCTGCGGCTCGGCACCCGCTTCTGGCCCGACGCCGTCCGCCTCCATCCCGCCGCCCGGACCGCCGCCGGCGAGCGCTACGGCGCCCTGGCCGGGTAAGCGCGGACAGGCGCGGCTAAGGTCTCCATGTGACCGGCTTCGACTCGCCCAGAGACCTCGTCTACAACCGGGGGAAGGTTTCGGACCCGGAGGCTCTCGTCCGCGACACCGGTGCCGCCTCGTGGCTCTTCCTCTGCGGGGAGGAGTTCGCGGCGATGGACGGCGGGATGTCCTACGAGAGCGTCGAGGCGGCTGCCCCGGAGTCCGCCAAGGTCGTCTCCGATCCACCGCGGGTCCTCGACATGGACCTCGCCAGGAAGCAGATCGCAGCACTCGACAAGCTGCCGCGGCCGACCCTAGTCACCTGCCGGGTGGGCCCGCGGTCCTCAGCCCTCGTCTACCTCTACTCGGGGCTCGAGGCGGGCGCCTCGGCCGACGAGGTGCTGCGGCGAGCCGAGGCCGACGGCGCGCCCTTCGCGGGAAACGAAGAGCTCGAGCACTGGGTGGCGCAGGGCCTCCAAGAGCTGTCCTCCGGCTAGGCCGGAAAGGTTTCCGATGTGGCGGCCGTGCGATCCTCCCCGGCGATGTGGGTGCAGCGGACCATTCGCCTTTCCGCGCGACCGCGCGGCTTCCACCTCGTCAGCGCCGAGGTGCTCGAGGCGCTGCCGGAGCTGGAGGAGATCCAGGTCGGCCTGCTCCACCTGCTGATCCAGCACACCTCCGCCTCGCTGGCGCTGAACGAGAACGCCTCGCCCGACGTGCGCCACGACTTCGAGACCTGGTTCGACCGCGCCGTGCCCGAAGGCGCGCCCTACTGGACCCACACTCTGGAGGGCGAGGACGACATGCCGGCGCACGTCAAGGCCGCCCTGCTCGGGCCGTCGCTGAGCCTGCCGGTGCGCGACGGCCGCCCTGCTCTCGGCACCTGGCAGGGGATCTTCCTCTGCGAGCACCGCGACCACGGCGGCCCGCGCTCGCTGGTCGCCACCGCCTGGGGCGAGGCGGCGGGTTGAGGATGTTCTTCGACCGCCCCTTCTCGCCGGCCGAGCTCGACCGCCTGACCGCCGAGCTCGCCGCCTGGCTCTGCTCGCCCAGCCTGCGGTGGCTGCTGGAGCGGGTGCCGGGGTGCCGACTCCCTGGCGGAGACCCCGAGACGCTGCAATGCCCCGCGGGGCTGGCGCCGGACGCTCCGGCCGGGGGCCGCGCCGACCTCGCCCGCGTTCTCGACCACCTGGGGGAGATCTGCGACTGGGCCGCCCCCGGCACGGTCTGGGACTACCGCGAGGGCGGAGAGCGCCGCTTCGCCGAATCCACCCACCTTCCCTCGCACGCTTCGCGGGAGGAGGTCGCGAGCCGCGCCACCGACCTGGGCCTGCGCTCGGAGGGCGCGCTTCGCACCGAGCCGCAGACATATGTGGTGCTCGGCGGCCGCCGGCTGGCGCCCCTGAACCGGGCCCGAGCGGCGGCGCGGGCGATCCGCTCGCAGTCCCGGCGCCCGGTAGGCGTGGCGATGCTCTGCGGTCGCCGCAGCCTCGACCGCACCGAGCGGGAGAGCGCCGAGGTGCGCGGCTACGCGCCGTCGGCCCGCACCGAGCTCGACTTGATGGCGGCGGCGAGCGAAGTCTTCGACGCCGTTCCCGACGCCGAGGTGCGGCTTGTCGAAGTCCCCGATCCCGCCCCCGGCCACCGCGCCTCCACCTACGAGACCTTGCGCGCCTTCGCCGAGGACCCGGAAGCGGGAGAGGGGTCGCTGGCGATCGTCACCTCGCCGACCTGCAGGCCCTTCCAGTACCTGGAGGCCGTGCGCGCGATCGGCCTCCCGGCCGGGATCGGCCTCGAGCTGATCGCGCACCCTCCCGCCTGGGCCTCCGGCTCGCCGGCCGCCGTCGCCCAGCCGCACGTCTACCTGCAGGAGATCCGCAGCGTCGTCCAGGCCGCCGCCAGGCTGGCCGAAGACCTGGCGGCGGCCGGTGCCCCCTCGGCGCCCACCGCCTCGTCGGCCTAGCCGCGGCCGATCCGCCGTTTCAGCCCGCTGAGCTTGGCCCGCGCCGCCCAGCGGCCGGACCTCGCCAGCAGCTCGGACTTCTGCCAGGCCTCGCTGCGGGCGCCGCGCGCGATCAGTCGCCGCAGCGCGAAGGCGAGGGCGGGATCGGTGCCGCGGGCCTCGACCGCGGCCAGGTTCTCCCTCACATAGGTGAGCGAGCGGCGGGAGCGGACCTTGCCGCTCGACATCTCCCGCAGCGAGAACTCCCGTGGCAGCGTCTCGCACCGTCCCGCCGCGCCGATCGCCCGCAGGCCGACCATCGTCCGCACGCACTTGGCGCAGCTGCCGCAGTTGAGCCCGTCGACTCCCGGGTGGAAGCAGACCCGCAGCGAGCGCATCGCCAGCTCCGAGTCGACCAGGTATTCGAGCTTCGCCACCCGCGTCACCGCGTCGACGTGCTCGATCCGCAGGCGGTCGCTCGAGTAGAGCGGGTCGAGCAGCGGGTGGCTCCCGGTCGGGTGCAGGTCACGGTAGGAGTGGGTGGCGGGGATCAGGATCCGCTCGAACGAGTCGGCGAGGAGATGGCCGACCGTTGCCAGCGCCGCGCTGGTGTAGATCCGCTCCCAGTCGCAGACCGGGTCGGAGAAGAGCCGCACGTCGGTTTCCAGCTCGATTGCCGGCAGCCCTAGCTCCCCGGCTGCGCCCTGGACCGCCGCCGAGACCAGGTCGCGCTTGGGGTCGTCGCGGGGCAGGTCGAGCCCGTGCGCGTAGACGACCGCGTCGATCTCGTCGCGGCGCTTGAGGACCGTGTAGAAGCTGTCGACCCCGCAGGTGAAGAACGCCGCGGTCCCGCGCGGCTCGCCCGCCGTCACCCCCGGGCCCGGTTCCGCGTCCACCTCGACCCGCCGCAGGTGCGGGTGCCAGCCCGTCAGCATGTCCTGGATCGTCTCCGCGTTCTCCAGCAGACGGGGTGAGACCCCGGCGGGCACGGTGAGCGAGGAGGCGAGCCCCATGGCGACCGGCAGCGCCGCCACGAAGGCGGCGTCCGGATTCTCCGCCAGTGCCGCGTCGCGAGATGCGAAGGCGGCTTCCCTGGTCTCCTCGCCGACCCGCAGACGCACGCGCGCCTCCCCGTCCCTGACCTCGGGCGGGTCGAGCCGTGCCCCTGGCCTGGCGCCCCCGGTCGACGACATCGCGGGCAGGCTATCGGGCGGACTATCGTTTGCCGGCATGGACGACGCCGTTTCGCAGTACCGCGCAGCCTCGGAGGCCGGCGACATCGACGGGATCATGGCGGCGCTGACCCCCGACGTCGAGCTGGTCTCGCCGATCTCCGGCCGGATGGTCTTCCGCGGCAGCGACGACGTGAGGCTGTTGCTCCGGGCCGTCTACGGCAGCCTCGAGGGGCTGCGCTGGACTGACTCGCTCGGCGACGGGGAGCGGCGGGTGATCGTCGGCGAAGCCAGGCTGCTGGGCGTCAGGCTGACCGACGCGATGGTCTTCGACCTCGCCCCCGACGGGCGCATCCGCCGGATCGGCCCCCATATCCGGCCCTGGCTTGCCTTGACGCTCTTCGCCGTGGTGCTCGGGCCGAAGATCGGGATCCACCCGGGAGCCGTCGGCCGCGCGCTGCGCGGCTGAAGCCCGACCCTCCGCCGACGATCTACGCGACGCTGCGCTGGCGGTACTTGCGGACCGCGTAGACGATCGCCACCGCGCAGAGGACGGAGAGCAGGAAGCCGGGGCCCTCCTCCTTGTCGAACGCGTAGTAGGCGATCAGGCCGGCGACCAGCGAGCCGCCGATGCCGACGAGAATCGTCTGGAAGAGGCTCATCGGATCGCGACCGGGCAGCAGCAGCCGGCCGAGCGCGCCGACGATCAGCCCCGTCAGGAGCAGGCCGATGATGTAGAGGATCACGTCCACCTCGGCAGGTATTCCCTCCAAGCGGGTAGGGGAAACCCGTGGCCACGATCGGCACCGGGGAGCTGCTGAAGGATCGCTACCGGCTCGAGCGCACGCTCGGGCGCGGGGGGATGGCCGCTGTCTGGCTCGGGCACGACGAGGTGCTCGACCGGCCGGTGGCCGTGAAGGTGCTGGCCGACACGATCGCCTCCGACCCCGGCTTCGTGACCCGCTTCCGGCGCGAGGCGACGACGCTGGCGGGCCTCTCGCACCCCAACCTGGTCGGCGTCTACGACTTCTCCGAAGAGGGGGAGCGGCCCTACCTGGTGATGCAGTTCGTCCCCGGCGAAAACCTGGCCGAGCGGCTCGAGCGTGGGGCGGGGGTCGACCGCGCCAAGCTGGCGCGGGAACTGCTCGAGGCGCTCGACCACACCCACCGCGCCGGGGTCCTCCACCGCGACTTGAAGCCCGCCAACGTGATCCTCGAACCGGACGGGACGGCGAAGCTGATCGACTTCGGGATCGCGCAGCCGCGCGACGCGACGGCGCTGACCAGCACCGGCCTGGTCCTCGGGACCGAGCGCTACGCGGCGCCGGAGGTGATGGAGGGCCGGCCGGCGAGCGAGCGCTCGGACCTCTACTCGCTCGGCGTCGTCCTGCGCTCCTGTCCCGGCTCGGCCGGGCTCGACGGCCTGGTCGACTGGCTGACCGAGCGTGATTCCGGCAACCGGCCCGCCTCGGCGCAGCAGGCGCTGGCGCGGCTCGAGCGGGCCGACTCCGCGCTTGAGGAGCCGACCCGCGCCTACGAGCCGACTCATGCCTTCGAGCTGACCCACGCCCGCGAGCCGGACGCGGACCGGGAACCGAGGCCGCTGCCGCCGCGGCGCTCGGCCGGCGCGCGCCGCGGCGCCCTCCTGGCGCTGCTCGCCTTCGTCGCGGCCCTGGCCGCCGTCGCCGCGATCGCCCTCGCCGGCGGGGGCGACGAGGGGGGTGGCGGCTCGGCCGCGAAGCAGGCGGGGAAGTCGCCGCAGCCGGCGGCGAAGGACTCCGACCGGAGCGCGGCGAGCGAAGCCCGCGGCGCGGAAGGCGAGGCTTCTGGCACGGAAGGCGAACGCGAGGGAGCCGAAAGCACCACCGCCTCCGTACCGGCGCCCGAGCCCGAAGGCAGCGATCCGGAGCTGGGGGCCTCGCTCAACCAGCAGGGCTTCGAGCTGATCCAGGCCAGCGAATACGACGCCGCCGTGCCCGTGCTCGAAGAAGCGGTCGCCTCCTTTCCGCCCGACACCGAAGACCTCGCCTATGCCTACGCGCTCTTCAACCTCGGCAACGCGCTGCGCCTGAGCGGGCGCCCCGACGAGGCGATCCCGGTGCTGGAAAAGCGCCTGGAAATCCCGAATCAGACCGGGACCGTGGAAGAAGAGCTGGCGGCGGCCCGCGCCGAATCCGGCTGATCTGCCCTATTTATCAGCCGCAGCATATGCGAACATACGTTCGTGTCCGCGACGACGAGAGACCGCCCCCTTGAACCGGGTCCTCGCCTGCGACACGCCGGTGACTTGGCTCGTACCGAAAAAGAGCCGGTAGCGGGAAGTCCCGGGGACCAGTTGAGTCCGCCTCTATGGACGCGGGGGCGGGAGGCACATTCCCTTCCGTAAATGCCCCGCCGCGACGAACCCCAGATCGGCCTGAGCAAGGCAATCCGTCAGCTCCGCAAGGAGATCCACCTCAGCCAGGAAGCGCTCGGTCTGCGCGCCGACATCCACCCGACCTGGATCTCGCACATCGAGTCCGGGCGCGTGAACCCGACCTGGGGCAACGTGCGCCGGATCGCCGTCGGGCTGCGGGTGCCGCTGCACGTGCTGGCCGAGCTGGCCGAGGATCTCGAGGGCAAATACGGAACCGCCCCCCGGCCCGAAGGCGGTGGGGGGCGGTAGAAAACTTCCTCGGGGTGGCTGCGGTGAACTCTATACGGGGCTGTTCGCCGATGGATATTGAGCCAGGTGCCGTGGTCTCGGATAGGCTCGGCGCGTCTTGTTCCGCCGCTTCCCTCTCGCACTCCTCATTGCCGCCCTGCTGGCGGCCGCCATCCCCGGCGTCGCTACCGCCGCGCCGCGCTTCTACACGCCCGATTACGGCTCGAAAACCCCGGAGGAGATCGGCGGATTCGATCTCGGCGCAGATGGGTCGCTGTCCCCGGTCCCGGGCTCGCCGTTCCCGGCCGAGGAGGCGGGCTTGGGCGGCCTGTGGGATCTCGCTTTCACCCCCGACGGGACCCGGGCGATCTCGGGCTTCTACTTCACCGGTGGGGTTCAGGCATATCGCGTGCCCCCGAGCGGAATCTTCGAATCGGCGGGAGCCACGCCGACCGCTTCGGCGACCGCGGTTGCGATCAGCCCAGACGGGCGCTTCGCCTTCGTGCCGACCCGGGAATTCATGGCGATGCCCGCGGAAGGCATCCGTCGCTTCGCGGTAGGGGCCGACGGATCCTTGACGTCGCTTGGCCTGCCTGGGGGGAGCGGCGAGTACGCGGACGTCGCGATCACCCCCGACGGCCGGTTCCTTTTTGCGACCGCGGGGAACAAAATCGAGCGTTTTGCGATCGGGGCGGACGGGTCCCTGGGCTACCTCGGCACGACCTCCGCCCCCGGGTCGTACCTCCTGGCGGTGGCGTCCGACGGTCGCTTCCTGTTCACCCAGGTGATGGGCGGCAGCAGCGGTGGCTTCATCTCCTTCGCGGTCGGCGCCGACGGCGGCCTGCAGCAAGTCGGCGACCCGGCGCTGGTCTCCGACTCCAGCTCCAAGCTCTTTGCGATCGCGCCGGACGGGCGGCATCTCTACCTGCCCGACTACAACAACGACGACATCTACGCGTTTGCGATCGCCGACGACGGGGCCCCCAAAGTCGTTGGCAGCATGCCGATCGCCGACCCGGAATCGGTCGGGGTCTCGCCGGACGGTCGCTTCCTCGTCTACTACCGCGGCGGCGGCTCCGATAATGCGCTCGGCAGCGCCTCGATCGGGCCCGATGGGGTGCCGGTGTCGCTTGGTCGTGAGACGGAATGGGACACGGGCGAGCCGGAGCCGCTCGTCTTCCAGCCCCATCCGGCACCGGTCGCGAGCTTCAGCACCAAGCCCGGGGCCGCCGGTGCGGCCTCGCGCTTCGATGCCGGCGCTTCGGTGCGCGCCGCTCGTTACGACTGGGATTTCGGCGACGGGACGAAGCTCCCCGACGGCGGCTCGGCGCCGAGCCACGTCTACGCCAAGGCCGGCGTCTACCCGGTCACCTTGACCGTGACGGATGGCAGCGGCTGCTCGGTCCGTCAGATCTACGACGGCCACAGCACCGTCTGCCCGGGCGGGACCTCGGCTGTGGCCACCGGCAGCGTCGACACCCTGCCGGCGCTGAGCAAGCTGAAGGCGACGCCGAAGAAGTTCAAGCCGAAGCCGAAGGGCAAAGCCAAGGGCAAGTTCGGGACGACCTTCCGCTACACCGCCTCCGAGGCCGCGAGCGTCCGCTTCAAGCTCGAACGGAAGAAGGTTGGTCGCCTGGTCGGCAAGAAGTGCAAGCCGCTCACGGCGAAGAACAAAGGCAAGAAGAAGTGCCCGCTGTTCAAGCCGGTCGGCAGCCGCAGCCAGGCGGCCAAAGCGGGCGCCAACAGGCTCAAATGGAACGGCAGGCTGAAGGGGAAGCCGCTGCCTGCGGGTTCTTATCGAGCGACCGTGGTCGCGACCGACAAAGCCGGCGGGCGCTCGGCGGCGAAGACGGTAGGGTTCCGCGTCCTGCCGCTCCCCTAGCGAGGAACCCACCCGATGAAGAAGCTCGCCCTGCCTCTGCTCCTGCTCGCTGCGCTGATCGTCGTCGGCTGCGGCAGCTCGGACGACTCCACCGACACCTCCGCTTCCGCCGCCGCCAGCACCTGCAAGCCGGGCCAGCTGCCGACGAAGGAGGAGGGCGTGCTGACGGTCGCCACCGACAAGCCCGCCTACCCGCCCTACTTCGAAGACAACGACCCGACCAACGGGGAAGGGTTCGAGAGCGCCGTCGCCTACGCGATCGCCGACCAGCTCGGCTACCCGAAGGCAAAGGTGAAGTGGACGGTCGAGTCGTTCAACTCCTCCTTCGCGCCGGGCCCCAAAGACTTCGACTTCGACGTCAACCAGATCTCGGTCACGCCGCCGCGCGAAAAAGCCGTCGACTTCTCGGCGCCGTACTACACGGCCAACCAGGCGGTCGTCGTCCTCAAGGACTCCGAGGCCGCCTCGGCGGAATCGCTGGAGGAGCTGCAGGACGCCAAGCTCGGCGTCCAGGTCGGGACCACCAGCCTCGAAGCCGCCGAAGCGGAGATCGAGCCGAGCAGCCGCCCGGAAGTCTTCAACACCTCCAACGACGTCGTCCAGGCGCTGAAGAACGGCCAGATTGACGCCGTCGTGGTCGACCTGCCGACGGCGCTCTACCTGACCGCGGTCCAGGTCCCCGAGGCCACCGTCGTCGGCCAGTTCAGCGCCCCCGGCGGCGACCAGTGGGGCGCCCTGCTGGAGAAGGACTCCGAGCTGACCGGCTGCGTCTCGCAGGCGGTCGAAGAGCTGGAAAGCTCCGGTGAGCTGCAGAAGATCACCGACCGCTGGATGAGCCAGGCGGCCGGGGCTCCCGAATTGAGCTGATGCCGAGCGACCGTCGCCTCGAGCGTGAGGCGGCGAAGCGCCGCCGGCACCGCCGGGGGCAGGCGATCGCCGCGCTCTCGAGCGCCGTCGTCCTCGGCGGCCTCGCGGCGCTGATCCTCACCAGCCCGGGCTGGCCGACGGTGCAGGAGACCTTCTTCGACTGGGAAGTCTTCAAGGACTCCTTCCCGGACGTTGCCCGCGCCTTCTGGCTCGACGTCAAGGTCTTCCTGGTCGTCGAGGTAGCGGTCCTCGCGGTCGGCCTGATCGTGGCCCTGGTGCGGGTCTCGCGCTCACCCGCCTTCTTCCCCTTCCGGCTGCTGGCGGTCACCTACGTCGACCTCTTCCGCGGCATCCCGACGATCCTGCTCGTCTTCCTCGTCGGCTTCGGCGTCCCGGCGCTGGCCCTGAGCGGGGTGCCGACCAAGCCGGTCGTCCTCGGCGGCATCGCCCTGACCTTCTCCTACAGCGCCTACGTGGCCGAGGTCTACCGGGCCGGGATCCGCTCGGTCCACCGCGGCCAGCGCGACGCCGCGCTCGCGGTCGGGCTGACCGAGACGCAGGCGATGCGGCACGTGATCCTGCCGCAGGCGGTGCGGCGGGTGGCGCCGCCGCTGCTCAACGACTTCGTCGCGCTGCAGAAGGACGTCGCCCTGATCTCGATCCTCGGTCCCCTGGAGGCGTTTCGCGAAGCGCAGATCATCGAGTCCCAGCTCTTCAACTTCACGCCGCTGGTCGCCGCCGCGCTGCTCTACCTGGCGGTGACGGTGCCGCTCGCCCGGATCGTCGACCGCATGGGCGGCCCCGAGGGGGCGGTCCGGTGAGCGCGGTGGGCGGCGAAGCCGTGCTCGAGGTGCGCGAGGTGACCAAGGCCTTCGGCGAGCGCGAGGTGCTGCGCGGGATCGACCTCAGCGTCCGCGAGCACGAAGCGGTGGCGCTGATCGGCGCCTCCGGCTCCGGGAAGTCGACGCTGCTGCGCTGCATCGACCTGCTCGAGGAGATCGACGACGGCGACGTCTTCCTCGACGGCGAGGCGATCACCGACCCGGCGGTCGAGCCGGTCGCGGTCCGCCGCCGCCTCGGGCTCGTCTTCCAGGCGTACAACCTCTTCCCCCACATGACCGCGCTGGAGAACGTGGTGCTCGGCGAGCGCCGTGCCCACGGTGCCTCGCGCGCCGACGCCGAAGAGCGGGGGAGGGCGCTGCTGGCGCGCTTCGGCCTCGCCGGCCGTGAGGACGACCGCCCCGACAACCTCTCCGGCGGCCAGCAGCAGCGGGTCGCGATCGCCCGCGCCTTCGCCGCCCGGCCCCGGGTCCTGCTGCTCGACGAGGTGACCAGCGCGCTGGACCCCGAGCTCGTCGGCGAGGTGCTGGAGGCGGTGCGGGACCTGAAGGGGGAGGGGATGACGATGCTGATCGCCACCCACGAGATGAGCTTCGCCCGCGAGGTCGCCGACGAGGTCGCCTTCCTCCACGAGGGCCGGATCGTCGAGCAGGGCCCCCCCTCGCAGGTCCTGGAGGCCCCGCAGCGCCCCGAGACGCGCCAGTTCCTCAGCCGCCTCTTGCAGGCGGGCAGAGCGTAAGCGCTGCGGTAGAGGGAGTCGGCACCCCTCCTCCGGAATTGACCTCCCCTCCGCTTCGCTTCGGGGAGAACCTGGTGCGCGCTTCGCGCGCAAGAACCAGATTGCATCTCGCCGAACATTCCTGCGGAGGGGTGCCGACTCCCTCCTCTACAGCGCTTGAGCAGATGCCGGACCGCGAAACCGCATAAGACGCCGATATGCGACGTCTCTCACGGTTTCGCTGACGAAGCTGGTCTTACAGGCCACTGTCGCAGGAGGGACGGGTGTCCCCTGGCCGACCGGCGTCCTGATTTTCGCACCGACTGCTTGGCGAGAGATGGGCAGTTAAAGGCGAAAATCCCAGGGAGGTCAGGGGGCACCCGTCCCTCCCTGCCGAGTGCGGTTTGGACCGTCACGGCGCCTTCTTGCGTTCTCCCCAATGGCGCTTTACGCAAGATTGATCAAATAATTTGACGCGAGCAAAGGATGCCGTTATGCTCGCGCCGCGCTTGAGCAATCAGGGTTTGCTCATGGGCAGGGAAACATAGCTAGCACCTGTGCCTTAATCGGTTAAAGGGTCGGCGTTGTAAGCCGAAGATCCGGGTTCGAGCCCCGGCGGGTGCATTTCGAACAACCAAATTCGAGGGCAAGCAAGTTCGAAAGCAAAGGCTATGGGCGAGAACATCTTCAACAGGTTCGAAGCAGCGGCGGCGGGGGAGAGCGGCAAGGCGCTGTGGGCGGCGCGGGCGCCCTACCGGCCGGAGGCCGAGTTCGACCTGATGCTAATCCCGCGGCTTCCCAAGGACGCCGACTGGCGTGAGGACTCCGACGCGAAGGCCGCCCTGGACCGGATCGAGGCCGAGGACTGGGTCGCCTCGCTCGACCGCGAGGGAAAGCAGCCGCGGCTGCGGCTCGCCGACGAGTGGATCGAAGCGCAGGGGGAGGCGATCCGCGCCGGCGCCCACAGCGCCGGCGAGTTCGCCGACATGGCTGCGGGGAGCCGCTACGCCGTCTACTTCTGGGGCGCCAACACGACCAAGGCGCTGCACATCGGCCACCTCCGCAACCTCGCGGTCGGCGCCGCGATCGCCGGTGCCCTGAAGCAGGCCGGCGCCCGGGTCGAGAACCGCAGCCTGATCTGCGACGTCGGCCGCAGCATGGGCGAGGCGATGGCCGGCGTCGCGACCCGTGCCGGCGAGGACTCCGGCCCCGACGCCGACGAGAAGAGCGACCACTTCGTCGGCTTCTGCTACGCCGACTACGTCACCGCCAGCAAGAACGGCGGCCTCGGCGACGACGGCGCCGAGGACTCGGTCGCGCGCGAGTCGACGCAGTACGACGACAAAGCTGACGAGATGATGATGCGCGTCCTCGGCGGCGACCAGAAGGCGCTCGAACTGTGGTCGCGGACGCGATCGTGGGTGGTCTCGGGCCAGCGCAAGACGCTGGCCAGCCTCGGAATCACCTTCGACAAGGTGATCTACGAGTCCGACTACCTGCCCGAGGTCGCCGAGTACATGAACCAGGGCCTCGCCGCCGGCACGCTGACCAAACGCTGGGGGGACGACATGGTCATGTACGAGACCGAACGCGAGGAGCTGGAAGAGATGCCGCTGGTCCGCTCCGACGGCCTCCCGACCCAGCACATGCGCGCCCTCGCCTACTGGGCGGCGGCCGACGAACTCGACGACGTGGTCTCGATGCAGGTCTGCGGCAACGAGTGGGTCGCCCACGTCACCTGCCGCCGCAAGCTGATCGACGAGATGGGCCTGCAGAACGGCAACGGCAACGGCTCGGCCCGCGGCGGCGGCCCGCCGACCCACGACATCTTCCACGGCATGGTCGCCCGCGAGAACGAATCGATCAGCTCCTCGAAGAAAGGGGCGCTGCTGATCGACGACCTGGTCGAGTGGATCGAGGACGAGCTCGCCCGCGACCCCGAGCTGGCGGAGGAGATGGCGCGCCACCCGCACCCCGAGACGGTGCCGGCCCAGGTTGCGCTCGGCTACTTCCTCCTGCAGCCGACGACCAAGCAGGTCAAGTTCGGCAAGGACAAGCTTCTGGTGGAGGGCAAAGGGAGCCTCGGCTGGGATCTGGCGCGCGCCCAGGCCCACCACGCCGCGACCGGGATCCAGGGCGAGCGTCCGGCCGAGGACCCGGACTACCGCTTCGCCGTGGTCCAGTCGGAGCACTACCGGGTGCACCTGGCGAGCGCCGTCGAGGACTTCGACGTCGCGCCGCTCTCCAAGTACCTCTCCCATTTCGCGCGCTGGTACCGGGAAGACGAGCGGGCACCGGAGGTCGAGGCGGTCGTGCAGCCGGTGCTCGAGCAGGGCCTGCGGGGCCTGGGACTAGAGGGAGCCTGACGTGAAAACGCTGCTGGTCGACAACCACGATTCCTACACCTACAACGTCTTCCACCTGCTGGCCGCGGCCTCGGGCGAGGAGCCGATGGTCGTCAACAACGACGCCGTTTCCTGGCGGGTGCTGACAAGGATGGACTTCGACGCGATCGTGCTCTCGCCGGGGCCGGGCCACCCCTCGCGCTGGCACGACTTCGGCGTCTGCAGCGACATCCTCCGCCACAGCGAAGTTCCGGTCTTCGGGATCTGCCTCGGCCACCAGGGGATCGGCAACCTGCTCGACGGCGACGTCAAGCGCGCCCCGATGGCGATGCACGGTCGCCTCAGCCGGGTGATGCACGAAGGCAAGGGCCTCTTCAAGGACGTGCCGCAGGGCTTCTCGGTCGTCCGCTACCACTCGCTGGCGATCACCAGCCCGCCCGGCCCGGACGGGAGCATCGTCGCCTGGTCCGACGACGGCGTGGTGATGGGCGTCGAGCACACCAAGCGGCCGATCTGGGGCGTCCAGTTCCACCCCGAGTCGATCTCCACCGAGTACGGGCTGAAGATCGCCGAGAACTTCTTCGCGATGGCCGAGTGCCACCAGCGCTCCGAGACCCGGCCGGTGGGGCGGGCGACGATTGTCCCCCAGGCCGCCAAACGGGCGCCGCGCGCCGCCCAGGACGCCGCCGGCGAGCTCGAGCTGCGGATGCGGGAGATCGAGGGCCAGGCGCCGACCGAGCACGTCTACGAACGGCTCTTCGCCGAGCACGACCCGTCCTTCTGGCTCGACAGCGCCGACGCCCCGACCTGGCTCGCCCAGTGCTCCTACATGGGCACCACCGCCGGCCCGGACCGCTGCTTCGTCGAATACGACGTCGACAGCGGCGAGGTCGCGGTCAACCGCGGCGGGGTCGAGACCGTCGAGCACAAGTCGATCTTCGACTACCTGCAGCGGGAGCTGGACCGGATCGCGATCGACCCGCCGGAGGGCGTCGAGCGCGGCCTCGTCGGCGGCTACGTCGGCTACCTGGGCTACGAGCTGAAGGCCGACTGCGGCTCGCCCAACGTCCACAGCTCCGACCTGCCCGACGCGGCGCTGATGCTGGCCAACCGGGTCGTCGCCGTCGACCACACCAAGGACAAGACCTACGTCTTCGCCCTCTGCCGCGGCGAGGACCCCGAGGCCGAGCTCTGGCTCGACGCCGCCGAGGAGCTGATCACGCGGGCGATCGCCGAGCCGCCGGCGGAGCGGCCGCCGGCGCCGCCGAGCGAGCCGGGCGGCCACGTCAGCTTCCAGTCCGGCCGCGGGCGCAGCCGCTATCTCGCCGACATCGCCAAGTCGCAGGCCGAACTGCTGGCCGGCGAGTCCTACGAGGTCTGCCTCACCGACCAGTTCTCGACCGACGCCAGCCCCGAGCCGTTCGAGCTCTACCGGCAGCTGCGCCGCAGCAACGCTTCGCCGTTCGCCGCCTTCCTGCACTTCGGCGAGAACGCGATCGTCAGCTCCTCGCCGGAGCGCTTCATCTCGGTGGATCGGCAGCGCCAGGTGATGGCGCGGCCGATCAAGGGGACGATTTCGCGGGTCGAGGATCCGGCGGAGGACGCCGCCCGGGTCGTGGAGCTGGGCGGGGACGAGAAGACCTACGCCGAGCACCTGATGATCGTCGACCTGCTGCGCAACGACCTCGGCGTCGTCTGCGACGTCGACAGCGTCGAAGTGCCGGACCTGATGGTGATCGAGCCCTACGCGACCGTGCACCAGATGGTCTCGACGATCGTCGGCCGGCTCGAGGACGGCCGCAGCGCGGTCGACTGCGTGCGCGCGACCTTCCCCGGCGGCTCGATGACCGGCGCCCCGAAGGAGCGGACGATGGAGATCATCGACGACCTCGAGGAGGAGGCGCGCGGCGTCTACTCGGGCTCGATCGGCTACTTCGGCGCCGACGGCTCGACCGACCTCAACATCGTCATCCGCACGATCGTGATGCGGCCGGGGCGGACGACGATCGGCGCCGGCGGCGCGATCGTCATGCAGTCGGACCCCGAGGAGGAGTTCGACGAGATCCTGCTCAAGGCGCGGGCGCCGATGGCGGCGATCGCGCGGGCCGTGACCGGCTCGGACGCGTCCGGCGAGGCCTGGAGCGTCGAGCTGGAGCCGGCCGCGCGGCAGGCGGAGGCGGCGTGACCGATCCGGTGGCGACCGAGTCGACGGTTCGCGAGGCGGAGGCCGGAGACGTCGAGGGGGTCACGACCGCGGTCGATGCCCTGCTCGGCGAGCTCGGCGGCCGCTGTCCGGAGCGCTCGGCGCTCGAATCTGAGGTCCGCGCCCTGCTGGACGATCCAGCGGGCGGCTCGGTGCTGATCGCGGAGGCCGACGGGGAGATCGTCGGCGTCCTCAGCGCCAGCTGGCAGCGGGCAATCCACGTTCCCGGCATCTACGCGACGATCCAAGACCTCTGGGTCGATGGGGCTTGGCGCAGTCGCGGCGTCGGGGCGGAGCTGGTCGAGGCGATCGCATCCCAGGCGCGAAGGCGCGGGGTCAGCCGGCTGGAGGTCGGCCTCCCGCGCGAGACCTTCGCGGCGATCGCTTCGACCGAGTCCTTCTACAGGCGCGCCGGGTTCGAGCACCTCGGGCCGCGGATGCGGAGGCTCCTCGATGACCAGTGAGCTGCTGATGATCGAGCAGCGGCAGGGGAGCGGCGACGCCGCCTTCTGGGTGCGGGAAGGGGAACGGCTGATCGAAGGCCGGGACTCGAACCGGCGCCTGGTCGAGCTGCGGGCGGGGCTGGTCCGGCACTCGCGGGTGCGACCGGTCGCCGCCGACGCCGCCGACGCCGAGGTGCACGAGACGCTGGAGGCGCTGCACGAGGCCGAGTACCTGCGGGTGCTGGAAGGGCTTTCCTCGGCCGAGCCGGTGGTGATGCCCGACTTCGCCCCGCCCGGCCTCGAGCCCGACATCCCGGTCAACAAGGCACTCGTGGCCGCGGCGCTGGAGGGGATCCGGACCTCGATCACCGCCGCCGAGCGGCTGCTCGGCGGCGCCCGCTTCACCTACGCGGTCTGCCGGCCCCCCGGCCACCACGCCGGGCCCGCCTTCCACGCCGGCTACTGCTACCTGAACAACGCCGCCGCGGCGGTCCGGCGGCTCTGCGACGGCGGCCTGAAGCCGGTCGGGATCGTCGACCTCGACCTCCACTACCCGAACGGGACCTCGGCCCTGGTCGAGCGGATGGGACCGGAAGCGGCGCTGCACTCGCTGCACGCGGCGCCGGTCACCAACCTGCCGCCGGGGACGCTGCTGCCGCGGATGGCGGGCGAACGCGCCGTCGCCTTCTCCGAGAGCCCCGACGAAGAGACCTACCTGCGCGAGGTCGCCCACTCGATCCACGACCTCTCGGAGATCGCCCGCGCCCTCGTCGTCTCGCTCGGCTACGACACCGTCGCCGGCGATCCGCACGGCGGCTGGAGCTTCCAGCCGGAGATCTTCACCGAGATCGGCCGCCTGCTGGCCCGCTCGGGGCTGCCGATCTGCGTCATCCAGGAGGGCGGCTACGCCCTCGACGAGCTGGCGGCCTGCAGCCACGCCTTCGCCACCGGCCTGCTGGGGGGCGAGTGCCGATGAGCGCCAACGGCCTCGAGCCCTTCCGCCGCCGCCTCGACGAGATCGACGACCAGATCGCCAGGCTGTTCGGCGAGCGGCTGCAGATCTGCCGCGAAGTCGCGGTCTACAAGAGCGAGAACGAGATCCCGATGATGCAGCCCGACCGGGTGAAGATCGTCCGCGAGCGCTACCTCGAGCGCGGCGCCGAGCACGACCTGCCGGCGCAGTTCTCCGCCGACCTCTTCGAGCTCCTGATCGGGACCACCTGCCGGCTCGAGGACGAGCTGATGGACGAGCTGGCGGCCGAGAGCGGGAGGGACGCGGCATGAGCGCCCTGCCCCCGGGGCCGCGGCTGCCGCGCGCCCTGCAGGCCGTCGGCTGGACCCAGCGGCCGCTGCCCTGGCTGGAGAAGTGCCAGCGGCGCTACGGCGACATCTTCACGCTGCGGATCCGCCACTACGGCGACTGGGTGATCCTCAGCGACCCCGACGACGTGAAAAAGGTCTTCACCGCGGGCTCGGCGGTCGGCGTCGACACCGCCAACCCGCTGCTGGGACCGCTGCTCGGCCCGCGCTCGGTGATGCTGCTCGAAGAACCCGAGCACATGACCCGCCGCAAGCTGATGCTGCCCTCCTTCCACGGCAAGGCGGTCCAGGCCGACGCGGAGATGATGGCCGAGGTGGCGGGGCAGGAGATCGCCCGCTGGCCGGTCGGCGAGCCCTTCGCGCTCTGGCCGCGGATGCAGGACATCACCCTCGACGTCGTCATGCGCGCCGTCTTCGGCCCCGACTCGAGCTCGCCGCGCCTGCTGCCGCTGCGCGAGAGCCTGCGGGCGCTGACCACCTGGATGAACGAGCCGCGCAACCTGGCGATGCTGGCCTTCCTCGGCCCCGGTTGGGTGACCCGCAGCAGGGGCTACCGCGAGGCGATGGGGGCGGTCGAGGCGGCGGTGATGGAGGAGGTGCGGCGGCGCAAGGCCGACCCCGACGGCGGCGCGATGGGCGTCGTCTCGATGCTGGTCCAGGCGCGCTACGAGGACGGCGAGCCGCTCTCCGACCAGGACCTGCGCGACGAACTGGTGACGCTGCTCTCCGACGGGCCGACCTCGAGCACCCTGGCCTGGACCTTCGAGCGGCTGCTGCGCAACCCCGACAAGCTGGACGAGCTTCGCGAGGACATCCTCGGGGGCGACGGGGACTACCTCGACGCGGTGGTCAAGGAGACGCTGCGGCTGCGCCCGCCGGTCCCGGTCGTGGTCCGCAACCTGCTCGAGCCGCTGCGGCTCGGCGGCTACGAGCTGCCGGCGGGGACGACGGTCGCGCCCTGCATCCACCTGATCCACCGCGACGAGCGCCACTACCCCGAAGCCCATCGCTTCCTGCCCGAGCGCTTCGTCGGCAAGCAGCCCGGCACCTACACCTGGATCCCGTTCGGCGGCGGCGTCCGTCGCTGCCTCGCCGCCAGCTACGCGGAAATGGAGATGAAGCGGGTGCTGCGGATCGTGCTCGAGACGACCGAGCTGCGCGCCGTGGAGAGCGGCGCCGAGCGGGCGCGCAAAAGCGCGATCTCCTTCAGCCCCGACCAGAAGGGGCTGGTGATCGCCGAACCGAGAGAGACCGAGCCGGCCGGGCCGCGTGCCCTGGCGCCCGTCTAGAGGGGGAACCGTGAGCGACAGCGACATCCTCGTCGTCGGCGCCGGCGCCAAGGCGGCGGCGCTCGCCGCCAAGATCCACACGATCAACACCCTCGGGCTGGGCGAGGTCTCGATGACCGTGATCGAGAAAACCGAGCCGGCCGCCTCCTGGCTGGGCCGCAACGGGATGACCTCCGGCGAGGAGCCGCTGGCGATCCCGCCGATCAAGGACGTCGGCTTCCCGTACCAGAGCTCGCGCCAGTTCGGCCAGCTCGGCGACGAGATCGACGCCGCGCTCCTGCCCTTCACCTGGCAGCGCTTCGCGATGGAGCGCCACGAATACGCCGCCTGGGTCAACTCGGGCTCGCCCTCGGTCCGCCACCGCGACTACGGCGAGTACCTGGGCTGGGTGCTGGAGCGGGCGACGGAGGGGATCGGCATCTACGACGGCAGGGTGACCGAGGTCTCGCTCGGCGAGGGTCACGACCGCTGGCAGGTGGAGGTCGCCGAGCGAGGCCGGCCCGAGGACCCCGAGCGCCATACCGGCGGCGCCCTGGTCCTCACCGGCCCGGGGGTCCACCGCCACTTCCCGCACGACCCCGACGTCGAGTCGCGGGTCTTCCATTGCGACAGCCGGCGGGAGGAGTTCACCCGGGTGCCCGAGGGGGAGGCGGTCGAGATCGCGATCGTCGGCGGCGGCGAGAGCGCCCTCAGCGCCCTCGTCTTCCTCCGCGACCTGCGCCCGCACGCCCGCTTGACCGTCTACACGCCGACGCTGCCGCTGAGCCGCGGCGAGAGCTTCCTCGAGAACCGCGTCTTCGCCGACCCCGACAACGTCGACTGGGAACACCTCGACATCGAGACCCGGCGGGACTTCGTCAAGCACTGCGACCGCGGCGTCTTCGACCAGACCGTCCTCGCCCGGATCGCCGACGACGACCACCTCTCCTTCGTAACCGGACGCGCCGTCCACGTCTCGCTGGCGGGCGACGGCGAGGGTGCCCTGCTCGAATTCGAGAGCCCCTCGGAGGGGATGCGGTCCGAGCGCTACGACTTCGTCATCAACTGCACCGGCTTCGACCTGCTGCGCCAGCTGCGCGGCCTCTTCCCCGACGCGGTCCGCGACGAGGTCGAAGAACAGTGCGGGCCGCTCTGGGACGGTCCGCCGCAGACCGAGGTGCCGATCGGCCGCGGTCTCGAGCTCGAGGGGATGCGGCCGCGGCTGCACATCCCCGGCCTCGGCGGCCTCCGCCAGGGGCCCGGCTTCGCCAACCTCGGCAGCCTCGGCCTGCTCGCAAATCGCGTTCTGCAGCCGCTGCTCGGCGAGATGGGTGGCCGCTTTGCAGGGATTTCTGAAACGATAGAAGACAAATCCTTATTACTCGACTAGGGAGGAAGTGGGATGTCGATGCCGTCTAGGTTCTGGAGGTTGCCGCTGCTTGCGGTAGCGGTTGCCGTGGGAGCGCTCCTGGTGGGATGCGGATCCTCGTCTGACTCCTCGTCCTCCTCGGGCGACGCCAGCTTCACCGGCGACGCCCTCTCGAACGTGGACCTCGCCAGCACGCGGGCGGTGAAAAGCAAGATCGACAGCGGCAACGTCGCCGAACTGGAAGAGATCTGGTCGAACACCGTCACCGGTACGGGCGTCTACGGCAGCTACGCCTCGACGCCGGTGATCGCCAACGGCGTCGTCTACTCCCAGGACCTCGAATCCAACGTCCAGGCGGTCGACCTGGCCAGCGGCGAGGTCCTCTGGACGAAGAAGTGGGAATCGCCGAGCCACGGCCCGAACGGGCTGGCGGTCGCCGACGGCCACGTCTACGGCGCCACCGCCTCGGAAGCGTTCGCGCTCGACCAGGAAACCGGCAAGGACGTCTGGCAGCTGGACCTCGAAGGCGCGATCGACATGGCGCCGGGGGTGAACGACGGACAGGTCTACGTCTCGACCGTGCCGGAGACCCCGGCGGCCGAATACGAAGCCGGCGAGGTCGGGACCCTGTGGGTGATGGACGGCAAAACCGGCAAGAAACTGTGGCACTGGGACACGGTGCCGAAAAGCCTCTGGGGCAAGCCGAAGGTGAACTCCGGCGGCGGCCTCTGGTACCCGCCGTCCTTCGACAGCAAGGGCTTCGTCTACGCCGGCACCGGCAACCCGGCGCCGCTGCCCGGCGCCCCGGGTGAACCGTGGGGCTCGAGCCGGCCCGGCCCGAACCTCTACGCGGATTCGCTGGTCAAGCTCGATCCGAAGACCGGCAAGCTCGTCTGGTACTACCAGGAGACCCCGCACAACGTCTACGACTGGGACTTCCAGAACTCGCCGATCATCACCAAGGCCGGCGGCAGGGAAGTCGCGATCGGCTCCGGCAAGTCGGGGTTCGTCGTCGCGGTCGACGTCAAGACCGGCAAGCCGGTCTGGCGGACGAGCGTCGGCAAGCACAACGGCCACGACGAAGACAACATGCTCGCGATGCGCGGCGAATACAGCAAGATCAAGACCGGCGAGGTCTTCCCCGGCGCCCTCGGCGGCGCGGTCGCCCTGGCGGCGGCCGACGCCAAACGGATCTACGTCCCGATCGTCAACCACTCGATGACGACCATCAACGGCGAAGAAACGACCGAAGAAAGCACCGCGACCGGGGAAGTGGTCGCGCTCGACCTCGCCACCGGCAAGATCGTCTGGCAGGCGGAAATGCCGCAGCCGGCATACGGCTCGCTGCTCGTCTCCAACGACGTCGTCTTCGCGACCACCGCCGACGGGGTGATCCACGCCCTCGACTCCGCCAAAGGCGGCGAAGTCTGGCAGGCGGCGCTGCCCTCGGGGAGCAACGCGGGCGTGATGATCAGCGGCGACACCCTCGTCGCCGGCGCCGGGCTGCCGGCCGCCGAAGGCCAGGTGCCGAAACTGGTCGCCTACAGGCTCGGCGGCTAAGCCGGGCCCAACCCCGCCGAGACCGCAAAAAGACGTCTATACGACGACCTTTTGCGGTCTCGGCCGAGCCGAGTCGGTAAGACTCGGGTGGATGGCGAGTAAGCACAGCGCCGGGATCCTGCTCTTCCGCCGCGGCGGCGAGGGGCAAGTCGAGTTCCTGCTCGTGCACCCCGGCGGCCCCTTCTGGCGCCGTAAGGACAGCGGCGCCTGGTCGATCCCCAAGGGGCAGATCGAGAGCGAGGAGGAGGCCCGCGCCTGCGCGATCCGCGAGATGGAAGAGGAGCTGGGCGCCGCGCCCGAGCTCGATCCCGCGCAGCTGATCGAGCTCGGCTCGATCCGCCAGCGGGCGGGAAAAGTTGTCGAGGCCTGGGCGGCGGAGGCGGACTTCGACCCCGCGACGCTGGCCAGCAACACCTTCAGCATGGAGTGGCCGCCGCGCAGCGGCAGCGAGCAGGAGTTCCCCGAGGTCGACCGGGCGGAATGGTTCGACCCGGAGACCGCGCGGGCGAAGATCCTCCCGGCCCAGGCGGAGCTTCTGGATCGCCTCCTGAAGCGGTTAGAGTCGGAAGATGGAGAACGGGGCGTCCCAGAACGGTAGGGCTCCGATTCCGGCGCGCCTGCTGGGTGTCGGGTTCAAAGGCGCGCGCACGGTGACCAAGGCGACCGGAATCGACCGGGCGGTCGAAACGGCGGCCGAGGAGGCGATCGTCGCCGCGGTCGAGAGCCAGGCGGTGGAGCGGGCGATGGCCCGGGTGCTCGAAGGCCCGGTCGTCCAGGAGGCGGTCGAGGGCGCGCTGGAGAGCGACGCCGTCAAGAAGGCGCTGCTGGAGGCGATGGACTCCGAGCTCGTCGACGAGGTCTGGAAACGGCTCCTGGCGAGCGACCAGGCTCAGCAGCTGGTCGAGCGGATCGCCGAGGCGCCCGAGGTGCGGGCCGCGATCAGCGCCCAGGGCATCGGCCTGGTCGAGGACGTCGGCCGCACGATCGGCAACCTCGCCCGGCGGCTCGACAATCGCTTCGAGCGGATCGCCCGCCGCATCTTCTTCCGCCCGCAACGGGTGCTGCCGACGACCAACGCGGGCGCGTTCAGTCGCGGCCTGGCGATGGTGATCGACGGTGTCTTCGTCAACCTCGCGTTCACGGCTTTCATCGCCCTGGTAACCCTGCTCGGCAATGCCTTCGGCGGCAACGGCGAAGGCGGCAGCGACCTCGCAATCGCCGTCGGCTCCACCGCCTGGCTCGGCTTCGGGGCCGTTTACCTGGTCGGGTTCTGGTCGCTGGCCGGGCAGACGCCAGGGATGAGGTTCGTCGGGATCCGGCTCGAGGAGGAGCGCCTCCCGCCGCGGCGCAGCTTCCGCCGTCTGATCGGCCTCGGCCTTTCGGTCCTCGCCTTCGGGCTCGGTTTCCTCGGCGTCGTCTTCAACGAGCGACGCCGCGCCTGGGAAGACCGCTTCTCCGCAACCGAGGTCGTCTACGACGAGCGCCGGCCGGAGCCCGCGCCCTGGTCGGAGCCGCCGGTGGTGTCGCCTAAACCGGAGCCCCGGAGCGATTCGGAAGCCATCGCTGCACCGCCAGCGTGAGCGTGGCGGAGACGATCAGCAGCGAGACGTTGATCGCCAGCACCACGGCGGCGCCGAGGGCGTGCTCGATGCCGCCGCCGCCGAGGGCGACGCCGAGGTAGGCCGAGGCGGGGATCGTCGTCACCGAGATCGCGACCCCGACGGCGGTGCTGGCCCGGGTCTCGAAGGAGAGCATCGCGGCGACGCCGGCGGCGGCGGCGATCAGCACCGTCGAGTAGTCGGTGTGGGCGAGGGTGGCGAGGCTGCTTTCCTCGACCTCGAAGCCGTCGGGGAGGAGGCCGGTCCATTTGAGCAGCGCGCTGAGGACCATCGCGGTGACGACGACGAGGCCGAGGCCGAGGACCAGCGTCGTGAAGGCGCGCCAGGCGAGGCCGTAGCGGCCGCCGACGAGGCCGACCGCGGTGGCGCAGATCGGCAGCAGGTCGGGGCTGACGGCCATCGCGCCGACGATCAGGATCGAGCTGTTGGTGATCACGCCGAGGGCGGCGATCACGGCGGCGACGTTGATCAGGGCCAGGTAGCGGGCCAGCGGGCGCGAGTTGGCCCGCGCCTGCCCCATCACCTCGACCCAGGCGAAGCCGTCGACGCCGCCGTCGCCGTGGTGGTGGCGATGCTGGGGCGCGATCACCTCGACCTTGCTGAGGACGTAGTCCTCATGGCCGATCCCGAGCGCGGAGATCTCCTCGAGCAGGCGGTCGGCGATCGCCGGCTCGACGTCGGCGACGAAGACGAAGGACTCGGTCGGAGCGCCCTCGTCGGTCAGCTGCACCACCCGGCGCACGCCTTCGAGCTCGCGCAGCAGCGCCCCGAACTCTTCGGCCTGGTGGTGGGCGACCGAGGAGCGGAGCCTCAGCATCCCGGCCTCAGGAGACCAGCCCGAGGACCTTGAACGAGCGGTTGCCTTTCGGCGTCTCGACCGTCACGGTGGAGCCGACCTTGGCGTCCATCAGCGCCCGCCCGATCGGCGACTCGGCCGAGAGGCGCCCCTCGGCCAGGTTCGCCTCGGTCGAGCCGACCAGGGTCCAGGCGTTGGTCTCGCCTTTGGACTCGTCGAGCACCTCGGCGGTGCGGCCGAAGGTGAAGGTGTCGCTGTCGATGCTGGAGACCTCGACGACGACCGCGTTGCGCAGCCGTTCCTGCAGCCGCTTGATCCGGGTCTCCATGTGCGCCTGGTCCTCTTTGGCGACGTGATACTCGGCGTTCTCCTTGAGGTCGCCCTCCTCGCGCGCGACCTTGATCCGCGCCGCCATCGCTTTGCGGGCGGGGCCTTCGAGCTCGGCCAGCTCGGCCTTCAGCTCCTCCAGGCCCTCCTGGGTGATCGGCTCGCCGGTCTGCTCCTGCGCATTCATGCGCGGAAGCGTGGCAGATATCAGTCGCCGCCGTTGCCCGCGGTGAAGGCCGAGGCGAAGGAGCGGACTTTGGTTCCCCCGGCGCTCGCCAGGGGTTCCAGGGCGAACAGCTCGTCGATCGAGCGCAGGACCGAGTAGGGGGTCGTAGGGGGTGGCGTCGGTCGCACCGGGGGCGAGGAGCGGCGAGAGCAGCAGCGCACCGGTCTTCGTCGGGTCGCTGGGCGGCGCGGCGGGGTCCGGATCGGCGGCGCCGAAGCTGACGACCAGCAGCCCGTCCTTCTTGTAGGCGGGGGAGGCGAGGATTTCCGGCACCACTTTGGCGAGGAAGGCGTCGGCCGCGGCGGGGCCGGCGGGGGCGCCCTCGGGGCACTTTTCCGCGGAACCCGGCGTTGCAGAGGCTGGGGGAGACGTAGGAGAAGTTGGCGGTCGTCTCCGCTTTCTTCAGGTCCTTGGCGAGCGCGTCGATCGGCACGTCGTTTTCGTCGCAGTCGCCGAGGTCGAGCAGCGAGTGGAAGAAGACGAACGGGTTGAGCAGGGACGAGTAGCCCTCCGGGGTGGGCGCGTCGGCGGCTTCGGGTTCGGGGTGGACGCAGTTGTCCGCCTTGCCTTCGGCGTCGGTCATCCCTTCGAAGTAGCCGTGCCAGGCGAGGCGGGCGCCGACCAGCTGGTCGGCGAGGGTCAGCGTTTCGACGTCCTGGAGGCAGGCCTTCGTAGGTCGGGCAGGCGCTCTTGGTCGCATCCGTTGGCGGCTGGCCGCTGATCGACGGCGATGCCGTTGGGCAGCGGCGCCGGGTCGAGCAGCGAGTAGTTGCGTCAGCAGGGTTCCCTGCGGCCGCAGCTCCCCGGAGAGGTAGGGCATCTGCGAGGCGGTGCCGAAGGCGGCGTCGTAGCCCGGGCTCGCGAGCGAGACGAGGAAGACGTGCTGGACCGGGCCCGGTTCCGGGGCTTCGGGCTCGGTCGGCGGCGGCTTCCGGCGTTTCCGGTTCGGCGGCGGGGAGCGGTTCGGCGGCGGGCGCCGGGGACGGGAGCGGCCCGGAGGAAGCCGCTCCCGCGCCCGGCGACGCTTCCGGCGGAGAAGCTCGGGCTGGCTTCGGTCGGGGCCGGAGCCGGGGCGGCGACCGCGACGGCGCTTTCTTCCAGCAGCGCCTGGGCGGCGGCCGCCTGCATCGGGCTGATGCCGCTGCCGCTGCTCAGCCCGACCGCGACGACGCCGGTGGTGGCGACGAGGGAGGAGGCGACGAGCATGGAGAAGCGTTTGCCGGTCAGGCTCGCGGCGGCGGTCGCCGCCTTCTGGATTGGCCCGGCGAGGGAGCCTCCTCATGCCGCTCGCCTCCGAGGGGACGAGGGAGTGGCCGCACTGGGGGCAGAAGCTGTCCGCCGCGCCCGTAGGGCGAGCCGCAGTTGGCGCAGAGCCCGGCGGCGTCGGCGCGTTCGATCTCGAGCAGCCGCTCGACCGTGAGCAGCTCGGCGTCGACCCGCTGAAGCTCCGCCGCTTTGCGGGTGAGGACGTCGAGGCGGACGTGGTCGCGGATCGCCATCTCGTAGAAGGCGCCGCCGAGGTCGGCCTGCATCACCGTGAACTTCTCCAGCAGACGATCGCGCTGGGCCAGGAGCTCTTTGTTCTCGGGCGCCGGCGCGGGAGCCGCTTTCGGCTGCTCCTTCTCCTGCTTGCGCGCAGGCGCGTCCTTCCGGGCGCGCCGGAAGAGGTCTTTCGGCAGCTGGGCCGGTTCACGGTTCCACCCCCGAGGGCGCCGGGGCGGAGCCGCCCCCTTCGCCGCCGACGACGATCACGTCGGGCAGGTTCTGCTGGGCCTTGATGTAGTCGTCGCCCACCTGTTCGGGGTTTTCGGCGACGATCTTGGTGTCTTCTTCTTCCTTCTGCTGGGAGGCTTCGAAGTTGGTCGACTTCGTGGACGTCGCCGTTATCGGTGTGGGCGACGGCATTGCTCGCGCCCTTGCCTTTGGCTTTGCCGCCTTTGCCGTCTTTTTTCGCTTTCTCGGCGGCCGCCGCCGGCGCCGGCGGTGGCAACGGTCCCGGCGGTGGCGGCCGCGCCGTTCCCGCAGGGCCCGCAGCAGGGCGTCGCTGTTGTCGTCGCCGGAGCCGCTGCGGCCGATCACCAGGCCGAGTCGCGACCGCGAGCGGCAGCAGCGCGAAGAAGGCGACGGCTGCGGCGCGGCCGGTCGGGCTCTGTTTCGCCGCCGGCCCGACCAGCGGTCGCCGCGCCCGTTTGCTCATCGCCGCGAAGTAGCGCGAGGAGGGGTTGGCGCCGTTGCCACGCCGCGCGGCGCAGTTGACGCAGTAGCGCTGCTGGGGGTCCATCGGCGCCCCGCACTCCTCGCAGGGCTCGATCGCCTGCGGCCGCCGAACGCTCTCTTCCGTCAACGTCATCCCTCCCCCTCCGGCCGATGGGACGACTTCCGGTCAGCCAGACCGCTTTTCGTCCCGCCGGCGTCGTTCTTGCCGTGTTTACGTGCCTGCTGGCGCTTCTCGCGCGCTTTGAGGATGCGTGCCGATTCGGCCCGCTGGGCGGCGGCCTTCTCCTGGGTCGTCGCGCAGCCCGCGAGGCCCCCGGCGACAAGAGCGCCACCGAGGCCCAGAACCGCGAGTTGCCGTTTTGTCGCGCCCAGCGAGACGAAACGGCAACTCGATTTGTCCCGGCTAGCCGAAGGCACCGCTCACGTACTCCTGGGTCCGTTGCTCGCGCGGCGAGCCGAAGAGCGCGGTGGCGCTGTTGTACTCGACCAGGTCGCCGAGGTACATGAAGGCGACGTGGTCGGCGATCCGGTAGGCCTGCTGCAGGTTGTGGGTGACGATGACGACGGCGACGTCGTCGCGCAGCTTGACGATCAGGTCCTCGATCACCTGGGTCGATTTCGGGTCCAGCGCCGAGCAGGGCTCGTCGAGCAGCAGCACCTCGGGCTCGGCCGCCAGGGCGCGGGCGATGCAGAGCCGCTGCTGCTGGCCGCCGGAGAGCTTCAGCGCCGGATGGTCGAGGTTGTCCTTGACCTCCTCGAAGAGGCCGGCGCGGTCGAGCGCGCTGTGCACCGCCGGCTCCAGCGTCTTCTTGCGCGTGCGCCGCGAGCCCTGCTCGCGCAGGACGTAGGCGATGTTGTCGAAGACGCTCATCGGGAACGGGTTCGGCTGCTGGAAGACCATCGTCACCCGGCGCCGCAGCAGGGTCGGCTCGATCGCGGCGATGTCGACGTCGTCGAGCAGGATGCGGCCGCTGAGGCGGGCCTGGGTGGTCAGCTCGGTGAGCCGGTTCAGCGAGCGCAGCAGGGTCGTCTTGCCGCAGCCCGAGGGGCCGATCAGCGAGAGCACCTCGCCCTGGCGGACCGGCAGCGAGACGCCTTTGACCGCCTCTCTGTCGCCGTAGAAGACGGAGACCTCGTCGATCTCCATGCGCCGGATCGAGAACTGCGGCGCGCCGACCGAGCGCTTGGCGGCGGTGAAGCCGCTCTGCTGCGGGGCCTGGCCGTCGCCGGTCGCGGCCGGCGGCAGCACCTCCGTCGCCGGCGCCGGGTCGTCGAGCTTCAGCCGCCGGATCGGCGGCGGCCCGGGGGTGCCGGAGCTGACGGGGTGCAGCTCGACCCTCTGCTCGGACACGTCTGGGGTCAGTGACTCCACGTTCCTACCTTTCGGGCGCGGCGGTGGACGACGTCGACGGCCGCGTTCAGGGCCAGGACCATCAGCAGCAGGACGAAAGCCGCCGCGTAGGCTTTCTCCGGCTGGTTGAGGTTCCCGGTGGGGGAGGCCTCGTAGACGAAGTTGGTCAGGGTGGTGCCGGCCCCGCGCAGGTAGTCGAGCGGGAAGCCGACGCCTTCGACCGGGGCGAAGTTCTGGGTCGCGCCGAGGAGGACGACGATGATCGCGGTGTCGCCGATGATCCGGCCGAGGCCGAGCATCGCCCCGGTCGCGACCTGCGGCCGGCAGGTGGGGAGGAGGATCCGCCGCGTCGTCGCCGCCTTGGTCTTGCCGACCGCGTAGGAGGCCTCGCGCACGTGGCGGGGGATCGAGTTCAGCCCCTCGCGGGTGCTGGCGACGATCAGCGGCAGCGCCACCAGCGAGAGCATCGTCGAGGCGGCGAAGAAGGAGCGGCCGAAGACGACGCCTTCGGTAGCTGCGGCTGAGGAAGCCGAGCGCGGTGCTGGAGAAGATCACCGTGCCGAACAGGGCGAGGACGATCGAGGGAATGCCGGCGATCGCCTCGATCGTCGATCTCGGTGATCCGCGCCAGCGCCGCCGGCCGGCCGTACTCGACCAGCCAGACCGCGATCGCGACCCCGGTCGGGAGCGCGATCGAGATCCCCATCACGGCGACGATCAGGGTCCCGAAGAGGGCGTCGGAGAAGCCGCCGCTTTCGCCCTGGCTGAAGCCGGCGGCGGCCGGCGTCAGCAGCATCGCCGGGCTCAGGTAGGTGATCCCCTGGACAAGCAGGTAGACGACGATCGCCACCGCGATCGCGCAGAAGAGCAGCCCCAGCGCCCAGCAGATCGCCAGGCCGATGCGGTCGCTCAGCGCCCAGGTGGCGCTGCCCTCGACCGCGCCCTTGGGCCGCCGGGGGAGGGGGTCGGCGGCTGCGGCGCGGTCGGGGGGCACAGCCGGGTTTCTGGCGGCGGGGTCGGCACGGGCTCCATCAGGCCGTCCCGTATTTGCGCATCGACCGGCGGGCCAAGTAGCCGGTGAGGGAGAAGAGTCGCGGCCGAGAAGAGCAGCACGGCGGCGATCGCGAACAGGGTCGCGTTGGCCGGCGGCGAGCTCAGCTGGTCGATGTTCTTGACGATCGTCGGCGCCAGCGGCCGCGAGGGCTCGAAGATGAAGATCAGGCCGTCGGCCGGGTTCGGCGCGAAGCCGACCGAGCCGGAGATCATCGCCAGCATCACCGCCTCGCCGATCGCCCGGGCGGTGGCCAGGACGGTGCCGGCGACGATCGCCGGGCGGGCGCTGCGGACGCCGATCTTCCAGGTCGTGCGCCAGCGGTTGACGCCGAGCGCCAGCGAGCCCTCGAGCCAGCCCGGTTTGACCGAGCGCAGGCCGTCGCTGAAGATCGAGACCATCAGCGGCGCGATCATCACCGTCAGCACGACGATCGCCGCGAGCAGGCTGTAGCCGGTCAGCGAGATGACGCCGGCGACCGAGGCCTTCTGCGCCTCGGTGATCAGGTGGTTGCCGATGAAGGGGACGAGGACGACGACCCCGATCAGGCCGTAGATGACCGAGGGGACGCTGGCGAGGAAGCGGACCACCGGCTGCAGGATGTTGCTCATCCACTCCGGGCGCGAACTCGACGATGAAGACGGCGACGAAGAGGGCGGAGAAGAGGGCGATGAGGACGGCGCCGCCGGTGATCAGGATCGTGCTCCAGATCAGCGGCCAGGCGTGGAAGGTGTAGACGTATTCGAGCCCGGCCTGGCCGGAGAGGAAGATCGCGTTGAGCTGGTCGTCGACGTTGCCGCCGGTGCCGAACCAGGCGAGGCCGTTGTGCGAGAACGACGGCCAGGCCCGGACGAAGACCGTGACGATCATCGCCAGCAGCAGGCCGACGACGCCGCAGACCAGCGCGCCGAGCATCCGCTCGACGCGCTGGTCCGACCACTTCGGGCCGTACTCGGGGGGGAACTCCTCGTCCAACTGCCTACTTCTTGGCTTCTTGTTGAACGCGGGCACGCCGCCGGCTTTGGCTGATCACTTCACCGGCCAGCGTGCTGCGCCGCATCCAGTCGATGAACTTGACCAGTGCCGTTCGGGCTGCTGCTGCCGTCGCCGGGGAGGACGAGGAACAGGTAGCGCGAGAGCGGGTACTTGAGCGGCTCGACGCTGATCTTGCTCGGGGTGCAGGGGACGCCGTTGACCTTCAGCGGCTTCAGTCCCTTGCTCTGCCAGGCGAGGCCGGCGTAGCCGATCGCGTTCGGGTCCTGCTTGACCGCGTTGACGACGAGGCCGTCGGCGGTCAGAGCGTTGACGTTGGAAGCGGGCGGTTCGTTGTTCAGGACGGCCTGGAGGAAGAAGTTGTAGGTCCCTCCGTTGGTGTCGCGGCCGACCGGGTCGATCGTCGTGTCGAGGCTCGGAACCCGGGATCTGGCTCCAGTTGGTGATCAGCCCGCGGTAGATGTCGTGGGTCTGCTGGATGGTGATGTTGCTGAGGGGGTTCTTCGGGTTGACGTCGAGGCAGAGCCCGTCCATGAACATCTTGATGTAGGTGGTTCCGGCGTCCAGGGGAGGGGGGTGCGGGCGTTGCCCGGCGAACTGGCTGGTGCCGTTCTGGACGTCTTTGACGCCGGCGTTGCCGCCGTTGGCGGTGTAGACGAAGTGGACCTTTTGGTTGACCTGCTTCGTGTAGGTGGCGAAGAGGGCCTGCAGCACGGGCTGCGCGGCCACGGAGCCCGACCCGATTAGGGTCACGGCGCCGGCCGACGCCGGTGCGGCGAGCCCCGCGAGGGCGACGACCGCTATGGCGAGGGTCTTGATTCTCATGCGGTGTGAGTCCTTTCCTTGCCGGGTTAAAGCGAGTTTGTTGACCAACTATGTCGCAAAACCCTAGCAGCTTCTGTACCTTATTGAGTCACTTAGTAAAGAAAGGCCGTCCGAGGGCACCGAACAGCCGTGCGGAGGCCGCAGACATGGAGGATCAATTGCTGAAGAGAAGACTGTCCACCCCCCGAGCGGCGACCGTGGTCGTGCTGGCGGCCGTGGTCGCCGTCTCGGTGACGGTGGTGCCCTCGGTCGCCCAGTCGTTCCTGACGAGCCAAAAGGCGGCGAAGGTGTTACGTGAGCAACAAGAAGGCGTCGAAGCTCTACCTGAAGAAAAAGGCGGCCGCGAACCTGTTCGTGGCCAAGGCGACGGCGCCGCAGGTCGCCCGTCGTCGGCATCGCCGCCGGCACCGCGCCGTTCGGGCCGTCTCGGCGACCACGGCCGGCTACATCCCGACCGCGTTCACCTCGTTCGCGACCAAGGCCGAAGTCAGCTCGGCGGTGATCACGTTCTCCGGTACGGGCACCTGCACGGCGGCGAAACCGGGACCGCGACCAGGCCTGCCCGGTGCAGATCCTGGTCGACGGCCAGGCGACCGGGAAAGTGAACTTCCTGCCGTCGACGGCGGCCTCGCCGGCACCGGTGCCGGTCGTCAACACGATCGTGCAGACCGCGCGTGCTGACCAAGGGCGGTCACACCGTCGCGGTTCAGTACGCGGGCGCGAAAGACGTCACCTTCACGCTGAAAGGCTGGAACCTCGCCGTGCAGGCGTACCCGCAGCCGGACGAACCGCTCCTCACCGAGGACCACCGGCAGCGCCAAATAAGGCAGCAGGACGCAAAAGAGCCCGGATCGCCGTGGGGCGGTCCGGGCTCAGTCGTCAGGCCGAGTTCGCCTTGTTCGGATAGGCGCAACAAAAGACGAACTCGGCGGGCATTCAGCGCATTCGCCGTCCATGGCTAGCGCTGGGGGCGGGGGAGGGAGTCGCCGAGGATCAGGCGGGCCCGGTAGAAGAGCGCCTCGTCGGCCCCGTCAGAGCCGACTCCCGGTTGGCGCCGCGGCTGGTCCGGTTCTGCCCGGTCCCGGCCGGATACTCGTCCCGCACCAGCCCGGTGAACCGGCCCCGCGAGCGGAACGTGGTGGTCTGGCAACGCTTTTGGACATCTCCGTCTCCTTTCCGTATTTGTAGATCAACTAAGTCAAGAATAGCAGAGGCCGGAGGAGATGCCAGAGTCGTGGGGGAGAAAACGGCGCCCTCGATTCTTAAGCGGGGGAATGGCCAGGGGATCTCCTCTACAAGGTCGTCTACGACGAGGCGGTGCGAGCTCTGTCTGAGCAGCAGGCCGCTATCGAGAGCGTCCGCTCCCGAGCGGGGCTGTTGCTCTCGGCCGCCGCGGTCACGACTTCGTTTCTCGGGGCGCAAGCGCTGCAAGGCAGGAGCTCAAGCGTTTTCTCAGGGCTCGCCCTGTTCAGTTTCGTCGCGGTGGCCGCGACCTCCCTCGCGATCCTCTGGCCGCGAAGGTGGGAGTTCACGGCCAATCCGCGCCGGGTGCTGAAGGGCTTTACCGAGTCTGGGGAGGTGGTCCAGCTTGAGGAGCTGCATCGCGACCTTTCCCTTCACATGCACGGCAGCTACGTGGTGAACCACCAGGGCCTCAAGGAGCTTGCCCTTCTTTTCCAGGCAGCCAGCGGGCTGCTGACGCTCGAGGTGGTCCTTTGGATAGCCGCTATCGCATCGGGCCTCTAAGATCTGGACCATGCCTCAGACAAATCCATCCAAGGATTCCCTGGAGCCGAAATGGCCAAGCCCGATGCAGGGCGAGGAGGCGGTGACTCTGCGTGAGGCAATCGAGATCCTCACGCCACGGTGGGCAAAGCGTCTGTTGAGACGCGGCCGCTCGACCTAGTAGCTGGGCGGACAAGATGTGGCGAGTTGGGGCGGGGCGTCACCCGGCAAGAAGACGCCCCACCCCTTCGCCCCTTCAAACGGCTGCAGATACCTCTGCGTCGCCGTCGTCCTGGGACCCGGGGGGAGTCGAGGCCCCCTGGGAGTCTGGACGGCGACGAACCGTTGAAGCTTTTGGCCTGGATCGGGCGCAGGTAGGCGATCTGCCCCTCCCGCAGCTCCAGCCGCTGCAGCTCGTTGCGGGTCAGCTGCGCCCAGACCTCGGTCCCGTCGGAGAGCACGAGCTCGACCCGGACCTCGAAGCCGAGGGTGACGATCCGCTGCACCAGGCCCTCCTGGGTGCGGTCGTCGGCGTCGAGCACGACCTCCATGTCGTGCGGCCGCACAAAGTCGTCGCCGAGCCGGTTGACCTCGCCGACGAAGCTCATCACGAACTCGTTGGCGGGGTGCTCGTAGAGGTCGTCGGCGGTGCCGGACTGCTCGACCCGCCCCTCGTTCATCACCACCAGCTGGCCGGCGACGTCCATCGCCTCCTCCTGGTCGTGGGTGACGAAGATCGTCGTCACGTGCATCTCGTCGTGGAGGTGGCGCAGCCAGGTCCGCAGGTCCTTGCGGACCTTGGCGTCGAGCGCGCCGAACGGCTCGTCGAGCAGCAGCACCTGCGGCTCGACCGCCAGCGCCCGGGCCAGCGCCATCCGCTGCCGCTGGCCGCCGGAGAGCTGGGAGGGGTAGCGGTCGGCCAGGCCCTCGAGCTGGACCAGACCGCAGCAGCTCGTGGACCCGAGCCGAGATTTTCGCCTTGTCCCACTTGCGGATCTTCAGCCCGAAGCCGACGTTCTCGAACACGGTCATGTGCTTGAAGGCGGCGTAGTGCTGGAAGACGAACCCGACTTCGCGCTTCTGGGTCGGCTTCTTGGAGACGTCTTGGCCGTCGATCAGAACGCGGCCGCCGTCCAGGTCCTCGAGCCCGGCGATAGCCCGCAGCAGCGTCGACTTGCCGCTGCCGCTGGGCCCGAGCAGGGCGGTAAGGGACCCGTCCGGGACCTCGATCGATACGTCGTCAAGCGCCTGAAAGTCCCCGAAGCTCTTATTGGCTCCCTCGACTGAGATTCCCATCAGGCGTCCTCCTTTCGTTTGAGCAGGTTCATTGCCAGCAGGGTCATCAGGGCGAGCAGGGCCAGGAGCAGAGAGGCTCCGTAGGCGCCTGGCTCGTTGAAAGCGTCGAACTGCTTCTGGACGAAGATCGGCAGGGTTTCGGTCTCGCCGGAGATCGAGCCGGAGACGATCGTCACCGCGCCGAACTCGCCCAGAACCCGGGCGGTGGTGAGGACGACGCCGTAGGCGACGCCCCAGCGGATCGCCGGCAGGGTGATGCGACGGAAGGTCTGCCAGGCGTTGGCCCCGAGGGTCGAGGCGGCCTGCTCCTGCTCGGTGCCGATCTCCTGCAGCACCGGCACCGTCTCCCGCACCACGAAAGGCAGCGAGACGAAGATGCTGGCCAGCACCATCCCCGGCACCGAGAACAGGACTTCGAATCCGGCTTCCGCCAGGGTCGGCCCGAACCAGCCGCCGTTGGTGCTGTAGAGCAGGTAGAGGGCAAGGCCGATGACGATCGGCGAGAGCGCGAAGGGGAGGTTGATCACGGCGTCGATCACCGCGTTGCCCTTCCACTTGTGGCGGACGAGCAGGATCGCGCAGACGACGCCGAAGACGGTGTTCAGCGGCACCGCGATCGCGACCATGATCAGGCTCAGCTTCAGCGCGTGCAGGCCGTTCACGGAGGTGATCGCGTCGAGCGGCGGGGAGATCCCGTCTTTGAAGGTTTCGAAGAAGATGATCACCAGGGGCGCGACCAGCAGCAGGGCCAGAAAGCCGAGGCCGAGGATGCGCAGGCCCCAGCGGCTGACGGTGCCGCTGCCGACGTGGCCGCGGGCGCTAGCGGAGCTCATCGTCGGCTCCTTTCCCGCCGTCCTCGTCAGGCATCTCGCCGGCCATCGGCATCACCAGGCCGCCGCCGGTCGAGCGTTCGTGACGACTGCCCCAGCGCTGGATCAGCGAGATCGCCGCCAGGCAGAGCAGCGAGGCGAACAGCAGCACCATCGAGACCGCCGCCGCACCGGGCAGGTTGCCCGACTCGACCTGGGTCCTGATGAAGACCGAGGAGACCTGGGTGTCCGGCAGGCCGCCGGCGAAGATCAGGACCGAGCCGAACTCGCCGAGGGCGCGGGCGAAGGCCAGCGCGACGCCGGCGGCGAGGCCGGGGAGGAGGTTGGGGAAGATGATGCGGCGGAAGATCGTGAAGCCGCCGGCGCCGAGCGAGGCCGCCGCCTCCTCCATCTCCCGGTCCATCTCGATCAGCAGCGGCTGCACCGCGCGGACGACGAAGGGCAGGGTGACGAAGAGCAGGGCGACGACGACGGCGGTGCGGGTGAAGGCGATGTCGACCCCGAAAGGGCTGTCAGCGCCGTAGAGGGCGAGCAGGGTGAGGCTGGCGACGATCGTCGGCAGGGCGAAGGGGAGGTCGATGATCGCGTTGACGCCGCCTTGCCGGGGAATTCGTCGCGGACCAGGATCCAGGCGATGATCGTGCCGAAGACGGCGTTGATCGCGACCACGATCAGCGAGGCGATCAGGGTCAGCTCGAGCGAGCGGACCGCCTGCGGCGAGGTGACCTGGTCCCAGAAGTGGCTGAGGCCGGAGCTGAGCGATTCGTCGACCAGGGCCGCCAGCGGGATCAGGACGATCAGGCTGAGGTACAGGACGACGTATCCGCGACCGAGGCCGGCGCCGACCCCGGGCAGGCGGATGCCTGCCCGGGGGACGCTGAGTTGGGGAGGGCTGCCGGGCTAGCCTCCATAGGTCAGCCGCTGGTGGAAACGCCGAGTTCGGTCTCGATCTTGGCGACGGAGCCGGTTTCGTCGTCGAAGAACTCGTCGTTGACTTTGCTCCAGCCGCCAAACTGGTCGATCGTGAACAGGTCGGGCGGGGTCGGGAACTGCTTCTCGTCGACGAGGCTCGGGTTGACCGGGCGGTAGCCGTTTTCGGCCCAGATTTCCTGCCCCTCGTCGGACCAGATGAAGTCGAGGAAGTCCTGCGCGGCAGGCTCCGGCGCGTCGGTGGTGACGGCGATCGGGGTTTCGATCTGGATCGTCGACGGCGGGACGATGTATTCGATGTCCTCGCCCTCGTCGATCGCTTTGATCGCCTCGTTCTCGTAGCCGAGGAGCACGTCGCCCTCGCCCTGGGTGAAGGTGGCGAGCGCGTCGCGGGCGCTGCCCGGCTGCGCGACCGTCTTCTCCAGCACCGTCTTGACGGCGGCCAGCGCCTCCTCGGGCGACTTGCCTTCGTTCAGGGCGGTGCCGTAGACGGCCATGATGTTCCAGCGCGCGGCGCCGGAGCTGAACGGGTTCGGGGTGACGACGTCGACGTCCTTGGTCAGCACGTCCTCGAGGGTTTTGATCCCCTCCGGGTTGCCCTTGCGGACCGAGATCACGACGACCGAGTTCTGGGCGATGCCCTTGTATTTGTTGTTGGTCCAGTCTTTGGCGACGAGGCCGCCTTCTTCGACGAGCCTTTCCATGTCGCCGGCCTGGGCGAAGTGGACCACCGATGCGGGCTGGCCCGCCACCACCGCGCGACTCTGGTCGCCGGAGGCGCCGAACGAGTTGCTGAAGCTGACGCCCGCGCCTTTCGAGCTTTCTTCGAAGGCGGGCTCGATGGATTCGGCGTAGACGGATTCCGGGGTGGAGTAGCCGACCACGTCGAGCTTGCCGCCTCCAGAGGAGCCGGAGTCCGAGCCGGTGGTGTCGTCACCACCGCCACATCCGGCGGCGAAGACCGCGAGGAGCAGCACGAGAAGGGCGGCCGGGAGGCCGATCTTCACGCTGCGCCGCCGGGTAGTGCGAGCGTTCCGCATCTAAAAGTTTCCTTCCTATGTCGACTGACTTACGTTCTTGAGCAACTTACTGCTCAATAGGGCGGGCACCCTAGCACAAAGTCGACCGAGAAAGTCGGGAATCCCGATCAGGATTCCTGGATTTGGAGTCAAGAATGGATCGCGGCAGAGCTTTCTGCCCCTATAGGGTCGAAAAGCTCTGCCGCGGCCGCATAGGATGCGCGGATGAGCGTCGATGCCGTTCGCACCCCGGAGGAGCGACTGGAGGGACTGCCGGACTACCCGTTCGAGTCCCGCTACCGCGAGGTCGACGGCCTGCGGCTGGCGCACCTCGACGAGGGGGAGGGGAAGCCGGTCGTCTTCTTCCACGGCGAGCCGACCTGGTCGTACCTCTGGCGCAAGGTGATCCCGCCGGTGCGGGACGCCGGCTACCGCTGCATCGCCCCCGACTACGCCGGCTTCGGCCGCTCCGACAAGCCCACCGACGTCGGCTGGTACACCTACGACCGCCACGTCGAGCTGATGGCGGCGCTGCTCGAGGAACTCGACCTGCGCGACGCGACCGCCGTCGTCCACGACTGGGGCGGGCCGATCGGGCTGCGGCTCGCGGTCGAGCACCCGGACCGGATCTCGCGGCTGGTGATCATGGAGACCGGGCCCTTCACCGGCCACCAGCAGATGAGCGACGCCTGGCTCGCCTTCCGCGAGTTCGTCCGCGAAAGCGAGGAGGTCCCGGTCGGAATGCTGGTCCGCGGCGGCTGCAAGCACGACCCGGGCGACGAGGTGATCGCCGCCTACGAGGCCCCTTATATAGACGGGGCCTCGAAGGCCGGCGCCCGCGCCTTCCCGCTGATCCTGCCGACCGAGCCCGACGCGCTCGGCGCCGCCGAGGGCAAAACGGTCGCCGACGCGCTGCGCGAGGACGACCGCCCGACGCTGGTCCTCTGGGCCGACTCCGACCCGGTCCTGCCCTTCTCGGTCGGCGAGCGCGTCTCCAGCCAGCTCAACTTCCCGCCGCCGCGGCCGATCGCCGACGCCTCCCACTTCCTCCAGGAGGACGCGGGGCCGGAGATCGGCGCGATCATCGCCGAGT
This sequence comes from uncultured Actinomycetes bacterium, assembly GCA_963751015.1. Taxonomy (GTDB): domain Bacteria; phylum Actinomycetota; class Thermoleophilia; order Solirubrobacterales; family 70-9; genus VAYN01. Next base: position 551,564 of record CAVVSU010000002.1, read on the forward strand.
GGCTGCGAGCCGGCTGATCAGCTCGCTCATCTGCTCGTGCGAGTGCTCGAGCAGCAGCCGGACCCGGCGCGGCGGCTCGTCGTCCTCCAGCCAGGTGACGGTTCCCGGCCAGTAGGAGTTCGGCGGCGTGCCCGGCTGGTGGAAGGCCGAGGAGAAGACCCAGCTGCCGGTGTTGTGGAGGCGGCCGCCGCGGGGCAGGACCCACTCGGCTTCGTCGGGCAGCGGGCCGCCGCGGTGGGTGTGGCCGGTGATCACGTGGACGTCGTCGACCCCGAGGCGGGCCGCCATCTCGGCGGCGGCCTCGACGCCGCTGCGGAAGATCGCCCGGGTGGTGACGTCGGGCTCGAAGTCGGCGCGCAGCAGCCCGTTGAGGCCGCGGACCGCGAGCGGGAAGCCGGCGCGGGCGGCGCGGGCGCCGAGGGTCGTCTCCTGCCTCTTCGTCGGCGAGCACCTCCCAGGCCCGCTCGAAGGGGCCGTTGCGGCGGCGCTTGAGCGGCAGCACCTGGGCGAGGCCGTAGGCGAACCCGTAGAAGGGGCGCAGCACGCGCTCGTAGTCGGTAGGGGTCGCCGGGTTCGGGCAGCCGGCCGGAGAGGCGGACCATCAGCGCCGCGGCGACGCACTCGGCCCGGGGCAGCGCGAGGTGGGCGTCCATGTAGTGGCCGTGGGTGGCGTAGACGTCCTCGCGCAGCCAGACGCCGGGGTAGGCGATCTCGCAGCCGCGCCGGGCCGAGCCACCCCTCGACCAGGGACGAGGGGCCGGCGGGGGGGTGGTGGTGCTCGAGGCCGAGCGGCGGCTCGCCGGCGAGCGAGAGCTCGTCGAGCAGCGGCTCGGCGAGGCGGTGGTCGTGGTTGCCGGGGACGAGGACGACCTCGATATCGCCGATCGCCTCCCCGAGCTCTTCGAAGAACGGGCGGGCGCGGGCGAGCGAAGGCCGAGCGGAAGGTTGCGCAGCTCGACCACGTCGCCGAGCAGGACGAGCGCGGTCGGCGCCGGCGATCTCCTCGAGCAGGAATCGGCGCACCGCCGGGTCGCGCAGCACGTCCTCGTCGCTGGCGACGCCGAGGTGCAGGTCGGAGACGATCGCCGTCCGCATCGCACCTTTCTACCCCAAGGGCGGCGTTCGTCCTTTCCTGGTCATATGCCCGGGAAAGGACGAACGCCGACGGTTTGGCTGGGCAGCCAGGCTGGGTACGATCCTCGGATGCATCGCTTCGGCGACGAGCAGATGGCGCCCGCCAACGGGATCGAGCTCTGCTACCAGGAGATGGGCGACCCGGACGGGGAGCCGCTGCTGCTGGTGATGGGCCTGGCGACGCAGATGATCGCCTGGGACGAGGGGTTCTGCGCGCTGCTGGCCGATCGCGGCTTCCGCGTCGTCCGCTTCGACAACCGCGACATCGGCCGCTCGACCAAGATCGAGGCGGCCAGGGCTGCCGGGCAAGCTCGACCTGTTCGTCGGCCGCCGCGGCACCGCGCCCTACCTGCTGCGCGACATGGCCGCCGACACCTTCGGGCTGATGGACCACCTCGGGATCGAGTCCGCCCACCTGGTCGGCGCCTCGATGGGCGGGATGATCGTCCAGACCGCCGCGATCGAGCGCTCCGAGCGCGTCCGCTCGCTGACCTCGATCATGTCGACGACCGGCAGCCGCCGGGTAGGCCACCCCAGCTACAAGACCTTCGGCCTCCTGCTCGGCAACCCCCCGCGCGGGCGCGAGCCGGCGATCGAGCGCGTCGTCAAGACCTTCAAGGTGATCGGCTCGCCCGGCTACCCCTTCGAGGAGGAGCGGGTGCGCGAGATCGCCGGCCGCTCCTTCGACCGCGGCCACAGCGAGGCCGGCATCGCCCGCCAGCTGCACGCGATCACCGCCTCCGGCGACCGCACCCCGGCGCTGCGCAAGCTCGCCGTCCCGGCCCTGGTCATCCACGGCAAGCGCGACCTCCTCGTCAACCCCTCCGGTGGCCGCGCCACGGCGAAGGCCATCCCCGGCGCCCGCCTGAAGCTGATCGACGGCATGGGCCACGACCTCCCGCGGCCGCTCTGGCCGACCTTCGCCGAGGAGATCGCCACCAACGCGGCCCGGGCGCCCGAAGGCGCGCCGGCCACGCCGGTCGCGAGTTAGATGCGGCTGAGAGGAGTCGAACCTCCACGAGCTTTCGCCCACACGGACCTGAACCGTGCGCGTCTACCAGTTCCGCCACAGCCGCGCGGGCAGCCAATTTACCGGTTGCGCGCCCTGCGACCCCCGCTGCCTCGGGGGTCGCCCTGTGACAGACCTCTCGCACCCTCACGCCGCCGCCTCGCTAAAATGCCCTCCTCCTCGCCGCTATCGTCTAGGGGACTAGGACGCCGGATTCTCAGTCCGGAAACCGGGGTTCGAATCCCCGTAGCGGTACTTCGGCCGGAGCGGGGCAGAGCTACGGCCCTTTCGGTGTCCGCCCGCGGCTATGGCCATAATCCCGACGATGTCGGTACGGGTCGACGTGGCGCCCGCGTTACTGGCGTGGGCAACTGAGCGCTCCGGGCGAACCCCGGAGTACTTGGCGAAGCGTTTCCCGGCGCTCTCCAGATGGGCGGCCGGAGAAAAGAAGCCCACGATCAAGCAGCTTGAGCAGTTCGCGAGGGCGACCGACACCCCGGTCGGCTACTTGCTTCGGAGTGAGCCCCCCGAGGATCAATTGCCCGTGCCAGATTTCCGCACGCTGCCAAGCACGCGGGCTGCCCGGCCGAGCCCCAATCTTCTCGACACGATCTTTCTCTGCCAGCAGCGCCAAGATTGGTATCGGAGCTACCTGCTGAATCACGGCGGGGAGAAGTTGGAGATCGTCGGCTCGACGACCATCGCAGAGGAGCCAGCGGGGACGGCCAAGAGCATCCGCGACGCGCTTCAGTTTCGGGTCGCAGACAGAGCAGGCTTCAGAAGCTGGTCTGAGGCCTTACGTGAGTTCGCAGAACGGGCTGAGGACGCGGGTGTCCTAGTGATGATCAGCGGGATCGTTGGCAGTAATACGCGTCGCAAGCTGGATCCAGAGGAGTTCCGTGGTTTCGCGCTCGTCGATGACCTCGCACCCGTGGTTTTTGTCAATGGAGCGGATACGAAAGCTGCCCAGATATTCACCCTGGCGCATGAGCTGGCACATATCTGGCTAGGTCAACCCGCCGTCTCGAACATAGGACTGGAAACCCGAACTGCCGATGGGACTGAGCGTTGGTGCAACGCTGTCGCTGCCGATCTACTGGTACCGATGGAGTCTTTTCAGGTGGAATTCAGGCAAGACGCTGATTTTGCTGAGGAGCTACAGAGGTTGGCGAGGACTTACAAGGTCAGCACGCTTGTCGTCCTTCGGCGCGTCCTTGATGCGGGATTGATCACCTGGCCTGATTACCAAGCCGCCTTCGAGCACCAGCTAGAGATGATGGCGGAGAGCGGCGGCGCGTCCGGCGGGAACTTCTACAACACGACTCCTGTTCGCACCAGCAAGACGTTTGCCCAAGCCATCGTCGTCGACACCTTGGAGGGCGGCACGCTGCACCGTGACGCCTTTCACCTCCTCGGGGTCCGGAAATACGCGACCTTTAAAGATCTAGGCGAGCACCTTGGGGTCGCATGATGTATCTACTTGACTCCAACATTTTTATCGAGGCAAAGAATCGTCATTACGGCTTCGATTTTTGCCCCGCCTTCTGGGATTGGCTCGTGAGGGAAAACACGGCTTCCCGGGTGGCCAGCGTGGAATCTGTGTCTGAAGAGCTTCAGGACGGAAGTGACGAGTTGGCCGACTGGGCGAAAGCGCGCCCGAACTTCTTCCTGCCAGCCGACGACGATGTGGTCTCTAGTCTTTCGACGCTGACTGAATGGACTGCGAAGACGGACTACCTCGACGCCGCGGTCAACGAGTTTCTACAAGAGGCTGACTACTTTCTTATTGGGCACGCTCTCGCGCACGGCTTCACCGTCGTCACTCACGAGAAACCGAAAAACAGCAAGAAAAAGATTCAGATTCCGGATGCTTGCGACGCCAATGGAGTTGCGTGGACGGACCCCTATGCGATGTTGCGGACCGAGGGAGCGCGCTTCGTCCTCGGTCCGTAGGTCTCCTAGTAGTCGCTCGCGGTTCACGCCAGCGTATTCAAGGCTGCGCAAAGGTGACGCCCACTACATCGGGCGCTTTGTCGGTCATTCCTCGGCGGGGATCTCAATACCGAGCTTGCCTAGCGCCTCGGCGCCGTCCTCCTTGTGATCGGCGGCGCCGCTTCGGATGCGCTCAGCGGCGATGGCGGTGGCTTCGTCGTCGGCGCGGCGCGACTCGAAGGTTTCGGCCATTTCATCGATCCTTGAATCCATCGCTCGCATCTGCTCCTCTTCTTCCCAGGAGATCGGACCAGGTCTTCAAGCCGATGCAGCTTGTCTTGGAGGCATCGGAGCAAGGCTACCTCGCGCGTCCGATGCTCAAGGAGCCGCCCTGAAAGCGTGTCCCGGAATATGTCCCCGACTCCACCGAGCTGGATCGAACTCAACTGAACTATCTGGACTGCGTTGGGCTGGATCGATCGCAAATGGCCCCACGGAGGCAATTCTCAGTCCGGAAACCGGGGTTCGAATCCCCGTAGCGGTACTTCAGAAGCAGAGAGGCTGTCGCCCTCGAGCTTCGCCTGTCCAGGGTCAATCCCCTGCGAACCGTGGCGTGACGGATCGGAATTGGCGTCGTTCGCCGGTCAGGTCGATTTGGACCTTGGCCAGAGGGATGCCGCTCTCTTCCAGCTCCGTTCCCCGCTTTCGGACGAAGTCATCGTGGTATTCCGCGACCCAGCGATACTTGCGCCATCGACGCAGGTCGCTCAGGTTCTTGGTCAGATTCGAGAGCAGGACTTTGCCGTGCTTCGCCAGATTGGCCGGTTTCGGTGCCGTCGGATCGTCGTAGATGGCCTGTAGATAGCTGACGAAGGCAAGGCCGTCCTCGTCGATCAGGATCGGTTCGCGTTCCACCCTCGAACCCCGCCCGTGACGCAGCGTTTCTATGGCGTTCGGGGAGAGGATGATGCGCGGGTTGACCGCGTTGGCCTGCTCCAGGTTGACGGCCTCGACCAGCGCCGGGCCGAAGAGGACGCCCCGATGGAAATGGCACTGGCCGATCGTGATCGCCCCACGGACGAAGTAGTCGGCCAGGATCAGGCTCGCCTGGATCCGCGATGCTTCGAAGACGAGGTTGGCGATCGCGTCCGCCTGCGGCTGGTCGATGGCTCGCTGCACCGGAGCCACCGCGACGAAGGAGTCCGAGAAGACGGCTGCGGGTAGGACCGATTCGGTGTCGAGTTCCGCACCCTCCGCGCCCAGGTCGAAAGGGAAGGCCTCGCTCAGCGCCTTCTCGAAGCGCCCCAGCTCTTTCTGGGCGGTTTTGCCGGTGCTGAGCGACCGCACGCCGAGAATGTCGAGATAGAGGACGGCGCACTCGACGAGCACGCGGCTGCCGTCAGCATCGAGGAACGGGCTTTCCGCGGCCACGCCCTTTGCTCAGGCGCTTTGAAGATCGTGCAGGCGTCGACGTCCCCGCTCGGTCACGACGTAGGTGCGGCGCCTTGCCTTCGGCTGGTCGCGGCGCTCGACCAGGCCCCGCCACTCGGCGGAGGCGAGCCAGCGCGAAACCAGCGAGCGTAGGCGCGTCGGAGCCACCGCCAGGGCGAGCTCGTTGGGACTCGCCTCGCCGATCTCCACGAAGCGACTCAGAAATTCCTCGTCGTACTCCTCGTAAGGACGTAGGTGCTCCGGATAGCTTCGCCCGTCGCGGGTGCGGGGCGTCGTCGTGTCGAGCGTCGCCTGATCGAGCGCCATCGGACAATTGTGAAGCATGGACCGGGCGCCCGCAAGATTTGCGCTCAGACGAAAACCTGGCGCCGGCGGGGATTCGAATCTTCCTGCGGTACTTCGTCCAGTTGCCTGGTGCGCCGCCTCTCCTCGGAATTGGGTCCCGCTCAGTCAAGTCCATCTGGGCTCGTCCACCAGTCTTCAGATGAGCCGCGACCGAGGGGGTTCCTCAGATGCCGAAAGGCATACGTAAACGTCTCACCTTTGCCAACGTCGTCGCCTGCATCGCGCTTTTCGTCGCGCTCGGCAGCGGCGCCTACGCGGCAACTCAGCTGCCGAAGAACAGCGTCGGCTCCAAGCAGATCAAGAAGAACGCGGTCAACAGCGCCAAAGTCAAGGATCGCTCGCTGAAGGCGGTCGACTTCAAGGAGGGTCAGCTGCCGGCCGGTCCGCAGGGTCTGCAGGGCCCGAAGGGCGACACCGGCGCGCCCGGCGCGACCAGTGTCGTCGCACGGCGCTTCGTCCAGCCCAACGCCGGCACCGGCACCACGGCAACCGAAACCGCGGATTGCGAGGCTGGGGAGCACCTGGTCGGTGGCGGTGCCGGTTTCGTCGACGGCTCGAACGCCTACGACTTCCCGGCCACGTTGCAGGGAAGCGTGCCGACTGGCGCGAACGGCAAACCGGTCCTCGACGGGGCCGAGGCCACCGGCTGGCGCGCGTCGGCGAAAAACGAAACGGGCTCGACCCGCGATTTCGTCGTCGTCGCCCTCTGCGCGAAACCGTAGTTCCGTCCCGGGCCGGCCAGCAGCTGCTGGCCGGCCCGGTGCTTCATCGGATCGACCCAGCGGGGGTTAGGCTGGTCGGCCATGGGCCTGCTCGATCCCGCGCCGCCTCCCTTCGAGGTCTCCGAGTGGCGGCGCCTCTCGCACCTGGAGCGGATCAGGCCGTTGGCCCAGGACTGGGCGCTGAACGGGTTCGGGACCCCCGTCGCGGTCTACTTCCTCTACGTCATCAAGGTCGCCGCCTACGCCGGGCGGCGGGCGTTGCTGATCTTCGCCACCAGCGGCTGGGCCGAGCTGGAGACCGACCCGATCGTCTTCCAGAAGGCGGTGATCTGGACGCTGCTCTGGGAGGTGCTGGGGCTCGGCGCCGGCTCGCTGCCGCTGACGCTGCGCTTCAAGCCGATGATCGGCGGCGTCCTCTACTGGCTGCGGCCGGGGACGACGCGGCTGCCGCCCTGGCCCGAGAAGGTGCCCGGCACCCGGGGGACGACCCGCACCTGGCTCGACGTCGGCCTCTACGCGGGGCTGCTGGCGACGGCGGTCTTCCTGCTCGTCTCGCCGGGTGAGAACGCCTTCGCGTCCTGGCTGGACCCGGTGGACACGGGAGACCTCCTCATCCTCATCGTCCCGGTCGCAAAGGTCCTCGACCCGGTCGCCGTCGGCGTCCTCCTCGCCTTCCTCGCCGCCCTCGGGCTGCGCGACAAGGTCCCGTTCCTCGCGGCGCGGGCGGAGATCTACGGCACGCTCGCGATCATCTTCCTCTTCCCGCTGACCAACATGATCATCGCCGCCCAGCTCGTCTTCTTCTGCATCTGGTGGGGGGCGGCCTCCTCGAAGCTGAACCGCCACTTCCCGTTCGTGGTCACGGTGATGATCAGCAACACGCCCTGGAACCGGTCGCGCAAGGCGAAGCGGCAGCTCTACACCGACCATCCCGAGAACCTGCTGCCCTCACGGATCGGCGCGGCGAGCGCCCACCTCGGCACGGTGATCGAGTTCACCCTGCCGTTGATCCTGATCCTCACCCAGGGCGGCCTGCTGGGGACGCTGGCCCTCGCCGGGATGGTGATCTTCCACCTCCACATCTTCTCCACCTTCCCGCTGGCGGTGCCGCTGGAGTGGAACGTGTTCATGATCTTCGGCCTCTTTTTCCTCTTCGGCCACTACGCCGACGTCCCCGTTCTCGACCCTCGACGACCCGCTGCTGCTGGCGATCCTCGCCGCGCTCTGCGTCGGCCTGCCGGTGCTCGGCAACTTCCGCCCCGACCTCGTCTCCTTCCTGCCCTCGATGCGCTACTACGCCGGCAACTGGGCGACCAGCCAGTGGCTGTTCCGCAAAGACACCGGCGCCGAGGACAAGCTCGACCGCGAGATCGTCAAGTCGGCGCCGATCGTCACCAGGCAGCTGGAGGAGTTCTACGAGCAGGACATGATCGACGTGCTCGTCTACAAAGGGCTCGCCTTCCGCTCGATGCACTCGCACGGGCGGGCGCTGAACGCGCTGACGATGCGGGCGGTCGACGACGTCGAGGGATACGACGTGCGCGAGGGCGAGCTCGTCGCCGGCGTCGTCCTCGGCTACAACTTCGGCGACGGCCACTTCCACGACCACCGCCTGTTGGCTGCGGTCCAGGAGCGTTGCCACTTCGCCCCCGGCGAGCTGCGGGTGGTGACGCTCGAGTCCCAGCCCGCCCACGTGCAGCGCCAGCGCTACCGGATCTGGGACGCCGCCGACGGCCTCGTCGAGGAGGGCTGGGTCGACGTCCGCGAGATGGTCAAGCGCCAGCCGTGGCTGGGCGGCGGCCGTCCGCCCGCTGGCGCGTGCACCATGCCTAGCGCGATCGTCGTCGGCTCGGGCCCGAACGGGCTTGCCTGCGCGGCGACGCTGGCGAGCCGCGGGGTCGAGGTGACGGTGATCGAGGCCGAGGAGCAGATCGGCGGCGGCACCCGCAGCGCGGAACTGACCGAGCCGGGGCTGCTGCACGACGAGTGCAGCGCCGCGCACCCGATGGTCGTCTCCTCGCCGGCGGTCGTCTCGCCGGGGCTGGAGCTGGAGCGCCACGGGCTCGAGTGGTGCTGGCCGGAGGTCGACCTCGCCCACCCGCTGGACGGCGGCGGCGCGACGATGCTGCGCTCGCTGGATGCGACCGCCGCCGGGCTGGGGGAGGCCGGCCCGCGCTGGGCCCGGATCTTCGGCGCGCCCTCGCGCGGCTACGACGCGCTGACCGAGGACGTCTACCGCCCGCTGATCCACTTCCCCCGCCACCCGCTGAAGCTGGCGCGCTTCGGCCTGCCCTCGGCGCTGCCGGCGACCGCGATCGGCGCGGCGGCTGGGGACGCCCGAGGGCGCCGCGCTCTTCGCCGGCATCGCCGCCCACGCCTACGCGCCGCTCAACCAGCCGTTCAGCTCGGCGATCGGGATGGCGCTGATCTGCGCCGGGCACGCCTACGGCTGGCCGGTGGCGAAGGGCGGCTCGATCGCGATCGCCAACGCCTGGGCGGCGGTGATCCGCGAGAACGGCGGCCGGATCGAGACCGGCCGGCGGGTGCGCTCGCTCGACGAGCTGCCGGCGGCCGACGCGATCGTCCTCGACCTCGCCCCGCGCGGCGCCCTCGAGCTGGCCGGCGAGCGCCTGCCGCGGCGCACGGCCCGCGCCTACCGCCGCTACAAGCACGGGCCGGGCGCCTTCAAGCTCGACCTCGCGGTCGAGGGAGGGGTGCCGTGGAGCTACGAGCCCGCCCGCCGCGCCGGCAGCGTCCACGTGATCGGCTCCTTCGAGGAGATCGTCGCCGCCGAGGCCGAGGTCAACCGCGGCCGCATGCCCGAGCGCCCCTACGTCCTCGTCGGCCAGCAGTACCTCGCCGACCCTAGTCGCTCCAAGGGCGACCTGCACCCCCTCTGGGCCTACGCCCACGTGCCGAGCGGCTACAGCGGCGACGCGACCGCGGCGATCCTCGGCCAGATCGAGCGTTTCGCGCCCGGCTTCCGCGAGCGCATCGTCGCCAGGACGGTGACCAGCACCGCCGAGATCGAGGCCCGCAACGCCAACTTCGTCGGCGGCGACATCCTCACCGGCGCCAACACGCCCTGGCAGACCGCGATCCGCCCGCGCCTCGCCGCCGTCCCCTACTGGACCGGCGCCCCCGGCCTCTTCATCTGCTCCGCCGCGACCCCGCCGGGCGCCCGGCGCCCACGGCATCTGCGGCTTCAACGCCGCCGAAGCGGTCCTCCGCACGCTCTAGCTGAGCTCCGCGGCAGAGGTTATTCGCCCAGGGCGAGAACAACCTCTGCCGCGCCCCTCAGTCGCCCGCTTCGATCGGGCGGGGGAGGGGGTCGGCGTCGGCTCGGTCATCGGCCCCGCTTCCAGGCGCCGCACGCTGGGGACGAGGAGCACGGCGATCTGGCAGACGATCATCGCCGCGGCGCCGGCCCAGAGCGTGGTCGAGATCCCGATCGCGGCCGCGATCGGCCCGACCAGGGCCAGCGTGACCGGCTCGACCGCCAGCGAGCCGAACCAGTCGTAGGCGACGACGCGGGCGAGGGCCTCGGGCGGGATGTGCTGGGCGGAGACGGTCTCGTAGAGGATCTCGGCGAGGGCGACGGTGGCGCTGGCGAAGAGTGCCCCGAGGGCGATGATCGCGGTCGAGGCGGGGATCGCGAGCAGCATCACCGGGACCGCGAAGAGGAGGATGAACCCCTCGCTGACCAGCAGCGGCCGGCGCGGCCGGACGTGGAGGGCGACGACGCCGCCGAACAGGCCGCCGGCGCCCCACATCGCCGCGATCAGCGCCCAGGCGCTGGAGCCGCCGAGGGAGTCGCGGGCGACGGTCGGCCCAAGCACCTGGAAGACGGGGAAGAAGATCGCGTTGGTGACGGCGGCGCCGAGCACCACGGCGACCATCCAGGAGCGGCTCGAGAACTCCCGCCAGCCGTGGCGCAGCTCCAGCAGGAAGGGCTCGCCTTCGCCCTCGGCCCGCACTCCCGGCGCCCCGATCCGCCAGAGGCAGGCGGCGCTGACCACGAAGGTGGCGGCGTCGACGGCGAGCGCGGTCCCCGGCGAGCCCAGCGCCAGCAGCACGCCGGCCAGCGCCGGCCCGGCCACCTTGCCGCCCCAGCGCGAGAAGTTGAGCAGCGCGTTCGCCTCCTGCAGGCGGGCGCCGGGGACGATCTGCGGGACGATCGCGTTGGAGGCGGGGTTGAAGAAGGCGGTCGCGGCCCCGTCGACGGCGTAGAGAAGGGCCAGCTGCCAGATCTCCGCGGTGCCGGTCAGCAGCAGGGCGGCGATCAGCCCCATCGAGACGACGCGGGCGACGTCGGCGCCGAGCATCGCCCGCCGCGGCGAGATCCGGTCGGCGACGACCCCGCCGACCAGCACCAGGGCGATGAGGACGACGCTGTGGACGGCGATGACGATGCCGAGGTCGGTCGCCGAGCCGGTCAGGTCGAGGATCGCGAAGGCGAGGGCGATGGGCGCCATCCCGTCGCCGATCAGCGAGGTCGTGCGGCCGAGGAAGAGCCTCCGGTAGTCGGGTTCGCGCAGTACCTGGAAGCGGCTCGTCGCTCGCATCCGGCCAGGATAGGCAGGGTTAACGAAGCTCCCGGCACGGGTAGCTCGCCCTCACACCGAAATGGGGACTTCATCCAAAACGGGGGAGGAGACGGCCCACCGCGAGCACCGCTTCGGCGCTTCGCCGCCGCTGACGATCGGCGTCGAGGAGGAGCTGCTCCTGGTCGACGCCGAGTGCGGCCTCGTCGCCGAGGCCGAAAGCGTGCTGGACGGGATCGACGCCGGCCACCGCGGCGCGGTCTCGACCGAGATCTTCGCCACCCAGATCGAGCTCAAGACCGGCGTCTGCCTCGACGTCGACCAGGCGACGAGGGAGCTGGCCGGGGTGCGGCGGGCGGTCGTCGCGACCGGCGCCCGGCTGATGGGCTCGGGCCTCTATCCCGGCGAGAGCGGCGACCCGGCGCTGGTCGAGAAGGCCCGCTACGTGCCGGTCAAGCAGGACCTGGTCAGCCTGCTCTCGACGCCGCCCTGCGGCCTCCACGTCCACGTCGGCGTCCCCGATCCCGAAACCGCGGTCGCGGTCGCCAACGCGATGCGCCACCACCTGCCGCTGCTGGCGGCGCTGACCGCCAACTCGCCCTTCCGCGACGGCGCCGACACCGGCATGGCGAGCGCCCGCGCCAGCGTCGTCCGCAGCTACCCCCGCTTCGAACTTCCGCGCGCCTTCCGCGACTACGACGACTTCCTCCGCGTCGCCGACCAGCTGATCGCCGCCGCCGGCGTCGAGGACTACACCTACATCTGGTGGGACGTGCGCCCGCACCCCAACCTGGGGACGGTCGAGGTGCGGGGGATGGACGTGCAGCCCCGCCCCGAGCAGAACGCCGCGGTGGCCGCCCTGATCCAGGCCCTGGCGGCGAAGGAGATCGACCGCCCGGGCGCCCCCGGGCTGACCCGCGAGGCGATCGAGGAGTCCTACTACCAGGCCGGGCGCTACGGGCTCGCGGCCCGGCTGATGGTCGACGACCAGACCGCCGCTCCGGCGCTCGAGGTCGCCCGCGGCACCCTCGAGGAGGCCCGTCCCTACGCCGAGCAGCTCGGCGGCGCCGGCGCCTTCGAGGAGCTGGATCGCATCGTCGCGGAGGGCAACGGCGCCGACCGCCAGCGCCAGGTCCACGGCGAGCGGGGGATGGCGGCGCTGCTCGGCGAGCTCGCCGAGCGGACGCAGGTCTGAGCGCCGCCGGACGTGCGCGGGAGTTTCGGCGGCCCGGCTAGCTCGGCGCCGGGATCTTCAGCCGTTTGCGCGCGGCGACGACCGCGGCGACCGAGGAGCGGCAGGCTTTGGCGATCTCGCCGTTGCCGTTGCCGGGGCGACGGCGCACCTCGAACTCCACCAGGGCGGCGCGGCGCAGTTTGGCCCGGTCTTCGAGGCCGGAGTTCTCCGGCGCGGCGTCGAGGGCGGCCTGGGCGGCGCGCTCGCGACGGCAGAGCAGGCAGAAGGTGCCTTCGGCGGAGCTCACCCAGCTTGCGGGCAGCTCGACCTTCTCACCGCCGAGGCGGCTGACGGTCACCCCGCACTGATCGCAGGTCCATTTTTTCGCGGTAGTAGTCGTGCTCATGGTGCTCATGGAAACGTCGGGCCGGCGCGACAGGCGACTGCCAAACCCGTGCACCTACCGTAGCAGGGTCGTACTTTTGCCCTGCTTTCACGCACGATTTCGCCGCTAATCGCGGTTCTTGCGCCGCGGGCCGGCTTTGCCCGCCTCCTACACTTTTCCCCATGCCCGCCGAAGGAGCCCAAGAGCCCACCTACACGCTCTACCGCCGCGGCCTCGAGCTGCTCGAGGACGGCGACTTCGAGCACGCGACCGCGCCGCTGGCCGAGGCCGCCCGGCGGGCGCCGGAGAAGACCTCGGTCCGCGAGGCGCTCGGCCGCGCCTACTTCCGCTCGGGCCGCTTCGCCCCCGCCGCCGCGGAGTTCGAGGCCGTGGTCGAGTCCCACCCGGTCAACGACTTCGCCCACTTCTGCCTCGGCCGCGCCCTCAGCAAGACCGGCCAGAAGCGCCGCGCCCGCCACCACCTGGCGCTCGCCTGCAACCTGCGCCCGGAGCGGCGCGACTACCGCTACTACCGCCGCCTGCTCGACGCCGAGACCGCCTAGGCGGGATTGGCGAAACCTAGAGCCCGGCGACCAGCTTGCCGACGGTTTCGCGGGTGAAGTAGGGGCCGTAGGTGCGGGAGCGGTCGGCGAAGTTGAGGTAGGAGGTGAGGCCGTCGATCCGGGCGCCGTCTTCGATCAGCCAGCCGCCGCCGCTGGCGCCGGGCGCCCAGTGGCAGCTGATCCCCAGCGTCGGCGGCCCGGGGAGGGGGAAGGTGAGGCGGTCGTCGCCGACGTAGGTGCCGTTGCAGCCCTGCATCCGCTGCACGTTGCCGGGGTAGCCGAAGCTGGCGAAGCGCTGGTTGCGGGGCATGTCGAGGGCGATCGCGGCGCCGCCGCCGACCGCGTCGGCGACGGGCGTCCCGCGGTTGTTGGGAGCGGTGAGGAAGGCGCCGAGGTCGAAGTTCGCGTTGCTCTGCCGCCTCCACTGGAGCGGGGCGAAGACCTTGCCGCGCTGGGCCGCGAAGGCGCCGAAGGGAGCCTTGCCGGCGGTGTAGGCGGGGACGAAGAGGAGGTCGCGGTACCAGAGGTTGCCGCGGTAATCGGCGCCGGCGTTGACGCAATGGCCGGCGGTCAGGACCAGCCGGCGGGTCGGGCTGTCGATCGCGGTGCCCGAGCAGTAGCCGCGCTCGCCGCGGACGCGGATGAAGACCCGGCCGTTGACCGTATACGGCGGTGCTTCCGGCGTGCCGACGGCGAGGAAGCTGGCGCGGGCGGGCTCGGCGCGGCCGAGGCGGAGGTGGAGCCCGCCGCCGCCCCCGCGGACGAGGTCGAGCGGCCGGGCGCTCTCCATCCGCTGCGGGATCCAGTAGCGGAGCACCCGGTCCCGCTCCGAGGCAGCCAGCGCTTCGGCGGCGACGAGCAGCAGCAGCGCGAGCGCCAGCGAGAGGCAGAGCAGAGCGGGGCGGGCCGCGCGGGCGTGCTGGCGGGACATCGCCGACCGAGGATAAGGAAGCCCCGGAGCGTCAGCCGACGAGCGGGATGACGCAGCGGAATTTCTTCGCGGCGGTGGAGAGAGCGCTCCCGACTTTCCCGCTAGGCGAGACCGTCGCTACCCCATACAGATCTTCGCCGCTCATAACAGGAATCTCATCGCTCCACTCGTCCCCGGCCGCCAGCGTCACCCCCGGCTGCTGCGAGAAGGCAATCAGCGAGAGCGCGTCCGGCAGCTCCCCGCCCTGCGCCGCGCAGGCCGCGGCGGCGGCGGGCGCGCTGAGGGCGCTGTCGTTGGCGACCCCCTGCCAGCAGGCGCCGGCGAAAGCACGGGTGCCCGCTCGGCAGCCGGCTTCGTAGCCGTTGACGGTCCTCGCGTTCTCGGCGTTGGCGGCGTTCAGCGCCGTCTCCGCGTCATGGGCGGAATCGGCCGTCTCGGCATGGATGGCGGAGGGGACCTGGCCCAGGGTCGAGGCGTCGATCTGGATCCCGGTGATCGAGCCCGGCGCCAGCTGGCTGCCCTTGATCGCCCCCGGCTTCAGCCGGTTGCCCGGCACCGACCCCAGTGCCAGCCGGTTCCCCGGCAGGCTCTTAACCTTGATCGTCCGCCCGCTGATCTTCCCCGCCGCGTAGACCGTCCCGCCCAGCGCGACGATCAGCGCCAGGCCCGCGACGACCAATGCCGGCACCTGCCGCCGAAGTCCCTTGCCCATCTCGATGTCTCCCTTCGCTCCGTAACCGATCAAAACGCCCTAAATGCCAGAGGCGCTCAAAGTGGCGGCACCCTAAGCGCGGAAATCGCGCCTTGGACGGATGTCAGCGCCCTCACTCGGCGAAAGTCTGAGCTTTTCCGGGGGAGCGGAAGGAGGCGAGGCCGACGGTGGTCGAGATCAGGCTTTCCAGGTCGTCGGTGCGTTCGAGGGATTGAATCTCGAGCTCCGGCAGCAGGGCGAGGATCTCGTCCAGGGTTTCGCCGATCGATGTCCACGCCCGCCGGTCTATTACCACCGGCTTCCACGAGAGATGGCGGTCGGTGTCCGCATCGAAGGTCCCCGCTTTGATCGCGTCCGCGACCCGGCCGAAGTAGTTCACCAGGAAGAAACGGGAGATCTCGTCCCGGACGACCTGGGGGAAGGCTTCCCAGGTGGGGGTGTCGAAGTGGGGGCGCTGCGTGCTGCGGTAGATCCTTTCGACCCCCCCGCCACGCCGCCCGCCGTTGCGTTCCTCGATCACCTCGATGAAGCCCCACTTCGCGAGCTCTCTGAAACACCGGGAGACGTGGGTCATCGAGCCGCCGATTTCCTCGACGAACTGCGAGGGGCTCATCGGGCGGACGCTCACCTCCGCGACGATTCTGCAGCGCCAACGATTCGACAGGGCCTTGGCCAGCTGGGGACCGATGGCGATCATGGACCCCGGCTCGCTGTCGCCGCCCGGGCCACAGTGCCGATGGGCCCCGCGCAACATCAGCGAAGGTGGCTCGGGGGATCGGAAAGCGGCGAGGCCGACCGTCGTCGGGATCCGTTCGCCTCCCGTCTCGGCCAGTCGCCGGTTGGACGCGATCTCATGCTCAGCCAGAGAATCAAGCAACATGTCCAGTCGTTCGCCGACTTCCGACCAGGCGACGCGATCCAGCGCGACGGCGTCCCAGGAGAGGTGTCGATCCAGCTCTTGGTCGAAGGTGCCCTCCTCGATCGCCACCCGGATGCGATCTTGATAGGCCCCGAGGACTGAGAGGGAGGCGCTGGCCCGCTCACCTTCCGGGACGTCCTCCCAGGCCGAGGTATCGAAATATGCGCGCCGAATCGCTCGGTAGACATGTTCGATTGCCGCCCCGCGACGTCGTCCGGGCCGCTCTTCGACGACCTCTATGTAGCCCCACTTGGCGAGCTGCCTGAAGCAGCGAGAGACCTGGGTCAGCTCGCCGCCGAGCTCGTCGACGAACTGGGAGGGGCTGAGGGGCCTGACGCTGACCTCGGCAAGGATCCGCAACCTCCAGGGGTCCGCAACCGCCCGGGCCATTTTCGGGCTGATCCCAAAGGCTGTCGGTTCTTTCTGGTTGGCAACCGCCATGTTCTCCCTCAATACTCACTGAGCGCTTGGGATAAAGCTTAATTAGTTTCGCACTAAAACTCTTTTTTCCCAAACTCGTCTGTCCAGAAAAGAATTAGTGGCGGATCCTGCCAGCGATAAATCATCCTCCCGCAAGAGCAATCTTGTGAAGGGGGGTGAGCAGGATGAAGATCGATGCTACGACGGCAGCTCTGCCTGCGATTAGCACTACCAAGTCTGCCTAGAAAGACTGCGACGGTTCCCCTTTTGTTCGCAAAGGGGGAACCGTACGTTCCTTACTGGTAACAACTTGGTATGGGATTCGGAGGAGGACATGGACAAACAGTGGACGGCAGGAGATTCGGTAAGGGAGACCTACGACACCTGGGCTCCGGTCTATGACGAATTCAACCGCGGATACATGTTCGAGCGGTGGACCGGAAAGCTGCTCGAGAAGGCCGAGCAGGCCGGCATGGGAGGGAAGCTGCTCTTGGACATCGCCTGTGGGACCGGGATGAGCACCGTTCCGATGCTCGACCGTGGCTGGACCGTGACCGGTTGCGACATCTCGCCGGGGATGCTCGACATCGCCCGCGAGAAGATCGGAGAGCGAGCGAGCCTGTTCGAGGCTGACATGCGGGAGTTGCCCGACCTCGGCGAGTTCGATCTTGTCTGGGCGCTCAACGACCCACTCAACTACCTGCTCGACGTCGAGGAACTCGAGGCCACCTTCGACGGTATGCGGCGTAACGTCGCCGCGGAAGGGATCGTCCTTTTCGACGTCAACACCCTTGTCACCTACCGAACCTTCTTCAGCAACGAGATCGTGGTCGAAGGTGAGGAGGGGAGGCTCGTCTGGCAAGGGCAACTATCGCCGGCCGACGTCTCGGCCGGGACATTTGCCGAAGCCCGATTCGACGCCGAGGGTGATTCCGAGCTGGCAAACGTCCACCGTCAGCGTCACTTCTGCGAAGCCGAGGTGCTCGCGGCACTCGATGCCGCCGGGCTCGACTGCATCGCACGTTTCGGTGAGAAGGACGGAGATCTGACTCCCGGCATAGACGAAAGCCTCCACACCAAGGCCGTGTATCTCTGCCGGAGCAGGTGAAGGCTGCTCGCGGCCTGAGGAATTACTGCCGGGTTTTGCCTTCGTAACGCTTTCCTCCTCCGCCTAGGCTGGCCCAACGATCGCTAATTGGTCGTGGGAATTCAGGTAACGGCGGAGGAGGGACGATGCGAGATGCGGGTCTGACAGCGGATGACGGACGCCTTGGCGCCGACTTGCTGGCCACTCTCGAACCCGGCCTCCAGGACGCCCTCAACCACCCGACCCGGCGCGACATCCTCCGGGTCCTGCACGGGGAACGGCGCCCGTGCAGCGTCACCGAGATCGTCGGCGACCTGGCGCCCTTGCGGCGCGGCGAAGTCGCCTACCACGCCCAGGTGCTGAAGGACTCCGAATGCGTCGGGGTCGACGGCCTGCGGCCGGCTCCCGGCGGGCGGGAGCAGGTCCTCGCCTCGCTGGTCGGGGCGAGCGACCAGGTGCAGCTGATCCTCCGCGCCACTCGACACTCTGACCAGAACCACCGGCAGCGGACGGCCGACGATTCGCCGGGCCTGATGGCGATGTTCCGGGTCCCGCGGGCCACCAGCAGCGTGCGGCTCCTGGGCCGGCGCCGGCGCGCCTCGGGGGAAGGACGGTGATCGGCTCGTCCGCCACCAGGGAGCAGGTGCAGGAGGCAAAGCGCGAGGCCGCCCCTCTCGATCGCGTGCTGCGGGCGCTGAACCACCCGATCCGGCGGCGGATCCTGCGCGCCCTGGTCGACGGGACCGGCAGCGCCACCACCATCTCGCAGAAGACCGGGATGGAGCTGAGCATCGTCTCCTACCACCTCGGCCAGGTACTGGCCAAGGAGTGCGACATCGTCGAGCTCGTCGACAGCATCCCGCGGCGCGGGGCGGTCGAGAAGTTCTACCGGCTCAAGTTCCACGCTCTCAGCGACGTCGACCCCGGCGACGGGGGCGGCGGCGAGCCGTCGTCGCGGACGATGTCCTTCGAGGAGTGCTTCATCGTCGCCGTCTCGGCGATGGACGCGAACGCCTTCGCGACCCTGGACGGCAGCAGCTGGGACTGGTCGCTGGCCCAGGTCGACGCCGTCGCCTGGCGGGAGATCTGCGCCGCCGGCGAGGAGTTCAACCGCCGCATCCGGGAGGCGAGCGAGGCGAGCCGCGCCCGCGCCGGGGAGCGCGAGACCCACAGCGTCGTCGTCGGCGCCGCCGCCTTCCCCGCCGTCTCGCCGCCGCCCTACGTTTCCTGAGCCGACCCTGCCGTTAGCTTGCGGGCTCTATGCCCGATCTGCTGGTCCTCTTCCTCGCCGCCTGCGGCACCGCTCTGGCTACGGGGCTGGGGGCGATTCCGGTCTGGTTCCTCGGCAGCCGCGCGGCGCGCGCTGACGCCGTTCCTGCTCGGCTTCGCGGCCGGGGTGATGGGGGTCGCCTCGGTCGCCGGCCTGCTGCTGCCCGGCGGCCGAAGAAGGCTCCGCCGTCGGCGGTCTGCTCGGCGGGCCTGCTGCTCGGCGCGGCCTTGCTCGGCGTCGCGCGGCGGCGGCTCGACCCGACGTCCGGGTTCATGGGCCGCAGCGGGCCCGGGGCCCGCACCTCGGCCCTGGTCTTCGTCGTCCTCTTCGTCCACAGCCTGCCCGAGGGGCTTGCGGTCGGCACCGCCTTCGCCTCCGACCGGGCCGGGCTCAGCCTCTTCGTGATCCTCGCGATCGCGATCCAGAACATCCCCGAGGGCACCAGCGTCGCGATCCCGATGGCGGCGGCCGGCTACGGCCGGGCGCGCCAGTTCTGGGCGGCGGTGGGGACCAGCGCGCCGCAGCCGGTCGGCGCGGTCGATCGCCTTCCTGGCGGTCGAAGAGGTCAGCGCCCTGCTGCCGTTCTCCTTCGCCTTCGCCGCCGGCGCGATGCTGGCCTGATCGCGGTCGAGCTGCTGCCGCAGGCCTACGAGGACCGCCGCCGCTGGCGGGCCCCGACCCTGGGGATCGTCCTCGGGGCGGCGGTGATGCTGGTGCTCGACCTGCTGCTCGGCGTCTGAGCATCTCCCGTCCAGAAAACGATTCTGTTCCTTGACAAGACTCTGGGGCTGGGACTACCGTCATCCGGCGGGCCTGGGTCCCCCGCAGCGTCGACGTAGGGGAAGGAAAACCCCGGTACACCGGGGCAAAGAGGCATATATGCGCGGTCAAAAATCGTTGCACAATAGAGGTGAGCACAGTTTCCGGGGAATTCCGAGCGAACCGTCGCCGGACGTCCCCGCGAGTGCCTCGGACCTGCTGACCCCCGACGAGATCGAGCTCGAGCACCAGCGCGAGGAACTGCGGATGGCGCAGGAGGAACGCAAGAGCTTCGGCTGGCTGCGGAAGGGGTTCGTCGCCGTGCTCGCGGTCCTCGTGATGGTGGCGACGATGGCCGTTTTTACACTGACCGTCGGCCTGCTCAGCGGTCCCGTCGAGCTGGTCGTCCCGGCGCTCTCCGTGCTCGCCGGGTCGGGCGGGGCGGGCGTCTACTTCTGGCGGATGTACGCCGAGCGGATTCCCTCGCGGGTCTAGTCAGAGCAGCGCCAGCACCCCGAGCGCCAGCACCGAGATCGCAACCAGCCCCAGCGCCAGCGCCGTCGAGACCCGGTCGAAGCGGCCCAGCGCGTTGGCTCCCATCAGCTCGCGGTCCTTCGCCAGGGAGCGGATGAACGGCAGCAGGACCAGCAGCAGGACGGCGTTCAGCGCCTGGCTGAGGAAGAGGATCTGAATCAGCGGCGCGCCCGGGATCAGCACCAGGCAGGCGGCGACCGCGGTGACGGCGCCGAAGCTGAGGTAGAAGGTCCGCTCTTCGCGGAAGCCGCGATCGAGGTCGGCGCGGCGGCCGAGGGTCTCGGAGACCGAGTAGGCGGTCGAGAGCGGGACGATCGCCGCCGCCAGCAGGGCCGCGCCGAGGAAGCCGAGCCCGAACAGGGTCGCGGCGGCGCTGCCGGCGACCGGCTCCAGCGCCTGCGCCGCGTCGCTGGCGTCGTCGACGTCGATTCCCTGCGTGTGCAGGGTCGCGGCGCAGGCGACGACGACGAAGAAGCCGATCACCCCGGTCAGCACCGCGCCGGTGATCACGTCGGCGCGCTCGTATCGCAGGTCCTCCACCCGCAGGCGCTTGTCGACCGCGTAGGACTGGATGAAGGCGAGCCCCCAGGGCGCCAGCGTCGTCCCCAGCGTCGCCACCGCGACCAGCAGCGCGTCGCGGTTCAGCGGGATGCTCGGCACCACCAGCCCGCGCGCCGCTTCGCCCCAGTCGGGGTGGGCGAGGATCCCCGCCACCACATAGGCGACGAAGACCGAGCTGAGCGCCAGCAGCAGGTGCTCGACCCGGTGGAAGTTCTCGCGCAGGACGAGGATCGAGACCCCGATCGCCGCCAGCGGCACGCTGACGTAGCGGCTGGTCCCGTTCAGCAGCTCCATCGCCGCCGCCACGCCGGCGAACTCGGCGCAGAGCGTGCCGGTGTTGGCGATCACCAGCGCGCCGGCGACCAGCACCGCAGCCCGCTGCCCGAACCGCTCCCGGACCAGCGTCAGCAGCCCCTTGCCGGTGACGACGCCGAGCCGCACCCCGACCTCGTGGAAGACGATCAGCGCCGCGGTCGAGAGCGCCAGGACCCAGAGCAGCTCGTAGCCGTAGCGGGCGCCGAGGATCGAGTAGGTGGTGATCCCGGCCGGGTCGTCGTCGGAGAGGCCGGCGAGGATGCCGGGCCCGACCACCGCCAGCAGCGCCGCGACGCCGCCGGCGCGCAGCAGGCGGTGCCGCTGCTGGGCGGCCCGCCAATGGACGTGGCGGCCGGGGGTGCGGTGCGCGCGTGGCCGATGGCGATGGGGACGGTCCACGGTGGCCCATACCCTGACGCCGCGGCGGGATAGACTCGCCGCGTACATATCGGTCGGTGGTCAAGGGAAGTCCGGTGCAAGTCCGGCGTGGTCCCGCCACTGTGACCGGGTGGAGGAGTTCGCGGGCGCCTCGCGCGTCAGCCACTGGGAACGACACCTCGTCCCCGGGAAGGCGCGTCCTCCCTGATCCCGGAAGCCAGGAGACCTGTCCCCGGCCTAGCCAATTCAACCCTCGAGGAAAGGGTGGCGTAAATGCCAAGATTCACCCCGTTCCGGCTGGCGGCCGTCTGCGCGCTGGCTTTGTCCCTGACGTTTGCCTTCACGGCGGTCGCATCGGCCAAGGGCCTGATGGCGGACCTGCGCGTGGTCGGCTCCGGCGGCAAGGTGCTCGCCGAAAAGACGGTCGCCAGCGCGAACGTCTCCG
This sequence comes from uncultured Actinomycetes bacterium, assembly GCA_963751015.1. GTDB lineage: Bacteria > Actinomycetota > Thermoleophilia > Solirubrobacterales > 70-9 > VAYN01. The sequence goes on from CAVVSU010000002.1 coordinate 573,155, forward strand.
TCAAGACCAGCCCCCAGGCCACCTGCTTCGGACCGGGCACCGGCGGCAGCGGCGACAGCGTCGCGCTGAAGGGCAACACGGCGATGGGCCTGCTGGCCAGCGGTGCGAAGACGATCGCCGCGCTGCGGCCGCTCTCGATCAGCGACCACTTCGACTTCGGTCTCGCGCTCTGCGGCATCGGCGGGAGCGTCGCCAAGGGGAGCTCGTCCTGGTACCTGAAGATCAACCACGCGTCGCTGCAGGTCGGCGGCGAGGTGGCGAAGATCAAGGCCGGCGACGAAGTGCTGTGGGCGTTGTCGAAGACCGAAGCGCCCGATTACAAATACCCGGGCGAGCTGGTGCTGACCGCGCCGAGCTCGGCCAGGGGCGGGAGCTCGTTCACGGTCCGGGTCTGGTCCTACGACGAAAAAGGCAAGCGGACCCCGCAGGCCGGGGCGAAGGTGACCGGCGCGGCAGCGCCGACCGGCGCCGACGGTCGCACCATGGTGACGCTTGCCAAGCCGGCGAAGCTGATCGCCAAGGCGACGGGGGAGATCCCCTCCGCCCGCGAGGCGGTCTGCATCGGGGGTAAGTGCCCTAAATGAGGGGACGCCGCGGACCGGCGGTCGTGAGCGCGCTGCTCTGCGCGGCGCTCGCGACCGCCGGCTGCGGCCTCGGCCCCGGCGCCGACGTCGGCGACGTGGGGCTGACGGTGACGCGGGAATTCGGCGCTGTGCCGGTGCTCGACAAGAGCGTCGGGGCGAGCGAATCCGACACGGTGATGCGGGTGCTGGAAGGAGAGGCCGAGGTGGGGACCCGCTACGGCGGCGGTTTCGTCCACTCGATCGACGGCGTCGCCGAGGGCTCGCGCGACGGCGATCCCTACGACTGGTTCTTCTACGTCGACGGCGTCGAATCGCAGATCGGGGCGGCCGAGTACGACCTCGAGGGCGGCGAGCGGATCTGGTGGGACTACCGCAACTGGGGGACGACCAACCACGTCCCGGCGGTGGTCGGCTCCTGGCCGGCCCCGTTCAGCGACGGGATCGGCGGGGAGCAGCATCCGGTGGTGGTCGAGTGCCTGGAACAGTTGCGCGGTTCCTTTGTCCGGGATAACAGGACAAAGGAACCACGAACCTGTGCGGTGACCCGCGAAGTGCTGGAGCGCGAAGGCGTCAAGGTCGCCTCCGGCGCGCCCGACGACGCGATCCGGGTCCTCGTCGGCCCATGGGCGCGGGTGCGAAAGGACCCGGCCGCGGCGCTGATCGAAGCCGGCCCGGCAGAAAGCGGCGTATTTGCGGACTTCCAACCCGGCGTTCGTCCTTTGTCGCCCTATAGCCAACAAAGGACGAACGCCGAAGCTGTTTACGAGCTGCTGGCGCTGGATGAGACGGGCAAGGTGGGACGCGACTTCGGTCCCGGCGCCGGCCTCGTCGCCGCCACCAGCCGCTACGGCGGCTTGCCGGTCTGGGTGGTGACCGGCGGGACGACCGCGGCGGTGCGCGCTGCCGCGGGAGCCCTGGATGCGGAGCACCTGCGCGACCATTACGCGGTGGCTGTCGAGGACGGCAAGGCGACGCCGTTGCCGCTGGAGGAGCGGTGAAGTCCCCGTTTGCCTACCAGCCGCGGCCACGGCCGCTGCAGCTGGCCTCGCCCGGCGCCGCCGTCGCCTACCTCGGTGCGATCGTCGTCGTCGCCTTCCTCTACTCGAACCCGCTGGTCCTGGTCGCGGCCGGGGTCGCGGCGGTGCTGGCGGGGCTGCTGGCCGGCGCCCGGCGAGCCGTTCGGGTCGCCCTGAGGATGGGCTTCGCGCTGGCGCTGCTGATCGTCGTCGTCAACGCCCTCGTCGTCAGCCGCGGCGAGACGGTCGTCGCCCGACTGGGGGACTGGCCGCTGCTGGGGCACGTGAACGTCACCTTCGAGGCGGTCGTCGCCGGGCTCGCCGGCGGCCTGCGCGCGGCGGTGGCGATGATCGCCGCCGCCGTCTACAGCGCCTGCGTCGACCCCGACCGGGTGCTGCGCGCGCTGCGGCCGCTCGCCGGGCGCTCGGCGCTGACCGCGACCCTCGTCTCCCGCCTCGTCCCCGTCGCCGCCTCCGACGCGGCCCGCCTGCGCGACGCCGCCCGCCTCCGCGGCCCCGGCGCGGCGCCAGCCGGCAAGGCGCCGCTCGCCCGCCGCCTGCTCGCCGGCTCGCTCGACCGCGCCGTCGACGTCGCCGCCACGCTGGAGCTGCGCGGCTACAGCCTCGACGCGCCGCCCGCCCGCGCCCGGCGCGCCCGCTCCCGCTACGACCGCCGCTTCTACGCCGTCGCGGCAGCGGTCCTCGTCGCCGCGATCGCCGGCAAGGCTGCGGGCGCCGACGACTTCCAGACCTACCCCGCAGTCGAGATCGGCCTCGGCCCCGCCACCCTCGCGCTCAGCGCCCTAGTCGCCCTAAGCGGCCTGGCGCCCCTGCGCCGCAGCAGGTCCCAACGCCGCCGCCAGCCCGCCGACGGGCCGAAAACGCTCCCTATGCGAGCGAAATCGGCCCGTCGGCGGGTGGAGCGGGAGGCCGCTCGTGTCTGAGCTGGCGATACGGCGCGGGGCGGCACCGGCGCTGGCGGTTCGCGGCTTGAGCTACGCGTATCCGCACGCCGTGCGGCCGGCGCTCGAGGACGTCTCGCTCGAGGTGGCGCCGGGGGAGTTCGTCCTCCTCGCAGGTCGCTCGGCCTCGGGGAAGTCGACGCTCTTGAAAGCGGCCTGCGGCCTGGTACCGCATTTCCACGGCGGCGAGATCGAGGGCGAGGTCCGCGTCGTCGACCTCGATGCGATCGCCGCCGGGCCGGGCCAGCTCGCCGCCGCGGTCGGCTATCTCGCCCAGGACCCCGAGACGCAGGTCGTCTCGACCACCGTCGCGGCGGAGATCGAGCTGCCGCTGGAGATGCGCGGCGACGAGCCCGCCGACCGCGCCCGCGCCGTCGAGGAGGTAGCCCTCGCCCTCGCCATCCCGCACCTGCTCGATCGCACCGTCGACACCCTCTCGGGCGGCGAGCTGCAACGCGTCGCCCTGGCGGCTGCGCTCGTCACCCGCCCGCGGCTGATCCTCCTCGACGAGCCGACCTCCCAGCTCGATCCCGTCGCCGGCGACGAGCTGATCTGGCTACTCCGCCGCCTCAACGAGGAGTGGGGGGTTGCTGTGCTTTTGGCCGAACACCGCCTCGAGCGCTGCCTGGCCGCCGCCGACCGGGTCGTTGCGATGGAGGCCGGTGGCATCTCCTTCGACGGCTCCGCAGCCGACTTCCTCGCCTGGGCACGGGACACCGACCCGGCCCTGGAGACCCCAGCCGCCCGTCTCTTCTCCCTCGCCGGCATCGACCCGCTCCCCGTCGGCGTCCGCGACGCACGCCAAACGCTGCGAGGGATGGGGGTCGCGCACCCTCCGTACCAAGCAAGTAGGAGGGTGCGCGACCCCCATCCATCTGACCCCGCCCTGCAGACGAAGAGCCTGTGGGTCGAGCTCGACCGCGGCGAAGATCCGCGCGATGTCCTCAAGGGGGTCGAGCTGACGATCCGCCGCGGCGAACGCGTCGCGCTGATGGGGCGCAACGGAGCAGGGAAGAGCACGCTGCTGCGCACCGCGGCGGGACTGCACACCCCGGTCGCGGGGAAGATCGAGGTCGACTCGATCGCCCTCCTCACCCAGAACCCCGGCGACTACCTGGTCCGGGAGCGCGTCGGGGACGAGCTCCCAGGAGACGAAGGCGCGGCCGCACTCCGTGTCGTCGGACTGGAGGACAAGGTCGACGCCGACCCGCGCGACCTCTCCGGCGGCGAGCGCCAGCGGCTGGCGCTGGCGCTCGCTTTGGCCGGCCGCATGGAGGGCGAGCAGCTGCCCGGCGTCGTCGCCCTCGACGAGCCGACCCGGGGGATGGACCACGCGCGCAAAGACGAGCTCGTGGGGCTGATCGCCCGGCTCGCCGGCGATGTCGACTTTGTGGACGGTGGGGCCACAAAGTCGACAGGCGGCGCCGCTGTCGTCGTCGCCACCCACGACGTCGAGTTCGCCTCCCGCTTCGCCGAGCGCGTCGTCCTGCTCGGCGACGGCGTCGTGATCGCCGACGGGCCCGCCGAGGAGATCCTCTCCGGCGGCTGGTACTTCGCCACCGAGGTCGCCCGCGTGCTCGACCTGCCGGGCGTCGTCACCCCCGAGCAGGGCGCCGCCGCCCTGGCCGGGGAGGGACGGCGATGACCTGGGAGGTCGCCAGCTTCCTGATCGTCGGCGCGGTGATCCTCGCCGGTTTCGCCTGGTACGAGCGCTCGCGGCCGCCGGCGCAGGTCGTCGCCCTCGTCGCCGCCCTCGCCGCGCTGGCGATCGCCGGCCGCATCGCCTTCGCCGCCTTCCCCAACGTCAAGCCGACGACCGACATCGTCATCTTCGCCGGCTACGCCCTCGGCGGCGCCCCCGGCTTCGCCGTCGGCGCCCTCGCCGCGCTGGTCTCCAACTTCTGGTTCGGGCAGGGGCCGTGGACGCCGTGGCAGATGGCGGGATGGGGGCTCTGCGGGGTCCTCGGTGCCGCGCTGGCGCTCGGCGTCCGCAACGCCGGCCGCTTCGCCCTCGCGGCAACCTGCGGTTTTGCTGGCATTTTGTACGGGGCTCTGCTGAACTTCTCGCTGATGGCGACGTACGGAGGGGACCTATCGCTGCGGCACTTCCTCCTGCTCGAGGGGCGGGCGATCCCGTTCGAAATCGCCCACGTCGTCGGCAACGTGGTCCTGGCGCTGGTCGCAGGCCCGGCGATGGTGCGGATGCTGACCCGCTTCCGCGAGCGCTTCGAATGGCAGCGGGGGGAGCGCGCGCAGGCTCCCGACCGACCCCCGGGACGGCTCGGCGGCGCCCTGCGCAGCGGCGGCGTCGCGGCTCTTCTCGTCATCGCCCTCGTCGCCCTGGCCCCCGCCGGGGCCCAGGCCTCCTCGGTCACCCACACCGCTGACTGGCTCGAGTCGGTGCAGAACGGCGACGGCGGCTTCGGCCCCTCGGCCAGCGACGAATCCGGCACCGCGACCACCTGCTGGGTGATGCTCGGGCTCGAGGCCGCCGGCCGCCACCCGCTCGACGTCGTCTCGGCGAAAGGGCAGACGCCGGTCGACTTCCTGCGCAAGGAAATCGGCACCGTCGGCAGCCCCGGCGACATCGCCCGCACGATCCTCGCGCTCGAGGGGGCGGGGGTCGACCCGCACGACTTCGGCGGCCGCAACCTGGTCGCCGAGCTGCTCGCCGCCCGCCGCGACAACGGCTCCTACCACGGCTGGCCGAACTCGACCGCCTTCGCGGTGATCGCGCTGCGCGCGGCCGGGGTCGACGGCGGCGTGCAGAAGTCGCTCGACTGGCTGCGCAAGGTCCAGAACGAGGACGGGGGATGGGGCGACAATCCCGGCTCGCCGAGCACCACCGACGGCACCGGCGCGGTGATGCAGGCGCTCTCGCCCGACTCCAAGGCGGCCGGCCAGGGCCTCTTCTACCTGCGCCACCAGGCGCAGCAGAAGGGCGGCGGGTTCCCGATCGGCGGCAACGGCGCCGTCAACACGATGTCCACGGCCTGGGCGATCCAGGGGGTCCTCGCGGTCGGCGGCAGCCCCGACTCCTTCCGGCGCGGCGGCGTCAGCGCCCCCGAGTACCTCGCCCACAACCAGCGCGAGGACGGCTCCTACCGCTACTCGAACCCCGACCAGACCGCGTCGGAGGTCGCCAACCAGACCCCGGTCTGGGTGACGGGCGAGGTCCTCGTCGCCGCGGCCGGCAGGTACTTCCCGATCGCCGCCCCGCCGCGAGAACCGGAGCCGATGGAGCGGAAGAAGACGACCTCCTCCGACGCGGGCGGCGTGACCCCGTCCCTGAGCGGCGCCGCGCCGTCGATCCCGCCGGGCACCGTCTCGCCGGAGCTGGAAAGGGCGCTGAAGGGCGCCGGCGCGAGCCTGCCTCCGGCAACCCCGGGTCGATCGGGCAAGGGTGGTTCGGGGTCCCTGCCAGGCATCCCCTCCACCGGTGGCGCCGTCCCGGAGGGAGACCTCGGCAGCGCCCTGCCCGACGCCCCGGCCTCGGAAGTCCCGGGCGAGCAGGCGGCGGAGACGACGAGCGACTCCGGCAGCAGCACCGCCGGCGCCGTCCTCCTCGGCCTGCTCGCCGGCTGCGTCCTCTTCGGCGCCGGCCTCGCCGGCCGCGCCGGCTGGATGCGCTGGCGCTACGGCCTTTAGGGGGCTTGGCGAAACCCCCGCGCACGCCTGGCGGCGGCGGACGCTGCGCGGTGCGGCGTCCTCGGTCGGCCAAGGGCCTTGTGATGCGGGTCTCCGAGTACCAGCTGCCGATACCCTCGACCGATGGACGTCGAGACCGCGATCCGCACTCGCCGCACCCACAAGGCCTTCGCGCCGGTGCCGCTTCCCCGCGAGCAGATCGACGAGCTGCTGGAGCTGGCGAGCTGGGCGCCGAACCACAACCTCACCGTGCCCTGGCGCTTCCGGGTGATCGGCCCGGCGACGCTGCGCCGCCTCAAGCAGGTCGCCGGCCCCGAGGGCGCCGTCAAGCTCGACCGCGCCCCGACCCTGGTCGTCGTCTCCTGCGTCCTCAGCGGCGACCCGGTCGAAGAAGAGGAGGACCTGCACGCGACCGCCTCGGCCTCCTACATCGTTCTCCTCGCCGCCCACGCCCGCGGCCTCGCCGGCTACTGGCGCACCCCCGGCATCCTCCGCAGCGAGGAGGGTCGCGCCGCCGTCGGCCTGCCGGACGAGGAGCGCTTCGTCGGCCTGCTCCACCTCGGCCACCCGCGCCAGGAGAAGCCGCCCCCCGAGCGCCCCGGCGCCGACCGCACCACTACTTACCTCGACTGAATGACCATCCACCCGAAAACCTGCCTCGACTGAATGACCATCCACCCGAAAACCTGCCTCGGCTGATGCTGACCCGCGCCCGCGCCATCGAGGAGATCGCCGGCAAGCGGTTCGAGGTGGTCGTCATCGGCGGCGGCATCACCGGTGCCGGCGTCGCCCTCGACGCCGCCGCGCGCGGCTACTCGGTGGCGCTGCTGGAGCGCGGCGACTACGCGCTCGGCACCTCCAGCCGCTCCTCGAAGATGGTCCACGGCGGCCTCCGCTACCTGCAGAACTTCGACCTCGGCCTCGTCCGCGAGGCGCTGCTCGAGCGCCAGCTGATGGTCCGCCTGGCCCCGCACCTCGTCTACCCGACGCCGTTCCTCGTCGCCGCCCTCGGCGAGGAGCGCCGCGACCGCAAACTCGGCCTCGGCCTGAACATGTACGACGTGATGGCGACCACCCGCGCCGGCCGCAGCCGCCGCGAGCGCCGCGCCGGCCGCGAGCAGGAGGAGGACTACTACTGGTCGCCGGACCGCCACCGCACGATCGACCGCGACGAGGTGCTCGACCTGGTCCCGGCGCTGGCGCCGCGCGAGCCCAAGGACGCCTACCTCTTCTACGACTGCCAGACCGACGACGTCCGCCTCGTCCTCACCGTCCTCGGCGAGGCGGAGCGCTTCGGCGCGGTGATGCTGAACGGGGCGGAGGTGACCGAGGTGATCACCACCGGCGGCAGGGCGACAGGAGTCGCCTTCGTCGAGGAGGCCTCCGGCGAGCGGATCGAGGTGGGGGGCGACCACGTCGTCAACGCCACCGGCGTCTTCGCCGACCAGATCCGGACCGAGGAGCTGCTCGGCGAGGAGGACGTGCCGCGGATCTCGCCCAGCCGCGGCACCCACCTGCTGATCGACTCCGAGCAGCTGCCGATGGGCAAGGCCGCCTGCATCGTCCCCGCCGGGGAAGGGCGGATGATCTTCTCCCTGCCCTGGTACGGCCGCACCCTGGTCGGCACCACCGACAACGACTTCGACGGCGACACCACGCACCCGCGCCCGGCCGAGGCCGACATCGAGTACCTGCTCGACGCGGTCAACGAGTTCTTCGGCACCGCGATCGGCGAATCGGACCTGGTCGGCGCCTACGCCGGCGTGCGGCCGCTGATCTCCACCGGCGACCCGCGCAAGTCGGTCGACATCTCCCGCAAAGCCGAGCTCTACGAGACGTCCTCTGGGATGCTGACGATCACCGGCGGCAAGCTGACCACCTGGCGGCGGATGGCCAAGCAGACCGTCGACCGCCTGGTCGAGCGCGAGGGGCGCGAGGCGCCCTGCCACACCGACGAGATTCCACTGGGGATGGAGGCCCGGCCGGAGGACCTCGAGGCGCCCGCCGGGGTGGGCGAGGAGGCGACCCGGCAGCTGGCCTTCCGCTACGGCCACGCCGCCCGCAAAGTCCTCGCGCTCGCCCGCGAGGACCCGAAGCTGGCGCGGCCGATCGTCCCCGGCCGTCCCGACCTGCTGGCCGAGGTCGTCGTCGCCGCCCGTCACGAGCAGGCGCGCAGCGTCGCCGACGTCCTCCTGCGCCGCACCAGGCTGGGGATCCTCGCCGCGCCGCAGCTGCGCACCGCGAAGGCGGTGCGGCCGGTCGCCGACGCCCTCGGGGGGGAGCTGGGGTGGGGGCGCCGGCAGCGTTCCCGCGAGGCCGAGGCGTGGGTCGCGGTCGCCGCCGAGGAGGGGACCGACCCCGCCGCCGCCGCGGCGCCGATCACCCGCGCGGTGGGTTGAATAGTGTGCCGCCTCGATGAACAAGGCTGAGCTCGAGAAAAAGCACCTGTCCGACCTGCATCTCCTCGCCGCCGAGGCCGGCATCCCCAGGTTCCGGATGCTGAGCAAGGGCGAGCTGGTGGAGAAACTCGCCGAGGGCAACGGCGACGCCGCCGCGGAGGAGGCGCCGAAGCGGGGCGCGGCCGAGAGGCGCCCGGAGAAAAGCGAGCGCCCGGAGCGCCCCGAGCGCCCGCGCCGCCGCCGCCGCGAGCCGCGCGAGCGGGCCGAGCGGCGCGACCGTCCCGAGAAAGCCCGTGAGCGCGAGCCCGCCCCCGAGAAAGCCACCGAGCGCGAGCCCGCGCCCGAGCCCGACCGCGCAGCCGAGCCCAGGCCGGCACGCGAGGCCGCCGCTCCCACTCCCGCCGCCGTCGAGCCGCCGCGCCCGCGTCGCCGTCGCCGTCGCCGCTTCGGCCGCCGCGGCAAGCAGGAGGTGACCCTGCAGAGCCTGCTGCTGCCGCCCGAGGCCGGCCGCCAGGCGCTGGTCTCCGCCGAGAGCCGCGAGGGCTGCACGGCGCTGCTGCGCGGCATCGCCGCCGACCTCGCCGCCGACTCCAAGGGCCCCGATCCCGTCGCCCTGCTGATCGACCCCAGCCCCGAGGAGCTGGCCGACTGGAAGCGCGACGCGCCCCAGGCGGAGATCGTCTCCGCCGGCCAGCCCCGGCATGCCAGCGACGCCCTCGCCCAGGCCGCCTCGCGCGCCACCGCGGGCGACGACGTGATCCTCCTGGTCGACTCGCTGACCCGGCTCGGCGAGGCCTACGGCGACGCCGAGGCGGCGAAGGAATTCTTCGACGCCGGCCGCGTCCAGGGCACCGCCGGAGGCGGCTCATTGACGGTCGTGGCCGCCCTAGAGCGCTCCTCCGAGTAAGACCGACTCAGCGTCTGTAGGCGATGCGGCGCCAGCTGGGCTCTTTGGAGAGCTCGATCAGCTCGTCGCTGCGGTCCGGCTGCACGTAGCCGAAGGTCTGGGTGCGCTCGTCGAAGACGACGTCGAGCTCGCCCTCCTTGACCCGCTGGTCGAGCCAGGCGCCGCGGAAGACGAGGCGGCGGATCCAGTGGACGAGGCTGCGGTTGGAGGGACCGACGAGGTCCTCCCAGTTCTCGTTGATGTGCTCGCCGAGCCGGGAGCTGGGCTCGGCGATCTCGCCGCTGACCGCGAGGTCGAGGAGGTCGTCGAGCTCCCCGGCGCTGAGCCCCTGGTCGACGAAGCGGAGCTTGACCGCCGCCTGCTCCACGCGCTGCCCGAAGTCCTCCTCGTTGAAGGCGAAGCGAAGCTCGCCGTACTCCAGCACGTAATCGGAGCCGGACTCGTAATTCCCTCTGCGGGTCGTCTTCTTATCCATGAGTTGAAGCCAGTCCACCCGCGCAAGCCCAGCGCGAGCAGGTCAATGATCTTGCCGATCATCGTAGAGGCGTGCCCGTTCGGGCCGGTCGCTGAACGCCCGGTTGCACCTTGGCGGCGAAGTTGCACTTCTTCACCTCACAACTGGGTAGAAGTCGGGACGGAGAAGCCGTGATCGACCTTCATTGCCACATCCTCGACGCGATCGACGACGGGGCCCGCGACGCCGACGACAGCGTCGCGATGGCCCGCCAGGCCGAGGCCGACGGGATCGAGGCCGTCTGCGCGACGCCCCACATCCGCCACGACCACGACGTCCGGATCGAGGAGCTCGAGGCGCGGGTGCGGGGGCTGAACGAGCGGCTGCAGCGGGAAATGGTGGCGGTGCGGATCCTCCAGGGCGGCGAGGTGGCGGAGACCGCGCTGGAGGGGCTGAGCGCGGAGCAGCTGGAGCGGGTCGCGCTGGGTGACGGCAGCTGGATCCTGCTCGAGCCGGCGCCCGGGCCCCTTGGCGACAGCCTGCTGCGGCGGGTCGGTCACCTCGGCGAGCGGGGCTACCGGACGATCGTCGCCCACCCCGAGCGCCATCTCTCGGCCGACATGTTCGAGCGGATGGCGGCGCTGGTCGCCGAGGGGGCTCTGATCCAGGCGACGGCGGACTTCTTCCTGCGCGAGAACATGGCCGAGGGGATGCTGGCGATGGCCGGGAAGGGGCTCGTCCACGTCCTCAGCAGCGACGCCCACACCGTCCACGGCGGCCGCCCGGTGCGGATCGCCCCGGCGCTGGAGCGCCTGTGCGAGGTCGAGCTCCTCGCCCCGCACATGGAGTGGATCGCCGAGACCGCCCCGCGAGCAATCGTCAACGGCGACCCCCTGGAGGTGCCATTTGAGCCGGCGCCCTGACGCGACTCCGAGGTTCGGGGGGCTATAGCCCCCCAAATCTCGGAGCGACTCCGAGGTTGACCCGTCATGGCGAGGCGAATCTCGGAGCGGCTAGTCCAGCTGGCGGAGCTGGACTCGTGGGGCTAATTCCTCGATCACGGCCCGGGAGCCGGTGCCGAGGCCGGCGCGGAGGAAGTTGGTCGCGCCGGCGGCGGCGCTGAGGCGCAGGACGTCCTCCCAGTCGCGCTCGGCGGCGATCGTCGCCGCCAGGGCGCCCATCATCGAGTCGCCGCAGCCCTCGCGGGAGCCGCGCTCGAACTTGGGCGGCTTCAGCTCGGTGAAGGCGCCGTCGCGCAGCGCCATCGCCGGCTCGCCGGCGCGGGTGACGATCACGCTCTCGGCGCCCTGCTCGCGGACCCGCTCCATCGCCGCCCGCATCTGCTCTTCGCTGTCGACCGGGCCGGAGATGAAGCCGGCGATCTGCCAGTCGTTGATCTTGACCAGGTCCGGCCCGCCCTCCAGGGCCTTGTCCAGCCGGGGCGAGGAGAGGTCGACGATCACCAGCGTCCCGTTCGCTTTGACGTCGGCGACGAGGCCGCCGTAGATCTCCAGCGGGATCGTGTTGTCGGGGTAGGGACCGCAGACGGCGAGCAAGTCGCACTCGAGCGCCGCCGCGACGGTGACCGAGAAGAGGTCGTCGACCTCGTGCCGCGAGGCCGGAAAGGCCGCGCTCTGGGCCACAGGGTCGCGCTCGCCGCTGCGGCGGTCGTGGATGTAGGCGCCGCTCGGCTCGGCGGTCTCGACCAGCCGCAGCTCGATCGGCATCTCCTCCAGCAGCGGCCGCAGCACGGTCCCCACCTCGCCGCCGATGAACCCGCAGAGGACCGGCTCGGCGCCGAGCTCGGCCGCCATCCGCGCCACCCAGACGCCCTGGCCGGCGGGGTGGATGTGGATATCGTCCCCGCCCTCGGAGCTGAAGGACTCGACCGCGATCGAGACCATCGGGTTGGGGCTGAAGATCGCGACTTTGGGCTTCTCGGGCATCGGCTGAGCCTATGGGCGGGGGAGAGATCGGCAAGCGGGCGGGCTTGGAGCGGGGTGGAGCACGGTCCCCGACCCATCCCCGTTGCGAAGGGTTTTCGAACCCGTCTGCGGGGCCTCGCCTGCCGCGACCGCGAGGAGGCCGGGCCGGGCCTGCTGATCCCGCGCTGCGCCAGCGTCCACACCTTCGGGATGCGCTTCGAGCTGGACGTCTACTTCCTCGACCGCGACGGGCGGGTCCTCCGCGTCCGCCGCCGGGTGTCGCCGAATCGGGTCCTCTGGCGGCGCGGTGCCCGCAAAGTGCTGGAGATTCCCTCGGCTGCGGGGGGAGAGACAAGAGGCAGCAGGACTTAGGCCGCCATGCTCCCCCAACGAGAAGAGATAGCCAGCCTGGTCGTCTGCGAGGACGACGACGTCACCCTCGACCTGCTCTGCGAGCACCTCGCCGCCGACCGCTTCGGCGTGATGCCGGCGCCGAGCGCCTCCGACGCGCTGCGCCTCTGCAGATACAACCACCCCGACCTCCTGCTCCTCGACCTTTCGCTCCCCGACGCCTCGGGCCTCGACGTCCTGCGGGCGATCCGCGAGGCCGACGGCGTCGACTCGCGCTTCGACGCGCGGCTGCCGGTGATCGTCCTCACCGGCCGCAGCGGCGACACCGACAAGGTCCGCGGCCTCGACTCGGGGGCCGACGACTACCTGACCAAGCCCTTCGTCTACAGCGAGCTGCGGGCCCGGATCGGCGCCGTCCTCCGCCGCCGCACCCACCCGCAGGACGGCCCCAGCCGCGTCGGCGACCTGGTGATCGACCCGCTGCGCCGCCGGGTGACGGTCGGCGATCGCGAGGTCCCGCTGGCGAAGAAGGAGTTCGCCCTGCTGCGCGTCCTCGCTTCCGACCCGACCCGGGTCTTCACCAAGGAAGAGCTGCTCGACTCGATCTGGGCCTACCGCGGCCCGGCCAAGACGCGCACCCTGGACTCGCACGCCTCCCGGCTGCGGCGCAAGCTCGACCCCGAGCACGGCCGCTTCGTCTCCAACTCCTGGGGCATCGGCTACCGCCTGATCGACGGCTAGCCGGGAGGAGAAGCGACGCCCCCGGCGGCCCGGGGACGTCGCGGACAGCTATTTCTTCGCCTTGGCCTTCGGCTTCTCGGCAGCCGGGACCTCGAAGTGCATGATCGCCAGCTTGGTCGCGATTCCGTCCGACTTGTCGTCGAGGCGGCCGCGGGCTTCCTTCTGGATCTCGCCGGCCTTCTTCACCGCGTCGGCGAGGACCTTGTTGAGGTCCTTCCAGCCCTTCTCGTCGAGCAGGAGAGGGGTGTCGGAGAGATGCGAGTCCTTGCGGCCCTCGATCGTCCCTTCGGCCATCGCGTCGGTCGCGCTCTGCCCGATCGACTCGAGGATCGAGCCGGAGATGCCTTTGCGCGCCGAGGCCGGGATCTTTGCCCAGTCGGAGTCGCTGAGGAAGGCGCGGTCGGTGGCGCGGTAGAAGTGCTCGACGGCGCCACGGCGAGGCTCGGTTTTGACGAGTTCGACGCAGTCGTACTCGAGCAGCGTTTTGACGTGGTAGCTGACGTTGCCGAGCGGCTCGCCGAGTTCCTGGGCGAGCTGGTTGGGACTCGAGATCCCTTTGTGCAGGGAGCTGAGGATGCGAACGCGCAGCGGATGGGCAAGGGCCTTGGCGAGCTGCTGGGTAATGCCCTCTGGGGAAGTGCGGGACTGTGGCAAGGGAGGACCTCCGTTTCTTCGCTCGAGTGGGGAAGGGTTGGTGGCAGGTGGCACCCGAGTTACTAGACAAGTATTCCAAAACGGTCCGCTGTTAATCGTCTCGATAGGGATATATGCAGTAAAAGAGATAGACCGCTGTAATCGGTTTGAGTCTCAGGGAAATTCTTGGGAACCGTTATGTCTCGCCCGGGGGTCTTCCAGGTCGCGCCCGTCCTCTCGATGCGCCTGGCCGAGACCGCTTCGAAGGACGGGCGCTCATCTGCGGCCGGCGGGAGTCCGCGATTTGCGGGATCCCGGGCGGTTATGGGGGGAGAGCGTGGGTGCGCGGCTCCCTTGGTCAGCCATGGATGCGATGCGCGGACGGGGGCACCATGCCGGTTGAGCTTGCGGAGATAGCCGCGGGTCTGCCGCTGGCCGCATCGTTTGCGATGGCAACTGGCATCAGCACCTTCCGCGAGGGGCGGCGGCGCAGCTCGCTGAACGAGGCGATGCACGAGCTGCGCCGGCCCCTGCAGGCGCTGGCGCTGACGCTGACCGCCGAGCCCGGCGGCGCCGAGGCGGCGGGGTCGGCGCTGCGGATGGCGGTTGCGGCGATCGAGCGGCTCGATCGCGAGATCAACGGCGGCGGCCTCGAGACCGCCGCCGGGCCGGTGGCGGTGAGGCCCGTCCTCGCGGCGGCGACCGCGCGCTGGCGTCCGTGCGCCGGCGCCGAAGGCCGCTCGCTGAGGCTGCTCTGGAAGGCGGGGGAGCCACAGCTCCGGGGAGACGAGGTGGATCTCGCCCAGGCGGTGGACAACCTGATCAGCAACGCGCTGAGGCACGGAAGCGGAGGGGTCACGGTCGAGGCGAGCGAAGCGGCCGGCATCCTGCGCCTCGCGGTCCGCGACGGCGGCACCGCCAGGGCGCCGAGGCGGCCCCGGCGCTTCGCGCGCCGGGTCGGCGCCGGGCGCCGCCACGGTTACGGCCTGAGGGTCGTGCGGCGAACGGCGGCGCGGCTCGGCGGCAGCTTCCGGCTCAGCCGCTCGTCCGCCGGCACCGAGGCGCGGCTCGAGCTGCCGCTCGCGGGAGGGCTGCCGTGAGCCGGCGCGGCCGCGCGGCCGGGTTTTCGGCGGCGGCGCTGCTGGCCGCGGTGGTCGCCGCCGCCATCGCCGACGGCTACGGCGCTCGCGTCGCACGGGGCTACGGCGAGCTGCGCCCGGTGCTGGTCGCGGTCGGGGACCTGAAGCGGGGAGAGCGAATCGATCCGGCCCTCGCCGCCGAGCGGCTCGAGGTGCGGCGGGTCCCCGTCCGCTTCGCGCCGCCCGCCGCCCTGGCGGCGCCGCCGGAAGCGCTGGGCCTGGTGCCCGCCGTCCCGATTCCGGCCGGCTCCTACCTGCTGGCGTCGCAGCTGCGGGCGGCCGGCGCGCGCCGCAGCGGCCTCCGCCTCGGCCGGGGACGCCGGCCGGTCGAGATCGCCGTCGGCGGGGCCGGCGCGCTCTCGGCCTTTGGGGTGCAGCCGGTGGGATCGCTGGTGGACGTGGTGGTCACCACCGAACCGAGCGGCTCCGGCGCCGGTCGCACCTACGTCGCCGCGCCCGCGGTGCCGCTGCTCGCCCTCGGCCCGGGGGCGGAAGGCGCTCCCGGCGAAGCGACCGCGACGCTCGGCCTCACCCGCTCGCAGGCGCTGCGGCTGATCGCGGCCGAGAGCTTTGCCCGCGGCGTCACGGTCATCCCCCGCCGCTGATGGAGGCGCGGGAGCGGGACATCGCCGAGCTGGCGGCGGGCCTGCGGGCGGAGATCGTCGAGCGCCGGCGGGCCGAGGCGGCGGCGGGGCGCGGTGTGGGCGAGGAGCTCGCCCACACCGCCCGCGCGGTGGTCGAGGAGCGCGCCGCGGTGCTGCCGCCGGTCGAGCGCGAGGAGGTGATCGAGCGAATCGTCCGCGACAGCGTCGGCCTCGGCCCGCTCGAGGGCCTGCTCGCGGACCCGACGGTGGAGGAGGTGATGGTCAACGGCCCCGACCGCATATATGTAGAGCGGCGGGGGCTGCTGGAGCCGGCCGAGGTCTCCTTCGCCGGCGAGGAGGAGCTGCGCGACGCGATCGAGCGGGTGCTGGCGCCGCTCGGGCGGCGGGTCGACGAGCTCAGCCCGATGGTCGACGCCCGCCTCGCCGACGGCTCCCGGGTCAACGTCGTGATCCCGCCGCTGGCGATCGACGGGCCGGCGCTCTCGATCCGGCGCTTCGGCAGCGAGCGGCCGGGGCCCGACGACCTGGTCGCGCTCGGGACCCTGACCGTCGATCAGCGGCGAGCGCTGGAGGATGCGGTCGCGGGGCGCCGCAGCGTGCTCGTCAGCGGCGGCACCGGCTCGGGGAAGACGACGCTGCTCAACGCCCTCTCCGGCTTCATCGCGCCCGGCGAGCGGGTGGTGACGATCGAGGACGCGGCCGAGCTGCGGCTGCAACAGCCGCACGTGGTCCGGCTCGAGAGCCGCCCGGCCGGCGTCGAGGGGCGGGGTGAGGTGACGATCCGCGACCTGCTGCGGAACGCGCTGCGGATGCGCCCGGACCGGATCGTGATCGGCGAGGTGAGGGGCGTCGAGGCGCTCGACCTGCTGACCGCGCTGAACACCGGCCACGACGGCGCCCTCTCGACGGTCCACGCCAGCTCGCCGGCCGATGCGCTCAGCCGGCTGGAGACCCTGGTCCTGATGGCGGGTGTCGGCCTGCCGCACGCCACCGTCGCCGAGCAGGTGCGCCGCGGCATCGACCTGGTCGTCCACCTGCGGCGCGAGGCCGACGGGTCCCGGCGGGTGAGCGAGATCGCCGAGGTCTCGTGACGCTGCCGGTGCTGATCGCCGCCGCCGCGGGCGGTCTGGCCGCGCTGGCGGTGCGGGAGGCGCTGCCGGCGAGCCCGGCGGCGGCGAGCTGGATCCGCCTCGCGCTGGAGCCGCTGCGGCGGGCGGGGGAGGAGGGCTACGCGCCCTCGGCCCTGGAGCGGCGGCGGCTGATCCTGCTCGGCACCGGCGCCGCGATCGTCGCGCGGCTGGCTCCTCGGCGGCCTGGCGCTGGCGGTGCCGCTGGCGCTGGCCGGCCCGGCGGCGGTCGGCCTGGGCGATCGCCAGCCGCCGGCGCCGCTACCGCCGCGCGGTCGAGCGCTCGCTGCCCGAGGTGGCGACGGCGATCGCCGACTCGCTCAGCGCCGGCCGCTCGCTGCGCGCCTCGCTGGCCGACGTCGGTCGCCTCGCTGGACGGGCCGCCGGCGCCAGCGAGCTGGCCCGGCTCGCCGGCGAGCTCGAGCTCGGCGCCGGCACCGGGGAGGCGGTGGCGCGCTGGCGGCGGCGGATGCGATCCGAGCGGGTCGACGCCTTCGCCGCCGCGCTGCTCAGCCAGCGCCTGGCCGGCGGTGACCTGGCCGGGCCTGCTGCGCCGCTTCGCCGTCGGCGCCGCCGAGCGCGAGCGGGTCGCCGAGGACGCGCGCTCGGCCACCGCGCAGGCCCGCTTCACCGGCCTCCTCGTGGTCGCGATGCCGACCGGCGGCGCCCTCTTCGCCGAGCTGCTCGAGCCGGGCTTCCTGGCCACGCTGCTGGGCTCGCCGCCGGCCGCCTTCCTTCTCGGTCTCGCTGCGGCGCTGCAGGTGGTCGGCTTCGTCGCCATCCGGCGCCTCTCACAGGTGGTCGAGTGAGCGCCGCCGGCCTGCTCGCCGCGCTGGCGGTCCTGCTCGGGGCGGCCGCGGCGAGGGAGCTGCCGCTCGATCGGCTCCTCGCCGAGCTGGGTGGCTCGCGTCTCGCTGCCGGCGCTGCTGCCGCGGAAGCTCGCCTGCGCCGTGGTCGGCGGCGGCGTCGGCGATCCTCGCCGCGCCGGCGGCGCCGGGACGCACGGCGCTGCTGGTGATGGCGGGCTGCCGGTCGCCGGCTTCCTCGCCCCCGACGCGCTGCGCGAGCGGCGGGCGCGCCGCCGCCACCGGCGCCTCCTGCGGGCGCTGCCCGACGCGCTCGACCTGCTCGCGGTCAGCGCCGGCTCGGGGCGCGGGCCGGCCGCCGGCATCGAGCAGCTCGCCCGGGCGGGGGAGGGGCCGCTGGCCGAGGAGCTGCGGATGGCGGTCGCCGAGCTCTCCTGCGGGGTCACCGCTCGGCGCCGCGCTGGAGTCGCTGCGGCTGCGCGTGCCGGGCAGCGAGATGGCGACCCTGGTCGCGGCGATCGAGCGCTCGCGCAAGCTCGGCTCGCCGCTCGCCGATCAGCTCCGCCGTCAGGCGACCGCCCTGCGCCGCGACAGCCGCCGGGCGACCGAGGAGCGCGCCGCCCGCGCCGCGCCGAAGATCCAGCTGGTCGTCGCGCTCGTCCTCGTCCCCTCGGTCCTGCTGATGATCGCCGCCGGCCTGATCGCCAACGCCGGGACGCTGCTGGCGGGGTTCTAAGGGCGTCTACCCTTTTCGGGTGGGCTCGCTCCTCCTCTCGTCCCGGCTCTTTTCTTCGGGCTCGTCGCGCTGGTCGCTTCGGCGCTGGCCTTCAAGGGCGACCAGATGAGGGACCCGGAGGAGGTGATGGTCCGCAACCGCCAGGCGACCCAGGTCGCGGTCGTCGCGGTGGTCCTCTGCGCCCTCTCCCTGCTGGTTGGGGCCGGCCTCCTCGTCCTGCAGGCGTTTCCGCTGGGGGACTAGGAGGGATCGGCGAAACCCCGCGCACGTCTGGCGGTGCCGGACACACGCGGGTTTCGCCAACCCTCCCAGTGCTACTCGAGCGCCTCGTCGCGCAGCCGCGTCGCGACGGCGCCGGTGGCGGCGGCGATCGCGTCGAGGTCGGCGGCGTTCTCCTTGTGGCCGTTGACGTAGCAGCAGAGGGTTCCGTCGACCAGCTCGAAGGCGAACTTGTCCGGGGCCGAGTCGGCCAGCCAGACGATGAAGGTGGGGGAGAAGAGCTGGCGCAGCCAGTTCGCGTCCTGCTCCTTGGTGGCGAAGATCTCGTACTTGTCCAGCAGCCTCTCGCTCTCCAGGCTCACCCGCTCTTTGTCGCCGCGAAAGGCGTCCTCGAACTTCTCCAGCGCCCGCAGGCCGAACTTGCGCTGGCAGTAGAGCTCGGGGACGAAGCCGGCGCAGCCGGGGACCTCGACCAGGCCGAGGGTGTAGCGGTAGTAGTTCGTCTGCGTGTCGCCGTCGGCGTCGCGCGTCTCTTCCTCGTAGGTGAAGAGGGCCAGGGTCCCGTCGAAGCCCTCGGCGACCGGCCCGGTCAGGGTGCGCTCGGCGTAGCGGTCGTCGCCCTTGCGCAGCAGCGGGGTCGCCTGCGGCAGCCGGCCGCGTCCTTGGACCAGGGTCAGCCCCCGGTTCGCCGCGTAGACCTCGAAGAAGTCGTTCGCCGCCCGCTGGTCGGCGATCACGAAGACGACGACGATCCCGAGCAGCAGCGCCGCCAGCGCGCCGCCGGCGCCGATCGCAGCGCCGATGAAGATCAGGCCGGCGACGAAGGCGGCTGCCGTCAGCAGCGCGATCAGGATCAGGGTCAGCGGCGTCCGCATCAAGCGGCTGAAGTGGTAGCCGCGCATGTCGTCGGCGTCGTCGGGGACGCTGACGGCAACCGCTTCGGCGCTCGCCGGCGCCTGCTCGGAGCTGCTCACGCGCCCAATCTACCTGGCGCTCATTCGTCTGTTCCTTTTCCTTGCTGGGCAAGGAAAAGGAACAGACGAATGCGGAGAGGCGGATGCAAACGGGGTTGCAGCGGGGGGTCGTGTTGCAAAGTGGGGGAGAGTGGGTTATTGTGGCGCTCGAGTTGAAGCCCAGGACCGGGGTGGTGAGGCTCCTCCCACCTCATCACTCCGGTCCAACTCTTTCCGGCCCTCCCGCTCAGAAAGGACTTCCCCGCAGGTGGCGTTCAGGGGTCTCTACGAGCACAGCCTCGATTCCAAGGACCGCCTCACGGTCCCATCCCGCTTCCGGGCTTCGCTTGCTGACGGCATCGTTCTCTCCAAGGGCTTCGACCCCTGCGTCTGGGTCCACACCACCAGCGAGTTCGAGCAGCTCTCCGACCGCTTCCTCTCGCCGCACAGCCCCTTCGGCGCCGACGCCCGCGCTCTGCGCCGCCGCTTCCACGGCGGCTCCTTCGACGAGAAGCTCGACTCCGCCGGTCGCATCCGCGTCCCCAAGCCGCTGATCGAGCACGCCGGCCTCGACGGCAACTGCGTCGTGATCGGGGCCGGCGAGTACCTCGAGATCTGGAACGCCGACGCCTGGGCCAAGCAGGAGGAAGCGCTCGACGCCGCCGCCCCCGAAATCGCCGAGGGCCTCGCCAGCGCCGGGACCGCGTGATCATGAGACTGAATGCCGCCGCACATCAACACCAGCCGATGGGCCTCGAACGCTCTTATATGGAGCGGAATCGGCCCGTCGGCGTTCCCGGGCTCTCCGCCGTGGAGGTCGTCTTGAGCGAGCACGAGCCCGTCCTGGCGCCCGAGCTGGTCTCGCTGCTGGCGCCGGAGCCGGGGCAGACCGCGGTCGACTGCACCTTCGGCGGCGGCGGCCACGCGCGGGCGGTCGCCGAGCTGCTGGGGCCGGAGGGGACGCTGATCGGGATCGATCGCGACCCCGCCGCGCAGGAGCGCTTCAACCGCTTCGCCGCCGAGGCTCCCTGCCGCACGCTCTTCATCAGCAGCGACTTCGCAGCAGGACTTCGCGCGCTGGAGGGCGAAGGAATCCGCCCAGACATGGTTTATGTAGATCTGGGGATGTCCTCGATGCAGGTTGACGCGCGTGAGCGGGGGTTCTCCTACTCCTACGACGCGCCGCTCGACATGCGGATGGACACCCGCCAGGACTTCACCGCCGCCGACCTCGTCAACGAGTGGCCCGAGTCGCGGATCGCCCAGGTCCTGCGCCGCTTCGGAGAGGAGCGCCACGCTGGCGGCATCGCCCGCGAGATCGTCGCCCGTCGCCCGCTGGCGACCACCGGCGATCTGGTCGCGGCGATCAAGGCCGGGATGCCGGCCTCGGCCCGCTTCGGCGGCGGCCACCCGGCCAAGCGCAGCTTCCAGGCGATCCGGATCGCCGTCAACGGCGAGCTCGAGGCGCTGAACGAGGCGCTGCCGCTCGCCTGGTCGCAGCTGAAGCTCGGCGGCCGCTTCGCCGCGATCTCCTTCCACTCGCTCGAGGACCGGCCGGTGAAGCAGTTCCTCGCCGCCAAGGCGCGTGGCTGCATCTGCCCGCCCGAGCTTCCCGTCTGCGTCTGCGGCCACGAGCCCGAGGCCCGGCTGCTGACCCGCCGCGCGATCTCGCCGGGACCCGAAGAGGCGGAGAGCAACCCGCGCTCGCGCTCGGCCCACCTGCGCGCCGCGGTCAAGATCGCCGAGGCCCAGCCAGCGGGGGAGGCCGGCTGATGGCCGTCGCCGCTCCCGCCCGGCGGAGCACCGCCGCTCCGGCGCCCGCGCCCTCGCGGACCGCCCCGCCGAAACGCAAAGCCCCGGCGCGCAAAGCTCCGACTCGTAAACCCCCGCGCTCCCGCGCCACCGCCGCGCCCGCCGCCACCGCCGCGCCCGCCAAGGCGCCCGCACGGCGCGCCCCGGCCCGTCGTCCCGCTCCCAGGCGCGCCCCCGCGACGACCCGGCCCAAGCTCGCGCTGGTCGCCGGCCACGCCGCCGTCGCCGTCCGCCAGCTGCCCGACTCGGGCCTGGTGGTGCGGATGACCCGCGGCCGCGCCTGGATCGCGGTCCTCGCCGTCCTCCTCGTCGGGATCGTCGCCCTCAACGTCGCCACCCTCAGCTTCGCCGCCTCGGCCGGCAAGATCGACGAGCAGATCACCTCGCTGGAACAGGAGATCTCGATGCTCGAAAGCCGCGAGGCCAAGTCCTTCAGCACCGCCCGCATCCGCAACGAAGGCGCCGCGGCCGGGCTTGCGATGCCGACGACCGAAGAGCCGACGGTGATCGAGTTCGAGCCAGCCGACGTCGCCACCGCTGCCGCCCGCCTCGCGGCCGCAGGGGGCTAGGACCACCCCGATGCGCTTGATCGAGCGGCGGATCGGGCTCCTATTTGCCGGCTTCCTCCTCTGTCTCCTCCTCATCGTCGGCCGCGCCTTCTGGCTGCAGGGGGTGCAGGGCGCGAGCCTCGCCTCCCAGGCGACCTACCAGCAGACCGAGGTCGTCACCGTCCCCGGTCTGCGCGGCGACCTGCTCGACCGCAGCGGCAACAAGCTCGCCGCCTCCGAAGACGCGCGGACGATCTACGCCACCCCCTACCAGGTGAAGAACCCGCCGGCCGCGGCCGCTCGCCTGGCGCCGATCCTGGACGAGCCGAAAGGCGACGTGCTGGAAGCGCTGACCGCCGAAGGCGGCTTCTCCTACATCGCCCAGAAAGTCGACCTCGCAACCGCCGCCAAGGTCGAAGCGCTCGACATCGAAGGCCTCGGCCAGCTGCCCGACACCCGCCGCACCTACCCGCAGGGTGAGATGGCCGGCCAGGTGATCGGCGCGGTCGGCTCCGAAAACGAGGGCCTGACCGGGCTCGAGGCCGGCGAGGAAGACGTGCTCGGCGGCAGCGACGGCGAGCGGCGGATCGTCAACGACGCGCTCGGCGAGCCGATCCGCCTGGAAACCGTGCAGGAAGCGGAGGACGGCGAAGACGTCCAGCTGACCCTCGACCCGGTGATCCAGCGCGAAACCGAAGCGGCGCTGAACGGCGTCGGCGAAGCGTATTCGCCGAAGGGCGCGACCGCGATCGTCGTCGACCCCCGCACCTCGCAGGTGCTGGCGATGGCGAACTGGCCGCCGGTCGACCCCGCCGACCTCTCCGAGGTCAGCAACGAGGACCTGCTCAACAAGGCGACCGGGTTCACCTACGAGCCGGGCTCGACCTTCAAGGCGTTCACCGTCGCCGCGGCGCTGGAGGAAAAAAAGGTGACGCCGGCGAGCGAATTCGTCCTGCCGCCGACCCTCCAGGTCGCCGACCGCACGATCGAAGACTCGCACCCGCGCGGCACCGAAACGATGAGCGTGGCGACGATCCTCGCCCACTCCTCGAACGTCGGCGCGGCGACGATCGGGCTCGAGGTCGGCGCCGAGAGGTTCGACAGGTGGATCCGTCGCTTCGGCTTCGGCCGCCCGACCGGGGTCCAGTACCCGGCCGAGGAGCAGGGGCTGCTGCTCGACCTCGACGAATACTCGGGCTCGACCCTGGGGAACGAGGCGATGGGCCAGGGGCTCTCGGTCACCCCGATGCAGATGGTCGCCGGCTACACCGCGATCGCCAACGGCGGCATGCTGAGGCCGCCGCAGCTGATCAAGCGGGTTGGCGAGGAACCCGTCGAAGAGCCGAAGGGCAGGCGGGTGATCTCGCCGCAGGTCTCGGCCGAGATCCGGGAAATGCTCGAAGGCGTGCTGGCGCCGGGCGGTACGGCTTCGGAGGTCAGCGTCCCCGGCTACACGCTGGCGGGGAAGACCGGTACCGCCGAGAAGGCCGAAGACGGAGGTTATTCGGAGACCAACTTCGTCGCCTCGTTCATCGGCTTCGCGCCGGCTCAGAATCCTCAGTTGTTGGCCGCGGTGATCGTGGATGAGCCGCAGGGGGAAATCTACGGTGGGTCGGTGGCGGCTCCGGCTTTCGGGCGGATCGCCGAATTCGCACTTCCGTATCTCGGCGTTCCTCAGGAATAGGGATGGGGAACGGTCGGGGAGGGAGTCGGGTGTCCCCCTCCCTTCCTGGGATTTTCGCCTTTAAGGGGATGTCTCTCGCCGAGTTGTCGGTGCGAAAATCAGGACGCCGGTCGGTCGGGGGACACCCGACTCCCTCCATAGACTTTTCCCTCGGATGATGAGACTGGCCGAGCTGGTGGCGGAATTGCCGGGCGCGCGCGTGGTTGGCGACGGCTCCGTCGAGGTCGCCGAGCTTGCGTACGACAGTCGCAAGGTGGAGCCTGGGACGCTCTTCTTCTGTGTGGTGGGGGAGAAGGTCGATGGGCATTCATTTGGGGCTCGGGCGGTCGAGGATGGGGCCGCGGCGCTGGTGGTCGAGCGGGAGCTGACGGATCTGGATGTGGCTCAGGTGGTGGTGGGGGATTCGCGGGCGGCTATGGCGCCGCTGGCGGCTCGGTTTTATGGGGATCCGACGGCTCGGTTGCGGGTGGTCGGGGTGACCGGGACCAACGGTAAGACGACGACCGCGTTTCTCGTCCACGAGATCCTCAAGGCCGCTGAATTTCCCTGTGGGCTGCTGGGGACGGTGAAGCAGATCGTCGGCGGGGTGGAGAAGGAAGTGGTGCGGACGACGCCGGAGGCGATCGAGCTGCAGTCGACCTTCCGGCAGATGCTCGAGGGCGGCGACGAGGCCTGCGCGATGGAGGTCTCCTCGCACGCGATGACGCTGCACCGCGCCGACGCGATCCACTTCGAGGTGGCGATCTTCACCAACCTCACCCAGGACCACCTCGACTTCCACGCCGACATGGAGGACTACTTCCTCGCCAAGCGCAAGCTCTTCGAGGCCGGGCCGAGGACCGCGATCGTCAACGTCGACGATCCCTACGGGCGCCGGCTCGCCGAGGAATTTGAGTGCCTCACCTTCTCCGCCGAGGGCGCCGAGGCCGACTACAGCGCCCGCGACGTCTCCTTCGACGCCGGGGGCGCCCGCTTCGCCGTCGGCGAGATGGAGCTCCGCACCGGCCTGCCCGGGCACTTCAACGTCGCCAATGCGCTCGGGGCCTTCGCCGCGGCCGAGGCGATGGGGGTGGGGCCGGAGATCGCCGCCGCCGGCCTGGCCCGGGCGGCGCGGGTGCCGGGCCGCTTCGAGCCGATCGACGAGGGGCAGGGGTTCTCGGTCCTCGTCGACTACGCCCACACGCCCGACTCGCTGGAGAACGTGCTGCGCGCCGCCCGCCGTCTCACCACCGGCAGGCTGATCTCGGTCTTCGGCGCCGGCGGCGACCGTGACCGCGACAAGCGGCCGAAGATGGGCCGCGCCGGCGCCGAGCTCTCCGACCTGGCCGTCGTCACCTCCGACAACCCGCGCTCCGAGGACCCGGAGGCGATCGTCGCCGAAGTCGCCGCCGGCGCCGAGGGGGCGACGTGAGCTCGAGGTCGTCGTCGACCGTCGCGAGGCGATCGCCCTGGCGCTCGGCCGGGCCGAGCCCGGCGACACCGTCGTGATCGCCGGCAAGGGCCACGAGCAGGGACAGGAATTCGAGGACGGGCGGAAGATCCCCTTCGACGACCGCGAGGTCGCCCGCGAGGAGCTCTGGAAGCTGGGCAGCCCGGCGTGAGGCTGACGCCGGAGGAGATCGCGGCCGCGATGGGGGCGGAGGTGATCGCCGAGGGCGAGCCCGGCTCGCCGCGGCGCGCGACGATCGCGTCAGGCGACGCCGGCCGGGGGGATCTCTTCTTCGGCCTGAGGGGCGCCAACCACAACGGCGGCGAGTTCGCCCCGGCTGCAATCGAGGCCGGGGCGTGGGGTGCGGTGCTGGACGAGGAGGCGCGGCAGAGCTTTTCCATCCATGAGAGGGAAAAGCTCTGCCGCGCCTGGGTCTTCGTCGTCGCGGACCCCTTGGCGGCAATGCAGGCGCTGGCTCGCGCCTGGCGGCGCTCGCTCGGTGCGCAGGTGGTCGGGATCACCGGCTCGGTCGGCAAGACCTCGGTCAAGGACATCACCCGGGCGCTGCTGCCCGGCCGGGTCCACGCCAACCGCGAGAACCTCAACACCGAGATCGGGCTGCCGCTGACGATCCTCGAAGCGCCCGACGAAACCGAGGCGCTGGTGCTGGAGATGGCGATGCGGGGGAAGGGGCAGATCGCCGAGCTGGTCGCGATCGCCGAGCCCGAGGTCGCGGTGATCACCAACGTCGGCCCGGTCCACGTCGAGCTACTGGGCTCGGTCGCGGCGATCGCCGCCGCCAAGGCGGAGATCCTCGACGACCTGCCGCCCGGCGGCACCGCCGTCGCGCCGGCGAAGCCGGGGAGCTGGAGCCGCACCTGGCGCCGATCGCCGTGCAGCTGCGCTTCGGGCCCGGCGGCGACGTCGAGGCGAGCGAGGTGAAGGTCGCCGACGGCGTCACCGAGGCGCTGGTCTCCACGCCCGTCGGCGCGCAGCGCTTCCACTTCCCCTTCACCGAGTCGCACAACCTGAGCAACGCGCTGGCCGCGATCGCCGCCGGCGTCGCCCTCGGCGCCGACCCGGCGGAGATGGCCGACCGCGCTGCGAGCATAGGATTCTCCCGCTTCCGCGGTGAGCGCCTCGAGCTCCCCGGCGGGATCGTCCTCGTGAACGACTGCTACAACGCCAACCCGGTGTCGATGCGCGCGGCACTCGACCACGTCGCCAGCCTGGAGGCGCCGCGCAGCGTCGCCGTCCTCGGCGAGATGGGCGAGCTGGGCCCCGGCTCCGCCGCCTACCACCGCGAGGTCGGCGAGCACGCCCGCGCCGCCGGGATCGACTTCGTCGTCGGCGTCGGCCGGCCGGCCCGCGACTACGACCCCGACGAGCTGGTCGCCGACCCCGGCGAGGCGGCTGAGCTGCTGGCGCAGCGGCTCGAGCCGGGCGACGCGGTCCTCGTCAAGGGCTCGCGCTCGGCCGGCCTCGAGGCCGTCGCCGAGCAGCTTGTCGACCTCGTCGGAGCGGAGGAGGGCTGATGGGGGAAGTCCTGATCGCGGGGATGGCGGCGATGCTGATCTGCATCTTCCTCGGCCCGAAATTCATCGAATTCCTACGCGTCAAGGAGTTCGGGCAGCACATCCGCGAGGACGGGCCGCAGGAGCACCACACTAAGGCCGGGACGCCGACGATGGGCGGGCTGATCGTCTTCGCCTCGATCTGCGTCCCCTTCCTCGTCCTCTCCGACCGCGACCCGCAGAGCATGGCCGTCTTCGGCGTCGCGATGGGCTGCGCCACCCTCGGCTTCGCCGACGACTACGTCAAGATCGTCAAACGCCGCTCGCTCGGCCTCGCCGGCCGCTGGAAGCTGCTCGGCCAGCTGGGCATGGCGCTGGCGCTCTGGTGGGTCGCGCGCCACGAGGTCGGCCTCGAGCCGACGCTCTACTTCCGCATCGGCGACGGCAGCATCGACCTCGGCCCGGCGCTCTACTTCGTCCTCGTCTTCCTCGTCATCGCCGGCACCTCCAACGGGGTCAACCTCACCGACGGCCTCGACGGCCTCGCCGCCGGCTCCTGCGCGATCGTCCTCCTCGCCTACACGGCGATCGCCTTCGTCGCCAACGAGCAGCAGAACCTGGCGCTGCTCTCCGCCTGCCTGGTCGGCGCCTGCGTGGGGTTCCTCTGGTACAACGCCTTCCCGGCCTCGATCTTCATGGGCGACACCGGCTCGCTCGGCCTCGGCGGTGCGATCGGCGCCCTCGCGGTGATGACCCAGACCGAGGTCCTGCTGATCATCATCGGCGGTATCTTCGTGATCGAGGCGCTCTCGGTCCTGCTCCAGGTCTTCGCCTTCAAGACCTTCCGCCGCCGGGTCCTGCTGATGGCGCCGCTGCACCACCACTTCGAGATGATGGCCTGGTCGGAGACGAAGATCATGCTCCGCTTCTGGATCATCGCCGCGGTCTGCTCGGGGATCGGATTCACCCTGTATCAGCAGTCGATCGGGTCATAAGGGGCTGTGTGACCGATTCGGTGGAATCGGCACGCGGCCTGAGGATCATCTGAAGACGTGCCAGAGGTAGAGCTCACCGCGGGTCCGATCGATTACGGCGACTCCGGCGGCGAAGGAAGGCCGCTGGTCTTGATCGGCGGGCTGCCGCACGACGAGGGGCTCTGGGACGGGGTGGTCGCCGAGCTGGCGGCGCAGTTCCGCTGCCTGACGCCGGTGCTGCCGCTGGGCGCCCAGCGCAAACCCCTGCGTCCCGATGCCGACCTCTCGCTGCCGGGCCTGGGCCGGATCGTCACCGAGTTCCTCGAGCGGCTCGACCTCTCCGACGCGGTCGTCTGCTTCAACGATTGGGGCGGCGCCCAGACGATGGTCTCCCACGGCGGCGTCGACCGCGTCGGCGCCTTCGTCCTCGTCTCCTGCGAGACCGACCGCAACTACCCGCCGGGGGTCGCCGGCCAGATCGCCGCCCTCTCCGGCTTCCTGCCCGGGGGCTTCGGGGTGATGCGCTTCGCCCTCTCCACTCCGGGGCTGCGGAAACTGCCCTTCACCTACGGCCGGATGAGCAAGCGGGGCGTCCCCGACGAGCTGATGCACCGCTGGCTGCAGCCGCTGAAGCGGCCGGAGATCCGCCGCGACACCCGCCGCTACGTCCGCGACGTGCGCCACGGCAAGCGCGAGATCCGCGCCGCGACGCCGAAGCTGCGCTCCTTCGAGCGGCCCGTCCTGGTCGTCTGGGACGAGGAGGGGACGATGATGCCCAACAGCGAGGGCCGCCGCCTGGCCGAGGCCTTCCCCAACTCGACCTACGTCGAGCTCCCCGACTGCTACACCCTGATCCCGATCGACCAGCCGGTGGCCCTGGCGCGCGAGATCAGGCAGTTCGCCGCTCAGTAGGGGGACTGCAGGCCCTCGAACATCGGGAAGTGCTTGAGGTTGTTGGTCGCGAGCTGGGTTTCGAGCAGTTCGGCCGTGGCGGCGATGGCGAGATCGGCGATGTCGATCCCGGGGTGGCTCCGGCGCCAGCGACGACCGAGCTCACCGGCGCGGTTGGCCACAGACTCGTCAACCGGGATCCACTCGATGAGAGCGAACAGCCGGTTGGTCGGGCGTCGTTCTGAGGATCGAAGGCCCTGGAGGACCTCGATCCGACTCACCTCGGAGCAGGAGGGAGGCGCGCTGAGGCTGGCGATGAAGTCGCCGGCGGCGTGCGACCCCCGCAGGTGATCGATAAGGACGCTGGTGTCGAGGACGACAGTCACCATTCGAGTTCCGCGAGCCGCTGCGCCCCCGCCTTGCGGAGCTCGTCGACATACTCGACGCCGTCGGGGAGGTGAGGAGCGATCCCGGCGGCCTCCGCCACCGCCTCCTGCCACTGCTTGCGCCAGGCATCGGCGTCTCGCTCCTCCTGGGAGAGGTAGGCGTCGATCGCGCGGCGGATGATGGTCGAGCGGTTGGTCCGCTCGGCCGCTGCCAGCTTGTCGAGCTCGGCAGTTTGATCGGCGTCGAGGTAGATCTGGGTGCGGCGATTCATGGTGTATAAGCGTACATCATCAAGAGGAGGTGGCTGTACGGAGGGGTATCCGGGGGCGTCGCGAAGCTCTGGCATGTGTCTTCAAGGGTTCAGGCCAAGGAGATTCGCCCCCCTCTGCCGCGAGGGCCTTTCCTCATCGTGGGACTTAAGCGTTCCGGGCAGGCCGCGGCGCGGCTGCTTGCCGGGCGCGGCGAGACGGTGCGGGCGGTCGATTCGGGCTATCCGCAGGGGGCGGCAGGGCTGGAGGGGGCGGGCGTCGAAGTCTTCCTGGATACGGATGGAGTGGCGCAGCTCGACGGGACCCGCACGGTCGTCAAGAGCCCGGGTGTACCCCGGGAGGCGCCGGTGATCGCACGGGCCCTGGAGCGGGGTCTCGAGGTGACGGGGGAGATGGAGCTCGCCTGGCGGGCGCTGCCCAACCGCTTCCTCGCCGTCACCGGGACCAACGGCAAGACGACCACGGTCGAGCTGCTCGGCCACCTCTACCGCACCGCGGGTGAGCCGGTGGCGGTCGCCGGCAACGTCGGCACCGCGCTCTCCGAGCTGGTCGGCGAGGTCGACCCCGAGGCGACCATCGTCTGCGAGTGCTCCAGCTTCCAGCTCGAGGACACGACCGCCTTCGCGCCCGAGTGCGCGGTCTTCCTCAACCTCGCACCGGACCACCTCGACCGCCACCACGACCTCGAGTCCTACCTGGCGGCGAAGCTGCGGATCTTCGCCAACCAGGGCAACGACGACCTCGCCGTCTACAACGCCGACGACCCGTTTGCCGCCGGCACCGACCTCGGCGGCTGCGCCCGCCGGGTCGCCTTCTGCCATGGCGCCGGCCCCGATTGCGAGGTCGCCGTGGCCGAGGGGACGATCTTCTACGACGGCGAGCCGTTGCTGGCGGTCGCCGAGCTCGGCCTCTTCGGCGAGCACAACGTCGCCAACGCGATGGCCGCCGCCGCTGCCGCGCTCTCGATGGGGATCGACCGCGACGCGGTCCGCGCCGGCCTGCGCAGCTTCGCCGGCGTCCCGCACCGGCTGGAGACGGTCGCCGAGATCGGCGGCGTCCGTTTCGTCAACGACTCGAAGGCGACCAACGTCGCCTCCGCTGCGGTCGGGCTCCGTGCCTTCGACGGCGGCGTCCACGCGATCCTCGGCGGCAGCGAGAAGGACGAGCCCTTCGGGCCCCTGGTCGAGCCGCTGGTAGAGCGGTCCCGCGCCTGCTACCTGATCGGCGCCACCGGCGAGCGGATGGCGCGAGAGCTGGCGCCGGTCGTCGCGGCCGGGGTCGAGCTGCATCGCTGCGCCGACCTCGAGGACGCGGTCCGCCGCGCGGCCGCCGCGGCGCGGCCCGGCGACGTCGTCCTGCTCTCGCCCGCCTGCGCCAGCTTCGACGCCTTCGAGAGCTACGAAGCGCGCGGCGAGCGCTTCCGCGAGATCGTCGGGGGATTGGGATGAGCGCGAAAGCCGCCCGCGGCCGCAGGAAACCCGCGAAGAAGCCGGCGAAAGACAAGCGGCAAAAGACGCGAGCCCGCCCGGTTCCGGCCGAGTACAACATCCTCCTCACCGCGACCCTCTGCCTCCTGGCCCTGGGGGCGGTGATGGTCTTCTCGGCCAGCTCGACGACCCGCATCCTCCAGGACGGCGGCCTCTCCGACAGCGCCTTCTACCTGAAGCGGACGCTGCTCTTCGGCGCCGTCGGCCTGACGATCATGTACCTGGTCGCCCGCGGCGGCGGCCTGCAGCTGGTGCGCCGGGTGACCCCGATGCTGCTCGCCGGCTCGATCTTCCTCCTCTGCGCCGTCCTCGTCGCCGGCACCGAAGTCAACGGCGCGACCCGCTGGATCGGCGGCGGCTTCCTCCAGGTCCAGCCCTCGGAGCTGGCCAAGGTGGCGCTGATCCTCTACGGCGCCGACCTGCTGGCGCAGAAGCCGAAGCGGGTGCGCTCGCTGGAAGGGATCATGCCCTTCCTCCTGGTGGTCGGCGCCTCCTGCCTGCTGATCATGCTCCAGCCCGACATGGGGACGACGATGGTGATCGCCTTCTCGGTCGGTGCGATGTTGATCTCAGCGGGGATGCGGCCCGCCGACCTCGGCAAGATCGCCCTCGTGATCGCCGGCCTGGCGCTGGCGATGGCGGTCGTCGAGCCCTACCGGATGGCCCGCCTGACCTCGTTCCTCAACCCCGGCTCCGACCCCGGCGGCGCCGGCTTCCAGGCCGCGCAGGCGAAGATCGCCCTCGGCTCGGGCGGCTTCCTCGGCGACGGGCTCGGCAACGGCGTCGGCAAGGCCTTCTACCTGCCCGAGGCCCACACCGACATGATCTCCGCCGTGATCGGCGAGGAGCTCGGACTGGCCGGGATCACCGCCGTGGTCGGCCTCTTCGCGATGTTCGGCTATGCCGGCCTGAAAACCGCCCAGAAGGCGAAGGACGCCTACGGGAAGATCCTCGTCGCCGGCCTCACCTCGCTGGTCCTCGTCCAGGCGATCATCAACCTCTTCGCGGTGATGGGCATGGCGCCGCTGACCGGGGTGCCGCTGCCCTTCGTCTCCTATGGCAACAGCAGCCTGATGGCGACGCTGCTGGCCGTCGGCCTGATCCTCAACGTCGCCCGCGGCGGCACCGCGAAGGCGGCGCGCGCTTCGACGCCCACCCGCGCTGGCAAACTGCGCGTCGTCGACGGCGGGCGCTCGCCCGCGCGCGAAAGGAGCCGAACGAGCGGTGCCAGGCAAGCCAAGAGTGGTGGTCGCAGCGGGGGGAACCGCGGGGCACGTGGTGCCCGCCATGGCGGTCGCCGACGAGCTTCGGGCTAGCGGCGCCGAGGTCAGCTTCCTCGGCACGCGCGAGCGGATCGAGGCCGAGCTGGTTCCGGCCGCCGGCTACGAGATCGACTTCGTCAAGGTGCGCGGCATCGACCGCCGCAACCCGCTGCGCGCGGCCCGGGCCGGGGCCGAGGCGCTGGCCGCCGTCGGCGCGGCGCGGAAGGTGCTGCGCCGGCGGGGGGCCGACGTGGTCGTCGGCGGCGGCGGCTTCGTCGCCGGGCCGGCCGGGCTGGCGGCGACGCTGACCCGCACCCCGCTCGTCCTCACCGAGGCCGACAGCCACCTCGGGCTTGCCAACCGCCTGCTGGCAGGGCGGGCGCGGCGGGTCTGCCTCGCCTTCCCGATCGTGGGCAGGGAGGGGGAGCGGTACCTGGTCACCGGTCGCCCGGTGCCAAAAGCGGTGCTGGAAGGAGACCGGGCCGCGGCCCGGCGCCGGTTCGGGATCACAGAGGACGCCCGCTGCCTGCTCGTCTTCGGCGGCAGCCAGGGGGCGCGCTCGATCAACCTCGCCGCCTTCGAGGCCTTCGCCGAGCGCGAGGGGCGCGGGTTCGACGTCGTCCACATCGCCGGCACCCGCGACTTCCCCGAGCTCGAGCCGCGGCTGGCGCTGGCCGCGGGCGCGGAGCGATACACGCTGCTGCCCTACGAGCCGGACCTGGGCGACGCCCTGGCCGCCGCCGACCTCGTCCTCGCCCGCTCCGGCGGCTCGATCTTCGAGGTCGTCGCCGCCGGCAGGCCGGCGATCCTGGTCCCGTTCCCCTACGCCACCGCCGACCATCAGAGCGCCAACGCCGAGTGGATGCGGGCCGCCGGGGCGGCGAGCGTCGTCCCCGACGCGGAGCTGAGCGCCGAGCGCCTGCAGGCCGAGGTCGCGGCGGCGATCGAAGACCAGTCGCGGCTGCAGGCGATGGCGAGCGCCGCCCGGGGCCTCGCCAGGCCCGACGCCGCAAGGCAGATCGCCGACCAGGTTCTAGAGGCGGCCCAGTGAACGCCGAAACCGCAAAAACGTCTCTTGAGGAACCGTTTTTGCGGTCTCGCGGGAGGGTGGGGCGATGAACTGGGCTGATCGGCGGCTGCACTTCGTCGGGATCGGCGGGGCCGGGATGAGCGGGCTGGCGCTGGTCTGCGCGCGTCTCGGCGCCGCCGTCACCGGCTCCGACCGCGCCGACTCCTCTTATATGGAGCGCCTGCGCGCCGCCGGGCTCGAACCGGCGGTCGGCCACGACGCGGCGAACCTGCCTGAGGGCGCCGAGGTCGTCGTCTCGACCGCGATCGGGGACGACAACCCCGAGCTCTCGCTCGCCCGCCGGCGCGGGGTCGAGCCGATCCACCGCGGAGCGCTCCTCGCCGAGCTCTGCGCCGAGAAGCGGCTGATCGCGATCGCCGGCACCCACGGCAAGACGACGACGACCGCGATGACGGCCTGGGCGCTGCGGGCGATCGGCGCCGACCCGGCCTTCTTCGTCGGCGGCGAGGTCCCCGGGCTGGGGCCCGACGGCGAGGCCGCCAACGCCGGCTGGGGCGAGGGCCAGTGGGTGGTCGCCGAGGCCGACGAGAGCGACGCCAGCTTCCTGCGCCTGCGCCCCGAGGTGGCGGTGATCACCAACGTCGAGATGGACCACCACTCGCGCTGGGGCTCGCTGGCCGAGTTGCACGAGGCCTTCGCCGCCTTCGCCGGCCCGGCGCGCGGCCTGGTCCTGCCCGCCGACGACGAGATGGCCTGGCTCGGCGGCGCCACGGGCGAGGTCGTCCGCTTCGACGGCGCGGCGCCCGGCCCCGCCGACCTCGGCCTCGCCGTCCCCGGCGAGCACAACCGCCGCAACGCCCGCGCTGCGCTCGCCGCCCTGCAGCTCGCCGGCTTCGAGCTCGGCCCGGCGGCCGAGGCGCTGGCGGGCTTCCGCGGCGTCAACCGCCGCCTCGAGCTGAAGGGCAGCCGGGGGCCGGTCTCCATATACGACGACTACGCCCACCACCCGACCGAGGTCCGCGCCGCCCTCTCGGCGCTGCGGGAACAGGACCCGGCGCGGCTCGTCGCGGTCTTCCAGCCGCACCTCTACTCGCGCACCAAGGCGCTGACCGCGGAGTTCGGCGCCGCCCTCGGGCTCGCCGACGAGGTGGTCGTCCTCGACGTCTACCCGGCGCGCGAGGAGCCGGTGGGGGAGCTGGCCGGCGTCAGCGGCCTGCAGGTCGCTCAGGCCGCGGCCGAGCGGGCGAAGGGGAAACCGGTCTGGTGGCTGCCCACCGCCGAGCTCGCCCGGCGGGCGCTGGCCGAGCGCCTCGACGGCACCCCGGGGCTCTACGGGGCGGACACGGTGCTGGTCACGATCGGCGCCGGCGACGTCTTCCGGCTCGGCGAGGCCTTGGTCGCCGAAGACCCGATCGGGGAGGAAGAGCGATGAGCGCGCCGCCCGAGGGAGTGAAAGCCGGGCACCCGCTGGCGCGGTTCACGACCGTGCGGACCGGCGGCGCCGCCGACTGGTTCGCCCATCCCCGCGACGTCGACGGCCTGGTCTCGGTCCTGCGCTGGGCCGACGCCGAAGGCCTCGCCGTCGGCGTGATCGGCTCCGGCTCCAACCTGCTCGTCGCCGACGACGGCTTCCGTGGTCTCGCACTGAAGCTGGGCGGTGACCTCGCGACCATTGAGCGCGACGGCGACCGCGTCTTCTGCGGCGGCGGCGCCCGGCTCCCTTCGGCCGCCGCCAAGACCCCGGCATGGGGTCTCTCGGGCCTCGAGTTCGGCATCAACATCCCGGGCACCACCGGCGGTGCGGTGCGGATGAACGCCAACGCCTACGGCGGTCAGCTGGCGCGGGTCCTGGAGTGGGTCGACGTCGCCACCGCCGCCGGGGTCGACCGGCGCGGCCCCGAGGACCTCGGCTTCGAGTACCGGCGCTCGAACCTGCGCGAGGGGGAAGTCGTGGCCCGCGCCGCCTTCCACCTCGAGCCCGCCGACCCCGAGGAGGTCCGAGCCACCCTGGCCGGGCATGCGCGATCGCCGGCGCGAGGCCCAGCCCTCGGGGATCAAGACCTTCGGCTCGACCTTCAAGAACCCCGAGGACGAGCGGGCCGGCGGCCGCTCCGCCGGGCAGCTGCTCGAGGCCGCCGGCTGCCGCGGCCTGCGCCACGGCGGCGCCCGCTTCTCCGAGAAGCACGCCAACTTCGTCGAGAACGACCAGGACGCGACGACCGCCGACGTGCTCGAGCTGATGGCCGAGGGACGCCGCCGCGTCCACGAGCGCTTCGGCGTCGAGCTCGAGCCCGAGGTCCAGGTCCTCGGCGAGGTCCGCTGGCCGGAGGGCTGGGAGCTTTGAGCCGGCGGCTGATCGCAGTGCTGGTCGTCGCCACGGTGGCGCTGGTCGGCTTCTACTGGTTCGTGATCCGCACCGGCACCGCCGAGCCCCATGTCCAGGTCCCGAAGCTGGCGGCGGCGATCGGAGAAGGCGACGAAGCGGTCGGCCTCGCCGGCAACGGCGCCGCGGTCCGCTGGCTGCCGCTGCCCGAGGACCCGCCGCTGCCACGGCTGCCGCTCGACGAGGTTCCGAAAGGGGGACGCGTCAAGGGCACGGCGCTCGAACAGGTGCAGGTCCTCGCCGCGGTTCCCGACGAGCTGCGCCCTTACGTGGAAAGCAGCTTCTTCGGCGAGAGCGGGGTGGACGTCAACCTCACCACCGGGATCGAAATCCGCTTCGGCGACGCCTCCCAAGCTCGGCGAAAGTGGAACGCCGCCGCCGCGATCCTCGCCGATCCCTCGGTGACCGCGCTCGATTATGTAAACGTGATCGCCCCCAACCGGGCGACCTATTACGGCTCCGAACACGAACTTCCACCGCCACCCTGAACCTCATTGCATCCCCGATAAAGGGCTTTGCAGAGCGGCGTCGAAAAGTCTCGACCTGAGGGTGAGACTGGCAGAACCCTCGACTAGTGGTCGAGACTTGGCCGTTGCAGGATGGTTGGCGCGCGTTTGACAGAGACGTGGGAATGCCCTACGTTGAGCGCAATTTCCGTCCTTCAGCGGGAGGCTCGAACCCTAGAGCGTTGCTGAAGGGTCGGACGGAACAAAGGCTCAACTCACATGGAATCCACTTATCTCGCTGTGATCAAGGTCGTCGGCGCGGGCGGCGGCGGCACCAATGCCGTCAGCCGCATGATCGACGCCGGCATTCGCGGCGTCGAGTTCGTCGCCGTCAACACGGACGCCCAGGCGCTGCAGGCCTGCGACGCCGACATCAAGCTTTCGATCGGCCAGGAGCTGACCCGCGGCCTCGGCGCCGGGGGCAACCCCGAGGTCGGCGCCGGCGCGGCGGCCGAGAGCCGCGACGAGATCAAGGAGGCGCTGAAGGGCGCCGACATGGTCTTCGTCACCGCAGGCGAGGGCGGCGGCACCGGCACCGGCTCGGCGCCGGTGATCGCCGAGATCGCCAAGGAGGAGATCGGCGCCCTGACCGTCGGCGCGGTGACCAAACCGTTCGAGTTCGAGGGCAAACGACGGATGCAGCAGGCGCTCGAGGGCATCGAGAAACTGCGCAACAAAGTCGACACCCTGATCATCGTCCCGAACGAGAAGCTGTTGCAGGCGGTCGAGCGGCGCACCAGCGTCCTCGAGGCCTTCCGCCAGGCGGACGACATCCTCCGCCAGGGCGTCCAGGGCATCACCGACCTGATCACGATCCCGGGCCTGATCAACCTCGACTTCGCCGACGTGCGGACGATCATGCGCGACGCCGGCTCGGCCCTGATGGGGGTTGGCTCGGCCTCCGGCGAGGCCCGCGCGCTCGACGCCGCCAAGGCGGCGATCACCTCGCCGCTGATCGAGGAGTCGATCAAAGGCGCGACCGGGATGCTGTTGAACATCACCGGCCCCGAGGACCTCGGCCTCTTCGAGGTCAACGAGGCGGCCCAGCTGGTCCAGGCCGAGGCCGACGACAACGCCAACATCATCTTCGGCTCCGTCGTCGACCAGTCGATGAAGGACGAGGTCCGGGTGACGGTTATCGCCACCGGCTTCGAGGGCTTCGAGCTGCTGGCCCGCTCGCCGCAGCGGGTCCGCCGTCGTTACGAGAGCCGCCCGCGGGTCTCGGCCGAGGACACGGACATCAGGAAACTCCGGGTCAGCGACGACGACATCGACGTGCCCGGCTTCCTCAAAGAGTAGGCGCGCCCCGTTCAATAGATTGGGCCGTGTGAGCGACGCGGCCACCGCCACCCGACGCACCCCTCTCTACGAGCGGCACGTCGAGCTGGGCGCGAGGCTGGTCCCCTTCGCCGGCTGGGAGATGCCGGTGCAGTACGAGGGGATCCGCGAGGAGCACTCGGCGGTGCGCCGGCACGTCGGCATGTTCGACGTCTCGCACATGGGCGAGGTCGAGGTCGAGGGGCCCGGCGCGCTGGCCTTCCTGCAGCGGGTGCTCTCCAACGACGTCTCCAAGATCGCGATCGGCGGCGCCCAGTACTCCTGCCTCTGCCAGGAGGACGGCGGCGTCCTCGACGACCTCTTCGCCTACCGGCTGGGGGCGGATCGATACCTGGTCGTCACCAACGCCGCCAACCACGAGGGCGACCTCGCCTGGCTCGGCCGCCAGAGCCGCGACTTCGACGTCATCGTCCGCGACGTCGCCGACCGCTACGCGATGCTCGCCGTCCAGGGTCCGCACGCCCGCGCGGTCCTCGGCTCGGCGCTGGGGATCGAGCTGCCGCCGCGCTTCCACGTCATCCACGCCCGGGTCGGGCGCCGCCCGGCGCTGGTCTGCGGCACCGGCTACACCGGCGAGGACGGGGTCGAGCTGCTGATCGACCCCGAGGTCGCGGCGCCGATCTGGACCGAGCTGCTCGACGCCGGCGTCGTCCCCTGCGGGCTCGGCGCCCGTGACACCCTGCGGCTCGAGGTCTGCTTCCCGCTGCACGGCAACGAGCTGACGCCGGAGCGCAACCCGGTCGAAGCCGGCCTCGGCTGGTGCTGCAAGGAGAAGACGGGCTTCGTCGGCTCCGAGGCGATCGCCCGCGCCCGCGCCGAGGGCACCGCGGAGAAGCTCGTCGCCTTCACGATCGAGGACAAGGGGATAGCGCGCGAAGGCAACCCGGTCCTCCACGACGGCGAGCAGGCCGGCGTCGTCACCAGCGGCACCTTCGCGCCCTCGCTCGAGCTCGGCGCCGGGATGGCCTACGTGAAGGCCGAGCTTGCGGAGGTCGGGACCGAGCTCGAGATCGACGTGCGCGGCAAGCGCCGCCCCGCCCGGATAGCTTCCAAGCCTCTCTACGCGAAAAGGAGCTGAACGTTGCCCGACGCCACCTACCCCGACGACCTTCGCTACCACGAGGAACACGACTGGGCCCGGATCGAGGGCGACCAGGCCACCCTCGGGATCACCTGGTACGCCCAGGACTCGCTCGGCGAGGTCGTCTTCTTCGACCCGCCGGAGGTCGGCGCGAGCGTCCAGAAAGACTCCTCCTACGCCGAGGTCGAGTCGGTCAAGGCGGTCTCCGACGTGATCGCGCCGCTGTCGGGTGAGATCGTCGAGGTCAACGACGCCTTGCAGGACGCGCCCGAGCAGATCAACGAGGACCCATACGGCGGCGGCTGGCTGGTCAAAGTGCGGCTGACCTCGCCGGAGGAGGCCGAGACGCTGCTCGGGGTGCAGGAATACCGCAAGATGCTGGACCGCTAGCCCGCGAGCCCGCCCTCCTCGTTCCTGAGATGGTCGACCCCACGACAAGGCACACCTGGATGACACCCCCGGCACATCGCATCTCTGCGTCCTCGGCCTTGCCTTTGCCACCGGCAAAGGCTGCGTCCTGCGTCCTTGATCTGCTCGGCCGCGGGGCGCCCCCAGGCGCACCTTGCCGTGGGGCCGACCATCTAGCCTTAGCGACGTGACTCGCTACACCTCCGCGACGCCGGACGACCGGCAGGAGATGCTCGACGCGATCGGCGTCTCCTCGGTCGACGAGCTCTTCGAGCAGATCCCCGAGCCGCTGCGCCTCGGGCGGCCGCTGGCGCTGCCCGACGGGCTCGGCGAGGCCGAGGTCTACGAGCGCCTGACAGCCCTGGCCGAGCGCAACGCCGACGCCGAAGAGCAGGTCTGCTTCGTCGGCGCCGGGATGTACGACCACTACGTGCCGGCGATCGTCGACGCGATCACCTCGCGCAGCGAGTTCCTAACGCCCTACACGCCCTACCAGCCGGAGATCTCGCAGGGCGGCCTGCAGGTGATGTTCGAGTTCCAGACGGCGATGTCGGAGCTGACCGGGCTGCCGGTCTCCAACGCCGGCCTCTACGAGGGGCCCTCGTCGGTCGCGTCTGCCGGCTACCTGGCGATGGGCGCGACCAAACGGAGCAAGTTCGTCGTCTCCCGCGGCGTCCACCCGCACAGCCGCGAGACGCTCGCCACCTACGCGGTCGGCTACGGCGCCGAGGTGGTCGAGGTCGGGCTCGAGGACGGGCTGACCGACGCCGTGGCGCTGGCCGCGGCCGTCGATGGCGAGACCGCCGCAGTCTTCCTCCAGAGCCCGAACTTCCTCGGCGCGGTCGAGGACGTCGAGGCGCTCGGAGCCGCGGCGAAGGAGCACGGCGCGCTCCTGGTCGTCGCCTGCGATCCGATGACCTTGGGGATCCTGAAGCCGCCGGGCGAGTGCGGCGCCGACATCGCCCTTGGCGAGGGCCAGCCCTTGGGCAACCGATTGGACTTCGGCGGGCCGTCCTTTGGGTTCTTCTGCGCGACCGAGGCCCAGATCCGTCGCATGCCGGGACGGATCGCCGGCGAAACCGAGGACGTCGACGGCCGCCGCGGCTTCGTCCTCGCGCTGCAGACCCGCGAGCAGCACATCCGCCGCGAGAAAGCGACCAACAACATCTGCACCGCCCAGGCGCTGAACGCGCTGGGGGCGATGGTCCACCTCGCCTGGCTCGGCCGCAACGGCTTCCGCGAGCTGGGCGAGCTGCTGGTCCAGCGGACGGCCTATGCGCGCGAGCGCCTCGCTGCCGTCGACGGGGTCGAGTTGCTGCACGGGGCGCCGGTCGCGCGCGAGTTCGCTGTCCGACTGGATGCGCCCGTGGATGCGGTTCTCGACCGCGTCGCCGAGCGCGGCATCGCCGCCGGCTACCCGCTCGGCCGCGAGTACCCAGAGTTCGAGGACGGCCTCCTCGTCGCGATCACCGAGCGCCGCACCAAGGCGCAAATCGACGAGCTGGCCGAGGCGCTGGGCGCCGCCGTCGCCGAGTTGCGTGGTTCCTTTGTCGGCCAGGACACGACTAAGGAACCACAAGTCGGGGGGCGGCCTGATGGCACTGACGCAGACCCCGATGCAGGCCGAAGCGGCGCGGACGATCTACGAGAAATCGAAGCCCGGGCGCCGCGCGGCGGCGCTGCCCGCGGCCGAAGTGCCGGAGAAGCCGATCGCGGAGCTGATCCCCGAGAACCTGCTGCGCGCCGACCCGCCGCGGCTGCCGGAGATCGCCGAGCCGGAGATCGTCCGCCACTACAACCGGCTCTCGCGCCGCAACTTCGACCTCGACAGCGGCTTCTACCCGCTCGGCTCGTGCACGATGAAGCACAACCCGCGTTTGAACGAGCGGGTCGCGGCGCTCCCAGGCCACGCCCGCCTGCACCCGGCGCAGGACCCGCGCCGCGCCCAGGGCGCGCTGGAGCTGATGTGGCTGCTGCAGGAGTCCCTCGGCGAGATCTGCGGCCTGCCGCACGTCAGCCTGCAGCCCAGCGCCGGCTCCCACGGCGAGCTCGCCGGCCTGCTGCTGACCCGCGCCTACCACGCCGACCGCGGCGAAGAGCGGACCAAGGTGCTGGCGCCGGACACCTCGCACGGGACCAACCCGGCCTCGGTGACGATGGCCGGCTACGAGGTGGTCAAAGTCGCGACCGACGAGGTCGGCGGGGTCGAGATGGACGACCTGCGGGCGAAGCTGGCCGAGAACGCCGGCGAGGTCGCCTGCCTGATGCTGACCAACCCCAACACGCTCGGCGTCTTCGACGAAAACATCGCCGAGATCGCGAAGCTGATCCACGGGGAGGGGGGGACGCTCTACTACGACGGCGCCAACCTCAACGCGGTGATGGGCCACTCGCGCCCCGGCGACATGGGCTTCGACATCGTCCACGTCAACCTCCACAAGTCCTTCAGCCAGCCGCACGGCGGCGGCGGCCCGGGGGCGGGCCCGATAGCGGTATCCGACCGAATCGAGCCCTTCCTGCCGCGGCCCCAGGTCGTCCGCCGCGAGGGCTCCAACGGCCACGGCCCGGGCTTCGACCTAGATTTCGAGCGGCCCAAGTCGATCGGCCGCCTGCGCGGCTTCCAGGGCAACTTCGGCGTCTTCGTCCGCTCCTACGCCTACATCCTCAGCCTCGGCGGCGACGGCCTCTCCGAGGCCTCCGAGACCGCGGTGCTGAACGCCAACTACCTGAAGGCGCGCCTCGCCGAGGGCCGAGCGGGCGATCGGCTGCCGATCGCCTTCGACCGCCATTGCATGCACGAGTTCGTCCTCTCCGGCAAGCCGATGAAGCGCGACCTCGGCCTGGCGACGCTGGACCTCGCCAAGCGCCTGCTCGACTTCGGCTTCCACCCGCCGACCGTCTACTTCCCGCTGCTCGTCGAGGAGGCGCTGATGGTCGAGCCGACCGAGACCGAGACCAAGGAGTCCCTCGACGCCTTCGCCGAGGCGGTCGAGCAGATCCTCGCTGAGGCCGAGACCCAGCCGGACCTCGCCAAGAACGCCCCTTACACGACCCCGGTCCGCCGCCTCGACGAGGTCAAAGCAACGCGCCAGCCGGTCGTGCGCCAGCGTTTTTAGCTCTTCGGGCGCACGATCCGGAAGCCGATCGAGGCTTCGGGCGAGGCACCGAACTCGTTGCGCGCGATGAAGAAGGCCCTGTAGCGACCGGCCGTGAGGAACTGGACGCCGCCCTTCGGCTTTGGCAGCTTGCCTTCGAAGCGGATTCTGTTCTTGCCGGCGACGCCGTCGCGGGTTAGCGCTCCCCGCCGGACGAGGCCGCCGTTCCTACGCACCTGCTTGAAGACGACGCTGACGGTCGCGTTCTGGTTCATGAAGAAGGAGAAGATCGTCTTCCGCGGCAGCTTCGAGTGGGTGCTCTTCGGCGTGCTCGGCGAGAGGATCACCGGCTCACTCATCGCCAGGCCGGTCAGCGACGGCGGCGTGCCGGGCGGCGGCGGTTCGGGCGAGGCAAGCGCGACCGTTGGTGCCATCAGCGCGAGCAGCACGATTGAGGTCACCGGAATCCGCATGTCCTCTTCAACCCTCTCGCGGCGTCAAAGCTTCGGGAGCTGCTGCTCCAGCTCCAGCACCGGGGCGAAGAGGTCGCCGTGCTCCTCGATCCGCTCGATCACGTCGCCCGCCTCGAAGACGAGACTCGAGCCGTCGCCTGACTCGGCCACCGCTTCGATCTCCTCCCAGGTCACCGGGGTCGAGACGGTGGGGCGCTCGCGGGCTCGCAGCGAGTAGACGGCGATCGTCGTTTTGCGTTCGTTGTTCTGGTACCAGTCGATCAGGACCTTGCCGCTGCGGTCGGTCTTTTTGCCCATTTTCGCCAGCACCTCGTCGGGGGTCTGCTTGGCGATCAGCTGGGCCAGCGCCTGGGCGAAGGGCCGCGTCTCCTCGTAGGTGGCTTTGGCGTTGAGCGGGACGTAGAGCTGCATCCCCTTCGAGCCCGAGGTCTTGGCGAAGCACTCGAGCTCCAGCTGGGCGAGGACCTCGCGCAGGCGTAGCGCCACCCGTGAGCAGTCGACGACGTCGGCCGGCGGCCCGGGGTCGAGGTCGAAGGCGAGGACGGTCGGCCGTTTCGGCGCCCGGCCGAGCGAGAGCGAGGGATGCAGCTCGATCGCCGCCAGCTGCGCCATCCAGATCAGCGTCGGCCGGCTGTCGCAGACGCAGAAGTCGATTTTCCCCGCGTTCGGGCCCGCCTGGACCCGGGTCGTCTTCACCCATTTCGGCCGGTGCTTGGGGCAGCGCTTCTCGAAGAAGGCCGAGTCGAGGTCGTCGACGCCTTCGGGGAAGCGGCGCAGCGTCACCGCGCGGCCGCGCAGGTGGGGGACGATCGCCGGCGCCACCTTGGCGTAGTAGTCGACCATCTCGCCCTTGGTGAACCCGGCCTCCGGGTACAGGACCTTGTCGAGATTGGTCAGCCGCAGCTCTTTGCCGTCGACCTCGACCTGCCGCGTCTCGCCCACGGCCGGCGCCTATTTCGAGGCTTTGGCTTTGGAGCGGGAAGAGCTTTTGCTTTTCGCTTTCGCTTTGCTCTTCTTGGCGGCTTTGGGCTTGGCTTTCGCCGGCTTCTTGCCGCCCTTCTCTTTGACCGCGGCGATGCTCTCCTCGAGCGCCGCCATCAGGTCGGGAGCTTTGGTCGCCTTCGGCGCCTCGGTCTCCGGCGCGACGATCTCCTTGCCTTCGGCTTTCTGTTCGATCAGGGCGAGGAGCTGTTCCCGGTACTCGTCCTTGTAGTCGCCGGGGTTGAACTCGGTGCTGAGCGAGTCGATCAGCTGCTCGGCCATCTCCTGCTCGCGTTTGGCGACTTTCGGCTTCTTGCCGGGCAGCGCGTCGTCGAGGTCGGAGGGCGGCACGACCTCGTCGTGGAAGCGCATCGTGGTCAGCGTCAGGACGCCCGCGTTGGCGCGGATCGCCGAGAGGTGCTCTTTGTTGCGGAAGACGAAGCGGGCGACCGCGGCCTTGCCCGAGTGTTCCATCGCCGCGGCGAGCAGCGAGTAGGCCTTCTCGGCGCCGTCGGCGGGGCCGAGGTAGTAGGGGCTGTCGAAGTACATCGGGTCGATTTCCTCGATGTCGACGAAGTCCTGGACGTCGATCGCGCGGG
The DNA here is from genome assembly GCA_963751015.1 of uncultured Actinomycetes bacterium. Lineage (GTDB taxonomy): Bacteria > Actinomycetota > Thermoleophilia > Solirubrobacterales > 70-9 > VAYN01. Next base: position 616,511 of record CAVVSU010000002.1, read on the forward strand.
TCTTCTCCGGCGCCAAGGCGGCCATCTCGTCTTTGCTCAGCGGCACGTACTGCCCGGGCGAGAGCTCATAGGCCTTGATGATGTTCTCGTAGGGAACCTCCTCCTCGGTCCCCTCGGCGAAGCGGCGGTGTTTGATCCGGGCGCTGTCGGACTCGCGGATCTCCCGCAGGCCGATGTTGCGCCGCGCGACGGCGCTGAACATGCGCACCGGCACGTTCAGCAGCCCAAAGCTGATGGTTCCGCTCCAAATTGCTCTAGCCATTCGTCAAATCCTCCTACCCGGATTCTTCCAGCCGAACTCGCCGCGGGTGATAGAGGCAGGCGCAGCGGTGGTCATCTTGCGTTGCGTGGTTCCTTTTGCACGGCATGGGTGCAAAAGGAACCACGCGATGGGGGATCATCCGCCGGTGCTCTTCGAGCTGCGAGACGTGGGGTTGGACCGCGGCGGCCGGGCGGTGTTCGACGGGCTCGACGTCCGCATCCCGGAGGGAGCGACGGCGGTCGTCGGCCCCTCCGGCGCCGGCAAGTCGACGCTGCTGCGGCTGCTGAACCGGCTCGCCGACCCCGGACGCGGCGAGATCTCCTACCGCGGCCGCCCGCTGACCGCGTACGAGCCGCTGGCGCTGCGGCGCGAGGTCGCGCTGGTGCCGCAGCTGCCGGCGCTGCTGGAGGGGACGGTCGAGTCGAACCTGCGCTACGCCGCCGGCCTGGCGGGCGAGGAGCTCGACGTCGACGAGACGCTCGCGCGCGCCGGCCTCGACCCCTCTTTCGCCGAGCGCGACGTCGCCAGGCTCTCGGTCGGCGAGCAGCAGCGGGCGATGCTGGCCCGGGCGCTGGCGCAGCGCCCCGCCGTGCTCCTGCTCGACGAGCCGACCTCGGCCCTCGACCACGGCGCCCGCGACGCGGTCGAGGCGACGCTGGCGAGGCTGCGCAGAGAGTCGAACCTCTCGCTGGTGCTGGTCAGCCACGACCCCGAGCAGGCCCGCCGCCTCGGCGACCGGGTGGTGGAGATGCCGTGAGCGCGACCTCGATCCACGTCGAGCTCTGGCAGGTCGCCGCTTCGCTGGTCCTGGTCGCGCTGGCGGCGGCGATCTCCTTCTGGCAGCGGGCCGGCCTCGAGCGCGACATCGTCGTCGCCACCGTCCGCTCGATCGTCCAGCTGACCCTGGTCGGCTACGCGATCAAGCTGATCTTCGACGTCGACTCGATCTGGCTGGTGCTCCTGCTGCTGGCGGTGATGGTCCTCTTCGGCGCGATCACCGCCCGCCACCGCGCCGACAAGGTGCCGCACTCCTTCGGGCCGCTGCTGATCGCCCTCGCCCTTGCCGGCGCCGGCACCCTCGGCCTCGTCGTCGCGCTGGGGATCTTCGACCCGACCCCCCGCTACCTGGTCCCGGTCGGCGGCATGGTGATCGGCAACGCGATGACCGCCAGCGCCGTCGCCCTCAACCGCCTCGGCGACGAGATGGCCGACGCCCGCGCCCGGATCGAGGCGACCCTCGCCCTCGGCGCCACCGCCCGCGAAGCCGCGGCGCCGACCGTCCGCCGCTCGCTGCGCTCGGGAATGATCGCCCTCGTCGACTCGACCAAGACGACCGGGCTGATCTTCTTCCCCGGGACGATGGTCGGCATGCTCCTCGCCGGCGCCAGCCCCACCGACGCCGTCCGCCTGCAGCTGATCCTCCTCTACACGCTGCTCGGCAGCGTCTCGATCTCCGCCCTCGTCGCCACCCTGCTCGCCTACCGCAACTTCTTCACCCCAGCGGCCCAGCTGCGCGAATCGGGCGCCTGACAACGGCGCGTCTCGGCGTCCTCGTTCGGTCATGTGCAGAGCACACTCCCTCCCTCGTCCTTGATCTGCTCGGTCGGGCACCCGCTTAGCCCCCTGGGGTGCTTATTTGCGGCAGCACCAGCCTTCTATCCGGGGGAAAGAGGCGCCGCGGCCGCCCGGCGAGAAGGCGGTGGAGATGTCGGCGACCGCCCGTCCCTGGCCGCGGCCGACGGGCAGGAAGAGCCACTGGTCGGCGCCGGGCCAGGCGACGAGCAGGCGCCGGCCGTCCGGGGACCAGGCGACTTCGCCGAGGCTGCCGGGGACGGTGAGCAGGCTGCGGGGCTTGGCGGCGCCGGGCGCGAAGAGGAGGACGGAGCTGCGGGTGCCGTGGTCCCGCCAGCGGGTGACGACGACGGCGACCGCCTGCCGCTCGGGCGCCAGGGCGGCGGCGGTGAGGCTCGCGCCGCTGGGGAGGGTCAGCGCTCGAGCGAGCCCGAGGACAGGGCCGGGCGCGACCTTCCGCGGCCGTACCTCCCGCAGGCGCAGCCTCCGCGGCGAGGCTTCGAGGATCGCCGTCCCGCCGGCGCCCCATTCCAGCTTCGCGAGGCCGGGCAGGGCGGGCGCAGCCGCGAGCCCCTCCGCGGTTTCGCTGTTGACGATCCGTAGCCTGCCGTCGCCGGAGGCGTAGGCCAGCCCGGCGTCTCCCCCCGGGGACCAGGCCGGGGCGGCGGGCGCGGTGGAGCGGGCCAGGAGCCGGTCGCCGGTCCCGTCCCCGGCGACGATCCGCAGCTCTGCGCCGGAGCGGTAGGCGATCCGTTCGCCGGCCGGGGCCCAGCGCGGGCGGCTGACCCTCGCCGCGGCGGTGAGCGACCAGTGCGGAGTGCCGCCCGGCTCGACCGCGCTCAGCGTCCGCCCCTCGGCGGCGGCGACGAAGAGCCCGCGCGGCGACCAGGTCGCTTCTTCGTAGTCGCCAAGCAGCCGCCGCGAGCCGTCCGGCTGGACCACCCAGGGGCCTTCGCCGCTCTGGACGAGAAGGCGGCCGCCGCCGGGGATCTTCGCCAGGGCCGGTTCCGGGCGCGGGGCAGAGGCGGCGAAGGCGTCGCCGACCCAGTCGCGGACGTCGGCGCCGGCGGGCGAGAGCAGCAGCGCCGCCAGCAGGGTGGCCAGCGAAAGCCCGAACGCGAGGCGCGGGATCGGCCGCCTGCGTCGCCTCTCCGAGGTTTGGGGGGTCATAGCCCCCCCTGGTTCGGAGCGACCGTCCTGATCGCCGCTCTCCCGCTCCGCGAAGGCGGCCGCGACGATCCGCCGGCCGCGCTCCTCCGCATCGGCCGGCACCGGGATCGGCGCCTCGCGCAGCGCCTCGCCGAGCGCCTCGCGCCTCATCGCCGTCCCTCCGCGCTCAGCTCGGCCTCGGCGGTCTCCCGCAGGCGGTCGAGGCCGCGCCGCAGGCGCGAGTTCACGGTCCCCCGCGGCAGGTCGAGCATCCGCGCGATCTCGCCCGGCGTGTACTCGAGCAGGTGGCGCAGGACGACAACCGCGCGCTGCTCGGCCGGCAGCTCTCTCAGCGCCGCGATCATCTCGCCGCCGATCTCCGCGGGAGGCGGCAGGGGCTCGAAGACCGATTCGGCCCCGTCGACCCGCCGCCGCAGCGCCTCGCGCCGCGCCCAGTCGAGGGCACGGTTGACGACGATCCGGTGCAGCCAGGGACGGAACGGGCGCCGCCGGTCGAAGCGGTCGAGGGCGTCGACCGCGGCGAGGAAGGCGTCCTGGGCGATGTCCTCGGCCGCCGCCGCGTCGTGGACGACGAGGTAGGCGGCGCGGTAGGCGCCGCGCCAGTGCAGCGAGTAGAGCTGCGCCATCGCCGCGCCGGACCCGTCCTGGGCCGCGCGCACGAGCCGCCGTTCCTCTGCATCGCTTTCAGCTGGCAAGCCCAACCCCCTTCCGGCATCTCAATCTTCTCTCACCCAGCGCCCCATCCGCACCAGGGCCTTGCTCAGCCGTCCCCGCATCGCCGGGTCGAGCCGTCCCTGCGGAAGCTCGACGACGAAGGCGGTGCCGCCGAAGCGGTGGTTCTGCCAGTTCGGCGCCGTCCCCGCCGGCCACCGCATCGCCCGGAACGGCATCCGCGCCAGGGTCGCGAAGTGGCGAGCCCCGGCCACGCTCCGGCCCCAGGCGCGGATGAAGGGACGGCGCCCCCGGTACTGGTGAAACCAGATCGTCGCCGCCGGCTCCAGCTCCCGGATGATCCGCGCGGCGAGCCGCGTCTCCGGCTCCGACAACGGCCGCGGGCCGGAGTACTGCGGGTCGCCCGGCCGGCCGCTCGGCCGCCATCCGGAGGGGAAGTTGCGGTTGAGGTCGACGCCGCGGCCGTTCAGGCGTGAGCCGGCCGCCGCTCCGTCCGGATCGAGGTCGGGGACGAGGAAGACGTCGGCGCTCGGATCGGGGCAGCCGCCGGTCAGCGGCTCGACCGCGCCGGCGCCGCACTCGTCGCCGTGGATGCAGCCGAAGACGAGCAGCTCGCCGCTCCACCTCGGGTCACCGAGCTGGTGCAGCGCGATCGGCCGTCCCTGCGCCGAGCGGCCGACGACCCTGCTCCGGCCCAGCAGGTTGCCCGGCCCGCGCGGCGTCTGCGCGAAGGCGAGGAAGTCGGCGCTTGCGCCGGGCTGCTGCGGGGCCGGTGCGAGGAGGGTGAGGACCGCCAGCAGCGCGGTCATCAGAAGGCGCGCAGGAGCTGGAGGAAACCGCCGTCAAGCCCGAGTCGCGCCCGCAGCGGCTCGTGCACCTCGAAGCCGTCCGTCTCGATCCTCAGCAGCGGCGAGGCGGGGGCGTCTTTCGTGTCGCGGCTGTGGACGAGGATCTCGCGGCCTCCGCTGCCGAAGCTCAGTCGCAGCTGGAAGGGTTCGCGCAGGTGCTCGAGCTGGGGAAGGTCGACGCAGACCGCGCGGCCACCGACCGTGTCCAGCGCGTGGAGGAAGGTCTCCTCCGGGCCCGTGTAGAGCGTGTAGGCCCAGCGACCGTCGGGGCTGGCGAGGCGAGTGACGGGCGAGCCCTGCATCCGCTCGTCCGGCTCCTCCGGATCGACGATCGGCTGCGGCAGCAGCCGGCCGCTGGCGGTGTCGAGCGCCCGCACCTCGTAACGGCTGAGCCTGCGCTCGTCGAAGACGTTGCGGATCAGGTAGACCCGCGAGCCGTCGGGTGAGATTGCGTCGAAGCTGTAGGCGCCGGGGAGGCTGAGACGGGTGACCGCGTGGCGCGGGCTGTCCGCGTTCCGGTCGGGGTGGCTGAGGAAGAGCCTGGTGTCGAGGATCGCGAAGCGGCTCCGCCGCGGCGGATATCGCCGCGGGAAGGTCGTGAGGACGAGCAGGCCGTTGGCGGAGATCCCGCCCGGGCTGCCGTCGGCGGCGACCGCCGGCAGGTAGTAGCTGCCGTGCAGGTACCACCAGCGGTCGACGGTCGAGTCCCGCAGGTCGATCCGCTCGATCACCGAGAGCGGATGGCGCGTGTGCGGGGTGAGGGCGACGTAGCGATAGGGAGGGTCGACGAAGTCGGGCGTCCCGCCGAGGATGCCGAAGCCGTCGGCCCTCGCCTTCGCGGGCGCAAGCGGCAGCGTCAGGACGATCAGCACGAGCAGGATCTTTCGCATGACCTCTATACGGACGAGCGCCGCCCAGAGGTCCCGCCGGGCGGAGATCGGCGCCCTCGTAGACTCACCCGCGTGTCCCGCTCGCAGCGACTGACGCTGATCGCGACGATCCTCGGCTCGACGGTCGTCTTTCTCGACAGCACCGTCGTCAACGTCGCCCTGCCGGCGATCAGCGACGGCCTCGACGTCGGCCTCGCCGGTCAGCAATGGGTGGTCGAGGCCTACACCCTGGCGCTGGTCTCGCTGCTGCTCGTCGGCGGCAGCCTCGGCGACCAGTTCGGGCGGCGGCGGATCTTCGTCATCGGCCTGATCGCCTTCGGGGTCACCTCGGCGCTCTGCGCGATCTCGCCCACGGACGAGTTCCTGATCATCGCCCGCGCCCTGCAGGGGGTGGCCGGGGCGCTGCTGGTGCCCGGCTCGCTGGCGATCGTCGCCTCGACCTTCGAGGGCGAAGCGCGCGGCAAGGCGGTCGGGATGTGGACGGCCTGGACCGGGATCGCGACCGTGATCGGCCCGGCCGGCGGCGGCGCCCTGATCGGGATCTCCTCCTGGCGGGCGATCTTCTGGGTCAACATCCCGCTGATCGCGGCGACCGTGATGCTGACCCTCCACTCGGTCGAGGAGAGCCGCGACGAGGACGCCTTCCTCGGCATCGACTGGGCCGGGATCGCCCTCTCGGCGATCGGCCTCGGCGGGCCCACCTTCGCGCTGATCGAGCAGCCCTCGCGCGGCTGGGAGGACCCGATGGTCTGGGTGCCGATGGTCGTCGGGGTCCTCAGCTTCGGCCTCTTCATCCTCCGCGAGGCGACCGCCCGCCACCCGATGCTGCCGCTCGGCCTCTTCCGGATCCGCAACTTCTGGGTCACCAACCTGACCACGCTCTCTACCTACGCCGGCCTGATCGGCGGCCTCTTCTTCGTCGGCCTCTACCTGCAGCAGGTGGTCGGCTACTCGCCCCTGGAGGCCGGGCTGGCGACGACCCCGATCTCGATCCTGATGTTCTTCCTCTCGCCCCGCTTCGGCCGCATCGCCTCGGGCACCGGTCCGCGGATGCCGATGACTGCCGGCCCGATCGTCGGCGGGATCGGGCTGCTGCTGCTGATGATGGTCGGCCCCGAGACGAATTACCTGGTCGACGTGCTCCCGGGCCTGCTGATCTTCGGGGTCGGGCTCTCGGCGACGGTGGCGCCGCTGACCGCGACCGTGCTCGACTCGGTCGACGAGCACCGGGTCGGGATCGCCTCCGGGGTCAACAACGGCGTCTCCCGCGTCGCCGGCCTGCTGGCGATCGCGGTGCTCGGCGCGGTGATCTCGGCCAGCTTCGGCGCCAAGCTCGACGACAACCTCGGGGCGGCGGCGCTCTCGGGGGCGGCGGTCTCGGCCGTCGCCGAAGCGAAGGAAAAGCCGCTCGCGGTCCCGTCCACCGACGGCGTGCCCGCCGCCGAGGGCGACCGGGTCGCGCAGGCCGCGGAGGACGCGTCCACCTCCTCGTTCCGCCTCGGCCTCGGGATCGCCGGGATCCTGATGATCCTCGGCGGCATCGTCGCCGGCTTCGGAGTCCAAAACCCGAAACGTCAGCGTCAAGCAATCCCGAGCCGCGGTTCCGCCCAGGCCGGCGAGTGCGGCCACAGCTCCGAATGCGACCGCATTCCACAAGAGCAGGAAAAAGCCGCGGCGGCGGCCGACGCCTGACTATCGACCGATCCCCCGGGGACGGCCACGAGTGCCGGGGGTGGGGACCCCTCGAACGGGCGGATACTCAAAGTGCCGCCCCAATTAGGGCGGCACTTGTCCGGGCGAGGGGTACCCACCCCCGGCACCCCAATTAGTCTCCCCGCGATGACCAAGCCGATCATCTTCAGCGGCATCCAGCCGACCGGGCGCAAGCACCTCGGCAACTACATCGGCGCGATCCGCCAGTACGTCGAGGGCCAGGACCGCGGCGATCCGGCGATCTTCTGCATCGTCGACCTGCACGCGATCTCGGTCCCCTACGACCCGGCCGAGCTGCGCGAGCGCGTCTACGACACCGCCGCGATCCTGCTCGGCGCCGGCCTCGATCCCGAGCGCTGCATCCTCTTCCGCCAGTCCGACGTGCGCGAGCACTCCGAGCTGACCTGGCTGCTCTCGGCGGTCACCTCCCACGGCGACCTCAACCGGATGACGCAGTTCAAGGAAAAGGTCGGCAAGGACCGCGAACTGGCCTCCGCCGCGCTCTTCTACTACCCGGTGCTGATGGCCGCCGACGTGCTCGCCTACCGGGCGACCGAGGTGCCCGTCGGCGACGACCAGCGCCAGCACGTCGAGCTGATGCGGGAGATCGCCCGCCGCTTCAACGCCCGCTTCGGCGAGACGCTGGTCGTGCCGGAGCTGGTGATCCCCGAGGTCGGCGCCCGGATCATGGACCTGCAGGAGCCGGAGCGGAAGATGTCGACGACCGGCGGGACCGAGAGCGGGACCGTGCTGGTCCTCGACGAGCCCGGCGTCGTCCGCAAGAAGTTCGGCTCGGCCGTCACCGATTCCGGCCGCGAGGTCGTCCGCGCCCCCGACAAGCCCGGCGTCAGCAACCTGATCGACATCCTCGCCGTCGCCCGCGGCAGCGACCAGGCGGCGGTCGAATCCGAGTTCGAGGGAGCCGGCTACGGCGACTTCAAGAAGGCGGTCGCCGAGGCGGTGGTCGAGTACCTGGCACCGACGCGCGAGCGCTATGCCGAGCTGCGGCCCGACGAGGCCGCCCTGGAGGAGGTCTTCGCCGCCGGCGCCGAGAAGGCGCGGGCGCTGGCCGCCCCGGTCCTCGCCGACGTCCGCGAGCGCATGGGCTACGGCCCGGCCTGATTCCCCAAATAGCCGGGACCGGGATCAGGCGACGGCTGCTCCGCTTCGCCTCCGCGGCCGTCGCTGTCTCGACCCGCGGTTAGTCTTCGTCGGAGTGGCCGTAGCCGACCTCGACCTCGATCTCGACCTCGACGTCTTCGCCGGGCCGTTCGACCTGCTGATGGCGGTCGTCCTGCGCGAGGAGGTCAGCCTCCTCGACCTGCAGCTGGGCGAGGTCGTCGTCGCCTATGTCGAGCACCTCGAGCGCGAGGGCGAGCTGGAGCTGGAGGTTGCAACCGAGTTCCTCGTCCTGATCGCCGCCCTGCTGGAGCTGAAGTCGCGGCTGATGCTGCCGAGCCCCGAGGAAGAGCTCGACGACCTCAGCCCCGAGGAGGCCGTCGAGGAGCTGCTGGCGCGGATGCTCGAGTACCGCCGCTACAGCGACGCCTCCAAGGTGCTCGCCGACCGCTTCGAGAGCCAGCGCGGGTACCTGTACCGCTCGGCGCCGCTGCCGGCCGAGCTGCGCCGCGTCGCGGTCGACGCCGCGACCGCCGTTTACGACCCCGAGGCGCTCGGCGCCGCGCTCGGCGACCTGCTGACCGAGCCGCCCGAGGTCGACATCAGCCACATCCGGCCGACCGTCTCGCTGGAGCGCCGCCTGCGCGCCCTCCGTGACGTCCTCCGCAGCCGCTCCAGCTTCGACTTCGACGAGGAGTTCGGCGGCGAGGACCGGCTGACCCAGGCGGTCACCGTCTTCGGTCTGCTGGAGCTCTACCGCAAAGGCGAGATCACCTGGGAGCAGGACCGCGCCTTCGGTCCGATCCGGGTCAAGAAGGTCGCGCCCGGCGCGACGAGGAAGGGCGCATGAGCGACCTCTCCCGCACCGTCGAAGCGCTGCTCTTCCTCTCGCCGCAGGCGGTCTCCGCCGCCGACCTGGCGATGGCGACCGAGGCGACCGAGGGGCAGGTGACGGAGGCGATCGAGCTGCTGCGCGAGGACCTGGCCGAGGGCAGGCGCGGGGTGGTCCTGCGCGAGGTCTCCGGCGGCTACGCCCTGGCCAGCGATCCCGCCACCGAGGAAGCCGCCCGGCGGCTGCTCTCGAAGCCGCGGACGCCGCCGCTGACGCAGGCCCAGGCCGAGACGCTGGCGATCGTCGCCTACCTGCAGCCGGTGACCCGCCCCGAGGTCGCCCGCATCCGCGGCGTCACCTCCGAGTCGGCGGTCCAGAGCCTGGCCGAGCGCGGCCTGATCGAAGAGTCCGGCCGCTCCCAGTTCGGCGCCGCGATCTTCAAGACCTCGGAGCTGTTCGAGCGCCTCTTCGGCCTCAGCGGCCTCGACCAGCTGCCGGACCCCTCTCGCTTCGACCCCAGCCCCGAGGACGAGCGCGACCTGCGCGAGCGTCTGCTGAAGGCCGGGGAACAACGCGCCGAGCCGTGATGGGAGGGAGCCGGAGAGGCCCCATCCGGACAACTGATGGGGAGGGTCCGGCTGGGGCCTCCCCGGCTCCCCTCCCGTGAGGTTGGCGAAGTTCCTCGCCCATGGTGGGGTGGCTTCGAGGAGACGGGCCGAGGAGATCATCGCCAAGGGGGTGGTGACGGTCGGCGGCGAGGTGGTCACCGATCCGGCTCGCGACGTGGGGGCGGGGGACGACGTGCGGGTCAACGGCAGCCCGGTGGCGGCCGAGGTCCGGGAGGTCTGGGCGGTGAACAAGCCGGCCGGAGTGGTCTCGACCGCCCGCGAGCCGGGAAGCCGTCCCGCCGTCGTCGAGCTCGTCGACACCGCGGCGCGCCTCTATCCCGTCGGGCGCCTCGACGCCGACTCGACCGGCCTGCTGCTGCTGACCAACGACGGCGAGCTGGCGAACGAGCTGACCCATCCCCGCTACGAAGTGCCGAAGACCTACCGCGCCAGCCTTCGCGGCGCGATCGGCGACCGCGACCTCGATCGCCTTCGCCAGGGCGTCGAGCTCGAGGACGGTCCGACCGCGCCGGCCGAGATACGGCGCCTGGGCGCGCGCGAAATCGAGATCACCTTGCGCGAAGGCCGCAACCGCCAGGTGCGGCGAATGCTGGAAGCGGTGGAGAACCGGGTGGTCTCCCTGTGTCGCGTCAGCTTTGGTCCCTTGCGCCTCGGCGATCTTCGTGAGGGAAAGGCGCGGCGGCTCTCGGATGGCGAGATAGCTGGGCTGCGAGACGCTTCTCGATAAGGGCCGCCTCACCCTCCTGCTTGGCTGGGTAGGAGGGTGAGGCGGCCCCTTACCAGCGCGCTTTGTTGGGACGCCAGCGACTCCAGGGGGTGGCTACCCGAGGCGAGCGGCGATTGCTTGGACGACGGCGGAGGCTTCGTGTTTGGCTTGGTGGTGGGTGACCCGGAGGGTGCTGTAGCCGACGGCGAAGAGTTCGCGGTCGCGCCAGCGGTCGCGCTCGAAGGCGAGGTCGGTTCCGTGGAAGTCGCGGCTGTCGGCCTCGACGACGAGTCGGTGGTCGGGCCAGAGGAAGTCGACCTCGAGGCGGCCGTTCGGGATCTCGACCGGCGCGTTGAGGAGCGGGGTGGGGAGGTGGCGGCGGAGGAGCAGCGGCAGAACCTTCGCCTCCAGCGGGCTCTTCAGCCTGCCCTTCTTGGCGACGGGTGCGGCGCGGCGCCATTCGTCGACCAGTCTCCGCAGGGACGGGTTGCCCCGCCGTCCCGGATCCATCGACGCCTCGATCGCCGGGATGTCGAGCAGCCGCCTTTGCGCCGCCCGCTCGAAGCAGCTACGGAGCGTCCAGTCGCCGACCACGCCGGCGAGGTCCACCAACGTCCGCGCCGGGCTCGTGCACGGAATGCCGTCCAAGGTCCCAACCTCGTCCCGCCGCGGCGCCCGTACGCGATGAAAGCGAATCCCGTCGATCTTGCGGCCGCGGGACGGCGGGGCGATCACGTCAATCACCGCCGGTCCCTTGTCGAGAAGCCTCAACAAGACCCCGGCGCTGCGATGAGAAACGAACGCTTCCTGACCGCAGGCGAGCGTCGCCGCCCGCAATCGCCCTCGTGGGCCGATGTCGGGGCGGCCAACGGCATAGGCTCCGCGGAAGACTCGATGAAGCCGACCGGCCTCGACGCCGCGATCGATCGCCCGGTCGCTGAGTCCCATCGACCGCAGTTGCGTCCGCGAAACCACACCGTCCTGGCGAGCGGCGAGTTTCGCCAGGTGGTGAGCCCCATCGGTGCGCCTTTTCCCCCTCATAGGGTGGATAAGGCGCACCGCTGCGGGATTCGCCCCCCTGCTTTGGGAAGATGCGGGATGTGAGCCGGAACGGCGACATGAAGTCGAGGCGCTACGAGGGTCCGCAGCGGCGTCTTTTCGCGGTTCGCGGGGCCGCGCAGGCCCAGGCGAATGAGCCGGAGGCGATCCTTGCCGCGACCGAGGAGCTGATGCGGGGGCTGATCGAGCGCAACCGGCTCGAGCCGGAGGCGATGGTCAGCTGTCTGTTCACGACGACCGAGGACCTCGACGCGGAGTTTCCTGCCGTGGCCGCGCGGGACCTTGGGCTGACAATGGTGCCGCTGATGTGCTGCCGCGAGATCCCGGTCCCCGGCTCGATGCCGCGGGTGATCCGGGTCCTGCTCCACTTCTACGCGCCGACCGACCACGAGCCCGCGCACGTCTACGTCGGCGAGGCGCAGAAGCTGCGGACCGACCTCGAGGCCGCCCAGTAGGGCTGGCCGCGGCAGCGTCCGTCACAATCGGGCCGCGATGACGATCACCTTCGCCGAGAAGCTCGCCCGCATGCCGGGCTACCAGGCCGGGGTCCCGACCGGGCAGGCGCCCGAGGCGATCGCCTCGGCGGAACATCGCCCAGCTCGCCTCCAACGAGTCCCCCGTCGCCGCCGCACCCGAAGGTGGTCGAGGCGATCGCCGCGGCGGCCGGCGGCGATGAACCGCTACCCGGACCCCGACGCGACCCTGCTGCGCCGCCGCCTCGCCGAGCGCTACGAGACCGAGCCCGCCCGCGTCGCCGTCGGCAACGGCTCCTGCGAGATCCTCCTCGCCGCCGCCGAGGCGCTCTGCGAGCCCGGCGCCGAGATCGTCTACGCCTGGCCGGCCGTTCTCGATGTACCCGTACCTGCCGGCGCTGACCGGCGCCCGCGAGGTCCGCGTGCCGCTCGCCGAGGGCGACGTCCACGACCTCGAGGCGATGGCGGCCGAGGTGACCGCGGCGACCCAGCTGCTGATCGTCTGCAACCCGAACAACCCGACCGGCACCCACGTCCCGGCCGCCGAGATCGCCGCCTTCTGCGAGCGGATCCCCGAGCACGTGACGGTGATCCTCGACGAGGCCTACGTCGAGTTCCAGACCCACGACGACCCCGACGCGACCCTCGACCTGCTCGCCGACTTCCCGAACCTGGTCGTCCTGCGCACCTTCAGCAAGTGCTACGGCCTCGCCGGGCTGCGGGTCGGCTACGCGATCGGCTCGCCGAAGTTCCGCGCCGCGGTCGACGCCGTGCGCCAGCCCTTCAGCGTCAACGCCCTCGCCCAGGCGGCCGGGGCCGAGGCGATCCTCCACCAGGACGACGTCCTGCGCCGGGTCGAGACGACGATCGCCGCCCGCCTCGCCGTCGAGGAGGGCCTCGCCGGCCTCGGTCTCCAGACCGCCGACACCCATGCCAACTTCTCCTGGATCGACCTCGGCGACGCCGACGAGGCCGCGGTGATCGCCGGCCTCGCCGAGCGCGAGATCGCGGTCCGCCCCGGCAAGGCGCTCGGCGGCCCCGGCCACATCCGGGTCAGCTACGGCACCGCGGAGGAGAACGAGCGGTTCCTGCGCGGCCTGTCGGAACTACTTGACTAAACGCGCCGCGCGTGGTACAACCTCTGGACCGTGAGGTCGAGCACGCCAACACCGCGACCGGCTCCCAGCGCCACGCGCGTCGCGCGCGGCTTCCTCACCTATTGTCTGGCGATTTAGCTAGGCGTCCGGCCCGGCGGCACGCATGCCGCCCGAAGAGCTCACATCTTCCGGTCGGGCGCCGATCCAAGGTTCGCGTCGCGTGCGCGCCGACCCGAACCGGCAGCGGGCGACCAGAAAGTACGATTTCTGCGGTTTGGAGAAAGGCGAAGGCAAAATGTTCATCGGCATGGAGGGGGCGAAACGAGACGGCGTCCGCGATCAGCGGATCGCGAAAGTGGTCGAGCTGGTCCCGCCGGAACGGCTGCTCGAGGAGCTGCCGCTCGGCGAGGAGCGGTCGAAGGCGCGTGGTCCGCGGCCGCGAGGAAGTGCGTCGACGTGCTGCAGGGGAAAGACCCGCGGCTGATGGTCGTCGTCGGGCCGTGCAGCGTCCACGACCCGAAGGCGGCGATGGAGTACGCGACGCGGCTGAGCGCGACGGCGCGGGCGCTGCGCGACGACCTGCTGGTGGTGATGCGGGTCTACTTCGAGAAGCCGCGGACGACGACCGGCTGGAAGGGGCTGATCAACGACCCGCACCTGGACGAAAGCGGCGACGTCAACGCCGGGCTGCGGATCGCCCGCAAACTGCTGCTCGAGGTGCTGGACTCCGGCCTGCCGATCGGCTGCGAGTTCCTCGACCCGATCACGCCGCAGTACATCGCCGACACGGTCGCCTGGGGGGCGATCGGGGCGCGCACCTCGGAGAGCCAGACGCACCGCCAGCTCGCCTCCGGGCTCTCGATGCCGATCGGGTTCAAGAACCGCACCGACGGCAACATCCAGGTCGCGGTCGACGCGGTGCGGGCCGCCGCGGCCTCCGCACGCCTTCGCCGGGCATCGACGACGCCGGCATGCCGGCGATCCTGCACACGACCGGCAACCCCGACTGCCACATCATCCTGCGCGGCGGCCACGGGAGCCGAACTACCACCCGCCCGAGGTCGAGGACGCGCTGGTCGACCCTCGGCGTCGCCGGGCTGCCGGAGCGGCTGGTGATCGACGCCTCCCACGACAACAGCGGCAAGGACCCGGAAAAGCAGTTCTTCGCCGCGGGCGACATCGCCGACCAGGTCGCCGACGGCAACAAGGCGATCGTCGGGGTGATGCTGGAGTCGTTCCTCGTCGAGGGCCGGCAGGACCTGGTCCCGGGCGAGGAGCTGACCTACGGGCAGTCGATCACCGACGCCTGCATCGACTGGGAGGACACCGTCGCCGCGCTGGAGCGGTTCGCCTCCGCGGTCGAGGCGCGGCGCGGCTCTGAGCCGGCCGCGATGAGGATCGCCGTCCTCGGGGTGGGCCTGATCGGAGGCTCGATCGGGCTCGCCGCGCGGCGGCGGCTCGACGCCGAGGTGGTCGGCTGCGGGCGCAGCCCGGAGCGGCTGGCAGCGGGCGGTCGAGCTGGGGGCGATCGACCGCGCCGCCGGCTCGCGTCGCCGAGGCCTGCGAGGGAGCCGACCTCGTCTTCTGCTGCGCGCCGGTGGCGGCGCTGCCCGAGCAGGCGCGCGAGGCGCTGGCGGCGGCGGGTCCCGAGACCGTCGGTCACCGACGTCGGCTCGACCAAGGGCGAGCTGGTCGCGGCGGTCGGCGACGACGAGCGCTTCATCGGCGGCCACCCGCTGGCCGGGGCGGAGACGGCCGGGGTCGAGAACGCCCGCGAGGACCTCTTCGAGGGCGCCCGCTGGTACCTGACCCCGACAGAGCAGGTCAGCGGCCTGCTCTACGACCGCCTGCAGCGGGCGCTCGCGGCGCTCGGGGCGCGGCCGCAGGCGATCGACCCCGGCGGCCACGACCGCCTGATGGCGACGGTCAGCCACCTGCCGCACGTGGTCGCCAACGCCCTGGCCGGCGAGGCGGCGCGCGTCGCTGACCGAGGACTCCGAGCGGCTGCCCGACGTCGGGCCGAGCTTCCGCGACGCGACCCGCGTCGCCGGCTCCAACCCGGCGATCTGGGCCGACATCTTCGCCTGCAACCGCGAGGCGGTCGCCGACTCGGTCGACTCGGTCGCGGCGCGGCTGCGCGAGGCGGCGGAGCTGATCCGCGCGCGGCGACCGCGAGGCGCTCGCCGCCTGGCACGCCGCCGCCGGCGCGGACCGCCGCTGCCTGCTCGAATCCGAAGCCGAGGGCGGGCCGCTGCGGGAGCTGCGGATCGTCGTCGCCAACAGGCCGGGGACGATCGCCGAGCTGGCCCTGGCGCTGGGCGAGGCCGGGGTCAACATCGAGGACATGGCGCTGCACCCGGCGCCGGACATGACCTCCGGCGCGGTCTCCCTCTGGGTCGCCGGCGCCGAGCAGGCGGCGAAGGCGGCGGAGCTGGTGCGCGGGCTCGGCCACACCGTCACCGTCCTCGACGCCCCGGCGTCGAGATAGGTCGGCGGCATGAGCAGCGCCCGCTTCGAGCCCTCCGGACCGCTGCGCGGATCGCTGCGCCCGCCCTCGGACAAGTCGATCTCCCACCGGGCGGCGCTGATCGCGGCGATGGGGGAGGGGGAGACGGACGATCAGGCGCCTACTCGACGCGGCCGACACCCGCTCGACCCTGGCGCGCGGTTCGGGGGCGGTCTGACCGTGGGTACGAGCAGGCCTCTTCCCTTCCGTCGGATTGGCAGGGAGCACGTCCCGCGCCGACAGCGAGCGGGGCTGAGGGTGGAGTCCGCGGCGTCGGTCTGCGCGGAGCCGGCTCGCACGTCGATCGACGTCGGCAACGCGGGCACCCTGCTGCGGCTGCTGCCGGGATGGCTGGCGGGGCAGGTAGGGGAGCGAGTGGACTCTCGACGGCGACGAGTCGATCCGCCGCCGCCCGGTCGACCGGATCGCGGTGCCGCTGCGCGAGATGGGCGCCGACCTCGGCGCCGTGAGGACCGGCTGCCGCCGCTGGAGATCCGCGGCGCGCCCCTGCACGGCATCACCTACGAGATGCCGATCGCCAGCGCCCAGGTCAAGTCGTGCCTGCTGTTCGCCGGGCTGCTGGCGGAGGGCGAGACGCGGGTCGTCGAGCCGCTGCCCAGCCGCGACCACAGCGAGCGCATGCTGGCGGCGGCGGGAGCCTCGGTCGAGCGCGACGGCGATGCGGTCGTCGATCTTGCCTGCCGAGCGCCTCGACCCGGGAGCGATCGCCGTCCCCGCCGACATCTCCTCGGCCGCCTTCTTCGTCGTCGCCGCGCTGCTCGTGCGCGGGCAGCGAGGTCGTCCTCGAGGGGGTCGAACGTCAACCCGACCCGCACCGGCCTGCTGACGATCCTCGAGCGGATGGGCGCCGAGATCGAGGTCGAGGACGAGCGTGAGGAAGGCGGCGAGCCGATCGCCACCCTCCGCGTCCGCTCCGCGCCCCTGCGCGCCACCGAGGTCGGCGGCGCCGAGATCCCGCTGGCGATCGACGAGCTGCCGCTGGTCGCCCTCGCCGCCTGCTTCGCCGAGGGGACGACCGACGATCCGCGACGCCGAGGAGCTGCGGCGCAAGGAGTCCGACCGGATCGAGACGCGTGACCGCGGCGCTGCGGGCGCTCGGCGGCAGCGTCGAGCCGACCGAGGACGGGATGGCGATCGAGGGCACCGGCGGCCTGCGCGGCGGCACGATCGACTCCCACGGCGACCACCGGATCGCGATGCTCGGCGCCGTCGCCGGCCTCGCCTCCCGCGAGGGCGTGGAGGTCGACGGCATGGACGCCGCTGCGGTCAGCTACCCCGGCTTCGAGGCGGACCTCCGCTCTTTGCTCACCCCCTGAGCATCGTTTCCACCCTTCGAGCCCCTATGGGGCCACGATCGTGGAAACGACGGTCAATACGCTGCCGCGCATGGTGATCGCGATCGACGGCCCCGCCGGGGCCGGCAAGTCCACGGTCGCGCGCGCCGTGGCGGGCGAGCTCGGCTTCACCTATCTCGACTCCGGGGCGATGTACCGCTGCGTGGCGCTGGCGGCGCTGTGAGGCCGGCGCCGACCTCGACGACGGCGAGGCGCTCGGCGCGCTCGCCGAGCGGCCTGGAGATCGGCTTCGACGGCGCGCGGGTCCTGCTCGGCGAGCGCGACGTCAGCGGCGAGATCCGCACCCCCGAGGTGAGCGCCGCCGCCTCCCGCGTCTCCGTCCACCCGCGGGTGCGGGCGGCGATGGTCGCCCGCCAGCGGCAGCTGATCGCCGCCGGCCGCTACGTCGCCGAGGGCCGGGACATCGGCACCGTCGTCAGCCCCGACTCGCCGCTGAAGATCTTCCTCACCGCCTCCGACGAGGAGCGCGCCCGCCGCCGCGCCGCCGAGACCGGCGAGGACGTCGAGGCGGTCCTCGCGGCGCAGCGCCAGCGCGACGCCCGCGACACCGAGCGCGAGCACGGCGCCCTGCGCGCGGCCGAGGACGCGGTCGAGCTCGACACGACGGCATCGAGCCTCGACGAGGTCGTCGCCCGCGTCGTCGCGCTCGCCCGGGACGAGGGGCTCGCGTGAGAGGCGCTCCTGCAAACCAGAGGCTCGGAAGAGCGGCATGAGCGTCGCGACCGTCGCCGTCGTCGGCTTCCCCAACGTCGGCAAGAGCACGCTGGTCAACCGCCTCGTCGGCGGCACCGAGGCGGTCACCTCGCCCGAGCCGGGGGTCACCCGCGACCGCAAGCGGCTGGCGACCGAGTGGAACGGGGTCGCCTTCGAGCTCGTCGACACCGGCGGCATCGACCTCGGCGACGAGGCCGAGCTGGCGCGCGACGTGCAGGCGCAGGCGCGCCTGGCGATCGCCGAAGCCGACGCGATCCTGCTCGTCGTCGACGGCCGCGCCGGGCTGCGCGCCGGCGACGCCGAGCTGGCGAAGACGCTGCGCGGCGGCGACGTGCCCGGTCGCTCGTCGTCGTCAACAAGGCCGACCGCGCCGACGACTTCGGGATCGCCGCCGAGTTCCACGCCCTCGGCCTCGGCGAGCCGCTGGCCGTCTCCGCCACCCACGGGCTCGGCACCGGCGACCTGCTCGACGCGATCGTCGCAGCGCTCGGCGACCGCGAGCCGCGGGCCGAGGACGACGACGCGGTCCGCGTCGCGGTGATCGGCCGGCCGAACGTCGGCAAGTCCTCGCTCGTCAACGCCTTCCTCGGCTCCGACCGGGTGATCGTCTCCGACATCGCCGGCACCACCCGCGACGCGATCGACACCGAGCTCGAGGTCGAGGGGCGGCGGGTGATCCTGGTCGACACCGCCGGCCTGCGCCGCCGCTCCAAGGTCGCCGGCACCGTCGACTACTACGCGCAGCTGCGCTCCGAACGCGCGGTCGAGCGCGCCGACGCGGCGCTCGTCGTCTGCGACGCCTCCGAGGGCGTCACCTCCGAGGACCTGCGGGTCGCCGAGATGGCGATGAAAGCCGGCTGCGCCACCCTGCTCGTGCTGAACAAGTGGGACGTCACCGAGACCGACATCGACGACGCCCGCGCCCGGGTCAAGCGCAAGCTGCGGCTGCGTCCGGCGGTGATCACCGCCTCGGCCACGCGCGGGCGCAACGTCGACAGCCTGCTGCCGCGGGCGCTGCAGCTCGCCGACAAGCGCCGCCGAGCGGATCCCGACCCCGGAGCTGAACCGGTTCGTCTCCGACGTCGTCGCCAAGACGCCGCCGCCGTCGCGCCGCGGCAAGCGCCTGCGCCTCTACTACGCGGCCCAGGTGGGGGAGAGCCCGCCGCGGATCGCGATCCAGGTCAACGACCGCCGGCTGATCGTCCGCGACTGGGCCTACCACCTGGAGAACCGGATGCGCGAGACCTACGAGCTGGAGGGAGTCCCGCTGATCATCGATTTCGTCCCGGCATCGGGGCGCAGGCGCTACGGCGACTGACCGGCGCCATCACTCGACGTTCCTTTACTCTTCCCGCCATGCCTACTTCCAAGCCGCTCGCCGAGGGCGAGTACCTCTTCACGTCGGAGTCAGTCACCGAGGGCCATCCGGACAAGGTCGCCGACCAGATCTCCGACGGCGTCCTCGACGCGATCATGAGCGGGGACCCGGGCGGCCGCGTCGCCTGCGAGACCCTCGTCAACACCGGCATGGCGGTGGTCTCGGGGGAGATCTCCACCGACGTCCACCTCAACATCCCGGACATCGTCCGCGACACGGTGCGGGACATCGGCTACCAGGGCGGCGGCTACGGCTACGACTGCGACCACATCTCGGTGATCGTCTCGATCGACGAGCAGTCGCCCGACATCGCCCAGGGCGTCGACAAGGCCTACGAGACCAAGGTCGACCCATCCGACACCGACGAGCTCGACGTCGCCGGCGCGGGCGACCAGGGGATGATGTTCGGCTACGCCTCCGACGAGACCGAGGCGCTGATGCCGATGCCGGTCCATCTCGCCCACCGCCTGGCCGAACGGCTGGCGGCGGTGCGCAAGGACGGCTCGCTCGGCTACCTCGGCCCCGACGGCAAGACCCAGGTCACCGTCCGCTACGCCGACGGCCGCCCGGTCGCCGTGGAAAAGCTCCTGATCTCCACCCAGCACGACGAGGGAATCGACTCGCAGAGCCAGATCAAGCCGGAGCTGTGGGAGAGCGTCGTCCTCCCGGTCCTCCAGGCCGAGGTCCCCGGCCGCTTCGACGAGGCCGATCTGCAGGGCGAGTTTCTCGTCAACCCGACCGGCAAGTTCGTGATCGGCGGCCCGGTCGGCGACGCCGGCCTCACCGGCCGCAAGATCATCGTCGACACCTACGGCGGCATGGCCCGCCACGGCGGCGGCGCCTTCTCCGGCAAGGACCCGTCCAAGGTCGACCGCTCCGCCGCCTACGCCGCCCGCCACGTGGCGAAGAACGTCGTCGCCGCCGGCCTCGCGCAGCGCTGCGAGGTCCAGGTCGCCTACGCGATCGGCGTCGCCCACCCGGTCAGCCTGATGGTCGAGACCTTCGGCACCGGCAAGCTCCCCGACGCGAAGATCTCCCAGCTGGTCGAGGCCGAGTTCGACATGCGCCCCGGCGCCTTCCGCCAGTACCTCGACCTCCACCGCCCGATCTTCCAGAAGACCGCCGCCTACGGCCACTTCGGCCGCGCCGACGACGACTTCACCTGGGAGCGCACCGACCGCGCCGACGCCCTGCGCAACGCCGCAGGCGCCGAGACCGCAGCAGCGTAGTCAGCGCAAAACCCGGCGAGTAAGCCGGGGCCAGGCAGGTAAGTCCGGCCGGGAGGGGGCGAGACCGCACCCGCTCCGAACTTTGGGGGGCTATGACCCCCAAAATCTCGGAGTCGCAGAGCCGGCAGGCGTGGGATCTGGCGCGACGACAGCACGGAGTGGTGACGCGGGCGCAGCTGGTCAGCCTGGGTTTCTCCTCCGAAGCGATCAAGCACCGCGTCCAGAAGGGACGACTACACGCCGTGGTCCGTGGGGTCTATGCGGTGGGACGACGAAACCTCACCCGGGAGGGGCGTTGGATGGCGGCCGTGCTCGCTTGTGGTCCCGTAGCGGCTTTGAGTCACCGCAGCGCAGCCGCCCTCTGGGGATTCGGTAACGAGCACTCCCACTACATCGACGTCAGCGTGAGGCGAACCTCCGAAGCCCGCCTCAACGGCGTGCGCTGCCATCGCCGCCCTTCCCTACCCAGCAACGAAGTCGATCTCCGCCGGGGTATTCCAGTGACCACTCCCGTCCGTACCTTCCTCGACTTCGCCACCGTCACGGGCCCCAAGACCCTCGAGCGGGCGATCAACGAGGCGGACAAGCTCGACGTGATCGACGCGGACTCGCTTCGCCGGGCCCTCGACGACCACCGCGGCGAGCCGGGCGTCCGACTCCTCCGCCACGTGCTCGACAAGCACACCTTCCGGCTCTCCGACGACGAGCTCGAACGGCTCTTCCGCCCGCTCGCCGCAGCAGCCAACCTCCCGACCCCGCTCGCCAAACACATCGTCAACGGGTTCGAGGTCGACTTCTTCTGGCCCGAGCTCGGCCTCGTGGTCGAGACCGACGGCTGGCGCTACCACCGAACCCCCTCGGCCCAGACTCGCGACGCGCTGCGCTTCCAGACCCATGTAGCCAATGGCCTGACCCCGCTCCGCTTCTCCCACTACCAGGTCAAGTACGAACCTCGCCACGTCCGCGAGATTCTCACCAAGACCGCCGCGAACTTACGCGGCCACCCTGCACCCTCACCAAGCAAGTAGGGGTGCAGGGTGGCCGCGCCGAAGGGGCGTTCTGGTGAGGCGCGGCGAGGGTGCGAGGCGATGTCGTCGTCTCCGAACTTTGGGAGGCTATGACCCCCGAAATCTCGGAGTCGCTACTAGGCGCGCTGTTCCGGCGGCTGGGCCTCGCCCAGCCCGTGCGTCCCGGCTGATCCCACGCCGGTCGCTTTGTCGACCGATTCGACGACCTCGCCGGGGTTCGCGACCCCGTTGAAGACGAAGTTGTAGCTGTCGCTTGCCGCGGTGTCGAAGTCGACGTCGCCGATCTGCATCAGGCGCTGGTAGACGCTCTGCTGGTAGTTGACGTTCTGAACCCGCTCCAGGCGCGTCTCCTGGACCTCTTTGGAGATGATCCCGCGCTTGATGTTGAGCCGGCGGTCGGTGATCGTGTAGGTCGTCGCCACCCGCTTGACGAAGCCGATCAGGACGGTGAGGGCGAGGATGACGAGGACGACGACGAAGGTCGTCGCGCCGCCGTCGATCAGGTTCGCGATGAAGCCCAAGACGACCGCGACCAGCGCCCCCTTCAGGTAGAAGCCGAGAATCGCGCGCCAGGACGGGTGGCCTTCGAAGATCACCCGCTCGCCGGGGTGGAGGTTGATGCTCATGCCGGCCAGCATATGACCTCGCTCGGCAGCAGGCCAGGCCATCCCCCGGCGCCCATAACCTCGACCGGTGACGATTCTCCGGGTCGAGCCCCTGACCACCGCGCGTGCCCTGCGCGGCCCCTTCGACTACCGCCGGCCGGAGGCGATGGAGGACGTCGGCGTCGGCAGCGTCGTTCGCGTCCCCTTCGGCCCGCGGCGGCTGCTGGGAGTCGTGGTCGAGCTCGCCGAGGCCTCGGAGCTGCCGCCCGAGCGGCTCGCCGAGCCGGTCGAGGCGCTGGAGGCGGGGGCGACGCCGGAGCTGGTCCGGCTCGGCCTCTGGGTCGCGGGCGAGTACTGCTCGACCCCCTCGCGCGGCCTGCAGCTGGTGCTGCCGCCGGGCACCGGGACCGGCAGCGGCGGCCGCACGACCCGCGCCAAGACCGAGCTCCGGGCCGAGATCCTCCCCGCCGGCGAGGCCGCCCTCGGCGGCGGGGAGCGGCTGGGCGCCAAGCAGCGCGCCGTGCTCGAGGCATTGCGCGCCGGCGAGATGTCGGCGGGGGAGCTGGCGACCGCGGTCGGCGCCGACCGCCAGACGCTGCGCCGGCTCGAGCAGCGCGGCCTCGTCGCCACCCGCACCTCCGGCGTGCGCCGCGCCCCCGCCGACTCGGGCCTCTCCGGCGCCGCCGCCCGTCCCACCCTGCTGCCCGAGCAGGAGGAGGCGGTCGAGGGGATCGTCGCCGCGCTTGACGGCGAGGCCGGCGCCCCGCGCAAGCTCCTCCTCCACGGCGTGACCGGCTCCGGCAAGACCGAGGTCTACCTGGCCGCGGTCGAGGCCGCCCTGGAGCGCGGCAAGGGCGCGATCGTCCTCGTCCCCGAGATCGGCCTCGCCCCGCAGGCGGTGGCGCGCTTCCGCGCCCGCCTCGGCGACCGCTTCGCGGTGCTCCACTCGGCCCTCTCCGCCGGCCAGCGCTACGACGAGTGGCGCCGGCTGCGCAGCGGCGAGGCGAGCGTCTGCGTCGGGCCGCGCTCCGCCGTCTTCGCCCCCGTCCGCGACCTCGGCCTGATCGTCGTCGACGAGGAGCACGACGCCTCCTACAAGCAGGAGGGCGACCCCACCTACGACGCCCGCGCGGTCGCCCGCAAACGGGCCGAGGACAACGGCGCCGTCCTCGTCGCCGGGACCGCGACGCCGCGGCCGGAGAGCTGGCTGGAGCTGCCGCGCCTGGAGCTGCCGCGGCGGGTCGACGGCCGCCGCATGCCGCCCGTCCACCTGGTCGACATGCGCCGCGCCGACCCCCGCTCGGGCCCGGTCCACGCCGAGACCTGGGAGGCGCTGGAGGGAGTGCGCGCCGCCGGCGCCAAGGCGATCGTGATGATCAATCGCCGCGGCTTCGCCCCCTGGCTGACCTGCCGCTCCTGCGGCCACCACTGGGACTGTCCCAACTGCGACGTCTCGCTGATCGTCCACCGCCACAACGGCCGCCTCGTCTGCCACCACTGTGCCCACTCCGAGCGCCAGCCGCACGCCTGCGTCGAGTGCGGCTCGACGACGCTCTCGCGGGCCGGCGCCGGGACCGAGCGGATCGAGGCGCTGCTTGCCGAGCGCCTGGATCCGATGCCGGTCATGCGCCTCGACTCCGACACCGCGGCCGAGCGTGGCGCCCACGCCCGCATCCTCGCCCGCTTCGACGAAGCCGAGAGCGCCGTCCTCGTCGGCACCCAGATGGTCGCCAAGGGCCACGACTTCCCCGAGGTGACGCTGAGTGCGATCCTCGACGCCGACGCGACGCTGCGCTTCCCCGACTTCCGCGCCGAGGAGCGGACCTTCGCGATGGTCGCCCAGCTCGCCGGCCGCTCCGGCCGCGGCGAGGCCGGGGGCGAGGTGATCGTCCAGACCCTGGCGCCGCAGGCCTCGAGCATCGAGCACGCCTCGCGCCACGACTCCGCCGGCTTCCTCGAGGTGGAGCTGGCGCGCCGCCGCGTCCTCCACTACCCGCCCTTCTCGCACCTGGCGCGGATCAACCTCTCCTCCGCCGAGGAGGCGAAGCTGGACGAGACGGCGATCTCGGTGGCGCGGGAGCTCGACCGCGGCCTTCCCGGCGGCTCCGAGCTGCTCGGCCCGGCGCCGATGTTCCGCGTCCGCAACCGCCACCGGCGCCGGATCCTGATCAAGGCCGACGACCGCGCCGGGACGATCGCCGCGGTGCGCGACGTCGTCGAGCGGCGCGCCGCCGACCGCTCATTGAAAGACGTGGCGATCGGGGTTGATGTAGACCCGCAGTAAGGAAGGGTGCCCGTCCTTACGAGAGCTTGCTCAGGACGGCGTTGGCCAAGTAGTCGGCGGCGTTCGGGTGGGTCGAGAGGTAGAGGTTCGGCTCGATCAGCTCCAGCTCTATGAGTGCTGGCTCGTTCGCGAGGTCGGCGACGAGGTCGACTCGGGCGTAGAGGGGTGGCTCGTCGAGCTGCGAGAGGGCGAGATCGCCGATCTCCACCTCACGCGCTGTCGGCTCGGCCGGCTTCATCGTCCCGCCCCAGATCGACTGGACGCGGAAGTCGCCCCGCGCCGGGTGCTTGCGGACGGTGTGGCTCAGGGCTCCGTCGATGTAGATCAGGGACAGCTCGCCCTCCGATTCGAGCGAGGGGAGGAAGGGCTGGGCCATTGCCTCGCCTCGCTCGAGGACGGTTTCGAGGACTGGTTGGGCTTCGCCGCTGCCGGCTCGGACTCGGTGCAGGTTCTTGGCCCCGAGGTCGACCGCTGGCTTGATCACGGCCTCTTCCCAGCCGCGCTTGGCCAGCAGCGCCTCGGCGTCGAGCGCGGTGTCGGGCTCTACCCACACAGTCGGGACGGTCGGCACGCCGGCCCGCTCCAGCTCCCGCAGGTAGGTCTTCTCGCTGTTCCAGGCGATCAGGTTCGCCGGGTTGCGCAGCGCGCCCGCCGCCTCCACGCGCCGCGCCCAGGCCAGGAACTCGTCGTGCTTGTCGTGGTAGTCCCAGGTCGATCGCACCAGGCAGAGGTCGAATCCCTCCCAGCCGGGATCCGGCCCGTCCCAGACGACGCTCTCCGCCTCGGCGCCGCGCTCGGCGAGCGCCGCGCGCAGCATCTCGTCGTCGACCTTGAGGTCGTCGTATCCGGCGCAGGTGGCGATGGCGATCCGCGGTCTCCGCATCGATTCCACGCAGGAAGTATCAGACGGAGAGGAGTTTTAGACTCACCTCCCGATGAGCGACGAGGTGAAGACCGAGGAGCGCGACGCCGAGGAGCGCCGGCTCGAAGTGGAGATGCTGGAGCGGCGCGAAGCGGCGCTCGCCCACGTCGTCAAGTTCGGCGACCCGGTGCTGAAGAGCAAGGCCTCGCCGGTCACCAACTTCGGTCCCGAGCTGCGCTCGGAGGTCGAGCGGATGGTGGAGATAATGCGGGACGGCCTCGGGATCGGGCTGGCCGCGACCCAGCTCGGCGTCCTGCGCCGGCTGCTCGTCTTCCAGGCCGGGCCGGAAAGCGAGCCGACCGCGCTCGTCAACCCGGAGGTCGAGTGGCTCTCGGCCGAGATGGCCGTCGCCGAGGAGGGCTGCCTCAGCCTGCCGCGGGTCTCGATGGACGTCGAGCGGCCGCTCTACGCGCGCTTCAGCGGCCGCGACGCCGAGGGCGAGCCGATCGTGATCGAGGCCGCCGGCCTCGAGGCGCGGGTCCTGCAACACGAGATCGACCACCTCGACGGCGTCCTGATCCTCGACCGCACCCCGCGCGAACAGCGCAAGGCAGCTCTGCGGGCGCTGCGTGAGGGCGAGAGCTACAGCCCCTCCTCGGAGGAAGAGATCGACGAGGCCGACGAGCTGCGCGAGCCCCGCACCGACGCGTGAGGACCGCCTACCTCGGCACCTCGGACTTCGCCGCCACCGTCCTGCGGCGCCTCGCCGACTCGCCCCACCGCCCGAGCCTCGTCGTCACCCCGCCGGACCGGCGTCAGGGCCGCGGCCGCAAGGTGAAGCCGCCGCCGGCCGCGATCGCGGCGGGGGAGCTGGAGATCGACCTCCTGCAGGCGGAGAGCGTCAACGACGAGGCGGCGCTGGAGCGGATCCGGGCCGCGAAGCCGGAGGCGGTCGTCGTCTGCGCCTTCGGGCAGCTGATCCGCGAGCCGCTCCTCTCCGAGCTGCCGATGCTGAACGTCCATCCCTCGCTGCTGCCGCGCTGGCGGGGGGCGGCGCCGATCGAGCGGGCGATCATGGCGGGCGACGAGACGACGGGCGTCTGCGTGATGCAACTGACCGAGGGCCTCGACTCCGGCCCGGTGGCCCTCTGCGAGGAGACGGCGATCGACCCCGAGGAGGACTTCGAGTCGCTCGCGGCGCGGCTCGCAACGCTCGGCGGGGACCTCCTCGTCCGTGCCCTCGACCTGCAGGCCGAAGGCGCGCTCGAGTTCGCCGAGCAGGAGGAGGAGGGCGTCACCTACGCCGAGAAGATCGAGCCCGGCGAGCGCCGGCTCGACCCCGGCCGCCCGGCCGCCGAGCTGGCCGCCAGGGTCCGTGCCCTGACCCCGCACGTCGGCGCCTACCTGGAGCTTCCGGGCGAGGAGCGGCTCGGCGTCCGCCGCGCCCGGGCGGTCGAAGAGCAGGTCGAGGCCGGCCGCCTGCAGGAGCGCGAGGGCGCGCTGCTCCTCGGCACCGCCGAGGGAGCGCTGCGGCTGGAGGTCGTCCAGCCCGCCGGCGGCAAGCCGATGCCGGCTGATGCCTACCTGCGCGGCCACCCGCTGCCGGGCTCGTGAGCGGCGCCGGCGGGGCGGCCGCCCCGGGGCGCGTCTCGCCAGCCCGCGCCCTCGCCTTCGCGACGATCCGCGCCACCTTCGAGGACGGCGCCTTCACCGAGCGCGCCTTCCGCGCCGAGGCCGACCGCCTCGCCCTCTCCGGCCGCGACCGCGCCCAGGCCCAGCGCCTCGCCTACGGCGCCGTCCAGCGCCGCGGCACCGCCGACGTCGCGATCGAACGGCTGGCGGGACGCTCGACCCGGCTGCTCGACCCGCCGGTCCTGGCGGCGCTCCGCCTCGGCCTCTACGAGCTGCTCTTCGCCGACGCCACCCCCGACCACGCCGCGGTCGACCAGGCCGTCGAGCTGGTCAAGGCGGCGGGCGCCGCCCACGCCGCCGGCTTCGCCAACGCGATCCTGCGGCGGGCGATCCGCGAGCGGCCGCAGCTGACCGCCGCGCTGCTGGGCGACGACTCGACGCCGGCGACCGCCGCAGTTGCCGACTCGGCCCCGAAGTGGCTGGCGGAGATGTGGTGGGAGGAGCTGGGCCCCGAGGCCGCGCGCGGCGTCCTCGCCGCCTGCAACGAGCCGGCCGAGGTGGCGATGCGGGTCAACACGCTGCGCACCGATCGCGAGGCAATGCTCGCGCGCCTCGGTGACGCCGGCGTCGACGCCCACCCTCCCGGCCGAATTGCCGGTATGTCTCGCATAGAGGGACAAACAGGCAACTCGGCGGTGGAGGATGGGTGGCCGCTCGCCCTGTCCGAGACGATCGTCGTCGAGGGGCGCACCGGCGAGGCGGTGCCGGCGGCGATCGCCGCCGGCGAGCTGACCCCGCAGAGCCGTGGATCGGCCGCCGTCGTCGAGATCCTCGACCCGCAGGAGGGCGACCACGTCCTCGACCTCTGCGCCGGGCCGGGGATCAAGACCGGCCAGATCGCCGAGCGGATGGGCGACCGCGGCGAGGTGATCTCGGTTGAGCTCGACGCCGGCCGCGCCGCGGAAACCGCCGCCCAGGCGACCCGGCTCGGCCTGCGCAGCGTCACCGTGATCGAGGCCGACGGCACCAAAGGGGCGATCGGGCCGGGCTTCGACCGGGTCCTGCTCGACGCGCCCTGCTCGGACCTCGGCACCCTCGCCTCGCGCCCTGACGCCCGCTGGCGCAAGTCGCCGAAGACGATCCGGCGCCTGACCGAGGTTCAGGACGAGCTGCTGCGGAACGCCGCCGCGGTCCTCGGGCCGGGCGGGACCCTCGTCTACTCGACCTGCACGATCTCCCGCCGCGAGAACGAGGAGCGGGTCGCCGGCCTGCTGCGCGCCTGCGAGGAGGGGGATCTCCCGCCGCTGCGGCTCGACGACCTGGGAGCCCTCGCGCCGGCACTCGCCGCGCCGGGCGAGCGCCGCTGCCTGCAGCTGCGGCCCGACCGCGACCGCACGACCGGTTTCTTCATCGCCCGGTTCACCAGAACTGCCTAAAGCGATAAGGCATGATTAGGGCGATGAGCCACCCCAACCAGTCCGATACGGGGGACTCGAATCCCCTGGGCCGTGCGCCCTGTCCCAACTGCGGTGAGCCCTGGCTGCGCCCGACCCAGCTGCCGGGCCGGCTGCGCTGCGTCAACTGCCTCACCCGGTTCGAACTGGTCTCCGCCTGCCCCAACTGCGGCGAGCACCAGACGATCGCGCGGATGACCAACACGGCAGACATGGAATGCCAGTCGTGCGGGGCTTCGATGCTACGGATTGCCTAGCCACGTCCGTAGGGCCTCAGTAGGTTTCCGGTTATGAGTGAGCGGATGCGAGAGCTGCTGGCCGAGCCGCGGGTCGCGCCGTCGATCCTCTCGGCCGACATGGGGCGCCTCGGAGCCCAGGTCGCCGAGGTGATGGACGCCGGCGCGCGGGTCATCCACTTCGACGTGATGGACGGCCACTTCGTCCCGCCGATCACGATCGGGCCGCTGGTCCTCAGCGGGATCGCCGACCAGGTGCACGACGCCGGCGGGGTCGTGGACGTGCACCTGATGATCGCGGCGCCCGAGCGCCAGATCGAGGAATTCGCCGAGGCCGGCGCCGACTCGATCACCTTCCACGAGGAGGCGACGCCGCACGCCCACCGCACGCTCGCCGCGGTCCGCGAGCTCGGCTGCCTGGCCGGGATCGCGATCAACCCCGGCACCCCGGTCGAGGCGGTCGCGGAGCTGCGGGGGCTGGCCGACGTCGTCCTCTGCATGACCGTCAACCCCGGCTGGGGCGGGCAGTCCTTCATCGAGACCTCGCCGGAGAAGGTCGAGCGGCTGGCGCCGCTGGCCGGCAAAGCCGCGATCGAGGTCGACGGCGGGGTGGACACCCAGACGGCCGGGCCGCTCGCCGCCGCCGGCGCCCAGCTCTTCGTCGCCGGCTCAGCTGTTTTCGGCGCGGCCGACCCGGCTGCCGCCTACACCGAGATCGCAGCAGCTGCAGGCGCGTCCTAGAGGGAGCGGCCGGAGGGAGGTTCGGCGGACAACAGCGGGGAGGGTCCGGCGAACCTCCCCCGGCCGCTCAGCCACGCGCGATCAGGGCGCCGGTTACCTCTTGCCACCAGGCTCGCCCTGCCGGGTCGACCTCTGATCTCGATGCTCGTCTCTCGCACCAGCCGGCGAGTGCCCGCCGGCCGCCGATCGCGATTAGGCCGTCGCTTAGGACCGCGTAGCGCCCGTCGGCGAGGGCGACGAGGTACGCGCCCCGCTCGCTGCGGTCGCGCATCACCCTGACGATCGGGATGCCGTCGATCTCCTCGCCGAGCTCCCCGTTTCCCCGGGCGGGGCGCACGGTGAAGACCTGGGAGGCTCCGCGCCGCGGCAGCGGCGGCGGGGCGGGCCTGCCGATCGGCCCCTTGGCCCAGTGGCCGGTCAGACCCTCGACCTCCTCGCGCAGCTCGCTGCGGACGAGGATGTGCAGCTCGTCGCCCTCCTGCAGCTCGGTCGATCCCCGTGGCGGCATCGCGTTGCCGTCGCGGACGATCACGTTGACCAGCGCCTCACGCGGCAGCTCCAACTCGCGGACCCGGTGGCCGGCGATCGCGGCGCCCTCCGGCACCCGATAGGCGATCACGTCGCCCCCCATCCGCCGGATCCGCCCCGACTCCAGCAGCCGCCGCGGCAGCGCCGGCTCGTCGGTCGTCAGCCCCAGTCGCGTCGCCAGCGGCTCGAAGCTCGCCCCCTGGACGAGGGTCGAGGTGACGACGACGAAGAAGACGATCGCGAACTCTTCCTCGCCGCCGGCGATCCCGGCGACGACCGGGAAGGTGGCGAGCCAGATCGGCGTCGCCCCGCG
Source organism: uncultured Actinomycetes bacterium (assembly GCA_963751015.1). Taxonomy (GTDB): domain Bacteria; phylum Actinomycetota; class Thermoleophilia; order Solirubrobacterales; family 70-9; genus VAYN01. Next base: position 646,439 of record CAVVSU010000002.1, read on the forward strand.
CAGCCCGGCCCAGCCGAGCATCAGCCGCTCGCGCATGTTCAGCGGCGCCAGGGCGGTGGCGGCGAAGGTCGCAAGCGGGCGGGCGACGAGGATCAGCACGGCGGAGAGCGCCAGGCCCTTCAGCGCCACGTCGTCGAGCTGGCTGGGGAAGACCAGCAGGCCGAGGAGGATGAAGAGCGACAGCTGGGCGACCCATCCCAGCCCCTCGTGGAAGGCGACGACGGTGCGGCGGGCGGGGATGTTGGCGCCGCCCAGCGCCAGCGCCGCCAGGTAGGTGGCGAGCAGGCCGGAGCCGTGGGCGATCTCGGCGACGCCGTAGGCGAGGGCGGCGATCGCGATCGTCGCCACCGGGTAGATACCGTCGGTCGGCAGCCGCACCCGGCTCAGCGCCGTCACCGCGAGGCGGCCGATCAGGTAGCCGACGGCGATCCCGACCGCGATTTTGACCGCCAGCAGGCCGGCCATGTCGGCGAGGCCGTAGCCGGGCTCCTGGATCCATTCGATGAACCCGATCACCAGCAGGAGGGCAACCGGGTCGTTCATCCCCGACTCGCCCTCGAGCGATCGCGCCAGCCGCTTCTCCAGCGTCGAGCGGCGCAGCACGGCGAAGATCGCCGCCGAGTCGGTCGCCGCGATCGCCGCCCCGACGATCATCCCTTCCAGAGTGCCGATGTCGAAGATCAGCTTCGCCGCGAGGCCGGCGACCACCGCGGTGAGGACGGTGCCGATCGTCGCCAGCGAGGCGGCCGTCCCCAGCACCGGCCGGATCTCCGACCAGCCGGCGGTCAGCCCGCCCTCGAAGAGGATCAGGATCAGCGCGATCGTCCCCAGGGTCCGCGCCAGCTCCGCGTTGGAGAACTCGATCCCCCCGATTCCCTGCGAGCCCGCGATCATCCCCAGGGCGAGGAAGAGCAGCAGCCCGGGGACGCGGACCCGGTCGGCGAGCAGCGCGCCGACGATGCCGGCGCCCAGCAGGGCCCCCGCGATCAGGATCAGCTCGGCGTCATGGTGCCCCATCGAGGGAACCTAGAGGACGAGTCGAGCGATTTCACACTCGATTGGCAATAAAAAAACGGTTCAGGTGTTCTCGTCGATCGAGGCGAGCCGCAGCTCGAGCTCCTCGGTCGAGCCCTCGCGGGGGATGTCCTCGGGGCGCTCGTGGGGCCGGCGGTAGACGAGGTAGAGCAGGGCGAAGAGGACGCCGGCGGTCAGCGCGAACCCGATCTCGACCCGGCGGAACTCGTTGTCGACGATCGGCAGGAAGTTCCAGAGGATGAAGAAGGCGGCGCAGGAGATCCAGCGGACCGCGGCGCGCCGCACCTGACCCTGGGCGAGGCAGGCCTGGTTGACGGTGACCGAGGCGAGGTAGAGGCCCATCCCCAGCGTCACCAGCAGCAGCCCGGGCCGGTCGTACTCGAACTTGTCGCTGAAGGCGATCTCCATCAGCTTTGGCCCGGCGATCAGGACGACGAGCCCGGTGAAGGCGGCGAAGGCGGCGACGCCGAGCAGGACGCCGCGGACCGAGCGGTGGAACTCGCGCTCGCTGTCGGGGTCGGTCGAGGTGTGGAGGTTGGTGAGGTGGGGGAGGATGCTGGTCGAGACCGCCTGGAAGAGCTGCAGCGGCGCCCGCGCCAGCATCAGGACGTTGAAGATGAAGCCGGCGGCGGCGGCGCCCTGGAGGCCGCGGGTGATCAGCGGCCCCGCGTTGAGGAAGGCCTGTTCGCTGAACATGATCACGAGGACCGCCGCGGCGAATCCGCCGCCCTCCTTCATCGTCAGCTCCGATGAATCCGCCCCCTCCTCGGGACCGCTTCCGGGCGCGGCCGGAGCCTCTTGCTGCCGTTCTGCAACCTGCTGTTTCCTGGCGCGGCGCCGGAACGCGAAGGGCACGACCAGCAGCGAGAGGCTCGGCGCGGCGACGATCCCGATCGCGACCCAGGACTGGCCGCTGAGCAGGCCGACCGCGACGAGGAGCGCGAAGAGGGTGCGGAAGCACGACTCGGAGAGGATCAGCGCCGTGAACAGACCGAAGGTCCGCTGCCCGGCGAGGAAGCCGCGGGCGAAGTAGCTGGCCGCGTAGAAGAGGACGGCGCCGAAGAAGACCCAGTAGAGCGTTTCGTTGCCTTCCAGCAGGTCGTCCTGGATCGGGCCGCGGAGGACCAGGGCGACGACGGCGAAGAACAGCGCCAGCCCGATCTGGATCGTCGAGGCGACCCGCAGCTCCTGATGCAGCGGTTCGCCTTTCGCCAGCCGCTCGGAGACGTGGCGGCTGAGCAGCTGTTCGACCGGCCGATAGAGCGTCGAGATGGTGATGAAGACCGCCGACCAGAGGACGGTGATCTGGCCGTAGTCGGGTTTGGAGAGGGTGTGGGAGGCGATCAGGAAGTAGGCGTAGGTGATCAGCCCGGTGAGGCCGACGCCGATCGCCAGGAAGCTCGCCGTCTTCCCGTATTCGGCGCTGGTCTCCGAGCCGCCGCCCTGCCGCTCGGCGCTCACTCGTCCCGGGCGCCGCGCTCGTAGTGGGAGGGCTCGATCCCCAGCTTCAGCTCGACCCGGCGCACCCGCTCGAAGACCCGCTGGGTCATCACCCGCTGGCCGGCGAGCAGGTCGCCGATCACGCCGAGGGCGAAGAGCTGCATCGCGGCGATGAAGAGGACGGCGCCGAGGATCAGCGACTGGAGGTGGCCCTGGCTGTCGCCGTTGAAGATCCAGTCGAGCAGGAACGGCAGCCAGGCGCAGAAGGCGAGGAAGAGGGCGATCGCGCCGGCGGTGGCGAAGGCGCGCAGCGGCTCGTACCGGGCGTAGATGCGGAGGATCGCCGGCGCGTTGCGGCGCACGTAGGCCCCGGTCGAGGCGAAGAGGCGGGACTCGCGGGTCTTCGGGTTGGTCCCGACCTCGACCTCGTCGACGGCGATCAGCATCTTGCCGGCCTGGATCAGGCTCTCCAGCGTGTAGGTGAAGTTGTCGACGACCAGCAGCTGCAGGGCGGCCTCGCGGTTGTAGGCGCGGAAGCCGGAGGTGGCGTCGGTGACCTCGGTGCCGGAGAGGCGGCGCACGACCCAGCTGCCGAGTCGCTGCAGGCTCTTTTTCGAGCCGGAGAAGTGGTCGATCTGGCCGACCTGCCGGTCGCCGACGACCATGTCGGCTTCGCCGGCGACGATCGGCGCCACCAGCTTGGCGACGTCGGCGCCCTTGTACTGGTTGTCGGCATCGGTGTTGACGACGACGTCGGCGCCGAGCTTCAGGCATGCGTCCAAGCCCGCCTGGAAGCCGGCGGCGAGGCCCTTGTTGTTGGTCAGACGGACGACGTGCTCGACGCCGCACTCGCGGGCGACCTCGACGGTGCGGTCGGTGCTGCCGTCGTCGACCACCAGCAGCTCGACCTGGTCGATGCCGGGCAGCGAGCGGGGGAGGTCGGCGATCGTCTGCGGAAGCGTTGCCTCCTCGTTCAGACAGGGGATCTGGATGATGAGCTTCATTTGGGGTTCGTCAGCGTATTCGGGGCGCATATTCGGGAGCCTGCCGCTGAATGCTTCAGTCCGGCGCAAGCCGCTTGGCGCGCGGGTCCTGTCGCCGCAAGGGACCCACGCGAGGAAGGGGTGGCGTTAGACTGATTGACTCGTCAGTCAACTATGAATTCCCAGCTAACGGCCATGGATCAGGATTACCTGCGGCGGGCTCTGGAGCTTGCTGACGGTGGGCGGGGTCGAGTGAGTCCGAATCCGCTCGTCGGCGCGGTGATCGTGCGGGACGGGGAGGTGATCGGCGAGGGGTTCCATGCCGAGCTCGGCGGTCTGCATGCCGAGCGCGCTGCCTTGGCGGATTGCCGCGAGCGGGGCGAGAACCCGGCTGGGGCGACGATGTACGTGACCTTGGAGCCCTGCGCGCACCAGGGGCGGCAACCGCCGTGCGTCGAGGCGATCCTCGAGGCAGGGATCGCCCGCGTCGTGATCGCCTCCGAGGACCCGAGCGAGAAGGCCGCCGGCCGCGGTCCGGGAATCCTGCGGGACGGCGGAGTGGAGGTCGGCTTCGCGAGCGGGGCGGAGGCCACCGCCGCGCGCCGCCTCAACCAGCCCTTCCGCAAGCACGCCCGCACCGGCCTGCCGCTGGTGATCCTGAAGATGGCCATGTCCCTCGACGGCCAGACCACGACCGCACCCGGCGACAGCCCCTGGATCTCCGGTCCCGAGAGCCGCGACCTGGTCCACAGATGGCGAGCCGAATCGGACGCGATTGCCGTTGGCATCGGCACCGTCCTAGCCGACGACCCCTTGCTCACCGCACGCGTCGAGGGCGCGCGGCAGCCGATTCGCGTCGTCTTCGACTCCCAGGCCCGCCTGCCCCTCGAGAGCCAGCTCCTCCAGACCCTCGACCAGGCCCCGGTCCTAGTCATCACCGCCCCCGACGCGCCAGCCGACCGCGCGGGCGCTCTCAAGGACGCCGGCGCCGAGATCATCGTCGCCCCCGACGTCGAGTCCGCCCTGCGTGAACTCGGCCGCCGCGAAATCACCAGCCTCTTCCTCGAGGGCGGCCGCACCCTGGCATCCAGCTTCCTCGCCTCCGGCCAGATCGACGAATCGCGTACCTTCATCGCCCCGATGCTTCTAGGACGTCAACCGAATTCCGATCCTCGCGCGGGTGGCACAGCATGGGGGACCCCCCCTGAGGAAGCTTCAGCTACCGGAAGTGGGGGTGGGTCCCCTGCCGTGACAGGACCCGCGCGCCGGGTCGCCCTTCGCTCGTCGACCGAGACCGTCGGTCCCGACGCCCTGATAACCGCCGCCTTCAAGGAGTGGTGACGTGTTCACGGGCCTGATCGAAGACGTGGGGAGGGTCGATTCCGTGGAGCGCAACGGCGATGGCGCCAGGCTGCGGATCTCATCCCGGCTCGCCGAGGAGCTGTCCGTTGGCGATTCGATCGCCGTCAACGGCTGCTGCCTCACCGCCACCTCAGTCGGCGATGCTCTCTTCGAGACCGAGGCGATGAACCAGACGCTGGAGGTCACCGCCCTCGATGGCGTCGGGCAGGGAGCTCGGGTCAACCTGGAGCTGGCGATGAAGGTCGGGGATCGGCTCGGGGGGTACATCGTCCAAGGCCACGTCGACGGCGTCGGCGCGGTCTCGTCCGTCGAGGACGACGGCTTCGCCAGGCGCGTCCGCGTCGACCTCCCCACCCAGCTTCTCTTGTACGTCGTAGACAAAGGCTCGATCACCCTCAACGGCGTCAGCCTGACCGTCGCCGAGCTGGGGGAGGCGTGGGCCGAGGTATCCCTCATCCCGGAGACGCTGGAGCGGACCAACCTCGGCGATTTGGCGCCAGGAGACCGTTTGAACGTGGAGTGCGACGTGGTCGCCAAGTACGTGGAGCGATTGATGTCACCATTCGCCCGGAAGGAGCAGGCGTGAGCACGATGGCCGAGACCCAGAGACAAGAGCAGAGCACCGGCGCGAAGGGCCCGTTCGCGAAGATCGAGGAGGCGATCGAGGAGATCCGCGCCGGTCGGATGGTCGTCGTCTGCGACGGCGAGGATCGCGAGAACGAGGGCGATCTGGTGATGGCCGCCCAGTTCGCGACGCCCGAGGCGGTCAACTTCATGGCCAAGGAGGCGCGCGGCCTGATCTGCCTGGCGCTGACCGCGCAGCGCTGCGAACGGCTCGGCCTCAACCTGATGGCGGCGAAGAACGAGGCGCCGCTGCAGACCGCCTTCACGGTGACGATCGAGGCCGCCGGCGGGGTCAGCACCGGGATCTCGGCCCACGACCGTGCCCACACGATCCAGGTCGCGATCGACCCCGAGTCGGGGCCGCGCGACATCGTCGTCCCCGGCCACATGTTCCCGCTGCGGGCCAAAGACGGCGGCGTCCTCGAGCGGACGGGACACACCGAGGCCAGCGTCGACCTCGCCCGCCTCGCCGGCCTCACCCCGGCCGGGGTGATCTGCGAGGTGATGAACGACGACGGGACGATGGCCCGCGTCCCGGACCTCGTCCCCTACTGCGAGAAGCACGGCCTGAAGATGATCACCGTCGCCGACCTGATCGCCTACCGGCGGCAGACGGAGAAGCTGGTCGAGCGCGTCGTCGGCACCGCGCTGCCGACCTCCTTCGGCGATTTCCAGGCGGTCGGCTACCGCTCCCTGGTCGACGACAAACACCACGTCGCGATGGTCAAGGGCGAGGTCGACGGCGCCGAGGACGTGCTGGTCCGCGTCCACAGCGAGTGCCTCACCGGCGACGTCTTCCACTCGATGCGCTGCGACTGCGGCGAACAGCTGGAAGCGGCGCTCTCGATGATCGAGCGCGAGGGGCGCGGCGTCCTCCTCTACCTCTCCCAGGAGGGGCGGGGGATCGGACTGCTCAACAAGCTCAAGGCCTACAAGCTGCAGGAGGAAGGCGCCGACACGGTCGAGGCCAACCTCAAGCTGGGCCTGCCCGCCGATCTGCGCGACTACGGCATCGGCGCTCAGATCCTCGGCGACCTCGGGCTGACCAGCATCCGCATCCTCACCAACAACCCGAAAAAGATCGTCGGCCTCGAGGGCTACGGGCTCTCGGTCACCGAGCAGGTGCCGATCGAGTCGGTCCCCAACGCTCACAACGACGCCTACCTGCGGGCCAAGCGCGACAAGATGGGCCACTTGCTGCACCACCAGGGCCTGGCGCTCGACGAGGAGATGATCCACGACGAGGAGGAGCGCGACGCCCGCGAGGGCCGCGACGGCAGGGACGGCCATGGCTGAGGCGGGCGCGTTCCTCGAGCAGTTCGGCGACGAGGAGAAGGAGAAGCTGGCGAAGCTGCAGTTCGCGGTCGTCGTCGGCCGCTTCTACGAGGAACTGGCGCTGCGGCTGCTCGACGGCGCCGACCACGGGTTCCAGATGGCCGGGGTGCCGATCGGCAATGTCAGCCACCACTCGGTGCCCGGCGCCTACGAGCTTCCCTTCGCCGCCAGCACCGTCATCGACGGCGTCCGCCGCCACAACGCCCAGCAGGCGGGGGGGCCGGAGATCGGCGGCGTCGCCTGCCTCGGCGTCGTCATCCGCGGCGAGACCGACCACTACGACTTCGTCTGCGCCGAGGCCGCGCGCGGCATCCAGGACGTGCAGCTGGCGACCGGCGTTCCCTGCGCCTTCGGCGTCATCACCTGCGACAACATGGAGCAGGCCCTTGCCCGCTCGGGCGGCGACAAGCGCGACCAGGGCCGCAACGCCGCCCTAACCGTCGCCCGCATGGCCCTGCTGAAGCGCCAGACCAGGTTCCTGTAGGCGTCAAACCGCGCGTTTTCCGCACCCTGTACCATCCACCGTCCTCATGGCCAAGGTATGCCACAGCTGCGGCAAGGGACCGGCCTTCGGCCACTCCCGAAGCCACTCGATGGTCGCCACCAAACGGCGCTTCGACCCAAACCTGCAAAAGGTCAGGATCCAGGAGAACGGCCGCCCCCTCAGGACCTACGTCTGCACCCGCTGCCTCAAGGCCGGCAAGGTAACCAAGGCCCCCTGAGGCCGTAGGACGCGGCGCGATGCCGCACCGTCGGCTCCGCGCCGTGCAAAGCACTGTCGCTCCACCGTCGGCACGCCCTCGCTTGGTCCTACGACCTCAGGGGGCTGTAAGGGGGGAGAGGTCGAGGGGCCTGTCGACTTTGTATGGCTATGCCTTACAAACTCGACACTCCCGACGTCGAGGTTGCTCGCATCGCATCTCGACAACACGGGGTGGTCACCGCGAAGCAGCTGACGAACGCGGGCTTGAGGCGCATGGCGGTCTCTGAACGCGTCCGCAAGGGACGCCTCCACCGCATCCACCGCGGCGTCTACGCCGTGGGGCACCGCGGCCTCAGCTGGCACGGGCGCTGGATGGCCGCGGTCCTCGCCTGCGGCGAGGGAGCGGTCCTGAGCCACGGCTCCGCCGCCTCCCTCTGGGGCCTCCTCAAACCCATCGAAGGCCCGATCCACGTTTCGGTCCCCTCCACCTCAGGTCGGTCTCGCCGCCCCGGCCTCCACGTCCACCGCTGTCTCGCCTTATCCCCGTCCCGAGCTCAGCCGTCGTCCTCGCCCTCCTACCCGCCAGCAGAAGGAGGGCGAGGACGACGGCCCCCAGCCACGCCCGCCCTCACCACCCACCGCGACAACATCCCCATCACCACCGTCCCGCGCACGATCGAAGACCTCCGCGCCTCGTCCCTACCCGAGTACCTAATCCGCCGCGCCATCCGCCAAGCCGAGTTCAAGGGCCTGCGCCTCGACGGCATCGAGACCGACCGCACCCGCAGCGACCTCGAGGCCGCCTTCCTTGCCCTCTTCGCGGCCCACCGCATCCCACTGCCCGAGGTCAACCCGAAGCTAGGCCGCTACGAAGTCGACTTCCTCTGGCGTGCCCAGCGCCTGGTCGTCGAGGCCGACAGCTGGACCTACCACCGCGGTTCAGTCGCCTTCGAGACCGACCACGCTCGCGACCTCGACCTGCGCCAGCAGGGCTACGCCGTCCTGCGCTTCACCGACCGCCAGCTCGAAGCGGAACCGGAGCGCATCGCCGCCGATATCCGCCAGGAACTCGACGCAGCGCGGCGCTAGCGGTCCGAGTCGCTGCCGGCCCCGACCGCCGCGAACTCGCCCGTTGGCGCCGGGTCGCCCTCGGCGGGCTCCACGTGCAGCCGCGGGAGGATGCGGTCCAGCCAGTCGGGGAACCACCAGGCTCGCTTGCCGAGCAGCTGCATCACCGCCGGCACGAGGACCGAGCGGATGATCACGGCGTCGATGAAGACCGCCGAGGCGAGGCCGAGGCCGAAGAGTTTGATGATCCGGTCTTCGCCGATCATGAAGGAGGCGAAGACGGTGACCATGATCGCCGCCGCGGCGGTGATCACGCGGCCGGTGAGCGCGAGACCGCGGGTGACCGATTCGGTCGCGTCCTTGCTGTGCTCCCACTCCTCGTGGATCCGCGACATCAGGAAGACCTCGTAGTCCATCGAGAGGCCGAAGATGATCGAGAAGAGGAAGATCGGGAAGAAAGAGATGATCGGCCCGGTTGCGTCGACGCCGATCAGGCTCGCGCCCCAGCCCCACTGGAAGACGGCGACGATCAGCCCGAAGGCGGCCCCGATCGAGAGCAGGTTCATCAGCACGGCCTTCAGCGGCACCCAGATCGAGCGGAAGACGATCATCAGCAGCAGCGCCGAGAGCAGGACGACGACGCCGATGAAGAGCGGCAGCTTGTCGGCGATCGCGTTGCCGAAGTCCTCGAAGATCGCGTTGATGCCGCCGACGTGGATCTGCGCCCCGGTGGAATCCTCGACCGGCGGGATGACTTCGTTGCGGATGCGGTCGAGCAGCGCGGTCGTGTCCTCGCTCTGCGGCGAAGTCGTCGGGTACATCTGGAAGACGCCGACGGTTTCGTCCGGGTTGAGGGTGACGTCGGTCACCGCCTCGACGCCCTCTTCGGACTTCAGCTCGGTGCGCAGCTCCTGCAGCGGCGCGTCGTCGCCCTTTTCGGGCAGTTCCGCAGCGAGGACGAACGGTCCGTTGAAGCCGGGCCCGAAGCCGTCGGCGAGCAGGTCGTAGGCTTCGCGCGTCGTCGTTCCCGCCGGGTCGGTGCCGGCGTCGTTGGTGCCGAGCCGCAGCGAGAGGGTGGGAATGCAGAGCGCGAGCAGCAGAGCGCCGGAGAGCAGCACCGCGATCCACGGGCGCCTCTGGATGCGCCGGCTCCAGCGGAACCACCAGCTGTTCTCGTCGATGCTGCGGGCGCCTGAGCCGAGGCCGGGGATCCGCAGCCGGTTGACCCAGTTGCCGGCGATCGTCAGCAGCGCCGGCAGCAGCGTAAGCGCCGCGATCATCGTGAACAGCACCGCGATCGCCGCCGCCGTCGCCACGCCGTAGAGGAAGGGGAGGCCGAGCAGCAGCATCCCCATCAGCGAGATGATCACCGTGATCCCGGCGAAGAGGACCGCGCGGCCGGCGGTGTCGACGGCGGCGATCGCCGCCTCGCGTTTCTCCATCCCCTCGTCGAGGCCGTTGCGGAAGCGGGTGAGGATGAACAGGGCGTAGTCGACGCCGACGCCGAGCCCGATCATGAACGCCAGCTGGGGCGCGAACTCGGCCGTGTCGAAGACGTGGGTGAAGAGGGTGATCCCGCTGATCCCGACCCCGAGCGCGAACAGCGCGGTGATGATCGGCAGCCCCATCGCGACGACCGACCCGAAGCTGATCAGCAGCACGACGATCGCGGCGAGCACGCCGATCATCTCCGAGCCGCCTTCTTCTTCTTCGCCGCGGACTTCCTCCGCCGGCGAGCCGCCGACCTCGACCTGGAGCCCGTCACCGCCCGCGTCGCGGGCGGTGTCCATGATCTCCTTGACTTCGCCGTCGCCGAGCTTGTCGGTGGTGACGTTGAACTGGGCGGTTGCGTAGGCGATCTTGCCGTCGTCGCTGACCGCGCCGGCGCCGCCCCCTTCGTAGGGGCTGGCGACTTCGCTGACGTGCGGCAGGGCTTCGACCTTGGCGAAGACGCCCTCCATCGTGCGTTTCACCGCCGGCGACTCGACCCCGGATTCGGCCTTGTAGACGATCTGGACCGTGTCGCCGGCCTGTGCCGGGAAGCGGTTTTCGAGCAGGTCGAGCGCGTCCTTGGAATCGGAGCTCGGCAGGCTGAATTCTTCGGTGAAATCCGACCCGACCGCGCTGGCGATCATCCCGAACCCGATCAGGGCCACGATCCAGCCGATGATCACGGTCTTGCGGTGACTGGTGGTCCAACTGGCGAAACGTCTCATTGGGTCGCGGACCGTACCAATGCGCCCAGCGGATCGGTGTGAACGTGCTCACGTCGCGGCTGGGGGCTAGATTCTGGGTGGATGCCCGAAACCCAGATCGCCCGCTTCCGTCGGGTCGTCAGCTCTGCTTACGCCTCCCTGGAGGCGCGCCGCCAGGAGGTCAACGACCTCAACGTCTTCCCGGTCGCCGACGGCGACACCGGCGACAACATGGCGATGACGATGCGCGCCGTGATGGAGGAGCTCGACCGTCTCGACGGCCAGGAAGTCGACGAGGTCGGCCGCACCGAGCTGGTCCAGGCGCTGGCGCGGGCGGCGCTGATGGGCGCGCGGGGCAACTCCGGCGTGATCCTCAGCCAGATCGTCCGCGGCGCCGCCGAGGAGCTGGCCAGCCGCCCCGGCGAGCTGATCGACCCGACGCTGGTCGCGGCCGCCTTCGCCCGCGCCGCCGACGCCGCCTACGACTCGGTCCGCGACCCGGCCGAGGGGACGATGCTGACCGTCTTCCGCGAGATGGCCCACTCGCTCTCCCGCCAGCTCGCCCACCTCGACCAGGAGAAGCAGCGGCTCGGCCGCGACGTCTCCGAAGAGGAGCAGGACGCGGTCCTCGCCGAAGTCCTCGAGCGGGCGATCGCCGACGGCGAGCGCGCCGTCGCCCGCACCCCCGAGCAGCTCGAGGTGCTGCGCGAATCCGGCGTCGTCGACGCCGGCGGCCACGGCCTGGTCCTGATCCTCGCCGGCGTCGTCGCCGGCCTGCGCGGCGACGGGGCCGAGCCGCCCGAGGTCCAGCACCACGAGCCGCCCCGCCGCAGCCTGCCCCACCACGAGGACAGCCGCTACCGCTACTGCACCAACTTCATCGTCTCCGGCAGCGGCCTCGGCAACCGCGAGTACCTGCCGCGCCTGGAGAAGCTCGGCGACTCGGTCCTCGTCGTCGGCGACGACGTCACCCTCAAGGTCCACGTCCACACCGACGAGCCCGAGGACGCCGTCGCCGTCTTCGACGGCGTCGGGGAGGTGACCAACCTCGACGTCGCCGACATGCGCCAGCAGATGGCCGAGCGCGACGCCCGCCTCAGCGGCCGCACCGGCGTCGTCGCCGTCGCCGCCGGCGACGGGATGCAGCGCCTCTTCGGCGAGCTCGGCGCCCACGTCGTCCCCGGCGGCGAGACCCTCAACCCCTCGACCTACGAGCTGCTTGCCGGGATCCACAGCGTCGCCTCCGAGGAGATCCTCGTCCTGCCCAGCTCCTCGAACGTGATCATGGCCGCCGAGCGTGCCTGCGAGCTGTCCGAGAAGCCGGCGCGGGTGGTGCAGGCGACCTCGCAGCAGGCGAGCCTGCTGGCGCTGGTAGAGCTCGACCCCGAGGCGCCGATGGACGAGAACGCCGCGCGGCTGGAAGAGGCGCTCGACGGGCTCGCCACCGGCGGCGTCGCCCCCGCCGCCCGCGACGACGCCCAGGGCCGCTTCAAGAAGGGCGACGCGGTCGGCTTCGCCGACGGTGGGATCGTCGCCTGGGGCGGCGCCGGCTCGACCCTCTCCCGGACCCTCGAGCACCTCGCCGCGGGGGCGGAGATCGTCACCCTGATCGCCGGCGAGGGGGCGCCGATCCCGCTCGCCGAGCTCGACACCCACATGCCCGAGGGGGTCGAGGTCGAGGCCCACGAGGGGGGACAGCCGAGCTGGTGGTGGCTGCTGGCCGCCCAGTAGTGCGGTCCTTCGCCGGCGCGCGGGAGCTGGGGCGCGGCGAGCTGCTGAACGCGCCGGTCCATTGGCCCCGCCCGAGCGTGCTGGAGCAGGGCCTGGGGGCGTTGAAGGGGGTCGGACCGAGGACGGCCGAAGCAGCAGCCGAAGCAGGCATCCGCACCGTCGGCGACCTGCTCTTCCACATCCCACGACGGCACCGCGACCTGCGGATCCGCGAGCTCGGAGACCTTCAACCGGGGGAGACCGCGACGGTTCTCGTCGAGGTCCAGGGATCCCAGCCCCGCCCGTTCCGCAAAGGCCGCCTGCGCATGGTCTCGGTCAAAGTCGGCGACGAGACCGGCCACGTCCGCGCCACCTGGTTCAACCAACCCTGGGTCGCCTCGAAGCTCATCCCCGGAACCGAGCTCCTGATGACGGGCAAATTCTCGGGCAAAGGCTTCGCAGTAAGAGAATGGGAGCTCGCCTCTTCTGCGGGTGGCGAGGGCGCAGGGGATGCCGAGCATCCAGCGCAGGCATCCCCTAACAGCCCTCGACAGGACCCGCAGGGGAACGCCCTCGTCCCTCTTCATCGGGCCACCGAGGCCCTTCGTCCGGCGCAGATCCGCCAATGGATCGAGCAGGTCGTGGGCTGGGCTCCCAACGCGATCGAGGGGCTGCCGGCGGAGATGCGGGCGCGACGCAAGCTGGCGGGGGCCGGCGACGCTCTCAGGGCAATCCAGCTGCCGACCTCGATCGAGGACGTCGAGGGCGCCCGCGAGCGCCTCGGATTCGAAGAGCTTTTTCTCCACCAGGCGCTGCTGGCGACCCGCAAGCGCAGCCACCGCACCGCCCGTCCCGCGCCGCGGTTCGGCAAGCCGGGCGACCTGGTCGCCCGCTGGCTCGACTCGCTGCCGTTCGAGCCCACCGGCGACCAGCTCAAAGCCTTCGACGAGATCGAGATCGACCTCGACTCCGGCGAGCCGATGCAGCGGCTGCTGATGGGCGAGGTCGGCTCGGGCAAGACGGTCGTCGCCGTCTACTCGATGCTGCGGGCGCTGGAAGCCGGCTACCAGGCGGCGCTGATGGCGCCGACCGAGACGCTGGCCGAGCAGCACGCGATCACCCTGGGACGTCTGCTCGCCGAAGAGGCGACGCCGTTCGCGCTGCTGACCGGGTCGACCCCGGCGCCGCGCCGTCGCGAGGCCCTCGACCGTCTCGCCAGCAACGAGCTCGGCCTACTCGTCGGGACCCACGCGCTGATCGAGCCGACCGTCCGCTTCGCCCGGCTCGGCCTCGTCGTCGTCGACGAGCAGCACCGCTTCGGCGTCTCCCAGCGCCGCGCCCTGGACGAGAAGGGGGTGGAGGGGATGGCGCCGCACGTCCTCCACATGACCGCGACGCCGATCCCGCGCACGCTCTCGCTGACCGCCTACGGCGACCTCGACACCACCGCGCTGCACGAGCTGCCCGCCGGCCGCCAGCCGGTCGACACCCGCCTCGTCGAGGAGGTGCAGCGCGGCGAAGCGTTCGAGTTCCTGCGCCGGCGGCTGCGCGAGGGTCGCCAGGCGTTCGTCGTCTGTCCGCTGGTGACCGAGTCCGAGAAACAGCCGGGGAAGGCGGCCGAGGTCGAGGCCGAGCGGCTGCGAGCCGGCGAGCTGCGCGAGTTCCGCGTCGGCCTCCTGCACGGGCAGATGCATTCGGCCGAGAAGGCGGAGGCGATGCGCGCCTTCGCCGCCCACGAGACCGACGTGCTGGTCTCCACGACGGTGATCGAGGTCGGGATCGACGTCGGCAACGCGACGGTGATGATCATCGAGGGGGCCGAGCGCTTCGGCGTCTCCCAGCTGCACCAGCTGCGCGGCCGCGTCGGCCGCGGCGAGCACCCGAGCCAGTGCTTGCTCTTCAGCGAAGAAGCGGGTGAGCTGGCGCGGCGACGCCTGGGAGCGGTGGTCGAGACCGGCGACGGCTTCAGGCTCGCCGAGGTCGATCTCGAACTGCGGGGCGAAGGCGAGATCCTCGGCACCCGCCAGTCCGGCCTGCCGCGCTTCGCGGTCGCCCGGCTGCCGGAGGACGGGCCGAAGCTGATCGAAGCCCAGCGCGAGGTCCTCGCGCTCCTCGAACGGCACGGCTCGCTCTCCGATCCCGCCCTCGGCCCGCTGCTCGACGCCGCCCACCGCCGCTTCGGCACCGGCGCGGCCGACCCGATTCCCCTATGAGTAGCCCTCCATGAGAGTCATCGCCGGCGATCTCAAAGGGCAGCGCCTCGTCGCTCCCAAAGGCTGGAAGGTCCGGCCGACCTCCGACCGGGTCCGCGAGGCGATCTTCTCGGCGCTCGGCGACCGGGTCGAGGGAGCCCAGGTGCTCGACCTCTACTGCGGCACCGGGGCGCTGGCGATCGAGGCCCTCTCGCGGGGCGCCGCGGCGGCCGTCCTCGTCGACCGCGACACCCGCCCGGCGCTCGGCAACGTCCAGCGCCTCGGCCTCGCCGAGCGCGCCGAGCTGGTCCGCGCCGACGTCGGCCGCTGGCTGGGGCAGGTTTCGTCTGCCTCCTTTGCGGGGAAATTCGACCTCGTCTTCGTCGATGCCCCTTATAGACTCGCCGACCGCGTGGCCCAGGACCTCAACATCCACCTCCCGCAGCTCCTCGCCGAGGGGGGGCGGGCCGTGGTCGAGAGCGGCGCCCGCCGGCCGCTGCAGATCGACGCGCTCGAGCCGCTGCGCCAGCGCCGCTACGGCGCCGCCGACGTCTCCATCTACCGGGAGGGGGCCAAGTGAGCGAGCGGCGCAACGGCACCGTCGTCTGCCCGGGCAGCTACGACCCGGTCACCAACGGCCACGTCGACATCATCACCCGCACCTCGAACGTCTTCGACCGCGTCGTCGTCGGCGTCGTCAACAACCCGGTGCGCAAGGCGAAGACGCTCTTCACCGCCGAGGAGCGGATGGCGTTCATCGAAGAGGCGACCGCCGAGCTGCCCAACGTCGAGGTCCAGATCTTCGCCAACCTGCTGGTCGAGTTCGCCCGCGACAACGACGCCAAGGCGATCGTCAAGGGCCTGCGGGCGATCTCCGACTTCGAGTACGAGTTCGAGATGGCGCAGCTGAACCGCAAGCTCGACCCGGGGATCGAGAGCATCTACGTGATCGCCTCGCCCCACTACAGCTTCCTCTCGTCCACCGGCGTGAAGGAGATGGCCACCTTCGGGGGCGACGTCTCCGACCTCGTTCCAGACGCGGTCGCCACCGCGCTGGGAGAACGCCTGGGCGACAGGTAGGCTGTGCACCACCAGCTCGTCCGCATGGGCGCTGCCTTGCAAAAAATGGCTCGTTGAACTTCATCCTCACCAAAATCCCCGCATACACGTAGGCTTACGACCCTCTTATGGACGTTCTGGTCCTCATAGACAAGCTTGATGACGTAGTTCACAACGCCCGTCCGGTCCCGTTGACGGATCAGGTGCGCGTGGACCGCGAGGAGATCTACGACCTCCTCGACCAGATGCGCGCCACGATCCCCGAGGAGATCAAGCAGGCGCGCTGGATCGTCAAGGAGCGCCAGGAGATGCTGGCCGAGGCCAAACGCGAGGCGGAGCGGATCGTCCGCGAGGCCCGCGAGCAGCAGGCCCGCCTGATCTCCGACGAGGAGGTCACCAAGCAGGCCGAGCGCGCCGCCGACGAGATCGTCGAGGACGCCCGCACCCGCGAGCGCGAAATCCGCCTCGGCGCCGAGGACTACGCCGACGAGATCCTCAACACCCTCGAAGTGAACCTGCAGAAGTTCCTCGCCGCCGTCCAGCGCGGCCGCGACCGGCTCGCCGGCCGCGAGGAGGACCAGCCGCAGCCCGAGCTCGACCAGCAGCCCTAGGCGTTGGAGGGGGCGGGTGCCCCATCTCCAGACACATCTCGCTATGGCTCGATGTTGAGTGTCTGGCGACGGGCACCCGCCCCCTCCGGCCAAGCGCTACTCGAGCTTCAGATTTTTCAGTGCCGACCAGCGGGGGTCGGTGGCTTCTTCGTGCTCGTGCGGGTTGTCGTTGAGGCTCTCGCCGCAGATCGGGCAGAGGCCGGCGCAGTCGGAGCGGCAGAGGATCCGGGTGGGGAGGGCGAGGATCGTCGCGTCGTGCGCCCAGCGGCCGATGTCGAGCTCGTCGTCGGCGACGTAGGGACTGCGCAGTTCGGGGTCGTCGGTTCCCGCCTGGTCGATCTCGCGCGCCTCGACGTCGAGGTCGAGCTCCGCCGCTTCGAGGCAGCGCATGCACGGTCCTTCGAGGTGGACCGGGAAGTTGAGCCGGAAGGCGAAGCCGTTGCTGGGCCGCGAGACCTCGAGCCGCACCCTGGGGGACCAGGGCTCGGGCTTGTAGGTCTGGCCGGCCAGCTCGAAGGGCTCCAGCGCGACCGGCATCTCCATCCGCTTGCCCTCGCCGTGGGCCAGGGAGAGGCGGGACAGGTCGATGATCGTCTGCGGCGCCTGGGCCATTTCCACACCTCCGCTGCGTCGGGGACTGGTCGAGACGTACGATGCTGCCTCCCGACGAGGTTACGAGATGGGCCAATTCGACTGGAAACCGGACACCTACTCGGAGCTGATCCGCTCCGAGATCCCGCGCTACGACGAACTGCAGGAGCAGGCGATCGCCGCGATCCCGACCCCGCCCGAGCGCGTCCTGGAGCTGGGGATGGGGACGGGGGAGACGACCCGGCGGCTGATCGAGGCCTACCCGGACAGCTGGGTGATCGGGCTCGACTCCAGCCCCGACATGGTCTTCCGCGCCCGCGAGAACTACGACGACGTGCAGCTCGCCCGCATCGAGGACCCCCTCCCCGAAGGTCCCTGGGACCTGGTGATCGGCGTCCTCTCGATCCACCACCTGACCGCCGACCTGAAGAAAAACCTCTTCCGCCAGGTCCGCGAGCACGCCCGCTCTTTCGTGATCGGCGACGTCGTCAAAGCCGACATGGAGGTAACCCCGATCGACCCCGACTACGACTTTCCGGAGACCGCCGAGGACTTAGCAGCATGGACCGGAGGCGAGGTCACTTGGCAAGCCGATGACCTCGCCGTGGTCAGAGCGGTCTACTAGGTCGGCCTCGTTGGAGGGACGGGTACCCCCCTGACCGACCGGCGTCCTGATTTTCGCACCTGCTCGTCAGCGAGAGGTATGGAGTTAGCGGCGAAAATCCCAGGGAGAGAAGGGGGTACCCCGTCCCTCCCCAACCAGCCCGAACTACCCCAAACCGCTACCATCCCGCGACCTATGGCCGTCCCTAAGAAGAGAACTTCCAGCGCCCGCCGCGACAAGCGCCGCGCCAATCACAAGGCTGGGAAGCCGAATTTGAACAGCTGTCCTCGCTGCCATAGCCCTCGACTGCCGCATCGGGTGTGTCCCACCTGCGGCACCTACGCCGGGCGCGAGGTTGTTGCGCAGCGGATTGCCGATCCCTCGGCGCCTCACACCCACGAGTAGTTCGTGACGCGGGACCGCGCGGTGACCGTGGCCCTCGACGGCTACGGGGCTGAGCAGGGATTCGACGTGCTCGCGGCCGGCGCCCGCCTGGCCGCCGCCGACGGCATCGGCGTCCGCGTCTTCGGGCCGCGTCGCGCGCTGGGGCTCGACGGCGTCGCCGGCGTCGAGGTGGTCGACACGGCGGAGCAGATCGGCAACGACGAGGAGCCGGTGCCGGCGGTCCGCGCCAGGAAGGAAGCCTCGGTCGTGCGCGCCGCCCGGGACGTCGCCGAGGGCGGCGCGGACGCGCTGGTCTCCTGCGGCTCGACCGGGGCGGCGATGGCCGCCGCCACCTTCGGCCTGCGGCGGCTCAAGGGCGTGCAGCGGCCGGCGCTGGCGGTGCAGCTACCGGTCCCCGGCAAACCCGTCCTCTTCCTCGACGTTGGCGCCAACGTCGAGGTCCGCGCCCAGCACCTGGTCCAGTTCGCCTTTCTCGGCGCCGCCTTCGCCGACGCGGTGCTCGAGGTCCAGGACGCCACCGTCGGGCTGCTGACCGTCGGCGAGGAGTCGGGCAAGGGGCGCGAGGAGGTGGTCGAGGCGCACCGCCTGCTCGGCAAGGCCAGCGGGATCAACTTCGCCGGCAACGTCGAGGGACGCGACCTCCCAGCGGCGAAGACCGACGTCGTCGTCACCGACGGCTTTACCGGCAACGTCTCGCTGAAGCTGCTCGAGGGCACCGCGAAGACCGTCGCCGCCGCGGTCGGCGACGCCGCCCGCTCCAATCCGATGGCCGCGGCCGGGGGCCTGCTGCTGAGGCCGGCGCTGAACGGCCTGCGACGGGAGCTCCACCCCGACACCACCGGCGGCGCGATCCTGCTTGGCCTGCGCGGCATCGCCATCGTCGGCCACGGCAGCTCCGGCGCCGAGGGGATCGCCAACGCCGTCCGTCTCGCCGCCCGCTGCGCAGAGGTCGACGCCGTCGGCCGCACCGCAGCGCTCCTCGCCGAGGGCGGGGCCGGCCGCGCCGCGCTGGCTGCCGAGGGCGACGCGTAGGCAGCGTGATAAACAAGGCCGGGACATGACCCGCGATCAAGTCCTGACCCTGGTCCGCGAGCACCTCGCCGAGGAGCTCGAAGTCGAGATCGACCGGATCGGCGAGGGGACCCGCTTCAAGGAGGACCTCGACGCCGACTCGCTCGACCTCTACGAGCTGGTGATGGAGCTCGAGGACAACTACGGCGTCACCGTCTCCGAGGAGCAGGCGACCCACATCAAGACCGTCGGCGACGCGGTCGGCTTCGTGCTCGAGCACGCGCCAGCCTGAGCCGGTGGCGCCGGACCCGGACCCATCCGTCGCGGCGCTGGCAGCGCTGATCGCCGAGCTGCCCGAGGATCTGCGCCGCCAGGCGCTGACCCACTCCTCCTGGACCGAGCGCCGGGCCGACTCCTTCGAGCGCCTCGCCTTCCTCGGCGACAGCGTCCTCGGCCTCGCCGTCGCCACCCGGGTCTTCGAGAGCTACGAGACGCTCGCCGCCGGCGGCCTGACCAAGGTCCACAACCAGGCGGTCAGCGGCGTCTCCTGCGCCGCGGTGGGGACCGAGCTCGGCGTCCCCGAGATGCTGAGCGCCAACGAGCCCGAGGACCTGCCGACGGCGATCCCGGCCGAGGTCCTGCTCGACGGCGGCCGGCCGCTGCCGGAGGCGACCGAGGCGCTGATCGGCGCCTGCTACGTCGCCTTCGGCTTCGAGCGCACCGCCGCGGCGGTGGCCGAGGCGTTCGCGCCGCGGATCGAGCTCGCCGCCGAGACGCGGATCGACTTCAAGTCCGCTTTGCAGGAGCTTTTGGCCCAGCGCGGGGCGCGCGTAACCTACGAGGTGACCGCGGCGACGGGACCCCCGCACCGGCGAACCTTCGAGGTGGCCGCGATCGTCGACTCCGAGCGGGTCGGGACGGGGAAAGGGCGGAGCAAGAAGGCGGCCGAGCAGATCGCCGCCGAGGAGGCATTGGCGCATCTTGGGGATTAATCCAGCCGGCGTCGCGTCCGATTCGACCGGGAGCCTTTGGGCGATGCGAGGCATGCGCGCATGTACCTGAAGTCGATCTCGATGAAGGGCTTCAAGTCCTTCCCCGAGCGGACGATGCTGGAGTTCTCCCCGGGCGTCAGCGTGATCGTCGGGCCGAACGGCTCCGGCAAGAGCAACATCACCGACGCCGTCCTCTGGGCGCTCGGCGAGCAGAGCCCGGGGGCGATCCGCGGCGCCTCGATGCAGGACGTGATCTCCGCCGGCGGCAAAGGCGTCGGCCAGCGCCGCGCCGCCGAGGTCGAGGTGACGATCGACAACTCCGAGGGTCGCGCCGCCACCGAGTTCTCCGAAATCGCGATCGAGCGCCGGCTGGACCGCTCCGGCGACAGCGGCTACCGGCTGAACGGCGCCCGCTGCCGGCTCACCGACGTCACCGACGTGCTCTCCGACACCAACCTCGGCCGCGAGATGCACTCGGTGATCAGCCAGGGCAGGGTCGAGACGATCATCCACTCCAAGCCGCGCGAGCGGCGGCTGCTGGTCGAGGAGGCCGCCGGCCTCGGCAAGCACCGCAAACGGCGGCGGCGGGCGGAGTTGAAGCTGCGCTCGGCGCGCGACAACCTCGATCGCGCCCTCGACGTCGAGCGCGAGGCGCGGGCGCGGCTGCGGCCGCTGAAGCGCCAGGCGCAGGCGGCCGAGCTGGGGGCGCGGATCGAGCGCGAGGAGCTCGGTCTGCGGGCGCAGATCGTCTCCGAGGAGCTGCGCTTCGGCGCCGACCGCGCCGCGGCGGCGGAAAAGGCCGCGGCGAAGGCACGGGGGGTGCGCGAGAAGCTCGAGGCGAGCCTGGCCGAGGTCTCGAAGCGCCGCTCGGCCGCCGAGGAGCGCTTCGCCGCCCGCGACCGCGAGCGCACCCAGGCCTGGGGCCTGCTGACGAAGCTGCGCGGCGAGCAGGAGAAGGTCGCGGTGCGCGTCGCCGGCCTCTCCAGCCGCGAGGCCGAGCTGGAGGCGGGCCTGGAGCGCCTGCGCACCGAGCTGGGACCGCTGACCCTCGACGTCGGCGACGGCGCCGCCCCCGGCGAACGGGCGCGGAAGCTGGAAGAGGAGCTGGGCGAGATCGAGGCGGGCCTGCGGACGGCGGGCGAGGGCTTCGGCGTCGCGCGCTCGGCCGACGCCGCCGAGTCGGCGCGTGAGTCGGCGCTGGGCGACGTCCGCGCCGGCGCCGAGCGCGCATCCCGCCACGCCCGCCGCGCCGAGGGGCTGCTGGGCGAGCGCCACCGCGAGGCGCTCCGCGCCCGGGTCGCCGCCGGCGAGGAGCTGCTCGAGGGCGTCCGCGCCGCCCGCGCCGCGGCCGAGGCCGCCGGGACGGCGATCCGCGAGCGGGTCGGGACGATCGAGCGCAAGGTCGTCGGCGGCCAGGACGACGGCGACGAGATCGCCGAGGAGCTGCGGGCCTGCTCCCAGCAGGAGTTCGAGCTGCAGGGGCAGATGAAGGAGACCTCCGACGAGCTGACCCGGGCCGAGGTCGAGGCCGCCCACCTCGGCGACCGCCGGGCCGAGGCCGAGCGCGAGCTGGCCGCGATCGCCGCGAAGCTGGGGGAGGAGATCCCGCCCGCCGAGGAGGCCCTGAGCGACGAGGCGCGGGCCGAGATCGACCGCCGGCTGCAGCGCCTGGAGCGCCGCCGGGCGCAGATCGGGCCGGTCAACCCGCTGGCCGAGCAGGAGTACGACGAAGCGCGCGAGCACGTCGAGGCGCTGCAGACCCAGCGCGAGGACATCGAGCGCTCGATGCGGGAGCTGGAGTCGCTGATCCGCGACATCGACGACGAGATCGAGCGCGCCTTCGAGCAGACCTTCGAGGCGACGGCGAAGAACTTCGAGGAGATGGTCGAGCACCTCTTCCCGGGCGGCCGCGGTCGCCTGCGGCGGGTCAGCCTGCGGCCGGTCCGCGACGAAGAGCGCCCCGCGGGCGAGCAGGAGGCTCCCACCGACGCCGAGCCGGAGCCCGAGCCCGAGGAGGAAGAGGAGCGCGACGAACTGGGGGTCGAGATCGAGGTCACCCCGGCCGGCAAGTCGACCCGCAAGCTGCAGCTGCTCTCCGGCGGCGAGAAGTCGCTGGTCGCGCTGGCCTTCGTCTTCGCCGTCTTCCTCGCCCGGCCCTGCCCCTTCTACATCCTCGACGAGGTCGAGGCCGCCCTCGACGACGCCAACATCGACCGCTTCCTGCAGCTGATCCGGCGCTTCTCCGACCGCGCCCAGTTCGTCATCGTCACCCACCAGAAACGGACGATGGACGCCGCCGACGTCCTCTACGGGGTCAGCATGGGCGGCGACGGCGTCACCAAGGTCGTCTCCCGGCGCCTGCCCCGCGAAGTCGCCGAGGACGAAGAGGACGAAGCTCCGGGATTGTCTGCAGTCGCGTAGGGGAGGGGCGGGTACCCCTCCCCAGACACATCTCGCCAATGGCTCGATGTTGAGTGTCTGGAGAGGGGTACCCGCCCCTCCCAACCGGGCCGCTACCTTTCCCGCATGGCTACGAGCTGGCAAGAGATAGTCGACCTTGGGTCACGGCAGCCTGGCGCGGCTGTCGCCGTCCGAGGAGGAAGCTCCGGAGGCGCGGCGGGGGGTGTTTCGCCGCTTAAAAGAGAGTCTTTCCAAGAGCCGCCAGGCGCTGACCGAGGAGATCTCGGCTTCTCTCTTCGACCGGATCGACGACGAGACCTGGGAGCTGCTCGAGGAGGCGCTGATCCTCGCCGACGTCGGCGCGCCGACGACCGCGGCCGTGGTCGAGAAGCTCGAGCACGAGGTCGAGTCCGGGGCGGTGCCGATGGACGGGGTCGCCGTCCGCGACCGGCTGATCGAGATCCTCGCCGAGGTCGCCTCGACCGGCCGCGCGCCGATCGATCTCAGCGCCGAGCCGGCGATCCTGATGATGGTCGGCGTCAACGGCACCGGCAAGACGACGACGATCGGCAAGATCGCCTGGCACCTGAGCAAGGAAATGGGTCTGACCGTGGTCATGGCCGCCGCCGATACCTATCGCGCCGCCGCCGCTGAGCAGCTGGAAACCTGGGCCGAGCGCGCCGGCGCCGAGCTGGTCCGCGGCGAAGAGGGCTCCGACCCCGGCGCCGTCGCCTACGACGCGATCAACTCCGCCCGCGCCCGCGGCGCCGACGTCGTCATCGTCGACACCGCCGGCCGCCTCCACACCCAGGCCAACCTGATGGACGAGCTGGCGAAGGTCCGCCGGGTGATCCAGAAACAGATCCCCGACGCCCCGCACGAGACGCTGATCTCGATCGACGCCACCACCGGCCAGAACGGTCTGCGTCAGGCCAAGGTCTTCTCCGAGGCGGTCGAGGTCGACGGCGTCGTCCTGACCAAGCTCGACGGCACCGCCCGCGGCGGCATCGCCCTGGCGATCGCCTCTGACCTCGACATCCCGGTGAAGCTGATCGGCGTCGGCGAGACCCTCGAGGACCTGCGCCCTTTCGATCCCGCCGACTACGCCAAAGCGCTCCTCGCGGAGTAGCTCATTCGTCTGTTCCTTTTCGTTGCCTGGGACCGATAAGGAACAGGCGAACGTCACGTAAGCTGCTCGGACATGTTCGACCAGCTATCCGAACGACTGCAGTCGACCCTCTCCGAGGTCCGCTCGCGCGGCAAGCTGAGCGAGTCCGACGTCGACTCGGCGATGCGCGAGATCCGCCTCGCCCTGCTCGAGGCGGACGTCAACTTCAAAGTCGTCAAAGCCTTCACCAAGACGCTGAAAGAGCGCTGTCTCGGCTCCGACGTGCTGGAGAGCCTCGACCCCGGCCAGCAGGTGGTGAAGATCGTCAACGAGGAGCTGGCCTCGCTGATGGGCGGCACCGGCTCGGAGCTGGCGATGGCCTCCAGCGGCCCGACCGTGATCCTGATGGCCGGCCTGCAGGGCTCCGGCAAGACGACCGCCTGCGCCAAGCTCGCCCAGTTCTTCAAGAAGGAGGGCAAGGACGTCGCCCTCGCGGCCTGCGACGTCTACCGCCCGGCCGCGGTCGAGCAGCTGGTGACGATGGGCGGCCGCGCCGGCGCCCATGTGTACGAGCGCGGCACCGATGCCAACCCGGTCGACATCGCCTCCTGGGCGCTGGAGCAGGCCCAAGCCGAGCGCCGCGACGTGCTGATCGTCGACACGGCCGGCCGCCTCCACATCGACCAGGACCTGATGGCCGAGCTGGCCCAGATCCGCAAGAAGACCCGCCCGCACGACGTCCTCCTCGTGGTCGACGCGATGACCGGCCAGGACGCCGTCGGCGTCGCCGAAACCTTCGCCGAGGTCGCCGAGTTCGACGGCGTGGTGATGACCAAGCTCGACGGCGACGCCCGCGGCGGCGCCGCGCTCTCGGTCAAAGCCGTCACCGGCAAGCCGATCCTCTTCGCCTCGACCGGCGAGAAGATCGAGGACTTCGACAAGTTCCACCCCGACCGCATGGCGCAGCGGATCCTCGGCATGGGCGACGTCCTCAGCCTGATCGAGAAAGCCGAGCAGCAGGTCGACGAGGACGAAGCCGAGGCGCTGCAGGAGAAAATGCGGCGTGACCAGTTCACCCTCGACGACTTCCTCAAGCAGATGAAACAGGTCCGCAAAATGGGCCCGCTGAGCGGGATCATCGGGATGCTGCCGGGGATGGGGGCGATGAAGCAGCTGAAGAACGCCGACGTCGACGAGCGCGAGCTCGACCGCGTGCAGGCGATCATCCTCTCGATGACGCCGCAGGAGCGCGCCAACCCGGGGATGATCAACGGCTCCCGCCGCAAACGGATCGCCAACGGCTCCGGCACCAAGGTCCAGAACGTCAACCAGCTGGTCAAACAGTTCGACCAGATGCGGGTGCTGATGAAATCGATGGCCAACGGGCGGATGCCGACCCCGCAGCAGATGGCCAATCTGGCGGGCGGCGGACAGCGCACGCCGCGCCCGAAGGCGCGTAGACGCTAATCCCAGATCAGTCGGCGCATCCTCCGCTTCGCGTCCGGGTGCGCCTTTTCTGTAACCTGCCCCGCCTTATGGCAGTCCGAATCAGACTTAGACGCGTGGGTTCGAAGAAGAACCCGATCTGGCGCATCGTCGTCGCCGACAAACGCTCGCCGCGTGACGGGCGCACGATCGAGACGATCGGCCAGTACAACCCGCAGACCGAGCCCTCGACGATCAACATCGACGAGGAGCGCGCACGCCACTGGCTCGAGCACGGCGCCCAGCCGTCGGAGACGGTCGCGACCCTGCTGCGGACCAAGGGCATCAAGGCTTCCGGCACCTAGCCGGCTGCGGCGATGACCGAGCTGCTCGAGTTTCTCGTCAAGGCCCTCGTCGAGGACCCGGAGGCGGTCGTCGTCGAGGAGCTGGAGGAGGACGGCGACCTGATCTACGAGATCACCGTCGCCGAAGACGACCTCGGCCGGGTGATCGGCAAGGGCGGGCGGATCGCCAACGCGATCCGGACGATCGCCAAGGCGGCCGCGGTGCGGATCGACCGCCGCGTGATCGTCGACATCCTCGACTGAGCCGCTCGGCTAACCGAGCATCTAGAGTCGCCGCGTGCGCCTCGACGTCTTCACCCTCTTCCCCGAGGCCTTCGACTGGTTCCAGACCCAGCGCTCGGTGCAGAACGCGGTCCGCGAAGGCAACGAGCTCCGCTTCTTCAATTACCGGGACACCACGCCCCTGACCGCGGGACAGGTCGACGACTCGCCCTACGGCGGCGGCGCCGGGATGGTGCTGCGGGTCGACGTCGTCGACGCGGCGCTGCAGGCCGCCTACGGGGAGGGGCCGCGGCCGCGGATCGTCCTGCTCTCGCCGACCGGGCCGGTCCTCGACGACCCGATCGCCGACGAGCTGGTCGCCGAGCCGCACGTTGCCCTGCTCTGCGGCCGCTACGAGGGCTTCGACGACCGCGTACACCAGCACCTTGCCGACGAGGAGCTCTCGATCGGCCGCTACGTCCTCGCCGGCGGCGAGCTGCCGGCGATGGTCGTCGCCGACGTCCTGATGCGCAAGCTGCCGGGCGCCCTCGGCCACGAGGACTCAGCCGTCGAGGAGTCCTTCAGCCACGCGCTCGAGGGGATGCCCGAGTACCCGCACTTCACCCGCCCGGCGAGCTACCGCGGCTGGGACGTGCCCGAGGTCCTGCTCTCCGGCGACCACGGGAAGGTGCGCGGTTGGCGGTTGGAGCAGAGCCGTCGGCGAGCCGAGCAGTTCGAAAAAGACGCGGAATAGCTACCATTCCGCCACCGCGCGGTTCCCGCACCTGGGTCCCGGCGGTTTTTTCTCGCAGCAACTCTTTCTATGAGCTCCGTAATCGACAGCATCGAGCGCGCCCAGCTTCGGCCAGGGCTGCCCAAATTCGCGCCTGGAGACCGTGTCCGCGTCCACTTCCAGGTGATCGAGGGAACCCGCAAACGGACCCAGGTATTCGAGGGCGTCGTCCTCAAGCGCCAGGGCTCCGGCGTGCGCGAGACCTTCACGGTGCGCAAGCAGTCGTTCGGCGTCGGCGTCGAGCGGACGTTCCCGCTGCACTCGCCGAAGATCGAGAAACTCGAGGTCGCGGCGCGCGGCGACGTGCGCCGGGCGAAGCTCTACTACCTGCGCGGCCGGATCGGCAAGGCCGCGCGCGTCGCCGAGCGGCGCTGGGGCATCGACGACGACGTCGTCGCGGTCGCCGGTGCGGCCGAGGGCGAGTCGACCGCGACCGACGCCGAGGGCGTCAGCCAGGAGGAGGTCGTGCCGGTCGAGGCTCCGGACGAGGCGGCGACCGAGACCGAGGCCGGCGAGGAGAGCACCGAGGAGGCATCGGCACAGGCCGACGCGCCCGAGGCAGAGGCGCCCGAGGCCGAGGAGGCGTCAGCGCCCGAGGAGGCGTCAGCGCCTGAGGATGAGGCGACGCCCGAGGCTGAGGCGGCGTCCGCACCTGAGGCTGAGGCGGAGACGCCCGAGGCCGAGGCCGAGACCCCGGCTGAGGCCGAGACGCCCGAGGCCGAGACCCCGGCCGCCGAGCCGGAGGCGGAGGCCGAGACTGAGACGGCGGCGGAGACGGACGCGGATGCGCCCGAGGCCGGGGAGACCGAGGACAGTGCAGCGCCCGAGGATGCCGAGGACGAGGAGCCGGCCAAAGACGGCGACTCCGACGAGGACTCGGCCGCCTGAACCCCAAGCTTCCGAAGCCGGAATCCAAAGCAGGCGGCCTGATCGAGTTGGTCGTCATCGTCGCGCTTGCCCTCGGGCTGGCGCTTGCGATCCAGGCCTGGGTGGTCAAGCCCTACCAGATCCCCTCCGGCTCGATGGAACCGACGCTGGACATCGGCCAGCGCGTCCTCGTCAACCGCTTCCTCTACCACTTCAAGGACCCGAAGGTCGGCGACATCGTCGTCTTCCACCCGCCCGAGGGCGCCGAAGGCGGGCCGGGCGAACAGTGCGGCGTCAACCGCGGCCCGAGCGAGCCCTGCCCCGAGTCGACCGACAAGGAGGCGAGCGACAACTTCATCAAGCGGATCGTCGCCGGGCCCGGCGACACGATCGCCGTCAAGGAAGGCCATCCGGTCGTCAACGGCGAGATCGTCGCGGACGAGCCGTACACCAACCCCTGTCCGACCTGCAATTTGCCGAAAGCGATCAAAGTCCCGGCCGACCACTACTTCATGATGGGCGACAATCGTGGGGCAAGCGATGACAGCCGGGAATGGGGACCCATACCCCGAGACTGGATCATCGGTGAGGCATTTGCCACCTACTGGCCCCCCAACCGCATCGGCGGGCTCTAAGAGCCCTCGTGGGAAGACCCACCGGCGCCGGCTCGCGCGCAGCCGCCGCCTGTTCGCCTTCGACCGCGGCCTGCAGAGCCGCTACGTAGCCGGCGCCGACGAGGCCGGCCGCGGCTGTCTCGCCGGCCCCCTGGTCGCCGCCGCGGTGCTGATCGACTACGAGCGCCTCTCGGTCTCCGACCGCCGCGCGCTGAGCGGCCTGCACGACTCCAAGCAGATGACCGAGGAGCGGCGGCTGGAGATGTACCCGTGCGTGCTGCGCGCCGCCGAGCGGGTCAGCGTCGTCGTCCGCTGCGCGGCCGGAATCGACCGCCGCGGCCTGCATGTGACGAACATCGAAGCGCTCTCGCTGGCGCTGGAGCGGCTGGCGCCGGGGGAGAGGCGATCTCCCTCGTCGACGGCTTCCGCCTGCCGCGCTGCGCGGTCCCGCACCGGCCGGTGGTGCAGGGCGACGCCACCAGCGCCGCGATCGCCGCCGCCTCGGTGATCGCCAAGGTGACCCGCGACCGCTACATGCGCGACGTCGCCGAGCGGCACCCAGGCTGGGGCTTCGAGGAGCACGTCGGCTACTCGACCCCCGAGCACCGCCAGGCGATCGAGGAGATCGGGATCTCGCCGCTGCACCGCCGCTCGTTCCAGTCGGTCGCCTATTCGCAGCTCGAGCTGGTGCTAGAACGCGCCCTTGACGTAGTCGACGTCGATCGGCCGGCCGGCGCGGTCGAGCGTCACGCCGACGGCGTCGAAGCGGATCTCGTCGTAGGGCGCTTGGTCGCGGCGTTCTGACATCCAGGCGGTTGCGAGGCGGCGCACCTGCCGCTGCTTGCGGGCGTCGATCGCGAGGATCGGCTTCTCGGGGCCGAACGAGGTGCCGGCGCGGGCGCCCTTGACCTCGATGAAGACGAGCGCCCGGCCGTCGCGGGCGACGATGTCGATCTCGCCGTAGCGGGTGCGGGCGTTGCGCTCGACGATCTCCCAGCCGGCTGCCGCTAGCCGGCGGGCGACGAGGTCCTCGGCGATAGCGCCGGTGCGGCGGCGGGCGACGGTCATCTCCATCCCAAGGGGGCGTGACGATTTCGCCCCTCTAAAAGCGCCAAAGAATTTGCGTTTTGCGCGCAACGGGTGCGCCGATGCCGCCTAGCGTCCCCTCCATGCTCGCCACCGCCCGCACCTTCACCCTCGACGGCATCTCCGCCCGTCCTGTACGGGTCGAGGTCGACGTCCACAAGGGCCTGCCCAACTTCACGATCGTCGGGCTGCCCGATACCGCGGTCCGGGAGGCGCGGGAGCGGGTGCGGGCGGCGCTCGTCAACTGCGGGTTCGAGTTCCCGCTGCGGCGGATCGTCGTCAACCTGGCGCCGGCGAGCCTGCGCAAGGCGGGGCCGGGGATGGACCTGGCGATCGCCGCCGCGCTGCTCAGCGCCTCCGGCCAGCTTCGCTGGGAGGAGCTGGCGCCGGGTCGCCCTGGTCGGCGAGCTGGCGCTCGACGGCTCGACCCGGCCGGTGCAGGGAGCGCTGGCGATGGCCGAGGCGGCGCGCGAGAGCGGCGCGGAGGCGATCGTGCTGCCGGCGGAGAACGGCCCCGAGGCGGCGCTGGTCGAGGGGATCGGGGTGATCGGCATCGAGGGCCTCGGCTCGCTTTCCGGCGCTCGTGGAGGGCAGCTGGGAGCCGCTGCCGCCGGAGCCGCTGCCGCTGCGGCGCGAGACGGCCCCCGGCGCCCCGGACCTCGCCGACCTGCGCGGCCAGCCGCACCTGCGCCACGCGCTCGAGGTGGCGGCGGCGGGCGGGCACAGCATGCTGATGGTCGGGCCGCCGGGCGCCGGCAAGTCGCTGGCGGCGAGCCGGCTGCCGTCGATCCTGCCGCCGCTGGCGTCCGTGGAGGCGCTCGAGGTGGCGCGGATCGCCAGCGCCTGCGGCAGGCTGGACGCGCTTCCCGGCGGCCGGC
Organism: uncultured Actinomycetes bacterium; assembly: GCA_963751015.1. Classification (GTDB taxonomy): domain Bacteria; phylum Actinomycetota; class Thermoleophilia; order Solirubrobacterales; family 70-9; genus VAYN01. The sequence goes on from CAVVSU010000002.1 coordinate 676,096, forward strand.
CGTTCCGGGCGCCGCACCACACGATCAGCGCCGCCGGCCTGGTCGGCGGCGGCAGCGCCGCCGCGGGCCGGGCGAGGCGACCCTCGCCCATCGCGGCGTGCTCTTCCTCGACGAGCTCTGCGAGTTCCGCCGCGACGCGCTGGAGGCGCTGCGGGCGCCGCTGGAGAGCGGCGAGGTGTCGATCGCCCGCGCCGGCGGCCAGCGCAGCCTTCCTTGCCGGTTCATGCTCGTCGCCGCCGCCAACCCCTGCCCCTGCGGCAGGGGCGAAACCGACCCGGACTGCTCCTGCGCGCCGCTACGACGTGCAGCGCTACCAGGGCAAGCTGAGCGGGGCGCTGGCCGACCGCATCGACGTCCTCGCCGCGGTGCGCCAGCCCAGCGCGGCCGAGATCGGCGGTCCGCCCGGAGAGCCCTCGGCGGCGGTGCGCGAGCGGGTGCAGCGCGGCGCGCCGGCGTCAGGAGGAGCGGCTCGGGGAGGGGCGCTGCAACGCCGAGATGACGCCGGCGGAGGCACGCGCCTGCCCGCTCGGCGAGGAGGCGGCCTCGCTGCTCGCCGACCTCTACGCCCGCCAGCGCCTCAGCGGCCGCGCCCACGACCGGGCGCTGCGCCTGGCGCAGACGCTCGCCGACCTCGCCGGCGCGGAGGAGATCGGCGAGGAGCAGATGGCGCAGGCGCTGCAGATGCGGAGGCGCGACCGTGGCTGAGCCGCGTGCCTGCATCGAGTGCCTGCGCCGCTCCTGGCTGCTGGCCGAGCTCGGCCCCTACGTCGAGCGGGTTGCCACCGGCGAGGTCGGCGCGCGCTCGCCGGAGCTGCTGCGGCTCTCGAACGAGGATCTCGTCGCGGTCGCCGCCCCGAAGGTCGCCGAGCAGCTGCTGGCGCGGGTCGCGGCGTTGCCGGAGGAGCGGCTGAGCGAGGAGCTGCTGGCGGCGGGCTGCTGGGCCTGCTGCCGTCACGGCGACCTCTATCCCGACCACCTGCGCGACGCCGCCGACGCGCCCTGGGCGCTGATCGGCCGCGGCGACCCGGGGCTGCTCGAGGGGCTGGAGCCGTTCGATGCGGTGACGATCGTCGGCGCCCGCCGCGCCACCTCCTACGGTCGCGAGATCGCCCGTCAGCTGGGGCGGGAGCTGGCGGCCGCCGGGATGGTCGTGGTCAGCGGTCTCGCCTTCGGGATCGACGGCTGCGCCCATCGGGGCGCCCTCGACGCCGGCCGCACGATCGCCGTCCTCGGCTGCGGGCCCGACGTCGCCTATCCCGCCAGTCACCGCTACCTCTGGCGGCGGATCTGCGAAACGGGCCTGGTGATCTCCGAGCTGCCGCCGGGCGCGACGCCTTGGCGCTGGACCTTCCCCGCCCGCAACCGGATCATGGCGGCGCTCTCCGGGATGACCGTCGTCGTCGAGGCGGCGACCCGCTCGGGCTCGCTGATCACCACCGACCTCGCCGCCGATCTCGGCCGCGACCTGGGGGCCGTGCCCGGCCCGGTCACCTCGCGCGCCTCCAGCGGCCCGAATTCCCTCCTCGCCAGCGGCGCCCACCTCATCCGCGACGCCCAGGACGTCCTCGACGCGATGCTCGGGCCGGGCCGCCGGCCGGCCCGAGCCCAGCGGTCCCGACCTCGACCCCCGGCTCCAGGCCGTCCTCGCCGCGGTCGAGGCGGGCGAGGGAACCTGCGATGCCGTCGCCACCGCTGCCGGCCTCTCCGGCCCGGCCGCCGCGGCGGCGCTTGCGCGCCTCGAGCTGCTCGGCTATCTCGCCTGCTCCGATCTGGGGATCTACTCGCGCACTTTGCTGTCACCCCCGAGCTGTGGCGCTCTCTAGGCTGCAGTCCATGAGCTCGGAACGCGTACCAGCGGTTCTCTCCATCGCCGGCTCCGACTCCGGTGGCGGAGCCGGGATCCAGGCCGATCTGAAGGCGTTCGCGCGGTGTCGGCGTCCACGGGATGACGGCGATCACGGCGATCACCGCCCAGAACACGCTGGGGGTCGACGCGGTCGAGTCGGTCTCGCCGGGGATGATCGTCGACCAGGTACGGGCGGTCGCCGCGGACATCGGCGTCGACGCGGTGAAGATCGGGATGCTGGGGACCGCCGAGACCGTCGAGGCCGTGGTCGCCTGCGCTCGTCTACCTCCATGGCGTGCCGGTCGTCCTCGACCCGGTGATGGTCGCCGAGAGCGGTGCCGAGCTGCTCGACCCCGAGTGCGAGGACCGCGCTCGTCGATCGGCTGTTGCCGTTGACCTCGGTCGTCACCCCGAACATCCCGGAGGCGCGGGCGCTGACCGGGCTGGGGGAGGAGTCGAGCCAGGCGCGGCTGGCCGCGGCGCTGGTTGAATTGGGGCCGCGGGCGGCGGTCGTCACCGGCGGCCACAGCGAGGAGGTCGTCGACGTCTTCTTCGACGGCAGCGAGTCGTCGAGATTCCAGGCGAGCGACACCCCGACGGCGCCGCGCACGGCTCCGGCTGCACCCACTCCTCGGCACTGGCCGCCTTTCTCGCCCTCGGCGCACGTCGCCGCTCGAGGCAGCCGAACGCGGCCCGTGCGGTCGCCTCCGAAGCGGTCGCGCGACGGGCTGCGCGAGCATCGGCGCAGGGCCGGGCCCGGTCGATGTGTTCGCCCTCGAGCACCGGCGCGCCAAAGACACCGGCGCGGTTCGCTGACGTAGATTTCGACGTCATGAGCACCAACGGCAGATACCGCGACCAAGCTGCCCCGTCCCCGCTCGGCGACCGTCTTCGACGGTCCCGACCGCGCCCACGCACGCGCCTACATGAAGGGGATCGGGTTCGACGACGACGCGCTCAGCCGGCCGACGATCGGGATCGCCAACACCTGGACCGAGGCGATGCCCTGCAACTTCCACCTCCGCGGCGCTCGCCGAGCACGTCAAAGCGGGCGTCCGCGCCGCCGGCGGCACGCCGATGGAGTTCAACACCGTCGCCGTCTCCGACGGGGTGACGATGGGGACCCAGGGGATGAAGGCCTCGCTGATCAGCCGCGAGGTGATCGCCGACTCGATCGAGCTGATGGCCCGCGGCTACCAGTTCGACGCGATCGTCGCCCTCTGCGCCTGCGACAAGACGATCCCCGGCTGCGCGATGGCGCTGGCCCGGCTCGACGTGCCCTCGGTGCTGCTCTACGGCGGCTCGATCGCCCCCGGCCACTGGCACGGCCGCGACGTCACCATCCTCGACATCTTCGAGGCGATCGGCGCCCACAACGCCGGCGACATGAGCGACGAGGAACTGCACGAGCTGGAGGGGGTCGCCAGCCCCGGCGCCGGCGCCTGCGGCGGCCAGTTCACCGCCAACACGATGGCCTGCGCCTTCGAGGCGCTGGGGATCAGCCCCGGCGGCTCGGCGATGGTCCCGGCCGAAGACGACGACAAGGGGACCGTGGCGGAGAAGATCGGCGAGCTGGTGATCAACGTCCTCGTCGAGGACCTGCAGCCGAGCCGGGTGATCACCCGCGACTCGCTGGAGAACGCGATCGCCTGCGTCTGCGCCTCGGGCGGCTCGACCAACGGCGTCCTGCACCTGATCGCGCTCGCCCACGAGGCTCGGGATCGAGCTGACGATCGACGACTTCGAGCGGATCTCCGCGCAGCACGCCGCTGCTCGCCGACCTCAAGCCCGGTGGGCGCTTCGTCGCCACCGACCTCTACGCCGCCGGCGGCGTGCCGGTGATCCTCAAGCGGCTGGCCAAGGCCGGGATCCTCCACGGCGACGCGATCACCGTCACCGGCCGGACGATCGGCGAGGAGGCCGCGGCGCGCGACCGAGGCCGACGGCCAGGAGGTCGTGCGCCCGCTCGACGAACCCGCTCAAGCCCGAAGGCGGGCTGGCGATCCTGCGCGGCAACCTCGCCCCCGAAGGCGCCGTGGTCAAGGTCGCCGGCACCGAGCGCACGCCGGCAGACCGGCCCCGCCCGCGTCTTCGAGTCCGAGGAGGACTGCTTCCGCGCCGTCAAGGACCAGAAGATCAACGCCGGCGACATCGTCGTGATCCGCAACGAGGGCCCGGTCGGCGGGCCCGGCATGCGCGAGATGCTGCAGGTCACCGCCGCGATCGTCGGCGAGGGGCTGGGCGAGGAGCGTGGCGATGGTCACCGACGGCCGCTTCTCCGGCGCCACCCGCGGGCTGATGATCGGCCACGTCGCCCCCGAGGCGGCCAAGGGCGGCCCGATCGCGGCGATCCGCGAGGGCGACGAGATCACCGTCGACATCGACGCCCGCCGCCTCGACGTCGCCCTCTCCGACGAGGAGATCGCCAAGCGGGTCGCCGAGTACGAGTCTCCCGAGCCGCCCTTCACCCGCGGCGTGATGGCCAAGTACGCGGCGACGGTCTCATCGGCCGCGAGGGCGCGATCCTGGCGACATGCGAGTCGCCTAGGGCTGCTAACTGCGACGCTACACGGCTGCCGTGGCCGCGCGCAGCGAGGACTCGATGAACTGCTCGAGCAGCGCGTTGAAGCGCTTCGGCCGCTCCAGCTGCGGCACGTGGCCGGTGCGCTCGAACATCTCCAGCCGCGAGTCCGGGATCAGGCGGTGGTAGCCGAGCGCCGCCTCGACCGGGACCACGCGGTCGTTGAGGCCCCAGACGATCAGCGTCGGGATCTCGATCTCCGGCAGGCGGTGCGCGGGTGTCGTAGCCCCAGATCGCCGCCGAGCGCGTCGGCGAACCCGGGCGCCGCAGGCCCGGCCGCATCTGCTCGGCGAGCAGCTCCGGCCGCAGCCTGTTCGGGTAGCGGAAGAGCCGGCCGAAGGCGATCTTGCGGCCGCGCGTGGCCGGGCCCAGAAGACCTGCCGGGCGCCGACTGAGAAGCGGGATCGCCGCCTTGAAGATGCGGCGGCCGGCGTCGACGACTTGCCCTGCCACTCGGCGAAGCTGATCCCCGCGGCGGAGATCAGGACCAGGCGGTCGAAGCGCGCGGGCTCCTCGATCGACCGCCTCGGTGGCGACGAAGCCGCCCATCGAGTTGCCGACCAGCGCCGCCACGCGGTCGATGCCGAGCTGCTCGCAGAAGTCGTGGATCAGCCGCCCGTAGGCGCGGCATGTCGATCTCCCACGAGGGCATCGGGCTGTCGCCGAAGCCCGGCAGGTCGAGCGCGATCGCCCGGTAGCTGCGGCCGAAGTGGGGGAGGTTCTCGAGCCAGTTCTGCCAGCAGCCGGCGATCCCGTGGATGAAGAGGATCGGCTCGCCCTCGCCGATCTCGGCGTAGTTGACCGCTCGGCGCCAGGCAGCTCGACCTGGTGCAGGTGCCGGCGCCAGTCGATCTTCAGCCACTCCGGGTCCGGATTGCCGTAGTCGGCGGCGGGAAAGAGCGGCGAGTTCGAGTCCTGCGGTCGATCAGGCATACCCCATCCGTTCCAGAACCGGGATCTCGCGGATCTGCGGCGGCTGCAGGTGGTCCCAGAGGATGCCGCGCGGCCGCTCGTACTGGCGCTCGACCTCGATCACCGCGCGCGGGGTCGCGATCAGGTCGACGGGCAGGTCGTGGTCGGTGACCATCAGGTGCTGGCGCAGGATCTGGATCGGGTGGACGGTGGTGGCGACCGTGGTGTGGTCGTCGATCTTGCCGGCGTCGATGAGGATCCCGTACTCGAGGTCGTGGTAGCCGCCGCCTTTGCCGATCCGGGCGCCGCTGAGGTTGACGGCGACCGAGCCGCAGAGGACGAAGTCGATCTCGGGCAGGTCGTCGAGGGCGACGACGCGGCCGTGCTTCAGCGCGCCCTTGATCGTCGCCGCCTCTTTCATCGCCGCTTTCGAGAGGCGCTTCGGCTCCAGCACGCGGAACGGGTGCGGGTCGCGCAGCCGCGGCACCGCCATGATCATCGTCTTGCCCTCTTCCAGGGCGATCCGCCGGGCGTGCGTCTGCGGCGAGTCGGGGTTGGCCTTGATCACCCGGGCGCGCTTCCAGAGCCGGTGGCCGGCGAGCTTCTCGGCCGCGAGCTTGGCGCCGGCGAAGTTCGGGATCCGGCCCTCGGCGCCGGGGAAGCGGGAGACGCCCTCGCGTTCCATCGCCTTCCAGACCTCCTCGCGGACTTCGTCCTTGGTGCGCACCAAGCGAAAGATATCCCCACTAGCTGCCGATAAGACCGATGCACATGCGAAATTGCAGGGAAGACCGCCCGTAAGGCGAACCATCCGTTGCCTAGACTTCCGGGAACCGGCAAACCGACGCACGAGGGTTAACTCGCAGTCCGATGGGAACGAAGACTTCGATAGCGGTGCTGATCGCCGCTGTGTTGCTGGTCCTCGTGGTCGGTCGGCGCCTACGCCTACGACAGCTCGCAGAAGGACAAGATCGCCGAGGGCGTGACGATCGGCGGCGTCGACGTCGGCGGCCTCGACGAAGAGGAGGCCAAGGCGAGGGTCCACCGCAAGCTGCTCGCGCCGCTGACGACACTCGCTCGCGGGTCAGCTTCGAAGGCGAGGACCTGGAAGCTGACCGGCGAGCAGCTGAAGATCCGCGCCGACCTCGACGCCGCGGTGGAAGAGGCGGTCGAAGACAGCCAGGAGGGCGGCCTGCCCGGGCGGCTGGTCCGCTACGTCAGCGGCGGCGAGGTCGAAGAAAGCATCCGGCCCGAAGTCGCCTACTCCGAGCGCGGCGGTCAACCGCTTCGTCCGCCGCGTCGCCGAGGAGATCAACCGCGAACCGCAGAACGCCGACGTCGAAGCGAGCGGCGACTCGCTCGAAGTCGTCGCCGGCGAGGACGGGCGCAAGCTGCGCGACAACCTGCTCGACGAGGGACCTCAACGCGGCGGTCCTCAACGCCAACGCGCCGCACACGATCGAGGCGAAGGTCCACTCGATCGCGCCGGAAGTGACCAAGCAGGAGGTCGCGGCCGAGTACCCGTCCTACCTGACCCTCGACCGCGCGACCTACACGCTGCGCCTCTGGAAGGACCTGAAGCTGGCCAAGACCTACACCGTCGCGGTCGGCGAGGAAGGGCTGGAAACGCCGGAAGGCCTCTACGCGATCCAGGAAAAGGAAGAAAACCCGGTCTGGAACGTGCCGATGTCCGACTGGGCCGGCTCGCTCGCCGGGCAGACGATCCCGCCGGGGCCGTCGAACCCGATCAAGGCGCGCTGGATGGGGATCTACGAAGGCGCCGGCATCCACGGCACCGAAGAGACCTACTCGCTGGGCAGCGCCGCCTCTCACGGCTGCGTGCGGATGGCGATCCCCGACGTGGAAGAGCTCTACGACGAAGTCGAAGTCGGCACGCCCATTTTCATCGGCTAAGCCCTCGCGCGAAGGACGACATCGATTCGAGGCGAATGAAGCCTCGATGAACTGGGACGCGGCCCTTGCCGCATACGACCGCGACCTTCGCGCCCGCGGATCGGCCGAGCGGACCCGGCGCGCGTACGCCGTCGACCTCGGCGGATTCTCCGAGTGGGCGGGGGAGCAGGGACTCGGCCCCGGCGACGTCCGCTACCGCGACGTACGCCGTTTCGGCGCCGGCCTCTCCAACGCCGGCGCCGCGCCGGCGACGGTGGCGCGCAAGCTGGCCGCCGATTCGCGGCTTCTACGCCTATCTCGTCCGCACCGAGAAGGTCGGCGCCAACCCGGCCGAGCTCGTCTCCAGCCCGAAGCGCTCGGAGAAGCTGCCCCACGTCCTCACCACCGAGCAGATGCGGGCGCTGCTGGAGCGGATCCCCGCACGCACCCCGCTGGAGCTGCGCGACCGGGCGATGCTGGAGCTCGCCTATTCCTGCGGGCTGCGCTGCGAGGAGATCGTCAACCTCGACGAAGGCTCGCTCGACTTCGAGACCGAGCAGCTGCGGGTGCTGGGCAAGGGATCGAAGGAGCGGATCCTGCCGGTGGGCGAGCCGGCCCAGCGCGCCCTGCGCCGCTATCTCGACAAAGGCCGGCACGCGCTGACGGTCGACAAGCGCGAGCGGGCGCTCTTCCTCTCCAAGTCCGGGCGGCGCCTCTCCAACTCCGACATCACCCGCCGGCTCGGCCTCTGGACCCGCGAAGCGGCGCTCGCCGCGGGGGTCTCCCCGCATTCACTCAGGCATTCCTTTGCAACTCATCTGCTCGAGGGTGGCGCCGACCTGCGTACGATTCAGGAGTTGCTGGGTCACGCGTCGATCTCGACCACCCAGGTCTACACCCGAGTCGACGCCGCCCGCCTGCGTGACACTTACGCTGCCAGCCACCCCCGCGCATGAGACAAACCCCCGCAAACGACCGTAGAATCGCCTGATGGAAACGGGCGTGAAAGAGGTCGAGCTCCGCGACTTGTGGAAGCGCTACAAGGACGACGGGGACGAGGGGGCTCGCGAGCGTCTGGTCGTCGCCTACTCGCCGATGGTCAAATTCGTCGCCGGCCGGCTCGGCGCCGGGCTGCCTTCCCATGTCGAAGACGCCGACCTGATCTCCTACGGCCTCGTCGGCCTGATCGGCGCGATCGAGCGCTTCGAGCCGGAGCGGGGGATCAAATTCGAGACCTTCGCGATGACCCGCATCCGCGGCGCGATCATCGACGAACTTCGCTCGCTCGACTGGGTGCCCCGTTCGGTCCGCTCCCGCGCCCGCGAAATCGAGACCGCCCAGGCCAAGCTCGAGCACGAGCTGCAGCGGGCGCCGACCGAGGCCGAGCTGGCCGCCAAACTGAACCTCACCGAGGAGGAACTGCAGAGCGCGCTGCTGGAGATCGCCAACTCCTCCGTCTACGCGTTGGACGAGCTCTGGACCGTCTCCGACTCCTCCGGCGACCAGGTCTCGCTGCTCGACACGATCGCCGACGAGAGCGCCGCCGACCCGCAGGAAGCGCTCGCCTCGACCGAGGTCAAGGACCTGCTGACCGAGGCGATCGGCTCGCTGCCCGAGCGCGAGCAGCTGGTCGTCGCCCTCTACTACTACGAGAACCTGACGCTGCGCGAGATCGGCGAGGTCCTCGGCGTCACCGAGTCGCGCGTCTCCCAGCTGCACACCAAGGCGGTCATGCGGCTGAAATCCTCCCTCCAGCAAGGCTGATGGGGGACACCTGCGCGATCTGCGGCCGGACGATTCTCGCCGGCGAGCGTGTGCATGGGTACTTCGAGGGGGACGAGGAGCGGACCGTCTGCGAGCTCTGCGTGGCGCGCGCCGAGCGGCTCGCCTGGCGACCCGCCGGCGAACCGGCGCCGGAGCGCGCGGGGCGCGCGCACGAGGGTCGCGGGCGCCTGCGGGGACTGCTGCGGCACCGCGGCCGCCGGCCCGGCACGCCCGGCGCCGCGGCGCCCCAGTCCTCTGCGCCCGACCCCGCCGGCTCCTCGCGGCGGGCGCGGCCGCAGCCCCCGCTCGACGAGTTCGCGCCGACCCCCTTCGAGCGCGCCGTCGCCCGCTTCAACTCCAGCCAGGCCGGCCGCACCGTCGCCGGGCTGACCCGCACCCTCGGCGTGCCGCTGGCCTCGGTGGGCGCCTCGGCCGGCGCCCCCGGCGAGGTCCGGGTGACGGTCGCCTGGGAGCTCTCCTGGTACCAGTGGGGCGTGGACATCGACGACGAGCTGCGGCCGGTCTTCGAGCTCGGCAAGGGCGGCGAGATCGACCAGCTCGACGCGGCGGCGCGGCAATGGAACGCGGTCGTAGCCGCGAACGGCAGCCTGCGCCTGGCCGGGGACCCGGCGGCGAGCCGATGAGCCGCTTCACGGTCAACGTCGACGGCGGCGCCCGCGGCAACCCCGGGCCGGCGGCGATCGGCGTCGTCCTGCGCGACGGTGGCGAGGTGGTCGAGGAAGTCGGGGAGACGATCGGCGAGGCGACCAACAACGTCGCCGAGTACCGGGCGCTGCTGCGGGGGATCGAGCTGGCCGCCGAGCGCGGCGCCACCGAGCTGGAGCTCGTCGGCGACTCGGAGCTGGTCGTGCGGCAGGTGGAAGGCCGCTACAAGGTCAAGAACGCCGGCATGAAGGAGCTGCACGAAGAGGTCAAGCGCGCCCTGCGCGGGCTCGACTCCTGGTCGATCCGCCACGTCCGCCGCGCCGAGAACGCCGACGCCGACCGCCTGGTCAACCAGGCGCTCGACGGAGCGCTCGATGGCTGAGGCGCCGCGCGAGCCGATCGACCCCGGGGTCGACATCGGCCACGTCCACCTCAAGGTCGCCGACGTCGACCGCGCGCTCGAGTTCTACTGTGGGATCCTCGGCCTGGAGCTGATGCAGCGCTGGGGCGCCGACGCGGCCTTCGTCTCGGCCGGCGGCTACCACCACCACATCGGCCTCAACTCCTGGTCCTCGAAAGGCGGCTCGCCGCCGCCGCCCGGGACCACCGGCCTCTTCCACACGGCGATCCGCTACCCGACCCGCCGCGCCCTCGCCGACGCGCTGCGGCGGGTGAGCGAGGCGGGCTGGCCGCTGGAAGGCGCCTCCGACCACGGCGTCAGCGAGGCGCTCTACCTCGCCGATCCCGACGGCAACGGCGTCGAGCTCTACTGGGACCGCCCCAGGGAGGAGTGGCCGCGCCCGGCCGACGGCGAGGGCGTCGAAATGGGCACGGCGCCGCTCGACCTCGACGACCTGATCTCCGAGCTGCGCGACTAGGGCCGGGGCTCAGGCGCCGAGGACGGCGCCGACCAGGCTGGGGTTGAACGGCTGGGTCCCGGCGACCAGCTGCAGGCCCGGGAAGCCGTGCGAGCGGGCGTAGGCGAGCTCCCGCTGGAGATCGCCTACGCCGTTCGTCCCCGCCAGGGGAGCGATCTGCAAGGTGCTGAGGACGCCGAAGGCCTGCCCGTCCTCGTTCATGAAGCCGAGTCGCTGCTGCAGCCGTCGGTTTCGGTCGCTTCGCCGGTGCCCGAGCAATGGGCCGCCTGGCCGAGGAAGACCGTCGTCCCTTCCTGAAAGACGAAGTTCGAGGTGCACTGGGCGCCCTGCGTGTAGGTCTGCACCCCGGGATGGACGGGGGCCGAGCCGGTGGGCGCCCAAGCCGACGCCAAGGCAGGGAGGAGCGCGATGGCAGCCGTGGCCAGGGAGATAACGACGGCGCCGATATGGGTCCTCTTCATGCTCCTCCTGCCTGGCGTCGGTGGGGGATGGATCATGTGGGAACTTCAACGGACTACCCAATAATTGGTAGCACAAACTCTGTCACCCGGGAAGGGCAATCGCGTTTTTGCCCTCGCGTTGATGCGAAGGGGGCGGCGGCCGGCGGCGCCTTTCGATCGTTCTGCGGAACCAAGGTCCCCCTGTGGGGTGCTTGTCCACGTGACCCGGATCGCCTTCATCGTGGCCTACCTGGCCGGCGCGGCCGCCGCCGTCGTCCTGCTCAACGCCAACACCGGGGACGGCGAGTGGGCGATCGCGATCTGGGCGGTTGCCTCGGTGATGCTCGGACTGGGAACGGGGCAGCCTGGCTTCGCGCTGCTGGCCTTGCTGGCGATTCCGTTCGCGGTGCCCTTCGGCTTTCCGGACGACTACCAGTACAGCGAGCCGAATCCGATCTGGTGGAGCGCGGCCGTCCTCGCCTTCTTCTCCGCCGGGGTGATCTTCTTCGTCGCGCTCCTGAGGCGTATCGCCGAGCTCCGTTGCCGGCCGGCGCCTCCTCCCGGCCGTTAGCGGCGTGCCGTGCGGGGTCGCCGGCCTCCGCCGCGGGCGACCATATTGTGGCCGGCCCTTGTACGACACCGCCCAGCCTTCGGCCGGCGGCGAAGCGCGATCCCGGTCGCTTCCCGTCTGGCCCGACTCCAGACCCCTCCGCGCCTGGCAGGAGGAGGCGACCGAGGCCGTCCGCGCGCACTCGGCCACCAGCTTCCTGGCCTCGGCCACGCCGGCGGCGGGCAAGACCACCTTCGGCCTGCACATCGCCCACCGGATGCTGAGCGCCAAGTTCGTCTCCCGGGTCGTCGTCGCCGGTCCGACCACCCACATCTGCCGCCAGTGGGCGGCCGACGCGGCCCGCTACGGCATCGACCTCGAGCCGAACCGGCCGAACGCGGACGGGCAGGAGTCGGCCGACTTCGACGGCGTCGCCGTCACCTACCAGACGATCGCGGCCGGGCCGGAGACGCACCGGCAGGCCGCCGCCCGCCGGCCGACGCTGCTGATCGCCGACGAGCCGCATCACATGGGCGATCTGGCCACTTGGGGCCTGCAGACCCGCAAGGCCTTCGACGGCGCCCGCTTCCGGCTGCTCCTCTCGGGCACGCCCTTCCGCTCGGACAACTCGGCGATCCCCTGGGTCGCCTACGACGAGGACGGCGTCAGCCGGGCCGACTACGTCTACGGCTATCCGCAGGCGCTGGTCGACCGGGTATGCCGCCCGATCACCTTCCTGCCATACGACGGCGAGATGGAGTGGCTCTCGGACGGCCGGCTGCGGAGCGCCGACTTCGACCTCGTCCTGCCGGCGGTGGAGGCGGCCCGGCGGCTGCGCACGGCGCTCAACCCGGAGGGCGAGTGGATGGGCGAGGTGCTGCGCGACGGCGATGCCAGGCTGAGCGAGGTGCGCGCCGACGGCCACCCCGACGCGGGCGGACTGGTCATCGCCTCCGATCAGGATCACGCCCGGGCGATCGCGGCGCGGCTCGAGGCGGTCTCGGGGGAGCGGCCGGAGCTGGTGATGAGCGACGAGCCCGGGGCCAGCCGGCGCATCGCCGACTTCGCCTCTTCCGATCGCCGCTGGCTGGTCTCCGTCCTGATGGTCTCCGAGGGCGTCGACATCCCCCGCCTGCGGGTCGGCGTCTACGCGACGGCGGCCCGGACCGAGCTTTTCTTCCGCCAGGTGGTCGGTCGCTTCATCCGCACCACCCCCCAGCCGCGCCGCCAGATGAGCTACCTCCTGATGCCGGCCGACCCGCGGCTGAAGGCACTTGCCCGCGAGATCGAGCTGGAGCGCCGCCACGCCCTCGACCTCTCGCCACTCGGCGAGGAAGAGGGCGAGGAGATGGACGACGGTCCGGAGCAGCGCAAGCCGGGTGAAGCCTTTGCCGTCCTCAGCTCGGGCGATGCCGAGTTGGACGAGGCGATCATGAGCGAAACCACGCTCCAGCTCTTCCCGACCGACGATCCCAAGCCGGGGCCGAAGAAGACGACCGCTTCCGCCAGTCCCGAAGCCGCGCCGGAGGACACCGAGCCCGAGCGTGAGTCGGCCTATGCCGCCCGAGAGCGACTGCGCGCCGAGCGCAGGCGCCTGGTCGGCGACGTGGCCCGCCGCACCAACAAGTCGCACCGAGAGGTCCAGGCCCGCATCAACCGCGCCACCCGGACGCGCTCGGTCACCAGCGCCACCATCGAGCAGCTCGAGCGAGGCAACACGATGCTGCGGCGCGAGCTGTGGGGCTGATCGCTACGCGAAGTCCTGCCGAGAGCGCGGCAGAGCTTTTGCACCCTATGCGGGCCAAAAGCCCTACCGCGATCAAGAGCGGGGCAATCGGCTCAACGAAAAAGCCCCGCCGTAGCGGGGCTTTCCCTGTAAGCGGCTGAAGGGATTCGAACCCTCGACCTTCTGCATGGCAAGCAGACGCTCTAGCCAGCTGAGCTACAGCCGCACGGGGGGCATTCTAGCTGTGGCGGCGAGGTTGGCGCGGTAGCCTGACGCGCGAGGGAGAAATGCTTTTCCGTCAGATCATCCACGAGGACCTCGGCTGTGCCTCCTACCTGGTCGCCGACCGGGAATCGGGCGTCGCCGTCGTCGTCGATCCCCAATGGGACATCGACCCCTACCGGCGGCTCGCGTCCCTGCACGGGGTGCGGATCGGGCACGTGCTGGAGACGCACAACCACGCCGACCATGTTTCGGGGCACGGGCGCCTCTGTCGCAGCACCGGCGCCACCGTCCACGTCCACGAGCTGGCCGGGGCGGAGTACCCGCACGAGCCGCTCTCCCACGGCTGGAAGCTGGAGCTGGGCGACCTGGTGGTCGAGGCGATCCACGCTCCCGGCCACCGGCCCGAGCACACCTGCTTCCTGCTCAGCGACAGGAGCCGCGGCGGCGATCCCTGGGCGCTGCTGAGCGGCGACTCGCTCTTCATCGGCGACGTCGCCCGTCCCGACCTCGCGGTCGAGCCGCGCGAAGGCGCCGCCGAGATGTTCCACTCCCTGCACGATCGGCTGCTGGCGCTGCCCGACGAGGTCGAGGTCTGGCCCGCGCACCTCGGCGGCTCGCTCTGCGGCGGCTCCGGGCTCGACCTCAAGTCCTCCTCGACGATCGGCTTCGAGCGCCGCCACAACCGCGCCCTGCAGATCGCCGACGAAGCCGAGTTCGTCGAGGACCAGGTGGGCTCGCTCGGCGACAAACCGCCCAACATCGAGCGGATCGTCGGCCTCAACCGCGGGCCGCTGGTCGAGGACTTCGGCACGCCGGCGCCGCTCAGCACCCACGAGGTCGAGGAGCTGGTCGAGCAGGGCGCCGTCGTCATCGACGGCCGCACCAACGAGCAGTTCGACGAGGCCCACATCGAGGGCGCGCTCAGCGCCTCCTCCTACGACACCGGCTTCGCGACCAAGGTCTCCCGCGTCGCCCCCGCGGGCAGCGACATCGTCGTCGTCGCCGCCTCCAGCGGCGACGAGCGCCGCGCCGCGCAGCTCCTGGCCTCGGTCGGGCTAGCCGTCCGCGGCTACCTCGAGGGCGGGATGACCGCCTGGCGCACGGAGGAGCGGCCGGTGCACCGGATCGAGCTGATCGACCCCGACGAGCTCGCCCGCCGCGTCGACGGTGACGACGGCCCCGTGATCCTCGACGTCCGCAACGCCTCCGAGTACGCGAGCGAGCACATCCCAGGCTCGCTCCATATTCCCTACGGCAACCTCGCCGGCCGGCTCGACGAGCTGCCGCGCGACCGGCCGATCGCCACCATCTGCCGCGGCGGCAAGCGCAGCGGCCTCGCCGCCTCGATCCTGCAGCGCGCCGACTTCGACGTCATCCACGTCGGCAAGGGCGTCGGCGTCTGGCGCCAGGGCGGGCACCCGGTCGAGGCGGGTACCCCCGGGGTCGCAGCGACCAGCTGACCCGACACGAGGCGTCCGTAGGTTCGAGACTCAGGCTGGCGCCGTCATTGGGAGGGGTCTCGGATGGTGCCTTTTCGAAGTCGCCAGTTTTCGGCCGGCTTGATCGCCGTTTCGAAGGGAGCCGGGGGATCATGGAACTCTTCGGCCATCGATTTCGCCTCCAGGTATTCGAGGCGGCGCTGCTCTCTGTAAGCCTTGAACTCGAGGTCTATCCCGTATAGCCGCTTCGCCAGGTAGAGCAGGGCCGCCAGCCCCGCCGGGGTGAGCATGGGGAGGAGAAGCTGAAGCTCGAACGGGCTTCCGTATTTGATCGACTTGATCGGCATGCGGAGCGCCTTGCCGGCGGTCGGGGCTTGGGCTCCTGCAACTGCGTGATCCAGCGCCGGCTGTAGGAGGGAGGAGACGGCCACGAAGAGCATCTGGCAGTCCAAGAGGGAGGCGTGTTCGGCTAGGTCAGCCTTCCCCGCGCTCCGCCGGATGTTCTCCAGAGCGGCGTCGAGCAGATCCTCCCTCACCCTGGGCTGGGGGAGATGCTCGAAAGTCAGGTCGAGTTCGAGAATGTCCGCGATTCCCGACGCCGGCTCGGTTATGACTGCCTCTCTCATTCGGACCGGATGTCTATCACGGTACGACTTCGGTACTAGCTCGGCGGACCGCCTCTATCGCGTCAGGTGCCGATCGATGACGGCGGCCACCACCGGGGCGGAATCGCCGGAGACCATCCCCACGTGCGGGCCGGGGACGCGCTCGATCTCGATCGTCCCGGCGGTGACCTGCCGCCAGACCGGCAGCGGATCGGCGAAGAGGTGGAAGCGGCGGACGGTGGGGAGGAGGTAGGTCATCGAGCCCCGGTAGGGACCGGGGCGGTAGTCGTCGGCGAGCTGGAGGAAGTGGGTCGCGAGCCGCTGATGCTGGGCGGAGGCGCCTTCCATCCAGGTGGCCTCCGATTCGGCCAGGGCGGCGTCGCGCTGGAAGCGGGAGAAGCCGCGGCGCAGGAGCCTGGGGATGAGCCCCAGCCCGGCGCGCAGCGCCGCCCGCGGTCTGCGCAGCGCGGCGCGGGCGTAGTGGTAGGGGAGGGCGAGGCGGTGACCCAGGCGCCGCGCCGGCGGGTGGGCCTCGGTGCTGAGCTCGGCGTCGATCAGGCCGAGCCACTCGACCTCCTCCCCCTGCTCGCTCAGCAGCCGGGCGATCTCGAAGGCGAGCAGGCCGCCGAAGGAGTGGCCGGCGACGCGGTAGGGCCCCTCTGGCTGCACGCCGCGGATCACCTCGGCGTAGCCGGCCGCCATCTCCTCGACGCTGCGCTGCGGCTCTTCACCCTGCAGGCCCCGGGCTCGCAGGCCGTAGACCGGCACGTCGCTGCGCATCGCGACCGCGATCTGCCGCATGCCCAGCACGTCGCCCCAGATCGAGTGGACGAGGAAGAGCGGCGGCCCGTCGTCACCGGCGCGCATCAGCACCAGCGGGTCGAAGTGGGTGCTGGGATCGTCGACCGCGGCGGCCAGCTCGGCGACGGTCGGCGCCTCCATCAGGACCGAGAGCGGCAGCTCGACCCCGAGCCGGTCGCGGATCTGGGTGAAGACGCGCACCGCCTGCAGGGAGGTGCCGCCGAGCGCGAAGAAGGCGTCCCCGTCGCGGATGCCCTGGACCCCGAGCACCGTTTCCCAGATCGCCCGGACCTTGTCGGCGGTGGGGGCGTCGGCCGGCAGCGCGCCGACGTCGCGCGCCGCCAGCGCCGCATCCACCTCCGCCACCGCGCGCCGGATCTCCTCGAGGGAGCCCGGGTTCGCGAGCGCCTGCCGGTTCGCCGCGGCCCGGCCCTCGACGGCGTCGCGGCCGGCGCGCTCGGAGCGCTTGCCGCTGTGGGTGACCGGCAGCTCCTCGACGGCGACCACCAGCTCGGGCACGTGCAGCGGGGTCGTCTGAGCGCCGATCGTCCTGCGAATCCGCAGCGTCAGCTCGGTGTCGAGCCGGTCGCCCTCGCGCAGGACGACGAGGAGGACGAGCCGCTCGCCCTCCTCGCGGCGCCGTTCGACCGCCATCGCCTCCGCCACCTCGGGCACCGCGCGCAGCGCCTGGTAGATCTCGCTGGGGCCGATGCGGACCCCCTGGATGTTGAGGACGCCGTCGGAGCGGCCGTGGATCCGCGCCTGGCCGTCGTCGTCGAGCTCGATCAGGTCGCCGTGGGTCCAGACGCCCTCGTTGGCGGCGAAGTAGGCGGCGTGGAAGCGGCTGCCGTCCTCGTCGCCGAGGAGGCCCAGCGGCCGCGAGGGAAAGGGGTTGCGGCAGATCAGCTCGCCGACGGCGGAGTCGGATGGCGTCGCCTCGCTCGCCAGCGCCTGCACGTCCAGGCCGAGGCTGCGGCTCTGGATCATCCCGCGGCGGACCGGCAGCTCCGGGTGGCCGAGGACGAAGCAGCCGATGATGTCGGTGCCGCCGGAGATCGACTGCAGCTCCACGGGACCGGCCTCCGCCGCCACCCAGTCGTACTGCCAGTCGCGCAGGACCGAGCCGGTCGAGAGGACCGAGCGCAGCGCGCCCAGCGGCTCCTGCCGCGGCGAGTAGCCGCTGTCCTGGCAGAGCTGCAGGTAGGGCGGGCTGGTGCCGAAGACGGTCACGCCCTCCTCGGCGACGATCTTCCACAGCGTCTCCGGGCCGGTGAGCGAGCCGTCGAAGACGACGATCCGGGCGCCGCAGGCGAGCGCGGAGAGCTGCCAGTTCCACATCATCCAGGCGGCGCTGGTCTGGAAGAAGAGGGTGTCGCCGGGGCCGAGGTCGCCGTGCAGGCGGTGCTCCTTCAGATGCTCGACCAGGGTCCCGCCGGCGCCGTGGACGATGCATTTCGGCGCCCCGGTCGTGCCGGAGGTGAAGAGGATGAAGAGGGGATGGTTGAAGGCGAAGCGCTGCCAGCCGTCGGCCAGCGGCCGGGCCGGGGGAGAGGCGAGGAGCTCGGAGAGGCGAAGCGCCCCGGGCCCGTCCGGCAGGGGCCCGTCGTCGAGGGCGACGACCGCCTCGAGCGAGGTGAGCGCGGCGACGACGGAGTCGAGGTCGCCGTGGCCGCTGGTGGCGAGGAGCAGCTTCGGGGAGAGCTGCTCGAAGCGGCTGAGGATCGCCGCGGCGCCCATCTCCGGCGCGGCGCTGGAGAAGGTGGCGCCAAGGGTCGCCGCGGCGAGAGCCCCGACGATCGCCTCCGGCGTGTTGGCGGCGATCGCCACGACCCGGTCGCCCCTCTCGATCCCGAGCCCCTGCAGGTGCGCGGCCAGCCGGCGGACCTGCCCGCGCAGCTCGCCCCGGGTCAGCTCGCGGCGGGAGCCGTCGCCGTGGCGGGCGACGACGGCGACCCGCTCGTCGTCGCCGGCGCCCCGCGGCTCGAGCAGGCACTCGGCATAGCTGAGCTTCAGGCTCGGGAAGAAGTCGGCGGTCTCGCAGCTGTCAGTCGTGCAGACGGGCTCCGGGTCGCCGGCGCGGGGCGGATCGGCCCACTCGAGAAAGAGGCGCCAGAAATCGCGGAAGCTGGCGACCGCCCAGGATTGGAAGTCCTCTGGGCCCTCGAAGCCGCGCCCGAGCCGGTCTTCGCAGAAGGCGACGAAAGCCGACAGCTGGGATATCCCGGAATTTGCGGGCAAGGCGGCAGCGCTAGCCATGTTGGGTTTTTGACTATGGCCTGACATTTGTAAAGGCGCCCCGTTGACCTTGTGCACGTGCAACGGGCGTCGTGGTCGCTGACTGGTCGTCTGCGGCGCCCGTTTCACGTGCTGTCACTCGGGCGCCCACCCTGAGAGAATTACGCAGATGGAGTCTCCGCGCCCTTACGACTTAGTTCTTTTTGGGGCAACTGGGTTCACCGGCGGGCTCACCGCCGACTACCTGGCGGCACACGCGCCGGCCGAAATGCGCTGGGCTCTGGTCGGGCGCAGCCGCGCCAAGCTGGAGGCCGTCGCCGCGCGCCTCGCCGCCGCCTCGCCGCAGGGCGCGGTGCCGCAGATCGTCGAGGCCGACGCCGGCGACCGCGAGGCGATGCGCAAGGTCGCCGAGTCGACGCGGGTCGTCGTCACCACCGTCGGGCCGTACGTCCTCTACGGCGAGCCCCTCGTCGCGGCCTGCGCCGCGGCCGGGACCGACTACTGCGACCTCACCGGCGAGCCGGAGTTCGTCGACCGCACCTGGATCGACCACAACGCCGAGGCCGAGCGCTCTGGCGCCCGCATCGTCCATTGCTGCGGCTTCGACTCGATCCCCCACGACCTCGGCGCTTACTTCACGGTCAAGCAGCTCCCGGAGGGCGTGCCGCTGGCGGTCAACGGCTACGTCCGCAGCAACGCCGAGTTCTCCGGCGGCACCTTCCACTCGGCGATCAACGCCTTCGGCCGGGCCCGTCAGACCCTGGCGGCGGCCAAGGAGCGGCGACGCGCCGAGCAGCGTCCAGGCGGTCGCTCGATCCACTCGGCGCCGGCCCGCGTCCGCCGTATGCCGGACCTCGGCGGCTGGGCCGTGCCGCTGCCGACGATCGACGGGCCGGTCATCCTCCGCTCCGCCGCGGCGCTGGACCGCTACGGGCCCGACTTCACCTACGGCCACAACCTGCTCGCCAAGCACCTGGCCACCGTCGGCGCGCTCGGCGCCGGCGTCGGGACCGGGTTCGCGCTGGCCCAGCTGCCGCCGACCCGCAAGCTGCTGCTGAAGATGAAATCCCCCGGCGAGGGCCCGAGCGAGGAGAAACGGGCCAAGAGCTGGTTCAAGATCGTCTTCGTCGGCGAGGGCGGCGGCAAGCGGGTCGTCACCGAGGTCAAGGGCGGCGACCCCGGCTACAGCGAGACCTCGAAGATGCTCGCCGAGTCCGGCCTCTGCCTCGCCTTCGACGACCTGCCCGAGCGCGCCGGCCAGCTGACCACCGCCGTGGCGATGGGCGACCCCCTCCTCGAGCGGCTGCAGAAGGCCGGCATCAGCTTCGAGGTTGTCGAATCCGCGCAAGCCGGGTAGAACGGGCGCCATGGATGATCAGCAGGTTCTAGAGCGCATCGACAAACTGGTCCAGGAAGAGGAGGCGCTCCTCCATCGCCACGAGGGCGAGGGCCTCGACGACGACGAGCACGCCCGCCTCGACGAGCTCAAGGTCCAGCTCGACAAGGCCTGGGACTACCTCCGCCAGCGCCGCTCCCTGCGCGAGGCCGGCGACAACCCCGACGACGCCAGCATGCGCGACGGCGGCACGGTCGAGGAATACGAGCAGTAGGACACCGGAACCCCGCCCGGCCGGCTACCCTTCACCGGTCTCCCGGCGCCTTGGCGGAGTGGCTACGCAGCGGCCTGCAAAGCCGTTTACACCAGTTCGATTCTGGTAGGCGCCTTCGACTCTGGCAGGCGATAATTCGCTTGCCAGAGCCGTTTTTGCGGACTACTCAGGCCGCTTCCTGGTCCGGCTGAATCCGGTTGTTGCCGATTACCTCGTCGTAAAACTGGCCCACCGGCTGGCCCACGGCTTCGGCGGGTCGATGTATCTTCAAATGGATGCCGCCCCTTCGGAAATATGTTCCGCCAACGCCATCGTGGCCAGCTTCACCGGCTATGGCATCGGGTCTGGCGGCTTCCCCAACCCTGAGCGACCTTAAGGACCCTGCATGGCTTGAGGCATACAGAGCTGCCGGAGGACATGTCCGGACTCTGCGCTCGGCTGACGGGGCTCACCCAGCTCAGTACTTGGTCAACCATCCGGGACATCGGGTTGGCGTGCCTTCCCCCACGTTTTTCCAGACGCTTGAGCAGGTGCAGGCGATGGCAGCGCCCGCTAACAAGCTTGCCGAGGAAGTCCGGTGGCTGAGGGAGAAGGTCGACCCTGGAACCTCTCCACCCGATACGAGCAGCCCACAGGAAACCGACATCGTCCCAGCTCGGGAGGTAGTGGGGGACTCTGTTCTCAATCAGATGAAATCAAGCGGCATGGGGTGGGCCAATACTTTCTGCCCGCGGCCATCCACGCGGATGGCGCAAGGGCGGAACTAGAGCAGCTCTACCTCAGCAGCTGGTCGGTCATCACCCAAGCTGTGCACTGTGCCGAAATGCCTGCCTAGCTTCCCGGGCGCACTTTGGCTCTGCAGGAGGGAGGGACGTCCTGTTATTGCCGGTTAGGTCCGATCAGGGAGAGGATCAACTGGCCCATCAAGCGAGCCCAAGGCGGTGCTCCCGGACACAAGCATCTAAAGGAGTTCCGCGATCAGGGCAGCGGCAAAACACAGCAGGCTCATGTAGCCGAACCAATCTAGGACGGCTAGACACCAGTAGCCGAAGTCGCTGGCTCTCTTCGCAACAGGCGAGGAGTCTGGCAGCCCTGGGTCAGAAGGGCTGTTTGCGATCCAGGCTGAGCCAAAGACCAATGCCCCTATGACGGCAAACCCGAGGCGCGCCCATATCGTGAAATCCATCAAGGCGAGTAGAACAAAGACCCCCAGGTAGATCACGGTCATCTCGACGCTGTGCCGCTTCCATATCTCGGCAGCAGAGGGAAATTTCGGCTCCGGGCCAAGTTGTATCCCGTGCTGTGCAGCCCATCTCATGCGACGTTCTCCGGTCCATACGAACGCATAGATGGCGGCGAGGTATAGGAGGGCGCTCGCTGTCAGTCCGATAATTGCAGTAGCCAATCCGCTCCCTTTCACGCCAGGTGATGAACGCTTAGCTCCGGTTTCTCAGCCAGCGGGTGGTGATGTCCCTCAGCAGCGATATGCAAATCCAAAGGATGCCCATCAGCGGAATCCAAAATGCGATGAGCCCAGCCCATCCGCTGAGGTCTCCATTCAGGTCATGCAGAGCGGCTCGATAGGACGCTCGCCCGGCTAGCGCCACGCACAGGATGAGTATGTAGAGACGGGGATTCCACATCTGAGTGGAAGTGAAAAGCCCTAGGTCTGGATCAGGCGTCTCCGCCGAATCCTTCTTCCATAGATGAACAGAAGCGCTACCGCCGACACCCCAAAAACGACTGCGGCAACAGGGCTTGCTGGACCTGGGCCAAGCAGACCCTGCAAGAAGATTGCTAACAGGCCCAGGCAAATAGAGATCGATTCTGCCCTCTGTTCGGGTGTCGACGCACTGAAGAGCTGGCGGATGGCTAACGCAAGCAAGATCAGCGATAGAAGCCAAAAAAGACCGAAGAAAAAATAGGCGAGCGGGCTAGTTGAAGATCCAATTGCAACTCGGACCGCACCGATCGCAACCCATGCGACGATTATGAGAGGAATCCGATTTCTTTGCACCTGTTTTAGCCTACTTAGCGCTATACGACCTCGCGCCCATTTGAATCATCTCAACGCTTGGGCCTGAGAGTTGCTGGCCCCACGGATTGAAGCCTTGGCGCAATTCGACTTCCCGCAGGCGCCAACGGCCCATCGTGACGGGATCATTCGATCAGGTTGAGGAGCTTTCGAAGCGCCTTGGCCTTTTCGTCTACCTGATTCACCACGAATATTTGCGTTCCGTCCGAGGTTTGAATCTCGATCCGCTTGCGCATTCCACCAGAAAGAACGGTGGGGTCACGGTCGACTACCGCAATCCCCGTCGCGGAATCGAGGGGACAAGCCCAAGTCGATTTGCCGGTGAACGTGTCGAAGCGATTAGGCTGAAATAGAAGACGTCTATTGGTCACGACCAATGTGCCCCCTGACGTGATCCATCTGTTGAGCGAACGTCCTGCCGGCGATTGCCAGCAAATTCTCTCGTCCGCCCCGAGTTTCGGTTTCGCAATCCAGACTCCCATGTCAGTCCTTCCACATTGAGCGGATATTCAGGCTATTCGGCCAAAGCTTCGAGGCCGAGGGTGGCACCGACTAGTCCAGCGCATCCGAGCACCCCGCCCCCGGCAGCACCGGCACCGGACCCGATCACGGGGGCTACGGCGGTCACTCCGTAAAAGCCAATAGCTGCGCCCGCGGAGCCACCCTTCAGGCAGGTTTCCCAATTCGCGCCCGCAAAGTTATAGATGTTTCTGACGGCCCCCCGTGTCTCTTCCAAAAATCCTGCGCTCGATCCGAGGTCCACTGGCGACCAGGAGCAGTCCAGTCCCACCCATCGTCTGCGGCGGAGCCGACGGCCGAGTCAACAGCGTTAGCACCTTCGTTCGCCATGCCCAAACCGCCTTCGATGTCTTCCCCGATTTCCGCAACATCGTCCGGGCCGACACGGGCATCGAATACACAAACATCCCGCCCATTGAGGTCGTAGCGGTTCAGCGGGTTATTCCAGGTATACGGATAGCGGTTGAAGGAAACTCCGATGCCCAGATGGCCCAGGACCGGATCCTCGGTAGCGAAGGAACCGAGCGAAGAGCTATACGACCTAGCCCCCATCTGAATCATTCCGCTGGTCGGGTCGCTCGCTCGCTCCCAGGCGCCGAGGTAGCCCATCTCAATGCTTGGGCCTGAGAGCTGCGCCCCCCAGGGGTCGAATGCCTGGCGGGATTCGACTTCGCCGCCTGCCGTGGCGACCGTGGTGACGTCGCCGTGGCCGTCGACCAAGGGGAATTTGGTTTCTTCGCCCGAGCGCCGCTCGATCAAACCGCGTGGGCCCTGGACGTAGCTGATCGTGAGTTCGCCTTCGCTGTCCGTCTTGAAGGTGGGCATGTCGCCGAGGTCTCCGTAGCCGAAGATCTCGGGCGCTTCACCGGCATCGCGTTCGCTCAGTCGGTCCAAGGCATCGAAAGCGTAGGTGGCGGTCCCGCTCGGTCCTTCGACTTTGGCCAGATGGTCGAAGAGATCCCATGAGTAGGACTTTTCTTCGGAGCCCTGAACTTCGCTGTTGAGACGGCCTGCGCCGTCGTAGCCGTAGGTGGTGCCGGTGGAGGATTCGGTGAGCTGGTTGAGGGCGTTGAAGCTGTAGGCGGTGCCGCCTGCGGCGTCGTATCCGTAGGTCGTCACCCCTCGTCTAACTGGCGCACCACTGGCGCACGGCGGTCTGCAGGGAGGATAGAACTGCGAGAGGGGAGAGGGCAAGCCGAATTTGGCTTGCCCATGCGGAGCGCTGTCCGACTATCTCCGGTTGCATCCGGTCGGAAGGGTGGTCAACTGGCGCATCACCGGCGCATGTGGCCCGGCGTCGGGCATCCAGTCTCTGGGCCGGACGGGAGACTCACGGCTACAGGGAACTCTCTAGCCTTATGTAGCTCTTACGGCCAAGCGTGATCCAGTAGAGCGCGCCGAGGGCATTTCTTGGACCACATTCAAGCCTGGCTTCGGCGCCTGCTCCGAGTTCAAGATCAAACGTCCGGCTGCGGCCCCAGTCGATCTTCAGGTAGATCTCCTGCCTTCCGGGCTCAACCTCAATGTCGAGTTCGTCCCCCGGCTTCAGGCTCCCCTTGGAGCCTCCATCCACGATCACCTCGTACGCGCGTCTCCGGTCGGCCCAACCTTTGGCCACTCGCCGTATGTGGATCTTTGCCGAGGCCATTATTCGAGCAGCATTTCGACGCCGACAGTTCCAGCGCAGCCGCCGATCCCTCCCGCCACGCCACCGGCGGCCGAACCTCCGGGACCACCGATTGCGCCTATAGTGGCGCCGCCAAGCGCGCCAGCGGCCCCGCCTTGAGCGCACGTCTGCCAATGAGCGCCGGCAAACTCATAGATATTCGTGAGGTCCTCCCCATGCTTCTTCCAGAAATCCTGCGCTCGGTCGCCGATCCACCCCCGACCTGGGGCCGTCCAGTTCCAGCCCGTTTCGGCCGCCGAGCCAGCAGATGAACCGACCTGGCGAGCACCGCCTTCTACGTATTCAAAGCCTCCCTTGAGTTCTTCTGGGAGTTCGACGAGGTCTTCGGCAACGTCTTGCGCGCAGGTACCGAATACGCAGACATCGCGCCCATTGAGGTCGTAGCGACTCGTAGGATTGTCAAAGGCGTATTGAAAACGGTTGATCGAAACCGCGATTCCCAGATGACCAAAAACTGGATCCTCCGAGGCAAATGCGCCGAGAGCAGGGTCGTAAGAGCGTGCACCCATCTGGATCAGGCCGCTACCCGAATCGACCGGCCGCTCCCACGCACCCAGATAGCCCATTTCAAGGGAAGGGCCGGAAAGTTGTTGACCCCAAGGGTCGAAGCTCTGCCGTGATTCGACTCCGCTGGCAGGGTCGCTGATTGCGGTCACGTCTCCATGAGCATCTACGAGAGGGAATCCGGTTGCTTCTCCCGAGCGCTGCTCCACCAGCCCAGGTGCACCCTGCACGTAGCTAGTCAGGGTTTTCCCTTCGCTGTCCGTCACGTTGGTGGTCATGTCGCCCATGTCGCCGAAGTGGAAGATCCGCGCGACTTCTCCTGATTTGTGTTCGCTGAGTCGCTCTAAGCCGTCGAAAGCGTAGGTGAGGCTGCCGCCTGGGCCTTCAACTTTGGCCAGATGGTCGAACAGGTCCCAGTCGAAGATAGTTTCTCGCGAGCCTTCCACTTTTGTCGTTAGACGGCCTGCGCCGTCGTAGCCGTAGGTGGTGCCGGTGGAGGATTCGGTGAGCTGGTTGAGGGCGTTGAAGCTGTAGGCGGTGCCGCCTGCCTGCGTGCGGTTGCCGGCGGCGTCGTATCCGTAGGTCGTCACCCCTTCGCCGGGCGGGTCGAATTGGGTGAGGCGGTTGAGCGCGTCGTAGGCATAGGTCGTTTCGGATTCGAGGCGCTGGTCGAGCCGACTGGTCACGTTGCCGGCGAGGTCGTATTCGTAGCTCAGCGATTCGAGCACCGCGATCGGTTCGGCCGCTTTCGAGGTCGTTTCCGAGAGGCGGCCGGCACCGTCGTAGACGTTGGTGGTGGTGACGCCGTTGGGACGGGTGAGTTCGGTGAGGTTGCCCTCGGGGTCGTAGGCGAAGCCGAGGGATTTGCCCTGCGGATCGGTCAACGAGGTCATACGGCCGAGTTCGTCGTAGCCGTATTCGAGCGTGCCGCGGGCGTCCACCTGTTTCGCAAGAAGCCCGCGGGAATCGAAGCTGCGCGTGACCGACTGGCCGCGGCCGTCGTCGATCGCGCTCACCAGGCCGTCTTCGTCGCGGCCGATTTCGATTTTGTGACCTTCGGAGTCGGTCGCGACGGCGAGGCGGTCGGCAGCGTCATAGCCGAAGGAGCGCAGCGTCGATTCCCCGCTCTCGATGCTGGTCAGACGGTTGGCCGCGTCGTAGCCGTATTCAAGACTGCCGGCGGCGGTCGTCTTCGTCACCTCGTTCCCGACGGCGTCGTAGGTGAAGGCGGTCTGCTTTTCCAACGGCTGGGCGATTTCCGTGAGTCGCCCGAGTTTGTCGTAGGCGTAGCTCGTCGCGTTCCCGCGTGGATCGATGACCGAGGTGAGGTTGCCGCCTGCGTCATAGCTGTATTCCGTCGTGACCGAGAGCGGCTCGTCCGCCTCGGTCATCCGATCGAGCAGGTCGTGTTCGTAGGTCGTTTCGTTGCCGCGCGGGTCGACCATGGTGGAGCGGTTGCCACGGCTGTCGTAGCCGAACTGCCAGGTCTCGCCTTCGGGACGATCGACTTCAATCAGCTGGTTGGCGAGGTCATAGCCGTAGGTGGTTTCGCTCCCGCGGCGGTCGACGAGTTTCACCGGCTGCAGGTTGCCGTCATAGCTGACTGTGGATTCCTGTCCCAGCGGATCAACGTAGGCGGTCGGGCGCTCCATCGCGTTCCGTTCGATTTTCCAGACGCCTTCGGCCGGGTCCGTGACCTGGATGGGCAGGCCGTTAGCGTCGTAGGCGTATTTGGTTTTCCGTCCCTCCGGCGTGGCCTTTGCGAGCATGTCGCCGAGGGCGTTCCGTTCGAAGGTTTCGGCTTCGAGGCCAGGTTTCGATTCCGAGATCAGGTAGTTGCGGCTGTTGTATTGGAGGCTGATTTTGTGGCCGAGCGGATCGGTGGCGCTCAGTTTGTTGCCGCGGGCGTCGTAGCTGAATTCCGTTTTGTGTTCGTTGGAGTCGGTGACGCTCATCGGCTGGCCTGAAGCGTTATAGGTGAAGGCGGTTTCGCCGCCTTCGGGATCAGTGGCCTTGATCAGGTCATTGCCCGCAGACCATTCGTAGCCCCAGGTGCCGCCGCGCTCGTCGGTAAAGCTCGTCAACCGGTTCTGGCCGTCGTATTCGTAGCTGCGTTCCCCTCCCTCGGGATCGACCACCGAGGTCAGGTTGCCGGCGGTGTCGTAGCCGAGGGTCCATTTGGCCCCGCCGGGCTTGACGACTTCGTCGACGTTGCCGGCGCCGTCGTAGCTGGTCGTCGTCGTGCGGCCGAGCTGGTCTTTTTGGGAGACAACCCGATTCTCGCTGTCGAAGGCGTAGGTGATTTTCCCGCCCTCGGGTTCGGTCACGGTCGTTTCTCCCGAGCCGTAGGCGAGTTTCCAGAGGTGTTCGAGACCGTCGCGCTGTTCGACGATCCGGCCCTGGCCGTCGAAGGTGTTCTGGAGGATTGTGTTGCCGCGTGGGTCTTTGATTGATTTCAGCCGGTGATCTGAGTCGTAGCTGTATTCGGTGACGCCGCCGAGTGCGTCGGTGACGGTCGCCAGGTCTCCGGCGACCGAGTAGCCGTATCTGACTTCGCGGCCGGTCGAGTCTTTGACCGCGGTGATGTGGTTGGAGCCGTTGTAGACGACGGTGAGCGTCTGGGCCGATGGATCGGTGATCGTGGCAAGGCGGCCGTTGGCGTCGTAGGCGTAGGTCGTTTTCAGCCCGTGGTCGTCGGTGATGCTGGCGATGCGACCGCTTGCGTCGAAGCGGTAGACGGCGCGCTCGAGCGTCGTCAGCTGAAAGGCCCCTTCGATCTTTGCCAGCTCGTCAGTGACCCCAGGGGGTGGCTGGTAGCTGCCTTCGATTTTCTGGAAAAGATCCTGACGGCCGTCCTGGCGCACCACCAGGACCTCGCCCGAGTCGAGCTCGGTTGCGTTTGCGAGGCCGCTTTGCGACCAGCCAGGCCCGAGGCCGGAGTCGAAGCCGGAGCCGGAGCTGTAGGCGCGGGTGAGCCCCAGCGGAAAGTCGCTCTTGTTGGTGAGCAGCAGATCGCGATGGGAATAGCTGAGATGCCCCGTCGCGAGACTTACCGGATCGGCGCCCCGAGGACAAGAGGTTTCCTCGCCATTGCACGAGCCGTCTTTCTCGGGCGTCGGCGCGGCCGGTTTCCATTCGACATTGGTGCCGACGGAGTCCCCGCAACCGGCGGGCTGTGGCCCACTCGAGCAACCCCAGTCGTTGTTCGGCGCTGCGAGTTTGCCGCCGCCCGAGTAGGTCAGACCGGCGCTGTTGCTGCGGAAGCGGTTCCATTCGATTTTTGGCGATCCGGATTCGGTCACCTTGATCGCGTAGCCGCCATTGGACCTGAATACGGAATGCGTGACCTGGGGCGATGCGGCACGGATTTCAATTGCCCCGCTGCTCGCCCCCGCTTTGCAGCCGGAGACTTCCACGTGATCAAGCACGGAGCCACCGCTACCGGGTTCGAGCTTGATGCCTACGCAGTTACCGGAGCTGGTCCTCGGCTCGAAGAGCACGGGTTCTGCCTGCGCCCCTTCGGCCCGCAGCGTCCCCTGAACCTTCATCGACCCGCCGTGAAGGTCAATCCCGGGTTCGAGTTTCAGCGTGGCGCCGGAGCCGACCGTGAAGAGGCTCTCGAGGTGGAGGGGCGTGGGGCTCGGCGTCCAGGTCGCGGATTTGTTGAGAACGCCTCCGAAGGCCACTTGGTCCGTGCTTGCTCCGCCGGTGTTGCCATAGACCGTGTTGCTGGCGATGTCAGGTGGAACTTCCCGTTCTTTGGAGCCGCCGTTGTAATGGATGGCCTGGGTCGCCGAGTTGCCGGCAACAAGGTTTTTGCCGAGGCTGGTTGCGATCACGGGCCCGGGGCTCGGTTCGACGTAGACCGCTGCGCTCCCCCATGCTTTTTCGATCACGTTGTCGTGGAAGTTGATCTCCAGGGTCTTCCCGGTCGAGGAGGAGAAGTAGGTCGCCCTGCCTCCGCTGATGGTGTTGTGGGCGAGTTCCGGGGCGCTCTGACCGACCGTGTAGATCGAGTAGTTGGGGCTTCCCGAGATGGTGGAGTCGGTGATGATCGGCGAGGAGTCTTCGATTTTGATCGCCTGGCTGGTGGAGCTGCCACCTTTCCGGATGTCGACGTGGTCGAGCACGGAGGCCCCGCTGCCGGGCCTGAAGAAGATCCCGCCCCAAATCCCGCCTTCAGTCGCCGCCTGAAAGGTCACGGGTTCTTTGGGAGCGCCTTCGGCTCTCAAGGTGCCGAAGACTTCGAGGGACCCTAGATAGAGGGAGACCCCGGCTTTGAGCGTCAGGGTGGTCCCGCTTTGGATCGTGAGGCCACCGGTCGGATATAGCGGCGTGCTCGCCGAGGCTTCCCAGGTTGCTGATTTGGTCAGGACGCCGCCAAACACGATGTGGTCGGCATTCGCCCCACCGGTGTTGCCGAAGGCGGTGTTGGTGCCGATATCCGAGGGGATTTCTCTGTCTTTTGGGCCTCCGTTGAAATGGATCGCCTGCGCGGCTCCGTTTTTCGTCAGCGTGTTGTGGCCGAGGCTGGTCGCGACGGTGGCGCCCGGGCTTGGTTCCACGTAGACGGCCGCGCTGCTGCCGTTGCCTTCGATCAGGTTGTCGTGGAAGTTGATAACCAGCGTCTTTTCGGCTTCCGAGATGAAGTAGGCGCCGATTCCCGAGTTGTTTGAGATTTTGTTCCAGCCTATGTTTGGGCCGCCTGCGAACACCTTGATCCCGTAGTAGGCGCTGTTCCGAATGGTCGAGTTGGTGATTGTGGGAGAAGACCCTTTGACTTCGACCGCCCCCGAGTTGACGGGCAGACCGGCGTATGCGATTTCGCCATAGTCGATCACCGAGGCGCCGCTCCCTGGTTCGAAGACGATGTTTTGCCAGTTCCCGGCTTTTGGTTCTTTTGCCGAAGAAGTGAAGGCGATTGGTTCAGCGGCGGTGCCTTCAGCTTGGAGCGTGCCTTTGACCGTCAGCTTCCCGATCGTCAGTTTTACGCCCGGTTGGATTTTGAGGACCACGCCTGAGGCAATAGTCGAGGTGCCGGTGTAGGGGCTACCGGCGGCTGAAAGCGTCATGTTTTCGGTGATAGTGGACGGCAGAGCCGTCGCCGACGCGGAGGATGCTGGGACCAACACCATCAAAGCGAGGAGAGGAATCCCCGAGAAGATGCGGCGATGTCGGAGGTCTCTTTGGCCGAACGCCTGCTTCGCCGCGCTGCACTTCTTCTTCACCGCTCCCCCTGTCGTATTTGGTGGACGATCAGGGGTGGGTCCCCTGGCCGACGACGGAAACCCAACAGGAACCGCTGGCAGTTGTACATACTCAAAAGTCGCTCTACGACTCAGGAAAGGCTGCAAGTCGCCGCCGTCTTCGATCCGCTGGATGGGAGGCGGGCAGCGGGGAGCGTCAGTTGGCGTAGGCAGTCGGGAGGTCTCCAGACGCTCAACACCTGCACTCGGTTAAGCAAACAGGGCCGCGCGAACGGCACTGGTAGCCTCGGTGGCCCGGGCAGGTCAAGGAATTCCCGATTGGCACCCGGCTACTTGGTGGGTGCCCCGATGTCTTTGCTCCCTCGCAGTTTGCGCTCGCTGTGGAGAACTGCCGAGCATGCTGCCTCTGATGCTGATCAGACGCTCTCGGAAGCCGATCAGACGAGCTCCGACTCCGACCAGAGCCTCTCCGATCGCGACCAGGCGGCGGCGCAGGCCGATCAGCAGGTCTCCGATCGCGAACAGGCCATCGCCGATCGCCAGCTTGGCGCCGCCGATGCCTCGGACCGTCCCGGCAGGTTGCCGGAGTACGAACGAGCCCACGCCGAGCGCGACGAAGGGACGATGTCGCGGGCGGCAACCGCCGCTGTGCGATCGATGATCTCCGCCGAGCGCGATGCCCAGGCCGAGCGGCGCGACAGGCAGGCGCACGACCGCGATCTGATCGCCGAGGAGCGCGACCAGGTCGCCGACGTCGCCGACCAGGAGGCAACCGCTCTTGCCCGTGAGATCGGCGAAGCAGACACACCCGCCAGGGTGGCGCTCGAGGCCGCCGCCTCCGCGCGGAGCCTCGCGGCGAGCGCCAGGAGCAAAGCGGCCTCCGATCGCCAGCGGGCGGCGCAGGATCGCGAGGCCGCCGCTCACGATCGCGACTTCCTCCGGGCCGAGATGGAGCGATCCCAGCTGGACGAGCTGACCGGCGCCTACAGGAGGGGCATGGGGGAGATCCTCCTCCGCCATGAGATGGCACGCGCGCAGCGCCTCGGCGCCCCGCTGACCCTTGCCTTCCTCGATGCCGACCGGCTGAAGGAGACCAACACCCGCTCCGGTCATGCGGCCGGGGACGCCTTGCTGCGCCAGATCTTCGGCGGTCTTCAGGCGAGGCTCCGCCCCTACGACCCGATCGTCCGCTGGGGTGGCGACGAGTTCGTCTGTACCGTCTCCGGCGTGATCCCCGCAGAGGCCGGAATTCGGTTGGAGCAGGCGGCAGTCGACCTCGGCGCCCTCGATCCCCCCGTCTCGATCACCTTCGGCGTGGCGGCAATGGAGCCCGGCGATACCCTCGCGGCTCTGGTCAGCCGCGCGGACGCAGCCCAACGCGAGGCGAAGGAAGAAAAGCGCGGTTGAGGCGAATCGGTGCCGTCCTGGTCGTCTCGACCCTGCTTGCGCTTGGCTCCGTCTTCAGCCCGGAGTCCTTCGGCGCCGAATGGGAGGAGCTTCCCGTCGCCCCGGTGCTCGGGCCCGTCGTCGCTGCCCACCTCGAGAAGGTCGTGGCTCGCGGCGAGCGCCTCGGCAACCGGCCGGGGGTCTTCGCGAAGATCGGCGACAGCATCACCGCGTCGCCGTCGTTCCTGCAGGCGCTGGCGTGTCAGTCGCCTCGTCTGGGGGCTTGGAGCGAGCTGCGCGGGACGGTGGAGTTCTTCGGCACGACCTCGGTGCCGCGGGGCTCCGAGGAGGCCGGGTGCACGGTCAGCAACAGCTACTCACGGGTCGGTGTCGCCGCGGTGCCGGGATGGAGGGCGGTCGACGCCCTGTCCCGGCTCGAAGCCTCTCCCGAATGCCTGGACCTGCCGGCTGTCAGCTGCGAGCTGCAGCTGACCCGCCCGTCGGTCGCGCTGATCATGTTCGGGACCAACGATCTGACGGAATTCACCGCGGTCCAGTTCCGCCGCGACCTCGCCCGTGTGACCCGCCTGGTGGCCGGCGCCGGGACGATTCCGGTGATCAGCACGATCCCGCCCCGACCGAGGTGGCCGTTCTCGCAGCGGGTCGCACGGTTCAACGCCGAGATCGCCGCCCTCGCCGAGAACCGGGCGCTGCCGCTCTGGAACTACTGGCGGCAGATGGCCGAGCCGGGCGTTCCCGATCAGGGTCTGGGCGCAAGACGGGGTCCACCCGAGCGCGCTCTGCCCTCCCTGCACCGCGATCGACTTCCGGCCGGAAGGGCTCCGGCAGGGATACGCCCTGCGGAACCTCGGAGCGCTGCGCGTCCTCGACCGCCTACGCCGCCTGGTCCCCCTCGGGGACGGCCAGTAGAGCCGTCGATCGCCGCTCGGCGTGGCGCGCGCGGGCGATCCTCATCTGCCTGCGGCTCTCCCGCACCAGGGCATAGCTGCCGAGGGCCAGCGCGAAGGTTCCGCTCACGGCCAGCCCCCAGCGCAGCGGGACCGCCAGCTCGGTCGTCGAGAGCGTGCTCTGCAGGGCGACGAGGAACGGGATGTGGACGAGGTAGATCCAGAAGCTCGCGTCCGAGAGGTAGCGCAGCACCCGCGACTCCTTGCGGACGTATCGCGCCAGCACCCCCCAGATGCCGAACAGGGTGAGCCAGCAGACGATGCCGACGGTGAACAGCCCGTAGAGGCGCAGCGCGTCGATTTCGGCCAGCAGGCCCGGCGTGCCGACGTTGCCGGTGAAGTCGCCGTTGTCGTAGAAGAGGAGGAAGGCGGGCACGGCGATCAGCCCGCCGGCCACGAGGCGCAGCCAGGCGCCGCGTTTGAGCCCCTCGACGAGGTCGCTCTGGGCGCTGAGCAGCCAGCCGAAGAAGAAGAAGAAGCCGAAATAGGCGAAGAGGGTCGGGGTGGGGATCAGCGAGTTGGACTCCGACCCTCCCGCCACCCAGCCGGTCTTGGTGAAGAGGATCGCGGCGCTGATCGACGCCAGGACCGGGACCGCCCACCACGACCTCATCAGCAGGCCGAAGCCGCGGTGCAGGGCGGCCCCAAACTTGGGCGCCCGCTGGATCGCCAGCCAAAGCCCGATCGCGAGCAGGGAGACGATCAGCAGGTAGGAGATGAACCAGAGGTGCCGCGGGGTGAAGCTGAAGACGTTTGCGAGGTCCAGCTCCCGCTTCGGCGGAAGCGCGCCTTTGCGCGGCCAGAGCGCCGCCGCCCCGATGACGAAGAAGTTGGCCAGCGGCACGACCGTCAGCATCCCCACGAACAGCGGCAGCCCGAGCCGCCGGAACCGCGCCCGCACCTGCAGGGCGGCGGTCGATCGCCGCAGCGCGCTGGCGGCCAGGAAGCCGGAGATGGCGAAGAAGAGGGGCATGTGCCAGGTGTGGACGAACCAGACGACGGCGTCGACCACCCGGGGGTCCCCGTCGCCCTTCTGCACGTAGCGCGCGGCGTGGTAGGGAATCAGGAGGAGGATCGCCGAGACGCGGATCGCGTCGAGGTGATGGCGACGCTGACTCCCGTTCTCGGACATAGGACAGGGTAGGGGCTTGGCAGAGTCGGCTCGAAGCCGCCGGTCAGCCGCCGCGGGCTTTCGCCAAGCCGTCACCCCTGGAAAGGGATTCTTTAGTTTCCGGGATCAGGGCAGGGGTACCCAGGGCCTGGCGCTCGCTTTTAGAGGCTCATCCCAGGTACCGCCAGTCGGGAGAGCCCAAGCCGAGGCGAGCGCCTCACCCGAGGGTTCGCGTGGTCTCGTCCAGAGGTCGCGTCGGTCTCTAATGGAATTACCCGAGAGGAAACGACTTATGGAGTCAGCAACCAGCCGTGCCGGAAACCCGGCCGCAGGCGTGGACCGCAACGAAAGGCGCGGAACGGTACGTCGTCTCGCCACCGAGACGAAACAGGCGTTCAAGACCACCGAGTTCTGGGCGATGGTGGCGGTGATCGTCGGCATCCTGGTCGCCGCCGCTTCGATCAAGGGCGGCGACACCGCCCCGGGGACCGACGAGTTCATCGCCCGCCAGGCATGGCTCTACGTGGCCATCGTCGCCGTCGGCTACATGATCAGCCGCGGTCTGGCGAAGTCCGGCTCGCGTGAGCCGTATGACGCCGATCGCGACGACGGCGACCGGCACTAGCCGGTCAGCGGCATCTGGGGCGCCTCCGGGCGCCCCTTTTTTGCCTTCACGGCTCGACCATCACACATCCCTTCTCTGTATACGCACGGGCGGCAGCGCCATCTCGGCCGCCCCGCAGCGCCTGTAGTAGGCACTCCGGGGCGGTTGCCTCTCGACTAGTTGCTCTTGACGATCTGTAGCGCCGGATACGCGCGCTGGGCCGTGTTGATCTTCACGTCCACTCACCCCCTTTCCGCGTCCGTTGGACGTGCGGAAGGGAGTTGTTCGACTCCAACGAGTGGGCGCAGCTTGCCGGCGATCATGAAGGCGGGGACTGCGGGCCGAGCCCTGACGGACTTCCTCTTGGCCGGGCGCGAGGCGATCGAGGTGGGCACCTTCGAGGCCGCGCCGTAGCTACTCGGTCGCTACCCGTTTCGCTTCATCGGCTTTGGCCCGCTTGCGGACTGCGGCCTGAATCCGCCAGATCGCGCGCGCCTCTGCCCCTTCGACGGGCGCAGCGGATCAGAAGACCCGCCGGAACAGGTAGATGGCAAGCAGGATGAGGATGATGATGATCAGAATCGTGACGATGCTCATAGCTCTCCTTTGGGTCGGGAATGGATGCTCCGCCCGTCTGTCCCCAGGAGGCGCGTGGGTCAAACTTCTCGATCCGGGGGGGCGAGGGGAAGGCGTTGAGATTTCTGTCACCCCTGCGCTTTGAGCCCGCCTCGGTCGCTGCGTAGCCTTAGCCGGGTGCCGGATAACCCACCCCGCCCTGGGCGCCCACCCCAACAGGAAACCTCGAGTACCGCGACGAGGCTCTCGCGTCTCTACCTGGAAGCGCTGCGGGCCGCGGACGGTCCCGGCGCCTATCGCGTCGCCTCGCGGGCGCTGCGAGAGGGGATGAGCGTCCCCGAGCTCTACCAGCAGGTGGTTGCGCCGGCGATGCACGAGGTCGGGGCCCTCTGGGAGACAGGCGCTCTCACCGTCGCCGACGAGCACCTTGCGACCGAGCTGACCAACCGGGTCCTCGAGGCGCTGCGGCCGCTTTCGGAGATCGCACGAGATGGGCAGAGGGCGGACACCGCCCCGCCAAGCCGGGCAATGCTGGCGGCGGTCGAAGGCGAGCGGCACGCGCTGGGCCTGCGGATGGCCGCCGACATCCTCGAGGAAAACGGCTTCGAGACGATCTACCTCGGCGCCGACGTTCCCACCGACGCGCTCCTGCGGGCGGTCGAGGTCACAGGGCCCGATCTCGTCGTGCTGGCGGCGACGATGCCGGCGCTTGCGCCGCGGCTCGAAGAGGTCGCCGGCATGGTGCGGGAGTCAAACCCGGAAGTCGAGCTGCTGATCGGCGGCCAGGCGGCGTCCTCCCGGATCGCGGGGGGGACGCTGGCCCAGAGCCTCGAGCGGCTGCCCGAGCGGATGCGGCGCCGCTCCGAGTAGCTAGGTGTGATTGGGGCCGTCGTCGGCCCCGCCGCCACCGCTGCCGAGGTCGTCGCCGCCGGAGTCGTCGCCACCACCACCGCCGCCGTTGCCGCTCTGCGGCTCGACCTGCTTGGCGACGAGCCCGTTGGCGGTGGTCTGCGCGTCGACCTCGACCTGCATCCCCTTGCGGAGGGCGCCGAAGCCGGCGATGCGCTCGAACTCGGTCGCCGCGTTGACCTTGATGCGGATCCGGTTGCCGCTCTGGGTGGAGATCCGGAAGGTGCGGTTGTCGGAGCTCTTCGACACCACGGTGCCGTCGATGTGCCGCAGCGCGGCCTGCGCCGGCGCGGCGACGAGGCCGACCGTCAGCGCCCCGGCGAGCACCACGGTCGCGATGAGGGCTGCTCGTCCTCTGATCATCTTTCCTGCCTTTCCTCGGGGTCCCTTTGGCCGGGATACGGGTGTCCGGGAGGCCGGGTTCAGCGCCCGGGTGACACCCGGTCCAAAGCCCAGCGGAGTTAGCGCCGCTGCCAGTTGGGCCGCAGGTAGGCCTCCTCGAAGCCGGCCTTGAGGATGTTGCGGTAGCTGGCCGAAGGGCGGTCCGGGACCCGCTCGCCGGTCTCGACCAGGAGGGTGCGGCAGCCGGCCGCGGCGGCGTCGACTATGCGCTGGCGCAGGAGGGCGGTCTGGCAGCCGCGGCCGCGCGCGGCCTCGAGCGTGGCGCCGATCCCGAGCTCGGCGACCCCGTCCTCGATCACCATCGCCCCGCAGCCCTGCGCCTCGCCGTCGACGTGGGCGACGTAGCAGCGCCAGCCCTCCCTGCCGGGCAGGTGGGCGAAGAGCTCCGCGCCCCAGGCCGGCATGCCGAAGCCGAGCGCGGCGATCGTCCCGAACGGCTCCTGGTCCGGCGACGTCACCTCGACGACCTCGACCCCGTCGGGGGCGGGGAAGCGCGGCGGGTGCGGATCGCGGACGAACTTCATCCAGGCGTAGGTCGGCTCGAACCCCTGCTCCTGGAGCCACTCCTCCGTGGCGGCGCTGCCGGGCAGGCCGGGGGTGACCGAGACGTAGGGGGTGGATCGCTCCTCGGCCCAGGCGATCGCCGCCTCGAGGTCCGATCGCTCCGGGGCCTCGGCGGCGCCGAGGACGAGGTTCAGCATCCCGACCTGGCCGAGATCGCGAACCGCGGTCACCTGGATCGAGCCGAAGTCGCGCACCTCGACGCCGTGCTCGGCGGCGATCTCGGCCGGAACCGATTGCCAGATCCCGCGCCAGAAGCTGCGGTCCACCCGGTCCAGCGCAATCGAGTCGTAGGCGACTCCGTTCTTGGTCCTGCCGGTGCCCATCGAGTGGCAGCATAGGCTGCGGCGATGAGCGAGCGGCGTCCATCAGAAGAGGTGCCGGGCGACCAGGTGATCGTCCTCTTCGGCGCCACCGGCGACCTCGCCAAGCGCAAGCTGCTGCCCGGGATGTTCCACCTGGCGCAGGTCGGGCTGATGCCGGAGCGGTTCCGGATCATCGGCGCCGCCCGCAAGCCGCTCGGCGAGGAGGAGTTCCGCGAGCTGGCCCGCGACT
This sequence comes from uncultured Actinomycetes bacterium, assembly GCA_963751015.1. Classification (GTDB taxonomy): domain Bacteria; phylum Actinomycetota; class Thermoleophilia; order Solirubrobacterales; family 70-9; genus VAYN01. The sequence continues at coordinate 713,291 of CAVVSU010000002.1, forward strand.
CGATCTTCGGCTCCGACCGCAAGCCCGACGACCCCGAGGCCTGGGAGCGGTTCAGTCAGTCGCTGCGCTTCGCCGGCGTCGGCGAGGGCTTCGACCGGCTCGGCGAGGAGATCGGGCGGGCGCGCGAGGAGCTGGGGGAGGGGACCGGGCTCCTCTTCTACCTCTCGCTGCCCCCGCAGGCGGCGGGCGGAACGGTCGCGGGGCTGGGCGATCTCGGCCTCGGCGCGGAGGCGAAGGTGATCACCGAGAAGCCTTTCGGGACCGACCTCGACTCGGCCCGCAAGCTGAACCGGCAGCTGCACGGGGTCTTCGCCGAGCACTGCATCTTCCGCATCGACCACTACCTCGGCCGCGAGGCGGTTCAGAACCTGCTGGCGCTGCGCTTCGCCAACGGCATGTTCGAGCCGGTCTGGAACCGCAACCACATCGACCACGTCCAGATCGACATCCCGGAGACGCTCTCGATCGAGATGCGCGGCTCCTTCTACGAGGAAACGGGCGCCTTCCGCGACATGATCGTCACCCATCTGTTTCAGGTCCTCGGCTTCGTCGCGATGGAGCCACCCATCTCCCTGGACGCGAAGCCGCTGGGGATCGAGCGCGAGAAGGTCTTCGAAGCGATGCCGCCGCTGCGGCCCGAGAACGTGGTCCGCGGGCAGTACCGCGGCTACCGCGAGGAGGACGGGGTCGCCGCCGACTCCGACACCGAGACCTTCGTCGCCGTCAAGGCCTTCGTCGACAACTGGCGCTGGGAGGGCGTGCCGTTCTACCTGCGCACGGGCAAGCGGCTGGCCGAGAGCCGACACCTGCTGACGATCGCCTACGCCAAGCCGCCGCGGCGGATGTTCCCGCTCGATTGCGACCAGATCGCCGAGTCCTTCGGCCACGACCACCTCACCTTCGAGCTCGGCGATCCGGGCAGCATCTCCGCCTCCTTCCTGGCCAAGGTGCCGGGACCGCGGATCCAGCTCGGCGAGGCCCACATGCGCTTCAGCTACGCCGACACCTTCGGCGGCCCCGACGAGGCGCTCGATCCCTACGAGCGGCTGATCCACGACGTGATGCTCGGCGACCGCACCCTGTTCACCAGCTCCGAGGCGATCGAGCGCCTCTGGGAGATCTCCGAGCCGGTCCTCGACGCCCCGCCGCCGGCGATCCCCTACGAGCCGGGCTCCTGGGGACCGGGGGAGGCCGACGAGCTGATCGCGCCGCGTCACTGGCACCTGCCCAACGACCACGTCTGAGCACCGGCCCCGAGAACGGAAAAGGGCCCCGAACGGGGCCCTTTGTTTTCCGAAGGACGTGCCACCAGAGAGTGTTAAGTCGCTGGCTCGTCGGTCCTCGAGCTTTTGAAGTTGCCCCCAAGAAACACCGGTGGCTTAGGAAAGTTGCACCGGTTGCATCGGCACTTGCAGCGGAACCTTTAGCCACCCGCCGGCTTCCTCCTGCCCGCTGCTAGATTCCGCTCTCCCGGGCGTATAGCTCAGTTGGGAGAGCGCCGCCTCGACAAGGCGGAGGTCACTGGTTCGAGCCCAGTTACGCCCATCCTCCGGGGCTCGCGCCCCTACAGCAGGGTTCTTTTTGCGCGATTAGGGTCGCGCAATCGGACGCTTCTTCGCTCGCCTCTCGTTGATGGTTGTCGCCGCCGCTGCGATCTCGGTGGTGTGGGCGGGATCGGCCATGGCCGTCGACTACGACTGCGCCGACTTCGCGACGCAGGAGGAAGCGCAGGAATACCTGCTGCCCGGCGATCCCTACGGGCTCGACGGGGATGACGACGGTGTTGCGTGCGAGGACCTTCCCTCCGGTGGGGGAGGGGGCGGCGGCGGAGGCGGCGGATCCGTCGAACCGGCTCCACCGCCCGAGCCGCCGAAGCTGGAGAAGGCAGCGGCGAGGCATGCGGCCTGGGCCAAGGCCCGAAGATTCGACAGTCAGCATCCCTCGGTCAGCGGCATCGACTTCAACGGGTGCGGCCGTCGCTCCAAGTACCGGGTCATCTGCAGGTTCTATGTGGATGGCCAGAGCGCTAGCTCCGAATCGAGGTGCAGGCTGCGGGTCGCTGTGCGAGGGGAAGGAAATATCACCTCGGCCAGGCTTCGCTCCAATTGCCGCCTCGAGCAGATCCTCTCCCTGGAGAGGGCGCGGGCAGCGATGAACCGGGAAGCGGAGCGGATCGCCGAGATGCCGGTGCAGGTCTACAACCTCGAACGCCAAAGCCGCACCAGTGTTTTCAGTCAGGCTTATTGGATTCGCGATCCGGGCACCCACGAAAACTGCACCCTTGACCTGATGGCCGTCATGCTGGGTTCGGGCGAAATCGAAGTCCGGACGCGCTCCCTCTCCTGCCACAAGCCCGGCGGCCCGGTCCCGGGCTAACCGGGGACCAGGCCGCCACCTTCTCAGACGCCGGCCGGCAGCTTCACCTCGGTGAGGCGGATGCTGTTTCCGGAGGGGTCGCGGAAGCCGCAGTCGATGCCGTAGGGGCGCTCCTCGGGGGTTTCGGTGAACTCGACGCCGCGGTCCTTGAGTTGCTCGTAGTCGGAGCGGCAGTCGTCGGTGGTGAGGAAGACGGTGCCGGCGAAGCCTTTGGCCATCAGGTCCTCGACCTGCCGGGTGGTGCCCTCGTCCATCATCGGCGGGCCCGGGATCGCCATCAGGACGATCGCCACATCCTCCTGGCCGGTGGGGCTGACGGTGAGCCAGCGGAAGTCGCCCATCTCGGGCAGGGTGACGTCGGAGCGGACCTCCATGCCGAGCTTCTCGGTGTAGAAGGCGAGGGCCTCGTCCTGGTCGTGAACCCAAAGCTGCGCGTTTGCGATCTTTATCGTGTCCTCCTCGTCTCGGAATTGACTTGAGGCGATGCTAGGTCCGCGCGGCGGGACTGTCTTCTCGAAACGTGCGGTGTTGGGGGCGGGCGTACGCGCGGACGATGCAGGCCGGCACGCGGGCCTGGCTGGAGGCCGGCGGGAAGGCGGCGCGGTACTCCGTCGGCGTCATCCCGAACATGCGCTTGAAGCTGGTCGTGAAGGAGCCGACACCCCGCAGGCCGACCTCGAGACAGATCTCGGCCACCGAGTAGTCGGTCGTGCGCAGCAGCGCCGCGGCACGCTCCAGGCGCCTGGTCATCAGATAGACGTAGGGCGACTCCCCGAAGGTGCGGCGGAACTCGCGGCTGAAGTGGGCCTTGGAGAGGCCGGCGGCGCGGGCCAGGTCGTCGACCTCGAGCGGCTCGGCGTAACGCGCGTCGGCGAGGTCCTTGGCCCGGAGCAGATGGCGGGCGGGAGGTGCGTAGGCCACCGTCTCAGTCTAGGCTCGCGGGTCTCGTGATCGGGACCTATGCAGCGGTGGCGGCGATCTGCGTCTCGTCCCTGGCGATCGGGCAGGCGGCGGTGCGGCTGTGTGGCGGGCGGGGCTGGTCGTGGCTCTCGCCGGCGGTGGGGCTGGCGCTGCTCTGCGCGGTCTGCTGGGGGACGGTGCGGATGCCGGGCGACGGGGTGGCTTCGGCGCTCGTCGTCGCGGTGCTGACGGTCGCCGCGGTTGCGTATCTGTGGGGGCGGGTGGAGGACGGGGGAGAGGCGCTGAGGGCCGGCTGGCCGGTGGCCCTGGGGGCGCTGCTCGCCGCCTCGCTGCCGTTCGCGATCGAAGGCCACTTCGGAATCCTCGGCACCAGCTTCAACCCCGACATGTCTCAGCACCTGCTGGCGACCGACCGGCTCGCCGAAGGGCACTCGTCCCAACTCCTGAATCAGGGCTACCCCCTCGGCCCGCACGCGATCGTCGTCGCTTTGAACAAGGGCTTGGGAGTCGGCTTGGTCCAGGGCTTCAGCGGCCTAACGATGGCGGTAGCGATCCTCGCCTCCCTGACGGCACTCGCCGCCTTCCGCGAGCTCCGGGCGGTCCCGCGCACCGCCGGAGCCCTCCTCGTCGGCCTCGCCTACATAACCGCCTCCTATTTCGCCCAAGGCGCCTTCAAGGAGACGATGCAAGCCCTCTACCTCCTCGCCTTCATCCTCGCCCTGCGAGAGGCCGATCGCACTTGGGGGGATCTCCAACTCCGCTTCGTCCCAGCAGCCCTGATCGCCGCCGGCAGCATCTACACCTACAGCTTCCCCGGCCTCATCTGGCTCGGCCCCGCCCTCGTGCTCTGGCTCCTAGGCAAAGGGTGCTTGCCGCGGGTGGCACGGGCAGGGGGGACCCCCCCGAGGAAGCTTCAGCTACCGGAAGGGGGGGTGGGTCCCCTGCCGTGACAGGACCCGCGGCTCGAGCGCTCGGTCTTGCATTTGTCGTGTTCGTCGTCCTCGCCCTCCCCGAGCTAGGCCGAATGCTGGACTTCCACAGCTTCGAGACCTTCGACCCCAACGGCCCAGGCCTGGGCAACCTCTTCGGCCAGATCTCCCCCTTCGAGGCCCTCGGCATCTGGCCCTCGGGCGACTTCCGCCTCGCCCCGGGCGACGGCGCCGTGCCGGCTCTCGGCTACTACCTGGCCATCGCCTTCGCCCTGGGCCTCCTCGTCTACGGCGTGGTCCAGCTCTGGCGCCGCCGCGAGGCCGCGATCCTCGCCGGCCTCGGCGCAGCCGCCCTCGCTCTACGCCGCCGCCCGCGTCGCCGGCACGCCGTACACCGCAGCCAAGGCGATCGAGATCGCCGCCCCGCTCGTCGCCCTCGCGATCCTCCTGCCGCTGCTCTCAGCCGTTCCGCGGTTCCTTAGTCAGGCAATAGACGACAAAGGAACCACGCAACGGCTTTGGGGGCCGATTGCGGCTGCGCTCTTCATTGCGGCGGCGGGTGTCTGCTCGCTGCTGGCGCTTGCCAACGCCCCCGTCGGCCCGACCTCCTACTCCTCGAAGCTGAGCGAGTACCGCAAGCAGGTCGGGGAAGGGCCGACGCTTGTCGTCGCGTCCTCCCAGCTTCTCGAAGAGGACCACGGCGCTCCCTTCCTCAACTGGGAAATGCGCGGCGGGCGGGTTTGCATCCAGTCGACGGCCGAAAGCGGTCGCCTGCCCGCCGGGGTGCGCTTCGTGGTCTTCGAAGAAGCCGGGGACTGGAGCCTGAAAAAGGTCCACCCGCTCCCCGGCAAGAGCCCCTGCCCGCTAATTGCCGAACGCCAGGCGCGGCAGGGCCCCGCCCGTTGAGTTGCGCGGTTCCTTTCGGACTCTGAGCGACCGGAAGGAACCGCGAACGGCGGTGGCCGACTCTCCAGTGCCGAGGCTTCCACGTACCATTGCCTCGCATGGAGGCCGCGACCGAGAAGACCACCTTCACCCTGCCTGACGGCAAGCCGCTGGAGCTGCCGGCGGGGGCGACCGGCGCCGACGCCGCCGCGGCGATCGGCCCCGGCCTCGCCAAGGCCGCGCTGGCGATCAAGGTCGACGGCGAGCTGCGCGACCTCTCCGCGCCGCTGCCCGCCACCGGCGGCGAGGTGGCGATCCTCACCGACCGCGACCCCGAGGCGCTGGAGCTGATCCGCCACGACGCCGCCCACGTGATGGCCGAGGCGGTGGTCGACCTCTATCCCGGCACCAAGGTGACGATCGGCCCGCCGATCGACACCGGCTTCTACTACGACTTCGAGTTCCCGCCCGGGACAAGGATCACCGAAGAGGATCTGCCGAAGATCGAGCAGGCGATGCTCGAGCACATCGGCGCCGACGAGGCGTTCTCCCGCCGCGACGTCCCCGCCGCCGAGGCGATCGAGCTCTTCCGCGGCCAGGACCAGGGCTTCAAGGTCGAGCTGATCGAGGACCTCGTCCGCGACGAGGGCGTCGAGACCGTCTCGCTCTACCGCAACGGCCCCTTCGAGGACCTCTGCCGCGGACCCCACGGCCCCTCGACCGGCCGCATCAAGGCGATCAAGCTCAGCTCGGTCGCCGGCGCCTACTGGCGCGGCGACGAGCAGCGCGAGAGCCTGACCCGCATCTACGGCACCGCCTTCTTCTCGAAGAAGGACCTCGAGCAGCACCTCGAGCGCCTCGAGCAGGCCAAGGAACGCGACCACCGCCGCCTCGGCCCCCAGCTTGGCCTCTTCATGCTGCGCAAGGAGGCGCCGGGGATGCCGTTCTGGCTGCCGAACGGGACGACGCTGCTGCGGACGATCGAGACAGAGGTCCGCGACCAGCTGCGCAAGCGCGGCTACCAGGAGATCGCCACGCCGCAGGTGATGGACGAGGCGCTCTGGCACCGCTCCGGGCACTGGGACAACTACAAGGACGACATGTACTTCATGGAGGACGACGACCGCCGCTACGCGCTGCGGCCGATGAACTGCCCCGGCGCCTGCCTCGTCTACTCCGCCGACCGCCACTCCTACCGCGAGCTGCCGCTGCGGCTGGCCGAGTTCGGCCGCGTCTCCCGCAACGAGCGCGAGGGGGTCCTCCACGGCCTGCTGCGGGTCCGCGCCTTCACCCAGGACGACGCCCACGTCTACTGCACCGAGGAGCAGATCGGCGACGAGGTGGCCTCGATCTGCGAGGCGATCGACGAGCTCTACGGCCGCTTCGGCTTCACCGACGTCCACGTCGAGCTCTCGACCCGGCCGGAGAAGTCGATGGGGACCGAGGAGCAATGGGCGAAAGCCGAGGCGGCGCTGGCCGAGGCGCTCGACAGCCAGGGCCGCGAGTACACGCTGAACCCCGGCGACGGCGCCTTCTACGGCCCGAAGATCGACTTCCACGTCACCGACGCGCTCGGCCGCTCCTGGCAGTGCGGCACCTGCCAGCTCGACTTCCAGATGCCCGAGCGCTTCGAGCTCTACTACACCGGCGCCGACGACTCGGCCCACCGGCCGGTGATGATCCACCGCGCGCTGCTGGGCTCGATGGAGCGCTTCGCCGGGATCCTGATCGAGCACTACGCCGGCCGCTTCCCGACCTGGCTGGCGCCGGTGCAGGCGATCGTCCTGCCGATCTCCGACCGCCACAACGACTACGCCCGCCGCGCCTTCGAGCAGCTGCGCGAACTCGGCGTCCGCGTCGCCGTCGACGACCGCTCCGAGTCGGTCGGGAGGAAGATCCGCGACGCCGAGACGGTCGGCCGCTACCCCTACATGTTGGTGGTCGGCGACCGCGAGGAGGAGAACGGCGCGGTCTCCGTCCGCTCCCACGCCGAGGGCGATCTCGGGGAGATGGTGCTGGCCGATTTCGCCGCCCGCGTCGAGGCCGAGACGGAGCAGCGCTGAGCGGCCGGTTTCACGAACCGCCGTTCTGTCTCTATACTGCGCCGAACTTGATCGCTGGCACGCAAATCCACCGCCGCTCCTGAGCGCCCCGTGCCTGTCCACCGTCTCGTCCTCTTGAAGTCCCACCTTCGATAGTGCCGGTCCCGCGTAGGTTCGATCGGCGCCCTCCAGAGCGCGACACGACTCGGATAAACGAGCGCATCCGCGTGCCGCAGGTGCGCCTGATCGGCGCCGACGGCGAGCAGCTCGGCATCGTCGAGATCAACGACGCGCTGAAACGCGCCCAGGAGGCCGACCTCGACCTGGTCGAGGTCGCCCCCGGCTCGAAGCCGCCGGTCACCCGCCTGCTCGACTACTCGAAGTACAAGTACGAGCAGGAGCAGAAGCAGAAGGCCGCGCGCAAGCACCAGCAGCAGGTCAACATCCGCGAAATCAAGCTGCGGCCGAAGATCGCGACCCACGACTACGAGACCAAGAAGGGCCACGTCGAACGCTTCCTCAAGCACCGCGACAAGGTCAAGGTGACGATCATGTTCCGCGGCCGCGAGCAGGCCCACCCCGAGCGTGGCCGTGATCTGCTGCAGAAGCTCTTCGAGGATCTCGGCGGCCTCGCCGTGATCGAGTCGGCGCCGCTGCAGGAAGGCCGCAACATGAGCATGCTCCTCGGCCCGAGCAAAGAGGTCGAGAAACTGACCGACGCCGGTCAGGCCGGCGACGAGGCGCCCGCAGAGGCTTCGGCCGAGGCCGCCGCTGAGACTCCGGCTCCGGCCGAGACTCCCGCTTCGGCCGACGCGCCCGCCGAGACTCCCGCTTCGGCTGACGCGCCCGCCGAGACCGACGCGCCCGCCGAGACCGACGCCTAGCCGGCGTCGCGCAGGATCACGTCGGCGATCCGCTCGGCGGCGTGTCCGTCCCAGAGGGGCGGCGGTCCGGGGGGCGTCAGGCGTCCCTCGGTGAGAAGGGCAGGTATCCGCCCGATCGCGGCCGGGTCGAGGCCGAGCAGGGTGTTGGTCCCCGAGGTGACGGTCACCGGCCGCTCGGTGTTGTCGCGCAGCGTGAAGCAGGGGACGCCGAGGTAGGTCGTCTCCTCCTGGATGCCGCCCGAGTCGGTGAGGACGGCGCGCGCGTCGGCGATCAGCGAGAGGAAGTCGAGGTAGCCGAGCGGGTCGGTGAGGAGCAGCCCGGGGTGGTCGGGCTCGAGGCCCTCCATCATCTTGCGCGTCCGCGGGTGGACCGGGAAGACGACCGGCATCTGCTGGGCCAGCGCCGTCAGTTGCGCGACCGTCTCACCGAGCAGCGGGCCGTCGACTAGGGCGGGACGGTGCAGCGTCACCAGCAGGTAGGAGCCGGGCTCGACTCCGAGCCGCGCCGCGGAGCCGGCGGCGTGAAAGCGCGCTTCCAGGGCGACCAGGGTGTCGATCATCGTGTTGCCGACCATCTGCATGCGCTCGTCGGGGATGCCTTCGGCGCGCAGGTTGGTGACCGCCTCGGGGCTGTGGAGGAAGAGCCACTCGGAGAAGCGGTCGGCGACGATCCGGTTGACCTCCTCGGGCATCGTCATGTCGAAGCTGCGCAGGCCGGACTCGATATGGGCGACCGGGACCCCCATCTTCACCGCGGTCAGCGCCGCCGCCAGGGTCGAGTTGACGTCGCCTGGGACCATCACCAGGTCCGGTCGCTCGTCGGCGAGCACAGGCTCGAGGCGCTCCATCGTCCGCGCCGTCTGCGCCGCGTGGCTGCCGGAGCCGACCTCGAGCATGTAGTCGGGCGCCGGCACGCCCAGCTCCTCGAGGAAGACCTCGGACATCAGCCGGTCGTAGTGCTGGCCGGTGTGGACGATCGCGTGCCGGCCCTCGGGATGCCGCCGGCGCAGGGCGCCGATTACCGGCGCGGTCTTGACGAAGTTGGGCCGCGTTCCGACCACGTAGAGGATCCGCATCGCGGCGCCAGCGTATGACAGCTATCCGACATCCTCAGGCGCGGGTCCAGACAGAAACCGGACAGCGTCTGCTTCAATACCGGACCCGATGCCGAAGATGAAAACCCATTCGGGCGCCAAGAAGCGCTTCAAGAAGACCGCCACGGGCAAGCTCCGCGGCCGTCGCGCCTACTCCAGCCACATCCTGGAGAAAAAGTCGCCGAAGCGGAAGCGGAAGATGGCGAAGCCGGTCGATATCGCGCCCAGCGACCAGAAGAAAGTGCGGACCCTGCTCGGAGGCGGCAAGTGAGCCGCGTCAAGCGCTCCGTCCACGCGCGCAAGAAGCGCCGCAAGGTCCTGAAGGAAGCGAAGGGCTACTTCGGCCGCAAGCACTCCTCCTACCGCTTCGCCAAAGAGCAGGTGCAGCGGTCGGGGATGTACGCCTACCGCGACCGGCGCAACAAAAAGCGGACCTTCCGCCGCCTCTGGATCACCCGCATCAACGCCGCCGCGCGGCTCGAGGGCATGAGCTACTCGGAACTGATGCACGGCCTGAACAAAGCCGAGGTCGAGGTGAACCGCAAGATGCTGGCCGATATCGCGGTCCACGACCGCGACGCCTTTCGCCGATTTGTGGAGCTAGCCCGGGAGGGTGCGGCCGCCTAGCGGCAACACCGACATTCCTCTCTCCCGGGCGGGCCGTGAAGACGGCCCGCTTTTTCGTTCCAGGAGTTAAAACCGCCGAGCAGAAGACAACACCGCCGACACCGCCGACAGACGAACAAGATGATCGAAAGCCCCCAAAACGAGAAGCTGAAGCTGGTCCGCAAGCTGCGGGAGCGCAAGCACCGCGAGCGCGAGGGGCTGTTCGCGACCGAGGGCGAGGATCTGCTCGAGGCGGGGCTGGCGGCTGGGGTGGAGCCGCGCTTCGTGCTGGTCGCCCCTGGCTCAGGGCTCGACGGCGAGGAGGTGGAGGCGGGCCTGCTCGCCGACGTCTCGTCGCTCGGGTCGGGGACGCGGGCGATCGCGGTCTGGCCTATGCGGTGGACCGAGTCTCCGTCGACCCCGTGTTTCTACCTGCACGGCGTCGGCGACCCGGGAAACGTCGGGACGATCATCCGCACCGTCGACGCCCTGATCGGCAACCCGGTGGCCCTTGGCGTCGACTGCGCCGACCCCTTCTCGCCCAAGGCGGCGCGGGCGAGCATGGGGTCGCTTTTCTCTCAGCCGCCGTCGAAAGCTGCTTTTGAATCGACCCCGGAGCCGCGTGTCGCCTTTGTCTCCCACGGGGGGGAGGAGCTCGACACGCTCGCGGGCGCAGCCACCGTCTGCCTCGGCGCCGAGCGCGAGGGGCTCCCCGGCGAGGTGCTTGCGGGGTGCGAGCGTCAGGTGACGATTCCCCTGCGCGAGGGCGGCCCCGACTCGCTCAACGTCGCCGCCGCGGCTGCGATCGCCGCCCAGCGGATATCTTCGCTGACGATGACGGAGGCCCAGCCCGATGCTTGAGCGGATCGAGGGGATCAGGGCCGAGGCCGGCGCCGCGATCGAGGGCGCCGGCAGCTCCGCCGAGCTGGAGGAGCTGCGGGTCCGCTACCTGGGCCGCAAAGCCGAGCTGACCACGATCCTGCGCGGGATCGCCGAGCTGCCCCAGGAGGAACGGGGGGCCGTCGGCGGCGCCGCCAACCGCGCCCGCAAGGAGCTGGAGGCGCTGCTCGAGGCGAGCGCCGGGCGGCTCGACGCCTCCGAGCTGGAGGCGAAGCTCGTCACCGACCGGGTCGACGTCACCCTGCCCGGGGCGCCCCCGCGGCCGGTCGGCCACCCGCACCTGATCGCCCGCACCACGCGGCTGATCGAGGACACGATGGTCGGCCTCGGCTACCACGTCGCCGAAGGCCCGGAGATCGAGCACGACTACTACAACTTCACGGCGCTGAACCACCCGCCCGGCCACCCGGCGCGGATGCTCCAGGACACCTTCTACGTGCAGTCGCATCCCGACGTCCTGCTGCGCACCCACACCTCGCCGATGCAGGTGCGCTCGATGGAGGCCAAGCCGCCGCCGATCTTCGTCGTCGTCCCCGGCAAGGTCTACCGGCGCGACTCCGACGCCACCCACAGCCCGATGTTCCACCAGGTCGAGGGGCTGGCGATCGCCGAGGGCCTGACCCTGGCCGACCTGAAGGGGACGCTGCTGGCGATGTGCCAGGCGCTGTTCGGCGCAGAGCGGGAGCTGCGCCTGCGGCCGCACTTCTTCCCCTTCACCGAGCCCAGCGTCGAGGTCGACGTCTCCTGCTTCCAGTGCGGCGGCAGCGGCGAGCTGGAGGGCGGCGAGCGCTGCAACCTCTGCAAGGGCCAGGGCTGGATCGAGATCCTCGGCGCCGGCATGGTCGACCCCAACGTGCTCGGCTTCGTCGAGGGGCACGGCTACGACGCCGAGCGGGTCCAGGGCTTCGCCTTCGGGATCGGGGTCGAGCGGGTGGCGATGCTGCGCCACGGCGTGCCGGACCTGCGGCGCTTCTTCGACAACGACGTGCGGATGCTGGAGCAGTTCTCATGAGAGTCCCGTACTCCTGGCTGCGCGAGTACTGCGACCCGGGAATGGAGCCGGCCGCGCTCGCCGACCGCCTGGTGATGACCGGGACCGAGGTCGAGCGGGTGGAGACCGTCGGGCCGCCCTCAGGCGAGGGTTTCGTCGTCGGCAAGGTCGTCAAATGCGAGAAGCACCCGAAGGCCGACCGGCTCAGCGCCTGCATGGTCGAGACCGGCGACGGCGAGCGGCCGATCGTCTGCGGCGCCCCCAACGTCGCCGCCGGGCAGACGGTCGCGGTGGCGCTGCCGGGGGCGCGGATGCCGAACGGCGAGAAGCTGCGCAAGGCGAAGCTGCGGGGGATCCCCTCCGAAGGGATGATCCTCGCCGCCGACGAGCTGGAGCTGGGCGACGACCACGAGGGGATCATGGAGCTCGACCCTGGGCTCGCCGCCGGGACCCCGCTGGCCGAGGTGCTGCCGATCGGCGAGCCGGTGCTGGAGATCGAGGTGACCCCGAACCGCAGCGACTGCTTCGGCGTCCACGGCGTCGCCCGCGAGGTCCACGCGATCACCGGCGCGCCGCTCGCCGCCGATCCCTGGGCCGAGGACGCGCCGGCCGAGGGGGAGGGCGAAGTCGGTGACTACGCCTCGGTCACGGTTGAGGTCCCCGAGCTCTGCCCGCGCTTCACCGCCCGCGCCTTCACCGACGTGACGATCGGCCCCTCGCCGCTCTGGCTGCAGGCGCGGCTCGCCGCCGCCGGGCAGCGGCCGATCAACAACGTCGTCGACATCACCAACTACGTGATGCTGCTGACCGCGCAGCCCTTACATGCGTTCGACCTCGACGAGGTTCCGGGCGGCGAGCTGATCGTCCGCACCGCCAGCGAGGGGGAGAAGATGACCACCCTCGACGGCGTCGAGCGGACCTTCGACGCCGAGACCGTGCTTGTCTGCGACCGCGAGGGGCCCTCGGGGATCGCCGGGATCATGGGCGGCCAGCGCTCCGAGGTCTCGGCGAAGACGACCCGCGTCCTGCTCGAGGTCGCCTGCTGGAACGGGACCAACATCCTCCGCACCTCGCGCCTGCTCGGTCTGCGCTCGGAGGCCTCCGCCCGCTTCGAGAAGCAGCTCCACCCGGCGCTATGCCTGCGGGCGCAGGCGATCGCCTCGCGGCTGCTGGTCGAGCTCTGCGGGGCGAAGCTGGTGCCGGGGACGATCGACGTCGCCGCCGAGGCTCCCGAGCCGCGGCGGCTGCCGTTGCGCGCCTCCCGGGTCCGCGGCCTGCTGGGGATGGAGATCTCCCAGGACGAGCAGAAGACCTACCTGGGGCGGCTCGGCTTCGAGGCCGAGGCCGAGGGAGAGGACCTGGCGGTCGTCGTCCCGGCCGAGCGCCACTACGACGTCACCCGCGAAGTCGACCTGATCGAGGAGGTCGCCCGGGTCCACGGCATCGACGAGCACCTGCCGACCACGCTGCCCGCGACGGGCGACGCCGTCGGCGGCCTCAGCCGCGAGCAGAAGCTGCGGCGCCGCGCCGAGGACGTGCTCCGCGACCTCGGCTTCGACCAGGTCGTCGGCTGGAGCTTCACCGACCCCGGCGAGGCCGGCCGGCTGCGGATCGGCGGCGACGACCCGCGCGCGACCCCGGTGCTGCTCGCCAACCCGCTCTCCGAGGAGCAATCGGCGATGCGGACGACCCTGCTCGGCTCCCTGCTGGACATTGCCGCCCGCAACGCCGCCCGCGGCGCGAGCGACCAAGCCCTCTTCGAATCCACCCGCGCCTATCTCCAAAACCCGCCGACGGGCCTAAAACCTGGAGATAACTCGGGAAATCGGCCCGTCGACCCCCTGGCGGGACACTTCGCCGGGGATCAGCCGGCGCCGTTCGCCGAGCCGCACCGGTTTGCGGGGGTCGCGGTCGGGGCGCTTGCGGAGCGCTCCTGGCGCGGCGGCGGCGAGACGGCCGACTTCTTCGCGCTGAAGGGCGTGCTGGAAGCGCTCGGACGGCAACTCGGGGTCGAGCTCGAGTTCGCACCGGCCGAGGAGCCGTTCCTGCATCCCGGCCGCTCGGCTGCGGTCTCGGTCGGCGGCGTGCCCGCCGGCTGGCTCGGCGAGGTGCACCCGCTTGTCTGCCGGACCTGGGACCTCGACGCCGCCGTCGCCTTCGAGCTCGGCGCCGCGCCGTTGATCGCCGCCGCGACCCTCGGTGAGGAGCACTACGAGGACGTCACCACCTTCCCGGCCGTCTACCAGGACCTGGCCGTCGTCGTCCCCGCCGATATCCCCGCCAGCGAGGTGCGTGCGGCGGTGCTGGCCGGCGGCGGCGAGCTGCTGCACGCGGCCGAGGTCTTCGACCTCTACGAGGGCGAGCAGGTCGGCGCCGAGCGCAAGAGCCTGGCGCTGAACCTCGAGTTCCGCGCCCCGGACCGCACCCTGACCGACGAGGAGGTCGCCGGCCTGCGCGAGGCGATCAAGGCGAAGCTGGGCGAGATCGGAGGGTCGCTGCGTGAGTGACCTCGCCTCCCAACCGCTCGATGGCGACCCCGCGGCACGGGTTCTGGTCGCCGGCGCCTCGGGCTACACCGGCGCGCTGGCGGCGCAGATCGTCTGGGACCACCCGCGCCTGCAGCTGGTCGCCGCGACCTCGCGGAGCGACGCCGGCAAGCGGCTGGGCGAGCTCTACCCGCGCTACCGGGCGGCGACCCGGCTGACCGAGCTCGACCTCGACTCGCTCGACGGCATCGACGCGGCGATCGTCGCCTACCCCCACGGCGCCGCCGCGCCTACTGTCGCCGCGCTGCGCGCGGCCGGCATCCTCGTCGTCGACCTCTCGGCCGACTTCCGCCTCCGCGACCGCGAGACCTACGCGCGCTGGTACGGCGAGCACGGCGCCCCCGACCTCTTCGGGACCGGCATCTACGGCCTCAGCGAGATCTACCGCGAGGAGCTGCGCGAGGCGAAGCTGGTCGCGACCCCCGGCTGCTACCCGACCGCGAGCGTTCTCGCCCTCGCGCCGCTGGCCGAAAAGGGCCTCCTCGGCGAGGTCTTCGTCGCCGCGATGCAGGGCACCTCGGGCTACGGCCGCAGCAGCGACGACCTCGTCCACTTCTCGAACATGACCGAGAACGCCTTCCCCTACAAGACCGAGGGGCACCGCCACCGGCCCGAGATCGAGCAGGAGCTGGCGGCGCTCGGCAGCCCGGCACCGGTCACCTTCGTCCCGCACCTGCTGCCGCTCGACCAGGGCGAGCTCGCGACCTGCTTCGCGACCCTCGGCGAGGCGACCTCGAAGGAGGCGATCCGCGCCCTCTACGAGGAGCGCTACGCCGACGAGCCCTTCGTCCATCTCCTCGACGGCCCGCCGAACCTGCGCGCCGTACGCGACACCAACGAGTGCCACGTCTACGTCACCGTCGAGGAGCGGGGGAGGGTGATGGCCTTCTCGGCCATCGACAACATCTGGAAGGGCGCCTCCAGCCAGGGCGTGCAGAACCTCAACCTGATGCTGGGCCTGGACGAGACGGAGGGGCTGAAATGACCCCCACCCACCCATTCAGCTGTTCCTTTTCGTTGCTATGCCCCGGTAAGGAACAGGCGAAGGGATGAGCGCCTCCTTTTTCCGTTCGCGCTGGGTCGATGAGCCCGATGGCGTCGAGGAGCTCGATCCCGCCCGGCTCGCGCCGGGGTTCCGCGCGGGCGGCGCCCACTGTGGGTTGAAGGGTGGCGGCCGCACCGACGTCGGCCTGGTCGTCTGCGACGCGGAGGAGGTCGCCTCGGCGATGGTCCTCACCCGCAACGCCTCCGCGGCGGCGCCGATCCGCGTCTGCCGCGACGAGGTCGACGCCGGCGCCGTGCGCGCCGCGGTCGTCAACTCGGGCAACGCCAACGCCGAGACCGGCGAGCAGGGACTGGCCGACGCCCGGGCGATGTGCGCGCGGACCGCGGCCGAGCTTGGCCTCGCGGCGAGCCAGGTGGCCGTCGCCGAGACCGGGACGATCGGCGTGCCGCTGCCGATCGACGCCGTCCTCGGCGGCATCGCCGCGGCCGCTTCGACCCTTGTCCCCGATGGCGGCGGGGCCTTCTCCGACGCGATCCTCACCACCGACCGCTGGCCGAAGCGCTGCACTCTGCGCGCCGGCGGCGTGACGCTTTCCGCCCAGGCGAAGGGGGCGGGGATGATCGAGCCGAACATGGCGACGATGCTCTGCTTCGTCCAGACCGACGCCGTCGTCCCCGACGCCGACGCGCGCCTGCGCGCCGCGGTCGAGGGCTCCTTCAACCGGATCACCGTCGACGGCCAGATGAGCACCAACGACATGGTCCTGCTGCAGGCCTCCGGTGCCTCCGGCCGGCCGCTGCCCGAGGGCCTGCTCGAGGCGGTCCTGATGCAGCTTGCGATTGAGATCGTCCGCGACGGCGAGGGCGCCGCCCGCGCCGCCCGGATCGAGGTCACCGAGGCCGCCTCCGAGGCCGAGGCCGAGCGCGTCGCCCGGGCGATCGCCAACTCGCCTCTGGTCAAGACGGCGCTGTTCGGCCGCGACCCGAACTGGGGCCGGATCGCCCAGGCCGCCGGCGCCGCCCTCGCCGGCGAGGAGCTCGCCGAGCTCGGCGCCGAGGCGATCGACGCCGCCGAGCTCGGCGGCGACGTCGAGGAGGCCGAGATCGGGCTGCGCCTCGGCCGCGGCGATCACGCCGCCCACGTCTGGTTCTCCGACCTCGGCTACGAGTACGTGCGGATCAACGCGGAGTACACGACGTGAGCTCCCCGACCGACAACACCCGCTACGACAGCGGCAGCGTCGCCACCCTGCTCGAGGCGCTGCCCTACATCCGCGAGTTCCACGGCCGCACCGTGGTGATCAAGTACGGCGGCGCGGCGATGCTCGACGAGGAGCTGCGCGAAGCCTTCGCCACCGACGTCGTCCTGCTCAAGTACGTCGGCCTCAACCCGATCATCGTCCACGGCGGCGGCCCGGAGATCACCCGCTACATGGAGCGGCTCGACCTCGAGGTCCGCTTCCACGAGGGTCTGCGCGTCTCCGACTCCGAGACGGTCGAGGTCGCGAAGATGGTCCTGGTCGGCAAGCTCAACTCGGAAATCGTCCAACGGCTGAACCGGCACGGGCAGGCCGCGGTCGGCCTCTCCGGCGAGGACGGCAGCCTGTTCTCCGTCGCGCCGGTGGCCAACGCCGAGCAGGTCGGCTTCGTCGGCTCGATCGAGCGGGTCGACGTCGACGTCCTCAACCACATCGCCGTCGACTACATCCCGGTGATCGCCTCCTCGGCCTCCGACCGCAGCGGCCAGTCCTACAACGTCAACGCCGACGAGGCAGCGGGCAAGGTCGCCGCCGCGATCGGCGCCCACAAGGCGATCTTCCTCACCGACGTCGAGGGCTGGCTCGGCGATCCGGCCGACGAGGGCTCGCTGATCTCCCGCGCCACCGTCGACGAGGTCGACGAAAAGCTGCCGGGCCTCGAGGGCGGGATGCGGCCGAAGCTGCAGGCCTGCGCCGACGCGATCCGCGGCGGCGCCCAGTCGGCCCACATCATCGACGGCCGCGTCCCGCACAGCCTGCTGCTGGAGCTCTTCACCGACGCCGGCATCGGCACCATGGTCACCCCGTGACCGAGGCGACCCGCGGGATCGGCTTCGAGGCCGCGCGGGCGCTCGAGGAGCGCTACCTGATGCGGACCTACAAGCGGGCGCCGGTCGACTTCGTCCGCGGCGAGGGGCCGCTGCTATGGGACGCCGACGGCAAGCGGTACCTCGACTTCCTCACCGGGATCTCGGTCTGCTCGGTCGGCCATTGCCACCCGCAGGTGGTGAAGGCGGTCCACGAGCAGTCCCACCGCCTGATCCACGTCTCCAACCTCTTCTACACCGAGCCGATGGCGCGGCTGGCCGAGCGGCTGGCGGAGTCGAGCCTCGGCGGCCGCGTCTTCTTCTCCAACTCCGGCACCGAGGCCAACGAGTGCGCGATCAAGATCGCCCGCAAGCACGCCCACCGCCGCGGCGTCACCGCGCCGGAGATCGTCAGCTTCGAGAGCGACTTCCACGGCCGCACCTACGGGGCCCTCTCGGCGACCCCGGGGCTGGCCGCCAACGAGGCGCTGGGGCCGATGCTGCCCGGTTTCCGCTCGGTGCCCCGTGGCGACTCGGCGGCGCTGCGCGAGGCGGTGGGGGACAGCACCGCCGCGGTCCTGATCGAGCCGATCCAGGGCGAGTCCGGCGTCTTCCCGATCGGCACCGAGGGGCTGCTGGCGGCGCGCGAGGCCTGCGACGAGACGGGGGCGCTGCTGATCTTCGACGAGATCCAGACCGGGGTCGGCCGCACCGGCTCGCTCTGGGCCTACGAGCAGACGCCGGTGCGCCCGGACGTCATCACCAGCGCCAAGGCGCTCGGCGGTGGCTTCCCGATCGGCGCCTGCATCACCGGCCCGGAGGCGGCCGAGGTGCTCGAGCCCGGCGACCACGGCTCGACCTTCGCCGGCGGCCCGGTGGCGACCGCGGCCGCGCTGGCCGTTCTCGAGATCGTCGACGACCCGGTGCTGCTGCGCCACGTGCGGGAGCTCGGGGCCTACCTCCGCGAGCGGCTGGAGGCGCTGGACGGCGTCGCCGAGACCCGCGGCCGCGGCCTGATGGTCGGGGTCGGGCTGGCGGAGGGAATCGACGCCGCCGCCGTCGGCGCCGACCTGCTCGAGCGCGGCCTGGTGGTCAACGTGCCGCGGCCCGACACGCTGCGCCTGCTGCCGCCGCTGGTGATCGATTCCGACCACGTCGACCTGGCTGTCGGCTTGATCGAGAAATCACTTCTAGGCTTTTCCGAGCGATGAGCCGTCCCGGCAAGCCGACCGACATCTCCAGGAACCAGCAGGCCCTGCGGGCCGACACGGCCGAGCGCCTGGAGGCGATCGTCGAGGCCGCCGAGCGCGCCGCCGAGGGCGTCATCGACGACGCCGAAAAGCAGGCGCGCCGCTACCTGGCCCAGGCTCGCGTGGAGGCCGACCGGCTCTCCGAGGGGCGGGTTGCCGAGCTTTCCGACCTGATCGAGACGCTGCTCGGCCAGGCGACCTCGCTGCGCCGGGAGGCCGAGCGCCTGCAGGCGACCCTGGAGGCCGCGAGGGCGCGGATCGACGGCGAGGAGCCCCAAGCCCCGGCGCGGCGTGAGGAACAGGGAGGGGCGCCGCCTGAGGGACGAGAGGGGCCGCGCGAGGAACCGGAGGCGCCGCGCCTGCGTGCGGTCGACCCCGCCGAGACGCCGCCCGCCGAGCCGCGGGTGGTCGAGCCCCTGCCCGAGCCGGAGGGCCACCGCTCCGGCGCCGCCGGCGCCCGGCTGCTGGCCACGCAACTGGCCGTCTCCGGCAGCAGCAGGGAGGAGATCGCGCAGCGACTTCGAAACGGGTTCGAGATCGAGGACACCGACGCGATCCTCGACGCGATCCTCGGACCGGAGGGCTGAGCAAGATGCACGAGGACCCGACTCGCCTGATGGGGCCCGAAGACCGAGGCCCCGGCGGCCATGGCCCGCAGGGCGGCCGCCCGCACGGCAACATGCGCCTGCTCGTCGCCGGCCTGATCGCGGTGATCGTCGGCCTGCTGATCGCGGTGATCGTGATCGCCAACAACGACGACAGCGGCGAGACGACGACTTCCAGCATCGAAACCACGACCACCGAGCCGTCGACGACGACCGAAAGCTCGACCACGACGACGACCGAATCGACGACGACGCCCGAAGAAGAAGAAGGCGTCGAAGAAGACGAAGAAGCGCCGGAAGAAGAAGCCGAAGAAGCTCCGCCGCCGGAAGAAGGCGAAGAAGGCGGCGCCGGCGGCATCGAAGCCCCCTGACGCGGCGCATAGCTGCGTCCTCGGTCGCTCGCGTGCAGAGCACGCCACGCTCCCTGCGTCCTTGCTCTGCTTGGTCAGGGGGCTTCGATGGCACGAGCGTGCGAGACTTCCCGCCCCGTGAGTGCCGATCAACCCCATTTCCAGCCGACCGCCAGCTACGAGGCGGATCCGGCCAGCGTCCACCGCGTGCTGCTGCTCTACTCGGGCGGCCTCGACACCAGCGTGATGCTGAAGTGGATCCAGGACCACTACGAGGCCGAAGTCGTCTGCCTGACCGTCAACCTCGGCCAGCCGGGGGAGGACTACGAGGTGATCGAGCAGAAGGCGCTGCAGCTGGGCGCCGCCGAGTGCCACGTGGTCGATGCCCGCGAGCGCTTCGCCGCCGAGTTCGTCGCGCCGGCGATCAAGGCCAACGCCGTCTACGGCAACGGCTACCCGCTCTTCACCGCTCTCGGCCGGCCGTTGATCGCCCAGCTGGCGGTCGAGTACGCGCGCCAGAGCAAATGCGACACGATCGCCCACGGCTGCACCGGCAAGGGCAACGACCAGGTCCGGATCGAGGCCACGGTCGCGACCCTCGCCCCGGAGCTGAAGACGATCGCCCCGGTCCGCTCCTGGGAGATGGGCCGCGAGGAGGAGATCGCCTACGCCCGCGACCACGGCATCCCGGTCAAGGGCGGCACCGAGGTCGCGCCCTACTCGATCGACGACAACCTCTGGGGCCGCTCCTCGGAGGGGCGCTGGATCGAGGAGCTCGACCACGCGCCCGAGGACGACGTCTTCCAGCTGGTGACCCGTCCCGAGGACGCTCCCGACGAGGCCGAGACGGTGACGGTCGGCTTCGAGTCCGGCGTGCCGGTCTCGCTCAACGGCGAGCGCCTCGGCCTGGTCGAGCTGCTGGAAAAGGCGGCGGAGATCGGCTGCCGCCACGGGGTCGGCATCGTCGACCACATCGAGGACCGGATCGTCGGCCTCAAGGTGCGCGACATCTACGAGGTGCCGGCGGCGGCGATCGTGCTGACCGCGCACGAGGAGCTGGAGCGGCTGGTCGGGACGATCCACCAGAACCAGTTCAAGCCCGCGCTCGACCAGAAGTGGGGCTACCTCGTCTACTCCGGCCTCTGGTGGGAGCCGCTGCGCAGCGACCTCGACGCCTACATGGACGCGGTCAACGCCCAGGTGACGGGCGAGATCGGCCTGCGCCTCTACAAAGGCAGCACCCGCGTCGTCACCCGCTCCTCGCCGAACGCCGTCTACGACGCCGAGCTGGCGAGCTTCTCGGAGTCCGGCGGGCTCTTCGACCAGAACGCCTCGCCCGGCTTCATCGAGCTCTGGTCGCTGCAGTCGCGGATGGCGCACCGGATCCGCGAGCGGGGGGAGGGCTGATGTACAACCGGCTCGGCAAGGCCTCGGTCAAGTTCGCCTTCCGCTTCCTGCGCCGCCGTTACCGCCGCGAGAGCCGGATCGCGCTCGGGGTCTTCGGCGCCGGCCTGATCGCGGCGATCGCCTACTTCGCGACGCGCGAAGTACCCGAAGGCTGAGCGGGCGCCTGCCCGCCGGTCTCGCAAGGTCTC
Organism: uncultured Actinomycetes bacterium; assembly: GCA_963751015.1. GTDB lineage: Bacteria > Actinomycetota > Thermoleophilia > Solirubrobacterales > 70-9 > VAYN01. Next base: position 734,335 of record CAVVSU010000002.1, read on the forward strand.
TTGCGGGTTATCGGCAACTTGCAGGACTTTTGAGGTCGCCTCGCTAGCCTCGGGCGCTCGTGCGGGCGCTCGTGCTCAGAAGGGATCTCCTCGGGATCTGCGCCGCGGCGCTGCTCTGCGCGCTGCTGGTCGCCCTCGTCCCGACCGCCGGCCACGCCGGCGCGACCGAAGCCGAGCAGCTTGAAGCGAAGCTGGCCACCGCCCGGGACGAGGCGGGCGCGCTCGCCTCGCAGCTGCAGGCGACGACGGCGGAGCTCGGCAGCGCCGAAGCCGAAGCCGGGGACGCCGCGGCCGAAGAGGAAGAGCTGAGTGGGCTGCTGGCCGAAGGCCGCGAGCGCGCCGCCGAGCTGGCCGCGAAGCTGAAGCTCACCCGCCACCGGCTCGCCGTCGAGAAAGCACGGCTGCGCCGGTCGCGAGCGGTGCTGGCCGAGCGCCTGGTCGCGATCTACGAGAGCGGCACTCCCAGCACCGCCGACCTGGTGCTCGGCTCGGGTAACTACGAGGACCTCGTCACCCAGAGCGACTACCTGCGGGCGATCTCCGAAGCCGACAGCGCCCTCGCCGACCGCGTCGCCGCGGTGCGGATGGCGGTCCACCGCGAGGTCCTCGAGGTCGCCGACCTGAAGGCCGAGGCGATCGCCTACGACGAACGGCTCGAAGCCGCCCGCGAGGAAATCGCCGCGGTGCGGGAAGCCGCGCAGGCTGCCGCGGCCCGCCTCGAATCGCTCAAGGCCAGCCGTGAAGACTCGATCGCGACGCTGAAGTCCGACATCTCCGAATGGGTCGAGCAGGTCCAGGTGGCGCGGCTGGCCGAATCGGAAGCCGAAGCCGAAGAAGAGGTCGGCCGCTGGCTCGGCGGGCCGTACTCGATCCCGACCTACATCGTGATGTGCGAGTCGGGCGGCAACTACAGCGCCCTCAACCCCTCCAGCGGGGCCGGCGGCGCCTACCAGATCCTGCCTTCGACCTGGGAGCTGTACGGCGGCCAGGGCGAACCGCAGAACGCGCCGAAGGCCGAACAGGACCGGATCGCCGCCGAAATCTGGGCCGATTCGGGCGGCAGCGCCTGGGTCTGCGCCTGAAGTCACGGGTCCAGGCGCAAGCCTGCGCAGAGAATTTACGTTCTGCGCGCCACTGTAGACAGGACGCTTCGTATGGTTGCCTGCATGGCAGTCATGACAAGGGAAGAGTGGACCGACGAGAGAATCGACGACCTCGCGAAGCGGATGGACAAGGGCTTTGACGAGGTCAAGTGCGAAGTCCGCGACCTCCGATCAGAGGCGAAGGCGGAATTCCAGCGGGAGCGGGCGGAGACGAAAGCAGAATTCAGCTCATTGCGAGCAGATGTAAATTCCCGTTTCAACTCGATCGACGCCCGCTTGGACGGCCTCAATCGCTCGCTCGTGATCGGCATGGTGAGCATGACCGCGAGCATCGTCGGCGCCCTGCTGGTCACCCAGCTCTGAAGTACCCCGGAACTAGCGCGGAAGTGTGTCGGAAGGCCTCGGTTCCGACGGACCGATTTGCCATGCTCGACGCCGCCCTTGAGCACCGCCTCCGCCGTACATCTCCATGCCCACAGCGAGTATTCGCTGCTCGACGGCGCCTGCAAGATCGACGCAATGGCGGCGCGGGCGGCGGAGCTCGGCCAGCCGGCGCTGGGCCTGACCGATCACGGCGTGATGAACGGCGCCGTCGACCTCTACAAGGCCTGCAAGAAGCACGGGATCAAGCCGATCGCCGGGCTCGAGGCCTACCTCGTCGACGACCGCCATGCGATCAAGGAGCAGACGCGCTACGAGCGCAACCACCTGACGCTGCTGGCCGAGACCGACACCGGCTTCTCGAACCTGGTCAAGCTCACCTCGGCCGGCTTCCTCGAGGGCTTCTCGCGCGGCAAGGCCAACGTCGACATGGACCTGCTCTCCCAGCACGCGGAGGGCGTGATCGTCCTCACCGGCTGCCTGCAGTCGCGCTTCTGCCGGCGCCTGGTCGAAGAGCGGGCCGACGACGCCCGCGCCCACCTCGACGACCTGATCCAGGCCTTCGGCCCCGAGCAGGTCTATATGGAGGTGCAGAAGAACGGCATCGCCGAGCAGGACAAGGCCAACGAGGGGATCGTCCGCTTCGCGCGGGAGCTGAACCGGCCGCTGGTCGGGACCGCCGACGTCCACTACCTGCGGCGCGAGGACTTCGACAACCACGCGGCGCTGCTCTGCGTGCAGACGAAGTCGACGCTGCAGATGCCGAAGATGAGCTTCGACACGAACGAGTTCTACATCAAGGACTCCGCGGAAATGGCCGAGTCCTTCGCCGAGTGGCCGGAGGCGGTGCCGACCACCCTGGAGATCGCCGAGCGCTGCGAAATCGAGATCGAGCTCGGCAAGCTGCTGCTGCCGCGCTACCCGACCGAGAACGGCGAGGAGCCGGAGGCGATGCTGCGGCGGATCGCGATGGACGGCCTCCGCGCCCGCTACGGCGATCCCCTTCCCGCCGAGGCGGTCGAGCGGCTCGAGTTCGAGCTCGGGGTGATCGAGGAGATGGGCTTCTCCTCCTACTTCCTGATCGTCTGGGACTTCGTCAGCTACGCGAAGAGCAGCGGGATCGCCGTCGGCCCCGGTCGCGGCTCCGCCGCCGGCTCGATCGTCTCCTACAGCCTGAAGATCACCGACCTCGACCCGCTCGCCGAAGGCCTGATGTTCGAGCGCTTCCTCAACCCGGGCCGCAAATCGATGCCGGACATCGACATCGACTTCTCGGTCCGCGGCCGCGAGCGGATGATCCGCTACGTCGGCGAGAAATACGGCCGCGAATCGGTCGCCCAGATCATCACCTTCGGCAAGATGGCGCCGCGCGCGGCGACCCGCGACGCCGCCCGGGTGCTCGGCTTCGACTACGCCACCGGCGACCGGCTGGCGAAGCAGATTCCCGAGCCGATCATGGGCCGCAGCCCGTCGTTCGAGGAGTGCCTGAAGAGCGGTCAGGAGCTGCGCCGCACCTATGACGAGGAGCCCGACGCGAAGAAGATCATCGACGTCGCCCAGGGCCTCGAGGGGATCATCCGCAACAACTCGATCCACGCCGCCGCGGTGGTGATCGCCGACCGGCCGCTGCAGGAGGTCGTGCCGTTGCAGCTGGCCGAGGACAAGAGCGCCCCGCCGGCGCCGGCCAACGGCGACGGCAACGGGTCCGGCAAGCCCGAGCGCCAGTACAAGATCGTCACCCAGTACTCGATGAACCCGATCGAGGAGATCGGGCTGCTGAAGATGGACTTCCTCGGCCTCCGCAACCTCGACGTGATCGAGGACGCGATCGACATCATCGAGCGGTCTCGCGGCGAGCGGATCGACATGGAGCAGATCCCGATCGACGACGCCAAGACCTACGCGATGCTGGCCAAGGGCGACTCGACCGGCGTCTTCCAGTTCGAGTCGGAGGGGATGCGCGACGCGCTGCGCCGGGTCGGGCCGACCGAGTTCGCCGACATCGTCGCTCTCGGCGCGCTCTATCGGCCAGGCGCGATGGCCTACATCCCCACCTACGCGAAGGGGAAGAAAGACCCCTCGACGGTCCGCTACCCCGACCCCCGCCTGGAAGCGATCACCAAGGAAACCCACGGCTGCGTCGTCTACCAGGAGCAGTTGATGCAGATCGCCCGCCAGATGGCCGGTTTCTCCGGTGCCCAGGCGGACGACCTGCGCAAGGCGATCGGCAAGAAGAAGCGCGACCTGATGGCGACGATGAAGGACAAGTTCATGGAGGGGCTGGCGGCGTCGGGCACCGCCCCCAACGTCGCCGCCGACCTCTGGAAGCTGAACGAAGCCGCCGCCGACTACTCGTTCAACAAGTCCCACGCCGCCTGTTACGGGCTGATCTCCTACCGCACCGCCTACCTCAAGGCCAACTACCCGGCCGAGTACATGGCGGCGGTGATCTCCTCGGTGATGAACACCAAAGACAAGGTCCCGTTCTTCGTCAACCGCTGCGCGGAGATGGGGATCGACGTCCTGCCACCCGACGTCAACTCCTCCGACCACAGCTTCGTCGTCTTCGAGAACAAGATCCGGTTCGGCCTCGACGCGGTCAAGAACGTCGGCTTCGCGGCGGTCGAGGCGATCCTCCGCGCCCGCGAGGAGAAGCCGATCGAGTCGATCTGGGACTTCTGCGAGCGGGTCGACTCGCGGGCGGTGAACAAACGGGCGATCGAATGCCTCGTCAAGTGCGGCGCCCTCGACTCGACCGGCGACAGCCGCAAAGGGATGCTGGAAACGCTGCCGGCGGCGCAGTCGGCCGGCCAGAAGGCGCAGGAGGACGCGCAGATGGGACAGGGCTCGATCTTCGACTTCGGCGAAGACTCCGGGGGAGGGGAGGCGCACTCGCAGGCCCACCACCGGCCGCCGATCCCCGGGGCCGAGTTCGACCGCGCCGAGATGCTGGCGATGGAGAAGGAGACGCTCGGCACCTACCTCTCTTCGCATCCGCTGCAGGAAGTCGGGCCGGCGCTGCGGGCGCGGGTCGACTGCAGCCTGGCGCAGCTGGCAAACAAGCCCGACGGCGGCTGGGTGACGGTCGGCGGCATCGTCGTCGACTGCAAGAAGATCCGCACCAAGAGCGGCAGCCAGATGATGTTCGCGACCCTCGACGACGTCGAGGGCCAGGTCGAGATGCTGGTCTTCAAGGCCGACGAGGCCGAGAGCGCGGCGGTGATCCAGCCCGACGCGATCGTCCTGGTGCGGGGCCGGATCGACCACAAGGACCGCGGCGAGACGAAGCTGGTCGTCCAGGAGGCGCAGCGCTTCGAGCCCGACGCGACGGAGATCGCCAAGGCCGCCAAGTCGGCGCCGGTCGCCGTCGCGGGGCCTTTCGAGGTGCCGATCGACCTCGCCCGCTGGAGTGAGGAGCTCTGCGAGGAGCTGAAGGCGGTGCTGGAACACCACAAAGGCGACGCCGAGGTCTTCCTCGTCGTCGGCGAGCGGCGGTTCAGGGTCGGCGACGACTACCGGGTCAAGCCCTCGGGGATGCTGCGCACCGAGTTGGACCACGTCCTCAACTCCACCGCGCTGGCCGCTTGAGCGCGCCAAACCGCTTGGTTCGGCGGTACGGCATCCCTAAGCTTCCGGAATGACCGCCACGCGCACCCAGGCCGGGGAGTGCCGAAGCTGCCGCTCCTTCTGCGACAAGATGGTCGAGCCGCGGGGCTGCGTCGAGCTCGGGTGCCGCTACCTCTACAGCTTCATCGACCGCCTCACCGGCGATCAGTACGTCGGCTGCATGCAGGAGGTCTACGCGGCGGAGGTCGAGCTCAGCGCCGTTCTCGAGCCCGGCGGCTTCGGCGGCGTGAAGATGACCGGCGAGCCGCTGCCGCACTGTCAGTTCTCGGTCGAGCGCGCCTACGAGGGCAGCGGCGAGTCCTACGGATGCGTCAACAGGCGCTTCTTCGACTGCACCGACGAGGGCGCCGAGGGGCTGCGCGCCTTCGACCTGCGCGACGTTTCAGACCCCCTCACCTGATCGTTTCCACCCTTTTCCTCGCTATGGCGAGGACAATCCTGGAAATGATGCATGGGTTCGTGACACGACACCGTTCTGTGTAGAATTCGCCGCCATGGCTGACTCCTCCGTCGCCGACGTCGACGCCCAAGCGCTGCTCGACGAGGCCAACAGCACGTCCAACGGGTCGACCGAGCCGAAGTTCTCGCTCGAGCTGAACCAGGATCAGAAGGACATCCGCGAGTGGGTGCACGGCTTCGCCGAGAACGTCGTCCGGCCCGCCGCCGAGGAGTGGGACGAGCGCGAGGAAACGCCGTGGCCGGTGATCGAGGAGGCCGCCAAGATCGGCCTCTACAGCTTCGAAGCCGTCGGCCAGTTCTGGGCCGACGAGACCGGGCTGACGCTGCCGATCGCCAACGAGGAGCTGTTCTGGGGCGACGCCGGCATCGGCATGGCGATCATGGGCACGACGCTCGCGGTCGCAGCGATCTTCGGGCAGGGAACCCCGGAGCAGATGGGGGAGTGGATCCCCCAGTGCTACGGCACGCCGGACGACGTCAAGCTCGGCGCCTTCTGCGCCTCGGAGCCCGACGCGGGGTCCGACGTCTCCGGCATCCGCACCAGCGCCAAGTACGACGAGGCGAAGGACGAATGGGTACTCAACGGCCAGAAGGCCTGGGCGACCAACGGCGGCATCGCCAACGTCCACGTCGTGATCGCCTCGGTCGACCGCGAGCTCGGCTCGCGCGGCCACGCGGCCTTCGTCATCCCGCCGGACACCAAGGGCTGCGAGCAAGGCGCCAAGGTGAAGAAGCACGGTCTCCGCGCCTCCCACACCGCCGACGTCCATCTCGACGACTGCCGCGTCCCGGGCTCCTGCCTGCTGGGCGGCAAAGAGAAGCTCGACGAACGTCTCGCCCGCGTCCGCGAGGGCAAAAAAGCCAAGTCGCAGGCGGCGATGCAGACCTTCGAGGCGAGCCGGCCGACGGTCGGCGCCCAGGCGCTGGGCATCGCCCGCGCCGCCTACGAGTACGCGCTCGACTACGCCAAAGAGCGCGAACAGTTCGGCCGCAAGATCGTCGAGAACCAGTCGATTGCCTTCGACCTGGCGAACATGAAGCTTGAGATCGACGCCGCCCGGCTGCTCGTCTGGCGCGCCGCCTGGATGGGCCGCCAGGGTCACAAGTTCGAAAACGCCGAGGGCTCGATGTCGAAGCTGAAGGCCGGGGAGGTCGCCGTCTGGGTCACCGAGCGCGCGATCCAGATCCTCGGCGGCAACGGCTACACCCGCGAGTTCCCGGTCGAGCGGATGCACCGCGATTCGAAGATCTACACGATCTTCGAGGGAACCTCCGAGATCCAGCAGCTGGTCATCTCCCGCGCGATCTCCGGCTTCCACATCAAATAGAGAACTTACGGCGGGAGATAGCGAGGGCCGGGCAGGGGTGCGCGGCCCTCGTCGCCGTTCCGCGATTGGCGCCAATCTTGGATGCCGCTCCATTCCGAGTGCCGTCCGACGTGCCAATCATGCTGTTTGTTTATGGCTACTGATGGGTTTCCATATACGCCTGTGCCTGGCAGGTTCGAAGAGCTGCTGGGGAAGCTTCATCAGATGGGTCGGCCTGCGAAGGCGGATCAGGCGTGGATGAAACAACAGGGATACACGGGCGGGAATGACATGCAGACCCTTGCCGCAATGCGGCGGCTTGGGATGGTCGCATCGGACGGACGGCCGACGGACTTTTTTGATGCCGTTCGTAATCAAGATAAAAAGGGCGTCGCCGACGGCATCCGGCGCGCGTACGCGGAGTTGTTCCAACTCTATCCAGATGCGCAAAGAAAGGATGCAGAGGCACTTCAGACCTTCTTCCGTTCAAAGACCTCCGCTGGAGACAAAGTTCAAAAGCGGACCGTCAAAACCTTCCAGGTCCTCTGCAAATTCGCAGATTTCGAGGATGGGAGTTCATCCACCAAAACTCCGCGCCCCCAAGAGCCCGAGCAGCGAAAAGAGCGTCAACCACCCAAGCCTTCTGGAGAAGTGGTGCGGGATGCCGGGGGAGGGGGTTTAACGCTTAACGTCAACATCCAGCTCCAGCTCCCCCCATCAGCTGATGGCGATGTTTACGAGAAGCTCTTTGAGGCAATGGGCAAACATCTCAAGGGGCTGGCCAATCTCGAATGACCTACCTCCTCGACGAGGTCCTGAAGCGGGTCTCTCAGATGGAGGAGGAGGCCATAGGGGTTCTGGGAAATCACGACGCCGCCACGAGCGCCCGAGTCATTACCCTCGAGGAAACGTATGGCGCTCTCAGCCGACTCTCGGTCGACCAAGATGAGTTGTTCCGAGAGGCACTACGGGCTGTCGAGATGGAGCTGTTTCGTGCTGCTCATGTCTTAGCCTGGGCTGGCTTTGTGGATTTCCTTCACCAATATCTATGGGACCACTTCGAAACTGCCCTGCAGGAGGAAAGAGAGGCCTGGAAACTGAAGTCCCCTGAAGACCTGAGGGAGCGATCGGACCACGCTGTCATCGAAACTGGCAGAGCGGTGGGGGCTTACCGGAAAACCGTCATGAAGGCATTACATGGCCTCTTGAACACGAGAAATGAGTGCGCGCACCCCACCGGTTATTACCCGGGTCTCAACGAGACTCTCGGATATATCAGCGGTGTATTCGGGCGAATCTCATTCCTGCAAGAGAAACTCAACTGACCTAACCCGTAGCTACGCTTTAGCTGGAGCGCCGCTTGAGGCCTTCGCGCCTTAGGCGCTTGGCTAGCGTCACTTCGGCTTTCGAGGAGCCTTTCTTTTCTGGGCCGGGGGTCTCGAGGGTCGCCGGGAGGCCCTCGAAGCGGGGCTCGGAGAGGAAGGCCGAGAGGCCTCTTTTGCCCATCTCGCCTTTGCCGATGTTGGCGTGGCGATCTAGGTGGGCGCCGAGGGGGACGGCGGCGTCGTTGACGTGGATGGCGCCGAGGCGCTCGAGGCCGACCTTGGCGTCGGCTTCGTCGAGGACGGCGGTCAGGTGGGCCTCGTCGGTGATGTCGTAGCCCTGGGCGAACATGTGACAGGAGTCGAGGCAGAGGCCGAGGCGCTTGTCGTCACCGACGCCGTCGATCAGGGCCGCGATCTGATCGAAGTCGCGGGCGAGCAGGCCTTTGTGGCCGGCGGTCTGCTCGAGCAGCAGCGGACAGGATTCGGTTTCCTTCAGCGCCGCGGCGATCACTTTGGAGGCTCGCTTCAGCGACGGGTTCAGCGGATCGGTTTTTTGCGAGCCCGGGTGCAGGACGACTCCTCGGGCGCCGATCTCGTCGCCGATTCGCAGCGCGTGGGTCAGCGAGGTAAGCGACTTCTTCCGCAGGTCTTTGTCTTTGGTCGCGCAGTTGATCAGGTAGACGGCGTGGATGATCACGGCTTCGACCGAGGAGCCGTCCATTGCCTCGCGGAAGGCGGCGAAATCCTCCTCGCCGAAGTTCGTCGGCCGCCACATGCGCGGGCTCTGGTTGAAGATCTGGATAGATTCGCAACCGCGCTCCTCGCCACGCTCGATCGCGTTGGCGAGTCCGCCGGCGGTGGAAACGTGCGCTCCTACGAACATGAAAAGCGATAACTCCCGTCTCAGGTTTGCCCCCTCGCCGACCGGTGCGCTGCACATCGGCGGAGCGAGGACGGCACTCTACAACTGGCTCGCCGCCCGCCACGACGGGGGAGAGCTGGTGCTGCGGATCGAGGACACCGACCGCGAGCGCTCGACCGAGGAGAACGTCGCGCAGATCCTCGACGCGATGCGCTGGCTGGAGCTCGACTGGGACATCGGCCCGGTCTCGCAGGCCGAGCGGGCCGACCGCCACGCCGAGGCGCTGCAGCGGCTGTTGGACTCCGGCCACGCCTATCGCGACCACGCCACCGGCAAGGACGTCGAGGCGTGGAAGGCCGAGCACGGCGCCGGCCGCGGCTACCGCGGCACGCCCACCGACGACCAGACCGCCGCGATCCGCCTCCGCGTGCCCGACGAGGGCGAGACCGTCGTCCACGACCTGATCCGCGGCCCCGTCGCCTTCCCCAACCCGAGCTACGACGACTTCGTCATCGCCCGCGGCGACGGCTCGGTCCTCTACAACTTCGCGGTCGCCGTCGACGACGCCGAGATGGGCGTGACCGAGGTGGTGCGCGGCGACGACCACCTCTCCAACACCCCCAAGCAGCTGCTCGTCCTCGAGGCTCTCGGCTTCGAGCCGCCGCGCTACGCGCACCTGCCGCTGCTGCACGGCCCCGACGGCAAGAAGCTCTCCAAGCGCCACGGCGCCGCGTCCGTCCAGGAGCTGCGCGAGGCCGGCTACCTGCCCGCCGCGGTCCGCAACTACCTGGCGCTGCTCGGCTGGGGGACCGACGACGACACCACCCTGATGCCGACCGCCGAGCTGGTCGAGCGCTTCCGCGTCGCCGACGTCGGCAAATCGGCGGCGATCTTCGACGAGAAGAAGCTGCGCTGGCTGAACGGCCGCTTCATGCGCGAGATGCCGCTCGACGAGTACACCGCGGCGGTCGCCCGCCACCTCGGCCGCGAGGCCGACGAGCGCCTGCGCGCCGCCTGCGAGATCGCCCAGGAGAAAGCCCAGACCCTGGAGGAGGTCTGGCCGCTGATCCGCTTCCTCTTCGAGCCGCCGGTCGACGACGAGAAGGCCTGGGCCAAGGTGATGAAGGAGGGGAGCGGGGAGGTGCTCGCCGCGGCGGCCGGGGCACTCGAGCCGGTGGACCCGTTCGAGCCCGAGCGGATCGAGGCGGCGCTGGCCCCCCTGCTCGACCGCTTCGACCTCAAGCCGGGCAGGCTCTACCAGCCGATCCGGGTGGCGATCACCGGCACCTCGGTCTCGCCGGGCATCTTCGAGTCGCTCGCCACGCTCGGCAGGGAGCGCTCCCTGGAGCGGATCCGCGCCGCCGCCGCACGGCTCGGGGCCTGAAAAACCCGCTTCGGAATCCCCAATTTTGGGGATTGGATAGGGCCGCTGGGCTAAACCCGAGGCCGTTTACTGCCGATGTGTTGTGCCAATGAGCGTCACGACCGCGCAGAGCAACGGCAAAGTCCCGCTGCAGGAGGACCCGAAAGCCGGGACCCGATCCGCAGCCGCCCCCGGCAGCCGCCTCGCCGAGGCGTTCGAGGCGGTCGAGCGTTTCCCCGTGCTGATCGAGTCGCGCGAGCGGGTGATCGCCGCCGCGACCGCCGAGACCGCCCGCGTCGGCGACATCGTCGAGGCGGTCGAGAGCGACGTCGCCCTGACGGTTGCCGTGCTGCGCCAGGCCAACCGCGGCGGCCTCGTCGCCGGCGGCATCGCCGGCGTCCCGGCCGCGCTCGAGGTGCTGAAGCCGGCCGGCGTCCTCGCCCTCGCCGGCACCGCGCCCAGCTTCGACTTCTTCGATTCCAACGGCGGCTGGGACCTGAAGCCCGAGCGCTTCCGCGTCCACGCTCTCGCCACCCAGCGCGCCGCCGACCGGCTCGGCCGCATCGTCGGCTGGATCGACCGCGACGAGCTCGCCGTGGCGGCGCTGCTGCACGACGTCGGCCGCCTGGTCATCTCCCGCCTGCACCCCGGCTACAAGGTCTACTTCGACGCGATCTCCCGCACCCCCGAGCAGCGCCTGCGCGAGGAACGCGAGCAGCTCGGCATCGACCACGCCCTCGTCGGCGGCGTCCTCGCCCGCCGCTGGAACCTGCCTTCGCGGATCGCGGTCGCGATCGAGCGCCATCACGCCGAAGACGCCGACGGCCTGGCGGCGATGATCGCCACCGCCGACATGGTCGCCCACTACTGCCAGGGCGAGGCGATCTCGCCCGAGCGGCTGCGCTCCAGCGCCGAGCGCTGCGGGCTCAGCCCCGAAGCGCTCCGCGACCTGCTCTACGAGCTGCCGCTGCCGATCCAGGACCCGTCGCGGATCAGCGAGCCGTGCCCGCTGTCGAGTCGCGAGCTGGACGTCCTCCGCCACCTCTCCGAGGGAATGGTCTACAAGCAGATCGCCAGCGAAATGCACCTCTCCGTCTCGACGATCCGCACCCACCTCCACAACGTCTACGGCAAGATCGGCGCCGTCGACAGGGCCCAGGCCGTGCTGATGGCCCGCGACCGCGGTTGGATCTAGCCATGGCCCAAGCTTCTGCGACGGCCGCGGCTTCTGCCGCGCCGAAAGACGACTCCCCGGCCAAATGGCGTCGGCGCTCGCTGGTCCGCGTCCGCCGCCCGGCCTGGGCGCAATCCTCTTCGCCCGCCCAGCGCCCCGCTAGTCGATAAGGCACTCGCGCAGGGCGATCGCCACCGCGTGGGTGCGGTTCTTGGCGCCGAGCCGCGCCAGCGCGTTCTTCATGTGGGACTTGACCGTCTCTTCGCTGAGGTCGAGCTCCCGCGCTGCGACGGTGGTCGACTCGCCGTTGGCCAGCAGCTGCAGGATCTCGCGCTGGCGCCGGGTCAGCTTGCCGCGACTGCCTTTCGGCGGCACGTCGGGGTCGATGAAGCTCTCCTGGGCGACGGCGGCGTCGACCGCGCGCCGCAGCGCGGCGGGGCCGGCGGTGCGGGCGACGTAGGCGCTCGCCCCGGCCTGGATCGCGGCGCTCGCGAGATGACGTTCGGGCAGCTCGCCGTGGGCGACGATGCCGAGCGCGGCGCTGGAGCGATGCAGCATCCGGATCGCGTCCGCGCCGCTGATCGCGTCCTCCTCGCCGTTGCCTCGCCAGCGCATGTCGACGATCGCGACGTCGAAGTCGCCGATGTCACGGACCAGGCCGAGCCCCTCCTCGCGGGTGGTCGACTCGTGGACGACGAAGCCCCCCTCGAGGGTCTCCCGGATCCCAAGCCGGACGAGAGGGTGACAGTCGATCACCAGGCAATGTGGGGGCTCGCTCAGGACTGCTTTCCGTTCAATCGTTTTCGCAACGCGGGCCGAAGTGGCAATCCCAGCACCCGCGAGCCGATCCTACCCAGCCGGGGGGTGCGGTAGAAAGTCCCCTGTGATCTCGATTACCTCAAAGTCCAGGTATGCCGTCGTCGCTCTGGCGGAGCTGGCGCGGGCGGGGGAGCGTCCGGTGCCGATCAAGGAGCTGGCCGAGCGGCGCGAGATCCCCGAGCAGTTCCTCGAGCAGCTCTTCTCGACCTTGCGCCGCAACGGCCTGCTGACCAGCCACCGGGGGATGCGCGGCGGCTACACGCTGGCGCGCCCGGCGGAGGAGATCACCGTCCTCGACGTCGTCCAGGCGCTCGACGGCAAGGTCGGCGACGAGGCCGACGAGGCAGGCGGGATCTGGGCTGAGGGCGTCGCCGCGCTGCGCAAAGTCTTCGGCCAGACGACGATCGCCGAAGTCGCCCGCCGCGAGGCCGAAGAGTCCGGCAGCGGCATGTACTTCATCTAGGGCGGGGGGGTCAAAGTTGTCCCGGGCCGGGCCAGGCTCCGGTGGGACCCTGGGGGCATGTCGCGTAGAGACCGTGCCGTAGCCGCCCTTCTTGCCGCGCTTGCCGCCGCGCTTGTGATCGCCGCGTTCCTCGGGGACCGCGCAGACGCCTCCTGGCCGGGGCGCGACGGGCCGGTGGTCTATCTCGGCGTGCGCGAGGGAGAGCCGCCGTATGAGTCCGGCTACCTGACCACCGGCCTGCGGGTCTTCGAGCCTGGCGTGCCGGGCTCGACGCGCGTGCTCACCGTCGACGCCTCCGACTCCGACCCCGAGGTCTCGCCGGACGGGCGGACGATCGTCTTCACGCGCCAGGTCCCCAGCGGCCTGCCCTTCCCCTATCCGGAGGCGGTGGGCGGGATCTTCGTCATCGGCATCGACGGGAGCGGGCTGCGGCAGCTGACCGGCGGCGGGCCGGAGGGCTCGAGCGACGTCGAACCGGCGTTCTATCCCTCGGGCGAGAGCGTCGTCTTCGACCGGGCCGGCGGGCCCACCGGGGAGGGCGACCTCTACTCGGTCCGTATCGACGGCTCGGGCTTGCGGCGGCTCACCCACGGCCCCGCCCGGGAGCAGGGGCCGACGGTGTCGCCGAGCGGCCGTCAGATCGCCTTCACCTGCGGGCCCGCGGGCGGCAACGAACGGATCGAAGACGTCTGCTCGGTCCGGCCTGACGGCTCCCACCGCCGCCTCCTCACCCGCAAGCTCAAACAGGGCGCCGAGCCCTTCGACCCCGACTTCAGCCCCTCGGGCCGCCAGATCGCCTTCACCCTCGGGCCGGGGACCGCTGCCGACGTCTTCACGATGCGCCCCGACGGCAGCCGCCTCGGCGCCCTCACCAACCGCTCGCCCAGCGGCCGCCGCACGTTTCCGCGCGGGGTCGGCTATGCCTCGCCGGCCTACGCACCGTCCGGCGGCGCTTTGATCGCCGTCTCCAGGGCGGGAAACGGTCCCCGTCTCGTTCGCATCCGCCTCCGGGACCCGCGCCGTCCACAGCCGCTCCTGGGTCGTTCGCTGGCCAGCGCCCCGGTCTGGGCGCCGGGCTAGACTGCGCGCGATGCGGATCGGCGCGGAGGCCTCAGCTGTCGTCGGCAACACGCCGATGGTCCTGCTCGACCGGCTCTCCGAGGGGGCGGCAGGCGAGGTCTGCGTCAAGCTCGAGTACTTCAACCCCGGCGGCTCGGTCAAGGACCGGATCGGGGTGGCGATGATCGACGCCGCCGAAGCGGAGGGTCAGATCCAGCCTGGCAAGGCGGTGGTGGTCGAGCCGACCAGCGGCAACACCGGCATCGCCCTGGCGATGGTCTGCGCCGCGCGCGGCTACGAGCTGATCCTGACGCTGCCGGAGGGGATGAGCCGCGAGCGCGGCAAGCTCCTGCGCGCCTACGGCGCCGAGGTCCGCGAGACCCCGTCGCTGGGCGGGATGAACGAGGCGGTGGCGCTGGCCGAAGAGATCCGCGAGCAGCGCAAGGGCTTCATGCCGATGCAGTTCTCCAATCCCGCCAACCCCGAGATCCATCGCCGCACCACGGCGGAGGAGATCTGGAGCGACACCGACGGGCAGATCGGGGCCTTCGTCGCCGGCGTCGGCACCGGCGGCACGATCACCGGGGTCGGCCAGATGCTGAGGGAACGCGCGCCGGAGGCGCTGGTCGTGGCGGTCGAGCCGGCCAGCTCACCGGTCCTCTCGGGCGGCAAGCCGGGCCCGCACAAGATCCAGGGCATCGGCGCCGGCTTCGTCCCCGAGAACCTCGACCGCGAGGTCGTCGACGAGATCCTCGCGGTCGGCGACGAGGACGCTTTGGAGATGGCGCGGCGACTCGCGATCGAGGAGGGGGTGCTGGCCGGGATCAGCGCCGGCGCCAACGTCTGGGCGGCGCTCGAGGTGGCCGCTCGTCCCGAGATGGCTGGGAAGAGGGTGGTGACGATCGTCTGCGACTCGGGTGAGCGCTACATGTCCCTACCCTTCTTCTCACCATGAACCGCTGGAAGAGGCTGATCGGCGAGATCCGCGCCGACGTCAAGGCCGCGCGCGAGCGCGACCCCGCCGCCCAGGGCGTCTCCACCTTCGAGATCCTCAGCAGCTGGGCCGGCGTGCAGGCGCTGCTGGCGCACCGGGCCGCGCACGCGCTGCTCGAGTCCGGGGTACCGGTGCTGCCGCGGCTGATCGCCTACCTGACCCGCGCGGTGACCGGCGTCGAGATCCATCCGGCGGCCCGGATCGGCAACTCGTTCTTCATCGACCACGGCTCCGGCGTGGTGATCGGCGAGACCGCGGTGATCGGCGACTGCGTGACGCTCTACCAGGGGGTGACCCTGGGCGGCACCGGCTTCCAGCGCGGCAAGCGCCATCCGACCCTCGGCGACAACGTCACCGCCGGGAGCGGCGCGAAGCTGCTGGGACCGATCGCGGTCGGCGACGGGGCGAAGATCGGCGCCAACACGGTCGTCGTCGAGGACGTGCCGCCGGGCGCGACCGTGGTCGGCAACCCCGGCCACCCGGTGCGGCTCGAAGGCAAACGGGTCGAAGGCCCCGACGCCGACTGGATCCACCTGCCGGACCCGATCGCCGACGCGATCAAGGCTCTCTCGGAGCGGATCGCCGACGTCGAGCAGCGGCTGGCGCGCCTCGACGGCGGCGACGGTCCCTCCGCCGAGGTGGCGAAGATCGAGCCCCGCACCGGCCGCTCCTCCGCCGGTGGCTGAGGCTGGGCGACTTTGTCAACCATAGGTTGACTAAATCGCCCCGGGCGCCGGTCCGCACGCGGCCGAGCCCCGCCGCGCCCATGGCTATGCTCGCGAGGTGAGCCTGCAGGAGAAATTCGACACCGATTCCGAGGCGCAGCCCGCAATTGGCGGCGCCCCGACCGAGCCCGGCGCCGACCGCGTCGAGCGGCTTCTGGCCGGGCTGAATCCCCCTCAGCGCCAGGCGGTCGAGCACGGCGAAGGGCCGCTGCTGGTCCTCGCCGGCGCCGGCTCGGGCAAGACCCGGGTGCTGACCCATCGGATCGCCTACCTGCTGGCCACCGGCGCCGCCCGGCCCGGCGAGATCCTCGCGATCACCTTCACCAACAAAGCCGCGGCCGAGATGCGCGAGCGGGTCGGCCAGCTGGTCGGCCGCTCGGTACGGGCGATGTGGGTGACGACCTTCCACTCCGCCTGCGCGCGGATGCTGCGGGTCGACGCCGAGCGCCTCGGCTACTCGAAGAGCTTCACGATCTACGACCAGTCGGACTCGCTGCGGATGCTGAAACGGTGCCTGACCGAGCTCGGGGTCGACCCGAAACGGTTTCCGCCGCGCGCCGTCCAGGCGAAGATCTCCGGCGCGAAGAATCAGCTGATCGACTCCGACTCCTACAACGAATCCGCCCACGCCGAATTCGAGGAGATCGTCGCCGATGCCTTCCCGCTCTACGAGAAGCGGATGCGTGAAGCCAACGCGATGGACTTCGACGACCTCCTGGTCCGCGCCGTCAACGTGATGGAGCTCTTCGGGGACGTCCGCGAACGCTGGCAGCGCACCTTCCGCCACGTCCTCGTCGACGAGTACCAGGACACCAACCACGCCCAGTACCGGCTGCTGCAGCTGCTCGCCGGCGAGCAGAAGAACCTGATGGTGGTGGGGGACGACTCGCAGTCGATCTACGGCTTCCGCCATGCCGACGTGCGCAACATCCTCGACTTCGAAAAGGACTTCGAGGACGCGGAGGTCGTCAAGCTCGAGCAGAACTACCGCTCGACGCAGACGATCCTCTCCGCCGCCAACGCCGTCATCGAACGCAACCGGGAAGGGCTGAAGAAGGAGCTCTGGACCGAAGACGAGGGCGGCGAGCCGGTCCAGCTGAACGAGCTGACCGACGAGCACCAGGAGGCGCGCTGGGTCGCGGGGGAGATCGAACGGCTGGAAGAGGAGGAGGGGGTCAGCCGCGCCGGGGTCGCCGTCTTCTACCGGACCAACGCGATGAGCCGGGTCCTGGAGGACACGCTGCAGCGCTTCGACGTCTCCTACCAGGTGATCGGCGGCACCAAGTTCTACGAACGGGCCGAGATCAAGGACGCGATCGCCTACCTCAGCCTGCTCGCCAACCCGGCCGACCTCGTCTCCTTCGGCCGCGTCGTCAACTCGCCGCGGCGCGGGATCGGCAACACGACCCAGGGCCGGATCGCCTCCCACGTCAACACCACCGGCCAGCCGGTCTGGGAGGTGATCGAGCGGGTCGAGGAGGTACCCGGCCTGAGCGGCGCCGCGATCAAGGCGGTCGGCCGCTTCTACGAGACGATGGCGACGCTGCGCGAACGCGCCGACGAAGGCGGGCCGGTGGCGACGCTGCTGGAGACGGTCCTGCACGAGAGCGGCTACCTGGAGGTGCTCGCCGCCGAGCGGACGATCGAGGCCGAAGGCCGGGCGGAAAACCTGGAAACGCTGATCGCCGGCGCCGCCGAGTTCGACATCGAGCGCGAACGCGAGGGGGAGAGCGAGGTGACGCCGCTGGAGGAGTACCTGCAGCAGATCTCGCTCTTCACCGAGCAGGACGGGCTTCGCGACGAAAGCGAGCTGGTGACGCTGATGACCTTGCACAACGCAAAGGGGCTCGAGTACGACACGGTCTTCATCGTCGGCTGCGAGGAGGGCGCCTTCCCGCACATGCGGGCGCTGGAAGAGGGGGGCGAAGAAGAGGAGCGCCGCCTCTGTTACGTCGGTATCACCCGCGCCCGCAAGCGCCTCTACATGACCTGGGCGCGCGAGCGGCGCCTCTTCGGGCGGGCCGAGCACAACCTGCCCTCGCGCTTCGTCGACGAGCTGCCGAGCGAGCTGACCGAGAGCCACTCGACCGCCGCCCGCAGCCTCGGCACCAGCTGGAGCACCTCGGTGACCAGCGAGGTGACGCCGGCGCAGGAGGTCGACCCCGGTCCCGCCCTGGAGCTGCAGACCGGCGACGACGTCGTCCACGCCAGCTTCGGCGACGGCGTCGTCACCGCGGTCGAGCCGGGCGGGGTGGTCGTGGTCCGCTTCTCCGGCGACGGCACCGAGCGCAAGCTGATGGCCGACTACGCGCCGATCCGGAGGCGTTGAGGTTGGCCGCTCGGGTGATCGACGGCAAAGCCGTCGCCGCCGCGGTCCGCGAGCGGGTCAAGGTCGACGTCGCCGCCTACGAGCAGGAGGCGGGACGGGTGCCGGCCCTGGCGACGGTCCTGGTCGGCGAGGACCCGGCCTCGGAGATCTACGTCCGCAACAAGCGCCGCTCCTGCGAGGAAGTCGGGATGCGCTCGGTTCACCACGGCCTCGAGGCCGGGATCCGGGAAGAGGAGCTGCTCGACCTGGTTCGCCGGCTCGGCGAGGACGACGACGTCGACGGGATCCTCGTCCAGCTGCCGTTGCCGGCCCACCTCGACTCCGACGCGGTCGTGCAGACGCTCGACCCGCGCAAGGACGTCGACGGGCTGACCCCGGTCAACGCCGGTCTCCTCGCCCACGGGACGCCGGGACTGGTGCCGTGCACGCCGGCCGGGGTGATGGAGCTGCTCGGCCACGAGGGGGTCGAGCTGGAGGGCGCCGAGGCGGTCGTCGTCGGCCGCTCGAAGCTGGTCGGCGTCCCCGTCGCCCGCCTGCTGCTGCAGGCCGACGCGACGGTGACGATCTGCCACTCGCGCACCCGCGACCTCGACGCGACCTGCCGCCGGGCCGACGTCCTCGTCGCCGCGGTGGGCGTGCCGAGGCTGCTCGGCGCCGCGGCGGTGAAGCCCGGGGCGGTGGTCATCGACGTCGGCATGAACCGGCTCGAGGACGGTCTCGCCGGCGATGTCGACTACGGGGCCGCGGCCGGGGTCGCCGCGGCGATCACGCCCGTGCCGGGCGGCGTCGGCCCGATGACGATCGCGATGCTGCTCGCCAACACCCTGCAGGCGGCGCGCATGAGGACGACCAGCGGGTAGGAAACCCGGCCAGCGGCGTCGAATCTCCGTCTGATCCGCATTTAGGGTCGTTTCAACCCCGATTCGAGGAGGACGAGATGGATATGGACAGGCTGAGCACGGGGGAGAGGGTCGCCGGCGGGTCCGCCGTCCTTCTCTTCATCTTCATGTTCTTCGACTGGTTCAAGGTCGAAGTCTCAGGCGCCGGTGGCTTCGTCGGCGGCAGCCTCGGCGGCAACGCCTGGGAATGGTTTACCTGGATCGACCTGCTGCTCCTGCTGACGGTGATCGTCGCCCTGGCGGTGATCGTCGTCCGTCTCAGCGACGCCCTGCTCGAGCCGCCGATCTCGCTGAACGCGATCGTGGCCATTCTCGGCGGTCTCTCGGTCCTCTTCGTCCTCTACCGGATCATCGATCCGCCGGGGGCGAGCGAAAGCTTCGGCGGCGTCAGCGTCGACGTCGGTCGTCAGATCGGCGTCTTCCTCGGGCTGATCGCGGCGGCGGGAATTACCTACGGCGGCTACCGCGCGATGCAGGAAGAGGGAACTTCCTTCGGCGAGCTCGGCGACAGCCTCTCCAGCCACGGTGGCCAGGGCACCGGAACCACGCAGCCGCCTTCGGCTACGCCGCCGCCCCCGCCGCCTCCGCCGAGCTCCGGCCAGGGCGGTCCGCCGCCGCAGTAGCAATTTCCCGGGAGACCTGCTTGGCGAAGGCGATGATGGTCATCATCGGGTTGACGCCGACGGCGGTCGGGAAGAGCGAGGCGTCGGCGACGTAGAGCCCCGGCGTCCCGTAGACCGACCCGTCGACGGCGCAGACTCCACGGCGCGGATCCGCTGAGATCCGCGCCGTCGCCATCGGGTGGAAGGCCTCGAGCCGCAGCTCGGAGGCCTTGAACCGGGTGGCCTCGAAGGTCGCGAGGTCGCCCGGGCGCAGCACCCCGGCGCGGGGGATGTTGGGGTAGACCTCGGTGGCGCCGGCGGCGAAGTGGACTTCGGCCGCGCGGGCGATCCCGAAGATCACCCTGCCGGCGTCGTCGTCGTTCAGCCGGTAGCCGGCGCGCAGCGCGCCGTCGTTCGCCAGCCCGACCGAGCCGGCCGAGGTGTCGCGCAGCTGCACGCCGATCGAGCCGATGCGGCCGAAGTCGTGCATCGCCCGCTGGTGCTCGCGCCCGGTGCCGACCAGCCAGGCGCCGCCGAAGGCCAGCGGCGTGAAGGTCGCCTCCAGCAGCACGCCGCGGGTCTCCTCCCACTGGTCGACGTAGTAGCTCTGCATGACGCCGTCCCAGCCGCGCACCTCCTCCTCGTAGCGGGCGCCGACCCAGCAGGCGGGGTGGATGCGAAGGTTGCGGCCGACCTGCTTGCCGCCGAGCCCCGAGCGCAGCAGCAGCTCCGGCGTGCCGAACGAGCCGCCGGCGGCGATCACCGCCCGGCGGGCGCGCACGGTGAAGGCCCGGCGGCGGCCGCCCGCGTCGCGCGCCGAGCAGGCGACGCCGGCCGCGCGCCCGTCCTCGACCAGGATCCGCTGCGCCTCGACCCCGCTGCGCAGCCGCGCCCCGGCGGCGACGGCGCGCGGCAGGTAGCTGACGTGCATCCCTCGCTTGGCGTCGATCGCGCAGCCATAGGGGCAGGAGCTGCACTGGACGCAGCTGCCGGCGTTGCGGTGGATCGGGCCGCCGCTGAGGCCGAGCGCCGCCGCGCCCTCCATCGCCAGCTGGCCGTTGCGGCCCATCCGGTTCGGGTCGAGCTGGGTGACGCGGAGGAAGTCCTCGGCCTCGGCGAAGTCCTCGTCGAGGTCGTGAGCCCAGGAGAGCCCGAACTCGCCGCGCCACTCCTCGAGGACCGAGTCGGGGGCACGGAAGCAGGTGCCGGAGTTGATCACCGTGGTGCCGCCGACCACCTTCGCCACCGGGACCGGGATCGGCGGCCTGCCTTCGGCGATCGTCAGCCCGGCTTCGCGGTAGAGGGTCTGGATCGCCTCCAGCCGGCCGGCCGGGTAGCTGTCGCGGTTGAAGTGGTCGCCCGCCTCGAGGACGAGCACGTCGAGCCCCGCCTCGGCCAGGGTCGCCGCGGCGACCGCGCCGCCGGCGCCGGAGCCGACGATCACCACGTCGCATTCCTCGCCTTCGCCGCGCGGCTCGGTGCTGCCCAGCGAGCCGGCCGGCTCGGGCAGGGTGCCGTCGGCGAGCGCGCAGCCGGTCACCACCCCGATCCGCGCCTCGACCTCGGGCGCCACCGCGTAGCCGAGGGTGGAGAGGATCTTCGCTATCAGCAGCAGGTCGTGGTGGAGGGGGAAGCGCGAGGAGTCGAGCTTGCGGAGGAAGTCCTCGGCCGCCTCCGGCTCCAGGCGGCTGAAGCGCCAGGGGAAGGGCAGCCACTCGAAGGCGCGCAGGCCGAGCCGCATGCGCAGCAGCACCCGCGGCGAGAGCCCGGCGAGGAAGCCCGCCACCGGGCCGGAGACGTCGACGTCGCGCTCGGCCGCCGGCAGGCCGTCGACCCCCGGCGCCATCGCCGCGCAGATCGCGCTCAGGGTGCGTTGCTCAGCGGCCGAGAGCCCTGGCGGGCGCCGTCAACCTGGATCTGCGGGGCGGCCGACCCGTCCCGCCAGCACCCAGAGCCAGAGCGCGAGCAGCGCCAGGAAGCCGTCGACGAGGAAGTTGAGCAGGTAGATGAAGACCTCTTCCTGGATCACGAAGAAGGCGAGCGAGCCCAGCGAGGAGGCGGTCTTGCCGGCGGCGAGGACCAGCAGCAGCGGCCGGTAGCGGACCACGTCGGCCTGGGAGACCAGGCAGATGCCGGTGATCACGACCATGTAGGCGAAGGCCAGCGCCAGCCAGAGGTACTCCTGCGTGTGGGGGGCGCGGTGGTCGTTGCCGAGCCATTCGCCGACGTCGGAGATGACGTCGAGGACGCCGCTGGGCACGGCGACGAAGAGGACGCCGACTACGGCGAAGGTGATCGCCAGCAGGCGCAGGTTGAAGACGACGAATCTCTCGGCGGCGGGTCCCTGCATTGGCCGGCACTCTAACTGGCTGAGCAGCCAGTTTCCACAGAGACCTAGAATCGCGGCGATGATCGAGCGGGAGCAGGTACTTCACGTCGCGCGGCTTGCCCGCCTCCGGCTCTCCGAGCCCGAAGTGGAGACGATGGTGGGGGAGCTGTCGGGGATCCTCGAGCACGTCGACCGGATCGGCAACCTCGACCTCGAGGGGGTCGAGCCGACCTCCCACGTGGTGGCGCTGGAGAACGTCCTGCGCGCCGACGAGCCGCGCCCCAGCCTGCCGCGCGACGTCGCCCTCGCGCAGGCGCCCGAACCGCAGGACGGCGCCTTCCGCGCCCCGTCCCCACAGGCGGAATGAAGATGCCCGGCGCCGCGATCCCGCAAGCGGACACCCGATGACGGACCTCCTCGCACTCACCGCCCTCGAGGCGCACGAAGCGATGGTGGCCGGCGACCTCGCCGCCGCCGAGTACACCGCCGCCTGGCGCGAGGCGGCCGCCGGCGATGAGCTGAACGCCTACCTCTGGCGCGACGAGGGGGGCACGGAGGGCAGGGCGATCGCGGTCGAGCGCGACTGCATCGCCCCGATCGCGGTCAAGGACATCTTCTGCACCGAGGGGGTGCCGACCACCGCCGGCTCGCGGATCCTCGAGGGCTACCGCCCGCCCTACACCTCGACCGCGGTCCGCAAGCTGATCGAGGCCGGCGCGCCGGTGCTCGGCAAGACCAACATGGACGAGTTCGCGATGGGCTCCTCGAACGAGAACTCGGCCTACGGGCCGGTGCTCAACCCGTGGGACCGTGAGCGGGTTCCCGGCGGCTCCTCGGGCGGCTCGGCGGCGGTCGTCGCCGGCGGCCTGGCGCCCTGGGCGATCGGCACCGACACCGGCGGCTCGATCCGCCAGCCCGCCGCCTTCTGCGGGATCGTCGGCCTGAAGCCGACCTACGGGGCGATCTCCCGCTACGGGATGATCGCCTTCGCCTCTTCGCTCGACCAGTGCGGGCCGCTGACCCGGACCGTCAGCGACGCGGCGCTGCTGCTGGGGATCCTCCAGGGTCGCGACCCGTGCGACTCGACCTCGGTCGGGCTCGAGGGCGGCGTCGCTCTGCCCGGCCGCGAGGATCTCTCCGGCCTCCGGTTCGGGGTCCCGGTCGAGCTCGGTCACGACGAGTACGACAGCGGCGTCCGCGCCGTCTTCGAGCAGACGCTGAAGAGGATCGAGGACCTGGGCGGCGAGATCGCCGAGGTCTCGCTGCCGAGCAGCGAGCACGGGATCTCGGCCTACTACGTGATCGCCCCCGCCGAGGCCTCCTCCAACCTCGCCCGCTACGACGGCGTCCGCTACGGGATGCGCGCCGGCGGCGACGGCGACCTGATCGAGATGTACGAGACGACCCGCTCCGAGGGCTTCGGCACCGAGGTCAAGCGGCGGATCATGCTCGGCACCTACGCGCTCTCCTCCGGCTACTACGAGGCCTACTACGGCCAGGCGCAGAAGGTCCGCACGCGGATCGCCGAAGACTTCTCCGGCGCCTTCTCCGCGGTCGACTTCGTCGTCACCCCGACGGCCCCGTCGGTCTCCTTCAAGCTGGGCGAGAAGACCGACGACCCGCTGGCGATGTACCTGAACGACTTCTTCACGGTGCCGATGAGCCTGGCCGGGATCCCGGCGATCTCGATCCCGGCCGGCCTCGCCGAGCCCGAGGGCGGCGGCCCGCAGCTGCCGGTCGGCTTCCAGATCGCGGCGCCGGCCTTCGCCGAGCAGCGCCTGCTCGACGCCGCCTACGCGCTGGAGCAGGGGATCGGCTTCGACGCGCGGCCGGGGGGCGCCGATGGCTGAGCTCGAGGCGGTGATCGGGCTGGAGATCCACGTCCAGCTGGCGACGAAGACGAAGATGTTCTGCGGCTGCGAGCTGTCCTTCGGCGACGAGCCGAACGTCCACACCTGTCCCGTCTGCCTCGCCCACCCCGGCGTCCTGCCGGTGCCCAACGAGCAGGCGATCCTCTACGCGCTGCAGATCGGCGCGGCGCTGAACTGCGAGATCGCCCCGCGCTCGATCTTCCACCGCAAGAACTACTTCTATCCCGACAGCCCGAAGGCGTACCAGATCAGTCAGTACGACATCCCGATCTGCGGCGCCGGCCGGCTCGGCGATGTCCGCATCCACCGCGCCCACCTGGAGGAGGACGCGGCGAAGATGATCCACGTCGGCGAGTCGGGCCGGATCCACGGCTCCGGCGCCTCGCTGGTCGACTTCAACCGCGGTGGCACGCCGCTGGTCGAGATCGTGACCGAGCCCGACCTGCGCGGCGCCGCCGAAGCGGCGAACTGGGCACGGCTGCTGCGCGAGACGGTGCGCCAGCTCGGCGTCTCCGACGTCAACATGGAGGAGGGGAGCCTGCGGGTCGACGCCAACGTCTCGGTGCGGCCGGCCGGCAGCGACCGGCTCGGAACCAAGACCGAGCTGAAGAACATGAACAGCTTCCGCTTCCTCCAGCGCGGGGTCGAAGCCGAGCTGACCCGCCAGCGCGGGCTGATCGAGGCGGGGGGGACCGTCGAGCAGGAGACGCTGCACTTCGACCCGGCGAGCGGCACCCTCACCTCGCTGCGCTCGAAGGAGGAGGCCCACGACTACCGCTACTTCCCGGAGCCCGACCTGGTGCCGCTGGTGCCGACCGAGGAGATGCTGCGCGAGGCCCGCGAGGCGCTGCCCGAGCTGCCGGTGGCGCGGATCGCGCGCTACGAGGAGATGGGCGTCCCCGGGGACGTGGCGCTGACGCTGGCGACCGACCCCCGCACGGCGGGCTACTTCGAGAGCGTCGCCGAGGAGGCTGATGGGATCGAGCCGCGGGTGCTGGCCAACTGGGTGACGGGGGACTTGGCGGCGGCGCTGCGCCAGGCGGAGGTCGAGGGGGGCGCGGCCGACTCGAGGGTCTCGCCTCCGGCTCTGGCGGCGCTGGTGAAGATGGTCCAGGAGAAGAAGATCTCCCACGGCAGCGCCAAGACCGTGCTCGGGATCCTGGTCGCCGAGGGGGGAGACCCCGAGCCGGTCGTCGAGCGCGAGGGCCTCGCCCAGATGTCCGACTCCGGCGAGCTCGAGGCGATCGTCGAGAAGGCGATGGCCGCCAACCCCGACGCCGTCGAGAAGATCCGCGAAGGCAACAACAGGGCGATCGGGGCCATCGTCGGCGCCGTGATGCGAGAGACCAAAGGCCGCGCCGACGGCGGCGAGGTCAACCGCCTGATCCAGCAGAAGCTCTAGCGACCCACTCGTCTGTTCCTTGTTGGTCTTGAGCAAGGAAAAGGAACAGACGAATAGGGCCAGCGGCTACGTTGCATCTGAAACTTTGTAACAAATTGTTACAAAGTGGTAGGTTGGGGTCATGGCCTGGAATGTCGTGATCGCGGGTGGTGGCTTTGGCGGTGCTGCGGCGGCGCGGGAGCTGGAGAAGGTCATGCCGAAGCAGTCGGCGCGCCTGGCGCTCGTCAACGAGACGAACTTCGCCCTGTACACGCCGTTCCTGCCGGAGGCCGCCGCCGGGACCTTGGAGCCGCGGCACGTGGTGACGCCGCTGCGGGACATCCTCAAGCGGACCTATCTGCGGCTCGGGTCGATCGTCGGACACGACCCCGAGGCCAAGACGGTGACCTTGAGGGCCAAGTACGGCGAGACCGAGAAGCTGCCGTACGACCAGCTGCTGCTCTCGCTCGGCTCGGTCTCGCGGGTGCTGCCGGTGCCCGGCCTGGCCCAGCACGCGGTCGGGTTCAAGAGCCTCGCCGACGCGATCTACCTCCGCAATCACGTGATCGAGACGCTGGAGGAAGCCAACGCGACCGGGGATCCCGCCCGGCGCGAAGAACTGCTCACCTACGTCTTCGTCGGCGGCGGCTATGCGGGGCTCGAGGCCTTGGCCGAGCTGCAGGACTTCGCCGCCGACGCGATGGACAGCTACCCGCGCGCCCGCCTGCACGGGATGCGCTGGGTCCTGGTCGAGGCGACGAACCGGGTGCTGCCGGAGATCGACCCCCAGCTCGGCGAATACGCGCTGCGGGAGCTGCGCGGCCGCGGCATCGACATCCGCATGGAGACGACGCTGGAGGAGGTCGGCCCCGACACCGCCCGGCTCTCGACGGGCGAGGTGCTGCCGACCCGGACCGTCGTCTGGACCGCCGGCGTCGCGCCGCAGCCGATCCTCAAAGAGCTGGACGTGCCGCTCGACGAGCGCGGCCGGGTCCCGGTCGACTCCTTCCTGCGGGTGCAGGGCATGGACTCGGTCTGGGCGATCGGCGACTGCGCCGCGGTTCCGGACCCGGGCGGCGGAACCTCGCCGCCGACCGCGCAGACCGCCGTCCGGCAGGGGCCGGTGGCGGCGCGCAACATCGCCGCCGAGCTCGGGGTCGGCAGCCCCACCCCCTACGAGTACCGCTCCGAAGCCGCCTTCGTCAACCTCGGCCGCTACAAGGCCGTCGGCAAGATCGGCGACCGCACCTTCCGCGGCTTCCCGGCCTGGTGGCTGGCCCGGACCTACCACATGAGCCAGATCCCGGGCTCGGCGCGCAAATTCCGCGCCGTCCTCGACTGGACCGCCGGCCTGCCGTTCCGCCGCGACCTCTCCGAGGTCGGCTCGATCGGCCACCCAAAGCCGCTGATCTAGCCGAGACCGCAAAAAAGCCCCCTCAAGGGGACTTTTTGCGGTCTCGCGATCTCCTTGCGGTCTATTCCACCGTCAAGGTGGTGTGCATCCCTTTTTCCTCGTGTTCCGGGAGGGAGCACCAGAGGCGGTATTTGCCCGCCGGCAGGTCGAAGCTGGCGGCGGTCAGCTCCCCGGAGTTCGTTTCCAGGATCTGCAGCGGTTCGCCTTCGTCGCCTTCGCGCCGCAGGTTGAGGTTGTGCGGGTCTTCGCCCTGGTTGTTGAGCTCCACCGTCACCGCGCCGGATTTCACTTTCGACCGGGAGAGGACCCAGTAGTACTCCGAGGCCCGCGCCGAGAGGCGATTCGCTTCCGGTTCCGGGCTGGGCTCCGGGTCAGCCGGAGGCGCCGGAACGGGACTTGCCGGTGCTGGGGCCGCGGCGACCGCCTCGCAGGTCCACCAGTGTCTCCGTCGCACCACCCTGCGGACCTTGCCGTGCCGCTTCACGCGCTTCACAACGCGCTTCGTGTGTCGCTCCCACGTGCATTCGGCTGCCGCCGCGGTCGTCCCTGACAACGGAAGCCGAACCGAGGTGGTCCTCGCCGCCATACCCGCCAGCAGCATGGCGACGAGGACCACCCCAACGAACCCGGCCCTCACGCCTTCACCAGCGCCGGCCGCGCGAACCCGCTGGCCCCCGGGATGATCGCCTCGGCGTCGAACTGCAGCCATTGCTCGAGCAGCGAGCAGTACATGCCGCGGAAGTCGCTCGTCACCCGCAGGTTGTCGTCCTCGTCGAGGCTGGAGAGGCCGGGGAACTCGCCGACCATCTCGCCTTTGGCTTTGGAGCCGATCACGAAGGCGCAGCCGGCGGCCCCGTGGTCGGTGCCGAGCGAGCCGTTCTCCTCCGGCCGGCGGCCGAACTCGCTCCACATCTCGATCAGCACCCGGTCCGCGAGCCCGCGCGCCTCGAGGTCGCGCTGGAAGGCGAGGATCCCCTCGCAGGTCCGGCGCAGGTTGTCTTCCAGGTCGCCCGCCTGGTCGGCGTGGGTGTCGTAGCCGCCGGGGGCGCGGACCGTGACCACCCGCATCGGCAGGCCGACGGCGATGTAGGCGGCGAGGCCGGCGAGCTTGTGGGCGAACCAGTCGTCGGGATAGGCGACCGGGCTGGAGAATTCGCCGACGCCGGCCAGGTCCTGGCGCAGCTTGTCGGTCTGCGAGGCGGCCCGGCGCACCTGGGCGAGGCCGGGCGAGTCGGCGGGAAGCGAGCCGTAGCGGGCGAAGCTGCGGAACATCTCGGCTTCGATCGGGTCGCTGACCCGCGACCAGAGGTCGTAGCCGTCGACGCTGTCGATCGCCGCCACCGGCTTCTCCGCGGTGGCGATCATCGGCGAGAGCGAGCCGTCGAGCGAGAGGCCCTGCAGCGGGTTTTCCTCGTCGCCGACGGCGTCGAGGTAGCGCCCCAGCCAGCCGGTCCGGTAGCCGACCTGCAGCTCACCGATCTCGTAGTAGTGGCGGGAGGTGAAGTGGGACTGGTCGGGGTGGTCGTAGCCGATCGCCGGGAAGGCGCTGACCTTGCCCTCGCCGTGCAGGGTGGCGAGGGCCTGCGCGGCGGGGTGCCATTGCAGGCTCGGGTCCTCGGCGAAGGACGTCCCCGCGCCCGGCGGCAGCGCCAGGTTCGGGCGCAGCTGGGCGTAGCGCGAGTCGCCGACCGGCGCCAGCACGCTGAGCGAGTCGATGCCGCCGTCGAAGAAGACCGAGACGAGGATCTTGTCGCCCTGGGCGGCCTGGGCGATGCCGGTCTCGAAGGCCGAGAGCGGGATCTTCGAGGCGCCGTAGACCGCCAGCGCCAGGCCGGCGCCGCGGGAGAGGAAGGTGCGGCGCGAGAGGCCGGTGCCGGCCGGCTCGGGCATGCCCGGCTCGATCGCCGGCAGCCCCATGCCGGCCTCGGCGGCGGCCGAGCGCAGCAGCTGCGAGCGCGTGTAGCCGTCGCAGCAGGAGTGGTGTTGCGGGCGCGGGGTCATTGCAGGATCACGTCCGGGCTGACGCCGATCAGCTGCAGCAGGGCGTTCTGGCGCAG
This sequence comes from uncultured Actinomycetes bacterium, assembly GCA_963751015.1. Classification (GTDB taxonomy): domain Bacteria; phylum Actinomycetota; class Thermoleophilia; order Solirubrobacterales; family 70-9; genus VAYN01. The sequence goes on from CAVVSU010000002.1 coordinate 762,878, forward strand.
CGCCCGGTACGGGCCTTTCTGCCAGTTGGCGAGGATCAGGCTCTCGCTGCGGCGGCCGAAGTCGAGCAGCTCGTCGCGGTGCTCGGCTCGCAGCTCGGGCGAGCCCCAGGCGGCGACCGCGCGGGCCAGCGCTTCCTCGGGGGTCTCGGTGGTGCTGTAGTCGTCGTTCCAGGCGTCGACCGAGACCTCCTCCAGCGCGTAGGTGACCATGTTCCAGCGGGCCCGCATCCGCGAGGTGTCGAGCCAGCGGCTGTCGTCCCAGCCGGAGACGTTCGGCGGCCAGAAGAGCCGCTGCCCCGCCTCTTCGCAGAGCCAGACCCAGGCGCCGGTGTCGACCGGCCGGCCCAGCGCCCGCAGCATCGTCGCCAGCTGGACGACCGGCGGTTTCACCATCGGCGGGCCCTCGTAGAGCTCCGGGCTCGTCAGGATCGCCTCCAGCACCGGGCGGATCTGCCAGCCGGAGGAGACATAGGTCCCTTCCAGCGCTTCCCGCACCGAGTTGGAGGGCGCCACCGGTACGAAGTAGCTCCACAGCTTGGCGACGAAGAAGGAGGGATGGAGAGGGTGCTCGACGCAGAGGCGGCAGGCGTCTTCCCAGCCCCAGCTGCCGGCTTTGCCGAAGACGGTCTTGGTGCCGGTGTCGTGCCGTTTGGGGTCGAAGCGGAAGTTGTAGGCGCCTTCTTCCCCGGACCAGTCGTTGCGCCACCCGGTCAGGGCACGGGCCTGTTCGCGGATGTCGTCCTCGCTGTAGGCGCCGCGGTCGGCGCCGAGCGAGAACAGCTCCATCATCTCGCGGGCGTAGTTCTCGTTCGGCGCCCACTTGTCGTTTTCGTTGCCGTTCAGCCATTGCAGCATCGCCGGGTCGATCGTCACCGCCCGGAAGAGGTCGAGGAACGAGCCGAAGCAGCGGGCGCGGAAGAGGTTCGACTGGTCGATCATCTGCTGCGTTTTGGAGACGTTGGCGTTGGAGGTCGCGAACCAGTCGTGGAGGATCAGCGCCATCCGCTCGACCAGCGGCTGGTCGCTGCGGACCATGCGATCGAGCCACCAGAGGTGGTCGTGGCCCCAGGCGTCGGCGGGGGCGAGCGGGTTGCCGTCGTCGTCCCGCGGCGAGGGGCCGTTGAGGTGGGCGGTGCCACTGGGCCGGGTCAGCGACTGGACCGCGCCGACGAGGCCGAGCGAGACGAGCTGCTCGGCCTGGCCCGGGACCGGCCCGAAGCCGGCCCGCTGCAGCAGGCGGACCGCCTGCGCGTGGCCGAAGGCGCCCTGGTAGGCGCCGGGCGGGCGCGGGTCGGAGGGCGCCGCGGCTGCGGCTGCGGCGGGGGCGCCGGCCTGCGCCCGCCGCGGGGGCTTGACGCCCGGGCCGCGGAAGTGGCCCTTCTTCGGCTTGTGCCGGTGGCGGAAGACGAAGCCCTGGACGCGCCAGTCGCCCTGGCCGTCGGGGACCCAGCGGTAGTGCTTGTCCTTCCAGACGCGGCGTCGCTTGTGCCGCCGCTGGGTCGGCCTCGCTGCGACTGGTTTCTGCTGTGGGATCGCCATGCGCGAACGGGCCCCTGCGGGGCCTCCCGTGGGTTGTCGGCAGGCAGGCGCCGCGGATTGAAGGCCCCGAGCGCCGCTGGACGTTAAGCCGAGGCCCGGAGGCGCAAGAATGGGTGTGTGGAGTACCTCGTCATCGCCTTCTTCTTCGGCCTCGCGACCGCCCTTATCGGCCGCAACAAGGGCAGCTCGTTCTTCATCTGGTTCCTGATCGGCATGGTCCTGCCGCCCCTCGGCCTGCTCGCGGTGATCCTCTACCGCGTAGACAAGGACGAACCGGAACGCCAGTGCCCGAGCTGCCATAAGGCGCTGAAGCTCTACGTCCAGGTCTGCCCCCGCTGCGGCACCGACCTCTATCTGCCGGACCCCGCCGCCGTGCGGCACCCCGGCGTTCGCTGAGTTAACCCGCCTATAGCCGGGTTAAAACAGCGATGGCTCAGGCGAAGCGCTTGACGAAGGCGATGGCGCGGTCGCAGACCTCGCGCCAGCCGCTGTCGATCGTCAGCGAGTGGCCGCGGTTGGGGATTTTCTCGATCTCGGTTACGGCCTCGTTGCGGCTCTGCCGCTTGTAGGAGGCGTTGGCGATCGCCCAGGGGACGGTGTGGTCCTTCTCGCCGTCGATGATCAGCAGCGGCCCGCGGGCGGGGTTCTTCGGATCGAGCTTCGCCTCGGTGAACGGGTTCAGGTTCGCGTTCGCCATCTGCATCAGAGCCACGCCCGGGGCGGCGACGTGGAAGCTGTCGTAGAGCTTCTTCGCCTCCTTGTCGTCGAGCGCGTTGGCCCAGCCGTACTTGAACTGGTCGAGGGTGAGGGTGACCGCGCGGCCGCGGTTGAGCGGGTTCTGCAGCACCGGTCTTGCCGACTTCAGCGCCGAGAGCGGCAGCGGCAGGACGCCGCGGAAGGGGCCGGGGTCGATCGCCACGGTCGCGGCGGAGAGGCCGCGGTCGGCGATGATCTGGCAGAGCAGGCCGCCGGTCGAGTGGCCGAGGACGGCTGGTTTGCGATCCAGCCCCCCGATCACCTCCGCGGTGTGGTCGGCGATCATCCCCAGGGTCTTCTTGGCGAAGACGTCGGGTTTCGTCCGTGCCTCCGCGACCGTCGCGGGGTCGTCCGGCCAGTCGGGTTTCACCGCCGCGTAACCGGCCGCTTCGAACGCCTGGCCCCAGCGGTCCCAGCTGCTGGGCAGGAGCCAGAGCCCGTGGATGAAGACCGCTGCCGTCCTGCCCTCCGCGTTGGCCTGCTCGATTTCGGCTCTCTCGCGCTCGCTGATCGCCATCTCGGGTCCTCCGTGTTTTCGAGTGGGCCGGGCTGGGCGCACCTTTACACGCTCTCGCCAGAGGCGTATTAACCGCTGCGCTCAGCGCAGCCAGGTGCGGACGATCGCGTTGGCGAAGCCTGCCCCGTAGCGGAAGGCGGCGGGCTTCTTCGAGTGCCCGTGGAGGCGCTGGTCGACCGTGATCGGGACCTCGGTCGCGGGGATGCCGCGCTTGATCGCCTCGATCATGAACTCGGAGGTGTGGAACTGCTCCTGGCGCAGGACCAGCTGCGGCAGGACCGCGGTGCGGACGGCCCGGTAGCCGTTGGAGCAGTCGGTGACGTGGGTGCGGGTGATGAAGGAGACGAGGCGGTTGAAGAAGACGATCCCCAGCTCGCGGGCGAAGTGGTTGCGGTCGGCGTGGCCGAGGACGCGGGAGCCGTGCGCCATCTCGACCTCGCCGTCGAGGATCGGCTTGACCAGGCGCTCCATCTCGTCGGGGCGGTGCTGGCCGTCGGCATCCAGGGTGACGACGATCTCGGCGCCGGATTCGACCATCAGCCTGTACCCGGTGCGCAGCGCCGCCCCGCCGCCGCGGTTGGTGACGTGGCGGGCGACCGCGGCGCCGTGCTCGGCGGCGACCTCGGCGGTCCCGTCGCGGGAGCCGTCGTCGACGACCAGGACCTCGGTGCGCAGGCCGCAGACGGCGGGGGGGATCTGGTCGAGGACGGTGCCGATGTTCTCGGCCTCGTTGTAGGCCGGGATCAGGATCGCGATCTTGTCGCGGAAGCGCTCCGGCAGCCCCGCCTGGCGGAACTCCTCCCAGGCCAGGCCCTCGAGCGCGGCGGCGAGCTGGCGGCTGTTCCGCGCCCCCTGCGAGAGCGCCCGCAGCGCGAGCAGGAAGAGGATGAAGATCGCGAAGACGGCGAGGCCGAGGATGCGGCCGCCGTTGCCTTTCTCGAAGGAGAAGGCGGAGAGCAGGCCGTTGACGATTTCGGTCCCGGAGACCAGTGCCAGGCCGAGGCCGGAGGCGATCAGGATCAGGACGTCGGCGTTGCGCAGCGAGCGGCGGCGGACGACGGCGTAGGCGACGAGGAAGATCGCCAGCAGCAGCCCGAGGCTGCGCAGCGCCGTCAGCTCGGCGGGGAAGATGCCTGCGGTGAGGACCATTCGCGACCGGAGAATATGGCCGCGAGTCCAGATGAGAGGGCGAGACCGGCAGTTGGGAAGACGAGCGTCATCAGCACCTCGTTGCGCCGCGGCGCCGCCAGCGAGGCCGCGCCGACCGCGGTGACGAGGAGGATCGGGGTCGCGAGGACGACCAGCTCCCACCAGCGCCGCCGCAGTCCGAGGAGGACGAGACCGGCGAGGCCGAGCGCGACGAGGAGGATCTGAACGGCACGGCCGGCGGTGCTGCTCATCGCTTCGCCGACGCCGCTGCTCCACATCCGCCCGACCTTACGGGCGGTCATCGCCGCGTATCCCCAGGGGTCTTCATCGAGGTACTTGGAGAGGTTTTCCTTGCCGGCCTTGCCGAGGGCTCCGTCACGGGTCAGGCCGGGGTGCTCCTCTCTGACTTCCGCGACGACTTGGTCGAAGAGCTCGGTCGGGTTGACCTTGTCGAGCGCTTCGGAGCCGGGTTCCAGGTCGCGGCCGAGGTAGCGCTCGGCGAGGAGCGCCTTCACCCGCTGGTATTCGCCATCGGCCGGCAGGTAGGTGCCGACGTAGAGCGCCTTGCCGCCGCCGGTCGAGATCGGCACGACGCGGTCGAGGACGACGACGTTGCGGACCGTCCAGGGCAGGATCGGCAACACAACCGCAACGAGAAACACAACCCCGGCCGCAAGCCCACGGCGCACCGCCGGGCCGAGTTGCCGCTTTTCTCCGGATACCGCAACAAACCGGCAACTCGGCCGGATGAGGACGAGGAGCGTCAGCGCGAACGCGACGAGTAGATACTCGGGCCGGAACATCGCCGTCAGGCCGAGGAGGAATCCCGGCACGAGCCACGGCCAGAGCGAACGCACTTGTCCCCGCATACCGGGGACGGCTGCGTTCGCTTGCCGGTCAGAGGCCCATAGGAAGGCGAGGATCGCCGCCGGCAGGGTCAGCATCGCCGGCGGCTCGCTCATCAGCTCGCCGGTGGTGTGGATGAACGGCGGGTAGACGGCGACCGCGAAGGCGGCGAAGAGTCCGACCCAGCGGCCGAGCTCGCGCCCGCCGAGCCGCCAGCCGAGGGCGAAGACGACGAGGATCGTCGCGATCCCGAGCAGCGCCTCGACGATCCGCGCCGTCCCTTCCCGCGCCCCGCCGGTCGCGTAATAGGCGGCGGCGTAGAGGAACGGCGCACCGGGCGACCAGTCGCTCGAGTCGCGGAATTCGGGCCCACCGAAGCTCTGTTCCGTGTACAGCGCCTTGGACAGCGCGTAATAGGCGCGCGAGTCGTCGGCCGGGTGCTCGACCGGGTTGACGACCACGTAGGCGCGCACGACCAGCCCCAGCAGCGCGATCGCCGCCAGCGCAACCAGCGTCCGCTTCCCATAGCGCTGCGGCAACGTGCGAAACCAGTCGGCAAGGGCGGTCAAGGCGAGCCCAGGCTACCCGGGGTAGCGGGTGCATTCGCTGAATTAGCCCGGCCATAGGAGGTTAAATTCAGCGAACGCATGCCGAGCCAGGGGATGGCGACGGCAGCGAGAGCAGCGAGGAGTGGCACCAGCACCAGGACGCGGCGGGGGGAGGCGACGAGGAGGGCGCTGATCGCGGTGATTGCGAGGAAGATCGTGCCGAGTAAGAGTGCCTCCCAGCGGCGTTGCCAGGCGAGGAGCGCGAGGCCGAGCAGGCCGAAGCCGACTAGGAGCCAGTGCAGGACCTCCCAGACCGGCTCGCGCATCACGTCTCGCGACCCGTGCGACCAGATTCGCCAGACCTTGGTGGCGACGAAGCCGGCGTATTCCGCCGGCTCGTCCGAGATGTCGTCCCAGAGTTGCTCCTTGCCCATCTTCGAGAGCGCCTTGTCGGTTTCCATCCCGGGATGTTCCGCCGCGGAGAGCCGGGCGAGGATCTGCTCCAACCTCAGGCGCTGTGCGTCCTGCGGCGAGAACAGGTCCGGGTTTTCGGAAACCACCTCGGCGCCAACCTTTTCCGGATCTCCGTCGGACGGCAGGTAGGTGCCGGCGAAGAGCACCTGCCCGCCGCCGGTCGAGATCGGCACGAACCGATCGAGCGCAACCGCGTTGCGAATGGTCCAGGGCGCGATGACGACGAACGCAGCCGCCAGCATCACCCCAGCCGCGATCAGCGATCGCCTCCACCCGCCGAGCTCGCCTTTTGTTCGGCCCAGTGCAACAAAAGGCGAGCTCGGCCGCGGGGCCACCACGACGGCGAGGAGGACGACCACGCCGAGGTACTCGGGCCGCACCAGCGCCAGCGCCCCGAACAGCGCTCCGGGCAGCAGCCAGCGCCAAGTCCCTCCGTCCCACGACCAAAGCGCCGCCAGCACCCCGCCCGAGAGCAGGGTCGCCGCCAGCGGCTCGCTCATCAACATCCCCTGGTACTCGAGCAGCGCCGGGTACACGGCTACTACCAGAGCCCCCACGAGTGCCGGCCAGACGGTTGGTGAATTAAGCCCCCTATAGCCGGCATAACTCACCAACTGCGGATCCAGGGCGGGCACTCCGGCGGCCTCACTTGCCTTGGGTCGCTGGAGTGCCCGCCCCAGCCTCCGCCCGATCAGATACGCGAAAAGCACCGAGAGCGTCCCGATCAATGCCAAGACGATCCGCGCGAGCCGTTCGTGGACGCTCCCGCTGAGTTTGTAGATGGCCGCCACGAACAAGGGCAGCCCCGGCGAGTAATTGCTCGACGGCTGCGTCGCCCCGGCGCCCACCGTGAATCCCTCGCCGCGCTCCAGGTTCGCCGCGATCGCCGCGTAGGCCTTGGCGTCGTAGACCGGCGCCCGCCCGTCCCACGCTTCGCCGACGCGCAGGCCCAGGCCCAGCACGAGGATCACGGCCAGCGCCGCGAGGCCCGCCCGGCCTCCGTGTCGCGCCGCGAGTCCGCTTTCCATCGCCCGGATTCAACTAGGGCGCCGGGTCGGCTGTCGGGTCCCGCGCGCCGCCCGAGCGTCTAAAGTGCCGCCCTCATGCGAATCCTCATCCTCGGGGGCGACGGCTACCTCGGCTGGCCGACGGCGCTCCGCTTCTCGGCCCGCGGGCACGAAGTCTCCGTCGTCGACAACTTCTCCCGCCGCCGCTGGCACACCGAACACGGCACCGCCTCGCTGACCCCGATCGGGGAACTCGACGAGCGCATCGCCGCCTGGCGCGAGGTCTCCGGCGAGCAGATCCGCAGCTACGTCGGCGCCGTCGAGGACGGCGACTTCCTCGACGAGGTCGTCGCCGAGACCAGGCCCGAGGTCGTCGTCCACTACGGCCAGCAGGCCTCGGCGCCGTTCTCGATGCTCTCCCGCGAGCGCGCGGTCGAAACCCAGCAGGCGAACGTGATCGGCAACCTCAACCTGCTGTTCGCGATGCGCGACCACGTCCCCGACGCGCACCTGGTCAAGCTCGGGACGATGGGCGAGTACGGCCAGCCCGACATCGACATCGAGGAGGGCTACATCGAGATCGAGCACAAGGGCCGCAAGGACACGCTGCCGTATCCGAAGCTGCCGGGCTCGCTCTACCACTGCTCCAAGGTCCACGACTCGACCAACATCCACTTCGCCTGCCGCACCTGGGGCCTGCGCGCGACCGACCTCAACCAGGGCGTCGTCTACGGCGTCGAGACCGAGGAGACCGCCCGCGACGAGCGCCTCGTCACCCGCTTCGACTACGACGAGCTGTTCGGCACCGTGCTCAACCGCTTCTGCGTCCAGGCCGTGATCGGCCACCCGCTGACCGTCTACGGCGCCGGCCGGCAGACCCGCGGCTTCCTCAACATCCGCGACACCCTCGCCTGCGTCGAACTGGCGGCGCTGAACCCGGCCGAGCGGGGGGAGTTCCGCGTCTTCAACCAGTTCACCGAGCAGTTCTCGGTCCTCGAGCTGGCCGGGCTGGTCAAGCAGGCCGGCGAGCACCTCGGCTACAGCGTCGAGATCCAGCACTACGAGAACCCGCGGGTCGAGAAGGAAGAGCACTACTACAACGCGATCCACACCAAGCTGCTCGACCTCGGCCTCGAGCCGAACCTGCTGGGGGACGAGTTGGTCGAGTCGATCATCCACGCGATCGAGCGCCACAAAGGCCGCGTGATCGAGACCGCGATCGACCCGCAGACCCGCTGGAACCCGGCGAAATCGCCTGCAGGCCAGGCGTAGCCCGCCGGTAGCGGCCGCCGGGGCTGAGACCTCGCCGCTGGTACCATCGCCAGTTCCTTATGCGCGCCGCTGACACGTTGATGGAATCCCTCAAGGCCGAGGGCGTCAAAGACGTCTTTGGGATCCCCGGCGGGGCAAATTTGCCGACCTACGACGCGATGGTCGACGCGGACTTCCGCCACGTCCAGGTGCGCCACGAGCAGGGTGGCGGCCACGCCGCGGAGGGCTACGCCCAGGCCTCGGGCCGCGTCGGCGTCGCCTTCGCCACCTCCGGCCCGGGCGCCACCAACCTCGTCACCGCGATCGCCGACGCGATGATGGACTCGGTTCCGACCGTCTTCATCACCGGCCAGGTCCGGACCGAGCTGATCGGCACCGACGGCTTCCAGGAGGCCGACATCCTCGGCGCCACGCTGCCCTTCGTCAAGCACTCCTTCGCGGTCACCGACCCCCGCCAGATCCCCGAGTACGTGCACCAGGCCTTCCACGTCGCCTCGACCGGGCGGCCGGGGCCGGTGCTGCTCGACATCCCGCAGGACCTCTCCCGCGCCGACATCGACTACCAGCCGCGCACCGAGCCGGTCGAGCTGCCCGGCTACAAGCCCTCGACCGAGGGCAACATCAAGCAGATCCGGATCGCCGCCAAAGCTCTGGCGAACGCCCGCCGGCCGATCTTCTACACCGGCGGCGGCGTGATCAACGCCAACGCCTCCGAGGAGCTGCGCGAGCTCGCCGCCTCCGACCGCTTCCCCGTCACCTCGACCCTGATGGGCCTCGGCGGCTATCCCGCCTCCGGCGAGAACTTCCTCGGCATGCTCGGCATGCACGGCACCGTCACCGCCAACTGGGCGATGGACAAGGCCGACCTGATCGTCGCCATCGGCGCCCGCTTCGACGACCGCATCACCGGCAAGCTCGACGAGTTCGCGCCGCACGCCAAGGTCATCCACATCGACATCGACCCGGCCGAGATCTCGAAGAACGTCGGCGCCCACATCCCGATCGTCGGCGACGTCAAGCAGGTGCTGCCGAAGCTGACCCGCGAGTACCGGGCGCTGCAGACCGACTCCAGCCGCCTCGACGAGTGGTGGACGACGCTGCGCGGCTGGCAGGACGCGCACCCGCTCTACTACGAGCCCGGCGAGAACGGCGAGATCAAGCCGCAGTTCATGGTCGAGGCGATGCACCGCGCCACCCAGGGCGACGCGATCATCACCTCCGACGTCGGCCAGCACCAGATGTGGGCGGCGCAGTACTACGGCTTCGACAAGCCGCGGCGCTGGATCAACTCCGGCGGCCTCGGGACGATGGGCTTCGGCCTGCCGAGCGCGGTGGGCGCCAAGGTCGCCTGCCCCGGCGAGCAGGTCGTCTGCCTCGGCGGCGACGGCAGCCTGATCATGAACATCCAGGAGCTGGCCACCTGCGTCAGCGAGAACATCCCGGTCAAGGTCTTCCTGATGAACAACGGCTACATGGGCATGGTCCGCCAGTGGCAGGAGCTGTTCTGGGACCGCCGCTACAGCTCGGTCGACATGGGCTCGAGCCCCGACTGGGTGAAGCTGGCCGAGGCCTTCGGCGCCAAAGGCATGCGGGCCGAAAATTCCGCCGACCTCGAGGAGCAGATGGTCGCGGCGTTGGAGCACGACGGCCCGGTCCTGCTCGACGTCCGCGTCGCCCGCGAAGAGAACTGCTATCCGATGATCCCGCCGGGCAACGCCGCCCGCGACATGGTCGAGTCGCCCCAGAAGACGGTGAGCTGATGGAGGCCGGGACGCCGCAGACCGTCAAGCTGGAGGACCTGCACATGCCGGGCCAGCTCACCGGCCGCAAGCACATCCTCTCGATCCTGGTCGAGAACAAACCGGGCGTGCTGGCGCGCGTCGCCGGTCTCTTCTCGCGCCGCGGCTTCAACATCGACACGCTCGCCGTCGGGCCGACCGACGACCCCAGCGTCTCCCGCGTCACCCTGACGCTCGACGGCGCGGTCCACCCGATCGACCAGGTGACCAAGCAGCTGCACAAGCTCGTCAACGTGCTGAAGATCCGCGACATGGAGCCGGAGGAGACGGTCGCCCGTGAGATGGCCCTCTTCAAGGTCTCCTCGGCGGTCGAGAACCGGGCCGAGATCATCCAGTTCGCCGAGATCTTCCGGGCCAAAATCGTCGACGTGGCGCGGCGCACGATGACGATCGAGGTGACCGGCTCCGCCGACAAGATCGAGGCCTTCGAGCGGATGGTCCGACCGCACGGCCTGGTCGAAATGGTCCGCACTGGCGAGATAGCAATCGGCCGAGGCCACGACTGAAATGACGGGCCAGGACGCCCTCAGACGGCGTCCTCGGTCGCTTGTGTGCAGAGCACACGGCGCTCCCTGTGTCCTTGTCTGAGAACGTCCTGACCTCGTCATTGGCCGCGGCTTTGGATAAGGCCGCCGGGCGGGGACGACGCACCCTCGTAAGCGTCACCACCGAGGTTGAGGTTGCCGATCCCTGCGCGGTCGTCTTCGCTTCGCGGCTGGCAAGCGATCGCTGGTTCTGCTGGGAGCAGCCCGACCGCGAGTTCGCCCTCGCCGGGCTGGGCCTGGCGCACGAGGCGAGCTCGCGCGGTGAGGAGCGCTTCGGCGACGTCGCCGAGGAATGCCTGCGGACCGGCTCCGGGGCCGTTCTCGACGAGCCGCGCGGGCTGCCCGCCGGGGCCGGGCCCGTCTGGCTCGGCGGCTTCGCCTTCGACGCCGACGGCGGGAAGAGCACGACCTGGTCCTCGCTCCCGCCCGCCTCGCTGGTGCTGCCGGAGGTGTCGCTCTGCCGCCGCGCCGGGCGCACCTTCCTCACCGTCAACGCGGTGCTGCAGCCGGGGGAGGACGTCGGGCGGCTGGGCGAGAGGCTCGCCGCGCGCGTCGCTTCGCTGCGCATGGACGCGCCGCTGCCGCTGCTCGATCCGCACCCGACCGCCCACGCCGGGATCCGCAGCGCCCGCCCGCCACGCGAGTTCGAAGCCGCGGTCGAGGGCGCCACATCCCGGATCGCCGCCGGCGAGATGAGCAAGGTCGTCCTCGCGCGCGAGGTGATCGTCAGCGCCGCGGCCGCGCACGACCCCGCCGCGCTCTTCGGCGCGATGCGCGAGCAGTTCCCGGCCTGCTTCTGCTTCTGCTGCGGGACGCCCGAGGCGGCCTTCCTCGGCGCCAGCCCCGAGCTTCTCGTCCGTCGCGCCGGCGCCGGCGTCTCTACCGTCGCCCTCGCCGGATCGACCCGGCGCAGCTCCGACCCGGCGGTAGACGACCACCTCGGCGAGCAGCTGCTGCGCAGCGACAAGGACCGCCGCGAGCAGCGGATCGTCGCCGAGCGCATCGTCCGCGCCCTGCGCCCGCACGCCGTCTGGGTCGAGGCCGCGGCCGAGCCGGAGATCGTCAAGGTGGCGAACATCCAGCACCTGGCGACGCCGGTGATCGCCCAGCTGGCCGAGCCCCATTCGGCGATCGAGCTGGCCGGCCTCCTGCACCCGACCCCGGCCGTCGGCGGCGAGCCCTGGCCCGCGGCTGCGTCCACGATCGCCGACCTCGAGGGCATGGACCGCGGCTGGTACGCCGCCCCGGTCGGCTGGATGGACGCCACCGAGGACGGCGAATTCTGCGTCGCCCTGCGCAGCGCCCTCCTCCGCGACCGAGAGGCCCACCTCTTCGCCGGCGTCGGCGTAGTCGCCGGCTCCGACCCGGCCGCCGAGCTGGCCGAGACCGAGGTCAAGCTGGGCGCGCTTTTGCCGCTGTTGTCAGAGTAGCCTGATCCGGATGGTGCCTCGGCTGGGAACCCTGATCGCGACCTTCCTCACGCTGATGCTCGCGCTCGCAGGTGTCGCCTCTGCCGACATCCGCTACGCGGCCCCTGGCGGCACCGGGCTCGACCCCTGTTCCAATCCCAGCCTGCCCTGTTCGCTTTTCACGGCCGCCGATAAGAGGGCTGTGGAGACCACCCTCGCAAGCGGTGACTTCGTGCAGATGGCCCCCGGCACCTACTCGGAAGCCGACGGAGATCTCGGCCCCTTCGGCTACGTCAAACCTTCGGCGGACGTGACCGTCGCCGGCGCCCCGGGCTTCCCCCGCCCCTTGATCGAAGTGGAGTCGAACGCCGGGGTCTGGGGGGCGTTCTTCATCCGCGAAGCCACGCTCTCTCATCTCGAAATTACCGCCGAGGCCTTCGAGGGATCTGCCGTGACGATGGAAGCAGGAGTTATCGAAGGGGTTGTCGCCCGCTCGACCCGCTCGCCGGCCGGCGTCTGCCACATCTGGGACGGAACGGTGCGCGACAGCATCTGCCTCAACGAAGCTGGAGGAGTCGCGATCGGCGCAAATCTCTCGGCGTTCGGCGGGACCTGGGACATCGTCCTCCGCAACGTGACTGCGATCGCCACCGGTGGCGGTTCCGTTGGAGCCGACTTCTCTTTCCACGGAGCCGGGGTGGTGGCGAACATCCAAGCCAAGGCGGTGCTTGTAAAGGGGGAGAAAGCCGATGTCGTGGCTCGCGGCCTGAGCCGCCCGGGAATCCCCGACAGCGCCGGCTCCTCGACCACGATCACGCTCGACCATTCCAACTACGCGACGGTGGAGACGATGGCCGACGCCGGCGGAGCGGCATCTGTCACTCCGCCGGGGGCGAATGACAACGTAACGGCTTCGCCGCTGCTCGCCGCAGACAGCTACCACCAGCTGCCGGGGTCGCCGACGATCGACAGAGGCGCCATCGACGGATCCAGTGGCTCCTTTGACATCGACGGGCAGCTGCGAGCCTCAGGCCTGGCCCCGGATATCGGTGCCGATGAGCTGCTGAGCCCCAGCGGAGGGAGCTCGAGCCCGATCGGCACTGAGCTGCCACTGGGTTCTGGCAACCTGGCGCCCCGGACTCGGCTGAGGAAGCACCCGCCAAAGCTGACGCCAAAGCTGACGGCGAAGTTTGTGTTCGGCTCCGACGAGATCGGCGCTCGCTTCGAGTGCAAGCTCGACCGCAACCCCTTCCGCTCCTGCGCCTCGCCCTATCGGAAGAAAGTCAAGGCGGGAAAACACCAGTTCCAGGTGCGGGCGATCGACACCCAGGGCCAAGTGGATTTGACGCCGGCCGCCTTCCGCTGGCGTGTGGTGCCGTCTTAGTGCTGAAGCTTTTCGTGGACGCGCGCGGTTAGAAGCTGGTGGACGGCGACGTTGGTCCGGCGATCGGTCTTCACCTCGACCAATCCGGTGCCGGCGCCAAGCGCCTCCGGTAGCTCAGCAAGCGAATTGATCCGGCGGTGGGGAAGATCGAAGAGCGCCGCGGCCTTGGCGGCCTCGACGCCGCGGGGGGTGCCGAGCAGGGCCTCGAACTCGTCGCTGTCCAGTGCCTGCTCCTGCGGGAGGAAGTGGAAGATGCCGCCGCCGTCGTTGTCGATGACGACGATGCGGACCGGGGTCTCGACGTCGCGCAGCACCGCCAGGCCGCCGAGATCGTGGAGGAGGCCGAGGTCGCCGGTGACGATCGTCGTCGGTCGACCGCTCGCCTGGGCAGCGCCGATGCCGGAGGAGACGAGGCCGTCGATCCCGTTGGCGCCGCGGTTGCAGAGGAAGAAGGCGTCGGTCTCGCCGGCGGCGAGGAATGCCTCCTGGTCGCGGATCGGCATGCTCGAGGCGGTGTAGACGAGGTCGCCGTCGCGGTGAGCGGCGCCGAGGGCACGGTGGAGCGCCGGCTCGGAGATCTCGGCGCCCGCGAGCGCCTCGTCCAGCGCCGATTGCGCCGCGGCCTCGGCCTCGAGCCAGCGATCGGGCAGCGGTCGTTCCCGCCCCTCCAGCCCTTCCAGCCGCGCCGCCCATCCCTGAGCCAGCTCGGTCGGGTCGGCGCGGAGGATCGCCGCCGCCTGGTTCGTCGGCTCGTTCCAGCCGCCATAGGGGTCGACGACGATCTGGTCGGCGCCGCTCGCGGCGATCCAGGCGCGCAGCGGCTTGCTGGTCGGCATCGCGCCGAAGCGGAGGATCAGGTCGGGGACGACCGAGCGGGCGAAGTGCTCCTCGCGCAGGAGCAGGTCGTAGGCGGCGACGACGTGGGAGCGGTCGTGCGGGCCGCAGCGCAGCTGCGAGGTCGGCTCGGCGAGGATCGGGAACCCGGAGACGCGGGCCAGGTGCGCGAGCGGCTCGCGTAGCTCGGGGTCGAGCTGGCGGCCGGCGACGATCACGCCGGAGATCGCGTTGCCGATGTGCCCCGCGACCTCGTCGAGGAGGAAGGGGGACGGCTCGAGGTCGATGTGCGTCACCGCGGTCAGGGGGCGGTCGTCGCGACCCTTCAGGGCCAGCTCGTCGGTCGCGGTGACCGCCCCCTCGACCGGGACCGGCGCCAGCGGCTCGCGCCAGGGCAGGTTGAGATGCACAGGGCCGGGCCGCGTCTCGCCTCGTGCCGCCGCCAGCGCCCGGCAGGCGACCGAGCGGTAGTGCAGCAGGCCGCCGTCGTCGGCCGCGTGGGTCCCGACTTCGCAGAACCAGCGGACCGAGGAGCCGAAGGGCTTGATCTGGTCGATCGTCTGCCCGGCGCCGATCCCGCGCAGCTCCGGAGGCCGGTCGGCGCTGAGCACTACCAGCGGAATCCCGGATTCGTCGGCCTCGACCACGGCCGGGTGGTAGTTGACGAGCGCGGTCCCCGAGGTGCAGAGGAGAGCCACCGGCTCGCCGCTCACCTGCGCCGCGCCGAGGGCGAAGAAGCCGGCCGAGCGCTCGTCGACGATCACCTTCACCTCGATCTCCGGCTGTCGCCACAACGCCACCGCCAGCGGCGTCGAGCGCGAGCCGGGCGAGATCACCGCCAGCCGCAACCCACCGCGCGCCAGCTCCTCGGCAAAGGCCGAGGCGAGAGCGGTGTTGGCATTGGTCGGGTCCATGAGGTGGCGTGTCGACTTTGTGGCCTATAGGGCAACAAACTCGACACGTGCAGGCTAGATCCGATGCGCCTGCAGCGCCTCCTCGTCGATCTCGACCCCGAGGCCGGGGCCAGGAGGGAGGTGGAGCATGCCGTCGCGTATCTCGCACTCGACCGCGGCGATCGTCGAGGCGAATAGGCGCTGGGTGGCAAGGCCGTGCGCCAGGTGCAGCCGCTCCGGGTGACCGGTCTCGGCGAGGCTGAGCGCGACCTGCGCCGCCGCCGCGATCCCGACCGGGCCGTCCAGCGCGCTGGTGACGTAGGCGGGGAGGACATCGGCGATCGCCAGCGCCTCCTCCGGACCGCCGACCTTGGAGAGCTTGATCCCGGTGAACTCGCAGGCGCCGAGCGCGGCCGCCTGCTCGGCCTCGTCGAGAGTCGTGACGCTCTCGTCAGCAGCAAGCGGGATAGAGGTGCTCGCCGCGAGCTCCGCCATCTCCTCCAGTCCCGCCACGGGCTGCTCCGCCAACTCGACCTCGAAGAGCTCTAGCTCCGCCAGCGTCGCCTGGGCCGTCTCCAGGTCCCAAGCCTCATTCGCATCAACCCGAATCCGCACCCCAGCGCCCAATGCCGACCGCACCGCCCGTACCTGCGCGACGTCCCCAGATCGGCGAGACCGCGAGAGACCTCGATTACCGGGGTCGTTTGCGGTCTCGGCACCGAGCTTGAGCTTGAAGGTCGTAAATCCCGCTTGAGCCCACCTTTCCGCCTCGGCCGCCACCGCGTCCGGCGGTCCCGCGACAAGCGTCGCGTTGCACTCAACCGCTTCGTCCCGCTCCCCCTCACCTGCTGCCGTTCCGATCCGCCGGCCCCGCAGATCCATCAGGGCGGTCCCCACCGCGCACCGCGCGGGAGCGGACAGTCCCTCAACCGACCCGTACTCCCCCCAACCCTCCAGCTCCCGCACCACCTCCGCCAACGACGCCCCGCCCCGCAACGCCAGCGGCACCGCTTCGCCGAGTCCCACGACCCCGTCCTCGTCTCGCACCCGCAGCAGGACCATCTCCCGCCGCCGCAGCACCCCGCGCGCCGTCACGTACGGCTCCTTGAACGGGAGCGCGTAGGGGATTACCTCGACCGAGCTGAGGCGCACGGCCCGAGTCTCTCAGGCGGAGATCAGCAGGCCGGCCGTGACCAGCAGGCTGAAGACGCCCAGCAGCGCACCCGTCTGCGCCAGCACCGCGTTCAGCGATGGCCCGTCGTGGCGCTCGGCCAGCGTCTTCGCCGGCTTGATCGCCAGCGGCGCCGCCAGCCAGCCGATCATCGGCAGCAGGCTCGCATCGCCGGCCACAAGCGCGATCGGCAGGACGAGGAAGCCACCGGCGACCAGCAGCCGGTAGAGGTTGACCGCGCTCTCGCGCCCGATCCGCACCGCCAGCGTGTTCTTGCCCGCCCGCCGGTCGGTCTCGACGTCGCGGACGTTGTTGACGACGATGATCGCGGTGGCGAGGAAGCCGACCGAGATCGAGAGCCCGAGCGGCAGCGCGTCGAGCTCCTCCAGCTGCACGTAGTAGGAGCCGTTGACCGCGACCAGGCCGAAGAAGAGGAAGACGAAGACCTCGCCGAAGCCGGCGTAGCCGTAGGGGCGCGGGCCGCCCGTGTAGAGGACGCCGGCGGCGATCGAGAGCACGCCGATCAGCAGGATCACCCAGCCGGCGACCGCCGTCAGGTAGATCCCGCAGGCGACTGCGACCGCGAAGGCGATCCAGGTCGCGGTCATCACCCGCTGCGGGGTCACCATGCCGCTGGCGGTGACCCGAACCGGACCGAGCCGGTCGGCGGTGTCGGCGCCGCGCTTGGCGTCGGAGTAGTCGTTGGCGAGGTTGGTCCCGATCTGGATGAAGATCGAGCCGATCAGCGCCGCGAGGAAGGCGCCCCAGCGCGGCAGCTCCCCGGCCCATTGCACCGCTGCCGCGGTCCCGACCAGGACCGGCGCGATCGCCGCCGGCAGCGTCCGCGGCCGCGCCGCCATCAGCCAGATCCTCATGCGCGCCGCGGGAACTGCGAGAAGTCGGGTTGGCGCTTCTGCTTGAACGCCTCGCGCCCCTCGGCCGCCTCATCCGAGCCGTAGAAGAGGAGGTTGGCGTCGTGCGCAAGCTGCTGGATCCCGGCGTAGCCGTCCTCGTGGGCGTTGAAGCTGGCCTTGACGAGCCGCAATGCGAAGGGGGAGAGGGCGAGCATCTCGCGGCACCAGGCGACGGTCTCGCGCTCGAGCTCGGCGAGCGGCACGACGGCGTTGACGAGGCCCATCTCCAGCACCTCGCCGGCGTCGTACTGGCGGCAGAGCATCCAGAACTCCTTCGCCTTCTTGGTCCCGACCAGGTCGCGCAGCAGCGAGGCGCCGTAGCCGCCGTCCCAGGAGCCGACTCGCGGTCCCGTCTGGCCGAAGACGGCGTTGTCGGCGGCGATCGTCAGGTCGCAGCAGAGGTGGAGGATGTGGCCGCCGCCGATCGCGTAGCCGGCGACCATCGCGACGATCGGCTTCGGCAGCCGCCGCATCTGGATCTGCAGGTCGGTGACGTGAAAGCGGCCGACCGCGGCGCCCTCGGCGATGTAGCCGGTGTCGCCGCGCACGGTCTGGTCGCCGCCCGAACAGAAGGCGCGCTCACCGGCGCCGGTGAAGACGACGACGCCGACGTCGGGATCCTCGCGCGCCAGCTCCATCGCCGCCGAGACCTCGACCAGCGTCTGCGGCCGGAATGCGTTCAGCACCTCGGGGCGGTCGATCGTCACCTTGGCGATCCCGCCGCCGGTCTCGTAGCGGATGTCCTCGTAGTCGCCGGGACCCGCCTGCCACTCGATCGGCGCGTAGAGGTCCTCCTCGGGCGGAGCTCCTTTGTGGCGTTTGGGCATGATGGGGACGATATCCCGATGAAGCTCGACGACTGGCTCTCGCAGAGATCACAGAGCTGTCCCGACCGGACGGCGCTCCTCGCCGACGGGGCGGAGATGACCTACGCCGAGCTCGAGGCGGAGGCGACCTGGGTCGCGCGGCGGCTCGCCGCCCACGGCGTCCGCCGCGGCTCGGTCGCCGCTCTGACCATGCACCCGCGCCGCGAGCAGGTGGTCCTCATGCACGCGCTGATGAAGCTGGGGGCGGAGCTGCTGCCGCTCGGGCCGCGGCTGACCGCCGAGGAGCGGGCGGCGATCGTCGCCGCCGAGGAGCCGATCATCGACCTCGACGACCCCGGCCAGCTGACCCAGACCGAGGCCGACATGCCGCTGCTCGGCGAGCACGACATGGACGCCGTCTGCTGCCGGGTCCTGACCAGCGGCAGCACCGGCACACCGCGCCCGGTCCCGCTCAGCTACGGCAACTTCCTCTGGAACGCGGTTGGCTCGGCCTTCAACATCGGCGTCGAGCCGACCGACCGCTGGCTCTGCTGCGTCCCGCTCAGCCACATCGCCGGCCTCGGGATCGTCATGCGCTCGGTCATCTACGGCACCGCCGCGGTGGTCCACGACGGCTTCGACGTCGACCGCGTCGGCGAGGCGCTGGAGCGCGACGAGATCTCCCAGGTCTCGCTGGTGGCGACGATGCTGACCCGGCTGCTGGAGGCCGAAGTCGACCTCTCCGGCCCGCGGGCGATCCTCGTCGGCGGCGGCCCGGTGCCCGCGGAGCCGCTCGAAGAGGCGATCGCCAAGGGCGCCACCGTCGTCCAGACCTACGGCCTGACCGAGACCTGCTCGCAGGTGACGACGCTCGCCCCGGCCGACGCCCGGCGCAAGCTCGGCTCGGCCGGCCGGCCGCTGCTGACCACCCACCTGCGGATCCAGGACGGCGAGATCCTCGTCCAGGGGCCGACCGTCGCCCCCGGCAGCGCCGACGCCGACGGCTGGCTCCACACCGGCGACCTCGGCCACATCGACGAGGACGGCTTCCTCTACGTCTCCGACCGGATCGACGACATGATCGTCAGCGGCGGCGAGAACGTGATCCCGGCCGAGGTCGAGGAGGTCCTGCTGCGCCACCCGCAGGTCGCCGAGGCGGCGGTGATCGGCCGCGAGGACCCCGAGTGGCAGCAGGCGGTGACCGCGGTCGTCGTGCTCGAAAGCGACGCCGAGGTCAGCCCCGACGAGCTGCGCCGTCATTGCGCCGCGTCGCTGGCCGGGTTCAAAGTGCCGAAGCGGGTCGAGCTGGTCTCGGCGCTGCCGCGAACCCCCTCGGGGAAGCTGATGCGCAGGGCGCTCCGTTGAGCCGTCACCGGAGCGCGGGCACCCGGTAGCCTGCCGCCTCATGCGAACCGACGACATCTTCTCCGACAAAGACGCTGACCTGGGCAAGCTCGACGGCAAGACCGTCGCCATCCTCGGCTACGGCTCCCAGGGGCACGCGCACGCGCTCAACCTCAAGGACTCCGGCGTCGACGTGGTCGTCGGCCTGCGGCCGGACTCCTCCAGCCGCGCCAAGGCCGAGGCGGCCGGGCTCGAGGTCCTCGACGTCGCCGAAGCCGCCAGCCGCGGCGACCTGGTGATGATCCTGCTGCCGGACGAGAAACAGGCCGAGGTCTGGCGCGAGGAGATCGCCGACGGGATCGCCCCCGGCAACCTGCTGCTCTTCGCCCACGGCTTCGCGATCCACTTCGGCGAGATCGAGCCGCCCCCCGGCGTCGACGTCGGCATGGTCGCGCCGAAGGGCCCGGGCCACCTGGTCCGCCGCCAGTACGAGGAAGGCAGCGGCGTCCCCTGCCTGATGGCCGTCCACCAGGATGCCTCCGGCGAGGCCCACGACCTCGTCCTCGCCTACGCCTCCGGGATCGGCGGCGGCCGCGCCGCGGTGATCGAGACCTCCTTCAAAGACGAGTGCGAGACCGACCTCTTCGGCGAGCAGGCCGTCCTCTGCGGCGGCGCCTCGGAGCTTGTTCGCGCCGGCTACGAGACCCTGGTCGAGGCCGGCTACGACCCCCGCCTGGCCTACTTCGAGTGCCTGCACGAGCTGAAGCTGATCGCCGACCTGATGTACGAAAAGGGCATTCAGGGCATGCGCTACTCGATCTCCAACACCGCCGAGTACGGCGACATGACCCGCGGCAAACGCGTCATCGGCGAGGAGTCCCGCGCGGCGATGAAGGAGATCCTCTCCGAGATCCAGTCAGGCGACTTCGCCCGCGAGTTCATCGCCGAGAACCGCGCCGGCAACGAGAACTTCGACCGCATGCGCAAAGAGGGCGAGGGGCACCAGATCGAGGAGGTCGGTCACGACCTGCGGGACATGATGCCTTGGATCGACCAGGGGTTCAAAGACACGAAGTAGCGTCAGGGGTTCTGATACCAGGCGCATTTCGGCGTCGTCATTCGGTCACGTGCAGAGCACGCTCCCTCTCTCTGCTCCTTGAACTGCTTGGTCTCAGAACCCCTGACGGGAGTGGTTCATCCCTGGATCGGTCCGCGTGGGTCGGTCTCGCCCTCGGGCAGCCTTCCGTCGCGGCCTACGTAGCCGTCTTTGCCGCCGACGCAGATGTAGATCGCATCTTCGTCCTCGCTGAGGTTCTTGAGGCTGCGGACTACCTTGGCGTCCACCCAGGCGAAGCCGCCGGGGCCCAGCTCGTGCTTGGTGTCGTCGAGGTCGATCTCCATCCGGCCCTGGTGGACGAAGTAGAGCTCCTCCTGCTCGTCGTGGTAGTGCTTGCCGGACTCGTAGCTCGGCGGCATCACGATCGCGTTGACGCCGAAGGCGGTGACTCCCAGCTCCTTGCGGACCTTGCGGAAGCCCCAGCCCTCGCCGAGGTCGTCGAGGTTGGCGACCGCGTAGCCGTCGCCCTTCCTGACCTCAGACATTCGGGCTCACCGGCGCCGGGGGAGCGGAGAGGGGTAGGTCGCCGGCGCCGTTGGCCTTCTCTTCGCCGATCGGCGGGTAGTCGTCGGTCAGGAGGGCGACGTAGCCGAGGAGGCGGGCGTAGAAGCTGTTGACGAAGGTCAGGGCGTTGTTGACGCCCTGGGGCTGGTAGCCGCGGAAGACGATCGTCAGCCAGGCGATCGCCGCCGGCCAGAGGTGCATGTAGTTGGCCGCGTAGGAGACGATCAGCATCACGGCAGCGCCAGGATCAGGCGGAAGAAGGCCTTCGAGCCGGCTCTGCCGCTCGGCCCGCGGGGCGAAGTTGACCCGGATCGGGTAGCTCGGGTCGTCGCGAGAGCCGAACGGGGGCCACTCGTCGGTCTGCAGGTAGATCCAGGCCGCGGTGCGGACCCCGTAGCGGACGACGCCGGAGTTGAACTCGTAGAGCCATTCCGGGTAGCGGCCGAGTGATGATGATCGCGACCCAGGCAAACAGGTGGGTGAAGAGGAAGAGGATCCCCCAGAACAGGGCGACGATGATCCACGGAATCGCCAAAAGTGGGCGGAAGAAGGTGGTCCATCGGTTCGGAGCCGGGTTGAAATCGGCTTCGTACTGGACTGGATACATCGTGCTCCCCTCGTCGTGGACGGCGACTGAACGGCGTTGCCGAGCCTAACCCCGGACCCGGCGGCAGCCGCCGGTCGCGGTCAATAACCTGTCGAGCCCGATGGCGCCTCAGACGACCGTGCAGATTCCCAGCGAGATCAAGCCCGCCGACGGCCGCTTCGGCTGCGGGCCCTCGAAGGTGCGCCCGGAGGCGCTGGAGCGCCTCGCCGAGCGCTCCGACCTGATGGGGACCTCGCACCGCCAGGCGCCCGTGCGCGACCTCGTGCGCGAGGTGCGGGCCGGGCTGGGGGAGCTCTTCTCGCTCCCCGACGGCTACGAGATCGCCCTCGGCAACGGCGGCACGACCGCCTTCTGGGAGGCGGCGAGCGCCTGGCTCGTGCGCGAGCGCGCGCTGCACCTCACCTACGGCGAGTTCTCCTCGAAGTTCGCCAAGTCGACCGCCGCGGCACCGTTCCTCGAGGACCCGATCGTCGTCGAGGCCGCCCCCGGGGACGCGCCCGCGCCGGTCGCCGACCCCGCCGCCGACGTCATCGCCTGGGCCCACAACGAGACCTCGACCGGGGTGATGGTCGACGTCCAGCGCCCCGAGGGCGCGGCCGAGTCCCTGGTCCTGATCGACGCCACCTCCGGCGCCGGCGGCCTCCCACTCGACGCGATCCAGGCCGACGCCTACTACTTCGCGCCGCAGAAGGGCTTCGCCGCCGACGGCGGCCTCTGGCTCGCCGTCCTCAGCCCCGCCGCGATCGCCCGCATCGAGGAGCTCGACGGCGCCGGCGACCGCTGGCAGCCCGCCTTCCTCTCGCTGCAGACCGCGCTCGACAACTCGCGCAAGGAGCAGACCTACAACACCCCGGCCCTGGCCACCCTGCTCCTCCTCGACGACCAGGTCCGGTGGATGCGCGGCCTCGGCGGCCTCGCCGGCTGCGTCGAGCGCACCTCGGACTCCTCGGGCCGCCTCTACGGCTGGGCTGAGCGCACCGGCTTCGCCTCGCCCTTCGTCGCCGACCCGGCCAAGCGCTCGCTGGTCGTCGGCACGATCGACTTCGCCGAGGGGATCGACGCCGCCGCGCTCGCCGCCGCGCTGCGCGCCAACGGGATCGTCGACGTCGAGCCCTACCGCAAGCTCGGTCGCAACCAGCTGCGGATCGGGATGTTCCCGGCGATCGACCCCGACGACGTCGAGGCGCTGACCGCCTGCATCGACTGGGTCGTCGAGAACGTGGACGGCGTGGCCTCGTGAAGGTCCTGGTCAAGGAGAAGATCGCCGATACCGGCGTCGAGCTGCTGCGCTCGCAGTTCGAGGTCGACCTCGGGCTCGAGATGTCCGACGAGGAGCTGCGCGAGCAGATCTCCCAGTACGACGCGATCCTGATCCGCTCGGCGACGCAGATGACGCCGGAGCTGATCGAGCTGGCGAGCAACCTGAAGGTGATCGGCCGCGCCGGCACCGGCGTCGACAACGTCGACATCCCCGCCGCGACCCGCCGCGGGATCATCGTCGCCAACGCGCCGGAATCGAACTCGGTCGCCGCCGCCGAGCACACCCTGGCGCTCGCGCTAGCCCTCTTCCGCAACGTCCCCCAGGCGCACGAATCGCTGGTCGCCGGTCGCTGGGATCGGGCCAGGTTCAAGGGCGCCGAGCTCTACGGCAAGACCCTCGGCGTGATCGGCTTCGGCCGCATCGGCCAGCTGGTCGCCAAGCGTGCGCAGAGCTTCGACATGGACGTCGTCGCCTTCGACAAGTTCGTCTCCGCCGAGCGCTTCAAGGACCTCGGCGTCGAGGGCCTGGACAGCATCGAGGAGGTGCTGGGCCGCGCCGACCTCGTCACCCTGCACACGCCGAAGACGCCGGAGACGATCGGGATGATCAACGCCGAGACGGTCGCGGCGATGAAGGACGGCGCCCGGATCGTCAACTGCGCCCGCGGCGAGCTGGTCGACCTCGACGCGGTGATGGCGGGCCTGGAGTCGGGCAAGCTCGGCGGCGCCGCGCTCGACGTCTTCCCCTCCGAGCCCTTCACCGAGCACCCGGTCTTCTCCCGCGCCGACGTCGTCGTCACCCCGCACCTGGGCGCCTCGACCGCCGAGGCCCAGGACCGGGCCGGGGTGGTCACCGCCGAGCAGGTCACGGCCGCGCTGACCGGCGGCGTCGTCACCAACGCCGTCAACATCGCCGCCGTTCGTCCGGAGGCGATGGAGGCGCTGGCGCCGTTCGTCCCGCTCTGCGAAAAGCTCGGCCGCCTCGCCCAGGGTCTGGGCGACGGCTCGGTCGAGAAGGTGAGCGCCGAATTCCGCGGCCGGATCGCCTCCCACGACACCCGCCTGCTGGGGATCGCGGTGCTGGCGGGGATCCTCTCCGGCCACACCGAGGAGCCGGTCAACCTGGTCAACGCGCCGCAGATGGCCGAGGAGCGCGGCATCGACCTCTCCGAGACCACCGACGCCAGCGCCGAGGACTTCACCGAGCTGGTCAAGGTCCGCGTCCACACCGCCGACGGCGAGGTCGAGGTCGCCGGGACCAGCGTCGGGCCGCGCAACGAGCCCTACCTTGTCTCCGCCTGGGGCGAGAGCTTCTACCTGCCCTTCGCCGAGCACATCACCGTCCTTCGGTACGCCGACCAGCCGGGGATGATCGGCCGCGTCGGCACCCTCTTCGGCGAAGAGGGGGTCAACATCGTCTCCGCCGCCGTCGGCGCCGAAAGCGGCGGCGAGCGCGCGGTGATGGCGCTGACCACCGACGCGCCGGTCCGCTCCCAGGCGATCGAGAAGATCCTCGGCCTCGACGGCTTCTCCAACGGCCGCTCGGTCGACCTCTAGACGCGCGAGCCCGCTCCCAGCGCGGAGCGCAACGTCTGCCCGAGACCGTTGTTCCCTTAAATGGGCTTAGGCCCGAGGCCAGGGACAGATGAAGAAGGCGATCCTTATTTCGTTGGCGATGCTCGCCGCTTTGCCGGCTGGCTTCGCCGAGGCCGAAACCGGCCCGGTCAACCTGCTGATCAGCGGCGGCAGCGACAACAACGCCTTCCACATCTCGCTCAGCTCCGACGGGCGCAGCTACACGATCCTCTCGACCATCGCGCTGGAAGTGGGCGGGGACATCTGCACCCACCCGGAAGAGATCCCCAACGAGCTCTCCTGCAAGGCGACGGCGATCGCCGGCTTCGAAGTCAACTCCGGCGGCGGCTCGGACTTCGTCATCTTCACCAGCGACATCCCCGTCCCGGTGACGATCCGCGGCGGGCCGGGGAACGACAAGCTGACCGGGGGAGGGGCGGCCGACAAGATCGTCGGCGGCCCGGGCGACGACTCCCTGACCGGTCGCCGCGGCGACGACTGGATGCTCGGCGGGCCGGGCCACGACCGGCTGGTCGGCGGACCCGGCAACGACCAGCTCCGCGGCGGGCCTGACAAGGACAAGCTGGACGGCGGCCCCGGGGAGAACGAGCTCGTCCCCTAAGAGCGCGCTAACGCGCTAAGCCGATTCGCGCGCCGGCTCGCGGCCGCCGACCAGCCGGCCGCCGACGAAGGCGATCGCGACCAGCAGCCCGACGAGGGAGAGGGCCGCGTCGAGCCGGAACGCCGCCTGGATCCCGTCGACGAAGGGCGGCACCGCACCGGAGAAGACGGTGGTCGTCAAGCCGAGGCCGATCGAGCCGCCGGCGATCTGGAACATGTAGACGATCCCGCCCGCGAGGCTGGTCTGCGATTCGTCGACCGAGGTGACCCCGGCGGTCGTCGCGGTCGGGTAGAAGCTGCCGATCCCGATCCCGAGGACCACCATCCCGACGATCAGCGAGTCATAGCCGGAGTTGCCGTCGACGAGGGAGAAGAGGAACGGCGCCAGGGTGATGCAGGCGGCGCCGAAGACGACCAGCGGCTTCGCCCCGAGCCGGTTGTAGAGCGGGCCGGCGATGAAGGAGACGAGGGCGAAGGTGGCGAGGAAGGGCAGCATCCCGACGCCGGCTTCCAGCGGCGAGTAGCCGAGCTGCTTCTCCATGAATTGCGGCAGGTACAGCAGCGATGCGAAGAAGGTCGCCGACATGAAGAGGATCGCGATGCAGGAGGCGGTGAAGCTCTCGTTGCGCATCACCTCCTTTGGGACCAGGGCGTGGCCGCCGGCGCGGCGCTCGAGCGGCACGAAGGCGATCAGCATCGCCGCGGCCAGGGCCAGGAGGCCGATCACCCGCGGGTCGCTCCAGCCCCAGTCGGCGACCTGGTCGAGGGCGATCAGCAGCGAGACGAGGCCGACCGAGATCGCCGCGATGCCGGGGTAGTCGATCCGCCGCTCGCCGGGCTCGGGCTCCTTGACGTGGACCAGGAACCAGGTGACGCCGACGGCGAAGACGGCGATCGGGACGTTGAGGAAGAAGATCCAGCGCCAGCTCAGCTCCTGGGTGAGGACGCCGCCGATCAGCGGCCCGATCGCGTTCCCCAGGCCGGCGGCGCCGATGATGATCCCGCCCGCCAGGCCGGCCTTCTCTTCGGGCAGCAGCTCGTAGGTCATGCCGAGGATCGCCGGCCACATCAGCGCCCCGCCGATTCCCATCAGCACCCGCGCCGCGACCAGCCAGGTCTCGCTCTGGGCCGCCCCGCCGAGCGCCGACATCGCGGCGAAGATCGCGGTCCCGAGGAAGAAGGCGTTGCGGCGGCCGAACATGTCGGCGAGGCGGCCGCCGGTGACGATCAGCACCCCGAAGGTCAGCGCGTAGGCGTTGACCACCCACTGGATCGTGTTGACGGTCGTGCCGAAGTCCTTCTCCATCGTCGGCAGGGCGACGTTGATCGCCGAGAAGTCGTTGGCGATGACGACGACCGCCAGCCCCATCGCGAAGAGGGCGAGCCAGGGGGTCTTCCGGGCCGAAACGGTGGATTGCGGGGTTGCGATTCGCGGAGCCTACGCTAAGGTTCGGAGTCGAATGAGCTTCCGGCTCGACAGCCTCGCGCTACTCCTTCTCCTCCCCCCTCGGGGGGAATAGCGCTGGGCGGCGCGATAGCCGCGAGAGACAAAGGCCATTCGATTCAAAGAGAGAAGGAGAGGTCCGATGGGACCGCAAGTTGAGAGCAATACCGGCGCCAACCGCGTCCACATCTTCGACACCACGCTGCGAGACGGCGAGCAGTCGCCCGGCATCTCGCTGAACACCGCCGAGAAGGTCGAGATCGCCCAGCAGCTCGCCCGCCTGGGGGTCGACGTGATCGAGGCCGGCTTCCCGATCACCTCGCCGGGCGACTTCGAGGCGGTCCAGAAGATCTCCAGAGTGGTCGAGGGGCCGGTGATCTGCGGCCTCGCCCGCACCCACAAAGCCGACATCGACGCGGCCTGGGGGGCGATCAAGGAGGCGGGGCGCCCGCGCATCCACACCTTCATCTCCACCTCCGACATCCACATCGAGCACCAGCTGCAGACCGACCGCGAGGACGTCAAGGGCCAGGCCCGGGCGGCGGTGACGCTGGCCAAGTCCTACTGCGAGGACGTCGAGTTCTCGCCGATGGACGCGACCCGCGCCGACATCGAGTTCACCGCCGAAGTCTGCGCGATCGCGGTCGAGGAGGGCGCGACCGTCGTCAACATCCCCGACACCGTCGGCTACACGACGCCCGAGGAGTACGCCGACTACTTCCGGCGCCTGTACGAGCTGGTGCCGGCGCTGCGCGAGGTCGAGATGTCGGTCCATTGCCACGACGACCTGGGCATGGCCGTCGCCAACTCCTACGCCGGGGTGCTGGCGGGCGCGCGGCAGGTCGAGTGCGCGATCAACGGGATCGGCGAGCGGGCCGGCAACTGCTCGCTGGAGGAGATCGCGATGCTGGTCGGGGTCCGCACCGACGTCCACGGCCTGAGCACCGGGATCAACACCCGCGAGATCGCCCGCACCAGCCGCATGGTCAGTCGCCTGACCGGCTACCCGGTGCAGCCCAACAAGGCGATCGTGGGCCGCAACGCCTTCGCGCACGAGTCCGGGATCCACCAGGACGGCGTCCTGAAGGAGCGCAGCACCTACGAGATCATGGACGCGACCGAGGTCGGCCTGGAGTCGAACTCGATCGTGCTGGGCAAGCACTCCGGCCGCCACGCTCTGCGGGACGCGCTGGAGCAGCTGGGCTTCAAGGTCGAGGGCCAGGCGCTGAACAACGCCTTCAAGGCCTTCAAGGAGGTCGCCGACCGCAAGAAGCAGGTGACCGCGCTGGACCTGGAGGCGATCGTCTCCGACGAGATGCGCGAGCGCTCCGACGCCCACGAGCTGGCCTGGTTCGAAGTCGAGGCCGGGACCCGCAAGCCGCCGGTGGCGAAAGTGTCGGTCACCCGCCCTTCGGGCGAGGAGACGGTCGGGGAAGCGAGCGGCGACGGCCCCGTCGACGCGATCTTCCACGCGATCCAGGACGCGGTGGGAACCGATTGCGAGCTGGTCGAGTACAAGGTCGAGGCGGTGACCGGGGGAGAGGACGCCCTCGGCGAAGTGACCGTGCAGCTGCGCGCCGCCGGCCGCCTGGCGACCGGCCAGGGCGTGGCGACCGACATCCTCGAGGCCAGCGCCCGCGCCTACGTCCGCGCGCTGTCGAACGCCCTGGAAGGCGCCGCGACCCGCGAGGCTGAGGCGGCGACGGCCGAGGCAGCCGTGGAACGTACGCCTGGGCCGTAAATAGCTCGGGCGGAGGGGGACGAGGGGTGTCCCTCCCCAAAGACCGTCGCGCAGCTGGGCGGACTTGAGGCTGCCAGCGTGACTTCTTGAGCCTTTGTGGAGGGACACCCCTCGTCCCCGGCGCGCTTCGTGACGGCCCAGGCGCACGAAACGTTTGAGAGCTGACACAAACCGCGCCCCATACGCGCGTGGTTACCCGCCACCCTCAGGGCCATGAAGGCCCCTCCCGCCGAGACCGCAAAAACGCCCCTTGAGGGTGCTTTTCTACGGTCTCGCGATGACGATGCTTGGATTGCCGAGCTCGCGCGGAGCCAATACGGCCTGGTTGAGAGGGGACAGCTGGCGGCGATCGGGGTGGGCAGACGCGCCGTCGCCGCACGTTTACGTGGCGGACGCCTGCATCGGGTTCACGGCGGCGTCTATTCCGTGGGCCATCAATTGCTCACCCGAGAGGGACGCTGGATGGCAGCTGTACTCGCTTCGGGGCCCGACGCCGTTCTCAGCCACTGGTCGGCGGCCGCGCTCTGGGTGATCCGGCCGAATTCGCGAGGCATCGTCGACGTCACCGATCCCGTCAAGAGCCGGACCTGGGATGGGATCAGGCGACATCACAAATCCCTGCCCCACGACGAGATCACGGTGAAGGAGGGGATCCCGGTCACCACGGTGCCGCGGACGATCTTCGACCTTGCGGCGACCGAGCCACTCGATGTCGTCAAGGCGCTCCTACGGGAGGCGGAATTTCAGGAGCTCCATGACCCCCTTTCGCTCTGGGACCTGGTTGAGCGCTACCCGGGTCGGCGCGGCATCCGCAAGGTGAAGGCGGCCCTCGAAGCCCTGAAGGACGAACCAGTGGATGAGCGCAAGAGCCGCCTCGAGGAACGATTCGATCCATTCCTCCGCCATCACCACCTGCCGCGTCCTCGCTTCAACGACTGGATCCCCGTCGGCTCCAAGCGCTTCCAGGTCGACTGCCTGTGGCCCGACCAACGCCAGATCGTCGAACTCGACGGCTGGCAGGGCCACAAGACCCGCACCGCATTCCGCGAAGACCGCGCCCGCGATCGAAGGCTCCGCGTCGCCGGCTATGGCGTGACCCGCCTCACGTGGAATCAATTCGAAGACGAACCCGAGGCAATCGCCGCCGACCTCAGAGCCCTGCTGACACGACCTGCCCCAGCCTCCCCACCCGGCAAGTAGAAAGGCTGGGGCAGGTCGTGTAGTTCCGCCCGTTCCTCGACGAACATGGAGTGCGCTGAGCCGGGCCGCCGCAACCTCTATCTGCCATGTGGAGGTTGCGGCGGCCCGGCCCGAAGCGCTCGGAGAGGAACGGAAGCGGGGTGACGGGGGTGAGAGGTCGACGGCTTGTACCCACGAATGAGGCATGTCCAATACAAGCGTCCGTGATAACGTACAACCAATGGCCCCCACCATGACCAAGGCGTCGAGCCCCCAAAGCTCTCCGGCCTCCCCGGCCAAAGACTCCGCTCCCACCGTCGGCCCTCGCATCCGCGCCCTCCGCGACGCGATGGGTCTCTCGCTCCGCGACCTTGCCGAGCGCTCCGGCGTCAGCGCGCCGATGCTCTCGCAGGTCGAGCGCGGGGAGACGAGCCCGACGCTCGCCGTCGCCGCCAAGATCGCCGCCGGCCTGGAGCTGACGCTCTCGCAGCTGCTGCGCCTCGACGAGGGCCAGCACGTCGCCATTAGCCGCGCCGCCGGCCGCCGCCATTCCGAGCGCGGCGGGCACCGCTTCGAGGAGCTGACTCCGCCGCTGCCGGGCCAGCGCGCCGACGTCTCCCTGCACGTGCTCGAGCCCGGCGCCACCACCGGCGGCCGCTCCGACCCGCCGATGCACGAGCCCGGCAGCCGCGAGACCGCAGTCGTCCTCGCCGGCACCCTGGCGCTGGTCGTCGACGGCGCCCGCCACGAGCTTCAGGAAGGCGACAGCGTCACCTTCGACGCCGACCTTCCCCATCACTTCGAGAACGAAGGCCAGGAGGCGACCCGCTTCCTCGCCGTGATCGCCGCCGGCCTCAGGAGGTCCTAACAGCCAATGCCCAAGACCATGTTCGACAAGATCTGGGAGGCCCACGAGGTCTCGCCCGGGTTGATCTACATCGACCTTCACCTGGTCCACGAGGTCACCTCGCCGCAGGCCTTCGACGGCCTGCGCCTGGCCGACCGCAAGGTCCGCCGCCCGGACAAGACCCTCGCCACCGCCGACCACAACACCCCGACCGACGGGACGATGGCCGCGCGCCTGATCGCCGACCAGCTCTCCCGCGTCCAGGTCGAAACGCTGGAGCGCAACTGCGAGGAGTTCGGCATCCCGATCTACTCGCTCGGCTCCGACCGCCAGGGCATCGTCCACGTGATCGGCCCGGAGCTGGGCGTCACCCAGCCGGGGATGACGATCGTCTGCGGCGACAGCCACACCTCCACCCACGGCGCCTTCGGCGCCCTGGCCTTCGGGATCGGCACCTCCGAGGTCGAGCACGTGCTCGCCACCCAGTGCCTGGTCCAGAAACGGCCGAAGACGATGCGGATCAACTACTTCGGCGAGCTGCGCCACGGGGTCACGCCCAAGGATCTGATCCTGGCGACGATCGGCCGCCTCGGCACCGGTGGCATGACGGGATACGCGGTCGAGTACGCCGGCCCCGCGATCGAGGCGCTCTCGATGCCGGGCCGGATGACGATCTGCAACATGACGATCGAGGGCGGCGGCCGCGCCGGGATGATCGCCCCCGACGAGACCACCTTCGAGTGGGTCAAGGACCGCCCCGCCGCCCCCGGCGACTTCCCCGCGGCGATGGCCCGCTGGCGCGAGCTGCCGACCGACCCGGACGCCAGCTTCGACACCGAGATCGAGGTCGACGCCTCGGCGATCTCGCCGATGGTCACCTGGGGCACCAACCCCGGCCAGGTCGTCGAGGTCACCGACAGCGTCCCCGACCCCGCCCGGCTGGAGTCGCCCGCCGACCGCGAAGCGGCCGAGCGCGCCCTCGCCTACATGGGCCTGACCGCCGGCACGCCGATGACCGAGATCGCCCCCGAACGCGTCTTCATCGGCTCCTGCACCAACTCGCGGATCGAGGACCTGCGCGAGGCCGCCGCGATCGTCGACGGCCGCAAGGTCGCCAGCGGCGTCAGCGCGATGGTCGTCCCCGGCTCCCAGCAGGTCAAGAAAGCGGCCGAGGAAGAGGGCCTGGACGAGGTCTTCAAGAGCGCCGGCTTCGACTGGCGCGTGGCCGGCTGCTCGATGTGCCTGGGGATGAACCCGGACACCCTCGACGAGGGCGAGCGCTGCGCCTCGACCTCGAACCGCAACTTCGAGGGGCGCCAGGGCAAGGGCGGCCGCACCCATCTGGTCAGCCCGAAAATGGCCGCCGCCGCCGCCGTCGAGGGCCACTTCGTCGACATCAGGGATTGGAGCTGAGCATGAGACCGGTAGACGTGATCGAGGGCAAGGTGTCGGTCCTGGACCGCAGCGACGTCGACACCGACCAGATCATCCCCAAGCAGTTCCTCAAGCGGGTCGAGCGGACCGGCTTCGGCGAGTTCCTCTTCTACGACTGGATCCGCGACGGCGAGATTCAGCTGGAGCCGAACCCGATCCTCGTCACCGGTGCCAACTTCGGCTGCGGCTCCTCCCGTGAGCACGCTCCCTGGGCGCTGGAGGACTTCGGCTTCCAGGCGATCCTGGCGCCGTCCTTCGCCGACATCTTCTACTCGAACTGCACCAAGGTCGGGCTGCTGCCGGCGATCCTCGACGAGGAGCACTGCAAGGCCGTCGCCGAGGCGGGCGAGGCGCGCATCGACCTCGACGACGAGACGGTCAACTGCGCCGCCGGCGTCTTCCAGTTCCAGATCGAGCACGAGGTCAAAAACCGGCTGCTGAACGGGCTCGACGACATCGGCATCACGCTCGAAAACGACGGCGCGATCGACAGCTTCGAGGCCGGCCCGGCGGCATCGCTGGGGCCGGTCACGACCAGCCTGTAGAGGAAGGGGGCCAGCGATGGCCGACGAGTTCAAAGAGCCGATGAACACCGGCGCCCGCGAGTGGGACGCCGAGACCTACGATGCCGTCTCCGATCCGCAGTTCGAGTGGGGGATGGAGGTCCTGGAGCGGCTCGAGCTGCGCGGCGACGAGGTCGCCGTCGACGCCGGCTGCGGCTCGGGCCGCGTCACCGCCGAGTTGGCCGACCGCCTCCCGGAGGGCCGCGTGATCGCCGTCGACGGCTCGGCGGCGATGGTCGAGAAGGCGGAGGAGCGCCTCGGCGAGCGCGCCACCTACCTCGTCTCCGACCTGGTCGAGCTGGAGCTCGACGAGCCCGTCGACCTCGTCTTCTCGACCGCCACCTTCCACTGGATCCCCGACCACGACGCGCTCTTCCGCCGGCTGCGCGCCGCGCTGAAGCCGGGCGGACGGCTCGTCGCCCAGTGCGGCGGGCACGGCAACGTCGCCGAGCACGCCCGGGCGATCGCCGCGGTCGCCGCCGACCCGGAGTACGGCCAGCACCTGAGCGGCGCCAAAGCCCTGTGGAACTTCGCCCGGCCGGAGGAGACCGAGCCGCGCCTCACCGCCGCCGGCTTCGACGAGGCCCGCTGCTGGCTGCAGCCGAAGCCGGTCCAGCCCTCGCGCCCGCTGGAGTTCATCTCCACGGTCACGCTCGGGCCGGTCCTCGACCAGCTTCCGGAGGAGAAGCGCAAGCCCTTCGCCGAAGCCGTCCTGGCGCAGGAGGGGGAGCCGCTGGTCCTCAACTACGTGCGCCTCAACATCGAGGCCCTCGCCGCCTGAGTTGTTCCTTATCCGTGTCCAGCAACGGTAAGGAACAGACGAAGAGCCAGGTGCGTAGAGTGCGGCGCCGATGAGCGATGCCCCGCGCATAGTCGTCCTGCCCGGCGACGGGATCGGACCCGAGATCGTCGCCGCGGCCCGCGAGGTGCTCGACGCCCTCGGCGAGTTCTCCTACGACGAGCACCTGATGGGCGGCTGCTCGATCGACGAGCACGGGACCGCCCTCACCGACGAGGTCCTCGGCGCCTGCCGCGGCGCCGACGCGGTCCTGCTCGGCGCCGTCGGCGGCCCGAAGTGGGACACCACCGACCCCGACGCGCCGCGCCCCGAGCAGGGCCTGCTCGGCCTGCGCAAGGGGATGGGCCTCTACGCCAACCTGCGCCCGGTCCGGCCCAGCCCGGCCCTGGTCGGCGCCAGCCCGCTGCGCGAGGAGCGGATCGCCGGCACCGACCTGCTCGTCGTCCGCGAGCTGACCGGCGGCATCTACTTCGGCGACTCCGGCCGCGACGGCGACGTCGCCCACGACACCTGCGAGTACTCGGTCTCCGAGATCGACCGGATCGCCCGCACCGCCTTCGACGCCGCCCGCCGCCGCGCCGAGAGCAGCGGCCGCAAGCCCAAGGTGACCTCGGTCGACAAGGCCAACGTGCTCGAGACCTCCCGCCTCTGGCGCGAGGTGGTGGGCAACGTCGCGGCCGATTACGCCGACGTCGAGCTCGAACACCTCCTGGTCGACAACGCCGCGATGCAGCTCGTCTCCCGTCCCGCCGACTTCGACGTCGTCCTCTCCGAGAACCTCTTCGGCGACATCCTCAGCGACGAGGCGGCGATGCTGACCGGCTCGCTGGGGATGCTGCCCTCCGCCAGCCTCGGCGCCGAAGGCGCTCCTGGCCTGTTCGAGCCGGTCCACGGCTCCGCCCCCGACATCGCCGGCCAGGGCGTCGCCAACCCGCTCGCGACCTTCCTCTCGGCGGCGATGATGCTGCGCCACGGGTTCGGCCGGGCCGAGGACGCCGCCCGGATCGAGGCCGCCGTCGACGCGGTCCTGGAGCGCGGCCTGCGCACCCCCGACCTCGCCTCCGGCACCGTGGTCCAGCCGCCGACCAGCGGCGACCCGATGCGGGAGACCGCGGTGGGGACGAAAGAGATGACCGCGGCGGTCCTGGAGGAGCTCGGCTAGCCGCCGAGACCGCAAAAAAGCCCCTTGAGGGTGCCTTTTTGCGGTCTCGCGATTGTTGGTGCGGCTAGGGCGCCGTCACCGCCCACTGGCCGTAGACCACGTTCAGCGGATCGGCGCTCGAGAAACCGGCGGAGAGGCCGAAGCCGAGCCGATTGGTCGCGCCGTCGATGAATTCGAGCCCTTCGAAGCCGGTCGATTTCGAGGTGATGTAGACGCAGAGCTGACCGGCGGCCGCCTGCGGAGTCGAGCTGCCGCTGATTCCGGGACAGCTCGTGCTGGTTTTGCCGACGTCGAGGACGTTTTCTTTCGGCGCCGCGGGTGGGTTCAGCAGCGGGAACTGGAAGCTGACGGAGCTGGGCGTGATTTTGTCCTCGCCGCCGAGCACGAACACGCCCCGCAGCGTCTGGCCGCTTTTCAGCGTCCCCAGCAGCGGCGCGACGCCCTCGGCGAGCTTGCCGAGCGTGACCGAGCCGTCGCCGAGCTTGGTGGTGGTGACGGCGCCGTTGTTCAGCTTGTTGGTGGTGACGACGCCGTTTTTGATCTTCGCGGCGATCACGGCGCCGTCGGAGAGCTTGGCGGTGGTGATGATCCCGTTGCCGAGGTTGCCCGGCAGCACCGCGTTGGCGCCGAGCTTGCCGGCGACGACGGCCTTCGGGGCGATCTTGCCGGCGGTGACGGCGGCGCGTTTCAGCTTCGCCGCGCTCACCGCGCCAGGCTTCAGCTGGTTCGTCCCGACGCTGTTCCTCGGCAGCCCGGCGGCGACCGCGGCACCGCCGAGGGCGACGAACAGCGCGACCGTCGCGATCACGTTCGCGTAGCTGAGCTGGGGGCGGGGGATACGCATGGATTTGCTCCTCTCGATTGGTTCTGGGGCACCATTCGCGCCCGCAGCGCTGAAGCCCTGCGTTCGATCGGGCATAATTCGCCAACATGGACCCGGTCGATTTGATTTGGCGGAACGGCGATTTCGTTCCCTGGGAGGACGCCCAGACCCACGTGCTCAGCCACGGGCTGCACTACGGGACCGGCGTCTTCGAGGGCATCCGCTGCTACGAAACCACCCGCGGACCAGCGGTTTTCCGCCACCGCGACCACCTCGACCGGCTTGAGAAGTCGGCTGAGCTCTACTACCTGGAGCTGCCCTACTCGGCCGAGGAGATCCGCCAGGCGACGCACGAGCTGCTGCGCCGCAACGACCTCAAGTCCGCCTACATCCGGCCGCTCGCCTACCGCGGCTACGGCAGCCTCGGCCTCTACGCCAAAGACGCCCCGGTCGACGTGATCATCGCCGCCTTCCCCTGGGGCGCCTACCTCGGCGAGGAGAGCAAGAACGGCGGCATTCGCGCCAAGGTCTCGAGCTGGCGCCGGATCAGCCCCGGCGGCTCGATCCCGCACGCCAAGGCCTCGGGCTCCTACCTCAACTCGATCCTCGCCAAGACCGAGTCGACCAACGCCGGCTACGACGAGGCGATCCTGCTCGACGAACGCGGCTTCGTCTGCGAGGGCTCGGGCGAGAACATCTTCGTGGTCCGCGACGGCCAGATCGTCACCCCGCCGCAGGTCGCCTCGATCCTCGACGGGATCAACCGCAAGTCCGTGATCCAGATCGCCCGCGACCTCGGCTACACCGTGGTCGAGCGCGACATCGCCCGCGCCGAGCTCTACCTCGCCGAGGAGGTCTTCCTCACCGGCACCGCCGCCGAGCTCGTCCCGGTCCGCGAGATCGACGACCACCCGCTCGGCCAGCCGGGCGAGATCACCCGCCACGTGCAGGCGAAGTTCGAAGACGCGCTCTGCGGCAAGGCCGAGGAGTACCTGGAGTGGCTCGACTTCGTCGAGGCCCCCGCTGCCGAGTCTGAGTCCGGCTCCGAGTCGATCGGGCGAATTACCCCCGCCGCCTAAGCGGCTGGCGCGGCGCTGCCGCGCACCGGGCTTCGGCCCACCCGATCTTCTTCGACTCGAAAGGCAGTAAACAGATGGAACAGGTGAAGCTCTACGACACGACTTTGCGTGACGGCATGCAGGGCGAGGGGATGTCGCTCTCGGCCTCGGAGAAGGCCCGCGTCGTCCTCGCCCTCGACAAGCTCGGCGTGCAGATGATCGAGGCCGGCTTTCCCAGCTCGAACCCGAAGGAAGAGGAGCTCTTCGAGCGCCTCGCCGAGCTGGAGCTGGAGCAGGCGACGATCTGCGCCTTCGGGATGACCCGCCGGCGCGACACCGCGCCCGAGGACGACCCGGCGCTGCGGACCCTCGTCGGCGCCTTCAC
Organism: uncultured Actinomycetes bacterium; assembly: GCA_963751015.1. Lineage (GTDB taxonomy): Bacteria > Actinomycetota > Thermoleophilia > Solirubrobacterales > 70-9 > VAYN01. The sequence goes on from CAVVSU010000002.1 coordinate 799,204, forward strand.
CTCGGTGGTCACCCTGGTCGGCAAGACCTGGGGGCTGCACCTCGAGAAGGTGACCAAGGTCTCGCGCGAGGAGAACCTGGCGATGATCGCCGACTCGGTCGGCTTCTGCCGCGAGCAGGGCAAGCGCGTCGTCTACGACGCCGAGCACTTCTTCGACGGCTACCGCGACGATTCCGCCTACGCGCTCGAGTGCCTGGAGGCGGCGATCGCGGCCGGGGCGGAGAACGTCACCCTCTGCGACACCAACGGCTCCAGCCTGCCCGACCAGATCGGCGCCGCGACCCGCGAGGTCGTCGCCAAGCTCGGCGAGCGGGCCGAAGTCGGGATCCACGTCCACGACGACGCCGGCTGCGGCGTCGCCAACTCCCTGGCCGCGGTCGCCGAGGGGGCGCGGATGGTCCAGGGCACGATCAACGGCTACGGCGAGCGCTGCGGCAACGCCAACCTGACGACGATCCTGCCCAACCTGCAGCTGAAGCTCGGCTACGACGTGGTCAGCCCCGGCCAGCTCGCCTCGCTGACCGAGACAGTCCACTTCATGGATGAGCTCTGCAACGTCACCCAGAACCCCGACGCGCCGTACGTCGGCCGCAACGCCTTCGCCCACAAGGGCGGGATGCACGTCGCCGGGGTCGAGGCCGACGCCCGCACCTTCGAGCACGTCGACCCGGCCACGGTCGGCAACCAGCGGGCGATCCTGCCCTCCGAGCTCTCCGGCAAGGCGACGATCCGCGCCCAGGCCGAGCGGGCCGGCCTGGAGATGGACGACGACCAGGCGGCGCGCGCGATCGAGGAGCTGAAGCGGCGCGAGCACGACGGCTACCACTACGAGGCGGCTCCCGCCTCCTTCGAGTTGCTGCTGCGGCGCGAGTCGGGCGACTACAAGCCGCTGTTCAAGCTCGAAAGCTTCCGCGTCGTGGTCGAAAAGCACGCCGACGGCGAGGTGACGACCGAGGCCACGATCAAAGTCGAGGTCGATGGCAGGCGCTACTTCCAGGCGGCCGAGGGCAACGGCCCGGTCAACGCCCTCGACCGCGCTCTGCGCGGGGCGATCGCCGACCGCTACCCGCACCTCGCCGACGTCGAGCTGACCAACTACAAGGTGCGGATCCTCGACGAAGCCCACGGCACCGGCGCCGTCACCCGCGTCCTGCTCGACTCGGCCGACGGCGAGCGCGAGTGGGGGACGACGGGGGTCTCGGAGAACATCATCGCGGCCTCCTGGGAGGCGTTGGTCGATTCGCTGGAGTACGCGTTCCAGTGAGCATCGATAACCAACAGATCCCGCTCGCCCAGCCGGACATCGGCGCCCGCGAGGAGGAGCTGGTGCTGGAGGTCCTGCGCTCCGGCCAGCTCTCGCTGGGGCCGATGGGGGAGCGCTTCGAGCGCGAGTTCGCCGCCTGGCTCGGGGTCGACGACGCGGTGATGACCTCGAGCGGCACGACCGCGCTCCACCTCGGGGTGCGGGCGCTGGGCTGGGGCGAGGGCGACGAGGTGGTCACCAGCCCGTTCAGCTTCGTCGCCTCGGCCAACTGTCTGCTCTACGAGGGCGCGCGCCCGGTCTTCGCCGACGTCGAGGAGGAGACGCTCGACCTCGATCCCGCCGCCGCCGCCGCCGCGGTCGGCGAGCGCACCGTCGGCCTGCTGCCGGTCCACATCTTCGGCTACCCGGCGGCGATGCCGGCGCTGGAGGCGCTGGCCGGACAACACAACCTCGGCGTCCTCGAGGACGCCTGCGAGGCGCTCGGCGCGGTCGATTCCGAGGAACGGAAAGTCGGCGCCCGCGGCAACCTCGCGACCTTCGCCTTCTACGCCAACAAGCAGATGACGACGGGAGAGGGGGGGATGATCGTCCCCCGCGACCCCGACGAGGCAGCCCGCCTGCGCTCCGAGCGCAACCAGGGGCGCGCCGTCGACATGGGCTGGCTCGACCACGACCGGCTCGGGTTCAACTACCGGCTCTCCGACCTCGCCGCCGCGCTCGGCGTCGCCCAGGTCGAGAAGCTCGACTCGCTGCTGACCCGCCGGGCGGACGTGGCGCGGATGTACGCGGAGCGGCTCGCCGCGATCGAGGGGCTGCGGACGCCCGCGCCCTCCCGTGGCTCGGAGCTGCGCAGCTGGTTCGTATACACCGTGCGCCTGCCGCAGGGTTCCGACCGCGACGGCGTCATCGCCCGCCTCGCCGAGCGCGGCGTCGCCGCCAAGGCCTACCTGCCCTGCATCCACCTCTTCCCGCACCTGCGCCAGCTCGGCTACCGCGAGGGCCAGTTCCCGGTCGCCGAAGCCGCCGCCGCCGACTCGCTGGCGCTGCCGTTCTTCCCGGCGATGGCCGAGGCGCAGGTGGAGCGCGTCTGCCAGGAGCTGGCCGCGGCCCTCGGCCAGAGCCTCTAGCGGCATAATCGCCCGCCCATGGGACGCTTCCGCAAAGAGCCGGACCCGCGCTTCTGGCGCCTCAACCGCTCGCTCGCCTTCGACGCCTGGCTGGCGCCGTACGACATCGACCAGTCGAAGGCCCACGCCCGCGGCCTCTGCGGGATCGGCGTCCTGAGCGAGGACGAGCTGGGTCAGATCGAGGCCGGCCTCGACCGCGTCCGCGCCCGGATGGCCGAGCACGGCTTCGAGTTCGAGGCCGCCGACGAGGACATCCACATGGCGATCGAGCGCCTGCTCGGCGAGGAGATCGGCCCGCTGGCCGGCAAGCTCCACACCGGCCGCTCGCGCAACGACCAGGTCGCCACCGACGTCGCGATGGTCGTCCAGGCGCACTCGCTGCGGGCGATCGAGCTCTGCGGCGCGGCGATGGAGCGCCTGCTCGAGCAGGCCGAGTCCCACAGGGACTGGACGATGCCCGGCTACACGCACCTGCAGCGCGCCCAGCCGGTCTACCTCGGCCATCACCTGCTCGCCTACTTCTGGATGCTGGCCCGCGACGTGCTGCGCTTCCAGTTCGCCCTCGACAGCGCCAGCGTGATGCCGCTCGGCTCCGGCGCCCTGGCCGGCGTCAACTGGGAGATCGACCGCGAGGCGGTGGCCGGCGACCTCGGCTTCGCCCACGTCAGCCACAACTCGATCGACGGCTCCTCCAACCGCGACTTCGTCCTCGACTACCTCGCCGCCGCCTCGGCCTGCGCGATGCACCTCTCGCGCCTGGGCTCGGAAATCGTCATCTGGTCGAGCAGCGAGTTCGGCTTCTGCGAGCTCGACGAGTCCTTCTCCTCGGGCTCCTCGATCATGCCGCAGAAGAAGAACCCCGACTCGGCCGAGCTGCTGCGGGCGAAGAGCCCGCGCGTGGCCGCCTCCTACCAGACGCTGCTCGGGGTGATGCACGCGCTGCCGCTCACGTACGGCAAGGACATGCAGGAGGACAAGGAGCCGCTCTTCGACGCGATCGACACGATCGAGGCGCTGCTCGACGCGACCGCCGGGATGCTCGACGGGATCGAGTTCGACCGCGAGCGGATGGAGGAGGCCTCCGGCGACGAGATGCTGGCCGCGACCGAGGTCGCCGACCTGCTGGTCCGCCGCGGCGTCCCCTTCCGCGAGGCGCACGGGATCGTCGGCGGCCTGGTCCGCGACGCGGTCGAGCGCGAAAAAAGCCTCTCCCAGCTGACGCCGGAGGAGCTGCGCCAGCGCTCCGAGCACCTCGACGACTCCTACTACGAGGTGCTGCAGCGCTCGAGCTGGCTGGAGTCGAAGCGGATCGCCGGCGGCACCGGCTCGGCGCCGCTGGCCCGGCAGATCGACGAGGCGCGGGAGACCCTGGCCGCCGTGCAGGCGCGGGTCGTCGAAGAGCGCGGGTGAAGGGCCGGGCCTCAGGGTCCGGTAGCCGGGCCCAACGGCCCGCAGGGCCGTTGGGGGCTGACTTCTTCGACCGCTCGGTCCACGACGTCGCCCGCGACCTTGTCGGCTGCACCCTCCTCTACGAAGGGCGCGGCGGGACGATCGTCGAGACCGAGAGCTACGACGCCGGCGACCCCGCCTGCCACGCCTATGTCGGCCTCACCGAGCGCACCCGCGTCCTCTTCGGCCCGCCCGGCTACGCCTACGTCTACCTCTCCTACGGGATCCACAGCCTCCTCAACGCGGTCGCCGAACCCGAGGGCGAGGCGGCCGCGGTCCTGATCCGGGCGCTGGAGCCGACCCACGGGGTGGAGGAGATGCGCGCCCGCCGCGGCGGCAAGCCCGATCTCGAGCTCTGCAACGGTCCCGGCAAGCTGACCGAGGCGCTGGGAATCGACCTCTCCGACAACGAGCGCGACCTCGGTCGCGACCCGTTCCTGCTGACGCCGCCGGCCGGCGAGCGGCCGGCGATCGTCGCCGGCCCCCGGATCGGGATCACCAAAGCCGTCGAGCGGCCCTGGCGCTTCTGCGCCGCCGGCAGCCGCTTCGTCTCCCGCCCCCGGCCGATCGCGTCCTGACCGCGAAACCGCAAAAAGGTGTCGTATAGACGTGTTTTTGCGGTCTCGGCGATTCAGCCCGCGGTGATGCCGCCACCGCCGCCGGATTCCGGCGCGGCTTCGGGCGTTGCTTCCGGAGTGGCTTCGGGAGTGGCTTCGGTTTCGGGCGCCGGTTCGACGGCTTCCGGTTCCGGGGTGCCTTCGTATTCGCTTTCCGGGGCGACGTAGCCTTCGCTCACCGGCGGCACGTAGCTTTCGGTTTCGCCCGGCTCGAAGTCTTCGCCGGCTTCCTTGGCGGCCTTGCGCGCCGCTTTTTCGGCCGCGTGTTCGGCCTGGATGTCCTGCCAGGCGGAGAGCACCTGCGCCCAGATCAGGGCCGGGAAGGTGCCGCCCATAACGGGGCCGCCGTTGTAGAGGGTCGCCATCGACGTCGTCGTGTCGGGGTAGCCGACCCAGACGCAGGCGGTGACTTCGTCGCCGATCCCACCGCAGAACCAGGCGTCGCCGTTGTTCTCGGTCGTCCCGGTCTTGCCCCACTGGCCTTCGGCGCCGATCTGGGCGTTGGTGCCGGTACCGCTGGAGACGACGGTTTCGAGGATCCCCTTCGCCGTTTCCACCGTTCCCTGGTCGAAGACCTGGTCGTGCATGGAGTCGTTGTCGCCGCCCCTGATCGTCTCGCCGTCGTCGTTGGTCACCTGGGTGTAGGAGACCGGGCTGTCGCCCGGCCGCGGCGCAAGGGTCCCGCTGACCCGGTCGCCGTTGTTGCCGATCGTGCTGTAGGCGTAGGTCCAGCCGAGGGGCGTCGCCCCTATTTCGAGGCCCCCCAACACCATCGCCGGGTTGGTCGAGATCGGATCGTCATAGCCCGCCTTGTGGATCGTGCCGGCGATCGCGCCGGTCTTGTCGCGGACGGTCTTGCCCTTCAGGCCTTCCAGCGCCAGCGCCGCGTAGATCGAGTTGTCCGAGTTGGTCGTCGCGCAGACGATGTCGCAGGAGCCGAGGTAGGAGTCCTCGTCGTTGGTGACGTGGAAGGTTTCTTCGCCGTTCTTGCCGAAGGGGAAAAAGCGCTCTTCGGAGGGGTAGACCGTGTAGGGGGAGATGCCCTGTTCCAAGGCCGTGATCAGCGTGAAGGGCTTGATCGAGGAGCCCGGCTGGCGGTGTCCCTGCGTCGCCAGGTTGAACGGTTTGGTGTCGAAGTCCGGGCCGCCGACCATCGCCTTGATCCCGGCGTTGCTGTTGTCGATGACGACGACCGAGGCGGTCGCCGGCGAGTAGCCGAGGTAGGAGTTGACCGCTTCTTCGGCCGCTTCCTGTAGCCGCAGGTCGAGCGTCGACTTCACCTCGAGGCCGCCGAAGAAGGCCTTCGCGGCGCCATAGCGGTCGACCAGCTGCTGGCGCAGGTAGGCGGTGAAGTAGGGGGCCTTGGAATCGAGGCTCGGCGGTTCGATGCTCTCCGCGGGCGGCAGCGCCTGCTCCTGGCCTTCGCGCATCTGCTCTTCGGAGATGTAGCCCTGTTCGGCCATCCGTTCGAGCACCAGGTTGCGGCGGGCGAGGGCGTTTTCGGGGAAGACCTTCGGGTCGTAGGCCGACGGCGACTGGATGATCCCGGCCAGCAACGCCGCCTCCCACGGCTCGAGCACCGAGGCGCAGGGCTCGGTTTCCGTCCCGCAGCCCGGATGGGCGTTGCCGAAGTAGGTGCGCGCCGCCGCCTCGATCCCGTAGGCGCCTTGGCCGAAGTAGACGGTGTTCAGGTACTCGGTGATGATCTTGTCCTTGCTCCAGTGGCGCTCCAGGCGGTAGGCCAGCGCCGCCTCCTTGAACTTGACGAAGAGCGAGCGATCGCCCTGGGCTTCGAGCGCGTTCTTGACGAACTGCTGGGTGATCGTCGAGGCGCCCTGGGCGGCGCTCATGCTGAGGATGTCTTTGACGAGGGCGCGGCCGATGCCCTCGAAGTCGACCCCGGTGTGCTCGTAGAAGCGGGCGTCCTCGATCGAGACCACCGCGTTCTTGATGTTGGGGGAGATCTGGCTCGAGCTGAGCAGGATCTTGTTCTGGTCGCTGCTCAGGGTGCCGATCTCTTCGCCGTTGGCGTCGACGAGAACGCTGTTCTTCGAGGCCTTGTACTGGGCGAAGTCGTAGATCGCCGGCAGGTCTTGCGAGACGGCGGCCATCATCCCGAAGACCATCGAGACGACCGCCAGGACCCCGAGCCCGAGCAGCACGAAGAGCACGCGCAGCTTCTTCAGGCGCGGTTTGCTCTTGTCGGGGGGCGAAGGCGGGCTCGGCGCGGTTGCGGGAGCCGGGGGGACGGGCGGAGTTCCACCGCCGTCGCTTCGCCGGCGCTTTAGTCCTAGGACGGCCATCAAGTTGAGTGCACAGCTTTAAAAAAAGGGCTCGACGTCCTGCACGGACCGCCGAGCGAAGGCGGCAGTCTAGCATTGCGCCGATGCCGGATCTGACGCAAAACGCCGTCGACGTGCTGCCCGAGGGGCGGCTCGCCGAGCAGCTGGGGGAGGGGCGGCCGCTGCGGGTCAAGCTCGGCATCGACCCGACCACCGCCGACATCCACCTCGGCCACACGGTCGTCCTGGAGAAGCTGGCCGAGTTCCAGCGGGCGGGTCACCAGGTGGTCCTGATCATCGGCGACTTCACCGCCCAGGTGGGCGACCCGAGCGGCCGCTCGGCGACCCGGCCGGTCCCCACGGCGGAGGAGATCGAGGCCAACGCGACGACCTACCAGGAGCAGGCCTTCAAGATCCTCGACCGCGAGCGGACCGAGGTGCGCCGCAACAGCGAGTGGCTGCGGATGGAGCCCGAGGCGCTGCTCGGGCTGCTGGCGCAGACGACGGTGGCGCGCCTGCTCGAGCGCGACGACTTCCAGAAGCGGATGGCGGCGGGGCAGCCGATCGCGGCCCTGGAGCTGCTCTACCCGCTGCTGCAGGGCTACGACTCGGTCGCCGTCGAGGCCGACGTCGAGCTCGGCGGCACCGACCAGAAGTTCAACCTCCTCTTCGGCCGCGACATCCAGACCGCCTACGGCCAGAAGCCGCAGTCGATCATGACTCTGCCGATCCTCGTGGGAACCGACGGCGACCGGAAGATGAGCAAGTCGCTCGGCAACTACGTCGGCGTCACCGACGCGCCCGAGGAGATGTTCGGGCGGTTGATGAGCATCCCCGACGAGGCGATGCCCGAGTACTACCGCCTGCTGCTCGGCTCCGAGCTGCCCGATGCGCCGCCGAACGAGGCCAAGCGCGAGCTGGGGCGGCGGATCGTCGACCGCTTCCACGGCGAGGGCGCGGGCGCGGCCGCCGAGGAGCACTTCAACCGGGTCTTCGTCCAGCGGGGCGTCCCGGAGGACATCCCCAGCTGGGACATCGACCCCTATGCCGGCAGCGAGCCCGGCGCGATCCTCCTGCCGAAGCTGATCGGGCAGGGCTTCGAGCTGAGCTCCAGCGAGGCGAGGCGCCTGATCCAGCAGGGCGGGGTGAAGCTGGACGGCGAGCCCGTCGCTTCCGGTATCATCGAGCTCCCGCGAGAGGCGCTCGCCGGCAAGGTCCTGCAGGTCGGCAAGCGCCGCTTCCTCAGCCTCTACGACAGCGCCGCCTGAAGCCCGCGGCAGGGGGCTAGGCAAAGCGCCGCTGGGGCGCTATACTCCTTCGTCCTTCTGGGGGTTGCCTCGCGTAGCCCCCCGAGCGTCGAGAGCGGCGAGTCCCGCCGTAGCAGGCGCAGCGGTCTTTGAAAACTGAGCAGCGTGCACTCCGCGGGCCGAGCAATCGGACTGCGGAATGTTCAGCCCGACCCATCCGGTGCGCCAGCGTGCCGGATGGTCTTGATTTACCTCGTCATGTCGGTCGTCGTATTTGTGTACTCGACGGCCACTGAGATATGACAGGCTCTCTGTAGAAGTACATTTCACGGAGAGTTTGATCCTGGCTCAGGACGAACGCTGGCGGCGTGCTTAACACATGCAAGTGGTGCGACGAACCAGGGCTTGCCCTGGGGCAAAGCCGCGAACGGGTGAGTAACACGTGAGTAACCTGCCCCGATGACCGGGACAACCCGAGGAAACTCGGGCTAATACCGGATGTGGCGCACAGGCATGAGCCTGTTCGCTAAAGGAAGCTTCGGCCTCCGCATTGGGAGGGGCTCGCGGCCCATTAGCTTGTTGGTGGGGTAACGGCCTACCAAGGCAACGATGGGTAGCTGGTCTGAGAGGACGATCAGCCACACTGGGACTGAGACACGGCCCAGACTCCTACGGGAGGCAGCAGTGGGGAATCTTGCGCAATGCGCGAAAGCGTGACGCAGCAACGCCGCGTGGGGGAAGACGGCCTTCGGGTTGTAAACCCCTTTCAGGAGGGACGAAGGCTCACCGGTGAATAGCCGTGTGAGTTGACGGTACCTCCACAAGAAGCTCCGGCTAACTACGTGCCAGCAGCCGCGGTAATACGTAGGGAGCAAGCGTTGTCCGGAATCATTGGGCGTAAAGCGCGCGTAGGTGGCCTCATAAGTCCGCTGTGAAAGTCAAAGGCTCAACCTTTGAAAGCCGGTGGATACTGTGAGGCTAGAGTACGGAAGAGGCGAGTGGAATTCCTGGTGTAGCGGTGGAATGCGCAGATATCAGGAGGAACACCAATAGCGAAGGCAGCTCGCTGGGACGTTACTGACACTGAGGCGCGAAAGCGTGGGGAGCGAACAGGATTAGATACCCTGGTAGTCCACGCCGTAAACGATGGGTACTAGGTGTGGGAGGTGTCGACTCCTCCCGTGCCGTCGCTAACGCACTAAGTACCCCGCCTGGGGAGTACGGCCGCAAGGCTAAAACTCAAAGGAATTGACGGGGGCCCGCACAAGCAGCGGAGCATGTGGTTTAATTCGACGCAACGCGAAGAACCTTACCTGGGCTTGACATGTTGGTGACCGCCGTGGAAACACGGTTTTCCTTCGGGACACCATCACAGGTGGTGCATGGCTGTCGTCAGCTCGTGTCGTGAGATGTTGGGTTAAGTCCCGCAACGAGCGCAACCCCCGTCCTATGTTGCCATCATTTAGTTGGGGACTCATAGGAGACTGCCGGTGACAAACCGGAGGAAGGTGGGGATGACGTCAAGTCATCATGCCCCTTATGTCCAGGGCTACACACGTGCTACATTGGCGCATACAAAGGGCAGCAATACCGCGAGGTGGAGCAAATCCCATAAAGTGCGCCTCGGTTCGGATTGGAGGCTGAAACTCGCCTCCATGAAGGTGGAGTTGCTAGTAATCGCGGATCAGCAATGCCGCGGTGAATACGTTCCCGGGCCTTGTACACACCGCCCGTCACACCACGAAAGCGAGCAACACCCGAAGCCGGTGGCCTAACCGCAAGGAGGGAGCCGTCGAAGGTGGGGCCCGTGATTGGGGTGAAGTCGTAACAAGGTAGCCGTAGCGGAAGCTGCGGCTGGATCACCTCCTTTCTAGGGAGATTTCTCTAGAACGTCGACCGGGCTGCCCATCAACTTCGGTTGGTGGGTCAACGCTGCTCAGTTTTGAGAGACCTCCTCCGGAGACCCCGGAGGTGCGCCTCGGTGGACCTTGAAAACTGCACAAGGCCAATAATCGAGATCCGCTTATGCGGATTTCGTGGGTATTTAATTATCGATCCACACACTTATGTGAGTGGGTCGCTCACCGTCAAGATAGTAAGAGTTTACGGTGGATGCCTTGGCACCAAGAGTCGAAGAAGGACGTGGACGGCTGCGATAAGCCGCGGTGAGGCGCTGAACAGCCATTGACCCGCGGATCTCCGAATGGGAAAACCCGGCGCCGGTAATGCGGCGTCATCCGGTAGTGAATACATAGCTGCCGGAGGGAAACCGGGCGAACTGAAACATCTAAGTAGCCCGAGGAAAAGAAATCAACCGAGACTCCCTTAGTAGTGGCGAGCGAAAGGGGATCAGCCCAAACTGGATGGGTGTAAGCGGCACGCGTTGCTCATCCGGGGTTGTAGGACGTTATGTCCAGGCCGTGCCGGTCTGGCGACAGTTACAAAATCAGGTGTTAGCCGAAGCGAGTGGAACCTCGCACCACAGAGGGCAATCGTCCCGTAGGCGAAAGCGCACTGATCTGTCGATTGACGTTCCTGAGTAAGACCACACCCGTGAAACGTGGTCTGAATCTGGGGGGACCACCCTCCAAGGCTAAGTACTACTTGGTGACCGATAGTGAACTAGTACCGTGAGGGAAAGGTGAAAAGTACCCCTGAAGGGGTGTGAAATAGTACCTGAAACCGTAGACTTACAAGTGGTCGGAGCACCTTCGGGTGTGACGGCGTGCTTTTTGCATCACGAGCCGGCGAGTTACTCGTCAGTGGCAAGGTTAAGCGATGAGCGGAGCCGTAGCGAAAGCGAGTCTGAATAGGGCGACACAGTCACTGGCGGTAGACCCGAAACTGAGCGAGCTATCCATGGGCAGGCTGAAGCGGGGGTAAGACCTCGTGGAGGGCCGAACCGACCTAGGTTGAAAACTGGGCGGATGACCTGTGGATCGGAGTGAAAGGCTAATCAAGCTCAGAGATATCTGGTTCTCTCCGAAATATATTTAGGTATAGCCTCGAGTAATTGTGTTGTGGCCGTAGAGCACTGTTTGGATTAGGGGCCCTACCAGGTTACCGACTTCAGGCAAACTCCGAAGACCATTACATTTAACTCGGGAGTCAGTGTGCGGGGGATAAACTTCGTACGCGAGAGGGAAACAACCCAGACCATCAGCTAAGGACCCTAAGTGCTAGCTAAGTGGCAAACGATGTCCGAATGCAGAGACAACCAAGAGGTTGGCTTAGAAGCAGCCATCCTTGAAAGAGTGCGTAACAGCTCACTGGTCAAGTGTTCGGGCGCGGATAATTCAACGGGGCTCAAGCTAGCCTCCGAAGCTATGGGTGTACAGGCCTGCGGGCTCTGTACGCGGTAGGAGAGCGTTCCAGTTGCGTGAAGCGGCGTCGTAAGGCTCCGTGGAGTGGCTGGAAGTGAGAATGCCGGCATGAGTAACGAAAGTGGGGTGAGACTCCCCACCACCGATTGTCCAAGGTTTCCTGAGTAAAGTTCGTCTGCTCAGGGTTAGTCGGGACCTAAGGCGAGGCCGAAAGGCGTAGCCGATGGCCAACAGGTTGATATTCCTGTACCACGTCGATTCCGTTATGACCGATGGGGGGACGGGGAAAGGTAAGGGATCCCAGGCGATGGTCGTCCTGGGGCAAGCACGTAGCTAGTCGCTGTAGGAAAATCCGCAGCGGCGTTTTGACGCGAGGTGCGATGCCAGCTGGCTTACCGCCGGCGAGTCCCCGATCCTATGCCTCCAAGAAAAGCCTCTAGGCAGGATTCGCGTGCCCGTACCGATAACCGACACAGGTGGACAAGTAGAACATACTGAGGTGAGCGAGCTAACTCTCGTTAAGGAACTCGGCAAAATCGTCCCGTAACTTCGGGAGAAGGGACGCCCCGGTAGGGTGAACTCCATTCGGAGGGAGCCCGAGGGGGCCGCAGTGAATTGGTCCAACCGACTGTTTACCAAAAACACAGGCCTCTGCTAAGTCGTAAGACGACGTATAGGGGCTGACGCCTGCCCGGTGCCGGAAGGTTACGCGGACTTGTTAGCGCTTGCGCGAAGCAATGAAGCTAAGCCCCGGTAAACGGCGGCCGTAACTATAACGGTCCTAAGGTAGCGAAATTCCTTGTCGGGTAAGTTCCGACCTGCACGAATGGCGTAACGAGTTGGACGCTGTCTCAACGAGAGGCTCGGTGAAATTAAAGTCTCGGTGAAGATGCCGAGTACCCGCAGCTAGACGGAAAGACCCCGTGAACCTTTACTGCAACTTGATATTGGAGTCTGGGGTATCTCGCTCAGGATAGGTGGGAGACTATGAACCAGCGGCTTTGGTCGCTGGGGAGTCACCCTTGAGATACCACCCTTGGTGCTCTGGGCTTCTAACACCGCGCCGTGATCCGGGCGGTGAACAGTGTCAGGTGGGCAGTTTGACTGGGGCGGTCGCCTCCTAAAGAGTAACGGAGGCGCCCAAAGGTTCCCTCAGCACGGTTGGAAATCGTGCGTAGAGTGTAAAGGCAATAAGGGAGCTTGACTGCGAGACCGACGGGTCGAGCAGGAACGAAAGTTGGGCTTAGTGATCCGGCGGTAGCAAGTGGAAGCGCCGTCGCTCAACGGATAAAAGGTACTCCGGGGATAACAGGCTTATCGGTTCCAAGAGTCCACATCGACGAACCGGTTTGGCACCTCGATGTCGGCTCGTCGCATCCTGGGGCTGGAGTAGGTCCCAAGGGTTGGGCTGTTCGCCCATTAAAGCGGTACGCGAGCTGGGTTCAGAACGTCGTGAGACAGTTCGGTCCCTATCTGCTGTGGGCGTTGGAGAGTTGAGAGGAGTCATCCCTAGTACGAGAGGACCGGGATGAACGTGCCTCTGGTGTATCTGTTGTCCTGCCAAGGGCATCGCAGATTAGCTACGCACGGAACGGATAACCGCTGAAAGCATCTAAGCGGGAAGCCGTCCTCGAGATGAGCTCTCCCATCCCCTTGAGGGAGTAAGACCCCTGGTAGACCACCAGGTTGATAGGCCGGCGGTGGAAGCGCAGCAATGTGCGTAGCCGACCGGTACTAATGGGTCGAGGGCTTGACGGATATTTATTACTTACCCATTGCGGCCTTGTGCGGTTTTCAAGCTCCACCGGGCGTAGCGTCTCGCAAAATTCCGGTGGCGCATAGCGAGTGGGAAACACCTCTTCCCATTCCGAACAGAGCAGTTAAGCCACTCTGCGCCGATGGTACTTGGGGGGCAACCTCCTGGGAGAGTAGGTCGCCGCCGGTTCTTTATTGCGGTCCGCGCCCTGATTGGGCGCGGGCTGCGGCCTTCGAATAAGCGGCGCGCTGAGCCACGATCGCGTGGCTTGCGTAGCGCTGCTACGCGGCGCCCCGCGCTCGCGGCCCATCGCTTGCTTCTCGAATGCCTCGCCTCCGCGCTCAATCAGGGCGCGGACCGCGATGGGTCACGAATTTGCCCAGGGCGCGGACCGCGATGGCTCACCTGCCCCAGGGCGCGGGCCGTTATAGGTCACGGATTTGCCTAGGGAGCGGGCCGCGATGGGTCGCGGGTCTGCTGGGTTCGGGCGGTTGCCCGCTTGCCCTAGGCGGGTTGGCCGGCGCGGGTTCGGCGTTGACGGAAGAGGCCGGATTCCTGGAGGAGGGTGCAGTTTGCGCTGCGAGCTTGGGCCCGGGTGGTGGTGGGGAGGGGCCTGCGGGGGCTCGGGGCGGCAAGGTCTGCGCAACCCTGGCGAGTGCTCCCAACGGGCTCAAGCCCGTACTCGCCGAGGGTTGCGAAGTCGATCAGGAGGTCGGCGGCGTCGGTCAGCCGGTGGGTGATCTTGGTCTTCGAATCGAACATGGGTTCGTACTGTAGGTGGGCCTTCGGACGCCACTGACTTCTTGCAATCCGGATTGCAGTCAGCCGCCCAAAACCGCTCTGGAATGCGGAATGCAGCTGAGACCCAGGGCAGCGCTACTGGTCGATCCAGCAGCGCCGCGAACCCCAGAAGCGCGGTACCGGACGATCCTAGCCGCAGGAGGGCCTATTCGGCAAATCCGAGGACCAGCTTGGCGGCCAAAGCGGGCCGCTCGACGTTGGGAGAGTGGCCGGCGCCGGCGATCAGGTGCGTCTCGGCGCTCGGCACCGCCTCCTCGTACTGGTCCAGCGCCCGCTGGGGGTCGTCGACGATCTGCTCCTCGGCGCCCATCAGAACCATCAGCGGCTTGCCGGTGGCGGCCATCCGCTGGTCGAGCGACTCTTCGTCGAGGAAGTCGTCTACCCCGCTCGGGGACTCGTCGTAGGACGTGTAGGTCATCCGCTTGACGTCCTCGACGAAGGCGTCGGGAACGTCGTAGCCCGGGGCGAAGGCGACCTCGAGCCCCTGGCGGATCGAGAAGTCGGGCTTGACCTGCCACAGCGCCTGGCCGATCAGCGGCTGGAAGGCGAGGCCGGCGACGAAGCCGAGGTCTCCGTAGCTGTTGTCGGGCGGCATGTCGATGATCGCCAGCCGTCCCACCAGCTCCGGGCTCTGCTCGCTCAGCGCCACCCCAACCGAGCCGCCGAGGGAGTGGCCGACGACGGTCGCTTCGCTGACGTCCAGCCGCTCCAGCGCCTCGGCTACGACCGTCGCCTGATTTGGCGGCGTGTAGCCAGATCCGGGCTTTTCCGAGCCGCCGTGGCCGAGCAGGTCAACGGTGATGACGCGGTGGTCGCGTTCCAGCAGCGGCACCATGCCGTCCCACCAGTTCATCGCGCAGCTGAAGCAATGGACGAGGACGATCGGCGAGCCCGAGCGCGGTCCGTGTTCGGCCACCTGCAGGTCGCCGTCGTCCAGCTTGAAGATCCGGCCGCCGGGCTCGGTCACCTCGGCGCCCTCGGTCCTGCCGTCGACGACGAGCATGTTGACGACGAGCAGCGCGAGCAGCGCCGCGACCACGCCGATGCCTATCTTCAGCCGCCTCCCCATGGCGGTCGTTACCCTAGCCGGAACATGGAGAAGTTCGTCATTCAGGGCGGCGTTCCCCTTTCCGGGGAGCTGACCGTCGCCGGCAACAAGAACGCGGCGCTGCCGATCCTCGCTGCCTGCCTGCTGACCGAGGAGGAGGTGCTGCTGCACCGGGTGCCGCGGATCCGCGACACCGAAGCGCAGATCGCCCTGCTCGAGCAGCTCGGCGTCGAGGTTGCCTGGGTGGCCGACAACAGCGTCCGGCTCTGCGCCCGGGACGTCGCCGGCGGCACCGTGGACGAGGAGCTCTCCGGGCGGATCCGCGCCTCGTTCCTGCTCGCCGGCCCGCTGCTCGCCCGCTTCGGCGAGGCGAGGATGCCGCCGCCCGGCGGCGACTTCATCGGCCGCCGCCGCCTCGACGCCCACCTCGACGCCTTCAAGGACCTCGGCGCCCGGGTCGACGGCAGCCGCTGGATCGAGCTCTCCGCCCCCGGCGGGCTGAAGGCCTGCGAGATCTTCATGGACGAGCCCTCGGTAATGGGGACCGAGAACGCGCTGATGGCGGCCGCGCTCTGCCCGGGCCCCACCCAGATCTCCAACGCCGCCTCCGAGCCCCACGTCCAGGACCTGGCGCGGCTGCTGACCAGGATGGGCGCCCGCGTCGACGGGATCGGCTCCAACGTGATGACCGTCAACGGCGCCGGGAGCCTCGGCGGCGCCGAGCACACGATCTCGGCCGACCACATCGAGGTCGGCAGCTTCATGGCGCTGGCCGCCGCGACCGGCGGCGAGCTGCGGATCCGCGACGTCGAGCCGGGCGACCTGACGAACATCCGGCGCCAGTTCAAGCGCCTCGGGCTGCGCTCGGAGATCGACGGCGGCGACATGCTGGTCCCCGCGGGGCAGAAGCTGCAGGTCGAATCCGACCTCGGTGACGCGATCCCGAAGATCGAGGACGGCCCCTGGCCGGCGTTCCCCGCCGACCTCACCTCGATCGCCCTCGCCCTGGCGACGCAGGCCGGGGGAGAGGTCCTGATCTTCGAGAAGATGTTCGAGAACCGGCTCTTCTTCGTCGACAAGCTGGTCGCGATGGGCGCTCGGATCACGCTGTGCGATCCCCACAGGGCGATCGTCAGCGGTCCGAGCCGGCTTCACGGCGAGCGCGTCGAGAGCCCCGACATCCGTGCCGGGATGGCGATGCTCATCGCCGCCTGCGCGGCGGAGGGGACCTCGGAGATCGGCAACATCCGCCAGATCGATCGCGGCTACGAGCAGATCGACGAGCGCCTGCGCGGGCTCGGCGCCCAGATCGAACGGGTTTCTGCGGAGATCCCCGCTTAGCAGGGGAATTCGCACCGCTCTCGTAAGGTCAGGCCGATGATCCACCCGATTCCGCCCGGAACGCGAGACGTGCTGCCCGACGAGATGCGCGAGCTGCGCAAGCTCAAGCAGGCCCTGATCGACGTCTTCGAAGCGCGGGGCTACGGCGAGGTGGCGACGCCGGCGATCGAGTACGACGAGGTTCTGGCTCGAGGCGACGGTCGCGCCGCCAGCTCCTCCTACCGCTTCTTCGACGAGGGCGGCGAGCTGCTGGCGCTGCGCTCGGAAATGACCGTGCCGATCGCCCGCCTGGTGACGGGCCGGTTCGCGAACGTCCAGGAGGCGCCCTATCGCCTCTGCTACCTGGCCAGCGCCTACCGCGCGGTGCGGCCGCAGAGCGGTCAGATGCGCGAGATGGTGCACGCCGGGGTCGAGCTGATCGGCGCCTCGCCGGCGGAGGGGACGGTCGAGGTGATCGAGGTGCTGGAGGCGGCGCTCGACGCCGCCGGTCTCGATCGCGCCGTGATCGGGCTCGGCGACGCCGACCTCTACCGGCAGCTGCTGGAGGAGCTCGGCGTCGAGGGGGAGCGGCGCGACGCCGTCCTCGCCAGCCTCGCCACACACGACCTCGTCGGCCTCGAGGGCGAGCTCTCCGCGGCCGGGATCGGATCTGAGCGCGTGCAGAGCTGCGTGGCGCTGACCCAGCTTCGCGGCGGCAGCGAGGTGCTCGAGCAGGCGCGGGGCCTGGGCGGCGAGGCGATCGAGCGGGCGATCGCCCGGCTCAGCGAGACCTACGCCGAGCTCGAGCGGCGCGGCGCCGCCGACCGGGTCCAGATCGACCTCGGCCTGCTGCGCGACCTCGGCTACTACAGCGGCGCGATCCTCGAGGTCTACGACCCGGCCCTCGGCCACGTCCTCGGCGGCGGCGGCCGCTACGACGGGCTGATGAGCCGCTTCGGCGTCGACCTCTCGGCCGCCGGCTTCGCCCTCTATCTGGAGCGCGTCCACACCGCCCAGCTGGAGGAGTCGCGCCGTGGCTGACGGGCCGCTGAAGATCGCGGTGCCGCGCGGCGCCCTGTTCGCGGAAACGCTCGACGTCCTCGACGGCGCCGGGATCGACACCGCCGAGCTGCGCGGCGACTCGCGCTCGCTGATCTTCGAGGCCTCCGGGGTGGTCCTGGTGACGATGCGCCCCTCCGACGTCCCCACCTACGTCGAGAGCGGCGCCGCCGACGTCGGCATCACCGGCAAGGACGTCCTGCTCGAGCAGTCCGACCGCGTCGTCTACGAGCTGCTCGACCTCGGCTTCGGCCGCTGCCGGATGGTCCTCGCCGCGCGCACCGGCAACGACCGCCTGGCGGAAGCGCAGCGGCGGCTGGGGATGATGCGGATCGCGACCAAGTACCCGCGGATCGCCGAGCGCTACTTCGAGTCGACCGGCCGCCAGGTCGAACTGGTCGAAGTCAAGGGCTCGGTCGAGCTGGCGCCGCTGGTCGGCCTCGGCGACGGCATCGTCGACCTCGTCGCAACCGGCCGCACCCTGGAGGAGAACGAGCTCGAGGTGCGGGAGGAGATCGTCGAGTGCACCGCCCGCTTCGTCGCCAACCGCGTCGCCCACAAACTGCGGGCGGCGGAGATCGACGAGCTGACCGCGAAGCTGCGCGAGGCGAGCCGATGAGGACCCGCAGGTTCGAGTGGGAGGGGGCGGCCGCGACCGCCGCGTCGCTGCGCGCCTGGGGGGCCGAGGCGGCCCCCGCGGTCGAGGTCGGGCCGATCGAGCGCGAAGTGCGCGAGGGGGGCGACGAGGCCGTGCTGCGGCTGACCGCCCGCTTCGACGCCCCCGGCGCCTCGCTCGACTCGCTGCGGGTGGAGCCCGGCGAGGCAGCCGCGGCGCTGGCGGTGCTGGCGCCCGAGCTGCGGGCGGCGATGGAGGCCGCCGCCGCCAACATCCGCCGCGTCGCGGAGGCGCAGATCGGCGAGGAGCGCACGGTCGAGCTGGCCGCCGGCCAGAGCGTGAAGCTGCGCGAAGTCCCGGTCGGCGCCGCGGGCATCTACGCGCCCGGCGGCCGCGCCGCCTATCCCTCTTCGGTCCTGATGTGCGCGATTCCCGCCCAGGTCGCCGGCGTCGGGCGCGTCGCCCTCTGCTCGCCGCCCGGCCCCGACGGCCGCCCGCACCCGCTGGTCCTCGCCGCCGCGGCGCTCTGCGAGGTCGAGGAGATCTATGCGATGGGCGGGGCACAGGCGATCTTCGCCCTCGCCTACGGGACCGAGACGATCGAGCCGGTCGACGTGATCGCCGGCCCGGGCAACGCCTGGGTCCGCGAGGCGAAGCGCGCCGTCTACGGCACCGTCGGGATCGACTCGCTGGCCGGCCCGTCGGAGCTGATGCTGATCGCGGGACACGACACCGACCCTGAGTGGGCCGCCCTCGACCTCTGCGCCCAGGCCGAGCACGGGCCGGAAAGCCCGCTCGTCGCCGTCGCGGTCGAGGAGCGCGTGCTGGAGGCGATCGCCGAGGCCGCCGAAGCCGCCGCCGTCTCCCGCCCGAGCGTCGCCGAGGCGCCGCTGGCGCTGGTCCCGGTCGCCGACGCCGAGGCGGCGATCGACCTCGCCAACGCCTACGCCCCCGAGCACCTGGAGCTGCTGGAGACCGACGCGGCGCTGCTCGCCGACCGCGTCACCACCGCCGGCTGCGTCTTCGTCGGCCGCCACGGCGCCACCGCCTTCGGCGACTACCTGGCCGGCTCCAACCACGTGCTGCCGACCGGGGGCGCCGGCCGCTACGCCGGGCCGCTCGGTCCCGGAGCCTTCCGCCGGCGGATCTCCAACGTCGAGATCGACGGTGCCGCGGCGGAGCTGGCGCCGCACGTCAACGCCCTCGCCAGCGCCGAGGGCTTCCCCGTCCACGGCGAGTCAGCGATGATTAGGAGCAGGTCATGAGCCGCACGTCTGAAAAACAGCGCGAGACCGCCGAGACCCAGATCCGGCTCTCGCTCGATCTCGACGGGGGAGAGGCGAGCGCCGCTACCGGCGTCGGCTTCCTCGACCACATGCTCGACCTGCTGGCGCGCCACGGTCGCCTCGGGTTAAAGGTCGAGGCCAACGGCGATCTCGAGACCGGCGCCCACCACACGGTCGAGGACGTCGGCATCGTCTTCGGGCAGGCGCTCGACGAGGCGCTCGGCGACCGCGCCGGCATCCGCCGCTACGGCTCGGCCCTGGTGCCGATGGACGAGTCCCTGGCCGAGTGCGCGATCGACATCTCCGGCCGTCCCTACTGCGACTTCGCCGCCGACCTGCCGGTCGTCTCGATCGCCGGCTTCGACAGCGAGCTGGCCGAGGAGTTCTTCCGCGCCGTCGCCAACAGCTCGAAGCTGACCCTGCACATCTGGGTCCGCTCCGGCACCAACGCCCACCACATGATCGAGGCCGCGTTCAAGGCCTTCGCCCGCGCTCTGCGGGTCGCCGTCTCGATCGACCCGAATGAGAGCGGCGTGCCGTCGACCAAGGGGACGCTGAGCGGATGAGCGCCCGGATCGCGATCCTCGACTACGGGATGGGCAACCTGCGCTCGGCCGAGAAGGCGCTCGAGCACGTCGGCGTTACGGCGACGATCAGCCGCGAGCCCGAGGTCGTGCGCGCCGCCGACGGGGTGATCCTGCCGGGCGTCGGCGCGATGCCGCGGGCGATGGAGCGGATCCGCGAGCTCGGGCTGGAGGGGCTGATCGCCGAGCGGCGCGAGTCCGGGGTTCCGATCCTCGGCATCTGCCTCGGCCTGCAGCTGCTCTTCGACTCGACCACCGAGCACGGCGGCTCCGACGGCCTGGGACTGCTGGAGGGGCCGGTGGGCGAGCTGGAGGCCGAGGGCCTCAAGGTCCCGCACATCGGCTGGTCGCCGGTCCGCTGGGAGCGCGAGTCGCGCCTCACCGAGGGACTTTCCTCCGGGACCCCGTTCTACTTCGTCCACTCCTTCGCGCCGCGGCCCAGCGCCGAGGACCTGCTCGGCAGCGCCGAGTACGGCAGCCGCTTCGCCTGCGCAGCCGAGCGCGACAACGTCTACGGCGTCCAGTTCCACCCCGAGAAGTCGAGCTCGGCGGGGCTGCGGCTGCTCTCCAACTTCGCCGGCATCTGCGCCAAAGCGCCCGCTGCGGCGTGATCCTCTACCCGGCGATCGACATCCGCGGCGGCCAGGCGGTGCGCCTGCTGCAGGGCGACTACGCGCGGGAGACGGCCTACGACGCCGATCCCGTCGACGCGGCGAAGCGCTGGGCCGGGGAAGGCGCCGAGTTCCTCCACGTCGTCGACCTCGACGGCGCCAAGGCGGGCGAGCCCCGGAACCTCGACGCGGTGCGGCGGATCGCCGCCGCGGTCAATTGCCCGATCCAGGTCGGGGGCGGCCTGCGCGACGCCGACTCGGTCGCGGCCCTGCTCGAGGCGGGAGCGGCCCGCGTCGTGATCGGCACCGCCGCGCTGCGCGATCCCAGCTTCCTCGACGCGGCGGTCGCGGCGCACGGCGAGGCGGTCGTCGTCTCGGTCGACACCCGCGGCGGCAAGGTCTCGCTGTCGGGCTGGACCGAGACCAGCGACGTCGAGGCTCCGGAGGCCGTCGCGGACCTGACCGAGCGCGGCGTCCAGCGCTTCCTCTGCACGGCGATCGAGGTCGACGGCACGATGGAGGGCCCGGCGATCGGCCAGCTGAACGAGATCGCCGCGGCCACCACGGCACGGGTGATCGCCTCGGGCGGCGTCGGCGACCTCTCCGATCTCGAGACGCTCGCCCGTGAGGCGGCGCCCAACATCGATGGCGCCATCGTCGGCCGGGCGCTCTACGAGCGCAAGCTGACCGTCGCCGAGGGCATCGCCGCCCTAACCTGAGGCCATGTCGCTGAAGCGGGTCATCCCCTGCCTGGACGTGAACGCCGGCCGCGTCGTCAAGGGCACCAACTTCGTCGGGCTGCGCGACGCCGGCGATCCGGTCGAGCTTGCCGAGCGCTACGACGCCGAGGGGGCGGACGAGCTGGTGTTCCTCGACATCACCGCCTCGCACGAGCAGCGCGAGACGATCGTCGAGCTGGCGCGGCGGACGGCGGACAACGTCTTCATCCCCTTCACGATCGGCGGCGGCATCCGCTCGGTGGAGGACGCGCAGGCGGTTCTGGACGCCGGCGCCGACAAGGTCTCGGTCAACTCGGCGGCGCTGGCGCGGCCCGGGCTGCTGGGCGAGCTGGCCGACCATTTCGGCGCCCAGTGCGTGGTGATCGCGATCGACGCCAAGCGCGAGGAGGACGGCTGGGGCGTCTACGTCAACGGCGGCCGGGTGCGGGTCGAGGGGCGCGACGCCGTCGGCTGGGCCGAGGAGGCGGTCGCGCGCGGGGCGGGGGAGGTGCTGCTGACCAGCATGGACCGCGACGGGACCAACGACGGCTACGACCTCGAGCTGACCCGCGCCGTGGCCGAGGCGGTGAGCGTGCCGGTGATCGCCAGCGGCGGCGCCGGCGAGCTCTCCCACCTCAGCGAGGCGATCACGGGCGGCGGCGCCGACGCCGTCCTCTGCGCCTCGATCTTCCACTACGGCCACTACCGCGTCCGCGAGGCGAAGGAGCGAATGGCGGCCGACGGGATCGCCGTCCGCCTCTGAGGGCGGGCATCCGCGCCAGCGGTCATCGTAGGTCGCCCATGCCCGTCGAGGACCTCGGTGCAGCATTGCGGCACGCCCACCCGGAGCTGGAGGCGGTGCGGCGGCAGGCGCGTGAGCCCGTTTACCTCGTCGGCGGGGCGGTCCGCGATCTCCTCCTCGGGCGGCCGCGGGCGGACGTCGACCTGGTCGTCGAGGGAGACGCGGCCGCGCTGGCGGCGCGGCTGGGCGGGGCCGAGAAGGAGCACGAGCGCTTCGGCACGGTCAAGGTCGAGGTCGAGGGGCACGAGGTCGACGTGGCGACGGCCCGGACCGAGAGCTATCCCGAGCCGGGAGCGCTGCCGGTGGTCGCTCCGGCCGCGAACGTCGAGGCCGATCTCGCCCGCCGTGACTTCACCGTCAACGCGATGGCGATCCCGCTCGCGGGCGAGCCGCGGGTGATCGATCCCCACGGCGGGCGCGAGGACCTCGACTTGGGCCAGCTGCGGATCCTGCACCCGCGGTCATTCGCCGACGACCCGACGCGGGCGATCCGCGCCGCCCGCTACGGATCCCGCTTCGGCTTCTCGCCCGAGCCCGAGACGTTCGAGCTCCTCCGCCGAACCGACCTCTCGACCGTCTCCGCCGACCGCCGCCGCGCCGAGCTCGAGCGCCTCGCCGCCGAACCGACCGGGCGGGTCGGCCTCGGTCTGCTCGCCGGCTGGGGCCTGATCGACCTGCGCGAGGGCGGAGTCGAGCTGATGAGGTCGGTGGAGGAGCTGCTGAAGGAGCCGCACTGGGCGGAGCTGGTCCCGCGCGAGCAGGCCCTGATCGCGGCGGCGCTGGGTCCGGAGGGAGCCGAGCGGGTCCTCGCCTCGATGCCGGCGCCGCGGCCCGGCGAGGGGGTCGAGGTGGCCGAGCGGCGCGATCCGGTCGAGCTGATCCTCGGCCGGGCGCTGGGGGCGAGCTGGCTGGACAGGTACCTGACCTCCTGGAGCAGGATCGAGCTGGAGATCGACGGCGACGACCTGATCGCCGCCGGCGTCCCCCAGGGCCCGGCGGTGGGCCGCGGCCTGCGGGCGGCGAAGAGCCGTCGCCTCGAAGGCCAGATCGCCGGCCGCGAGCAGGAGCTCGCCGCGGCTCTGGAGGCGGCGCGAGCGGGGTAGCCCCGCGTTTCTGCTTTGTTTGCGGCATGGATTGGCGCGAGAAAGACGGCGTCCGCTGGCTGCAGGCGGAGCTCGACGGCGCCGGCGCCGCCTTCTCGACCCGCCTCGGCGGCGTCAGCGAGGCGCCCTTCGACACTCTCAACCTGGGTCTGCTCACCGACGACGACGCCGAGGCGGTGAGGGAGAACCGTCGCCGCCTCGCGGTCGCCCTCGGCTTCGAGCCCGAGCGGTTCGCCTTTGCCCGTCAGGTCCACGGCACCCGCCTGATCGAGCACCCCACCGCGTTCCGTGGTTCCTTTGTCCGGCCAGAGACGACAAAAGAACCACGGAACGAGGTGCCCGAGGCTGATGGGCACGTCTTGCGCGAGCCCGGCATGGCGGCACTGGTCTTCACGGCCGACTGCCTGCCGGTGGCGGTCGTGGGACCGCGGCGGATGGCGATGCTGCACGCTGGCTGGCGCGGGCTCGCTGGCGGGATCCTCGCGGCGGGGGCGGAGGCCGTGGGGGCGACCTCGGCCGCGATCGGGCCCGGGATCGGCCGCTGCTGCTACGAGGTCGGCGACGAGGTCCTGGAGAGCTTTTCGGACCTTGGCGAGGGGGTCGCCGAGGGACGGATGCTTGACCTGGCCGAGGTGGCGCGGCGGCAGCTCGCCGGGGCGGGGGTCGAGCGGGTCGAGTCGGCCGGCCTCTGCACCTCCTGCGAGGCGGAGCTGTTCTTCTCGCACCGCCGCGACGCGGGGCGCACCGGGCGGCAGGCCGGCGTCGGCTGGGTCGAGGCGGGGTAGATGGCGGAGCTGATCCACGACATCGACGCCGCCAGGGTCGCGGCCAGGCTGGAAGAGGTCGAGGCGGCCGCCGGCGAGGGGGTCGACGTCCTCGTCGCCACCAAGTACGTCCCGCTCGAGGAGATGGGCAGGCTCGCCGAGGCCGGCGTGAAGCTGGTCGGCGAGAACCGCCAGCAGGATCTGGCCGCCAAGCACGAGCGCTGGGGCGAGGCCTTCACCTGGGACTTCATCGGCAACCTGCAGAGCCGCAAGGTCAAGCAGGTGCTGCCGCTTTGCCGGCTGATCCACTCGGTCGCGACCGATTCGGTCCTCGATCAGCTCGGCAGGCACGCCGGGCCCGACACGGAAGTCCTGGTCGAGGTCAACGTCTCCGGCGAGGAGGGCAAGGGCGGGGTCGAGCCCGAGGCGCTGCCGGCCTTCGTCGAGCGCTGCCCGGTGACCGTCGCCGGCCTGATGACGATGCCGCCTTTCAGCCCGGATCCGGAGGGCTCGCGGCCCTATTTCGCCCGGCTCGCCGAGCTCGCGGCGGCCGGCGGCCTGCGCCATCTCTCGATGGGAACCTCGCAGGATTGGCGCGTCGCGGTCGAGGAGGGAGCGACCATCATCCGGCTGGGGCATGCCCTGTTCGTGTGATTTCGCGCGAAAACTGGGGATAATCCGTAAAGGAGTCGGCCGCTGAAGGCCGAATCACGCTGCAGATATGGCTCTCAAAGACACTTGGCACCGCGCGCTCGTCTACTTCGGCCTGGCCGAGGACCACGACTACGGCCCCGAATACGAGGAAGACTTCGAGCCCGAGACCGGGACCGAGGAGGTCTTCGAGGGACGCCGCGAACGGGGTGAGGGCAGCTCCTCGGTGCGGCGCCTGCCGACCTCCCGCCGTCCGCGCCGCGACGAGATCGACGACATCTTCGCCGACGACGAGCCGATCGCCGCCAGTCGCACCCGGACGCTGCGCCCGGTCGACAACGGCGGCGACGGGGGCGACCTCCAGGTACACCTCGTCATCCCGCGTAACTTCAATGACGCCCAGCAGGTCGCCGACCAGTTCAAACGCCAGGTCCCGGTGATCCTCAACCTGCAGACCGCCGACCACGAGCTCTCGAAGCGGATGATCGACTTCTGCTCCGGTCTCACCTACGCCCTGGACGGCGGCATGCAGCGGATCGCCGAGAAGATGTTCCTGCTGACGCCGCGCAACGTCGACGTCTCCGCCGAGGAAAAGGCGAGGCTGATCGACAAGGGCTTCTTCAACCAGTCCTAGCGGCAGCCGCTTCGAGATCCCGTTCCCTCCGGCCCGGGCGGTCTCGAGGTTCTCGGGACCAACGACCACACCGACCTGTTCGGCACGCTGGGCGGATAACTCGGCGCGATCATGGCCCGGGGTAGTCTCCCGGGCCATGATCGTCGGTTTCGTGGGGTCCGGCAGCATGGCCGCGGCGATGGCGCGCGGCTGGGTCGGCGAGTTCGAGCGGATGCTCTTCTCCGACGGCGGCTCCGGCCGGGCGCGGGAGCTGGCCAGGAGCCTGGGGGGAGAGGCGGTCTCCAACGAGGAGATCTGCCGCCGCGCCGACCTCGTCGTGCTGGCGGTGAAGCCGAACCGCCTCGCGGAGGTGGCGCCGGAGCTGGGCGAGGCCAGGGAGGTCGTCTCGGTGCTGGCAATGACGACCCTGGCCCAGCTGCGGGACGTCCTGCCGGCCGCCGAGCATGTCCTGCGGGTGATGCCAAACGTCGCCGTCGAGGTCCGCAAGGGCGTCCTCTGCGCGGCGGGGTCGGCAACCGATCGCAGCTGGGGGAAGCTGGCCGTGCTCGGGCGGATGGTCGAGATCGCCGAGGAGGACTTCGACGCCGCGACCGCGGTGATGGGCTGCTCGCCGGCCTACTTCGCCCTGGCGGCCGAGGCGATCGCCGCCGCCGGCGCGAAGGACGGCCTCGACCCCGACCTGGCGCGGGAGCTGGTGGCGGAGACCGCGGTGGGGACCGCGGAGCTGCTGCGCCGCCATGACCCCGCCGACCTCCGCAAGGCCGTCGCCTCGCCCGGCGGCGCCACCGAAGCGGGCTTGCAGGCGCTCGACCGAGAGGGCGCCCGCCGGGCCTTCGAGGCCGCCGTCGAGGCCTCGCTGGAGAGGATGCGCGGTTGATCCCGCTCGCGCTCAGCCGCGGCGACGTCGCCGACTACGTCAGCGCCCTCTTCATCGTCTACACGATCCTGATCTTCATCAGGATCGTCGCCTCCTTCGTCCCCCGCATGCCCTACAACCCCTACCTGCGGGCGGTGCTCGACTTCGCCCACGAGGTCACCGATCCCTACCTCAACTTCTTCCGCCGCCTGATCCCACCGATGGGGGGCGGCGGCGGATTCGGGCTCGACCTCAGCCCGATGATCGGGCTGCTGGTCCTCTTCGTCGCCCAGAAGCTGATCGTCGACCTGATCGCCGGGTGAGCGCCGCCGCCCGCGCCTGGGCCTTCGCCGGCATCCTCTGCGCCGTGGTCGTCGCCGGCGACCAGGCCGTGAAGGGGCGGGTCGAGGCCCACCTGTTCCCGGGCGAGGAGGTCGACGTCCTCGGCCCGCTCAGCCTCACCCTCGCCCACAACACGGGGGTGGCCTTCGGGCTCGCCGGCGGCGCCGGCGCCGGTCTCGTCCTCGTCACGGTCGCGGCGCTGGCGCTGATCGCCTACGTCTTCAGCCGCGATCCCGAGCGGCGCGGCATGTGGGTCGCGGTCGGGCTGCTGGCCGGCGGCGCGCTCGGCAACCTCGTCGACCGCCTGGCCGCCGGCGAGGTCACCGACTACATCGTCGTCGGCTCCTGGCCGCCCTTCAACCTCGCCGACGTCGCGATAACCACCGGGGTCGTGCTGATGGTCCTGATCTACCTGCGCGACGCCGAGCCCGGAGCGGACGGTGGCTGAGCCGGAGCTGCGGATCGTCCACCTCGACGAGTGGCTGGCGGTGGTCGACAAGCCGGCCGGGCTCGTCGTCCACCCGGCGCCGTCGCACAGCGGGCCGACGCTGGTCGACCAGCTGGCCGAGATCCTCGGCGGCGGGGGGGACCCGGAGCGGCCGGGGATCGTCCACCGCCTCGACAAGGGGACCAGCGGCCTGCTGGTCGTCGCCCGCGACGACGCGACCCACGCGGCGCTGCAGGAGCGGGTCCGGGAGCGCGAGGTCGAACGGGTCTACCTGGCGCTGGCCGGCGGCCGGCTGGCGTCGCGGACCGGGACGATCGACGCGCCGATCGGCCGCGCCGCCAAGCAGCGGCACCGGATGGCGGTCTCCGGGGCCGCGTCCCGCCAGGCGCGCACCCACTTCACGGTGCTGGAGCTGCTGCCGCGGGAGAGCTACCTGGAGGCCCGCCTGGAGACCGGCCGCACCCACCAGATCCGCGCTCACTTCGCCGCCATCGGCCACCCGCTGACCGGCGACGTCACCTACGGCGGTGCCTCTCGCTACGGCCTCGAGCGGCAGTTCCTCCACGCCCACCGGCTCGCCTTCCAGCACCCGCACGGCGGCGAGCGGCTCAGCTTCACCTCGCCGCTGCCCGAGGACCTGGCGGCGGCGCTGCAGGCGGCCCACGCCGAGTAGGGGCTCCGCTCTACAATCGGCGGTCCAAACCAACCCCCGCTCGCTGCGAGCCCGGATCCTGCCTGGCCACCAACCAGGTCCCGGCAAGCGGAGCGGGGAGCTGCGCCAATTTAAGGAGAACAGCAATGCCCCAGGCAGAACTCAGAGAGCTGCTCGAGGCCGGAGTCCACTTCGGCCATCAGACCCGCCGCTGGAACCCGAACATGCGCCGCTTCATCTTCGGCGAGCTGGACGGGATCCACATCATCGACCTGCTGCAGACCGAGGCGTTGCTGGAGAACGCGCGCCGCTTCGCCGGCGAGCTCGCCAGCGGCGGCGGCACGGTGCTCTTCGTCGGCACCAAGAAGCAGGCCCGCGACACGATCCAGGAATGGGCCGACCGCTGCAAGATGCCCTACGTCAACAAGCGCTGGCTCGGCGGGCTGCTGACCAACTTCAACACGATGTCGGGCCGGATCGGCCGCCTCCACGAGCTCAATGGCTGGAAAGAGGAGGGCAAACTCGACCTCCTGCCGACCAAGGAGCGGATGGGGATGGAGGCCGAACTCGCCAAGCTCGAGTTCAACCTCGGCGGCGTCCGCGACATGGACCGGCTGCCCGACGCGGTCTTCGTCGCCGACCTGAAAACCGAGGAGATCGCGGTCAACGAGGCGGCGCGCCTGCGAATCCCGATCATCGGCCTGGTCGACACCAACTGCGATCCGACGCCGGTCGACTACGTGATTCCCGGCAACGACGACGCGATCCGCTCCTGCCAGCTGATCATCGGCACGATCGGCGGCGCGGTCGAGGACGGCTCCAGCTCCTGGCGCGTCCAGGAGGAGAAGCGGATCGCCGAAGAGATGGAGCGGCGCAAAAAGGACGAGGAAGAGCGCAAAAAGCGCGAGGAGGAAGAGAAAGCCCGCGTCGAAGCCGAGGAGGCGAAAAAAGCCGCCGAGGAGGCTGCGAAAGCGGCTCAGGCGACGGCTGCGGCCCAGCAGAAAGCCCAGCAGGTTCAGGGACAGCCGCCGAAACAGCCGCAGACCCAAGCACCCCAGGCGCCGCAGACGAAGGCGCCCGATGCGCCTGAGACCAAAGCGCCCGAGGCGCCGCAGACCAAAGCGCCCGATGCTCCTCAGACGAAGGCACCTGATGCTCCTCAGACGAAGGCGCCCGAGGCGCCTCAGACGAAGGCGCCCGAGGCGCCTCAGACCGAGGCTCCGGCCGCGGAGGAGAAAGCTCCGACGGTGGCGGGCGAGCAACCGGCCGCCGAGGACACGAAACCGTCCGAGGAGCAGCCTCCGGCGCCGCCCGCCGAGAGCGCCGAGGCGGCCGGGAGCGCCGAGGGCGAGAAAGCCGAGAGCGAGGGGGAGTCGAAATGAGCGTTACCGCTGCTGACGTGAAGGCGCTCCGGGATCGGACCGGGGCGGCGATGATGGACGCGAAATCGGCGCTGGTCGAGGCCGACGGCGACGTCGAGCGCGCGGTCGAGCTGCTGCGGGTCAAGGGCCAGGCCTCCGCCGCCAAGCGCGAAGGCCGCGGCACCAACGAGGGCGTCGTCGCCTCCTACATCCACGCCAACGACAAGGTCGGGGCGATGGTCGAAGTCCAGTGCGAGACCGACTTCGTCGCTCGCAACGAGGAGTTCAAGGTCTTCGCCTACCAGGTGGCCCTGCACGCGGCCGCGACCGCGCCGCAGTACGTCACCACCGAGGAAATTCCCGAGGAGGAGCGCGAGGCCGAAAAGCGGGTCTTCGAAGAGAAGGCGCGCGAAGAAGGCAAGCCCGACAACGTCGTCGAGAAAATCGTCGAGGGCCAGCTGAACAAGTGGGCGGCCGAAGTCGCGCTGCTCGACCAGACCCACGTCAACGCCGAGAAACACGAGGGCAAGACGATCGAGGAGCTGCGCCAGGAGATGGCGGCGAAGACGGGCGAGAACGTCCGCGTCGCCCGCCTCGCCTACTTCCGCGTCGGCGAATAGAGTCAGCCCTGGTGACCGACTCCCCCGAGCCGCGCTTCGGGCGCATACTGCTGAAGCTCTCCGGCGAGGCCCTGATGGGCAGCCAGGACTTCGGCACCGACGCCGCCGAGGTCGACCGGATCGCCAGGCAGGTCGCGGCGGTCCGCGACCGCGGGGTCGAGGTCGCGATCGTCGTCGGCGCCGGCAATATCTACCGCGGCCTCGACGGGGCGGCGAGCGGGATGGACCGGGCGACCGGCGACTACATGGGGATGCTGGCGACGGTCCTCAACGCGCTGACGCTGCAGGACGCCCTGGAGCGGGAAAAGCAGGACACGCGGGTGATGTCGGCGATCGAAGTGCAGGAGGTCGCCGAGCCCTACATCCGCCGCCGCGCGATGCGCCACCTGGAGAAGGGCCGGGTGGTGATCTTCGCCGCCGGCACCGGCAACCCGTTCTTCACCACCGACACCGCGGCTGCGCTGCGAGCGCTGGAGATCCACGCCGAGGCGATCCTGATGGCGAAGAACGGGGTGGAGGGGGTCTTCGACTCCGACCCGGCGACCAACCCGGAGGCGAAGTTCCTCCCCGCGATCACCCACAAGGAGGCGATCGAGCGGGGCCTGAAGGTGATGGACTCGACCGCGCTCTCGCTCTGCATGGACAACGACCTGCCGATCTACGTCTTCAACATGGGCGACGAGGGCAACATAGATAGGATCGTTTGCGGCGAAAAAGTGGGGACGCTGGTCTCGAGCTCCCCCGCCGACTGACGAGGACGGGAACCCAGTGGAGCTGATCGACGAACTGCTCGTAGACGCCAAAGATCGGATGGCCAAATCGGTCGATTCGACCCGTGGCGAGCTGGCGACGGTCCGCACCGGGCGCGCCTCGCCGCACCTGCTCGACCGGATCATGGTCGACTACTACGGCAACCCGACTTCGCTGAAGCAGCTCGCCAACGTCTCTGCCTCGGACGCCCGTCTGCTGACGGTGACGCCCTTCGACAAGAGCGCCCTGGGGGCGATCGAGAAGTCGATCCAGGAGTCCGACGTCGGCTTGACGCCGAGCAACGACGGCAACGTGATCCGCCTGCAGATCCCGGAGATGACCGAGGAGCGGCGGCGGGAGATGGTCAAGGTCGTCCACGGCGTCGCCGAGGAGGGGCGGATCGCGATCCGCAACGTCCGCCGCGACATCATGAGCGACCTGCGCGAGCTGAAAAAGGAAGGCGAAGCCGGCGAGGACGACGAGCGCCGGGGCGAGGAGGCTCTGCAGAAGCAGACCGACGAGGCGATCGCCGAGATCGATTCCCTGCTCAAAGGCAAGGAAGAAGAGATCCTCGAAGTCTGAGGCGGGCCACCGCAGCGTGACCGCGCCGAAATACGTAGCGATCATCACCGACGGCAACGGCCGCTGGGCGCGGCAGCGGGACCTGCCGGTGGTCGACGGGCACCGGGCCGGCGCCGACACGCTGAAGGCGCGGCTGCGCGACGCGGCCGAGCTGGGGATCGAGGAGCTGACCGTGTACTCGTTCTCGACCGAGAACTGGAGCCGGCCCGAGGAGGAGGTCCGCGGCCTGCTGCAGATGATGGGCGAGCGGATCCGCTCGGAAACGCCGGAGCTGAAGGACGAAGGCGTGCGGATGCGCTACATCGGCCGCCGCGAGGGCCTCGACCCGGCGCTGGCCGAGCGGATGCGGTGGTCCGAAGAGGAGACCGCCGCCAACGAGCGCATCGTCCTCTACGTCGCCTTCAACTACGGCGGCCGGGCGGAGATCCTCGACGCCGCGCGGAAGTTCCAGGGGGAGTCCGAGGAGGAGTTCGAGCGGCTGCTCTACGCGCCGGAGATGCACGACCCCGACCTGCTGATCCGGACCAGCGGCGAGCAGCGGCTCTCCAACTACCTGCTCTGGCAGTGCGCCTACTCCGAGCTCGTCTTCCGCGACGAGCTCTGGCCGGACTTCGACCGCGCCGCGCTGGAAGACAGCCTGCGCGAGTACGAGACCCGGCAGCGGCGCTTCGGGAGCCGGGCGTGAAAATCGACCTCTTCGACGACGAGATGTTCGAGGACGAGCCGCAGCCGCCGGAGCGGACGCCGCGGGAGCCGCGCCGGCGGCGGGGCAGCGGCGAGACGGCGAAGCGGGTGCTCGTCGCGCTTCCCTGGATCGCCTTCGCGATCGCGATCACCGTCGCAGGGGGCGTCGTCTTCGCGCTGGCGATGGTCGCGATCGGCATCGTCGCGATCCGCGAGTACGCGGGCATCGCCAGCCGCTACCGCCCCCTCGTCGTCCCCGCCTACGTCTCGGTCGCGGCGCTGATCGCGGCGGCTTACCTCGGCAGCGCCTTCAACGTTCTCTACGTCGTCGCCGGCACGGTGCCGCTGCTCTTCGCATTCGCCGCCAACGCCCGCCATCGGGAAGGGGCGACGGTCTCGCTCGGGGTGACGCTGCTGGGGGTGCTCTGGATCGGGATCCCGCTGGCCCACGCCGTCTTCCTGCGGGGGCTGCCGGACCACGGCGCGGCGCTGCTGATCGACGTCCTGGTCGGGACCTTCGTCGCCGACACCGCCGCCTACGCGACGGGCCGGATGTTCGGCAGCCACAAGATCGCCCCCAACCTCTCGCCGAACAAGACCGTGGAGGGCCTGATCGGCGGCTTCGTGATCGGGACGATGGGCTTCTGGTTCGCCGGTCTCTACCAGGACTGGCTCTCCGGCGTGGACGCGCTGATGATCGGCGCCGCCGTCGCCGCGGCCGCCCCCGTCGGCGACCTCTTCGAGTCGCTCCTCAAGCGCGACCTCGGCACCAAGGACACCGGCACCCTCTTCGGCCCCCACGGCGGCCTCCTCGACCGCCTCGACGCGGTCTTCTTCACCGTCGTGATCGGCTACTACCTCGCGGTGGCGGTCGTCTACTAGCGCGATGAACGACGACTGGCGCCTGCAGATCGATTTCCGCGCCGACGGGGTCGCCGATGCCCTGCACGATCGCCTCGATGCCAAAGAGCTCGAGCACGATCTCAGCGAAGCCTTCCACGACCGGGTGATCGTCTCGCGGAACGGGACGACGATCTTCCTCTATGCCGGCGACCGGGAGCAGGCGGAGAGGGCACGGGAGCTGGTGCTCCGCCTCGCCACGGCGGACGAGGAGGAGGTGGAGGTCGACTTCAGGCGCTGGCATCCGCTCTCGCAGGAATGGGAGCCGGCGGACGAGCCGCTGCCCGAGGACGCCGCGGCCAGGGCGGCCGAGCATCAGGAGAGGATCGCCAAGGAACGCAAAGAGACCGAGGAACAGGGCTATCCCCAGTACGAGGTGCAGGTCGAGCTGCCCTCGCGGGAGGAGGCGGGTGAGTTCGCAGACCGCCTCCGCGACGAGGGTCTGCCGACGGTCCATCGCGGTCATTACGTCCTCGTCGGCGCGGCAGACGAGGATGCCGCCAGGGCATTGGGCGACCGGATCCGCGCCGAGGCTCCCACCGGGAGCGCAGTAGCGGTCCAGGGCACCTTCAAGGAGATCGCCGACGACATCCGAAATCCGTTTGCCTTCCTCGGTGGCCTCGGCGGGTAGCGCCGAGACCGCAAAAACGGTCGCTGGAGAACCGTTTTTGCGGTCTCGCGGTTCAGGTGGCGCCCTCCGTATCCTCTATCGGGCATGAAGAAGGTCCTCGTACTCGGGTCGACCGGGTCCATCGGAACGCAGGCGCTGGAAGTGATCGGGCGCTCGGATGAGCTGCAGGCGGCCGGCCTGGCGGCCGGCTCGGGCTGGGAGCTGACCGTCGAGCAGGCGCGCGAGCACGGCGTGCCGGTGATCGCGCTGTCGGACCCCGATGCGGCCGAGAGCGCGCGCGGCGCCTGGAGCGGCCGGGTCCTCGCCGGCTCCGACGGGGTGCGGGAGCTGATCGCCTCGACCGAGCCCGACCTCGTCCTCAACGCGATCGTCGGCGCCGCCGGCCTCGGTTCGACGATCGTCGCGCTCAGCGAGGGGATCGACGTCGCGCTGGCCAACAAGGAGAGCCTCGTGCTCGGCGGCGAGCTGGTGATGGCGCTGGCCGAGGCGACCGGCGCGCGCCTGTTGCCAGTCGACTCCGAGCACTCGGCCCTCTTCCAGCTGATCGAGGGCGAGGCGCCGGGAACCGTGACGCGGCTGGTGCTGACCGCATCCGGCGGGCCGTTCCGCGGCCGCGAGGACCTGGCCGGCGTCAGCGTCGCCGACGCCCTCGCGCACCCGACCTGGCGGATGGGGGGGAGGATCACGATCGACTCGGCGACGCTGATGAACAAGGGCTTCGAGGCGATCGAGGCCCACCACCTCTTCGGCGTCGCCTACGAGCGGATCGGGGTCGTCGTCCACCCGCAGTCGCTGATCCATTCGCTGATCCACCTCAACGACGGCTCCTCGCTGGCGCACCTCGGCTACCCCGACATGCGGGTGCCGATCTCCTACGCGCTGCACTACCCGGAGCGGGCCGACGTCGAGGTGCCGCAGCTCGACCTCGCCACGGTCGGCTCGCTGAGCTTCGAGGAGCCCGACCTGGAGACCTTCGCCTGCCTGCGGCTGGCCCTGGAGGCGGGCGCGGCGGGCGGGACGGCCCCCTGTGTCCTCAACGCCGCCGACGAGGTCGCGGTCGCCGCCTTCCTCGCCGAGCGGATCCCCTTCACCGGCATCCCGGCGGTGATCGAGCGGGTGCTGGAGGAGATGCCGGCCCGCCCGGTGACCCACTTCGACGACCTCTTCGCCGCCGACGCCGAGGCCCGCGAGCGCAGCGAGGAGCAGATCCGGGGGCTGATGCCCGCATGAGCTGGTTCTGGGTCTTCGTCGGCTTCTGCCTGCTGATCATCCTCCACGAGGCGGGCCACTTCTTCGCCGCCAAGGCGACGGGGATGCGGGTCGAGCGCTTCTTCCTCTTCTTCGGGCCGACGATCTGGTCGGTCAAGCGGGGGGAAACCGAGTACGGGGTCAAATCGATCCCGATCGGCGGCTACGTGAAAATCACCGGGATGAACCCGGAGGAGGACGTCCCTCCGGAGCACGAAGCAAACGCCTACTTCCGCAAGCCGGTCTGGAAGCGGATCGTCGTCGTCGCGGCGGGCCCGGCGGTGAACATCGTCCTCGCCTTCGCGATCCTCTTCGGCGTCTACTGGGTCAACGGCCAGGAACAGATCGAGCAGACGGTCGGCAGCGTGCGGCAGGGGAGCCCCGCCGCCAAGGTCCTCGAGCCCGGCGACGAAATCGTCGCGGTCGACGGCCACCGCTTCGTCAATCTCGACACCGAAGAGCGGTTGATCCGCTTCGGCGAGGTCGTCGCCTCCCACAAGTGCGAGGGCAAGCAGGTCGAGGGCTGCGTCGCGACCGCCCCGGTCGACCTGCAGGTGCGGCGCGACGGCCAGCTCGAGACGATCACCGTGCGGCCGCGCTACGACGAGGAAGCGAAGCGGGCGCTGGTCGGATTCTCCTACGGCGCCGAGCAGATCGAGATCGGCCCCGGCGAGGCCGCCGGGGAAGCGGTCGACGCGATCTGGGAAGTCGCCTCAGGGACCCTCCACGTCTTCACCCACCTGTTCGAATCCGAACAGCGCAAGCAGGTCTCCGGCGTGGTCGGGATCAGCGACGTCGGCCACCAGGTGATCGAAAAGGGCCTCGAACGGGCGCTGCTCCTGCTCGCCTTCGTCAGCCTCTCGCTCGGCCTCGTCAACCTGCTGCCGATCCTGCCCCTCGACGGCGGCCACATCTTCTGGGCCCTGGTCGAGAAGCTGCGCGGCCGGCCGGTCTCGCTGCGGGTGATGGAGCGGGCGACGATGGTCGGCGTCGCCCTCGTCCTGATGCTCTTCTTCCTCGGCCTCTCGAACGACATCGGCCGCATCACCGGCGAAGGCTTCGAAGTGCGGTAAATGCCCTCCGATCGTTAGGCAAAGTACCGGAGACTTATCGAAGAGTTCTGTCCATTATCAGGTTACAAACCACACAGTGCCCACGAGGCCTGTTACCTGGAGGACAGAATGAGAACTTCGAAGACCATCGCTCTTGTCGCGGGCGTCATCGCGACCTTTGCCCTGGGCGCCCCCGGCGCCATGGCAACCACCATCCGCAGCGGTACCACCACTATTGGATCTGGCGCAACATTCGACAAAACGCTCAAAATTAGCTCTTCATC
Source organism: uncultured Actinomycetes bacterium (assembly GCA_963751015.1). Classification (GTDB taxonomy): domain Bacteria; phylum Actinomycetota; class Thermoleophilia; order Solirubrobacterales; family 70-9; genus VAYN01. Next base: position 834,677 of record CAVVSU010000002.1, read on the forward strand.
GTTGTTCAAAGACACATCGGGACTAGCCAACGACACATGCACGGGGTTGCATATCCATGGCAACTACAGCATCGACATCATCCCGCCGCTTCCCACACTCGAAGTCACCGAATTGAATTGGACGGGATGCAGCCACACCACCACCACGATCGCGAAGGGCTCGATGGAATACAAATCCATTGCCGGAACGACAAACGGAACGGTCATCTCCAAAGGGATGAGAGTGACAATGAAATCGACAGTCTTCGGCATCTCATGTGTCGCCAACACCGGTGCGGGGACCACCCTTGGGACCCTTACAGGTGTGACCTCCGGCTCGGCCACCATGGACATCAATGGCGTGGTCACCCTTGAAAACGGGTGTGGAGATTCGACCTGGACGGCGTCCGTTGCGGTGAACACTCCCAGCGGGCTCAACGTCGAGGGATAGCCGCAGCGCACCGCATAAGTTGGACCAGTTGCCGGGGCAGACAGCGATCTGCCCCGGCCGTGATCTACCTTGCCTGGCCGGGTTCGGTGAGTCGGGGCGCTCCCTCAGTAGGCTTTGGACATGGCTTCCAAGCGGCAGATATTCGTCGGCAACGTCCCGATCGGCGGCGGCGCGCCGGTCGCGGTGCAGACGATGACCAAGACCGAGACCGCCAACCTGGCGGCGACCATGGACCAGATCCGCAAGGTCGCCGACGCCGGGGCCGACCTGGTCCGCTGCGCGGTGCCGCGCGAGCAGGATGCCGAGGCGCTGAAGACGATCGTCAAGGAATCGCCGATCCCGGTGATCGCCGACATCCACTTCAACCACACCCTGGCGCTGAAAGCGATCGACGCCGGCGCCCATTGCATCCGGCTCAACCCGGGCAACATCGGCGGCCGCGACAAAGTCGCCGAGGTGGCCGCGAAGGCGAACGCCGCCGGGGTGCCGATGCGGATCGGGGTCAACTCCGGCTCGCTGCCCAAGCACCTGCACGAGCTCGAGCGGGAGGCGCCGGTCGAGGCGCTGGTTGCCGCCGCGATCGAGTTCGTCGAGCTGATGGAGGGCCTCGACTTCGAAAACTTCAAGGTCTCGATCAAGTCGACCAACGTGCCGTACACGATCGCCGCCAACCGGCTGCTCTCGGAGAAGATCCCCTATCCGCTGCACCTCGGGGTCACCGAGGCGGGGACCAAATGGGGCGGCTCGCTGAAAAGCGCGGTCGGCCTTGGGACGCTGCTCGCCGACGGGATCGGCGACACGATCCGGATCAGCCTCTCGACCTTCCACGCCGAGGAGGAGGTCAAGGTCGCCTGGGAGATCCTCAAGGCGCTGCAGCTGCGCGAGCGCGGCCCGGTCCTGATCGCCTGCCCGACCTGCGGCCGCCTGCAGTTCGACATGGACTCGGTCGTGGCGGAAATCGAGAAGCGGCTGGAAAGCTACGCGGAGCCGGTCGAGGTCGCCGTCCTCGGCTGCGCCGTCAACGGCATCGGCGAGGCCAGCCACGCCGACTTCGGCATCGCCGGGGCCAAGAACGAGGGCCTGATCTTCGCCGGCGGCAAACCGCTGCGCAAGGTCCCGCAGGAGAAGCTCGTCGACACCCTCTTCGAAGAGATCGACAAGTCCCTCGACCGCGGCGAGGTCGAGTTCGACGAGGCCGAGTCCCGCGAGGGGGCCGAGTGGGTCGCCAACATCGAGGCCGAAAACGCCGGCGAACTCACCCCGGAGAAGATCGCCGCGATGGAGAAGGAAGCCGTCGAACGCGGCGAGTCCGACAAGGTCCTCCTCGACGAGGAGGCCTCGCCGACCGCAGGCCGCCGGTTCACGCGGGCCTAGCGAGTAGGTTTCCCGGCGTGAGCCGGCTCTCCCAGACCTTTCTCCCGACCCTCAAGGACGCCCCCGGCGACGCGGAGGCGATCTCGCACAAGCTGATGGTGCGGGCGGGGTTGATCCGGCAGCTGGGGGCGGGGCTCTGGACCTACCTGCCCGCCGGGTGGCGGGCGCAGCGCAAGGTCGAGGCGATCATCCGCGAGGAGATGGAGGCGATCGGCTGCCAGGAGATGCTGATGCCGGTGCTGCAGCCGGCCGAGGCGTGGGAGAAGACCGGGCGGTATGCGATCGAGGAGCTGTTCAAGCTCGAGGACCGCAAGGGGTCGCCGATGGTCCTGGCGATGACCCACGAGGAGGCGGTCACCACCCACGTGGCCCGCGACGTGCGCTCCTACCGCGACCTGCCGCTGAAGCTCTTCCACATCCAGACCAAGGAGCGCGACGAGCCGCGACCGCGCGCCGGGGTGCTGCGCACCCGCGAGTTCACGATGAAGGACGCCTACTCCTTCGATCGCGACGAGGAGGGCCTGGCGCGCTCCTACGAGCTGCAGGCCGGTGCGTATGAGCGGATCCTCGACCGCAGCGGGGTCCGCTGGTACCGCTGCGAGGCCGACGTCGGGATGATGGGCGGCTCCGGCGCCCACGAGTACATGGCGCCCTGTCCGGCGGGCGAGAACGAGGTCGCGCTGGCGCCCGGCTACGCCGCCAACGTCGAGGTCGCGACCGCCGGGCCGCAGCCGGTCGAGCTGCCGGGGGCGCTGGGCGCGCCGGAGGAGGTCGACACGCCCGGCCTGACCAAGGTCGAGGAGGTGGCCGATCACCTCGGCCTGCCGCAGGGCGCATTCGTCAAGACGCTGCCGATCATCGTCGAGGGCCGGGGGATGGTCCTCGTGCTGCTGCGCGGCGACCACCGGCTGAACGAGGTCAAGCTCCGCAACGGGATGGGGACCGGCTTTCGCCAGGCGAGCGCCGAGGAGATCGAGGCCCAGCTGGGCCCGGTCGGCTACCTCGGCCCGGTCGGCAGCGGCCTGCCGATCATCAGGGACGCCGCGCTTACCGGCAGCTCCTACGTGACCGGCGCCAACAAGCCCGACACGCACCTCCGCGGCGTCGACCCGGCGCGCGACTTCGAGTCCTACGAGATGGACGTGCGCACGGTCGAGGCGGGCGACACCGCCCCGGGCGGTGGCACGATCGAGATCGAGACGGCGATCGAGGTCGGCAACATCTTCAAGCTCGGCACTCGCTACTCGGAGCCGCTCGGGGCCACCTACCTCGACGAGAGCGGCGCCGAACACCCGATCGTGATGGGCTCGTACGGGATCGGTCCGGCGCGGATCGTCGCCGCCTCGATCGAGCAGCGGGCCGACGAGCGCGGCATCGTCTGGCCGCAGTCGCTCGCCCCCTGGGACGTCCACCTGGTCTCGCTGGCGAAGGCCGGGGAGCCCGAGCGCGAGGCCGCCGACAAGATCTACGAGGAGCTGGCCGCCGCCGGCGCCGAGGTTCTCTACGACGATCGCGACTCCGGGCCGGGGGAGAAGCTGACCGACGCCGAGCTGCTCGGCTGCCCGCTGCGGATCGTCGCCGGCCGTCGCGGCCTCGCCAACGGGGTGGTCGAGGCGAGCGAGCGCGCTTCCGGCGCCGAGCACGAGCTGCCGGTGGAGGACGCCGCCGCGCGGGCCCTGGAGCTGCTCGGCGGCCTCGACCGCTCCGATGGCTAGCCACGACCCCTTCGGCCGCGGCCGCGTGCGCCGCCTCTTCGGCCTCGACCGCAGCGCGCCGCCGCCGCCTTCGACCCGCAAGGGCGAGCCGCTTCATCCCTGGACGATCCCCAACGCCGTCGGCTACCTGCGCCTGGCGGCGCTGCCGGTCTTCCTCGTCCTCGCCTTCGACACCGACGACGGGACCTCGGTCCTCTCGGCGATGGTCTTCTGGGCGATCGCCGCGGGGGACTACCTGGACGGGATCCTCGCCCGGATCACCGGCCAGTACAGCCGCATGGGCGCCCTCCTGGACCCGCTCGTCGACCGGCTGACGATCCTCGCCGGCGCCGTCGTCTGCTGGAACTTCGAGCTGCTGCCGCGCTGGGCGCTGGCGGCGCTGGCGCTGCGCGAGCTGGCGATGCTCTTCCTCGCCCAGTACGGGCTGCGGCACGGCGTCGACATCGAGGTCAACTGGCCGGGACGGATCTCGGTCTTCCCGATCATGGGCGGGATCTTCCTCGCCCTGCTCGCCCCGGGATGGGTGGCGAGCGCGCTGCTGATCTGGGGCCTGGTGATGGCGATCATCGCCACCGTGCTCTACGCGCAGACGGGGATGCGTGCGGTGCGCGAGGCCCGAGCCGCAAGCTGAGGCCCAGATCGACCCGAACCTTCAACCTAGGGTTGAACCTTGGGTGGGAAGGCAGCTATGATCGGCACCCGCGCAAACGGAGGCCCCGCCTCCTCGAGTTAGGAGCACGATGGAGGACACCTTTCCCGATCTCGGTTCCCTCAGCGACAAGGAGCTGAAGGACATGATCGACAACCTGACGGCCGAGGAGAACGAGATCTCCTACAAGCGGCGCGTCCTGCACGGGAAGATCGACATCCTGCGCGCGGAGCTCGTCAATCGCCTGCGGCATAAACGCGAGGCCGGCGAGTCGATGATCTCCGGCGCCGACGTCGAGCAGCTGACCCAGATCCTCTCAGGGGGGGCGCAGCCGCCGGCGGAGGATGACCCCGCCGCCTGAGCGGGTCCCGCCATGGCCGTCCACTGTCCCGAGTGCGGGTTCGCGAACCCCGAGGGGGCGAACTACTGCCAGAAGTGCGGCGCCTACCTCGGCGGGCCGAAAGAGGCTGGCGACGACCCGACGACGATGACCTACCGGGTCGACGAGACCGGCGAGATGCTGCCGGTGGACATCGAGGAGGTGGTCGAGGAGAGCGGCGCCGCTCTGGTGATCCGCGCCGGCGGCGGCCGCGCCGGCGAGAGCTTCAGCATCGCCGAGGAGCGGGTCAGCATCGGCCGCAGCCCCGACGCCGGTGTCTTCCTCGACGACGTCACGGTCTCCCGCAACCACGCGCTGCTGGTCCGCCGCCGCGACGGCCTCTACATCGACGACCTCGGCTCGCTCAACGGCACCTACGTCAACCGCCGCCGGATCGAGTCCCACCGCCTCGCCGACGGCGACGAGATCCAGGTCGGCAAGTACAAGCTGAGCTACCTGGAGCGATGAGCCCGATGGCCGTCTCCGAGCAGCCCGGCCGCACCGCCGAATCGGCCAGCCGGCCGCGCAAGGCGCTGACGATCGGCGCCGTCTGCAAAATCCTGCAGAGCGAATTCGACGACGTCTCGATCTCGAAGATCCGCTACTTGGAGGACCAGAAGCTGCTCAGCCCGCGGCGGACCTCCGGCGGCTATCGCCTCTACAGCCAGTCCGACGTCGAACGGCTGCGGACGATCCTGCGCCTGCAGCGCGACGAGTTTCTGCCGCTGCGGGTGATCCGCCAGGAGCTGGCGGCGGGCGGCGACGTCGCCCTCGGCGACGGCGAGCGCAAGCCGGCCGCCGGCGGCGTGCGGCGGGCGATCCTCGTCGACACCTCGCGCGCCTACCTCTCGCTCGAGGAGATCGTCGAGGAGACCGGCGCCCGCGAGGAGCTGATCCGCGAGCTGGAGAATTTCGGGATCGTGCAGCCGGAGAAACGCGAGGGCAAGACCGTCTACGACGAGACCGACCGCGAGATCGTCCGCGCCGCCAACGAGCTCTCCCGGGTCGGGGTCGGGGCCCGCAACCTGCGCGTCTTCCGCTCCTCCGCCGACCGCGAGGCGAACCTGCTGGAAGCGCTGCTGGGCCCGTCGCTGCGCTCGCGCAACCCCGAGCGCCGCAAGGAGGCGCTGGAAAGCCTGGAAAGCCTCGCCGCGACGGTCTCCCACCTCAAGCACCTGCTGCTGGTGCGGGACCTGCGCCGCCTGGCCGGCGAATAGCCCCGCTCGGTGGCCCGCGTGACCCGCACGCGCACCGTCGGGGCGCCCGTCGGAGAGGTCTGGAGGCTGGTCTCGGATCCCTACAGCCTGCCGCGCTGGTGGCCGCGCACCGGGCGGGTCGAGAACGTCACCGGCGACGGCGGTCGCCGCAGCCGCTGGACGCAGGTCCTGGAGACCGCCGAGGGCCGTGGCGTGCGGGCCGACTTCCGCTGCGTCAGCTCGGCCGAGGGCGAGCGCTACGTCTGGGAGCAGGAGCTGGAGGGGACGCCGTTCGAGCGGCACCTGAATTCGTCGAAGGTGGAGATCGGCCTGCGGGAGAAGGGCGGGGGCACCGAGGTGAAGATCTCGACCGTGCAGACCTTGAAAGGGATGTCGCGCCTCGGCTCGCCGCTGATGCGCCGCGGCCAGGGCGCGATCCTCAACGAAGCGCTCGACGGGATCGAGGGGGCGCTGACGTGAATCCCTGCTTCGGCTGTTCCTTTTCCTTGTCAGGCACGGATAAGGAACAGACGAAATGGATATGAGGCCGAGGAGGGACGCGAAGTGGTGGGGGTGGGGGGACCCCGCGGTCGCGCCGGAGCTCGACGTGGAGGCGCTCGGGGTGCTGCGCGAGCGGATCGGCGAGCTGGGGCCGTGGCCGCTGGCGCGCGCCCTGGAGGAGATCGAGCTGCCGCCGTCGCAGCCGCTGCCGCAGGCGATGGTCGAGGCGGTGGGGGAGGGGAACGTCTTTCGCGGCGAGGAGGACCGCCTACGGCACGCCGTCGGGCGGGGCTACGCCGACCTTGCCCGGCTGCGCAACGGCGCCCTGGACTCCGCCCCGGACGCGGTGCTGATGCCCGCCGACACCGAGAGCCTGCGGCAGGTGATCGAGATCGCCGCGAGCGAGGGGGTCGCGATCGTCCCCTTCGGCGGCGGCACCAGCGTCGTCGGCGGGGTTGAGCCGCTGCGCGGTGCGCACGGGCGGGTGGTCAGCCTCGACCTCGGGGCGCTGCAGGAGGTGGAGATCGACCGCCGCTCGCTGACCGCCCGGCTCGGCGCCGGCCTGCGCGGGCCCGAGGCGGAGGCCGCGCTCGGGCGGGCGGGATTGACCCTTGGCCACTTCCCGCAGTCCTTCGAGTACGCGACGGTCGGCGGTTTCGCCGCGACCCGCTCGGCCGGGCAGGCTTCCAGCGGCTACGGCCGCTTCGACGCCCTGGTCAGCTCGGTGCGGATGCTGGCGCCGGCCGGCGAGATCTCGACCCTGGAGACGCCCCACACCGCCGCCGGCCCCGCCTTGCGCGAGCTGGTGATCGGCTCGGAGGGCGTCCTCGGGGTGATCCCGGACGTGACCGTGCGGGTGCGGCCGGCGCCGAGCGCGCGCCGCTACGAGGCCTGGATGGCGGAGAGCTTCGCGGCGGGGGCGGAGATCGTCCGCGGGCTCGCCCAGGGGCCGGGCCTGCCGGAGATCATCCGCGTCTCCGACGAGGAGGAGACCGAGGGGACGCTGGCGCTGAACGGGCCGCGCGGGCTCAGCGGCAGGCTCTTCGAGGGCTACCTGGGAGTGCGCCGGCGGCACGGCGGCGCACTGATGATCGTCGGCTTCGAGGGCGACGAGGAGTCTGTCTCACGCCGTCGCGCGCTCACCGTCCGCGCCCTGCGCCAGGGCGGAGCCGCTTACCTAGGCCAGGCTGCCGGCCGCGCCTGGGAGCACGGCCGCTACCAGGGCCCATACCTGCGGGACACGCTGATGGGGATGGGGGCGATGGTCGAGACGCTCGAGACCTCGCACACCTGGAGCCGCTTCGGCGAGCTGCACGAGGCGGTCGGCGGCGCCATCCGCGGCGCCCTCGAGGGGCAGGGCACGCCCGGGCTCGTCTTCTGCCACCTCTCCCACGCCTACGCCGACGGCGCCTCGCTCTACTTCACCTTCATCTCCCGCGCCCGCCGCGGCGCCGAGGTCGAGCAATGGGCGGCGGTCAAGCGCGCCGCCTGCGAGGCGATCGTCCTCCACGGCGGCACGATCACCCACCACCACGCGATCGGCCGCGACCACGCCCCTTATATGGAGGCCGAGGTGGGGGATACGGGCATCGAAACGCTGCGGGCTCTGAAGGAGCGGCTGGATCCGACTGGGGTCATGAACCCCGGAAAGCTGCTGCCCGCCTAGCTATTCGCTGTTCTTCTGGTCTTTCAGACGGGACGCTGCGCCGACGATCGGACCCGTGACTTCGCCGCTGAGGACTTCGTCGCCGGTGTAGGCGGGGGCGGCCTTCTCTTTGGTCGCCTTCGCCAGCGAGGCTTTCAGCTCTGTTTCGTCGGTGCGGGTGATCGCGATCTGGCCGAAGGTTTCGTTGGCGAGGTAGGCGAGCACTTCGGTCGGGACTTCGACCTGGGCGCCGATCTTGCCGTCCTCGCCGACTTCGGTCGAGGCCAGCGGCAGCATTTTCTGCGGCGAGGCGGCGAGCCAGATCGTGTACGACTCGCCCTCTTCGGCCGGCTCCAACCCTTCCGCCGCGACCTGCAGGGCCAGCGTGTTTTTCACCCGCCCGAAGACCGCCACCCCGACGGCATCGCCGCCGTCGACGGCAGTCAGCGAGGCCTTGGTCACTTCTTTGCTCCCCTGTTCCGAGGCTTTCTCCAGCGCCGCAACCGTCCCTTCGCTCGAGGCGGAGGAGGTCGTGGACGTCGTATCGCCACCGCTGTCGTCGCCACCGCCGAAGAGCACGAAGACGACAAACAAGATCACGATCGCGGCCCCGGCCAGGAGCGCCCAAAGCCCCCGTCCCTCCAACAACTTGATCTCCTTCCGAAGAGGAGGTTTCGGCTTCCCCCTCGGGAGCGCCGGGGGAGGCGGCTCCGGCTTCGCCCTGGGCGCCTCCGAAGCCCGAGCTACCTCGGGCGAGGGCTTTTCCGGCTTCGGCGTCACCGGAAGGGAAGTGGGGTCCCCCGGAGGAGCCTCCCCATCCTTTGCGACGGAGGGGGACCCCGCTCCCCCTGGCGGCTCGGGGATATGCGGAGCAGGAATCCCTTCGGCTTCCAACGCTGCGCCCGCATCCTTGGCCCGCCTGTAGACCTCATCGGCCCCGATCCCCATCAGGGCCGAGAGATCCTCGTACCCCTGCTCGCCACGCTGGGAGAGCAGGCGCAGGATCGCCTTCTGGTCGTCGGACAGCGCCACCGGGTGGGAAGCCTATTAGGGTGCGAGGCCGTGAACGACGACGCTCAGGTTAAGCCTTCGCACTTCGACGAGCTCCTCGGCACCGAGTGGCTCAGCGACGACCCCGAGGACGCCCGGGTGCGGGTCGAGATCCGCGACGAGCTGCGCCAGCCGTTCGGGCTGATGCACGGCGGCGTGATGTCGACCCTGATCGAGAGCGTTTGCTCGCGGGCGACCTTCGGCGCGGTCCACGACGAGGGGATGGTGGCGATGGGCCAGTCGATCGACGTCAGCTTCGTCCGTCCGATCACGCAGGGGGGCGCCGAAGTCCGCGCCAAGGCCCGCCACCGCGGCCGCACCACCTGGCTCTGGCAGGCCGAAGTCCTCGACGACGAGGGCAGGACCTGCGCTTTGGCGCAGATGACTATTGCCACCAGACCGCGGCCGGAGGGCGGCTGACAGGACGCAGGGAGCGTGGCGTGCTCTGCACGCGAGCGACCGAGGACGCCGTCAGGCGACCTCTGGGCTAGCCGTCAGCCGCCGAAGCGGTTCGTGATCGGCAATCGGCGGTCCTTGCCGAAGGCCCGCGGCGTGATCCGGATTCCCGGCGCCGCCTGGCGCCGCTTGTACTCGGAGCGGTCGACGAGGCGGATCACCTCGTCGACGGTCTCGGCCGGCATCCCGGCGGCGATCATCTCCTCGCGCCCCTCGTCGCGCTCGACGTAGGACTCGAGGATGCGGTCGAGCAGCTCGTAGGGGGGCAGCGAGTCCTCGTCGCGCTGGTCGGGCCGCAGCTCCGCCGAAGGCGCCCGCTCGAGCACGCTGGCCGGCACCAGCTCGCGACCCTCGCGCTCGTTCCGCCGCCGCACCAGCTCGTAGACCAGCTGCTTCGGCACGTCCTTGATCACCGCGAAGCCGCCGGCCATGTCGCCGTAGAGGGTCGCGTAGCCGACCGACATCTCGCTCTTGTTGCCGGTGGTGAGGACGAGCCAGCCGTGGCGGTTGGAGAGCGCCATCATCAGGTTGCCGCGGATCCGCGCCTGCACGTTCTCCGCGGTCAGGTCGGGCTCCGACGGTTTCGTCGGGTCGCGCGGGACCGCCGTCCCGGGCTCGTCCAGGTAGCCGCTCAGCGCCCGCTCGTAGCCCTCCATCATCGGCTCGATCGCGATCTCGAACAGCTGGCAGCCGAGATTGGCGGCGATGTCGCGGGCGTCCTGCTGGGTCTCGCCGCTGGAGTGGGGGGAGGGCATGACGACGCAGGTGAGGCGCTCGGGGCCGACCGCGTCGGCGGCGACCATCGCCACCAGCGCCGAGTCGATCCCCCCCGAGAGCGCCAGGCCGACGTGCTTGAAGCCGTTCTTGCGGATGTAGTCGCGGAGGCCGAGGGTCAGCGCCTCGTAGACCTCGTCGAGGTCGGCGAGCGGCGGCGCCAGCGAGCCGGGCTCGCCGTGCGGGACCTCGCAGACCAGCAGCTCCTCCTCGAACTGGGCGGCGCGGGCGATGACGCTGCCGTCGGGGGCCGTGACCAGGCTCTGCCCGTCGAAGACCAGCTCGTCCTGGCCGCCGACCAGGTTGCAGAAGGCGAAGTAGGCGTCGTAGGCGCGCGAGCGCTCCGCGAACATCTCTTCGCGCTCGCGCCCCTTGCTGCGGTGATACGGGGAGCCAGAGGGGTTGGCGATCAGCCGCGCCCCGGCTTCGGCCTCGGCCTGGGCGGGCGGCCCCGGCTGCCAGACGTCCTCGCAGATCGTCAGGCCGACCGTGAGGCCGCCGACCTCGATCGAGACCGGTTCGGCGCCGGGGACGAAGTAGCGCTGCTCGTCGAAGACGCCGTAGTTGGGCAGCCGGTTCTTGCGGTAGACGGCCTGGACCGCGCCGTCGGCGAGCACCGCGGTCGAGTTGTAGGCGCGGCGGGAGTCGAGGGGGTCGGCGATCGGCTCGGCGAACCCGACCAGCGCGGTGATCCCCCGCACCGAGGCGGCGAGCTCCTCGACCGCCCGCTGGTTGGCGCGGAGGAAGTGGCGCTTCAGGTAGAGGTCCTCGGCCGGGTAGCCGGGGATGCAGAGCTCGGGCAGGACGACCAGCTCCGCGCCCTCGTCACGGGCGCGGGCGATCCACTCCTCGGCTTTGGCGGCGTTGGCGTCGACGTCGCCGACGGTGGGATTGATCTGGGCGAGGGCTAGGCGCAAGTGTTCTCCGCTGGATCTCCCCGGCCTCTTTGCCGGGAAACGTCTCCGCAAGTATCTCCTCCACGATCGCGGGAGGTACTTTCGCCCCTCGTTAGGGTTCTCGTGGCATGCGGAACCGTCGGCGGCATCTGGTCGGGTCCACGGCGGCGCTGCTGATGCTCGCTGTCGCGGCGACCCCTGTTGCAGGCGCAATTTCGCCGACGGGCCAAAAACCTCGAAATCCCTCGGGAAATCGGCCCGTCGCGCCAGCCACTGTCGCCTCCGAAGCGCAGAAGCCGTTCCTGATGCCGCAGTCGCGGCCGACCGAACACCGGGAGCGGCCGACCGACGTCCGCGATCCCAACCGCAACGCCTACTCGGTCCCCGAGGCGCCCGCGTCGCCTGCCTGCTCGCGGCACTTCTGCGTCCACTGGGTCGAACAGGGCCTCGACGCGCCGGAACCCGGCGACGCCGATGGCGACGGCATCCCCGACTTCGTCGAGAGGGTGCTGCGGGTGGCCGAACGGGTGCACTCGGTCGAGAACGGCAGGTTGGGCTGGCGCGAGCCGCGCAGCGACGGCCGCCACGGGGGTCGCAACGGCAGGACCGACGTCTACCTCTCGCAGATCGGCGGCGAACTGTTCGGCTACGCGGCGCCGGACCGCGGTCAGGCGACCAAGGCGCACCGCATCCCGCGGCGGCTGCACGGCTACCTGGTCCTCGACAACGACTACAGCGCCTTCGAGTTCCCGGGCACCAAGCCGCTCGAGGACCTGCAGGTGACCTTCGCCCACGAGTACAACCACATCCTCCAGTTCGGCTACGACGCCTACCAGGACCCCTGGTTCGCCGAGGCGAGCGCGACCTGGGTCGAGGACCAGGTCTACAACGGGATCGACGACTACCTCCGCTACGTCCGCCGCTGGGTGCGGCTCTGGGAAACGCCGCTGACCACCAACTCGATCAAGGAGTACGGCACCGCCGTCTGGAACCAGTGGCTGGCGCGGCGCTACGGGCCGGAGATCATCCGCAAGGCCTGGGCGGGGGCGATCGACGCCAAGCCGGGCGGCTTCTCGGTCGGCAGCTACGAAAGGGCGCTGCGCGCGAGCGGGCCCTCCGGATTCGGCCACGACTTCGCCCGCTTCGCCGCGGCGCTGGCGGAGTGGCGGACCGGCAAGGGCTTCCGCGAGAGCCGGCTGTACCCGGACCCGCCGCGGCAGGGCCGCCTGCCGCTCGGCGGCGCCCGCCTGACGCGGCTCCTGAACCACACGACCTTCCAGCTGCTGCGGGTGCGACCGCGCCGTGGCCGCGCCGTGGTGGTGCGGCTGACGGCGCCGCGCGGCACCGCGGCCGGGGTGGCGCTGGTGGGCCGGACCGGCAGCGAGCGCCACGGCCACCCGGCGGTCCGCCTCGACTACAAACGCGAGGGCGGCTCGCTGACCGTGCGCCTGCGCCGCCCCGGGCGCTTCGAGCGGATCACCGCGGTGATCGTCAACGCCGACGCCAGCGTCACCGGCTTCGACGTCGGCAACCTCGACTGGAACTACCTGACCGACGGCCTGCCGTTCGTCGTCAGCGGCCGGCTCGTCCGCTAGCGGCGGGCGATCCTCAGGAGCGCTCGGCGGCGACCGGGGCGCCGCCGTTGGCCGAGGCGGCCGCGGTGGCTTTGCGCTTCTTCGCCTTCTTGACCTTCTTGGCCGGCGCCGTTTCGAGGACCTCCTGCGTCGCCGCTTCGAGGTCGAGGGCGAAGCTGTCGAGGTCGGCCATCGCGTCGAAGTCGCCGATCAGGCCGAAGTTGACCTGGCCGTTGTAGGACATGATCCCGACGCAGAGCGCCTGGCGCCGGGCCAGCGGCACCATCGGGAAGATCGACTCCATCTTGCGGCCCAGCACGTAGAGGGGGAACTGGGGCCCGGGCACGTTGGTGATGACGAGGTTGAAGAAGCGCTGCGCCGGCTGCAGGCGGGCGGCCTGCGAGGCGATCGTCGAGGGGGCGAAGTCGGTCAGCTTGGTGAGGATCTCGGCGCCGACCGCCTGTCCGGAGGACTTGAGGTCGCCCATCTCCGCGGTCATCAGCTTCAGCCGCTCGACCGGGTCCTCGCACCAGACCGGCAGCGGCGCCATCATCGCCGAGATCCGGTTGCCGAGGGCGCCGTGCTCTTCCTCGGCGCGGACGCTGACCGGGACCATCGCCCGCAGCTCGAGCCCGTCGGTGTCGTGGCCGCGGGCGCGCAGGTACTTGCCGATCCCGCCGGCGACGATCGAGAGGATGACGTCGTTGACGGTGCCGCCATGCGCGTCCTTGACCCGCTTGAGGTCGCCGAGGTCGGTCTGGGTCATCTGGAAGCGGCGATGGGGGCCGATCTCGACGTTGAAGACCGAATCGGGGGCGGACATCCCGGCGGTGACCATCTTCGAGGTCGCGCCGACGCCCTTCAGCACCTGCCGCGGGCCGCGCAGCGCGGCGCGGACGCCGCGGTAGATCTCCGGCGGGCTGGTCAGCCGCTCCTTCCAGGCCTGGCTCAGCAGCTGCAGGTCGGTCGGCTCCGGGCTGGCCAGCCAGGGCGGCGCCTTGTCGGGCGCGCCGGCCGGCTCGGCGTCGAGGTCGAAGAGGACGGTGGTGATGTCGACGCCGGAGACGCCATCGACCAGCGCATGGTGGCTCTTGCCGATGATCGCGAAGCGGTCGCCGCTCAGGCCCTCGACCAGCCACAGCTCCCAGAGCGGCTTCGAGCGGTCGAGCTGCTGGGAGAAGATCCGCGCCGCGAGGTTGCGCAGCTGCTCGTCGGACCCGGGCGCCGGCAGCGCGGTCTGGCGCACGTGGTAGTCGAGGTTGAGGTGCGGGTCGTCGATCCAGACCGGACGGCCCTGGTCGAAGGGGACGAAGCGCAGCTTCTGGCGGAAGCGCGGCACCAGGTGCAGGCGCGAGGCGATGTGATCGCGGAATTCGGCATGGGTCGGCGCTTCGCCCCTGAAGATGCTGGTCGAGGCGACGTGCATGTGAGCCCCCGAGCGCTCCAGGTGGAGGAAGGAGGTGTCCAGGCCGGTGAGGCGTTCGGGCTTCGTCACAAATCCATCTTCGCATACAGGTCCAGGGCGGAGTAAAGCCCCGGATAACGCGGTCTAAAGCCGTTTCGACACGAACGTTGCATTTAGGGAATGTGTGCGTCCGCTCACATCCACGCTCCGAGAGGCCCCCTAGCGTGTTCTCTCCCAAACGAGCTAATCGATCTGCCGAGTCCCCTCGCCACCGAGCGCAGGGGAGCGGGGGACCCACTCGCCGCGGCGGCCCGATGCCGCGGCCGGGGCGAATCGGGCGGCGAGCCGCCCGTAGCGAGAGCCGGCAGGTCCGGCGCTTGCGAGCCCGTCAGCTAACCCCGTAGGCAGCAGAAAGCGAGCGACACAGATGCGGAAATTCCTGCCCGCGGGGGCGGCTGCCATCGCGCTGACGATCGGATTGACGCCTGCGGCAGCGCAGAGCAAGCGCCACACGCAGCACGAGCGGGCGCGCTCCCACGTCTCCCTGCACCTCTCCACGCACACGGTGCTGGCGGGGAACGGGCTGGCGGTGCGCGGCAAGGTGCGGCCGAGCGGCCGGCACCGCGTGAAGCTGGTCTTCCGCGGCCCGGACGGCGGTGTGCGGGGCGTGACCACCAGGGCCGACGGCACCTTCGCTCTGCGCTGGGTCCCCGAGCGGACCGGCAGCTACGCAGTCCGCGCCTTCGGCGTCCACGACCGGCGGGTGAGCGCCTCGCGCAGCGCCAGGCGCAAGCTGACCAGCTACCGCCTCGCCGGCGCCTCCTATTACGGGCCCGGCCTCTACGGCAACGGCGTCGCCTGCGGCGGCACCCTGCTGCCGGGGACGATGGGGGTCGCGCACAAGACGCTGCCGTGCGGGACGAAGGTGAAGCTGCGCTACCACGGCCGCTCGGTGACCGTGCCGGTGATCGATCGCGGCCCCTACGTCGCCGGGCGCGACTACGACCTGACCGAGGCGGTCAAGGTCAAGCTCGGGTTCCCAGGCGTCGGAACCGTGCTCGCGACCCGCTGACGGTTGCGTGGTTCCTTTCGCACCCTATGCGTGCATAAGGAACCACGGAAATCAGGAGGCGAGGCCGAGTCGGAGCTGGCCGGGGGTCGGCTCCGGCTCGGCCGCCTCGCCGGTCTCGAAGGAGGCGAGGCGGACGCCGAGCAGGCGCACCGGGCGCTGCGGGTCGTAGGCGCGGAGCAGCTGCAGGGCGACCGGGCCGACGACCTCGGGGTCGTTGGTCGGCTCGTCGATCGATTGCGAGCGGGTGACGTTGGTCCAGTCGTCGAGCCGGATCTTGATCCCGATCGTGCGGCCGGCCAGCTCGCGCTTGCGCAGCCGCCGGCAGAGTTCCTCGGAGAGCTCGGCCAGGTGCCGCTCCAGCTCGGCCCGTTGGGTGACGTCGACGTCGAAGGTGATCTCGGTCGACTGCGACTTGGTCTCGTGTTCGGTGACGACCGGCGTCTCGTCGAGGAGGTTGGCGCGGGCGTGGAGCCAGGCGCCGGAGCGGGGGCCGAAGCGGTCTTCGAGCGCCGGGCGCTGCCAGCCGCGCAGATCGGTGAGGGTCCGGATCCCCATCTGCTCGAGCCGGGCGACCGTCTTCGGCCCGACCCCGGGGATCAGGCCAGGGGATTCCCCGGCGAAGCGCTCCAGCGCCCGCTCGCGGGAGAGGACGACGAGGCCGGCAGGCTTGCCGAGCTCACTGGTGATCTTGGCCAGCATCCGGCTCTCGGAGATCCCGACCGAGCAGGTCAGCCCGGTGTCGGCCTTGATCTCGGTCGCGATCCGCCGCATCGTCGCCTTCGGTGAGAAGAGCCCGGTCAGGTCCAGATAGGCCTCGTCCAGCCCCACGACCTCGACCACCTCCACGTTCCGCCGCAAGACCTCCATCACCTGCGCCGAGGCCTCGCGGTAGGCGGGAAAGTCCGGCCTCAGGTACACCGCGTCCGGCAGCCGCCGACGGGCGACGGCCGCCGGCATCGCCGAGTGGATCCCGGCCAGCTTGCGCGCCTCGTAGCTCGCCGTCGTCACCACCGCCCGCGGCCCCGACCCGCAGACCACCACCGGTTTCCCGCGCAACTCCGGTCGCCGCCGCAGCTCCACGGACGCGTAGAAGGCGTCCATGTCGAGGTGGGCAATGGTCCGCTCGAAGCTCACCCGTCGATGGTAGGAGGGAGGGGAGACGAGAGTTCCTGACCCCGTCACTCCAGACAGCCGGTCCCGATCGCAAGAAAGGAGATTACGAGCATGAGATAAGCGCCAGGGAGGAAGTCGGCGCCCCAGAAGGCGAGGAGGAACGCGCGGGCCGCGTGTGCTGCCTTCCGGTAAACGGCGACGCAGGCGCCGATCAGGCCGGGGAGAAGGAGGGTGATGACGATCTCGGGCAGTCGGGTGTTATCCCCAGGCCGCCCTGACCACATGTATGGCCACCCAGATCCAGGCCGCGACAGCCAGCGCGACGATCAGCAGCGCGACCGCATCGTCCCCCCTCCGCAGACCGCCAGCACGACGGTGATCCTAAACTCAGGCGGTGGCTTCCCCCGAGGCGAAGAACCTGGAGGCGATCTCCAAGGCGATCGACCAGCACAACTCGAACTGCCCGTTTCCGGCGGCGGAGGTGCGGATGAACCCCTTCGAGGTCGAGCGGCTGGGCTGGGAGACGATCCGCGGCCTGCCGGTGGTCCCCGACGGAGAGATCGGCACCGGTCGCTTCCGCATCGTCTGCTCCCGCGACCTGGAGGACGACGGCCTGGAGATCGTCGAGGCCGTGGGTCAGGAGCTCGAGACCGTGGCCCCGACCCGGAACTGACTGGCGAGACCGCAAAAAGGCTCCTCAGGGACCGTTTTTGCGGTTTCGGCGGAACTAGACCTCGTTATAGAAGTCCAGGCCGCTTTCTTCCATCCAGTTGACGACTTCGGTGTTGAGCTGGTTCAGTTCGCCGGTCCAGATCAGGATGCCCATCGCGATCAGGATCAGGCCGCCGGCGACGACGATCGCCTGGTAGTGGCGCTTGATCACGGCGAAGGCGGTGGTCATCTGCGAGAAGGCCACCGCGGTGAGGATGAAGGGGATCGCCAGGCCGGCCGAGTAGACGGCGAGGAGGAAGGCGCCGTGGGCTGCCGAGCCGGATAAAGAGGCGGCGCCGAGGATCGCCCCCAGGGTGGGGCCGATGCACGGGGTCCAGGCGATCGCGAAGGCCGCCCCGGCGACGATCGGCCCGCCCCTGCCGGCCCGCTCGAGCAGCGCTTCGACGTGCCACTCCCGGTTCAGCCGGGTGATGAAGAGCGAGCCGACGAAGAGCAGGCCCATGAGGATGATCAGCGCCCCGGAGATCTTGGTCAGCAGCTCCTTGTGGTCCTGGAGGACCGAGCCGATCCCGGTCGCGGTCAGGCCGAGGAGGATGAAGATCGCCGAAAAGCTGGCGACGAAGAGGAGGCTCGGCCCGAGCACGCGGCGCCAGCCGGCGCTCTCCAGCTCGCTCGCCGACACACCGCTGACCGCCGAGAGGTAGCCCGGCACGAGCGGCAGCACGCAGGGGGAGAGGAAGGAGACGACCCCGGCCGCGAGGGCGGCGAGGACTCCCACCCCGGCTGCGGGATCGGAGCTGATCTCTGCGATGACCACGGGACCTCAGGTTACCCTCACGTCCGTGCCGCCCGGCCAGTCGTCCCAACCGCTTTTCAACGCCGCCGGGACGGCCCGCCGGCTGCGCGCCTCGCCGCTCTTCGCGATCGGCCCCGCCGAGCCCCGCCCGGCGATCCGGCGCGGCTTCCTGCTCTCGGTCCCGATCGGGCTGGCGCTGTTCGTCGAGCTCGGCTTCGACGCCCCGACCCAGGGCGCGATCGCCGTCAGCGCCCTCGTCAACGGCTTTCCCGGGATGGACGCCCCGGCGCGGCCGCGGGCGGGCTGGCAGGCGGCAACCGCGCCGCTGATCGGCATCGCCGCCGCAGTCGGCATCCTCAGCAGCCAGACCGGCCCGACCGCGGTCCTCGCCCTCGGCCTGCTCGGCCTGATCGCCGGCTACTGCTTCTGCGTCTCGCTGCGGCTGGCGATCGTCGGCCTCTCGGTGACCCTGGCGATGCTGATCGCCCAGGGGCTCTTCCTGCCGGCGGCGGACGCCTGGCCGGCGCTCCTCTACGGCACGCTCGGCGCCCTCGCCCAGGTGGCCTGGTCGCTGATCGTCTGGGTCGCCCGCGACCGCGCCGCCGACGAGCCGGAAAAGGCCTGGAGCGGGAGGGAGGCGGTGGCGGCGCTGCGCGCCAACGCGACGCTCTCCTCGCAGAGCGCTCGCCACGCGATTCGCTTCGGCGCCGTGCTCGCCGCCGGGGTCGCCGCCTACCGTCTCCTCGATCTCCACCAGCACGGCTTCTGGATCCCGCTGACGATCCTCTTCGTGATGCGCCCGGAACGCGACGAGACCGACCACCGCCTGATCCTCCGCGCGATCGGCACCGTCCTCGGCCTGCTTCTCGCCACCGCCATCGCCGAGGCGTTCGCGGGGGAGGACCTCGTCCTCGGCGCCTTCCTGACCGTCGCCGCGGCCTTCAGCTTCGGCCTGCTGGCGGTCCAGTACGCGCTCTTCACGGCGGCGATCACCACCTACGTCGTCCTGATGAGCACGACCCTGGGGGAGGGGGCCTTCGAGGCCGCCGGCCAGCGCGCGACGGGCACGGCGCTGGGCATCGCGATCGCCTTCCTGGCCTGGCGGCTTTGGCCGAATCCCGTCGGCACGGTAGATTTGGCCAGTCAGCCAAACATGGGAGGAGCGGGCAGTTGAGCAACAAGACGTACGTCATCGGGGTTGGAATGACCAAATTCGAGAAGCCCGGGACCAAGGAGGGCGACTACCCCGACTGGGCCAAAGAGGCGGGGGAGAAGGCGCTCGCCGACGCGGGTATCCCTTATGAGGACGTCGAGCAGGCCTACGCGGGCTACTGCTACGGCGACTCGACCTACGGTCAGCGGGCCCTCTACCAGCTCGGCCTGACCGGGATTCCCGTCGTCAACGTCAACAACAACTGCTCGACCGGCTCCTCGGCGCTGTTCCTCGCGCGGCAGGCGGTCAAGGGCGGGACCGCCGAGTGCGCCCTGGCGCTGGGCTTCGAGAAGATGGAGCCGGGCAGCCTCGGGGTCAAGTACACCGACCGCACCAACGCGCTCGACAAGCACGCCATGCGGATGTTCGAGATCCGCGACCCGGAGGCCTCGCCGCCGGCGCCGCAGATGTTCGGCAACGCCGGCCGCGACCACATGCAGAAGTACGGCTCCAATCCCGACCACTTCGCCTGGATCGGCTGGAAGAACCACAAGCACTCGGTCAACAACCCCTACGCCCAGTTCCAGGACGAGTACTCGCTGGAGGACATCAAGGCGGCGAAGATGATCCACGACCCGCTGACCAAGCTCCAGTGCTCGCCGACCTCCGACGGCTCGGCCTGCGCGATCGTCGCCTCCGAGAGCTACGTCGACAAGCACGGCCTCTGGGACCAGGCGATCGAGATCGCCGGCCAGGCCATGCTCACCGACCTGAGCAGCACCTTCGACGAGAACGCCGACTGCATGACGATCGTCGGCTCCGACATGTCGAAGATCGCCGCGCAGAGCGCCTACGCGGAGGCCCGCGTCAGCCCGGAGGAAGTCGACGTCTGCGAGCTCCACGACTGCTTCAGCGCCAACGAGCTCATCACCTATGAAGCGCTTGGGTTCGCCGCGGAGGGCGAGGCGCACAAGCTGGTCGAGGAAGAGGCGACCACCTACGGCGGCAAGGTCGTCGTCAACCCGTCCGGCGGGCTAATCTCCAAGGGCCACCCGCTCGGGGCGACCGGCCTGGCCCAGTGCTCGGAACTGACCTGGCAGCTGCGCGGCGAAGCCGACAAGCGGCAGGTCGACGGCGCCAAGGTTGCGCTTCAGCACAACATCGGCCTCGGCGGCGCCGCCGTGGTCACGGTCTACAAACCGGCGGCCTGAGAGGTCGCCTCACGGGGTAGGAGGAGCACGATGGCGAAGGAGCGGCGTTCACTCAGCGGCAAGGTCGTGGCGATCACCGGCGGCGCGCGGGGGATCGGCAAGGCGACGGCGGCCGCATTGGTCCGCAAGGGGTGCCGCGTCGCCATCGGCGACCTCCAGCTGCAGCTGGCCGAGGAGACGGCGGCGGAGCTGGGCGGCGGCACCGTCGCGCTGGCGCTCGACGTCACCGACCGCGACTCCTTCGCCCACTTCCTCGACGAGGCCGAGCGCCAGCTCGGCCCGATCGACGCGGTGATCAACAACGCCGGGATCATGCCGGTGACCGCCTTCGAGGACGAGAGCCCCGAGTCGGTCCGCCGCCAGATCGACATCAACCTGCACGGCGTCATCACCGGCACCCAGCTGGCGATCAAGCGGCTGCGTCCGCGCGGCAGCGGCTACATCGTCAACATCGCCTCGCAGGCGGGCAAATCCGGCCTGCCCGGGATCGCCACCTACTCTGGCACCAAGCACGCCGTCGTCGGGATCAGCGAGGCGGTGCGGGCGGAGCTGCGCGACACCGGCGTCGAGGTCCTCTGCGTGATGCCGACCGTCGTCAACACCGAGTTGACCAGCGGCGTCGGTCAGAAATGGGTGAAACCGGTCGAGGCCACCGACGTCGCCGCCGAGATCGTCGACGCGATGGAAGTGCCGCGCTTCGACGTCTTCGTCCCGCGCGCCAACGGCGCCCTCTACAAGATCCTCGCCCCGCTGCCGCGCAGCTGGCGCGAGGCGCTCGGCCGGGCGATGAAGGTCGACAAGCTGATGACCGAAGTCGACCACGGCGCCCGCAGGGCCTACGAGGAGCGGGCCGCCGCGAGCGAGCCGGGCCAGGCGGAGCCCGGCGGAGAGGTGCCGGCGCCGCAGCGCGACGTCGCCTGACCATGCGGGTGGCGCTGCTCTCCGCTCTCCTGCTCCTCGCCGGGGCAGCGTCGGCGGAGGCCGCGCCTCCGGCCAACGACGATTTCTCCGCGGCCGCGCCGCTGGCCGCCGGACAGGAGCTCCACGCCTCCAACCTGGGAGCGACGGCCGAGCCGGGCGAGCCCGACACGGCAGGCGTTGCAAAAGACGTCGAATGCTCCACCCTCGGCGGCGGGCCGGATTGCGCGTCGTCGGTCTGGTACCGCTTCGAACCCGCCGTCGCCGGGCAGTACACGATCGAGACCTGCGACCTCGGCACCGGCCTCGAGTCCGGGATCGGGGTCTTCACCGGCGGCGCGCCGGGGACGGTCACGCAGGTCACCGGCGCGGCCGGCGACTGCGCCGGGGGCATGGGGCGGGGCGGCAGCCGGGTCACCTTTGCCGCTGCGGCCGGCGGCGTCTACCGGGTGGGGGTCGTCGGCTTCCACGGCGACCAGGGCTCCTTCTACCTGCGCGCCTACGCGGGTGCGGCCCAGGCCCGCCCGGAGCCGGACACCGGCATCGTCCGGCTGAGCTCCTCGTTCGTCCAGGGCCTGCTCCCGACCGGCCTCCAGGTCGGCGTCGTCAGCGGCCCGCGCCACAGCGCCGCCTTCGCCCTCCACGGCGGCCAGGCCGGCGCCTCTTATGAGTGCTCGCTGGACGGGGCGGCCTTCTCTCCCTGCGCCTCGCCGGTCTCCTACGGAGGTCTCGCGCCCGGCAGCTCGCACACCTTCGCGGCCCGCGCCCGCGTCGGCGCGGCAGTCGACCCGACCCCGGTGGTCCAGCGCTTCACCATCGACCTGACGCCTCCGGAGACGAGGCTGGCGTCGGGGCACCTGGGAGATACGACCGGCCCGAGCGCCGCCTGGGAGGTCGCCGGCAGCGAGCCCAACCCGGGGCGCTACGGGTACCTCTGCCGGATGGACGGCGCGGTCGCGGAGGAATGTCCCCGCCTCTACGCCGAAAACTCCCTCTGCCGAGGGCCGCATGTCTTCGGCGCGGCCGCGGTCGACTCCGCGGGCAACGTCGACCCGAGCCCGGTGATCGCCCGGATCGACGTCACCACGGGGACTCCCTGTGCGCCGCCTACTCTCGGCGCATCCGTCGCCAGGAACGTCAAAGCGAACACCGCCGAAGTCGTGACCGAGTACCGGAACCCGGGGCCTCGCGGGACGATCAGGTTCGAGTACGGGCCTACTGCGGCCTACGGGATGTCCCTGCCGCTGAGCGTTGCGCTGCCGACCGCCGCCTGGAGCACGCCGGTCGCGACCAGCGTGCTGCGGCTGCTCCAGTCCGAGACCACCTACCACTACCGGGTGACCATCTCGACTCCGACGGGAGCGGTCAGCTCAGCCGATCGGACCTTCACCACGGGCTCCCTGGCGGGAGCGCTGCCGGCGATCTCGGTCGGCACGCCAAGCGTCGCCGAGCACGCCGCCGCGGTCCCGGTCTTGATCGACCCGAGGGCAGGAGACGCGGTTACGACTTACGAGATGAGGATCTGGAAGGCCGACCAGCCCGCCGAGAGCGCGACCATCGGAGGCGGCAGCATCCCGGCCGGGGCAGGTGCCCAGTCCCTTCGGATCGAGGTCGTCGACCTCGATCCCTGCACCACGTACGGCTACCGGGTGGCTGTTATTCAGCAGGACGAAAACGAAAACCAGGTCGCCGGCCCGGCTGGAGCCTTCACCACGCCGCCGGCCTCTGGCCTGGCGGGCAAAGGAGCGAGGTTGAGCCTGCCGGTCCAGGCGCATGGGAAAGCGAAAGGCCTGTTCAAGTGCAAGACCACGCCGCCGCAGACGGCGGGAAAGGGCATCAGATGAGCCGGCTCTACGACGCCACCTGGGGGCGGATGTTCTCGGCCTTCTACGACCGCGCCTTCGAGGCGAGCGAAGAGGCCGGCCTGCGGAAGATGCGCGGCAACCTGCTGGCTGGGGCGCGGGGGAGGGTGCTGGAGGTCGGCGCCGGGACCGGGCTCAACCTCGAGCTCTACCCGCGGGAGGGCATCGAGAGCCTCACCCTGACCGAGCCCGACCCGCATATGGTCAGCCAGCTGCGTAAGAGGGTCGCCGACGTAGGCTGCGCCGCCGACCTGGTCGAGGCCCCGGCCGAACGCCTCCCGTTCGACGACGGTACCTTCGACACGGTCGTGGTGACGCTGGTCCTCTGCACGGTTCCCGACCAGCCGGCGGCCCTGGCGGAGATCTCCCGCGTCCTCGCGCCCGGCGGCCAACTTCTCTTCCTCGAGCACGTCCGCTCGAGCGATCGCGGTCTCGCCGCCTGGCAGGACCGCCTCGAGAAGCCGTGGCGCTTCCTCGGCGACGGCTGCCATTGCAACCGCGACACCGAGGCGGGCCTCAGGGCCGCGGGCTTCGAGCTGAGCGCCGTCGAGCATCCTGAGCTGCCCAAGGCCCCGCCGATCGTGCGGCCGATGGCGAAGGGAAAGGCCGTCTCAGCCTGAATCCCGGGAGTCCTCGCCGTTCTCGTGTATCCACAGATGAGTCAGAGCAGGCTGCAAGGCAACAAGCAGGCCGAGGCCGCCCAGTGAGATGAGGGACCACCAGAAGTAGAACCCGTGGCTTCCCTTCAAGGGTCCCGAGGGAGCGGCCTCACTGAGGAACAGGGCGAAAACCACTCCGGCAAGACCGGACACGGCGAGGCCCGTCAAGAGCCCCAGGAAGTCTTCGCTCCGCTCATTTTTGGGGAACCGCTGCGCCAGCCAGGTGGCCTCGATCACGTACGCCAGGAAGAAGCTGGCGCCGATCCCGGCCATCGTCCTCAGCAGCTCCGTAGAGGGATTCAGATCGTCCACCACCGCGGCCGCCAAAGAGGAGATGACGAAGACGAACAGGGCGGACTTGAGCAGGCCCTTGGTGATTGGATCGATTGAACGCACGATAATGGTGGTTATGTAAACCTGAGGCGGGAGAGCCGGGAAAAGCCCTACCCGGCCTCTTCGATCGCCGCTTCCAGGTCCCCCGTGGAGCCGGGCGTCTCGATCGCTTCCAGGCCGTCGGTTGCCGGGCCCTTGATCGCTATGGACGGCGTGCCGTCGAAGCCGAGCCGCTGGGCTTCTGCGGTCGTCTCTTCGACTTCCGCGGTGAATTTGTCGCGTTCCCGGTTCCATCGGGCGATGTCCTCGACCCCGGCGCCCTTGGCAACCGCTTCCAGGAACGCGTCGTCGGCGTAGCCGCTGTCCTCGCCGCCCTGATTCGCGTAGAAGAGCTCGACGAAGTTCCAGCCGCGGCCCTGCGCTCCGGCTGCCAGTGCCGCGGCGCCGGCCGGCAGCGACTGCTCGCCGATGATCGTGAAGTTGCGGAAGCTGATCTTCACCCGGCCATTCTTGACCTGGTTTTCGATAATCGGCGGCAGGACTTCCTCGGTGAAGGCCTTGCAGTACGGGCACTGAAGGTCGGCGAACTCGGCGACTTCGACCGGCGCGTTGGGGTCGCCCAGGACCATTCCCCGTTGCGGGATGCCCGCCACGCGCTCGTCGACGGCCCTGGTCCCCTCGAGCTTGGTGTCGCCGCCGTCGCCGCTGCTCGAGGTGGCGACCACGATCAGGATCAGGACGGCCGCCAGGGCGAGGAACGCCGCGCCAGCGGCGACCTGGAGCAGGCGCGTTCTCCGCTCCCCGTCGCTCATGCCCGGTCTGGCAGGGGCCCGGATTCCGTCCCGGCGTATCCGATCAGCCGGGTGGCGTTGAGCAGGAAGAGGATCGTCATCAGGACGGCGCTGGCGACGCACCATTGACAGATCGCCTCGATCTTGAAGATCTCGACGTAGGTGAGGAAGACGCTGTAGCCGAAGCCCCCCAGTGCGACGAGGAAGCCGCCGAAGCGCGCCAGGTCGCCGGCGAAGAAGGCGCTGGCCAGCAGCGCCACGTAGGCGACGATCCCGAAGACGGCGATGTTGACCCCGGCGACGTGCGAGTAGGAGCTCTCGGCGACGGTCGTGCAGCCGCTGCTGCCGGCGAGGCAGGCCGGCGCGTCGCCGCCCGCCGCGGCGACGCGATGTAGGTGGCGACCCCGACTCCAAGCGCGGCGAAGAAGGCGATCGCGCGTTGCAGGGTGCCCTCGGCGGGGTAGCTCATCGTGCGGAAGATAAGGCTTCGGCGTAAAAGGCCGCTAAGGCGCGCGAGAGCTTGCCGCCCTGCCAGGCGAGCGGCGACTCCCCCTCCCTCTCGCTGAGCAGCTGCGCGCTCGGCAGCGCCCGCGCGTAGGCGGCCGCCGCCTCGTAGGGATGGCCGGGGTCGGCGTCGCCGTTGCTGGCGACGACCAGGGTCGGGACCGTGAGCGAGCCGAGCTCCTCCAGCGAGTCGAAGGGCCGCGAGCGCGGTCACCGCCCGCAGCGCCTCGGCCAGCGCTTCGGGATGGTGCTGGAGCAGCAGCCGCTCCCGCGTGAAGCGCAGCACCGAGTCGCGCCAGCGCGGGTCGATTCCCTGCTCACGGTCGATGTAGGCGAGGAAGCCGTCGACGCCGCCGGTTTCCAGCGCCGCGGCGAGCCCGTCCCAGTAGCGCAGCGAAGCCGGCTCGACCGCGCCCCGTGTAGACCGGCCCGATCAGGGCCAGGCCGGCGAGCCGCTCGGGGTGCCGCAGCGCGTAGGCGATCGCCGTGTGGGCTCCCATCGAGTGCCCGCCAAGGAGGAGCTTCCCGTCCCCGGCCTCCGCCTCCACCACCCGCTCCAGGTCCCCGACCAGCTCCGGGTATCCATAACTCTCCCCCGCCGGCGCCGGGTCGGACTCCCCGTGCGCCCTGGCGTCGTAGCTGGTCACCGCGTAACCGGCGCGCGGCAACGCTTTGGAGCCGTGCAGGACGTAGCGCCTGGTCGCGGTGATCCCGTGGCAGAGGACGACCGGCGGCCCCTCCCCCGTGGTTTCGCCGCGCAGAGCCGGCGCGGCTCCGACGGTGAACGGCCGCGGCTCGGCCACCGTCAAGCCAGCGAGGCGACGGCCCGCTCGAGGTCCTCGACCGACTCGTAGCTGCTGCCGGTCCGCGAGACGGTCCGGTGGCGGATCACGCCGTCGCCGTCGATCACGAAGATCGCCCGCATCACGTAGCGCCCGCCGGGCGCGTCCTTCAGCTCGGTCAGGCGCGCCAGCGGGCCGATCCAGCCGGTCACCCCGTAGCTCTTCGCCACCGCCAGGTCCTCGTCGGCGAGCAGCGGCACGTTCAGCTCCTGCTCTTTGACCCAGTGCTCGTGCGAGTCGACCGACTGGGGCGAGATCCCGAGCACCTCGGCTCCGAGCTCGTCGAGCCGGTCGCCCTGGTCGCGGTACTCGCAGAACTGCTTGGTGCAGACGGTCGTCGCGTCGCCCGGGTAGAAGGCGAGGATCAGGTTGCGGCCGCCGTAGTCCGAGAGCCGGTAGGTCTTGCCGCCCGTGCCGGGAAGCGCGAAATCCGGAGCTCGATCGCCGACGTCGGGTTTTGCCACCGGCCGAGCTTACCCGGCGCCCCGCAGGGGCGTTTACCCCTGGTCGACCGTCATCTCTTCGATCAGGACCGTCTGTTTCGGTTTTTCCGCCGGGGTGCCGAGCGCGTCGATCCGTTCGACCACGTCGTAGCCCTCGCTGACTTTGCCGACCAGCGCGTATTCGGGCGGCAGGCCCGCGTCCGGCGCGGTGACGACGTAGAACTGGCTGCCCGAGCGCCCGGGCGGCTCGGCCGAGCTCTTCGCCATCGCGACGATGCCTTTCGTGTAGGCGAGGTTGGCGGGCGGTTTCTCGTCGACGCTGTAGCCGGGTCCGCCGGTCCCGGTCCCTTCCGGGTCGCCGCCCTGGATGACGAAGCCCGGGGCGACGCGGTGGAAGGTGAGGTCGTCGTAGAAGCCTTCCTCGGCGAGGAAGGCGAAGGAGTTGGCGGTCTTCGGCGCCCGCTCGGTGTCGAGCGCGATCTCGAAGGTCCCGCAGCTGGTCTTGACGACGACGGTCGCTTCTTCGCCCTTCTTCAGCACCTGCTTCGGCGCTTTGAAGCTGTCCGTCTTCGGTTCCGGCGCTTCGACTTCCTTGCAGCCGTCGGGCGCGCTGGCCTGGCTGGAGCTGGAGCCGGACGTATCGTCGTCGGAGCCCCCGCCCTGCCCGATCAGGACAGCGGCGACGACCCCCGCCGCGACCACGGCGAAGACGACGAGAACGATCCAGCGCCGGTCGGTCTGCTGCCCCTCCATCGGAGCGGAACCCTAATCGAACTTCCCGAAAGTTGGCCCTCGGCTGCTTACGATCCCGGTAAGTGTCCTCCGTGCCGCCCCTCACCCCACTGGCCGCCGCGGTCCTCCACGTCGGCGCTCCGGAGCGGATCCTGGAGGTCGAATGCGGGGCCGGCGACGGGACGCTGTTCCTCGCGCGCGAGTTTCCGAGCGCGCGCGTGAGGGGCGTCGATCGCTCCGCCCGGGCCGTCAGGCAGGCCACCGGCCGGGTCGGGCTCGACCCCGAGGGGCGGATCGCCTTCAAGCAGGGGGCCCCGCGGGCGCTGCCCTTCCCGGACGACCACTTCGACCTGCTGGCGGCGGTGGACGGCCACCCGAAGGTCGCCGAGGCGGCGCGGGTGCTGCGTCCCGGCGGCTTCCTCGCCCTTGCCGTCGCCCGCGGCGAGAAGGCTCTGGGGGGAGCCGGCGGAGCCCTGCTGCGCCGCCGCCTCGGGCATCGCGGCTTCGAGCTGATCTGGGAGGAAGCCGCGGGTGACGGCAGCTTCGCCGTCTGCCGGCTGCGCGGCGGCGGGCCGATCGGCGACTCCCTCTAGGCTGGGCGCCGATGGAGATCGCCGGGATGCCCCTGACGCTGCTCGTCAATCCCTCCTCGGCCGGGGGGAAGACGCTGAAGCTGCTGCCGCGGGTCGAGGCCGCGCTCGACGCGCGGCGCGCCGTCTTCCGGGTCGAGCGCACCCGCAGCCTCGAGCACGGCGTCGACCTGGCGCTGCGCGCGGTCGAGCTCGGCGAGGTCCCGGTCGTGGTCAGCGGCGACGGGCTGATGGGCGCGGTCGGCGGCGCCCTCGCCGGCGCCGAGACCCCCGTCGGCCTGATCCCCGGCGGGCGCGGCAACGACCTCGCCCGGGCGCTCGGAATTCCCGACGAGCCGGAGGCGGCGGTGGACGTCGTCCTCGCCGGCCACAGCCGCCGGATCGACGTCGGCGAGGCGAACGGCAGGCGCTTCCTCGGCATCGTCAGCGTCGGCTTCGACTCCGAATGCAACCGGCTCGCCAACGAAACGCACTTCATCCGCGGCAACCTCGTCTACGCCTACTCGATGGTCCGCACCCTGATCGGCTGGCGCTCGGCCCGCTTCACCGTCGTCGCCGGCGGCGAGCGCAGGCGGATCACCGGCTACTTCGTCGACGTCGCCAACAACAGCGTCTACGGGGGCGGCATGTACATCGCGCCCGAGGCCGAGATCGACGACGGCCAGTTCGACGTGGTGGCGATCACGGAGGTCGGCAAGCTGCGCTTCCTCACCGGCCTGCGCGACGTCCTCAAGGGCACTCACATCGGCAAGGAGGAGGTCACCACCTTCCGCGCCTCGCGACTCGAGCTCGACGCCAGCCGGCCCTTCCCGGTCTACGCCGACGGCGACCACCTCACCGATCTGCCCGTCTCGCTGCGGGTTCTGCCCAGCTGCCTCTCGGTTCTCGTCCCCGCCGACGCCGGGGAAAGCTGAACCGGGAGGTGTCGAACCCGCGCTCGAAACCCGTATTCGTCGCCAAGCTGGCGCTCGCACGGGCGATCGGCGCCGCCAGCCGCCGCAGCGGCCGCGGCGGCGGCACCACCCTGCCGGGCCGGGTCCTGCTGCGGCTGGAGCCCGAGGCGATCGCCCGCCTCGGCACCGGGCTCGAGGGGGGCACGACGGTCGTCAGCGCCACCAACGGCAAGACGACGACGGCCGGGATGATCGCCGCGATCCTCGCCGCCGACGGTCGCCACCCGGTCCACAACCGCGCCGGCTCGAACATGACCTGGGGCGTGGCGACGGCCCTGCTCGAGCAGCGGGGAAGCGAGGGGCTCTTCGAGGTCGACGAGGCCTGGCTGCCGCGGGTGACCGAGCAGCTCGAACCCTCACTCATCGTTCTCGGCAACCTCTTCCGCGACCAGCTCGATCGCTACGGCGAGATGGAGGCGCTGGCCGACGAGTGGGCCAAGACCGTCGCCGGCCGCACCGGCCGGACCCGGTTCGCGCTCAACGCCGACGATCCGCTGATCGCCGACCTCGGCCGCGATCCCGCCGGCGAGCGGCGCGAGGGCGTTCTCTACTTCGGGATCGAGGATCCCTCGCAGGCGCTGCCCGAGCTGCAGCACGCCTTCGACGCCAAGCACTGCCGTCGCTGCGGGCACCCCTACGCCTACGAGCGCGCCTTCGTCGGCCACCTCGGCCATTACTCCTGCCCCAACTGCGGCGCGCGGCGGCCGCAGCCCGAGGTCGCCGCGACCGCGATCGAGCTGAGGGGGATGGACGGCTCCCGGGTCGAGGTCCGCACCCCCGAGGGCGAGATCGAGATCGAGCTGCCGCTGCCCGGCCTCTACAACGTCTACAACGCCCTCGCGGCGATCGCCGCCGCGCTGCGGCTCGGCGTCGGCCCGCAGCGGATCGCCGCCGCCCTTGGCGAGATGCGGGCCGCCTTCGGCCGGGTCGAGACGATCGCCGTCGGCGAGGGCTCGGTCTCGATCCTGCTGGTCAAGAACCCGGCGGGCGCGAACGAGGTGCTGCGGACGCTGTTGCTGGAGAGCCGGGCAAGCGGCCCGGTCGACCTCTGGATCGCCCTCAACGACCGCATCGCCGACGGCCGCGACGTCTCCTGGATCTGGGACGCCGACTTCGAGCTCCTGGACGGCGCCGTGCGCCGCGTCGTCTGCGCCGGCACCCGTGCCCCGGAGATGGCGCTGCGCCTCAAGTACGCCGGCTGGCCGGCGGAGGCGATCGAGGTGGTGCCGGGGATCGAGGCCTCGCTCGACGCCGCCCTGGCCGGCGCCGAGGGCCGCCTCTTCGCCCTCCCCACCTACACCGCGCTGCTGGAGCTGCGCAAGCTCCTCGCCGACCGCGGCCTGGCCAGGGAGTTCTGGCGATGAGCGCTGCGACGGCGAACGCGATCTGGCACGACGTCGAGTGCGGCGCCTACGCGGCCGACCTGCCGCTCTGGGAGGAGCTGGCGGCGCGGCAGGACGGGACCGTGCTGGAGCTCGGCTGCGGGACCGGTCGCGTCGCCTTGCACCTCGCCCGCCGCGGCCACGAGGTCGTCGGCCTCGACAGCGACGCCGAGCTGCTCTCCGTTCTCGACGAACGGGGCGCCGGGCTGCCGGTGAGCGCGCTGGAGGCCGACGCGCGCTCCTTCTCGCTCGACGGCCCGGCCTCGCTGGTCCTCGCCCCGACCCACCTGCTGCAGCTGCTCGCCGACGCGGGCGAGCGGGCCGGGTCGCTGCGCTGCATAGCTGCCGCGCTGCGGCCGGGAGGGCTGTTGGCCGCCTCGATCATCGAGGAGCTGCCGGAGCCCGACGGCGCGCCCCCTCCCCTCCCCGACGTGCGCGAGGTCGACGGCTGGGTCTACTCGAGCCTGGCGACCGAGGTGGCGGTGGGGCCGGGCGAGCTGCTGGTCCGGCGGCTGCGCCAGACGGTCTCCCCGGAGGGGTCGCTGAGCGAGGAGCCGAACGAGGTGCGGATCGCGACCTTCGCCGCCGAGGCGCTCGAGTCCGAGGCCGCCGCCTTCGGCCTCCTCCCCGCCGGCCGCCGGGAGATCGAGCCCACCGACCTCCACGTCGGCTCCCTCGTCGTCCTGCTGGAGAGGAGCGGGTGATGGAGCTCCGCGTCCTCAGCCTCTACCCCGAGCAGATGAACATCTACGCCGACCGCGGCAACATCATCTTCCTGCGGCGGCGCTGCAGCTGGCGCGGGATCGGCTTCGTCCACGACGGCGCCGGCCCCGGCGAGCCGGTCGACCCCGCGGCCCACGACCTCTTCTACATCGGCGGCGGCCAGGACCGCGACCAGCGCGCCGTCGCCGCCGACATGGTCGCCAGCAAGCGCGAGGCGATCGCCGCCGCGGCCGACGACGGCGCCGCGCTGCTCGCGGTCTGCGGCGGCTATCAGCTTCTCGGCCACAGCTACCAGCTCGGCGAGGAGAAGCTGCCGGGCCTGGGGATCGCCGACCTGGAGACGGTGCGCGAGCCGGGCCCGCGGCTGATCGGCAACGTCACGATCGAGGCCGACCTCGACGGGGGCCGGCGCGTGATCGCCGGCTTCGAGAACCACGGCGGCCGCACCTATCTCGGCTCCGACGCCCAGCCCCTGGGCAAGGTCCTCTCCGGACACGGCAACAACGACCGCGACGGGTTCGAGGGCGTGCACCGCGACAACGTCATCGGCACCTACCTGCACGGGCCGCTGCTGCCCAAGAACGCCTGGCTCGCCGACCACCTGATCGCGCTGGCGCTGGAGCGCCGCTACGGCACCCGCCCCAACCTCGAGCCGCTCGACGACGAGCTGGAGGCGGCAGCGCACGAATCGGCCCGACAGGCCGCCGGAGCATGATTCGTCTGTTCCTTGTTGTTGCTAGGCGCCGGTAAGGAACAGGTGAAGGACGGATTGGCGAAACCCCCGCGCACGCCTGGCGGCGCCGCAGACGCGGGTTTTGCCAATCCCTCCTAGCGGCCGGATGACCCGAAGCCGCCCTCGCCGCGGGCGGAATCGCTGAGCGCCGTCGCCTCGACCGGTTCCGGCGCCGCGATCGGCGTGATCAGCAGCTGGGCGATCCGCTCGCCCGGCTCGACCCGAAAGGTCTCCGCCGGATCGGTGTTCAGCAGCAGGACCCGCAGTTCGCCGCGATAGCCGGCATCGATCAACCCCGGAGCGTTGACCAGCGCGATCCCATGATCGCGAGCCAACCCCGAGCGTGGCAGCACCAGCCCGGCGTGCCCCGCCGGAATCTCCACCCCCACCCCGGTCCCGACGCTCCAACGCTCGCCCGGCCCGATGTGCGCGGCCTCGCAGGCGTAGAGATCAAGCCCCGCATCCCCCTCATGGGCCCGCGTGGGCAGCAGGGCCTCGTCTTTCAGTTTTGCGACTGGCAGCTCCACAGCGCCGGAGCCTATGCGCTGTCGCGGAGGGGTGCCACCTTGCTCAGGCCACGGCCAAATCGCTAAACCGGTGCATCTCCGCTACGGGCACTTTCGCGTGGACCAGCACCCCGTCCTCGCGCTCGGTCCGCTCCAGGTCGCCTGCGACCTCGTGCAGCTCGTGCAGCCGGCCGCCCTCGGAGTAGGGGATCAGCAGCTCGACCTCGGTCAGCGTCTCCTCGAAGGCGGCCTCGATCCGCTCGCGCAGCGTCTCCAGCCCCTCCCCCTGCTGGGCGGAGACCAGCACCGCCTCGGGGTGGTCGAGCCCGGTCTCGCCACGCTCCGCCTCGCTCAGCAGGTCGACCTTGTTGAAGACCAGCAGCCGCGGCTTCTCGCCGGCGCCGATCTCCTCCAGCACCTCGTCGACCGCCTGCATGTCGACCAGCCGCCGCTCCTCGGTTGCCGAGGCGTCGACGACGTGGAGGATCAGGTCGGCGAGGATGGTCTCCTCGAGCGTCGCCTTGAAGGCCTCGACCAGCTGATGCGGCAGCTTTTCGATGAAGCCGACGGTGTCGGTCAGCAGGTAGTCGCGGCCGGAGAGCTCGAAGGTCCGGGTGGTCGGGTCAAGGGTGTGGAAAAGCCGGTCGCGGACCTCGACCTCGGCCCCGGTGAGGGCGTTCAGGAGCGTCGACTTGCCGGCGTTGGTGTAGCCGGCGAGGGCGACCCGTGGCAGCGAGGAGCTGTCGCGGCGGGCGCGCATCACGCCGCGGTTGCGCTCGGTCTGTTTGAGCCGGCGGCGCAGGGCCGAGATGCGGTCGCGGGCGAGGCGGCGGTCGGTCTCGATCTGGCTCTCGCCCGGGCCCCTGGTGCCGATGCCGCCGTCCATGCGCCCGGCGCCGAGGCGCTCGAGGTGGGTCCAGAGGCCCCGCATGCGGGCCATGTTGTATTCGAGCTGGGCCAGCTCGACCTGCAGCTTGCCCTCGGCCGAGTGGGCGTGGTCGGCGAAGATGTCGAGGATCACGGCGGTGCGGTCGATCACCGGCACGCCCAGCGCCGCCTCGAGGTTCCGCTCCTGCCGCGGCGCCAGCTCGTCGTCGCAGGCGACCAGGTTCGCGTTGCATTCGGCGATCTCCGCTTTCAGCTCGGCGAGCCGGCCGCGGCCGAAGTAGCGGTCTGGATCGGGCTGCGGCCGCTGCTGGGTCGCAACCCCGGCGGTGGCGACGCCGGCGGTGCGCAGCAGCTCCTTCAGCTCCGCCAGCGGCTCGCCCTCGGTGCGCCCGGCGACGATGCCGATCGCGAGCGCGCGCTGGCGCGCCCGGCGATTCGAGACCCCGGCGCCGTTGCTCCCACCCGCGTAGCGGGTCTGGGTCTGCCTGCCGTTTCTCGAACCTTGCACTCAGGGGAATTGTACGGGCCGGGCCCCGGCCGGATAGGGTTCGCGGCGTGAAGGTCTTCGTCACGGGCGGCACCGGGTTCATCGGCGGCGAGGTGGTCCGGCAACTGCGCGGCCGCGGCGACGACGTCGTGGCCCTGGTCCGCAGCCCCGAGAAGGGCGCGGCGCTGAGCGCCCTCGGCTGCGAGCTGGTCAGCGGCGACCTCGGCGACGAGGCGGCACTGCGCCAGGGAATGAGCGGCTGCGACGCGGTGATCCACGCGGCGGCGATGTACGAGGTCGGGATCCCGGCCAAGCAGCGCCCGGCGATGTGGGAGGCCAACGTCGCCGGCACCGAGCGGGTGATGAAGGCCGCTCTCGAGGAGAAGCTGCCGCGGATCGTCTACGTCTCGACCGTCGGCATCTTCGGCAACACGCACAAGGAAGTCGTCGACGAGACCTACAAGAACCCCGAGACCGACTTCACCTCCTACTACGAGGAGACCAAGCTCGAGGCCCACAAGGTCGTCCAGCGGATGATCGACGATCAGGACCTGCCGGCGGTGATCGTCCAGCCCGGCGGCGTCTACGGCCCCGGTGACACCTCCCAGGTCGCCGACCTGCTCGGGCAGTTCTTCGCCGGCAAGCTGCCGCTGATGCCCTTCCCCGAGCTGGGCATCTGCATGACCCACGTCGAGGACATCGCCGGCGGCATCCTCCTCGGCCTCGACAAGGGCAAGCTCGGCGAGACCTACGTGATCAGCGGCCCGGTGACGACGATGCGCGAGGCGATCGAGACCGTGGCCCGGGTCAGCGGCCGCAAGGCGCCGAAGCGGGCGCTGCCGACCGGTCTGATGAAGGCGATGATCCCGATCGGCCCCCTGGTCGGCAAGGTGATGGGCCAGCCGCCGAACCTGCGCGAGCTGATCTCCTCCGCCGACAACGTCACCTTCTGGGCCAGCTACGACAAGGCCCAGCGCGAGCTGGGGTACTCCCCGCGCGGGATGGACGAGGGCTTACGGCAGACGCTCGAAGCCGATTCGCGGTTCCCCTCGCCTGCTGCGTAGGGGGAGTCGGGCGTGCGCGTTATCGACGTGATGCATCTGGGGCGGCCGCATGTGATCGGGTGCTGGGAGGTTGATGGGGTGCTGGTGGATCCGGGGCCGGAGTCTTCGCTTTCCACGGTGCTCGAGGCGATCGGGGACGAGCAGCCGCGGGCGGTGCTGCTGACGCATATTCATCTCGACCACGCCGCCGCGACCGGGGCGCTGGTCCGCCGCTGGCCGGACCTGGAGGTCTACGTCCACGAGCGCGGCGCCCCGCATTTGATCGACCCCTCGAAGCTGCTGGCCAGCGCCGAGCGCCTCTATGGCGACAAGCTCAATTACCTATGGGGAGAGATCCTCCCCGTGCCCGAGGGGAACGTCAGGGTGCTTTCCGGTGGCGAGACGGCGCTGGGGATGCGCGTCGCCTACACCCCCGGCCACGCCTCCCACCACGTCTGCTACCTGCACGAGGAGACCGGGACGGCGTTCGTCGGCGACGTCGCCGCCTGCCGGATCCCGCCCTCGAACCTGATCGTGCCCCCCACTCCCCCGCCCGACATCGACGTCGAGGTCTGGGAGGAATCGCTCGACACGGTCGCCGGCTGGTCGCCCGAGCGCCTCGCCCTCACCCATTTCGGAGCGATCGAGGACGACGTGCCCGGCCACATCGAGCGCGTGCGAGCGAAACTGCGCGAAGAGGCCGGGTTGGCCCGGCAGATGGACCAGGAGGCCTACAACGAGGACCTCGAGCGCCGGATCCGCGCCGAGCTCGCCGCCGAAGGGATCGATGGCGAGACCGTCGACGAGCTGCTGCAGGCCGTCCCCACCGCCTACCAGTGGGCCGGCCTGGATCGCTACTGGCGCAAGCGGTCCGAGCGCGAAGCGGCCTGAGCTAGGGCCGGAAGCTGATGCCGTCGAAGGCGGCGCAGACGATGCCGCTGACCGAGGGCGTATGCACGGCGCCGTCGGGTTCGATTTCGATCTGGATGGTGTCCAGGTAGCAATTGGAGATCACGAATTGCCGCGTGCCGGCGGGCCGGTAGCCATCGGGCAGAATGAAGAAGTCGTTGGTGATCGCCCCGGGGCCGCCGAAGGGCTTGATCGTTCCCCGCAGGTGCACTTCGCCGCCGGCGTCCTTCCAGAAGCCGGCCGGGGCGTAGACCGATCCATAGTTCGTCCAGCCCAGGCCCGACTCGCTGCAGAACGTCCCCGGCACGTCCTCGCAGTCGACGCTGTCGCTCGCCGGCGCAACGTCATGCACCGGCTCCGGTTGAATCGAAGCGGTGGTGCCGGGAGCTCCGTCCGCCCCGGGCGCACCGGGGGCACCCTGCGGTCCCCGCTTGGCGATCGTCAGCTTGCGCTCGCCTTTGGCGCACTTCCCCTTCCTGGCGAGCCGGAGCTCGCCGCCGTTCTTGGCGGCGCAGAGGACGACGTTCTTGGATCCTCCACCGGTGGCGGCGACCGCGACCCCGGCGATCGCGACGATCGCCACCGCGGCGAGAAAGGTAAAGCGCCAGCTCACGGAGCGAGCCTAACTCAGCTCATGCGATCGCGCACCGACTCGCCGGGGACGCCGGGACGAGTTATGTCCCCCTGCCCATCGGGTATCGGGGATTCGGAGCAGGGGGGAACAGGGACGAAGAAGGAGTAGGTATGACCCGTAACTGGACTCTGCGGCGTGCGCTCGTCGCGCTTCTGTCGTTTTCGATCGCACTCGTGCTGCTCGTCAGCCCCGCCGCCGCGACCAAGCCGCCACGGACGATCGCCGCGCTCGGCGACTCGATCACCCGCGGCTACAACACCAGCGGACCGGGGTGCCCCACCGGCCCCGCGCTCGACTGTTCGAAAAACTCCTGGGCTACCGGGACCAACCCGCTGGTCAACAGCTTCCGCGAACGCCTCGACGCCTCCTTCCCCGGCGAGCTGACCGCCTACAACGACGCCGTTTCCGGCGCCCGCGCGGTCAACATCCTCGCCCAGGCCCAGGTCGCGGCCAGTCAGGACCCGGACCTCGTCCTGATCGAGATCGGCGCCAACGACGCCTGCGCTTCGACCCCGACCCCCACGGCGACCTTCCGCAGCCAGGTGCGGGCGGGGCTGGAAACGCTGGCCGCGGGCAACCCGCGGGGCTACGTCCAGCTGATGAGCATTCCGGACGTCAATCAGCTGCGGACCATCTTCACCAGCCCGCCCGACCAGAACGCGCTCCTGCGCTGGTCGCTGTTCAACGTCTGTCAGGGCCTGCTCGCGAACCCGCTCTCGACGGAACCTGCCGACGAAGAACGGCGCGCCGCCTTCCGCGCCCAGGTGATCGCCTACAACGACGCGCTGGCCAGCGTCTGCAGCGAATTCAAGCGCTGCCTCTGGGACGACTACGCGGTCTTCAACTCCGAGTTCACCACCGCCGACGTCGCCACCGTGGTCAACACCGAAGGCCTGCCCATCCCGCCGTTCAACCAGATCCCGGTGTTCGGCACCGGCTTCCCCAACTCGACCGCCGACTACTTCCACCCGTCGATAGCCGGTCAGGCGCGGCTGGCGGAGGCCGCCTGGAGCGCGACCTTTAACGACTGGAGGAACCGCAAAGGGGGCGAGGCGGTGGCGTCCGCCCTGCCCGTTCCCTAGCTCAGGTGCTCCCGCATCCGCTCGACCGCCTCTTCGATCCGCTCGTCGGGGGCGGTCAGGGCGATGCGGAAGAAGCCCTCGCCGCTCGGCCCGTACATCGAGCCGGGCGAGATGACGACGGCCGCCTCCTCGAGCACCAGCTCGCAGAAGGAGGTCGAGGTGTGGCCCCCGGGGACGGGGCCCAGACGTAGATCGTGCCCTGCGGCGAGGCCACCTCGACGCCGATCTCGCCGAGCGCGGAGACGACGAGGTCGCGGCGGCGGGCGTAGGTCCGGTTCATCTGCTCCAGCGGCGCGCTCGGCCCCTCCAGGGCGGCGACGCCGGCCATCTGGATCGCCTCGAAGAGGCCGGAGTCGACGTTGGTCTTCAGCCGCCAGTAGCTCTGGATCGCCTCGGCGTTGCCGAGGATCGCGGCGCAGCGCCAGCCGGTCATGTTGTAGCCCTTGGAGAGCGAGAAGACCTCGACGCCGACCTCCTTGGCGCCGGGCGTGGCGAGGAAGCTCGGGGCGACGTAGCCGTCGTAGGTCGTCTCCGAGTAGGCGTTGTCGTGGACGACGAGGATCTCGTGCTCCCTGGCGAAGGCGACGACCTGCTCGAAGAAGCCGTCGGGGACGACCGCGCCGGTCGGGTTGTTCGGGTAGTTGACGAACAGCAGCCGCGCTTTGGCGGCGACCTCGGCCGGGACGGCGCCAAGGTCGGGGGCGAAGCCCAGCTCCGGCACCAGCGGCAGCAGCTCCGCCTCGGCGCCCGCGAGGATCGGGCCGCCGGTGTAGACCGGATAGCCCGGGTCGGAGGCGAGGGCGACGTCGCCGGGGTCGAGGAAGGCGAAGCAGAGGTTGTAGATGCACTCCTTGGCGCCGATCGCCGGGATCACCTCGGTCTTGGGGTCGATCTCGACCCCGAAGCGACGCTCGTAGAACCCGGCGAAGGCGCTGCGGAACTCCTCGCGGCCGCGGTTGCTGGGGTACCGGTGATAGTCCGGGTTCTCCACCGCCTCCTGCATCGCCGCGACGACGTGCGGGTAGGTCGGTTGGTCCGGGTCGCCGATTCCGAGGCTGATCACGTCGATGCCGGCAGCGCGCTTGTCGGCGATCTGCTGCTCGAGTTCCTGAAACTTGTAGGGAGGGATTGCCTCCAGGCGCTTGGACGGATCGGCGATGCCCATGGGCGCAGGAATCTATGCGATCAGGTTGATCCATCGCTTTAGCGACGGGGTGATGACGTCACTCGCCGTCCAGCTCGGCCAGCGCCTGGAGCAGCTCCGCTGAGAGCTCGCCGGCGAAGACGGGCTCGGCCCAGCCATCCAGGCGGACCGCCAGGTTCTCGCCGATCTCGACCTGCAGCTCGCCCCCTTCCAGCTCGACGACGAGCTGGCCTGGCGCCCCGCGCAGGAAGGCCGTGACGGCGGCGCCGCTGGCGCCGGTGCCGGAGGAGAGGGTCTCCCCCACGCCGCGCTCGAAGATCCGCGCCCGCACCCGCTCGCCGTCGACGGCGAGGAAGGAGACGTTGGTGCGGTTGGGGAACAGCTCGTGGCCTTCGATCCCCGGCCCGATCGCGCCGAGGTCGAGCTCGTCGAGCTCCTCGGCGGCAACGACGATCGCGCACTGCGGGTTGCCGATCGAGACGTGCTGGAACTCCCAGGAGCGCCCGCCGGCATCGAGCGTCCCGCGGCCGTCCTCGGGTCCCGACGGATAGTCCTTCGAGGTGGTCGAGGCCCGGCCCATGTCGACCGAGCAGGTCAGCTCGCCGGTGATCGTCGGCCGGATCGGGCCGGCGACGGTGGAGATCGCGAACTCGTCCTCGTCGGTCCAGCCGTTGCGGCGCAGGTAGAGGATCGCCTCGCGGGCGCCGTTGCCCGACAGCTCGGCCTCGGACCCGTCGGGGTTGAAGATCCGCAGGTCGGCGACGAGCTTCGGGTCCTCGCTCCTGGAGAGCAGCAGCACCCCGTCTGCCCCGATCCCGAAATGCTGGTCGCAGAGCCACTCGACCCGCGTCGCCGTCAGCTCCCACGGCAGCCGCTCCGCCTCGAGGATGAGGTAGTCGTTGCCGAGCGCCTGCCACTTCTCGAACTTCACGCGCGGCTTCCGAGGTCGGCGAGGCTCATTGCCTCCTATTCATACA
Organism: uncultured Actinomycetes bacterium; assembly: GCA_963751015.1. GTDB lineage: Bacteria > Actinomycetota > Thermoleophilia > Solirubrobacterales > 70-9 > VAYN01. The sequence continues at coordinate 873,873 of CAVVSU010000002.1, forward strand.
GATAGGAAAACCGATACGAAGTCCCGGTGCTGAAGATCGTCGGAGGCGTTCCTTCGAGTGCGTCCACAAAGCCGTCCAGGTCGATGTTTTCCAGGGGAAGCGCCGATTGACCGGAACGTTCGATGGTCGATTCGACGAATTCCCGCATGTCTTCCGGACTCATCCGCCGCTCGAAATAGGTCTGCACCACCTGCGAGAGGGAGATCAAGGCTCGCTCTCCGTCTCCATGGTCTTGCATATCGCGCATCTCCTGTCGCAACCACTTTGCCAGGGCGGTATCGGCGAAGAGGAACACCCCGTCGAACGCTCGGACGGCCGAATCGCCATCCTTGCCGACTACCTCCACCTCCTCCAGCCCGAGGATGAGCGGTCCGCGTCCCGCCCCCCTGATCGTTACCGTCCGCGAGCCCCAGGTTCCGGCGCTGCTCACCATTTTCCACAGCGCGGTATTGCCCTTTCGCGTCCAGGCGAGATCGATGCGCCTGCTCTCCCGGTCGATGATGATCTTCGTCACCTCTCGCTCGTCGAGCATCTCATTTGACACGGGTGAGCCCGGATGGAATCCCACGAGAGTGGTTCCAGAGGGCAGCGAGAAGACATCGGTACCGAAGCCCGACGACAGGGCGTGCAGAGAACCCTGAACAGGCACCTCGCGCAGAATTCCCTCTGCGGCTCTGAGCAGCGCCGAGTCGACCGTCCAGAGCGTCTCCTCGTCATCCAGGGACTGCACCGTTCGGATGGCCCGTATTTCCTGCTCCTCGACGAGGACCAGGGGCTGCTTTTTGAGCTCTTCGCGGAAGGCAAGGAGATCCAGGGGCTTGGCTCCCTTGCCGTTGCTGCTCAACCTGTCCGGTACGGCGAGCAGATGCTGCAGGAGCATTGACGCCTCCTGCGCAGCCCAGGTGAGCGAAGTACCCCGCTCGGCATGGAGGCGCTCACACTCCTTGGTGACCTCGGAGAGGTAGGCACGATAGATCCCCTGAAGCATCGATCGTCTCTCTGCCGTCGCGTCGAGGTCGCTCCGCGCCACGTTCGTCTTTGGAGCACCCAACCCTCTTGCGTCGGCGAGAGCAACCACGTGTTGATCGGTAAACCCCGCGCTTGCGGTTTCGACCCGGATGCCCTCCACGCAGGTGCCCATTCCCAGCTCGGCGAGGGCAGCCAAGGAGGATCCTTCGTCTGCCTTCAGGAATGACCACCTTCGCCGGTAGTGACTCCACCTCACCGCGACAGCCGTATGGACGCCCTGATGCGTCTCTTCGATCACATGTACGGCCAGATCGTTGGGTTCCCCGGAGCCCCGATAAACCTCGAAGTCGGCATTCTCGACGATTGCCTCCACCGCCTCCTTCGGCGTCCGGTACCCGAAGGCTTCCTCCTTCTTCCCGTCGATCAGGAGCTTCACCTCGCAGCGGGGGACGACTATCCATTGCCGCAGCGAGTCGGCGATGTCTTGCAGGTTCGCGGACTTACGGATGCTCAGCCGGACCTCCGTACCGTGGGGGGCGAGCTTCTTGGCATCCGGGTCGGTCTCCTTGTCCAACAGGCCGACCAGGTAGTCGCCATGCACGGACCTCAGGGTCAGCTGCCGGACCTTCTCGTCGTCGACGGCACAGGTGGTGACCGTCACGGCATCGGCGATCATGAACGTCGACAGGACGCCGATCCCGAATCTGCTGATGGGTGAGAAAGTCGGGTACTGCCGCTGGAACCCCTCTTCCTGGTAGCGAGATGCCCCGGCCCGCAACAGGTTGCGTTCGATCACGTTCTGGGTCATCCCGGTCCCGTTGTCCCTGACGACCAGCTCCCGCTTCGACGGCGACCACTCGATCTCCACGCGGCCCTCGTCGACGAAACCCTGAGGGTCCTTGCCTTCGATATAGGCCTGCAACCGCACGGCGTCCAGGCTGTTTTGGACGAGCTCTCGCAGGACGACGCTGGTGTCGTTGTAGAGGACGTGACCCGTAAGCAGATCGAGGATCCGCTCCTGGTCCAGGGAGAACGAAAGCTGTCGGTCCAGGAACCCGTCGGCTTGGACGTTGGAGGAGTCCAGATGCCGCCACGGGAAGCTGTAGACCCGGTCGATCGCGTCGGTCGCGAGATCCGCCCAGTTCGCGGACTGCTGCAGCTCTGACTGAGCGTAGGCCAGGTAGGCCTTCAGTCCGAAGAAGGCATCGGAGTTGGTGAAGATTGCGAAGACCTCGATGGTGTCGCTCTGGACGTCCTTGCGAACCTTGCCGTCCTCGTCCCGTGGAATCTGTGGCCTGATCCTCCTGACAGCCGCCTGTTGTGCCCACTCCCGCTGGCTCACGGGGTCCTGTGGATCGATCAGCCGGAACATGATCGAGGGGCAGCGATCCGACGTGATGTGGAGCAGATCGGCGGAGCGCAGCAGTATCGCTGCGTACTGAACGTTTGCGGTGGCCTCGTCGCTGTCGCCGTATGGCTGGGAGAGTGGATACTTCGACAGATCGTCGAGGTCGTTCAGATGGTGACTTTCGCAGACGTTGGCAAGGTCCTCGCGGAAGATCGCCGGCAATGCCTCGAGCATCTCGAGGACCGCATCTTTCGCGTCGCAGCTCATTCCAAACCGGCTCGAGTCCTTACCCCGGATCCAGTCTCCGACGCGACTGGCGTGATGGGCACGCACGTACTCCTCGTAGAGGAAGCGATCCATGTCCGCGACCGACTGGAGCTTGCTCTTGTAGTCCGTTCCGGCGTCGCCCGCAAAGAGCTCCTGCTCGCAGAAGCTCGGGAAGTCGGATTCCGACCTGGCCTCGAACTCAGCCTCGGTTACGAGCATCCCCAGATCGTGGAAGTAGATCGCGAGAACGATCATCAGCCAGTCGGCCGAGGTCATCTGGGAGGCGGTTTCACCCGGGACCAGCCAGTCGAGGCTGCTCAGCATCTTGTCCAGGTGCACCGAGTCGTGCAGCGTGTACTCCGCGAAGATTCCGCTCCTGCCGATCAGGCGGAGAGAGTCGGCCACCTCACTCTTCACTCCGAGAAGGTTGAATTTCTGGAAGGGCGGCAACGACTGGGCCGCGAGGGCTTTCTCCTCGGCGGAAGTCAACTGTGGCTCGTTCGGAGTCATTGCGTACGCGTGTTTCCCGCCATCCCCCCGCGGGAAATCGAACCGTACCCTAATGGAACATGTTGGTGCTTTGGCACCTCACAAAAATATTTGCGACTAACCGAGCCGCACGGCAATGGCCGCAGCCACCTCGGCGTCACTCTGATCGGCCCGGGCCAGCCGAATCAACTTGGGTATTTTCCGCATCCAGGTGAGCTGGCGGCGGGCGTAGTTTCGCGAGCGCCTCTTCATCGTCTCGAGGTCGCCGGCGAGCAGCTCGTCGAAGCCGAGCGCCTTGCGGGCGGTGCGGCCGGGGCCGAGGGCGTCGGCGCGGCGGGCCTCCTCGACGGCGCCGCCGGCGACGATTGCCTCGGTGCGGGCGTCGATCCGCTCGTAGAGCAGCTCGCGGTCCATGTCGAGGCCGAAGATCGTCGTCGGGTGACGGGTCTCGGGCGACCACAGCTCGGACTCCTCCGATTCCGGCGGGACCCTTTGCAGGGAGAGATCGGCCAGCGCGGCGCGGAGGTAGAGGCCGGTCCCCCCGACGACGATCGGCCGGCGGCCGGCGGCGAGGGCCGCGTCGATCTCCCTGTGAGCGAGCGGCATGTAGTCGCCGACGGAGAAGTCCGCCGTGACCGGGACGAAGCCGAGCAGACGGTGCTCCAGCCGCGCCCGCTCGGCGGCGCTGGCGGCTCCGGTCAGCACCTCCAGGCCCTCGTAGACCTGCAGCGCGTCGCAGTTGATCGCGACGGGATCCTCGCCGCGCTCGCGCAGAAGCTCGGCGAGGGCGATCGCGACACCCGTCTTGCCGACCCCCGTCGGGCCGAAGATCGCGAGGACGTTCAAAGAAGCGGGGTCAGGGGGCGCGCCAGAACCCCGCTCAGGGTCTGCGAGGTGGCGCTTTCGATCTCGACCTCGACCAGCTCGCCGGCGGCGGCGAGCCCCTCGAAGTTGACCGCCTTGCCGTGCCGGGTGCGGCCGCGCAGCCTGGTCGCGTCGGTGCGGCTGGCGCCCTCGACGAGGACGTCCATCGTGCGGCCGACGAAGCGCTGGGCGCGCTCGGCGGCGCGGCGCTGGACCACCTCGAGGAGCCGTTCCAGGCGCTCGACCTTGACCGGGTGCGGCAGCTGCCCGTCCATCGTCGCCGCCTCGGTTTCGCGGCGGGGCGAGAAGATGAAGGTGAAGGCGCCGTCGTAGCCGACCTCCTCCGCGACTTCCAGCGTCTCGGCGAAGTCCCGCTCGGTCTCGCCCGGGAAGCCGACGATGATGTCGGTGGTGATCGCGCAATCGGGGACGTGCTCGCGGATCAGCGCCACCCGGTCCATGTAGCGACCGCGGTCGTAGGTCCGGCGCATCCGTTTGAGGACGGCGCTGGAGCCCGACTGCAGCGGCAGGTGGATCTGCTCGCAGAGGGCCGGCAGCTCGGCGTGGGCGCGGATCACGTCCTCCTTCATGTCCTTCGGGTGCGGGCTGGTGTAGCGGATCCGCTCGATCCCCTCGATCGCGTCGACCCGCCGCAGCAGCTCGGAGAAGCCGATTCGGCGCTCGAGCGGCAGGTCGCGGCCGTAGCTGTTGACGTTCTGCCCCAGCAGCGTCACCTCCCGCACCCCGTCGGCCGCCAGCCCCCGGGCCTCGGCGACAAGCTCCTCGGGGTCGCGGCTGACCTCGCGCCCTCGCGTAGAGGGGACGATGCAGTAGGAGCAGACGCAGTTGCAGCCCTGCGAGATCTGCAGCCAGCCCTGGAACTCGCGCTCGCGCCGGGCCGGCAGGTGGCCGGAGAAGTCCTCGAACTCGAAGTAGCCCTGGGCGGTCAGCGAGTCGCTGTTGAGGAACTCGGCAAGCTTGTGGATCTGCCCGGGCCCGAAGGCGACGTCGACGAACGGGAAGCGCTCGAAGACCTCCTCCTTGACCGATTGCGCCCAGCAGCCGCCGACGCCGACGATCCGCCCCGGATCTTCGGACTTCAGCCGCTTCGCCTCGCCGAGATGGGCGATGAAGCGGCTGTCGGCAGACTCGCGGATCGAGCAGGTGTTGAAGAGGATCAGGTCGGCCTCCCCCCTCTCGCCCGCCTCCTCGTATCCCAGCGAGGCCAGCATCCCCCGCATCCGCTCGGAGTCGTGCACGTTCATCTGGCACCCGAAGGTGGTGACGTGGAACTTCTGGGCCATGGGGACGCAGAGTAGCGTCGCGGCGAGAGCCCGGCGCTACTTGACCTCGAGGGTTCCTTCCATGCCCGCTTCGGCATGCCCCGGCACGGTGCAGAGGAAGGTGTAGGTGCCGGCCTCGAGATCGGCCGAGACCGATTCCTTGGCTTCGGCGATCGGCTCGAAACCGGCCAGCTCTTTGCCGTCTTCCTCGATCACCACGTTGTGCGGGATCGCCGACGGGTTGTCGAAGTCGATCGTCACCTTGCCGGGCTTGGCGGTCAGCTCGGTCGCGTCGAAGGCGAGGGCGCTCGGGTCGGCGGCGAGCTGCAGCGTGGTCGCCGCCCCGCCGCCCTTGCCGCCGGCTTCCCCGGAGCCTTCGGCTCCGCCCACGGGTTCCTCTTCTTCGGCGCCCTCGGCGGCTTCTTCTTCGCTTGCCTCGGTTTCGCCGCTGATGCCGCCGCCCTCACCCTCGGCGGCTTCGATCTCCTCGCCGGCCTGCTCGAGCTCGGTCGCCTCCGCGGCCTCCTCGTCCTGGGCGTGGAGGACGGCGAAGGTGGTTGCGCCGACGACGAAGATCGCGAACCAGAGGACGATGACCGGCATCGCCCGGCCCGGGAAGTCCTTCAGCTTCAGCCCCAGGAAGCTGAGGGTGACCGCCGAGACGGCGAGGACACCGCCGCAGAGGTAGAAAAGTAGTTCGTTGCTCATAACGCGCGGCGGTGATCCTATAGAGATGGGCGCACGGCTCGCCGTGAGGCGAAAGCGAGCTTACGCCGCCTTCGCCTCGGCTACCGGGGCGGGTGCCTCGCCCTCGGTTGCCTGCGGGGCCTCGCCGTCGATGCCGAGCGCCGCCCGGACCTTGGTTTCGATCTCCAGGGCCAGCTCCGGGTTGTCGACCAGGAACTGTTTGGCGTTGTTGCGCCCCTGGCCGAGACGGGTCTCGCCGTAGGAGAAGAAGGAGCCCGATTTCTGGACCAGGTCCTGCTCCATCCCGAAGTCGAGCAGTCCTCCCTCGCGGGAGATGCCGACCCCGTACTCGATGTCGAATTCCGCCTGGCGGAAGGGTGAGGCGACCTTGTTCTTGACGACTTTGACCCGGACCCGGTTGCCGACGGCCTCGGTCCCTTCCTTCAGGGTCTCGATCCGGCGGATGTCGAGCCGCTGCGAGGAGTAGAACTTCAGCGCCCGCCCGCCCGGCTGCGTCTCCGGCGAGCCGAACTGGACGCCGACCTTTTCGCGGATCTGGTTGGTGAAGATGCAGACGGTGTTGGTCCGGTTGAGGTTGCCGGCGAGTTTCCGCATCGCCTGCGACATCAGCCGCGCCTGCAGGCCGACCGTCGTATCGCCGATCTGGCCGTCGAGCTCGGCTTTGGGAGTCAGCGCCGCGACGGAGTCGATCGCGACCACGTCGACCGCGCCGGAGGCGATCAGCCGATCGGCGATCTGCAGTGCCTGCTCGCCGTAGTCGGGCTGGGAGACGAGCAGCTCGTCGGTATCGACGCCGATCGCCCGCGAGTAGACGGGGTCGATCGCGTGCTCGGTGTCGATGAAGGCGCAGACGCCGCCCATCGACTGGGCCTGGGCGATGATGTGGTTGACCAGCGTCGTCTTACCGGAAGACTCCGGGCCGAAGATCTCGACGATGCGGCCGCGCGGCACGCCGCCGATGCCGAGCGCCAGGTCGAGCGCCAGGGATCCCGTCGGGATCGACTCGACCTTGACCGTGCCCTTGTCGCCCAGCCGCATCAGCGATCCCTCGCCGAACTCTTTCCTGATGCCGCTGACGGTGTTCTCCAGCGCGGCGTCCTTTGCTTTCGCCTCCTTGGCGGAGACGTCGTTCAAGCTCGTTTTCCTGTCTGCCATCTCATCACCTCACTGCTGCCTCATCCGGGCAGCTGGACTTGTGCCAACGGGACGTAGCGCGCACCCGACGGCTGGAGTTCAGAACGGTAAAGCGTCACCCGGCGGCAAATCCGCGCCTCGGACAACGCTGCGGGAAGCTTCCCCGGTGGCTCGGAGACGATCCCCGGCCGCCGCGACCCGCGCCCCTCGGGACGCACGCGTGCGACGGTCACGTGCGGCCAGAACGGCCGCTTCTCGGGCTCGTAGAAGCCCGCCCCGGCAAGACCCTGCGCGAGACCTCCCTGCAGCGCCTCGGCGCCGGGAGAAAGCGCTGGGAGCGCATAGAGGCGCGCCCTCCCCCGCGGCGGCCGCTGCACCGGGTCGAGCAGCTCCACCCAGGGAGCCGGGCCGCTGCGCTCCCGCATCACCGCCGCGATCGGCTCGATCTCCCCCTCCGGCCGATGGCCGAGGAAGGCGAGCGTGACGTGCAGGGACTCCAGCGGGACGGGTCTCAGCGACTCGTCGGCCAATTCCTCCCCGCCCCAGCTCGCGATCCCCTCCCTCAGCTCGGCCGGGAGATCGAGCGCGACGAACAAGCGCGCCCGAGGGCTTTTCGGTCTCTCCTCTGCCACGGCCGCCACGCTACGGGGCGGCGGCGCACCGAACAACGCCGCAAAGCAAATTTACGCCTACGACTTCGTGCCTTCTCCCTCACCGAGCAGCATTCTCAGCAGGTGCATCCCGACCAGGGCCGAGCGCTCTCGCACGTCGAGGCGGCCGCCGGGGATGACCGGGTCGCGGGCGATGCCGGTGCCGTCGGCCAGCCGCGCGTTGAAGCAGACGTAGCCGACGGGCTTCTCCTCGCTGCCGCCGCCTGGCCCGGCGATCCCGGTGATCGAGACCGCCACGTCGGCGTCGAAGCGCTCCAGCGCCCCGATCGCCATCGCCTCGGCGACCTCCGGCGAGACGGCCCCCTTGGCCTCGATCAGCGCCGGGTCGACGCCCAGCAGATCCTGCTTTGCCTCGTTCGAGTAGGCGACGACGCCGCCGGCCATGTACTCCGAAGCGCCCTCCAGGTCGGTGATCCGCGCCGCCAGCAGCCCACCGCTGCAGGACTCGGCCAGGCCCAGCTTGTGCCCGAGCAGCAAAGTGGCGACCTGGGCGTCGATCGTCTCGCCGTCGAGGCTGAAGGTCTCCTGGCGGTGCCTCTCGACCAGGCCGCTGCGGACGGCTTCGGCCACCTCGAGCCCCTCGTCGCGGTAGCGGACGTCGATCTCGATCTCGCCGCGCCGCAGGCAGGTGGTGATCTCGACCGCGTCGAGCCGCACCCCGCCCGACTCCATCTCGCGCAGGCTCTTGGCGATCTCGGACTCCGGGACCCCAAACATCCGCATCGTGTAGCCGCGCAGCGGCGTCGCCCGGCTGAGCAGCGCCCGCACCGGCTCGGTCTCCAGCGCCGCCGGCCACATCGGCTGCAGCTCCCGCGGCGGTCCCGGCAGGACGATCACGACGCGCTCGCCGGCGGGGACCACCAGCCCCGGCGCAGTGCCGACCGGGTCGAGCGGCACCGCGCCCTCGGGGACCATCGCCTGCTTGTGGTTCGCCTCGCGCAGGGCGTCGGGATCGAGGCGGAAGCGCTGGGCGAAGCCGCTGAGGATCTCGGCGATCTTCGCCTCCATCTCCTTGTCGAGGCGCATCTCCCGGCCGGCGAACCGGCCGACCACCTCGGCGGTCAGGTCGTCGGCGGTCGGGCCGAGGCCGCCGGTGGTGACGATCAGGTCCATTCCCTCGCTGGCCATGAACCGCAGCGCCGCCTCGAGGTCGACGGGACGGTCGGCGACGACGACGATGTGGGCGACCTCGACGCCGAGCTCGGCAAGGCGCTCGGACACCCACGGGCCGTTGCTGTCCGAGATCCGCCCGGTCAGCACCTCGGTCCCGGTGACGACGATTCCGGCGCGGATCACGTGCAGGTCGGCCGTTCGCCTTCGGGAAGCTCGCGAACCGCGCCGTGGGTGCCGACAGCGAACCCGATCGGGCTCGACGGCTCGGGGAGATCTGCCTGCTTCTTTCCGTCCACGGTCATGGTCACGGCGCCGTTGCCCAGCGCGAGGGTGAAGCTACCGGAGCGGAATGGCCCCTCGGCGTCACCCGGCGCGAGGATGACGCCGTCGATCAGCGGTCTTCCCCCCTTGCCGAGCAGGCAAACCCAGACTTCGCCGGTGGCGAGCAGCGCCAGGGTGTGGCCCGCGGGCGCCGGCTTCGGCTCCGGCGCCGTGCCGCGGCTACGCCCCTCCCCCGTCGCGCCCGGGCTCTCTCCGGGCGCGGCCGGTTCGTCCGATCCGCCGCCGGCGAGGCCGATCGCGATCAGCGCGCCGACGACCAGGGCGAGGACGAGCGCGGTGAGAAGCCGCGGCGGGACCTGGCGGTTCCGGGCGCGACGGCGGGGTGCCTTCCGCGGCTTGGGATCGACCCGCGGCAGCCGCTCCCCCGGGCGCGACGCCCCTCGCCGCCGGCGCTGCTCCTCGGCCAGCCGCTCCCCGTCGAGACCGAGCAGGGCGCCGTAGGTGCGGATGAAGGCGCGGGCATAGACGTCGCCGGGCAGCTGGTCCCAGTCTTCGCTCTCGAGCGCCTGCAGGTAGCGGGCGCGGATCTTGGTCGCCGCCTCCGCGTCCTGGAGGCTGAGCTTGCGCCGGGCGCGGGCGTCCCGGAGCTTGTTGCCGACTCCATCGTCCACCCACCCATTCTGCGCCCGCGAGCCCCCGGACGCAAAGTCTCGCTCGGCGGACTACGCCTCGGGGTCGGAATCGACGGCTACGGGGGCGGGCGCGGAGTCGCCGCCGATCACCCGCGGCAGGTCGGCCTGGGTGATCAGCACCTGGCGCGGTTTCGAGCCCTCGTACCCGGAGATGACGCCGCGCCGCTCGAGCATGTCGATCAGGCGCCCGGCCCGGGTGTAGCCGACCCGCAGCCGCCGCTGGATCATCGAAACCGAGGCCGTCTCCGTCTGCACGACCAGGCGGATCGCCTCGTCGAGGAGGTCGTCGCTGTCGGGATCGAAGTCGTCGTCGCGGCCCTCCTCGGCCACCTCGACGGGCGTCTCCAGCAGCTCGTCCTCGAACTCCGGTTCCCCCTGCTTGGCCCAGTGGCCGGTGATCCGGGCAATCTCGTCCTCGGTGATGAAGGCGCCCTGGACGCGGGAGAGTTTCGAGGTCCCGGCGCCGCGGAAGAGCATGTCCCCCTGGCCGAGCAGGGCCTCCGCCCCGCCCTGGTCGAGGATCACCCGGGAGTCGGTCTGGGAGGAGACGGCGAAGGCGATCCGCGAGGGGATGTTGACCTTGATCGTGCCGGTGATGATGTCGGTCGAGGGACGCTGCGTCGCCAGCACCAGGTGGATCCCCGTCGCGCGCGACTTCTGCGCCAGGCGGATGATCGAGTCCTCGACTTCGGCCGGGGCGACCATCATCAGGTCCGCGAGCTCGTCGATCACGCAGAGGATGTGCGGCAGCGGCGCCTCGCCCTTCTTCAGGCGGACGCGGTTCAGCTCGTTGAGGTTGCGGGCGCGGGCCTCGCTCATGATCCCGTAGCGGCTCTCCATCTCGCCGATCAGGTTGGAGAGCACGTTGGCGGCGAGGCGCGGCGAGGTGACCACCGGGGTCAGCAGGTGCGGGACGTTCTCGTAGTGGTTGAGCTCGACCTGCTTGGGGTCGACCAGCACCAGGCGGACCTCGTTCGGCGAGGCCTGCATCAGGATCGAGGAGAGGATCGCGTTGACGCAGCCGCTCTTGCCCGAGCCGGTGGTGCCGGCGACGAGGACGTGCGGCATCTTCGCGATGTCGGTCCAGACCGGGTTGCCGTCGATCCCCTTGCCGAGCCAGGCGACCAGCGGCGAGGTCTTCTCCGGGCGACCGGCGTAGATGTCGCCGAGGCGGACCATCTTGCGGGTGCGGTTGGGGACCTCGACGCCGACCGCCTGCTTGCCGGGGATCGGCGCCAGGATGCGGATGTCGGTGGAGGCCAGGGCGTAGGCGATGTCGTTCGCCAGCTCGGTCACTTTCTTGACTTTGGTGCCGGGGGCGAGGCGCATCTCGAAGCGGGAGACGTGCGGGCCGCTGACGACGCCGACGATCTTCGCCTCCACCCCGAAGTGGCCGAGCGTCTCGACCAGCTTGCGGCCGACGGCTTCCTGGTCCTTCGGGTCGGGGCCTTTGTCGCCCTTGCCGCGCTCGAGCAGCTTCGGCGAGGGCGGGCGGTAGTCGATCTCTTCCGACATCGTCACGCCCCGCTTGGAGCCCATCGGGGTCAGGCCGGCGTGGGCGCGGTCGCCCTCGTCGACCACCGCGACCGCGTCCTCGGAGTCGTAGTTCTGCAGCTCGACCTGCTCGCCCTCCGGCTCGACCTCGTCCTCCTCGCTGGTCTCGGCGTCGAAGATCTGGGTGTCGAAGTCGTCGTCCTCGGCGAGGGCGACGGTCGGCTCGAAGTCCTCCTCGTCCTCGGGGTAGCCGCTCATCACGTCGGTTGGGCCGGCCGTGGTCGCGGCCTCGGCCCGTGCGTCGCGGTGCTCGCGCCAGTCGGCGTGGGTCCTGGCGACGGTGCGGGCGGCGGCGTCGCCGCCGGCGAAGAGGCCGCGGAAGATCGCCCGCAGGCTGCGACCGATGCCCTTGGCCAGGTCGGAGACCGAGGTTCCGGTCAGCAGCATGCCGCCGACGACGAGCAGCAGCACGGTGAAGATACGGGCGCCGACGTTGCCGAACAGGTAGGTGAGCGCGGTTTCGGCGCCGTAGCCGACCTTGCCTCCCTCCCAGCCGAGGAAGAGGACGAAGACGAGATAGACGCCGAAGGCGATCAGGAAGAGGGCGATCAGGTCGATGTGGCGCTGCTCGAGAGCGGCGGGCAGCCGCAGGCCGGCCCTGGCCTTCGGCTTGCGCTTCGAGGTCGCTTTGCCCCGTCGCGCCGCTCCGGCGCGCTTCTTACGCACGAACATGGTCCTCCGTTCGACGCCGGACCCCCCACCCCTGCGAGCTAAATTCGGACTAAATGTCGCGCAGGGCGCCGATTTCCGTGGGTACCATCGGATCCGTGCTCTCTGAGGTAGACCAGATCGGCGGCCGCGTCCTGATCGTCGAGGACGACGTCGACATCGCCGACGTCCTGCGCCGATCCCTCCGTAACGAGGGTTTCGAAGTCCGCACCTCCGCCGACGGGATCGAGGCGCTCGACGTCGCCGCCGGCTTCGTCCCCGACCTGGTCGTCCTCGACCTGGGGCTGCCGGGCATGGACGGGGTCGAGGTCTGCCGCCGCCTGCGCAGCGACGGCGACGTGCCGATCCTGATGCTCACCGCCCGCTCGGAGACCGAGGACCGGGTGACCGGGCTCGACAGCGGCGCCGACGACTACCTGGTCAAGCCCTTCGAGCGCCAGGAGCTGCTGGCCCGGATCCGCGCCCTCCTGCGCCGCCGCCCACCGCGCGGAGCCGCCTCGCTGGAGGTCGGCGACCTCACCCTCAACCCCGACACCCGCGAAGTCCGCCGCGGCGAGCGCGAGATCGAGCTGACCAACCGCGAGTTCGAGCTGCTCGAGTTCCTGATGCGGAACGAGCGCCTCGTCGTCTCCCGCGAGCGCCTGCTCGACGAGGTCTGGGGATACGACCCGATGGCCGCCACGAACACGATCGACGTCTTCATCTCCAACCTGCGCCGCAAGCTCGAGGAGGGCGGCGAGGGCCGCCTCCTGCACACCAAACGCGGCGCCGGCTACGTCCTCAAGCCCTGAGCCGAACTTTTTAAAGGCGCTTTAGAGCCGGCCCCTAGATTCGTCTGCGGACGAGACACATTGCCCGCCGGAGCATCTCCCCAGATTTAGCTCCGGCGGGCTTTTCTTTGGCTTGGGACGGGGTTGGTTGCGAGGGGGTCGGTGGGGGGTCTCCGGGAGCACCTCCGCCGAGCGGGGCGGAGATTGGCTAAAGCCCCGAACCGCTTTGGCTCGGCTCCATGCTGAGTACCCGGAGACCCCCCACCGACCCCCTCCCCATCGAGCTCCGCCACACGCCAAGGTGAAAGAGCTACGGCAAAGCAAAAGCGCCTCGATCGCTTTGCTCATCCACCTCGGACCTCGTCCGAGCTTTTGACGCGGATGGTTGGAGGGGGCGGGCACCCCCTTCCGGGTACTCAGCATGGAGCCGGCCCGACGACGCTTGAGGCGTCAGCCAAATTCGATCCAGCCGGCGGAGGTGCTCCCGGAAGGGGGTGCCCGCCCCCTCCCTACCTACCCCAGTCAGACCTCGACGACGACCGGGAGGATCATCGGCCGCCGTTTCAGGCGCTGCCAGACGAACTTGCCGATGGCGTCGTGAAGGTCTTCCTCGATCAGGTGGCTCTCGCGCTTGCGGCCGCCGCCGGCGTCTTCGAGCTGGTCTTCGACCAGGTCCTTGAGGTCGTCGACCAGGCCGTCGGCCTCAGCGAGGAAGGCGACGCCGCGGAAGATCACCTCGGGGTCGGCGGCGACGCTGCCGTCGTCGCTGGAGATCGTCGCGACGACGATGAAGATGCCGTCGGCGGAGATCTCGCGCCGGTCGCGCAGAGCGGCGTCGTCGGGCTCGCCGATGTTGACCCCGTCGACATACATCACGCCGGCGTGGATGTCCTCGCCGAAGCCGGCGCCGTTCGCGTCGACTTCAAGCGGCAGGCCGTTGCGGCCCTGGAAGATGCGCTCGCTGTCGATGCCGACCGCTTCGGCCAGCTCGGAGTGCAGCCGCAGCCGCTTGTGGTCGCCGTGCACCGGCAGCACGTACTGCGGGCGGGTCAGGTTGAGCATCAGCTTCAGCTCCTCCTGCCAGCCGTGGCCGGAGGCGTGGATCGGCGCGTCTTTGGCGGTGATCACGGTGGCGCCGATCTCGTAGATGCGGTCGATCGTCTCGTTGACCGCCCGCTCGTTGCCGGGGACCGGCGTCGCCGAGAAGACGACGGTGTCGCCGGAGTGCAGCTGCACGTCGCGGTGGTCGTTGTTGGCCATCCGGCGCAGCGCCGAGAGCGGCTCGCCCTGGCTGCCGGTCGAGATGACGACGATTTTCTCGTCGGGGAAGTCCTCGATCTCGCGCGGCTGGATGAAGATCCCCTGTGGCGCTTTGGCGATCCCGAGATTGGAGGCGATGTTGAAGTTCTTTCGCATCGAGCGCCCGACCAGCGCCACCTTGCGGTCGAGGCGCTCGGCGGCGTCGATCACCTGCTGGACGCGGTGGATGTTGGAGGCGAAGGAGGTGACGATGATCCGGCCCTTGCAGCGGGAGAACTGCTCCAGCAGCGCCGGCCCGACCGCCGACTCGGACGGGGCGACGCCCGGCCGGTCGGCGTTGGTCGAGTCGCCGCAGAGCAGCGTCAGCCCTTCCTGGCCGAGCGCGGCGAGGCGCGAGACGTCCGCCGGGCGGCCGTCGACCGGGGTCTGGTCGAACTTGTAGTCGCCGGTCATCAGCACCGAGCCGGCCCCGGTCTTCAGCAGCACCCCGCGCATGTCGGGAATCGAGTGGGCGAGGTGGATCAGCTCGATCTCGAAGGGACCGCGCTTGACCCTCTCCCCCGGCGGCAGCTCCTGCAGCGGGGCGGACTCGCCGAGCTTGTGCTCGTCGAGCTTGGAGCGGACCATCCCGATCGTCAGCAGGCCGCCGTAGATCACCGGCGGCATGCCGACCTCGCGGAGCACGTAGGGCAGCGCCCCGACGTGGTCCTCGTGGCCGTGGGTGAGGACGATCGCCTCGATGTCGTCGGCGCGGTCGCGCAGGTAGCTGAAGTCCGGCAGCACGAGGTCGATCCCGTGCATCTCGGCGGTCGGGAACATCAGCCCGGTGTCGACGACGACGATGCGGCCGTCATACTCGATCACGGTCATGTTCTTGCCGATCTCACCGAGGCCGCCCAGGGGCAGCACTCGCAGTTTGCTTGGCACTTAGTTACTCACTCTCTTCAAAGGTTGGGTGTCTAACTGGCGACCGCGACACCGGCAGCGTCGAGGCCGGCCTTGATGGCGGCCCGTTGCTCGGCATCGGCGGATACCAGGGGAAGTCTCAGCCGGTCCGTCGCACAGCCCCAGCATCGCCAGGGCCGCCTTCAGCGGGATCGGGTTGGTGGTGACCGAGGTCGCCTCGTAGGCCGGGGTGATCTCGGTGTCGATCTGACGGGCGCGCTCGATGTCGCCGGCCTGCGCGGCGTCCCACATCTCGCGCATGCGGTCGCCGACCAGGTGGGAGGCGACGGTGATGCCGCCACCGCCGCCGAACTCGAGGACGCGCAGAAAGGTGTTGTCGTTGCCGGCGAGGACGGTCAGGCCCTCGATCGGGCCCAGCTCCTCGTCGTTGGCCTGCTTGAGGGCGACGATGTTCTCGATCTGGCCGAGCTCGCCCAGCAGCTGCGGGCTGGCGTTGACGATCACCCGCGCAGGGATGTTGTACATCACCATCGGCAGCTCGGGAACCGCGGCGGCGACCGTCTCGAAGTGGGCGCGAATGCCCGCCTCGTTCGGCTTGTTGTAGTACGGGACGACGACCAGCGAGGCGTCCGCCCCGGCCTCGGCGGCCATCTTGGTCAGCTCGCAGGAATGGCGGGTGTCGTTGGTGCCGGTACCGCAGATGATCAGCACCTCGTCCCCGACCTCGGCCCGGACCGCCCGCAGCAGCTCGATCTCCTCCTGGTCGGTCAGGGTCGGGCACTCGCCGGTCGAACCAGCGATCACCAGCCCGTGCGAGCCATGCTCGAGGAGGTAGGCGGCCAGACGGCGCGCCGCGTCGTGGTCGACCGCCCCGCTCGCGTCGAACGGGGTGGCCATCGCCGTGATCAGGCCTTTGATCTCCTTCATGCGAAAAGCAGCCTACCGCGCCGAACCGCGCAATAGGCTGAGCCCACTGACGGCTTCCTAATCGAGGAGGCCCGCTTCCGGTTCAAGGAGAAGTGATGCCGAAGATCAGGGCGAAAAAGCCCTCCCCCTCCCTTGTGATCTCGATCCTGGCGCTTTTCGTCGCCCTTGGCGGCTCGGCCTACGCGGCCTCCAAGGTCGGCACCAAGGACATCAAGAACAAGGCGATCACCGCTGCCAAGATCAAGAAGAACGCGATCACGACGGCCAAGATCAAGAACGAGGCGGTGACCGGCGCCAAGATCAAGGAGGCCTCGCTGGGCGCCGTCCCCAACGCGACCAACTCGGTCAACTCCACCAACGCCGTCAACGCGGAGAACGCCAAGAACTTCGGTCGCTTCTTCGCCAGCGGCATGAAGAAGGCGAGCATCGGGCAGACGGTCCCGCTGCTGACGGTCGGCCCGTTCACGATCACCGGCAAATGCGCCGACAAAGGCGGCGGCTTGACCCAGGCCACGCAGTGGATCAGCACCAGTCAGGTCGGGTCCTCGATGTACTCCGCCGGCGACACCAGCCACTACGAAGCCAACTTCAATCCCGGCACGGAGTTGGAAATCGGCCTCGATACGTACAACAACAACCCGTACATCGGCTGGGAAGGCAACGGCGGCTACTACACGGGCTTCGAGGCCGCTTCCGGGGACGGGGCCACGCTGCTCGAAGGCGAAGCGGTCAGCGGCGTGCTCGTCTACGGCGCCCAGTGCGTCTTCTGGGTGTCGGCGACGAACGCAGGCTGACAGAGAGATACGCAAGATCACATCGGGCGCGGCTTCGGCCGCGCCCGATCCACGCTAGAGAAGCTTCTCCAGGCCGACCGTGAAGCGCTCGGGCAGGCCGGCCACCTTGCGACAGGCGAGGACGACGCCGGGCATGAAGGAGCGGCGGTCGATCGAGTCGTGGCGAATCGCCAGCGTCTGGCCGACGCCGCCGAAGATCACTTCCTGGTGGGCGACGAGGCCGGGCAGGCGGACCGAGTGGATCGGCTGGTGGACGTTGCCGCCCGCCGCGTCGATCAGCTCCTGGGTCCGCTTCGCGGTGCCCGAGGGCGCGTCGAGCTTCCTGTCGTGGTGGAGCTCGACGATCTCGCACTCGGGCATGTGCCTGGCGATCGTCTGCGAGACCTCCATCAGCAGCACCGCCCCGATCGCGAAGTTGGGTGCGACGAAGCAGTTGGCCTCGGCCGCCTCGGCCGCCTCGCGGGCGGCGTCGAGGTCGAAGCCGGTGGTGCCGACGACCGTGTGGACGCCGGCCTCCAAACAGGCGCGGACGTTGGCGAGGGCGGTGTCGGGGACGGTGAAGTCGACGACGACGTCGGCATCCGCCAGCACCTCGGCCAGCTCCACGCCCAGCGCCGGGTCGGCGCGGCCCGACAGCTCCAGGCCCTCGGCCTCTTCGACCGCTTCGCAGACGGTGGCGCCCATTTTGCCGGCGGCACCGGCTACCGCGACCCGGGTCATGCGGCTACCAGGGCCTCGCTGACCGGCGCCAGGGCGGAGCGAAAGCGGTCTTCGCTGCCGCCGACGCAGGCGGCCGAGAGGCGGTCGGCGCCGTAGAGCTCCTGGGCCAGCGCGGTGAGGTCGTCGACCTCGATCGCGTCGACTTTGGCGAGCATCTCGTCGAGGCTTTCGATCGGCAGGTCGAAGAGGGTCGCGCGGGAGATGCGGGTCATCCGCGCCGCGGTCGACTCCGAGGAGAGGACGAGGCGCCCCTTGACGCTCTCCTTCGCCCGGGTCAGCTCCTCGGCCGAGACCGGCTCCGAGCGCAGCCGCGCCATCTCGGTGCCGATGATCGAGCAGGCCTCCTCGACGTTGTCCTCGCGGGTGCCGACGTAGGTGGCGACCAGGCCCTGGTCGGTGAACTGCTCGTTGTAGGAGCCGACCGAGTAGGCGAGGCCGCGCTTCTCGCGCACCTCGCGGAAGAGGCGCGACGAGGTCGAGCCGCCGAAGATCGCGTCGAGCACGGCCAGCGGGAAACGCCGCTGGTCGTCGCGTCGCAGCCCCGGCGCCCCGAAGCAGATGTGGTACTGCTCGGTCTCCTTCTGCAGGAAGCAGAGGCGCGAGTCGCCCTCGAGGGCCGCCTCCTCAGGTGCACCCTCGCCCTCGGCGGGCGGGTTCACCAGCCGCTCGGCGAGCGCGACGATGCGGTCGTGGTCGAGGTGGCCGGCGGCGCCGACGACGATCTGCGGCGCCGCGTAGTGGGCGCTGCGGTAGGCCTCGATGTCCGGCACCGGGATCGAGGCGATCACCTCCGGTTCGCCGAGCACCCGGCGCCCCAGCGGATGCGATCCGAAGACCGCCTCGGCGAGGACGTCGTGGACCCGGTCCTGGGGCTCGTCGTCGTACATCGCGATCTCCTCCAGCACCACCTGGCGCTCGGAGTCGATGTCCGGGTAGGTCGGCGCCAGCAGCATTTCAGCCAGCAGGTCGAAGACCGCCTCGGTGTGCTCGTCGAGGAAGCGCGCGTGCAGGTGCGTCGTCTCCTTGCCGGTGGCGGCGTTGATCGAGGCGCCGAGGCCGTCGAAGCGCTCGGAGATCTCGATTGCCGAGTAGCGCGCGGTCCCCTTGAACAGCAGGTGCTCGAGGAAGTGCGAGACCCCGGCCTGCGCCGGGGTCTCGTTCCTGGACCCGGTCCGGACCCAGAGCCCGAGCGCCACGGACCGGACCGAAGGAACCTCCTCGGTCACGACCCGGACGCCCGAGCCGAGCTCGGTGAGCTTGGCGCCGCTCAACTAGCCGCGGCGCTCGCGTTCACGACCACGGCCGCCGCGATCACGGTCGCGACCACCGCGGCCGCCACGATCGCCGCCGTTGCGCCGGCCGCCGTCGCCGGAGCCGACCGAGGCCAGCTCCTCCGGCGATTTGCCGGCGACCGAGGGGTCGTCGCTGAGACGCAGGCCGATCCGGCCGCGCTCCTTGTCGACCTCGACCACGGTGACGTCGATCTCCTCGCCGGCTTTGAGGACGTCGTCGACGGAGTCGACCCGCTCGCCCGGCTTCACGTTGGAGATGTGAAGCAGGCCGTCGGTGCCCTTGACCAGCTCGACGAAGGCGCCGAAGGTCGTCGTCTTGACGACTTTGGCGGCGTCGTAGCGATCGCCGATCTCGGCCTCCTTGGTCATCGAGTTGATCCGGGCGACGCAGCCGTCGACCAGTTCGCCGGTCGGCGCGTAGATCCGCACCGTGCCGTCGTCCTCGACGTCGATCTCGGCCTCGAACTCCTCGCAGAGGGCGCGGATCGTTTCGCCGCCTTTGCCGATGACCGCCCCGATCTTCTCCGGGTCGATCTTGATCGACTCGATCGCCGGGGCGTGCACGGAGAGCTTCTCCCGCGCGCCGTCGATCGCCTCGGCCATCTTGCCGAGGATGAACTGGCGGCCCTTCAGAGCCTGCTCCAGCGCGTCCTCGAGGATCTCGAAGGTGACGCCGGTGATCTTGATGTCCATCTGCAGGGCGGTGATGCCCTCGGCGGTGCCGGCGACCTTGAAGTCCATGTCGCCGAGGTGGTCCTCGACGCCGGCGATGTCGGTGAGGACGATGTAGTCGTCGCCCTCTTTGATCAGGCCCATCGCGACGCCGGCGACCGGTGCGGTGACCGGGACGCCCGCCGCCTGCAACGCCATCGAGGAGGCGCAGACCGAGCCCATCGAGGAGGACCCGTTGGACTCGAGGGTCTCGGAGACCACCCGGATCACGTACGGGAACGACTCTTCGTCGGGGATCGTCGCCACCAGGGCGCGCTCGGCGAGGGCACCGTGGCCGATGTCACGGCGCTTGGGGCCGCGCATGAAGCCGGCCTCTCCCACCGAGAAGGGCGGGAAGTTGTAGTGGTGCCAGAACCGTTTCGTGGTCTGCAGGCCGAGCGTGTCGATCCGCATGTCCATCCGGGTCGTGCCGAGAGCCACGTTGGAGAGGATCTGGGTCTCGCCACGGGTGAACAGCGCCGAGCCGTGCACGCGCGGGGAGATGTCGACCTCGGTCTCGATCGGCCGGATCTCGTCCTGGGCGCGGCCGTCGGGGCGCTTCTTGTCGACGGCGATCGCCTTACGGATCGTGTCCTTCTCGATCGAGTTGATCGCGGCCTTGACTTCGGCAACGCGCTCCTCCTCGACCTCGCCCTCATCGGCGGCGCGGGAGTAGTGACCGACCACCTCGTCCTTGACCTTGTCGATCGCCTCGTAGCGCTCGAGCTTGCCCTCGGTGGCGATCGCGTCGACCAGCGCCTGGCCGTGCGAGGAGCGGATCTCGGCGAGCAGGCTCTCGTCGATGCTGGGCGCCTCGACCTGGATCTTCTCCTTGCCGACCTTCTGCTGCAGCTCCTCCATCACGGCGCAGAGCTTCTTGATCTCGGCGTGGGCGATGTCGAGGGCGTCGAGGATCTCGGCCTCGGTGACGCCGCTGGCGCCGGCCTCGACCATCAGGATCGCCTCGTCGGTGCCGGCGACGATCAGGTCGAGTTCCAGCTCCTCGTGGGTCTCCTCCGGCGGGTTGACGACGAAGTCACCCTCGTGTTTGCCGATGCGGACGGCGCCGACGTGGGCGGAGACCGGAACCGGCGAGATCGCCAGCGCGGCGGAGGCGCCGTTCATCGCGAGGATGTCGTAGGGGTTGACCCCGTCGACCGACATCGGGATCGCGACCAGCTGGGTCTCGTAGTGCCAGCCCTTGGGGAAGAGCGGGCGGATCGGGCGATCGATCATGCGCGCGGTGAGCGTCGCCTTCTCGCTTGATTTGCCCTCGCGACGGAAGAACGAGCCGGGGATTTTGCCCGCGGCGTACATCCGCTCCTCGATGTCGACGGTGAGGGGAAGGAAGTCCACGTCGCGCAAACTGCCGACGGTGGCGGTGCAGAGGACCATGGTGTCCCCGGCCTGGACTACGACCGCGCCACCCGCCTGCTTCGCGAGTTTTCCGGTCTCGAAGGAAATCTGGCTGTCGCCGATGTCCGCCGAGACGCGGGTAACGTCAAACATGCTCATTTAGTTGTCTACCTCCGGCCGCCCGGTTGGCGGCCATTCGCGTTCAGAACTCTCGTTCTCTAACTGCGACAAGGGTACAGGCATCGAACACCGCCGGAGTGCCAGCGACTCCGGCGCGGATGCCGGACTGAAAATCCCGCTTGATCCGTGCCTGGATCCGCTCCGCACGGCGATCCGCCTCGAAGCGGTCGAGATCGAGCCCGAACCGCTCCGCCCGCTCCCACAGGTGCGGGTCGTCGACCCGGCCGCGGTCGGCGTAGAGCGAGTCGACCATCTCGAAGAAGCGGCCCTGGATGCCGGCTGACTCGGCGGCGGCATGGAGCGCCGGCGAGCGCGGATGCTTGCTCCTGACCGGAAAGTGGCGGAAGACCAGCCGCCCGGGCCGATCGGCCAGGCGCCGCCAGGCGCCGGCGCAACGCGGGCAGCCGAGGTCGGCGTAGGCGATCAGCCCCTCCTCCCCCTCGCCGCGGACGTGATCCTCCGGCCCGAGCGGCGGGATCGGGGCGCTGCTCAGGTCATCCATGATCGAGTCCGTCGCCTGTTCCTTTTCGGCGTCAGACAACAAAAAGGAACAGGTCGATTTAGAGTCACCGGCTCACTTGTTCCTTTTCGGTGCATAACAACGAAAAGGAACAGGCGAACGGCTGCGCCGCTATGAGAGGGCGTCGAAGATGACGTTGGCGCCGGGGATCTCGCCGGGGTTGTCGGCTTCGTGGGCCCAGGCGACCACGCCGTCCTCGTCGACCAGGACCAGGGTGCGGTTGGCGAAGCCCATCTCCTCGACGTAGGAGCCGTAGGCACGGGCCACCTCCCCCTTCGGCTCGAAGTCGGAGAGCAGCCGCGTGTCGATGCCGAGCTTCTCCTGGAAGGCCTTGTGGGAGAAGAAGCTGTCGACGCTGATGCCGACCAACTCGACGCCCTTCTCCTCGATCTGCGGCTTGACCTCCTGATAGATCGAGAGCTGGTCGCCGCAGACCGGGCTGAAATCGCCGGGGTAGAAGATCAGGAGGACCTTGCGGCCGCGGTAATCCGACAGCGAGACCTTTTCCCCGTCCTGGTCGCGCAGCGTGAAGTCCGGCGCCGGCTCGCCGACCGCGATCATCGACGCAGGCCGAGATCTTTGACCAGGGCGCGGTAGCGCTCGAGGTCGGTGCTCTCCAGGTAGCGCAGCATGCGGCGGCGCTTCCCGACGAGCATCAGCAGCCCACGACGCGAGTGGTGGTCCTTGGCGTGCGTGCGCAGATGCTCGGTCAGCTCGTTGATCCGCTCGGTCATCAGCGCCACCTGGACCTCGGCGGAGCCGGTGTCCTTGTCGCCGCGGCCGTATTTGCCGATCAGCTCGCTCTTTTTCTCTTTGGTCAGGCTCATCTCGTAAAAACGCCGCGCACACTGGTGCGACGGCCGCTGGAAGCTAGCACAGAGACCTACCCTCGGTGCCTGCTCAACGGCTGCCGGAAGGGTGCAGCGTCATCCTTCGGATGCCTCCCTGGCCGCCTTCGACGAAAGCGCTCACTTTGACTTCGAGGGCGTCGTTTCGCGAGAGCGCTTCCAGGCCCCGCGGCCCGATCTCCAGGGAAACCCCCTCTTCGGCTCCCGGGGCCAGATCGATGCGGGACTCCGCCACCGTCAGCCAACGCCGTTCTCCGGCATGGGAGCCGAACAGCGAGTAGGCGGTGAGGGTGCCCTGACAGCGACTTTCGGTCGATCCCCCGTCGCACCAGAGGCCCACCGTCGTCACTCCGTCCCGCACCGTCGTCGGATGGGGCCTGATGCCGACCTGAGTCGGCGGCAGGTACTTTCCGATCACGCCGGGTTCTTCGGCGAGCGCGTGGAAAGTGCCGCCTCCGCCGAACCAGCTGAAAAGGCTCTCGGTGGCAAACCACAGCGCCCCGTCGGGGCCCACCGCCAGCGCTCTGACCGGGAGGTTGCAGCCAGGCGTGACACAGCCGGGAAGGTGCGGTTCACCCTGGGGCGAGATCCAGCCGATTTTCCAGCCCCGCGCGTACCAGACACCATCGCCCGGCCCGGCGGCCAGTGGGCCGATCGATCCGCTGCCTGGGACGCGAAAGACACTGGTCCCGCCGCCCGGATCGATCCGGGCGATTCTCGGCCCTCGCCTGTCGCCGAACCAGACGCTCCCGTCGGGAGACACGGCGAGGGCCCCCGGGGTCCAGTGTCGCCGCGGCACCGAGATCTGAAGCACCCGGCCGGCGGTGACCCGGGCGATCCTGCCGGCGCCTGCCTCCGACACCCACAGAGTGCCGTCGGATGAAGCCGCGATCGCCGTCGGACGACTGCCCGGCGGCAGCGCGATGCGGGTGATCTTCCCGGCGCTGTCGATCCGGCCGATCCGATCCGCGGTCGGCTCGGTGAACCAGATGGCGCCGTCGGCGCCGCGGACGATGCCCGTCGGGCGGGCGGGCCGGCCTCCGAGGGCTCGTTCGGCGATCTCACCGCTCGGCGCGGCACGACCGATTCGGCCGGCCGCCGTGTTCGCGAACCAGAGATAGCCGTCGGCGCCGACGGCGATGCCCCCGATGGCGCCCCGGACTCCGTCGTCCAGGGGGTATTCGGCGACCTCGCCCTGGGCGGTCAGACGTCCGATCCCGCCGGCGGCCGAGCTGAAGGGATTGACCCAGGTGAACCAGAGGTCCCCTCCCGGACCCGCCACGATCGACCGTGCCCGGGTGCCCCGCGCGAGCCCGAACAATTCCGTCTCTTCGGCGCCCTGCGCCTCGCGAACATCAGCGTTCAGCGCACCCACCGCCAGGAGGACGGAGGCCAGCAGTATCGCCCGCGTACCCAAACTCCGCATGAACCGCCAACCCCCCGCCGGCACCTTAGTTGCGACCAGGCAGTCTGCGATTTACCGGGGCTCGGTGAAACCGGCGCAGACGCGCCGGGCCTCATCGACGTCGCGGTGCATCTGGGCGATCAGCTCGTCGACCTCGTGATAGGCGCGCTCGCCGCGCAGGCGCTCGACGAAGGCGACCCGAAGCGTCTTGCCGTAGAGGTCCTCCTCGTGGTCGATCAGGTAGGTCTCGATCAGGACTCCCCTCCCGCTCTCGAAGGTCGGCCGCACGCCGACGTTGACCGCGGCGGGGACGCCGTCGGCGAAGGCGGCGTAGACGCCGTGGCCGGGAATCGCGAGGCGGTCGTCGGGGACGATGTTGGCGGTCGGGAAGCCGAGCTCACGCCCGCGCTGGTCGCCCTTGACGACGGTGCCCTCGACCATGAACGGAGCGCCGAGACAGCGCCGCGCCTGCTCCATGTCGCCGGCCGCGACCAGGGCGCGGATCCGGGTCGAGGAGACGGTCTCGCCGTCGATTTCGACCAGCGGCACCACCCGGGTCTCGAACTCGGAGTGGGCTTCCAGCATCGCCGGGTCGCCTTTGGCCTTGGCGCCGAAGCGGAAGTTCTCGCCGACCGAGACCTGCCTGGCGTCGAGCTTCGCGAGCAGGACGTCGCCGATGAAGTCCTCGGCGCTCTGCTTCGCCACCTCCTGGTCGAAGGGGATGACGACGAGCTCCTGCACCCCGAGGCCCTCGATCACGTCGCGCTTCACCCCGAAGGGCATGATCAGCTTCGGCGTCGCCGCCGGGTGGAGGACTTCGAGCGGGTGCGGGTCGAAGGTGAGGACCGTGTCGGCGCCGTCGATCACCGCCTGATGGCCGAGGTGGACGCCGTCGAAGGTGCCGATCGCGACCTTGCGCGGCCGCGGCTCGGCGTCGGGCAGCGAGGTGACCGCGATGCTCATCGCATCGCCTCGGCAACGGCCGGGACCAGCTCCGCGACCCGCTCGGCGGCAACCTCCTCGCCCGCGTCCTCGATCCGGAAGGGGCCGATCGCGGTGCGCCGCAGGTCCGAGCAGTAGGCGTCCTCGAGCGTCTCGACCAGGGTGCGGACGTAGGTCCCCGCCGAGCATTCGATCTCGTAGTGGGCGTGCTCGCCCTCGCTGGAGAGCAGCTGGGCGCGATGGACCTCCACGTCGCGCTCGGGGGTCTCCACGACCTCGCCCCGGTGGGCCTTCTTGTAGAGGCGCTCGCCGCCGACCCGCACCGCCGAGGTCATCGGCACCCGCTGGCGCACGGTCCCGGTCGGCAGCTCCAGCGAGGCGGGGATGCGGCCGGTCTCGGTCAGCTCGCCGTCGGGGTCGCCGGTGCTGGAGCGCCAGCCGAGCCGGGCGGTCGCCAGGTAGGTCTTCGGCAGCCCGACGAGGAAGCGCTGCAGGCGGGTGGCGCGACCGAGCAGGACCAGCAGCAGGCCGGTGGCGAAGGGGTCGAGCGTGCCCGCGTGGCCGGCCTTGGCGTTGCGTTCCCGCCGGACCTGGGCGACGACGTCGTGCGAGGTCATGCCCGCCGGCTTGTCGCAGAGCAGAACGGTGCCGGCGTCGCCCGCCATCGTCAGGAGCCGAGCTGGGCGGAGACCTCTGCGGCCAGGAACTCGACCAGCTGCTCGTACTCGAGATCGGTCGAGAAGCCGGCCGCGCGCTTGTGCCCGCCGCCGCCGTTCAGGCGGGCGATCGCCGAGACGTCGACCTCGCCGGCGCTGGAGCGCAGGCTGACCTTGCGGGCGGTCCGGCCGCGGTTGCCGAGGTCGCGGATCACGGCGGCGACCTTGACCCCGTCGATCGAGCGCAGGTGGTCGATCAGGCCCTCGGTCATCTCCTCCCCCGCCCCGGTCGCCTCGTAGTCGGCGGAGGTGATGTAGCTGATCGCGAGCCTCCCGTCGCAGTAGCTGGAGATCCCGTCGAGCGCGCGGGAGACGAGCCGCAGCTTCTCGATCGGCACGTGCTCGTAGAGGCGGCGATAGGTGTCGTCGACGTCGACGCCGGCGTCGATCAGGTCGGCGGCGACCCGGTGGGTGTGCGCGTTCGTGTTCTCGTACATGAACTTGCCGGTGTCGGTGATCAGACCGACGTAGAGAGCCGAGGCGATCTCCGGGGTGATCTTCGCCCCCAGCAGCCGGGCCAGGTCGTAGACGATCTCGGCGGTGCAGGAGGCCCCGACCTCGACCAGGTTGATGTCGCCGAAGCAGGTGTTGTCGTGATGGTGGTCGATGTTGATCACGTCGTTGCCGCCCGCGGTCAGCCACTCGACCGGCATCCGGTCGATGTTGCCGCAGTCGAGGAAGATCACGGTGCGGTCGGCCATGTCCGCCGGCGCCTCGTGGAAGACCTCCTCGAGGGGCAGGAAGCGGTACTCGATCGGCAGCGGGAACTCCTTCGCCGCCATGAACATCACCGAGTCCTTGCCGAGCTGGGTGAGGACGTTGTGGAGGCCGAGGAGGGAGCCGAGGGCGTCGCCGTCGGGCCCCTCGTGGGCGGTCAGCAGAAAGCGGTCGCGGGAGCGCAGCTCCGAGGCGACGCGCTCGATGTCGGTGGTCGCCACCTCCGGGACCGAGCTCACTCCTCCTCCCCCTCCTCCAGCAGCTCGGAGATGCGGGCGCCCTTCTCGATCGTGTCGTCGTAGCGGAAGGTCAGGGTCGGGGTGCGCTTCATCCGCGTCTCGGCCGCGATCCGCGACTGGATCACGCCGTGCGAGGAGCGCAGCCCCTCGAGCGTCGCCTCCCGCTCCTCGTCGTCGCCGAGCACGCTGACGAACACCTTGGCGGTGCGCAGGTCGGGGCTGGTCTCGACGGAGGTCACGGTCACGAAGCCGATGCGGGGATCACTCAATTCGGTTGAAACGGCCGCCCCCACGACCTCGCGAAGCACCTCGTTGATGCGCCGCATGCGGGAGCCGGCCATGCTACTCCAGGGTCTGCTCGACCTGTTTCGTCTGGAAGAACTCGAGCACGTCGTCCTCCTTGACGTCGGCGTACCCCTCGAGGACGATCCCGCACTCCTGCCCCTCCTCGACTTCCTGGACGTTGTCTTTGAACCGCCGCAGGGACCCGAGCGAGCCGGTCCAGATAACCGTGCCCTCGCGGATCAGGCGGACGCTGGCGGTGCGGACCGCCTTGCCCTCGGCGACGATGCAGCCGGCGATGCGGCCGACCTTGGAGGCTTTGAAGGTCTGTTTGACCAGCGCCTCGCCGATCGTCTCCTCGACCTCGACCGCGTCGAGCAGCCCCTCCATCGCGTTGCGCAGGTCTTCGGTGATTTTGTAGATGACCGAGTAGGTGCGGACGTCAACGCCCTCGCGCGCGGCGGCGCGTTTCGCGTCGAGAAGCGGCCGCACGTTGAAGCCGATGATGATCGCGTCGGAGGCCGAGGCGAGCATCACGTCGGACTCGTTGATGCCGCCGGTCTGCGAGTGGATGATGTTGATCGAGACCCGTTCCTGCGGCACTTTCGCGAGCTCGTCCTGGAGCGCCTCCAGGGAGCCGGCGACGTCGGCCTTGAGGACGATGTTGAGCTCCTTGATTTCGCCCTCCTGGGCGCGGGCGAAGACCTCGTCGAGGCTGACCTTGCGGCCCTGGCGGCGGGCCAGCGCCTCGGTTTTGAGCCGGTGGGCGCGCTCCCCGGCCATCTGGCGGGCCTGGCGGTCGCCGTCGACCGTCTGCACGAACTCGCCGGCGTCGGCAACCCCGTCGAAGCCGAGCACCTCGACCGGCATCCCGGGCACCGCCTCGGAGACGGCCTTGCCGGTGAAATCCTGCATCGCCCGCACGCGACCCCACTGGGGACCGGCGACGAGCGAGTCGCCGACGCGCAGCGTGCCGCGCTCGACGAGGACGGTGACGACCGGCCCGCGGCCGGGGTCGAGCTGGGACTCGATCACGTGCCCGGAGGCGGTCGTGTTCGGGTTGGCGGTCAGCTCCTCCAGCTCGGTGACGAGGAGGATCATGTCGAGCAGGTTGTCGAGTCCTTCGCGGGTCTTGGCCGAGACCTCGCAGAAGACGGTGTCGCCGCCCCACTCCTCGGGGCTGATCTCCATCTGGGCGAGCTCACCGCGGACCTTTTCCGGGTTGGCGCCCTCTTTGTCGATCTTGTTGACGGCGATCAGCATCGGCACGTCGGCGGCGCGGGCGTGGTCGATCGCCTCCTTGGTCTGCGGCATGACGCCGTCGTCGGCGGCGACGACGACGACGACGACGTCGGTCACCTTGGCGCCGCGGGCGCGCATCGCCGTGAAAGCGGCGTGGCCCGGCGTGTCGAGGAAGGTGATCGTCTTCTCGTCGTGGTGCACCTGGTAGGCGCCGATGTGCTGGGTGATGCCGCCGGCCTCGCCCGCGGCGACCTCGGTCTCGCGGATCGCGTCCAGCAGCGAGGTCTTGCCGTGGTCGACGTGACCCATGATCGTCACCACCGGCGGGCGGTCGACCAGGTCCTCGTCGGCGTCGGAGAACTCAGGCTCCTCGGGCTCCTCGTCGGCGGCGTGGACGATCTCGATCTTGCGGTCGTACTCGTCGGCGATCGCCTTCACCGAGTCGTCGGTGAGGGTCTGGGTGAGGGTCGCCATCTCGCCCATCATCATCAGTTTTTTGATCACCTCGGCCGGGGCGAGGCCGAGCGATTCGGCAACCTCGCGCACGGTCGCGCCCGAGTTGACTTTGCTCGCCTCGGGCTCGACCGGCGTGTCCGGCGTCGAAGGCGGCTCCTCGAGCAGCGGCCGGCGGCGGCGACCACCACGACGGCGCGGCGGCCGCTGCGGCGGCGGCCCACCCTGCTGCTCGCGGCGGGAAGCCTGCGAGTCGATCACGACGCGACGTTTTTTCGAGCTGGCGCCGCCGCCTCCGCCTCCGCCCTGCTGGGCTCCGGCGGCGCGCACGGGTTTGGTCGAAGTCTGGGCTTTCTTGGGCGCGGCGGCGGGTTTCGCGCTCTGGGCCGGAGCGGCCTGCTGCGCCGCCGGCGCTTTCGGCGCAGCCGGTTTGGCGGCTTGCGGCGCAGGGGCTTTTTTGGCCTCGGCGCCGCCGTTGCCTTTCGCCGCCGAGATCGCCTTCAGCGCATCGGCCTCCTCGACGCTGGAGGCGGCGGCTTTCGCCTCCACCCCGGCGGCTTTCAGGGCAGCGAGCAGCTCTTTCGAGCTGACGCCCTGCGCTTTCGCGATCTCGTGAACCCGTTTCTTTGCCACTAAGCCTGCTCCGCCTCCTCGGCGACCGGCTCCGCCGCTTCGTCGTCCTCGCCGAGGGTCTCACCCTCGACCTCCTCGGCTTCGGTCGCCTCCTGCTGGATGTCCTCTTCGATGGCCTCCTCGGTGGCGACCTCGTCCTCGGTCTCTTCGCCGGGAGCCTCCTCGGCCGGGGTCTCTTCGACGTCCTCGGCGTCCTCGACCTCCGCGGTCGGCTCGACGTATTCGCTTTCCGCCCGCTCGACGATCTCGGTCACCTGACCTTCGTCGGCGTCGGGGTCGGCGAGGATCGCCACCTCGGTCTCGGAGACGTTGGCCAGAATCGCGGTCTGGCTGGTCGCGAAGCGCGAGAGCGCCTGGTGCGGCTCCAGGCCGCAGTAGGTCGAGCCGGGAATCGCCGCGTTGGGGCAGCGGCGGCCGTTGGAGAGGACCGCCATGCAGCGGCCGTCGAAGGTTTCTTCCCCCTCGACCTCCACCTCGTGTTCTTCGGAGGCGAACTCGGTCTCGGACTTGATGTCGACCCGCCAGCCGGTCAGCCGGGCGGCGAGGCGGGCGTTCTGGCCGTCGCGGCCGATCGCCAGCGAGAGCTGGTCGTCGGGCACGATCACGGTCGCCTGGCGCTCCTCGTCGTCGACGATCACCTCGCGGACGCGCGCCGGCGAGAGCGCTTTGGCGACGAAGCGGGCGGGCTCGTCGTTGTGGGGAATGATGTCGATCTTCTCGCCGCGCAGCTCGGAGACGACCATCCGCACCCGGGAGCCGCGCGGACCGACGCAGGCGCCGACCGGGTCGACCCCGTCGGCGTGGGAGACGACGGCGATCTTCGAGCGGTAGCCGGGCTCGCGGGCGACGCCGACGATTTCGACCAGCTTGTCGGCGATCTCCGGCACCTCGAGCTCGAACAGGCTTTTGATCAGCTCCGGGCTACGGCGGGAGACGACGATCGCCGGCCCTTTGGTCGAGTCGGAGACGTCGGTGATCACGGCCTTGACCCGCATCCCATGGTCGTAGCGCTCGTTGTAGACCTGCTCGGACTTCGGCAGCAGCGCCTCGACCCGCTCGCGCAGCTGGACCAGGGTGTAGCGCTTGTCCGACTGCTGGATGATCCCGGTGATCAGCTCGCCGACCCGGTCCTGGTACTCGTCGTACATCATCTGCCGCTCGGCCTCGCGGATCCGCTGCAGGATCACCTGCTTGGCGGTCTGGGCCGCGATCCGGCCGAAGTCTTCCGGGGTCACGTCTTTGGTCGTGATCTGGTCCTCGTAGGGGGCGATCATCTCGGGATCGAGCTCGGGGTCCTCCGGCTCTTTCATCTCTCCCGTCTCGGGATCGATTTCCGGCTCCTCCTGAAGCTCGGCCGCCTCGGCCAGCAGCTTCTCCTCCAGCTCGGGAGGCAGGATCAGCTCGAAGACGCGGAAGTCGCCCGTCTCGTGATCGAGGTCGACGCGCGCGTATTTCGCCGCTCCGGGAGTCTTCTTGTAGGCCGAGAGGAGGGCGTCCTCGAGGGCGTCCATCAACTTGTCGGCCGAGATTCCCTTCTCCTGCTCGAGCGCTTTGACTGCGTCGACGATCTCTTTGGTCATTGCGCGGACTCCTTGCTTTCGGAAGCGGTGGCGTTGCGGCGGTACTTCGGGCCGGGCGACGAGACCTCGAGCGAATAATCGACCAGCAGGTGGCCCAGGTGCTTGGTGACTCTTTCGCAAAGTGCGAGATCGACTCCGCCGGGGTGGTCGATGAAGAGCCGCAGCGAGTCGTTCCCGGGCTGCTCGAGCGCGACGAGCTCAACCTCGTCGTCGAGGTCGGACAACTGCTGCTGAATGTTCTGCTGAAGGTCGGACATGCCTGGGGCTTTGCGGGTGGAGGCGTAAAAAAAGTGGGCCAGGCCCACTTCTCGACGCGCATAGGGGACAGAAAAGCTTGTCGCCAGTATAGCCCGCTCAGCCACTCGGCCGGCTTGCCTGCGACCGCAAGCGGTCGACTTCATCCAGGATCGCCTCGGCGACGGCGTCCTTGGAGTCGATCGGCACCTCGGTCTCGCCCCCGCTGGCGATCAGGGTCACCGCATTGCGCTCGCTCTCGAACCCGATCTCGGGGTTGGAGACGTCGTTGAGGACGATCAGGTCGGCGCCCTTGCGCTCGAGCTTGCCGCGCGCGCGCTCGACCGCCTCCCCCCCGTGCTCGGCGGCGAAGCCGACCACGGTCTGCCCCGCCCGGCGCTCCGAGGCGAGCGAGGCGAGGATGTCCTCCGTCGGCTCCAGCGAGAGCTCGAGCGAGCCGGATCGGCGCAGCTTTCCGGTCGCCGGGTCGGCGGCGCGGAAGTCGGCGGGCGCGGCGGCCATCAGCAGGACGTGCGCGGCGGGGAACTCCTCGCCGGCCGCGGCGGCGAGCTGGGCGGCGGTCTCGACGTCGACGCGGCGGACGCCGGCCGGCGCCGGCAGCGCCACGTTGGCGGCGATCAGGGTCACCTCGGCGCCGCGCCTGGCGGCGGCGGCGGCCAGGGCGATGCCCATCCGGCCGCTGGAGCGGTTGCCGATGAAGCGGACCGGGTCGATCGGCTCGCGGGTCCCGCCCGCGGTGATCAGCACCCGCAGCCCGTCCCACGGGCGGTTGCCGGCCGGCAACGCCGCTTCGACCCGGGCAAGCAGCTGCTCGGGGTCGGGCAGGCGGCCGCGGCCGACCTCGCCGCGCGAGGCCAGCTTGCCCTCGCCGGGCTCGATCACCTCGACCCCCCGCTCGCGCAGGAGCGCGAGGTTCGCCTGGGTGGCGGCGTCCGCGTACATGCGGTCGTTCATCGCCGGGGCGAGCAGGCGCGGCGCCGTGCAGGCGAGGAAGGAGGTGGTCAGCATCGAGTCGGCGGCGCCGGCGGCCAGCTTGGAGATCGTGTTGGCCGAGGCGGGCGCGACCAGGAAGGCGTCGCAGCGGCCGGCGAGCTCGAGGTGGCCGATCGGGTCGTGGGCGACCTGGTCCTCGCCGGGGAAGGCGCCCCGCAGCGGGTCGCGCTCGAACTCGGAGGTGAGGACCGGGGCGCCGACGATGCCCTCGAAGGAGGCGGCGCCGACGAAGCGGGTCGCGGTCTCGGTCATCAGCACCCGCACGCCGTGGCCCGCGAGCGTCGCCAGACGGGCAAGCTCGAGGGCCTTGTAGGCGGCGATCCCGCCGCTGACACCTAGGAGAAGTCGGGCCATGGGCAGCTAATGAAAGCGCCCATCGCGCCCGACGGCAACGCCGAGCCTAGGTGCGGTACTCGTATTTCAGCTTGCCCTCGGCAAGCTCTTCGAGCGACATCGAGAGATAGTTCCGCTCGGCGTTGGTCTCAACCATCGGCGGCGGGTACTCGCCGAAGCCGCCCTCTCCGAGGTTGTGGAAGTAGCTGTTGATCTGGCGAGCGCGCTTGGCCGAGACGACGACGGCGGCGTAATGGGAATCAGCGTGCTCGAGGAGCTTGTCTACGCGTGGTTTGATCATCGGGCGGCAGTCTAGATGATCAGCCCGCCGGTCCCCTGCCGAGCTCGCCGCGGACGACGCCCGCCAGCTCGGCGGCGGCGCGGGAAACCTCGTCGTTGACGACGCAATGGTCGAAGTCCCCCTGCGCCGCGAGCTCCTGCTCGGCGACCTTCAGGCGCTCGTCGATCGCCTCCTGGGAATCGGTGCCGCGGCCCGAGAGGCGCTCGCGCAGCACCGCGGGATCCGGCGGCGCGATGAAGATCTGCACCGAATCGGGTTTCGCGGCGCGGACCTGCTGGGCGCCCTGGACCTCGATCTCGAGGACGACGGAGTGGCCGCCGTCGAGGCGCCGCTCGACCTCGCTGCGCAGCGTCCCGTAGCGGTTGCCGCTGTAGGTGGCCCACTCGAGAAAGTCGTTTTCTTCGGTCCGCCGTTCGAACTCCTGCGGCGTGAGGAAGTGATAGTCGCGGCCGTTTACCTCTCCCTCGCGCGGCGAGCGGGTGGTCGCCGAGACGGACAGCTCGAGGTCGGGAACCGCCTTCAGCAGCTCCTTGATCAGCGTTCCCTTGCCGACGCCGGAGGGCCCCGTGATGACGAAGACTTTGGCCATGCGGCCGCGGATATTGACCGCTGCGGCGGTCGCTAACGGCGAAGCTGGCTGATCAGCTCGGCGCGCTGGCGCTCGGACAGGCCGCCGATCGTCTTCGACGGCGAGATCCGGCACTGGTTGAGAATCCGGTTGGTCTTCACCCGGCCGTACTTGGGGACCGCGAGGAGCATGTCGAACACCTTGGCGGTGAGGACGTACTCGGGTGGGTCGAGGAGAATCGTCTGGATGCTGGCCCGGTTTGCCTTCAGGTCCTTCTTCAGCTTGGCGCGGGCGGTGCGGATGTCGTTGGCCCGCTTCAGCGCCTCCATCCTCTGGTCGAGAGATCGTTCGGGGGCCGCGAGCGAAGATTTGACTGAGGAGGCCGTCATGTGGGCGGCGAGTATAGCCGCGCCTCGGGGCCGTGCAAGGTGACTGGGGCTAATTGCCCCAAAATTCGTCTCAACCTCTACTACAGGTCGAGTGCCCCCACGCGTGAAGCCGTTCCCGACACGCCGGTTTGCAGTTCTTTTGCTATTCGCGAGCCGGCCCGCGGGTCGCGGAAACTCTCCGTCCCCACCGCCACCAGGGCCGCCCCGGCGACAAGGAACTCGGCTGCGTCGGCCCCGCTGGAGATCCCGCCCATACCGATCAAGGGCAGCTCGACCGCCGCCCGCACGGCACGAAGCTGCTGCACCGCGATCGGCCGCACCGCCGGCCCGGAGAGGCCCCCGTGGCCTGCGGCCAGAGCGGGCTCCCGCGTGAGCGGATCGATCGCGCTGGCCTTCAGCGTGTTGATCAGGGAGACCGCGTCGGCCCCTCCCTCTTCGGCCGCGATCGCCACCGCCTCGGGGTTGGCCACGTTGGGGGTCAGCTTGACGATCAGCGGCTTCTCGGTGAGCGGACGCAGAGCTTCCAGCAGCGCCTCCGTCTCCGCCG
Organism: uncultured Actinomycetes bacterium; assembly: GCA_963751015.1. Lineage (GTDB taxonomy): Bacteria > Actinomycetota > Thermoleophilia > Solirubrobacterales > 70-9 > VAYN01. The sequence continues at coordinate 907,795 of CAVVSU010000002.1, forward strand.
GCTGCTCGCCCACGATCAGGCCGGAGTGGACGTTGGGACAGGAGACGTTCAGCTCGACGGCCGCGACCTCGTCTCGCTCGGCGACCTCACTCACCAGCCGCGAGAACAGCTCCCGGTTCGTCGCCATCACCGAGACGATCAGGGGCACCGGCAACTCCGCCAGCTGCGGCAGGTCCTCCGCCAGGAACCCCTCGAGCCCCTTGTTCGGCAGCCCGATCGAGTTGATCATCCCAGCCGGCGTCTCCCAGATCCGCTGCGGCTCGTTCCCCGCCCGCGGCTCCGGGGTAATCGTCTTGGAAACAAACGCTGAGAACGGAAAGTCCTCCAGGAGCTCATCGCCGAAGACCCTGCGTGCCGCAATCGCGTCGTAGGTCCCGGAAGCATTGATTACAGGGTGCTCGAGCTCCAGCCCGCAGAATGCGACCGCGCCAGACCGTCCCTGTTCTTCATCCCTGCCGGGGGGTGGCGCCGATTTGGGGGACCACCCCGATAGGGGTGGTGGCACCAAATCGGCGACAGGAGCCCGCCGGCCCGGTGAGCACCGGGCCGTCCACACACAGGCGCAAATAGCCGCCCCCTTGCTTCGGGACCGCACAGCCGAAACAGGCGCCGAAGCCGCAGGCCATCGGCGACTCCTCGGCGAGCTGGAAGCTGACGTTGTGCTCCTCGCAGAGGGAGCGGACGGCGGCCAGCATGGCGGGGGGGCCGCAGGAGTACACCACCGCTGAAGTGGCGTCATCACCGGCAAGCATCGCTACGAGCAGGTCGGTGACGTAGCCCTGGTGGCCGGCGTGGCCGTCCTCGCTGGCGAGGCGGATGTCGGGGCAGAGGGAGCCGCCGGCGCAGAAGAGCTCGTCGAGGCCGCCGGAGTGGGCCTGGTTGCGGAAGCCGAGGAGGACGCGGAGGGGGATTCCCTGCTCGACCAGGCGCCGTCTCCAGATCGCCATCGGGGCGATGCCGATGCCGCCGCCGACGAGGATCGCCCCGGCGGCGTCGGGATTGACCTGCTTCGGGGTGGAGAAGGCATTGCCGAGCGGGCCGGTGACCCAGACGCTCTCTCCCGGCTCCAGCTCGCAGAGCCGGTCGGTCCCCGGGCCGACTCCCTCGACGAGGAAGTCGAGCCGGATGCCGTCCTTGGCCGGCGCCGTCTCCGCCACCGAGATCGCTCGCGGCAGGAAGGGCCGACCTCCCCCCTCCCCCCAGCCGCGCTCGCCGGCGAGCATGTAGAACTTGCCGGGCTCGGGCGCCGGGCCCTCGCGGTCGATCAGGGAGAAGATCCGGTAGCCGCCGGAGACCCGGTTCTCCGCGACCTCGCAGAGCCGGCGTCCGAACGGCGCGCTCATCGCGCTCCCGCGGCCCTGACCTGACCGGCGTGGATCTCCTGTAGCGAGCGGACCTCGGCGTCGCCCTGCTTGGCGGCGGCGATCGCCCGGGCGGCGGCGGTCGCGCCGGTCATCGTCGTCACGCAGGGGATCCCGTGCTTGACCGCGGCGGTGCGGATCTCGTAGCCGTCGGTCCTCGCCCCGGAGCCGGTCGGGGTGTTGATGACGAGGTCGCAGCTGCGCTTGCGGATCAGGTCGAGGACGTGCGGCGAGCCTTCCTGCAGCTTGTTGATCGGGGTCACCGGCACCCCCATCCGCTCGATCGCCTGGGCGGTGCCGTGGGTCGCGATCACCTCGAAGCCGAGGTCGTGGAAGCGGGTGGCGAGCTGGGTCGCGGCCGCCTTGTCGGTGTCGGTGACGGTGATGAAGACCGAGCCGGACTCCGGCAGCCGCACCCCTGCCGCCGCCTGCGCCTTGCCGAAGGCGGTCGGGAAGTCACCGGCGATGCCCATCACCTCGCCGGTGCTCTTCATCTCCGGCCCCAGCACCGAGTCGGCGCCGGCGAAGCGGGCGAAGGGCAGGACCGCCTCCTTGACGCTGACGTGCTCGGGCGGACCGTCGGGAAGGTCCTGGTCGGCCAGCTTCTCCCCCAGCATCAGCCGCGCGGCGAGTTTCGCCAGCGGCACGCCGATCGCCTTGGAGACGAAGGGCACGGTGCGCGAGGCCCGCGGGTTGGCCTCGATCACGTAGAGCTTGCCGCCCGCCACCCCGTACTGGATGTTGATCAGGCCGATGACGCCGAGCTCCAGGGCGATCTGTTCGCTGGTGGCGCGGATCTGGTCGAGCATCTCCTCGCCGAGGCTGAGCGGCGGGATCACGCAGGCCGAGTCGCCGGAGTGGACGCCGGCCTCCTCGACGTGCTGCATGATCCCGGCGACGTAGACCTGCTCGCCGTCGCCGAGCGCGTCGACGTCGACCTCGATCGCGTTCTCGAGGAAGCGGTCGAGCAGCAGCGGGTGCTCCTGGTCGGCCTTGACGTGCTTGCTCAGGTAGGCCTTCAGGTCCTCGGTCGAGTAGCAGATCTCCATCGCCCGGCCGCCGAGCACGTAGGAGGGGCGGACCAGCAGCGGGAAGCCGACCTCTTCGGCGATCACCTCGGCCTCCTCGGCCGAGAGCGCGGTGCCGTAGGGCGGGTGCTCGACCCCGAGGCGGCGCAACAGGGCGCCGAAGCGACCGCGGTCCTCGGCCAGGTCGATCGCGTCGACCGGGGTCCCCAGCAGCGGCACCCCGGCTTCTTCGAGGGTGCGGGCGAGCTTCAGCGGCGTCTGGCCGCCGAACTGGACGATCACGCCCTCGGGCTGCTCCTGCTCGCAGACCGCGAGCACGTCCTCGGCGGTCAGCGGCTCGAAGTAGAGCCGGTTCGAAGTGTCGTAGTCGGTGGAGACGGTCTCCGGGTTGCAGTTGACCATCACCGCGTCGCGGCCCAGCTCGCGGGCGGTCATCGCGGCGTGGACGCAGCAGTAGTCGAACTCGATCCCCTGGCCGATGCGGTTCGGCCCGGCGCCGAGGATCACGACCGAGTCGTTGTCGCCGCGGCGGATCTCGTTGGCGGGGGGCGAGCCGTCGTGGCGCACCCGCTCGTGGGCCGAGTAGTAGTAGGGGGTCGCCGCCTCGAACTCGGCGGCGCAGGTGTCGACCGCCTTGTAGGTGCGGGCCAGCCCGTCGGTGCCGTCGCCTTCGCGGGCCAGCGCCTGCAGCTCGCGCAGGAACCAGCGGTCGACCATGCAGGCCTCGTGCACCGCCTCGACGTCGAGCCCGCGCTCGAAGGCGGCGTGGATCAGGTCGAAGCGCTCGGCGCAGGGAACCTCGATCGCCGCCAGCAGGTCCGCGTCGGACTCGGGGATCTCCGCCGCGCTGTCGAGCTCGCGCGAGCGCATCGCCTTGGCGAAGGACTCGCGGAAGGTGCGTCCGATCGCCATCGCCTCGCCGACGCTCTGCATGTAGGTCGAGAGGCGGCCCTCGGAGCCGGGGAACTTCTCGAAGGCGAAGCGCGGGATCTTGGTGACGACGTAGTCGATCGTCGGCTCGAAGGAGGCCGGGGTGGCGCGGGTGATGTCGTTGGGGATCTCCTCCAGCGCGTAGCCGACCGCCAGCTTCGCCGCCATCTTCGCGATCGGGAACCCGGTCGCCTTCGAGGCCAGGGCCGAGGAGCGCGAGACGCGCGGGTTCATCTCGATGACGACGATCTCGCCGTCCTCGGGGTTGACCGCGAACTGGACGTTGGAGCCGCCGGTCTCGACCCCGATCGCCCGGATCACCTTGATCGCCTGGTCGCGGAGGTCCTGGTAGAGCGGGTCGGTCAGCGTCTGCGCCGGGGCGACGGTGACCGAGTCGCCGGTGTGGACGCCCATCGGGTCGACGTTCTCGATCGAGCAGATGATCACCACGTTGTCGTTGCGGTCGCGCATCACCTCGAGCTCGAACTCGCCCCAGCCGATCACCGACTCCTCGACCAGGACCTGGTTGATCGGGCTGGCGGCGAGGCCCTCGCTGACAACCTGGCGCAGCTCCGTCTCGGTGCGGCCGATGCCGCCGCCCTGGCCGCCCATCGTGAAGGCGGGCCGGACGATCGCCGGCAGGGTGATGTCGCCGTCGGCCAGGCGGGCCTCCATCTCCCCCACGCTTTCCACGGTCACCGACCAGGGGATGCGGATGCCGGCGTCATTCATCGTCGTGCGGAACTTCTCGCGGTCCTCGGCGCGGCTGATCGACTCGGCGTTGGCGCCGATCAGCTCGACCCCGAACCGCTCCAGGGTTCCGTCCTCGTCAAGCGCCATCGCCAGGTTCAGCGCGGTCTGACCGCCGAGCGTCGGCAGCAGCGCGTCGGGGCGCTCCTTTTCGATGATCTTCGTCACCGGGCCCGGCAGCAGCGGCTCGATGTAGGTGGCGGTCGCGAACTCGGGGTCGGTCATGATCGTCGCCGGGTTCGAGTTGACCAGCACGACTTCGTAGCCCTCCTCGAGCAGGACCTTGCAGGCCTGCACGCCGGAGTAGTCGAACTCGGCCGCCTGGCCGATCACGATCGGCCCGGAGCCGATCAAGAGGATCTTCTGGATGTCCTCGCGCTTAGGCACTTCCCACCTCCCGCGCCCCTGCCAGGCGCATCTCCAGGTTTTCCCTTACCGCGGCCCACTCGTCGTCGAGGACCGAGAAGTAGGCCGAATCGCGGACGCCGGTGACCGGCATCAGCATGTGCTTGCGGAAGATTCCCTCGAACTGCGCCGGCAGCGCTTCCATCGCCCCCCGGGAGCGCTCGTTGCGCGCGTCGGTCTTCAGCTCGACCCGCATGCAGCCCAGCTGCTCGAAGGCGAAGCCCAGCATCAGGAGCTTCGCCTCGACGTTGGCGCCGCTGCGCCAGGCCGAGGGGGTCAGCCAGGTCCAGCCGATCTCGACGCCGTCGTGGATCGGGCGCGGGGCCAGGTAGGAGGAGCTGCCGAGCGGGTCGCCGCTTGCGGCAAGGGTCGCGTAGGCGTGTTCCTCCCCCATCCTGCGGGCCAGCAGGCGACCGTCGAACCACTGGTCGAAGCCCTCCTCGGTCTCGGTCACCCGGCGGTCCATCCACTGCCAGATCTCGGGGTGGCCGGCGACCGAGCGCAGCGGCTCGCGGTGCGCCTCGACCAGCGGCTCGAGGCGCACGAGGCCGCCTTCGAGCGGGCGGTCCGGGGGCGGCCAGATCACGCCGCCAGCTCCAGGAAGCGGTCGAAGAGGTGGCGGGCGTCGTGCGGTCCGGGGCCGGCCTCCGGGTGGTACTGGACGGTGGCGCCGGCGACGTCGCGCAGGACCAGGCCCTCGACCGTGCGGTCGTAGAGGTTCAGCTGCGAGAGCTCGGCGACGCCGAAGTCGGTGTCCCAGCGGACCGGCTCGTCGCCCTCGATCTTCGCCTCGCCGCCGGGGCCGACGACGGCGAAGCCGTGGTTCTGGGAGGTGATGTCGATCCGCCCCGTCTCCAGGTCCTTGACCGGGTGGTTGGCGCCGCGGTGGCCGAAGGGCAGCTTGTAGGTCTCGAGGCCGACGGCGCGGCAGAGAAGCTGGTGCCCGAGGCAGATGCCGAAGACCGGCTTCTTGCCGATCACGCCGCGGACGGTGTCGACGACGTAGTCGAGGGCGGCGGGGTCGCCGGGCCCGTTGGCGAGGAAGACGACGTCGGGGTCCTCGGCGAGCACCTCCTCGGGGCTGCTGGTGCAGGGCAGCAGCGTCAGCTGGCAGCCGTGCTCGCGTAGCTGGCGGACGATGCTGAGCTTGACCCCGGTGTCGATCCCGACCACGTGCGGGCCCTCGCCCTCGAAGCGGACGGGCTCGGTCGGGGTGACCGTGCGGGCGAAGTCGGCGCCGTCCATCGACGGCTCGGCGGCGACCCGCTCGCGGGCCTCGGCTTCCGGGGTCTCGGCCGGGAAGATCCCGCCGCGCATCGCCCCCTTGTCGCGCAGGTGGCGGACCAGCGCCCGGGTGTCGACGCCGCTGAGGCCGGGCACGCCGCAGTCCTCGAGCCAGTCGAGCCAGCCGCCCTCGGCGGTGGCGACGTCCTCGCGGTTCTTGGCGTCGCGCATGACGACGCCGCGGGCGTGGACCGCGTCGGACTCCATCGCCGCCGCGGAGACGCCGTAGTTGCCGATCAGCGGATAGGTGAAGACGATGATCTGGCCGGCGTAGGAGGGGTCGGTGACCGACTCCTGGTAGCCGGTCATCGCGGTGTTGAAGACGACCTCGCCGGTGACCGCGCCCGCGTGGCCGCAGGCGAGCCCGTCGAGCCGGGTCCCGTCCTCGAGAAGGAGATACGCGCTCATTCGCCTGTTCCTTTCTGGTTCATGGCAACGAAAAGGCACAGACGAATGGTCATGCGGCGACTCCCAGGGAGAAGGACCGGAGGCGGTAGGCGACCTGGCCGGCGGCGACCGTCATCAGCACGCGACCGGTAAGCGTTTGGCCGGCGCACCAGGAGTTGGCCGAGCGGCTCTCGTAGCCGTCCTCGCCGACGGTCCACTCGGCGCCGAGGTCGCAGAGGACGACGTTGGCCTCCGAGCCCGGCGCCAGGCTCGGGCGCTCGAGGTCGAAGGGCTCGGCGCCGCCGGCCATCCGCTCGATGAGAAGCGCGAGGTCGATCACGCCGGGGAGAACCAGCTCGGTGTGCAGCGCCGCGAAGGCGGTCTCGAGGCCGGTCACGCCCATCGCCGCCTGCTCGAAGGGGACGTCCTTTTCCTCCGGCTGGTGCGGCGCGTGGTCGGTGGCGATGCACTCGACCGTGCCGTCCCGCAGGCCGTCGATCAGCGCCTGGCGGTCGCGCTCTTCGCGCAGCGGCGGGTTCATCTTCGCCCGGTGCGGGTCGAGGCTGCGAACCGCCTCGTCGGTGAGGCAGAGGTGGTGCGGGCTCGCCTCGGCGCTGATCTGAACCCCGGCGGCCTTGGCGGCGCGGACGACCTCCACCGACTCGGCGGCCGAGAGGTGCTGGACGTGGATCCGGGCCCCCTCGTAGCCGGCCAGGGCAGCGTCGCGGGCGACCATCGTCGACTCCGATACCGAGGGGATGCCGGCGATGCCGAGCGCGGCGGAGACCGGTCCCTCGTGCATGGCGCCGTCGCGGGAGAGCGCCGGGTCCTCCTCGTGCAGGGCGATGTTGCCGCCGCAGAGGTGCTGGTACTGCAGGGCCCGGCGCATCACCCCGGCATCGGTGATCGGCAGGCCGTCGTCGGAGAACCCGACTGCGCCGGCTTCGCGCAGCTCGACCATCTCGGTCAGCTCCGCCCCTTCCATCGCTTTGGTCGCGGTGGCGAGGAACCCGACCGGTATCGAGGCTCCGGCGCGCGCCATCTCCCGCAGCGAAGAGACGTCGGCGGCGGTCGAGACCGGCGGAACCGTGTTGGCCATCGCGAGGATGCCGCAGTAGCCGCCGGCGGCCGCGGCGCGGGTGCCCGTCTCGACGTCCTCCTTGTGCTCCTGGCCGGGGGTGCGCAAATGGACGTGGGGATCGAAGAAGGCCGGGAAGGCGTGCAGCCCCTCGGCCTCGACCACCTCGGCGCCGTCGGCATCCGCCTCGCCGGGTGAGGCGAGGGCGGCGATCGACCCGTCGCGGATCACCACGTCATGGATCGCGCTGATGTTCGCGACGGGATCGAGGACGGTGGCGCGGCGGAGGACCAGGTGCGCGTCCTCGCCGGCGCGCACGTCGAGCACGTCGGTGAGGCTCATGCGGGGGTCCCGATCGGGGTCGGGGCGCTGCCCTCGCCGTCGCCGCTCGGAGCCTGCTCGGCGCCGGCGAGGAGCTCGTAGAGGATCGCCATCCGCACCACCAGGCCGGCGGCGACCTGCTCGGCGATCAGCGACTGCGGCGAGTCGATCGCCTCGCCGGAGAGCTCGACCCCGCGGTTGACCGGTCCGGGATGCATCAGCAGCTGGCGTGGGTTGAGGCGGCGGGTGTCGATCTGGAAGCTGGCGGCGTACTCGCGCAGCGAGGGGACGAAGCTCTCGCTCATCCGCTCCTTCTGCATCCGCAGCGCGTAGACGACGTCGGCCTCGTCGATCCCGTCGAGGGTGTAGGAGACCTCGCAGCCGAGGGCCTCGATCCCGCGCGGGATCAGGGTCGGCGGGCCGCAGACGGTGACCTCGGCGCCCATCCGCGCGAAGGCGATCAGGTTCGAGCGGGCGACGCGACTGTGGAGGACGTCGCCGACGATCCAGATCTTCACCCCCTCCAGCGAGCCGAGCCGGCGCCGCAGCGTGTAGACGTCGAGCAGCGCCTGGCTGGGGTGCTCGTGCTTGCCGTCGCCGGCGTTGACGACCGCCGCCGAGGTCCAGCCGGCGACCATCTGCGCGGCGCCGGCGTAGGGGTGGCGGATGACGATCGCGGCCGGGTCGTAGGCGGAGAGGGTCGCGATCGTGTCCTTCAGCGACTCGCCCTTCTCGACCGAGGAGCCGGCGGCCTTGACCGAGACGAGGTCGGCCGAGAGCCGCTTCGCGGCGAGGTCGAAGGAGCTCGAGGTGCGGGTGCTCGACTCGTAGAAGAGGGAGACGACGGTGCGGCCGCGCAGCGTCGGCACCTTCTTGATGTCGCGGCGGCCGACCTCGGCGAAGCTCTCGGCGCGATCGAGGATGCCCTCGATTTCCTCCCGCGAGAGCTGCTCGATCGAAAGCAGGTGCTTCATCGGGCCACCTCCACGGGGCTGGGCTCGGAGATCGTCACCTCGTCTGTGCCGTCGACCTCCTCGAGGCGGACGTTGACCCGCTCCTCGCGCGCCGTCGGCAGGTTTTTGCCGACGTAGTCGGGGCGGAAGGGCAGCTCGCGGTGGCCGCGGTCGCAGAGGACCGCCAGCTGCACCCGCTGCGGGCGGCCGTAGTCGAAGAGGGCCTCGATCGCGGCGCGGACGGTGCGGCCGGTGTAGAGGACGTCGTCGACGAGGATGACCGTGCGGCCGGAGAGGTCGAAGTCGATGTGGGAGCTGTGGACGACCGGCTGCTCGGCGGGGGCCTTGGCGCCGACGTCGTCGCGGTAGAAGGAGATGTCGAGGTCTCCGATCGGCAGCTCCGACCCGGTCAGCTCGCCGAGGAAGACGTGGAGGCGGCGGGCCAGGACGGCGCCGCGGGTGTGGATGCCGATGATCGCCAGGCGGTCGGAATCCGGGTTCTTCTCGGCGATCTCGTGGGCGATCCGCCGCAGCGTTCGCCTCAGATCGTCGTGCTCAAGCACGACTTTCTCATTCACTTCGATTGCTTCCTTCCTGGCCTCGCGGGACCGGGTTAAAGGACGACCTCAATGTAGCAGCGGGGCCGGCGGCGAGGGGTAGGTCCCTCGGCGGACAACAGCGGGGGATGGTCCGGCGAGGGGCCCTACCCCTCCCCGCTCGGATCCCGGGCTCCGTTTGGGACTAGCTTGGGTTCTCCTCGCTCCGGAAATGGAAGTTCGATGACGTCGAAGTCGCGGGGGGCCACGGTCGCCTCGAACACGTCCCGCGCCTCTTCGATCACTTTGCCGACGTGGTAGCGGGAGGAGATGTGGACGAGGGCGAGCAGCTTCACGTGCGCCTCGTCGGCGACCGCGGCGGCCTGGCCGACGGTCGAGTGGCCGGTCTCGGCGGCGCGCTGGACCTCCTCCTCGGCGAAGGAGGCGTCGTGGACGAGCAAGTCGGCGTCGGCGGCGGCGGAGACGGTGGCCGGGCTGGGAGCGCTGTCGCCGGTGATCACGACGGTGCGGCCGGGACGGCTCGGGCCCATCACCTGGTCGGGGGCGACGACGCCGTCGGCCCCTTCGACCTCCTCCCCGCGCTGCAGCGCCGCGTAGGCGGGGCCTTCGGGCACGCCGGCGGCTGCGGCGGCCGCGGGGTCGAAGCGACCAGGCCGCTCGGCCTCGACCAGGGCGTAGCCGTTGGCGCGGGTGGTGCGGTGCGAGGCTTCGAAGGGCAGGATCTCGTAGCCGTCGTGCTCGACGGCGTCGCCGGGCCCCAGCTCGACCAGATCCAGGCTGAACCCGAGCCGGCCGATCAGCGGCGAGAAGACCTGGAACAGCTCGGTCAGGCCCTGCGGGCCGTAGATCTTCAGCGGCACCTGCCGGTCGGTCAGGTCATACGTCTTCAACAGGCCCGGGATACCCAGCACGTGGTCGGCGTGGAAGTGCGTCAGGTAGATCTCGTCCGCCTGCACCAGCCCCAGCGAGCGCTGCATCTGCCGCTGCGTCCCTTCGCCGCAGTCGAACAGCAGCCGCTCTCCCCCGCGCGCCACCAGCACGCTCGCCGTAGAGCGCCGCGCCGAGGGCACCGAGCCCCCGGTGCCGAGAAAAGTCACCGCCAAATCCATCGGCGGCGAGCCTACGCGAAGTTCAGTTCGGGTTCCGGCTCAGGCTGCTTCGCCCTGATCAGACCTCGGAGGGACTCCGGGCCCCATCGGTCGATCTCGAATTCGGACGCAAAGCGAATGAGCCGCTTCTGGTGGTTGCGCGTCGGCTCGAGCCGAAGGCGGCCCTCGAACGAAGCCACCGCTTCGATCGGGACCAAGTAGACGGCTTCGGTAGGTGGGAAGTACACCCCGAAGATGTCGGCCAGGCCGATGTAGGGCCGAGGTCCGCGGCCATGATCAGTTGAGCGAGCGTTGAAAACCACGCATCCCTGCAGCGGCCAAGCCCGCTTGCACTGGACCCGCAGGAAGTCCCGATCGCCCAGATCAACGATCAAGTCATAGGGCTGTCCCTCGCCGAAAGGGACCGCCACGTCATATCCCTGCTTCACGAGAGCGCCGAGGACCAGCGCCTCCGCCTCATTCCCCCTCCTCGCACTTGACATTCCTGCAATCTATTGTCTTCAGGCGACGGAAACTCGCGCCAGAACGTGCAGGCGCATCAACTGGCTAAGCTGCGGTTCACGCGCCCGTAGCTCAGCTGGATAGAGCGACGCCCTCCGGAGGCGTAGGCCACAGGTTCGAATCCTGTCGGGCGCGTCTTTGGCTGCGGCTAGCTATCGGCGACCTTGAACCGGGCCAGCCATTCCTCGCGGTCGAACTCGGCGGGCTCGGTTTCGGCGAGGAAGCGTTCGAGGACGGCGATGAAGCGGCCGGGGCGCTCCTGCTGGGGGACGTGGCCGGTGTCCTCGAAGATCTCGAGGTGGCTGGTGGGAAGCGCGGCGTGGGCCTCGCGGGCGTGGTCGACGGGGATGATCGGGTCGTTCTCGCCCCAGACGATCAACAGCGGCAGCGTTTCCGCCAGGTAGAGCTTGTCGAGGGCGGCGACGCGCTGGCCGTCCGTGCCGACGACCGAGCGCAGGGTGGCGATGAAGGCCTTGCGGCGGTCGGGGTCGGAGAGGGTCGCGTAGCCACGGGTCACCTCGGCGAGGTCGGCGTTGGGCCGCAGCCCGAGGGCACCGAAGCCGCGGCCGACGACCGAGCCGATCCGGCTGCCGACGCCGGCCGTGGCGGAGATGAAGAGATCCGCGCCGGGCAGGGCGGCCGCCCGCAGGACGGGGCTGACGTCGGGGCCGAGGCCGCCGCTGGAGACGAGCACCAGCCGCTCGACCATCTCCGGGAACTGGTAGGTGAACTGCATCGCGACGCCACCGCCGAGCGAGTGGCCGACCAGGGTCGCCCGCTCGTGGCCCAGGGTCAGCATCAGGTCGCGCAGGGCGCTGGCGAGACTGCCGAGCGAGTAGTCGCCGCCGCCGGGCGCCGAGGCGCCGTGGCCGGGGAAGTCCGGGGCGATCACGGTGTGGTTGATCGCCAGCGGCTCGATCACCGATTCCCAGTTGGCGCAGGTGCCGGCCATCCCGTGGATCAGCAGCAGGACCGGCCCGGAACCGGCTTCGATGAAGTTCATCGGCCGCCCGTGGACGTCGACGGTCCGAGGCCTTGCCTCGGCCATGCTCAGACGAGTCACTTTGCCTGCCACGGGGAGAAACGTACCCAGGAGGGCGGTCGAGGTATCGCAGCGCCGCGAATCTGTGACGGATTCCAATACCGTGGCGCTGTGAACGACGCCCCCCAAGGCAGCGCCGCGCCGGACAGGCGTCCCCCGCGCGGGGCCCTCATCGTGATCGCGGTCGGCCTCATAGCCTGCGTCGTCGCCGCCCTGGCGAGCACCGGCAAGGGCGAGGGCGAAGCGGCCAACCTGGAATGGGTGCAGGCAAACGACGGCCCGGACTCCGAGGTCGTCGCGGTCCCCGGCGGCAAGGGCGAGATGCAGCTCACCGACACCCGGATCCGCTCCACCGGCACCAACGTCAGCGGCTACGCGCTCTACATCGCCTACTCGAAGCTGACCGTCTCCGCCGGCTCGCCGATCGACGGCGGCAGCATTCTCTGCGGGGTCAAGGCCCCGAAAGGGACCGAAGTCGCCCAGAGCTCCGGCGGGCTGCGGGGCACCTACCCGCGCTCCTCCGAAGCCGGGATCTACAACCAGGAAGTGCCGGAAACGGTGCTGATGGACTTCAGCTCGAAGAGCAGCGAACTGGCGGTGCTCGAATTCCCCGACCGCCCGGCGCGCTTCACCACCGAACGCGGCGTCAAGGTCGAATGGCCGCAGTACAAGGTCGGCGAAGAGCGGATCGAATACTCCGTCGTCGGCAAGCCCAAGCAGGACCTGGAGCTGCCCTTCTTCACGATCTGGCGCTCCCAGGACATACCGTCAGCCAAGCTCGCCTGCACGCTGGAGACGAGCGCCGGCGACGCGACCGCCGAGACCGAGGTCGCCCTCGCCGAGCACACGCCGCCGATCGACGAAGAAGCCGAAGAGCTGAAAGCCGAAGAACGCGAAGAAGCAGAAGAGGCCGAAGAAGAGGAAGACGGCGAAAGGGGCTAGACGTCCAGCGCCTCCTGTGGGGCGACCAGAAGCTCGGGGCCCTCGGACGTCCCTTTGCCGACTTTGTTCAGCGCCGGATTGGCCGGCGCGCTCGACATCCGCCGCGCGTCCAGCGGCCCGCACATCTCCACCGCGTCCTCGACGCTGAGATCGGGGCGCAGCCAGGCCGCCTCGGCCTCGGGGCTGGGCAGGATCGCCGGCATCCGGTTGTGCACGGGAGCGACCACCTCGTTTGGAGTCGTCGTCACCAGGGTGCAGGTATAGATGTAGCCGTCGTCGTAGCCACGCTCGTCGGCGTCCGGCCACTCCTTGCGCGTGCAGAGGCCGGCGAAGGCGAAAGGCTCGCCGCCGTCGACCTGGAAGTGCCACGGCTGACGCGGCTGCTTGGGGTCCTCGGCCTTCATCCACTCGAAGAAGCCGTCGGCGACGATCAGGCAGCGGTGGCGGTACTTGCCCAGCAGCGGTCCGTAGGCCTTGCTTTTCACCAGGTTCTCTTTTTTCGCGTTGATCATCCGGTAGCCGACTTTCAGGTCCTTGGCCCAGACGGGGACCAGGCCCCAGCGCATCAGCCGGGCCTCGCGCTCGCCCTGTTCTGCCTCCTCGGGCTCGGGCGAGGCGCGGACGACGAGGACCTCCTGGGTCGGCGCGACGTTGAAGCGGCCGAAACCCGGCGGCGCTTTCTCTTTGGCCCCACTTCCGTCCTTGGCCGACTCATTCGCCGGCGCCGCGGCGACTTTCCGTTCCAGCGCTTTCTCGAGCTCGACCTGGAAGCGGTCGGCGACCTTCTTCGTGTCCTTGGTGGAGTTGGTGAAGCGCCCGCACATGGGCTCAGCCTAGCTGGACGCCTCGCTGATTCGGGGCGATCAGGCTGACGGTCGGGAAGTACGTCTCGTAGCGCGAGGCATCCCGGGTCAGCAGCCGCAAGCCGGTCACCGCGGCGTGGGCTCCGATGAAGAAATCAGGCAGCGGGGAGCGACGCGCACCACCACGCCGGCGATAGTCGGTGAACGCCTTGCCGGCGAGAAACGCGGCCGACCACGGGACGCTTTCGCGGAGAAAGACATCGTCGGGCAGCTCGTGATCGAGGAGCTCTTTGCGCGAATATCGCTGCGAGACCTCGGCGTAGATCACAGCGTTGATGACCAGCGGCCCTTCCGAGCCGAGCCTGGCGAGCGCCTGACCGGACCACTCTCCCCAGGCAAAGTCTTGGGACAAGACGTCGATCAGGACATTGGAGTCAACGAGAGTCCCCGTCATCCTCTTCCAAGTGCCCGGTGCCCCAATTCTCTCCCCGGGTCAGGCGCATGATCTCCTCGGTGGACATCTGGATATCGCCCCCAGTTGCGTTTTTAAGGCGATCGACGATTTCTCGCCCTCGCGTCCGGTCCCCCTCGAGCTTGCGGACCTTGACCTGCCCGCCTTCCGCCACGAACTCGATCTCGGTCCCCGGGAGCAGCCCGAACTCGTCCCGGATCCCCTTCGGGATCGTCACCTGACCTTTGCTGGTGATCCTCACAGAGTAAGAGTATTACAGGTATTACTCTTACCGGGGAGAAGCGGCTGCCGCCCCGGGGCGCAGCTCGGCGTGGTCGCGATACCAGTCCAGCGTGCGGATCAGGCCGTCGCGCAGCTCGACCTCGGGGGCCCAGCCGGTCAGCTCCCGCAGCTTGGTCGAGTCGACGTACTGGCGGTCGATCTCGCCGTCGGGATTGCCGGTGCCGAGGTATTCCGGCTGCAGGTCGGTGCCCGAGACCGCGACGATCGTCTCCAGCACCTCGCGCACCGAGTGCGGTGCCTCGCCGCCGGCGTTGAAGGCCTCCCCCGCTCCCGGCCCCCCGGCGCCGACCGCGCTCTCGACCGCCAGGTAGGCCGCGACCGCGTCGCCGACGTAGAGGAAGTCGCGTTCGGGGCTGCCGTCGGAGCGGATCTGCGGCCGGCGCCCGTCGAGCACCGCCACGATCGCCTCGGGGATCAGGCGCGAGAAGTTGGGGTCGCCGCCGCCGTAGATGTTGGCGAAGCGGGTGACCGCGACCGGCAGCCCGTAGGCGGGGTGGTAGCTGAGCGCGATCGCGTCAGCGGCAGCCTTGCTCGCCTCGTAGGGCGAGGCCGGCTGCAGGCGCATCTCCTCCCGGTAGGGCAGCTCCTCGCTCGGCCCGTAGGCCTTGTCGGAGGAGGCGACGACCACCGCCGGGACGTCGGCGCGGCGGCAGGACTCGAGCAGGCCCCAGGTGCCGCGGACGTTGATCTCGAAGGTCTGGGTCGGGTCGGCCATCGCCGGGCCGACCAGGGTCTGGGCGGCGAGGTGGAAAACGACGTCGAACTCGCCGGGGGCCATTGCCGCCTCCACCGCCTCCGCGTCCCTGAGATCGGCCTGGAGCAGCTCGACCTCGGGCTCGATGCCCTGCAGCGCGAGTCCCGAGCGCGGCGTCGGCGCCAGGTCGAGGACGCTGACCGCATCGCCGCGTTCGAGCAATGCTCGCGCCAGGTTCGAGGCGACGAAGCCGTGGCCGCCGGTCACCAGCGAGCGCTTCACGAAGCCTCCACCGTCGCCCCATCCCAGATCCGCCAGGGCGCGCGGCCCGCGGTCCAGAGGTCGTTGAGGACGACCGCGTCCTTGTAGGTGTCCATGCAGTCCCAGAAGCTCTCGTGGCGGAAGGCGCGCAGCTGGCCGGCGGCGGCGAGGCGCGAGAGCGGCTCGCGCTCGAGCACGCTCTCGGCGTTTAGGTAGCCGAGCACGCCCGGCTCGAAGCAGAAAAAGCCGCCGTTGATCCAGTGCTCGCTGCGCGGCTTCTCGACGAACCCGGCGACCCGGTCGCCGTCGAGCTCGGCCACGCCCCATTGCAGGTTCGGTTGGACGACGGTGACGCTGGCGAGCGATCCATGCGCGCGGTGGAAGTCGAGCTGCGCCTGGAGATCGATGTCGGCGACCCCGTCGGCGTAGGTGGCGCAGAAGGTCTCCCCGCCGAGCCGCCCCCCGAGCGCCGCGATCCGCCCGCCGGTCGGGGTGTCGAGGCCGGTGTCGACCGCCTCGACCCGCACGCCCTCCGGCCAGCGCTCGCCGGCGGCGAACTCGGCCACCGCCTCGCCCATGTAGCCGGTCGCGAGCAGGAAGCGGTCGAAACCCTGGGCGGCGTAGATCTGGATCACGTGCCAGAGGATCGGCCGGCCGCCGATCTCGACCAGCGCCTTCGGCACCGACTCGGTCCGCTCACGCAGCCGCGTCCCGCGGCCGCCACAGAGAATGACGACGGGTGGCTTCATCGATTCCGACATTGTGGGGGCTATAGCCCCCCAAAGCTCGGAGACAGCGTCAGCCCCCGGCTACCGCGGGCAGAATGGTGACTTCGTCGCCGTCCTTGATCGACGTCTCGAGCCCTTGCTGAAAGCGGATGTCCTCGCCGGAGACGTAGACGTTGACGAAGCGGCGCAGGTCGCCGTCCTGGGTGATCCGGTCGCGCAGGCCGCCGTGGGCGTCGAAGACGGCGTCGAGGACCTCGCCGACGGTGCCTCCCTCGACCTCCAGCTCGGCTTCGCCGCCGGTCGCGGCGCGCAGCTGGGTCGGGATTTTCACGGTGACGCTCATCTAGACGGCTACCTCCTGCGGGAACTCGGCCTCGAAGCTCTCGAGGGCGGGGTCGATCTCGTGCATCTGGAAGGTATCGCGGGTCGCATCGAGCGTCTTCAAGCCCTCGCCGGTGATGTAGACGACGACTCGCTCGCCCGCCGCGAGCTCGCCGCGCTCGGCCAGCTTGCGCAGGACCCCGACGGTGACGCCGCCGGCGGTCTCGGTGAAGATCCCGGTGGTCTCGGCCAGCAGCTTGATCCCCTCGCGGATCTCCTGGTCGGTGACCGAGTCGACGCCGCCGCCGGTGCGCCGCGCGTGCTCGACGGCGTAAGGCCCGTCGGCGGGATCGCCGATCGCGAGGCTTTTGGCGATCGTCTCCGGCTTCTGCGGCTTGCAGACTTCCCAGCCTTCGGCGAAGGCCGTGGCGACCGGGCTGCAGCCCTCCGCCTGGGCGCCGTTGAAGACCGGCTGCTCGCCCTGGACGAGGCCGAGGTCGAGCCACTCCTGGAAGCCGCGGCCGAGCTTGGTGAACAGCGAGCCGGAGGCGATCGGGCTGACCACCCGATCCGGCAGCTCCCAGCCGAGCTGCTCGACGGTCTCGTAGGCGAGCGTCTTCGAGCCCTCGGCGTAGTAGGGCCGCAGGTTGACGTTGACGAAGGCCCAGGGGTGCGTCTCGGCGAGCTGGGTGCAGAGCCGGTTGACGTCGTCGTAGTTGCCGCGCACGCCGACCAGGTTGGTCCCGTAGACGCCGGTCGCGAGCAGCTTCTGCTCCTCGAGGTTGGCCGGGACGAAGACGTAGGAGTCGAGCCCGGCGGCGGCGGCGTGGGCGGCGACCGCGTTGGCGAGGTTGCCGGTCGAGGCGCAGGCGACGGTCTCGAAGCCGAGCTCCTGCGCTTTGGCGACCGCCACCGCGACGACCCGGTCCTTGAAGGAGTGGGTCGGGTTGGCGGCGTCGTTCTTGATCCAGATCTCGGCGTCGGTGCCGAGCCGCTCGGCGAGCCGGTCGGCGCGCAGCAGCGGCGTCAGCCCCGGCTCCAGCGGATCGCCGGGCCTCCCCGCGAACGGCAGGAAGTCGGCGTAGCGCCAGATCCCCTGGGAGCCGGCCTGGATCCGCCTTTTCACCTCGGCCGCGTCGAGTCCGCTGTAGTCGTAGGCGACCTCCAGCGGGCCGAAGCAGTTCTCGCAGACGTAGCGGGCATCCAACTCGTAAGCGGTCCCGCACTCCTTGCACTTCAAGCTCTCGACTGACATCCGATCCTCTTTTCCGTACTCATGAAAAAACCTCCGCCGTTTGTGGGGCAGAGGTCCGATCGGACATCCCCCACATCTTCCAGGTCTTCAAATGCGACCTGCTGGAGTTGGCACCTGCCTCGGACTTGCGTCCGAGATGGTTGCCGGGGCTTCAATGGGCCAGTCCCTCCACCCCTCTAGATGTGGCGCTTATGTGGGAGAAACCTTACCAGGCACCCTCCCGTCCTTCTACCGCGTGCAAGGCGGCTAACCTAGGCGTCGCGATGACCCCGCTGCACGACGAGACGATAGGCCTGAGCGATGCCGAACCTTCCGAAACCGAGGCTGCCACGGCGGCCCGGCCGGCGCGGCGAGCTCGTCTCTCAGCCTGCGGCGCCTGAGCCCCAGCAGCCCAACGTCGAGCAGATCGACTCCAATGGCCTGCGCTGGGTCAACATCGAGTGGCCCGGATCGCTGGAGCGGACCTGGCTCGAGGAGCACTTCGACTTCCACGCGCTCGACCTCGAGGACGTCCTCTCGCGCAACCAGCGGCCGAAGATCGACGTCTACGACGACTACCTCTTCATCGTCCTCCACCTGCCGGTATTCGACCCCGCCGCCGGGCGCCTCGGCGCCGGCGAGCTCGACCTCTTCGTCGGCCCCGACTACGTGGTCACGATCCCGAACCTGCCGCTGCAGCCGGTCGAGTACCTCTTCGAGCGCTGCCGGGCCAAGGAGGAGCTGCGCGAACAGCTCTTCTCCCGCGGCTCCGGCTATCTGCTCTACCGCCTAGTCGACGACGCCTTCGACTACTGCTTTCCGATGCTGCGCAAGATCGGCAACAAGCTCGACGCGCTCGAGGACCAGATCTTCGAAGAGCGGGCAGAGGAGGTCGTGCGGGACATCTCCAACGTCAAGCAGGAGATCATCAACTTCCGCAAGGTGATCCGGCCGCAGCGCCCGGTCCTCCGCGACCTCGAGAAAGTCAAACAGCGCTACCTCGCCACCGACTTCGACCTCGAGATCTACTTCGACGACATCGTCGATGCCCACGAGCGGATCTGGGACATGCTCGAGAACTACAAGGAGGTCGCCGAGGCGCTGGAGGAGACCAACGAGTCGGTGATCTCCCACCGCCTCAACGACATCCTCCGGGTGCTGACCTCGATCAGCGTCGTGATCCTGCCGCTGACCCTGATCGCCAGCGTGATGGGGATGAACACCTGGGTGCCCGACCAGGGCGAGGAGGCGGGGTTCTTCGTCGTCCTCGGCGTGATGCTGCTCGTCCTGCTCGGCCTCGTCGCCTACTTCCGGCGACGCAAGTGGCTCTAAGCGCCGGCGGCGGGCGCCGGCTTCCATAGGATGGGTCGCCCGTGGCAAATTTCCGCATCTGGGCGCCCTGGCGCCTCGCTTACGTGAAGGACGCGTCCAAGGACATCGAGGAGGAGTGCATCTTCTGCGCCAAGCCGGCGGCGGAGGATGACGAGGCGAGCCTGATCGTCCACCGCGGCGAGCGCTGCTTCGTGATCCTCAACCTCTTCCCGTACACGAACGGGCACCTGATGGTGGCGCCGTACGAGCACATCGGCCGCCTGCAGGAGATCCCGGCCGAGACCCTGGCGGAGATGATGGCCCTCGCCCAGCGGGCGATGGACCGGCTCGAGGGGGTCTACGAGCCGCACGGCTACAACGTCGGCTTCAACCAGGGCCGCGTCGCCGGCGCGGGAGTCGAGCACCACATCCACCTGCACGTCGTCCCCCGCTGGGCCGGCGACAACAACTTCATGCCGGTGATCGCCGACACGAAAGTGATGCCGCAGTCGATCGAGCAGAGCTACGAGGCTCTGAGAGGAGCGTTTTGAGCGACCAGTCCCCCCTCGCCCCCGCCGAGATTTTCAAGGCCTACGACATCCGCGGCCTCTACGGCTCCGAAATGGATGAGTCCACCGCCGGGGCGATCGGGCGCGCCTTCGCGCGGGTGCTCGGGCGGTTGCGCGGCAAACAGCCCCGCGAACTCACGGTCGGACTCGGTCGCGACATGCGGCTGACGGCGCCGGCTATGGCAGCGGCGGTCCGCGACGGCCTCCTCGCCGAGGGCGCAACGGTCCTCGACGCCGGCCAGGTTGGGACCGAGATGCTCTACCACCTGGTCGGCTCGCGCGAGCTCGACGGCGGCGCGATGGTGACCGCCTCGCACAACCCCAAGGCCTACACCGGGGTGAAGCTCGTCCGCGAGGGGGCGCTGCCGCTCTCCGGCGACGCCGGGATCGGCGACGTCAAGGCGGAGATCGAGGCGGGGCTCGGCGAGGCGCCCGGGGGCGGCTCGGCCGAGGAGGTCGACGTCTGGGAGGAATTCCAGGCCCACGCCCTCTCCTTCATCGACCCGAGCAACGTCAAGCCGATGAAGGTGGTCGTCGACGGCGGCAACGGGATGGGCGGGCCGATGGTCGGCCCGATCCTGGAGAAGCTGCCGCTGGAGCTGGAGGAGATGTACTTCGTGCCCAACGGCGAGTTCCCCGATCACGAGCCGAACCCGCTGCTGGAGGAGAACCGGCGGATGATCATCGCGCGGGTTCAAGAATCCGGCGCCGACCTCGGGATCGCCTGGGACGGCGACGCCGACCGCTGCTTCTTCATCGACGGCGAGGGCAGCTTCTGCGACGGCGACTTCATCTGCGCCCTGCTCGCCCGCTCGGTCCTGCAGAAGAATCCCGGGGCGACGATCCTCTACGACCCGCGCTCGAGCCGCGCGGTGCCGGACCTGGTCGCCGCCGAGGGCGGCCGCTCGGATCTCTCACGGGTGGGCCACGCTTTCTTCAAGGCGCGGATGCGCGAGGAGCAGGCTGCGTTCGGCGGCGAGGTCTCCGGCCACTACTACTTCCGCGACTTCTGGAACGCCGACTCGGGCACGATCCCGGCGCTGCTGGTCCTCGAGCTGCTCTCGCTCGACGGCCGCACCCTGGCCGAGCTGATGGAGGAGTTCCGCTCCAAGTACTTCATCTCCGGCGAGATCAACTCCGAGGTCGCCGACGCGAAGGCGAAGATGGCGGAGATCGAGGAGCGTTATTCCGACGGCCAGATCACCCACCTCGACGGCGTTTCGGTCGACTACGAGGACTGGCACTTCAACGTCCGCCCCTCCAACACCGAGCCGCTGCTGCGGCTCAACCTCGAGTCGCTGGTCTCGCGCGAGGACATGGAACGCCGGCGCGACGAGGTCCTCGGCCTGATCCGGGCGTGACCCCGACGCCGGAGCAAGCGCTCGAGCAGGCGGCGCTGGCCGGCATCCACCGCTTCGCGATCCCGACCCCGTTCGCGGTCGGGCGGGTCAACTGCTACCTGATCGAGGACGAGCCGCTGACGCTGGTCGACACCGGGCCCAACTCCGGCAAAGCGCTGGACGAGCTGACGGCGCGGCTGGGCGAGCGCGGCCACGCGCTCTCGGACCTGGAGCTGATCGTCGTCACCCACCAGCACATCGACCACCTCGGCCTGGTCGAGATCCTGGTCGAGCACTCGGGCGCTGAGGTGGCGGCGCTCGGCGCGGCGGCGCGGCGGTTGGGGGCCTTCGAGGAGGACGCCGAGCTGGAGGACGAGTTCGCGGTCGAGGTGATGCTGCGCAACGGGATCCCGGAGGACGTGACGGTGGCGCTGCGCAGCGTCTCACGCAGCTTCCGCGGCTGGGGCTCGCATGTGACGGTGACGAAGCCGCTCGAGGAGGGCGGCACGCTGGAGCTCAGCGACCGCCGGCTCGAGGTCTTCCACCGCCCCGGCCACAGCCCCTCCGACACCGTCTTCTGGGACGCCGAGCGCCAGATCCTGATCGCCGCCGATCATCTGCTGCCGAAGATCTCCTCCAACCCGCTGATCAGCCGCCCGCTCGACGGCTCGGAGCGGCGCACCCAGGCGCTGGTCACCTACATCGAGTCCTTGAAGAAGACGCGGGAGATGCCGGCCGAGATCGTCCTCCCCGGCCATGGCGAGCCGATCACCGACCACGCCGAGCTGATCGACTCCCGTTTCGCCAGCCACGAGCGGCGCAAGGAGAAGATCCACCGCCTGATCGCCGAGCGTCCCCGGACCGGCTACGAGCTGGCGCAGGCGCTGTGGGGGAACGTTGCCGTCACCCAGGCCTTCCTCACCCTCTCGGAGGTGATCGGCCACGCCAACCTGCTCGTCAACGAGGGCCGGGTGCGGGAAGCCGACGACGGCGCCGTGATCCGCTACGAGGCGATCTGATGTCGACTTTGTCTGGGATATCCATACAAACTCGACACGCCTAGAGCTGCTGGCCGAGGGCGCGCCCAAGGGCGACGGCAGCGAGGCCCAGGGCGACGCTGAGCACGAGGTTGGTGACCGCGATCCGCCGTATCCCCGCCTCGTCGATCCGCTGCGTCTCCAGCATCCAGGTCGAGAAGGTCGTGTAGGAGCCGACCGCCCCGGCGCCGAGGAGCAGGCGCGCGTCGCCCTCGACCGCGGCCCCCGCCAGGAGGCCGAGGAGGAAGGAGCCGCTGACGTTGACGGCGAGGGTGCCGAGCGGCAGGTGCGGGTGCAGGCGGTCGGCGACGAGCAGGGTCAGCCCGAAGCGGGCGAGCGCCCCGCAGCCGCCGAGGATCCCGACGCCGAGCCAGACCGCCACGCTCACGCCACACCGGCCCTGCGCGCCGCGGCGGTGGCCACCTGGGCTCCCGCCAGACCCGCGGCGACGCTGGCCGCGAGGTACGCGAGGGCGAGCCCGACCCGGCCGGCGTCGAGCATCTCCAGCAGCTCCAGCTGGACGGTCGAGAACGTCGTCAGCGCCCCGCAGAAGCCGGTCGTCAGCAGCGGCCGCCGGTAGGCCGTGTGCGGCAGCGCCGTAAACCAGTAGCCGAGCAGCGCGGCACCGGTGACGTTGACCAGGAAGGTGGCCCACGGCCACTCCGCCGCCCCGACGGGGAGCGCTTCCGCCAGCCCCGCCCGCAGCAGCGCCCCCAGCGCCCCGCCGAGGAAGATCGCGCCCAGCTCGCGTCGGTCGACCATCGGCGGCAGGGTAGTCGCAGCGCGGGCGGCATTAGGGTGCAACCCCCGTGACTGCGCAGCTCCGCTCCTTCCGCCGCCGCAAGACCGCCAAGAAGCGGATGCTGCTGATCGTCAACCCGTACGCGACGACGGTCTCCGATCGGCTGAAAAACCTGGTGGTCTACGCGCTGCAGGGGCGCTTCGACGTCGAAGCGGTCTCGACCCAGGCGCAGAACCACGCGACCGAGATCGGGCGCGAGGCGCGGGACGGCGGCTACGACGTGGTCGTCGCCTTCGGTGGCGACGGAACCCTGAACGAGGTCGCCAACGGGCTGGCGGGCACCGACCTGCCGGTGGCGGTGTTGCCCGGCGGCTCGACCAACGTCGTCTGCCGCACCCTGGGGATCCCCAACGACGTGGTCGACGCCACCGAGCACCTGCTCTCGCTCGTCGACGAGTGGCGGCCGCGCAAGATCGACCTCGGCATGGTCGACGACCGCTACTTCGTCTTCGCCTGCGGGGTCGGGATCGACGCCACCGTGGTGCGCCGGGTCGACGCCAACCCGAAGCTGAAGGCGAGCGCCGGGCCCTACTACTACAGCTGGGCCGGCGTCTCGGGCTTCTACCGCAAGTACCTGCTCAACCCGATCCGGGTGCGGACGACGGTCGACGGCCACGAGCCGATCGAGGGCGTCACCGCGATCGTCCAGAACTCCGACCCCTTCACCTACTTCGCCAGCCGCCCGATCCGCGTCTGCGAGGGAATCGCGATCGACGACGGCACCCTCTCCCTGGCCGTCCTCAAGCGGGCCACCCAGCGCGACATGCCGACTCTGATCACCCGCCTCTTCAGCCAGGGCCGGCCGGCGGCGCACCACAAGCAGGTGACCCACTTCGACGACGTCTCCCACGCCGTGGTCGAGACCGTCTCGACGGCCAAAGA
Organism: uncultured Actinomycetes bacterium; assembly: GCA_963751015.1. Classification (GTDB taxonomy): domain Bacteria; phylum Actinomycetota; class Thermoleophilia; order Solirubrobacterales; family 70-9; genus VAYN01. The sequence continues at coordinate 931,179 of CAVVSU010000002.1, forward strand.
CGGGACGATCCGGCCCTTCCCGCTGCAGGTCGACGGCGACTACATCGGCGAGCGCGAGCGGATCGAGCTGCGAGCTGCGCCGGGCGCGCTGACGATCGTCGCCTAATCCAGCAGGCCTTTTTCGCGTGCGCCGGTCACCGTTTCTTGGAGAGTCTGGTCGGCAGGGTGTTGGGGCTTCCAGCCGAGGTCGCGGCGGGCTTTGCCCGTGTCCATCAGGACCGGGGTGTCGGCGGCGATCGCCCACTCGAGCTTCGGCGAGGCGAAGCTGAGACGGCGGGCGAGGGCGGTGCCGAGGCCGACCGCGGGGCGCGGGACCGGGATCGATCGCCAGCCCAGCTCCCTGGCGATGTCGCGGATGCGGATCTCTCCCTCGCCGGCGAGGTTGTAGACGCCGGCCGGGCCGTCGCCGCAGATCGCGGCCGCCATCGCCTGGGCGACGTCGTCGTGGTGGACGAGCTGGACCGGCACGCCGGGGTCGGGCAGCACCGGGCTCACCAGCGGCAGCTTCTCGACCCCCCTGCGCAGCAGCGGCAGCGGGTCGCCGGCGCGCACCGCCTCGACGGTCTGCTCGATCAGCATCGTCGCCCGCAGGCCGGCGACGATGCAGGGGCGGAAGACATAGGCCTCCACCCCGCTCCCCGGCAGCAGCTCCTCGAGCAGATCCTCCAGCTCGGCCTTCTGAGCCGAGTAGTAGAAGCTGTCCGAGCCCCAGGCCGGAACCTCCTCGGTCAGCGGCTGCGGGTTCTCGGGGTGAAAGCCGTAAGCGGCAACGGAAGAGGCATAGACCAGCCGCGACACCCCGGCCTTGATCGCCATCTCGAAGACGTTGCGGGTCCCCTCCAGGTTGATCTTCCGCGTCTCCTCGCGATCGCCGAAGATCGCGAAAGCCAGGTGGACGGCGACGTCGGCGCCGTCGAACAGCGCGGCCAGGGCACCCCGATCGAGGATGTCACCGCGCCGGTAGGAGACCTTCTCCCAGCCTTCGGCCGCTGGGTCGAAAGGCCGCCGCGCCATCCCCAAGACCTCTCCGACCTCCGGCCTGCGCTCCAACTCGGACATCAGGGGCTTGCCAATCTCGCCCGTGGGACCCGTGACTGCGACTTTCAAAGTCATCGAGCGCATCTTAGGAGGGGCGGGTACCCCTCCCCACTCAAGCGCCGGGCGTAACGCGATAAGCGTCGAACACCGACTCGACGTTGCGAAGCCGGCTGATGCAGTGCTTCAGCTGCTCCGTATCCCCAACCTCGATCACGAACTTGTTTTTCACCATCGGGTGGTTGGTCGTGCAGGAGGCGCCGATGATGTTTATCCCGGCCTCCGAGAAAGTCCGGGAAAGGTCCTCGAGCAGACGGGTGCGGTCGTAGGCGTCGATCTGCAGCTCGACCCGGTAGGAGGCCTCGTTTTCGCCCTGCCATCGCACCTCGACGAAGCGCTCCGGCGCGCGTTTCAGCGCCTTGACGTTTTTGCAGTCGGTGCGATGGATGGTGATCCCCCGCCCGAGCGAGACGTAGCCGGCGATCTCGTCGCCGGGGACCGGGCGGCAGCACTTCGCCAGCCGCACGGCGACGTTCTCGACGCCCTTGACGATGATCCCGTAGTTGGAGGCGTCCTTGGTGCGGCGGGCGCGGTCCTCGCGGCCGAGCGGCGCGCCGGCAGCCTCCTCCTCGACCCCCTCGCCGGCCTTGAGCCGCTGCATCAGCTTGTTGGCGGCGGTCTTGGCCGAGACTTTGCCCTGGCCGAGGGCGATGTAGAAGTCGGTGCCCTTGCGGAAGCCCATCTCGCGGATCACGTCGGCGAACAGCGCCGAGCCGGAGACCCTCTGCATCGGGATGCCGCGGGTCCGCAGCGCTTCCTCGAGCTTCTCGCGACCGTCGCGCTCGGCGTCGTCGCGGCGCTCCTCTTTGAACCAGGAGCGGATCTTGTTGCGGGCGCGGTTGGTCCGCACCAGTTTCAGCCAGTCGAGCGAGGGGCCGCGCTTCTGCTTCGCGGTCAGCACCTCGACGATGTCGCCCGAGCGCAGCTGGTAGTGCAGCGGCACGATGTTGCCGTTGACCTTGGCGCCGACGCAGCTGTGGCCGACGTCGGTGTGCACCGCGTAGGCGAAGTCGAGCGGCGTCGACCCGGCCGAGAGGTTCTTCACTTCGCCCTTCGGGGTGAAGACGAAGACCTCGTCCTCGAAGAGGTCGACCTTGAGCGATTCGAGGAACTCGGCCGGGTCCTGTTCTCCCTCGGCCTCGACCAGCTGGCGCAGCCAGGTCATCTTCTCCCGCTTCGGGTCGCCGTGGCCACCCTCTTTGTAGGCGACGTGGGCGGCGATCCCGTACTCGGCCAGCTTGTGCATCTCCTCGGTCCGGATCTGGATCTCCAGCGGTTTGCCCTCGGGCCCGATCACGGTCGTGTGCAGCGCCTGGTACATGTTCGCCTTCGGCATCGCGACCCAGTCCTTGAAGCGGCCGGGCAGCGGCTTCCAGAGCGAGTGGATGACGCCGATCGCGCCGTAGCAGTCTTTGACCGAGTGGACGATCACCCGCATCGCCGTCAGGTCGAAGATCTCGTTGAACTCGCGGCCCTTCTTCGCCATCTTCGTGTAGATCGAGTAGAAGTGCTTGGCGCGGCCCGAGATCTCAGCCTCGATCCCGACCTGCTCCAGCTCGTCGGCGAGGAAATCGCCGGCTTCGGTGACGTAGACCTCCCGCTCCTCGCGCTGCTGGGCGACGAGCTGCTTGATTTCCGCGTACTTGCGCGGGTGCAGGGTGGCGAAGGCGAGGTCCTCGAGCTCCCATTTGATCGCGTGGATCCCCAGCCGGTGCGCGAGCGGGGCGTAGATCTCCAGCGTCTCGTGCGACTTGCGCGTCTGTTTCTGCTTCGGCAGCGCGCCGAGCGTGCGCATGTTGTGGAGCCGGTCGGCCAGCTTGATCAGGATCACCCTGACGTCGGTGGCCATCGCCACCATCATCTTCCGGTAGTTCTCGGCCTGCCGCTCGTCGCGGCTCTCGAAGGTGATCCCGGTCAGCTTGGTGACTCCGTCGACCAGCTGGGCGACCTCGTCGCCGAACTCGGCCTGGATCTCCTCCAGGCTGGCGGTCGTGTCCTCGACGGTGTCGTGGAGGAGCGCGGCGCAGAGGGTCTCGGTGTCGAGCCGCATCCCGGCGCAGATCTGGGCGACCCCGACCGGATGGGTGATGAACTCGTCGCCCGAGTAGCGCCGCTGGTCGGCGTGCCGATCGAGGGCGAAGTCGAAGGCCCGCTCGACCCTGGCGCGGTCGATCGTCGCCACCGCGACCGCGGTGCCGCCGTTGCCGTTGCCCGGCACCGTGGCAGCCGAGTCGAACTCCTCGATCACGGCGAGGAGATCGGCGAAGAGCGCTTTGTGCTCTACGGCAGTTTGGGCTTTGTCAGGGATCGCTGAGCCTCCGAAAGTCTGTCGCTGTAGGCACGGAAGGCAGCGGAGCGCTGCAAATCCGTCCTCACGGAGGATACGACCCGGACAACCCCTGCGCCGCCCTCCGGCGATCCCTGCAGGAGCCCGAGCTCACGAAGGACGCGGAAGCGGCGGGCGCTCGCCTCCGGGCAGAGCGGGTAGTCGCCGGCCCCCGAGAGCGCCTCGCGCAGCCGCCTGCCCCCGGCGTCGCCGGTCTGCCGCAGGGCCCGGTAGCTGGCCGCGACCCCCTCCCGCGTCGCCCATTGCTCGCCGAGGGCCTGGCCGGCGAACCCGAGCTCCGCCTCGGTCCAGGCGGCGTGGAGGAAGCCCCCGCCCTCACCGCAGGCAAGCCCGACCAGCACCTCGTCCCCCTCGCCGCGAGGAGGATCGACCAGGACGACGTGCTCGAAGCTCGCCGCCAGCTCCGGCGCCCGCTCCAGCGCTGCGTAGTCGGTGAGGGCGAGGCCGGAGTCGGCTCGCGCCTCCAGGCGAGCGATCTCCTCGTCGCCGCAGCGGTGGCAGGCGATCAAGGCGGCGCCGCCGTTGAAGCGGGCGAGCCCGCTGGCGCCGTTCGCCAGCGCCGCCCGGCGCGAAGCGTCAGCGCAGACCGCCAGGACCCCCGCCCCACTCGAAACCAGCTCCGCGAGAACCACCGTCACCGGCGCGTCTCCGGCGACTCGCCGCCGCCCGCCCTCGCGAGACCGCAAAAACGGTCCCTCGGGAACCGTTTTTGCGGTCTCGGCATCGAGATCGGCCAGTAGCTCGGCTTCGAAGCGGGCCCACCATTCGGGTTCCTCGCACGAGCACGCGTGGGGCAGGACCGGGGCCTCGGCGTCCGGACCGTCCGCCTCGGGCTCCTCCAGCGGGTGGAGCTCGCGGAGGACGACGCGGGGCTCGACCGAGCCGTTCCAGTGGTTGACCTCCAGGCGCACGCTCGCGTCGAGCAGGTCCGCGTCCTCGACGCCGAGATTGGCACGGCCGAAGGCGACGCCGAGGGCGCGGTGGGAGCCGCTGTGGAGGCTGAAGCGGGCGTGCTTGCCCTCCCCCATCGTCCGCACGTCGCTGACCTTGGCCGACGGGACCAGCAGCCGCACGCCCGGATTGCCCATCCCGAACGGCGCCAGCTGCTTCAGCTCTTCGGCCAGGTCGAGGCCCAGGCCGACGCCGCCGACGATCGCGTCGACCTTTTCGGTCCGCCGCAGGTCCTCCTCGCTCAGCACCTCGTTGGCGTGGGCGGCGAAGGCCCGCTGGAACGCCTGGACGTTCTCGGCCTTGATCTGCAGCCCGGCCGCGGCCTTGTGGCCGCCGAAGCCCTCCAGGTGCTCGGCGCACGCCTCGAGCGCGGCGAGCAGGTCGAAGCCGGGAATGCTGCGACCCGAGCCGCGTCCGCCCCCCTCTCCGTCGAGGGAGACGACCACGACCGGCCGGCGATGGCGCTCGAGCAGGCGCGAGGCAACGATCCCGACCACCCCCGGGTGCCAACCCTCTCCGGCGACGACGAGCCCCCGCGCTTCCCGCAGGTCCTCGGGCAGGTCCCGCCGAGCCGCCTCGGCCGCCGTATCGACCTCGCGCTCGGTCGCCCGGCGCTCGGAGTTCGCCCGGCTGAGCTCGTTCGCGATCTCCGCGGCGCGGTCGGGATTCTCGGTGAGGAACAGCTCGACGCCGGCGTCGGCCCGGTACAGCCGTCCCGCGGCGTTGATCCGCGGCGCCAGGCGGAAGCCCAGATCGCTCTCGTCAAGCCGCTCCGGCTCGCATTTGGCGGCCTCGAGCAGGGCCTTGATTCCGGGCCGCTGGGCTCGCCTGATCTCGGCAAGGCCCTGGCGTACAAGCGCTCGATTCTCACCCACCAGCGGCACCACATCCGCAACCGTCGCCAGCGCCACCAAATCGAGATCCGCCACGGAGCGAGGGGCGGGCTCACCGGGACCTACCTCGCCCGTGGGTTCCGGTGGGCCCGCCCCCTCCCTCAACGCGCAGCTCAGCTTCCAGGCCACCGCGGTACCGCACAGCGCCTCGAACGGATACCCGCTCACCTGCGGATGCAGGATCGGACAGTCCGGCAGCTCGGCGGCCGGCTGGTGGTGGTCGGTGAGCACGACCTCCATCCCCAGCTCGCGCGCCAGCCGCACCTCCGCGACCGAGGTGATGCCGCAGTCGACCGTGAGCAACAGCCCGGTCCCCCGCTCGGCCAGCCGCCTGACGTTCTCCGCCGAGAGGCCGTAGCCGTCCTCGATCCGGTTGGGGATGAACCAGTCGCAATCGGCACCCAGCGCCCGCAGCGTCGAGACCGTCAACGCCGTCGCGCAGACGCCGTCGACGTCGAAGTCGCCGTGCACGGTGATCCGCCGGCCGGCGTCGATCGCCGCCCGGACCAGCTCGCAGACCGCCTCCATCGCGCCGAAGTCCCACGGCGAGTGCGTCTCGTCGGCGGCCAGGAACGCGCGCGCCTGCTCCGGCGTCCGGTAGCCGCGCCGAACCAGGGTGACGGCTACCGGCTCGCTGAGGCCGAGCTCACTCGCGAGGGCGTGCGCCTCGGCATAGGAATAGGGCTCTGCGGCAAATGGGCTGATAGCTCCGGACACGCTTCCAGGCTAGGAAGCGCGGCGGCGGAACCCCGGCCCCGGCGAGCCCGAAGGTGCGGGAAAAACCGGCGCCCGGCTCAGCCGACGCGCTCTTCGGAGCGGACGCCGATGAAGTAGACGATCGCCAGGCCGATCGCGGTCCCGGGGATCGCGATCAGCGCCGTCGAGAGATCGGTGTCGCCGAGGTCTTTGCCGCTTGCCTCCTGGACGATCAGCCCGAAGACGATCGCGCCGAGGACGGCGCCGATGAAGGCGCCGACGATCCCCTGCCAGAAGCGGTCGGGCAGGAAGACCGTGAAGTGCCAGAGGGCGATTCCCATCATGAAGAAGACGACCAGGGCCATTGGGTCAACGCCTCCCGTGCTTGCGTCGAGCTTGTCGGCGGGCGCGGCGATCGGCGTTGCGCTGGCGGCGCTCCGAGGAAGCCGCGGCGGCCGCGTCGGTGTCGCCGTTCTCCCGCGAGCCGGCGCCGTTGCCGCCCTCGTCGGGCCGCTCCGCGGTCGCGACAGCGCCGGGAGCCACCTCGGTTTCCGTCTCGAGCCGCTCCGCCGCGGCCGCTTCGGTCTCGTCGTCGCGCCGCAGCTTCGCCATCTCGATCTCGTCGGCGTAGGCCGGGACGCGACCGCCCTCGTCTTCGGCGATCCGCAGGCGGCGGCGGACGAAGCCCGGCTCGCGTTCCTTCCAGGCGGTCAGCACCGGCGAGGCGATGAAGATCGAGGAGTAGGTCCCGGAGGCGATCCCGACCAGCATCGCGAAGGCGAAGTCCTGCAGGGTCGCGCCGCCGAAGACCATCAGCGACATCACCCCGAGCAGGGTCGAGAAGCTGGTTACCAGCGACCTGGTCAGGACCTCGCTCATCGAGCGGTTGACGATCTGCGAGAAGGCGGCGCGGGGCATCCGCGGGACGTTCTCGCGGATCCGGTCGAAGACGATGATCGTGTCGTAGATCGAGTAGCCCAAGATCGTCAGGAAGGCGGCGACCGTCCCGCTGCTCACCTCTTTTCCGGTCAACGAGTAGACGCCGGCGGTGATCAGGATGTCGTGGAAGATCGCGATCAGGACCGGTACCGCGAACTTCGGGTCGAATCGCAAGGCCACGTAGCCACAGATCACGAGCAGCGAGAAGATCAGCGCCTTCAGCGCGCTGTCGGCGACCTGCTGCCCGAAGGTCGGGCCGACGCTGGTGCTGTCGAATCCGTCTTCGGCGATCCCGTACTCCGAGGCGAGCGCCGCCTGGGCCTCGCGCACTTCGCCCGGCTCCAGCTCATGCGACTGGATCTGGAAGACGTTGTCGCCGAAGTTCGGGTCGTTTTCGACCTGCTGGATCTCCTCGCCCTTGATCCCGGCTTCGTCGAGGGTGTCGCGCACCCCTTCCTCGTCGGTCGGCTGTTCCAGCGCCACTTTGATCCGGGTGCCGGACTCGAAGTCGATGCCGAAGTTGAGCTGCTTCGTCGCCAGGGCCAGGCCGCCGATGATCAGGATCACCCCGGAGATCGAGAAGAACCAGCGACTGGCTCCCATGAAGTCGAACTTCCACTGTCTGCCCTCGCCGCCAGCGCCGAGCGCACTCGGCGAGCGCAGCAGCCGCGAGCGGCTCATGCTGCCGAGCAACGCCTGGGTGAAGACGACCGCGGTCAGCAGCGAGACGATCGTGCCGACGCCGAGGGTGAAGGCGAACCCCTTGACCCCGGAGGTGGCCAGGACGAAGAGGATGAAGGCGGTCAGCAGGGTGACGACGTTGGCGTCGATGATCGTGCTGATGCCGCGTTTGTAGCCAGCGGCGATCGCGCTCGACATCGAGCGCCCGGCCCGCACCTCCTCCTTTATTCGCTCGAAGATGACGATGTTCGAGTCGGCGGCGACGCCGATCGTCAGCACCAGCCCGGCGATCCCCGGCAGGGTCAGGGTGATCGGGATCAGGTCGATGAGGGCGAAGAAGATGATCGCGTAGGCGCCCAGCGCGATCGAGGCGATCAGGCCGAGGAAGCGGTAGTAGAGGAGCAGGAAAAGGATCACCAGGGCGAAGCCGACGAGCGCGGCTTTGGTGCCCTGGTCCAGTGCTTCGCTGCCGAGGGTCGCCGAGACCTGGGTCTGGCTGATCAGTTTGAGGTTGATCGGCAGGGCGCCGATCTGCAGGGTCGTCGCCAGGTCCTGCGCCTCGTTCACGTCGTTGAAGCCGCCCGAGATCTGGGCGCCTTCGCGGCCGTCGATCCCGTCCGGGTTTTCCTGGAAGTTGATGATCGGCCGGGTTTTGACTTCGTTGTCGAGGACGACCGCGAAGCGCCCGGACAGCGCTTCCGCTTCTTCGCCGGCGACCGGGCCGATCGCCCGTTCCTGGCCACGGCGGGCGATTTCCCGGGTCACTTCCTGGAAGGCGTCCTGCCCGTCATCGGTGAAGTTGAAGGTGACGATCGGTTCGTTGTTGGGGCCGTATCCCTGTTCGGGGTCGGTGATGTCGCGGCCGCTGAGCGCCGGTTGGTCCTTCAGCGCGTACCAGCCGGGCTCGGCGTCTTCGAGGATCTGACCCGCTTCGTCGGTCGGCTGTTCGGAGACCAGCACCGTCCCCGCCGGCACTTCGACGACGATCCCGTCTTTGGGGAGTTTCTCCCCCGTCGGGCTGACGTAGAGGTCTTTCTCCGCCAGCTCGGGGCCGGCGAGCAGCTCGTGGGGCTCCTCTTTCGCGAAGAGGTAGAAGCGGGGCCGGGCAACCGAGCAGTCTTCGCAGCTCTCGGCCGGCTCCTGTTCGGAGGCGAGTAGCGCCGCCTCGTAGGCGGTCGGGTAGGCGCCTGAGGCGATCAGGCGTTTCTCTTCGTTTTTGTTGACGTTGCGGCCGGCGTCTTCCCACCGTTTTTCGGAGGCTTTGATCACTTTTTCGGGCGCCGGCTGGGTGGGATTGCCGCCGATCTGCTGCTCCGGCCCGATCAGGTTCGGTTCCCAGTCGTAGTAGTAGAGCTGCGCCGTCGTGCCCACCTGGTCGGCAGCGCGGTTGGCGTCGGTCACTCCCGGCAGGCTGACCGTGATCCGATCGACGCCGAGGCGGGCCACCTCCGGCTCGGAGACGCCGAGCTTGTTGATCCGCTCTTCGATGATCGAGATCGAGTCCTCGATGTCTTCGCCGCTTACTTCGGTGTCGGTGCCGGTCGCCTGGCCCTGGTAGACGAGCTCGAGCCCGCCCTGAAGGTCGAGGCCCAGCTTCGTCTCCTTCTTGGCGATCACGATCCCGGAGATGGCCACCAGCCCGAGCACGAAGAGCAGGACGAAGAGGTGACGGCGCCGGGTTCCCATCCTCTACCCCTCCGGCGTGAGGACGAGGAGGAGGCCGCCGTCGTCGTCGTAGGCGGGGAAGACGTCGGCGACCGCCCGTGCCGGCAGGTCTCCCTCCGCATTGACCGAGACCCGTTTGCCGAGCGAGCGGACCCCCCACTCCAGCGAGGTCTCGATCGGGTCGCTGACGCCGTCGCCGTCGGTATCGGCCTCGTCGCCGCCGCCGCCGGTGTCGATCCAGTCGAGCCCGAGGACCTCGCGTACCGGGCGACCGATCACGTCCTCGTCGGTCAGCCCGGTCAGCTCGAAGCTGCCTTTCCCGGCGTCGATCACACGTTCCTGCTTGTCGCAGACGAAAAAGGCCGCATTAGGAGCCGGATAATAATCGTCGAGTAATTCGAATACAAAGCCGAAGCCGCATTTCGAGCAGCCCTTGGGACGGGTGCTGAACCCCGCGGTTCGCTCCCCGCTCACCTCCCGGTGCCCGCAATTCGGACAGATGAAGAACGGCATGGCCGACAGGCTAGCTGGCGAGGCTCAGAAGAGGCTCGCTGAGCTTTCCGGCGCCGGGACGCCGAGATGGTCGAAGGCGCGCTGGGTCAATACCCGCCCTCGCGGGGTCCGCTTCAGCAGTCCCTGCTGGAGCAGATAGGGCTCGAGGACGTCCTCGATCGTGTCCTGCTCCTCGCCGATCGCGATCGCCAGGGTCGAGAGCCCGACTGGCCCGCCGCCGAACTTGGTGGCGATCGTCTCCAGCAGCGCCCGGTCGCTGCGATCGAGCCCCCCCTCGTCGACCTCGAGCATCTCCAGGGCCGCAGCTGCATCCTCGGTTCCGATCCTCCCTGAGCCCTTCACCTGGGAAAAGTCCCTGACCCGCTTCAGTAGCCGATTGGCCACCCGCGGCGTCCCGCGCGAGCGCGAGGCGATCGTCTCGGCCCCGCCGCTGTCGATCTCCACGCCGAGGATCCCGGCCGAGCGCTCGATGATCAGCGCCAGGTGGTCGGCCGCGTAGTACTCGAGGCGGTGGGAGACCCCGAAGCGGTCCCGCAGCGGCGTCGTCAGCAGCCCGGAGCGGGTGGTCGCGCCGACCAGCGTGAACGGCGGCAGCGGCAGCGTCACGGTGCGGGCGCCGGCGCCCTGCCCGAGCACGACCGGCAGCTCACCGTCCTCCATCGCCGGGTAGAGCGTCTCCTCGACGGCCCTGCCCAGCCGGTGGATCTCGTCGATGAAGAAGACGCTGCCCGGCTCCAGCGCGGTGAGGAAGGAGGCGATGTCGGCCTTGCGCTCGAGCGCCGGCCCCGCCGTCTGCACCATCGGGACGCCAAGCTCGGCGGCGACGATGTGGGCCAGCGAGGTCTTGCCGAGACCGGGCGGGCCGGCGAGGAGCACGTGGTCGAGCGGCTCGCCGCGGCGCTTGGCCGCCTCGATGAAGATCGCCAGCTGGTCGGTCACCTGAGTCTGGTTGACGAAGTCCTCCAGCGTCGGCGGGCGCAGCGAGCGGTCGAGGTCCTCGTCGGGCGCCTCGGCGCGGGCGTCGTGGACCTTCACCTCGGCGTCCACCGGGACCGGCTCGCCCTCGATCCCCGGCGTCCGGATCCGGTTTCCCCCGATGTCCGGCGGCCCGCTCACGCGGCGTTCCTCGCGGCGGCGGCCTTGCGCAGAGCCGCGGCGACCATCTCCTGCGGCTCGGAGCCCTCGACCCCGTCGAGCAGCTGCTCGGCCTCGAGCGGCGCGTAGCCGAGGTTGACGAGCCCGTCGCGGGCGAGCGCCCGGGGGTCGCCCTCCTCCGCGCCACCGAGCGCGACCTCCTCCTCGAGCGCGCCCGCCACCTTCTCGCGCAGCTCGACGATGATCCGCTCCGAGGTCCGCTTGCCGATCCCGGGGACCGCCTGGAAGCGTTTCGCGTCGCCGGCGGCGATCGCCCGCAGGAGGTCCCGCGCGGTGCCGCCAGAGAGGGTCGCGATCGCGACTTTCGGCCCGACGCCGCTGACGGTGATCAGCAGCCGGAAGAGATCCCGCTCCTCCTCGGAGGAGAACCCGTAGAGGGCGAGCGAGTCGTCGCGGGAGATCAGCTCGGCATGGAGGAAGACCTCGCTTCCCGCCGCCGGAACGGCTTTCAAGGTCTCCCCGGAGACCGCCAGGCGGTAGCCGACGCCCGCCGCGTCGACCACGACGTGGTCGGGCCGCCGCACCAGCACCTCTCCGCGAACCGCGGCGATCACCCGGCGATCCGCTCCCCGCGCAGGGCGCCGGTGGCTTCCCGCGCCATCGTCACCGCGCTGCGATGGCCGTTGCCGCCGCCGTGGCAGATGGCGACGGCGAGGGCGTCGGCGGCGTGGTCGGGGGCCGGCGGCTCGGGCAGCCCGAGCAGCGTTCCGACCATTTTCTGGACCTGGCGCTTGCCGGCCCCGCCGGAGCCGCAGACCGCCATCTTGATCGCCTGCGGCGTGTACATGAAGCAGTCGATCCCGCGTTCGGCGGCGGCGAGCATCGCCACCCCGCTGGCCTGCCCGACGGCCATCGCCGAGCGGACGTTCTTGCCGAAGTAGACCTCCTCGATCGCCATCGCCTTCGGCTCGTGCCAGGAGAGCAGCTCCGCCAGCGAGCGGTGGATCCGCTCCAGCCGGCGCTCCATCGGCTGATCGGGAGTGGTCTCCACCACGCCACCGTCGAGGGCGACCATGTGGGTCCCCTCGACCCGCACGATCCCGAACCCGAGATTGGCGGCACCAGGATCGATTCCCATCACTACCTGCATGGGTACTGATTCTCGGAGCCCCGTCGGATGCCTTCCCTAGGCGGCCAGCTGCTCGAGAACGTCCGCCGGGATATCGAAGTTCGCATAGACCTCGTCGACGTCGTCCTGGTCGTCGAGGGCGTCGAGGAGCTTGAGGAGACGCTCGGCGTCGTGCCCTTTCAGCTCGACGCTGCTCTTCGGCTCGGTGATCAGGCCCGCCGACTCGACCTCGATGCCTTCGCCCTCCAGCGCTTCGCGCACGGCGGTGAGGTCGGTGGGCTCGCAGATCACCCGCAGCTTGTCCTCGTCCTCGCGCACGTCCTCGGCGCCGGCGTCGATCGCCCCGATCAGGTCGTCCTCGCCGTAGCGGTCGCCGTCGACGACGATCGCGCCCTTTTTCTCGAAGATCCAGGCGACCGAGCCCGGCTCGCCGAGGCTGCCTCCGTGCTTGGAGAAGGCGTGGCGGATCTCGGCGCTGGCGCGGTTGCGGTTGTCGGTCAGCGCCTCGACCAGAACGGCGACGCCGGCCGGGCCGTAGCCCTCGTAGACGATCCGTTCGATCGCGGCGCCGTCCGAGCCGGCACCGGTGCCGACGTCGATCGCTTTCTGGATCTTGTCCTTCGGCATCGAGGCGTCTTTGGCCTTCTGGACCGCCGTCGCCAAAGTCGGGTTGCCGGTGGGATCGCCTCCCCCGTCGCGCGCGGCGACGGTGATCGCCCGCGCGAGCTTGCTGAAGAGCTTGCCGCGTTTGGCGTCGGCAGCGCCCTTCTTGTGTTTGATCGAGTGCCACTTGGAATGCCCGGACATCGCCTGCCATTCTATGAAGTCGCTGCATGACCACCATGGATAGAACTCACGGAGCTGGACGCGCGCTGGCTGCGGGCCTCGTTTTCATCGCCATGCTCCTGGCCGCCTTCTCGCTCTGGACGGCGATTCCGCTCAGCTGGGTCTACATCGCCTCGAAGCTCTCCGAGACCCAGTTCCCCAGCGGCGGGCCCTACGCGGTGGTCGCCGTCGGCATCGTCACCTCGATCCTCTTCGTCGCCTGGCTGATCGGCCGCCTCAACAACCTCTACATCCGCATCACCGGCACCAACCGCCTCGCTCCGATGCGGCCAAGCTGGCTGAAAAGCATGCGCGACACCAGCCCGGTCGCCAACTCGGTGACGGTGGTCGAGGCGGTGCTGATGGCCTCGGTGATGCTCGCCGCCCTGGCTCTGACCCTCTGGTTCTTCCTCCTCGCCGGGTCGCCGTTGCCGGACCAGTAGCCCTTACGTTGCGAAACTTTTACGTTTCGCGCACAACACGTTGCATGTTGCTCTGTAGGCTGGCAACATGGAGGTGATGGCAAGGGAAGCGTGGACCGATCAGCGGCTCGACGATCTCAACGAACGGATCGTCAGTATCGAGCGGCGGATGGAAACGGGCTTCGGGGAGATGAGAGCCGAGTTCAATGCCGTACGCGAGAAGATCGACTCTGGATTCAAGGAAGCCCAAATGGAATCCGTCTCGATCCGGCGCGATATGGCCGATCAGTTCGCCGCCCAGAACCGCATGATCATTCAGCTGGCGGGGGGAATGTTCGCGACCATGGTGGTTGGCTTCCTCGGAACCATCGCCACCGTGATCACCCAGACCTGACGCGTCAGACGACGAAGCGGCCGTCTTCCTGCATTACGACGCCGTCGACTTCGAGCTTGCCGCCGAGGCGGAGGTCGCAGACGAGGTCGGTGTGGACGGCGGACTCGTTCTCACCGCCGGACTCCGGGTAGCTGCTGCCGACCGCCATGTGGACGGTGCCGCCGATCTTCTCGTCGAGCAGGACCTCGCGGGTGCCTTTGGCGATCCCGTAGTTGGTGCCGATCCCGAGCTCGCCCAGGGTGCGGGCGCCCTCGTCGGTGTCGAGCAGCTTCAGCAGGTACTCCTCGCCGCGCTCGGCCGAGGCGTCGACGACCCTGCCGGCCTCGAAGCGCAGGCGCACGCCGGAGACCTCGCGGCCGCCGATCACCGCCGGCAGGTGGAAGCTCACCTCGCCCTCGACCGAGTCCTCGACCGGGCCGGTGAAGAACTCCCCGTCGGGCATGTTGTTGTCGCCGACGCAGGGAATGAACTGCCGCCCGGCGATGCCAAGCCTGATGTCGGTCCCCGGTGCCGTCACCCGCACCTCCTCGTGGCCCTCGATCCACTCGGCCAGGCGGGTCGTCTCCTCCGAGGCGCGCTTCCAGGCGGTCAACGGCTCTGGGTCGCTCGCCAGGCAGGCGCCGTAGTAGAAGTCTTCGTAGTCGGCGAGACTCATCTCCGCCTCGGAGGCGTAGGCGCTGGTCGGGAAAGAGCGTGTAGCACCAGCGGAACTCGCCTTCGGCGCTTCGCTTCATCGCCCGCGTCATCAGATCGCCGGTGGCCGACTGGCGCAGCGTCTGGCGCTCCGGCGCGACCCCCGAGAGCTCGCGGGTGTTGGTGCTGGCGCCGATCGCGATCCGCACGTCGACGTTGTCGACCATCCACTCGGCGAAGGGCGAGATCCATTGCAGCTGCCTGTCGGAGGCGTGCTTGAAGTAGGCGGCGATCTGGCCCTCGAGGGCGACGTTCATCACCGGGTGCCCACCCGCCTGCAGGACCTCCTCGTAGACCGCCAGCAGCAGCGGCGCCGCGGCGCTCTCGCCGTCGATCGCGACGACGTCGTCCTCCTTCACCTCGGTCGAGTAGCCGACCAGGATCTTCGCCAGGTTCTGGACCCTCGGGTCGCCGCCGCTCATCGCCTCGCCTCCTCCCCCGCCCGCTCCCGGGCGGCAGTAGTCATCGCCATGAAGATCGCGTGGAACCGCGGGTCGTCGGTCAGCTCGGGGTGGAAGGCGCAGGCGAGGACGCTCCCCTCGCGGATCGCCACCGGGTGCCCCTCGTGGGAGGAGAGGACCTCCACGCCGGGGCCGTGCCGCTCGACCCAGGGCGCGCGGATGAAGACCGCCCGCAGCGGCTCGTCGCCCGCCCCCTCGACCGTGAGGTCTGCCTCGAAGCTCTGCAGCTGACGGCCGAATGCGTTCCGCCGCGCGGTCGCGTCGATGAAGCCGAGGTGCTCGGCGTCGCAGACGATCAGCCCGGCGCAGGTGCCGAGGATCGGCCGGCCGGCGTCGTGGTGTGCCCGCAGCGCCGGCTCCAAGCCCGCCGACTCGATCAGCTTGCCGATCGTCGTGCTCTCGCCGCCGGGGATGACCAGGGCGTCGAGCCCCTCCATGTCCGCCGGAGTGCGGACCTCGCGGGGCTCGGCCCCGAGCTGGCGCAGGGTCTTGGCGTGGGCTTCGAAGTCCCCCTGCAGCGCCAGGACGCCGACCTTGAGGTCAGCCACCTACGCTCCGCGGTTCTGAAGGAGGGCGTCCTCGGCGGCGAGGCCGGCGATCTCCAGGCCGGGCATCGCCTCGCCGAGCCCGATAGACGCGGCCGCGACCCGCTCGGGGTCGTTGAAGTGGGTGGTCGCCTCGACGATCGCCCGCGCCCGCCGCTCGGGGTCGGCGCTCTTGAAGATCCCGGAGCCGACGAAGTTGCCCTCGGCACCCAATTGCATCATCAGCGCCGCGTCGGCCGGCGTGGCGATGCCCCCGGCGCAGAACAGCGGCACCGGCAGGCGCCCCGCGGCGGCGACCTCCTGGACGACTTCGAGCGGCGCCTGGTGCTCTTTCGCTTCTGCCGAGAGCTCCTCCGGGCGCAGCTGCGCCAGACGCTTGATCCCGGAGACGATCTCGCGCATGTGGCGGACCGCCTCGACGACGTTGCCGGTCCCGGCCTCGCCCTTGGAGCGGATCATCGCCGCGCCCTCGCCGATCCGCCGCAGCGCCTCGCCGAGGTTGGTGGCGCCGCAGACGAAGGGGACGTCGAAGGCGAGCTTCTCGATGTGGTTGCGCTCGTCGGCCGGGGTCAGCACCTCGGACTCGTCGATGTAGTCGACTTCGAGCGCCTGCAGGACCTGGGCCTCGGCGAAGTGGCCGATCCGGGCCTTGGCCATCACCGGGATCGAGACCGCCGCCTGGATGCCTTTGATCATCGCCGGATCGGACATCCGGGCGACGCCGCCGTCGCGGCGGATGTCGGAGGGAACCCGCTCGAGGGCCATCACCGCGCAGGCACCGGCCTCCTCGGCGATCTTCGCCTCCTCGGGGGTGACCACGTCCATGATCACCCCGCCTTTGAGCATCTCGGCGAGGCCGGTCTTCAGTCGAAACGTCGCGCGCTCGGTCATCCCGGCCATCTTACGTGGCGGAGATGCCGGGCTGTCGCTCGCGTTACTTCAGCTTGTAGGCGCGGATGCGGTCTTTATGCGCGGCTTCGTCCCGCGCGTACAGACCGTGGGCCAAACCTTGGACAAGCGCCATAAGAGCCGTGTGGCTGCGGGTGAAGCTGGGGCTGTTGGAGGAGAAGTAAAGAGTCAGCTCGGCGTGCTCGCCCACCTCCGACATCGTCGCGTCGGAGATCGCCAGGGTGCGGGCGCCGCGGTGCAGCGCCAGTTTCATCGCCCGCAGCAGCAGCGGGTGGGCGCGGCCGGCGGAGAGGGTGATGACGAGGGTGCTCTCGTCGATCCGGCCGAGGCGCTGGAGCGACTCGCCGCCGGTGCTGGCGACGATCTCGGCGCGGATGTCCAGGAGGCTCAGGGTGTGGCGCAGGTAGCTGGCGAAGAAGGCCATTTGGTCGACGCCGACGATCACGATCCGCTGCGCCGTCGCCAGGGCGGCGACCGATGCGTCGACCTGCTCGGGGGTCAGCTTGCGCGCGGTTTCCTCGAGGTTCGCGTAGTCGGCGCTCAGCGATCCCTCCAGCTCGGAGTGGTCGAAGGAGAAGAGAGCCCCGCCGTTGGCGGCGCTGGCGGCGATCGTCGTGCGGTACTCCTCGATCGCGGCCTGCTGGAGCTCCGGGTAGCCCTCGAAGCCGAGGGCCTGGGAGAAGCGCACCACCGTCGAAGACGAGGTGCTCGCTCTCCTGGCCAGCTCCTCGGCGGTGAGGAAGGCTGCCTCGTCGAGGTGATCGACGATGTAGCGGGCTACGTCCTTCTGGGAGCGCGAGAACTCATCGAAGCGCTCCTGGATGTAGTCGGAAAGGCTTTTGAGCTGTGGGGACTTCGTTGCGGTCTTGGTCACGGCGGTCCATTTCGCCGAACCCGACCCTTTCCCTTCCAGGTTCTGGTTGGATTCGTCGCAGATGACCCTCGAACAGGCCCTGCGCCTGACCAACCGCAACATGATCGTCTTCGACCTGCTGCTCGGCAGCGCCGCGATCGCGGCGCCGGCGGCGACCCTGAAGGTGCTGGGCCACGACGAGCCCTCACCGGACGCGAAGCACCTCTTCCGCCGCTGCGGGCCGATCTGGCTGACCTTCGCCGCGGCCCACCTGGTGGCCGACCGCCGCGGCAGCCCGGCGGACTGGCAGTCGCTGGCCTGGCTGCGGGGGACGGAGATCGCCACCGACGCGCTCTGGTCCGCCTCGCCGGCGGTGAGCCGGCCAGGCGCGAAGCTCGGCCTGCAGCTCGCCGGGGTCGCCAACGTCGCGATGGCCGCCGGCTTCGCCTGGATGTCCAGAGGCGCTGAGGTGAGCCAGTTCGAGGGCCAGCCGAGCATGCGCTGGAGCCTCACCGGGCTGAACGAAGAGGGCGACGAGACCTGGCTGATCCGCGGGATCGCCCGCAAGCTCTACCACTGCCCCGGCTGCCACGGCGACATCCCCGTCGGCGAGGAGCACACCGTCGTCCAGTACGTGCGCCGGCTCGGCGGCACAGACCACCATCACTGGCACCGGCGCTGCGCCGAAGAGCTGCTGATCCCCGAGCTCGGCAACCTGAAGCGGGTGCCGGCCTCGGAGTCGAGCCAGTCGCGGCTCGAGGCGCGGGGCCGCCGTCCGGCCGGGCGACGAGACCGGCGCCGGTGAGCCTCCACCGCCGCCTCGCCGCCACCTACGTGCGGATCTGGCGCACCTACCGGGGCTGGGCGCCCTCGATCCTGCTGCTGGCGGTGATCGTCTTCGTCCCGCTCGGGCTGCTCGAACGCGCTGACGATGAACGTCGAGCTCGACTCGCTGGACATCACCAACGGGATCAAGCTCGCCGCCCTCGCCCTTGCGGTCGGCGTCGTCACCGCCACCGGCCTGATCGGCGAGGTCTTCTTCAGCGGCGCGATCGCGATCTCCCTCACCCACCCCCACGGCGAGGACCCGCCGCCGCTGCGCGAGATCGCCCGGCGGCTCAACTACGGCCGGCTGATCGCGGTCGACCTCGATCTTCGTCGCGATCGTCGTCCTGGGGCTCCTGCTCGGCCTCGTCCCCGGCATCCTCGCCTTCGTCTGGCTCGGCCTCGCCGGCCCGGTGGTCGAGCTCGAGGACCGCTCGCGCGCGGCGCCCTGCGCCGCAGCCTCACCTCGTCCGCGGCAACTTCTGGCTCGTCTTCGTCGTGCTGGCGCCGATCGAGCTCGTCGGCGACGCGATCGGCGGCGGCCTCGCCGCGCCTCGTCCACGACCTCTTCGGCCACACCTTCGTCGCCACCTGGCTGGCCGAGTCGGTCTCCGACGCCGTCCTCGCCCCGATCTTCGCCGTCGCCGCGGTGCTGCTGACGGTCGAGCTGATCGCAGGAGAAGGACGGCACCTCGCCGCCGCTGCACGCGACCCCGGTGCCGGCATGATCACCGCCACGTTCTTCGGCGACTTCTGACGACCGGATCGTCGAGCACGAGCTGCAGGGCCTCTACCTGGTCCTGATCGGGTTCGTCCTCTCCTTCGCCTTCATCCGCATGAGCACGCGGTTGATGCGGAGCCCGAAGGTGCCCTGGTGGCCGGGCAGCATCGTCAGCGACAGCGGCGTCCACCTCCACCACCTCGTCTTCGGGATCGTGACGATGATGGTCGCCGGCGCCGGTCGGCTTCGCGGCTTTCGGCAACAGCCCCTGGACCGAGATCTGCGCCTTCGCCTTCGGGATCGGCGCAGGCCTGACGATCGACGAGTTCGCGCTCTGGGTCTACCTCGACGACGTCTACTGGGCCAAGGAGGGACGCAGCTCGATCGACGCGACCGTGATCGCCGCCGCGCTGATGATGCTGGCGCTGCTCGGCTTCACCCCGTTCACGATCGAAGACGGCTCGATCGAGTCGATCCTCGGCACCGCCCTCAGCGCCCTGGTCGTCTTCCTCCTGGTCGCGACCTGCTTCGTCAAGGGCAGGATCCTGCACGGCGCGATCGGCTTCTTCATCTTCCCGCTCGCCCTCTACGGCGCCTGCCGGCTCGGCAAGCCCCACTCGGCCTGGGCGCGCCGGCGCTACGGCGAGCGGCGACCGAAGAAGCAGGCCCGCGCCGAGGAGCGCTTCCCCCCTGACCGCCGCACCGAGCGCTTCAAGGACGCTTTCCGCGACACCATCGGCGGCAAGCCCAGCGAGGGCCTGGCGGCGGCCAAAGAGGAGGCCTTCGCGGCGACGCGAGAGGCAAGCGAAGAAGTCCGCGAACGGGCCGAACGCATCACCCACCCGGGCGAGGACGAGGACTCGCGGTAGAGCTTTTACGTCCTATAGGGGGTAAAAGCTCTACCGCGGTGGGAGTGTTGCTTAGAGGTCGCTGCCGCTGCACACGTGGAAGCCGATTTCTTCGGCCATCCGCTTACGGCCGGGTTCGGTGTTGTTGCGCGTTTCGCGGGCTTCGACATAGGCCGTCGCGTCTTCCGCCTCGGCGGCGGCAAGGGCATCACGGTCCCATCCCCTGACTTCCCGTTGCGAGGCGACGTAGCGGTCGTAGGCCGGCTCCAGGGACGGCGGCGGCACCAGCGCCTCGAACTGCTGGACGGCGTTGGTGGAGATCCCGACCAGCACGCGGGAGTAGGCGACGTCCGGAACTTCCTCGGCTTCGGGATCGCGATAGCGGAGGAACTTCGCGCGGCTTTCTTCGCAGATTTCGTCGCCGCGGCGGATCAGCTCCGCCTCGCTCAAGGTCTCGGGCTTCGGCTTCTTCTCCGTCGTCTCCTTCGTCGTGGTGGCGACGTTGGTGTCGCCGTCGGCGCTGCCGCCGTCGCCACCTCCGCTGAGCAGCAGCGCCGCTACCGCCGCGACGAGGACGACCGCCATCAGACCGGCGCCCAGGAACAGTGAGCGCCGGGAGCGTTCGGCTGCGGGCTCCTCGGGAAGCTTTGCCGTCTCCACCTCGCGCGGTTCCGGCCTGGGCGTCTCCCGGGTCGCGGCCGCGCCGGTCGCCACCGTGCGCTCCGGAACGGAGATGGCGGTGCCGCTGAGAGCGGCCTGGGCGGCGCGGCCGAGGTCGCCAGCGGAGGGATAGCGGTCATCCGGCAACTTCGACATCGCCCGGATGACGACGTCGTCGAGCGCCATCGGCACGGCAGGTACGTAAAGGGACGGGGCCGGTGGCGGGTCGTGCAGATGGGCGTAGAGGCGGGCGGCCTCGCCTTCGCGCGGGAAGGGCACCTCGCCGGTCAGCAGCTTGAAGAGCAGGCAGCCGAGCGCGTAGACGTCGACCCGGGCGTCGACCTGCTCGCCGGAGATCTGCTCCGGCGCGACGTAGTCGAGGGTGCCGACGAAGCGCCCCGTCTGGGTCAGGCCCGACTGGGTGGCGACGTTGCGGGCGACGCCGAAATCGGTGATGTAGGCGTGCTCGTCACCCGGCTCGCCGCTGAGCAGGACGTTGGCCGGCTTGACGTCACGGTGGACCAGGCCGGCGGCGTGGATCGCGTCGAGGCCGTTGCCGACCTGGGCGATCAGCGCCACCGCGTCGGCCGGCTCGAGCCGCCCCTCGCGGGCGATCCGCCGCTGCAGGTCGGAGCCGGCGACGAACCGCATCGCGATCCAGGGCACGCCGCCCTCGTCCCCGGCGGCGTAGATCGGCACCACGTTCGGGTGCTCGATCGAGGCGGCGATGCGGGACTCCTCGGCGAAGCGCCTGGCGAAGACCTCGTCGGCGGCGGCCTCCGGCGCGATCAGCTTCAGCGCCACCCGCCGCTCCAGCCCCGGCTCCACCGCCAGGTAGAGGATCCCCATCCCGCCGCGACCGAGGCGCCGCTCGATCCGGTAGCCGGCGAACTCGTCGCCGTCGGAGAGCTCGGTCCGGCGAGAAGGCTCAACCATCGCTCAACCCTAGCCGCAGGCTTCCCCGCCTAGACTCCTCCCGGGAGCATGCGCCGCCACGTCGTCATAGCCGCGCTGGTCGCCCTCCTGGCGCTCGCCTGGGGCACGTCCTCTGGTGCCGAGACGCGGCAGATCGAAAACCTCCGCCTCACCTTCAGCGGGAACTTCACCCCCCACGTCCTGCCCCGCCTGCAGGCCGCCCCGGTCGACGTCGCCATCCACGGCAAGGTCGCGACCACCGACGGCAGCCACCCGCCCCCGCTGCGCTGGATCGAAATCAAGCTCAACCGCAACGGTCGCATCTACTCCAAGGGCCTGCCGGTCTGCACCGCGCCGACGCTGCAGTCGACCAGCACCGAGGCCGCGCTCTCCCGCTGCGGCGGCGCCCGCGTCGGCCGCGGCAACTTCCAGGCAGAGGTGATCCTCGGCCGGTCGATCCCGGTGGCGGGAAAGATCTACGCCTTCAACAGCCGCCGGGGAGGAAAGCCGGCCCTGCTGCTCCACCTCTTCGCCGGCGCGCCCGTGCGCTTCACCCTCGTCGTCCCGCTCACCATCGGCCATCGCCGCGAAGGGGACTTCGGCACCGTGCTGCGGGCGCGAATCCCCAAGCTCGGCGGCGACCTCGGGTCGGTCACCGAAATCGACCTGACGATCGGGCGCCGGTACACCTTCGGCGGCAAGCGCCGCAGCTACGTCTCGGCCGCCTGCAGCACCCCGTCCGGCATCGGCTCGGCGGTCTTCCCCTTTGCCCGCGGCACCTTCCGCTTCGAGGCGCACAGGGAATTCAGCGAAACGCTGCTGCGCACCTGCCAGGTCGCCGGCGCTCCCTAGCCGGCTAGAGCCCGAGCCCCCCGACCCCTCCCTCGTCCCAGCCGAGGTGATGGGCGAGCTCGTGCCGCAGCGTCTGCTCGACCTGGCGGGCGAGCAGCTCGCGGTCGTGGCCGAAGTCGCGTTCGAGAGTGTCGCGGTAGATGACGATCCGGTCCTCGTAGCGTTCGGCCGCGACCCCGTCGCCGAAGTACTCGCCGTAGGCATGCCGCTCGGCGCCGAGGTCGGAGACGACGACCGCCACCCGCACGAGCAGGCGCTGGAATTCCTCGGGGAGGGCGTCGATGGCGTCGGCTACGAGCTCTTCGAAGCTGTCAGGCTGCGTCTGATTCACTCCCGCCCACGTTAACCAACCGATCTGGAGCACCTAAATGAGCAGAAAGCTGCGCATCGCCTATTCCCTTCTGGCCGTCTTCGCGCTCGTCGCCGCGGGCGGCGTCTGGTCCGGCTGCGGCAGCAGCGACGACACCACCGGCACCGTCCAAGAACAGGCCGAAACGCAGGTCGAAGAAGGCACGAAGAAGGCCGAAGAAGCGATCGACGAAGGGGTTGAAGAGACCAAGAAGGGTCTCGAAGAAGCCAAGGACAAGGTCGACGGCGACACCAAGAAGCAGATCGAAAACGCTCAGAAGGAAGCCGAAAAGGGCATCGAAGAAGGCCAGGCGAAGGCCGAAAAGGGCCTCGAAGAAGCCAAGGAACAGGCGGAAAAGTACCTGCCCTGAAGCCGCCGCTTCAGCGGTGGAGGTCCCCGGTGGCGCTGATGCTCTCGCCGAGGATCTCCACCGACCGCGCCAGCAGCTCGTCGGAGATCGTGAACGGCGGCGCGAGGCAGACGATGTCGTCGAGGAGCCCCCGGGTGAGCAGGCCGCGCTCGCGGGCCGCCGCGGCGGCCCGGCGGCCGCGCTCGACCTCGACCGGCCAGCGCTGACGCGTCTCCAGGTCGCAGACGAGCTCGATCCCGACCATCAGCCCCGCCTGCCGGACCTCGCCGACTTCGGGGTGCCCGCGCAGCGGGGCGACCAGCCTGGCCAGCGTCTCGCTCGCCGCCCGGACCCGATCGAGAAGCCCCTCGCGCTCGATCGCCTCGATGTTGGCGAGCGCGACCGCGCAGGCGACCGGGTGCCCCGAGTGGGTAAAGCCGTGCATCAGATATCCGGGGCGCTGCCCGGGGTCGCGCAGGTCCTCCCAGAGCTCGTCGGAGACGATCACCCCGCCGAGCGGCACGTAGCCGCTGGTCACCCCCTTGGCGAAGGTGATCATGTCCGGCGCGACCTGCTCGTGGTCGCACCCGAACCAGGTGCCGGTCCGGCCGAAGCCGGTGATCACCTCGTCGGCGATCAGGAGGACGCCGTGGCGGTCGCAGACCTCCCGCAGCCGCCGCAGGTAGCCGCGCGGCGGGACGATCACCCCGCCGGAGCCGAACACCGGCTCGACGATCACCGCCGCCACCCGCTCCGGCCCCAGCTCCTCGATCTTCGCCTCGAGCGCCTCGCCGCGGCAGACCGGACAGCTCTCCGGCTCGCAGGGGACCCCGGCGCTGCAGCGGTAGGTGTACGGAGCCGGCACCTCGACGACGTCGGGGGCCGCGACCCCGAATTCCGGGTGGTAGGCCGGCAACCGCGTCGCGGTCGTCGTCACCCCGGACAGGCCGTGGTAGCTCCGATCGTGGGCGAGGATGATCGATTTCCGCGGCTTCCCGCGCCGCACCCAGTGCCGCCGGGCGAGCTTGAACGCGGTCTCGTTCGCCTCGCTGCCGCCGCTGACGAAGAAGACGCCGCTGAGGCCCGGCGGCGCCAGCCCGGCCAGCCGTTCCGCCAGCTCGATCGCCGGCGGCGAGGACACCCCGCCGAAGGTGGCGGCGTAGGGCAGCGTCCGCATCTGCTCGGAGGCGACCGCGACCAGGTCCTCCCTGTCGTGCCCGAGGTTGACGGTCCACAGCCCCGCCATGCCGTCGATCAGCCGCCGCCCGTCCTCGGCGACCAGCTCGCAGCCCTCGCCGCGCGCGATCACCAGCGGACCCTTCTCGGGCAGCCGGGAGTGGTCGGTCAGGGGGTGGATCAGGTGAGCCAGATCCCCTGCGGAATGATCTGCTGCGGACAAGAGCCCACACAGTTTATTGCAGATTAGACAGCTTGTCTATGAGCGGGTGCGGGCCGTTTTCCGGCCGAGCGGGCTGCGGGGCGCTTCGCCCGGCGGCACCGAGCAGATCGAGTACCAGTGCAGGAGGGCGAGCTGGTGGGCGACCTTGTCTATTTCCTCCTCGCTGGAGGAGACGTCGAATTTGGAGAGCACCGACTCGATCATCGCGAAGGCCGCCCGGACGGCGAACTCGAGATCGATGTCCTTGCGGATCAGGCCGGCCTCCGCGTCGGCCGCGTGGACGTCGACGATCCATCCCAGCAGCGCGTCGTCAGCGGCTTTGTCCGCCTCGTCCCAGCCGCTCCCGCGCAGGTTCTTGGCGACGGCGACGATCGGCCTGAGGTCGGCGTTCTTCACCCGCCAGCTGAGCGCTTCGCGGACCATTTCCTGAATCAGGTCGAACGAAGTTTCCCCGGAGCGGGCATTTTCGCGGAGCCGCGTGGCGATCAACGCGTATCCCGTCATGTAGTCGCGGATGATCTCCGCGAGGATGTCTTGCTTGTCGTCGAAGTTGTTGTAAACCGTCGCCCGTGCGACCTGCGCCGCCTTGGCGATGTCGCCCATCGAGGTCTCGGAGAAGCCCCGGCGGGAGAACAACTTCCGGCTGGCCTCGAGGATCTTGGTTCTCGCCCGCGGCTCCCCGCGGCGTGGGCGGGTCAATTTTGCCGCCCCGAATGGCGATTGGTCAGACACTTCACACGGGCGAGACTATCCAATAGGTGTGACATGAACCCTCTAGTGGACTTCCTCGGGAATCTCGTACCACCGCTTCTTCTCCCCGACCCGCGCCCTCAGCTTCCAGCGCCGCGTCTTGGGAACGCTGTCCAGTTTTGCCCGCAGGGCTCGCAGCCTCTCGGCGACGACCTCGGCGGACTCGAAACCCGGTAGCTCGAGAGCGAACCGCTCGCTGCGCTCGATCACCATTCCCAGCGTTCGCCAGAGACCCCAGTCAGCCCCACTGATGCGAGCGATATAGGCGCCGTTGATCCCGCTCTCGTCATCGGTGAGCTGGTGGTCGGCGAAAATCGCACAGATGTCGAGATAGTCCTTTTCGTTGGTCTCGACGATTTGGAGCTTCAACACGGTCAGGTCTGCGAGTGAGACGGTC
This sequence comes from uncultured Actinomycetes bacterium, assembly GCA_963751015.1. GTDB lineage: Bacteria > Actinomycetota > Thermoleophilia > Solirubrobacterales > 70-9 > VAYN01. Next base: position 956,350 of record CAVVSU010000002.1, read on the forward strand.
AGGGGGCGTACGTCGAGCCGGCGCTTCAGGTCGATGCGGTGACAGAGGTTCGCCTCGTCGACGAACACATCCACCTGGCGCCGGTTGCTCTCGTCCCAGAAGAAAAGGCGACGGTGACCGTGGAGCATGTTGAACTCGCGATCGCCGGCGTAGCCGAGCGATTCCACCAGCTTGACCACAGCCTCCTTTGCCGCCCCCGTGGTGGCAAAGTCGATGTCCGCGTAATCCCGTTTCAGCGGAGGACGCCGGCCGCTGGGACAGAGGATGGCGACCGCAACGCCACCGAGGGCTCGCAGCGGGAGGCCGAGCTCGGCCGCGGCTTGCGCTATCCGCGTCCCCTCGGCGACGGGATCCGGGAGCGGCTGCAACTCGCGTCCGCCCACTACTCCGGTGGGATCTCCGCCGCCAGCTTGTCCACGTCCACACCTTGGCGGAGGCGCGCGGTGCGAGCGATGAAGAACGTCAGCAGCGCTGCGCCGAGGATGACTGCGGCATCACGGAAGTACTGGCCCTTGTCGATGCCGAGGTCGGGATAGCGGAGGAACACGTAGAACAGGCCGGCCAGCAGGACCGCGACGAAGCCGCCGGCAAGCGCGACGATCGGGATCCCGAAGATGCGGGCGGTGGTGGCAGAGGAGCGCCAGGCCTCGGGCCGGCGGTAGGGCAACAGCACCGCCGCGACGCCGATCAGGATCATCGTCACCAGCTGCAGCAAGATGGCCTCGACCAGCACGCTCTGGAACCCTTCGTTGTTGAAGACCGCCCAGCCGAGCACGGCGATGCTGAGAGCGACGGTGAGGCCGATCGCGTAGTTGGGGGCATGGGTGCGCGAGGAGACCCGGGCGATGCGGGTGGGCAGCAGGCCGTCCAGCGCCCAGGCGAAGAAGGTGCGGACGGCGATCGTGATGTTGGGGATCATCAGCAGCGGGAAAGCGGCCGCGAAAGCGAGGAAGAGCCACCAGGCGAGCAGCGTGCTGCCGCCCGCGATCGAGGTCAGGAACGTGTAGTAGGGCGGCGCCGCGAAGGGGTAGCTTTCGCCCAGCGAGTTGATCGCGACGAAGAAGTCGTGACCGAAGCGGTCGAAGAAGAGGACCGCCAGAATCGCGGCGATTCCGATGTGGACGACGGCCCCCAGGCTCATGACCTTCATCTGGGTGGCGTCCCGCGCCCGCCGCACCTCGCCTGAGATGTAGATCGAGAGCCAGCCGAAAAGCGAGAGGCCGCAGATCGAGGCCCAGACCGGCCAGGTGTTGTCCATGCTGAAGGCTGGGCTGGTGTCGATCCCTTCTTTGTGGGCGTTCTGGATCACCGTGTCGTAGGTGTCGGGTTCGCCCGTGATCGAGCCGGCGAACTGGTTGAAGCTGTGGACGAAGCCGTCGTGGCTCTTGAAGAGAAGCACCAGGAACACCGTGCCCAGGCCCAGCATGGTGATCATCCAGAAGCCGTTCATGATCCGCGTCGTCCAACGCCACCCTCCGGCCAGGAGCACGGCCGAGACGAGAATCAGCGCGGTGCCGAGGCCGAACTGCCAGCCCTGGCTGGCGAGGATGTCTTCCCCGGCGGAGATCAGCGAGTCCTGGCCGCTGACCAGTCCCACCGCCGTCAGCGACGGCCCGAGCGCCACCGTGACGAAAGCCAGCGCGATGAAGGCGATCGAGAGGATCACCCCGGAGGTCCAGAAGAAGGAGGAGATCAACCCGATCACAGGGTGGGTGACACGGCCGACCAGGACATAGTCACCGCCGCTGCGGGGGATCGCGGAGGTGAACAGGCCGTAGCAGACGGAGATCGCGATCGCCACCACCAGGGCCATCGCAAAGCCGAGCCAGATCGAGCCACCCGGGTAGAGCCCAAGGGTGAAGAAGATCGAGATCGCGAGGAAGACGGCGGTCGGCTGACCCGCCATGTTGAAGACGAAGGTGGAGAACGGCGAGACTTCCCGCACCAGCCCCGTGGCTTTGCGCGCGTAGGTTCCCGTCGGACCCCCTTGAGCTGCTGCCGGTCTCTCTCCCACCTCAGCCATCTCTCCCCTTTCGATCTCCCATTTCTAACCCGACACCAGGTACTGGTTGACCACCCGTTCCGGCGCAAGGTGAACCAGGCACCCGTCCAGATGGCCGCTGACGTAATCGGAGCCGGGGTTGATCGCCACCGTGCGCCCGATCGTCGTCACACCTTTGCTCTCGTGGATGTGACCGTGGAGGCTGAGCAGCGGCTGCGCCTCTTCGATGATCTGGCGAACCGCAGGGCTGCCGGTGGCAACCTCGTGAGGACGCCCTCCCTTGGTCACGTAGCGGAGGTCCTCGTCGACCTCGAAGGCGGTGTCGAGGCTGCTCTCCCATGGCGGGACGTGGATGTTGAAGATCGCCCGCTCCGGTGCCTCCAACTGCTCGACCAACGCTTTCAGCCGTGAGTAGATCTCGTCCTCGTCCAGCTCCCGCGGAGTCTTCCAGGGAGTGCGGTTGGAATACCCGAGGGAGATCATCTCGTGCGGTCCCACCATCCGCACCGCTTCGTCGCAGGCGTCCACGTGGGTACCGGAGGCGAGCACTTCGTCGACCGACCAGGGATCGTCGTTGCCGGGGATCACGTAGGCGCGGGTGTCCGTCCCGGCGAGGCGCTCGTCGGCGAGCTCGACCCAGAGCCGCAGCTCGTCGAGCATCGCCTGCTCGAAGGCCCGATCGCGCTTGGTCGAATCCTCGGCCAGGGAGCGGGCCTCCTCCTGGCCGACGATCAGCGGGTACATCCCGTTGGTCGAGATCGCCTGCTGCATCTGGTCGAGCTCCTCGGCGGTGCGGGCGACCCGCTGCTCGCCGATCACCCGCGCCCGGTAGGAGCCGTCGCCCTCGCGCACGATCGGGACCAGCGCCTTGCCGGTCAGGTCCCCGCCCATGACGAGCGCATCCGCCGGATAGTGCGCGGCGGCGTTGACGAACTTCTTCCAGCAGACCCGTGAGCCATGCACGTCTCCGGCGTAGAAGATGCGGGTGACGCTTTGATCTTTGCGGCGCTTGAACATCCTCCCCCTCGGTCCCTTTCCCCCTGGATCATCGGGCATCGTCACGACGGGCATTGGGCCGGTCCCGAGACCGGATTGGTCACCCTGTCTGGCTCTGGGACAGGCGAAGCTCCCGCCGCAGCAGCCGTAGGGCGGCGTCGGGATCCTGCGTAGCCAGCAGCCCCGCCGCGGCGAGGACGTAGCCGTCGTCGATGCCGATGGCGGGATCCCGGGGCGCCAGCGAGCGCGGAGCGCGCCGCCGGAGGGCTTCCCGGAGGATCCACTCCCCGTCCTCGCGGTGCGCAAATACCCCACCGGTACCCAAAACCCGCCCCACCTCGCGCAGGTCGGGTCCCTCCCGCACCAGCGTCGGCGGCCCGGCCTCGCTGCGGGTCAGCAGCATCGTGCCGCTGTGGCGGGTGACGGCGTGGGTCGCGCAACCGACCGCCAGCAGCGCGTCGAGCCGGGCCTCGATCGGCTCCGCCGGCAGCCACTCCGGATTCCCGGAACGGCGAGAGACAGCTTGTCCAATCGCCGTCTCGCCGATTTCCAGCTCCGACCCGATCCAGCGGCCGTCGGCGGCGAGAACGCCCGCGGCGCCGGCCCTCAGACCAAGGTCTCCCTCGACCGTGCGGAGCGTCGGCGGGGGCGGCAGCAGCGGGTCCTCGATCCCCGGCGCCGCCGCCTCGACGGCGTGGTCGGAGTGGACGTCGGTCGTCGCCCCGCCGATGTCGACCACCATCAGGTCGCCGACGCCCGGCTCGGCGTCGGTGCCGCGGGCGAGCAGACGCGTCGCCTCGAGCACCGCCTCGGGCGTCGGCATCTTCACCATCCGCGCGAAGGCATCGCTGGCGCTGAGGCCCTTGCCGCCGATCACGTGATCGAGGAAGGCGCGGAGGATCGCCTCGCGGGCGGATTCGATCTCCAGCCTGCCAAGCGCCGGCATCACGTTGGCGGCCACCTCGGCTTCGGTGCCCCCGGCGCGCAGCAGCTGCGCCGCCTCCTCGGCGACGTCCGCGTTGCAGGCGACGACCGCGTATCCGCCGAGCCTCGCGGGCAGCGAGGCGGCGGGCGTTCTCCAGCACCAGCTCGGCCTGACCGCCGTCGGTCCCGCCGGCGAAGAGGACGATCTCGGGCCGCGCCGCCTCCAGCTCGTCGAGCTGCTCGTCGTCCGAGCTGCCGGCCAGGACGGCCTCGACCCGCGCCCCGGCGTTGAGCGCCGCCTGGCGCGCCGCCGCCGCGGTCAGGTCGGCGACCAGGCCGACCGCCGCCACCCGCAGCCCGCCGCCGGCGCTGGAGACGGCGAGCTGCGTCGTCGATCGCGACCGGGCCGGCCGAGCGACCCGCGCTGCGTCCGAGCGCTGCCGCGTAGCCGTCCATCAGGTCGGTGCCGATGCTGGTCGGCGCCTCGGCCCGCGCCAGCAGGCGCCCTTCGGCCGGGTCTACCAGGCGGACCTTGGTGTAGGTGCTGCCGAAGTCGGCGAGCGCGACGACGCTCACGCGCGATTCAGGCGGCGACGCCGCCGGCCCGGCGCTCGACCAGCGCGTCGACGAGGCGGTCGATCGTCCCGGGCGTCGCGATCCCGTTAGCGTTGAGGTCGGCGCTGACGTCGATCGGGACGTCGGAGCCGTCGACGTCTTCGTTCAGGACGCCGCCCATGAAGACCGGCATCCCTCCGGCGCCCGCGCCGCGGCGAGCTCGCTTCATCAGCCGCTGGCCGAAGCTGCGGGCGACGCCGTTGTGGGTGGTGATGACGACCGCGTCGGCGTCGGTCTCGATCACCGCCTTGACGATGTCCTCCGGGTCGCGGTTGACGCCGAAGTCGATCACCTCGGTGCCGACCGCCGTCAGCGTCGAGGTGAGCAGGAACTCGGCGAACTCGTGGACGTCGGTCGAGGTGACGAGCACCTTCATCCCCCGGATCGCCTCCTCTTCGCGCCTGCCCTGCAGCTCGACCAGCAGGCGCTCGCGCTCTTCCATCGTCTTGCGGACCAGGTCGGTTTCCAGCACCGGCCGGCGACCGCGGGGGAACTCCGGGTCGGCCTCGCCGGCGCCGAACAGCTCCTCGCAGCGGGTCGAGCCGAGGCGTTTGAGGACCAGCAGCAGCTGAGCGGGGTCGCGGATGTCGATGCCGGCCCCGGCGAGGCCGCCGATCGCGGCCTCGAAGAAGGCTTTTCCGCCGCGCACCAGCTGGTCGCGCAGCGCCTCGATCTGCGCCCAGTCGACGACCGGCTCGACCATCGGCACGTAGTCCTCCAGCCGGCGGCTGATCGTCTGCACCGTCGCCACCTCCTGCCAGGTGGGGATCCGCTCGGTCTCGGTGACCGGGACGGCGATCGGCGCCGATCCGAGCCGGTAGCGCATGTCGACCATCTTCATGAAGAGGAGGTCGGTGTTGAGCACCGCCATGTTGGCGTCGAAGTCAGGGGTGTTGCCGATCGTGTCCCCCTGGGTGTAGAGGAACGGGACCCGGTCGGGGTTGACGGCGTCGAGGGCGAGGGTCACCGCCGACTTGATCACCGGGTTCTGGGTCAGACCGCCCCAGGAGGGCGAGTAGGCGGCGCCGATCAGCTCTTCGCTGACGTAGCGCTCGACCATCGCCCAGCCGACGTAGTTGGCGTAGTCGTGGAAGACGCCCGGGTAGCCGTCCTCCAGGTAGGAGTCGAAGACGACGCCCTCGTCTTTGAAGGCCGCGAGCATCCCGGCCGCCTGCAGCACCTGCGTCGTCTGGTTGACGTCGTCGTCGTAGTAGGGCCAGCGCCAGGAGTACTGCGAGAGGACGCCGATCGAGGTGACCCCGGCCCGCAGCGCGTCGACGGGCGTTTTCGACCGAGCCCGGGCCCGCCGATCGAGTTGTCAGCCGCCTCCGGCTCGATCGGCACCGTGTGCGCCAGCTCCCACCAGTCCTGCTCGGTCATCATCACCGGCCCGGTCTCCTGCGGCGCTTCGGCCCGTTTGTCTTTGGGCAGGCCCATCCGCCGCTCGGCGATCAGGTTGAAGCGGTCGGGCGGCCGCACCCCGCGCGAGAGGGCGTCTTCGTAGATCGACCCGAGAGCCTCACGGGTTTCTGCCCAGGTGGGGAGGCCGATGTTCATGCAGGTGCAGGTGATGCCCCGACTCGCGCGCTTTTTCGCGCCACTCGCGCTCGGAGCCGACGCCCTTCTCCTCGCAGTAGGCCGAGCGGGCGCGCTCGATGCCCCGGCCCATCGCCTTGCCCTCCTCGACCGCTTCCCGCCCGTCCGGGAGGTCGGGTGGCAGCAGGGCAGAGAGGTCGACGTCGATCTCGGTCACGCCTAAAAACTAGCCGCTAAAACGAGCCGCCGCGAGAGGTTCTCACTACACAGGAGTTCTTAGAGCCCCCGCGGGGCGGACCCGCCTGCGGAGCGAGCCCCGTGACGGGGCTCGCTCCGGCTTCTCAGGCGCGTGCCTGCTCTTTGGCTTCCTGCGCGTTTTCCTCGGCGCTGTCCTTGAGCTCGGAGGCCTGCTCCTGGCCGGCGTCCTTGGCGGTCTGCACCGCCTCCTGGCCGACTTCCTTGGCGCCTTCGACCGCCTGCTCGGCGACCTGGGTGGCGACCTCACGACCGCGGTCGAGCGCCTCCTGGCCGGTTTCGGCCGCCGCTCCCTTGACCTGGTCGGCGACCGGGCCGATCTTCTCGTCCTCGACCTTCGTGCTCGGCAGCAGCATGCCGGCGAGGAACCCGGCGGCGATCCCACCGAGGGCGAGGCCGAGCGGGTTCTCCTGGGCGACGCCGACGGCATGCCGAGCACCGTCCTTCACCTGCTGGCCGTCCGGGGTCGCGTCTCCCACCTTGTGGGAAGTGCCCTGGACCTGCTCGATCAGGCGCTCGCGCTTGTCCGAGATCGACTCCTTGACCCGGGTTTTCACGTCGGTCTTGTACGCGAGCGCGTCGACGGTGTCGCCCATTTCGGCTCGCGTCTCCTCTATCTCCTCGCGGATTTGACTTGGCTCTTGGCCCATTGCACATCCTCCTTAACGGTTTCGACGGTCTGTTCGGGGGCGGGTGGCAGCCCCTTCATCACTCGGTTCTTCCCGGTCAGGGCAAGGACCGCGGCGATGGCGCCGTAGACGACGGCGACGATGAGCGCGGCGATCCAGAAATCCATCGCCTTGTCCAGCAGGGCGACGATCATCGCCGTCAGGACGCCCAGCGCCAGCAGGCCGATCACGGCGGCGCCGCCGAACATGCCGGCACCTTCACCCGCCACCTTTCCTTTTGCGGTCAGCTCGGCTTTGGCCAGCTCGATCTCCTTGCGCACCAAGGTGGTCGTCTGCTCCGAGAGCTGTTTGACCAGCTCGCCGGTCGAGTGCTGCCGCAGCTCGTTGCTCTCGCCGTTCGCGGTGCTCATGGCGCGGCCGTCGGGGTGGGTGCGGCCACGGCCTGCGGAGCCGCGGGAGACGGCGGAGCGGCCACCGGCTCCACCGGCGAGCGATGGAGCGGCTGCGGGGTCGTCGCCGGCGTCCGGGTCGGTGCCCCGGCACCGTTGCGCTGCTGGTAGCGGTTGCGGCTGGACGCCTTGAGGAAGCGAGCGGCGAGAACGCCGACCGCCACGCCACCGGCGAGAACCGCCCAGGGGCGCTGCCGGCCGAAGTCCTCGACGTCTTCCAGCATCTTGTCCGGACCGCTCTCCTTGAGGTAGGAACCGACCTTGTCGGTCTCCTCGGCGGCGCGGCCGGCCAGCGTCGCCGGGGTGTCCTTGCCCTGTTTGCGAAGCTCCTCGCCGACCGAGCGGAGGTCGCCAGCCGTGCTGGTCACCCGCTCGCCGACCTGCGTGGAGCGCTCGTCGATTTGAGCTCGAACGCCCTCCTGGGCCTTGCCGGCGGCCTCTTTCGCTTTCTCCTGTGCTTCGCCGGCGATTTCCTGCGCCTTGTCCTGCGCTTCGCCAACGGTTCCGTCAGGCATCTTGCCCTCCTCCAGTTTCGATTCGTCGCTTGCTTGCGCGTCTGGTCGCAGACGCGCAACTGCACGCTTGGCTTGCTGTGACCAGCGGTCCGGACCGAGGCTCGAGCCTCGCCACTCCGCTGGCTGGTGGTCCCCCGAGATCGGCTCGAACCTGAGGCGAGACGGCGCGACTTCGGGATCACTGTGTGGGTACCCCCGGCCCCCGGAGCCAAACGAGGCGCCGGGGATCCCCGGGTGACATCTTCGGTCTCGCTTCGCGACCTCAGCCGCGAGACGGGCGGCGCGCCTCCACGGCGGGCCGTTGCCCGGAGAGACGCACGGGGCGATCCTGGGCCAGGAGCGATTCGACCTCGTGCAGAAGGGACTCCGAGGCGGCGCGGCCAGCCGCTGGCAGGGGACGAGCGGCTGGCCGCGGGCCTTTAGCCCCGGCGGGGGAAGCGCTCAGACGGCTGGATGGCCGGCGCCGTAAGGGGCGAGGCGTCGGGGTGTCACCGGCATTGAGCACAGAACCAAGATAGAGCGGAAGCGGCCGTCCGGAAGACGGGTTGAGCCCGCCCCACGGCTAGTCCATCATCTGTCAGGTGGACTCCAAGGCGAAAAAGCCACGCCCCCGGGAGCCGTCCGACTCTCCGCAGGTGATCCAGACGATGCTGGACGCGCTTCCGGCGCTGGTCGGCTACTGGGACAGCGGCCTTCGCAACCGGATGGCGAACGAGGCCTACGTCGAGTTCTTCGGCACCTCCCCGGAGGAGATGCGGGGCACCCATATCGCCGACCTGCTCGGGCCCGAGCTCTACGAGAAGAACCGGCCCTATATCGAAGGGGCGCTGCGCGGGGAGAAGCAGCTCTTCGACCGGGCGATCCCGACCCCCTCCGGCGAGGTCCGCTACACCCAGGCGTCCTACATCCCCGACGTGGCCGACGGCGAGGTGCACGGGTTCTTCGTCCTCGTCACCGACATCACCGAGCGCCGGCGGATCGAAGAGGAGATGGCGCATAGCCGCGCCCGCCTGGCGGACGCCGAGCGCGTCGCCCGGCTCGGCAGCTGGGAGTGGGACATCCCCAGCAACCGCCTCAGCTGCTCGGACGGCCTTTTCGCCATCTACGGGATCGACCCGGAGGACTTCGACGGCGCCTACGAACCGAGCAACACCGAACACGTGCACCCCGACGACCGCGAGCTGGTCGAATCGGAGATGAGACAGGCGGTCGAGAGCGGCGCGCCGGTCGACTTCGAATACAGGATCATCCGCCCGGACGGCCGCGTCCGCCGCCTCCACAGCCGGGCGGAGCTGATCGCCGACCCGGAGGGCAACCCGCTGCGGCTGACCGGCACCGCCCAGGACGTGACCGAGCTGCACGCGGCCGCCGAGGTCCTCCACCAGACCGCCAGCGATCTCGGCCGCCGCGCGGCCGAACTGCAGCGCGCGCGCGGGAGTCGCGACGACCTCACCGGCTCGCTCACCCCCCGCCAGACCGAGATCCTCGCCCTCGTCGCCGAGGGCCTCAACAACGCGGAGATCGCCTCGCGCCTCTACCTCACCGAGAGCACCGTCAAATGGCACGTCCGCAAGATCCTGCGGGCGCTGGGAGTGTCGAACCGGGCGCAGGCGGTGGCGCGATACCTGTCGGTGGCGCCACCGTGAGTGGGGCAGCCTGGACTCGAACCAGGGACCGACGGATTATGAGTCCGCTGCTCTAACCAGCTGAGCTACTGCCCCGCGGGGCGAGCGTACCGCGAGACCGCGCGCTCAGGCGCTGAAGAGCTGGGCCAGGGAGCGGCCGACGTCCGGTGGCTCTTCTTCGCCCTTGGCCGCGGCGGCGGCGCCCTCGGCGAGGGCCTTGGCGGCATCGGCTATCTGATGGTCGCGGCCGCCGCGGATCGTGCCGGTCTTCTTCGCTTCGGCCAGATCGGACTCCATCAGCCCGGCGAGCTCGGCAAGGCGGCGGAGGCCGACGACGCTGGCGGTGCCCTTGAGGGCGTGGGCTTCGGCTCGCATCGTCTCGAAATCGGTGGTGGCGGTGGCCAGTCCGGCGGCGATCACGTCGCAACGACGCTTCGCCTCGTCGGCGAAGGACTGCAGCAGCTCCTCCTCGGTGGCGGCTTTGTCGTTCATGGTGCGATGGCCTTGTCGACTGCTTTGTGCATCAGCTTGAGCCCGAATGCTCCCTCAATCGCGTCTCGGACGACTCCCCGGCGGTCGATCGTGAACAGATACGGCTCGCTCGGCAGGTGGAAGGACCGTACCTCCGGCCGCACTCCCAGAGCGGGGTCGTTTGCGTTGTAGATCTCCATATGGATGAAGGCTGCCTTGTCTCCGTATTCCTGCTTGGCCTGCTCCGCCACGTCGACGACGGGCCCACAGACCCGACTCTGGCAGAACTGCGGGGTTGCAAACAAGAGCACGATCGGTTCTCTGCCCAGCGCGTCCGCGTAATCCACCTTGTTCTGGGTGTCGGGGGGTATGCGAGTCGTGATCTTCGACAGATCACCCCCCGCGTCCTGCGCGGTCGGGGTGTGGATCGACGGCGCCCGGTCGCCGGCCCGGGGAATGCGGTGGAACTCCCCAACCACCGCGCCCGGCAGCGGCGCCCCCTTCAGCTCGCCGTCTTCCTTGAGGATCGCGGCCATCCGCCACTCTCCCTCGCGGGGGAAGTCGAGCCGGGTCGAGTAGACGACGCCGGCGGCGTCGGGGTCCTCGGCGCTCGTCCTCGAGGCGAACTCCGGGTCGGTGGCGAGGGTTTCGACAGCAGCCGGAAACGGTCCGACCGCCGGGCGGTCGAGGGCCTGTTCCTGCGCTTTTGCGACCTGGCCGCGGTTGCCGGATCTCGACTTGTCCCCGGGCTTCGCTTCCGGCACCTTCGAGAAGTAGAGGGCGACTTCGGCGTCGTCGACCGGGCCTTCGTCGCGGTCGGAGACGCCGAAGGGGTAGCGGTTCTCCCCCGGGTAGAAGACTTCGGCCGCCGGCGAGACCACCAGCTCGGCGGGGCCGTCGGCGGCCTTCAGCACCTGGCGGAGCGTCCGGCCCTCCGAGCTGGGGAACTCCGATGCCGGCGGGGCCGGGCGGCTTTCGGCGCCCCCGGTCGCGGTGCGCGTCGATTCGCCCCCGTCGGAGCCTCCGCAGCCGGCCAGGATCGCCCCCGATGCGAGCAGGCAGAGCAGCGCTGGGGCGAGGCGGGGGGCGCGCATCGGCGGCATGTTATGGAGAGATAGGGTGGCCGGGGTTCTCGACGAGAAGGAGATGGAGATGGCTGAGCGAGCTGCACTTGTGACCGGAGCTTCGAGCGGGATCGGCCTCGCGATCGCCAGGACGCTCGGCGAAGAGGGCCACGCCCTGACCGTCTCCGCCCGCCGGCCGGAGAAGCTCGAGCAAGCCGCCGAGGGGCTGCGCGGCGAAGGCTTCGAGGTCGAGGCGATCCCGGCCAACATGGCCGAGGAGGACCACGTCGTCGCCATCTTCGCCGCCCACCGCCAGAAGTACGGCCGTCTCGACGTCCTCGTCAACAACGCCGGCGTCGGGATCGGGGCGCCGATGGAGGAGATCCAGACCAAGCACCTCGACATGCAGCTTGCGGTCAACCTGCGGGCGCTGATCCTCGGCACCCGCGAGGGGCTGCCGATGCTGCGCCAGGCCGGCGGCGAGCACGGCAAGGCCCTGATCGTCAACACCGCCTCGATCGCCGGCAAGAGCGGCCAGGCCTGGCTCTCGATCTACGCCGCGACCAAGGCCGCGGTGATCAACTTCACCCAGTCGACCCACCGCGAGACGGGCAACGCGGGTATCCAGTGCACGGCGCTGGCCCCCGGCTTCGTCGAGACGCCGATGACCGAGTTCGTCCAGGGCCAGATCCCGCCGGAGGAGATGATCCGGCCCGAGGACCTCGGCGAGGCGGTCCGCTTCCTGCTCCGCACCTCGCGCAACTGCCACGTGCCGGAGATCGTCTTCACCCGCCCCGGCGAGGGCCTCGATACCCCGTAGCGGCGAATCTGGCGTGAGCGAGCGCCTGCGGATACTTGTCGGCGCCTTCGGCGATGCGGGGCACGTCTTTCCGGCGATAGCGCTGGGCAAGGCGCTGGCCGCACGCGGCCACGAGGTCGTGATCGAGACCTGGGAGGAGCGCCGGGCAGCCGTCGAGGGCGAGGGGCTGGGATTCGCCGCGGCGGAGGAATACCGGATGTTCCCGCCGCCCGGACCCCGAGTCCGAGGAGGGTCAGCACGCGGCGGAGGCGGCGCTGGCGCTGCGACCGCTGCTGGACGACTTCGCCCCCACGCGGTGGTCAGCGACATCCTCACCCTCGCGCCCAGCCTGGCGGCCGAGCAGGCGGGGATCCCGCTGGCGACCCTGATCCCCCACATCTACCCGGTGGTCGAGCCGGGCCTCCCCTTCTTCGCGATCGGCCTGCGGCCGCCGCGGACGCGGCTGGGCCGGGCGGTGTGGCGCACCGGTCACGAGCGAGCGCTGAAGGTCGGGCTCGAACAGGGGCGGCGGGACCTCAACATCCAGCGCGCCCGGCTCGACCTGCCGCCGCTCGACCGCTTCCACGGCGGCATCAGCCCGGATCTGGCGCTGGTCGCCACCTATCCCCAGCTCGAGTACCCGCGCCGCTGGCCGACGGGGGTCGAGATCACCGGCCCGATGAGCTTCGAGGTACCGCACCCCGAGATCGAGCTGCCCCCTGGCGACCACCCACTCGTCCTCGTCGCCCCCAGCACCGCCCACGACTCCGGCAACCACCTGGTCCGGACAGCCCTGGAGGCGCTGGCCGAAGAGCCGGTTCGCGTCGTGCGCGACGACCAACCGGGTCGCCCCGCAGCGGCCGATCGAGGTCCCCGCCAACGCCCGCCTGGTCGAATGGCTCAGCTACAGCCAGCTGATGCCCGCCGCCGCGGCGATCGTCTCCCACGGCGGGCACGGCACCGTCGCCCGCGCCCTCGGGGCCGGCACGCCGGTCCTCGTCTGCCCGATCATCGGCGACATGAGCGAGACGGCGATGCGCGTCGACTGGGCCGGCGCCGGCCTCTCCCTCCCCTGGCGACTGTGTCGCCCGGCGCCGCTGCGCTGGGCGCTGCGCCGGCTGCTGCACGAGCCGAGCTTCACCGCGAAGGCGGAAGCGATCGCCGCCTGGGGGCGGGCCAACAACGGTGCTGTGCGAGGGGCGGAGCTGGTCGAGCGGTTAGCGCTGAAGAACCTCGCCGCCGCCTAAGAAAACTCCGGGGGTGGGGCTCGAACCCACAACCTAGCGATTAACAGTCGCTCGCTCTTCCTGTTGAGCTACCCCGGACCGTGCTATGCCAAATGAGCTACTCCGGATTGGCTTTCGGAACAGAATTTAGCGGCACCGCCGTGATCCCTGCCTCCACCTCTGCGTGGCAGTTGGCACAGAGCAGGATGCACTTGCGCGCCTCAGCCCGGCACCGCGCCAAAGATCGGGTCACGCCGGTATGACCGAGATGGAACTCCTTCGTGCGAGGATCGAGGTGGTGGAACTGGAGCGCGCGCTGACACCGGTGGTATCCGCAGATGACACACTTGCCGCCAGCCTCCGCAACAAGCTTGCTCTTGATAGTTCGCCGGCGGCGACCCACCCTCTCGAGCCGACACCGTTTGCATCGGTAATAGCCCCGACCCTCCAGCACGAACGACGTCTTCCCATGCCTACGGCACTCGAGGGTTGCTTCACGCGTACCACTATCGGGAGCGTCGTGCCGGTGAGTAACGGCCTTGAGGTCATACCGCTTCATCCAGTGCCGAATCGTGGCCAGGCTCCGATCCATTTCCTTCGCGATTTCGCGCAGAGACATTCCAAGGCGTAGAAGCCGTTCGAGTTCGTCCTTCGAGGGCGCCCCCTTCGCGCGCGTGCTTCTCTGCTTCAGCCGCCGAAAGCCCGTGCTTCTTCAGCCAGTAGCTGACCGTCGATTCGTGTTTGCCGACTCGCTTGCCGATCGCTTCGAGGGACATTCCCTCTGCCAGGCACTCTTCCAGGAGCCCCTTCTCCATGGCGGGATCCTTGCAAATGCCGCAGACAGAAAGATGCGGGCCGAGATCGCCTAGACGCTGCCGGCCGGACGCTCGGCGTGGGCGATCCGCTGGACCAGCGCCGCCCGCTCGCGGCTCAGGGCGGCGCGGCGCTCGTAGTCGCCGCGCTCGCCGGCGGCGGCGATCTCGTCCTCCAGCCGGCGCTGCTCGAGCAGCAGGAAGTTCAGCTCCATCGCTTCGTGGGAGGCGGGCTCTTCGCGGGACATGATCACCAGTTCGGCGATCAGCCCGGCGAGCTCGCCGTCGTCGTGAGGGAGGTTGGAGGCCGGGTCCTCGGGGTGCTCGCGCAGCCAGGCGGCGGCGCGGCGGCCGGTCGGCCGAGAGGTGGGCGTCGGCAAGTCTCGCCAGATACTCCTTGCCCTCGGCTGGGGATCGCGATGCACATCGCCAGGAGCGCCCGCTCGCGCCGTTCGCGCGAGGTCAGCTCGCCCTGCCGCGCGGGTGCGCCGGCCTGGAGCCGGGCGGCGCTTCCGCGCGGTGGCGGCGTCGGCTCGCCGCCGCCGCTCGCCGGCGTCGCCGCGACCACCCTTCCCATCACCATCGCCGGGTCGAGGTCGAGCCGCTCGGCGACGCGACGGACCAGGTCTTCCCGCCCCGCCGTCTCCCCCATCCCGGACAACACCGGGGCGACCTCGGCCAGCGCCCGGTCGCGCTCGACCGGCGAGCCGAGCGTCGGTCCGGCCGAGGACCAGCCCGACCTGGAAGGCGACCAGCTCCTCGGCGCCGCTCAGCAGCTCGCGGAACCGCTCCGTCCCCTCCGCCGCGGCCATCATCTCCGCCGGGTCCTCCCCGGCCGGCATCGCCGCCACCCGCAGCCGCATCCGCCGCCCCGCGGCGACGCTCTGCGCCCGCAGCATCGCCTCCTGCCCGGCGGAGTCGGCGTCGAGAGCGAGGACGACCTCGTCGACCATCCCCGAGAGCGCCGCCACCTGCTCGCCGGTGATCGCCGTGCCCATCACCCCCACCGCCTCCTCGATCCCGGCCTGGTGCAGGGCGAGGACGTCGGTGTAGCCCTCGACGACGACCGCCCGGCCCGCTTTGGCGATCGCCGCTTTGGCGCGGTCGACGCCGTAGAGGATCTGGCTCTTGTGGAAGAACTCGGTCTCGGCCGTGTTCACGTACTTGGCCCCCTGGTCGGAGCGCATCGCCCGGCCGCCGAAGCCGAGCACGCGCCCGCGGCGGTCGCGGATCGGGAACATGATCCGCTCGCGGAAGCGGTCGTACTCACCGCCGCTGCGGCCGCGCTGCACCAGGCCGACGCCGCGCAGCTCCTCGACGCTGAAGCCGGCCTGCTGTCCCGCGGACCAGGAGCTTGTCCCAGGCGCTCGGCGCATAGCCGACGCCGAAGTCCCGCAGCACCTCCTCGCTCAACCCGCGCCCGCCCAGGTAGTCACGCGCCTTGCCTGCCTCCTCCGAATCCCAGAGGTAGCTGGAGTAGAAGGCGGCGGCGCGGTCGAGCAGCTCCTCCAGCCGGCGGCGGCGCTGGCGCCGGGCCTCGGCCCGCGGGTCCTCCTGCTCGCGCTCGAGCTCGACCCCGTAGCGGTCGGCGAGCAGCTCGACGGCCTCGGCGAAGCCGAGCCCGTCCTTCTCCTCGACGAACTTGATCACGTCGCCGCCGACCCCGCAGCCGAAGCAGTGGTAGAGCTTTTCCTGCGGCTCGACCGAGAACGACGGCGTCCGCTCGTCGTGGAAGGGGCAGAGGCCGACGTAGCGGGCGCCCTGGCGGCGCAGGTCGGTGTGGGCGGAGACGACCTCGACGATGTCGGCGGCCTGCTTGACCCGCTCGACGCTGTCGGGCGGAGATCAGCGCCATCAGAATCGCGACTCTTCCGGGACGGTGAGCTCGGTGAACTTGGCGATGCAGAAGCGGTCGGTCATCCCGGCGATGTAGTCAGCCACGCGCTGGCAGTCGCTCGCCGGCGGGTCCCGGCCGGGCACCTCGGCCGGGTTTGCGAGGTAGTGCTCGAAGAGGCCGCGCATGGTCCGCTCGACGCGCTCGTGCTCGCTGCGCGCCTCCGGCCCGAGGTAGACGCGGTCGAACATGAACTTGCGCAGGCGCAGCATCGCCCCGCCGACCTCCCGCCCCTGCGAGATCTCCTCGGCGCCGGCGGAGTGCTCGACGATGTCGCGGACCAGGGTGTCGATCCGCTGCGAGCCGGTCGGGCCGAGCAGCTCGATCTCCTCCGCCGGCAGGTCCTCCGGCCGCAGGATCCCGGCCCTGAGGGCGTCGTCGATGTCGTGGTTGATGTAGGCGACGCGGTCGACCAGCTTGACGATCTGCCCCTCGAGCGTCCTCGGCTTGCGCGAGCCGGTGTGGTTGAGGATGCCGTCCCGCACCTGCTCGGTCAGGTTCAGCCCCTCGCCGTCGCGCTCGAGCACGTCGACGACCCGCAGCGAGTGCTCGTTGTGGCGGAAGCCTCCGCCGCAGCGGTCCCGCAGCGCCGCATCCAGGGTCTCCTCGCCGGCGTGGCCGAAGGGCGGGTGGCCGAGGTCGTGGCCCAGCCCGATCGCCTCGGTCAGGTCCTCGTTGAGGCGCAGCGCGCGGGCGACGGTGCGGGCGATGCCACAGGCCTCGAGCGTGTGGGTGAGGCGGGTCCGGTAGTGATCGCCCTCGGGGGCGACGAAGACCTGGGTCTTGTGCTTCAGCCGCCGGAACGACTTCGAGTGGACGATCCGGTCGCGATCGCGCTGGAACGGCGTCCGCAGCGGGCTGTTCTCCTCCTCGCGGCGGCGCCGGGCGGGATAGGACCGGGTCGCCTGCGGCGCCAGGAACTCCTCCTCCCAGGCGGAGATGCGGTCTTCGAAGCTGGGCGGTGCGCGGGCACGTCCCGAGTCTAAGCCGCAGCGCGAAGCTGTACGTGCGCGTGGTGCTCCAGCGTCTCGCTGACCGCCCGCTCGACCTGTCGCAGCGCCGGCAGCTCGGCCTCCGGGGCCTCGCTGAGGGGCTTCGCCAGGGCCTCGACCATGAACCGGTGCGCCTCCTCGCCGAGCGGGAAGGCGCCCGCTTCGCAGCCGGCGCAGACGACCCCGCCGGCAGCGCCGGAGAAGCCGACCAGGTGCTCGGCCTCGCCGCAGCGGGCACAGGAGGCGAGCTCGGGCGAGAAGCCGGCGACGAGCGCCAGCTTGACCCGGAACGAGAGGGCGGTCGAAAGCGCGGCGGCGCGTGGTCTCGCCAGGGTCGTCGAGCAGGGACAGGTAGCGGCAGAGGAGGTTGTAGGCGGGGGGATTGGGCTCGGCGGCGTCGAGCAGTCGCAGCACCGCGTCGCAGGCGCGGGCGCCGGCGGTCAGAGCGGGGCCGGAGGAGCGCAGCCGGGGGTAGCCGTCGACGGTGGTCGCGCTGGTCACCGTCATCAGGTCGCCGCGGCCTTCGTGGAGAACCAGGTCGAGCCGGAAGAACGGCTCCAGACGGCCGCCGAACCGGGATCGGGGCTTGCGTGCCCCCTTGGCGATAGCCCCGATCCGGCCGCGGCTCTTGGAGTAGAGGTGGAGGATGCGATCGGCCTCGCCGTAGCGAATGCTGCGCAAGACAACCGCCTCCGTCTTGACCGTAGTCCCGGCCACGAAACCAAAGATGAACGACGGATCGGACGGAACTAGGTCAGGCGGCCGCCTTACGGCCGCCTTGGCCTGCGTCCTCGCTTCGGTCGCTTCCGCAATCGCACCTGGCATCTCGGGCAGAAGTAGGTGGAGCGGCCGCCGACGACGATGCGGACGATCGTGCCGCCGCAGCGCGGGCAGTCCTCCCCCTCACGGGTGTGGACGAGGAACTCGTCCTGCATCGACCCCTTCTCGCCGCGGGCGTCGCGGTAGTCGTCGATCGAGGAGCCGCCGGCGTCGATCCCCGCCTCCAGCGCCGCGACGACAGCGTCGCGCAGCGCCGCGGCGTGCTCGGGCTTCATCGAGCCGGCGGGAGAGAGCGGGTGCAGCTCGGCGCGGAACAGCGCCTCGTCGGCGTAGATGTTGCCGACGCCGGCGACCTTCGACTGGTCGAGCAGGAACGACTTCAGCGGCGCCGTCCGTCCCGCCGCCATCTCGCCCAGCGCCGCGGGCGTGAACTCCGGCGAGAACGGCTCGACGCCGAGCTTGGCGAACCGCTCCGCGAGCCGCTCGTCCTCGATCAGGAAGGCCTCGCCGAAGCGCCGCGGGTCGGTGAACCAGAGCTCGCGCCCGTCGTCGAGGACGAAGCGCGCCCGCAGGTGGCGTTCCTCGGTCGAGCGCTCGCTCTCGTAGAGGCGGCGGCCCTCGGAGGGGTCGATCACCTCGTCCCCCTCGCGGAGGACCAGGTTGCCGGTCATCCGCAGGTGCATCACCAGCGTGCGCTCGCCGTCGAGGCCCATGAGGATGTACTTGCCGCGGCGCCCCAGGCGCTCGATCGTCGCCCCGCCGACCGCGGCACCCAGCTCCTCCGGCGGCACCGGCCGCGACCAGCGCGCGTCGAGCACCTCCAGGCGCTCGATCCTCCGTCCCTCGACCTCCGGCTCCAGCTGCCGGACAACGGTCTCCACCTCCGGCAGCTCGGGCATGGCCCCGTTCTACCGGATCGAGTTGCTCCTTTGTCTCGCTATGCGAAACAAAAAGGCAACTCGGCCTCAGGAGTCGCTGGCGCGGGGGTGGGCGCTGAAGTAGACCTCCTTGAGGCGGTCGCCCGAGAGGTGCGTGTACATCTGGGTCGTCGAGATGTCGGCGTGGCCGAGCATCTCCTGCACGGCGCGCAGGTCGCAGCCGCCGGCGAGCAGGTGGGTGGCGAAGCTGTGGCGCAGCGTGTGCGGGCTCATCTTCCCGGCGAGCCCGGCGTCGCGGGCATGTCGCTGGACGATCTTGTACAGGCCCTGGCGGGTCAGCGGCCCGCCGCGGAAGTTGACGAAGAGCTTTGGCTCGTGGCGGTCGCCGATCAGCTTCGGCCGGCCGCCGCGCAGATAGCCGGCGATCGCGGCGATCGCCTGGCGGCCGAGCGGCACCAGCCGCTCCTTCGACCCCTTGCCGCGGGCGCGGAGAAAGCCCTCGCGCAGGTCGACGTCGCCCAGCTCGAGCCCGATCGTCTCCGAGGCCCGCAGCCCGCAGGCGTACATCACCTCGAGCAGCGCCCGGTCGCGGAGCGCCGTCGGCTCGCTTCCCTTGGGCGAGGCGAGCAGCTTCTGCACCTCGGAGTAGTTGAGGACGTGCGGCAGCTTCTTCGAGCGCCGGGGGGCGCTGAGGGCCGCGGTCGGGTCGTCGCCGATCAGCTCGTCCCGGCGCAGGTGCTTGTAGAAGGAGCGCAGGCAGGCGGCCTTGCGGTGAATCGTCGCCGCCGAGCAGGCCGGCCGTCCCTCACCGGTCGCCAGCTCGGCGAGGAAGTCGGCGACGTCGGCGGCGCTGGCCTGCAGCGCGTCGCGATCGTGGGCCGAGAGGTATTCGCCGTACTGCAGGAGGTCGGTGCGGTAGGCGTTCAGGGTGTTGCGGGAGAGGCCTCGCTCCAGCTCCAGGTAGGAGAGGAAGTCGAGGACCAGGCTCTCGAAACGAGCGTCGGCGCCGGGCTTGGCCGGGGCGCTCGGCGCCTGGGGCTTGATCGCGACCGCCATGGCCGCAGGTTCTCGCCTGCGTCGCTACAACCCTTGGGGCGCAAGGGACCGTGCGAGCAGGGTCCCGGCGGCCAGTGGGGCGGCGAAGAAGAGTGGGTCATCCTTCAGGTCCCGCCCCATCGTCCTGCTGGGCAGGCCCGAGCCCTCGTAGGCAGCCAGATCCACGGAGACTCGGTGGAGGCGATGGCGCCCGTTCGATGCCTGCGAGAGGTAGCTCGCCGCCTCCTTGGCGCCGGGGAGGTCCGCATCGGGGATCGCGACGTCCACCTCATCCAGCAGGTGTTCGAGGACCGTGAAGGTGTGGTGGCTGAGGTGGAGGTGGCGCTCGCGTGGGTCCGAGGAGGAGAGGCGCGGGGAGAGGATCGTGGGGAGGCGCAGGGACAGGGCCGCGTGAGCGCTCTCCAGCGCGGCGATCCCGCCGTGACCGAACTCCGTGTTGGAGCCGATGATCCCGGGGCCGGGGCTGGCGATAATCGCGTCCCAGCCGAGGGAGCCAGCGGCATCGAAGGCACCCGCCGTGGTGAGCGCCTCGTCCTCGCCCCCGTAGGCGGGGGCGGCGGTGACGTGGCCGGCGAGGAGACCGCGCTTGCGCAGCTCCTTGACGTCGCGCGAAAGCGATCCCGGCAGCGCGCCGCCTCCCGTCTGCACGTAGCCGACCCGCAGCCCCGGCGCCGCCTGAGCCGCCGCCCAGGCCGCCGGCGCGAGGTGCCCGTGCAGGGGCAGGACCGCCACCGGCACCCCAGCAGCACCTTCGTCTGTTCCTTCTTGTTGCCTGACACCGGTAGGGAACAGATGAATGTCTCGGCGCTCCACCGGCTCGACCGGGTGCTGGAGCGAGGTGTAGTTGAGCTTCATCACGTGCGCGTCGCCCTCCGCCTCACCCTCCAGGCCGCGGGTGAGGTTGACGTGGACGACGTCGAAGCCGCCGGAGCCGAGCTTCAGGTCGAGGGCGGCGCAGTTGACGACCACCTCGTCGCCCTCGCGCATCTCCCCCAGCATCGCCTCGTCGGCCCAGGCCGGCCGGCGGACGCCGTCGATCTCCACCTCGAGCGGGTCGGCCGAGACGACGACCCCCCGGCGCAGCTTCAGCCGCATCGCGCTTACGCCGCCGCGGCCGGCGGCGATCCGCTCGCAGACCTCGAGCATCTTGTCGAGGCTCCGCGCCGGGACCATCTCGTCGGAGGTGTGGACGGCGTCGGTGCCGTTGGAGAGGAGGACGCAGTCGAAACCGTCGCGGCGGAAGACGTTGGCGTCGCTGCCGCCGCCGATCGCCACCCGCTGCGGCTCCAGGCCGGCGCCCCCCAGCCCCTGCTCGGCCAGCGCCAGCGCGGCCGAGTCCTTCGGGACCTCGTAGCCGCGGAAGAGCTCTTCGATCCGCACGTCGACGTCGCAGCCGTGCTCGCTCGCGCCCCAGGCGCAGGCGTCGGCGATCCTGCCGGCCACCTCAGCCGCCCGCTCGGCGTCGAGGCTGCGGGCCTCGGCGTGGATCGAGCAGTGGCCCGGGACGACGTTGCCGGAGGTGCCGCCCTGGATCAGGCCGACGTTCGCGGTGGTCCCCTCGTCGAGCCGGCCGACCTCCATGCGGCTGATCGCCGCCGCGGCGGCGGCGATCGCGCTGCTGCCGTCCTCCGGCCTGATCCCGGCGTGGGCCTCGACGCCGATAAAGTCGGCGAGGATCTTCTGCTGGGTCGGCGTCGAGACGATCACCTCGCCGACCGGTCCGGCGTGGTCGAGGACGAACCCCGCGCGAGAGCGCAGGCAGGAGGCGTCGAACGCCTTCGCGCCGCGCAGGCCCTGCTCCTCGGCAACGGTCAGGACCAGCTCGATCCCGACCGGCCCCGGCCGTTCGACGTGCCGCGCCATCAGCTCCATGAAGACGGCCACCGCCGCCTTGTTGTCGGCCCCGAGGATCGTGTCGCCGAGGCTGCGGAAGACGCCGTCGTCGTTTACGACCTCGACCTGCCCCCTGTGGGGGACCGTGTCGACGTGGGCGCAGAACATCACCGACCCCTCGCCGCTGCCGGGAGAGCGGGCGATCAGATTGCCGGCGCCGGCTTCAGCTGCCCCGGCGGCGTCGTCTTCCTCGACCTCCAGGCCCATCGCCCGCAGCTCGGCGGCAAGGGTGTCGGCGATCTCACGCTCCTCCCCCGTCGGGCTGCGGACCTCGCAGTACCTGACGAAGCGCTGGTGCAGTCGCGAACCCGTCACGGGCGAAAGGCTAACCGGGAACGGTCCGCGGGGTTCAGGCAGAGCGGCGGAGGCGGGCGTCGTCCTCGGCGCCTTCCTCTTCGGCGGCCGCCTCGACCGCGCCGCCGTCGACCGGCCGTTCACCCGCCTGTTGAGCGGCGGCGCCGACGAACTCACGGAAGAGCGGCTCGGGGCGGTTGGGCCGGGAGTTGAACTCCGGGTGGTACTGCGAGGCGACGAAGAACGGGTGGTCGTGCAGCTCGACCATCTCGACCAGGCGCTCGTCCGGCGAGGTGCCGCCGCAGACCAGGCCCTCGTCTTCGAGCCGGCGCCGCAGCTGGTTGTTGACCTCGTAGCGGTGGCGGTGGCGCTTGTAGATGACCGCCTCGCCGAAGATTTCGCGGGCTTTCGTGCCCTCGTGGAGTTTCACCGGGTCGGCGCCGAGCCGCATCGTCCCGCCCATGTCGGAGACCTCCTTCTGCTCCGGCAGGAGGTCGACGACCGGGAACGGCGTCTCGGGGTCGAACTCGGCCGAGTTGGCGCCGTCCATGCCGGCCACGTGGCGGGCGAACTCGACGACGGCGATCTGCATCCCGAGGCAGATCCCCAGATAAGGGATCGATTTCTCGCGGGCGATCCGCGCCGCTTCGACCTTGCCCTCGATCCCGCGCTCGCCGAAGCCGCCCGGGATCAGGATCCCGTCGCAGCCCTCGAGCCTCTCGGGGTCGAAGTTCTCCGAGTCGACCAGCTCCACCTCGACGTCGACGCCGTGGTGGAAGCCGCCGTGCTCGAGCGCCTCGATCACCGACTTGTAGGCATCGGCGAGCTGCACGTACTTGCCGACGACGGCGATCTTCACCTTGGCGGTGGCGGATTCGGCGCGGCGGACCATCGCCTCCCACTCGCTCATGTCCGGCGAGGGCGCCTCCATCCCGAAATGGTCTAGGACGAGGTCGTCCACTCCCTCGGCGCGGAAGACGAGCGGCACCTTGTAGATGTTGTCGACGTCGTGAGCGGAGATCACCGCGTCGACGGGAAGGCTGGCGAAGAGGGCGATCTTGCTGCGAATCTCGCGGTCGAGGCGCCCTTCGGAGCGGCAGACCAGCGCGTGGGGCTGGATCCCGATCCGGCGCAGCTCGTTGACCGAGTGCTGGGTCGGCTTGGTCTTCAGTTCGCCCGCGTGGCCGACGTAGGGCACCAGGGTCAGGTGGATGAACATCGCCCGCTTCGCCCCGAGGTCGGTGTAGAGCTGGCGGATCGACTCGAGGAACGGCAGCGACTCGATGTCGCCGACGGTGCCGCCGATCTCGGTGATCACGAAGTCGACCGCCTGGGACTCGGCGACGATGAGGATTTTCTGCTTGATCTCGTTGGTGATGTGCGGAATCACCTGGACCGTG
The DNA here is from genome assembly GCA_963751015.1 of uncultured Actinomycetes bacterium. Lineage (GTDB taxonomy): Bacteria > Actinomycetota > Thermoleophilia > Solirubrobacterales > 70-9 > VAYN01. The sequence goes on from CAVVSU010000002.1 coordinate 979,455, forward strand.
GCGCCGAGGTAGTCGCCGCGGCGCTCGCGGCGGATCACCGAGTTGTAGACGGCGCCGGCGGTCACGTTCGAGGCGCGTGAGGTGTTCTCGTCGGTGAAGCGCTCGTAATGGCCGAGGTCGAGATCGGTCTCCGCGCCGTCCTCGGTGACGAAGACCTCACCGTGCTGGAAGGGGCTCATCGTCCCGGGGTCGACGTTGATGTAGGGATCGAACTTCTGCAGCTGGACCCGGTAGCCGCGGGAGACCAGGAGGCGCCCGATCGATGCTGCGGTGATCCCCTTGCCGAGGGCCGAGACGACACCTCCGGTGACGAAGATGAACCGCGTGTCGCCTTTGATTCCTGGACTCATGCTCTGCCGAGCGAGTCTAGCCAGCGCAAAGGCGGAACCGAATCGATGGTTGCGGAAATTGAGCGAATCTCCCCGTAAATCGTCAGCGCCAGAACCGCAGCGAGGGCGATCAGCCGCGCGTCCGGGCCCAGGGTGGTCAGCAGCCAGACCCCGGCGATGGCCCCGATCAGGTTGGAGCCGGTGTCTCCCAGCATCGCCCGCTCGCCCAGGGTCAGCCAGGCGCCGACGATCACCGGGCCGACGAAGATCCCCAGCAGCTCCAGCGGCGCGAGGGTCCAGGCGCCGAGACAGAGGCCGGCGCCGAGCAGCGCCAGTCCCTTCTCCGCCCGCCCCGGCCGCAGGTCGAGGAGGTTGAAGAGGTTGGTCGCCAGGATCAGCAGCACCACGTCGGCGATGTAGCGCCAGTCTTCGAGACCCCGCCCGGAGACCACGTAGGCGGCCAGCGCCAGCGCCCCGATCGCCTTGATCGCGCCGGTCGAGAGCGAGCCCGAGCGCAGCGCCGCCCAGTGCCCGCGCCAGCCGCGCGGGGTCGCCACCGCCTCGCCACGGCCGAGGGCGTCGTCGAGGAAACCGAGGAAGGCGATCCCCAACAGGTAGGGCAGCCAGCGCCGCAGGTCGGGCTCGAGCAGGTCGAGGTCGGCGCGGTCGTCGAGGAAGGCGAGCGGGGCGAGCGCGACCAGCGCCGCCGTCGCCAGCACAGCTCCCAGCGGGAAGGCGAGCAGCGCGCCGCGGTAGTTCTCCCGCACCAGCCCCGCGTCCCGCAGCCCCCGCGCCCCCGCCGGGACGAGGAAAAGCGAGATCGCCAGCGCCAGCGGCAACCCGACCCAGTACACCGCCTATTCGCCTTCGGTCAAGAGGTCGGGGAGCAGCTGGTCGGCGCTGCCCTTGACCCCGAAGCTGCCGTCGGCGCCCAGCAGGGAGAAGACCGTCGCCAGCTTCCCGGCGGTCAGGTCGACGTCGTCGACGCTCGCCAGGCCGTTGGACTGGAAGAAGGAGATCGAGGAAGAGTCGTCGCTGGAGGTCTCCACCCCGACCGCCGGCCGGCGCGTGCCGGTGACGCCGCTCATCAAGGCGGCCTCGAGCTGGTTGGTCTTTTCGCGCTGGATCGTGCCCATGTCTTCCGGCTGGTCGCGAACGACGATCACGCCGTCGAGCCCGCCGAAATTGCCGCTGGCGCGGGAGAAGAGGTGACCGCGCACGACCCCGGGCAGGGAGCCGCCGCGGACCAGCTGCCGCCCCAGGCCGGTCCCCAGCTCGGTGAGGGAGTCCGAGTCGGTTCGCAATTCGGAGAAGCGGGTTTTCGAGAGGTCTTCGGCGAGGCCGTTGACGTCGACCGGCTCTCGCACCACCCCCACCCCCACCAGCCGTCCCCCGGTCGGGACCAGCGCCTCCTCGACTTCCTCGGTGACCGGGCTCGGCAGGCCGCCGAGGGCGAGGATCGCGTACCGCCGTCCCTCCAGCCGTTCCCGCGTCAGGACCGGATAGACGCGTTCGGCGAACTCCTCGGAGCGGTTGAGGTCGGCGTTCAGGTCGTCGGCCCGGGAGCGAGCGTCCTGGAGGTTGCCGACCAGGCTGTGCTCGAGGTCCCGGCGGGTGTTGGTGAGCGCGTCGCCGCCGAACTCGGCGCCGATCAGGATCCCGACGGCGAGCGCGATGAAAACCGCGATCAGCGAGGTGGCGTGGTAGCGGGCGGAGTACCCCATCGAAGCCGAAGGCTAGTGCCGCAGGCGTTTTATCCGAAGGCGCAGGCGCTTTTCGACGCAGCCGCGGGCGCTCTCAGTCGATGCCGAGCCAGATCCGGATCTTCAGCCAGACCAGTTCGAAGACGTCGTTGAGGGCGGGCGAGGTGATCACCAGGATCGTCAGCAGGACGAGGAAGGCGACGGCGAAGAAGGCCAGCGGCGCCAGCGTCGAGCTCGGGTTGTAGAGCCGGCTGACGCCCTTGGCGTCGACCAGGCGCTCGCCGATCTTCAGCCGCGTCAGGAAGGTCGAGGACATCCCGCCGCGCTTGCGGTCGAGGAACTCGACCAGGTTGAAGTGGGCGCCGACGCTGACGATCAGCGCCGCGCCCTTCTCGTGCGCCATCAGCATCGCCACGTCCTCGCTGGTCCCGGCGGCGGGCACGAGCTGGTGGTCGAGCTTCGCCTCCAGCAGCCGCTCCCGGCCCGGCGCCCGGCCGTCGGGGTAGGCGTGGACGACCAGCTCGGCGCCGCAGCGCAGCGCCGCGTCGCTGGCCGAGTCCATGTCGCCGAGGATCATGTCGGGCTTGAGCCCGGCTTCGAGGACACCGTCGGCGCCGCCGTCGACGGCGACGATCAGCGGCCGCACGTCGCGGATGTAGGCGCGCAGCGTTTTCAGGTCGCGGCGGTGGCGGTCGCCGCGGACGACGATCAGCACGTGGCGGTCGCGGAAGCTGGCCCGGGTTGGCGGGAAGTCGACGTTGCCGGTCAGCAGGTCGGTCTCTTCGCGCACGTGGGCGACGGTGTTCTCGGCGAATTCGCCCAGCGCCTCGTCGATCCGCTCGCGGTGCTCCTGCATCTCCCGCTCGAGCTCGGGGACGCGGAGGACGCGACCGCGGACGACCTCCTCCTCCCCGACGTAGACCGCTCCCTCGGCGATCCGCACCCGGTCGCCGTCTTTGAGGCGTTCGAAGAGGCCGGCGCCGGGGGCGTCGATCAGCCGGATCCCCTCACGGGCCAGCATCAGCGGCCCGGCGTTGGGATAGCGGCCCTGCGAGGAGGGCGAGGCATTGAGGACGGCGACCACATCCGCTTCGATCAGCTCCTCGGCGGCGATGCGGTCGATGTCGACGTGGTCGATCACCGCGACGTCGCCGGGGCGCAGGCGCTTGACCAGATGCTTGGTCCGCTCTCCCAGCCGGGCGGTGCCTTCGATCGGCGCTTCCGGCCGGGCGCCGTTCCTGCGCCCGAGCAGGGCAGGAAGGCGACGACGGCTAGTGGTGGCCACGCACTCAGACTAGGCGAAGGGCGGGAAGCGGAGCAAGGGGACCCGGGATTCAGGCGGCCTTCAGGAGCTCGCGGGCATGCTCCGTCGCGGCCTGGTCCGAGGTCTCGCCGCCGAGCATGCGGCGAATCTCCTCGACCACGCCCTCGCCGTCGAGGCGCTCGACGGTGGCCATCGCCTGCTCGCCGGCAACCTCCTTTTCAAGCCGGAAGTGGACGTCGGCGAGGGAGGCGACCTGCGGAAGATGGGTGATGCAGATGACCTGCCGGTCGCGCCCCAGCGCCTGCAGGCGCTCGCCGACGACCCGCGCGGTCTTGCCGCCGACGCCGGCGTCGATCTCGTCGAAGACCATCGTGCCGGCGCTCGCCGACTGGCCCAGCCCACTGAGGGCCAGCATCACCCGCGAGAGCTCGCCCCCCGAGGCCGCGTCGCGCAGCGGCGCCGCCTCGATGCCGGGGTTCGGCGCGACCCGCAGCTCGACCGTCTCGCGCCCCGAGGCGCCGAAGCCCTCGGGATGCGGCTCCAGCACGACCTCCAGCGAAGCGCCCGCCATCGAGAGCTGCCCGAGCTCCTCGGCGACGCGCTCCTGCAGCGGGCCCGCTGCGGCTTCGCGGCCGGCGCTCAGCTTCTCGCCGAGATCCGCGCGCCGGGCCTCAACCTCGGCCAACGCCGCCTCGGCCTCGGCGCTGCGCACCTCGGCGCCCTCGAGGCGAGCGATCTCCTCGCGGCAGCGCTCGGCGTGGGCGAGCACCGACTCGACGCTGCCGCCGTGCTTGCGCTCCAGCCGGTCGATCTCCTCGAGCCGCTCCTCGATCGCCTGCAGGGACGCCGGGTCGGCCTCGACCCCCTCGGCGTAGTCCCGCAGCCCGGAGGCGACGTCGCCCAGCTCGACTCCCAGCGCCGCCACCCGCTCGGCGATGTCGTCGAGGCCCTTGTCGAGCCCGGCGGCGCCCTGCAGCGCCGCTTCGGCCTGGGCGATCGCGGCGACCGCGCCGCCGCCGTCCTCTTCGTCGCCGGCCAGCCCCGCGTGGGCGCCGGCGGCCGCTTCGCGCAGGCCCTCGGCGTGCCGCAGCCGCTCGCGCCGGGAGGCGATCTCGGCCCGCTCCTCGGGCACCGGCGCCACCGCCTCGATCTCGGAGAGCTCGTAGCGGTAGAGATCGAGGTCGCGCTCCCGCGACCCTTCCCGCTCGCGCAGCTCGGCCAGCTCGGCCGCCAGCCGCCCGCACTCGCGGTGCGAGTCGCGATAGGCCGCCCGCAGCTCCAGGTGCTCGGCGCCGGCGAAGCCGTCGAGGATCTCGAGCTGGGCGGAGGCGATCGTCAGCCGGCGGTGCTCGTGCTGGCCGAAGAAGGCGATCAGGCGACCGCCGAGCAGCTTCAGGTCGGCGGCCGTGGCGGCGCGGCCGGCGACGAAGGCGCTGGTGCGGCCGCTCGCCGAGACCCGCCGGCCGAGGACGACCTCCTCCGCGCCCTCGGGAAGCCGCTCGGCAAGCTCAGCGAGCTCCGGCTCTCCCAGCAGACCCGCGGGCAGGTCGAAGACGCCCTCGACCCAGGCCTCCCGGGCACCCGGGCGGACGATCTGGGCTTTGGCTTTGCCGCCCATCAGCAGATCGAGCGAGTGGGCGAGCACGGTCTTGCCGGCGCCGGTCTCGCCGGTGATCGCGTTCAGCCCCTCCCCCAGCCGCAGCTCGGCCCGCTCGATCAGGAGGAGATTCTCGATCCGCAACTCACGCAGCATGGGATCTATGTAGCAACGGCCGCGGACCGACTCCCGTGGTTTTCCCGCTGCTTGCGGACCAGCTAGCCCCCCGGCTCGCTCGGTCCGTCGGTCGGCTGGACGAAGTCCTCGGAGCGGACCAGCCAGAAGCCGAGCGCGGCGCCGAGGAAGGAGCCGATCGCGGCGATCAGGATGATCTCGTTGAAGGCGCCGACGAAGGCGACGTCGGCGGCGTGGGTCGCTTTGACGTGGAGCTCCGGCGGCAGCTGCAGTTCGGAGACCGCCCGCGAGCCCCCCGAGGCGACGGCTTCGCCGAGGCCGTCGGGCGCGTTCGGCAGCAGCTCGCCCAGCTTCGAGTCGACGCGGCCCTGGAAGACGGCGCCCAGCCCGGCGACGCCGGTGGCGATCCCGACCTGGCGGAAGGTGGTGTTGATCCCCGACCCCATCCCCGATTTCTCGACCGGGACGACGGCGATCGCCGCCTGGCCGATCCCGGGATTGGTGGTCCCGATCCCGATCCCGGCGAGGAGGAAGCCCGCCAGCAGCGTCGTCCAGGTCGAGTCGACCGAGACGCCGTGCATCAGCAGCAGCCCGACGCCGACGGTGGCCAGCCCCACGCCGAGCAGGATCCTGATCGGGACACGGTGCGAGAGAGCGCCGGAGATCGGCGCGACGACGAAGCCGAGAACGGTCAGCGGCAGGAAGCGCAAACCGGCCTCCAGCGGCGAGTAGTCGAGCACCCCCTGCATGTAGATCGTCAGGTAGAGGAAGAGGGCGAACATCCCCGCCGAGAGGAAGAAGGCGACCGCCGAGACGCCGTTGAAGGCGGCCTTGCGGAAGAGCGTCAGGTCGAGCATCGGGTGGTCGCTGCGGCGCTCGTTCGCGACGAAGAGCGCCAGCAGGACCGCGGCCCCGATCAGGCAGGCGAGGATCAGCGGGCTCCCCCATCCCTCCGGGTTGCCGCGGATCAGGCCGAAGATGAGGAGGAAGAGCGCCGAGGAGAAGGTGACGAGCCCGGGGAAGTCGATCGGCTCGGGGTCCTGGGCGGAGACGTTGACGATCTTGCGCTCGGTCAGGACCATCGCCGCGATCCCGATCGGGACGTTGACGAAGAAGATCCACTCCCAGCCGAGACTCTCGGTGACGATGCCGCCGATCAGCGGCCCGACCGCGACGGCTCCGCCGACGGTCGCGCCCCAGACCCCGAACGCCGTCGCCCGGTCTTTGCCGTGGAACTCCTGGCCGATGAGGGCGAGCGAGGTGGCGAACATCCCGGCGCCGCCGATCCCCTGCAGGCCCCTGGCCAGGTTGAGCAGGGTCGGGTTCTCGGCGATCCCGCAGAGGAACGAGGCGAGGGTGAAGACGCCGAACCCGATCGTGAAGACGCGCCGCCGGCCCAGCCGGTCGCCGAGCGAGCCGGCCGTCAACAGGAAGGCGGCGAGCATCAGCGAGTAGGCGTCCACCACCCACTGAAGGCTCGAGAGGCTGGCGTTCAGTTCCCGCTGGATGTCAGGCAGGGCGACGTTGACGACGGTGACGTCGAGCAGCAGCATGAAAGTCGCCACCGAGACCAGCACCAGGGTCCACCACTTGCGCTCCATGGCGGGCAACCCTAAAGAAGAGCTCCGGTCGGCTCGTGCGGGTCGGCGCTAGACCGCGAGGTGGCCGAACTTCTCCCGTATCCGGCCGTAGAAACTCGTCCCGGGGAGCTGCGCCAGGAGGCTGACCGAGTCGAGGAAGCGGACCTCGAGCGAGCCGCCGGCGGCGAGGTCGGCGATCTTGCCGCCGTCGACCGCCACCTCGACCGGCTCGCGCTCGGGCGCGTTGACGACGTGGAGGACGTCGCCGGGGGCGACGACCAGCGCCCGCGCGGTGAGCGAGTGCGGCGAGATGTAGCTGACCACGTAGCCCTTCACGCCCCAGGCCAGGATCGGTCCCTGGTTGGCGAGGTTGTAGCCGGTCGAGCCGGCCGGGGTGGCGGCGACGAGGCCGTCGCAGCGGACGTGGCCGACCTCCTCGCCGGCGATCCGGTAGCTGAGCTCGGCCACCCGGTCGTGGGGGCGGCGGGCGAGGGTGATGTCGTTCAGCCCCACCTGCTGCTTGCCGTCGACCTTCACCTCGAGGCCCGGCAGGTGGATCGTCTCGAAGTCGCCGGCGAGGGCGCGGCGGATCCCCTCGGCCGCCTGGTCGCGCTCGACCGCGGCGAGGAACCCGACGGTGCCGAAGTTGACGCCGAAGACCGGGACTTCGGTGTGGGCGTAGCGGCGCAACGCGTGCAGGATCGAGCCGTCGCCGCCCAGCACCAGGCAGATGTCGGGAACCGTGTGTTCGGCGGTGACGTCGACGCCCTCGCCGGCGGCGCCGTGCTTCTGCAGCTCGTACTCGGTTGCCGCCAGCCGCCAGCCGGCCTCGTGGGCGACCTCGGCCGCGACCGCGACCGCTTCGGAGGCGCTCGGCGGATGCGAGTGGGTGATCAGGGCGGCGGTCTTCACTCGTCCCCCTCGACGGCGGCGATCGCGGCCTCGAGGTCGGCGACCTCGGCCCCGCTGCCCCCGCACCAGACGAAGGTCTCGCGGTTCCCCTTCGGGCCCGGCAGGCCCGAGGAGGCGAAGCCGCGGACCGGCAGACCCAGCTCGCGGGCGGCGACGGCGACGCCGTGGATCGCCTCGCGGCGGTCGGCGGGGTCGCGCACGACCCCCTTGCCCACCCGCTCGCGGCCGAGCTCGAACTGCGGCTTGACCATCGCCAGGACCTCGCCGCCGGGCTCGAGGCAGCGGGCGACGGCCGGCAGGACCTTGGCCAGGGAGATGAAGGAGACGTCGACCGTGGCCAGCGACGGGGTGAAGGGCAGGTCGGCGGGCGCCATATCCCGGGCGTTCAGTCGCTCGATCACGTGCACGCGCGGATCCTGCCGCAGGCGCACGTCGAGCTGGCCGAAGGCCACGTCGACCGCCGCCACCCGCGCGGCGCCGCGCTGCAACAGGCAGTCGCTGAAGCCGCCGGTGGAGGCACCGGCGTCGAGGCAAGTCGCGCCCGGCGACGTCGATGCCCAGTGCCTCGAGGGCGTTCTCCAGCTTGGTGCCGCCGCGGGAGACGAAGCGCGGGCCCTCGGCGACGATCAGATTTGCGTCCGGCTCGACGAGTTGGCTCGGCCGCAGCGCCACCGGTCCGTCCTGGCCGATGCGAACCTCGCCGGCCCGCACCGCGCCGGCCGCCGCCGAGCGCGACGGGAAGAGGCCGCGGTCGGCCAAAACCGCATCTATCCGGGTCTTTCCCACCCGCGGAACGCTACAGCGAGGTCCCCGATCTGGCCTTTTATTCGAGCTTGAGAATGCGATGCGACATTTACTCTGCCTCCCAGCCAACCGGTCACCAAATTTGATCTGGTGGCCTAGGGCAAATCGGGTAGAGACCCCGCAGAGTCCGTCAAATGCAGGATCTCTGTGACCCCACTCACACACAAGTCGCACATACGTTCGTACGCTGTTCAAGGATTCGCTAGAGGAAACCGATCAAGGAGATCGACAAGACTTCAAGGCTGAACCCCGCGTCGACAAACGCCTCGCTGCTTCCCACAGCGACGCACTCGACATCAACCGGGCTCACCTACCTCCCACGGATCCACACATATATAGAGATACATATCTCTCCTCCCTGTAGTAACCCCAGAAGCGCCCCGCCTCCCCGGCGGGGCGTTTTCTGTTGGGGGGGCTTTGCCAAGCCAAATGGGCTGCATACCGACGGTACGTAAAGAGACCCCCGAACAGCCAAAGGCAGGCCGATGCGCCAGTTGATGCGCCAGTCCCCCGGCTTTGTTGCATAAGCTGCCGCTTCCTGCCGGCGTCCATCGACTCCCCGAAGGTCCAAGCGGTTCTTCTCCGCCTTCACGCGCGAGCAGAGAAAGAGGACCCCGAAGCTCAGCAGCGGGTGCGAGAGCGAGAGGCGGAAGTAGGTGCCCGCCTTGGCCCCCCGCAGCGGTATGAGCTTTATGCCGACGCACCCCTCGCGATCACGCCAGAGGTAGGGCGCTTTTACTACCTCCTGGCAACTGCGCGGCGTGCCAGCAACATGATCGAGTTTGGAGCCTCCCATGGCATCTCGACCATCTACCTCGCTGCAGCGCTTCACGATTTGGGCGCGGGTTCCCTGATCACCACGGAGCTGTTGCCGAACAAGGCCGCGTGGGCGAACCAGAATGTTGCCGACGCGGGCCTGGATGATTTCGTCGAGGTCCGCTGTGGCGATGCACTTGAGACTCTTCAGAAGCTCCCATCCGAAGTCGATCTCCTCGTCCTGAACGGCCGAAACGACCAGTACGTCCCGGTGCTTGACCTCGTGAAGGATGTTCTTGTCCCGCAGGGGGTTGTCCTCGCCGACCTAGGAAAGAACGACCCTGATCTACAGGATTACCAGCGCTACGTCCGTGGCCTTCCCAACTTCGTTTCGATGACGTTGCCCCTTGACGCGGGCATCGAGTTAACCGTCAAGCAGCGGTAGAAGCATTAGCGGGCAGCGGTCGCAAGGTAGGCATCCATTCGTGCCCGTACATCGTCGTAGCTGCCGGGGAGCAAGTGCCCGTACACGTCAAAGGTCGTCTGGATCTTGGAGTGGCCCATGACGACCTGAATCGCTTTCGGGTTCGCCCCGGTGTCGATCAGGAGCGAGGCGAAGGTATGGCGGCACTCATGCACGGTAAGCATGGTCAAGAGGGCTGGCGCCCGCCCCTCCTCCTCCGCAGCCTCCCGCTCGGCGAGGTTGTAAGCCTTCCAGGCCCGCCGCGCCCGCCCGTCCATCGTGGACGGGTAGAAGACCTGATCGGCGCTGCGGCCGAAGATGCGATCAGTCCCGCTCCTTCCCGTCCTGGCGAGCTGCCCATCGAGGAAGTCACGGAGGATCGCGAGCAGCGGGATCGTCCGCCTCGCCGCCTCGGACTTCGGCTCGATCTCACCCTCCTCCTGATCCCAGCCTTTTTTGACATGAATCAGGTTCCTCGCGAGGTCGATGTCTTCACAGCGAAGGGCTTGCAGCTCACCCCGTCGCAGACCGGCATAGAAGGCAGTGGCCCAGAGCGCTCGATCCTCCAAGGGAAGTAGCTCGATCAACCGCGCCGCTTCGTCAGGGGCGACGATGCGGCGCGGGCGTTTGGACTGGCCGAGGGGGAGGTCGATTCCTTTGGTCGGCTCGTTCGCCAGTTCTTCGCGGTCGATGGCGCGCCGGTAGAACGCCTGGAGGGGATTGAGGACATTGCTTGCGCTGTGACCGGATAGGGTCGCGAGCAGATCGTCGGCGAAGCTCTGAACGTCGGCGCGCCGAACCTCCGACGGTCGCAGCGCCCCGAGTTCAGAGTCCTTGTAGCGCAGGCGGACCGCTCGCTCGTAGGAGCGGATCGTGTTCGGCTTGTAGCGCTCCTTCTTCTTCGGCCGAATGTCCCCGCTTTCCATTCCGGCGACGAAATCGACCAGCGCCTCATAGACGGTGCGGTGGTCTTTGGGCGCTCGACGTAGCTTTCCCTTACGTGCAGCCGTCAAGGCTTCCGAGCACCACGCCTGGGCCTCGCGCTTCGTCTTGAACGTACGACGAACCTTCTTCTTCTCCCGCCGCAGGTAAACCCATGCCTCCCAGCCCGAGTTGCACCGGCAGCGTTTCCCTTCGCGAATCGGGCAGCGGGGAGCGTGCCGTCTGACGATGCCCTCAGCCATCGGCGCGGCCCTCCTGATGAGGAAGGTTGCCGACCGTCGAGCGGCACGGATACATATGGTGAGTACCAGCCATAGGGAGGTCACTTCTCCTTGTGGTCAGGCCCTCGATCCGGCGTTGGCGCGCCGCCGAGGGCCGTTTTTTCTTGTCATGAAATCTACCGGGTGAAGTGGACGTGGCGGGCCTCACGAAAGCTGCTCCATCATCGGCTCCTCAGCGTTTTCGCCGACCCATCGTTCAAGCTCACGCACCGGCACCAAGCGCTTACGGCCGCGCCGGATCAAACGGAGTTGCGGGGCGACGTTGGCGTCGAAGAAGTCAGGGCCGACGCCGATGGCGGCGGCAGCCTCCGAGGGCGTGAGGGCGATACGAGGAATGGATGCCGGCAGCTTCTTCGCCATCCCTCACCGCCCTATCCCAAGTCCTTTGGACCGCTCAAGGGTTCGCTGCTTCAGCTTCAACTCGCGCTGTGCGCGCTGCAGCCGCTCCCTGACCCGCCTCTGCTCAGCCTGTGCGGCGTGGCCATTCGGCTTCGGCCCAAGCGCGTTGTCTCTGTCCCTCACGCCGTTTCTCGTGCGGTAGCCCTCGATCCCCCGCACAGCCTTGTCCCAAGCACGCGCCTTCGTCGGGTCGCTCGGCCTCTCCCCCAGCTCTGCCTTGATGTAGTCGGGAGGCGAGAGACGGGCGGCGGTCGCGGCAGCCCGCTCGCGCTCGGCGAGGACGTGTTCGGCGACCGCCATCTTGGCGCGGGCCTCGTGGCCAACCTCAGGAAGTAGCTTGCGCTCGGCCCTCGCTGCCTCGATCCGCTCAAGCGTGTGTTCTTCGTTTGAAGGATGCACCTTGTGCGAGGCCGAGCGGTACTGCTCCAGGCGCTCTCCCTGGCGGTCGATCTCTGCCTCGGCCCGTAGATGACGGTCTTCGTTGTGGCGCTCGGCGCCAGCCTCCGACTTGAGCTCGTGGAGTCGGCGCAGAAGCTCGTCGGCGGGAAGTTGCCCGAGCTCCTGACGCAGAGCCTCGTCGTGGGCGGAGACCTGGGAGCGGTCGCGCTCGGCGGCTTCGGCGATGTGCTCCAACCCTTCGCGCAACGGCGAACGCGGCGCGAACTCGTCGCGGTCGAACTGGATCTCCGGCGTCGCGTAGAGGTAGGTCTCCGCCCTGGTGCGGGAGGTGGCCACGTAAAACTCCTGACGGTCCATCGAAGGGTCAGCCATGACGAAAGCGGTGTCCACCGTCGCCCCCTGCGCCTGATAGGTCGTCGCGGCGTAGGCATGTTCGATCGCAGGCCCGCCGTCCCTCTCCCTCAAGCGCCCCAAGTAGTCGGAATCGACACACACCCGCCCGCGGGTGTCGATTCCGACCAACCACAAACGCTCCGAAGCTGCATCAACCCCCGCCACATGCCACCGCTCACGGTTGTAGATGTTCTGGCGCTGGTCGTTGATCCGGGTGATGACCTGATCGCCGGCAGCGAAGCGGGCGCCGCCGACCCTGATCTCCTCAGCGCCAAGCCGGCCCGCCGCCTTCATCGGCTCCCGCGCAAGCGCGTTCAACTCGGCGACCTCGGCGTTGCGCTTGGCGATCATCAGGGCGTCCTCGCCGCGCTCGAAGCTGCGCCACCAGTCGGCGACCATCGCCTCCCGCCGCGCCAACGGATCGTCGGAGACGGTGACCCGCTCGGCGCCCTGGTAGATCGAAAGAGCCTCCCGCCCTTCGCCCTCGCGAATCAGCTTCGCCCCCTCGCGCTCCAGCTCGTGGCGGTGGCGGATCACTTCATCGAGGACGATCGGCTCGGTCCTCGACGCGATCGAGGCGAAGAGGCCGCCCGCCTCGATCTCCCCCAGCTGCGCGGGGTCGCCGATCAGCACCAGCTTGGCGTCGGCCTCCTGGGCGTGGGCGACCAGGCGCGCCATCGCCCGCGAGTCCACCATCCCGGCCTCGTCGACCACCAGGACGGCGCGACGACCGAGGGACGCTTCGCCTCTCGCAGCCGCACGGTCGAGATCGGCGAGAAGCGAGGCAACCGAGGTCGCCTGCAAGCCCTCGGAGCGCAGGACGTTCGCCGCCCTCCAGGTCGGCGCCGCGACCCGCAGCTCCTCCCCGCTCGCCGCCCAGCCCTCGGCCGCGGCGGTCAGCGCGTAGGTCTTACCGGTCCCGGCCTCGCCGACGACGACGATCACGCCCTCGCCGCCGCCGAGCAGGCGCCGGACCATCGCCTCTTGGTCGGCCTTCATGCTCGGCCGCTTGGCGAGGACGCGGGAGACGACGATCTCCGAGACCACGGCGGCGTCGGAGCGAGCAGCCATGACCGCGACACGATCCAGGGCGCCGCGCTCAAGCTCCCAAATCGTTCGGGTGGTGAACCGCTCGCCCTTGGGGGTCGTCGCAATCCCGATCACGTCCGGGGTCGCGAGGAAGGCGTCGGCAAGCTCCTCGACCTCGGCTCCCGGCGCTCCGGCCGGGAGGCAGTCGGCGACCGCCTGGATGACGTCGCGGCGGTCGAAGTGCGAAGCGTGGGCGGTAGCGGCGGCCTCGACCTCGGCGATGGCGACCTGTCCCTCGGGGGCCTGGCGGTTGTGGCCGAGGGTGGCGCGGATCGACTCGCGATCCAAGCCGATCTCCTCGGCCTTCTGGCGCCAGAGATCGCGAAGGCTCTCGGTGGTCAGGTCGCGGTCCTTCGCCTGCCTCGTCGCCAAGGTTGCGATCTGCCTGGCGCGAGCGCTGGCCCCCTCCCCAGCCGCCTCGAGGATTTCTTGGCGGCGGGTCGAGAAGGCGCGGAGGTGGTCGGGGTCGAAGCCCCGGATCTCGGCGATGCCGTTGGCGACCTCCTTCCACCTGACGCCGAGGCGGCGGGTCAGCTCGTAGCGCAGGTGGGCCTCGTAGATGTAGCCGGCCGCTTTGGCGTGTTCGTAGATCGCCGGGTGGTAGAGCCGGGTCCAGCGGCCCTCGGCAAAGGTGGCGTTGGCGACCAGGACGTGGGTGTGGAGCTGCGGGTCGCCGGCACGGGAGGAGCGGTGGGTGTAGCCGGCGGCGAGGAAGCCGTCGCCGTGGACGAACTCCCGGCCGCCTTTGCCTCGGCGGGTCCAGCAGGCCTCGCGCTGCATGTAGCCGAGGGCGGCCTCGACGGCGGCGGCATGGGCCTTTTTGACCTCGGCACCGACCGGGGAGCCGCCGAGCGCCCACAGGAGCGAGACCGACTTCGGCGCCGAGAAGGTGAGGTCGAAGCCTGGACCGGCCCGTCGGCGACGTGCTGCATTCCGAATGGCTCTCCGCTGCCGGGGTTGGCGCCGGTCAGCTGCCGACGAGCTGGTCGGGGTCAACCTTGCCTTGCAGGCCAAGGTCGTCAGCTGCATCCCCGAGCCAGTAGCCCTCGGCCTCCCCCTCGCCGGAGTAGTAGTCCTCGGCGCCTTCTGCGACCTTGCCGAGGTAGTAGCCCTCCTGGCCCGCTCCCATCTTCCCGATGGAGAGCATCAGCGCGGGCCTCTGGCGATGGCGGTGTCCATGCCTTTGCTGTCCAGCGCGGCGGGGCGGTGTATCGGCTCCACCCCGAAGGCGTCCTCGGGGAGAGGGAAATGCCCCGGGGAATTGCGACGGCAGTCCACGGACTGGAAATGCCGCGAAAGGGGCGGCCGCCCCTGTTGATGCCCTTAGCGCCCTACGGCTGTGCTCGGGCATCGCTACTGGTCCAGCCGTGGCCTGCCCGGATGTCGGGGTTCCTGACAGGATCGGTCTATGCCCCCGATGGAGCCGGTTGAGCTACGAGGCGATCTGGTCACGATTGAGCCACTCGGTGTCGAGCACGCGGCCGGATTGCTCGCCGCCGCAGATGCCGAGGAGGTCTTTGCCTGGCTCCCATATCCCAGACCGACTCGCGGATCGACGGTTCCCGTTCGCTGTTCGTGATGCCGAGGACGGGTCGGTGATCGGATCGACTTCCTATTGGGACTTCGATGTACACAATGCCCACGTCGAGATCGGATCAACGTGGCTCAATCGCAGCTCGTGGGGAACCGGCCGCAACGCCAACGCGAAGCTCCTACTGATGAAGCACGCATTCGAGAGCCTCGGCCTGGAGCGCGTCGCCTTTCGCACCGACATTCTCAACGAGCGTTCGCAGCGGGCGGTTGAGCGACTCGGCGCAACCAAGGAGGGAGTGCATCGCCATGAGATGCGGCGACGAGATGGAAGCTGGCGGGACAGCGTCCACTACTCGATCCTCCGCGCCGAGTGGCCTGATGCCAAGGGCCGCCTTGAGGCGCGAGTTGCAGCGGCTCAGGAAAAGAGACCTAGGTCGCACCAAGGCCGCTAGGCCGGAGGTTGGACGTGATTCCGCCGCTCCGTGGAGGGCATCTCACCACCCGGTGATAGTGCGTGAGGGGTTCTGCTGTTCGCAGTGGGTCTTGCCTCCAGAGCCTTGCTCTGCGGCCCTGGAGGCAAGGCTGATCTACTTACTGGTGGCCCTAGGTGTTAGTTCTTTGCTGACTTCGATCCGTGGTTGGTGGTCTCTTGGCTTCGGACTCCTTGGACTTCATTCGAGAGCGAATCGAAGTCAGCGCCCGCCGCCAGAGGCGCAGCGGCTCGTCCTCTCCGGCGAGGCGTTCAAGGAAGGGCAGGTCTTCTTCAAAGCGGCGCTCCAGTCGTTCCTTGAACCCCTTGTCCTTGCGCCGCTCGGCGATGTGGGCGTTCACTTTGACCGCCTCCTCGTCAGTGAGCCAGCGGTCTCCGGGCATCAAGCCCAAGCCGACCAGCGCCCATTGCGAGCCCATCAGCGCCTCGGTCGCCTCGTAACGGTGGCCTGCCGGACGGCACGGCCAAAACTCTTCGGAGGCCTTCAACGCCCCGAGCATCTCCAGTTCTTTGGCGTGCCTTCTGAGTTGAAAGCGCGGCTTCCCGAGGATGGCCGCCAGCTCATCCAAGCTGACCGGCCGCTGCGCCAGTACGCATTGCCGCAGCAGGTCCCGACTGAAGGGGTTGCGGATCGAAGCTCCGAGGGCAAAAGGCAGGTTCCGTTGTCTTCTCCTCATCCCATGTCCTCTTTGCCGAGGAGCTTCAGGACAGCCCAGTCTTCCTCCATCCGCTGCTTCAGGCGCTCTTTCAGTTTCTCGTCAAAGCGCCGCCGGGAGAGGTAGTCCTCAAGTGCCGCTCGCACCAATTCGGAGACACGCACTCCTTCGATCCGGGCAGGAGCGCGAATCTGCGTATTCATCGCGTCGGGCAGCCGGACGCTCATAGCTTTGTTCGGGGTCATGCCGCCCTCCTGACCGCGAAGCTGCCGCTGGCCGGGGGACCGGGCGGCAGCCACTCGATCCCCTCGACCAAGGTCTCCACCCCGACTTCCAAGGCGGCGGCGAGCCTCATCAGCGTGTCGATCCGGGGCAGGCGTTTGCCGGTCTCCAGCAATCCGATCTCGGTGCGGTGAAGTGATGCCAGGACGCCGAGGTCTTCCTGGGAGTAGCCCGCGCGACGGCGGGCGCTCCACAGGTTCTTGCCGAGCCGCTGCGCGGCCTCTCTGTCCACCTTCCTGCCGTCCATCAGTCGTCCAGGAGGGAGTGGCAGAGGACGGCGGCTCTCGTCGGCAGGACGAGCTTGCCGTCCTCGTGGAGGAGGCCGCCCGTGCTCAGGTCGCGGACGGCCCGCTCGATCCGGTCTCGATCCGCGAAGGCGGGAGAGGAATCGCCCCTGGTCATCTCACGGATCAACTCTTCCCGGGTGATGACCTCCGGGTAGATCGAGAGAACGTGTCTGAGGACGCCCTCCTGGTCGCGGTGGTCCTCCTCGGCGGTGCTCGGGGCGCGCTGATCCCCTGCACCCATAGGGTTGTCATTAGCCATCAGGAGCTACGTCTCCTTTTGGTCAGGCCCTCGGTTGGTGTTCACGCACCGCCGGGTCGCCGCTTTCTGGAGCCGGTAGCTCGCTACCGTTCCCGCTGCGGTCGGACCTGGGTAACTTGGCCGACCGCCACGGGGCCGGCGTTGCAGCGCGCGGCCCCACTTATGTCTGTGGCCGAGAGTAGCAGATCTGTCGCGGCTACCCCGACAGAAGCAGCTTATTTGCCGCGGGCGATTTCAGCGACCGTGCTGTGGTGCAAGCCAGTCTCCTCGGCGATCTCGCGCAGGGAAAGGCCCGCGGCGAGCGCATCCGCGAAGGCTTGACGCCTCGCCTCGCGCACGGCCTCTGCGTCGCGTTCAAAAGCCGCTTGCGCCGCGCGGGCGGCTCTGCGAGCAGCGAGCCGCTCGTGATCCTCAGGCATAAACGGAGCCTAATGCGGAGTCTGTCTGTTAGGCACCATGGCAGAGAACCGGCTCAGAGGCTGGCGAAACCCATTGTGGTGGGCTGCACCGCGATGCTGTGGCCTATGTAGGGGTTCTGTGCCACTTCCTTTATCCGTGTTCTGGGCTTGGTGTCCAGAAACTAAGCCATGCTGGATCATCGCCGCTCTAGTGATTGACTGGAATCGCTGGTCAGTTTGTCAATAGGAAGCGGATGTTCGGCGCGATCACCAAAGCGGGGTTAAGCAAAATAGTCAGTATGGACTTTTCACCAGAACATGAGCAGGATTCCTCTCGACTCGGTACGCAATCGGATGCGCCTCCGGGCAGGCGTTCACCCAACCGGAGGAGACAATCAACGTGTCGATTAGCCAGGCGGGCCCGAGCAGAACGGGACCAGCACCGTTGTCAGCTACTACCCCTTTCGGAAGACCCTCGGTTCTCCAACGAGGAGCACTGCACCGTCCTCGCGGGGATCATCGTCGTACTCCTGCTGGCTTCCGCGTCTGCGGCTTCAGCGACCACGCTGCCCGTAGCTATCAGCGAAAATACGACCCTCTCCCCCGCTGGCAATCCCTACACCGGGACCTCGACGATCCAGTCGGGCGTCACCCTGAAAGTCGAACCCGGAGTCAAATTCACGGGTCTGAACCTCAAGGTCAAAGGCACCCTGTCGGCGAATGGCACCGCTTCGGAACCAATTACCGTCATCGAAAGCAACGGCAATTACACGCCGATCACCTTCGAACCCGGCAGCGGCGCCTCCGTTCTCAACCACGTCGATATCACCAAAAGCGGGAGCACCTACTGGGCGAAGTCGGTGATCTTGATCAAGCAGTCCTCGCCGCGGATCGAAAACTCGCACTTCAGCAACAACGATCTCTGGGCCATCTGGGCACCCGAAGGCGGCGGGCCGGAGATTGCCAACAACACCTTCATCCAGGGATCTGCGCGATCGGCGATCTACTACCAGGCCGGCGAAGGGAAAACCGGCGACATCAACATCCACGGCAACTACATCGAAGGCGGGAAAACCGACCCGGCGATCAGCATCGAGGCTTCGAAATCCAGCATCACCGCCACCACCCTCAGCGGAAATACCGTCATCCGCAACGAAGCAGCAACCGCCTTCAGGGCGGAAACCCCTCAGATCCCGGGCGACGTCACCGAAAACCTGCTTTCAGAAAACAAATCCAACCGCCTTCGAGTCAGCGGGACCGTCGCCGCATCAGCTACCTGGAAAGACGGGGGCACTCCGATCACCACCGGCACCGTGACGGTGGCTTCAGGGGCCACTCTGAGGCTCGAACCCGGTCTCTCCTTCAGCTCGCCGAACTTCATCGTCAAAGGAACCCTGCTCGCCGAAGGCACCGCGATGGCGCCGGTCATCTTCACCGAACAAAGCGCAAACGTTGCGGCGATCGCCTTCGAACCCGGCAGCGGCTCCTCTGTCCTCAACCACGTCGAAGTCACCAAATGTGGCAGCACTTATTGGGCGAAGCCGGCGATCCAGATCAAGCAGTCCTCGCCGAGGATCGAAAACTCGAAGTTCCTGAGCAACGACCTGTGGGCGATCTGGATGCCTGAAGGCGGTGCGCCGGAGATCGCGGACAACTTCTTCAGCACGGTCGGTGGGCGCTCAGCGATCTATTACCAGGCGGGCGAAGGCAAGACCGGCAATATCAATATCCACGGCAACTTCATCGAAGGCGGTAAAACCGACGCGGCGATCAGCGTCAACGCAAGCAAATCGAGCATCACCGCCACTACCCTCAGCGGAAACACGATCGTCGGCAGCGAAGCGGCATCCGCCTTCAGCTATTCGGCTCCGGAAATCCCGGCTAACGTCACCGAAAACACGCTGATCGGGAACAAATCAAACCTGCTTGAGATCGGCGGGATGGTCAAGAAACCCTCGACTTGGAAAGACGGGGGAACCAGGGTCTGGCCGAATGGCGTGACCGTTGACAGCGGAGTTGCGCTCAACCTTGCCAAAGGGCTGTTCTTGGTCAATCCGGCAATCACCGTCAAAGGAACCCTGAATACCGAAGGAACCTCGGCTGCGCCGGTCGTGTTCACCGGCAAAAAAGAAGAAGCGGCCGGCGAATGGCGCGGCATCAAGTTCGAAGCCGGCAGCGGCTCGTCGCTCCTCACCGGCGCGGAATTCGCCTATGGGGGCAAAGAAGGCTACGGGATGGTCGAAGCCAAAGGGGCAAGCCCGACGATCCTCAACTCCACCTTTCGCAAGGCCACCTATGCAGTCAAGGTCACCGAATCCGGAGCTCCGAAATTGGAACGGAATCGCTTCAGGGAGAACAACAACGCCGTCACCTACACCGGCACCGGAAACCTCTTGGCGCCGAACAACGACTGGGGCTGCGCCAACGGTCCCAAACCTGCCGGCTGCGGCGATTCGGTGACCTCCAACGTGAAATGGCAGCCAGCGGTGCAGTTGCCAGAACTGGCCGGCTCTTGCCGTGGCAAGGAATCCCAATGCGGGGAAGGTGCCGATCCCGTCAGCCTAGCCACGGGGCAGCTCTCCTACTTCCACCGAGACCTCCTACTTACGAACCAGAGCGATCTGCCGCTCGAGTTCTCCCGCGCTTACGCCTCCGGAAGCAGCTCGGACACCGGCCTCGGCCCCGGCTGGTCGCAGACCGGCCTTGCCAGCGTGACGGAACTGGAATCAGGCGCGGCGCTGGTGCTGCGCCAGGACGGGCGTCAAGACCTCTTCAGCAAAACCGAAGGCGGGTATCAGGCCCCCTCCGGCGTTACGGACATGCTGGCGAGGGTTGAAGGAGCCTTCAAGCTGTCGACGCTAGAGCGCACGGTCTACCGCTTCGACGCAAGCGGCCGGATCGCCAGCATCACGGACGACCACGGCCTGAAAACGACCTACGGCTACGACGCCAACGGCCGTCTCGCCACGATCACCGATCCGTCGTCCCAGACGCTCACTTTCTCCTACAACGCCTCCAACCACATCGCCTCGGTCAAAGACTCGACCGGCCGCGAAGTCAAATACGGCTACTCGACCGCCGGAAATCTCGCGACGGTCACCGACGCTCTCGGACGGTGTCACCGAATACACCTATGACGCCGCTCACCGCCTGAAATCGATCAAAGACCCGCGCGGCAACGTGATCCTCAAAAACGTCTACGACGGCCAAGGGCGGATCGTCGAGCAGCGCGACGGCCTCGAAAACCTCTGGACTCTCGAATACAAAGCAGGCGAAACGGTCGTCACCGAACCCGAGGGCGGGGAGATCGCCTACGGCTTCGACTCCCAGGATCGCGTGGTCAGCGAAAAAGACCAGCTCGGCCACACGACGACGACCAGCTACGACGCCGCCGGGAATATCGACCAGATCGTCAAGCCGGGCGGCGCCAAATGGACATTCGGCCACGACGCCGCCGGCAACCTCACCTCTGTCATCGATCCGGAGGAAGGCGAACGGACCTACGAATACGACGGCCTAAGCCGCCTGACGAGCTTCACCGACGAGCGCGGCGCGACCTGGAGCTACGAATGGGACGAAGGCAACGACCTGGTCAAGGTCACCGACCCCGCCGAAGGGGAGACGACCTTCACCCACGCCGCCGCCGGCCTGCCATTGACGGTAACCGATCCCAACGCACACACGACCACGTTCACCTACGACTCACGCGGCAACCGCATCACCGCCAAAGACGCCCTCGAACACGCGACCACGTTCGCCTACAACAACCGCAACCAGCTGACCTCCAAGACCGCGCCCGGCCTGAAAGCCGAGTCCTATGGACGTAATGCGCTCGGTGACCTGCTCTCGGTGGAAACGCCCGAAGGCAACAAGACCGAATATGCCTACGACGCCAACGGGATGCCGACGCAGGTCACAGACCCGGCCGCCAACCTCTGGAAAATCGAGCGAGACGCGATGGGGCGGCCAACCGCCTATGCCGATCCGCTCGGAGACCGAACTGAAATCGACTACGACGGCAACCTCAATCAGGTCGCCGTCACCGATCGGCGCGGCAAGGAAACCACCTATTCCTACGACCTCGCCAACCAACTCACCGAGATCGTCAAGCCGGAAGACGGCGACTGGGAGTTCGGCTACGACGCGCGCGGTAATCGTACCGAAGTCGTGGAACCCCGCGAGAACGCGACCACCTACGAATTCGACCTGCTCGACCGGATGACGGAGGTCGCAGAGCCGCTGGAAGCAACGACCAGCTACGACTACGACGCCGCCGGCAACCTCGCGTCCCTTACCGATGCACGCGAAAACACGACCGAACTCGACTACGACGAGATCGGACGGGTAACCGAAATCAGCCAACCGCTCGGAAAGACGACCACCTTCACCTACGACGGGGTTGGCAACGCGACTGACGCAGGCGACCGCCGCCGGCACTCTTGAATTCGGCTACGACGCCGCCAACCGACTGGAGGACGTCAGTGCCAGGGAATCGGTGCTCCGCGCCTTCGACTACGACCCCGCCGGGCGGTTGATCGGCGCCACCGACGCACAGGCCGACGAGATCGAAGTCGGATATGACGACGATGGCCGGGTGATCTCCATCGACGACGGCCGCGGCCAGACCGTCTCCCGCGACTACGACTCGCGCGGCAACGTGATTGAGCAGACCGACGGCCGGGGAACCCTCGAATACGAATTCGACAAATTAAGCCGGATGACCGGTCTCATCGATCCGCAGGGCAAAGCACTCGCCTTCGGCTACGACGGCGAGGGCAACCTCATCGAAGTCGAAATACCGAATGGAGTCGAAACGTTCAATGAATACGACGACGCTGGCAGGCTGGCCGGGTCGACCTCCGCGAGAGGTGAAATCATTCTCGAAGACCTTGGCTACGAATACGATTCTGCAGGCAACCGAATCGCTGAAGTTGATCGCCTCTCCCAAAAAACGATCTACGAATACGACGCCCTCAATCGCCTGACCAAGTTCGATCCTCCCGGCGAAGGCTCGACTACCTACGGCTACGACCCGGCCGGCAATAGGACGAAAGCAGGAGCCACGACCTACAGCTTCAACGACCTTAACCAGTTGACGGCTGCGTCCGACGGCACCACCTACGACTACGACTCCGCCGGGCGCCTGATCGAAGTCAAAGACGGAGAAACCAGCACGACCTACGCGTGGAGTCCCCTCGATGAGCTGACGAGCGTCGATGCCGGCGTACAGGTGGTCGCTTATTCCTACGATGCCCTCGGCCGACAGGTTTTGCGCGACGATGGTTCGGCCATTCGGCCAAGCCATTACGGCGATCTTTCCGACCTTCCGATACTCGACACCGATGCCGAAGGCGAACCGACGATGAGCTACGTCCAAGGCCCGGCAGGGCTGCTCGAGCAGCGGTCGGGCGAGGTGACGAACTTCCCACTGCGCGATGCCCATGGAGACATCACCACCCTCGCCGACGGGGAAGGCGAAGTCGTCTCGCGGCAGACCTACGACCCCTGGGGTGAGCAGCTCTCTGGTCCCGGCTTGGAGATGGGGTGGCTAGGGGCTCAGCAGCGGCGGGCTGATTCTGCCATCGGTCTGGTCCAGATGGGGGTCCGCCCCTATAACCCCTCCGTTGGGAGCTTCAATGCTGAGGATCCAGTCCTGGGGCACGTCGGCATCAGCGTCACGGCGAACCGCTACCCCTACGCGTGGGACAACCCCCTGAACCTCTATGACCTTGACGGACGCGATGTCTGCGCGCCAACTCCATGGGGCGGTGCTTGCGCCGGAGATGCAGCGGAAGAGACGTGGGACGCGACTGCAGGATCAAGGGACTTCGTCGGTGTTGCTGGAGACGGGAACGGGGGCTGGCTGAGTGAGGCCCCTGGCTTTGCAAGCGATCGGGCCATGGATCTCCTAAAGGAGATCAACTTTTCCACCGAGGAGTTCATTGCGACCATTGGAACGAGCCTCGGGGAGATGGGAATTTGCGGTGTCGCTGGGATTGCCGCTGGAGTAGCGGGCACGCCTGCGGCGGGCCTTTGGGCCAATCGGCTTTGTTTCACCCTTGAGGCACTAGGGGCATTTCAGACCGCTAACGACATACTGGATGACAACAATGAAATTGCAACGGAAGAACTCTTCAGGTAACCCGGGCACGGAGGCGTTTGAAAGGGGACAGAAGGGCGCGGCTCCCCTTGCGATTCTCCTTGGTCTAGCTGCTGCCTTTCTTCTCAACGGCGCGCCGTGGATTGTGCTCCCCGTTCTCCTGCTCGTCGGAGTCTTCTATTGGGCCGTCGTCTATGGCGGAGCCCGTCTGATCAGCAGGCACGCCCTCCGCTTGTGGCAACGCCGCAACTAACTAGGTGTCCTGCCCACGGACGTTGTGAACGCGGCTGATCGGCGGCCGGCCACCGAGTGAGCTGTGGGGCCTGGTCTCGTTGTAGTGCCGGAGCCAGTGTGGCAGGGCCTGATTTCGATGGCGATGGGAGCGATAGGCCATTCCGTAGGCCCACTCCCGCGCCATCGTCTGGTGGAAGCGCTCGACCTTGCCGTTGGTGCTGGGGCCGGTAGGGCTGGGTGGTGATGTGTTTGACCTCTCTGGAGGCGAGCAGCTCGCGCAGCGAGCGGTTCTTGACGTAGGCGAAGGCGTTGTCGGTCATCAGCCGTTCGGCCTCGATGCCATTGGAGGCAAAGAACTCGAGGGCACGCTCGACAAAGCCGGTGACGGTGGCCGCCCGCTCGTCGGGATGCAGCTCGACGTAGGCCAGGCGCGAGTGGTCGTCGACGATCGCGTGGCAGAAGTCGTAGCCGACCCTGGTCTTCGGATCCATCCACTTGCGCGAGCGCTGGGAGCGATCGCCGGTCACCGCGTGGCCGGGGCGCTCGAAGCGCGCATAGCGCGAGGTGTCCATGTGCAGGAGGTCGCCGGGGCAGGGCCACTCGTAGCGCTGTGCCTCCTCTCGCGGCGCCCTCGGCGGGCGCGAAATGCCATGGCGGGGCCAGCACCTTCCAGACGGTCGAGTGGTGGCGGCCGACCTTGCCGGCGACCAGTCGCGGACCCCAGCCGGTGCGCTCCCGCCACTCACAGATCCGCTCCTGCGTATCGGCATCGAGCAGCCGTGGGCTGCGGTGGGGCCGCGAAGAGCGGTCCAGCAGCCAGCCTCCCGAATTCACTTCCTCGGCGCCGGCATCCAAGTGCCGATGCCACCAGCGGTGGGCTGTCGCGGGCGCCACGCAGAAGGCGGCAGCTGCCGCCTTTTGCGTCATCCCCGACTCGATCGCCTTAACCAACGCGAGCCGTCCCGCTGGTCCGAGCGAGCGTTAGCGTGAACCTTCATCCGGGTCCTCCTCGAGGTCGTGAGCTTCGACACCCACAGCCTCTTGGCGGGCCCGGATGGCCTCTCAGCGGTTCACAACGTGTGTAGGCGGGTCAGCTAGGCCCCTGCATCTTCAAGCGGGGCAAGCGCAATGAGGGCTGCGGCCTCGGCGTCGTCGACGCACGAGTTCAAATGCCTCCGATGCGCCACTGATGCGCCAGTCCACCACCGAACCCACCGGAGACAACCGGCGGTAACCGGAAGTGGCTCCGCATCGGCAAGCCAAATCTGGCTTGACCTCTCCCCTCTCCCAGTCCTCTCCTCCCTGTCAGTAACCCCAGAAGCGCCCCGCCTCCCCGGCGGGGCGTTTTCTGTTGGGGGGGCTCTGTAGAGCCAATGCCGGCCTCTTCGCTTTGCGCGCCCCGGCTCCGTTGCTGCCATTTTCGGCCTCGTGCCACAGTCCCGCAGCATCGCTGCGGGTGACGAACGCTCAGCACTGATGGTCTTTCCAGAGTCTCTAGTCGTGCAGCCGCCGGTGGGCGATCTCGTACACGGTCGGCGCGTTCGAGCCGGAGGGGTGATGACGGACGCCGAAGGCGAGGTAGTCGAGTCGCGGCGCGTCGTTGGCAACCACGAACTGAAGACCATCCCGAAGCGCCCCACGGGCGGCGGGAGGTAGAGCTTGAGGCACTGTGGGAGAACGGTTCCGTCGCGTCCTTCCGGGTCGCAGGGCCGGAGGTCCGACAGGGGAACGCCGTTAGCTTCGTAGTCGCGCCTGGCGATCTCGGCGGCACTTTGGCCGGCCGGAGTCGTTCCCGCCATGTCCTCGCGGAAGGCGCCGGCATCGAAGCGAGCCGGGAACCGCAGCTTGTCGGTCAACGACTACCCCTCGACGTCGGGGGGGAGCATGTTGGGGCCATGCTCCTGCATGAAGCTCTCCCACTCCTCCTTGCTGGCATCCCGAGCGCCGGAGCGCTCCTTGATGGCCTTCCATGAGGTATCGGGCACGAGGGTGAGCGAACCGTCGGGTCGCTCCTCGGTGACGACGTAATCACCGGCTCGCTCGCCGCTAAGGCGTACGTGGTCGCGTAGATGCTCCATCCCATGAATCGTAATCTACGACGCCCCCAATTCTGAAACCGCTGGCCCAGCCGTTGTCCGCCTCAAGCAACCAGGGTTTTGCGGACGGCCCTGATGCGAGTCAACCTGGGCTGCTCGCGGAGACCGCTCCTGACCCTGCCGTGCCGCACTGGTGCCGCAGTCAGGCACAAATTCTCCCGGTTACAGCCGGGCTCAGCCGGACAGATTCCGCTCTAGCGAGCCAAATCTGGCTCTGCAATTGGGCGTCTGTCACTCTCTCCTCCCTGCAGTAACCCCAGAAGCGCCCCGCTCGCCGGCGGGGCGCTTTCTGTTGTGTGACCGGATCGCCCTTCCCCCGGTCGCGGGGCTGCTACCGTGGCCGGGTCGGGTTTGGCCCAACGCCACCCGAGAGGTTCCGTTTCCTCCGCGTGCCGCTTGGCGCCTAGGGGCCGCAGGATCTCCCTAGACGTTCAAATAAGGAGCACTTCCATAACTGTCTCATTTGCCGATCTCGGCATCTCTCAGCCTGTGATCCGTGCGCTCGCGCGCCGTCAGATCACCAACCCGTTCCCCGTGCAGCAGCTGGTCATCCGTGACGCGCTCGCCGGGCACGACCTGCTCGTCCAGTCCCCGACCGGATCGGGCAAGACGCTCGCCTTCGGCATCCCGATGGTCGAGCGGCTCTCGCCCGAGCAGGGGCGCATCGGCGCCTTGGTCCTCGCCCCCACCCGCGAGCTCGCCGGCCAGATCGTCGAAGACATCCGTCCGATCGCCGACACGCCGGGGCTGAAGATCGCCGCCGTCTACGGCGGGGTCGGATTCGGGCCGCAGATCAAGGCCGTCGGCAAGGCCGACATCGTCGTCGCCACGCCCGGCCGCCTCGAGGACCTGATCGCCCGCGGCGTCGTCAACCTGAAGCACGTCCGCGTGCTGATCCTCGACGAGGCCGACCGGATGCTCGACATGGGCTTCAAGCCGGCCGTCGACCGGATCGTCTCGCAGACGCCCGGCAAGCGGCAGACGCTGTTCTTCTCGGCGACGCTCGAGGGCGCGACCGGCAAGGTCGCCAAGGCCTACACCCACGACGCCCGCACGCACACCCACGCGCCGAAGCAGGCCAAGGCCGACATCGAGCACCACTTCCTCCCGGTCGAGAGCCAGGGCGAGAAGCTCGACCACCTGGTCGCGCAGCTGGGTGAGGACGGGTGCGGGCCGACGATCGTCTTCGTCCGCACCAAGCGCGGCGCCGACCGGCTGGTCAAGCGACTGCGCGGCCGCAAGGTCGAGGCGGTCGCGATGCACGGCGACAAGAGCCAGGGGCAACGCGAACGTGCCCTGGCGCGGTTCGAGGACGGCGAGGTCGATGCCCTCGTCGCCACCGACGTCGCCGCCCGCGGGATCGACGTCGAGGGCATCACCCACGTCATCAACTACGACGCCCCCGAGGACCACGACGCCTACGTCCACCGCATCGGTCGCACCGGGCGCGCCGGTCGCAGCGGCACCGGCGTCAGCTTCGTCCTCGCCGACCAGGCCGACGACGTCCGCCGCATGGCGGGCAACCTCGGCCTGGTCCGGGAGTTCGAGGTAACCCACGGCGGGCGCCCGAAACAGGTCAGCTCCCGACCCGCACCCAAGGGTCGCCGGCGCGGCCGCAGGAGCGCGGGCAAGTCATGACCCCGGCGGTGGGGTCGGTCGAAATCGGCATCGCGCTCGCCCTCTGCGGCGCGGTGATGGCCAACCTCGCCTCCCTGCTCAAGCACCGTGGTTGCCAGCAGGTCCCGCTCGTCAGCATCCAGGCGCCGCTGCAGAGCGCCCGCCGGCTCGCCGCCTCGCCGTGGTTCGCGGCGGGCTGGGGCGTCGCCGCGGTGGCCTGGCTGGTTCACGTCGCGGCCCTCTCGATGGCGCCGATCTCGCTGGTGCAGGCCGCCCTTGCCGGCGGCGCCGTCAGCCTCGCCGTCCTCTCCCAGCGGCTCTTCGGCCATGCCGTCGAGCCCCGCCAGTGGTTTGCGCTGCTGCTGGGCGGCGTCGGGCTCGCCCTGCTCGCCCTGACGCTGCCGAGCATCCACGGCAGCCACTCCCAGTTCGCCCTCGCCGCGATTGTCGGATTCGAGGGCGGCCTCGGCCTGCTGATCCTGGCCCTGACCCTCGGCTACCGGCGCTTCTCGGCCCGCCGCGGCGCCCTGCTCGCCGTCATCGCCGGCAGCCTCTTCGCCTTCGCGGGCGTGGCGATCAAGGCGTTGATGGGAGAGGGCGACCTCTCTCTACTCGTCCTCGCGCCGTGGATCGCCCTGATCGTCGGCTGCGGGGCCCTCGCCCAGTACTCGGCGGTTGCCGCGCTGCAACGCGGCGGCGCGATCGAGACGATCGGGCTGATGGGCCTGGTCGCGAGCGCCGCCCAGATCCTCAGCGGCGTCATCGTCTTCGGTGACCCGATGGCGAGCGGAACGGTGGGGATCGGGCTGCAGGCGACCGCTTTCGGCCTCGTCTGCGTCTCCGCCCTGCTGCTCCCTCCCTCGCGAGCGGACGAGGGTCAGCGCCGCGCGCGGCCGCTCATCGCGCGGCCCGCATAGCGGCCATACCTCGCTGAAGCTGCGCCAGGCTGGTCGCCCCGGCCGGGGCTGGGACGG
Organism: uncultured Actinomycetes bacterium; assembly: GCA_963751015.1. Taxonomy (GTDB): domain Bacteria; phylum Actinomycetota; class Thermoleophilia; order Solirubrobacterales; family 70-9; genus VAYN01. Next base: position 1,007,427 of record CAVVSU010000002.1, read on the forward strand.
CCCGGAAGGTCGAGGCGGGCAGGTGCAGGCGAAAGGCGATCCTCCCCTCGCGGTCGAAGCCGGTCACCAGCGGGTTGTCTCCCCAGCTGACCAGCCAGCCGCCGCCGTTCAGCTCGCGGGCAGAGCCGCAGCAATGGCTGCGCTTCACCTCGGGGTCGTTGAGCTGGCCGCGGTAGAGCGCCTTCCTCTGCCCCAGGTCGAGGCGGTAGAAGACGACCCGCGGCCGGCGCGGCCGGTCCTTGCCGTTGTCGAAGATGGTGAGGCGCCCACGGCGGTCGATCCGCGCGTCGTGCTGGCCGCCGAGCAGCTTGTTCGCCGGGTCGCCGGTGACCCGCAGCGATTTGCCCGTGGGGGTACCTCCCAGCTTCCAGTTGATTTCGCCAGTCGCCCGGTCGATCCCGTAGACGGCGTCGGTGTGCCGGGTGGAGATCACGACTTCCCCGTCGCCGCGGGGCTCGATCGAGTTGATGTGGACCGGGTCGAAGATCTCGCGCTGCAGGCGCCGGCGCGGGTTGCTGAGCACGTTCCGCCACCAGCGCCCGGTCTCCCGCAGAGCGATGTGCCCGCGTGAGTTCCAGCGCCAGAGGACCCTGCCGCTCGGGTCCACTTCCTGGACTTCGGCGGAGGCGATCGCCGCCCGCTTCGGACCGCCGAAGCGCCGCAGGTCGGCCGTTTCGGGGACGTAGGTGTCGAGCAGGACGTTGCCGCCCGGAAGCTCGCGGTACTCGTGGCCGTCGACGATGGTGCCCTCCGTCCTGACCAGGCGCAGAAGCTCCCCGGACTCCGAGCGGACCTCGTGGGCCATCTGCGGGTCGAGCCCGTAGCCGTCGCCGAAGGAACGCGCCCAGACGAGGTCGCCGTCGGCGAGGGTCTGCCCCCAGAGCGCCCGCGTGTCCGGGTTGTACCACCAGCGCGGCACCCCTTCGTCGTCGAAGACGATCACCCACGGGCGGTCGTCGGCCGGGTCCGAGAAGGTGACCACGAAGAGCCCGGGAGGAGCCGGTCGCAGCGATTCGAATCGATACGAGGGAAAGCCGGCGGGGAGGACAGGCGGCTTCGGGCGGGACGCCTCTGCCGTTTCCCGATCGGTTTCCGTACCACCGCCGCACCCGGCGAGGGTAAGCAGGCCGACCCCCGCCGCCACGAGGACCAGCCAGACCAGGAGTCGATTCGTCGATGGGCCACGGGGAAGCAAGGTGCCGCTCAAGCTTGACCGATGGTGCGTCCTGGCGACCGGGGCCGGGCTAGAAGCCGGCGAGAGAGGCCGTGCCGTCGCTCCCGAAGCTGCCGTCCAGCTGCCCGTCGCTGGAGAAGCGGGAGATCGTCACGGTCCGGGTGGCGGCGTCCCAACCGGCCAGGACGACCTCGCCTTCCGGGCCCAGGGCCATCGCCCGCGGCTGCGGCAGCCCCAGGGCTTCGAGGTCCACCCGGCCGCCGCTCCCGAAGGCGAGATCGGGCGATCCGTCGGGCAGGTAGCGGACCAGGCCGCACTCGGCGCGCCCGCCGGCGGCGACGAGCGCTCCGCCCGCGGTCGACGCCACCGAGACGAATTCCCTCTCCAGCGGTTGCCCCGCCGTGGCCGCGGGTGCGCAGGTGAGGACGCCGTCCGCGCCGAAGCCGTGGTCGACCGAGCCGTCGCGGTTGCGCCGCCTCAGCTCGCTCGCGTATCCCTGGCTGGCGAGGACGAAGGCCCCGTCGGGCTGGATCGCGAGGTCGCTGACCGCCGGCAGGGCTTCCTGGCCCGGTTCGGGTTCGTAGTAGTCCTCTTCCCGGACCTCGAGACCCTCGCGACCGCCCAGGGTCGGATCGACCGAGCCGTCGGGGCGGAAGCGCCCGAAGGTGTGGAAGCCGAGGTCGTAGTCGGCGCCGGCGATCACCAGCCGTCCCGCCGGGTCCATGTCGACGGCCTCGAATTCCCATAGTTCCTGGTAGTGGGTCTTCTTCGTGACGTCGCGGCCGTTCGGGCTGTAGCGGCGCATTTCGATGTAGTGGAAGGTGTAGCCGCAGGAGCTCGACGGGCAGGTCCAGAGCACGAGGGCCATCACGTGCCCGTCGGGCTGGGCGAGCAGCCGCCTGGTGGGGACGACGGGGATCCGCGCCGTGCCCTTCTTCCCGAAGGACCGGTCCGGGAGTCCGTTGCGGTAGTACTTCCGCAGCAGCGGCCGCTGGCCGCGCTGCTGCGAGGCGACGAAGATCCGGCCGTTGCGCTGCAGCGCGAGCGCCGCCGGTTCGGTGCTCGGCCACGGCCCGATCGTCCCGTCGCCGGCGAGCCTCGGGTCCAGGCGGCCGTCGGGCAGGAGACGGGCGACCGCGGCCCTGCCCCCACCCCCGCCTCCGAGCGCCGCGACGATCCGGCCCGAGGAATCGACCTGAAGCTCGATATGGGGCCGGGCGTAGCGCTTGGCCGAGGCCGTGCCGGGCGCGGCCGCGACGAGCGTGACCAGAGCCGCGAGAAACAGGATTGACCAGCCAGCCCTCATCGTCCCCTCAACCCCGTTCGACGACTGCCGTTGCGGTGAAGGAAAACGTTGCTTTGGGAACGAATGAGTTCTAAGGTCATATCGCACTCAGTGTGTTGTCGGTAGAGGCGCTGTCTGCGCAACCAAGCCAATCAAGGGAGTCACCATGGAGAGCAGCAGAGCCGCTGAGCGGCACAGAGTCGAGGAACGTCAGCCGACGGGTTGGACCGTCTTCGCCGGCGTCCTCTTGTTCATCGTCGGATCGCTCGACGCCCTTTGGGGGCTGGCGGGGATCCTCAACGACGAAATCGTCTTCGTCGGCGGCCAGGGAGTGCTCGTCGCCGACGTCACCACCTGGGGCTGGGTCCACCTGGTCCTCGGCTCGATCATCGCCTCGACCGGTCTCGGCCTCTTTGCCGGCGCCGAGTGGGCCCGCTGGGCGGCGATCTTCTTCGTGATGATCAACGCCATCTCGCAGGTCGTCTGGTTCCCCGCCGCGCCGCTGTGGGCGTTCCTGATGATCATCCTCGACGTGACGATCATCTACCAGCTGACCGCCCGCTGGGAGGAATAGCCGCCGATCAGGAGGGGGTCTCGGCCCCCTCCCCCTCCTCCGCTTCCACGGCCGCGGTGAGGTCCGCCGAGATCTTCACCGCGGCCGAGAGCAGCGGCGCCGCCAGCACCAGCCCGACGGTGCCGAACAGGCAGCCCCCGGCGATCGTCGCGATCAGCACCGCCAGCGGGTGCAGCTTCAGAGCCGCGCCGTAGGCGATTGGCTGGACCAGCTGCTGGAAGACCCCGTTGGCGAGCAGGACGATGACCGCCATCGCCCCCGCCGCCTCCGGGCCCGAGCCGCCGAGAGCGATCAGGACCGCAAAGCCACCGGCGGTCCAGGCGCCGATGTAGGGGACGTAGCCGCCGAGGAAGGTGACGACGGCGATCGTGCCCGCCAGCGGAACGCCCAGGACCAGCGAGCCGATCCCGACTATGAGGGCGCTCCAGGCGGCGACGATCGTCACCCCGAGGAAGTAGCCGCGCATGCTGCCCGCGACCCGGCCGAGGATCGAGTGGGCGACCGGGACCGGGACGCCAAGGTGGCGCTCGACGAAAGCTCCGATCTGCGGGCCGTCCTTGAGCAGGAAGAAGAGGCTGAGAGCGGTGAAGGAGAGGAACACCGCGAGCGAGGCGAGCCTGTCGACGCTGCCCAGCACCCCCTGGGTGAGCGCCTGGAAACCGGCGCTGATCGAGGCGCTCGCTTCCGAGTTGGCATCCGCCGCGGTGGGCGCCTCGACGCCGAGGCTGTGGGCCCACGACTCGATCTGGTCGGCGCCTTCGTGCAGGCGGGTCGAGAGGCTTTCGGCCTGGCTGGCGATGCCGGTGAGGACGATGTATCCCACCGCCATGGCGATGACCACGATCGCCACCAGGACCAGCCCGGCGCCGATCCCGCGGGGAAGGCCGACTCGGTTGAGGCGATCGACCATCGGCCCGGCGACGGCGGCGATGATCCCGGCCGTGATCACCGGCATCACGATCGTCTCGGTCAGCGACAGCAGCCAGATCGCCGCCACCAGGGCGGCGCCGACGCCGAACAGCAGCCAGGCCGAGATGCCGAGGTCCCGCAGCCACTGTGGGGCGGAGAAGAGGCCGCTCAGCTGACCGGGCGCGATCGTGATGACTTCGTCCTCGGTCGTGCCTTTATCGCGACGGAGCCATACTCGACGGGGCATGAGGACACCGGACAGTGCCACCTACGTCGGACACGCCACCGTGCTCCTCGACCTCGACGGCACCCGCCTGCTCACCGATCCGGTGCTGCGGCCGCGCATCGGCCCTCTCGTCCGCCACGGGCCGCTGCCTCCTCCGCACGTCATCGCCGGCATCGACGCGGTGCTGATCTCCCACCTCCACCACGACCACGCCGACCTCGCCTCGCTGCGCCGGCTCGGCCGCGAGGTCCCGCTGCTGATCCCGCCGGGCTCGCGGGGATTCTTCGAGCGCCACGGTTTCGGGCATGGGACCGAGCTGTCGCCGGGCGAGTCGCGCGAGGTCGGCGGCGTGACCGTGTGCGCGGTCGAGGCCGACCACGACGGCGGCCGGCGCCGGGGGGCGAGCCACGCGCAGCCGATCGGCTTCCTGATCGAGGGCAGCCGCAGCGTCTACTTCGCCGGCGACACCGACATCTTCGAGGGCATGGAGGGCCTGGCGCCCGCGCTCGACCTGGCGCTCCTGCCGGTCTGGGGCTGGGGGCCGACGCTCGGCCCCGGCCACCTCGACCCCGAGGCCGCGGCCCGGGCGGCGGCGATGCTCTCCCCCCGCCTCGCCGTGCCGATCCACTGGGGGACGCTCTACCCGCTCGGCCTCGCCCGCCTGCGCCCCGGGCGGCTCACGCTGCCGGCGGAGGAGTTCGTCGCCTGCGCCCGCCGGCTGGCGCCTCAGGTCGCGACGCGGGTGCTCTCGCCGGGCGAGTCGCTCTCGCTCGCGTAGGCCGTCTGCCCGAGCCCGGCGAGCCAGCCGCGGAAGACGCGGTGGACGCGTTCGGCGCCGACGACCTCCTCGGCCGGCCACTCGAGCTCGCTCGGGTGGAGGACGAACGGGAAGCTCTGGGTCCCCCCCATCCCGCCGTGCGAGCCGACCAGCTCCTCGAAGGCGGCGACCTCGCCGAAGTCCTCCCAGTAGGCGCTGTTGATCATCAGGTCGGCGCAATGCTCGAAGCCGTCGGTGCGCCGCAGGTGGTCGGCGGCGTTGGGGCCGAAAGGCGCCAACGGGTCATCGCCCTCGACCCGGTCGTCGCCGAGGTAGTGGATTCCCCCCGCGCCGATCGCCAGCGCCCCGTCCCGCTCGGAGCGGACGAGGACGAAGCCGATGCCGGAATGGTCGCGCAGGGCTGGGATCAGGGCCGGGTAGAGCGCTTCGATCCGCTCCAGCGAGACCCGTCCGGGCTCGCGCGGGAAGGTGATCAGGCCGAGGCAGCCCGAGGCCATCACCGAAAGCTCGGGCAGATCCTCGCCGTCGTGCGTCTGCTCGACCTCGCGGCGCGCATCGGAATCGAGGGCGACGGCGCCGTCGGCGAGGCGGTCGCGGGTCGCGGCGCGAACCGTGCGGGCGGCCATGGTGTCGTCCCGCGCCACCTCGGTCAGCCCGGCGCTGAGGTAGGAGAGGGAGTCGTCGTCGCCGGCTTCGGAGGCGACGACGCTGTCGGCCCCGCAGGCGCCCTGCACCAGCTCCTCGAGCGTCTGGTCGTAGCGGTCGCGGAAGGTTTCCCCCTGCGACTGCCCGTGGTCGGAGAGGACGACCAGGCGGTAGGGCCGCGGGGCGTCTTCGCAGGCGCGGGCGATCCGGGCGATCTGGCGATCGAGGTCGCGGAGCACCGCGAGCGCGTCGTGGCGCTCGATCCCGGAGTGGTGGGCGACCTCGTCGTAGGCGAGGAAGGTCGTGTAGATCACCGGGCGCCCGCTGAGGACGTCGCCGATCACGGTGGCGACCTGGAGATCTCGCTGCACGACCGTTCCCCAGGCGCGGGCGAAGACGTAGCTGCGGCTGCGGTGCATCCGCGGGCGGACGTCGTCGCGGACCTGGTTGCGCGCCGCACGGCGCTCGCGGCCGATGTCGGCGAGCGAGAGGGCGAAGGTCCGGGCCACCGCGTAGGGCCGGGCGAAGTAGGCGGCGTAGTCCCTGCCGATCGGCCGCCGCCGGTGCAGCGCCGTGCTCATCGTCAGCATCGAGTGCGGGGCGTCGCCGGAGAGGATGTTGGCGCGGCTGGCGCCGTCGGCGTGCAGGAGACCGCGACCGTCGGAGTGGCGCCGCTCGATCTCTTCGGCGTCGCGCGGGTGGTTGGTGACGATCGCCGCGCCGCGCTCCTTCTCCCACCAGCGGAAGGCGGGCATGTCCTCGTTGTAGCCGTGCAGGAGACCCGCCTGACAGGCGCCGGTCTGCGAGGACCAATCGGTTTCCCAGCGCCGCAGCCGGTGCGAGCCGCCCCGCACCCAGCCGGCCAGGGTCGGGGCGCTGCCGTCCTGCAGCGCCCGCAGCAGGACGTCGTGGGCGAGGCCGTCGATCTCGAGGAAGAGCACCCCGGGGACCTCGCTCTCCGTCACCTGCCCGCGCAGACGAGCCTGGCGGCGGACGACGTTGCGATGCCAGGCGTCGTCCTCGTCGATCGCCAGCAGCGAGTAGACGGCGGAGGTGAGGGCGGCGACCACGACCGTGATCACGGTCCCCTCCAGCACGCCGGCTACTTCGGCCCCGGGCAACAGGTCGAGCGCGAAGGTGACGAGGATCCCGTTGAGGACGAGCGCCGCGAGGCCCAGCGTCAGCACCGTCAGCGGCAGCGTCAGGCGGGCGAGCAGCGGCCAGACGAAAGCGTTGAGGACGCCGATCATCGCCGCCGCGCCGAGCGCGGTCGCCGCCCCGTCGAGGACGAAGCCGTCCATCGCCTCGGAGAGCAGCAGTAGGATGCCGGCGTCGAGGAAGAGGACGAAGACCCCCCGCCGGATCGTCGTCAAACTCACGCGAAAGTCTTCCCGACGGCGATCCGGCCGTCGTCGGCCGCCTCGCGCACGCGCTCGAAGTCCCTCTCGTTGCGGTCGGCGTAGGCCTCGGCGAAACGGGCGAGGGCCTCGTCGAAGGTGTCCCCGCCGCCGAGGTAGGAGGCGATCGCGACGCGGTCGCCGGAGCGGGCGTGGGCGCGCGCCAGCGCCCTGCCACAGAGGGCGCCGTAGGTCGCCAGCTCCTGCGCCGAGAGCGCTTCGACGTCGGCCGACCCCTTGCCGTCCCAGAGCTGACGCACGTAGAAGCAGCGCTCCTCGCCGTCCACCCCGGTGACGGTCACCCAGCCGAGGAAGATGTCGCTCGCCGCCTGCATCAGGCGCTGCCCTTCGACGACGCGGCGACCGGGGTGCGAGTAGGGACTCGGCCCCGCGTAGGGCTCGAGGACGGACGGGCCCGCCTCCTTGGCCTGCAGGAAGAGCGGATCGTGCGCGTCCCTGCCGAGCAGCAGGAGGATCCAGGCACGGGTGCCAACGCTGCCAACCCCGACCACCTTCCTCGCGGCGTGGACGTAGCGGTAGGAGGCGGCGAGGTGCTGGCGGTCGGGGCTCAGCGACTCGCGGTAGGCGGCGACCACCTCGCGCAGCTGCCGCTCGACGTCGGCGCCGCCGGCCAGATCCTCGATCGGGACGATCAGCGGCGGGTCGCTGACGATCCGCACCCTGCCGTCCACCTCTTCGGTGAGCTTGCCGTAGGCGCGGATGCTGTCCTTGGCGCGTGCCTTGTCGAGGTTGCGCTCGACGCGGCGAAGGCGCCGCTGGTCGGCCTGGGAGCGCAGCGACTCGAGCGCCGGCTCGACGTCGATCCGCGCGTACCAGACCTCGAGGTTGCGCATTGCCGCGTACTCGCGGATCGCCCGCCTGTACCCCGCCGCGGTGGCAAGCGTCGCCCGGCGGCGCTCCTTCCTGCCGAAGCCGCGCTGGCGCCCGGCGATCGCGACGCTGGCGACAAGCCGCTTCAGGTCCCACTCGAACGGGCCGGGGCAGGTCTCGTCGAAGTCGTTGCAATCGAAGACGAGGCGGCGGTCGGGAGCGGAGAAGACGCCGAAGTTCGAGAGGTGGGCGTCCCCGCAGAGCTGCACGGTCAAAGCGGTGCTCGCCGTCTCCGCCAGATCGGCCGCCATCAGCGCCGCCGCGCCACGAAAGAACGCAAACGGAGAGGCGAGCATCCGCGCGTAGCGGATCGGCACCAGGTCGGGCACACGGCTCTGGTCCTGACCGGCGAGGACGGCGACCGGGTCGCGGGGCGCGTCACCCAGCTCGGCGTGGCCGGAGCGCGGCCGCTCGGCCCGCGTCGCCCTGCCGATAGCTGCCCGCTCGGCGGGGTCGGGGTCCTCGCTCACGCCCGGAGTCTTCCACTCCACGCGGGTCGGGGGCAAGCGCGTCGCGGCAGCCCGATTGGGCAGCTTCTCGGTTGCGCAATTTTGCGGATGCGCAAAAAGCTATCTTTTGGTAGAAGAGTCTTTCTACATTCGGGAACCACCGACTGTTTACATCTACGAAAGGACCAGTCCATGAGAAGGCTATTCCTAGCCCTCGCTGCGCTTGCGGCTCTGCTCGTGCCGGCTTCTTCGGCAATGGCGGCCCCGTACCACCCCACCGGCGACTACGTCAACTTCAGCGATTGCCCGCTGAGCAAAAGCAATCTCTTCCTCTGCCTCTATTCGGAAACGACCAGCGGGTACATCACGACCGGCAAAAAAACCGTGCCGATCAAATCCCCGGTCGTCCTCCAGGGCGGCATGGCACAGCCCACCCAGGCGGAAGAAGAAGCCGGTGAAGTTCCCTTCCTCGCAGCCGAGGACGGCAACACGCTGGTGAAAACGCCGCAGCCGGTGCCCGGCGGTCTGCTCGGCGTCACCGCTCCCACCTGGTGGCCGCAGATTCTCAAGGACCTGTTCAACGAAACGATCAACAACGGCTTCACCGGCGTCACCGCGACGATGGAACTGGCGGGTCCGGCGAGCAACATCGACCTCAAAACCGCCAACCTGGCGACCGGGACCGGGACCGCGCTCTCGATGCCGGTGAAGATCAAGCTCAGCAACCCGTTCCTGGGCAGCAGCTGCTACATCGGCTCCAACTCGAGCCCTGTCGTCCTCAACCTGACGACCGGCACGACCTCTCCCCCGGCGCCGAACAAACCGATCAGCGGATTCCCGGGGACGCTCTCCTCGAACAGCAACGGCACCGTGCTGACCTTCAGCGGGAGCAAACTGGTCGACAACTCGTTTGCGACGCCCGGGGCGAACGGCTGCGGAGGCTTCCTGTTCTCCTGGCTGGTCGACCCGTTCGTCAACTCGATCGTCGGCATTCCCTCTCCGGCGGGCACCAACGCCGCCGTGCTCGAAGGGAAACTGCAGGTCGCACTCCCCTCGGCGGTCAAAGCCAGCGAATAGAGCAACACCTGGCGATGCGAAAGGCGCCCGCGACCCGCGGGCGCCTTTTCTTTGCTCTCATCCGGGGTATCCATGGTCTCGGTCTTCGACGGGCACAACGACGCGCTGACGCGGGAGGGCGGCGGTGACCTCGCGGTGCGCGGCGAGGCGGGCCATCTAGACCTTCCCCGGATGCGCGAGGGAGGGATGCGCGGTGGCATCTTCGCCGTCTTCACCCCCTCCCCCGGGGAACAGTCGCGCCGGATCAGCTTCGGCGCCAACGGCTCCTATGCCGAGCCCCTCGCCGAGCCGGTCGCGCAGAAGGATGCGGCGACCCACGCCGAGGCCGCCGCCGAGCGCCTGCTCGAGCTCGAGCGGCGCGGCGAGGTGGTGCTCGGCCGATCGATCGGCGACGTCGACCGGGCGCGCGACCGGGAGGCGCCGCCGGTGGCGGTGCTGCACCTCGAGGGCGCCGAGGCGATCGGCCCGGATCTCGCCGAGCTGGAGGGGTGGTACGAGCGGGGGCTGCGATCGCTCGGACCGGTGTGGAGCCGGGCCAACGCCTTCGGGCACGGCGTGCCCTTCCGCTTCCCCTCCTCGCCCGACACCGGGCCCGGGCTGACCGCCGACGGGATCGCGCTGGTGGAGGCGTGCGCCGAGCTCGGCATCCTCGTCGACCTCAGCCATCTCAACGAGGCGGGGTTCTGGGACGCAGCGGGGCTCGAAGCGGGCCCGCTGGTGGCCAGCCACTCCGGCGCCCACGCGCTCTGCCCGGCGTCCCGCAACCTGACCGACCGCCAGCTCGAGGCGATCGCCGCCAGCGGAGGCCTCGTCGGAATCGTCTTCGCCACGCCCTTTCTGCGCGACGACTTCGCCGACGACCCGGAGACCCCGCTCAGCCTGATCGCGCGGCACGCCCGCTACGTCGCCGAGCGGATCGGCGTCGCCCACGTGGCCCTCGGCTCCGATTTCGACGGGGCGACGATTCCCTCCGAGCTTGGCGACGCGGCCGGCCTGCCGCGCCTGCTCTCCGCTCTGCGGGGCGAGGGCTTCAGCCCGGGCGAGATCGAGGCGATCGGCTGGCACAACTGGCGGCGTGTGCTGGCCAGCTGGTGGCGCTGATCGCCCTCGATCTGGCGATCACGAGCCTGGACGGCTTCTTACGCGCGCGATCATCAGTTTTCCAGGCACTTGCAGGCTGATTGGGCCCCTTACCGCTCTGGAGACAGCCGAAAACGAGACTCCCGCAATTTCCTCTTGGTACAAGGGGGTTTCTTTTTTAGACAGGCTGTTTCATCCAAACTGCCGGCGTGGGAAGCGCCGGCAGCACTCCATCGAAAGGATCCAGTCATGAGAAGGCTGTTACTGGCAGGGGCCCTGCTTGCAGCGGTTTTGGCACCCAGCTCCGCTTCCGCCGCCGGGCCGCACTATCCGACCGGCGATTACGTCAACTTCAACGACTGCCCGCTGAGCAAAAGCTCGCTCTTCCTGTGTGTCTACTCGGAGAGCAGCGGAGGCTATTTCACGATCGGCAAAAAAACCGTGTCGATCGTAACTCCCGTCGTGCTGCAGGGCGGGCTCGACCAGCCCACGCCGGAAGAAGAATTCAAAGGCGAAGCTCCGTTCGTCGCCGCTGAGGACGGAAACACGTTGGTGAAAACCCCCCAGCCGGTTCCGGGTGGGCTGCTCGGCGTCACCGCTCCGAGCTGGTGGCCGCAGATCCTCAAGGACCTGTTCAACGAAACGATCAACAACGGCTTCACCGGCGTCACCGCGACGGTGGAACTGGCGGCACCGGCGAGCTCGATCAAACTGAACTCCGCGAACCTCGTCAACGGCACCGGGACCGCGCTTTCGCTGCCGGCGAAGATCAAGCTCAGCAACCCGTTCCTGGGTAGCAGCTGCTACATCGGCTCGAACTCGAAACCGATCGTCTTCGCGTTCACCACCGGCACCACCTCCCCGCCGCTCCCGAACAAACCGATCAGCGGCAATCCGGGCGAATTGCTGTTCAACGAAAACGGCACCGTCCTGACCTTTACCGGTGGCAAACTGGTCAACAACTCGTTTGCCGCTCCCGGTGCGAACGGCTGCGGAGGCTTCCTGTTCTCCTGGCTGGTCGACCCGTTCGTCGATTCGATCGTCGGGCTTCCTTCTCCCGCCGGCACCAACACCGCCGTGCTGGAAGGAAAAATCCAGGTCGGGAATCCCGCTGCTGTGAAAGCCAGCGAATAGACCTCGGAGCATCGAGAGAGAGGCGCCCGCTTCACGGCGGGCGCCTTTTTTTCTGCAATCTCAGGCGCTCCGCAAGCGCGCCTCGCGCCCCGACCTGTTAGGCGGGCGCGAGAGATCCGATTCCCCAAGCGGATCCACACATATAGAGATGCGCGCCTCTCCTCCCCTTGGCGATTCCCCAGAAGCGCTGGCTTCAACTGCCGGCTTCTCTCACCGGAGAGACTGGCGCAGGCTAATCGATTGCGCCAATTGAATCAATCGTCAAAATTGATTAGGTCAAGCGGGAACTGATTACGTTAGAGCGGGCTGTGCGCTGGGCATCGAGCTGAGCACCCGATCGGCCACCGACTCCCCCGTCAGGCCGACCTCGGCTCGCAACAGCGCCGGCTTGCCGTGGGTCACGTAGGAGTCCGGGAGGCCGACTCGCAGCACCCGCGCCCGCTCACCGGGCGCCTCGGCGAAGGAGTCCTCAAGGTGCTCCAGCACCGCCGAGCCGAAGCCGCCCGGCAGCACGTTCTCCTCGATCGTCACCAGCAGGTCGTGCTCGCGCGCCAGGCGATCGGCCAGCTCCGTATCGATCGGCTTGGCGAAGCGAGCGTCGGCGACGGTCGGCTTCATCCCGTGCTTCTCGAGGATCTGCGCCGCTTCGCGGGCGACGGTGACGCCGTAGCCGTAGCCGAGCAGGGCGACGCGCTCGCCCTCGGCCAGCACCTCGCCCACGCCGATCGGAATGCTTTTTGGCTTCGCCGGCAGCTCGACGCCCTCGCCGGCCCCCCGCGGGTAGCGCAGCGCCGCCGGCCCGTCGTGGGCGATCGCGGTGTGGAGCATGTGGACCAGCATCGCCTCGTCGCGCGGCGCCATCACGACGACGTTCGGGATCGGGCGGAAGTAGGAGACGTCGAAGGCGCCGTGATGGGTCGGGCCGTCGTCGCCGACCAGGCCGGCGCGGTCCATCGCGAAGGTGACGTCGAGGTCCTGCAGGCAGACGTCGTGGACGATCTGGTCGAAGGCCCGCTGCAGGAAGGTCGAGTAGATCGCGCAGACCGGTTTCGCGCCCTGGAGGGCCAGGCCGCAGGCGAGCAGGATCGCGTTCTGCTCGGCGATGCCGACGTCGTAGTACTGCTCGGGCCGCTCGTCGCAGAGCTGCTGCAGGCCGGTCCCCCCCGCCATCGCCGCGGTGATCCCGATCACCCGCTCGTCGGCCTCGGCCTCGGCGACCATCGCCCCGGCGAAGACCTTCGTGTACTGCGGCGGAGAGCTGGCCGCGGGCGGCCTCTCGAGCAGCTCGATCCCCTCCGGCGAGTCGGTTTCGGTCACCGGTACCGGCTTCGGCGCGCTCGCGGGCTCGCCGTTGACGATCGACTTCGGCTTCGCCGCGTGCCACTCCTCCATCGACTCCAGGCCGCCTTCCTCGGCCGGCGCGAAGCCCTTGCCCTTGACGGTGTGGACGTGGACGACGACCGGGCGGTCGGCTTCGAAGGCCTCGGTCAGCGCTTCGCGCAGGGCGTGGACGTCGTGGCCGTCGATCACGCCCATGTAGGCGAGGTCGAGCTCCTCGAAGAAGAGACCGGGGGCCCAGTAGGCCTTGATCGCCGACTTGATCTCCGGCCCGAGCCGCTCGATCCGCCGCCCGAGCCCGAGCGGCAGCTTCGTCAGCCGGTCCTCCACCCCCTCGCGAGCGTGGTAGAGGCGCGGGTTGAGCCGGATCCGGTTGAAGTAGCGGGACAGGGCGCCGACGTTCGGGGAGATCGACATCCCGTTGTCGTTGAGGACGATCACGATCGGCGTCTGCAGGCCGCCGGCGGCATGGAGGGCCTCGTAGGCGACGCCGCCGGTGAGGGCGCCGTCGCCGATCACCGCGGCGACCTTGCCGTCCTCGCCGATCCCGTGGCGCATCGCCTCCTTCAGCCCAACCGCGTAGCCGATCGAGGTCGAGGCGTGGCCGGCGCCCATGATGTCGTGCTCGGACTCCGGGATCGAGCAGAACGGCGCCAGGCCGTCGTACTGGCGGATCGTCGGCAGAGCGTCGCGGCGGCCGGTGAGGATCTTGTGCGGGTAGGACTGGTGGCCGACGTCCCAGAGGACCTTGTCGCGGGGGGAGTCGAGCAGGCTGTGCAGGGCGACGGCGAGCTCGCAGGTGCCGAGGTTGGCGCCGAAGTGGCCGCCGATCTCGCCGATCGTGTCGATGATGTAGCCGCGCATCTCCTGCGCGACCTGCTGCAGCTGCTCCTCGTCGAGGCCGTGCAGGTCCTCCGGGCTGTCGATCCCGGGCAGCAGCGGCTCTCTGTTCTCGTCTTCGGGGCCCTGGGTGGGGGGCTTTTCGCTCATTCGTTCCTCGTGAAGATGTAGTCGGCCACGCGCCTCAGGTCCTGGGTCTCGCCGCTTGCCCCGGCCAGCGCCGCCGTCGCCTTCGCGTGCGACTCGGCGGCCAGCTCACGGGCCCGGTCGAGGCCGAAAAGGCTGACGTAGGTGAGTTTGCCATGTCTCTCGTCGCTTCCATGTGGCTTGCCGAGCTGCTCGTCTGACTCGGTCACGTCGAGGATGTCGTCGACGATCTGGAACAGCACGCCAAGCTCCTCGGCGAAACGGCGATAGGGCATTGTCTCAGGTTCCGGCAGCCCCTCGAGGAGGAGGACGGTTTTGACGCTCGCGGCGATCAGGCGGCCCGTCTTCAGGGCGTGCAGGGCGCGCAGGCCGTCGGCGTCGGACTCGGCCCCGATCACGTCGACGTACTGGCCGCCGACCATCCCGTCGACCCCGGTCGCGGCGGCCAGCTCGCGCAGCGAGGCCAGCACCCGCGCCGGATCCCCCGGCTGCTCGCAGAAGAGCCGCACCGCCTCGGCGAAGAGGCCGTCGCCGGCGAGGATCGCGACGTCCTCGCCGTACTTGACGTGGGAGGTCGGCAGGCCGCGCCGCAGCTCGTCGTCGTCCATCGCCGGCAGGTCGTCGTGGATCAGCGAGTAGGTGTGGATCAGCTCGATCGCGCAGGCGAGCGGCAGGAACCGCTCCGGCTCGGCCCCCAGGGCGCGAGCGGTGGCGAGGGCCAGCACCGGCCGCACCCGCTTGCCGCCGGCGAGCAGCGAGTACCGCATCGCCTCCTCGAGGCCGGCGGTCGAGCCGCTCGCGGAGAACCCGAGCTTCGCCAGCGCGTCGTCGACCATGGCGTGCAGGTCCTCCGGATAGCTCATCTCAGTTGTTCCTTTTCGTTCCCAGACACCAATAAGGAACAGACGAAGAGGCTCACTCGTTCGATGCCTGCTGCCGCGCCTCGCGGTTGGCCTCCTCGACCGCCTCGGCGGCGAGGTCGGCCGCCTCGGCGGCGAGCTGGGCGGCGACGTCGTCGGCGACCTCCTCGGCCTGCAGCCGCCCGGTGATCTCCTGCAGCCGGGCCGAGATCTCCCGCAGGCGGGCGCTCATTTGGCCGGCTCCCGCTCGCGCACGACGGCGCCGAGGATGCCGTTGACGAACCCGGGCGCGTCGGCGCCGCAGTACTCCTTGGCGATTTCCACGGCCTCGTCGATGGCCACCTCCGCGGGCGTGTCCATGAAGTCCATCTCGTAGAGGGCGACGCGCATCACGTTCATGTCCAGCGGCGCGATCCGGTCGACGGTCCAGCCCTTCACGTGGGCGGCGATCGTGTCGTCGAGCTCTTCGCGATGGACGTCGACGCCCTCGGCCAGCTCCCGGGTCAGCGGCCGCGCCTCGCCCAGCAGCTCCTCCAGCGGGCGCCCGGTCACGTCGCGCTGGTAGTTGGCGAAGACGGCGTCCCGCCGCTGGTCGGATCTGCGCATGCGGACATTCTGTCAGCGCCCGCGCTTCGAGCACTCAGGCGCGGGAGATGTACTCGCCGCTGCGGGTGTCGACCCGGACCGTTTCGCCCTCCTCGATGAAGAGCGGCACCTGGACGACCACGCCCGACTCCAGCGTCGCCGGCTTGTTGCCGCCGCCGGAGGCGGTGTCGCCTTTGAGGCCGGGGTCGGTCTGGACGACTTTCATCTCGATCGCGCTGGCGACCTGCACGTCGCTGGGCCGCTCGTCGACGAACAGCACGTCGACCTCGGCATTCGGCAGCACCCACTGCATCGAGTCGCCCAACGACTCCCGCGGGATCTCGATCTGGTCGTAGTCCTGGGAGTCCATGAAGACCGCAGCGTCGCCCGAGTCGTAGAGGTACTGCATCTTTTTCGATTCGGTCCGCACCGGGCGGAACTTCTCCCCCGCCCTGAAGGTTTTGTCGATCACCGAGCCGTCCTCGATCCGCCGCAGCTTGGTGCGGACGAAGGCGCCGCCCTTGCCCGGCTTGACGTGCTGGAACTCGATGATCTTCCAGATCTTCCCGTCGATCTCGATATGGGTGCCGTTCTTGAATTGGTTGGTGCTGATCGTCATCGGCGGCGAATCCTAGTGACCCCCACCGGGGGGTGCCTCAGGGCGAGGCGGCCAGGCGGGTGGCGGCTTCCTCGGGGTCGCGGAAGACCTCGCCGCGAATGAACTTGTCGCCGTCGAGGTCCCAGACCCAGGCGACCGGGACGTCGCGGATGCCGAGCGGGCGGCTGCGGGCGTAGGCCCTACCGCGGACCAGCAGGGAGCCGCCGCGTCGCTCGACCACCTTGGGGCTGATCAGCAGCTCGTCCCAGGCCCGGTCGACGTCGCGAAGGTATTCCTGCAGCCCCTCCGGCCCGACGTAGGGCGCGGTCCGCCCGATCTCCTCCGCGGTGCCGATCGGGAAGAAGCCCATGCTCTCGTCGCAGACGGCGACGATCTCGTCCGGGTCGCGGCGGTTGAAGGCCTCATACAGCCGCTCGACCAGCCCCCGCTCGCGCTCGGGCGCCAGCTCGATCCCGGTGGAGGCCGGGGCGATCGCGAGGATCGCGGCGTCGTCGTCGAGGACGCCGCCGGCGAACTCGTGCAGGGCGCCCTCGATCCGCTGCGCCGCGAGGGCGGGGCTGCTCACTCCTTCCAGCTGCTCGCGCAGCCGCGCCTCGCCGAAGCGCTCGCCGCCGCCGACCACGTCGGTGACGCCGTCGGTGACCACGACCAGCTGCTGCCCGGGGGCGACCTGGGTCGACTCCAGCGTCCAGGTCTCTTCGGTGAAGGCGCCGAGGACGGGCGCCGGGCTGGCGACCTCCCTGACGCTGGTGCCGTCGACCAGCAGCGGCGGCGGGTGTCCGGCGACGGCGAGGCGGACCGGCTCGGCCGGGTCTTCGGAGATCGCCATCGCGGCGACGCTGCAGAGGGCGGCGCCCTGCCTGGCGAGCAGCTCGCGGTTGAGGGTCCGCAGCGCGACCACCGGGTCGCCGGTCAGCGCCGCCGCGGTGCGCAGCGTGTAGCGGGCGTGGGCGGTCACGGCCGCCGCCTTGGCACCGCGGCCGGTGACGTCGCCGATCACCACCATCCAGCCGCCGGCGATCCGGAAGGCGTCGTAGAAATCGCCGCCGAGCTCGTTCTCGGCTCCCGCCGGCCGGTAGGTGGCCGCCACCGACCAGCCCGGGATGTGCGGCAGCGGCGGCGGCAAGAGACCGCGCTGCAGCGTCTCGGCGATCTCCGCCCGTTCCCGCTCGGTCCGCTCCAGCACCGAGAAGAGGCCGGCGTTGTCGAGCGCCAGGGCGACGCGGCCGGCGAGGATGGTGACGAAGTGCACGTCGGAGTCGTCGAAGCGGCGTCCCGAGGGACCGACGCTGATCGTCAGCATCCCGGTCGGCCGGCCACGGGCACGCAGCTCGACGGTCACCCCCGAGCGGACCCCGAGACTGCGGAGGAACTCGAGGTCATCCTCGTCGGAGGCGAACCTGTGCAGGTCCTCCTCGCTGCGCAGCTCGAAGCGCCGCGGCTCCTGCCGCTCGCGGCTCGCGTCGCTGGCGATCTGCTCCTGCATGCGCGGCCCGCGCGCCTTGAGGCGGGTGGCCACCGCCGCAGCATCGGGACCGTCGGCCCGCAGCGCCGCGCGGCGGACCGAGCCGTCTTCGATCACGTCGACCGCGCAGATGTCGCCCAGCTCCGGGACGATGATCTCGACGATTGCGTCGAGCGTCTCGTCCAGGGGCATGCCGCCGTCGGCCACGCGGGAGATTTCGTCGAGCATCCGGAAGCGGCGGTTGGTCTGGCGCACCTTCCTCGTCGAGACGGTGGCGATGACGGCGGCCACGATCAGGGCCAAGGCGACGATGACGTCGGCGTAGAGGGGCATCAGCCCGGGTCCTGATCGCCGCCGGTGCTGGTCGTGAGGCTCGAGGCGGCGCCGCCTCCGAGGACGCGGCGCACCAGCGAGGGCGCCAGGATCCGCAACGCTGCCGCCAGCCCGTACGGGCGCGGGACGTAGCGCTCGGCTCGGCCGCCGGGGCCGCACCGGTGGATCGCCTCGGCGACCGTCTCGGGCTTGGAGACGATCCAGCGGGTGGCCGCTTTCTCGCGCAGCTCGGTCGCCGGGAAGCCCTCGGTGCGGACGAAGCCGGGCAGCACCAGACCGACGTGGACGCCGTGGGCCTTCTCCTCGGCATGGAGCGAGTCCGACCAGCCGATCAGGGCGAACTTGCTGGCCGAGTAGGCGCCGGTGCGGGCGCGGGAGACGCGGCCGGCGGTGCTGGCGACGTTGACGATCGCACTCGGCGCGGAGGCGCGCAGGAGCGGCAACAGCACCTCGGTCAGCCGCACCACCGCGTCGAAGTTGAGCTCCATGTGGCGGTGGACGTTGGCGTAGCCGGTCTCGGCGAAGCTGCCGCGCCAGGCGGCGCCGGCGTTGTTGACCAGCAGGTGCAGCCTTCCCCCGTGCGCTGCTCTGAGGTGGGTGGCGATCATCTGCGGGGCGCCGAGCTTGGTCAGGTCGACGGCGACGTAGGTGGCCCGGCAGGGCAGCGACTCGGCCAGCTCGCGCAGCAGCTCCTCGCGGCGGGCGACGAGGACGAGCTCGGTCCCGGGGTCGCGGGCAAGGCGAATCGCGGTCGCCTTGCCGATCCCCGTCGATGCTCCCGTCACCACAGCGACTCCCATCGGGGGAACCTTATTGCGAGGATTGGGGCCGTGGAGGGAACGTCCCATCATTCGCGGCTGAGCGCGACCCGCCGCGAAGGCGAGCGGGTGACGCCGCTGGAGCTCTTCTTCGACCTCGTCTTCGTCCTCGCGCTCACCCAGTGCACGGCGCTGATGTCCCACGACCAGACCTGGTCGGGCCTCGCGCAGGGCCTGCTGATCCTCGGCGTGCTCTGGTGGGCCTGGGTCGGCTACGCCTGGCTGACCAGCGTCATCGACCCCGAGGAGGGCGCGGTCCGCCTGGTCATCTTCGTCGCGATGGCGGCGATGCTGATCGTCTCGCTCTGCGTCCAGGAGGCCTTCGGCAACCTCGCCCTCACCTTCGCGCTGGCGATCGGCGTCTTCCGCGCCGCCCACATCGCCCTCTTCTGGCTCGCCGGCGCCGACGACAAGGACCTGCGCCGCTCAGTGGTCGGCCTCGCGGTCAGCACCGCGATCGGCGTCGGCATCCTGGTCCTCGCCTCCCTCTTCGACGGCCTCGCCCAGGGCGCGCTCTGGGCGCTGGCGATCTTCCTCGACATGGCCGGGCCCTACTTCTTCGGCGCCGAGGGCTGGAAGCTGATCCCCGGCCACTTCGCCGAGCGCCACGGGCTGATCGTGATCATCGCCCTCGGCGAGTCGATCGTCGCGATCGGGGTCGGCGCCTCAGGGGCCCTCGACCTCGGGATCGGGACCGCGGCCGTGCTCGGCGTCTTCCTCGCCGCGGCGCTCTGGTGGACCTACTTCGACGTCGTCGCGCTGATCTCGGCCAGGCGGCTCGGCGAAGCGGAGGCCGGCCGGGCGCAGAACGAGCTGGCGCGGGACTCCTACTCCTACATCCACCTGCTGATGGTCGCCGGCATCGTGCTGATGGCCTACGGGATGAAGGTGACGATCGGCCACCACGACGAAGACCTCCACGACGTCCCCGCCTTCGCCCTGCTCGGCGGGCTCGCGGTCTACCTGATCGGCCTGGTCGCCTTCCGCTACCGCCACGTCCGCTCGATCAACCGGCGCCGGCTGGGGCTGGCGATCGTCCTCCTCTTCCTGATCCCGGTCGCGACTTCGATGCCGGCGTTGATCTCCGTGGCGATCGCCGTCGTATTGATGTGGGCGCTGATAGTGAGCGAGCACCGCAGATACGGCGGCCGGCGCGACGAGCTCCGCCACGAAGCAAGCGCCGCCCGTTCTTAGGCATACTCCCCGGACCTTTTGAGCACTCCAGATCTCCTCGACAAGCTGCTCCGCGCCGGCGCCCCCTCCGGATACGAGGGGCCGGCGGCCGAGGTCTGGCGCGAGGCGGCTTCCTTCGCCGACATCAGCGTCGACGGGATCGGCTCGACCATCGCCCGCGTCGGCGAGGCCTCGCCGACGCTCGCCGTCGTCGGCCACATCGACGAGATCGGCCTGATCGTCACCCACGTAGACGAGAAGGGCTTCCTCTGGTTCGCCCCGGTCGGCGGCTGGGACCCGCAGATCCTCGTCGGCCAGCGGGTCGAGGTCCGCGGCCGCGACGGCCTCGTGCCCGGCGTCGCCGGCCGCAAGCCGATCCACCTGCTCGAGGCCGACCAGCGCAAGAAGGTGGTCGAGCTGAAAAGCATGCACATCGACATCGGCGCCGCCGACCGCGAGGAGGCCGAGGCGCTGGTCCGGGTCGGCGACCCGGTGGTGATCGCCGCCGAGCCGATGCCCGTGGCCGGCGAGCGGCTCGTCTCGCGGGCGATGGACAACCGCCTCGGCGCCTTCGTCGCGCTCGAGAGCCTGCGCCGCTGCGCCGAGGGCAAAGGCCCCGGCGGCTCCTTCGCCGCCGTCGCCGCGGTCCAGGAGGAGATCGGCCTCTTCGGTGCCCGCACCGCCGCCTTTCACGTCCGGCCCGACATCGCGATCGCCGTCGACGTCACCCACGCCACCGACGCCCCCGGCGTCGACGAGAAGGAGATCGGCAGCCATCCGTTCGGCTCCGGCCCGGCGATCGGCCGCGGCTCCACCCTCTCGCCGAAGGTCTTCGAGCTGCTGGTCGAGACCGCCGAGGCGGAGGGGATCGAGTACTCGGTCAGCGCCAGCGGCCGCGGCACCAGCACCGACGCCGACGTCCTGCAGATCTCCCGCGCCGGAATTCCCACCGGCCTGGTCTCGATCCCGCTGCGCTACATGCACTCCCCCGTCGAGATGGTCGACCTGCGCGACGTCGAGGCGACCGTGAAGCTCCTAGCGGCGTTCGGCGAGCGGCTCAGCAGCGACTGGGACCTCAGCCGTTAGCGCGATCTCGCTGTCGATGTAGACGAGGTCGCGACCGCCGGCCTTGGCCGCGTAGAGGGCCGCGTCGGCGCGGGCCAGCAGGTCCTCGGTGTCGACGAACTGCGGCTCGGCGACGGCGACGCCGATGCTGAGCGAGACCGGGACGCCGACCGGCCGGCGCTCGCGCACCGCGATCCGCAGCCGTTCGGCGATTTCCAGCGCGTCCTCGTGGCCGGCGCCTGGAAGCATCACCAGGATCTCCTCGCCGCCGACGCGGTAGATCGAGTCGCCCGCCCGCAGAGCCGCCCGCATCGTGTAGGCGACGTCCTGGAGGACCGCGTCGCCGGCCGCGTGCCCGAACTGGTCGTTGACCCGCTTGAAGTGGTCGAGGTCGCAGAGCAGGAAGGCGTGGGAGAGGCCCTCGGCGGGATTGCAGGGCTGCCCGTCGAGCTCCCCCAGCCGTTGCTCCAGCGCGGTGCGGTTGAAGAGGCCGGTGAGCGAGTCGAGGGTCGAGCGGCGGCGGTGGGCGCGGTCGGACTCGACCAGCGCCCCGCTGAGGATCACGGTGCTGACGATCAGGGCGGCGACCGCGATCAGCGTCTGGCGCTCGTCCCAGGCCGCCTGCGGGTCGGGGATGACCGCCGCCGCGAGGAAGACCGCGAGCACGTAGGCGGTGCCGGCGACCATCCCGCGGGGCTCGAAGCGGAACCCGAGCGTGACCGCGGGCAGCGCGAGCCAGACGAGGGCGGGGCTGGTGGCGCCGCCGGTGACCAGCACCGAGGCGCCGAGCAGAGCCGGCAACGCCGCCCAGGCGCCGGCGACCCAGAGCGCCGGGTGGGCGCTGGCGCGCATGAAGCGGTCGGCGACCGCGAATCCGAGCAGGCCGAGGCCGAGCAGCGCGATCCACCAGTAGCCGATCGAGCTGCCGCCGCCGAGCCCCAGGGCGAGGGCGAGAATCGCGAAGCAGGCGAAGCGGTAGCGGCGCAGGCGCTCCTCCATGTCGAGGAGACGCTCGCGCCGCGCTTCGGAGTGGATCGAGACCAGCGTGTCCCGGTTCTTACCCATGGCCGGGCATCGACCATCCCGGGTCGCGGCTTGAATCGGAATGACGTACCCCGCTGTTGCGGAGCTCAGTCGACTATCTGCAGATCCTTCGGCAGCGAGCTGAGGTTTCGCAGCCCGTCCTCGGTGACGACGACCAGGTCCTCGATCCGCACTCCCAGCTTCCCCGGCAGGTAGACGCCGGGCTCGACGGTGACGACTTCGCCCGGGGCGAGGACGTCGTCGGAGCGCTGCGAGAGCCGTGGCCCCTCGTGGACCTCGAGGCCGACCCCGTGGCCGAGGGCGTGGCCGAAGTACTCGCCGTAGCCGGCGTCGTCGATCACCTTGCGGGCGGCGGTGTCGGGGTCCTCGCCCTTGACACCGGCGCGGATCGCCTCCAGCGCCGCCGCCTGGGCCTGGCGGACCACCTCGTAGACGCCTCCCCCCTTCTCGCCGGGGTCGCCGGTGGCGAAGGTGCGGGTGCCGTCGGAGCAGTAGCCGTCGAGCTTGGCGCCCATGTCGAAGACGACCAGCTCGCCGCGGCCGATCTCCCGCTCCCCCGGCTCGGCGTGCGGCAGCGCCCCGTTGGGGCCGGCGGCGACGATCGCCGGGAACGAGGGGTCGGCGCCGAGCTCACGGATCCGGGCCTCGGTGGCGAGGGCGACGTCGCGCTCCCGGCGGCCGGCGAGGCCCTGCTCCAGGGTCCAGCGCAGGACCTCGTCGGCGAGCTTCGAAGCCTCCTCGATCGCCGCCAGCTCCTCGGCGTCCTTGACCCGCCGCAGGCTCTCGACCTTGCCGCCGGCGGCGACCATCTCCGTGCCCTCGCCGAGTTTCTCGCTCAGCTTCTCCAGCAGGCGGACCGACACCTGGTCGTCTTCGAACCCGACCCGCCCCTCGAGCCGCTCGGCGATCCCCTTCAGCCAGTCGCCCGAGAGGGTCTCCGCCTCCCAGCCCTCGACCTCGGCGGCGGCGCGCTCCGTGTAGCGGAAGTCGGTGAGGAAAAGGCGCAGCCCCTCACCGCAGACACAAGCCCCATTCGTGCCGGTGAACCCGGTCAGGTAGCGGACGTTGGTCAGGTCGGTGACGAGGAAGCGGTCGAGCTCCTTCTCGGCCAGCAGCCGCTCGAGGCGGTCGCTGCGGCCGCGCATCAGGCCGCGCCCAGCTCGCGGGCGATCAGCTCCAGGGCCTCGCGGTAGCCGTCGGGGCCCTTGCCCGCGACCTTGGCGAGGACGAGGCCGTCGAAGACCGAGAGCCTGCGCCAGTCGTCGCGCGCCTCGACGTCGGAGAGGTGGACCTCGACGGCCGGCAGCCGCGTCAGCTCCAGCGCGTCGGCGATCGCCCGGCTGTAGTGGGTCCAGGCGCCGGCATTGACGATCACCGAGTCGGCAAGCTCAATCGAGCGGTGCAGGTATTCACAGAACTCGCCCTCGGCGTTGGTCTGGAAGAAAATCGGTTCCAGGCTCAGCTCGTGCGCCCAGTCGGAGATCTTCGCCTCCAGCTGCGAGAGCGAGATGCCGCCGTAGATCGACGCGTCGCGGCGCTCCAGGACGTCGAAGTTCACCCCGTGCAGGACGGCGACGCGGTTGGCGACGGTCGACATCAGTAGAGCTCCTCCACGGCAGCCCGGACCTTAGCCGGGTCGACGGTCTGCCCGGTGCGGGGCTTGCCGGGCTCGGAGAGGAGGACGAAGCCGACGCCGGCGGCGGTGCGCTTCTTGTCGCGTTCGAGCGCCTCGAGAACGGCGTCGACGCCGACGTCCGGGTCGAGCCTCACCGGCAGGTCGTGGCGGCGAAGCACCGCCTCGACCTCGTCCCGCAGGGCGGGAGCCCGGAGAGGCGCAGCGCGGCGAGCAGCCCCAGCCCGATCGCCTCGCCGTGGCGGTAGCGGCTGTAGCCGCTGGCGGTCTCGATCCCGTGGCCGACGGTGTGGCCGAGGTTGAGGACGTGGCGGCGGCCGCTGTCCTGCTCGTCTTCGGCGACGACCCCGCACTTGTAGCGGGCGCAGGCGAAGACGACGTCGTCGAGGTCGGCCGGGTCGAGCCGCTCGATCGAGCGGACGCGGTCCCAGAGGCCGCCGCCGGACAGCAGGCCGGTCTTCAGCACCTCGACGAAGCCGGCGGAGAGCTCCTCCTTCGGCAGCGAGGCCAGCGTCGCGGTGTCGGCGACGACCGCGGCGGGCAGGTGGTAGGCGCCGACGTAGTTCTTGCCCTGCGGCAGGTCGACGCCGGTCTTGCCGCCGTAGGCCGAGTCGACCTGGGCGACGAGGGTGGTCGGCACCTGGACGACCGGGACCCCGCGCTGGTAGACGTGGGCGCAGAAGCCGGCGAGATCGCCGGTGACGCCGCCGCCGAGGGCGATCACGTGGTCCTCCCGGGTCATCCCCTTCTTCGCCATGTCCTCGAGGATCGTCTGCGCCTGTTCCATCGTCTTCGTCTCCTCGCCGGCCACGGTCAGGTCGATGCCGACGAACGACTCGATCAGCCGATCCGCGAAGTGGTTGACGGTGAAGGTGTCGGCGATCAGGAAGCCGCGGCCCTCGAGCGGCCACCAGTCGTCGCGCAGGATCTCCCGCCCGACGAAGATCGGGTAATCCCCGGAAGCGCTCGAGGCCCACAGCAGCCGCGTCCCCGGCAGCCCGGTCAGCGCCCGGATCGCCGGCAGCGCCCGCTCGACGACGCGCCTGTCGGCCACCGGCACGACCGCGTCGGCCAGCTCCTCGTAAAGCGGCAGGCGCTCGGCCAGCAGGCGCTCGACGTCGGCTTCGCTGGTCGCCAGCGGCCGCTCGGTGCCCTCGATCCGCTTCCAGGCGGTGGCGGCGTCGATCTCCAGCAGGACGACCGTGTGGCGCGCAGCGCCTCGCGCACCCGCGGCGAGAGGACGCTGCCGCCGCCTAGGGCGATGGCACCGCCGTCGGCGTTCTCCAGCAGGGCGCCGACGACCTCGGCCTCGCGCGCCCGGAAGGCCTCCTGACCGTCCTCCTCGAACGCCGCTCGGATCGGCTTGCCGAGCTCGCGTTCCATCAGCTCGTCGATCTCGACCGTCTCCAGCCCCGCCTTGCGGGCAGCGGCGAGCGCGGTGCTCTTGCCGGCCCCCATAAAGCCGATGAAGACGATCGCCGGCCTGCTCACCGGCTCAGCCCCGGAAGTCGATCCGCTGCTTGTAGGCCTCGAGCGCCGCGACGACGTCGTCGATGTGGTCGCCGCCGAACTTCTCGCGGTAGGCCCGGGCGAGGGTCAGCGCGACCATCGCCTCGCCGACGATCGCGGCGGCGGGGACGACGGTCGAGTCGGTGCGCTCGCGCAGCGCCTGCGCCAGCTGCTTGGTCTCGGTGTCGACCGAGCGCAGCGGCTTGGTCAGGGTCGAGATCGGCTTGATCGCCGCCCGCACCGAGAGCGGCTGGCCATTGGTCATCCCGCCCTCGAGCCCGCCGGCGTGGTTGGTCTCGCGGAAGTAGCCGTCCTTCTCCGACCAGAAGATCTCGTCGTGCGCCTCCGAGCCGGGGCGCCCGGCGACGTCCCAGGCTTCGCCGATCGCCACCCCCTTGATCGACTGGATCGAGGCGACCGCTCCGGCCAGGCGGCCGTCGAGGCGGTCCTCCCAGGAGATGTGGGAGCCGATCCCCGGCACGAGGCCGAAGACGAGGACCTCGAAGCTGCCGCCGAGGCTCTCGTTGGCCTTGCGCAGGCGGTTGATCTCCTCGACCATCGCCTTGCTCGCCTCCTGGTCGAGGCAGCGCACCGGGTCCTCGTCGACCGCGGCGAAGTCCTCCGGCTTCAGGCCGGGGCGCTCGGCGGCGCGAACCGAGGCGATCTGCAGCACGTGGCTGTGGATCTCGACCCCGAGCGTTTTCAGGAAGGCGCGGGCGATCGTGCCCGCGGCGACGCGGGCCGCCGTCTCGCGCGCGCTGGCCCGCTCGAGCACGTTGCGGATGTCGGCGTGGCCGTATTTCTGGGCGCCGACCAGGTCGGCGTGCCCGGGCCGCGGCAGGTGGACCTCGTCGGGCGAGAATCCCTCCACCGGCCAGGGGTTCATCCGCTCCTCCCAGTTGGCGTAGTCGCGGTTGGCGACCAGCAGCGCGATCGGGCTGCCGAGCGTGCGGCCGTGGCGGACGCCGGCGCGGACCTCGACGGTGTCGGTCTCGATCTTCATCCGGCCGCCGCGGCCGTGGCCGAGCTGCCGCCGCGCCATGTCGCGGTCGAGCGCCTCGCGGTCGAGCTCCAGCCCCGACGGCAGGCCCTCGACGATCGTCACGAGCCCCGGCCCGTGCGACTCCCCCGCGGTGGTGAAACGGAAAGTCGTCATCGCGGCAAGGCTATCGGGGGACGATCGCTGAGTTAGCCCCGCTATAGGCGGGTCAATTCAGCAATCGCGGGCCGCCGCCCTCATCACGTCGAGGTCGGGTTGGCGCCCGGTCCAGATTTCCAGCGAGCGCGCGCCCTGCTGGACGAGGATCTCGAGACCGTCGACCGTCGCGGCGCGCGCGCCTTCGGCGGCTTTCAGCAGGCGGCTGCGGCGCTCGCCGTAGACCATGTCGACGACCGCCTGCGACTCCCTGAAGCCCTCGCGTGCGAGGGGCAGGTGATCGAAGGGGTCCTCGCCGCCGAGCCCGGCCGAGCTGGTGTTGACGATCAGGTCGTAGTCCTCCTGCCGGGGCACGGTCGTCGCCGTCCCCCCCAGCTCGGCGCAGATCGCCTCCGCCCGCTCAGGGGTGCGGTTCCAGACGTCGACCGTCGCCCCTTCCCAGAGCAGCGCCCAGATCGCCGCCCGCGCCGCGCCGCCGGCGCCGAGCACCAGCGCCCGCCGGTCGCGGGGCGGGTCGGGCAGCGCCGCGAGCAGGCCGTCGGCGTCGGTGTTGTGGGCCTCGATCCGCTTGCCGTCGAAGACCAGCGTGTTGGCGGCGCCGATCTGGCGCGAGGCTTCGCTTGCCTCGTCGGCCAGGCCCAGCGCCGACTCCTTGTGCGGGACGGTGACGTTGACGCCCGCGTAGCCGACGTCGGCAAGCTCCCGCACGGTCATCTCGAAGGCCTCGGGGACGGCGTCGATCGCCTGGTAGCGCCAGTCCTCCAGGCCCAGCGCCGCCAGCGCCGCGTTCTGCATCGCCGGCGAGCGCGAGTGGGAGACGGGATGGCCGAGCACCGCGAGCTTTGGCATCGCCGCTATTCCCCGCAGCTGTCGGGCGAGTTGCCGCCGGCCGCTTCGCGGGCCGAGTTGTACCTGTCGACCGCGGCTTCGAATTCGGCTTCGGTCTTGGCGAAGGTGAGCTTGCCGCAGGCGCCGGGCGTGGGTCACGTAGAAGAGGTAGTCGGTCTTCGGCGGGTGCGCCGCCGCCTCGAGCGAGGCCAGGCCGGGATTGCTGATCGGTCCCGGCGGCAGGCCGGCGTTGGTGCGGCTGTTGTAGGGCGAGTCGATCGCCAGTTCGGATTCGGTCAGCGGCTCGGTGTAGTTGCCGGTCGCGAAGCGGATCGTCGCGTCGATCCCCAGCGGCATCCCTTCGTGCAGGCGGTTGTAGATCACCGAGGCGACGAGGCCGCGTTGGCTGTCGACGCCGGCCTCGTCCTCGACCATCGAGGCGATCGTCACCACGTCGAAGACCGTCAGGTTTTTCGACCTCGCGTACTTCATGTTCACGCCTTTGATCCGCCGCTTGAAGTCCTGCAGCTGCAGCTGGACCAGGTCCTCGACCGGCGCCTTCGGCTTCAGTTCGAAGGTGTCGGGGAAGAGGAAGCCTTCGAGGTCCTTGGCGTTCCTGCCGCCGTATTCGGCCGGGTCGAGGTACTTCGACTTGATCGTCGCCTTGGTGTAGTCGCCGGGGACTCCGGCTTCCTCGGCCACCTGCGCCGCCTGCGAGCGCGTGTAGCCCTCCGGGATCGTCACCGAGAGCGTCCGCTTCACCGGCGGGACCGAGAGCGCGTCGATCGCGGCGCCGTAGCTCATGTTGTTGGCCAGGGTGAAGTTGCCGGAATAGATTTCCGAGCGCTTGCCGGCGAGGGTGACGCGGACCTGGAAGAGGGTCGAGTTGTCGATCACGCCTTCGTCGGCGAGCAGGTCGCCGACTTCGCTGACGCTCGAGCCCTTCGGGATCGTCACCGCCACCTTGCCCGAGCCGTCGCCGTGGAAGGGCTGGAAGAGCGAGCCGAGGAACCAGAGGACGAAGAGGCCGGCGATCACGGCGAAGATCAGGAACGGGCGGCGGCCGAGCGCGGCGAGGATGCCGCGACCGCGGTTGGTCGCCGGCGGGCGGCCGTTGCCCGAGGCGGCGGGGGCCGCTGGGACCGGCGGCGGCTCCGCCGGCCTCGCGGGTTCGACGGGCTTCGCGGGCTCGACGGGCTTCGCGGGCTCGACGGGCTTCGCGGGCTCCGGGTCTTCGGCCGCTTCCGGCTCCTCGTCCCAGAACTCCTGCTCGGGCGTGCGCGGGGACAGCGGCGGCTCGATCGGGTCCGCGGGAGGCGGAGGCGGCGGTGCCTGCCGCTGCTCCGCCTCGGCCTTCTTGCCGGCCTTCTTGGCGCGCTTTTCTTCGCGTTCGCGGCGACGAAGCTCGCGCTCGCGCGCGGCCGGATCGTCGGCGTCGGCGAAGGGGTCGTCCTTGAGCCAGTCGTCGCTCATGACTCGGCCCCCTCCTCCGCTTCGACGGCCTTCGCGCTCTCCAGGTAGGACTCGAGCAGGTGCGCGGCGGCAAGCGAATCGCGGGCCGCGGAGGCGCCGCCGCGGCGGCTGGCGTCGGCCATCCGCGAGGTGAGGCGCTCGTCGTAGGTCTCGACGGGGATCGAGAGCATCGCCTCCAGTTCGCGGCAGAAGCTGCGCGCGAGGCCGGCCTGGCTGCCCTCCGCGCCGCTGAGGTGCACCGGCAGGCCGACCACGACCGCCTCGACCCCGTGCTCGGCGACCAGCTCGGCGACCGCGCGCGCCTCCGGCGGCTCGATCACCGGCAACGGGGTCGCCAGGGTGCCGCTGGGGTCCGAGAGCGCGCAGCCGATCCGGACGGTGCCATGGTCGAGCGCGAGCACCCGCATTCCTCAGCCGAGATCTCTTTCGACGGCAGCACGCGCGGCGGCAATCGCCTCGTCGAGCCTTGCGGGGTCCTTGCCGCCGGCCTGCGCCATGTCGTCGCGGCCGCCACCGCCGCCGCCGACGATCGGGGCGATCTCGCGGATGACCGCGCCGGCCGAAAGCCCGCCGGCGAGGTCCTTGGAGACCAGCGCTACGAGGCCGGCTTTGCCGCCGGACTCGCCGCCGAGGACGACGACCGAGGGGCCGAGCTTCGACTGCACCCGGTTGGCGAGCTCGAGCAGCTGCTTCGGGTTCGCCTGCAGGCTGGGATCGACCGTGGCCACGACCATGCGGCCACCGCTACCCGGAAGATCGCCGGCCTCACCCGCGAGCCGGTCGGCCGCGGTCCCGAGCTGCTCGCGCTGGGCCTTCTCGGCGCCGGCGCTCGCCTCCTTCAGCCGCTCGGCGGCGCGGCGGGCGGCGGCGACGGGGTCCTGCGGGTTGCCCAGCAGCTCGCCCGCCTCCTGCAGCTGCGCCTCGCGCTCGCGGAAATAGTCGATGGCCGCCGGGCCCGTGATCGCCTCGACCCGGCGCACGTTGGCCGCGCTCGATCCCTCGGCGACGATCTTGAGGATCCCGACCTCGGCGGTGTTGGCGACGTGGGTGCCGCCGCAGAGCTCACGCGAGACGCCGTCGACCTCGACCACCCGCACCCACTCGCCGTATTTCTCGCCGAAGAGGGCCATCGCGCCGAGCTTTTCGGCCTCCTCGCGGTTCATGTTCATCCAGCGCACCGCCCGGCTGGCCTTGACCCACTCGTTGACCCGCTCCTCGACGTCGCGCAGCTCCTCGCGGCTGAGCGCCTGGCCGTGGGTGAAGTCGAAGCGGAGCTTGTCGGGACGCACCGCGGAGCCGGCCTGGCGGACGTGGGTGCCGAGCCGCTCGCGCAGCGCCGCGTGCAGGAGGTGGGTGGCGGTGTGGTTGCGCATCGTCGCGTGGCGGGTCTCGGCCTCGACTTCGGCTTCGACCGGGACCCCCGGCTCGATCGCCGCGCCCCCCGGCTCGACCGCGAGCGCCTGGTCCTCGCCGAGGCGGTAGACGTCGACTACCCGCGCCTCCTCCCCGCCCCAGCGCAGCACCCCGGAGTCGGCGACCTGGCCGCCGCCCTCGGCGTAGAAGGGGCTCTCCTCGAGCTTGACCAGCGTCCGCCCGTCGACCGGCTCGACGGCGGCGAGGCCGGTGGTCGAGAGCAGCGTCTCGTAGCCGACGAACCGGGTCGGGGGCGCCGCTTCGGCGAAGGCGAGGACGCGTTCGTGGGTGTTCTCGGAGCCGTGCGCGGTCGCGCCCGCGGTGCGGGCCCGCTGGCGCTGCTCCTCCATCAGCTCCTGGAAGCCCTGGTCGTCGACCGCGAGGCCGTTTTCGGCCAGCAGCTCCTTGGTCAGGTCGTAGGGGAAGCCGTAGGTGTCGTGCAGTTTGAAGGCGGCGGCCGCGTCGATCCACGAGGTCTCGCTCGCCTTCGCCTCGGCAACCAGCCGCTCCAGCAGCTCGGTGCCGCGCTCCAGGGTGCGGCCGAAGCTCTCCTCCTCGTCGCCGACCCAGCGCCGGATCGTCTCCTTCTCGGCGACCAGCTCCGGGTAGGCGTCGCCCATCAGCTCGATCGTGCGCTCGGCGAAGCGGCTCAGCCAGGGGGCCTCGAGGCCGAGGCTCCGGCCCTGCTGGATCGCCCGGCGCATGATCCGGCGCAGGATGTAGCCGCGGTCCTCGTTGGAGGGGACGACCCCGTCGGCGATCAGGAAGGCGGCGCCGCGGCTGTGGTCAGCGACGATCCGCATCGCGCGGGTCACCGCGCCGCCCTCGTCGTAGCGGCGGCCGGAGAGCTCCTCGGCGAGGTCGACGAGCGGCCGCACGTGGTCGGTCTCGAAGACCGAGGGGACGTCCTGGAGGATCGCCGCCATCCGGTCGAGCCCCATGCCGGTGTCGATGTTCTTCGTCGGCAGCTCGGTCAGGCTGCCGTCCTCGGCCAGCTCGTAGCTCATGAAGACGTGGTTCCAGAACTCGAGGAAGCGGTCGCTGTCGTCGCCTGGGCGGTCGTCCTCGGCGCCGAACTCGAGACCGCGGTCGAGGTAGAGCTCCGAGCAGGGTCCGCAGGGGCCGGTCGGGCCGGCCTGCCAGAAGTTGTCCTCGCGGCCGAGGCGGACGATCCGCTCCTCCGGGACGCCGGTCGCGCGCCAGATCTCGATCGCCTCCTCGTCCGGGCCGAGGCCGAGCTCCTCGTCGCCGCCGAAGACCGTGACCCAGATCCGCTCGGGGTCCATGCCGAAGCCCTGCGTGGAGAGCTCCCAGCCCCAGGGGATCGACTCGGACTTGAAGTAGTCGCCGAAACTCCAGTTGCCGAGCATCTCGAAGAAGGTCAGGTGGCGGGCGGTGTTGCCGACCTCCTCGACGTCGGTGGTACGGAAGCATTTCTGCACGTCGGCGAGGCGCGGCGCCGGCGGCTTTTCCCGCCCCAGGAAGTAGGGCTTGAACGGCTGCATCCCGGCGGTGGTGAGCAGCACCGAGGGGTCGTGGACCGAGGGCACGAGCGATGCCGAGGGCACGATCTTGTGCCCGCGCTCGGCGAAGAACGCCAAATAGGTCTCCCGGATCTCCTGCGCCCTCATGTTAGGAAGCCTAAATATTCCCGAGATCGGACACCTGTCCGCCCCAGGCGGGGAGATCGGCCGCTCGGAAATGTTTGCCCTTATAGATCTCCCGGCCGGGTCGTTTCAGGGGGGACTGGATCGTTCGTTCGACTTCGTCGAAGGAGGCAACGTATGAAGCTGCGCAGGACTCTCGTACTGGGAATCGCGGTGCTCTCGCTTGGGCTCTTGCCCGCGACGGGCATGGCAGACGGGCCCGATTACCAGCCCACCCCGGAAGGTCCCAAGTACGAACACCCCAACAAACCGCCGCAGGGCCCGAAATCGGCCCCGAAAGGCAAAGCCTACGGCTACTACTGCCGCGGGGAGAGCAAGAAACACGTCAAAGGCGAGAAGGGGACCGCGTTCAGCCGCTGCGTCAAAGCGATGGCGCAGGCTGACAAGAACGACAACCTGACCGCCAAGAAGGCGTGCAAGGCGCTGAGCAAGAAGCACGTCAAAGGCGTCAAGGGAACGCCCTTCAACACCTGCGTCAAAGGCGTCAACCAGATGCGACGGGAAGAGGCGGCAACCGTCGCTTCCAGCTCGGCCGTCTGAGCGAGCGACGTCTCTCTACTAGGCGGCGATGGTGCCGTGGCCGACGATCCGATCGCCGGCCATGAGCACCGCCGTCTGCCCGGGGGCGACGCCGGCGAAGGGCTCGCCCAGCTCGACCTCGAGGGACGGGTGCCGGCCCGTTGCCGCCGCCTCGACCTTGGCCGGCAGGGCGCGCGAGCGGTAGCGCAGCTTGACCGCGTCGACCGCGGCGCCCTCGCGGTGCAGGACGGCGTCGCGGACGCTCACGGTGCGCTGCTCCAGCTCGGCCTTGGTGCCGACGGTGACGGTGTTGGCGGCGGCGTCGGTGGCGAGCACGTAGAGCGGCTCCGGCGCGGAGACGCCGATCCCGCGGCGCTGGCCGACCGTGAAGTCGTGGTGGCCGCGGTGGCGGCCGAGGGTGCGCCCGGCGGAGTCGACGATCGCGCCGTCGCGCTCGCGCAGGCCGCCGTGGCGGCGCAGGAAGCCGCGCTTGCCCTGGCCGGCGAGGAAGCAGAGGTCTTGGCTCTCGGCCTTGCGGGCGACGGCGAGGCCGTGACGGGCGGCGATCTCTCGCACCTCGGGCTTGGTCAGCTCGGTCAGCGGGAAGCCGAGGCGGCCGAGCAGTTGCGGCGGCAGGGCGGCGAGCATGTAGCTCTGGTCCTTGGCGCTGTCGGCGGCGGTGGCGAGCAGCGGCCCGTCGGCGTCCTCGACGATGCGGGCGTAATGGCCGGTGAGCAGGCGCTCGGCCCCGAGCCGCTCGGCGAGGTCGACCATCGCCGCCAGCCGCACCTCGCCGTTGCAGAGGATGCAGGGGTTGGGCGTGCTGCCCTCGGCGTAGCCGCCGATGAAGCGGTCGACGACGCGGCGGCGGAAGTCCTCCTCGAGGTCGAGCGTGAAGTGCGGGATGCCGAGCTGGTGGGCGAGCGCGCGGGCGCCGAGGACGGCCTCGGGAGAGCAGCAGGCCTTGGTCCCGTCGGTCTCGGGGTCGGCCCAGAGCTTGACCGTGATGGCGACGACCTCGGCGCCTTCCTCGCGGGCGAGGAGGGCGGCGACGGCGGAGTCGACGCCGCCGGACATGGCTACGGCTACGCGGTTGGGGTTGCGTTGGGGGGAGGAGGCCGTGCTGCGTTCGGTGTCGGGGGGAGGGCAACCGTCAGCATCGGGTGAGGTTGCCCTCCCCCCTGAGCTCGGAGCGGTGGTCAAGGACAGGGATGAGGACGCGACGCCCTGGAGGGCTCGGTGGAGGGCGTCGGTGGCGAGTTGGGCGGCGTGGCGCTTGGCGGGGGTGAGGCCGCCGATCGCAGCGTCGACGGTGTCGATGTCGAGGAGGGCGGCGTCGAGGACCGGGGCGCCGTCGATCGTCTCGGCCACGGCGGCGGTCGCGGCCTTGGTGGCGCCGCAGCCCTCAGCGTCGAAGCTGACGTCCCCGATCCGCCCGTCCGTGACGGTGAAGGAGATGCGAGAGAGATCGCCGCAGGCGGCGCCACCGGCAGCGCCCGTGAAGGCGCCGTCGACAGCCGGCCCACGCCGGCTCTCATCGCTCAGGTAGTGCTCGAAGAGCTCCCTATCCATCGCACGAAGGGTAGAGCGCTGCCGCCTGCCATCACCCGGTCCGGCCAGTGTCGCGACCGTCCCGCCAGCTTCGCCCCCCGTCGCCCAGGTCCCTTGCAGGGCCGTCACCCACACCTAATTGCCAGTTGGGTGTGGGTGACGGCCCTGCCCAAGCGCCTTCTCAAGGCCCCCCACTCCCCGTTCGAGAGCCAACCGCAGATCCGCCACAACCTCGTCGGGTTCATCGTGCAGCTGGCGCCAGGTGACCCGCACGGTCCGCCAGCCTTCCGCCAGGAGGATGCGATCCCGCTGGCGATCGCCCTCGAAGTTCCTATCCGTCTTGTGGACGCTCCTGCTGTCGAGCTCCACCGCGACCCGCTCGTCTTCCCAAAGCGCATCGATTTCAAAGATGCGCCCGCGCATCGCCAGACCGGCGTTCATCCGCGGCCGCCGCACACCGCGGGCATCGACCAGCGCCAAGAACGCCTCCTCGAAGTCGTTCCGCGTGAACCCCACCGGCTCGTCCGCCTTCAACAGCGCCCTCAGGTTCCGGGCGCCCCGCCGCCCTGGATACCGCTCCAACAGCATCGGCAGCGAAACCCGGTCCCGCAGCCCCTGCACTTCCGCCTCGTGCCACGCCCGCTCGAGCTCCCGCAGCTTCAGCACCGCCGCAAGGTCAAACACCGTCCGAAACACCGAGGTGACCGGAATCCCATCGACCAAGTCCCGCTCGTCGTCTGCCACCTCGGCTCGGTGGCTGAGGATCCCGTCCCGGCGGACGCGCCGGACTGGGCGGGTGACGTCGATCCATTCCGTCGCCGGCGGCATGAGGCCCCAGAGCCTGGCTGCCGATCGATGGCTGAGCAGCGCCTCCGCCCCACAGGCAAGTACGGCCGCCGTCCAGCGACCCCGGCGAGAGATACGCCGTACTCCGACCACGTAGACGCCACGGTGAAGCTCATGCAGCCGACCGTGCTCCAAGCGGCGAACGATCGCCCGCCTTCCCATCCCCAGCTCCAGGAGCTGGGAGCGCCCCACGACTCCATGCTGCCGCCGCGCCAACCGCTCCATCTCCCGCTCAAGATCCTCAGTGGGCAGTTGAGCACCAATACGGTGCCGAATTGACCTCTCGCCGGGCACGCCGCTGAGGGTGAGGCAAGCGGGCGCGCGTGTGGCGCGCGGATCGTGCCGACTTCGTACCGCAACGCGCAAAAAAGGCCCCAACCCGCCGTTGCCGCCTCTGGCTTTGATCCCTTCAAATGAAGGTGGGTGCCTGCTCCTGCCCCCAAGAGGACCGGAGACTTTTCAGCTCCCGCGCCGTTTGTGTTGGGTCAAACGGTGAGACGGCTCTCGAACGGGTTCGAGCCTGCTCCAAAGTTACCACCGAGACGCCGTGTCTAAACGCCTAATCGAGGTTGGAGAGGTGCCACTCGGCTTCGCTCCAGCGATCGCCTGGGACGCGGAGCGAGATGTCACCGCGGCCGAAGCGGTCGAGCGGCCAGTCGGAGGTGAGCACCGCCTCGATCTCGGCCTCGACCAGGGCCTGGTGCCAGGCGCGGGCGGTCCTCAGGTCGGCGAAGTCCCGCACCACCTCCCAGCTGTCGAAGCTCGGGTCGTCGATGAAGACCGGCGTCTGCCCCGGCCCGGGAGCCGGTCGCCATCTGCGGGGTAACCAGTCCCGCAGGCCCATCAGACGACCGGGCGCCCAGTCATCTAGTGGCCGGGCAGTTTGGGTTTGTGGATGCCGATCGCGAGTTCGCGCAGCTGCAGCTCGTCGACCGGGGCCGGCGCGCCGGTCAGGAGGTCGAAGCCCGAGGCGGTCTTCGGGAAGGCGATCACGTCGCGGATCGTCTCGGCACCGAAGAGGCGCTGGACGATGCGGTCGACGCCGTAGGCGATGCCGCCGTGCGGCGGCGCCCCGTACTGCAGCGCCTCGAGCAGGAAGCCGAAACGGGCGCGGGCGGTCTCGGCGTCGATCCCCAGCGCCGCGAACACCGCCTCCTGGGTCTTCGCGTCGTGGATACGGATCGAGCCGCCGCCCAGCTCCTGGCCGTTCCAGACGACGTCGTAGGCCTGGGCGCGGGCCTGGCCGGGGTTGCCGGGGTCGAACTCTCCCGCCGGCGCGGTGAAGGGATGGTGCAGCGCGTCGAAGCGCTTCTCACCCTCGTTCCACTCCATCAGCGGCCAGTCGACGAT
The DNA here is from genome assembly GCA_963751015.1 of uncultured Actinomycetes bacterium. Taxonomy (GTDB): domain Bacteria; phylum Actinomycetota; class Thermoleophilia; order Solirubrobacterales; family 70-9; genus VAYN01. The sequence continues at coordinate 1,043,278 of CAVVSU010000002.1, forward strand.
CCAGACCAGGCGGTTCTCCTCCGGGTCAATCAGGTCGAAGCGCTCGGCGAGGTCGAGCCGCATCTGCCCGAGCACCGCGTTGACCACCGCGGGCTTGTCGGCGACCAGCAGCAGCAGGTCGCCCTCCTCGGCGGCCAGGCGCTGGTTGAGGTCGGCCAGCTCGGCCTCGCTGAGAAACTTGGCCGTCGGCGAGCGCCAGCCGTCGCCCTCGCGGAAGGCCCAGACCAGCCCCTTCGCCCCCAGCTCCTGGGCGCGGGAGATGAGACCGTCGAGCTCGGAGCGCGGCATCTCCCGCCGGCCGGCGTTGATCCCGCGGATCGAGCCGCCGCCGTCGAGGACCGAGCGGAATACCTTGAACTCGGTCCCGCGCAGGGCGTCGCCGAGGTCGACCAGCTCGAGGCCGAAGCGCAGGTCCGGGCGGTCGGTGCCGAAGCGGCCCATCGCCTCGTCGAAGCACATCCGCTGCATCGGCGTCTCGATCCTGGGGCCGCCGACGCGCTCGAAGACGTGCGCCAGCAGGCCTTCGTTGACCGCGATCACGTCGTCGCCGTCGACGAAGGACATCTCGACGTCGAGCTGGGTGAACTCCGCCTGGCGGTCGGCCCGCGTCGCCTCGTCGCGGAAGCAGCGCGCCACCTGGTAGTAGCGCTCGAACCCGGAGACCATCAGCAGCTGCTTGAAAAGCTGCGGCGACTGCGGCAGCGCGTAGAAGGAGCCCTGCTGCTGGCGGCTGGGGACGAGGAAGTCGCGCGCGCCCTCCGGCGTCGAGCGGGTCAGGACCGGCGTCTCGACGTCGACGAACCCCTCGCCGTCGAGGTACTCGCGCATCGCGGCGACGACGCGGTGGCGCAGCAGCAGCGCCTCGCGCATCTGCTCGCGGCGCAGGTCGAGGTAGCGGTAGCGCAGACGCGTGTCCTCGCCCACCTCGCCGCTGAAGCCCTCGATCTGGAAGGGCGGCGTCTCCGAGCCGGCCAGCAGCTCGGCGCCGGTGACCAGCAGCTCGACCTCGCCGGTGGCGAGCTCGGGGTTGACCGTCTCCTCGGAGCGGCGCACCACCGTCCCGGTCACGCTCAGCACGTCCTCGGCCCGCAGCTTGTGCGCCAGCTCGAAGGACTCGCCGGAGCTGTCGGGATTGAAGACGAGCTGGACGATGCCGGTGCGGTCGCGCAGGTCGATGAAGATCAGCCCGCCGTGGTCGCGGCGCCGGTTGACCCAGCCGGCGACCCGCACCTCGGTGTCGACGCGGTCGGCCAGCACCTGGCCGGACCAGGTGTCGCGGTAGCCGTTCGCCCGCAGCGACGGCGCCTCGGTGCTCATCGGTCGCCTCCGGTCATCTCGTCGAGAAGCTTGCCGGGATCGGCGGCGCGCTGCTCGCCGGTCTTCATCTCGCGCAGCTGGGCGCTGCCGTCGGCCTCGAGGATGAGGACGCGGGCGGCGCCGATCCGGTCGGCGTGTTTCAGCTGGCCCTTGAGGCTGCGGCCGGCGAGGTCGACCTCGACCGCGACCCCCGCGTGGCGCAGCTCGACCGCGAGCGCCATCGCCCGCTCGCGCTGGCCGGGATCGGCGACGGCGATGAAGGCGTCGCGCCCCGCCGCCGGCACCTCTTCGTCGAGCGCCAGCAGGATCCGCTCGATCCCGGCCGCGAAACCGACCGCCGGCGTCGCCGGTCCGCCGAGCTGCTCGATCAGGCCGTCATAGCGGCCGCCGCCGCCGATCTCCGACTGGGCGCCGAGCGCGTCGCAGACGAAGGAGAAGATCGTCCGCGTGTAGTAGTCGAGTCCGCGCACCAGGGTCGGGTCGACGACGTAGTCGATGCCGGCCGCGTCGAGCAGCGCCCGCACCTCGGCGAAGTGCTCGGCGTCCTCGCCCTCGAGCGCGCCGACGATCGTCGGCGCGCTCGCCATCACGCCCCGCGTCCCCTCGTGGTCGGAGTCGAAGGCGCGCAGCGGGTTGATGTCGATCCGCTCGCGCACGTCCTCGGAGAGGTCGCCCTCGTGGGCGTGCAGGTGCGCCTTCAGGTCCTCCAGGTAGGCGCGCCGCGAAAGCGAAGGAGCCGAGGCTGCCGAGCCGCAGCTCGACCCCCGGGACGCCGAGCTCGCCGAGCAGGTCGGAGAGCAGCATGATCACCTCGGCGTCGGCGAGCGGCGAGTCGGTGCCGATGCACTCGATCCCGAGCTGGTGGAACTGGCGGTAGCGGCCGGCCTGCGGGCGCTCGTGGCGGAAGAACGGGCCGAGGTAGGAGAGCTTCACCGGCTGCGCCAGCTTGTGCATCCCGTGCTCGAGGTAGGCGCGGCAGATCGAGGCGGTCCCCTCCGGCCGCAGGGTGAGGCTGCGCTCGCCCTTGTCCTCGAAGGTGAACATCTCCTTGCGGACGATGTCGGTCGACTGGCCGACGCCGCGCTCGAACAGCGCCGTGTCCTCGAAGACCGGCGTCGCGATCGGCTCGTAGCCGGCGCGGGCGAAGACCCCGGCCGCGGCGCGTTCGAGGCGCGCCCGCGCGCGCGCCTGCTCGGGCAGGACGTCGAAGGTCCCGCGGGGTGCCTGGAACTTGGCTGGCGCGACCTCTACCGCGTCAGCGCATCGAGCCGAGGAAGGGGTTGGTGGCGCGCTCGGCGCCGAGCGTCGTCAGCCCCATGTGGCCGGGGTGGACGACGGTCTCGTCCGGAGTAGGCCTCGAGCAGGGTGCCGATCGAGGCGAGCAGGGTCGGCCCGTCGCCGCCGGGCAGGTCGACCCGGCCGACCGAGCCCTGGAAGAGCACGTCGCCGGAGAAGAGCGCGTCCTCGCCGCGGACCGCGTAGGTGACGTGGCCGGGGCTGTGGCCCGGGGTGAAGATGACGTCGAGCTCCAGCCCGGCCAGCTCCAGCGTCTCGCCGCCGCTGACGGTCTCGTCGGCCTCGTAGCTCTCGAACGGGCCGAAGCCCTCCCAGGGGACGAAGGCCATGATGTCGGCGAGAACCGGGACCTCGATCTCCGGGCAGTAGACCGGCGCGCCCGTCGCCTCGCGCCACCGGCGCGACGGCGCCGATGTGGTCGAAGTGGCAGTGGGTGACGAGGATCGCCTCGACCTCCGCCCCGGCTCGCCTCCACCGCGGCGAGGATCCGCTCCGCCTCCTCGCCGGGGTCGACGACCAGCAGCTCTGTCGGCACCCTGGCGCCGGAGCAGGAAGCAGTTCTCGGCGACGGGGCCGACCGTGAGCATCTCGACGTCGAGGGCCACTGGACCCTCTACTCGCCGCGGGCGCGGATCCGGGCGCGCTCCCGTCGCCGCCACATCGCCATGTCGATGTAGTAGCCGGCGGGAACGTAGAAGGCGAGCATGAAGGCGCCGAAGGCGAGCGAGGCGCCGACCGGTTTTTTGAAGATCAGGATCAGCAGGACGGCGAAGATCACGGCCGCGAAGAGGCCGCGGATCGCGGAGCTGCGCCAGGTCGGCGGCAGGTCCTGCTGCGGGGCCGGTTTGCGTTTCGAGCGGGCGCGCGCTTTGGCTTCCTCGCGGCTGCGGGGGCGGCCGCTGCGGCGGCTGGTGTCGACCGCCCGCCCTGGGTGCCGCGCTGCTTGCGGCGGCGCTTTTTCTTCGTCTGGGCCATCGGCCTGAATCTAGAATCTCAGTCGGTCGCGTCGGCGAGCCGCGCCTCGATCACGTGCCGGTGCGGGTCGAAGCCGCGCATCGGCACGTCCGCCGGGTAGCCGGCGAGCGCGGCCCGCGGGACCAGGCCGACCAGCTCGGCCTCCAGCGGCCGGGCGCCGAGCGGCGCCGCCAGCTCCGCACCCGCTCGACGACCTCGCCGAGCGGGACGGCGAGCGGGATCGTGGACGTTGGTCGAGACCTGGGCGCGGCCGCTGGAGAGCAGCAGGCCGATCGCCCGCACCCCCGGGAGCCCGCCGCCTGACTCGCGCAGCCCGGCGGCGACGGCGCGCGCGACCTCGACGTCGTCGCTGTCGAGCTCGACGTTGAAGGCGGCCAGCGGCGGGCGGGCGGTGACCAGGGTGGCGCCGGCGGTGCGGTGCGGCAGGCCGGGGCCGAAGTCGGGCCGCAGCTCCCCCGACTCCATCCGCAGCCACAGCTCGCCGAGGCCGCCGTTGCGGAAGTAGGCGCGCTCGGCCCGGCCCGGGTCGCGCGCCAGCTCGCCGTAGAGGAAGACCGGGATGCCGAGGCCGCCGATCTGCGTCGCGACCGCGACCGCCTCGGTGCGCGCCGCCTCGCGGTCGGCGGGGTCGATCCAGACGACCGGGCAGACGTCGAGCGCCCCGATCGCCGGGTGGGCGCCCCGGTAGCGGTCCATCGCGATCGTCTCCAGCGCCTCCTCGGCGCCGCGCGGCAAGCGCCTCGGTCAGCGCCCCGCCGGCCCCGGCCAGGGTGAAGACGGTGCGCTCGTGGTCGGCGTCGGAGTGGCGATCGAGCAGCGCCACGCCGCGGGAGAAGGCTTGCTCCAGTCGCGCCAGGCGCTCCGCGTCGCTCCCCTCCGAGACGTTGGGCACCGCGAGCAGGGGCGGCATCTTCCCGGGCCTCAGAGGAGGAGGTCGCCGCCGCTGACGATCGTCTCGCCGTCGATCTCGACCGTCGGTTCCAGGACGACGCAGTCGAGGTGGACGGGGACCTGGACGGTGCCGCCGATCGCCGCCGAGGCGCCGAAGGCGACGTGGCAGGTGCCGAGGATCTTCTCGTCCTCGAGGATGTTGCCGGTGAGGATCGCCTCCTCGTTGGTGCCGATCCCGAGCTCGGCGACGTTGGTTCCGTCCGGGCCGTGCTCGGTGAGCAGCTCCATCAGCCGGGCGCCGTCGCTGCCGGTGGCCTCGGCCAGGTGGCCCTCGCGGACCGTCAGCGAGACCGGCGTCTCCAGCAGCCCGATTTCGGCGATCGAGCCGTCGACGACGAGCGTGCCCTCCGTCGTCCCCTCGAGCGGGGCGATGAAGCCCTCGCCGCAGGGCAGGTTGCCGAAGGCGCCTCTGTTGCCGAGTTCGCCGGCGTCGACTATCCCCAGCCGTCCCCCAGCCCGATCCGCAGGTCGCTGCCGTGGGGGCAGGTGATGCGGGCCTCCGAGCCGCGGTTGAGGGCGGTGACGATCGCCCAGCCCCGGCGCCGGATCTCCTCCAGGTCGCCGGTCATCAGCCGGCCCAGCATCTCCTCGGTGACTCCCGGGAAGCGTGCCGATGCGGACGCCGGCGTCGCTCGCCGCTTTGCGCGCCGCGGTGTGCGAGAGCGACTGGATCGTCGCCGCCAGGACCACGTCGGCCGCGGCCATCGCGGCAGCCACGGCGCGCGGCGGCTCGGCGGCGGCGGAGTCGCGCTCGGAGATCACAGCGAGGGTCGCGTCGGCGCCGTCGCCCTGCGCCTCGATCCGCATCAGGGCGCCGATCTCTTCGGTCACCGGGTTGCAGACGACCAGCACCTCCTCGCCCGGCGAGATCCCCATGCATTGCCGGACGACCGTCTTCACTGCCCTGTCCAGTTCAGCGGTCACCGGGCCACCCTACCCATGATGCCTGGCTGCTGCAGTCGTTTCCCCTGCAACCGCGGCCTTTGCAGCCGTTTACGAGAATTCACCCCAGCATTTGCCCGAGGCCGAGGGCTCACCCGTCGTCCCGCCGGTGTCCAATCGCCCAGAGCTCGAACCCGACCAGCCCGATCAGGACGAAGCCGAAGGCGAGGAACGGCGCCAGCCATTCCTCCGGCCGCGCGATCGCCAGCGCAGCGACCGTGAAAGCGTCGGCGACGATGAGGAAACCGACCAGCACCGGCCGCATCGCCGACCAGCCAGTTTGGGGAGATCCGCTGCGCCGCTGCACCGATACCATCCTCCATCCCCGCCGGAGTAGCTCAGCTGGTTAGAGCAGCGGAATCATAATCCGCGTGTCGGGGGTTCGAGTCCCTCCTCCGGCACTACCTACTGACGCTCGGCGCGCGATTACGGCATGCCGCCACCGAAATTACGGCACTCTCACTGATGCATAGGCCTCTCGGCGGGCCTAATTTCGATGTGCAAGGTCAAGCACACGAAACAGGAGGCATCAAATGCAGCTATACGGAATTCTTCGTCGCAACGGTTGGCGGACCCCGGCGGACCTGGAAGTCGCCGGGAAGAAATCGGCCGAAGTCGGCGATCAGCCGGGTTCGGGCGTCCGCTGGATCCGCAGCTACGCGCTCGGCGAGGAGAGCGGCGAGGTCGGCACGTTCTGCGTCTACGAAGGCGAGAGCCCCGAGACGATCCGCGCCCACGCCGAGGCCGCCGGCCTGCCCGCCGACGAGATCATCCCGATCCTCGACACCGTCGTCGTCCGGCCCGACCCGGTCCCCGCGGCGAACTAGCGAGATCGCGAAGCCACGTACGGGGCGCTTTTGCAAACCATTGGTTTGCAAAAGCGCCCAGGTTTCGCGCCTAGACTCCTTTGGAAGATGAGCGAGCGGACTCCCCTGGTCGGGCGGGCGGACGAGCTCGCCCAGCTGAACGAGGCGGCCGAGCGGGCCCGCCTCGGCCGGGGCTCGATCGTCCTCCTCGCCGGCGAGGCCGGAGTCGGCAAGAGCACCCTCGCCGCCGAGGCGACCGCCGGCTTCGACGTCGCCCTCTGGGGCTCGGCGACCGCCGGGTCCACCGTCTCCTACGGGCCGATCGTCGACGCGCTGCGCTCGCGGCTGCGGGTCGATCCCGACGCGCTCGCCGAGTGCGGGCCGCTCCTCCCCCACCTCGCCCTCCTCCTCCCCGAGCTCGGCGAGGCCGCCGCCGAGAGCGAACGCGCGACGATCTTCGAGGCGGTCCGCTGCGCCCTCGCCCACCTCAGCGAGCCGGTGCCGGCGGTGGTCGTCCTCGACGACCTGCAGTGGTCCGACGAGACCACGCTCGAGCTGCTCGCGGCGCTGGCGGGCCCGCTGCAGCAGCTGCCGGTCCTCATCGTCGCCGCTTACCGCTCCGACGGCCTGCCCCGCGACCACCGGCTGCGCTGGCTGCGCAACGAGCTGCGCCGCGGCGGCCAGCTCGAGGAGCTGACCCTGGAGCCGCTCGACCGCCCCGCGGTCGCCGACCTGCTGCGCGAGCTGCTGCCCGAGGCGCCCTCCCCCGCCCTGGCCCGCACCGTCCACGACCGGACCATGGGCTCCCCCTTCTTCGTCGGCGAGCTGGTCGCTGCGCTGAACGCGCGAAACGCGCTGCGGCCGGGCCGCCGCGGCCTCGAGCTGACCGAGCAGGACGAGCTTCCCGTCCCGGACTCGATCCGCGAGGCGGTGCTGGTCGGCATCTCCGACCTCTCGCCGGAGGCGCACGAAGCCGCCGAGACCGCCGCGGTGGTCGGCCAGCAGGTCGACCTCGAGCTGGCGGCCGGGTTCGCCCCCGCCGCCGGCCTGGCAGAGCTGGTCGAAGTCGGGCTGCTGCGGGAACGCGGCTCCGGCTCCGCGAGCTTCCGCCACGCCCTCGCCCAGGAAGCGCTCTACGCCGAGGTGCCCTGGATCCGGCGCCGGGACCTCCACCGCCAGCTGGCCGAGGCCCTGGAGGCGAGCGGCGGTCGCAGCCTCGAGATCGCCGCCCACTGGCGCGGCGCCGGCAACGAGGCGCGCGCCCGCGAGGCGCTGCTCGCCGCCGCGCAGGAGTCCGAGGCGGTCCACGCCCACCGCGACGCGATGCGGGCGGCCCGCGAAGCGCTCGAGCTGTGGCCCGAGGACGAGGCCGAGGAGCTGCGGACGGAGACGCTGCGGCGCTACGGGCGCTGCGCCGAGCTGGCCGGCGAGATCGGGGAAGCGACGAAAGCCTGGCGCGAGCTCGCGGCCAGCTGCGATCGCGGCGGCGAGCGCCTCGGATACGCCGAGGCGCAGCGGCGCCTGGCCGCGGTCTATGACCTCGCCGGCGAACGCGAGCAGGCCTTCGCCGCCCGCCGCCTCGCCGCCGAGGCCTTCGCCGCCGCCGAGCACCCCGCCGAGGCCGCCCTCGAGCGGCTGGCGATGGCCGACCACCATCGCCGCGGAGCGCGCTACGCGGAGGCGATCGAGCTGGCCAAGCTCGCCGCCGCAGAGGCGCGGGCGGCCGAGCGCGTCGACCTCGACGCCCGCGTCCTCGGCCTGCAGGGCGTGGTCGAGGCCAAGGGGGGCGACTTCGAGGCGGGGCTCGAGTCGGTCCGCACGGGCCTGGCGCTGGCGCTCGAGCACGACCTCACCCCCGTTGCCGCCGAGCTCTACCAGCGGCTCAGCCTCGTCCTCTACGACGGCGCCGACTACCGCCAGGCCGAGGAGGCGCTCGACACCGCCCTCGACCTCTGCCGCACCGACGGCGACGCCGGGACCGAGGTCGCCTGCGTCACCTGCCTCGTCTACGTCCTCCGCGAGCGCGGCGAGTGGTCGCGTGCGGCCGAGCTCGGCCGCGAGCTGATCGAGTCCGACACCGCTGTCTGGGTCGCCGAGGGCCTGGTCGGCGCAATCCTCGCCTTCGAAGGCAAGTACGGCGCGGCGCGGCGGATGCTGAGCGCTTCGCGGGCGGTCTCCTCGGCGGTGGGCCACTACAACATGTACGTCGACTCGACCACCTCGCTGGCGATCGTCGCCGCCGCCGAAGGGCTCGACGACGAGGCCGCGACCCATTGCCGCGAGCTGCTCGCCCGCTGGGAGGAGAGCGAGGACCACCACTACGCGGTCTGGGGCATCCGCTGGGCAACCACCTGGTTCGCCCAGCAGGGCCGGCGCAAGGACGCGCAGCTCTGCGCGGCGGCGCTGGGCAGGATGGCCTCCGAGGGAGGCCACGACGACGCCGTCGCGGCGCTGGCGCAGGCGGTCGGCGAGCTGGCCCTGCTCGAAGGCGACGCCGCCGGGGCGGCGGAGAGCCTCTCCCGCGCGGTCGAGCTGCACCGCAACATGGCGACCCCGCACGAGCGGGCGCAGGTCGAACTGCGGGCCGGCGTCGCCCTCGCCGCCGCCGGCGAGCGCGAGGAGGCGCTGGAGCGGCTCGGCGACGCCTACCGCTGCGCCGCCAAGCTCGGCGCCCGCCCGCTGGCTGCGACCGCGGCCAAAGAGGTGGCCGAGCTGGGCGAGTCGGTCGCCCAGCGCCTCGGCAGCCGCGCCGCGGCGGCGGCCGACGGCGTCCAGCTGACCCGGCGCGAGCTCGAGGTCCTGCGCCACGTCGCCGTCGGGCGGACCAACCGCGAGATCGCCCAGGAGCTCTTCATCAGCCAGCGGACGGTCGACATGCACGTCCGCAACCTGCTCGGCAAGCTCGACTGCCGCTCGCGGGTCGAGGCCAGCCACCGCGCCGGCGAGCTCGGCCTGCTGAGCTAGACAAGCGGGTTTTCCTAGCGCCGGTTAGGGTCGGGTGCGAAATGCCCGATTACTCAGCCATTCCGCTTGAGGACTGGGGCGAGCTGATCGCCTTCGAGCCGAGCACCGTGCTCCGGCCGACCAGCGTCGAGGAGCTGAAGCGGTTGCTGGAGAAGGTCCACCGGGGAGAGGCCGGCGACGGCCGGGTGCGGGTCCCCGGCAGCCTCCACTCCTGCTCGAAGATCGTCGTCAGCGACGCGATCCTCGACGTCTCCTCGCTGCCGAAGAGCATCGAGCTCGAAGCCGGCGACACGAAGGTGACGGCGACGGCCAACGTCTCGCTGCACGAGTTCCTCGCCGAGCTCGGCCGGCACGGCAAATCGGTCACCGCGACCGGCGGCACCGACCACCAGACCCTGGCGGGGCTGATCTCCACCGGCACCGCGCCGGCCAGCTCCCGCCACGCGCTCTACGAGAAGCTCGAGTGGGTCGAGCTCGTCACCGTCGACGCCTCCGGCCGCGCGGTCGAGCGGCGCATCTCGCGCGGCGAGCCGGATTTTCCGGCGGTGATCTGCTCACTCGGCCTGCTCGGCGTCATCACCAGGGTCGGCTTCAGCCTCGTCGACGAGCTCTACTTCGACGTCGTGATGAAGGTCGTCCGCCTCGACGAGGTGCTGACCGACCTCGACGCGACCGCCCGGAAGTACGACTTCTGGCGCGTCAACTGGATGCAGAAGAGCGACAAGGCTCTGCTGTGGGCCGCCACCGCGGTGCCGCGCGAGCGCTCGAAGCCCGACGGCGACTACCCCGAGGAACGCTCCGAGCAGGTCCTCGACTTCGTCTTCAAGGCGATGGACGAGATCGCCGACACCGGGCCGCTGCTGAACCCGGTCCTCGAGGGGATCTACAACGTCCTCGCCCTCACCTACCGCGAGTCGCGCTTCACCGGCCCGCTGCGGAACATGCTCCCGGTCGACCGACGGGCGCTGCTGCGGGTGGCGATGGCCGAGTGGAGCTTCCGGCCGCAGGACCTGCAGCGCGTGCTGGGCAGCTGCGAGGACTACTTCGCGGAGGCCGGCTGGCCGAACATCCCGACCGAGATCGAGCTGACCAAGGACGACGGCGCGCCGATGTCCGCCTGGAGCTGGGACGGCGTCCCCTACGTGGTCAAGCTCAACTTCATGTACCTGACCGAGGTCTGCCGCTCACCCGGCGAGAAGGAGGAGATCTACGCCCACCTGCGCGGCCTCTGGGAGCGCCTGCGGCGCGACGGCATCGCCTTCAAGGCGCACTGGGGCAAGGTCAACTTCATCGACCCGGAGCTCGTCCGCCAGAACCACGACTGGGACCGGTTCCGGCCGCTGATCGGCCCGATCTTCCTCAACGACTACCTGGAAGCGAGGCTCGGCACGCCATGAGCGACAACACCGGAGTCGCCTTTCCCGGCCTCACGGACATCCACGCCCACCCGGCGATGAACGCCTTCTTCTGGGACCGGGACCTGCGCCGGCACTACTTCACCTCCAAGCGCTTCTGCCCCCTCGCCAGCCTGACCGATTTCAAGATGCTGGAAGACGGCGACGTCGGGGTGATCTGGTCGGTCCTCCACGTCCCCGAGGAGGACTACTTCCGCAATCCGGCGATCCGGCTCCTCGGCCATGTGACCAAGGGCGGTCGCACGATGCTGAAGCTGAACGCCTGGGAGGCGATGCTGCGGATGATGAGCGAAATGGAGTGGCAGGTCTCCCGCGCCGGGGAGGAGTTCGCCATCGCCCGTACCAATGCCGAGCTCGATGCGGCGCTCGCGGCGGGCAAGCGCGCGGTCGTCCACACGGTCGAGGGTGGGCACATGCTGAGCGCCGGCCTCGCCGACGGCGACGTCGCGAGTCGCCTGACGAGGCTCGAAACGCTGGCGCGACGGGGCGTCGCCTCGCTGACGGTCGCCCACCTCTTCCGCAACGACCTCGCCGGGCACAGCGAGTGCATCCCGCCCAAGCAGCACAAGATCCTCTTCTGGCGGCTCGACACCGGGGTCGACGACTCCCTCGGGCTGAGCGAGGTCGGCAAAGAGGTGGTGACAGGGATGGCGGAGCTGCGAATCATCCCCGACGTCACCCATTGCTCGCCCGTGTCCCGGAGTCAGATCTACGAGCTGGTCGGCGACAGGATCCCGATCGTCGCCACCCACACCGGGGTGCAGGCGCTGAACCCGGCTCCGGTCAACCTCAGCGAGGAGGACGTCAACGCGATCGCCGACTCCGGCGGCGTGGTCGGGGTGATCTTCATGCCCTTCTGGCTGGAAGCGGAGGACCCCGGCCCCGGCCTGGGGGCGATCTGGCGGACGATGAAACAGATCAACGCCTGGAGCGGCGGCGAATGGCAGCACGTCGCGATCGGCACCGACTTCGACGGCTTCACCGACCCGCCCGACGACTGCACGAGCGCCGCCGAGCTTCCCCGGGTGCGGGAGATGCTCGAGGCCGAGGGGCTCACCCGCTCCGAGGTCGAGGCGGTCCTCGGCACCAACGCCCGCCGGGTGCTCAGGGACGGCTGGCGCTAAACCTTGTAGATCGCCGACCGCCGATCCATCCTCGCCACCCTGGCGCTGACCGCGGCTCTCGCCGGCTGCGGAGACAGCTCCGGCGGCTCTGCCGCCGGAGGCACCGACCCCGACCGCTACTTCGGCGACCACCCGGGGCAGGAGGCGACGAGCGCGGCGATCGACCGGGCCGATTGCCGGGAGATGCGGCGGGCGGTCGAAGCACAGGAGGGGTCGCGGCTGAGCCTCGAATCGGAGCCGTCTCCCCCGTCCTCCCGCTGCCTGATTCGCGGGCGCGGCCTGCGCGTCTCCGTCTACCTCGATGCCGCCTACGCGGCCCGCCAGCGGTACTCCAACCGGATGGTCGAGCAGGTCCAGTTCTACGGAGCCGAGCCGGCCAAACGGCCGCACGCGGTTGCCGGCGTCGGCGACCGCTCCGCCCACGAACACACCGCCAGCTGGATCCCCGCCTTCAGCACCCTCTACGCGGTGCGCGGCAACCGCTGGGTCACCGTCGCCTACTCGGCCGACGACCTCTCACTGCCGCGGCGCGAGGCGGCCGCCGCCGCCCTCGCCCGCGAGGCCTTCAGGCTGACGGCGGGCTAGCCGGCGGCGCCTCCAGCATCAGCGTCACCGGCCCGTCGTTGATCAACGCCACCCCCATGCAGGCGCCGAAGACGCCCTTCTTCGCCCCCAGCCGCTCGCAGAAGCGGTCGTAGAGCGGCTCGGCCACCTCCGGCCGCGCCGCCTCGACGTAGCTGGGCCGGTTGCCCCGCCGGGCGTCGCCGTAGAGGGTGAACTGGCTGACGCAGAGCACCTCACGATCGCCGAGCGGCTCGTTCATCCGCCCCTCGGCGTCGTCGAAGATCCGCAGCTTGCGGACCTTCTCGGCGAGGCGATCGGCCTCCTCCTCGCTGTCGCCGACCCCCACGCCGAGCAGGATCAGCATCCCCGCCCCGATCTGCGCGACCCGCTCGCCCTCGACGTCGACCGCCGCCTGGCTGACGCGCTGGACCAGTGCCTTCATCGGCGCCGAACCTAGCGCAGGCCGGCGGGCGGCTCAGCGACCGTGGCGGAAGGTGGCGCGATCCCGGACGGGGGGACGGCCGTGGACGTGCTGGTGGCGGTGCTTGCGCTTCTTCTTCCTCACGCACCGGACTTTGCCGTGCACGCGCTTCTTGCGGAAGCCTTTCCTGCAGCGCTTCGGCTTCGGTTTGCTCACAACCGGAGGCGTGACGACGACCGGGGGCGTCACCACCGGGGCCGGCGGTCCGGGCCCGAGATCGGCGTCGATTCCGGTCACCAGGCTGCCCGCGCCCATCGAGAGGGGGTTGGCCTCCTCCCAGGTCGCCTTGTGGTCCCAGAACTGAACCGGCAGCGATTCGTCGAAGGGCCAGAATTCGACCTTGTACTCGTCGCTGGGGAGACCGCCGATCGCGTAGCGGCCGTCATCTTCTGGAAAGGCGCACCTGAAAGTGCCTTCTTCGAAATCCGTGCTCCAGGCGCAGACTTCGACGTCGGCCAGCGGCGAGCCGTCGCTGGCGCGCCGGACCTGCCCTTCGACCCGTGCCGCGGGGAGAAGGTCCGCGTCGATCCCGGAGGTCACCGAACCCAGCGTCACGGTCACCGGGTTTGCTTCCGACCAGTGGTCCTTGTGGTCGTAGTACTGGGTCAGCAGATCCTGGTCTTCGGGCCAGAATTCGACTTCGTATTCGCCTTCGGACATGCCTTGGAGGGCGTACTGGCCGCTGGAGTCGGTTTCCGCACAGCCGCCGAATTCTTCGCCGAAGATCGTCCAGGCGCAGACGAAGACGCCTTCGACCGGCGCGCCGCCGACAGCGCGGTCGACCTCGCCTTCGACCCCGCCCCCTTCGATCATTTCGGCGTCGACCCCGGTGACCGGCTCGGTGCCCACCACCACCGGCTCCCATTCCCACCGGTGGGTCTGGGCGTCGAAATACTGCGGGATGTAATTCAGCGGCCGGCCCCAGAATTCAACTCCGTATTCGCCGGCTTCGAGGTCTTCGATCGTGTATTCGCCGCTCGCGTCGGTTTCTTCGCAGAACCACACTTCGAATTCTTCTTCTTCGAGCGGATAGGCGCAGACTTCGAGGCTTTCGACGGGTTCGAGGGTCGTGGCGTCGACGACGGTGCCGGAAATCGACCCCGCGAAGGCGGCGGAGGGCGCAAATGCCGCCAGGCTCAGCAGGCCCACGATCACCAGGACAGCAGCCCTGCCGCGTCCGATCGAGTTCTCCCCAGAAGTCAAGGCGCGGCAGTATATACAGGAACGGCGGGGGTATCCACTAGCCCTCGCCTTCCAGCGCCTCGACCAGCGAGCCGGCGTCGTAGGCGCCGAAGAAGCGCTTGCCGTTGACGAAGAAGGTCGGGGTGCCGGTGGCGCCGCTGGCCTCGGCCGAGGCGAGGTCGCGGGCGACGCGGTCGCGGTGGGCGCCGGAGTCGATCTCAGCTTTCATCCGCTCGACGTCGAGGCCGAGGTCCCCTCCCACCGCGAGGATCGTCTCCGGCGAGAGCCGGGGCTGGGCGGCGAAGAGGGCGTCGTGGTACTCCCAGAAGCGGCCCTGGGCGGCAGCCGCCTCGCTCGCCTCGGCGGCCAAGGGCGCCAGCGGGTGGCGCTCGGGGATCGGCAGGTGGCGGAAGCCGAACAGGAGCCGCTCGCCGAGCCGCTCGCGGACCCGGCGCAGGACCGACTGGGCGCCGAGGCAGAACGGGCACTGGAAGTCGCCGAACATGACCAGCTCCAGCGGCGCGCCGCGCTCGCCGCGAACGTGATCGAGGTCCTCCAGCGGGGGTGAGAGCAGTTCGTCCACGTCCCCCTTGATGTTATGTGCGCGTGCACGACATCGAGTCGATCCTCGTCCTCGTCCTCGCCGCCGCGCTGCTGGTGCGCGTCGCGGAGCTCGGCAGGATCCCGGCCCCGATCGTCCTCGTCGTCGGCGGCCTGGCGATCGCCTTCATCCCCGGCCTGCCCAGCGTCGAACTGGAGCCGGACACGATCTTCCTCGTCTTCCTGCCGCCCCTGGTCTACGCGGCGGGCTGGCGCTCCTCGCCGCTGGAGCTGCGGACGGTGGCGCGGCCGCTGGCGCTGCTCTCGGTCGGGCTCGTCTTCCTCACCGCCGCCGTCGTCGCCCTCGTCGCCCACGCGACCGTGCCGGGACTGACCTGGGCCGAGGCCGCCGTCCTCGGCGCCATCATCGCCCCCACCGACACCGTCGCCGCCACCTCGATCTTCCGCCGCCTCGGCGCCCCGGAGCGGGTGCGGCTGCTGGTCGAAGGCGAGTCGATGATCAACGACGGCACCGCCCTCGTCCTCTACCGGATCGGTATCGGGGTCGCGACCGGCAGCGCCTTCAGCTTCGGCGGCGCGGCGCTGGAGTTCGTCGGCGTCGCCGCCGGCGGCATCCTCGCCGGGATCGCCGTCGGCGTCCTCTCCGACCGCATCCTCCGCCGCCTCAGCGACTCCGACCTGACGATCATGCTCTCGGTCCTGACCGCCTACGGCGCCTACATCGGCGCCGAGGAGCTGCACGTCTCGGGGATCCTCGCCGCGGTCGTCGCCGGCGTCTACGCCGGCTACCGCTCGCCCCACACCCTCGACGCCGACGTCCGCCTCAACGCCGTCGCCTTCTGGAACGTGCTCGTCTTCGGGCTCGAGATCACCCTCTTCGTCCTCCTCGGCCTGCAGCTGCCGGAGATCGTCGACACCCTGGAAGCGAGCCCGACCGGGGTGAGCGAGCTGCTGTGGCCGATCGTCGCGATCGCCGGCGCCTCGATCGCCGCCCGTCTCGCCTTCGTTTTCGCGATCGGCTCGGACGCCGGCGAAACCGCGGGGCAGCGCTTCGCCGTGGGCTGGAGCGGGATGCGCGGCGCCGTCTCGCTCGCCGCCGCCCTGGCGGTGCCGCTCAGCGTCGACGGCCGGCCGGAGATCATCTTCCTCACCTTCGCCCTGATCCTGGTCACGATCGTCGGCCAGGGCCTCTCGCTGCCCTTCATCGTCCGCGCCCTCGGGCTGGAGAACCCGCGGCGCTGGTCCGACGAAGAGGCGGTGGCGCGGATGGAGGCGGCGCAGTCGGCCCTCGACCGGCTCGACCAGATGGAAGACGACGAGCGCGCCAGCGAGAAGCAGCTGACGCGGCTGCGCGACCTCTACCGGGCCCGCTTCCGGATGTGCCAGGCGGTCCTCGCCGGCGAGGACCCCGAGACGGCAGCCCGCGAGCAGCGAATCGCCGACTACGGTCAGCTGCGGCGAGAGCTGATCGGGGTCGAGCGCGAGGAGCTGCTGGCGCTCCGCGGCGTAGGCCGCCTGCGCGACCAGACCCAGCGCCAAATCGAGCGCGACCTGGACCTGGAAGAGGCGCGGATCAGAAGCTAGCCGAAGAACTCCCGCGCCCGCTGGATGACGAGGTCGGATTTCTCTTCGACGATGAAGTGCCCGCAGTCGGGGACCAGCTCGACCCGCATCTCGTCGGCGTGCTTCTCGTAGCCGGCCAGCATCGAGGGACGCAGGACGAAGTCGTCTTCGCCGAACAGCATCAGCGTCGGCACGGTCAGCCGGGCGTCGGCGTAGCGACCGCGGGCGATCGGAGCGGTCTCGCGCAGGTTGAAGACCCGGTACAGCTGGACTGCGGCCCTCGCCCGCGCCGGTTCGGCGAGGTTGTCGGCGAAAGCGGCCAGCTCCTCGTCGCTCCAGACCTCTTTGTTGGTCGAGCCGCCGACGAGGATTCTGCGGATGAACTGGCCGCCGCGGTGGAGTCGGTAGCCGACCACCGGGGTCAGGACCAGCTGCTGGTACCAGAAGCGCCAGAGGTGGCCGACGATCGCCCTCGTCGTAATCCAGGGCGGGACGATGTTGAGGACCAGGAAGCGCTCGAACCGCTGCGGCTCCCGCAGCGCCAGGAGAAACCCGATCCAGCCGCCCCAGTCGTGGCCGACCAGCTTCACCCGCTCGATCCCGAGAGCGTCGAGGACGGCGAGCACGTCGTCGGCCATGTTCTCCTTCTCGTAGCCGTCCTCGGGGGCCTCGGACCAGCCGAAGCCGCGGAGATCGAGCGCGATCACCCGGTGCCGGTCGGCGAGGGCAGGCATCAGGTTGCGCCACTCGTACCAGTGCTGCGGCCAGCCGTGCAGGCAGAGGACGACGTCCTCGCCGCTGCCGGCTTCGGCGTAGTGGAACTGGACGCCGCGCGCGGCCACCGTGTGGTGGGAGACGCCCTCGACCTGGGGTAGTGACTGGCTCACCAGCCAGACACCCTATTGGGGCGCGGGCGGGACGTGCTCAGGGGCGGGCGAGGCGACCGGCGGCGCGCCGGGTGAGTCGCGCCAGTCGCCTGCCCCCCTTTCGCTCAGCGCAGCGCGGCCGCCGCTGCTTGGCGAAAGTCGTTCAGGATCTCCTCCATCGCCCCGACCTCGCAGGGGACCATTTCCGGCCAGGTCTTCTCGGGATGCTCGTGCAGCGTCTTCAGCCCGTTGCCGCTGATCACCGCGACGACGGTCTCGTCGGGGGCGATCTTCCCTTCCTGGGCGAGACGGGCCGTGCAGGCGACCGTCGTCCCGCCGGCGGGCTCGGTGAGGATGCCCTCGGTCGCCCCCAGCAGGTCGATCGCGGCGAAGATCTCCTCGTCGGAGGCGGTCGCCGCGGAGCCGTTGCGCGAGCGGACCGCGTCGACCACGAGGTTGCCGTCGCCCGGCGCCCCGATCGCGATCGAGTGCGCGGCCGTCTCCGGCGTCTGCGGGACGAGATCGCCGCCCTCCACGATCGCGGTCGAGATCGGCGAGCAGCCGCTGGCCTGGGCGATGTTGATCTTCGAGCCGGCGGTCTCGGCCAGGCCGACCTTCTCCATCTCGACCAGGCCCTTGTGGACGCGCGAGGAGAGGGTGCCGCCGGCGGCCGGGATGACGAAGTGGTCCGGCGCCTGCCAGCCCAGCTCCTCGACGACCTCGAAGGCCATCGTCTTCGCCCCCTCGGCGTAGAACGGCCGCAGCGTGATGTTGGCGAACTCCATCCCGGTGGCAAGGGCCAGCTCACGGCAGGCGCGGTTGGCCTGGTCGTAGTTGGCGTCGAGCTGGATCACCTGCGCTCCCATCGCCCGGCAGGCCTTCGCCTTCCCCTTCTCCATGTTGCCCGGGTAGAAGATGTACGGCTTGGCGCCGGCCTGGGCGGCGAGGGAGGCGACGGCGGTGCCGACGTTACCGGTCGAGACGCAGCCGACCTCGTCCTTGCCCAGCTCCAGCAGGCGGGCGATCGCCATCCCCACCACCCGGTCCTTGTAAGAGAGCGAGGGGCGGTTGGTCGAGTCGTCCTTGATGTAGAGGTTGCTGAGGCCGAGCTCGGCGCCGAGCCGCTCGGCGTGGATCAGCGGCGTCTTGCCGGCGTAGGCGGCGACCCGCTGCTGAGCGCGGCGGTTGAGGATCGGCAGCAGCTCCTCGAAGCGCCAGATGTTCCACGGCCGCTCCCCCAGCGGGCGCTCCTCGATCCGCTTCTTGGCCAGCTCGTAGTCGTAGTCGACGTCGAGCCCTTCGCCGCAGGCCGGGCACTTGAAAGCCCGGTCGAGCAACGGCGTCCGGTAGCCGCAATCGCGGCAGGCGAGTTCGGTGGCGCAGGAGGTGGTCCGGAGCCCGTAGGGCTCGGTGCGATGCGGGTCTACCGCGTCACTCATAGCTCCTCCTTTGCCGCCGATGCCTCGGCGCTAGTCCAATTGGTCGCACGGGTATAACACATGGTCCGCTACTGCTCAACGTATTCTGCGTAAAACTGCCGGGATCGCCGGGCTGATCCCTTCCAGGAAGGTAGCGGAACGGGGAGCGGGTGCAACCCAACTGCGCTCTCTTGTCTGTAGAGTTTCTGTCCGCAAGCAAGAAGGATCGCCGCAATGACGCCGCAGGAGCGCTTCGCCCTCAACTTGAGAAAAGCCCGGACCGAGGCCGGTGTGTCGCAGGAAGAGCTGGGCTACCTCTGCGACCTGCACCGCACCGAGGTCTCGCTGCTGGAGCGGGCCGGGCGCGAGCCGCGCCTGGCGACGATCGTCAAGCTCGCCGGGGCGCTGAAGACGACGCCCGACGACCTCTGCGACGGCATCGGCTGGCTGCCGAAAGCGCGGCGCTTCGACGTGAAGCGCCCCCCGCGCGCCTAGAAGCGCCGGCGCGGCAGCGCTACGTCGCAGCAGCGCCGCTTTGCGGCAGGCAGCGTCCCCAAACGCTGCCCCATACCCCTGAAATCGCCGCGAGATCGGAAGAAGTGAAGGGAGGCGGGGCGACGCCGGCCGAGCCGACGTGACCAGGATCCGTCATGACGATTTAGATCCTGGCTCAGGATTTGGTCCTCCTTTGCCACCCCAAGGCGGTTTCCCATATCCGAGAGCCCCGCCTCCTTCACCGGTTGATCGCCCGGCCCGACAATTCATAACAGACTTCTGTGTAGCAATCAAGGGTCTTTGCTCAATCGTCCGGGTGACTCCCGCCGGGAGGCTAGGAAGCGGGTGAAGCGGCGGGCGAGACCGGGATCTCGGCCGTCTCCGGCCAGGCGCCAAGCGCCTCCGCGCTGTCCCCCACGCCGAGCGCCACCAGCAGCTCCTCGGCCACGTGCGGGGCGAACGGGACCAGCGTCCGCGCCAGCAGTACGAGCGCGGCGATCTGCGCCTCGGCGTCGGCGCGGTCGAGCTGACCGCGGCGCTGGAGCACCCGCTTCTCGTAGTCCTGGATCCGCTCGAGCAGGCGGGTGATGTTGCGGACCGCCTTGTGCATCTGCAGCTGCTCCACGTCGGCCGTGATCCGCGCCAGGCCGTTCTCGCACCATTTGCGCAGGCGGTCGCGCATGTGCTCGGTGTCGGCCGCCGCCTCGGGGTCGTGCGACAGCCCCTCCAGCGCGGCGACGCGCTCGTGGCTGTAGTTCCAGAGGCTGCGCAGGAAGCGGGAGGCGAAGCGGACCGCGCCGTCGCTCCAGTTCAGCGTCTTCGCCGGGCCCGCCGCGTAGAGGACGGCGAGGCGGACCGTGTCGGCCCCGTGCTGGGAGACCAGCTCGTCGGGGTTGACGACGTTGCCGAGGTGCTTGCTCATCTTGCGGCCGTCGGCGATCACCATCTCGTGGAAGAGGCAGCCGGCGAACGGCTCGCCGTCGGCCATGAAGGCGAAGGGGCCGATGTCGCGCAGCGCCTTGGTGACGACGCGCTGGTCGAAGACGAAGCCGCCGCTGTCGTTGCCGGCGACGAGGCGCTCGGCGGGCAGCCACTCCTTCAGGTCCGGGTGGGTGAACATCTGCTCGTCGCGGTCCTCGGGCGGGACCGCGGCCGGGACCCAGAGCCAGAGCGCGTCGAAGTGGCAGTCGAGGGTGTCGGTCTCGCGCTTGGCGGCACCGCCGCACTTGGGGCAATCGACGTCGACGAAGTCCGGGCGCTCGGCCAGCGGATTCCCTTCGCCGGTCGGCTTCAGGTCGCGCGGCAGGACGACGGGCAGGTCCTCCTCAGGGACGGGCACCGGGCCGCACCCCTCGCAGAGGACGACGGGGATCGGCGTGCCCCAGGAGCGCTGGCGCGAGATCGAGAAGTCGTTGGCGCGGTAGCGGGTCGCCTCGCGGGCGCCCTCCACCGGCGCCGGACCTGGCGCGTCCTCGTCCCCCTCCCCGCGCTCAGGGACCGCGACGCGCTCCAGCCTCTGGGCGATGTCGCGGTCGGCCTCGTCGATCGCGGGGATGCCGAGCGCGGCGGTGGGTCCGAAGCGGGCGTCGACGAGCGGCGAGACGACGACCGGCAGCTCGGTCCCGTCCGGGCCGGCGATCGAGGCGCCGGTGTCGACCACGGGGACCGAGCGGGCGTCGCGGGCGCTGCGCTCCCAGCCCCCCGAGCGCATCTGCTCCAGCTCCTCGCGCACCCCCTCCTCGGAGATCCAGGCGTCGACGCCGGGGTGGCGCGGCGAGAGCAGGACGAAGCTCGCCAGCCCGGCGTGCTCGCGGTGCGGCGTGAAGGCGGTCAGGGCGCGGTCCCCCGCGCCGAGGTCGATCTCGACCCCGTCGGAGCGGCCGAGGATGTAGCGCTGCGTCGCCAGCGAGAGGTCGTCCCACTTCCCGCCGGAGGCGAGCCGCTCGGTGTTGCGGTCGTTCTCCTCCAGGTAGGGGGTGATCCGCAGGAACCAGGTCGGGCGCCGGATCAGCCGCACCTCGTTGTGGCAGCGCCAGCAGCGACCGTCCTCGACCTGGATCGAGGCCAGGGTCGTCTGGCAGGTGTCGCACCAGTCGACGGTGGTGTCGGCGCGGTAGATCAGGTCGCGCTCGAGCAGCGTCACGAAGAGCCACTGGGACCAGCGGTACTGGCCCTCGTCGGAGCTGTAGAAGACGCGGTCGTAGTCGAAGGAGAAGCCAAGCCTCTTCATCTGCCCGAGCATCCGCTCGCCGCACTCGGCCACCCACTCGGCGGGGGGCTCCTGGCGCTCGATCGCCGCCAGCTCGGCCGGCAACCCGAAGGCGTCGAAGCCGAAGCCGAAGAGGACCGCGTCGCCGCGGCCGCGGCGGAAGCGGGCGTAGGCGTCGCCGATCGAGTAGTCGCGGACGTGGCCCATGTGCAGGTTGCCCGAGGTGAACGGGCTCGAGGGCTTGACGTAGACGCGCTCCTGGCCGTCGGCGGGCCGCGGGGCGGCGAAGTCGCCGCGCTGCTCCCATGCCTGCTGGCGCGCAGCCTCGATCGACTGCGGGTCGTATTTGGGTCGCTCGGTCACCGTTTAAATGATGACTGAGGCGTCAAAGGCAAGCGGCCGACATGCGCCGCCTTTGACGCCTCAGCTGTCGAAGGTCCAGAGCTTGTTGCCGAGAAAGTTGAACGGCATCGCCACAGCCACGGCTATGGCCTGGGCCGCGAGTTCTCCCACCATGTCGCCGGAAATGAGGAGTTCGAGGACGACGAGGTTGATGACCAGGGAGGCGAGGCTGACGGCGAAGAAGCGGGCCGCCTGGAAGTGGGCCGGCCGCTCCCCGGGCTCGAAGGTCCAGTGGCGGTTCCAGAAGAAGTTATTGCTGACGGCGACGACGAAGGCGCCGACGGCTGCGGCGATGTGGTGGATGTCGAAGACGCTGGCGAGAAGCGCGAAGACGACGAGGTTGATCAGGTAGCCGGAGCCGCCGACGATGCCGAATTTGGCCAGCTGCCACCAGCTCGCCGGGCGGCGAGCAGCGGCCCCGATGCGGATGGCAAGTTCGGAGGTAGGCGACATCCCGAACGCAGCAGGTTAGCGAGAAGAGCAGGCGTTTCCGCGGATCTGCGTAGTCTTCGCCGCCGTGCGCGCGAGGACTGCAACCGTGGCGGCCGTCGCCCTGGCTGCCGTGGCCGTGGCGCTCGCCCTCGCCTTCGGCGGCTCGGAGAGCTCCGACACCGCCCAGGCCGACGAGGAGGCCGCCTTCGGCGCGCCGGCGGTCGAGATCATCTCCCCCCGCAACGGCGCCCGCCAGGCCAGCCATGCCGCCGTGGTCAAGGTCGCGGTGGAGAACTTCCAGCTGGCTCCGCGCCACTTCGGCCGCGAACCCCAGCTCGGCGAGGGCCACCTCCGCTTCAGCCTCAAGCGGGTCCCCGACTGCGTCGACCCGAAGAGGCTGGCGGACGCGATCAATAGCCCGGTCGGCAAAGGGCGGCTGGTCGGCAAATCCTTCGACTACGCCAGGTACGCCGGCCCCAACGGCGTCCTCGCCGAGCGGATCGGCTCCGCCGGCGGCTACTCCCCCGCCACCCGGCCGGAGATCTACTACCACGGCCTGGTCCCCGGCTTCTACCGCCTGGTCGTCAACCTCGCCCAGAACAGCGGCATGACGACCCAGTTCCACGACGTCACCAACTTCCAGATCCTGCCCCGGCCGGGCCACGGCCCGAAACCCTGCGGGCCGGGCAAGGTCCCCAGCGCCAAGGCCGCTTCGCGACTCGAATAAGAGGGCGACGTCGACTTTGTCGCCCTATGGGGCACAAAGTCGACATCCGACCCCAATACTTCACTTTGTATAGTGGCTAGGTGCGCACCTACCGCCGCTTGATGGGATTTCTGCGCCCCTACCGGGCGCAGCTCTGGGGCTCGCTGGTCTTCGCCTGGGCGGCGATGGGGATGACGGTCCTGATCCCGTGGCTGATCGGACACGCGATCAACGCCATCAAGGACCACGAAAAGGCCGACCTGCTGCCGCTGGCGCTGGCGATCTTCGCCGCCGCGGTGCTGCGGCTGGGGTTGATCGTGGTCCGGCGCGTGGTCGCCGGCAAGGTCTCGCTGGGGGTCGAATTCGACCTGCGCCAGACCTTCTACGCCCACCTGCAACGGCTCGAGCTCGGCTTCTTCGACGGCCAGCAGACGGGGCAGCTGATGTCGCGGGCGACGGTCGACCTGCAGTCGATCCGCTTCTTCCTCGGCTACGGCTTGATCTTCATCACCCAGAACCTGCTGACGATCGTCCTGGCGAGCGCGGTGATGTTCGCGATGAACCCCGGGCTGGCGCTGATCGCGCTGGCCCCGGCGCCGCTCGTCGTCTACGTCGCCTCCCGCTACAACCGCGTCTCCCGCCCCGCCCTGCAGGAGGTCCAGCAGCGGATCGCCGAGCTGACCGCGGAGGCGGAGGAGAACGTCTCCGGGATCCGCATCGTCAAGGCCTTCGCCCGCGAGGAATACCAGCTGCACCGCTTCCAGCGCGCCGTCTCCCGCGTCTTCGACCAGAGCATCTACTCGACCCGGCTGCAGGCCTTCTTCTCGCCGCTGATCGGCTTCCTGCCGCAGATGGGGATCGCCCTGGTGCTGCTGGTCGGCGGCCGCGAGGTGATCGCCGGCAACCTCAGCCTCGGCGAGTTCACCGCCTATCTACATCTATCTGGTGATGCTGGCCGGGCCGATGCGGATCGCTGGGGATGACGATGGGGATGGCGCAGCGGGCGATCGCCTCCGGCAACCGCCTCTTCGAGATCCTCGACCGCGAGCCGCAGCATCCAGAGCCCGCCCGGCGCCGCGGCGCTGCCCGCCGGCGGCGGCCGGGTCGAGCTGCGCGACGTCACGCTCCACTACGAGAGCGGCCGACGGGCCGAAAACCTCGATATGCCTCGGGAAATCGGCCCGTCGGCGGATGTGCCGGCGCTGGAGGGCGTCGATCTCGACGGTCGAGGCCGGGAAGACCGTGGCGCTGGTCGGGCCCTCGGGATCGGGCAAGACCAGCCTGGTGGCGCTGATCGCGCGGCTCTACGACCCCGACGAGGGAAGCGTCCGCGTCGACGGCGCCGACGTGCGCGAGGTCGAGGTCGCCTCGCTGCGCAGGGAGATCGCCTTCGTCGCCGACGACAGCTTCCTCTTCACCGCCAGCGTCGCCGAGAACATCGCCTACGCGCAACCGGGCGCGACGATGGAGGAGATCGAAGCGGCGGCGCGGCGCGCCCAGGCCGACGGCTTCATCCGCGCCCTGCCCGACGGCTACGAGACCCGCGTCGGCGAGCGCGGCCTGACCCTCTCCGGCGGCCAGCGCCAGCGGGTGGCGATCGCCCGCGCGCTGCTCGCCGACCCGCGCATCCTGATCCTCGACGACGCCACCTCCTCGGTCGACGCGACCACCGAGGCGGAGATCAAATCCGGGCTGCGGGAGGCGATGGCCGGCCGCACCACCTTCATCATCGCCCACCGCCTCTCGACCGTCTCGCTGGCCGACGAGATCGTCGTCATCGACGGCGGCAGGATCGTCGACCGCGGCACCCACGAGGAGCTGATGGAGGGCTGCGGCTTCTACCGCGAGATCGCCGAGCACGGCCTCGCCGACTCGGTCTTCCTGCAGCGCGACCTCGAGGAGCGCGAGGAGATGGCGAGGCTGTGAACGAGCAGCCCGCAACGCTCGGCAACATCGGCCGCCTCTTCGCCGCGCTCTGGCGGCTCGATCCGCGGCGAGGACCAGCGCGGCCGCAAGGTGCGCTGGCTGGTCGCCCAGCTGCGGCCCTACCGCGGCCGCGTCGCGCTGATGTTCGTCGGCCTGCTGGTGGCGACCGCGGCCGGGCTCGCGCCCCCCTACCTGGCCGGCAAGGCGATCGACTCCGGGATCCTGGCCGGCGACGTCTCCGCGCTCGACCGGATCGTCGTCGCCTTCGTCGCCGTCGCGCTCCTCTACGCGGCGGCCACCTACCTGCAGACCTACATGGTCGGCTGGGTCGGGACGCGGGTGCTGCAGGACCTGCGCGAGCGCGTCTTCGCCCACCTGCAGTCGATGTCGATCGGCTTCTTCACCCGCCGCAGCCCCGGCGTCCTGATCTCGCGGATGACCAACGACATCGAGGCGCTCAACCAGCTCGTCACCACCGGCGTGGTGACGATGTTCTCCAGCACCCTGACCCTGCTCGGCGTGGTCGTGATCCTGCTCCTGCTCGACGTCCAGCTGGCGCTGGTCACCTTCCTCACCTTCCCGCTGCTGATGGTCGCCAGCGTCGTCTTCCGCGATCGTCTCCGCCGGCGCCTACCGGGCGACCCGGGAGCGGATCGCGGCGATCACCGCCTACCTGCAGGAGTCCCTCAGCGGCGTCCGGGTCGTGCGCAGCTTCGGCCAGGAGCCGCGCCACGTCGACGAGATGACCGAGCTGAACGAGGCCAACCGGGCGGTGAACATGAAGACCGTCTACCTCAACGCCTCCTACTTCCCGGCGGTGGAAATGCTCGCCGCGGTCGGCACCGCGGTGATCCTCCTCTACGGCGGCAGCCAGGCGATCGACGGGGCGATCCAGATCGGCGTGATCGTCGCCTTCGTCGGCTACCTGAACACCTTCTTCGAACCGATCCAGCAGCTCTCCCAGCTCTACACGACCTACCAGCAGGGGATGGCGGCGCTGGACAAGATCTTCGACCTGCTCGACACCCCGGCCGACATGGTCGACGCGCCCGGCGCGATCGACCCCGGGACGCTGCGCGGCGAGATCGAGCTCGAGGGCGTCTGGTTCTCCTACGGCGAGGAGGGCGAGTCCGGCGAGGACACCTGGGCGCTGCGCGACGTCGACCTGCACGTGCCGCCGGGGCAGACCCTGGCCCTGGTCGGCGCCACCGGGGCCGGCAAGTCGACCTTCGCCAAGCTGGTCGCCCGCTTCTACGACCCGCAGCAGGGGACCGGTGCGGGTCGACGGCCACGACCTGCGCGGCGTCCAGCAGCGGGCGCTGCGGCGGCAGCTCGGGATCGTGCCCCAGGAGGGCTTCCTCTTCTCCGGCAGCGTCCGCGAGAACGTCGCCTTCGGCCGGCCCGAGGCGAGCCGAGAGGAGATCGAGGCGGCGATCGCCGCCGTCGGCGCCACCGAGTTCGTCGCCGCCCTGCCCGACGGGATCGAGACCCAGGTCGGCGAGCGCGGCATCCAGCTCTCCGCCGGCCAGCGCCAGCTCGTCGCCTTCGCCCGCGCCCTGCTCGCCGAGCCCCGCATCCTGATCCTCGACGAGGCCACCTCCAACGTCGACGTCCGCACCGAGAAAACGATCGAGCGAGGCCTCGAGCGCCTGCTCCAGGGCCGCACCGCGATCGTCATCGCCCACCGCCTCTCGACCATCCGCCGCGCCGGCAAGATCGTCGTCCTCGAAGACGGCCAGATAGCCGAGCAGGGAACCCACGACGAGCTGATCGCGGCCGGGGCGCCTACTCCAAGCTCTACGGCGCCTGGTCCGAATCCGCGGCTTAGCTCGGCTGGTTAGGGAGGGTCGGGTATCCCCTTCTCTCCCTGGGATTTTCGCCTCTAAGAGCGCCGTCTCTCGCCGAGTCGCAGGTGCGAAAATCAGGACGCCGGTCGTTCAGGGGATACCCGACCCTCCACCCGGGCGAGCTCCAGGTCCGGGGTTTGACCCTGCCGATCCTTCAGGTACGCGGCTGGTACCGTGCCCGCGCATGAAGATGCGAGTCCTTGGGGTTTCTGTAGCGGTTCTACTTTGCGCGATGGTCGGCTCCGCTCAAGCCGAGACCGTCTCCCTCGGCTACAAGGAATTCACGGGTCCACGCCCCTATGTCTACTTCTTTCCCGACACTCTCGAGCGGGCTGAATCATTTGAAGTTCTGGTCTCAGCCGATCCGGTTCAAGATCTTGAATGCCAGCACTACATCTCCTGCACACGAGGGTCGGAGACCGTCGCCACTGAAACGACCACCCAGCTTTCGATTTCGCCCTACTCGACGACGATCTAGCCGACCCTGCCGGAACCGGGACTCCTGCTGGATCTCAGTTTCTGCCGAAGCGCCTCTCGATAACGCGAAAGACGGAACGATTCGCATCGATGTCTCTGGCAACCGGCGGCCGGCACCTCCACCGCCCGCCAATTCGTCGCCGTCTCCCTTCTGGAGCAGATGCTCCCTTCCGACCTGGCCGCGTTCCGGCGAGGCGAAAGTTCACGGCAGCATCCGCTGCTCTCCTGCGAAGGCAATTGCCACGGCAGCGTGGAACAAAGCTGCCCGTGCAGGCAACTTTCTGAGGGCGCGTGGCTACTGGTGTCGCCGGCACGAGTTGCGCGGATCGGCGACCGTTCGCTGCACGCGCGGAACGAACATCATCCGTGTCGCCGGCAAGCTCCGGCGCTGAGCATCTAGGCGAAGATGGTTCGCCGAAACCGCAAAAAGGGTCCCTCAAGGGGCTTTTTTGCGGTTTCGACGCGGGACGACCTCCGTCAGCCGGAGCAGAGCTCGACCGGTTGGAGGGGTCGGGTATCCCCTGACCGACCGGCGTCCTGATTTTCGCACTGGCCACTTAGCGAGAGCCGCTGCGTCTGAAGGCGAAAATCCCAGGGAGAGAAGGGGATACCCGACCCCTCCCCACGCAGCCGAAGCTGAATCAGCCGGGGCCGACGCCGCCGGATTCGCCGCCCGTTTCCGGCGCCGGTTCCGGTGCTTCGGGGCTGCCCCCCGCGCCGCCCGTTTCGGGGGCGACTTCTTCTTCGGGGGCGGGTTCTTCGTATTCCGGTTCGACGTATTCGGGTTCGACGCCGCCTTCTTCGGCTTCGCCGCCTTCGAATTCTTCGCCGCCCGGCGTCGCTTCGCCGCCAGCCGGGGTCGGCAGGCCAGGTTCTTCGCTGCACTCTTCGAAGCCGTAGATCGCGGCCTGGGACTGGAACTTTCCAGCGCCGCGGCGGCTTCCTGCCCTTTTCTTCGAGCGCGGCGACGTCTTCGCGTTCGGCGGCGAGCTTCGCTTCGCCCTCGACCTTGGCCAGCTCTTCGGCGGCTTCGATGAATTTCGCGTAGTCGGCTTCGTGTCCTCCGGCGCGCCGAGGTCCTGCAGGCGTTCGACCATGCCGACGTAGAGGTCGGCGACTTTTTCGGTCGACTCGCTCGGCGTCGATTCGGGCGATTCAGAGCCGCTGAGCGCGCCGACCGCGGCGTTGACCTCGGCGCAGATCCCGTCGCCCTGCGCGATCAGCTCGTCCTTGGTCAGCGCCGCCGGTTCTTCCACCGTCGGCGTCGAGGCTTTCGGTCTCGTCGCCGCCGCCGCCGCAACCGGCGACGCCAGGGCGCAGCGAGGGCGACCAAGGATGAGCAGGAGAGTCTTGTTGCCGGGGGTCCTCATCGGCGGGCGACGCTAGCAAAGCGATTCGACGCCTTTGCAGGGGAGTTGGAGAGCTGCGGCCCAGGGGCTCGAACCCCGACTTCCTCGTCCAGAGCGAGGCGTGCTGCCATTACACCAGGCCGCAATGGCACTCCCTCAGAATAAGGGACTCAGTCGAACGGAGTTCGCTCCGCGATCATCTGCCGCGCCTGCGCCAGTTCCTCGGAGCGGCCGACGCTGAGGCAGCCGGCGACGCGGTCGTCCTTGCAGGTACCAGACCGAGAACTCGCCGCTCTCGCGGTCGCCGCGCCAGACCTCCTCGTCCCACTCGTGGGCCGGGCCGACGTACTCGAGGCTGGCCCAGTCGGCGAGGTCGCTGAAGAAGTAGGGCACGACCTCGTAGTCGGCGTCGTCGCCGAGCATGTTGCCGGCGGCGTGGCATGCCCTGCTGCATCGCCACGTCCCAGTGCTCGACGTGGATGCGCGCGGCCGTGGACGACGCTCTCGTAGGAGCAGCAGTCGCCGGCGGCGTAGATGCCCGCGACCGAGGTCTGCAGCTTCGAGTCGCAGACGATGCCGCCGTCGCCGACCTCGATCCCGGCCCGCTGGGCCAGCATCGCGTCGGGCTGCACGCCGGCGCCGACCACGACCGCGTCGCACTCGATCGCTGAGGCCGCTCTTGGTGAGAACGGCGCCGACCCGGCCGTCGCCCTCGAAGGCCTCCAGCGTCCTCGCCGCCGTGGAAGGTCGACGCCGTTCGACTTCGAGCTGCTCGCTGGAACCAGCGGCCGGCGTCCTCGCCGAAGGTCCGCGAGAGCGCCACGTCCTCCATCGCGACGATCGTGCACTTGCGTCCCCTTCGCGGTCAGCGAGGCGGCGACCTCGCAGCCGATGTAGCTGCCGCCGATCAGGACCACGTGCTCGGCCGCCTCGGCGTCGGCGCGGATCGCGTCGGCGTTGCCGAAGGCGCGCAGGTAGTGGATCCCCTCGTTCTCGGCGCCCTCGACGCGGAGGATGTTGACCATCGCCCCGGTGCCGATCAGCGCCTTGCCGAAGCCGACCTCCTCCCCGCCCTGGATCTTCGCCGTCCGCGCCTCGGGGTCGAGCGACATCACGTTCTTGCCGGTCAGCAGCTCGACCCCGTTCTCCTCGTACCAGGACGGCCGGGTTGACGTGGGCGTCCTCGCGCTCGGCCTCGCCGCGCAGGTACTCCTTCGAGAGCGGCGGCCGTTCGTAGGGCGGCTCCGGCTCGCGGCCGACCAGCAGGATCGAGCCCTCGGCGCCGCGCTTGCGCAGCTCGGCGGCGCAGTGGGCGGAGGCCATGCCGCCGCCGATCAGGAGGAAGTCGACCTCGCGGTCAGCGCTACCCGGCCTCAGGACTCGCGCCGTTGCCGTCGCCGTCGGGGCCGAAGAGCGCCTTCAGGTCCTCCTCTTTGCCCGGGATCGAGCACGGCGAGGATCTCGTCGCCTTCCTCGCAGCACGGTGTCGGCGCTGGGCACGAAGCCCTTGCCGGAGCGCAGGACCGAGATCAGCAGGCTGCCCTCGGGCATCTGCAGGTCGCCGACCCGGCGGCCGGTCACCCCGCGAGTCCTTGCCGAGCAGCATCTCGATGATCTCCAGCTGCTCCTCCTGCAGGTCGAGCAGGTGGACGAGGCCGTACTCGGGCACCTCGTGCTCGAGCAGGCGCAGGATCAGGTCGGTGGCGGAGACCGAGGGTTTGATCCCGAGCAGGTCGAAGTGCTGGCGGTTGCGGGGGTTGTTGACGCGGGCGATGATCTGGTCGACCAGGTACTTCTCCTTCGCGACCTGGCAGATCAGCATGTTGTCCTCGTCGTCGCCGGTGACCGCGATCACCATGTCGGCGCGCTGGATCCCGGCCCGCTCCAGCACCCAGAGCTCGGAGGCGTCGCCGTAGGAGACGTTGTGCTCGAGCTCCTGCTCGACGGTCAGGTAGCGGCGGCGGTCGCTCTCGATCAGCGTCACCTCGTGGTCTTTCTCGAGCAGCTCGCGCGCCAGGTTCCAGCCGACCTTCCCGGCGCCGACGACGATGATGTACATGGCTCTCCGGCCTCCTCCTACGCGGCCGCGGCGCGCGTCGTCGGGGCGCCGCCGCCGGCGCGCCTCGCGGACCGCGCCCTCGAGCATGTCGATCGCGACCCGGGTCGGGCAGACCGTGTGCAGGCCCTGGCGCTGGTACCACTCGGCCCGCAGCGGGTCGAGCACGCGGGCGATCACGGTCGGCACCTCGTAGCGGCGCTGGGCGATCTGGGCGATGATGATGTTGGTGTTGTCGCCGTCGGTGGAGGCGATGAAGGCGTCGGCGCTCTCGATCCCGGCGGCGACCAGCGCCTCGGTCTCGAGCCCGGCGCCGACCGTGAACTGGCCGCCGAGGTCCTCCCAGCTCTTCTCCAGGCCGACCTCGAGCCGCGCGTGGGACTCCGGGTCCTCGTCGAGGCAGGAGACCTCGTGCCCCTCGCGCAGCATCGCCCGCGCCACCGAGGAGCCGACCCGGCCGCAGCCGACGATCAGGATGAACATGGCGCCGGATACTAGTACGGCGCTCGAGCTCGGGAGTTCCGGCGGCGCCGTGAGCAGCACCCGGCAGGGGGCTTTCTTCAGCACGTACTCGGTCGCGGCGCCGATCTCCGCCGGCTTGGCGGCGCCGATGCCGCCGAGCATCGCCGCCGCCGCGGATCTTGCGTCGGCGGCTCGCCGCCGATCACGATCGCCTCGGCGCCGCTGCGCCGGGCCGCCTCGAGGATCCCGGCGCCGACCTTGCGGGCGCGGATCACCTCGGTCGTGACCTCGACGTCCTCGTACTCCTCGCCCACCTCGCGGGCCCGCTCCAGCGCCCGCCGCGCCTCGCTCCTCGCGCTCCTGCGGCAGCTTCGCGTCGAGCGGCAGGGTCAGCGGCACTTCGATCACGTAGACGACGTCGAGGCGCGGCGTCTTCGCCGCTGCCGTCGGCCTCCTCCTGCTCGGCCGCGGCGAGGCGGCCGGCGGTGGCGACGATGTCGTCGTCGAGCTTGGTCCCGAAGACCGGCACGAGGATGTTGCGGAATTCGACCTCCGGCACCTGCTTGGTCAGCGCCCGCTCGGTGACCGAGACCCGCTTGGTCAGCGTCGTCCCCTCGAAGACCTTGCGGTAGACGACGTAGAAGAGTAGGCCGAAGGCCATCCAGCCGAGCGCCGACCCAGCGCGCGGTCGCGTGGTAGGCGAGGACGCTGAGGAAGGCGAGGCCGCTGACGCAGCGCCGCGACGATCGCCGGCAGCGGCAGCTCGGCCGTGCCCCAGGGAATGCCCAGCGGGATCCGGAACGGGCGCCGCTGCGTCCGGCTCGGTGACCCGCAGGCGGATGATCGAGAGGTGGGCGATCGTGATCGCCAGGGTCGCCCCGAAGGCGTAGATCCCGGCCAGCAGCTTGACGTCGGTCGGGACGACCAGCCCGATCGCGATCAGGCCGCAGATCGCGATCGCCACGTAGGGCGTCGCCGTGCGCGCGCTCGAGCTTGCCGAGCCAGCTGGGGATCTGGCGGTTGATCGCCAGCGTGTAGATGTGGCGGGAGACGCCGAGCATCGAGGTGTTGGCCGCCCAGAACAGGACCGGGGCGGCGACCAGCGCGACCAGCCAGCGCATCGTGTCGGCGACCCAGGCCGGGTCGAAGGCGGAGACGACGCCCAGCACCGGCTCCTCGACGAACTCGTCGCCGAGCGCGGTCTGCGGGCCCGTCGGGCCCGCCGACCACCGGCACCGCCATCAGCGCGATCGCCGCCATCCCGGCGTAGACCAGCGGCACCGCGATCGCCCCGACGCGCGGCGACCCGCTTCAGGTCGCGGCGGCTGACGTCGATGTCCGGGGCGAGGTCGGAGGCGGCCTCGATCCCGGCGTAGGCGAGCATCGCCACCACCGCCGCGTAGACGATGTCGCTGAAGCTGGGGTCGGTGAAGAGGTCGAGCTCGGCGGTGAGCCGGTCGGGGTGCATGACGACGAGCACGCCGACGACGATCACCGCCAGCTGCAGGCCGAGGTCGGCGAGGGCCAGCAGCGTCAGCGAGCCCTGGCGCTCGCGGCCGGTGACGTTGAGGATGTTGAGCACGCAGACGGCGGCGATCACCGCCGCGGCGATGCCGATCTCCCAGCCGGGCTCGGCGAAGTCGGCCGCAGATCGGCTCCAGGTAGTGCGGCACCGAGATCGCCGCCAGGGCGATGACGATCAGGTAGTCGATCAGGATCGCCCAGCCGGCGATGAAGGCGATCAGCTCGTTGAAGGCGTGGCGGGCGAAGGTCGAGGAGCCGCCGCGCTCGCGGAACATCGCCCCGCCCTCGACGTAGCTGAGCGTGGTCAGGCCGAAGAGCAGGCCGGCGGCGAGGAAGATCAGCGGCGTCAGCCCGAGGCCGCGGTCGGCGACGACGCCGAGCGCGAAGTAGATCGAGAAGCCGACCGCCGAGTAGGCGGCGGCGAAGAGCGCACGGCACGCCGAGGCCGCGCATGAGCAGCCGGTCCGCGCGGCGCCGCCGGCTGCTCCCGGCTGCCGGCCCCGGCGCCGCCGTCGCGCGCTCATCGCTCCATCCTGCGAGCCGATCCAGAGGCGGCCGGCGCCGACCGCGAGGAAGGCGATGCCCATCAGGAAGCCGACCGAGGCCGGCCCGCCGCCGTTGGCGAGCGTGACGACGAGGACCGCCAGCCCGATCGCGACGAAGGTCGAGCGAGAAGGCGCGGACCGCGCCGCGGTAGACGCGCTCGCCGCTCACCGGCCGGCCTCGCCGCCAGGGCGGCGGCCGGGCGCGGCGGCCGGCTTGTCGGTCGGGTCGGAGACGACGATCACCCGGCAGGGGCGCTCGCCGAGCACCGTCTGCAGGGTCTTGTCGTAGAGCGGCACGCCGTTGCGGTAGCGCAGGCCGACGACGATCGCCGCCGCCTTGATCTCCGCCGCCTCCTCGGCGACCGAGTAGCCGGCCTGGCCGGGCCGCACCCGGGCGACGTGGCCGGTGACGCGCTGGCCGCCGATCAGCTTCGCCTGCTCGATCTTGCTCTGCGCCTCGGCTTCCTGCGTCGGGCATCTCGGCGTTCGAGCGGCAGGTTGGTCGGGCACGGTCATCATCGAGTGGACGTGGATCCCGCGGCGCCGCTTGGAGGCGAGCTTGACCGCGGTCGCGACCATCTCCGGCGAGAACGGCTCGTCGTCCTCGAAGGCGACCAGGACGCTCCGGTACTCGACCTCCTCGACCCCGAGCGGCTCCGGCAGCACGACCTTGACCGTCTCGGTCAGCGGCAGCCCCTGGTTGCGGCGGTAGAGGACGTAGACGGCGATCCCGAACGCCATCCAGCCGAGCGCCGACGACGAGCGTGCGCGGGTTGAGCGCCATCACCACGATCCAGGCGGCGAAGGTGCCGAGGCCGCCGAGCACGGCGGTGATCGGCACCTCGAAGCCGAAGGCGCGGACGTTCAGCGGCGGCTTCCAGGTCCGCTCGACGTCGGGTTTGCTGCGCCGCAGCTGGATCACCGCGACGTGGGCGATCGTGAACGAGAGCATCGCCCCGAACGAGTACATCGTCGCCAGGAAGTCGGTCTGGCCCGGCAGCAGGGTGACGATCGCGATCGCGGCGAAGATCAGGATCGCGATGTAGGGCGTGCGGTACTTGCGGGTGGACCTGGCGCAGCCCCTCGGGCAGCTGGCGGTGCTGGCCCATCGAGTAGGTGAGGCGGGAGACGCCGATCAGGCCGGCGTTGGTGGCGATCAGGAGGATCACCGCGGCGAGGACGCCGACGTAGTAGCGGAGGATTTCGGTCGAGGCCGGGCCGAGGCCGAGGTTCTCGACGATGCCGAGGATCGGGTCGTCGGCGAAGGTCGTGCCGAGCGCGGTGGTGTAGTGGCCGGCGGCGTCCTGGGTGACCGGCATCGCCGAGAGCGCGACGATCGGGATCAGCAGGTAGAGGCCGAGCACGGCGAGCGACGGTCGAGGCCGACGCTGCGGGGGATCGTGCGGGCCGCGTCCTTGGCCTCCTCGGCCATGTTGGAGATCGTCTCGATCCCGGTGTAGGCGATCATCCCGACCGCGATCCCGAGCAGCGAAGTCGCTCCAGGTCGGGGCGACGCCGAGGTGGACGTTGTCGACCAGGATCTCGGGGCTGAGGACGAGGACCAGGCCGATCCCGACCAGGATCACCTGGGTGGCGAGGTCGGCGACGGCGAGGACGAGGTTCAGCTTCGCCGACTCCTCGGTGCCGCGGATGTTGATCAGGGCGAGGGCGACGATCAGCACCGCGCCGCCGATGATGTCGCCCGGGCTGTCGCCGAGCCAGGGCCAGAAGACGGCCAGGTAGTGGGGCACGAAGAAGGCCGAGATCGCGACCGTGATCGTGTAGTTGAGCATCTGCCCCCAGGCGGCGACGAAGCTGACCAGCTCGTTGAAGGCGTGGCGGGCGAAGCTGGAGGAGCCGCCGGCCTCGGGGTACATCACCGTCGCCTCGGCGTAGGTGGCGGCGGTGGCGGCGAAGATCAGGCCGGAGATGACGAAGGCGACCGGGGTCAGCCCGAGGGCGAAGGCGGCGGTGACGCCGAGCGCGTAGTAGATCGAGGAGCCGACGTTGCCGTAGGCGGCGGAGAACAGCGCGCCGACGCCGTGGACGCGGCTCAGCGATTCGTCTCTGGGGATGCGCTGGGCCATCTATGAAGGCCGAGAACCGGTCACTCAGACCGAATATACGGACGCGGCCGGTGCTCTCCGCACGTGCGCGCGGCCGAGCTCGCCGGGCGAGGTGCAGCCGCAGAGCGCGAGGGTCAGCTCGAGCTCCTCGCGCAGCATCCCGAGGACGCGGCCGCGCCCTCCTCGCCGCCCGCGGCGAGGCCCCAGAGGGCGGGCCGGCCGACCAGCACCGCGTCGGCGCCGAGGGCGAGCGCGATGGCGACGTCGATGCCGCGGCGGATGCCGCCGTCGACCAGGACCGTGGCCCGGCCGTCGACCGCGTCGACGACCTCCGGCAGCGCGTCGGCGGTGGCCAGGCAGCGGTCGAGCTGGCGGCCGCCGTGGTTGGAGACGACGACGCCGGCGGCGCCGTGCTCGACCGCCAGCTCGGCGTCCTCGGCGGTGAGCAGGCCCTTGACGCAGCACCGGCACGCTGCATTCGGAGGCGAGGTCGGCGAGGTCGGCCCAGGTCGAGCGCGTGGTTCATCAGCGCGAAGGTCTCCTCGATCGTCAGCGCGCTCGGAGCCGCCGAGTCGCCGCGGTCAGGCTCGGGCACGCCGAGCTCCGGCGGGAGCGTGAAGCCGGTTGCGGCGGTCGCGCTCGCGGTTGCCGCCGGGCGGCGCGTCGACGGTGACGAGGATCGCCTCGAAGCCGGACGTCGACCGCCTCGTCGATCAGCGCCCGGGTCACGCCGGCGTCCTTGAAGCAGTAGAGCTGGAACAGGCGCCGGCCGGGCGGCGCCGCGGCGGCGACCTCGGCCGGGCGGGTCGTCGCGAGGGTCGAGAGGCACATCGCCGTCCCGGCCGCGGCGGCGCCCGCGGCCATCCCCACCTCGCCTTCGGGGTGCGCCGAGCCGCTGGTAGGCGACCGGCGCGACCAGGACCGGCATCGAGACGCGGCCCGCCCAGCAGCTCGGCCGCGGTCGAGACCTCGCCGACGTCGTTCAGCACCCGCGGCCGCAGCCGCCAGCGCCCCAGGCGGCGACGTTCTCCCGCAGCGTCACCTCGTCGCCGGCGCCGCCGGCGAAGTAGCCGCGCGGGCCCTGCTCGAGCTTCTCCGCGGCCTCGCGCTCGGCGTCGGCGACGTTGATCCAGTCTTCGATCACGTCGGCAACCTACTCCGAAGGCATCGGGGACCGGCTCAAGACAACTCGACCCATCCCACCGCTCAGATTCCAGCGGGCAGTTGAGCACCTATACGGGCCGAATGCCCTCGCCGACCGACGCCTGCGCAGATCCGGCGTCGCAGGGCGACGGCGCTTATCGTCATCGCCTTGCTCGCCACCGCCGCCGTCTATTTCGCCCTCGCCGCGACCGTCTTCGCGCCGGTTGACGAGCACGGGCCAGGGTCGAGCACCTCGACGGTGCACAGCCAGGCTGTCCGTCGCGACCTGGGCGTTGCGGTCGTAACGCCGGCCAAGGCCCCGCCGCGCGGGGAGCGGCCGCTTGTCGTCTTCCTCCACGGCCGCGGCGGCTCCGATGAGACCTTCACCGGCAACGAGGCCGTCTACGAGGGGCTGGCGAAGCTGGGCCGGCGGGCGCCGGTCGTCGCCTTCCCCGACGGCGGCGACCACAGCTACTGGCACGACCGCGACGGCGGCCGCTGGGGCCGCTACGTGATGCGCGAGGTGATCCCGACCGTGGTGCGAGCGCTTCGGCGTCGACCCGCGGCGGGTCGCGATCGGCGGCATCTCGATGGGCGGCTTCGGCGCCTACGACCTGGCGCTGCTGCACCCGCGGCGCTTCTGCGCCGTCGGCGGCCACTCCCCCGCGCTCTGGTTCGAGGCCGGCGAAACCGCTCCCGGCGCCTTCGACGACGCCGCCGACTTCGCCCGCAACGACGTCGTCGGCATGGTCCGCGGCGACCCCGACGCCTTCGGCGAGATGCGGGTCTGGAACGACTACGGCGAGCGAGGATCCCTTCCGCGTCTACGACGAAGGCTTCGTCGGCTGCGCTGCGCAGCCGACGGCGCCGACCTCAGCGCCCACTCCGTGGCCCGGCGGCCACGACAACGCCTACTGGAACCGCCACTGGGCGGCCTACCTGCGCTTCTACGCGAACTCCCTCGCCGCCTGCGGTTAGTCAGAGATCCCAGTGTCGCTTTTGTAAGGCATAGCCGTACAAAAGCGACACGCGGACCTCAATGCTCGGGTGCGCCGGCGGGCGGCGTGCCTCTAGGCGGCTCCGGACCCCAGCTTTCGCGCCCGTCGGTGGTCGCGATCGGGATCTGGGGACCCGCGAGCGCCGGCGTGTCCAGGCCGACGTCGGCGACCGCCTTGACCCGCGAGAGCACCTCGCGCACCTCGCTCTTGCGGCCCTGGGCGCCCCAGCCGCTGCAGGTCGGCGGTGAGGCCGGCGGCGTCGATCCCGGCCGCGTCGGCGAGGATACAGCGCCCGCGGCATGTGGAAGCCCTGCGTCACGACCACCGCGTCCCGACCCCGAAGATGCTCCGCGCGCGCACCATCGTCGCCCAGGTGTCGAAGCCGGCGTGGTCCTCGAAGATGTCCCGCGGCGCCACCCCGTCGCGCACCAGCGCCTTCCGCATCGTGTCGGGCTCGTCGTAGTTCCAGGTGCCGTGATCGCCGGAGACGAGGATCTTCTCCACCTTCCCCGCATGCCAGAGCCGCGAAGCCTGCTCGACCCGCGCCGCCAGCATCGCGCTCATCTCCCCGTCCGGCTCGACCAGCGCCCCCGGCACGATCGCCACTTCCGCATGCGGAACCTCGCCGACGTCGCCAGTCGAGTCCCCGCCCGAAGTCAGCACGTAGACGTCTGGCAAGCGCCATCAGGGCAACCAACACGACCGCCCCACCGATCGCAGCCTTCGAAAGCCGCGGCCAGCGCCGCAGCGGATAAGTGAGCTGCTCACGAGCCCCCGCAAGGTCGGAACGCTAACAAGCCCCGGGCCGAAACCGCAGAAACGGTCCTCGAAGCCTTCTTGCGGTCTCGCTAATGCCGCAGGCGCCGGTGAGGTCACTCGGCCGAACTGGTGCCGCGGCGAGCGAAGAGCGAGTCCGGCAAGCGCAGCCAGCCCGAATAGCAGCAGCTATCGGGCTGGTGAGGACACCGCCGGGCGCAGCTTTGCAGCCGACCCGACGGTGCCAGGGGCGGCGAGGGGCCTCGCCGTCGCCCTAGAAGTGAACGATCGGGATGATCAGGATCGCGACGATGTTCGCGACCTTGATCATCGGGTTGATCGCCGGGCCGGCCGTGTCCTTGTAGGGATCGCCGACCGTGTCGCCGGTCACCGAGGCAGCGTGGGCCTCGGAGCCTTTGCCACCGTGGGCGCCGTCCTCGATCAGCTTCTTCGCGTTGTCCCAGGCGCCGCCGCCGGCGGTCATCGAGATCGCCGCGAAGAGGCCGACGACGATGACGCCGATCAGCAGGCCGCCGAGCGCGTCGACGCTGAGCAGGCCGACGATCACCGGCACGACGATCGGGATCAGCGCCGGCAGCGATCATCTCCTTCTGCGCCGCCAGGGTGACGATGCTGACCGTTTCCCCGTACTCGGGTTTTTCGGTCCCGTCCATGATCCCGGGGTGCTCGTTGAACTGCTTGCGGACCTGCTCGACCACCTGGCCGCCGGCGCGGCCGACGGCCTCGATCGCCAGGGCTGAGAACAGGTAGACCATCATGCCGCCGACGATCAGCCCGATCAGCACGTCGGGGCTGGTCAGGTTGAAGAGCCCGTTGAGGTC
Organism: uncultured Actinomycetes bacterium; assembly: GCA_963751015.1. Classification (GTDB taxonomy): domain Bacteria; phylum Actinomycetota; class Thermoleophilia; order Solirubrobacterales; family 70-9; genus VAYN01. Next base: position 1,081,938 of record CAVVSU010000002.1, read on the forward strand.
GAAGCCTGCGGGCGCCTCGTCGGCGAGCTCGCTCTTGAAGGCGGCGAACAGCACCAGCGCGGCAAGCGCGGCGGAGCCGATCGCGTAACCCTTGGTCACGGCCTTGGTCGTGTTGCCGACCGCGTCGAGCGGGTCGGTGACGTTGCGGACGTCCTCCGGCAGCTCCGCCATCTCGGCGATGCCGCCGGCGTTGTCGGTGATCGGCCCGAAGGCGTCGAGGGCGACGATCAGGCCGCAGAGCGAGAGCTGCGCCATCACGGCGATGCCGATGCCGTAGATGCCGGCGAGCTCGTTCGCGCCGAGGATCGCCAGGGCGATGACGAGCGCCGGAGCGGCGGTCGACTGGAAGCCCTGGGCGAGGCCCTGGATGATGTTCGTCGCGTGCCCCGTCTCGGAGGCCTGGGCGATCGTCTTCACCGGCCGGAACCGGGTCGACGTATAAAATTCGGTAATCACGAACAGCAGCGCGGTGACCGCGACGCCGATTACCGCGCAGAGCCAGAGGTCGGTGACCGAGACGGCGGCGGCGGCCGTGTCGAGCACGCCGACCCGCAGCGGATCGCTCATCAGCCAGTCGGTGATCGGGTAGAAGGCCGCGATCGAGATGACCCCGGCCAGGATCACTGCCCTGGTAGAGGGCGCCCTCGACGCGGTCGGATTTCGTCCGCACCGCCAGCGCGCCGATGATCGAGGCGATGATCGCGACGCCGCCGAGTACCAGCGGGTAGATCGCGACCTCGCGGGCGAAGTCGCCGTTGAAGGTGAGGACGCCGAGCAGCATCACCGCGACGGAGGTGACCGCGTAGGTCTCGAACAGGTCGGCGGCCATGCCGGCGCAGTCGCCGACGTTGTCGCCGACGTTGTCGGCGATCACAGCCGGGTTGCGGGGATCGTCCTCGGGGATCCCCGCCTCGACCTTGCCGACCAGGTCGGCGCCGACGTCGGCGGCCTTGGTGAAGATGCCGCCGCCGAGACGGGCGAAGACGGAGATCAACGAACCACCGAAGCCGAGGCCGATCAGCGCGTCGACGGCCTCCTTGTCGGTGCTGCCGGTGACGATCAGGAACCCGTAGTAGCCGGCGACGCCGATCAGCGCCAGGCCGACGACGAGCAGGCCGGTGACCGAGCCGCCCTTGAAGGCGACGTCGAGCGCCGGCGGCACGCCGCCGCGGGCGGCCTCGGCGACGCGGGAGTTGGCCCGCACCGAGACGTTCATCCCGATGAAGCCGGTGGCGCCGGAGAGGACCGCGCCGATCACGAAGCCGACGGCGGTCTTCCAGTCCTGCAGGAGCAGCAGCAGGATCGCGATCGGCACCGCGACGGCGGCGATGATCGTGTACTGGCGGTTCAGGTAGGCCTGGGCGCCTTCCTGCACGGCGCCTGAGATTTCGCGCATGCGGTCGTTGCCCGCGGGACTTCGCGAGCAGGCGCTGGGTTACGAGAAGTCCGTAGAGACGGCGGCGCCAGCGCACACCAGCGCGACGACAACTCCGTAATCGGTCAAGAAATCGGTCAAGTTCCTATTCCTCCGGTGGTTTTAGCGGCGCGGGAGTCTATAGACGAAGGCGGCGACGAAGCGCTGACCCGCTCTGGAAGGTGATTTGCGACCGCCGGCAGTCGCTCAGGCGGGCTCGGAGGCGGGCGCCCCGGCGTAGGTGCGGCGCGTCTCGGCGACCGCGTCGCGGTAGATGTCCTCGATCGAGACCCCCGCGTCGAGCGCCTCCCGCGCCCGCTGGGCGCCGTTTCGCTCCGGCAGCCGCAGGTCGAGCCCCAGCCGCGCCCGTGCCGGCTCGGTCCAGACCAGGACCCGCTCCAGCAGCGACGCGCGTCGGCAGCTCCTCGCCGCGGCGGAAGTCGATCATCCGGCCGCCGGCGCCGTGGCGGATCGCCCGCCAGAGGTTCTCCTCGATCTCGCGGTCGGCGAGCGGCGCCCCGCGCCCACCGTAGCCGTGCTCGTCGAAATCGAGCGCGGTCTGGGCGATGCAGGCGGCGATCAGCCCCGCCATCGCGAACGACTCGTCGCCCCGGGTCTGCGCGTCGCAGATCCGCACCTCGACGGTGCCGAAGCTGTGGTGCGGGCGCACGCTCCACCACAGCTGCGTCGGCTCGACCACCGAGCCGAGCCGCTCCAAGGTGCCGACGAACTCGGCGTAGGTGCTCCAGTCACGGAAGGGCGACGGCACCCCGCAGCGCGGGAAGGTGCGGGTGAAGATCTCCGTGCGAACGCTGTGCAGGCCGCTGTCGCGGCGATCGAGGAAGGGCGAGTTGGCCGAGACAGCCAGCAGCAGCGGCAGCAGCTCGCGCAGCCAGTCGCAGACGGCGATCGCCCGGTCGGCTCCCCGGATCCCCATGTGCAGGTGCAGGCTCCAGGTGTTGTTGCGCTGCGCGACGTAGCCGAGTTCGTGGCGCAGGCGGTTGTAGTGCGGGGTGTCGATGATCCGCTGGTCGAGGTAGTTGGCCCACGGGTGCGTCCCCATCGCGCCCAGCGTCAGCCCCATGCCGCCGACGACGTCGAACAGGCGCGCCCGCCGCTCGCGCTGGCGGGAAACAGCCTCGCCGAAGCTCTCCGAGCGCCCGGAGCGGATCTCGACCTCGGAGGCGATCAGCTCCCCCGCCGCGGCCTCCGCCAGCACCTCGTCGCGCTGGCAGGCGGCCATCACGTCCTCGAAGCGGTGCTCCAGCTCCAGCGTCTGCGGGTCGAGGATCGCGAACTCCTCCTCGAGGCCGATCGTGAAGTCCTGCGAGGACTCGAACTTCTCGCGGGCGAGATCGAGGTCTAGGGACAAGAGCCGGAGCCGCTAGGCGAGGTAGAAGTAGAGCGCGTAGAGCAGGTCGACCGCGGGGCTTGAGGTGTGGACCGTGACCTCGGGCGGCACCTGCAGCAGTTGCTCGGAGTAGTTGAAGATGATCTTCACCCCGGCCTTGACCAGACGGTCGGCGACGTCCTGGGCCGCCTCGGCGGGCACCGCGAGGACGCCGACGACGATCTCCTCGTCGGCGACGACGTCGGTCAGGTCGCCGATGTCGCGGACGGTCAGCTCGCCGATCGGGTTGCCGACGACGCTCGGGTCGCTGTCGAAGACCGCGACCACCTGGAAGCCGTGGTCGGCGAAGATCGAGGAGGTGGCGATCGCCTGGCCGAGGTTGCCGGCGCCGAAGAGGGCGATGTTGTGCTGGCCGGAGGTGCGGAGGATCTTGCGGATCTCCGAGACCAGCGAGTCGACGTTGTAGCCGACGCCGCGCTTGCCGAACTTGCCGAAGCCGGAGAGGTCGCGGCGGATCTGGGTCGGGTTGATGTGGGTGTACTCGGAGAGCTCCTGCGAGGAGATCGTCTCCCGCCCCATCTTGCGCGCCTGGGTCAGCACCTGCAGATAGCGGGAGAGGCGGGCGGCGACGCCCAGCGACAGGCGCTCGCCTTCGACTGGGAACGCCCCCGCGGCGTCGAACTCCTCGATCACCTCGACCATGCCCCCACAGTATCGAGCCTGGCCTTGAGGGCATCGCGGTCGAGGATCAGCTCCGAGACCTCGATCCCGTCGACCTCGACGACGGGGATCCGCTCGAGGTGGCGCCGCAGCAGCAGCTCGTGGCTCTCGATGTCGATCTCGTGCAGCTCGAAGCGGTAGCCCGTCCTCGTGCAGGGCGACGATCTGCGCCATCGCCTCCTCGCAGAGGTGGCAGCCCGGGCGGGAGTAGACGACGACGTCGGCCATCGGCTCAGTGCGGGGCCGCGGCGGCACGTTCGCCGCTCGCGAAGGCGTCGTAGCCGAGGTAATCGGGGTAGGCGATCGGCTCGGCGTAGCGCGCGGCGGACCCGATCATCGCCGCGTTGTCGGTACAGAGAGCGATCGGGACCAGCTTCAGCCGCACCCCCATCTGCTCGCAGAGCTCCCCCACCGCCTCGCGCAGCGGCCCGTTGGCGGCGACCCCGCCGCCGAGCGCGACGGCATCCCACTCGCCTTTCTTCAGCGCCCGCTTCAACTTCGCGGTCAGCTGGCCGACGACGGCCGCCTGGAAGGAGGCGGCGAGGTCGGCGCGGCGCTCGGCCACGCCCTCGGGCCCGAGCTCCCGGCAGCGGTAGAGGACCGCCGTCTTCAGGCCGCTGAAGCTGAAGTCGAGGCCGGGGTTGCGGGTCATCGCGACCGGCATCTCGAAGGCCTCCGGGTCGCCGCCCTCGGCCTCGCGCTGGACCAGCGGGCCGCCGGGGTAGCCGAGGCCCAGCAGCCGCGCCGCCTTGTCGAACGCCTCCCCGGCCGCGTCGTCGAGCGTCTGCCCGAGCAGCTCGTAGCCCTCGTGGTCGCGGACGCCGGCGAGCATCGTGTGGCCGCCGCTGGCGATCAGGCAGAGGAACGGCGGCTCCAGCGGCTCGGGCTCGAGGAAGTTGGCGGCGACGTGTCCCTGCAGGTGGTCGACCGGGATCAGCGGCAGCCGCCGGGCGGCGGCGATCCCCTTGGCGGTGCTGATCCCGACCAGCAGGGCGCCGATCAGGCCCGGGCCGGCGGTCGCGGCGACGGCGTCGATCTCCTCCAGGCTCACCCCCGCCTCTCCCAGCGCCGCCTCGACCACCGGCGTCGCCAGCTCCAGGTGATGGCGGGCCGCGACCTCGGGCACGACGCCGCCGAAGCCCTCGTGGGCGGCGGCCTGCGAGGAGATCACGTTGCTGAGGATCCGCCCGCCGTCGAGGACGGCGGCGCAGGTGTCGTCGCAGGAGGTCTCTATCGCCAGCAGCATCAGTCACAGCCCATCAGTCGAGCCACATCAGTCGAGCCACATGATCAGCGCGTCCTCGCCGTTGTCGTGGTAGTAGCGAGGACGGACGCCGGCGGAGCGGAAGCCGAAGCGCTCGTACATCCCGATCGCCCGGTGGTTGGAGACGCGCACCTCGAGGGTGAAGGGCAGCTTGCCCTGCGCCTCCTCGATCAGGCTCCGCATCAGCTGGCCGGCGACGCCGCTGCCGCGGTGCTCGGGAGCGATGGCGATGTTCATCAGGTGCCAGACCTGGTCGTAGCGGGAGCAGACCACGTAGCCGAGCAGCTCGTCGCCGGCGCTGGCGGCAAGGCAGATCCCCGATGGCTTGGAAAGCTCGAGGACGAACATCGCCAGCGACCAGGGGGTCGGGAACGAGCGCCGCTCGATCGAGATCACCGCCGGCAGGTCGCTGTAGGCAAGCCTGCGGACCCGAACCTCCTGGTTCAGCTCACTGTGCTCTTTGTGAAGCGTCTCGCTCACGCCACCGCTCCGCGTCCGGGGGTCTCAGGTAGATCGGGGCGAGCCCGTCGGCCTCCTCATCCGGCACCGCCGCCGCCAGCGCGCAGACGTGCCGCGCGGCGACCCGGTGGACGGGATCGGAGTCGTCCGCAATCCGGACGCCGTCTCGGGCCAACTCGTGACGGAATCGTACCGCCCCCGAACCGGCGACCAGCGGGGCTTCCTCCAGCGCGACGAGGCGTGCGGCCAGCTCCTCGGGCCGGTAGACGGCCGGATCCCAGATCCGCGCGCCGTCCGGCGCGTAGAGGGCGGCGAAGACCTCGCCGCGCCACCCGTCGAGCACGGCAAGCGCTCGTCTGTTCCTTTTCGTTGCTATTCCCGGGTAAGGAACAGACGAAGGGCCGGCCTCGAGGATGCCCGCCGCCAGGGCGTCCAGGGTGCAGACGCCGCGCAGCGGCAGGCCGAGGCTGGCGCCGAGGCCGCGGGCGGTCGCGATCCCGACCCGCAGCCCGGTGAAGGTGCCGGGCCCCAGCCCGACCGCGATCAGGTCGACGGCCGGCCAGCCCCCGGCGGCTTCCGCCGCGCGCTCGACCTCGGTCAGCAGTCCGGTCGCGTGCCGGGGCCTCCCCTGCGGGGAGAGCCCCAGCTGCGACTCGTGGAGGACCTCGCCGTCGCGCCAGGCGCAGGCGACGGTGTCGACCGTCGCGGTGTCGAAGCCGACGACGATCAGGGGTTCGCTACCCCGTGACCCGGAAAGCCCAGGAGCCGACTTTCTTGCCTTTGACGTACCAGCTGACGACGTGCTTGCCGGGGATCGTCGAGGTGATCTTGTTCACGTAGAGGGTCCCCTGTTCGGCTTCCTGAGCCTGGGCGCAGAGGTTTTTCCCACTCGGGAACTTGACGCAGACGCTGTAGGCGGTGTCGCCGTTGAGGCTTTTGAAGAAGGCGCCCTTCTTGGCTTTCTTCGGGCAGGAGTGCGCGGGTTTCGCGTTACGAGAGACCCCGCATCCCACGTAGTGCTTGTAGGCCGCCGCGCTGGCCGAAGCGGGCACCGCCGTGATCAGCAGTCCACTCACCAGCATGGTCGCTGCGAGTGCTTTCAGTCCCTTCATCCCGTCCTTGCCTTTCTCGATCGAGGTTCGAGCGCCGATGCTACAAGCTGGGCGCGCTGCCTCCCTGAACACGAGCGGGCTGCGAACGCTGCGCTTTTTCCCTGCGTCTCTACCCCTCGGGAGCGATTTCGATCCGCCGCCGCTCCTCGTCGACGTGGGCGAGCCGGAGCTCGAGCGCGGGCCGGTCGAGCCGGCCCGAGCCGGCGCCCGGCCACTCGACGAAGGCGACCCCCTCCGGGCGCAGGTAGTCCTCGAGCAGCGCCGGGTCCTCTCCCTCGAGGGTCTGCAGGCGATAGAGGTCGAGATGGGAGACCGGCAGCCGGCCGCCGCCGTAGCGCTGGCCGATCGTGAAGGTCGGCGAGGTGACGGGCTCGATGACGCCGAGGGCGCGGCAGGCGCCGCGGACGAGCGTCGTCTTGCCGGTCCCCAGCTCACCTGAGAGGAGGACCACGTCGCCGGGGCGCAGGCGCTCGGCGATGCGGGCGCCGAGGGCTTCGGTCTCCTCGGCGCTGCCGGTCTCCACCACCTCCACGGAGGGCGCGCTCACCCGAAGAAGCCGAGCTGGTCGGCGGGCGGCGGCGGGGAATCGTCGCCTCCGCCGTCCTCGGCCTCGGCGATTTCCTCGGCGCTGGGGACCGGGACCGGGGAGCGGCCGCTGCGAGCAGCTCGGGGATCGTCGCGAAGTCGCCCCGCAGCGTCTCCTTCACCGCCGGGGTGCGCAGCGCGGCGGCGGGGTGGAAGAGCGGCAGCAGGAAGACGGTGCGGCCGCCGAGCTCGTGCACCTGCGGCGTGCCGCGGACCTTGGTGATCCCGGTCGGGCTGCCGCTCAGCAGCTTGGTGGCGAAGTTGCCGAGGGTGCAGACGACCCGCGGCTCGATCAGCCGCACCTGCTCGAACAGGTAGGGCTCGCAGGCGGCGATCTCCTCCGGCTGCGGGTCGCGGTTGCCGGGCGGGCGGGACTTGAGCACGTTGGCGATGAAGACGTCGTCGCGGGCGAGGCCGATCTCCTCCAGCATCTGGTTCAGCAGCTGGCCGGCGCGGCCGACGAAGGGCAGCCCCTGGCGGTCCTCTTCGGCCCCGGGCGCCTCGCCGACGAACATCAGGTCGGCGTCGGCGTTGCCCGCCCCGAAGACCACCTTGGTCCGGGTCTCGTGCAGGGGGCATTTGGTGCAATCCGTGACCTCTTTGTAGAGCTCGACCAGGCGCTGCCGCCGCTCCTCGGCACTCGCGCTCACGGCTTCTCCCCCGCCGCGCGCCGCTTCTTCGCCTCGCCGATCCGCTCCTGACGCGCCGATTCCCGCTCCCGCCGCCGCGATTCGTCCGAGCGGACGCCGGCGCCGCGCGGCTGGCGGCCGGGCGGCGCGACGGCCGAGAGCAGCCGCCGCGTGCGCTCGGCGCCGCAGGCCGGGCAGGCAGCTGTCGCATCAGCCGCGACCAGCTCCTCGAACCGCGCCCCGCACTCCTCGCACTCGAACTCGTAGATCGGCATCCGCGTCAATCGTAGTTCGCCGCATCCCGGTGCCGACGGTTCGAATAATCTGCGCCGATGAAGGCAAGGGGACTGCTGGGGGTTCTCGCCTGCGCGCTGGCGGCGCTGCTGTTGCCGGTGGGCGCCGCGGCCGACCTCCCGAAGGGCGCCATCCTGCTCAGCTCGATCAGCCTCGGCGAGAGCAACGGCTACGAAGTCGAGCTCGCCGACATCCGCTTCGGCAAGCGGCGGCCGAGGGTGGTCGTCACCGCGCAACGGGAGACCGCCAGCGCCAGTTACTCGGTCCGCACCGGGAGCGGCCCTGGAATCCATGCGACCTTCGGCTCGCTCGGCCAGGTGGACCTCGGCTTCCATCGGCGCAGGAAGGTGGTGGAACGGCCGGAACGGAACTGCCGCTGGATCATCGAAACCGGCGTCTTCCGGGGCAGCGTTCGCTTCGTCGGCGAGGGTGGCTACTTCGCCAGCGAAGTGGCGAACCCCGAAGGAGAGATCTTTCGCCTGCCGGACGGCTTCTGCGGGCTGGGGAGCTTCCGGCCCGGGCTGCCACCGGGCCTGCCCCGGGAAACGGTCCTCGCGGCGCGATCGAAGACCGGGACGGGTGAAGTCAGCTTCCGGGCATCGCGGGAGCGCAGCGCTCGCGGCACCATCCTCTTCAACGCCGACACCACGGAACGCGTGGAAGGGATGCGGATCGAGCGCTCTGTCCTCGTCCCGGGGGAGCCGGGCGACTTCACCGCCACCGGGACCTCGCGTGCGGCGGCCTCTCCCCCCTCGCCGTTCAGCGGCTCCGCCCGCTTCCGCGATCCCCGCGGGGGACCGGTGAGCTGGGAAGGCCCGCTGGCCGTCACGCTGCCCGGGTCCGTGTCGCTGCCTCTTGCCGGCGAGGGATTCACCGCCCGCCTGTGCCCCAGCCTCTCGATCTTCGCCAGTTGCCTGCCGAAGCGCGAACGGGCGCGCATCGGGAGCCCCTACGGAAGCGGCTCCCACTCCCAGCCCTTGGCGCTGGCCAGGCTCTCCTCGCTGAGGTAGCGGCGGAACTCGTCCAGCTCGGCCGGCTCGACGCTGTAGACGTGCTCGGGCTCGGGGAAGTGGCGGCGGCGGACCTCGTCGCCGTAGCTCTTCACCGCGGCGACCATCGTCTCGTGGACGTCGGCGTAGCGCTTGACGAACTTCGCCATGTGGCCGGTGGTGATGCCGAGGAGGTCGTGGAAGACGAGGACCTGGCCGGCGGTCGCCGGGGCCGGCGCCGATCCCGATCGTCGGCACCTCGAGCTTCTTGACGATCTCGTCGGTGATCGCCGAGGGGACGGCCTCGATCACGATCGCGAAGCAGCCGACCGACTGCAGCGCGAGGGCGTCCTCCAGCTGCTTGATCGCGCTCTTGGCGTTCTTGCCCTGGGCTTTGTAGCCGCCGAGGGCGGTCGCGGTCTGCGGGGTGAGGCCGACGTGGCCCATCACCGGGATGCCGGAGTGGACGATCGCCCGGGCGCGCTCGACGACGACGCCGCCGGCCTCGAGCTTGACCGCCTGGCAGCCGGTCTCCTTGACCAGCCGCTGGGCGCTGCGGATCGCTTCCTCGTTGCTCGCCTCGTAGCTGCCCATCGGCATGTCGCCGACCATCAGCGGCGTCTTCAGGCCGCGGCGGACGGCCTTGCCGAGCATCACCATCTCGTCCATCGAGACCAGCTTCGTGTCCGGGTAGCCGAGGACGACGTTGGCGGCGGAGTCGCCGACGAGGACGATGTCGACGCCGGCCGCCTCGGCGACGGTCGCCGAGGGGTAGTCGTAGGCGGTGACCATCACGATCGGCTCGCCGTTGGCCTGCATCTCGGCCAGGCGCGGCAGGCTGACCGGCTTGCGGTCGGAAGTCGGTGCGGTGTGGGAACGGCCGCCAGAGCTCATTTGAGCAGCACCTCCGGGTGGCTGTCGACGGCAATCGCCTCGTTGTCGTCGTCTACGTGGACGACGACCGGGTCGTAGCGCTCGAGGTCGCTCTCGTCGTAGGCGCCGAACGAGGCGACGATGATCTTGTGCCCGGGCTCGACCAGGTGCGCGGCGGCGCCGTTGACCTGCATCGTCCCCGAGCCCGGCTCGCCGTCGATCACGTAGGTGACGAAGCGGGAGCCGTTGTCGACGTCCCAGACGTGGACCTGCTCGTTGGTGATCAGATCGGCGCCGGCCATCAGCTCGGTGTCGATCGTGATGCTGCCGATGTAGTCGACGTCGCAGTCGGTCACCGTCGCCCGGTGGATCTTCGACTTCAGCATCTGCCTCTGCACTTGGCTCCCCTTTCGCGGGCTAGGTGTTCGGGACGTTGGTTGGCTGGATCAAGACGTTGTCGATCAGGCGCGCGGCGCCGACCCGGGCGGCAACGGCGACGAGCACCGGGCGCTCGCCGAGCCGGTCGACCGGCTCGAGGGTCTCGGCGTCGCGGGCCTCGAGGTACTCGGGCTCGATCGCGGCGGCGGCCAGCTCGGCGCGGGCGGCTTGGAGGCCGGCGGCGAGCGAGTCGGAGTGGGCGCCGCTCTCGGCTGCGGCCAGCGCGCGGGAGAGCGCCGTCGCCCGCTCGCGGTCGGCGGGCTCCAGGTAGGCGTTGCGGCTGCTCATCGCCAGCCCGTCGGGCTCGCGCACCGTCGGCAGCACCTCGATCCGCACCGGGAAGTCGAGGTCGCGGGCCATGCGGCGGATCACGACCGCCTGCTGGGCGTCCTTCTGGCCGAAGTAGGCGACGTCGGGGCCGACGAGGTTGAAGAGCTTGGCGACGACGGTGGTGACGCCGCGGAAGTGCTCGGGACCGCGCCGCTCGGGGTCGCCGTCGAGGACGTTGGTCGAGGAGACCGGCCACCTCGACCGCGGTCGAGGCGTCGGCGGCGTAGACCTCGTCGACCGGCGGCGCGAAGACGAGGTCGGCGCCGGCCTCGGCGGCGAGCCGCAGGTCGCGCTCCTCGTCCCGCGGGTAGCGGTCGAGGTCCTCGCCGGGGCCGAACTGGGTCGGGTTGACGAAGAGGCTCATCACCACCAGGTCGCACTCGGCGCGGGCGGCGCGGATCAGCGAGAGGTGCCCCTCGTGCAGGTAGCCCATCGTCGGCACCAGGCCGATCGTCCGCCCGGCGCGGCGGGCGTCCCGCAGCGCAGCGCGGAGCTCGCCCTTGGTTCTGATTGCGGGCGCAGCCACGGTGGGACGACGGGTATCGGTGAGGAGAGTCGAAGTCATAGGTCCATGCCCTAGGGGTCACGGCCGTGCAAGCGAAATTATAGGCACGCTTCGTAGCGGTTCTGTGACATTCAGCCGAAAAGTCTTTTCAATCCGTTGATCCGCTCGTCGTCTCGCTTCGCAGGTTGGGGAAAGGCCACCACCCCGACGCGGAGGAAACATGAGCTCAGAGATAGATGCAGTGGTGCAGGAGGCGGCACACGAGGCGACCGAGGCGCTCGAGGGCGACACCCGGCTCGGCTTCCTCAAGAAGGCTGGACTCGCCGGCGGCGGCCTGGTGGGCGGCGGCGCGCTGCTCAGCGCCCTCACCCCGGCGGCGGCGATGGCCGCGGGCAAGGGACGCCCGCCGGCGAAATTCGGCAAGGGCGACATCGGCATCCTCAACTACGCCCTCACGCTCGAGTACCTGGAGGCCGCCTTCTACAACGAGGCGACCGCCAACAACAAGAAGAAAACCTTCCTCAAGGGCGCCCAGGAGCAGGCTTTCCTGAAGCGGGTGACCGCCGACGAGAATGCCCACGTCGCCTTCCTCAAGAAGGCGCTCGGCAGCAAGGCCGTCGCGGCGCCGAAAGTCGACTTCGGCGGCACCACGTCGAGCGAGTCGGCGTTCCTCAAAACGGCCGTGGCGCTGGAGAACACCGGCGTCGGCGCCTACTCGGGTCAGGCACTCAACATCGTCAGCCCCGCCTACGCGGCGGCGGCCCTGTCGATCTGGTCGGTCGAGGCGCGGCACGCGTCGGTTGCCGGCCTGCTGCTGAAGCCGACCTCCAAGAGCCTCTCCCCCGACGGCGCCTTCGACGAGCCGAAAACGGCCGCGCAGGTCCTCAAAGCCGTCGAAGCAACGGGTTTCCTCCAGTAGTCACCCCCCGGGAGCGGCGAAGTCGATCCTGCGGATCGGCTTCGCCGGCGCCCCGGCCGCGATCGTCCCGGGCTCGACGTCGCGGGTGACCACCGAGTTGGCGCCGATCACGCAGCGCTCGCCGACGCTCACCCCGCTGGTCACCGCGCAGCTGATCCCGAACCAGCAGTTGGCGCCGATCTCCACCGGGCCCTTGGTCGTGAAGCCCTGCCAGGTGATCGGCTTCTCGGGGTCGTCGTAGCGGTGCTCGGCGTCGCCGACGAAGCAGCCGTTGGCGAACATCGTGTGGTCGCCGATCGTGACGCTCTCATGCGCCGCGATCATCACGTTGCGGTTGAGGAAGCAGCCGGCGCCGATCTCGATCCGGGCACCGGGCGCCAGGGTCAGCCAGCAGCCGGGCTCGAGCAGCGTCCCCTCGCCGATCACGAGTCGCCCCTCGTCGAGCGCCTCCAGCACCTCGCCCTCGACCGGGTGGCGGACGAAAAAGCCGCCGCGCGCCGCGTGGCGGTCGATCCGCCAGCGCCGCAGCAGGCGATGGTTGCGCTCGTACCAGCGCCGCTTCCGCCACCACAGCCTCCAGCCCGACGTCCCCATCTCCGCGCACCCTAGTGCCGACGGGCCTGAAACCTCGATATATGCCTCGGGAAATAGGCCCGTCGGCGGCTGGGTGGCTTGAGCTCGGGCATAGACTGCGCGCGTGGCTGACCTGCGCGGCGGCATCGACCTCGGCGGCACCAAGATCCAGACGGCGATCGTCGACGGGCGGGGCGAGGTGGTCGGGCAGGCGCGGCAGCCGACGCCGACCAGCGGCGGGCCCGAGGACGTCGCCGCGGCGATGGCGGCGGCGCTGCGGGAGGCCGCGGAGGAAGCCGGCGTCGAGACCGGGGACCTGGGGGGCGTCGGGGTCGGCTCGCCCGGCGACGCCGACGAGAAGACCGGCGTCGTCTCCTCCGCCAAGAACCTCCCCGGCTGGGAGGGCAGCTTCCCGCTCGCCGCTGAGCTCGGCAAGGCGCTCGGGACCGAGGTCAAGGTCGGCAACGACGTCCAGGTGGCGACCGAAGCCGAGTTCCACCTCGGCGCCGGGCAGGAGTTCCAGAGCCTGATCGGCGTCTTCTGGGGGACCGGCGTCGGCGGCGGCCTGGTCCTCGACGGCAGGCCCTGGCTCGGCCGCGGCGCCGCCGGCGAGATCGGCCACGTGGTGGTCAAGCGCGGCGGCGCCAAGTGCCCGTGCGGGCGGCAGGGGCTGCCTCGAGGCCTACGCCGGGCGCTCGGCGATGGAAGCCGAGGCGCGCCGCCAGCACGAAGAGGGCCAGAAGACCGACCTCTTCAAGCTGATGGAAAAGCACGACAAACCGCGCCTGACCAGCGGCATCTGGGAGCGGGCGCTGGACCACGGCGACCACCTCGCCGAGAAGCTGATCGAGCGGGCGGTCGAGGCGTTGGGCACCGGCGTCGCCTCCTCCGTCAACCTGCTCGACCCCGAAGCGGTGATCATCGGCGGCGGCCTCGGCGTCCGCTTCGGCGAGCGGCTGATGGACCCGCTGATGGAAGAGATGAGCAAGCACCTCTTCGTCGACGAGCGCCCGCCCGCCGTCCGCGTCGCCTCGCTCGGCGACCTCGGCGGCGCGATCGGCGCCAGCCTGCTGGTCTCGCGTTAGACGCGGCCGGACGTCTGGCGCTGGTTGCGCGCTACCGCGTCGACCAGGACCGCCAGCAGCAGGACGCCGCCGGTGACCATGAACTTGACCGCCGAGGAGAGGGCGAGCAGGTCCATGCCGTTGGAGATCGAGCCGATCACCAGGGCACCGAGGAGGGCGGTCCAGACCGAGCCGCGGCCGCCGAAGAGGCTGGTCCCGGCGATCACCGGGCCGGCGATCGCCAGCAGCAGGAGTTCGTTGCCGCCGGAGTTCTGGTTGACGGCGAGCAGGCGCGAGGCGGCCATGATGCCGCCGATCGCCGCCATCGTGCCGGCGATCGAGAAGACCACGACGCGGATCCCGTTGACGCTGATCCCGGCCCGCCGCGCCGCCTCGGCGTTGCCGCCGACCGCGTAGACGTGGCGCCCGAAGCGGGTCATCTTCACCACGTACTCCATCCCGACCACGAACCCGACCAGGATCAGGATCGCCAGCGGCAACCCGCGATCGGAGTTGAAGACCAGGATCGCCGCGACGACGACGGCCGCGACGAGGACGAAGCGGACGATCAGCGAGGTCGGGTTCTCCGCCGCGAGGCCCGCGTCGCGGCGGCGTTTGTAGCCGATCGCCAGGACCGCCCCGTAGGCGGCGATCGCGACCACGGCGAAGATCCAGCCGACCGCGTCCGAGTAGAAGGTGTTGGCCAGGCCGGTGATTTTCGGGTCGTTGATGTTCAGCGACCCGGTCGAGCCGAGCACCTGTAACAGCGCTCCCTGCCAAGCGAGCAGTCCCGCCAGGGTGACGACGAAGGAGGGGACCCCGAAGCGGCTGAAGAGGAAGCCCTGGAGGAAGCCGATCGCACAGCCGACGAGGACGGCGGCGCCGATCGCCAGGTAGGGGTTCCAGCCGTGTTTGACGTTGAGGACGGCCATCACCGCGGCGGCGAGGCCGCTGACGGCGCCGACCGAGAGGTCGATCTCCCCCAGCAGCAGGACGTAGACGATGCCGACCGAGATCAGCCCGACGGCGGTGATCTGCAGCCCGAGGTTGGTCAGGTTCTCGGCCGAGAGGAAGCGGTCGTTCTGCGACTGGAAGATGATCCAGATCAGCGCCAGGCCGATGACGACGCGCAGCGAGGCGAGGTCGCCCTGGACGATCCGCCGGATCGTCTCGCGGCGGGCGTTGCGCTCGCCCTCGCCGGCCTCAGGCCCCTGCGCTTCGGCGCTCTCGACCGTCTCGCTCATTTGTCCTCCTCGCGTTTCTCCGCCTCGAGCTCCGCTCGCTCGGCCTGCTCCCCGCCGTTGTTTTTCTCGCCGAGGCCGGTGATTGCGCCGACGACGTGCTCCTCGGTCGTCTGCTGGGCGTCGAACTCGCCACCGGCGCGACCGAGGCGCAGGACGAAGATCCGGTCGGCTACTTCGAAGACGTCGGCGAGGTTGTGGCTGATGACGACGACGCCGAGGTCGCGCTCGCGCAGGCGCCGGATCAGTTTCAGGACCTGCTGGGTCTGGGCCACCCCGAGGGCCGCGGTCGGCTCGTCGAGGAGGACGACTTTCGGCTCGCCCAGCAGCGAGCGGGCGACCGCCACCTGCTGGCGCTGGCCGCCGGAGAGGGTGCCGACCTCGCTGCGCAGGCTGGGGATCGTCACCGCCAGGTTGGAGAGCAGATCGCTGGTCTGGTGCTCCATCCTCGCCTCGTCGAGCTGGCGCGAGACCTGGCCCGGGCCCGGCGCCACCTCCTCGCGGCCGAGGAAGAGGTTGGCGACGACGTCGAGGTTGTCGCAGAGGGCGAGGTCCTGGTAGACGGTCGCGATCCCCAGTTCGGTCGCGTCCTGCGGGCCTTTGATCTTCACTTCCTCGCCGTCGAAGCGGATCGTGCCCCCGTCGGCGGAATAGATGCCGGCGATCGTCTTCACCATCGTCGACTTGCCGGCGCCATTGTCGCCGACGAGGCCGACGACCTCGCCGGCGTGGACGGCGAAGTCGACCCGGTCCAGAGCCTGGACCGGGCCGAACCTCTTGCTTACTTTCTCCAGCTCCAGGAGTGGAGCGCCAGACGGCACCTACATCACCCGGAGATCCCTGCTTCTTCGC
Organism: uncultured Actinomycetes bacterium; assembly: GCA_963751015.1. Taxonomy (GTDB): domain Bacteria; phylum Actinomycetota; class Thermoleophilia; order Solirubrobacterales; family 70-9; genus VAYN01. The sequence continues at coordinate 1,097,550 of CAVVSU010000002.1, forward strand.
AGGCCGACTTGTAGGGGCCGGTGCAGAGTTCGCTGGGGCTGACGAAACCGTCCGCGATCACCGTGCTCTTGACGTTGTCTTTGAGCACCGCGACCGGTTCGAGGATCGCCGACGGCACGTCGGTCTTGCCGTTGTTGATTTCTTCGGTGATCAGGTCCTTCGGGGCTTCTTCGCCTTCGGCCAGGGCGATCGCGAGTTCGGCCGCGATCTTGGCCTCGGGCGGGATTTCCTTGTAGACCGTCAGGTACTGCTGGCCGGCGAGGACCCGCTGCAGGCCCGCCACGGTCGCGTCCTGACCGGTGACCGGCTTTTCTTCGGGGTTGATGCCGGCGCCTTTCAGCGCCGCGATCGCGCCGCCGCCGGTGTCGTCGTTGGCGGCGTAGATCCCGGCGAAGCCGTCGTTGCCGAGTGCCGTGATCGCCTGCTGCGCCTCGCGCTGGGCGTTTTCGGCGGACCAGCCGGGCGTGTCGTACTCCTTCGCGACCTCGACGCCGGCGGCGTCGAACCCTTTGTGCGCGCCTTTTTTGAACAGGGCGGCGTTGGGATCGGCCGGGTCACCGTTGATCATGATCACGGGACCGCTGGGGCTGCCGTCTTCTTTCAGTTTTTTCGCCAGCGTTTCGGCCTGGAGTTCGCCGACTTTTTCGTTGTCGAAGGAGACGTAGGCGTCGACTTCGCCGTTTTCGATCAGCCGGTCGTAGCTGACCACCGGGACGTTCTGGGCTTTCGCCTGTTCGGCGATCGCCGCGGCCGATTTCGAGTCCATCGGGTCGACGACCAGGACTTCGGCTCCCTGCGTCAGCGCCGCTTCGGCCTGACTCTGCTGTTTGGAGGCGTCACCGCCGGCGTTGCTGTAGAGGACTTCGCAGTCTTCGCAGTTTTCTTCGACGGCCTTTTCGAAGTCCGGCTTGTCGTTGGATTCGTAACGCGGCGTTTCGTTTTCGGGGAGCAGGAGGGCGATCTTGGTCCCGCCTCCCCCGCTACTGCCGCCGCAGCCGGCTACTACAAGGCCTACCGCGAACAGCGCGCAACCGATAACCGCAAGTCGCCGCAACAACGCTGGGTTGGACATAACCCTCCTCCTCGGGGATTTGGCATTTGGACCATTACCCCTTTGCGGACATTTCATTCACCAATCCAGGCCGGAGGTGGCAAAGACTGGCCGTCGCGCAGCAGAAAAAGGCGACTGGTTGGCCTAGGCGGCCACAGGCTCGCGCCTGCGTCGTTTCGGCTTCGCCGGCGCCACCAGCTCGGCGAGAAAGCTGCCGGTGTAGGAGCCGGGCGTGGCCGCGACCTCCTCGGGGGTGCCGACGGCGACGATCTCGCCGCCGCCTTCGCCGCCCTCGGGCCCGAGGTCGACGAGCCGGTCGGCGGTCTTGATCACGTCGAGGTTGTGCTCGATCACGACCACGCTGTTGCCGGCGTCGACGAGGCGGCCGAGGACGTCGAGCAGGCGCTGGACGTCGGCGAAGTGGAGGCCGGTGGTCGGCTCGTCGAGGATGTAGAGGGTGTCGCCGGTGGCGACTTTGGAGAGCTCGGTGGCGAGCTTGATCCGCTGCGCCTCGCCGCCGGAGAGCGTCGTCGCCGGCTGCCCGAGGCGGATGTAGTCGAGGCCGACGTCGTGCAGGGTGCGCAGCCGGCGGGCGATCTTCGGCACGTTCTCGAAGAACTCGACCGCGTCCTCCACCGACATCTCGAGCACGTCGGCGATGTTCTTGCCCTTGAAGCGAACCTCGAGCGTCTCGCGGTTGTAGCGCTTGCCGTGGCATTGCTCGCAGGGGACGTAGACGTCGGGCAGGAAGTGCATCTCGATCTTGATCTGGCCGTCGCCCTTGCAGACCTCGCAGCGGCCGCCTTTGACGTTGAAGCTGAAGCGGCCCGGCTTGTAGCCGCGCGCCCGCGACTCCTGCGTCTGGGTGAAGAGCTGGCGGATGTGGTCGAAGACGCCGGTGTAGGTGGCCGGGTTGGAGCGCGGGGTGCGCCCGATCGGCGACTGGTCGATGTTGATGATCTTGTCGATCTGGCCGAGGCCGTCGATGCCGTCGTGGGCGCCGGGCCGCAGCTTCGCCTGGTGCAGGCGGTTGGCGACCGCGTGGTGCAGGGTCTCGTTGACGAGGGTCGACTTGCCCGAGCCGGAGACGCCGGTGACGCAGCAGAAGACCCCGAGCGGGATCTCGACGTCGACGCCCTTGAGGTTGTGTTCGCGGGCGCCGCGGACGACGAGCTCGCCGGTCGGCCGGCGGCGCTCCTCGGGCACCTCGATCCGTTTCTTGCCGGAGAGGTACTGCCCGGTCAGCGAGGCGGGGTTCTTCGCGACCTCCTTGGGCGTGCCGGCGGCGATCACGTGGCCGCCGTGTTCGCCGGCGCCGGGGCCGAGGTCGACCAGGTGGTCGGCGGCCTTCATCGTCCCCTCGTCGTGCTCGACGACGATCACCGTGTTGCCGAGGTCGCGCAGGCGGTCCAGCGTTCCGATCAGCTTCTCGTTGTCGCGCTGGTGGAGGCCGATCGAGGGCTCGTCGAGGACGTACATCACCCCGACCAGGTGCGAGCCGATCTGGGTCGCGAGCCGGATCCGCTGCGCCTCGCCGCCGGAGAGCGAGCGCGCCGAGCGGGCCAGCGAGAGGTAGCCGATGCCGACGTTCTCGAGGAAGGAGAGTCGCTCGGTGATCTCGCGCACGATCAGCCGCGCGATCGCCTTCTCGGTCTCGGTCATCTCCAGGCTGCGGATCCACTCGGCGGCGGCGCGGGCGGAGAGGTCGCTGTACTCGGCGATGCTGAGCCCGCCGACCTTGACCGCGAGGCTCTCCGGCCGCAGCCGGGCGCCCTTGCAGGCGGGGCATGGCTGCTCGGCCATGTAGCCCTCGATCCGCTCGCGGTTGGACTCCGAGTCGGTCTCCTCGTAGCGCCGCTGCAGGTTGTTGACGATCCCCTCGAAGCGCACCTTGTAGGAGCGGCGGCGGCCGAAGCGGTTGGTGTAGGAGACGTGATGGCGCTCGTCGCCGGTCCCGTAGAGGAAGATCTCCCGCTCCTTCTTGGACAGCTGGGACCAGGGCTTGTCGGCGTCGACGCCGTAGGTCTCGGCGACCGAGGCGATCAGCCGCCTCCAGTAGGCGGTGATGCCGCGGTTCCAGGGCTGCAGGGCGCCCTCGGCGAGCGAAAGGGTCGGGTCGGGGACGACCAGCTCGGGGTCGATCACCCGCTGGAAGCCGAGCCCGTGGCAGCGGTCGCAGGCGCCGTGGGGCGAGTTGAAGGAGAAGATCCGCGGCTCCAGCTCGGGGATCGAGGTGCCGCAGTTGAGGCAGGCGAACTGCTCGGAGAAGAGCAGGACTTCGCCGCTTTTCCCTGTGGCATTTTTACTGCCGCCCTTGGGCGCGTCGAGGATCTCGACTTCGATCAGCCCGGCCGCCAGCCCCGCCGCTGCTTCGACCGACTCCGAGAGACGGCGGCGCAGGTCGGTCTTCATCACCAGGCGGTCGACGACGACCGAGATGTCGTGTTTGTACTTCTTGTCGAGCACGATCTCCTCGTCGAGCCGTCGCAGCTCGCCGTTGACCTTGACCCGCGAGTAGCCCTCGAGCCGCATCTGCTCGAGCAATTTCCCGTACTCGCCTTTGCGGCCGCGCACGACCGGCGCCATGACCATGAATTTGGTCCCCTCGTCGAGCGTCATCAGCCGGTCGACGATCTGCTCCTGGGTCTGGCCGGTGATCTCCTCGCCGCACTCGGGGCAGTAGGGGGTGCCGATCCGCGCCCAGAGCAGCCGCAGGTAGTCGTAGATCTCGGTCACCGTGCCGACCGTCGAGCGCGGGTTGCGCGAGGTCGTCTTCTGGTCGATCGAGATCGCCGGCGAGAGACCCTCGATCGAGTCGACGTCGGGCTTCTCCATCAGGCCGAGGAACTGCCGCGCATACGAGGACAGCGACTCCACGTAGCGGCGCTGCCCCTCGGCGTAGATCGTGTCGAAGGCAAGGCTCGACTTGCCGGACCCGGAGAGTCCGGTGATGACGATCAGCGCGTCCCGGGGCAGCTCGACGTCGATGTCCTTGAGGTTGTGCTCCCGGGCGCCCGAGATGACGATTCGCTCAGAGGCAGCCACTCATGTCGATTCTAGACAGGCGAACAGATGTTCCCTTAACCGCGGCAGAGGTTTTCCATCCTATGCGGGGTAAAAGCTCTGCCGCGCCCTCTCAACCCAGGGCCGTCGACAGCTTGCGGCGGTAGGTGCGGGCGGTGGGATCGGCGGGGTCGAGATCGCTGAGGACGCCGACGATCGCCTGGCGGAGGTCCTCGCGGGTCTCGTCCTCGGCACCGGGCAGCTCGCCGATGAGCCCGTCGAGCGCCGCCTTGCGCTCGCCGCGGTCGAGGGCGGCGAAGGCGTCGGTGCCGACCCCGGCCTTGGCGAGGCGGACGCGGGCGGCGATCCCGGCGGCGGCGAAGTCGCCTTCATGCCCCTCGACCGCATCGAGCGCCTCGTTTTCGGCGCCGCGCTCGAGGCGGGCCTTGGCGAGGGCGACGGCGATGTCGGCGCGCCGCGGCTCCAGTTCGGCCGCCTCACGGAGCGAGAGCTCGTCGCCCGCGGCGAGCAGCTCGTCGGCCCGCGACGGCGCGAGGCCGTCGAAGAAGGCCTCGACTTTCGCCGGCGGCAGGGCGCCGACGAACTCGTCGACCACTTTGGCGTCGCGGAAGGCCTTGACGGCAGGGATCCCCTGCACCTGGAAGGCCGCGGCGAGGCGCTGGTTCGAGTCGACGTCGACCTTGGCGAGGACGACCTTGCCGTCGCGGGAGGCCTCGGCCTTCTCCAGCGCCGGCGTCAGCTGCTTGCAGGGCCCGCACCAGTCGGCCCAGAAGTCGACCACGACCGGCACCTGCCGCGAGCGCTCCACCACGTCCTGCTCGAAGGTCGCCTCGGTGACGTCGACCGACATGCCGCTCAGGTACCCGCCGTCATTCCATCCAGATCGCGGCGCAGCTCGCGCAGCTCGTCGCGGATCCGCCCGGCCTCCTCGAAGCGGAGGTCGTCGGCCGCCGCCAGCATCTCCTCCTCCAGCGCGACGATCGTCTTCTCCAGCTCCTCCGGCGTCTCGAAGTCGTCGCCGCGCCGGCGGCGGCGCTTGCGCGGCGCCCGGTCCTCCATCGCCAGGAACTCGGACATCTCGGAGATGCCCTTGCGGACCGTCTCCGGGGTGATCCCGTGCTCCTCGTTGTAAGCGACCTGGATCGCCCGGCGACGGTCGGTCTCGCGCATCGCCGCCCGCATCGCGGCGGTCTCCTTGTCGGCGTACATCACGACCCGCCCGTTGACGTTCCGCGCCGCCCGGCCGATCGTCTGCACGAGGCTGGTCTCACCGCGCAGGAAGCCCTCCTTGTCGGCGTCGAGAATCGCGACCAGCGAGACCTCCGGCAGGTCGAGCCCCTCGCGCAGGAGGTTGACGCCGACGAGGACGTCGTACTCGCCGAGCCGCAGGTCGCGGACGATCTGGATCCGTTCCAGGGTGTCGACCTCGGAGTGCAGGTAGCGGACCTTGACCCCGTACTCGAGCAGGTAGGCGGTCAGGTCCTCGGCCATCTTCTTGGTCAGCGTCGTGACCAGGGTCCGGTCGCCCTGCTCGGCCACCTTCTTGACCTCGTTCATCAGGTCGTCGATCTGGTTCCTGGTCTCGCGCAGCTCGATCTCCGGGTCGACGATCCCGGTCGGCCGGACGATCTGCTCGACGGTGCGGGTCGCTTCGGCTTTCTCGAACGGCCCCGGCGTCGCCGAGACCATCACCAGCTGCTTGACCCGCTCGAGGAACTCGTCGAACTTGAGCGGCCGGTTGTCGATCGCCGAGGGCAGGCGAAAGCCGTAGTCGACGAGCGTGGTCTTGCGCGAGCGGTCCCCCTCGTACATGCCGCCGATCTGCGGGATCGTCTGGTGGGACTCGTCGACGAAGACGACGAAGTCGTCGGGGAAGTAGTCGATCAGCGTGTGCGGCGGGCTGCCGGCGGGGCGGCCGTCGAGGATCCGCGAGTAGTTCTCGATCCCCGAGGTGAAGCCGACCTCTTTGATCATCTCCAGGTCGTACATCGTCCGCTGCCGCAGCCGATGGGCCTCGAGCTGCTTGCCTTCCTCCTCCAGCTCGACGGTCCGCGATTCCAGTTCGGCGCGGATTTCTTCGACCGCGCGGTCCACCGTCTCGTCTTTGGTCACGTAGTGGGAGGCGGGCCAGACCGAGACGTGGTCGATCACGTCGAGGACCTCGCCGGTCAGCGGGTCGAAGTGCTGGATCCCCTCGATCTCGTCGCCGAAGAGCGCGATCCGGTAGGCCGACTCCGCGTAGGAGGGCATGATCTCCAGCACCTCGCCGCGGACCCGGAAGGCGCCACGGCCGAGCACCTGGTCGTTGCGCTGGTACTGCATCTTCACCAGCTTGCGCAGCACGTCGTCGCGGTCGATCTCGTTCCCGACTTTGAAGAGCTGCATTTTTTCGTTGTAGACCTGTGGCGAGCCGATCCCGTAGATGCAGGAGACCGAGGCGACGATGATCACGTCGCGGCGGGCGAACAGCGCCGCGGTGGCGGCGTGGCGCAGCCGGTCGATCTCGTCGTTGATCGAGGAGTCCTTCTCGATGTAGAGATCCTGCGCCGGGACGTAGGCCTCTGGCTGGTAGTAGTCGTAGTAGGAGACGAAGTACTCGACCACGTTCTCGGGGAAGAACTCGCGGAACTCGTTGCAGAGCTGCGCCGCAAGCGTCTTGTTGTGCGCGATCACGAGGCTCGGCCGCTGCACCTCGGCGATCGTCGCCGCCATCGTGAAGGTCTTGCCAGTGCCGGTGGCGCCGAGCAGGGTCTGGAAGCGGTCTCCCTCGCGCAGCCCCTCGGCCAGCCCCTCGATCGCCTTCGGTTGGTCCGCCGTCGGGGTGTAGGCGGGGTTCAGCTTGAAATCCGGCACGAAATGAACATAGCGAGGCGACCGGCCCGGCTCACCTGTTCCTTTTTGGCCGCTGACAACAAAAAGGAACAGGTGAATGAGAGACTGGCGGTGATGAAGCTTTCTCGCACGGCCCTGGCCGCCCTGTTCACCTTCACCGGGACGATGCACTTCGTCCGGCCGCGCTTTTTCGAAGCGATCGTGCCGCCGTCGATCGAGGCGCAGAAAAAGGAGGCGGTCGCGGTCAGCGGCGTTGCCGAGATCGCCGGCGCGGCCCTACTCCTCCACCCCGCCTCGCGCCGGCTCGGGCGCTGGTGGCTGCTGGCGCTGCTGGTCGCCGTCTTCCCCGCCAACGTCCACATGGCGGTCAGCCCGGAGCAGATCCGCGGCCTCGACATGCGCAAGTTCCCTCGCTGGGCGCTCTGGGCGCGACTGCCGCTGCAGCCATTGGCGATGATCTGGGTATGGCACACGACCCGGCCGAAGTAATAGAATGTTTTGTCTGAAATGAACCACCGCGACCGATTCTCAGCCAACCTCCGCCGCGCCCGCCAAGACGCCGGCATCTCCCAGGAAGAGCTGGCCGAGCGCTGCGAAATCCACCGCACCGAGGTCTCGCTGCTCGAGCGGGGCGGCCGCGAACCGCGCCTCGGCACGATGGTGAAGCTGGCCACCGCCCTTGGCACCACGCCGCAAGCCCTCTGCGCCGGCATCACCTGGGACACCAAGAAGCGCGACTACGAGGTCAAAGACCCGAATTAGCGGATTGAGGGAGAGGGAGTGGGTGCCCTCTGCCAAAGACCGTCGCGCAGCTGATCGAGCCCTGTACTGCGAGGCGTGACTTCTTGAGCCTTTGTCAGAGGGCACCCACTCCCTCTCACAACACGCGGTCGGGCCTTCGAGCTACCCCGCGAAGCGCTGGAAGCCTGGACCCGGTCGGCAGGAGACCGTGTGTGCCCCTCCCACAAAGGCTCAAGAAGTCACGATGGCGCCCATAGGTTCGCCCAGCTGCGCGACGGTCTTTGGGGGAGGGGCACACACGGTCTCTCCCACCTGGCCCTAGGGCAGGAACTGTTCGATGATTCCCTGGGCGGGGCCGAGGAATCCTTCGGCGTCGCTGAGGAAGCCCTGGGCGTCGTTGATGATTTCGATCGCCTGTTCGAGCGGGATGCTCTGGACCGCCTGCCGCACGGGGGCGGCGATCAGCGGGCTGAGCGCACCGGCTTCTTCGGCGTCGTCGACGGCGCGGACGAGGCCGGCCCGGATCGCCTTGGCGAGCTTTTCGTCGTCGATGTCGTAGCGCTTTTCGAATCGTTCGCGCCCCTCTGGCGTCGCCAGCGCCCGGGCGAGCACCTCGCGCGAGACCCCTAGCTGACAGGCGGCGCCGTCGAGGGCGGAGATCGTGAACTGGTTGGCGATCTGGCCGAGCGTCTGCGGGTCGCTCCAGGGGCGCGGCTGGCAAGGGTTCTGCACCTTCTCCGGCTCATAGGACGAGCCGCCGGCGGCGAGGTAGGCGCCGACCAACACCAGCGAGGCGAGAATCGAGCCGATCACCAGCGCCCGCCCGCTCCAGCGCCCCTCCCCGCTCACAGGTCGACCCTCCGCGAGAGCCCGATCGGGAACAGCGCGATCAGGCCGAGCAGCGCCGCGAGGATGAAGGAGGTGCTGAAGGCGTGGGTGGCGCCGCGGTCGAGCTGGTCCTGCAGTTCGCCCTGCAGCTGCTCGACTTCGGCCCGCTCGCCCGGGTCGGAGGGCTTCGGCTCGAAGGCCGGCCCGATCGTCGGCACCTTCCCCTTCTCCGTTTCCAGCTGGGCGCTGACCTTCTCGGCGAGGTCGAGCTTCAGCAGCGGGTTGATCGGCGAGTCGAGGATCACCGCGGTACCGGCGTCGATCGCGTCATGCCGTTGCTGGTCGATGTCGGCGGTGAAGATCGGGGTCAGCGCCAGCAGGCCGATGACGACGCCGGCGTGCCGCGAGGAGATCGTCCAGCCGCCGTGGATCGCCTGCGGCGAGCGCCCGTACAGGGCCGTCTCGGTCAGCGCCGAGAGGACCAGCGCGAGCCCCAGCCCGACGAGGATCTGCGGCGGCAGGGTGAGCGCGATCGTCGCCTTCGGCAGGAAGGCGAGCCCGGCCAGACCGCCGGAGACGAGGATCGCCCCCGCCGCCGCACGCGAGCGCGTGTCCCCCACGCTCTCCGCCATGCGGCTGCCGAGGATCGCCGCCAGCGGCATCGCCGAGACGACGACCGCCGCTTCGATCGGGCTCAGGCGCCAGCCTTCGATCAACAGCAGGACGAGCAGGAAGAGCGCCGCGGCGATCGCCGCCGAGACCATCGCCAGGGCGAGGTTCGCCCAGAGGTGCGGCCTGCCGGTCTGGCGGACCTCCGCTTCGATGATCCCGGTCGCCGCCTCGTGCCGGGCGACGGAGAGGATCGGCACCGCGGCGGCCAGCGCCACCGGCACCTGGATCAGGAAGATCGACTGCCAGGAGACGAGCTCGGTGAGGATGCCGCCGATCGCCGGCCCGAGCGCCGCCCCGGTCGCCCCCGCCGCGGCCCAGACCGTCGCCGCGCGGCGCTCCGAGCCGACCGTCGCCGGCAGCAGCTCGAGCGCCGCGGTGACCGCGGCGGCGCCGCCCAGGGCCTGTACGCAGCGGGCGACGATCAGGGTCGAGAGCTCGTCGGCGAGCCCGCAGGCGAGGCCGGCGCCGGCGAAGATCGCCAGCCCGACAGCCGCCGTCCGCCCCGGCCCGGCCCGCCGCGCGATCAACGCCGCTGGCACCGCCGCCAGGGCGATCACCAGGTTGAAGGAGATCAGCACCCAGGTGACGCCAGTGATGCTGGTGTCGAGTTCGCGGTAGATCTCCGGCAGCGCCAGGACGACGATCGAGGAGTCGGCGAGGACGACGCCGACCGCCAGCGCCAGCGCGGCGACGCGGGGTCTAAGGGAGGTTTCCATAGCCCAGCTCCGATGCGTACTCGTGGCGGTACTCGTCGCGCTTCTCCAGCACCTCTTCGACGTAGGCGCGGGTTTCCGGGAAGGGGATCGCCTCGACGGTCAGGTCCGCCCCGCCCCACTCGTCGGCGTTGCCCGGCCCGGCGTTGTAGGCGGCCAGCGCCGCCGCCTCGTCGCCGTCGTAGCGGTCGAGCAGTTCGCGCAGCAGGAAGGTCCCGTAGCGGATGTTGATTTCGGGATCGCCGAGATCGTTCAATTCGAACGTCGTCGCGTCGCTGTTCCTGGCGATCGTGTCCGCCGCTTCTGGAGTGATCTGCATCAGCCCGCGCGCCCCCGCGCTCGACGTCTGGTCGCTGAACTTGGACTCGGAGTAGATCACGGCGGCGATCAGCGCGGCGTCGACTCCCTTTTCGTCGGCCTGCTGGCGGATCACGTCCTCGTGGCGCAGCGGCAGCGTCAGCTCTTTCAAAGCGTGGTCGAAGGTGCCGCTGGCGACCAGGGCACCGGCGAAGACCCCGATCAGCGCGGCGACGCTGCCGAGGGCGATCAGACGGCGGCGGCGCACCTTCCGCTTCATCGCCGCAGCTTGTCGAGCAAGGCGGACAGCGCCCGCTCGAGGTCCTCCACCGAGCCGTCGTTGGCGATCGCGTGCTCGGCCCGCTCGGCCTTCTCCGGCTGGGTCAGCTGTCGCGCCTCGCGCTCGTCGACCAGGGCGTGCCCGCGGGCCGCGGCGCGCTCGCTGCGGACCTCGTCGGCGGTGACGATGGCGACCGTCGTGTCGAATGCCTTGTCGCTGCCGGCCTCGAAGAGCAGCGGCACCTCGACCACGGCGACCTCGGTCTCGGCCGGCAGCGAGAGCAGCCATTCGGCGGTCCGCCGTTGGACCAGCGGGTGGATCTGCGACTCCAGCCAGGTCAGCTGCTCGGGGTCGGCGAAGACGATCTCGCCGATCTTGGCCCGCTCGATCCTCCCCTCGGGGGCGACTTCCGGCCCCCAGCGCTCGATCAGCTTCTCGCGCAGCTGCATCGCTTTCGAGCAGCTCGTGGACGACCGCGTCGCTGGAGAGAGTCGCCGCGCCGAGGCGCGCGAAGGCCTTCAGGGCCTCGGACTTGCCGGCGGCGATACCGCCGGTGAGGCCGATCTTCAGCGGCGCCATCGGCGCCGCTCAGTCCGTCTCTGACTCGCCCGTCTGCGCGTCGTCGTCCGAGGAGCCCTCGCCCGAGGCCTCGTCGACGTCGTCCGGGGAATCCGGTCGCTCCTGCACCGATTCCCCCTCCTGATGCTCAGCCTGCTCGTCCTCGGTGGTGCCGTTGGCCTCGGCCACCGGGGCGGGGTCGGCCTCCTCGGAGGCCTCGACTTCGGCGGGAAGCTCGCCGGGCGCCTCTTCGGACGGCTGCTCCTCGGCGGCCGGCTGCTCGGCCGGCTGCTCCTCGACGGCGGCGTCCTCGGCCAGAGCCTCCTCGGCGGGAGCCTCGGCCTCAGGAGCCTCCTCCGCGGGGGCTTCGGCGGCCGGGGTCGCCTGCGCAAACGCATCTGCCATCGCGCCCGTGGGCGGATCCGCCTGAACCTCGGCCTCCCCGTCCTGAGCGCCTTCGGCCTGCGGCGATCTGCTCGCCGAGACCGGCCATCGGCATGTTCTGCCCCTCGACCCGCTTGATGCTGAGCGAGAGGCGGCGGCGCTCTTCGTCGATCTCGAGGATCTTGACGTTCAGCTTCGGCGCCCGGCTCGACGACTTCGCTGGGGTTCTCGACGTGGTGGTCGGCAAGCTCGGAGATGTGGACCAGGCCCTCGACGCCGGGGAGGATTTCGACGAAGGCGCCGAAGGCGACGACCTTAGTCACCGTGCCCTCGAGCACGTCGCCGGAGCGGTGGGTGCTGATCACCCGCTGCCACGGATCCTCCTGGGTCTGCTTCAGGCCGAGGGAGATGCGCTGGCGGTCGCGGTCGATGTCGAGGACTTTGATCCGCACGGTGTCGCCGATCGCGACGACTTCGGAGGGGTGGTTGACGTGGCTCCAGGAAAGCTCGGAGATGTGGATCAGGCCGTCGATCCCGTCGAGGTCGACGAAAGCGCCGAAGTCGACGATGTTGGAGATCTTGCCTTCGACGACCTGGCCGGGCTCGAGGCGGCCGAGGATCTGCTCGCGGACCTCTTTGCGCTCCTCCTCGAGCACGGCGCGGCGCGAGAGGACGACGTTGTTGCGGCTGCGGTTGAGCTCGATGACTTTGCACTCGAGCGTCTGGCCCATGAACTCGTCGAGGTTGTGGACGCGGCGGATGTCGACCAGCGAGGCGGGCAGGAAGCCGCGCACGCCGAGGTCGAGGATGAGGCCGCCCTTGACGACCTCGATGACGCTGCCTTCGACCGGTTCGCCGGAGTCGGCGGCGACCTCGATGCGGCGCCAGGCCTTCTCGAAGCGGGCGCGCTTCTTGGAGAGGATCAGGCGGCCCTCGGCGTCCTCCTTGGTGAGGACCAGGGCGTCGATCTCCTCGCCCAGCTCGACCTCTTCGTGCGGGTCGACCGACTTGCGGATCGAGAGCTCGTTGGAGGGGATGACCCCCTCGGCCTTGTAGCCGATGTCGACGAGGACCTCGTCTTTGTCGATCCGGACGACCTTGCCTTTGACGACGTCGCCCTCCTCGAAGGAGACCATCGTCGCCGCGTAATTGGGGACGATCTTGCCGTCGATCTGCAGCAGCAGGCCGCCTGAGCCCTCTACGGGGGTGGCGCTCGGCGCAGGCGTCATGGTCTCGGTCGCGGACACGGCGGCGAATAATGGCAGAATCGGGCGCGATGCCGGTCCGAGCGACGAAGCGCGGTGAGGAACGCACGCCCCTGAGCGGCGAGCGCGACGTCCTGATCTGCGGCGCCAGCTTCGCCGGGCTGGCGGTCGCGCGCGAGCTGGCGGGCTCCGGGGCCGACGTCCTGATCGTCGACCGCTACGAGATCGGCGAGCGCCAGACCTCCGCCTGCGGGATCCCGACCGAGTGGCTGGCGCGCCTCGGCCTGATGGACGCCGAGCGCCAGCGCTTCGACACGCTGGTCATGCACACCCCCCACGGCGACCAGCCGCTACCGGCTCCCCTGGACCTTCTCCACCTTCGACTATCGCGAGCTCTGCCAGCTGCTCTGGCGCGACTGCGACGCCAGCTTCGAGACCGCCAAGGTGAACGGGCGGGCGACGATGCGCCCGGAGCGAAGGCGACATGGCGCGACGGCGCGATCGCGGTCGAGACCGACCGCGGCATCGATCTCCGCCCCGCTGGTCGTCGACGCGCTCGGCTGGCGGCGGATGCTGGCGACGGGCGACGGCTACCAGCCGCCCGACGCGCCGCTCTCGCGCGGCCTCGAGGTGCATCCCGGCGGCGAGCGCGAGGACCTGGCGATCTGGATCGACCGCAAGCTACGTCCCCGCCGGCTACGGCTGGTCGTTCCCGGCCAAGCGACGAGCTGCGGATCGGGATCGGCTCCTTCGACCCCCGCTTCCACGTCAAGGACACCACCGTCAGCTGACCGAGGACCTCGGCAAGGAGCCGAACGAGTACCAGGGCAACTGGATCCCCCACAAGCTGCGCACGCGCGACCGAGGGCGGCGTCTTCTTCGTCGGCGACTCGGCCGGTCATTGCCTGCCGCTCAGCGCCGAGGGGATCCGCACCGCGCTCTACTTCGGTATCGCCCTGGGGCGCGAGCTGCGCGGCGTCGTCGAGGGACGGCAGAGCCGCGAGCAGGCGGCTGCCGCCTACGCCGAGTTCCACGACTCCCACGAGTGGAAGTTCAGTGGATGCTGCGGGTCCAGAAGCTGATCCCGCGGATCCCGCCGCGGATGCTGGCGCCGGCGATCAGGCTGATGGGCTGGAAGCGCTTCGTCGACTGGTCCTTCCGCCACTACCTGCGGATCGCGCCGCCGGAGTTCGCCGGCGCCGGGCTGCCGGGCGGCTCAGCGGACGACCAGAACGGTGCCGGCCAGCAGCAGGGCCACGCCGAGGACGCGCTCGGGGCTGAGCGGGACCTCGTCCAGGCCGAACAGGCCTAGCCGGTCGATCACCACCGATGCGGTGAGCTGGCCAAAGACGGTCGCCGCGGCGACCCCGCCGGCGCCGATCGCCGAGACGGCGATCAGGGCGTTGAGCACGTAGAGGGCGCCGAGCAGGCCGCCGAGCAGGTAGTACCAGCTGACGTCGAAGCCGCTGCTCAGCCCGCCCGGCCTTGCCGCTGAGGACGACGATCGCGGCCAGCGCGGCGGTCCCGACCGAGAACGAGATCAGCGCCGCCGGCAGGCTGCCGGTCGCCTTGCCGAGCCCGGCGTTGATCGGCGCCTGGGCGGCGATCAGGCCGCCCGCGACGGCGGTGAGGAGGACGGCCAGCCCCCTATCCATCGATTTCTTCGCCGCCTCGCGTGATCTTTGCCGTGGACATGTGTTGGTCGATTAGTGCGGGGGTTGAACCTTCCCGCTCTCTTATCAGTAACGCAGAAGAGTCAACCAGTCGATACAGCGAGGAGAGTCGCCGATGACGCCGCCGCCCGCCGAGCAGTTCGCCGCCCGTGTCCTCCTCGGCCCGACGCTGCGCGCGCAGCCGGACCGCCGGCTCGTCGACCTCGTGCGTGACGGCTACGACGCCGCCTTCGAGGAGATCGTGCGCCGCTACCGGCGACCGCTCGACCGCTTCGCGGCGGCGATCGTCGGCGGCCGCTCGGAGGACGTCACCCAGGACGCCTTCTCGAAAGCGCTGCCGGCGCTGCGCGGCACCGAGGCGGAGATCGAGCTGCGGCCCTGGCTCTACCGGATCGTCCGCAACACGGCGCTGAACGACCTGCGCGACCGCGGCCCGGCGGCCGCGGAGCTGCACGAGGCGGTGCCCGGCGCGCGGAGCGCCGCCGCGGTGGCGGAGTCGCGGCAGGAGCTGCGCGACCTGATGGAGCGGCTGAAGGCGCTGCCCGAGCCGCAGCGGGCGGCGCTGGTGATGCGCGAGCTGGAAGGGCTGAGCCACGAGGAGATCGCCGCCGCGCTGGGCGTCAGCGGCGGCGCCGCGAGGCAGGCGATCTTCCGGGCGCGGGCGGCGCTGCGCGACGGCCTCGGACTGCTGATGCCGATGCCTGTGCTGCGGGCGCTGGCCGAGCACGGAGACGACGCCGCTCGGGCCGGTGGCGCGATCGCGACCGGTGCCGGCGCCTCCACCGCGGGTGGCGCGGCGCTGGGCGGGATCGGCGGCGGCGCGCTCAAGGTCGGGATGGCGACGGTGCTGATCGCCGGCACGGTCGGCGCCGGGGTCGCGATCGACCACCACCGCGGCGGGCGGACCGGCCCCGAAGCGGCCGAGGCGGCGCCGCTCGAGGCCGGAAGCCAGGACGATCGGCGGGCGGGCGGCGGCGGGGACGACAGCTCCTCCCCCTCCGGTCGCCGCGGAAGCGACGACGCCAGGGCCGAGGACGGTGACCGTGGGGATCGCTCCGGCGAGGGCGGCGGCTCGCTCGGCGACGGCGATCGCAGCGGCTCGAACAGCGGCTCCGGCGTCTCGGGCGGGCGGTCGGGGGGCTCCGACGACCGCGGCGGCCACGACGGCTCCGGGGACAACTCCGGTCCGGGGTCGATCTCGGGTGGCCATCACGGCGGTGACGACGACGGCTCCGAGGACCACAGCGGGCCGGGATCGGGGTCCGACGACTCGGGCTCCATCTCCGGCTCCGACGACGGCGGCTCCTCAGGCTCGGGAGACGACGGCGGCCTCACCAGCGGCAGCGGTGGCGACGACGGTGGCAGCTCCGGGTCCGGCAGCGGCGAGATCGAGGAACCGGTCACGACGGACCCCGAAACCGAGATCGAGGACGGCGGCAGCTCCGGCTCCGGCGACAGCGGCTCGGGCTCCGGAAGCGACGATCTCACCAGCGGTGAGACCAGCGGACTGGACGGAAGTCCATAGCCGCGTGATCTTCGCCACGCCCCCGGGTTGAAGCCCCAACCAGTTGTTACTTCGAACCTAGGAGGAAATGGCATGACCCCGACCGAAGCACGGCGACCCCGCCTCGGCATGACCCTGTTCGCGCTGGCGCTGGGAGCGCTCGCGCTCCTGGCCATGCCCGGCCTGGCCGCCGCCAAGGACCGCAACCACGACCGCATCCCGGACCACTGGGAGAAGCGCCACAAGCTCTCGCTGACGGTCAACCAGGCGCGCCACGACCAGGACGGCGACCACCTGCGCAACCGCGGCGAGTTCCTCGCCGGCGACAACCCGCGCGACCGGGACAGCGACGACGACGGGGTGATGGACGGCAGCGAGCAGGCCGGCACGATCGCCTCCTTCGACGCCGAGACCGGTCGCCTCGTGATCGACCTCTTCGGCAGCGACACGGTCTCCGGCTTCGTCACCGACGAGACCGAGATCAAGTGCGAGGACGACAGCTCCACCGCCAGCTCCAGCAGCGAGGGCTCCGACAGCGGCGAGGAAGAGCCGGGCGACGACCACGGCGAAAACGGCGAAGAGGCCGGTGAGGACCACGGAGAAGACGGCGAAGAGGCCGGCGACGACAACGGCGGCGACGATCAGGGCGAGGACAACTCGGGCCCGGGCAGCGACAGCTCCGGCCCCGGCGACGATGGCGACGACGACCACGGCGACCGCGTCTGCACCACTGCCGAGCTGGTCCCCGGCGCGGTGGTCGAGGAGGCCGAGCTGAAGGTCCGCAACGGCCAGGCGACCTTCCACGAGGTCGAGCTCTCGGGCAACACCGTCGGCAACGGCTGATCAGCAGCAGCTAGTCAGGGAGAGCCGGCGTCACTTGGCATCGAGCCAGTCCTGGCCGATGCCGACGTCGACCTCGAGCGGCGGATCGAGCTGGTAGGCGGCGCACATCTCGCGCTCCACCAGCTCGGCCGCCGCTTTCATCTCCCCGGGCGGGCCCTCGAAGAGGAGCTCGTCGTGGATCTGGAGGACGAGGCGGGTCTCCCCCCCGGCCTCCTTCAGCGCCCCCTGGCAGCGGACCATCGCGACCTTGATGATGTCGGCGGCGGTGCCCTGGATCACGGTGTTGACCGCGAGGCGCTCGCCGAGGCGGCGGGTGTTGGGATTGCCGGAGCGCAGCTCGGGGATCGGCCGGCGCCGTCCCATCAGGGTGGTGACGAAGCCCTCCTCCTGGGCGCGCTCGATCACCTGCTCGCGGAAGGCGCGCACCGCGGGGAACCGTTCCAGGTAGCGGGAGACGAATTCCTCGCCCTCCTTGCGCGGGATGTTCAGCCGGTCGGCGAGGCCGAACCCGGTCAGCCCGTAGACGATCCCGAAGTTGACCATCTTCGCCTTCGACCGCTGGCCGACGTCGACTTCGTCGCGCTCGATCTCGAAGACCTCGGCGGCGGTCGCGGCGTGGACGTCTTCGCCCTCGCGGAAGACCTCTTTCAGCACCTCCTCGTCGGCGACGTGGGCGAGGACGCGAAGCTCGACCTGGCTGTAGTCGGCGGAGAGCAGGCGGTTCCCCTCTTCGGCGACGAAGCAGGCGCGGACGGGGCGGCCGATCTCGGTCCGGATCGGGATGTTCTGCAGGTTCGGGTTGGTGCTGGAGAGGCGGCCGGTGGTGGTTGAGGCCTGGTTGAAGGTGGTGTGGACGCGGCCGGTATCGGGGTCGATCAGCTCCGGCAGCGAGTCGAGGTAGGTGTTCTTCAGCTTGGTCAGCTCGCGCCACTGCTCGATCTTCTCGACGATCTCGTGCTCGTCGCGGATCTGGGCGAGGACCCGGGCGTCGGTCGAGAAGCCGGTCTTACCGCGCCGTTTTCTCGTCAGGCCCAGCTTCTCGAAGAGGATGCGGCCGACCTGCTGGGGCGAGCCGATCGTGAACTCCTCCTCGGCCAGCTCGAAGATCTCCTTCTCCAGAGTGGCGATCCGCTCGCCGAAGCCGGCGCCGACCTCGGCGAGGCGCTCGGCGTCGAGCTTCAGGCCCTCACGCTCCATCGCCGCCAGGACCGCGACCAGCGGCAGCTCGACCTCGCGCAGCAGCTGCTGCAGCCCGAGCTCCTCGATCCGCGGCCGTTGCACGGCGGCGAGGGCGGCGACGAGTCGCGCTTCCTCGGCGGGGTCGAGGCCCGCCTCGAGGTCCTCGCCCAGCGCCAGCTGCCCGTCGTCCTCCTCCGGCTTCTCGGCGGCGGCGCCCTCGGCGAGGCCGATGCCGGCGTCGGCGGCTAGCTCGACAAGGTCGTAGGTGCGGCGCTGCGGCTCCAGCAGGTAGGCGGCGACCATCGTGTCGTGGTCGAGGTTGGGCTCGACGCCCTCGCGGGCGGCGGCGGCGAGCAGGCCATGGCGGCCGCCGCCGAGCGACTTGGCGTCGTGGGCGGCGAAGGGCTTGTCGCCGAGGGCGACGGCGAGCTCGTCGTGCGTGCTGTTCCCGACCAGGACGCGGTCGGCTTCGGCGGCGGCCCAGCGGTCGCCGGCGATCGCCAGCGCCACCGGCCCGGCGCCGATGTCCCCCGGCTTGCCCTCCTCCGGAGCGACCTCGATCTCGGTCTCGACTCTGCGGCCGGGGACGGCGTCGCCCTCGGGCAGCGCTTCTTCCAGCCGCTCCAGGACCGCCCGCAGCTCGAACTCGCGCATGAACTCGCGCAGCGCGCCGCGGTCGGGCTCGCTCGACATCGCTTCGGCGAGGTCGACGCCGGTCTCGATGTCGTACTGCAGCGTCGCCAGCTGCTTCGACATCCGCGCGTCCTCGGCGTGCTCGGTCAGGTTCTGTTTGCGTTTGGCGCCGGAGATCTGGTCGACGCTGGCCAGCACCTCGTCCAGGGAGCCGAACTGCTGCAGCAGCTGGGTCGCGGTTTTCTCGCCGACGCCGGGGACGCCGGGGATGTTGTCGGAGGTGTCGCCCCGCAGCCCCATCAGGTCGGTGATCAGCTCCGGCGGCACGCCGTAGCGCTCCTCGACCGCGGCGCGGTCGTAGATCTTGGTCTCGGTGATCCCGCGCGAGGTGCTCATCACCCGCACCCCCTCGTCGACCAGCTGGTAGGCGTCGCGGTCGCCGGTGACGACCATCACCTCGATGCCCTCTTCCCGCGCCTGCTTGACCAGCGAGGCGATCACGTCGTCGGCCTCGAAGCCTTCGACCTTGACGTTGGTGTAGCCGAAGGCCTCGACCAGCGGCATCAGGTGCGGCCATTGCTCGCGCAGCAGGTCGGGGCGCGGTTTGCGCTGGGCCTTGTAGAGGTCGTAGGTCTGCTCGCGGCCGCTGTAGCCGGCGTCCCAGGCGACGACCACCCCCTGCGGGTGATGCTCGTCGATGATTTTCACCAGCATCGAGGCGAGGCCGTAGATCGCGTTCGTCGGCCGGCCGTCGCTGGTCCCGATCGACTCGGGGAGGGCGAAGAAGGCGCGGTAGGCGAGGCTGTTGCCGTCGATCAGGAAGAGCTGTGGCGCGGCGGCGTCGGGCACGGGGCCGACTCTAGCCGCGCGGGATGCCGGACCGCGAGAGCGCGGCCGCAACGTCGGCAACGACGCGCTCGGGCTCGGCTTCGAGCTGGCGGTCGGTGAAGCGCAGGACGGCGTAGCCCTGCTGGCGCAGGTCGAGGTCGCGAGCGTGGTCGTCCTCGAAGGAGATCGAGCCTCGGTGGTAGGTCCAGGTGTCGGCCTCGACGATCAGGCGCTGGGCACGCCAGAGGAAGTCGACTTCGTAGCGGCCTATCTTCGGGTTGACCTCGGGCGGTGGGATGCGGTGGGCCGCGAAGAGGGCAAGGAAGGCGGTCTCGAGGTCGCTGCGGGTGCGGTCGGTCTCGATGCCGTCGAGGCGGTAGCCCTTGAGCTCGGCTTGGCGGATCGCGCGGCGGATTAGGCGGGGCGGGAGGAGGGACGAGGCGCGGAGGTCTTCGATCGTGCGCGGGACGGTGGTCGTCGGGATGTTGTCGCGGTGGGTGGAGAGGAGCCTTCCCCGTCGCCCTCCTCTACCTGGCGAGTAGGAGGGCGACGGGGAAGGCTCTGCGAGGGACGGGGCGCGGGGCGAGGGCGCACGGTGGAGGTGGATGCCTCGGCGTCTGGAGCGGCCCGAGGTCGAGGGGACCGAGACGTGGACGGGGCCCTCGATGGGTTTGAGAAGGCCCCAGAGGGATGCCGCGGAGCCGTGGCTTAGGACCGCTCCCTCGCCGCAAGCGAGCACTCCGGCCATCCAGCGCCCGTGCCAGCTCAGGCCGCGGTGGCCGACGGCGTAGACGCCGCGATGGATGCGGTGGAGCTGGCCTCTCTTCGCTCGCTTCGCCACTCCGTAGCGCGTGTATCCCACCTCTTCGAGCTGCACCAACGTGATCACTCCGTGCTGCCGTGCCGCAATCGCCCCCACGCGAAGATCGACCGTGTCGCTTTTGTGGCCCATAGGGGCACTAAGTCGACAGGGGCTCGCTCTCGCCCCCTACCCAGCCTTTCTTGGGGCTTAGAGCGTTAAGTGGCGGCGAGGCGGATTTGGCGCTCCGCTGCCGTGCGAGCGCCCGTGGCGGCGACGAACGTTGCGCGTAGGCGAAGGCGCAGCGCGCCCTTGGTTAGGCGGTCGAGGGCTCGTGGCGAGAGTTGGCACGCGATTGCTTCGCGGCCACGGGCCGCGATCGTTGCGCTTGCGGAGCACGCCGTCACCGAGCGATCGTGGACCTTCATCGTCGCCCGCACTCGCAACTCCCCCGCCTCGGCGAAGCCGAGGTGGACGACGAGCGCGTCGCCTCGTCTCGCAACGCGACCGAGCCGAATCGGGTTCTCGGGGCTTGGCGCGGGCGGCGGCGAGACGGCGATCGGATCGGTTGAAGGCTTGATCGGATCGCCGCCGACCGGCGGTTCTTCTTTGGGTTCTTCGTTTTCTTCTTCGCCGGGCTCTTCTTCTTCCGGCGGCGGCTCGTTTCCCGCCAGCCAGTCCCGCGCTTCTCCGGGGCGGTTGGCGATGAAGGCGGCGGTCTCGTTCACGGCAGCGACGACCAGGGCTTCGGTCGCCTCGCCGCGGCCGTCTTCGCGTTCCTTCGCCTGCCACGGCGCCAGCATCGCCGCGGTGGCGGTGAGGAAGGCGCCCGCTTCCATCGCTTCAACCGCGTCGGTGACCTCGCCGAGGGCTTCCCAGTAGAGGCGGAAGCAGCTCTCGTCGGCCAGGCATTGGTTGAACATCAGCCCGCCTTCGCTGTCGAAGCCGACGATCCGGTGCGGGATCTCCTGGTTCAGGTCCCAGGTCTGGTCGGTTCCCCAGGGCAGCATCTGGAAGCGACCGGAGGCGTCGCTGAAGAGGTAGTAGTTGTTCGGCCGTTCGAAGGGCTGGGCGTGGCCGGCGTAGCCGTCCCAGTGGGCGATGTAGTGCTCGATCGCCCACATCCGCGCCATCTCCCCGAGGTCGGCGACCGCCGCGACCCTTTCCGAGAACGACTCGTCGGCGTCGCCGGTAACGGCTTCGATCAGGGCTTCGAGGTCGGCGCGATCTTCTTCGTCCCCCTCGTCGACTTCGAAGCCGCCGGCCCCGCCGGTACGCACGTCGTCGCCGCTCTCCCCCTCGTAGAGGTGCTGGGGCGGGTCTTCGAAGGTCCCGAACCGCTTTTCCAGGGCGACCTTGTCGAGCGTCTCGATGTCGGCGTAGAGCCCGACGTCTTCGCCGTTGAGGCGCAGGTAGGCGTAGCCGGAGCGTGGCGCGGGGGCGTCGAGCGCGCCGAAGGCCAGGTAGGTCAGCGCCTCGTGGGCCATCGACTCGTCCTGGACCATGTTGTTGAGCGTCATCTTCCGTAGGCCGAGGAAGGCGTCGGCTTTTTTGAATTTCAGCTTGAAGGCGGCCTTGCCGGTGATCGGGCGGAAGGAGCCGCTGCCCTTGAGCCTCACTTCGACCGGGTGGGGCGCCGCCGTCAGCGGCGTCTCCTCGCCTCCCGGGCCGCCGCTGGTCGTCGCCATCGCGAAGGTCCCTTTGACGTACTCGGAGGGTTCGGCTTCGAGCGCGGCGATGGCCTCGGGGCCGAGCGTCAGGTCGATGGTCGCGACCGCGTGCGGGTCGTAGACGACCGCGGCGTCGTCGGCGATCGGCGCGGCCGCCGGGGCAGCGAGCAACAGCGCCGCCAGCGCGACGAGGAGGACGGCGACAGAAGACCTGCCCCGAACCTGACTGGTTTCGGGCCGGATGGAGGCCACGGCCGGCGGGAGGCTAGTCGAGCGACGGCGGCTCAAGGCGGCGGCTGTTTCGGTGGCAGCGAGGCTGCAAACGCCGCGCCGGCCTCGACCCAGGCGCCGAGATCCTCGTCGCTCGCCGAGCCCCGCGGGTCGACGTAGACCATGTTCTTCATCGGCCTGCCGGTGAAATCCATCGGACGGGTATGCGGCTCGCGCAGCGCCCTCTCCGCGTCGGCGGGATCGAGCCGCACCATCAGGTCCTCGCCGATCACGCCGACCGCCATGTTGCCGGCGAGCATGAAGGCGATGCCGCCGAACATCTTGCGCTCGCTCACCTCGGCGCGAGCAGCGAGGGCGTCGCGAATGCGGTCGGCAAGCGCTTCGTCGAAGGCCATGGGGAGAGGTTAGGGCGGTTGAGGCCGGCACGACCGGCCTTTCCTTCGTACCTCGCGTGTACGAGGTTTACGGCAAACCCCGAGCCGGCCAGGCGCACGTTCGAGCGACCGGGGAAATCAGCCATGAGGTTGCCGGTCCAGCGGTTGGCGCGGCTGGCGTCGCGACGAAAGAGGCCCGTGCCGGCAAATGGGGCGGGCGGGGAAAGCACCGCCTTGCGCAGCTGGGGGTCGAAATGAAATGCCCCAGACGGATACGTGGCGGCGACTTCGCGGAAGATCGCGATCCGGCCACGCCTCTCGTCGGTCGAGGCGCTGACGTGTACACGAGCCCCGGGCCGGTTCTGGTTTACCTGCAGAGCGACGCGTCCGGCGCGCGCCCTGCTTCGCACCAACAGAGCGGCGCCGGGGAAGCCAGCCCCGCGCCCTTCACCGGAACCGGCGCAGATGGAATCGATGAACGGGTGCAGCGAGAGGCGAGCGCTTTCGGCATGCACCTCGGTGAAGCCCTCCTCGCCGTGGAAGTCGATCGCGCCGACGTAGGTGCCCTTCTCGTAACGCACCCGCTGCCGCGAATCGCAGACGGGATGATCCGTCCCCTTCTCGCCGCTCGGCTGGAAGGAGACGTCGATCGCCCCGAGGTCGCCGAGGTCGGCCTGCACAGTCGTCGCAGTCACCAGGGCCGGCACGAAGTAGCCGGCGGCGTCTCGCTTGCTGGATACGAGAATCAACGCCCGGCCCTTGCGGTAGCCCTTTCCCGAAGCCGCCCAGACGACCATCTTGTAGCCGTTGCCGGCCTTCAGCTGGAAGCTGTTGAACGCCCCCGTGTCGGGTTCGCCCTCGGCGCCTGAGCCGGCTGCGGCGGTGAGGGAGAGAACAGCAGCCACCATCAGCGCAGCCGCGATTTTGCTCCACCTCTTCCCGCCATTCGGCGATCCTATGTGAGGAACGGGCGGCCCGGGACGGCCAATCTGATTCGATAGCCGCCATGGCCGTCAGCGCCCAGTACAGCGTCACGATCCGCGTCGAGCTCGACGCGCGCAAAGAGCCCCTTGGGCGCCTCACCGCGGCGATCGCCGAGGCCGGTGGGCAGCTGCAGGGGGTCGACCTCGTCCCCGGGGCCGGGCCGGAGGGCAAGCGGGTGCGCGAGTTCACGATCGACGCCACCGACCGCGAGCACTGGGAGCGGATCCTGCGGGCGATCGGCTCGACCCGCGGCGCCCGCGTCCTCGACTACGTCGACCGCACGATGCAGATGCATCGCGGCGGCAAGATCGACATGCGCAACAAGTACCCGGTGAAGACGCGCGACGACCTCTCGATGGCCTACACGCCCGGCGTCGCCCGCGTCTGCATGGACATCCACCACGACCGCAGCAAAGCCTTCGAGTACACGATCAAGAAGAACACGGTCGCGGTCGTCTCCGACGGCAGCGCCGTGCTCGGCCTCGGCAACATCGGCCCCGAGGCGGCGATGCCGGTGATGGAGGGCAAGTGCATGCTCTTCAAAGAGTTCGCCGGGGTCGACGCCTTCCCGATCTGCCTCGACACCCAGGACGCCGACGAGATCGTCCGCGCGGTCGAGCTGATGGCCCCCACCTTCGGCGGCATCAACCTCGAGGACATCTCCGCCCCGCGCTGCTTCGAGATCGAGGACCGGCTCAAGGAGTCGATCGACATCCCCGTCTTCCACGACGACCAGCACGGCACCGCGGTGGTGACGATGGCGGCGCTGTTCAACGCGCTGAAGATCACCGGCAAACCGATCGAGCAGCTTCGGGTGCTGGTGGTAGGGCTCGGCGCCGCCGGGGTAGCGGTGACGAAGATGATGCTCGCCTCGGGAATCACCCAGATCGTCGGCTGCGACCGCCAGGGCGCGCTCTCGACCAAGCGCGCGGACTACGAGTCCGGCGAGATGAACGAGGCCAAGCGCTGGTACGCGGAGACGACCAACCCGGAGCTGATCCAGGGCGAGCCGGACGACGTAATCGAGGGCATGGACATCTTCGTCGGCCTCTCCGGTCCCGGGATCATCCAGCCCGAGTCGCTGGGCAAGATGAACGACGACGCGATCGTCTTCGCGATGGCCAACCCGACGCCCGAGGTGATGCCCGAGGAGGCGGCGCCGTACGTGCGGATCATGGCCACCGGGCGCTCGGACTACCCGAACCAGATCAACAACGTGCTGGCCTTCCCCGGCATCTTCCGCGGCGCCCTCGACGCCGGCGCCCCCAGCATCACCGAGGAGATGAAGCTCGCCGCCGCCCAGGGGATCGCGATGGCGGTCTCCGAGGAGGACCTGGCCGAGGACTACATCATCCCCAGCGTCTTCAACCGCGAAGTCGCGCCGAAGGTCGCCGAGGCGGTCGTCGAGGAGGCCAAGCGCGACGGCATCGCCCGGGTCGACGAGGAGACCGGCACCTTCGCCACGGTGGAGGCGAGCCCGGAGTGAAGGTCCTCGTCACCGGCGCCAGCGGCACGATCGGCCAGGCCCTGTGTGACGCGCTGTTCGCCCGCGGCGACGACGTCGTCGGGCTGACCCGCGAGCCGGGACGCGCCCGCGGCTCCAACCCGCGCGTCACCTGGCACAAGTGGGATCCGACGCTGGAACGGCCCGATCCCGCGGCCTTCGAGGGGGTCGAAGGGGTCGTCCACCTGCTCGGCGAGCGGATCGACCAGCGCTGGACCGACGAGGCGAAGGAGCGGATCATGGAGAGCCGCCGCCAGGGCACCCACAACCTGGTGCAGACGATCGCCGGTCTCGAGAGCCCGCCGAAAGTGCTGGTCAGCCAGTCCGCGGTGGGTTACTACGGCGACCGCGGCGACGAGCCGGTCGACGAGAGCGAGGGACCGGGATCGACCTTCGACTCAGAGGTGGTGAAAGCCTGGGAGGCCGCCGCCCACGAGCTCGACCCGACAGGCGTCCGCCTGGTCATCACCCGCACCGGTCAGGTGCTCAGCACCGAGGGCGGGATGCTGAAGGAGATGCTGCCGCCCTTCAAGCTCGGAGTCGGCGGCCCGCTGGCGGGCGGCGAGCAGTACCTCGCCTGGATCCACATCGACGACGAGATCGGGATTCTCCTCTGGGCGCTGGACGACGAGAAAGTCAGCGGCGTCGTCAACGCCGCCGCGCCCAACCCGGCGACCAACAAGGAGTTCTCGAAGGCGCTGGGCCGGGCGCTCAACCGCCCGGCGGTGATGCCGGTTCCGGGCTTGGTCCTCGACCTCAAATTCGGCAAAGAGTTCGGCCAGGTCCTACGCGGCGGCGCCCGGGTGATCCCCAAGCGCACCGAAGAACTCGGCTACGAGTTCGGCTTTCCCGACCTAGACGAAGCTCTGCGGGATCTCCTCTAACGCTGGCTGGAGGGGTGGTGCCCCCTCTGACAAAGGCTCAAGAAGTCACGCCGGAGCCTGCAAGTCCGACCAGCTGCGCGACGGTCTTTGGCAGAGGGGGCACCACCCCTCCCTACCAACCGCCCTAAGAGTCCCGCGCAAGCACGTCGGCGGGACCCTCGATCCAGATCCGCACGTTGTCCCCCGGGTGCCAGGCCGGGAAGCCGAGCCGGCGCACCTTGACGACGCTCCCCGACGGCAGCTGCAGCTCGACCAGCTGGTCGTGGCCGAAGAAGCTGCGGGAGACGACGGTTGCCTTCTGGCTGCGGCGGTCGGGCGGCTCGATCGTCCCGATCGCCAGCGACTCGGGCCGGACCAGGACGTCGACCTCGCCGGTGTGACCCTCGCGGTTGGGCAGCTGGCCGAGCTCGCATTCGATCGTCCCGTCGCGAACCTTCCCCGGCAGGACCTCGATCTCGCCGAGGAAGCCGGCGACCCAGCGGGTCGCCGGTCGCGAGTAGACGTCCTCGGGGGTGCCGACCTGCTCGACCTTGCCCTCGTTGACCACCGCGACGACGTCGGCGACGCTCAGCGCCTCCTCCTGGTCGTGGGTGACGAACACCGAGGTCAGCTTCTGCTCGGTCAGGATCTCGCGCACCTCTTCGCGGACCCGCGCCCGCAGGCCGGCGTCGAGGTTGGAGAACGGCTCGTCGAGCAGCAGCGCCCGCGGCTCGGCGACCAGCGCCCGCGCCAGGGCGACCCGCTGCTGCTGGCCGCCGGAGAGCTCGTGCGGGTTGCGCTTGCCGAGGCCGCCGAGGCCGACCGTCTCCAGCGCCGCCTCGACCTTGTCGCGGTCGGGGCGCCGCCCCAGCGCGTAGCCGACGTTGGCGGCGACGTCCATGTGCGGGAAGAGCGCGTAGTCCTGGAAGACCATCCCGATCCGCCGCCGCTCGGCGGCGAGCGAGGCGCCCGGTCCCTCGACCTCCTTGCCGCCGATCTCGACCGTGCCCGCGTCGGGGCGCTCGAGGCCGGCGATCAGCCGCAGCGTCGTCGTCTTGCCGCAGCCGCTGGGGCCGAGCAGGGCGCAGATCGCGCCCTCGGGGACGTCGAGGTCGAGGCCGTCGACGGCGACGACGTCGCCGAACGATTTGCGCAGGCTGCGCAGGCGCAGCCCAGGGGTCTGGTTGGACTCTTCGAGCTCCATAGAGAGGGGAATCCATAAGATTAGGGCAACCTAACTGCCTCCCCCATGATCCCCCCCTCCTCGCAACGCAAGCGGCTGCTCGCCGCCCTCACGGTCTTCGCCGCCCTCGTCCTCCTCGCAGGATGCGGCTTCAGCACCGAAGACAGCGGCGGCGGCTCGAACGAGCCCGACGTCGAAGGCATCACCCTCTACTCGGGGCGGATCCCGGCCGCGATCGGGCCCGCCGTCGACAGCTACGAGGCGGAAGCCGACCGCGACGTCCAGGTCCGCTTCGCCGAAACCGCCGACCTCGCCGCGACCCTGGTCGAGGAGGGGGACGCCTCCCCCGCCGACGTCTTCTTCGCCCAGGAGCCGGGGGCGATCGCCGCCGTCGCCGAAGCCGGCCTGCTCGCCAAGCTGCCACAGGACGTCCTCGACCGGGTGCCGGCGCGCTACCGCGACCCCGAAGGCCGCTGGGTCGGCGTCACCGGCCGCGCCCGCGTGATCGCCTACAACAAGGACGTCGTCTCCGAATCGGAGCTGCCGCCCTCGCCGTTCGGGCTGACCGCGCCGAAGTGGAAGGACCGGGTCGGCTGGAGCCCCGCCTCCTCGAGCATGCAGGAGTACGTGACCGCGCTGCGCGCTCGCTATGGCGACGACCGGACCAAGCAGTGGCTGGAAGAGATGGTCGACAACGGCGCCGTCTCCTTCCCCGACAACGTGACGATCCGCGACGCGATCGCCAAAGGCGAAATCGACGTCGGCCTGATCAACCACTACTACGTCGCCCAGGCGATCGGCGAAGAAGGCCCCGGCTATCCCGTCGCGGTCTACTTCCCGCCGGGCGGGCTCGGCTCGCTGATGCTGCTGACCAGCGCCGGCGTGCTCGAATCGAGCGACCGCAAGCCGGAAGCGTTCGCCTTCGTCCGCTCGCTGCTCTCCGACCGCTCGCAGGCGTTCTTCACCTCGAGCTCGAAGGAGTACCCGCTCGCCAAGGGCGCCAAGCCCGACCCCTCGCTGAGCGTGCCGGTGAACGAGATCCCCGTCTCCGACTCCAGCCTGGTCGACCTGAAGGAGATCCAGGGGACGATCGAGCTGATGCAGGAGAGCGGGGCGCTGTAGTGGCCCGGTCGCGCCCCGCCCCGGTCTGGCTGCTGGCCGCCGGGGCGATCGTCGGCGCCGCCGCGGTGCTGCCGGCGGCCTACCTCGCCGTCGTCGTCTTCGGCGACTTCTCGGCGGCGATGGAAACCGCGCTCTCCTCGCGGGCGCTGGAGACGCTGCTACGGACCGCGGCGCTGACCGCCGCCGTCGTCGCGGCCTCGGTCGCGCTGGCGCTGCCGATCGGCTGGCTCACCGTCCGCACCGATCTCCCCGGGCGGCGCCTCTGGGCGGTCCTCTGCACGCTGCCGCTGGTCATCCCCAGCTACGTCGGCGCCTACCTGCTGGTCGCGGCGCTGGGGCCGAAGGGAATGGTGCAGGACGCGCTCGGCGTCGAGCTGCCCTCGATCTACGGCTTCTTCGGCGCCTGGCTGGTGCTGACGCTGTTCACCTATCCGCTGGTGCTGATCCCGCTGCGGGCGACGCTGCGGCGGATCGACCCGCAGCTCGAGGACGCGGCCCGGGCGATGGGGCGCGGCCCGCTCGAGGTCTTCCGCACCGTCGTCCTGCCCCAGCTCTGGCCGGTGATCGCCGCCGGCTCGCTGCTCGTCGCCCTGTTCACGATCAGCGATTTCGGCGCCGTCTCGATCCTCCGCTTCGACTCCTTCACCGCCGAGATCTACATCGCCTACCAGTCGAGCTTCGACCGCGTCGCCGCCGCGGCGCTGGGCTCGGTCCTCGTCGTCGCGATGCTCGCCCTGCTGTTCGCCAGCTCGCGGGTGCGCGGCGCGCGGCGGGTCCACCGGCTCGGGCCGGGCACCCTGCGCCCGACCCGGCCGTACCGCCTCGGCCGCTGGCGCTGGCCGGCGCTCGCCTTCTGCTCGCTGGTCGTGCTGGTCGCCTTCGTCCTGCCGGTCGGGGTGCTGATCTACTGGGCCTCGAAAGGGATCTCCACCGGCAGCACCTCGTGGAACACGATCGCCGCGCTGGGCGGCAACTCGCTGCTGATCGCCGTTCTGGGCGGCGGCGGCGGGCGCCGTCGCGGCGCTGGCCGTCGCGGCGCTGGCGGTGCGCTATCCGTCGCGGATGACGCGGGCGATCGAGCGCCTCGCGCACGCCGGCTACGCGCTGCCCGGCATCCTCGTCGCGCTGGGGCTCGTCTTCTTCGCGACGCGGGCGGTACCGGCGCTTTACCAGACGATCGCGCTGCTGGTCTTCGCGATGACGATCCACTACCTGCCCCTGGCGATCGGCCCGACCGCCAGCTCGCTGGTGCAGCTCTCGCCGCGGATCGAAGAGGCGGCGCGCGGGATGGGCCGCGGCCCGGCCGAAGTCTTCCGCACGATCACGATCCCGCTCGCCCGCGGCGGCGTCATGGCCGGCGCCGCGCTCGTCTTCCTGCACGCGATGAAGGAGCTGACGGTGACGCTGATCCTCTCGCCGATCGGGTTCAAAACGCTGGCGACCGACATCTGGACGCAGACGACCTACGGCTTCTACGAGGCGAGCGCGATCCCCGCCCTGGTCCTGCTGGCGGTCGCCGCGGTGCCCGTCTACCTGTTGAGCGAGCAGGGCGCGGCGCCGCCGTGATCGGGTGAGAGCCGGGCCGCGCCTGGTCGTGGCGGTGGCGCTGGTCCTCGCCGCCGCCTCGCTGGCCCTCCCCTACCACCCGGTCTACGACCCCTGGGCCTGGCTGATCTGGGGGCGGGAGCTGATGCACGGTGGCCTCGAGACCGCCGCCGGGCCGTCGTGGAAGCCGCTGCCGGTCTTGATCGACGCGCCGCTCTCGCTGCTCGGCGGCGCGGCGCCGGACGGCTGGCTGCTGATCGCCCGCGCCGGCTGGCTCTGCGCGCCGCTGCTGGCGGGGCTCCTGGTGGCGCGGCTCGCCGGCGAGGAGGCCGGCCGCTGGCGCTGGGCCGGGGCGGCGCTCGCCGCCGGCTCGGTCGCGCTCACCGCCGACTCGTTCACGCCACCGCTGCGCCAGCTCACCGGCGGCCTCTCGGAGCCGCTGCTGGTGGCGCTGGTGCTGGGGGCGGTCTGGGGCGGTCTCGA
Organism: uncultured Actinomycetes bacterium; assembly: GCA_963751015.1. GTDB lineage: Bacteria > Actinomycetota > Thermoleophilia > Solirubrobacterales > 70-9 > VAYN01. Next base: position 1,127,553 of record CAVVSU010000002.1, read on the forward strand.
CGAGCGGCGGGGGTGGGCCCTGGGGCTCGGCACCGCGGCGGCGCTGCTGCGGCCGGAAGTCTGGCCCTTCCTGGCGCTCTGGGCCTTCTGCGCGACCAGGGACCGGCCGCGCCTGCGGGCGGCGGCCATTGCCGTCGCGATCCTCGTTCCCGTCGCCTGGTTCGTCCCCGACCTCGTCGGTGCCGGCAACCCGCTCGAGGGCGGCGAGACGGCGCGCGCCGGGGGCATCGAGCCGCTCGACGGCCTCGCCGTCCTGGGACGGGCGATAGTCGCCCCGCTCGCCGCCGCCTGGATCGGCCTCGGCCTCCTCCTCTGGCGGGGCGACTTTGTCAACCAATGGTTTGCAAAAGCGCCCGGCGCCGGGGACGACCGATTGCTGACGATCCTCCTCGCCGGCGCCGCGGCCTGGATCCTCCTCGTAGCCGTGATGGCGGTCGCCGGCTTCGCCGGCCTCCCCCGCTTCCTCGCCCCAGCCACGGCCGTGATAGCCATCCTTGGCGGCGTAGGCGTAGCCCGCGCCGCCGCCTATCGCGGCAGAGCTTTTCCATCCCATAGAGGGAAAAGCTCTGCCGCGGTCCCGGATTGGGCGCCGCGAGCCCTGATTGCGGCCACGCTCGCCATCGCGGTCGCAGGCTTCGCCTGGCGCGTGGCCCAGGTGCCGGGAGACGTCGAGGTCGTCGAGCGCCAGACCAATTCCCTGGACCATCTCTTCGACCTGGTCGACAGCACCGGCCCGGCCCAACTGCTCGCCTGCCAAAACCGCGTCCGCATGACCCGCGTCCGAGAGCAAACCGCCCTCGCCTGGAAGCTCGACGAGCCGATCGCCTCCGTCCCAATCCGCTACCGCCCCCGCTACGGCGTAGGGCTCTCCACTAAGCCTCTCCCGGGCGGCGACGTAATCGCCCACGCCGGAACCTGGAGAGCCACCCAGCTCCCCTGCCCTGCAGAGAACCGTTGATCGGGGCGTCGGGAGGGGGTCCCCGGGTACTCAGCATGGAGCTGGGCCGATAACCCTCGGGCGCCAGCCAAACCTCGCCTCACCCAGCGGAGGTGCTCCCGGGGACCCCCTCCCGACGCCCCTAACGACTACTCAAGCTCAGCCAAGGGCCGGGCCATCGCTGGAGTCTCCGGCGCCGCGCGGTAGGGCTGCTCCTGTGCCTCTTCCCGCTCGTGGTAGACGCTGTCGGCGTTGACCGCCCAGACGTCGTGGCCGGCGCCGTCGCAGAGGTTCTCGACCGCCCGCATCGCCGTCAGCATCGAGTGATCCGAGTTGTTGTACCTGTGGAGGCCGTTGCGGCCGATCTGCTGCAGGTTGGAGATGCCGTCGAGCCAACTGCGGATCCGCTCGACCCGGCCGGCATACTCGGCGTCGTAGACGGGATATGCCTTGGGGACGCGGACGACGTGGCCGCCGGCGACCCGGTCGGGGTCGATCAGCCCCAGCTCGCCGACCTCCCGCCTCCCCAGCTCGACCAGCTCCGCGTCTCCGGCCGACCAGAGCTCGTCGCCTTCGAAGCAGAAGTACTCGAGCCCGAGGCAGGAGCGGCGCGGGTCGGGCGTCATCCACGGGCTCCAGGCGCGGAAGTTCTGGATCCGGCCGACCCGTGCGCGCGGGTCGTGGACGTAGACCCAGTTGTCGGGGAAGGGCGGCTCGCCGTCGACGACCAGCGCCACGGTGAGGAAGTCGCGGTAGCGGAGGCCGGCCGCCGCGGCGGTGACCGCCGGTGCCGGCGCCGGCTCGGCGACCCCGACCGTGGTCCGCAGCGGGATCGAGGAGATCGCGGCCGAGACCTCGACCCGCTCGCCCCCGGCCCGGACCGCGGTGAGCCGGCCGCCCTCGTGCTCGAGGCCTTCGACCGGCGCGCCGAGGCGGATCTCCCCGCCCCCCGCGACGACCCGGCGCGCCAGCTCCTCCCACATCTGCCCTGGTCCCAGCCTCGGGTAGCGAAACTCCTCGATCAGGCTCTTCGGGGTCTCGCCAGCGCCCGGCAGCGCCGCCCGCAGCGCCGACCAGAGCGAGAGGTCGGAGATCCGCTGCGCCGCCCACTCGGCCCGCAGCTCGTCGGTCCCCACCCCCCAGACCTTTTCCGTGTAGGTCTTGAAGAAGAGCTCGAAGAGGCGGCGGCCGAAGCGGGAGCTGACCCAGTCCTCGTAGGTCTCGGCCTCGGCCGGCCGGCGCAGCCGGGCGCGCGCGTAGGAGGCGAGGCTGCGGGCCACCTCCAAGGGGCCGACCCTGGCGAAGACGTCAGCCGGCCGCAGCGGGTACTCGATGAAGCGCCCGCGCCAGAAGATCCGCGAGAGCCGCGGCCGGACCAGCAGCTCGGGACCGAGCAGCTCCTCCCACAGCGCCTCGACCTCGGCGCTCTTGGTGAAGAAGCGGTGGCCGCCGAGGTCGAAGCGGTAGCCGTCGCGGACCACGGTCCGCGCCAGGCCGCCGACCTCCTCCCCCGCCTCGAAGACGATGACCGGGAGACCGCGCCGGGTCAGCCGGTAGGCGGCGGTGAGGCCGGCGGGGCCGGCGCCGAGCACGGCGACGGGAGCCGAATCCGGTCTTGGGGCGGGGGGCGACATCGGGGCGCGAGATGGTATTAGGTATCCCTAATGCCGGCCTCCCCCCCGGACCCGCGCCACCTCCGCGGCTCCGCTCCCAGCCTCGCCGTCGTCGTCCCGGCGACCGACAGCCCAGCCAGCCTGGAGCGCTGCCTGGCGGCGCTGCAGGCGAGCAGCCGCGCCCCCGATGAGCTGGTCGTGCAGCGGGAGCCGGCCGGCGCCGGGCCCGCCGCCGCGCGCAACCTCGCCGCCGGCGGCGCCGCGGCGGACGTCCTCGTCTTCGTCGACTCCGACGTCGAGGTCCACGCCGACGCGCTACAGCGAGTGGCGGAGCGCTTTGCCGCCGAGCCCAGCCTGACGGCCCTCTTCGGCGCCTACGACGACGATCCGGCCGACCCCGGCCTCACCTCGCGGTACCGCAACCTCCTCCACCACCACGTCCACGCCGGCGCGGGAGGCGAGGCGGAGACGTTCTGGGCCGGGCTGGGGGCGATCCGGCGCGAGGCCTTCGAGGCCGCGGGCGGGTTCGACGCGAGCGCCTTCCCCGAGCCGAGCGTCGAGGACATCGAGCTCGGGATGCGGCTGCGGCGGCGCGGAGCGAAGATCGCCCTCGACCCCGAGATCCGCGGCCGCCACCTGAAGGCGTGGACGCCGGTGAACATGGCCAGCACCGACTTCAAGCGGCGCGGTGTGCCGTGGGCGCGGCTGCTGATCCGCGAGGGATCGAGCAGCACCGCGCTCAACCTCGGCTGGCGCCGCCGCGCCAGCGCCGCGACCAGCGTCGCCCTGCTCGCCTCCCTGCTCGCCCGCCGCCCGCGCCTGGCGGCGACGGCGCTGCTCGCCAATCTCCTCCTCGACCGCGACCTCTACGCGCTGCTCGCCCGCCGCGGCGGCCCGCGGCTGCTGGCCGCGGGGATCGGCCTGCACCAGCTGCATCAGCTCGCCGCCGCGGCCTCCCTCCCGGCCGCGCTCGTCCTGCAGACGATCGAGGAGCAATCGTGAAGCTGGGAATCGCCGGCTGCGGCCGGATCGCCGAGCGCGGCTACGTGCCGGCGGCGCTCGCCGCCGAGGGCGTGACGATCGCCGGCTTCGCCGATCCGGACACCAGCCGGCTGCGGGAGTGCGCCGTGCTGTGGAGACGCGAGAGCGGCGAGGAGGCAGGGAGCTTCTCCACCGCCGCCGAGCTGCTGCGGTCGGAGCCTGTCGACCTGCTGGTCGCCGCCGCTCCCGCCGCCCGTCATCTCGCCCTGGCTGAAGAAGCCGCCGCGGCCGGGGTCCCCTGCCTGGTCGAGAAGCCGCCGGCACCGGATCTAACCACCGCCGAACAGCTGGCGGCGCTGGATCCGCAGCCCTTCCTCGCCTTCAACCGCCGCTTCCTGCAGGGTGCCGAGCTGCGCGACCAGATCCCCGCCGAGGGCTGGCTGGAGCTCGACCTCGAACTGCGCTTTCGTCGCGGGGACTGGGGCGCCCACGAGTCCCACGACGAGGCCCTGCTCGACGCCGGAATCCACCTGATCGACCTCGCCTGCCACCTGAGTGACGCCGCCCCGATCGCCGTAAGGCAAGCCGAGATCACGCCCGAGCGTGCCGCGTTCGAGCTGGAGCTGACCCGAGCCCGCGCCCGCATCTCCTGCGCCACCGACCGCAGCCACCGAGAGGCACTCGCCATCCGCGATCGCGCGGGTAAGGCCCTGGCAAGCACGAGCTGGGGAGGCATCGGAGCCCGGCTCTCCCCGTTGTTCGGCCGACCCGATCCGCTCATCCTCTCCCTCCAGCGACAGCTGGAGGCGCTGCGCGGCTTAGCCCCCCAACTGCACCACCCCCTACCTCTGCTGGGTGAAGGGGGTGGTGCAGTTGGGGGGCGCCGGCGCGGCATACGACTCGCCAGCGCCGCCGACGGAGTCGCCGCGATGGCAGTCGTCGAAGCCGCCCGTCGCTCTGCTGCCCTGGACGGAGCCGAGGTCACCGTCGCGCCCGTCGCCGGAGCCTCGACGTGATCGCCGTCATCCAGTTCGACGCCGCCAGCGCGGCGCTGCTCGAGCGGCTGGAAGACGAGGGGCGGCTGCCGAACCTTCAGGCCCTGCGCCGCCAGGGATCGCCACCTTGAGCTCGAGACCCCCGCCGAGCACTTCCCGGCCAGCGCCTACCAGGACCTCTACCGCGGGGTCGAGGTCGGCGAGCACGGGCTCTACTACCCCTTCCAGTGGGCCGCCCCCGACCAGCGGGTGCGGCTGGCGGCGCAGTTCCAGGCGCCGCCGCCGATCTGGGACCGCCTCGGCCCCGCCGGGCGCAGGACGCTGGTGATCGACCCGTACGAGTGCCACCGCCCCGACGCGGCGACCGGCGAGCTCTTCTGCGGCTGGGGGATGCGCGAGCGGGTCGTGCTCGAGCGCTGGGCGGTACCCGAGGGCGGCGACCGCGAGCCGCGGCGGCGCTATGGCCGTCCCCCGGACGTGACCGAGGTCTTCGGCGCCCAGTCGCCCCGCGAGCTGCGGCGCCTGCGCGAGCGCTTCCTCCGGGCCCCCGCCCGGGTCGCCGACCTGGCCGTCGAGCGCCTCGGCGCGGGCCGCTTCGACCTCGCCTGGATCGTCTTCGCCTCGCCCCACCTGGCCGGCCACCGGCTCTGGGGGATGCCGCCATGGAGGAGATCTACGAGGAGGTCGACGCCCAGCTCGGCCGCGTCCTCGCGGCGCTCCCCGACGAGTGCGACGTGATCGCCTGCTCGGTGCTGGGCATGGACGTCAACACCAGCCGCGCCGACCTGCTGCCGGGAATGCTCGCCGCGGTCCTCGGCGGCGAAAAGCCGTCACGTGGTTCCTTTGTCGGGCCTGAGACGACAAAGGAACCACGCAACGCCGTGGACTCCGACTCGGGGGCGATGTGGCGCCTGCGTGCCGTGCTCTCCGGCCGGGTGCGGGCGCAGATCGCCGCGTCGATGCCGGACCGCCTGGCGCTGGAGCTGACGGCGCGGCTGGAGCTGCGCGGCGTCGACTGGTCCTCGACCCGCGCCTTCGCCCACCCGGCCGACAACCAGGGATACGTCAGCCTCAACCGCGCCGGCCGCGAGCGCGACGGGATCGTCGGCGACGCCGAGGCGGCGGAGCTGGTCGCGCAGATCAGCGAGGGGCTGCGCGACTTCCGCGACCCGGACGGCGAGCCGGCCGTGGTCGCGGTGGACGAGGTCTCCGAGCGCTGGCAAGGACCCGCCGCGGAGCGCCTACCCGACCTCGTCGTCCGCTGGCGGCCAACCTCCTCGGTCGACCTCGACGCCCTCCACTCGCCCCGCTTCGGCAGCGTCCGCCGCCAGGGCGCCGGCAGCGGCCGCACCGGCAACCACACCGACGGCGACGCCTGGGCGATCCTCGCCCCCCGCGCAAGCCGCCTCCGCGAGCCGAGCCGCCCAGCCCGCGTCACCGACATCCCCGCCACCGTCGCCGCGATCTCCGACGCACCGCTCAAGGGCCTCAGCGGCCAGCCCCTCCTCGAGCGTTAGCGCCGAGACCGCAAAAACGGTCCCTCAAGAACCGTTTTTGCGGTCTCGGCGAGGGCTCCGGCCAGGGTGGCGGCCTGGGCGAGGCAGACGAGGAGGCCTGGAGCCGGGCCTGAGGTGAAGCCGGTGCGGATCAGGCCCGCGTAGAAGCTCGGAGAGCCGGGGCGGCGGCCGTCGACGCTCTGCCGATAGCGCGCCGCCCCGCGCCCGTAGCGGTATTGCTGACGGAGGAAATCCGACGTCCCCATCCCGCTGCGGTGGATCACGACAGCGGCCGGGACGAAGACAGGAGCCGCGCCGGCCCGAGCGGCACGCTCGCCCCAATCGCGATCCTCGCCCGCGGCCGCGGGAAACGACTCGTCGAACGACAGCCGCTCGAGCAACGAACGCCTTGCGGCCAAGTTCGCCGTGACGGCAAATCCCGGCGAAGCCGTGCCGGGCGCAGCTGCCGTTACCTGCAGGTAGCTGACGATCGCCTCCCAGGCCTTGTCCCCCGAAGTGGCTCCCTCCCCCACCGGGACCGGGCCGGTCGCCGCCTCCACCTCACCGGCAAGCACCGGCGCCGTCAGCGCCTCCACCCATCCCGCCGCCGGCTCGCAGTCGTCATCGGTGAGACACACGACCTCGCCCCGCGCCCGCCTCACGCCCTCGTTTCGCGCCCAGGCTGGCCCGCGGCCCTCGACGTCCTCGACAACCACGAGCTCCAACGGCACCGTTTGCGCCTCCAACGCCGCAACGCACCTCGCCAGCGCCTCCGGCCTCTCCCGCGTCGGCACCACCACCGAGACCTGCACGAGGTCGGGCTGCATCGGCTTCTACGCCCTGCCGAAGGAGAAGGCGATGCAGCCCGACCGCCCCATCAACCCTCGGCCTTGAAGACGGCCTGGCGCGGCTCCGATGCGTCCCCTTCAGCGATCGCCGCGCTTACCCTCGCGACCGCCTCCTCGCCGGAGAGATCGCCGAGCTCGGCGATTTCCGCCGCCGCGACGATCGGCCGCGACTGCTTCCGCGCCCGCGGGTCCGGCTCGCCGACGTAGGCGACCGTGGTCGAGTCCTCGGTTGCCCGCCGGGCGTTGGCGCCGACCCGGGCCAGAGTCCAGCGCCCCTCCCCGCCGGCCGCGTCGAGACAGACGACGTCCAGCTCCAGATCCTCGACCGCGCCCCCGCCGCGCGCCGCCTCGCTCCGCGCCCCGGCGCAGAGCCGCCGGCCCGCCGCGGCTTCGGCTCCGTGCAGCGGCGCGCTGACGTAGACCGTCACCCGCGCCCCCGCCTCCGCGCCGCCTTCGCCACAGCCGGCGAGCAGGGCCGCCCCCAGCAGGCAGGCGATCGCGATGGTCGGCAGGCGCGGCACGGTCTCCGATCCTAGGAGGATCGACCCTCCCAGGCGGGAGCGTCCCTCCTAAACTCGCTCGAATGCGAATCGGAGTCCTAACCGCCGGCGGCGACTGCCCCGGATTGAATGCGGCGATCCGCGCCGTCGCCCGCTCGGCGATGCAGCGCGGGGACGAGGTGGTCGGCATACGCCGTGGCTACCGCGGCCTCGCCGAGGACGACTACGTCTCCCTCGACATGCTCCGGGTCTCCGGGATCCTCCACCAGGGCGGGACGATCCTCAGCACCTCGAGCTTCGAGCCGATCCGCGAGGGGGCGGTGGACAAGGTCGCCGCGGCCTTCGCCGAGCAGCGGCTCGACGCGGTGGTCGCGATCGGCGGCGAGCACACGATGGAGATCACCCGCCAGCTGCACGCCGACCGCGGCCTGCCGCTGGTCGGCGTCCCGAAGACGATCGACAACGACGTCGGCGGCACCGACTTCACCTTCGGCTTCGACACCGCGGTGCAGATCGTCACCGACGCGATCGACCGCCTCCACACCACCGCCCAGTCGCACGACCGGATCATGGTCGTCGAGGTGATGGGCCGCACCACCGGCTGGATCGCCGCCTACGCCGGCCTCGCCGGGGGCGCCGACTGCATCGTCATCCCCGAGCAGACGACCACCGTCGAGGAAGTCTGCCGGGACGTGACCCGCCGCCACGACCGGGGCAAGGACTTCTCGATCATCGTCGTCGCCGAGGGGGCGAAGCTGGCCTTCGAAAGCGGCGAAGAGCGGCTGATCCAGCCGGTCAAGGACAGCGACGAGTACGGCTACCCGCGCCTCGGCGGGATCGGGGCGGCGCTGGCGATGGAGCTGGAGGACCGCACCGGCTACGAATCCCGCGTCACCGTCCTCGGCCACGTCCAGCGCGGCGGCACCCCGACCTCGACCGACCGCGTCCTCGCCACGCGCTTCGGCGCGCACGCCTACGAGATGGCGAAGGCGGGCGAATTCGGCGAAGATGGCGGCGATCCAGGGCACGAAGATGGTCGCGGTGCCGCTCGACGAAGCGGTCAAGGTCAAGCAGGTCGACCTGGCGATGCTGGAGATAGCCAAACGGTTCTTCACGTGAGAGGGTGATCGGGATGAACGACGCACCGGACCTCCAGGCGGTTACCCAGGTCCAACAGGGGATCTGGTCGAAGGGCGATTTCGCGATGGTCGCCTCGCTGGTCTTCAACGCCAGCGAGAGCCTCGCCGAGGCGCTCGAGATCGTCCCCGACGAGCGGGTGCTCGACGTCGCCTGCGGCAGCGGCAACGGAGCGATCTCGGCCGCGCGCCGCAGCTGGGGCGGCGTGGTCGGCGCCGACTACGTTCCCGCCCTGCTCGAGCGCGGCCGCGAGCGCGCCGCCGCCGAGCGTCTCGACGTCGAGTTCGTCGAGGCCGACGCGCAGGACCTTCCCTTCGACGAGGCCAGCTTCGACGTGACGATGTCGATCTTCGGCGCGATGTTCGCCCCCGACCAGCCGAGGACCGCCGCCGAGCTGCTGCGGGTGACCAGGCCCGGCGGCCGCATCGGCATGGCCAACTGGACGCCGGAGGGCGCCGTCGGCCAGATGTTCCAGACGATAAGCAAGCACGCGCCGACCGCCGCCCGGGGTCGAATCCCCGTTGCGCTGGGGCACCGAAGAGCGGGTCCGCGAGCTGTTCGGGGATGGCGTTACCGAGCATCCGCTTCGAGCGACGCGTCTCGCGCCAGCCCTTCCGCTCCGCCGAGCACTACGTCGAGTTCTTCCGCAAGTACTTCGGCCCCACCCAGATGGCCTACGAACGGGTCGGCTCCGAGGGCGAGCAGGCGCTGACCGACGACCTGCTGGCGTTCCTCAACGAGGCGAACACCGCCGGCGACAGGGCGATGGTCCTCGAGGCCGAGTACCTCGAGCTCGTCGCGACCCGCGCCTGAGCGCTGCGGCTAGGAGCTCTGAACCTGTTCAGGGTGCGGATCGCAGCGCCGATGATCAGCACGCTGAAGAAGATCAGCCCGGCGACGCCGCCGCCCTGGCCGAACGCGGCGTAGCCGATCACCATCGCGGCGACCGCCAGGAAGAGGGTTACGACCATTCCCATATCGCGCGGAATCCTAGTTGATCCGCCGCCGGTGAGCGTGTGACCGGGGGCGGGCATGGCCGAGCAGCTCAAGGACGCAGGGTGCAGCCTTTGGTGGTGCCAAAGGCAAACCCGAGGACGCCGAGATGCGAAGTGCCATGCACGTCATCCGGGCGCGCGGGCACCGGCGGGCGGGTCAACCCGCGGCGAGGGCGACGCGCGTCTCGCTGAGGAACGATGCGACCGCGTCGGCGGCGCCCTGGGGCGATCCGCCCTCGCCGGCGGCGCGGACCAGGCGGCTGCCGACGATCACGCCGTCGGCGATCCCGCCGACCTGCGCGGCCTGCTCGGGGGTGCCGATCCCGAACCCGACCGCGACCGGCGTCGCGGCGTCCGCCTTGGTCGCCTCGACCAGCTCGGTCAGCGCGGCGGGGATCTCGGCCCGCTCGCCGGTGGTGCCGACGGTGGAGACGACGTAGACGAAGCCGGCGGCGGACTCGCAGATGCGGCGGCGGCGCTCGGCCGGCGTCGTCGGCGCCAGCAGCGGCACCAGCGCCAGGCCCTCGGCGGCGAAGGACTCCCGCACCTCGCCCGCCTCGTCCAGCGGCAGATCGGGGACGATCGCCCCAGCAGCACCGGCGGCCCGCGCCATCTCCGCGAACTCCCTCGCGCCGCCCTGGGCGAGGACCATGTTGGCGTAGGCCATGAAGACGACCGGGACTCTGTCCGCCACCGCGCGGCAGACCTCCAGGGCGGTGGCCAGGGTCGCGCCGGCCTCCAGCGCCGCGGTCGCCGCCGCGTGGATAGTCGGCCCATCGGCCAACGGATCGGAGAAGGGAACCCCGAGCTCGATCAGATCGGCACCGGAATCGGCATAAGCAGCGGCCACGGCCAGCCCCGTCTCGCGATCGGGATACCCAGCCATCATGTAGGGCATCAACGCCGCCCGCCCCTCAGCTTTCGCCGAGGCGAAGGCCGCCGCAATGCGCTCCTCGCCGCTCACCGTGGCCTGGGGCACCGGGGGAGTCTCGCCGGACCCTCCCCGCTGTTGTCCGCCGAGACTCCCCCGGCTCCCCCCGCAACGCTCACGGCATGACCTCACCGGGCGGTTTCAGCCGAGAAGTCGCCTCGGCCATGTCCTTGTCGCCCCTACCGGAGAGGCAGAGCACGTCGAACCCCTCGCCCTGAAGCGGGTTCTCACCGAGCCAGGCGAGCGCGTGCGAGGACTCGAGCGCCGGGATGATCCCCTCCAGCCGGGCGAGCTCCTGGAACGCCGCCAGCGCCTGGTCGTCGGTGATCGCGACGTAGGCGGCGCGGCCGCTGTCGCGCAGCTGGGCGTGCTCGGGGCCGACGCCGGGGTAGTCGAGCCCGGCCGAGATCGAGTGAGCCTCGAGGATCTGCCCCTCCTCGTCGGCGATCACCGAGGAGAGCGAGCCGTGCAGGACGCCCTTGACGCCACCCTGCAGGGAGGCCCCGTGGCGACGGGTGTCGAGCCCCTCGCCCGCCGCCTCGACGCCGACCAGCGCCACCTCGGCGTCGCCGATGAACGGGGTGAAGATGCCGATCGCGTTGGAGCCGCCGCCGACGCAGGCGATCACCCGCGCGGGCAGCGAGCCCTCCGCCGCCAGCGCCTGCTCGCGCGCCTCTGTCGCCGATCACCCGCTGCAGGTCGCGGACCAGCGCTGGGTAGGGCGCCGGGCCGACCGCGGAGCCGATCACGTAGTGGGTGGTGGCGACGTTGGCGACCCAGTCGCGGATCGCGGCGCTGACCGCCTCCTTGAGGGTGCGGGCGCCGGCCTCGACCGGCGCCACCTCGGCCCCCAGCAGCTTCATCCGCTCGACGTTCGGCGCCTGGCGGCGGATGTCCTCGGTCCCCATGTAGACGACGCATTCGAGCCCAAGCAGGGCGCAGGCGGTGGCGGTCGCCACCCCGTGCTGGCCGGCGCCGGTCTCGGCGATCACCCGCGGCTTGCCCATCCGCGCCGCCAGCAGCGCCTGGCCGACGGCGTTGTTGATCTTGTGGGCGCCGGTGTGGGCGAGGTCCTCGCGCTTCAGGTAGACCCGCGAGCCGACCCGCTCGGAGAGGCGCTCGGCCAGGTAGAGCGGCGTCGGCCGGCCGATGAAGTCGCGGCGCAGGAGGTCGAGCCTGCCCATGAACTCCTCGTCCTCGCGCGCCTCCGCCCAGGCCGCGGTCAGCTCGTCGAGCGCCGGGATCAGGGTCTCCGGCACGTAGCGGCCCCCGTAGGGCCCGAACCTCTCCTCGATCGCGCTCATGCGCTGGCGCCGACCGAGTTCGCGCGCTCGAAGAAGGCCTCCATCGCCGCGTGGTCCTTGCGCCCCGGCTCCAGCTCGACGCCGCTGGCGACGTCGACCGCGTAGGGGTGGGTCACCGTGATCGCGTGGGCGACGTTGTCCGGCCGCAGGCCGCCGGCGAGGATCGCCGGCACCTCGGAGCGGTGGTCGCGCAGCAGCTCCCAGTCGAAGCTCTCTCCCGTACCGCCCCAAAGCCCCTTGCCGCGGCGGTCGAAGAGGTGGAAGTCGGTCCGGAAGGCCTCGGCGGCATGGACGTCGGCGGCGCTGGCGACGTGGATCGCCTTCGCCACCTTCAGCCCGGTCCGCCGCGCCACCTCGGCGCAGAACGAGGCGCCCTCGGCCCCGTTCAGCTGCACCATCGTCAGCCCCTCGTCCTCGACCGCCCGCGTCACCTCTTCGAGGGTCGGGTTGACGAAGACCCCGACGACCTCGCAGCTTGCGCCGGAAAGCGGCGGCGACCTCTGCCGCCACCCCGGGATCGACGTTCCGGGGCTGCCGTGGAAATGGATCAGGCCGACGGCCCATGCACCGAGCCGCACCGCCTCGGCCGCGTCGTCCAGATTGGTGATGCCGCAGAACTTCACCCGCATACCCAGAGCGTACGTGAAGGGAGGGCTGGACCAGAGGCCCAGCCCTCCGCCTATTCCGCGCTCGGGGATTCCTCGGGTTGGGTGCCCAGGGTGACGTCGGCGGTCTTCTCGTTGCCGTCGCGGAGGATCGTCAGATGGAGCTCGTCGCCGGGCTTCGACCCCTGGATGATTTCGACGAGCTCGTCCATGCTCTTCAGCTTCTTGCCGTCGACCTCGGTGATCATGTCGCCGCCGAGGCGGACTTCGTTGCCTTCGATCGTCGCCGAGGTACCGCCCGCTTCGAGGCCCGCCTTGTCGGCCGGCCCGTCCTTGACCACCGACTGCACGATCACCCCTTCCTCGACGGGCAGGTTGACCGCCTTGGCCAGCTGGGGCGTCACGGTGCCGCCGGTGATCCCGATGAAGGCGTGCTCGACTTCGCCGTTGGTCTTCAGCTGCTCGATCTCGGCGCGGACGGTGTCGATCGGGATCGCGAAGCCGATGCCGACGTTGCCGTTGCCACCGCCGCCGGTCGCGATCTGCGCGTTGATGCCGATCACTTCGCCGGCCGAGTTGATCAGCGGGCCGCCGGAGTTGCCGGGGTTGATCGCGGCGTCGGTCTGGATCACGTGGGAGATCGAGAACCCGTTCGGGGCCTGGATCTGGCGCTGCAGCGCGGAGACGATGCCGCTGGTGACGGTGCGGTCGAGGCCGAACGGGTTGCCGATCGCGACCACCGGGTCGCCGACTTCGGCGTCGGCCGAGTGGCCGAGGGTCAGCGGGTGGATTTCACCCGCCGGCGCGTCGACCTTGAGCAGGGCGATGTCGGTGCCGGGGTCGGCCCCGACCACCTCGGCGTCGTAGGTCTTTTCCGAGTCGCCGAGTTTGACCGTGACCTTGCTGGCGCCTTCGACGACGTGGTTGTTGGTGAGGATGTGGCCTTCGTCGTCGATCACGAAGCCCGAGCCGGTGGCGGAGCCGCCCGATTCGGGTTCGACTTCGCCGAACGGGTTGAAGCTTTCGGTTTCCTGCGGTTCGAGCTGCGATTCGATGAAGGCGACCCCGTCGCCGTCGGCCTTGTAGATCTGGTTGACGACGTTGGTGGCGCCATCTTCGGACTTGGCGTCCACCGGAGCCGTGATCGGCGCGGCGACGGTCGTCGTCGAGCCGCCGTCCGACTGGATCACGCCTGCGGCGATCGCGATCCAGCCGGCGACGGCGACGACCAGGCCCCCAAGGAGAGCGGAGCCGAAGGGAGTGCGAAGTTTGCGATTGAGCTTGGACATGGCTGAGAGATTCGCTTAGGGAAGTGACCTTCCCATAAACGCTCTTCAAATTTTTTCTAAATTCGCCGGCGGCCGTGGGCGACGCTAGACGAGATGTTCCCGCGTGCCCTCCTCGGGGCCGGCGAGCTCTCTCGCCTTCGCTTCGGGGTCGGGGGCGGCCATCAGCGCGCCGCCGATCAGGACGGCGTCGACCCCGACCCGGTCCAGCTCGTCGAGCTCGGCCCGGCCGGAGATCCCGCTCTCGGCGACCACGGTCTTGCCCGCGGGCACGTCGGGCATCAGCTCGAAGGTGGTGGCGATGTCGACGCTCATGTCGTCGAGGTTGCGGTTGTTGATCCCGATCACCTCGGCCCCGGCCTCCAGCGCCCGCTCCAGCTCCTCCTCGTCGTGCACCTCGACCAGGCAGTCGAGGTCGATCGACCGCGCCTCCTCGCGCAGGGCGCGCAGGTCGCCGTCGCTGAGCGCGGCGACGATCAGCAGCACCGCGTCGGCGCCGTTCACCGCCGCCTCGTAGAGCTGGTAGGGATCGACGATGAAGTCCTTGCGGATGATCGGCAGGTCGCAGGCGGCGCGGGCGGCGCGGAGATCGGCCAGCGAGCCGCCGAAGTGCGGCTCGTCAGTGAGGACCGAGAGGGCGGCCGCTCCGCCCCGCTCGTAGGCGGCCACCTGGGCGGCGAGGTCGATCTCCTCGCGCGCAAGCCGGCCGGCGCTGGGGGAGCGACGCTTGAACTCGGCGATCAGCGAGAGGCCGGGCCGGACCAGTGCCTCGTTGAAGGGCCGGTCCTCCCCCCGGGCGGACAGGCGCGATTCGAGCTCGGGCAGCGGCAGGTCGCGGCGACGCGCCTCCACCCCCTCCCGGGCTCCGGCGATGAGCTGCTCCATCATTCCCACTTGAAGCTCAGAAGCCTAGACGGAGACGGCCGTTGCCGCGACCAGGCGCTCCAGCACGTTCGCTGCCGCGCCCGAGTCGATCGCCTCAGCGGCCTTGGCGATCCCCGCATCGAGGTCCGCGGCGAGACCGCCGACGTAGAGGGCAGCGGCGGCGTTGAGCAGGACGAGGTCGCGATGCGGGCCGGGCTCGCCGCCCAGCACCCGCCGGGCGACCGCCGCGTTGTCTTCGGGCGTGCCGCCGGCGACCCGCTCCAGCTCGACCGGCGCGAGGCCGAACTGGCCCGGCTCGGCGAACCACTCGGCGGTGCGCCCGTCGGCGACCTCGATCACCCGCGTCCGCGAGGAGAGCGAGAGCTCGTCGAGGCCGTCCTCGGCGGAGACGACCAGCGCCCGCTCGCTGCCGAGGCCGATCAGCGCCTCGGCGATCGTCTCCTGGTAGTGGCGGTCGGCGACCCCGAGCAGCTGCCGGCTGGCGCCGGCGGGGTTGGTCAGCGGGCCGAGGAAGTTGAAGATCGTCCGCACGCCGAGGGCTTTGCGGGCCGGGATCACGTGCGCCATCGCGGCGTGGTGCCTGGGCGCGAACATGAAGCCGAAGCCGATCTCGTCGATGCAGCGCCCCACCTGCGCGGGCTCGATCTCGACGTTGACGCCGAGCGCCTCGAGCAGGTCGGCCGAGCCGCACTTGCTGGTGTTCGAGCGGTTGCCGTGCTTGGCGACCGCGCAGCCGGCACCGGCGGCGACCAGCGCCGCGGTGGTCGAGACGTTGAAGGTCGAGGGACCGCCGCCGGTGCCGCAGGTGTCGACCAGGTCGTCGCGCTCGGTCGGGACCGGCGAGGCGAGGGCGCGCATCGTCCGCGCCAGCCCGACCAGCTCCGGCACCGTCTCCCCCTTCGCCCGCAGCGCGATCAGGAAGGCGCCGGTCTGGACCGGGTCGGCCCGGCCCTCCATGATCTCGCTCAGCACCGCCGAGGCGTGGTCGGCGGTCAGGTGGTCGCCGGCGCAGACCGCGTCGATCGCGCGGCTGACGACGTCGTTAGGCACCGTTTCCCCCTCGCCGATGAAGTTGGCCAGCAGGTGCCTGCCCTGCGGGGTCAGCACCGACTCGGGGTGGAACTGGACCCCCTCGACCGGCAGCTCGCGGTGGCGGGCGCCCATCACCACGTCGCCGAGGCTCGCGGTCAGCACCAGCTCCTCCGGCAGGTCGGGGTCGGCGACGAGCGAGTGGTAGCGGCCGGCGACCAGCGGGCTCGGCAGCCCGGCGTAGATGCTCTTCCCGTCGTGCTCGACCTCGGCGTCCTTGCCGTGGATCGGCTCGCCCTGGACGACGCGGCCGCCGAAGGCCTCGACCATCGCCTGGTGGCCGAGACAGACGCCCAGCACCGGGGTCCCCGCCTCGCCGAAGGCCTTGATCGCCTCGCCGGAGATGCCCGCCTCGGCGGGCGTGCAGGGGCCGGGCGAGACGACCAGCCGGTCGGGCTTGCGCCCGAGCAGCTCGGCGACGGTCGCCTTGTCGTTGCGGACGACTTCGACCTCGGCCCCGAGCTCGCCCAGGTACTGGACGAGGTTGTAGGTGAAGGAGTCGTAGTTGTCGATCACGAGCACGCGCATGCCGCTTCCCAGCCTAAGCCCAGTCCGGCTGTTCGCAGGCGACCTCGACCGCGCGGAAGACGGCCTTGGCCTTGTTCACCGACTCGTTGTACTCGTAGGCGGGCTGGGCGTCGGCGACGGTGCCGCCGCCGGCCTGCACGTGCATCTGGCCGTCCTTGACGACGACGGTGCGGATGTGGATCGCGGTGTCGAGGTCGCCGTCCCAGGAGAGGTAGCCGATCGCGCCGCCGTAGGAGCAGCGCTTGACCGTCTCCAGCTCGTCGATGATCTGCATCGCCCGCACCTTCGGGGCGCCCGAGAGGGTGCCGGCCGGCAGGGCCGAGCGCAGGACATCCATCGCGCTGACCCCCTCTTTCAGCTTGCCGGAGACCTGGCTGACGATGTGGAGGACGTGGGAGTAGGTCTCGACGACCATCAGCTCGTCGACCTTGACGCTGCCGTACTCGCAGACGCGGCCGAGGTCGTTGCGGCCGAGGTCGACCAGCATCACGTGCTCGGCCCGCTCCTTGGGGTCGTTGATCAGACGCTCGGCGAGGCGCCGGTCCTCGTCCTCGCTGCCGCCGCGTGGCGAGGTGCCGGCGATCGGGCGGGTCTCGACCCGGTCGCCGATCACCTTGACCAGCGGCTCCGGCGAGGCGCCGGCGATCTGGAAGTCGCCGAACTCGAGGAAGTACATGTAGGGGGAAGGATTGACCGCCCGCAGGCCGCGGTAGATCGAGAAGGCCTCGACCGGGGCCGGGGCGGAGAAGCGCTGCGAAGGGACGACCTGGAAGGCGTCGCCGGCGTGCACGTACTCGACGATCCGCGCGACCGCGGCTTCGAACTGCTCGCGGCTGAGGTTCGACTCGAACTCCGGCGCCTCGGCCACCGCCGGCCGAGCGGGCACCGGCACGGCGCCGCGCAGGCGCTCGCGCATCTCGGCGATCGTCGCCGCCGCGCGCTCGTAGGCCTCGTCGACGCTGCCGTCCTCCTCGACGAAGGCGCAGGCGAGGATCGTCAGCTCGTGGCGCAGGTGGTCGAAGACGAGCATCGCGTCGGTCACCATCAGCGCCATGTCCGGCAGGCCGAGCGGGTCCGGGTTCGGCTCCCCGAGCGGCTCCACGGTCCGCACCAGGTCGTAGCCGAAGAAGCCGACCGCGCCGCCGGCGAACGGCGGCAGGTCGGGAACCGGCGCCGGCCGGTAGCGCTGCAGCCGCTCGGCGACGGCTCCGTAGGGGTCGGGTGCGGGCTCGGCGCTGGTCGGCGCGGCGCCTGGGATCAGGTCGCCCCCGTCCCACTCCGAGAGCACCCCCTCGCTCCAGCGCAGCAGCGCCCGCGGCCGCAGGCCGACGAACGAGTAGCGCCCGACCTGACCCTGCTCGGCCGACTCGAGCAGGAAGCACGGCGCCCCCTCGGGCTCGCCCGCGCGCAGCTTGAGGAAGGCGGAGACGGGCGTCTCGCAGTCGTCGACCAGACGCGCCCGCACCGGGACCACGTTCCCTTCGCGGGCGAGCTCACGCGCCTCCTCGAGGCTCGGCTCGAGGCGGATCTCGGAATCAGCCACTACGGCCATTCAGCACTTCCATCACCTTCGCCTGCGAGACCCCGCGCGAGGCCAGCAGCACGCTCAGGTGGTAGAGCAGGTCGGCGGCCTCTTCGGCGACCCGCTCGTCGGTCTCTTCGCGGGCGGCGCGGACGACCTCCTCGGCCTCCTCCTCGACCTTCTCGCCGATCAGGGCGCGGTCGTCGAGGAGCTTCACGGTGTAGCTGCCGTCGGGGCGCTGCAGGGCGCGGTGGCGGATCGTCCGCTCCAGGGCCGGCAGCGCTTCGAAGGTGACGGGGTTCGGCTCTCCCGGAGCCGGCGGCGCGTCCTTGCGCGGCGAGGCCGAGCCCAGCACCTCCCGGTAGAAGCAGGTTCGCTCGCCGGTGTGGCAGGCCGGCCCGGCGGGGTCGACCAACGCCACCAGCGCGTCGCCGTCGCAGTCGTAGCGGAGCTGGCGCAGGTGCATGAAGTTGCCCGAGGTTTCGCCTTTCTTCCAGAGCTCGTCGCGCGAGCGGCTGTGGAAGTGCAGGTCGCCGGTCTCCAGCGTCATCTCCAGGGACTGTCCGCTCATGTAGGCGAGCATCAGCACCTCGCCGGAGGCGAAGTCCTGGACGACACAGGGCACCAGGCCCTGCTGGTCGAATTCGATTTCGGCGAACACCGGCTGAATCGTAAACGCCGCGTCGCTACTCGATGCCGAGGCGGTCGAGCAGGTCCTCGTCGCGGCGCCAGTGGCGGCGGACCCGGACGGTGACGTCGAGATGGACCTTGGCGCCGAGCTCGCGCTCCAGCGAGCGGCGGGCGGCGGCTCCGATCTCGCCGATCTTGACGCCGGCGCGGCCGATCAGGATCCCCTTCTGGGACTCGGTCTCGGCCCAGATCTCGGCGCGGACCGTGACCAGGCCGTCCTCGCGGGGCTCGACCTCGAGGACCGAGACCTCGACCGAGTGCGGGATCTCCTGCCGGGTCCGGTTCAGCACCTGCTCGCGGATCAGCTCGGCGAGGAGCAGCTCGCTCGACTGGTCGCTGCTGTCCTCCGGCGGGTACATGTAGGGCCCCTCGGGCATCAGCTCGCCCAGCCGCTCCAACAGCGGCGGCAGCCCCTCGCCGCTGCGGGCGCTGATCGGGAAGACCTCGTCGACCCCCTCCAGCTCCGCCGCCGCGGCCAGAACCGGGACGAGCTCGTTGGGGCCGAGCCGGTCGGCCTTGTTGACCGCGCAGATCACCGGCAGCTCGGCGCCGGCGCCGAGCAGCGCGCGGACGATGAAGCGGTCGCCCGGACCCACCCCCTCCTCGCCGTTGAGGACGAAGAGGACGACGTCGGAGCCGGCCAGCTCGCGCTCGACCCGGCCCTGCATCCGCTCGGTGAGGACGTCGCGCGGTCGCTGCACGCCGGGGAGGTCGACGAGGATCAGCTGCCTGCCGGCCTCGAGATCGGTGGCGACGCCGCGAATCGCCCGGCGCGTGGTCTGCGGCCGGCTGGAGACGATCGCGACGTGGGAGCCGACCAGGCCGTTGACCAGGGTCGACTTGCCGACGTTGGGGCGGCCGGCGAGGCCGACGAAGCCGGAGCGCGTCATCGCAGCCCGGCGAGCACCTTGGCCTGCAGGGCCAGCATCTCGCCGTCGTCGCTCTCGTGGTCGTAGCCGCAGAGGTGAAGCGCGCCGTGGACGGCCGCCTCGGTGACGTCCGAGCAGTGCTCGGGGCAGATCGTCACGTCGCCGAGCTCACGCGGGCCGGGGACCGGCTCCAGCTCGTCGATCGGGAAGGCGAGGACGTCGGTCGGCGCGTCCTTGCCGCGGTGCTCGCGGTTGAGCTCGCGGATCCGCTCGGCGGCGACGATCTCGACCGCGAGGTGGCCATCGTCGACTCCCGCGGCTTCCAGCGCGGCGGCGACGGCGCTGCGCAGGTCGGCGGGAACGTCGGTCAGGTCGGCGCTCACGAACGCGGCGTCGGCCCGTGTTCGGCGCGGGCGCCCTGCTCGCGGCTGCCGTGGGCGTCGTAGGCGGCGACGATCCGCTGCACCAGCTTGTGGCGGACGACGTCCTCGCCGCCGAAGCGGACGAAGGAGATGTCCTGGACGCCGTCGAGGATGTCGGCGACGGCGATCAGCCCAGAGCGCTGATCGGTCGGCAGGTCGATCTGGGTGACGTCGCCGGTCACCACCATCCGCGAGTTGAAGCCGAGCCGGGTGAGGAACATCTTCATCTGCTCGGGGCTGGTGTTCTGCGCCTCGTCGAGGATCACGAAGGAGTCGTTGAGGGTGCGGCCGCGCATGAAGGCCAACGGCGCCACCTCGATCACGTTGCGCTCGAAGTAGCCGTTGACCCGGTCGGGGTCGAGCATGTCGAAGAGGGCGTCGAAGAGCGGCCGCAGGTAGGGGTCGACCTTGGCCTGGATGTCGCCGGGCAGGAAGCCGAGCCGCTCGCCGGCCTCGACCGCGGGCCGGGTGAGGATGATCCGCTGCACCTTGCGTTCGGTCAGCGCCGCGGCGGCCATCGCCACCGCGAGGAAGGTCTTGCCGGTGCCGGCCGGGCCGATCCCGAAGGTGATCGTGTGGCGGCGGATCGAGTCGACGTAGCGCTTCTGGTTCAGGGTCTTCGGCGCGACTTTGGTGTTGCGGTGGCGCCAGACGACGTCCTCGAGGATCTCCGCCGGGCTCTCTTCCGCGTCGAGCGCCCCGGTGACCGCTTCGATCGTCCCGGGAGCGACGTCGTGGCCCTGCTCGATCAGCTCGACCATCTCGTCGACGACCGTCGCCGCGGCGGCGACGTCGTCGGGCTCGCCCTCGAGCGTCAGCACGTTGCCGCGCAGGTGCAGGTCGGCCTCGAGCTTGCCGCGCAGCGCGCGCAGGACGGTGTCCTCGGAGCCGGCCAGCTCGGCGGCGACGCTGTTGTCGAGAGTCAGCTGGCGGCGGGCCAAGACCTAGGCACCCAGCTTCTCTCGCACCGCGGCGCTGACCCGCTTGCCGTCGGCGCGGCCGGCGACCTTCGGCATCAGCGCCGACATCACTTCCCCCATCTGCCGCTGCTCGCTGGCGCCGGTCTCTGCGATCGCCGATTCGACCAGCTGCGAGAGCTCCTCGTCGGAGAGCTGCGCGGGCAGATACCCCTCGATCAGCTCGGCCTCGAAGCGCTCGGCCGCGGCCTGCTCGGCCCGACCCGCGTTCTCGTAGGCCTCGGCGGCCTCGATTCGCTTCTTCCGCTCGCGCTGCAGGACCGCGATCTCGTCGCCCTTGCCGAGCTTCGCGTCCTGCTGGAGCACGTCGACGATCAGACGCAGTGCCCCGGCACGCTCGCGGTCGCGCGCTTTCATCGCCGTCCTGACGTCGTCCTGGACCTGTTCGAGAACTGCCATGCCCTTAAGGGTAGTCGGCGGCATCGGGGGTGACGGCCAGCCCCTTGGAGACGAGGTCGCGAACGTCGAGGCTGACGAGCTGCCAGCCGTTGCGGCGGGCGGCGGCCACGTAGGCGGCGTCGTATGCGGTGAGGCCGTACTCCGCCATCAGATCTATGCCGGCTTCGACTAAAGCTGCATCTGCTCGCAAGAGCGAGCCAGTCGACGCCCGGGAGAGGCCCTGCACCAGCCTGCGGGCCTCCTCTGGCTGCGCGTACATTCCGGCGAGGACGTTCGCCACCTCATACAGCGTCAGCTCAAGCACCGTCAGCGGCGGCCCCGCTCGCAGAAACCGCTCCGCTTGCGCGTGCTGAGCATGATGTGGCATGACGGCGGCCACCCAGACACTGGCGTCGACGAGGAACAAGTCAGTGGGATTCCCGGTCTTCCCGGATCACCCGGGCCACGTCCAAGAGCTCTGGCCTGTCGGCGGGAACCTCGATCCGAACCTCATCCAACAGCCGCCCGATCTCCTTCCGCCGCTGCTCTTCGCCTGCCTCGAGCTCACGCTCGGCGAGGCGCTGCAGGAGGCCGCTGCGGGTCTCACCCAACTCTTTCGCGCGCCGGTCGAGCCGCTCCAGGAGCTTGTCGGGAATGGAGATCATCACCTTGGCCACCGGGCGAGTATATACGGTATTGCTGGCGGTCAAAACGGGCATGGCCGGGATCGTCCAAGGGTCGGGACGCACCTGTGGCGCCTAGAAGGTGAATTTTGCGTGCCGGATGAGGCGCGAAACTCAGATCTCGACCTGCTCGACGTCGCCGAGCGGCATCTGCAGGAAGCGGGTGCCGATCGCGTGGAAGGCGTCGCAGTCGCCGGTGCAGAGGAAGTCGTAGGTCCCCTCGCCTCCCGACCCGCGCGCCAGGCCGGAACCCTCCAAGGTCCGCTGGACCGCGGCGGCGACGGCGTGGCCGCCGCTGACGAGGCGGACGTCGCGACCGAGGATCCGCTGCAGCATCGGCGCCACCAGCGGGTAGTGGGTGCAGCCGAGGATCAGCGTGTCGACCTCGGCCTCCTTCAGCGGCCGGCAGTAGGAGCGGGCCATCGTCATCGTCTCCTCGTCGAAGAGCGCGCCCTCCTGGATGAAGGAGGCGAGATCCGGGGCGGCGACCTCGATCACGTCGAGGCCCCTGCCCTCCGCTTCCAGGGCCCGCCGGTAGGCGCCGCTCGCGACCGTGTTCGGCGTCGCCAGCACCCCCACCCGGGCATTTGCGGTGATCGCCGCGGCGATCTCGGCCTGCGGCTCGACCACCGGGACCACCTCCACCCCGCGCTCGGCGGCGACCTCCCGCGCCACCTCCTCGCCGACCGAGGTGGCGGTGTTGCAGGCGATCACCAGCAGCTTGGCGCCGCGGTCGAGCAGCAGCCCGGCGATCTTCCGGATCCGCTCCCGCAGCCGATCGGGGTCCTTGTCCCCGTACGGGAACATCGCCGTGTCGCCGAGGTAGACGAAGTCCTCCTGCGGCAACGAGACCAGGCACTCGTGCAGGACGGTGAGGCCGCCGACGCCCGAGTCGAACATCGCGACCGGAAGGTCGCTCACATGAACGGCTTGTACGACATGAAGAAGATCGTCACGACGACGATCAAGCCGGCGATTTTGCCGACGTTGCTGAGCCGGGCGGAGATCTCTTCGAATTCGGGGCTGAACTCCTCGCCCTTCCCCAGGTCCCGCTCGGCAAGCTCCTTCGCCTTCGCGGTCTGCGGGCGGAAGAAGGCGTGCTGGAGCCCGAAGAGGACGATGATCGCGAGGAAGCCGACGCTGATGAAGGCGTCGCCGCCGTCCCAGGCGTCGTCGCTGGCGACCAGCAGGTAGATGCCGGCGAGCAGCAGGACGATCATCCCGGGGTTGACCAGGTATCGATCGCATCGCTGAACGCCGGTGAGGATCGCCGGCACGGCGCGCGGGTACTGCGGCGCGACCGAGAAGAAGAGCGCGTAGCCGAAGGTCGGGCCGAAGGCCAGCACAACGGCGAGGATGTGCAGGAACAGCGCGATCTTGTAGTCGGCGCTGACGATCGAGGCGAAGAGCATGCGGGAACCCTATCCCTCAGGCCCGACGCAGCAACAGCGCCGCCCAGTCGCCGTCCTGGCGGCGATCGACCTCACCCAGACCAGCAAGTCCAAACGCGGCAGCCACCTCGTCCAGCTCCCCCGGCAAGAGCCCGGAGCAGACGAGCGTTTCGGGAGCCGGAGGAGGGCTCGCCGGACCCTCCCCGCTGTTGTCCGCCGAGCCCTCCCCCGGCTCCCGCCCACGGCCTCTCATCAGCTCGGCCAAGGCCAGAAGGATCGGCGCGGTCATGTTTGCGACCACCGTGGGTGCCAGGTCGGGCAGCTGTTCACGCAAGTTTGCGCGTTCCAGGGAAAGATCGACGTGGTTGGCTGCCGCGTTGGCGGATGCAGCCTCGATTGCTGCCGGCTCGTGGTCGTAGGCGCGAATTGGTCCCCAGCCGAGCTTCGCGGCCGCGATGGCCAGGACGCCGGAGCCGGTTCCGAGGTCGACAAGCTCGCCACCGGGCTCGAGCTCGCAGAGGTACCCCAGGCAGAGGCGGGTGGTCGGGTGGGCGCCGGTGCCGAAGGCCTGGCCGGGGTCGACGACTACGTCGACCGCGCCCTCGCGCGGCGGCTCCCAGGAGGGGCGCAGCCAGAGGCGGCCGGCGACCAGCAGCGGCTTGTGGAAGTCGCGCCAGCGGTCGGCCCAGTCGTCGGGGATCTCGGTGGCGCTGACCTCGACCCGGCCGCTGGCGATCGCCGCGTCGAGGTCGCCGAGCTCCGGCAGCTCCCCCGCGCCGCCGTAGATCGCGTACTCGACGTAGCCGGGGCCGCGCTCCTCCTCGACGCCGTTGGGCGCCAGCACGGTCAGCTCGGCCAGGACCAGGTCGGCCTGCTCCGGCGCGCAGCGAACCGCGAGCCGGATCACGGAAGGCTCCTCAACCGAAGGCCCGCCGCACGCGGGAGAAGAGGCCCTCGCCCTGCGGGGGCTCGAGGTTGGCGTCCTCGAGGCTCTCGTCGAGCCGCTCGGCGATCTCCCGCTGCTCGTCGTTGAGGTTGGTCGGGACGAAGACGTCGAGGACGATCCGCTGGTTGCCGCGGCGGCGCCCGTTGAGGCGCGGCAGGCCGGCGCCGCGCAGGACCTTTTCCGCACCGGGCTGCGTGCCCGGCTCGACCTCGAGCTCCTCCTCGCCCTCGAGGGTCGGCACCGTCACCTTCGTCCCCAGCATCGCCTCCGTCGCCGGCAGGGAGACGGTGCTGATCAGGTCGCCGCCCTCGCGCTCGAAGCGCTCGTCCTCGGCGACGCGGACCTCGACGTAGAGGTCGCCCGCGGGCGCCCCCGCTTCCCCGGCGTGGCCGGCACCGGTGATCCGCATCCGCTGCCCGTCTTCGATCCCGGCCGGGACCTCGATCGCGCTGGTCCGGCTCTGGCGGGTTCGGCCGCTGCCGCCGCAGGTGTCGCAGGGCTGCTGCGGGATCTTCCCGGCGCCGTCGCAGGCCTCGCAGGGGACGGCGCGGACCATCTGGCCGAACGGCGTCCGCGTCACCTGCCGCAGCTCGCCGGCGCCCCCACAGCTTTTGCAGGTCGTGATCGGCGTCCCCGGCTCGGCGCCGTTGCCGTGACAGTGCTCGCAGCTGCCGACGACGTCGTAGGTGACCTCGCGCCGGACCCCGGTCGCGACCTCGGCCAGCTCGATCTCGACCGCGATCGCGACGTCGCCAGCCGGCCCGCGGCGGCCGCCGAAGCCGAAGCCGCCGCCACCGCCGAAGAAGGCCTGGAGGATGTCGTCGATCGAGCCGAAGCCGGCGCCGGGGTCGAACCCGCCGGAGCGCAGCCCCTCGTGGCCGTAAGCGTCGTAGGTGCGGCGCCGCTCGGCGTCGGAGAGGACCTCGTAGGCCGCGGCCGCCTCCTTGAACTTCTCCTCCGCCTCGGGGTCGTGGTCGTTGACGTCGGGGTGCAGCTCCCGCGCCAGACGGCGGAAGGCCTTCTTGATCTCGGTCTCGTCCGCCTCCCGGGAGACCCCGAGGACCTCGTAGTAGTCGCGCGGCATCGGCTAGTTGTCGTAGACGGTCTCGAAGTAACGGGAGAGCTCGCGGGCCGCGTAGCGGACCGAGGCGATCGCGGTCGCGTAGTCCATCCGCAGCGGGCCCACCACCCCGACGGCGCCGAGGTTGCGGTGCCCGAGCCCGTAGTTGGCGCCGATCACGCTGACAGAGCGCAGCGCCGGCTGCGGGTTCTCGCCGCCGATCCAGAAGAAGACCGAGCGCTCGTCGAGCGAGGAGCGCAGCATCCGCAGCACGTCGGCGCGGCGCTCCAGCGCCGTCATCAGCTCGTCGGCGCGGGGCAGATCGGGCCGGTGGGCGTCGGAGAGGAGCCGCGAGGCGCCCTCGAGGTAGAGCTCACCGCCTTCGTCGGCGACGAAGTCGGTGAAGGCGCCGCCCAGGGTGGAGACGAACTTCGCCTCGACGCCGCTCAGCTCGGGATCGCACAGCCGGCTGGCGATCATCCGCGCGCCGACCCCCAGCCCGGCGAGCTTCTCGTTCAGGTAGCTGGAGGCCCACTCGACCAGACCCGGGTCCACCGGCCGGTCGAACTCGAAGACGCGGCGGGTGACGTCCCCGGTCGAGGCGATCGCGATCACCACCACCCGGTTCGGCTGCAGGGGCAGGACCTCGACCCGGTGGATGGTCGCCGTCAGGCCCGGCGGCGGCGCCGTCGCCATCGCCACCAGGTCGGTGACCTGGGCCAGCGCCGCGGTCGTCTCCCGCATCGCCTCGTCGACCTCCCGGCGCAGCCGGGAGACCTCGAGCTCGGTGCTCGGCTGGGCCGGCACCCTCCCGGATTCGACCATCGCGTCGACGTAGAGGCGGTAGCCGGCGTCGGTCGGAACCCGGCCGGCGGAGGTGTGCGGGTGGGTCAGGTAGCCGGCGGCCTCCAGCGCCGCCAGCTCGGCGCGCACGGTCGAGGGGGCCCACTCCACCTCGTGGCGCTCCGCCACCTCTTTCGAGGGCACGGGCCGGCCGCAGTCGAGGTAGGCCTCGACCACCAGGCGAAGGATCAGCTCCTGCCGCTCGCTCAGCATGCGAGCAATTCTAGGAGGGGCGCCGAACGCCCCTCCCCTACAGCTCGAGCTCGGCCTCGGCGTTCTTGATCAGCGCCGTCTCGCCCTGGGCGGCGACGGTGTCGACCACGACCCGGTTGCCGTCGGCCGATTTGACCGTGCCGGTGACGACGATCTCCTGCTCGGGCACGCCCATCCCGCGCATCTGCACCGAGAGGCGCTTCAGCACCCGCGGGTCGCCGTCGGCGAGCGCCGCGTTGGCTTTCGCCACCAGGCCCATCGAGTAGAGGCCGTGGAGGATGTTGCGCGGCAGGCCGACCGCTTTGGCCAGCTCGTCGTCGATGTGGATCGGGTTGAAGTCCCCCGAGGCGCCGGCGTAGCGGTGCGGCAGGTACTTGTCCGGGGTGATCCGCAGCTCCGGGATCTGGTCCCCAACGTTCAGATCAGCCATCTCAAACCCCCCTGACGATCAGCGTCCAGGTGCCGCGCGCGACTTGGGCGCCGTCCTGGTTGACGCTGTTGGTCTCGAACACGTAGAAGCCCTTGCCGTCCTTCTCCTCGATCGAGAGGCACTTGGCGGACGTCGTGATCTCGTCGCCGGAGCAGGCGGGCTCGTCCCACTCGAACTCCTGGCCGCCGTGGACCATCGCCGCGAAGTTCAGCTCCACCTCGGGGTCGAGGATCGCCGGCGCCACCGCCGGGCTGCTGTAGACGACGGCGAACATCGGCGGCGCCACCACGTCGCGGAAGCCGGCCGCGCGGGCCGCCCCGACGTCGTGGTGCACCGGGTTGTCGATCCCCAGCGCGTTCGCGTACTCCTTGATCTTCTCCCGCCCCACCTGGTACGTGGAGCCGGGCCATTCCTTGCCTACCGCATCAGTTTTCAGTGCCATAGGCGAGCACTCTAACTGGCTGCGCAGCCAGCAGGGCGGCAGCTACTCGTCGATCTCCAGCACCGCGAGGAACGCCTCCTGCGGGACTTCGACCCGGCCGACCGCCTTCATCCGTTTCTTGCCCGCTTTCTGCTTCTTCAGCAGCTTGTTCTTGCGGGTGACGTCGCCGCCGTAGAGCTTCGCGGTGACGTCCTTGCGCAGCGCCTTGACGGTCTCGCGGGCGAGGATGTTGGAGCCGACCGCCGCCTGGACCGGAACGTCGAAGAGCTGGCGGGGGATCGTCTTCCGCAGCCGGCCGACGAGGCGCTTCCCCTGCTCGTAGGCGAAGTCCCGGAAGACGATGATCGAGAGGGCGTCGACCTGCTCGCCGGCGAGCAGGATGTCGACTTTGACCAGGTCGGAGACCTGGTTGCCGATCGGCTCGTAGTCGAGCGAGGCGTAGCCGCGGGTGTTCGACTTCAGCAGGTCGAAGAAGTCGAGGACGATTTCGGCCAGCGGCAGGTCGTAGCGGATCTGCACCCGCTCGGGACTGAGGAAGTGCATGTCGACGTGGGTGCCGCGGCGCTGCTGGCAGAGCTCCATCACCGCCCCGACCTGCTCTTTCGGGCAGATGAGCGTGGCGCGGATGTAGGGCTCTTCGATCGTCTCGATCGTGCCGGGGTCGGGCAGATCGGTCGGGCTATGCACCTCTTTGGTCTCGCCGTTGGTGAGGTTGACGATGTAG
This sequence comes from uncultured Actinomycetes bacterium, assembly GCA_963751015.1. GTDB lineage: Bacteria > Actinomycetota > Thermoleophilia > Solirubrobacterales > 70-9 > VAYN01. Next base: position 1,155,273 of record CAVVSU010000002.1, read on the forward strand.
CGCACGTTCGGCGTCGTCGCCAGCAGGTCGAGGTCGTACTCGCGCTCCAGCCGCTCGCGCACGATCTCCATGTGGAGGAGACCGAGGAAACCGCAGCGGAAGCCGAAGCCGAGCGCCTCGGAGGTCTCCGGCTCCCAGGAGAGGGCGGCGTCGTTGAGCGAGAGCTTCTCGAGCGCGTCGCGGAGGTCTTCGTAGCGGTCGGTGTCGATCGGGAAGAGCCCGCAGAAGACCATCGGCCGCACCTCGCGGTAGCCCTCCAGCGGCCCCGAGGCGGGGTTCCCCTGCGTCGTCAGGGTGTCGCCGACCCGCAGCTTGGTGACGTCCTTGATCCCGGTGATCAGATAGCCGACGTCGCCGGCGTCCATCCCCTGGACGCCGATCATCGTCGGCCGGAAGAAGCCGATGTCGTCGATGTCGGCTTCGGTCCCGTTCTGCATCGCCAGGATCCGCTGCCCCTTGCGGAAGGAGCCGTCGACCATCCGCACGTAGGCGATCACGCCGCGGTAGGGGTCGAACTCGGAGTCGAAGATCAGGGCGCGGGTCGGGGCGTCCGCGTCGCCGCGCGGCGGCGGGATCCGGGCGACGATCGCCTCCAGCACCTCGAGGACCCCCTCCCCGGTCTTGGCCGAGATCGGCAGCGCTTCCTCGGGGTCGCCGCCGAGCAGGTCGGCGATCTCGGCGGCGACCCGCTCCGGCTCGGCGCCGGGGAGGTCGACCTTGTTGATCACCGGGATCAGCTCCAGCCCGTTCTCGATCGCCAGATAGGTGTTGGCCACCGTCTGCGCCTCGACCCCCTGGGCGGCGTCGACGACCAGCAGCGCGCCCTCGCAGGCGGCGAGGCTGCGCGAGACCTCGTAGGAGAAGTCGACGTGGCCGGGCGTGTCGATCAGGTGCAGGTGGTAGGTCTCGCCGTTTTTCGCGGTGTACTCGACCCGCACCGCCTGCGCCTTGATCGTGATCCCGCGCTCGCGCTCGAGGTCCATCGAGTCGAGCAGCTGCGCCTGCATTTTCTTCGGGTCGACGGCGCCGGTCAGCTCGAGGATGCGGTCGGCAAGGGTCGACTTGCCGTGGTCGATGTGGGCGATGATGCTGAAGTTGCGGATGTGGTCCATGGGGCGTGGGGAGTATGGAGTACGGGCGGGTTTGGGCGCGAGACAACGGTGCCTGGCGCGCGGGTCCTGTCACGGCAGGGGCCCACCACCCCCGAGGACACCTCGGGGGTGGTACCCCCTACCGTGCCACCCGCGCGTAAGTCCCTTTGTCTAGCCAGCTACGTCGCCCGAGATTCGGATCAGCACGCCGCAAGGCGCAGGTTGCTGCTCAGCTCGAAGACGACCGTCGGCGGCTTTCGAAGCACGACTCTTGCCCCGGCGGCTTTGGTCCAGGCCGCCTGGGGTGGGTAGCTCGGCTTGCCGGGTTCCTCGCGGTCGCGGGTGGCTACCACGTAGTCGTAGTCGCCTTCGTCGAGGAGGCGGAGGTAGGTGGGGCAGTCCTCGGCTGCCTCGAAGCCGCCGTGGGGTTGCTCGGTGCCGAGGTACTGGACCTGGTTGGAGAGATCGGTGCCGAAGAGGGGGTACTGGCGGGTGCTGGTGGTGGCGATGCGGGCGTCGGAGACGTCGCGGGCCCAGGCGAAGGCGGCGTTGAGGCCGGGTGCGGTGAAGCTCGGGTCCTCGTAGCGGGACTCCAGGTAGTGGCGCTGGACGGGATAGCCGACCGCGACCACGAGGACGAGCAGGGCCCCAGCCACGGCCAAGGTTCGAGCGCCGCTCATCACCGGGCGCCTGCGCCGGTCATTTGTGTCGCTATCCGGAACAAATGACCGGCGCACCCCGAGGCGGGTGAGCAAGGAGGCGATACGGGGGTTGGCTGGCAGCAGCGCGAGGCCGAGGACGAGCGCGGGTGCGAGGTAGCGAAGACCGGACTCGAACCCGCGCGGCATCCCCTCCGGTCCCGAAGCCGACGTCGGCGCGGTGAGCCACGCCACCGCGGCCGCGAGCCCGACGAGCCCCGCCAACGCCAGCGTCAGGTCGTTCCGTGGTTCCTTTGTCCTGATATCCCGGACAAAGGAACCACGGAACTGGAGGACGGCTGCGATTAAGCCCGTTAGGGCTGCGATCAGGAGCAGGGGCCAGAGGAACCAGAGGCCGTCGTGGAGCGCTGGGAGGAACCAGTCGGACCAGACGCTGCCATCCGTGAGGTAGGCGAGGACCGAGTGGGCTTCGCGGCCGCCAAGCGCCTGCTCCGGCGCAGGCAGGTCGATCGGGCCGAGGTGATGGATCCAGGGCAGCGGGTTACCGCTGTGGACGAGGTTGCGCAGGTACCAGTAGCCGCCGCCGGCCAGCGCGGCCAGCGCGGTGGCGATGAGCGCGCGACCCTTGTCCCCGCGCGGAGCGACCGCCGCGAGCCCCACGACCAGGACAGCCGCTGGCAGAAGGAAATTCAGCTTCGTCCCAGCCGCCAGGCCCGCAGCCAATCCGACTACGAGATAGGGACCGACGCCGGCGCCGCTCTCCTCCCTACCAAGCCTCTTTCCCGTCCCTCCACCCCCGCCCCAGGCATTCACCATCACCGCCACGCCGGCCAGCAGGAAGAAGATCCCGGCGATGTCGTTCCGCGCCTCTCCCGCCTGGTCGGCAAGCGCCGGCACGCTCAGCGCGATCGCGCCCAGCGCCAGCGACCAGGGCGCGACCCGATACGGCCGCCCGATGCACCAACACGCCAACAGGCATCCGACGAACCACCCCACGCTCAGCAACGGCGAGAGCACATCCCGCCCGAAGGCCAGCATCCCGGCCGCGTGGAAGATCTCCCCGTTCGCCGGATAGAACCAGGCCAGGAACTGCGGCGCGATGAAGTGCAAGTCCCAGGTATCGCCGCTCTGGAAGAACCCCGCCGCGAACGGCCCGTGGTACCAGGTGCTGTCGAACCCGGTCATCCCCGTCGAGAGCTTCGCCTTCGCTTCCAGGGCGAAGCCGATGAAGGCGATCCCGGCGATCGCCAGCGCAACCAGGACCACCCATGCGCGCCCGTCCCGCCGGAGGGGGGTCGTCCCCACCCATACCCGCTGGGTGAGGTGGGGCCGACCCTCCTCCGGCTCGGGTCGCGGCGCGAACCTCCAGCAGCCCAACCCCACCACGGCGACAAGCAAGAGATACGGCACCGGCTCCCACCACCCGAAGCTCCCCAGCAGCTCCGCCGGCCAGATCAGCAGCGCCAGCGCGATCAGCGCGCTCGCCAGGTGCGCCGGCGCCCCCTCGAACCGCGGCAGCAGCCAGGCGCGTAGCGAAGCGCCGCCCAGCCAGGCGAACCCGCCGAGCAGCAGGACCTCCGCCACGCCCAGCAGGTACCGCCCCAGGTCGAGCATGCGGCGTCAGCGGCCCCGCCGCAGCAGCAGGCGGCTCATCTGCTCGAGCTCGGCCACGCGCAGCAGTTTCGCCACCGAGAGGTACACCGCCAGCCCCGCGCCCAGCCCGACGCCGAGCGAGACGACCTGGCCGCCGAGGCCGCGGCCCAGCGCTTCGTCGAGGACGTCCCAGACGATCCAGCCGATCGCCGCCAAGGCGGCGGCCGCGATCGTGATCCGCACCGCGGCCGAGATCAGCCGGCCGAGCTCGATCCCGTGGAGGATGCGGCGCAGGATCACGCCCTGGGCGACGACGCTGAGGGCGGTGGCGATCCCGGTCGAGGCGACGATGCCCCCCACCCCCAGGTGGTACAGGGCAAGGGCGACGCCGGCCGTGACCGCCAGGTTCGCGGCCGAGATCCAGGTCGGGATCCACGGCTTCTGCAGGCTGAAGAAGGTACGGGTCAGGAGCAGGAAGAGGCCGTTGGTCGGCAGCGAGAAGGCGAACCAGAAGAGCGCCGTCGCCACCACTTCGGTTTCGTGCGCGTCGAACGCCCCGCGCTGGTAGATCAGCCGGATCATCGGGTCGGCGAGGACGAGGATCGCCGCTGCCGCCGGGACGAGGACGAAGAGGATCTGTCGCATCCCGTTGGCCATCGTCCGCCGCAGGTCGTCGATCTCGCCGGCGCTGGCGAAGCGGGCCAGGGTCGGAAACAGCACCGTCGCGATCGCTACCGAGAAGATCCCCTGCGGCAGCTGGTAGATGCGGAAGGCTTTGTCGATCGCCGCCGGCGCCTGGTCGGAGACGAGGCTGCCGAAGAAGCTGTTGATCAGCAGGTTGAAGTTGATCAGCCCGAGGCTGATCGTCACCGGCAGCATCAGCAGCAGCACCCGCCGCACCCCCGGATGGCGCCAGTCGAAGCTGAGCTTGAACCGGTAGGGCGTGTTGCGCAGGTCCCAGGCCGGGATCAGCAACTGCACCGCGGTGCCGACGAGGATCGCGATCGCATAGGCGTAGATCCGGTCCTGGCCCTCGAACATCGGCTCGAGGACGACCAGGACGAGGATGATCGTCAGGTTCCAGAACAGCGGCGAGATCGCGAAGGCGCCGAAGCGGTCGTAGCTGTTGAGGATGCCGACGACGATCCCGCTCACCCCGAGCAGGACGAGGATCGGGAAGAGGACCTGCGAGAGGGCGACGGTGAGGTCGAGGATCGCGCCTTCGAAGCCGGGCGCGAAGAGCGGCATGATCACCGGCGCGAGGAGGACGAAGAAGGCGGTGATCGCGCCCAGGACCATCGTCACCAGCAGCAGCATCGTCGAGGCGAGCCGGAATGCCTCTTTGTAGGCCTTCTTGCCGAGCAGTTCGGTGAAGACCGGGACGAAGGCGGGCTGCAGCGCCGCGTCGGCGAAGAGGGCGCGGATCAGGTTCGGGACCTGGAAGGCGATCGTGAAGGCCGACATCGGGCCGCTGATCCCGTAGTAGCCGGCGGCGACGACTTCGCGGGCGAGGCCGGCGACCCGCGACGCCGCGGTGGCGATCGAGAAGAACGCCGTCGAGCGGGCCAGGCGCCCGGCCTGCTTCCCCGGCGCCGGCTCGGCGCCGAATTCCTCCCCCGGGTCGAAGCCTTCCGCCTCGCGGAGGCCGACGTCGGAGGCGAACGAGGACTCCTCGGCGTTGATCGGCCGCTCCTCGGGGTCGGGGGTGTCAGGTGCCCTGGGCGTCTCCAAGCTTGGTGTCGATTCGTTTCGAGGGGCGACTGAGCCTGCGCCAGTCGCTATAGTCGGCGGCCGCCCGGAGCCGGCAAGGCGCTGGCTCGGGTACTTGACATGGCCAACATAGCCTCACAGAAGAAGCGGATACTGCGCAGCGAGCGCGAGCGGACCGAGAACCGGCTGCTGACGAGCACCGTGAAGACCCACTTCCGGCGACTCGAAAGCGCGGTCGAGTCCGGCAACGCCGAGACCGTCGCCGCCGAGCAGCGCGATCTGGTCTCGAAGATCGACAAGGCCGTGCAAAAGGGCGCCCTCCACAAGAACACCGGCGCCCGCAAGAAGGCCAAAGCAGCTCGCATCGCCAACGCCGCCTAGCTGGCGCATAGGGCGCGAAAACCAAGCAGGCCAAGGACGAGGAAGGGAGTGTGCTCTGCACATGACCGACCGAGGACGCCGGGACGCGCCGGTTTGCAGCGTCCTAGGTGCCAGCCGCTGAACGCAACGCCAGCGTGAACGCGAGCTCGTCGCCGTAGTCGGCGCCACCGCGGCACCACAGCTCGAGGTCGGCCAGCGTCTCCATCGCCGTCCGCAGGCTCGCCAGGTCGGTGCCCTGCAGGCGCCGGACGAGCTGCTTGGCGGCATAGGGGTGCATCTTCAGCGACGACTCGACCTGGCCGGGCGGGATCCCCTCCTCGAGCTGGGCGGCCGCTGCACAGGCGCTGCGCAGGCGCGAGGCGAGACCGTAGATCAGCCCGGTGACGTTCTCCCCCTGGCCGATCAGCTGCTCGCCGATCCGCAGCGCTGCGGCGGCGTCGCCTTCGATCAGCGCGTCGGAGAGCGACCAGACGGCGGCTTCGGAGGTGTCAGCGACCATCTCCTCGAGGTCGGCGGCGGCCACCGCTCCCCCCTCGCCGGCCCAAAGCGCCAGGCGCTCGAGCTCAGTCCCCAGCCGCACCGGGTTGGCTCCCATCCGCTCGACCAGCATCCGCGCCGCCGCCGGATCGAGCCGGAAGCCGAGCCGCTGCGCCTCGCCGACCAGCACCCGCGGCATCTCCCGTGCCTTGGGCGCCTCGAACTCGTGCACCTCGCCCTCCGCCCCCTTGACCGCTTTGACCAGCTTCGCGGGCGGCTTGTCGCGGCAGATCAGGACCAGCGTCAGGTCCGGTGGCAGCTCGCCGAGCGCTCCCAGAACCGGCTCGAGCTGCTTGTCGCGCCAGCGCTCGATCCCGTCGGCGAGCAGGTAGCGCCTGGAGTCCATCAGCGACATCGCCGGGATCGCGGCGAGCAACGCCTCGTGGTCGGGCATCCCCCTGCCCTCGCCGGGCTCGAAGACCTCCAGCGCCGCCGAGCCCCCCTCCCGCTCGGCCCGCGCCCGCAGGCGCGCCCGGGTGGCGTCGATTTTCGCCCCGTCGCTGCCGGCGATCAGGTAGAGCGGTCGCATCTCGGCCATCTGGCCGAGTCTAGATATCGCTCCGGCCTTGCCGCCGGCTACTTGCTGTGCCCGAGGGCTTTGCCGTTGCCGTTGCCCGGCGATTCTTCGGGGGCGGCTTCGGGCGCGGCCGCTGCCGCGGAGGACTTGGACGAGGCTTCGATCCCGCGTTCGCTGGCGTGCTCGGCCGCCGCGCTCGACTGCGAGCTGCCGGGGGCCGGCGCCGATTCGGGCTCGGGGGCCGCAGGCCGAGCCGGAGTCGGCTGCGGCTTCGAGGGTGAGGCGGGGCCGGGCTCGCCCGCGTTCGACGGTGACTGCTGGGGGGACGGGGCTGGTTGCGGCGTCGGCGCCGGAGCGGGCGCGGGGTCGCTGGGAACGCCGCCGCCGCTCGGCTCCCCCGAGGGAGCGGGTGCCGGTGCCGGCGCGGCAACCGCGCCCGCCTGCCGGCTGCCTCCCCCGCCGCCACCCGCGGAGCTTCCCCCGTCGGCTCTCGCCGGAGCTTCCGAGCCGGACCGGTGCCCGGCGGCGGGAGCGAAAGGCGCGAGACCGCGGTCGAGAGCGACGGCCCCCGAGACGGCGCTGCCCTGCAGCGGCCCGCTCGGCGCGGGTGCGGGAGAGAGGACCGGGAAGCTGATCTGGGCGAAGATCGCCACCAGGGCGAGGCCGAGGGCAGCGGTCAGGCCGAGGAAGGCGAAGGCGGTGCTGCGCATCCGTTCCGGCAGGCCGTTGCCGGCGACGCTCGAAAGCCGCAGCGACCCGGACAGCCTGGTGTAGAGGTTGGAGCGCACCAAGTCGTGCATCGGCACCAGGGACCCCGACCGGAGCGATTGGATTGGGTTCCTCAAGTTTCGATTCGATCATCCGTCCACGCTGATCGAGTCCCCGCTGACGTCGATGACGATCGCTCCCTCCTCGTCGGTCCGCAGGACGGGGACACGGTGCCGCGCCAGCGTCGAGATCGTCGCCGCGGTCGGGTGGCCGTAGGGGTTGCCGGCGCCGACGGAGATCACCGCCAGCCGCGGTCGCGCCATCTCCAGCAGCCCGGCCAGACCGGCGTCGTCGCTGCCGTGGTGGGCGACCTTGAGGACGTCGATCGGCCCCGCTTCGACGGGCACCGCCTCGGCCTCGGCGTCGGCGGTCAGCAGCATGCTGAAGCTCCGCCAGCGAGCCTCCATCACCAGCGCGAGGCGGTTGGGATCCTGGCCCGTGGCCGCGCTGCCCAGCAGCTCGCCCGGCGGCCAGAGAACCCGCAGCCGCAGCGCCCCCGAGCGCACCTCCCGCCCGGCGACGATCTGTTCGGGATCGGCTCCCGCCGCGGCCGCCTCCGCGATCGTCTCCCGGCCGAGGCGGGCAAACAGCAGCCGCCCGACGGGTAGATCCCCGAGCAGCTCTTCGATCCCGCCCACGTGGTCGGACTGGTCATGGGTGACGATTGCGGCCCCGAGCTCGTCCACGCCGGCCTGCTCGAGCTTGCGCGCCAGCCCGTCTCCCGGCGGGCCGCCGTCGACGAGGACGGCCGGGGCATGAGCCGGCTGCAGCAGGATCGCGTCGCCCTGACCGACGTCGAGCACCACCACCCGCAACCCCCGCGGCGGCGGCGACGCGACTCCCGGCGATGGGAGCGGCGCCCAGGAGGCGATCGCGACGGCGGCAAGCGCGAGCGTCGCCCGCGGCCAGCGCCGGCAGACGAGCAGCGCCAGCCCGAGGCCGAGGTAGGCGAGCACCAGGCCACGGCCGCCGAGATGGATCCGCAGCTCCGCCCACCGCGGCGCCGCGCACCACTCGGCCACCTGGGCGACGTAGGCGAGCAGGAGCGCGTTCAACCCGTTCAGCGGCTCCAGCGGCAGGCCCGGCAGCTGCGCCAGCCCCGCCCCGCACATCCCCAGCCACATCGCCGGCGCCACCGCCGGCAGCGCCAGGACGTTGGCGAGGAGCGTCGTGGTCGAGAGGGTTTCGAAGTGGAAGGCGATCAACGGCGCCGTCGCCAGGGTCGCGGCCACCGTCATCGCCGCTCCCTCTGCCAGGGCGCGGCGCCAGGACCCGCGACCCAGCCGGGAGAGGATCCGCTCGCGCAGCGGGCCGGCCAGCAGGAGGATCCCGAGCACCGCGGCGAAGCTCAGCTGCCAACCGACGTCGGCGGCGATCCCGGGATCGATCGCCAGAGTGACGATCGCCGCGACCGCCAGCGCGTAGAGGCGCGAGGCGCGGCGGCCGCCCAAGGTCGCCAACAGGCCCAGGGCACCCATCACCCCCGCCCGCTGGATCGAGGGCCCGGCCCCGGCAACCGGCACGTAGACGGCGATCAGCGCCAGGACCCAGAAGAGCCGCTCGCGCATGGGAATTCCGAGCAGGCCCAGCAGCGGCATCGCCAGGAGAGCGAGGAGGGTGACGTTCTGGCCGGAGACCGCGAGCAGGTGGCTGAGGCCGGCGCGGCGGAAGTCCTCCTCGGTGCGCTCGTCGACCTCCTCGTCCTCGCCGAGGACGAAACCGCGCGCCAGCGCGGCCTCGCGCTCCGGCATCCCCCGTCCGAGCCCCTCGGCGGCGCGCTCGCGGATCTGGTCGCTATTCGCCAGGGCGACCACGACGAGCACGGCGATCCCCAGCAGGACCGGCACCGATGGCAGCGGCGACCTCACCCGGCTCAGGGCTGCAGGCGCGCCCGCAGCGACTCCATCGTCGCCGGGCCGATCCCCGGCACCTGGTCGAGCTGGTCGACCGAGGAGAGGCCGCCGTGCTCGTCGCGGAAGGCGATGATGTCGCCCGCCGTCACCGGCCCGATCCCCTCGATCTCTTCCAGCTGCTCGACCGTCGCCGTGCCGAGGCTGATCGGCCCTTCTTCGCCAGCTCCGGCGGTCGCCGTCCCTCCTCCCGGTACCGCCTCGGGCACGACCACCTGCTGACCGTCGGCCAAGCGCGCCGCCAGGTTGATCGCTTCCAGCTCGGCCCCCGGCGCCGCCCCGCCGGCGCGGGCGACGGCGTCGTCCACCCGGCTCCCCAGCCGGCATCCGGTAGACGCCGGGACGCCGCACCGCCCCGGTCACGTCGACGACCACCTCGCCGCCCGAGCCGCCGACCGAGAGGCCGGCGCCGCCGCCCCCGCCGCCCGTCTCAGCCGCGAAGGAGGTCTCGGTGTCGCCCTCCCCCCGGATCGCCCGCGCCCCGACCAGCAGCAACGCCAGCGCCAGCGCCGCGTACACGACCACCTGGCTCCGACTCATCTCCGGCATCGGCGCCGATGCTGCCGCGACCCAGCGCACGCGTGGCGCGCTCAGTGCAAATTCTCAGCGAAGAAAGAGAGCCGAGACAGTGACTACGGGCTAGTAGTCATCCTCGTCGTCATATCCAGCGACCTCGGCCAATTGGTCGCTGTACAGCTCGGCCGCCGCGACCGGCGGCGACTGGATCGAGATGCAGACCAGCTCGGCGTCGCCCTCGTTGCCGATCGAGTGCTCGGTGGCGGGCGGGACGAGGATCAGGTCGCCCTCGGCGACCTCCTGGGTGTCGCCGGCGACCGACATCGTGCCGCTGCCGCGGACGACGACGTAGGCCTGCTCGGCCTCGCCGGAGGAGTGCAGCGTCTGCTTGGCGCCGCCCGGCACGGTCACCCAGGTGACCGAGAGGTTACGCGAGCCGAGTTCGCCCGCGTCCATCAGCACGTGGGCTCGGAGGCGGTGCCATTCCTCCACCGCCGCTTCGTTGAGACGCCTGACCAGCATTCGGCGGCTTTCTAGCAGAACGGTCGGGCCCGGCGGCGGGCCCTACCGGACCACCAGGTTGACCAGCTTGCCCGGAACTACAATTTCCTTGACTATTTCCTGCCCGTCGAGATGCTTGGCGACCTTCTCGCTCTCGCGGGCGATCCGCAGCAGCTCCTCCTTTGGCGCCTCTGCCGGCGCCTCGATCCGGTCGCGCAGCTTGCCGTTGACCTGGACGACAAGCGTCACCGTGTCGCTGACGAGCAGACCGGGGTCGGCCTCGGGCCACGGCTGCTCCCAGACCCGGCCGCCGGCCAGCCGTTCGTAGACCTCGCTGCCGAGATGGGGGGCGAAGGGGAAGATCAGCGATCCGGCGGTCGCTGTCGGCAAAGCGGACCGCCGCGCCCCCCTCGGGCGTTCCGTAGAGGCCGTCCTTGAGCCGGTAGGCGTCGTTGACCAGCTCCATCACCGCCGAGATCACGGTGTTGAACTGGAAGCCGCGCTGGAAGTCCCGGGTCGCCTTGTCGATCGCCCAGTGCGCCTTGGCCAGCAGCTCCCGCGCCTCGCCCTCCCCCGCCGCGCTCGGCTCGCCCGGCGCGGTCAGCTCCTCGGCCTCCTCGCAGAGCCGCCAGAGCCGCGAGAGGAAGCGGTTGACCCCCTCCACCCCCTCGTCGGTCCAGTCGCCGCCGCGCTCCGGCGGGCCCATGAAGCAGACGTAGGTGCGGGCGGTGTCGGCGCCGTAGCGCTCGACGTAGTCGCCGGGGCTGACCGTGTTGCCCTTCGACTTCGACATCTTCGCCCCGTCGCGGGTGATCATCCCCTGCGTGAAGAGGTTGGCGAACGGCTCCTGGACGCCGAGGTGGCCGAGGTCGGCCAGCGCCTTGGCGAAGAAGCGCGCGTACATCAGGTGCAGGATCGCGTGCTCGACGCCGCCGATGTACTGGTCGACCGGCATCCAGAAGTCCGCCGCGGCCCGGTCCCAGGCGGCCCCGTCGTTCTGCGCGTCCAGGTAGCGGAGGAAGTACCAGGAGGAGTCGACGAAGGTGTCCATCGTGTCGGTCTCGCGGCGGGCTGCGGCCCCGCAGCGCGGGCACTCGGTCGCGACCCAATCCTCGGCGGCGGCCAGCGGGCTCTTGCCCTGCGGCGCGTAGTCCTCGATCTCCGGCAGCTCGACCGGCAGCTGGTCCTCGGGCACCGGCACGATCCCGCACTCCTCGCAGTAGACGACCGGGATCGGCGCGCCCCAGTAGCGCTGGCGCGAGACCAGCCAGTCGCGCAGGCGGTAGTTGACGGCCGGCTTGCCGCGACCCTCGGACTCGAGCCAGGCGACGATCTCCTCGTAGGCCTCGCGATTGTTCTTGCCGTCGAAGCGCCCGGAGCCGACCATCTCGCCGTCGCCCGGGTACGGCAGGCCCTCCTCGTCGCGCGCCGCCTCGGGGTCGCTGCCCTCGATCACGCGCTTGACCGGCAACCCGAACCTCTGGGCGAATTCGTAGTCGCGGCTGTCGTGCCCGGGCACGGCCATGATCGCCCCGGTCCCGTACTCCATCAGCACGTAGTCGGCGACGAACATCGGGATCTGCTCGCCGTTGACCGGGTTGACGACCGATGCGCCCCAGCGGCACGCCGGTCTTCTCGCGGTCCTCCGCCCCGCGTTCCTCGGCCGACTCGCGGCCGACGCGGTTGACGTACTCGCGCACCTCCGCCTCGGCCGGCGTGCCGGCAACCAGCCGCTCAAGCTCCGGGTGCTCGGGCGCGAGGACGAAGAAGGTGGCGCCGAAGAGGGTGTCGGGGCGGGTGGTGAAGACCGGGAAGTCGAGGTCGACCTCCTCGCAGCGGAAGACGACCTCGGCGCCCTCGGAGCGGCCGATCCAGTTGCGCTGCATCGTGATCACGTGCTCGGGCCATGACTCGAGCGCCTCGAAGTCGGAGAGCAGCCGATCGGCGTACTCGGTGATGCGGAAGAACCACTGCTCGAGGTTGCGCTGCACGACCTCGGTCCCGCAGCGCTCGCAACGGCCGTCGACGACCTGCTCGTTGGCCAGCACGGTCGCGTCCTTCGGGCACCACTGGACCGGCGCCTCGGTCCGGTAGGCGAGCCCCTGCTCGAACAGCTGCAGGAAGATCCACTGGGTCCAGCGGTAGTACTCGGGGGTGTGGGTCGCGAGTTCGCGCGACCAGTCGATCGAGATCCCCCAGCTCGCGGAACTGGCGCCGGAAGGACTCGATCGAGCGCTCGGTCGCGACCCGCGGCGCCTCGCCGGTTTTGATCGCGTTGTTCTCCGCCGGCAGACCGAAGGAGTCGTAGCCCATCGGGTGGATCACCTCGAAGCCGTGGCGGCGGCGGAAGTGGGCGATCGCGTCGCCGACCGCGTAGCACTTGAGGTGCCCGACGTGGGGCTCGCCCGAGGGGTAGGGCAGCATCTCCAGCACGTAGGACTTCGGCTTGCCCTCCTCGAAGCCGGGCTGGCCGGGGTTGGCGACCTCCCAGGTCTTCTCCTCGGCCCAGACCCGCTGCCACTTCTGCTCGATCGCCTTCGGCTCGTATCCGCTCATCGAGCGGCGATCTTACGCGGCCGGCGGGCGACGGCGGCTGCGGCTCAGCCCGGGTAGGAGTAGGTGACCGAGGTCAGCTCGCGGAGGACCTGCGGCCAGACGTAGACCTCGATCGCGGCGGCGGCGACCAGAACCGGGATCGCCAGCGCCACGGTGATGAAGGTCGCCGCGAGGAGCTGGTTCCACTCGCCGCGGCGGCTGGCGATCAGCCAGGCGGCGAGCGGCAGGAAGAGCGCGGTCAGCTCCGGGATCGCGTGCGGGAGGACGCTGAGGATCAGCTCGAAGCGGGTGATCTCGCAGCTGGTAGGCGATCGAGGAGCCCTGGAAGCCGAGGTAGAGCGCCTGGGTCGAGAGCGAGAAGAGGGTGACGGCGCAGACGAAGAGGATCGCGAACTCCCCCGCCTTGACGTGGATCCAGCGGCTGAGGCCGGTCCGCTGCGCGGCGGCGATCGGCATCGAGGCGCCGGCGATGAAGCCGGCGACGCAGGCGGTCCCGTGCAGGGCGAGCACGAGGGAGTTGCGCCAGAGGATCGGCAGCATGTCGTCGGGCTCGGAGGGATAGGTGAGGCCGGCGATGTGAACCGGCGTCAGGTCCGGCGTCATCAGCCCGGCGACCACCCAGACGGCGGCGAGGAGGGCCAGGGCGATCGCCAGGCTGAGGGCGAGCCAGGCCCGCAGCACCTGCCAGGGCCGTTCGCTCCAGGACTCGAGCGTGGCGCGCGTATCGCGCATGCCGTGGCTGAAGACATGCTCGATTCGCAGCGCTCATCGCCTAGACCATCGGCAGATCCGGCCGCCGTTTTGAGTTTCGGGGCGAGATTTCGCCGGCGAGGAGTCGCCTCGGTCAGGCTTCGCCGAGCTTGCTCTCGAACTCCTCAGCCAGCGCCGCGAGCTGCTCGAGCGGGACTTTCAGGCCGACGGCGATCCGCCGCACGTTGCCCCAGGTCGGGTTGATCCGGCCGGACTCGATGTGGGAGATCCAGGTGGGGTGGATTTCCGCCCGATGGCCGAGCGTCTCCTGGCTCAGGCCACCGTCCTGGCGGAGTTTCCGGATGGCCTTTCCGAGGCCGATCTGGGGGTCGTCGCGCCGCGGCATCTAGCGCAGGGAATTGGGCGACCATGCCCAGGTCCATAGAGACGAACTCAACCACCGAGCGGGAACCCGCCATATGCGCTTTCCGGTACGTCCGGAGGCGGCTAGGGCCGAGGGGGAAGCCGGCGCCGCCGAGCTGGTGGGCGGGAGGCAAGAATGGAGCTGAGGGGGCTCGAACCCCTGACCTCATCGCTGCCAGCGATGCGCTCTTCCAGCTGAGCTACAGCCCCATACATTGGGGTGAGTTTAGCGACGCTAGGCGGCGCGTTGCTCTGGGCCCTGATCCTCGTCGACGTCGAGGATCAGGTTGTCAGCGGCGGTGTGGCGGACCTTGAACTCCACGTTCGCCAGCTCTTCCAGCTCGCGCAGCAGGTCGACCGGCTGGTCGAGGTTCATCGAGAGCGTGGCGCGCCCCTCGGAGAAGCGCTCGACCGAGATCTCCGAAGCGCCGATCTGGCCGACCGCGTCCTCGAAGCCGACCAGCTGGGAGAAGTCGCCGAGCGGGCCGATCTCGAGCTTGACGCGGCCTGCGTAGAGACCCTCGTCGGCGTCCTCGGGCGCGGCCGGCGTGCCGCTCGCGCGTCGGCTTCGGCGTCGGTCAGCGCCTTCACCTTCTTGCTCACCTCGACCGCCTCGCGCAGCGCTTTCATCCGGATCCTGGTCGCCTGGCCGCGGGCCTGCGCCTCGAGCTCTTCGAGCCGGGCGGTGATCGCGTCGAGCGAGGCGATGCTGCGGTCGTGGCACTCGTTGGCCTCGCGCAACCGCTGGTCGAGGACCCGGATCTCACGCTCGCGCTCCAGCACCATCCCCGAGAGCGTCGTCGACTCGGCCTCGAGCTCGTCGATCGTCTCGCGCTGGGCGTCGGCCTTCAGCTCGAGCACCGAGGATGCGTGCGTCGCGGAGCGGACATCGCGTCCTCCACCTCCGTGCGGCGGTACCCGAGCAGCGAGCGCCTGAACCGATTCATCAGGCGGCACCGTATGGGGGCGCTCGGACGGTAACTTCGTCACATGGCGGCGGAGGGGGCCTCGGGCGCGTCGAGGTCGAGCTCCAGCCGCGGCGCGTCGCGCCACAGCTCCTCGAGCCCGTAGCGCTCGCGCGCCTCCGGGGTGAAGACGTGGAGGACGCAGTCGAGGTAGTCGAGGATCGTCCAGCCCGCTTCGCCGCCGCCGTCGACGCCGCCCGGCAGCAGGCCGGCCTCGCGCTTCACCCGCACCCGCACCTCGTCGACGATCGCCCGCGCCTGGCGTTCGCTGCGCGCGGTGCAGATCGCGAGGAAGTCGGTGTAGGCGACCAGCTCGCGCATGTCGAGGACGACGAGGTCCTCGGCTTTTTTCGAGTCGGCGATCGCCGCCAATTGGCGCGCCAGCTGCTTCGGACTGCGCCTGGCTCACCGGTAGATCCCCTTCTCCTCGATGTACTCGGCGACCGGCGTCGGCACCAGGTAGCGCAACGGCCGGCCCTGGCTGGCCCGTTCCCGCACCGCCGAGGAGGAGACCCCGAACTGGGGCATCTCCAGCATCGTCGCCCGCTCCTCGCAGCCGAGGCTGCGCAGTCACCGCCGCCACCTCCTCGTCGGAGACGCCCGCGCGCCTGGCGACCGCCAGGCTCGCCAGCTCGACGACGCGCTCGAGGCTCGCGCCAGCTCTCCAGGCCGACCGCAGCGTCCGCCCCCATCACGAACACCAGCTTCCTGTCGGCCCGTTCCTCTGCAAGCTGCCTCCAAGGTCTCATACGCGTAGGACGGCCCCTCGCGCTCGACCTCCAGGGCGGAGACCGAGAAGCGCTCGTCGTCGGCGGCGGCCAGGCGGGTCATCTCCATCCGCGCCTCCCGCCCGGGATCGTCGGCGATCTGCTTGTGCGGCGCCTCGCCGGTCGGGACGAGGACGACCTCGTCGAGGCCGAGCTGCCAGAACGCCTCCTGGGCGAGCGCCAGGTGACCGAGGTGCGGAGGGTTGAAGGCCGACCCCAGCACGCCGATCGCCGCGCCATCGGCGCTACTCACGAATCTGGCCGTTGCCGCGCGCCACGTACTTGAAGGTCGTCAGCTCGCGCATCCCGATCGGCCCGCGGGCGTGCAGCTTCTGGGTCGAGTTGCCGATCTCGGCGCCCATCCCGTACTCGAAGCCGTCGGTGAAGCGGGTCGAGGCGTTGACGTAGACCGCGGCGGCGTCGACGCCGGCTGACGAACTCCTCGGCCGCCTCCTCGGAGGCGGTGACGATCGCCTCCGAGTGGCCGGTGCCGTGGCCGTTGACGTGCTCGACCGCGTCGGCGACCGAGTCGACGACGGCGACCGCCATCTTCAGGCCGAGGTACTCGCTGTCCCAGTCCTCGTCGGTCGCCGGCGCCGACCTCGACCCCGCCCGCGGCGGCGCGGACCCGCTCGTCGCCGACCAGCTCGACGCCGGCGGCGGCGAGGTCGGCGAGGACGGCCGGGGCGAAGCGCTCGGCGATCGCGGCGTCGATCAGCAGCGTCTCGGCGGCGTTGCAGACTCCCGGGCGCTGGACCTTGGCGTTGACCGCGATCCGCCGCGCCATCTCGGGATCGGCTTCGGCGTGGACGTAGACGTGGCAGTTGCCCGCCGCCGCGTACATCACCGGCACCGTCGCGACCTTCTTGATCGCCGCCTTCAGCCCTTCGCCGCCGCGCGGGATCAGCAGGTCGACCAGCCCCTCCTGGGTCGCCAGCTCGGCCAGCTCCTCGTGGCCGCCGCCGCCTAGCGAGAGCACCGCGTCCTCGGGCAGGCCCGCCTCGGCGAGCGCCTCGCGGACGATCGCCGCCAGCGCCGCGTTGGAGCGCTCGGCATAGCGGAGCTGCCGCGGAGGACGATCGCGTTGCCGCTCTTGATCGTCAGCGCCGCGCAGTCGATCGTCACGTTTGGGCGCGCCTCGTAGACGACGGCGACGACCCCCAGCGGCACCCGCACCTTGCGCAGGTCGAGGCCGCTGTCCAAGGTTTTGCGTTCCAGCTCCTCGCCGACCGGGTCGTCGAGCGCGTCGACCACCCGGACCCCCTCGGCCATCGCCGCGACCCGCTCGGGGGTCAGCCGCAGGCGGTCGCGCAGCGCCTCGCTGAGCCCGGCGGCGCGCTCGTCGGCGAGGTCGCCGGCGTTCGCCTCGAGGACTCGTCCGAGCGTTCCTCGAGCAGCCGCGCGGTCGCCTCCAGGGCGGCGTTCTTCGCCTCGGTCGAGGCGCTCGCCAGCGCGCGCGCGGCGCGCTTGGCGGCGGCGCAGCTCTCGGCGACGGTGGTCTCGGTCACAGCCATCGGATAAGGGTACCCAGCCCCCGTTCGTCTGTTCCTTTTTGTTGCTGGGCGCCGATAAGGAACAGACGAATCAGAGGAGGACGAAGCGGTCGCGGTGGACGACCTCGTCGGCGGCGTGCGGGAGCAGCTCCCGCACCTGCGGCGCTCTGCATCCCGATCACCTGCTGCAGCTCCCGCGAGGAGTACTCGCTGATGCCTTTGCCGATCGTCTCACCGTCGGTGGCGACGTCGATCGCGTCGCCGGGCTCGAAGCTCCCCTCGACGGCGGCGATCCCGACCGGGAGCAGGCTGGAACCGCTCTCGCGCAGGACCCGGGCGGCGCCGGGGTCGACGACCAGCCGCCCGCGCGCCGGCTTCGCGTACTTGAGCCAGAGCTTGAAGCTCGAGGTCCTGCCGTCGCCGGGCGGCGAAACGGGTGCCGCACGTCGCTCGCCGCCGGCCGCGGACAACAGCGTCCCGGGGCTGGTGCCGTTGCAGATCACGGCCGAGATCCCGGCCTCGCTCGCCATCTCCGCGGCGCCGACCTTGCTCCGCATCCCGCCGGAGCCGAAGACCGAGGTGCGGTCGTCGATCTGCAGATCGCCGAGCTGGGCGAAGTCCGTCACCTCGCGCGATCAGCTCGCGCCTCAGGCTGCAGGCGCGGGTCGCCGGAGAGCAGGCCGTCGACGTTGGTGAGCAGGACGAGCAGTCGGGCCTCGAGCAGCAGCGCCACCTGGGCGGCGAGGAAGTCGTTGTCACCGAAGCTGATCTCGTCGGTGGCGGTGGTGTCGTTCTCGTTGACGACCGGGACCACCCCCCACTCGATCAGCCGCGCGCAGGGTCTGGCGCGCATTCAGGTAGTTGGTGCGAGCGGCGATGTCGGCGGCCGTCAGCAGGACCTGGGCGGCCCGCGTGCCGTGGGCGGCGAGGCGGCTCTCGTAGGCGCGGAAGAGGTCGCCCTGGCCGACCGCGGAGGCGGCCTGCAGCTCGTCCATCGTCCGCGGCCGCGCCGGCAGCTCCATCAGCCGCATCCCGCGGGCGATCGCGCCGGAGGTGACCATCACCACCCGCTCGCCGCCCTGCTCCAGCTTCGCCACCTGCGCGCAGACGGAATCGAGCACGTCGGTGCGCAGCTCGCCGTCGTCGGCGGCGACGATCGAGGATCCGAGCTTGACGACCAGGGTCATGGCGGGGAAAGTAGCCGAGATGGGGTCTGCAATCGGCTGGGGTGCGCTTGCCGCAAGCTCTCTCGTCATCGGCGCCGCGCTCAGCTTCGCCCGTCGCTGGCCCGAGCAGCAGGTGGGCTACGTCCTCGCCTTCGGCGCCGGGGCGCTGATCAGCGCCGTCAGCTTCGAGCTCGCCGCCGAGGGGATCGCGATCAGCGGCGCCGGCTACACCGGGGCCGGCCTCGCGGTGGGCGCCCTGACCTACTACCTGCTCGACGGCCTGATCTCGCGGCGGATGGCGACCGGGCGCGGGCGCAAAGGCCGGGCCGAAGGAAGCGCGAGCGGCACCGCCCTGGCCCTCGGCGCCTTCCTCGACGGCATCCCCGAGCAGCTCGTCCTGGGAATCGGGATCGCCGGCGGCGCCGGAGTCGGTGTCTCGCTGCTGGTCGCGATCTTCGTCTCCAACCTGCCCGAGGCGCTCGGCTCGGCCGACGACATGCGCAAGGTCCGGCCGCTCGCGTGAGGCGATCCTGCGGCTCTGGGTGCTGGTGGCGGCGATCTGCGCGCTGGCGACGGTCGTCGGCTACCTGACCGCCGACGCGGTCAGCGCCGACGCGCGGGCGGTGATCGACGGCTTCGCCGCCGGCGCCCTGCTGGTGATGCTGATCGACTCGATGATCCCCGACGCCCGCAAGGACGCGGGGCGCCGCGCCGGCCTGGTGACGGTCCTCGGCTTCGCGGTCGCAGCCGGCCTCTCGAGCCTCAGCTAGCCCTCAGGATGATGTAGCTCGAACTCGTGCTCGCCGATGCGGACGTCGTCGCCGGGCTCGAAGCCGGCGCGGTCCAGGGCGGCGATGACGCCCATCTCCTTCAGCCTCTGCTCGAGGTAGGCGAGCGCCTCCTCGTTTTTCGTGTCGTGGCGCTCGAAGAGCATCTCGACCCCGCGGCCGAGGACGCGGAAGGCGCCGTCCTCCTCGCGCTCGACCCAGTAGCCGCCCTCGCCGGCGGGCCTATAGACACGATGCTCGGCCTCGAACTCGGTCTCGGATGCTCCGGCGGCTGCCGATGCCGGAGCCGGGGTCTCCGGGAGCTCGGCGAGGATTCGCTGGCGCAGCAGGTCGAGACCCTCGCCGGTCGCGGAGGAGATCGCGATGACGCCGAGGACGCGGTCGCCCAGCCGCTCGCTCCACGCCGCCACCTCCTCCTCGGCCCGCTCCGCGGGCAGCAGGTCGCGCTTGCTCAGCGCCACCAGCTCGGGCAGCCGCTCGAGCCCGGCGCCGTGCGCCTCCAGCTCGCCCCGCACCGTCTCGTAGTCGGCGACCGGGTCGCCGTCCATAGGGGCCAGGTCGACCAGGTGGACGAGCATCGAGCAGCGCTCGACGTGGGCGAGAAACTCGTGTCCGAGGCCGGCGCCCTCCGCCGCCCCCTCGATCAGCCCGGGGATGTCGGCGATCACCGCCTGACGATCCTCCCCTTCGATCGTCCCCAGCACCGGCGAGATCGTCGTGAACGGGTAGTCGGCGACCTTCGGCGCCGCCCGGGTCAGCCGGCCGAGCAGCGAGGACTTGCCGGCGTTCGGCAACCCCACCAGGCCGACGTCGGCCAGCAGCTTCAGCCGCAGCTCGATCCAATCGGCTTCGCCGCCGCTGCCCTTCTCGGCGAAGCGCGGCGCCTGGCGGGTCGAGTTGGCGAAGCGCTTGTTGCCGTGTCCCCCGCGCCCGCCGCGAGCGACGACGGCGCGCTGCCCGGCGGCGACCAGGTCGATCGAGCTGCCGTCGACGGCGCTCGCCTGCGTCCCCGGCGGCACCGGGATCTCGTGGTCCTCCCCCCGTGCTCCGTGTCGGTTCGACCCTTCACCGTGCCGCCCCCGCTGCGCCCGGAAGTGCTTGCTCCCCTTCAGCGCCCCGAGGTCGCGCCGCGAGGGATCGCAGACCAGCACGACGTCCCCGCCATGCCCGCCGTCGCCACCGTCAGGCCCGCCCCGCGGCACATGAGCCTCACGCCGAAAGCTGCGGCTGCCGTCGCCGCCGCCGCCGCCCTCAACCCAAATTTTCGCCTTGTCGTACACAGCGCTCGCTGAATTGTGCCGCCTATAGGCGGTCTAACTCAGCGAGCGCAGGGCTCGGCGAGTTAGTCCGCGAGGACGCTGATGGTGCGGCCCTTGCGGGCCTGCTTGAAGTCGACGACTCCCTCGCGGGTGGCGAAGATCGTGTGGTCGCGGCCGATGCCGACCCCGTCGCCGGGCCAGAAGCGGGTGCCGCGCTGGCGGACGATGATCTCGCCGCCGGAGACGCGCTCGCCGGCGAAGACCTTGACCCCGAGCATCTTCGGGTTGGATTCGCGGCCGTTGCGGCTGGAGCCGAGGCCTTTCTTATGAGCCATGCCTAGCCTTTCCCTTTCAGCGTCGTTACCTCGAGCCGGGTCAGCTCGGAGCGGTGCCCGGCACGGCGGCGGTAGCCCTTCTTCGCCTTGTATTTGAAGACTTTGATCTTCGGCCCGCGCAGGTGCTCGGTGACTTTGGCCTCGACTTTGACTTTGGCCAGGTCTTTGGCCCCGGCGACGACGTCGTCGCCGCGGAAGAGGACCGGGCGGAGGGCGATTTTGGCGCCCTCTTTGGCATCGAGGCGGTCGACGAGCAGGGACGTGCCCTCCTCGACTTTGTACTGCTTGCCACCGGTTTCGACTACTGCATACGTGCTCATCAGTCTTCCTTGCTGCCTTGATTGGCGCGCGAACGCCCCCGACCGCCCCTGCGGCCGCGACTGCGTTTGCGCGAAGGAGCGCCGGATTCTAGCTCGGAGCCGTTTTCGCCGCCTCCTCCGGAGCCGTTGGGCGAATCGCCCCCCAGCAGCGAGGCGATCGCCGCCGAGCGCTCGACCTCGTCGATCCGCACCATCTTCCGCTCGCCGACGAAGCGACCGCCGCCGGTGACGCTGACGATGTAGGAGTCGATCCGGGCGACCGCGTCGTCGGCGTTGTACATGTGCGGCTCGTCGATCTTGACCAGCACCTCCTCGCCGACCTTGAACGGCAGCGCCCGCTCCTCGATCTCGGCGCGGCTGCCCTGCTCGACGACCTCGAAGGTGTCGATCGCCAGCGCGTCGCCGCCCTCGAAGTGGAAGCGCTTGCCGGTCTCATCCTCGACCTCGGCGAGGCCGCTGTCGGAATCGGTCAGCTCGTGGGCCACCTTCGGGTTGACGCGGATCAGGAAGGCCTCGTCGTCGCCGGCGTCGGCGGCGATTTCCTTCATCTTCCGCAGGCCCTCCAGCGCCACCGTCTCGGCCGAGAGCACGACGCCCTCGCCCGCGCAGGTGGGACAGGGGGCGGTGAGGATCTCCCGCACCCCGTCGGTGACGTTCTGGCGGGTCATCTCGACCAGGCCCAGCGGCGAGACCTCGACCACGTAGCTCTTCGACTTGTCGGCGTCGAGCGCTTTGCGCATCGTCTTCAGGACTTTGTCGCGATTGCTGGCGCGGGCCATGTCGATGAAGTCGATGACGATGATCCCGCCGATGTCGCGCAGCCGCAGTTGCCGCACCGCCTCCTCGGCCGCCTCGGTGTTGACTTTGGTGATCGTCTCCTCGAGCCCGCCTTTGCCGCGCCCGGTGAACGAGCCGCTGTTGACGTCGAGCACGGTCAGCGCCTCGGTGTAGTCGATGATCAGGTAGCCGCCCGAGGGGAGGTCGACCCGGCGGTTGAGGGTCGACTCGATCTCCTGGTTGATCTTCCATTTCTCGAACAGCGGCTTCGCGCCCTCGTAGAGCTCGACCCCGCCGACCAGCTCGGGCGCCGTCCGCTGGAAGAAGTTCGTCACCCGCTCGAACTGCTTCGGCGAGTCGATGATCGCCTTTTCGAACTCGCTGAGGAAGACGTCGCGGAGGACCCGCACCGAGAGGTCGGCCTCCTGGAAGACCAGCGCCGGCGCCTTGGTGCTCTCGCTGCGTCGCTCGAGCACCTCGTTCAGCTTCTGCAGGTAGCTGATCTCCCGCACGAAGTCGGATTTCTTGGCGCCGTGGGCGGCGGTGCGGACGATCAGGCCGCCTGGCCCTTTGTAGGTGCGGTCGACCATCTTCCGCAGGCGGTCGCGCTCTTTGTCGGAGAGCCTGCGGCTGACACCGACGCCGCTGCCGGTCGGCGCGAAGACGAGGTAGCGGCCGGCGATCGAGACGTTCATCGAGAGCCGCGCGCCCTTCGTCTTCAGCGGGTCCTTGACGACCTGGACGAGGATCTCCTGTCCTGGCTTGATCAGCTCGTTGATGCGGCGGCCGCTGCCGCGCCCGCGCTTGGGCGCCTGCTTGCCGTCTGGCGTGACGATCTCGTCGACGTGGAGGAAGCCGTTGCGCTCCAGGCCGATGTCGACGAAGGCGGCCTCCATTCCGGGAAGGACGTTGTCGACCTTCCCCTTGTAGATGTTGCCGACGATCGAGCGACGGCCGCGCCGCTCGATGTAGAGCTCGGCAACGTCGGTCTTGCCGCCCTTCTGCTTTGCCTCGAGGACGGCCACACGGGTCTCGCCGCGCTCGGCGGAGACCAGAATCGTTTTCTTCATTGTTAGTTCAGCTCAGTTTCAAGTAGGTACGCAATGCCGGACCTCTTTCAAGAGATCACCAGGCGAACCTTCCCTTCTGGCTGAGATGCGCTTGGACGTTGATGCTCTGAAGAATGCCGACCGCCAACAAGGTAGCGACGACGGAGGACCCTCCGTAGCTCATCAACGGCAGGGGGATCCCGGTGATCGGCATGATCCCGAGGTTCATCCCCACGTTGACGAAGGTCTGGAACAGCAGCGTGACGGCGATGCCGCCCGCCACCAGGGTCCCGTACGAGTTCTTCGAGAGTGTCGTGATCCGCAGCGCCCGCCAGAAGAGCAGGGCGTACAGGGATAGGACGAACGCGGCGCCCATGAACCCGTAGCGCTCACCGATCACCGCGAAGATGAAGTCGGTGTGCCGCTCAGGGACGAAGTCGAGCCGCGTCTGGGTGGCTTTGTCGCCGCGGCCGGTCAGCTGACCGGAGCCGGTGGCGATCTTGGATTGGTTCTGCTGATAGCCCGCGCCGCTTTCGTGCTCGTCGGGGCTGAGGAAGGACGTCAGACGTTCCTCCTGATACCCCTTCAGCACCGGCACCCCGGCCGCCGGAGCGGCGACCAGGACCAGCGCGACGAGCGCGACGAGGGCGGCGCCGATGACCGCGAAGTGCGTCCAGGGGACGCCTCCGAAGTACATGACGCCGAGGGTGGCGGCCCCGAACACCAGGGAGGTGCCGAGGTCGGGCTGCAGGAAGACAAGCGCAGCCGGCGCCAGGCCGAGGCAGAGGTAGCGCACCGTGCGCTGGACCTCCGAGCCGCGTCTGGCTCCATCGATCACGAACCCGGCAAGCGCAAGCACTAGCAGGAGCTTGCCGAGCTCCGATGGCTGGAAGGAGAAGAAGGGAAGTTCGAAGGAGCGCCGCGAGCCGCGGGCGGCGAACCCGAAGACGAAGACGAGCGAGATGCTGACGCAGAGGAAGGTGTAGATGCCGACCCGCAGCTCGCGGAAGCGCGAGTAGTCGATCCGGGTCAGCAGGACCATCCCGACGATGCCCAGCAGGGCGTAGATCGCCTGCCGCTCGAGGAAGTAGTTGGGGTCCCCGGGGACGTCGTGCTGGGTCGCCTCGCCGAGGACGAAGACGCTGAAGGCGATCAGCGAGACGGCGGCGATCGTCAGCGGCCAGTCCATATGGGCCAGCCCGAGGCGCTCGCCGATCCCGACGTGGACCGTGAACGGCTCCGGCCGGGCGTTTCTGGTTCGGGTCGCGTACATCGTCATTCGGCTCCACCGGCGCTGGTGACTGCAGAGGCCTGCTTGTCGTAGATCGCTTCGAGGATGTCGAGCACGACAGGCGCTGCGGATTCGGCTCCGAAGCCGCCTTCCTCGACGGTGGCAATCGTCACGATACGCGGGTTGGGGTACGGGGACAGTGCCGCGAACCAGGATTGGTCTCCGTGGCCGCGCCGTTCGGCCGTCCCGGTCTTGCCAGCGATCGGGATCGGAAAGCCGCCGAAGACGCCGGCCGCGGTGCCGTCGCCTTCCTGCGCGGCGGCGTGCAGGCCTTCGAGAATCACGTCGCGATAGCCGGGGTCGATGTGAAACCGGCGCTGGATCTTCGGCTCGAATTCCTTCAGCACCCGGCCGGCCGGGTCCTCGACTTCCAGCCCGACGTGGGGCGAGACGATCTTGCCGCCGTTGCCGAGCGCCGCATAGGCGAGCGCCATCTGCAGCGGGTTCGTCTGCAGGTCGCCCTGGCCGGTCGCCAGCTGGATGTTGTCGCCGGCCGACCAGGGCCGGTCGGTCAGCTCTTCCTTGTACAGCTGGTTGCGCCACTGTTTGTCCGGCAGCAGGCTTTCGCCTTCCTCCGGCAGGTCCAGCCCCGCGGGCCGGCCGATCCCGAGCTTGTGCGCCCATTCCTGCAGCTCGTTGGTCTTCCACATGTCGAGGCCGAGCAGGTAGAAGTAAACGTCGGAGGAGACCTGCAGGGCGCGGCGCAGTTCGACGGCGCCGTGGGCGACGCCGCCGGCGTTTTCGAAGGTGTCGGTGCCGACTTCGATCTGGCCGTTGTCCTGGACCACCGTGTCGGGGGTGATCTGACCGTTTTCCAGCGCCGCCAGGGCGGTGACGATCTTGAAGATCGAGCCCGTCGGATAGGCGCCTTCGGTCGCCCGGTTGACCAGCGGCGCCAGGACTTCGTCCCGGTACAGCTCGTTCACCTGCGCCTGGGTCATTTCTTCAGTCAGGACGGTGGGGTCGAAGGTGGGATTCGAGCCCATCGCCAGGATCTGGCCGTTGTCGATGTTCATCGAGATAAAGGCGCCCGGCAATCCGCGGGCCGCAAGTCCTCCTTCGCCGGCGCTCTGCACGTCGCCGTCGATCGTCAGCTTCAGGCTGTCGCCCGGCGTCGGCGCGGTCGAGTCGAGTTCGCCGCCGGGAGTCGGCTGGCCAAGTGCGTTGACTTGGATCCGGGTCAGCCCGGGATCTCCACGCAGGTACTTGTCATAAGCGTCCTCGACGCCGGCTTTGCCGATTTCGTCGCCGGGTTCAAGCTGCTTGTAGCGCGGTTCCCTCAGCTCTTCTCCGTCGATCTCTCCAACGCTGCCCAGCACGTGGGCGGCGAGGGTGCTGTGCGGGTAGTGGCGGACGAAGACCCGCTGCACGCTCACCCCGGGGAACTCGCGCTGGTTCTCTTCGATGTAGGCGATCAGCTCGTAGCCGACGTCACGGCGCAGCGTCACCGGCGCCCCGGCGGCGACTTCTTCGCCTTCCTCGATCGCGCGCCGCACCTTCGGCAGGGTCATGTGGGCGAGCTCCCCCAGGCGCGCCAGCTCGGCCCGTTCCTCAGCCGGGTCCTCGGGGAGCTTCTGCGTGTTCAGCTGCAGCGCCAGGCTGGTGCGGTTGTCGACCAGGACTTCGCCGTTGCGGTCGAGGATGTCGCCGCGCGGGGCGATCACTTTGTACTCGCGGGTGCGGTTGTTCTTCGCCTCGGCCAGGTACTCGTCGCCGGAGAGGACCTGCAGGGTCCAGAGCCGGAAGAAGAGGACGGCGAAGAGCGCGACGGCGATGCCGCCCATCACCGCGACGCGCAGCGAGAGGCGGGCGCCCTGGGGCCGTGAGTCGTTGCGCAGGTGCATGCTCCTAGGCCCCCAACACCGTCGGCCGCCTGCCGCTGCGGCGGATCGAGAGATCGTCGACCAGGGCCGGTCGCAGAGCGCGCCGGGCCCCGACGTAGATCGCCCAGCCGCCGAAGAAGGCGAAGATGCTCTTCAGCAGGATGTCGCGGACGATCAGGCCGCTGACCGGCGCGTCGAAGCCGAGCATCATCTCGACCATGCCGAAGCCGAGCTCGGCGACCAGGGTCAGGCCCATGCAGAGCAGCGGCGGGACCAGCGGGCTGTGGATCTCGAAGCGCTCGCGGAAGAGGCCGGCCAGGTAGCCGACACCAAGGAGCACCAGCGAGCCGCCGCCGAGGGGGACGATCAGCAGGCAGTCGAGCAGCAGGCCGGCCGAGAAGCCGCAGACGGCTCCGGTCAACGAGCCCCCGAGCAGGCCGAGGACGACGACCAGCGCCGGCAGCAGGTCGGGACTGACGTCGAACAGGGTCACCCGCGAGAAGAGCGAGAGCTGGACGATCACGCCGCCGATCACGATCGCGACGAGCCGGGCGAGGATGTTCGGGGTGAGGATCACCCGCGCGAGCCCCCGGTCAGGACCTGGACCAGGTCGAGGTCGCGCAGATCGGCGAAGGGACGGATGTGGACCTGCGACTGAGCCTCCTGCTCCAGCAGCGAGGCTTCGACGACTTCGCCGATCGGCAGATTCGGCGGGTAATCCGATCCGATCGTCTGGTTGCGCCAGCCCGAGGTGACGACCGACTGCCCCTTCCCGACCCGCTTTTCGGAGCTGAGGAATTCGAGGATCAGATCGTCGGGGTTGCCGACCGAGGGCTTCATCACGCCCTGGTCGCCGCTCGGCACGATCTTCGCCGAGACGGCGCTGGAGTGGTCGGCGATCAGCGTCACCCGGGCGGACCCGCCGGTGACGGCGGAGACCTTGCCGACCAGCCCGTCGCCGTTGACGACCGGGTCGTCGACCTCCACCCCGTCGCCGGAGCCGACGTCGATCGTCACGTCGGCGAACCAGACGGTGGGCGAGCGGGAGATCACCCGGCCCGTCACCTCCTCGTAGCCGGAGGGGATGGCGCCGCTTTCGTCGAGTTTCAGGGCCTTGCGCAGCTGCGCGTTTTCGGCCAGCGCGGCCTGGGCGCCGACCGCCTGCCTGCGGGCCGCTTCCAGCTCGGTTTGCAGGCGCTCGTTGCGTCCCTTCGCGTCGAAGGTCTCGTCGAACCAGTTGATCAGGTCGCGGGCGGGCTTCAGCGCCCGGTCGGCGACCGACTGGATCGGGCTGAAGACGGCGCTGACGGCGCGCTGCACCCCGTTGGAGCCCTGGCCATAGGTGACGGTGAGCAGGGCAAACGAGCCGACGATCAGCAGCGCGAGTACCGCCCGGCGGCGGCGTACTTGCTTTCGATACACGTTGGGGACCTAAGCTCTCGGGTGGTTCGCATGAGCGGGGCTCTGGCTAGCGCCGGGGCCGGGCTCCGTTGTTCTTGCCGGCGCGGTGGATCGTCTCGACCTCCTCGAGCGAGATGCCCGAGCCGACCGCCACGCACGTCAACGGCGACTCTGCCAGTTGACAGGGCATCTGGCACTCATCGCGCAGGCGTTGCTCCAGTCCTTGCAGGAGCGCCCCGCCTCCGGCCAAAGTGATGCCGCGGTCCATGATGTCACCCGCGAGCTCCGGGGGCGTCCGGTCGAGCGTCTCCTTGACCGCGGCGACGATGTGGCTGACCGGCTCCTCCATCGCCCCCCGCACCTCCTCGGAGGTCAGCTCGATCGTCTTCGGCAGCCCGGAGACGAGGTCGCGGCCGCGGATCTCGGTCCGCACCTCTTCCGGCAGCGGCGAGGCGGAGCCGGCCTCGAGCTTGACCTCCTCGGCGGTCTGGGTGCCGATCGCGAGCTTGTAGCGCTGCTTGCAATGGCTGACGATCGCCTCGTCGAGCTCGTCGCCGCCGACCCGGATCGACTGCGAGACGACGATCCCGCCGAGGCTGATCACCGCGACCTCGGTGGTGCCGCCGCCGACGTCGACGATCATCGAGCCGGTCGGCTCGGCGACCGGCAGCCCGGCGCCGATCGCCGCCGCCATCGGCTCCTCGATCAGGTAGGCCTGGCGGGCGCCGGCCGAGAGGCAGGCCTCCTCGACCGCCCGCTTCTCGACCCCGGTGACGCCGGAAGGGACGCAGACGACGACCCGCGGATGGGCGAAGCGGCTGGAGTGGACGGAGGCGATGAAGTGGCGCAGCATCTGCTCGGTGACGTCGAAGTCGGCGATCACGCCGTCCTTCAGGGGCCGGATCGCGGTGATCGTCCCCGGCGTCCGGCCCAGCATCCGCTTCGCTTCGACCCCGACGGCGTGGACCTGGCCGTTGAGGGAATCGATCGCGACCACAGAGGGCTCCGAGAGGACGATCCCGCGCCCCGGACGTAGACGAGCGTGTTGGCGGTGCCGAGGTCGACGGCCATGTCGCGGCCGCCGAGCCGGATCAGACGACTGAACAGGCCCAATTGGTTGCCTTCTGTCGGTCAGCGCGATTTTCCAGAGAGAGAATGATCGCAGAGCCGCAAAATCCGGCCTTTGCAGGGCGCACCACAGCCCCTTACCATCGGAGGGCAAGGAGTAGTCGAGAAATCTCTCGCTTGAGACGGCACCTGCTATGACGACCCCCAAGGCGAGGATCCTCGCCATCGACAACGACTCCGAGACCCTGCGGATGGTGCAACAGGTTCTCGGCGGACGGTATGAGTGCGACCTGGCCGGCGATGTCGCCACCGCCCGCCAGAGGCTGGTTGCCAACGGCTTCAACCTCGTTTTCTGCGACGTCCAGATGCCCGGAGAATCGGGGCTGGCCCTGGTCGAGGAGATAGCCGCCGAGAGCGAGGGGACGGCGGTTGTCCCGATTGCCGGGACCGAGGACTCGTCGCTGGTCGAGCACGCCCTCGAAATCGGCGTCTACGGCTACCTGGTCGAGCCCTTTTCCCCTGGGCAGCTGCTGATAACGGCCGAGACCGCCCTGCGCCGGCGCGAGGCGGAGAGCGGTCGAGCGGGCGCGTCGGCGCCGCCTTCAGGAGACGATCCAGGCCGCATTCGATCGCGCTCCGATTCCGATCTTCGTCAAAGACCTGGAACGGCGCTATCTGCTCGCCAACCAGTTATGCGCGACGAACTGATGAGGCAGGAACAGGGAGGAATGATCGGGCGCACCGACGCCGAAATGCATTCGCCCGAGACGGAGCGGGTGATCCACGAGGGCGACATGCAGGTGCTTCACGACGGAGAATCCAGCTTCCGGGAGATGACCGTCGAGATCATGCGGCCGCGAGCGAACCTTCCTTACCGTCCGGTTCCCGTATATCGGTGTGGACGGAAATCATGGCGGGCATCGTCGGCGTCTCAGCCGAGATCACCGCACAGCGCGAGGCCGAGCAGTTGCAGCGGGACTGCGGGCGCGCGGGCGCGGGCGATCGAGGAGCTGCGCTCCTCGCGCCAGGAAGCACTGGAACGGATGGCCCAGGCGATCGAGATGCACGACTCCGAGGTCGGTCGCCACGTCAACCGGATGGCGCGGGTCACTCCTACCTGGCGTCCAGCTCGGGCTCGGCGACGAGCAGATCCAGCTGATCCGGGCGGCGGCGCCGATGCACGACGTCGGCAAGGTCGCGACCCCGGAGGAGATCCTCCGCAAGCCGGGGCCGCTGACGCCCGAGGAGCGGCAAGGAGATGGAGCGCCACACCGAGATCGGCTACAAGATCCTCGCGGCTCCGAGAGCGAGCTGCTGCAGATGGCCGCTCGGATCGCCTCACCCACCACGAGCGCTTCGACGGCAGCGGCTATCCGCAGGGACTGCACGGCGAGGAGATCCCGATCGAGGGCCGGATCGTCGCGGTCGCCGACGTCTTCGACGCCCTGCTCAGCGACCGCCCTACCGGCCGGCGCTTAAGCATCGACGAGGCGATCGAGACGATTCGCGACGGACGCGGCACCCAATTCGACCCCGAAGTGGCCGATGTGCTGCTCGAGCACAGCGACGCCGTGGTCGAGATTCGCGGCTGACTCAGGACCGCTCGAACAGCGCCGGCGCCAGCTCTGCCAGCAGCCCGACCGGCAGCCCGACGACGTTGGAGACGCTGCCCTCGAGCCGCTCGACCAGGGAGGACCCCAGCGTCTGGACCGCGTAGCCCCCCGAGCGTCCCTCCCACTCGCCGAAGCTCACGTAGCGGTCCTTTTCCGCCTCGGAGAGCTGCTTGAAGACCACGGTGGTCTTCTCGATCCCGCGACCGCTCCTCCCCGTCCTCGACCACCACCAGGCCGCTCATCACCGTGTGGGCACCTGCCGCACATCCGGTCGAGGTACCGCCCGGCCTCCGCAGGGTCGGCGGGCTTGCCGAGGACCTCGCCATCCAGGACCACGTCGGTGTCGCAGGCGATCACCAGACCGCCGCGCTCGACCGCAGCCGCCTTGCGGCGCGCGTTCTCGACGACCAGCTCCTCCGGGTCGCCCTGCCGCCAGCTCCTCGACGCCGGGGACGACGACCTCGAACTCGACCCCCAGCTTCTGCAGGATCTCCCGCCGCTGCGGGGACCCGGATGCGAGGACCGCCTTCAGGACGGCCCGTCAGGACAGCTCGGGGAACCAGATCCCGATCTCGCGCTCGGCCGACTCGTCGGAGTCGGAGCCGTGGACCATGTTGAAGGTCACCTCGAGGGCGAAGTCGCCGCGGATCGAGCCCGGTGCCGCCTCGACCGGGTTGGTCGCGCCGATCAGCTGGCGGGCGGCCATGACCGCTTCGGGGCCCTCCAGGACCATCGCCACCAGGGTGCCGCCGGTGATGAAGGCGACGAGCTCGCCGAAGAACGGCTTGTCGGTGTGCTCGGCGTAGTGCTCGGTTGGCGATCGCCTCGTCGGCGCGCATCGACTTCAGGGCGGCGATCCGCAGCCCCTTGCGCTCGAAGCGGGCGATCACCTCGCCGGTCAGGGCGCGTTCGAAGGCGTCAGGCTTGACGAGGATCAGGGTCCGGCTCACGGCGGGGGCTCCTTTGCTCTTTGGTTACCGAGTCCCCTTGGCTGCCTCCGGCGGCGCTTTCCGGCGGCGCGGCGGTGCCTGGCGTTGCTGCTGTTGCTGCGCCTGGCGCTCCTCGGGGTCCCTACGTTTGCGGCGCGGCCGCTCGCCGCCGCCGCCAAGATTGGTCTCGCAGTACGGGGCAGAGGCCCCAGCGCGGGTCGACCGGCTTGTTGCAGGTCGGGCAGGGGTCCTTCAGCCGGCGCTGGCAGTTGGGGCAGCGCAGGTAGTTCCGCTCGACCGGGTATTCGCAGTTCGGGCAGCTCTGGTCGCGCAGCTGCCGCACCCGCAGCTCGGCGGCTTTGATCTCCAGCTCGCGCTCGTGGGCGTCCTCGAGGTACTCCGGCGGGCGCACGATCGCGTAGACGGCGGTGCCGATGAAGGGGAAGAAGGAGGCGACGGTGGCGCAGGCGACCAGGAAGGGGTCGGAGATGCGGCGCCGGGCGTCGAGGTAGGTGTAGACGATCAGCGCCAGCCAGAGGACGACAAGCATCAGCAGGAACAGGGTCGCGACCAGATTGAGGCCGTCGTTGGTGATGCCGAAGATCGCTAGGGGCATAAGGAAATTTGGGTAATTCAGGCGCGCTGAGGGAGCGGCAGTCTACTTCGCCGTGGCCGACGTCAACCCTGTTTCTAGAGGAAGAGCCTTCCGAACAGGTAGCCGACGCCGAAGAAGACGAGAATCACGATCGCGACGACGGCGGCCACCAGCCCCATCATCGAGAGCAGTTCGGAACCGGCGCTGCGGGGACGATCCATGCCGGAATCCTCGCACAGTCAGGGTGCGATCAGCGCCCGCGCCGGGGCGATTGCATAGTGGGAGCCGGCGACCACGAGGACGCCCTCCGGCGGCTCGGCGGCCAGCGACCGGCCGCGCCTGAGCGCGGCGCCGAAGTCCGGCTCGGCTTCCGCCGGCAGGCCGGCCGCCTCGCAGGCCGCCGCCAGCTCCGCCGCCCTCTGGGAGCGCGCTCCCGGCCTGCCGTGGCCTTCCAGCGCCTGCCGGGGCAGCTCGGTGCAGACGGCCCGGTCGAGGGCCGGCGCCAGCGCCGCGATCATCGCCGTCGCGTCCTTGTCGGCGAGGATCGCCAGACAGGCGACGATGCGCCGGCCTGCGGCCACCTCGGGCAGCGAGCGCGCCAGGGCTGCGGCGCCGTCCGGGTTGTGGGCGGCGTCGAGGTAGGCCGGCGGGTGCTCGGCGATCTGCTCGAGGCGGCCCGGGACCGTGACCGCGGCGGCGACCTCCCCGGCGCGGTCGCGATCGAGCGAGCGGCCGAGGAACGCCTCGGCGGCGGCGCAGGCGATCGCGAAGTTGCGGCGCTGGAACTCGCCGGCGGCCCGCAGGCGCACCTCGGGTCCCGGGTCGGCTGCGGCCCTGACCAGGCGGGCGCCGCGCTGCCGCGCCGTCTCCTCCGCCAGCCGCGCCACCTCGCCTGAGACCTCGCCCAGGACCAGCGCCGTCTGGTCGCGCAGCACCGCCAGCTTCTCCGCCGCGATCTCCAGCTCCGTCTCCCCCAGCCACTCGGTGTGGTCGAGGCCGATCGAGGTGAGGACGGTGACCTTGGACGGGATCGTGTTGGTCGCGTCCAGCCGCCCCCCGAGGCCGGCCTCGACCACCGCCACCTCGACCCTCGCGCTCGCCAGCGCCACGAAGCTCGCCGCGGTCGCCGCCTCGAACTGGGTCACCGCCTCCCCCTCCTCGAGGCTGCGGTCGACGCCCTCGGCGGCGCGCGGCGACCTGCTCGACCGCGGCCGCCCAGGCGTCGGCGTCGAGATCTCCTGCCGCCGACCAGCGTCCGCTGCAACCAGCGGTCGGCGTGGGGCGAGACGCAGGCGCCGGTCCGCAGGCCGTGCGCTTCGAGCAGCGCCGCGGTCATCCGCGTCACCGAGGACTTGCCGTTGGTGCCGACGACGTGGACCGAGGCGAAACGGTGCTGCGGCAGCCCCAGCGCCGTGGTCAGCTTGCGCATCCGCTCGAGGCCGAGGCGCCAGCCCACCGGCTCCAGAGAGTCCAGATATGCGTCCGGGTCCAAGATCAGTCGACGGTGCTCCGCTTCGCGTCCGCTCCGTCTATCCCGCTACTCGAGCTCGGCCAATTCCGTGCGGTAGCGCTCCAGCTTCCCCCGCTCCTCCTCGACCACCTCGGACGGCGCCTTGGCGACGAATCCCTCGTTGCCGAGCTTGCGCTCGCCGCGCTCGACCTCGGCCCGTAGCTCCTCGCGGCGCTTCTCGAGCCGCTCGGCGACGGCGGCGGCGTCGAGCTGGTCGGAGTCGAGGACCCGCACCGGGCCGATCGAGGCGACCGGGTCGGAGCCGATGCCGTCGAACTCGAAGCGCGAGAGGCGCGAGACGAAGCCCGGCGGCTCGACGCCGTCGATCACCGCCGGCAGCGTCGCGCCCGCCGGGACCCCGGCGAGGTCGCGCCAGGCGCGCAGCCGCTGGGTCAGCCCGATCCCGCCCTCGACGTCCTCCTCGGCGGCGGGGTCGAGCAGCGACTCGTCGGCCACCGGGAAGGCGATGCACGGCGAGGTGCCCCTCGCGCGCCGGGTGGAAGCTCCAGATCTCCTCGCTGACGAATGGCATCGTCGGGTGCAGCAGGCCCAGGACCCGTTCCAGCGCGTAGAGCAGCGTCGCCGAGACCTCCTCCTCGCCGTCGTAGAGGCGCGGCTTGACGATCTCCAGGTACCAGTCGCAGAGGTCGCGCCAGAAGAACGAGTAGGCCTCCTGGACCGCGTGGGCGAAGTCGTAGGTCTCGAGCTTCCCGGTCACCGAGGCGATCGTCCGCTCCAGCTTCGAGAGGATCCAGCGGTCCTCGACGCAGGTCGGGCGCGGCGCCGGGTCGACGTCGGCGGCGTTGAGGAGGATCAGGCGGCTCGGCATTCCAGAGCTTGTTGGCGAGGTCGCGGCCCTGCTGCACCTTGGCGTCGGAGAAGCGCACGTCCTGGGTCGAGGACATCGCCAGGAGGCCGAAGCGCAGCGCGTCGGCGCCGTGGACGTCGATTTCCTCCAGCGGGTCGATCCCGGTCCCCAGGCTCTTCGACATCCGCCGCCCGTCGCGGGCCTGGATCACCGAGTGGACGTAGACGTCGCGGAAGGGGACCGCGCCGGGGAACTCGAGCCCGGTCATGATCATCCGCGCCACCCAGAGGAAGAGGATCTCCCGCGCCGTGGTCAGGAAGCTGGTCGGGTAGAAGGCGCGCAGCTCGGGGGTGTCGTCGGGCCAGCCGAGGGTCGCGAAGGGCCAGATCGCCGAGCTGAACCAGGTGTCGAGCACGTCCTCCTCCTGGCGCAGCTCGCCGCCGCAGGAGCCGCAGCGCTCGGGCGCGGCCTCGGCGACGATCGTCTCCTGGCAGGCGTCGCAGTACCAGACGGGTATTCGGTGGCCCCACCAGAGCTGGCGGGAGATGCACCAGGGGCGGATCTCCTCCATCCAGTCGAGGTAGACGCGCTTCCATTGCGGCGGGCGTGATGCGGACCTCGTCGCGTTCGACCACCTCGATCGCCGGCCGCGCCAGCTCGTCCATCCGGCAGAACCACTGCAGCGAGATCAACGGCTCGATCCGCTCGCCGGAGCGGTGCGAGAAGGGGACCGAGTGGACGTAGGGCTCCTCGGCGCGGAGGCGCCCCTTGGCGCGAAGCGCCTCGACGACCGCCTTCTGCGCCTCGGCGGCGGTCATCCCGGCGAACTCGCCGGCCTCCTCAGTCATCCGCCCGTCGGGGCCGATCACGCCGATCTCCTGGAGGCCGTGCTTGCGGCCGATCTCGAAGTCGTTGGGGTCGTGGCCGGGGGTGATCTTCAGGGCACCGGTGCCGAACTCGACGTCGACGTGGTCGTCGGCGATGATCGGGATCCGGCGGCCGACCAGCGGCAGGACGACGTGCTTGCCGACGAGGTCGCGGTAGCGCTCGTCGTCGGGGTTCACGGCGACCGCGGTGTCGGCGAGCATCGTCTCCGGCCGCACCGTGGCGACGGTCAGCACCTGGTCGGAGTCCTCGACCGGGTAGTCGATCGAGTAGAGGGCGTCCTCGACCTCGCGGTTCTCCACCTCGAGATCGGAGATCGCCGAGTGCGAGCCCGGGTCCCAGTTGACCATGTAGTTGTCGCGGTAGATGTAGCCCTTGTCGAAGAGCTGCTTGAAGACGCGGTAGACCGCCTTGACGTAGCCCTCGTCGAGGGTGAAGCGCTCGCGCTCGTAGTCGCAGGAGGCGCCGAGCCGCTTGTACTGCTCGACGATCCGCGAGCCGTACTCGGCTTTCCACTCCCAGACCCGCTCGACGAAGGCCTCACGGCCGAGGTCGTGCCGGCTCTTGCCCTCTTTCTTCAGCTCTTTCTCGACCACCGCCTGGGTGGCGATGCCCGCGTGGTCGGTGCCCAGGATCCAGAGCGCGTTGCGCCCCCGCATCCGGTTCATCCGCACCAGCGCGTCTTGCATCGACCCGTTCAGCGCATGCCCCATATGCAGCGCCCCGGTCACGTTCGGCGGCGGGATCGCAACCGAGAAGTTCTCCTCCGGCGACCCCTCCGCCTCCGGGTGGAAGTACCCCCCGTCTATCCACTCTCCGAAGATGCGCCTCTCTACCTCTGAGGAGTCATACCGAGTGGTCTCTTCGAGTTTTGCCCTCTGCGCGTCGTCCACGCGGCGAGTCTAGGAGTTCCGTGGTTCCTTTGTCCGCCTATGCACGACTAAGGAACCACGGAACTTCAACCCGTGTCGAGGAGAGGGTCGAGGTGTCCCTTCTGGACACTTAGCACGAGGCGGGCGAGCGACGACCGGGGCGACAGCCGGCAGAACGATCTCCGTCGAGCTGCGTCCAGAAGGGATACCTCGACCCTCTCCCTAACGCAAGACGCCTAGGCCGTTTCTTCGGTCAGGCCCTCGTCCGCAGGCCCGATGTCCTGCTGGACCGCCTCGGTGACAAGCGTCGGCCGGCGGCCCTCGGTGATCGTCTCGCGGGTGACGACGCACTTGGTGACGTCGCGGCGCGAGGGCAGCTCGAACTGGACGTCGAGCAGCGTCTCCTCGAGGATCGAGCGCAGGCCGCGGGCGCCGGTCTCGCGCTCCAGGGCCTTGTCGGCGATCGCCTCGAGGCTGTCGTCGGCGAAGACCAGCTCGATGTCGTCGAACTCGAAGAAGCGCTGGAACTGGCGGGTCAGCGCGTGGCGCGGCTCGGTCAGGATCGTGCAGAGGTCGTCGCGGCTGAGCTGGTGGATCGCGGTGATCACCGGCAGGCGGCCGATGAACTCGGGGATCAGGCCGTATTCGATCAGGTCCTCGGGCAGCACCTGCTCGAACCACTCGCCGGCGTCCTTTTTCTCACGCGAGGAGATTTCGGCGCCGAAGCCGATCCCGCGGTCGCCGACCCGCCGCTCGATCACCTTGTCGAGCTCGGCGAAGGAGCCGCCGCAGACGAAGAGGATGTTGGTGGTGTCGATCGTCAGGAACTCCTGGTGGGGGTGCTTGCGCCCGCCCTGCGGCGGCACCGAGGCGGTGGTCCCCTCGAGGATCTTCAGCAGCGCCTGCTGGACGCCTTCGCCGGAGACGTCGCGGGTGATCGACGGGTTGTCGGCTTTGCGCGCGATCTTGTCGATCTCGTCGATGTAGATGATCCCCGTTTCCGCCTTCTTGACGTCGAAGTCGGCGGCCTGGATCAGCTTCAGGAGGATGTTCTCGACGTCCTCGCCGACGTAGCCGGCCTCGGTCAGCGCGGTCGCGTCGGCGATCGCGAACGGGACGTTGAGGATCCGGGCCAGGGTCTGCGCCAGCAGCGTCTTGCCGCAGCCGGTCGGGCCCAGCATCATGATGTTCGACTTCTGCAGCTCGACCTCGGTCTCGTCGGACTGGGCGATCTGGACCCGCTTGTAGTGGTTGTAGACCGCCACCGAGAGCGAGCGCTTGGCCTCGTCCTGGCCGACCACGTACTCCTGCAGCACGTCGAAGATTTCCTGCGGTTTCGGCAGGTTCTCCAGCTCGAAGGCAGGCGGCGCCGTCAGCTCCTCGTCGATGATCTCGTTGCAGAGGTCGATGCACTCGTCGCAGATGTAGACGCCGGGGCCGGCGATCAGCTTTTTCACCTGACGCTGCGACTTGCCGCAGAAGCTGCAGAGGAGCTGCTCATTCGAGTCTGAAGGACGTGCCAGCGGAATCCCCTCCTAACGGGACGATCTCTTGCCTCCGGCGGCGCCCCAAAGCTTAGACAGGGACCTGCACCGGTTCGTGAGACCGTTTACGGCATCGACCGGGCTGTCCCTTCACGTGAGCGCAGCCTTGCGTGGCGCTACCGTGGGCTGGTGGCCGTCGAGATCGAGATCGCGCCGATCGCTCCGGAGGAGCTCGAGGAGCTGCTGCCGCTGATCGCCGCCTACCAGCGCTTCTACGGAGTCGAGGACGTCGACGACGAGCGCAACCGCGCCTTCTTCCGCCGCTTCCTCGCCCCGAGCCAGGACGGCCTCCTGCTCGGCGCCCGCAGCGACGGGCGGCTGGCCGGATACGCCTGCCTCTACTGGCACTTCAGCTCCCTGGAGGCCTGCGAGAGCGTGCTGATGAACGACCTTTATGTCGACGGGTCGGTCCGCGGGCAGGGCGTCGGCCGGGCGCTGATCGAGGCCGCGGCCGAGGTCGCCCGCGAACGCGAGGTCCCCTTCGTCGAGTGGTCCACCGCCCCCGACAACGAGACCGCCCAGCGCCTCTACGACACCACCGGCGCCGAGCGCACGGAGTGGTTCAGCTACGAGCTGCGGGTCTAGTCGAGCCGGTCGAGCACCCTGAAGATCGCCTCCAGGAGGGCGCGGCGCTCATCGCGGTGTTCCTTCAGCTCGGCGATGATCAGGTCCGTCTTGTGACTGCTCTCCCTCATCCATTCGCGGAAATCGGCTCTTTCCGCTTCCCATCTGGGCTTGAACTTCTCGAACTCCGCTCTCGCCGCTTCGATCTGGGCCGTCGCCTCCTCCTGGGTGCGCCTCGCCGCCTCGATGCCGGCCCTCGACTCCCGCAGCGAAGCCTGTAGTTCCTGCTCGGTCACAGGGCAATCGTGCCAGGGGTGACCGTACGCGTCGCGCGCAGATTGGAGAAATTCCGCAACGCGTTAGCGTCGTCTCAGTGAATTTCTCTCTCGAGCCGATCGAGCGCGACGATCCGCGGGTCCAGCCGCTGTACGCCGACTTCATCCGCGAGGCGGACGGGCCGCTGATCTACGACCGTGCGGAGGCTGGGATCGACCTCGACGAGGAGATCGCCAAGGGGCCTCCACCCGACCTCGTCCCTCCGAGCGGAATCCTCCTGCTCGCCCTCGTCGACAGCGAGCCGGCCGGGCTCGGCGGCGTCCGCTACCTCGACACCGAAATCGCCGAGGTGAAGAGCATGTACGTGGCGCCCGCCTTCCGCGGCACCGGCCTCGGCCGCCGCATCCTCGCCCGGCTCGACGAGATCGCGCTCGAACGCGGCTGCCGCGCCGTCCGCCTCGACACCTCGGACTACCTCACACCCGCGGTCGGCCTCTACCGCGCCGCCGGCTACCGCGAGGTCCCCGCCTACAACAAGAACCCGAAAGCCGACCTCTGGTTCGAACGGGGCCTTCAGGAGTAGCGGTCCCAGCGTCGCAGCGAGGGCTCCGGATCGACTGGAGCGCCGCCGACGTGGATCTCGAAATGGAGGTGGCAGCCGGTGCCGGCGGCGTTGCCGGTTTCTCCCACCGAGCCGACCCGCTCGCCCTCCCATACGCGCTGGCCGCCGTGAAAGCGGGCCGGGCGCCGCAGGTGGGCGTAGAAGTAGCTGCGGCGCTCGCCTTCGCCGTGGAGCAGCAGGTACCAGCCGTAGAGGACCGGGTCGAAGCCGCTGCGCAGGACCTTGCCGTTGCGGACCGCCACCAGCGGCGTCCCGCAGCCGGCGGTGACGTCGAAGCCTTCGTGGATGCGACCGCCGTTGCGCGGCGCGTGAAACTCGCCGATCGCCCCCCGCACCCCATGCGGTCCCTGCACCGGGAAGACGTGGCCGTGGTAAGGCAGGCCGCCGTCGCGGGAGGCAAGCTGAGCCGAGGCCGGCGCGGCGAGGATCGCCAGAACCAGCGCGAGAACGAAAGAGGAGGAGCGGCGCCTCAGTGGTGTTCGATCACGCGGTCGACGATGTTGTACTCCTTCGCCTCCTCCGCGCTCATGAAGTAATCGCGTTCGGTGTCTTCGGTGACCTTCTCGAAGGGCTGACCGGTGTGGTGGGCGATGATCTCGTCGAGGCGGCGGCGTACTTCGATGATCTCTTTGGCGTGGATCTCGATGTCGGTCGCCTGGCCCTGGAAGCCGGCGGAGACTTGGTGGATGAGGATCTTCGAGTTCGGCAGCGCCATCCGCTTGCCGGCGGCGCCACCGCTGAGCAGCAGCGCGCCCATGCTCATCGCCACGCCGACGCAGATCGTCTGCACGTCGGGCTTGATGAACTGCATCGTGTCGTAGATCGCCAGCCCGGCGTAGACCGAGCCGCCGGGCGAGTTGACGTAGAGGCTGACGTCCTTGTCGGGGTCCTCGGACTCCAGGTGCAGCAGCTGGGCGACGATCAGGTTGGCGATGTCGTCGGTGACCGGGGTGCCGAGGAAGATGATCCGCTCGCCGAGCAGCCGCGAGTAGATGTCGAACGCACGCTCGCCGCGCGAGGTCTGCTCGACCACCATCGGAACCAGAGGACTCATCGCTGCGCACTCTATAGAAGCGCTCCCCCGTGACCCGTTGCGTGCGGAGGGTGTCGGTGGGGGTCCTGGGAGCACCTCCGCCGAGTGATCGGAATTTGGTTGAGGTTCGCCGAGACCGCAAAAAACCTCCTTGAGGGATGGTTTTTGCGGTCTCGGCGCAGAGCGCGTGTGGCAGAGGGGTACCCGCCCCCTCCCTACAAACCGACTACTCGCCGCCCGGGGTCCAGAGCCCGCCGGATTTGGGTTTGCCCTCCTCCGGCGCCAGCATCTTCTCGCGGGCCTCGGCTTTCTCCTGTCGCGCGTCGGCGTCCTTTTGGGAATCGGCTTGGCGGAGTCGGCGACCAGCTCGATCGCCTTGCGCGCCCGCAGGTCTTCGAGGACCATCGCGTCGCGGCCGTTCTGCGCGCAGCCGCTCGAGCAGCTTCTCGGGCGTGGTCCGCTCGTGCTCGGCGCTGTGCGCGAGCGCCTCGACCAGTTCCTCCTCGGAGACCTCGATCCCCTCGGCCTCGGCGATCGCGGTGACCACCGCCTCGCGCTTCAGCTCTTTTTCGGCGTCGGGCTTTCGACTCCTCGATCAGCTCCTCGCGGGTTTTGCCCTGCATCTGCAGGAAGGGTTGGGGTCCATGCCGCGGCCGGCGAGCTGGCGTTCCATCCGCTCCCAGCGTTCGGTCGCCCGTGCCGTCGACCAGCTCGGCCGGCACCTCGACCGTCGCCGCGTCGACGGCGGCGTCGATCGCGGCGACGCGGAAGTCTTCCTCGGCCCGGCTGCCCATCGCCGCGCCGACTTTCTCGCGGATGTCGTCGCGCAGCTCCTCCAGCGTGTCGAACTCGGAGGCGTCGGAGGCGAAGTCGTCGTCGAGCTCGGGCAGGATTTTCTCCCGCACCTCCTTGACCTTGACCTTGAAGACCGCGTCTTTGCCGCCAGGTGCTCGGCCTGGTAATCGGCCGGGAAAGGTCACCTTGACCTCGCGGTCCTCACCGGCCTTGGCGCCGACCAGCTGCTCCTCGAAGCCCTCGATCAGCTGGCCGGAGCCGAGCCCCAGCAGGTAGTCCTCGGCCTTGCCGCCCTCGAAGGCGGCGCCGTCGAGCGAAGCCCTCGAAGTCGATCAGCAGCGAGTCGCCCTCGGCGGCCTCGCGCTCGACCGGCTCCAGGCGGGCGAAACCCTCGCGGACCCGCTCGACCTCGGTGTCGACGATCTCGTCGGGGACCTCTTTCTGCTCCTTGCCGACCTCGAGCCCCTTGTACTCGCCGAGCTTCGCCTCCGGCCGCACCCCGACCTCGAACTTGAACGCGAGCGGCTCGCCTTCGTCCTCGGGCGTCGAGACCATCTCGATGCTGGGGTCGCCGATCGGGCTGACCCCGGCGTCGAACAGCGCAAGTTCGTACCACTCGGGCAGCGCGTCGCGGATCGCCTCCTGCAGCACCGGGCCGAAGCCGAGCCGCTGGATCACCAGCGACGGCGGCGCCTTGCCGGCGCGGAAGCCGGGCATCCGCATCTCCTTCGCCATCGCGCGGGCGGCGCGGGAGGTGCGCTTTCTCGACGTCGGCGGCGGGGACCTCGACCTCGACCTCGACACGTGAGTCGGGCAGCTCTTTAAGGGTGGTCTGCATCGGGCGGCTGACCCTAGATGATCGCTGTACGCTTGCGCACCGCAGCCGGCATTCGCCCCACCAGGTGGTCAATCGGCTGCGGCGCAGCATCGTCCGCAGCGCCACGGCGAAATCGATCACGAAGGACAGGCCCCGGCCGACCGGGCCCGTCACCAGCCAGGCGCGGGCTCTCTCTCCGGCGTCACTCATTCGCGTATTCCAGCAGGGAGGAGTCGACCAGCCACTCGACCGGGGCGCGATCGTCGGTGTAGACCTCGCCGCCCGCGAGGCGCGGCTCCAGCCTGCGGGCCGCCTCCCGCCCCTGCGGGCGCAGCGCCCGCGGCAGCGACGCCAGGTTCGCCCGCAGTCGCGCCGCCGAGAACGAGCCCTCCCCCGCCACCAGCAGCGTGTTGGTGTCCTCGATCGGGTAGCGCAGCACCCGCGGGAAGGCAGCGGCCATCGTCCGGCCCAGCACCCGCTCCAGCTCCCGCGCGCCCTCGGGGTGGCCGACGTTGACGATAACCAGCCCGCCCGGGGCGAGACGCTCGCGGGCCAGCTCGAAGAACTCGCGGGTGGCCAGGTAGAAGGGGATGTAGGGCTGGCGGTAGGCGTCGACCATGATCGCGTCGTAACCGCCCTCCGAGCGCTCGAGCCAGGGCCGCGCGTCCTCGGCGAAGGTCCGCATGCGCGGGTTGCGGAGGTCGAGGTAGCGGCGGCCCAGCTCGGTCAGCTCGGCGTCGATCTCGACCGCGTCGACCGCGGTGCGCCGGGAAGAAATGGCCGAAGGCGCGGGCGACGGTGCCGCCGGCGTTGCCGAGGATCGCGATCCGCCGCGGGCGGACGCCCGGCCGCCGCCGCCGGCAGCACCAGGTGGCCGTCCCAGTAGTCGCCGGTCAGGTAGGAGCCGGGCCGGTAGAGCGAGTGCACCGCCTGGCCCTCGTTCAGCTCCAGCACCCGGGTGCCGTCGTCGCGTTCGATCACCCGCGCGTACTGGTGGGTCGTCTCCGCCTCGTAGAGGACGCGGCCGTCGGCGTCGGCCTTGATCGTCCCGACCGGGAGCGCCAGCACCGCCAGCAGGCCGCGCGGCACGACGAGCGGCCGCGCCAGCCCGACCCCGACCGCCGCCACCAGCGCCAGGGCCAGGGCGAAGACGAGGAAGGTCCGCTGCGTCCCCAGCAGCGGGATCAGGACCAGGGCCGAGATCATCGTCCCGACCAGCGAGCCGGCGGTCGAGATCGCGTAGAGGCGGCCGACCACCTCGCCCGA
Source organism: uncultured Actinomycetes bacterium (assembly GCA_963751015.1). Classification (GTDB taxonomy): domain Bacteria; phylum Actinomycetota; class Thermoleophilia; order Solirubrobacterales; family 70-9; genus VAYN01. The sequence continues at coordinate 1,197,756 of CAVVSU010000002.1, forward strand.
GCCGCTCGACCTCGCCCACCGCCAGCCGCACCGCCCAGGGCGCCGCCGCGCCGAGCAGCGTCACCGGCACCGCGACCAGGACCAGGACCCCGAACAGCGAGCCGGCGAAGCCGCCGACCGAGACCGTGTCGAAGGCGTCGACCGAGAAGCCGAGGAAGGGGCGGGCGGCGAAGGGAACGGCGGCGATCAGCACCGCGGCGGCCAGGACCAGCGAGGCAGAGGCCGCGCAGGTGCGGGTGGCGGTCGGCGTAGCGGCCGCCGAACCAGTAGCCGACCGAGAGCGCGACGAGGACGACCCCGATCGTGTTCGCCCAGACCACGGTCGAGGCGCCGAAGTAAGGCGCCAGCAGGCGCGCGGCGGCGATCTCGACCCCGAGGCTGGAGGCGCCGACGACGAAGACGAGGGGCGCCAGCAGCGCGGCGGTCAGCCCGGGCGGTCGTCGCCGCTCACCCCCGGCTCCGATCAGCTGCCGTTCGAGCCGCTCGCCCTGGCCCGGCCGCGACCGCGCGCTGCGCCCGCGCCTCGTCCAGCGTCGACCCCCCGCTCGAGGGCGAGGTCGAGCAGGCGCTGCTTCTCGATCCCTTCGCGCGAGACTTCGAAGAAGACCCAGGCCAGCAGGCCCAGGCCGAGGAAGGTCCCCTCGACCATCATCACCACCCCGGCGGTGCTCTGGTCGGCGAGCGGCGTGATGTTCCAGTAGGCCTCGCCGGCGGCGTACTTCGGGTAGAGCACCGAGCCCGACCACATCAGCACGTTGCCGAGGATCGCCCCGGCGAAGCGGACCGCGACCACGTAGCCGACCTTCCAGGCGGCGTTGAACCAGCCCGGCTTCGGCAGCGGGCCGAAGATCGGCATCCACATCAGGCAGCCGAAGAAGATGAAGCTGGCGTGCTCGAGCAGGTGCACCGCCGCCCCGCCGTAGGCGGCGTCGTAGAGCGCCGGGATGTGCCAGAAGTAGAAGTTGAGCGCCCAGAGCGGGAAGGCGACGAGCGGGTGGGCGAGGATCCGCAGCTTGTCGAAGACCGGGATCGCGAGGATCGGCTGCAGCAGCGGCCCGGTCAGCCCGAGGACCAGGAGCAGGGTGGCGAGGTCGCCGAGCATCAGGTGCTCGACCATGTGGGCGATGACCAGCTCCTCGGCGACGTGGGCGACCGGCGAGACGAGCGCGACGGCGATCGTCAGCAGCCCGGCCGCGAAGCAGAGCTGCCGCCAGAGCGGCACCGGGCGGCCCCGCTCGGCCAGAGTCGACCGAGCGCTTGGCGTAGAGAGCCGCGGCGAGCAGCAGCGGCAGCACCTCCAGCGGGGCGAAGGCCGCTTCGACGTGGGCGAGCGGGAGGTTCATCGGAAATTCAGCGTAGCCCGCTGGTAGCTTGGCTCGCCCGTGAGCTCCCAGAACCATCGCTTCCCCCCGATCGGGAGCTACGGCTTCCTCTCCGATTGCCACACCTCGGCTCTCGTCTCCTTCGGCGGCAGCGTCGAGTGGCTCTGCTTCCCCCGCTTCGACTCGCCCAGCGCCTTCGCCGCCCTGCTCGACCGAGGCGCAGGCCACATGCTGCTGCGACCGAAGGGGGTGATCGTCCCGATCAGCCGCCGCTACCAGCCCGGCACCCTGGTGATCGAGACCACCTGGGTGACCGATACCGGCTGGGTGGTGGTCAAAGACGCGCTGACGATCGCCGAGTGGGCCGCCTCCGGCGACGCCGGCAGCCGCAGGGGCCGACCCGACACCGCCCACGAAAACGACTGCTCGCTGCTGCGGACGATGACCTGCATCGACGGTGAGGTCGAGATGGAGATGGAGTGCGTGCCGCGCTTCGGCTACGGGCTCGAAGCGGCGCGGTGGAGCGGCGGTGAGCTCGGCGAAGCGCGAGCCGCCGCCGACGACGGCACCGAGCTGCTGCTGACCAGCGACATGCACCTCGAGCTCGACGGCGGCACCGCCCGCGGCCACGTCACCCTGCAGGAAGACCAGACCGCGTTCTGCGCGCTGACCTGGGGCGAAGGCGACCTCGGTGGCCCGCGCAGCGCCCCCGAGGCGCTGGAGCGAATCGACTCGACGGAGGAGTTCTGGCGCGAATGGCTGCGCGACGGCAACTTCCCCGACCACCCCTGGCGGATCCACCTGCAGCGCTCGGCGCTCGTCCTCAAGGGCCTCACCTACACGCCGACCGGGGCGATCGTCGCCGCCCCCACCACCTCGCTGCCGGAGACGCCGGGAGGAGAGCGCAACTGGGACTACCGCTTCAGCTGGATCCGCGACTCGACCTTCACCCTCTGGGCGCTGCACACGCTCGGCTTCGACGACGAGGCCCGCGACTTCATGCGCTTCATCGTCCACGTCTGCCAGGACCACCCGGACCTGCAGATCATGTACGGGATCGGCCACGAGCGGGACCTGACCGAGAGGACGCTGGACCACCTCGAAGGCTACGGCGGGGCGCAGCCGGTGCGGATCGGCAACGGCGCCTACGACCAGCGCCAGAACGACGTCTGGGGCTCGCTGCTGGACTCCGTCTACCTGCACGAAAAGGCGCTGCGCGGCCGCGGCACGCAGGCCACGCGGGAGCTGATCCGCTACCAGGTGGAAGCCGCGATCGAGGCCTGGCCCCACCCCGACCAGGGGATCTGGGAGTCCCGCGGGGAGCCGCAGCACTACGTCTCCTCGAAGCTGATGATCTGGGTCGCGGTCGACCGCGGCGCCCGCCTCGCCCGGATCGGCGGCTTCGAGGAGCTCGCCGAGGGCTGGCAGGCAAAAGCCGACGAGTTCAAGGCCGAGATCCTCGAGCGCGGCGTCCGCGACGGCGTCTTCCGCCAGCACTACGAGACCGACGCGCTCGACGCCTCGCTGCTGCTGATCCCCCTCTTCCGCTTCCTCCCTCGGGACGACCCGCGGGTGCGGGACACGGTCAACGCGATCGCCACCGACCTGAGCGAGCACGGGCTGGTCTGCCGCTACAAGGTCGACGAGACCGACGACGGGCTGCACGGCAAGGAGGGCACCTTCCTGATCTGCTCCTTCTGGCTGGTCTCGGCGCTCTCGGAGATCGGCGAGCCGCGCCGTGCCCGCGACCTCTGCGAACGGCTGCTCGAGGCGGCGGGCTGGCTCGACCTCTTCGCCGAGGAGCTCGACGCCGAATCCGGCCAGCACCTCGGCAACTTCCCCCAGGCCTTCACCCACCTGGCGCTGATCAACGCCGTCTCCCACGTGATCGCCGACGAGAAGCGCGTGGACGGCGGCGTCACCGGGGTCTTCACCGAGATGGGCGGCGTCCGCGAGGACGGCTAGTTTTCTCTCCGGCAGAAGTTCGTAGACAAAAGATCTACAGACAGAAGATTTCGGATTGCCTATAGTGCCCGCGGCCCATGGGATCGACAGGCACTCGGACAGGGGAAAGGCAAGGGGACGCGATGAACGAGACCATCGAGAAGCGGACGAACAGGGGCGAAGACGAAGCGGTCGAGTCGGCGGTGCTGCACCAGCTGCTCGATCTGCACCCAGCCAGGCTGACGCTCGAGGAGCTGAAGCGGGAGATGGGGGCGGACCGGGAAAGCTTCGCCGACCGCGACGCGCTCGAACGCGCGGTGAGGGACCTGGCAGCCGCCGGGCTGCTCTACGGAGAGACGGAGTTCGTCGAGCCGACGCGGGCCGCGGTCCGCTTCAGCGAGCTGCTGGACCGGTAACCAGCCAGCGAAACTCGACCCGCAGCCGCGCCCGCAGCTCCCCGGCGGCCGCGGCTGCGTCGCTTGCCTCGTCGCCGGCGGCGCTGACCAGGATCACCTCCGAGGCCGGAAAGCTGCCCAGCTGGTCTTCGACCGCCTGGACCAGGTCCTCGTCGCCGACCCGTGCCTCGGCCTCGACCCCGGCGGCGGCGAGCGCGGCGACGCTGATCACCAACCGACGCTGCGCATCGCGACGCGCATCCTCCACGTCCGAGGCCCAGCGGTCGAGGAAGCCGATGCGGGCGGGCGAGAGCAGCAGCACCCTGGCGGGGTCCTCCCCTTTCACCAGCGCCGCGACCTGGCTGGTCGCCTCGGGGTCCTCCAGCGGATCGCCGAGGACGACCAGCACGCGGCGTCCGTCCGGCTCGCGCCAGGCCGGCTCGATGCTCCCCCGCGGCCGCTGGCGCGCGGCGACGAAGACGATCGCGACGGCCGCCAGGGCACCAGCGGCGACGCCGACGCTCGGGCCGCCGAGGTAGAAGGCAAAAGCAACCGGGACGGCGATCGCCGCAACCACGAGAGGCAGCTTCCACGGGGTCACTCCCCAAGCCTCTCAGGCGCGCGACCGCCGCCCCGAAGATCCGACTTAGTTCCCCTTGCTGATCCCGGCAGTCGGCACCACACGCTCCCCCATATCGAGCTTCACGAAATCCACCTCCCCTCTCCCTTGATCCCCGTTCGCCGCCCCACGCGGCCGTTAGTCGAAAGTGACTGAGCAATTAATACTTTAATTCATTCCAGCAATCAAGGTCGGGGCAGCAAAACTCGTCAATAATCGGAAAACGCGGGAGCGTTGTGAAAATCCTGATTGACAAGGTGTAAAGTCTTCGTGATCGGCCATTTACCCCTGGAACCGAACCGAGAAAAGGCCATGCCAAAAACCAAGAACAAGAAAGAGGGCGTCGAACAGGTCGTAGCGAAAGCCTTCGCCCACCCCCTGCGGGTGCAGATCCTGATCATTTTGAATGAAAAGATCGCGAGCCCCAACATGCTCGCCCAGCAGCTCGACCAGAGCCTCAACCTGGTCGCCTACCACGTCCGCGTGCTCGAGAAATACGACTGCATCGAGCTGGTTGACACCAAGCAACGGCGCGGCGCCACCGAGCACTTCTATCGCGCCACCCGCCGCCAGTTCCTCACCGACAGCGAATGGGCCCGGCTGCCGAAAAGCCTCCGCCCCGGTCTGTCGGGAGCGATGCTGAAGTCCGCCTTCGACGACGTCGAGGAGGCAATCGATCGGAACACCTTCGACGAGCTCGAGGATCGGCACCTGAGCCGGACCCCGATGGTCGTCGACCAGAAAGGCTGGGAGGACGCCGCCGAGCTTTTGGCGGGGACGCTCGACCGGCTGATCGAGATTCAGGCCGAAGCGGCCACCCGCCTCGGTGAAAGCGGCGAGGAGGGCATGCATTCCAAGGCCGTGATCCTCCACTTCAAGTCGCCGAACCCAGAGACCGAGGCCGGCGCGGCAGAGGCAGAGTCCGCCACCTCCTCCTGAGTACCCCAGACGCCGGGTCCGGCGCCGCTCCTGGCCGAGCCGCGCCAAACCAGTCGGACCCGGCCTCCCATCTCGCTATGGTTGACCTGAGACGGCGGGAACCGCCGTCACGCTGCACAGCTTCGGACTGACGCTCTCAGGGCAGCAACGTTGGACAGGTATCGCCGCCTAAACCGATCCATGCTGTGAAAAGCGAAGAGACGCCTAAAAGCTCCGACCAGTTGAGCCCAGGCCCCGGCGAGGGTCTGACCAACGAGCGCGCGCTCTGGGCGCGGTTCGTCAAAGACCGCGATCCCGCGATCCGCGAGGAGCTGGTCCGCCGCTACCTGCCCTTCGCGAAGAACCTGGCGCTCCGCTACCGCGGCGCCAGTGAGTCCTTCGACGACCTGCTGCAGGTGGCGAGCCTCGGGCTGGTCAACGCGATCGACCGCTTCGACCCCGACCGCGGCGCGCCCTTCACCGCCTTCGCCTCGCCGACGATCCTCGGCGAGCTGAAGCGCCATTTCCGCGACCGGGTCTGGACCGTGCGGGTTCCCCGCGGCCTGCACGACCGCATGGCCGAAGTGGAGAAAGCGATCTCCGAGCTGACCGTGCAGCTGCAGCGCTCGCCCTCGGTCGGCGAGATCGCCGAGCGGCTCGACGTCGATCCGACCGACGTGCTCGAGGTGCTCGAGGCCAACCACAACCGCCGCCCGCTTTCGCTCGACCGCCCGGTCGGGGGCGAAGACTCCGAAGAATCGCCGGCCTCGGAGTGGGTCGGCGACGAGGACGCCGGCTATGAGCTGATCGAGGACAAGCTGGCGCTGGAGGGGGCCCTTCCCCACCTCGACGAGCGCGAGCGGCTGGTCCTGCAGCTGCGCTTCGTCGAGGACCTGACGCAGTCGCAGATCGCCGAGCGGATCGGCCACTCGCAGATGCACGTCTCCCGAATCCTCCGCCGCACCCTCGAGCGAATCCGGGCTGAGGTGGCAGAGCAGAGCCGCGCCACCACCGAGGCCGAGTAGCAAGGTCAGAGCGGAGGTGCTCCCAGCGACCCCCCACCGGGGTCCCCTGGTGACCGACCTCTAGTTCTTCGACAGCGAGGAGATGCCGACGACGAGGTACTCGCCTTCGTCGCCGTCCTCGACCCGCAGCTCGTCGGTCAGCTTCTCCAGCGAGCCGCCGACCTCGGGCAGCTCGAAGCTTTCCCGCAGGCGCGCGGCGCCGCCGTGGGTCATCGGGCCGACCTTGAGCTCGATCCCTTCCGGCAGCTCGGCGATGCTGAGCGAGACGTGGCCGTCGGTGAAGCCCTGCGGCGCGCGGGCCGAGATCGCGTCGCTGAGCAGCATCGTGTCGGAGAGGCGGTCGACGCTGATGTCCTGCCGGGCGGCCAGCGCCGAGAGGGCGCGGCTCAGCACCGGGCCGACGATCTCGGGCGGCCCGACCCGGATCCGGGTCTCCTCGTCGGCCGTCACGGTGAAGGTCGAGCCGGAGGTGGCGCCGTTCTCCCGGGCCTGCAGCGGCAGGTGCATGCGGATCTCGGTGCCCTTGTCGGCGCCGCCTTTGATCTCGAAGCTGCTGGAGAGGGCCGCGATCAGGGTCAGACCGATGCGCAGGCTGGGACGCTCGACGTCGGGACGGGGCCTGATCCCGCTGCCGTGGTCGCGAATCACGACCGTTACGCCTTCGAGATCGCTCTCCGCCTCCACCTCAAGCGGGCCGGGATCGCCGCCCGCATAGGCGTGGACGACGACGTTCATGCAGGCCTCGGTGACGACCGTCTTCAGATCGGCGAGGGACACCTCGTCCATCCCCAGCCTTTCGGCCAACCCGGCGAGCGCGTGGCGGACCACGGCCACGTTCTCAGCCTTGGCCGGAAGGGACATTTGAAGCCCCGAGCGATCGTTGATTGCGGTATTCAAGGTTCCAGCCTGCCCTCAGGAACGGTCGAGGCTCTTTTCAAGAGGCGCGAGCATAACTTGCCACCTCTCTTCTAAGCCTGCTTACCCTGCGCCACGGGAGCAAAACCGAGTGCGCACATCTGTCACGCTGCGGTAGCATCGTCGCGTGAATCCAGCCCCGTTCGAGGTGAAAGTGGGAGATCTCGAGCACGGCGTCCGGACGATCTCCGTCCGTGGCGAGCTCGACCTCAGCACTGCTCCCGATTTGGAGGGCCCGCTCGAGCAGGCTCTGGAGAGCGGCGAGGGCTCGGTACTGATCGATCTCTCGCGGTGCGAGTTCATCGACTCCACCGGCATCGCCCTGATCGTCCGCGCCTGGCAGCGCCTCGACGGGGGCGAAGACGGCCGCAATCTCGTGCTCTGCAGCCAGAACGACCAGGTCCGCCGCGTGCTGGAGATCACCGGCCTGGAGCTCTCGATCCCGGTCCACTCGACCCGGGACGACGCGATGGCCGCCCTCACCACCTGAGCAGTTCCCTGCGTAGGAGCGACGGTCGCGGGGTAGCCGCTACTGAATGTCCCCTGCTCCGCGTCGACCCCGGCTCCCGCGGGAGCTGTTCGAGACCCGCAGCCACGCCTGGCACTCGCTCGGACTGGGCGACGAGCTGGCGCCGCGGTTCTCCAAACGCCAGCTCGTCGGGCTGCTGCTGGCGCTGCTGGTAATCGCCGGCACGCTGTTCGTCTACGGCCACCGCCAGGAGATCGCGCCCGGATACGGGCGCTGGATCAGGGCGGCGACGGTGGTGATCCTCGTCGTCGTCGGCTCGGCCGCGGTCCACTGGCTGGTGCGGGGCCTCTCCCCCCGCCTCTACCGGCGCCTCGACCCGGCCACCGCCGGGACCACGGGGTTCGTCGTCCGGCTGCTGGCGATGACCGCGGTGGTGGTCATCGCGCTGCGGATCGCCGGCGTCAACGCCGGCACCCTCGCCGTCGGCGGGGCCTTCACCGCGGTCCTGCTGGGACTCGCCGCCCAGCAGGCGCTGGGCGGGATCTTCGCCGGCATCGTCCTGCAGAGCACCCGGCCCTTCCGGGTCGGCGAACGGGTGCGGCTGGTCGGCGGCGCCCTCGCCGGCTCGATCGAGGGCACGGTCACCTCGCTCGGCCTCTTCTATACGACCCTCAGCCAAGGAGCCGACCGGCTGCATGGTGCCCAACAACGTCCTCCTCAGCCTGGTCGTCGTGCCGCTGCGGGAGCCCGACAAAGTCGACGTCCGCGTCCGCTTCCCCGCGCAGGCCAGCCCGCGGGAGATCGAGGACAAGCTGCTGCAGTCGATCACCGTCCCCACCCGCTACAAGCCGAGCGTCTCGCTCGAGGAGCTCGACGGCGAGGACGTCATCTTCCGCGTCAACGCGACCCCGCTGCGACCCGAAGACGGCTCGCAGCTCGCCGAGGAGGTGCTCGAGGCGCTGCGCCGCTCCGAACCCTCGACGGCGGAAACCCACCGCCCGTGAAAGCGGGCTTCGCTCAGGCGAGGATCAGGATCGCGGCGTTGATCACGATCGCCAGCGGCGTCGCGATCAGGGCGAGGGTGCGGAAGAACTTGGCGAAGCCACCGCGGTATGCCACCGTCTCGAAGAGGGTGATGCCGACGACGTGGGCAAGGTTGGCGAGGGCGACGCCGATCGCGATCAGGATCGCGACGGCTTCCCAGCCCGTCTCGTGGCCGCTGCCGCCGGCGACCGCCGCGGCGAGGACGGCGACGACGATCGTGCCGACGATCCCGGCCACCATCCCCGCGAAGTCCGCGCGGGTCATCCCGGGAACGTAGGCGCCGCCGCCGATTTCCTTGTCGGCGAGGGGGTTGATCGTTCCCTGGCCCGTCTCCTCGACGTTGACGACGTGATCGGGATGCTGGTCGTCGCCGGTCTCGACCACGACGACCCGCAGAGGCGGCTCGATCCCTTCCTGCGCCTTCTCCAGCAGGCCCTCCTCGTACCACTTCGACTGCTCGTCGCAGTGCTCGAAGATCAGGACTTCGTCGGCGGGCGCTTCCAGCAGCGCGTCCTGCGCGGCTTGAACGGGGTCGGGGTCGCCGACCTCACCGCTCACTTCGATGCCGTTCTCCCGCAGCGCCCGCAGCGCTCGCTCCAGGCGCTCCTCGGCTTCGTGCTTGGGCTCGTCGATGTCGCCGAGCGTGTGCCGCAGCGCGTTCGCCTCCGTCGCCGGGACGACGACCCGCAGATCGACGCCGTCCTGGTCGGCGTTGGCGAGGATCTGCTCCACCGGCTCGGAGCCGTGGAGGTTGTCGGTGAGGATCGCGATCACGCGGCGCGACATGGCGGGCCTCCTACTCGTCGTCGGGAATTGCCTGGTCCGGTTCGCCGTACTCGCTGTCGCTCGGCTCCTCCGGAGGCGGGACGTCCCCGTCGGGGAACCGTTTCTGGTTGCCGTGGGAGGCGTTGTCGATCAGCTCCTCCTCGGCGAGCTCAAAGCCCTCGGCCTCGCCCTCGCCGCCCTCGACCAGCGGCCGCTGGGCCGGGTCGTCGACAGGGTCGGCGGGTGCCGGCCCGCCGATCTCGGCGGCTTCGGCGGCCGCGGCTTCGGCCTCTTCCTCGGCGATCGGGTCGCGCTCGGGCATCTCGGGGCTCACGTGCGCCTCTCTCCCCAGGGACCGGTCGGCACCTCGTTCTCGTGCTGCGGCTGGCGGCCGGGCCGCTCGGGCGGCGCCAGCTTCTCGTCGGAGCGCCGGCTCAGGCCCGCGTAGGCGAGGAAGGCGACGAAGCCGATCATGAAGAAGATCAGCGCGAAGATCGGCGACCAGGCGACGGCGATCAGGGCGAGCAGGACGATCAGGGCAAGCGGGATCAGATACATGCGCGGCCGGATACCCCTGCCGCCCAGGCACGAAACTCGGGGTCGTCGTTTTCCCCCTTCCGGCGACCGGGTAGCCGCAGGGAGAACGGAAACTACGCAAGGGAGCGACCATGGGAACCCAAGAGGCCGGAAACGTGACCGGCACCAAGGACAAGGACTACAACGTCATCTGGTTCACCGAGCAATGCCTCAGCAACGTGCTGCGGCTGGAGACTTACGTCGAAGACGCCGAGCGCGAGGGCGACTCCGAGCTGGCGGACTTCTTCCGCCGCGCGCAGGAGGCCAGCCGCAAAGGCGCCGAGCAGGGCAAGGAGCAGCTCCGCTCGCGCCTCGCCGCCTGAGCCATGCCGACGAGCATCTGCCGGCCCGGCCCTCAGCCGGGCCGGCGCTTGCCGGGCAGGCGCTTCTAGGAGGCGGTGCCGGCCGCGGTGCGCCCTGCCACCCAGCCGGCGACGGCGCCGATGGCGCCTCCCAGGCCGAGCAGCGTCACGACCCGGACGGGATCTCGCCTCAACTTCGAGGCGGTGCCGTGAGCGGTGTGCTTCGCAGCCGCCTTGGCGACCTTGCGGGCAACGGTCTTCTTGATCTCTGGCATGCCCGATCAATACCCGCCGCCCTCCCACCTACACCAGCTGCGGCACCGTCGTCACCCCCGTTTACGCCGCCGGTGGCGAGGGGTAGCCGTCTCCCGTCCCCTACCCGAGAGGCTGGGCCGGCCATGCGGCTGAACGCGATCCTCGACGTCGACGGCACCCTCGTCGACACCAACTACCACCACGCGCTTGCCTGGCACCGGGCTCTGCATGCCCACGGGCACTCGGTGCAGATGTGGAAGGTCCACCGCCACATCGGCATGGGCGGCGACCAGATCCTCGACGCGCTGATCGGCGAGCGGGCGGCGGCGGAGCAGGGCGAGGCGATCCGCGAGGCGGAGGGAGAGGCCTATGGCGAGCTGATCGGCGAAGTCGAGCCCCTGGAGGGAGCGCGGGAGCTGATCGAACGGCTGCGGGAGGAAGGCGCGAGCGTGATCCTCGCCTCCTCGGCCAAGCAGGAGGAGGTCGACCACTACCTCGACCTGCTCGACGCGAGAGAGCTGGTCGACGGCTGGACCACCTCGGCGGACGTCGAGAACACCAAGCCCGAGCCGGACCTCGTCCAGGCGGCGCTGGATAAGGCCGGTGGCGACGACCCAGCGGTGATGATCGGCGACTCGGTCTGGGACGTGAAGGCGGCAAAGGCGGCCGGGGTGCCGACCCTGGCGGTGCTGACGGGCGGGTTCTCCGAGTCCGAGCTGCGCGAGGCGGGCGCCGTCCAGGTGGTGGAAACGATCGAGTCGCTCGATTTCAGCTCGCTATTTGCAGGATCCTCCAAGGGCTGAGCTTGGCCAGGGAGCCAGGATCGGCGAGGTTCTGCCGATGGCGCCGCGGCCCGATCAGGAACTGATCAAAGCTCTCTCCCATCCCACCCGGGTTGAGATCCTGGAGAAGCTGCAGGGCCGCATCGCCAGCCCGGCGGAACTATCCGGGGAGATGGACAAGAGCCCCGGCGTGATCTCCTACCACGCCAGCGCCCTGCTGCGATGCGGCTGCCTGGAACTGGTCGGCAGCGGCAGCCGCGGCGGCGGGATCGAGAACTTCTTCGGGATCACCTCCCACTCGCCGCTGCGCCGCAACTAGTTTCGCCAATCCCTCCTAGCTCTTCGATTCGCCCGAGCTCGCCTTTTCCTTGTTGACGGTGCGGGCGGCGATCTCCTCCGCTCGCTTCGTCGAGCGTCCCGCTTCCTTCTCGCTCTTCTTGACGTGTTTGTACTGGCGATCGCGCTTGCTGCCTTTTTTCACTCCACGCGGTGGCATCTTCGCCTCCTCTCGTCGGCTTTCAGTCGTCTAGGCCGCCTTCGCCTGCTGGCCCTCGTGGACCCCCTCGGCGAACTCCTCGACGATCTTCGCGTTGAACGCCTCGAGGTCGTCGGGCTTGCGGCTCGAGACGAGGCCCTGGTCGACGTGGACCTCCTCGTCGACCCAGTTGGCGCCGGCGTTGCGCAGGTCGGTCTGCAGGCTCGGCCAGGAGGTGAGCGTGCGCCCCTCGACGACCCCGGCGTCGATCAGCGTCCACGGCCCATGGCAGATCACGCCGACCGGCTTGCCCGCCTCGAAGAAGGCGCGGACGAACTCCAGCACCTCCGGCTCGGACCGCAGCTGATCGGGATTGGCGACCCCGCCGGGCAGCACCAGCCCGTCGTATTCGCCGGCGTCGGCCTCGCCGACCACGCGGTCGACCTCGAAGGTGTCCGCCTTGTCGAGGTGGTTGAAAGCCTGGACCTCGCCACTTTCCGGGGCGAGCAGCTCGGCCTCGGCGCCGGCCTCGCGGACCGCGCTCATCGGCTCGGTCAGCTCGATCTGCTCGACGCCCTCGTTGGCGCTCAGAAAGGCGATCCTCTTGCCCTGCAGGCGATCTGACATCGGTTTCTCCTCGTCTTCGTCGGGTGCGTTGCTCGTTCGCTTCCGATTACCCGAGGCCGAGCGGGGGTTAACCGTCAGCGCATCGCCGGCTGGCGAGGAGCATCGCGCTCCGGCCGCGCAGCCACCGCCTTCTCCGCGGGCGGCTGCCGCCAGCCCAGCTCGAAGGTCAACGGCACCTGAACCCGGTCCTTCGCCATGCAGCGGGGGCAGCAGGCCCACGAGCCCGCCGCTTGCGCCGAATATCCGCTTCCGCAGCTCTCACATCGAAACATTTCCCACTCCCATTCGTCTAACCCTGTTGCCCGCTCCACTACCCTTGGGCAAATGGGCAGAAACGGGTACACGCGCCGGTTGTCACCCGCGGCCGATCGGTCGGCCCGGAGTGCGGCGATGACCCGCATGTAAGAGTGAGCCTGATGCAAGAGCCGCAGGAACTGGAGCTGCGGCGCTACCTGGGGAGCCAGCGCGACCTCGCTGCGCGCCTGCTCGAAGGCGAATCGCTGGATCAGGTGGCGCCCCGCTTCCTCGAAATCGTCGCCGACCTGCTCCGCTGGGAGGCGGGGGCGATGTGGGAAGTGGTCGACGGGGATTCTCCGCTGCGACTCGTCTCCGGCTGGAGCACCCACGACCTCGACGCGCGGCCGCTCTGGCGACGTAGCCGCGAAATCGACTTCCTGCGCGGAACCGGCCTTCCCGGCGACGCCTGGGAGAGCGGGCAGATCGCCCTGGCCCCCGACTACCGCGCCTACCCGACGCCGACGCCGCGCTTCGAAATCTCCGCCGAGCTGGGTCTGGAGGCGGCGCTGGCGATTCCCGTTCCGACCGGCTCGCCGGAGAACGTTCTCGCCGTCGCCGAGTTCCACACCCGCTCCTTCAACCCCCAGTCCGAGGAGCTGCTGGGACTGCTCGCCGGCTTCGCCGACCAGCTCGGGACCTTCATCGCCCGCCGCCGGGCGGAGGCGAAGAGCGCCGAGGCCGAGCGCTTCCGCCAGCACCTGGCCGAGGTCGTGCGCGGCACCCAGGACGCGGTCCTCAGCAAGGACCTCGACGGGGTCGTCACCACCTGGAACCCGGCCGCCGCCCGCCTCTACGGCTACACCCCCGAGGAGGCGATCGGGCGCCACATCTCTTTCCTCGTGCCGCCGGACCACAAGGACGAGGAGAAGGTGATCCTCGACCGCATCAAGCGCGGCGAACGGCTGGACACCTACGAGACCGAGCGGGTCCGAGCCGACGGCACGCGGATCGCCGTCTCGCTGACCGTCTCCCCGATCCGCAGCCCGATGCGCGGCCTGATCGGCGCCTCGGTCGTCGCCCGCGACATCACCGGCGAGGTGCGGCGCCGGCGCGCCCAGGATTTCCTCGTCGCCGCCAGCCGCCTGCTCGACAGCTCGCTCGACCCGATCGAGACGGCGCGGACGATCGTCTCCACCGCGGTCCCGGAGCTGGCCGAGCTCTGCCTGATCGACTTCCGCCGCCACGACGGCTGGCTCGGCGACAGCGTCGTCGCCGGCGCCAACCCCGAGATGGCGGCGCGGCTGGAACGGATCCGGCGCGAGCAGCCGCTCGACCCCGGCGGCGAGCACCCGGTCGCGCAGGTCCTGCGCCTGAGCCAGCCGATGGTCTGGCGCGACCTGAAGGCGCCGGAGGTGGTCGACAAGGTCTCGCAGAACAGCGACCACCTGCAGCTGATGGACGAAGCCGGCTACAACTCAGCCGCGGTGGTGCCGCTGGTCGCCCGCGGGCGGACCCTCGGCGCCCTCTCCTTCCTCCATGCCCACGGCGACATGCGCTACGACCAGGGCGACCTCGAGTTCCTCGCCGAGCTGGGCGAACGAGCGGCGCTGGCGCTCGACAACGCCCGCCTCTACCAGGAGCGCGACCGGATCGCCAAGAACCTGCAGCGCGGCCTGCGACCGCCGCACCCGGCCGAGGTGCCGGGGCTGGACATCTCCGTCGTCTTCGAGGCGGCCGGCGAGGGAATCGAGGTCGGCGGCGACCTCTACGACGTGATGCCCACCGAGGACGGCTGCTGGATCCTGGTCGGCGACGTCGCCGGCAAGGGCAGCACCGCGGCGGGGGTGTCGGTCGCGCTGCGCCACTCGGTGCGCGGGCTGACCCAGGAGATCGGCGAGCCCGACGAGGTGCTGCGGCGGGTCAACGAGCTGCTGCTGACCGGCGACAGCCTCAACGACTTCGCCACCGCGATGCTCGCCCGGCTGCGCCGCGGCGAGGGCGGCTGGCATCTCACCCTCGCCTCGGCCGGCCACCCACCGGTGGTCCTCACCGGCGAGGACTCACCGCAGCTGCTCGGCGGCGGCTCGGTGCTGGGCGCCTGGCGCGACGCGAACGTCGAGCGCCACGATCTCGACGTCGGCGAAGCGGAGACCCTCACCCTTTGCACCGACGGCTGGATGGAGGCGGGACCGCCCGCCTCCCACCAGGGGCCGGAGACCTTCGCCGAGATGACCCAGGCGCTCTCCGGGCTGGAGCTGGAGGAGATGACCGAGCGCCTGCGGGCCGACGCCGTCGGCCGCAGCGCCGGGCCGCTGCGCGACGACCTGGTCCTGCTCGCCATCCGCCCCCGGGCCACCGCGGAGGCCGCCGAGGCGGCCCGGGTCCTGGCGCTCGGCCAGCCGGCCGCCTAGCGGCGTGCGCGGGGGGGTCGCCAGGCCCTCCTAGCGGCCGGCCGGCGCGCTCAGCGTTTCGCGGCGGCTTTTTTCCGGCCGCCGGTTTTAGCGCCGCCCGTTTTTTTCGCCCGGGCTTTTTTCGCCGCTGGTTTTTTGGCCGGCGCTTTTCGTTTCGCCGCCGGTCGTTTCGCCGCCGGTCGTTTCGCCGCTTTTCTCGGTTTGCGGGCGGAGCCGCCGCGGCGCAGCGCCGGCGGGATCTCCTCGCGGACGACCGCGCCGCTGAGCGCCTTGATCTGGCTCTGGAGGAAGCCCGCCATCCGTTCCTCCTCGCGCCGGATCGCCCGCGCCAGCTTCGCCGTCTCGGAGTCCTTGACCCTTTCGGCGAAGGTCTCGATCGCGAGGTAGGTGGCGATCTCCTCGTGCTCGTTGAAGTACTCGGTCTTGGCGTTCTTCAGCATCTTCTCCTGCTCGCCGCTGCCGCGAACCATGTGCAGGGGGCCCTTCGCCACCGCGGTCAGTTTGCCGACCGTGCCCTGCAGGGTCTGCGCACCGCCGCCGAGCTGCTTGATCCGGCGCTCGACCTGTTTGGCGTGGGATTTGGTCTCTTTCAGATGCTGCTGGAGCCGTTTTTTGTACGGGCCTTTGACCGTCATCGCGATGTGGGCCCCCAAGGCGGCCTCGAGTTCGCGCTCCTTGCCGTATGCCTCGCTGAGGTACTGGACTAACTTCCCGTCACGCTCGTTCAAATCCGCCATCGCGTCTTCGCCTCCTGTTTTTTCGGTATCTGTGACCCGATTGAGCTACCCAGCGCGGTTTGGGTGAAACTGATGCGGTGAGACTGGCGCTGATCGCGATCGCCGCCGCCGGGCTGATGAGCCCGGCTCCCCCACCGCCGCCGATCCACGTCTGGCCGATTCCCTACGGGGCGAAGCGCAAGCACGAGATGGCCTCCTACTCCGAGCGCCACTACGGCCAGCGCACCTGGCGGCTGCGCCATCCGCGCGTGATCGTCGAGCACATGGCGCAGGCGGGTAGCGTCGCCGCAGTCCGCAACGCCTTCGCCGCCGACCGTCCCGATCCCGAGCTGCACGAGCTGCCCAACGTCTGCTCGCACTTCGTCGTCTCCGGCTCGGGCCGGATCTTCCGCCTCGTCAACCTCCGTACCCGCTGCCGCCACACGGTCGGGCTCAACTGGACGGCGATCGGGATCGAGCACGTCGGCTACGGGGACGGCGACGCGCTCGGCGACCGCCGCCAGCTGCGGGCCTCGCTGCGCCTCACCCGCTGGCTGCGCTGCCGCTTCGGGATCCGGGTGCGCGACGTGATCGGCCACGCCGAGAGCCTCGGCTCCCCCTACCACCACGAGCGGGTGCCGAGCCTGCGGCGCCAGACGCACGGCGACTGGCGCCACTCCTCGATGCGGGTCTACCGGCGCAAGCTGCGGCACCTCGGCCCTTGTCCCGGCAAATAGACTGCGGCAGATGAGCGACGACGCGATCGAGCACGGGTTCCGCGAGGGAGACAAGGTCTGGGTCCAAGACGGCGACGGCAACCGCCACCCGGGCATCTTCGTCGGCGACAACGAAGCCTCCGGCTGGTTCGGCGGCGGCCCCAGCGCCTACGTCGCCCACCCCGAGGCCCACCAGGCCGAGGTCGTCTCGGTCTTCCGCATCACCCCGCGCGACGATTAGCCGCGGGCCGTGTCGATTTCGCCCGGCCCCGTTCGTCGTTGAGGTAAAAGGGCGGGTGCGCCGCCCACGACGAAGGAGGACCGGATGCGTTTCATGATGCTGATGTACCCGCAGATCGAGGAGGCGGACTGGGAGCCCTCGCCCGAGGCCGTGGCGGCGATGGGCCGCTACAACGAGGAGCTGCAGAAGGCCGGGATGCTGCTCGCCCTCGACGGTCTGCGCCCGCCGAGCGACGGCGGCAGCGTCAGCTTCGACGGCGAGGGCAAGGCGACTGTGACCGACGGGCCCTTCGCCGAGGCGAAGGAGGTCGTCGGCGGCTACTGGCTGATCCAGGCCCGCTCGAAGGAGGAGGCGCTGGAGTGGGCGAGCCGCTGCCCCGACAGCAACTGCCGGATCGAGGTGCGGCGGATCTTCGAGATGGAGGATTTCCCGCAGGAGGTGCAGGACGCCTACGAGGGTCCCTGAGGGAGCGGCGGTGACCGAGGCCACGCGCGCGATCGAGGCGGTCTGGCGGATCGAGTCCGCCCGCCTGATCGCGGGCCTGGCGCGGATGGCCGGCGACGTCGGCCTGGCCGAGGACATGGCTCAGGACGCGCTCGTCGCGGCGATGGAGAAGTGGCCGGAGACGGGCGTCCCCGACAACCCGGGCGCCTGGCCGATGGCGACGGCGAAGAATCGGGCGATAGACCGGCTGCGGCGGGAGAAGACCTACGAGCGCAAGCGCGAAGAGGTCGCCCACGACACCGGGGCGCTGTTCGCGATGGAGCGCTCCGACTTCGAGGCCGCGGCCGACGACGAGATCGGCGACGACCTGCTGGCGCTGGTCTTCACCTGCTGCCACCCGCTGCTCTCGCGCGAGGCGCGGGTGGCGCTGACGCTGCGCCTGCTCGGCGGGCTGACGACGCCGGAGATCGCCAGCGCCTTCCTCGTCTCCGAGTCGACGGTGGCGCAGCGGCTGGTGCGGGCGAAGCGGACGCTGCGCGACGCCAAGGTCCCCTTCGAGGTGCCGCGCGGCGCCGAGCTGGACCAGCGCCTGCCCTCGGTGCTGGAAGTGATCTACCTCGTCTTCAACGAGGGCTACGCGGCGAGCGCCGGCGAGGACTGGGTCCGAACCGACCTCTGCGAGGAAGCGCTGCGGCTGGGCCGGATCCTCGCCGAGCTGGCGCCGCGCGAGCCCGAGGTCCACGGGCTGGTGGCGCTGATGGAGATCCAGGCCTCGCGCAACGCCGCCCGCCGCGGGCCTGGCGGCGAGCCGGTGCTGCTGCTCGACCAGGACCGCGCCCGCTGGGACCCGCTGCTGATCGTCCGCGGCCGGCGGGCGCTGGAGCGGGCCGAAGCCCTGCCCGGCCCACTCGGCCCCTACGGCCTGCAGGCGGCGATCGCCGCCTGCCACGGCCGCGCGCTGCGGGCCGGGGAAACCGACTGGGTGCGGATCGCCGCCCTCTACGACGCCCTCGCCCAGATTGCCCCCTCGCCCGTGGTCGAGCTGAACCGCGCGGTGGCCCTGGGAATGGCCTTCGGCCCCGACGCCGGCCTCGAGCTGCTGGAGCGGATCGCCGACGAGCCCGAGCTCACCGGCTACCACCTCCTCCCCAGCGTCCGCGGCGACCTGTTGGAGAAAGCCGGCCGCCTCGAGGAAGCGGCGTCTGAATTCAAGAAAGCCGCGGCTCTAACCCAGAACGAGCGGGAGAAAGAGCTGCTCCTCAGCCGGGCTGCTCGATCGCTGAGTTAAGTCGCGATGCGACGGGGACACTCACGGAGGTATTCGGTCCCGAGCTCCCTCACCTTGGCGTAATCCCGCCTGGAGAACTTCGCTCCAGAGTCCTTTCTCATCCCAGTGACCGCTGCGATCTGGGGGCGGTCGAAGCCGCGTTCGCGGAGCTCTTTCCGACCGCCGTTGTCGAGAATGCAGAAGAGCCGGTACTGGCGCCGCCCGGGACCGGTCAGCCGAATCTCGAAGTAGCCACCCATGTCGCCGTGCATCGCCTCCCAGTAGCCGCCTCCGCTGAACCGCGGCGGCGGAGCGTTTCGTACGGCTTCGAGGACCGCGTAGAAGCGAGCCTCGACTTTGGCTGGACAGCTCTGAAGGAATTCCTCGGCCGGCACCTTCCCACCCTTGGTTTCGCAGTAGACGATGCCCCACCCCATCGCCTGGCAGATTAACTGAAATTGAGGTGTTTTGTCTGAGCTAGCCGGCGACGGCGCGTTTGGCGTGGCCGTCTGCCTGGGCGACCACCTCGACCGTCGCCCCAAGGGCATCTGCGATCGCGGCCACGGTCTTCAGCTCGGGATTCACATCGGCGGTGAAGAACCGGCGGATGCTCGATGGCTCCCTGCCGACGAGCCGGCCCAGCTCGGCCTTGGACATTCCCGCAGACTCCCGGAGCTCGTCAAGCTGGTGAACGATGGTGTCGATCTGCGCGATCTCCCTCCGCTGCCGTTCGAATTCACTTCGGAACTCAGGATCCGCGTGAAGACGCTCAGCTAGCCGACGATCGTGGCGGCTCGTATCAAGAGGTCTGGCCATGATCCGAGCGTAACACAGAAGTTACGCCTCTCTCTCAGCTACCGCTGCGCCAGGCGGCGGATGCCATCACGCTCCAACCGCAGCATCCGCCAGTCGTCGAGGCGGCGCGCCCCGATTCCCGCGTAGAAGTCGAGCGCCGGCTCGTTCCACTCCAGCGCGCACCATTCCAGCCGGGCGTACTCCCGCTCCTCGGCGATCCTCGCCAGGTGCTCCATCACCGCCAGGCCGATGCCGCCGCGGCGGTGCTCGGGACGCACGTAGACGTCCTCGAGCCAGATCCCCGGCCGGCACTCGAAGGTCGAGAAGTTGGTGAAGAAGATCGCGTAGCCGACCGCTTCGCCGTCGGCGGTCTCGACCAGGAGCGCCTCGGCGGCCTCGTGCTCGAACAGCGAGCGGCGCAGGACCTCGGCGTCGCCGGCGACCGAGGTGCCGAGCTTCTCGTAGGCCGCCAGCTCGAGGATCAGGTCGAAGAGCAGCGGCACGTCGGCTTCGGTCGCGGCGCGGATCTGGACGTCGTTGGCGTCGGCCATCGCTCCCAGCCTAAGCGGAGAGGCGCGGCAGCACCGTCTTCGCGTAGACGTCGATCGCGGCCAGCGGGTCGGCGCCGGAGTTGTTCATCAGCGCCACCGTGGTCGCGCCCAGCTTTTCGACCTCGCGGATCCGCTCGACGTGCACCTCGGGGTCGGCGGCGACGATCAGCGCCTGTTTGAGCTCCTCGTCGGAGACCTGCCGCTCGCCCTCCGCCTGCATCGCCGCCGGGTCGTGCCAGTCGTCGCGGTAGAACTCCTTCGGCTGCGAGCCCTTCCAGACGCGACAGCCCTCGAGCGCGGCCTCGTCGTCCTCGGCCCAGGAGAAGGCGGCCTGGAGGACGATCTCGCCGGCCGCCCGGCCGGCGTCCTCGGCGGCGCCCCTGTAGGCGTCGATGACCTTCGGCGCCGACTCGGGGTCGGCGAGGGTCCAGAGGCCGTCGCCCTGGCGGCCCGCCACCGCCGCCGCCTTCGGCCCGAAGGCGGAGACGTAGATCGGCGGCCGGCGGTTCTCGGGCCGCGAGTGGACGTAGGCCCGGTCGGTTGAGAAGTGCTTGCCCTTGCCGGTCAGCCGCTTGCCGTCCCAGAGGGCGCGGATCATCTCCAGCGCCTCCTCCATCAGCTCGACCTTTTCGCCGGGCGAGGGCCATTCGGCTCCCAGCGGCACCTCGTTCAGCGCCTCGCCGGAGCCGACCCCGAGGTAGGGACGGCCGGGGAACATCAGCTCCATCGTCGCCCAGGCCTGGGCGATCAGGACCGGGTGGTAGCGCGGCCCCGGCGGGGTGACCGCGGTGCCGAAGCTGACCCGCTCGGTCGCCTGCGCCGCCGCCCCCAGCCAGACCCAGGCGTGCCCGGCCTCGCCCGGTTCCCACCACGGCTGCAGGTGGTCGCTGCAGCCGATGCCGGCGAAGCCGGCCGCCTCGGCGGCGACCGCCTGGCGCAGCAGCTCCTCGGGCGGGAACTGCTCGTGGGCGCAGAGGTGCAGGTAGCGCATAACAGCGCGGCCCGCCGGGGCGGCCCGCTACGCCTTGCCTTCGAGCTCGTACTCGCGCAGGAAGCCCTCGAAGAGGCGGCGGTGGCCCTGCTCGTCGCGGAGGATCGCGATCACCATGTCCTGGGTGACCGGGTCGACGCCGTCGGTCTCCTCGATGATCCGCGTGTAGTGCTCGATCGCGCCGGTCTCGGCCTTGATCACGCCGCGGATCACGTGGATCACGTCGGTCTGCTCGTCGGCCGGCTGCAGGAAGCTCTGCTCGGCCGTGAAGCCTTCCGAGCCCGGGACGACGCCGTAGAGCTCCTTGATCCGGGTGGCGAACTGCTTCGCGTGGCCGAGCTCCTCTTCGACGTCTTCGGCGAGCGACTCGCGGATCTCCTGGGCGCGGACCCCGTCGAGGTTGGTGGAGGCGGAGATGTAGCTCATCACCGTCTCGATCTCCATCCAGTAGGCCTTGGTCAGCAGCGCGACGATGCTCTCGCGCGTCGACTGGTCGCCATCGAGGATCCCTATGCCGGTGCTGCTGCTCTCCATCTCTTTCCTTCTCCCTCGGTCGTCTGCGGTGCTCGTCTCTCGCGGCTACCCCGGGCACTGGGCACGGAAACGCCTCTCGGCGGCGGTCTCTGGCTAGGCTGCTCCGCCATGGACACGATCGATTCCCTGCTCGAGAACAACCAAGCCTTCGCCGCCGGCCTCGCCGAGCGCCACCTCGACGTCGAGCCGCAGAGCCGCCTGGCGATCGTCACCTGCATGGACTCCCGCCTCGACGTCTTCGCCGCGCTCGGCCTCGGCCAGGGCGAGGCGCACGTGCTGCGCAACGCCGGCGGCGTGATCACCGACGACGTGATCCGCTCCCTGGCGATCTCCCAGCGCCGGCTGGGTACCCGTCAGGTGATGCTGATCCACCACGACGACTGCGGCATGCAGAAGATCACCGACGACGGCTTCCGAATGGAGCTGCAGGAGACGACCGGGATCGCGCCGTCGTTTGCGATCGAGTCCTTCACCGACATCGAGGAGGACGTGCGGCAGTCGATCCGCCGGGTGCGCTCCTCCCCCTTCCTGCCCCACCGCGACGTCGTGCGCGGCTTTGTCTACGCCGTCGACAGCCACCGCCTGCGCGAGGTCGAGGTCACCGGGTAGTGCCCGAGGTCGCCCCCTACGGCTCCTGGTCCTCGCCGATCGAGGCGGCGACGGTGGCGCGGGCGGGGCGACGGCTGGGCGCCGCGGCGATCGCCGCGGACGGCGCGGTCTGGTGGGCCGAGGGCCGCCCCGACGAGGGCGGCCGCACGGTCCTGATGCGACGGGCGCCGGGGGGCGAGCCGGAGGTGGTGACGCCGGCGGGGACCAACGTGCGGACGCGGGTCCACGAGTACGGCGGCGGCGCCTGGTGCCTGGCCGGGGCCGAGGTGGTCGTCTTCGCCGACTTCGCCGACCAGCGCCTCTACCGGCAGCGGCTGGGAGAGGAGCCGGCGGCGATCACCCCCGAGCCGCCCTCGCCGGGAGCGCTCCGCTATGCCGACATGCGCCCGACCCCTGACGGCGACGGCATCGTCTGCGTGCGCGAACGCGATACCGGCGGGGAGCCGGTCAACGAGATCGTCCTGCTGCAGCTCTCCGGCGAGGGCGAGCCGCAGGTGCTGGCCGGCGGCCGCGACTTCTACTCGTTCCCGCGGGTCAGCGCCGACGGAGAGTGGCTGGCCTGGACCTGCTGGGACCACCCGAACATGCCCTGGGACGGGACCGAGCTGTGGATCGCGCCGCTGGCCGACAGCGGCGAGGAGCGGCTGGTCGCCGGCGGCGCCGAGGAGTCGGTCTTCCAGCCCGAGTGGGGACCCGACGGGCGCCTGTACTTCGCCTCCGACCGCGACGGCTGGTGGAACCTCTACCGCGCCCGCCAGCCAGGGGCCGAGCTGAGCGGCGAGGAGGGCGCGCTGGTGCAGCTGACCGAGGAGGAGGCGGACTTCGCCCACCCCCAGTGGCTGTTCGGCGGCGCCACCTACGCCTTCCTCGGCAGCGGCGCGATCGTCTGCGTGCGCTGCCAGCGGGCCGAGGAACGCCTCTTCCTGCTGCAGCCCGGAGGCTGGGAAGCCACCGACCTCGGCCTGCCCTTCACCTCCTTCGGCTACCCGGTTCTCTCGGCACGGGGGGACTCGGTCGCCTTCACCGCGGCCAGCCCGGAAGGCGCGACCGTGGTCGCCCTCCTCCAGCCGGAGAGCGGCGAGTCCGAGGTGGTGCGGACCGCGAGCGACGGCGTCGTCGACCCGCGCTACGTCTCCCTCCCCCGGCCGATCGAGTTCCCGACCGGAGGGGGCGAGACCGCCTTCGGCTTCTTCTACCCGCCGGCCAACCCCGACTTCGAGGCGCCGGAGGGGGAGCTGCCGCCGCTGATCGTCGAGAGCCACGGCGGGCCCACCTCCCACGCCACCCCGGCGCTCGACACCGAATTCCTCTACTGGACCAGCCGCGGGATCGGGGTCGTCGACGTCAACTACCGCGGCAGCAGCGGCTACGGCCGCGAGTACCGCAACAAGCTGCGCGGCACCTGGGGCGTGGTCGACACCGAGGACTGCGTCGCCGCGGCCCGGTACCTGGCCGAGCAGGGCGAGGCCGACGGGGAGCGGCTGGCGATCCGCGGCGGCTCGGCCGGGGGCTACGCGACCCTCTGCGCGCTCACCTTCCACGACGAGTTTGCCGCTGGCGCCAGCTACTTCGGGGTCGCCGACGCCGAGGCGCTCGCCCGCGACACCCACAAGTTCGAGTCCCGCTACCTCGACCGGCTGATCGGCCCGTACCCGGAGCAGGCCGACCTCTACAAGGAGCGCTCGCCGATCAACTACGCCGAGCAGCTGCAGGTGCCGGTGATCCTCTTCCAGGGCCTCGAGGACGAGGTCGTGCCGCCGAACCAGGCGGAGACGATGGTGGCGGCGCTGGAGCGCAACGGCGTCCCCCACGCCTACCTGCCCTTCGAGGGCGAGCAGCACGGGTTTCGCAAGGCGGAGACGAACATCCGCTGCCTCGAAGCCGAGCTCTACTTCTACGGGCGGATCATGGGGTTCGCGCCGGCCGGGGATCCGGAGCCGGTTGAGATCGCCGGCCTCGGGTAGCAATCGCGGCGATGGCCGCTTACACGACGCTCCGCTTCGCCGACCTCGACAACGGCTTCGCCGACAAGGGCGGCGAGTTCTACATGGGCCGCGAGGCCCTCGAGTCGCCGCAGGTCGGGGTCACCTGGATCCGGCTGCCGGCCGGCGTCTCGACCCAGGGCGACAAGGGCCATTACCACGACCACCAGGACGAGGTCTACGTGATCGTCGCCGGCGGCCCGGTCGAGTTCAAAGTTGAGGAAGAGACGCTCAGCCTCGGCGCGGGCGAGGCGATCCGGATCGACGCCAAAGCGCTGCACGCGGTCCGCAACGGCGGCGAGGACGAGGCGCTGGTGATCGCGGTCTCGGGTCAGCTGCCGGAGGGCGGCGACGACTCGCACCCGGTCGAGGGCTTCGTCCCCGACTGGTGAGTTGACCTCGCTATAGGCGAGCTAACTCACCAATCGTCAGCTCACTACGCAGTTCTTGGAGCCGCCTTCGGTTTCGCCTTTTTCCGGAAAGGCGTGGGCGAGGGCGAGGGCGATCAGCTGAGCGCGGGCGGCATAGCCGGGCGAGGTGAAGTGGATGCCGTCTTCGATGAACCAGTCGTCTTTGACGTCAGAGGCCCAGTCGTAGACCCGCATGTTGGGGTAGGAGGCGCAGGCGGCGACGAGTTCCTCGTCCCACTTCTCCATGTTTCCCTTCGAGTAGGGATCGCCGGCGGGGACGATCGAGCGGACGTTGACCCAGAGCACCGGTTCGTCGCCGATGATGGTCATCATTTTTTCGATCCGTTCGCGCTCGCCGATCGTCGAGCCGGCGGCGACGTTGGCCGCCTCGTTGGTGCCGAGGGCCAGCACCCAGCAGCCTTCGAAGCCTTCGGCCTTCCAGGCGGCGGCGACTTCCTGGGCGTTGGGGTTGCCTTCGAACTGCTCTTCGATCGAGGTCGCGCCCTGGACCTCCATGTGGACTTCTTTGACGCCGACTTCGGCATAACGGGCGGGGATCCGCTGGCCTTCCTCGGGCAGGTATTCGGCGTCGTCGAGTCCCTCGGAGGTCGAGTCGCCGATGTGGATGATCGCTTTGCATTGCGATTTGGTCGAGTCTTCGGCCTGCTCCTTGGTCAGCGGCGGCGGCTTCGTCGTCCCCTCCGCCCTCGCCTGCTCGACGCGGACGTCGTTGCCTTCGGCGCTGGTCGAATGGACGCCGGCCATCCCCGCCGCGCCGACCAGGAGCAGCACCCCGAGGCTGACGATCGCGACCCGCATCGGCGGCGCGAAGCCCTCCCATTTCCAGCCGACCGCGCGGCGGCGGGCGAAGAAGCGGCCGATCGCGCCGTGGCGGATCGGCTCCTCGACGAAGCGCCAGGAAAGGCCGGCGACGGCGAAGATCGCCGCCACCTGCAGGAGGCTGCGGACGAGGCTGTCGCCGTGCAGCCCCTGCGGCGAAGTGAGGACGATGATCGGGGTCTGCCAGAGGTAGATCCCGTAGGAGCGGACCCCGACCCAGCGCAGCGGCCGCACCCCGAGCCAGGTGCCGAGCCGGCAGGCCGGGTGGGTCAGCGGCATCAGGACCATCACCGTCGCGAGCGAGAGGAGGACGAAGCCGCCGCGGTAGTTGAAGGCGGAGAGTTCGCCGGTCCGCCAGATCATCAGGCCGATGATCGCCAGGCCGGCGACGCCCATCGCGTCGAGGGTGTTGCGCGCCTGCGGCGCGATCCGGCGGCTCAGTTTGCGGCTCGGCCAGACCATCGCCAGGGCGGCGCCGAAGAGCAGCCCGCCGGCGCGGGTGTCGGTGCCGAAGTAGATGCGCGACGGGTCGAGGCTCGGCTCGTAGAGGACGAACATCAGGATTGATGAGGCGATTGCGCCGGCGATCGTCAGCAGCGCCAGGCGCGGGCGGACGCCGGAGGAAAGCGGACGCTCGCGGACGAGCTTGGTGCCGAGCAGCAGCAGGAACGGCCAGAGGATGTAGAACTGCTCCTCGACCGAGAGCGACCAGAGGTGGTCGAGCGGACCTTCGGCTTCGAAGCGGGCGAAGTAGGAGACGTCGGCGAAGATCTGCTCCCAGTTGTTGACGTAGAAGATCGCCGAGATCACGCCCTTGCGGAACTGGTCCGGCTGGGCGGGGCCGAAGATCGTCACCCAGGCGGTGACGATCAGCAGCATCAGGAACAGCGCCGGCAGCAGGCGACGGGCGCGGGCGAGCCAGAAGGGAACGAGCTTGATCCCGCCGCGGGCGTTCAGCTGCGAGAGCAGGATGTCGGTGATCAGGTAGCCGCTGAGGGTGAAGAAGACGCCGACGCCGAGCATGCCGCCGGGGGCCCAGTCGAAACCGAGGTGGAAGGCGATTACAGAGAGGACGGCGATCGCGCGGAGCCCGTCCAGCCCAGGCATGTAGCGCTGGTTGCGCTTGACGGGTTCTGGCATCGGTCGCTCGCATGCTACGGATCGGCGCTGATAGGTTTCCCGCCCAGTGGGTCCCGTCCGCACCTCTCGCCGTCGCCCCGCCGCCGCCTTCGGGCTGGCGCTGGTCGCCGCGCTCTCGATGCTGGTGCTGGGCGGCGCCGCTTCCGCCTCGGCGGCGAGCTGCCCGAGCTTCAAAGTCCTGCACGACGACCGAATCGGCGCGGTGAGCCTGCCCGCCGGGAACTACGAGGTGACGGTCTCGAGCGGGCTGAGCTGCCCGGCCTCCTCGAAGCTCTTCGCCCGCTTCCTCAGCGACTGGGACGGCAACCTGCCGAAACCGTGGCGGGCCACCGCCGAAGGGAGCGGCAAGGCGACGTTCAGGGGCGGCAGCCAGAGCTTTTCCGTGCGCCTCAGCGGCGGCGGGGGTGGTGGCGAAGGCGGTGGCGGCAACACCGAACTCGGCACGCTCTGCCCGGGGACCTTCACCGTCAACGCCGGCTCCGACGTCGGGCCGCTCTTCTTCGCCAGGGGTCCCTACCTCCTCTACATCCCGTCACGCTCGGCGATCACCTGCCGCCGCGCCTCGGTGCTCTTCACCCGCTTCCTGGCGGCGCCCGCCGCAACGCTGCCGGCCCCGTGGCAGGTAAGAGCGCAGACCGCGACGTTCTTCAAGCCGGCGCATCCGCTGCGCTCGGCGCTCCGGGTCGAGCCGGCTGACGGGGTCTCTTAGACACGCCCTCCTCCTTACTTGCTGGGTAGGGAGGCTGGGGCAGGTCGTGTCAGCAGGGCTCGGAGGTCGGCGGCGACCGCCTCGGGTTCGTCGTCCAGCTGGTTCAAGGTGAGGCGAGTGACGGAGTAGCCGGCGACGCGGAGGACGCGGTCGCGGGCGCGGTCCTCGCGAAAGGCGGTGCGGGTCTTGTGGCCCTGCCAGCCGTCGAGCTCGACGATCTCGCCCGTGCCGGGCCAGTGGCAGTCGACTTCGTAGCGCCTGTTGCCGAGGAGAATCGAATCGTTGAAGCGAGGTAGGGGCAGTTCGTGGCGGCGCAGGAAGGGTGCGAAGCGTTCCTCGAGAGGGCTCTTCATGCGGCCTACGGGCTCTTCCCTCAGGCGATCGAGCGCGAGGCGCACCCTCGCCACCCCGCGCCGGCGTGGATAGCGCCTCACCAGGTCCCAGAGCGAGAGCGGGTCGCGCAGCTCCCTGAATTCCATCTCCCGGATCAGGTTCTCGACCACCTCGGCCGGCTCGGTCGCCGCGAGGTCGAAGATCGTCCGCGGCACGGTGGTCACCGGTATCCCCTCCTCCACCGTCCGCTCGTCCGCCGGGAGCGCTTTGTGGTGCCGGCGGATCCCGTCCCAGGTCCGGCTCTTGGCCGGGTCGGTGACGTCGATGAGCGACCGCGCACTCGGCCGGATCATCCAGAGGGCGGCAGCCGACCAATGACTGAGCACCGCGTCGGGTCCCGAGGCCAGGACGGCGGCCATCCAGCGGCCTTCTCGCGTCAGGCGACGGCGTCCAGGGGCATAGACCCCACGCCGAACCTCGTTAAGGCGACCAAGGCCAACTCTTCTCGCGATCGCTCCTTCTTCCAATCCAAGGCGAATCAGCTGATCCCGCCCCACCACCCCATGCTGTTGATCGGCAAGAGCGGCAATCCCGCGCTCGGTTTCGCGAAACCGCAAACGGGATCGATTGTCGGCTTCGTTTGCGGTCTCGGCGGGGGGAGGCGGCGACATTTGGGTGGATAAGGCGACTGGGGCCTTGGTTCGCCCCCCTTGGGCCGGAGCGGTTTCGGCTACTTGCGCGCTTGGGTAGCTGGGCGGCATGTCGAGTGCGGGTGCGTTTCCTCCTTCGAGTCGGTCATCTATGGCTTTCGACGCCCGGTGAGCCCCGCCACCGCTCCCGCCCGCCGCGGCCGCCTGCGCCGCGCCGATTGCGCCGGCCCCGGGATCAGGCGCATCCGCCGCGGCCGCGGCTTCTCCTACGAGGACGGAACCGGCGAGAGGATTGCCGACGAGGAGACGCTGGAGCGGATCCGCCAGCTGGCGATCCCGCCGGCCTGGAAGGAGGTCTGGATCTGCCCCGACCCGTTCGGCCACATCCAGGCGACCGGCTACGACGAAGCGGGACGTAAGCAGTACCTCTACCACGAGCGCTGGCAGCAGCGGCAGGCGGAACGGAAGTTCGAGCTGGTGCGCCAGTTCGCGCTGGCGCTGCCGAAGCTGCGCCGCGCCGTGACCGCCGACCTGCGCCGCCAGGGCATGCCCCGCGAGCGCGCCCTGGCCTGCGCGATCCGGCTCCTCGACCTCGGCTTCTTCCGCGTCGGCAGCGAGGTCTACGCCGAGGAAAACGAGAGCTTCGGCCTCGCCACCGTGCGCCGCGAGCACGTCACGATCAAGCGCGGCGAGGTCGTCTTCGACTTCCCCGCCAAGAGCGGACAGCGACGGGTGCAGTCGATCCGCGACGTCGCCGCGCGCCGGGCGATCGAGGCGATGTACCGGCGCCGCAGCGGCCCCGAGGACCTGCTCGCCTACCGCTCCGGGCGGGAATGGGTCGACGTCCGCTCCGACGAGATCAACGAGTACATCCACGAGAAGATCGGCGAGGAGTTCACGGCGAAGAACTTCCGCACCTGGCACGGGACCGTCCTCGCCGCGGTCGCGCTCGCCGGCGAGGAGCGGCCGCGCTCCGACGCCGCCGCCAAACGCGCCATCTCCGGCGCCGTCGACCAGGTCTCCGAGGCGCTCGGCAACACCCCCGCCGTCTGCCGCGCCTCCTACATCGACCCGCGGGTGCTCGACCGCTTCCGCGACGGCGTCACGATCCGCCCGACGGCCAGCGCCAACGGCCGCATGAGCGCCAAGCAGCGGCTGAAGATCGAGCGCGAAGTGGTCGAGCTGGTCTCCTGAGCGGGTGACAACCCCTTCAATCCGTTTCGCGCCGCCGCGGGCCGGGGACCTGAGGAGAACCGAGAGCTAGGGAAGGGAAGCACCTATGAAGGCTGCCGTCTGGCACGGCCCGCGCGACGTCCGCGTCGACGAGGTCGAGGACCCGAAGATCCAAGAGGCCACCGACGCGGTGATCAAGATCACCTCGAGCGCGATCTGCGGCTCGGACCTGCACCTCTACGAGATCCTCTCCCCGTTCATGACCGAGGGGGACATCCTCGGTCACGAGCCGATGGGGATCGTCGAGGAGGTCGGCCCGGAGGTAACCCACATCTCCCCCGGCGACCGGGTCGTGATCCCCTTCAACATCTCCTGCGGGCATTGCTGGATGTGCGACCGCCAGCTCTTCGCCCAGTGCGAGACGACCCAGAACCGGGAGGAGGAAAAAGGCGCCTCGCTGCTCGGCTACACCAAGCTCTACGGCCAGGTGCCGGGCGGGCAGGCCGAGTACCTGCGCGTGCCGCAGGCCCACTTCGGGCCGATCAAGGTGCCCGAGGGACCGCCCGACGACCGCTTCCTCTACCTCTCCGACGTGCTGCCGACCTCCTGGCAGGCGGTCGAGTACGCGGCGATCCCCGAGGGCGGCTCGGTCGCGGTCTTCGGGCTCGGCCCGATCGGCCAGATGACCGCCCGCATCGCCGCCCACAAAGGGGCGCGGGTGATCGGCGTCGACATCGTCCCCGAGCGCCTCGAGCTGGCGCGCAGGCACGGGATCGAGACGCTCGACCTCGAAGAGCACGACGACGTCTCCGACACGATCCGCGAGATGACCGAGGGCCGCGGCACCGACGCCGCGATCGACGCGGTCGGGATGGAGGCGCACGGCGCACCGGTCGGAGAGCTCGCCCAGAAAGCCGCCGGCCTGCTCCCCGACGCGGTCGCCGAGAAGCTGATCGAAAAGGCGGCGATCGACCGGATGTCGGCGCTCTATCAGTGCTTCGACACCGTCCGCCGCGGCGGCACGGTCTCGATCAGCGGCGTCTACGGCGGCATGGTCGACCCGATCCCGATGTTCCAGCTGTTCGACAAGGGCGTCCAGCTGCGGATGGGCCAGGCCCACGTGAAGAAATGGATCGACGAGATCCTGCCGCTGGTCACCGACGACGCCGATCCGCTCGGGACCGAGGACCTGGCCTCGCACAAGATCGGGATCGAGGAGGTCCCCGAGGCCTACGAGAAGTTCCAGAAGAAGGAAGACGGCGCGATCAAGTTCGTAATCCAGCCGTGACCGGGGGACCGCGATGCGCGTAGTCGTCACCGGAGCGAGCGGCAACGTCGGCACCAGCGTGCTCGAAGCGCTGGGCGAAGAGCCGGCGGTCGAGGAGATCGTCGGGATATCGCGCCGCCTGCCGCAGGTGGAGATGCCGAAGGTCGAGTGGGCGACGGCCGACGTCGCCGCGGATGAGCTGGTGCCGCTCTTCTCCGGCGCCGACGCGGTCGTCCACCTCGCCTGGGCGATCCAGCCGAGCCGCGACGAGGCAACGACCGAGCGGATCAACGTCGAGGGGTCGCGGCGGGTCTTCGACGCGGTCGCGCGGGCCGGGGTCGGAGCCCTCGTCCACGCTTCCTCGGTCGGCGCCTACAGCCCCGGCCCGAAGGAACGCCGGGTCGACGAGTCCTGGCCGGTCGACGGCATCCCCACCTCCTTCTACTCCCGCCACAAGGCGGCGGTGGAAACGATCCTCGACGCCTTCGAACGGCGCGAGCCCGACGTCCGGGTGGTCCGCCTCCGCCCCGGCCTGATCTTCAAGGCCGAGGCCGCGAGCGAGATCCGCCGCCTCTTCGCCGGGCCCTTCCTGCCCGGGTTCCTGGTCCGCAAGCAGCTTGTCCCCGCCGTCCCGCGGGTGCCGCGGCTGCGCTTCCAGGCGGTCCACTCGCGCGACGTCGGCGAGGCCTACCGGCAGGCTGTGGTGCGCGACGTCCAGGGCGCCTTCAACATCGCCGCCGAGCCGGAGATCGGGGTCGAGGAGCTGCGCGAGCTGTTCGGCGCCCGCAGC
The DNA here is from genome assembly GCA_963751015.1 of uncultured Actinomycetes bacterium. GTDB lineage: Bacteria > Actinomycetota > Thermoleophilia > Solirubrobacterales > 70-9 > VAYN01. Next base: position 1,228,995 of record CAVVSU010000002.1, read on the forward strand.
TTCCCGCTGCCGGCCGGTGCGCTGCGCGCCGCGGCCAACCTGACCTGGAAGCTGCGCCTGCAGCCCTCCTCCCCTGGCTGGATCGACCTCGCGCTCGGGGTCCCGGCGATGGACGTCTCGCGAGCGCGGGAGCTGCTCGGCTGGGAGCCGAGGGTCAGCTCGCTCCGGGCCTTGGACGACCTGCTCGACGGGATGCGGCACGCCGAGGGCGGACCGACGCCGCCGTTGGCGCCCCACGCCGGCGGTCCGCTGCGGATCAAGGAGCTCGCCACCGGGGTCGGCCAGCGGGCAGTGAAACTGCCGCTTCATTTCCCCTAATTTCGGGGAAGGTTTTCGGTTTTTGCGTCGAAGCCAGGGGTATCGAGGACCCATGGCGCGATTGAACGTCAAATCTCTTCCAAAACCGGGCGAGGTCTGGCTCAGCTGCCCGCCCTACCTGTTGATGGCAAAGATCGTCGACGTCGATCTCCTCGCCGAGCCGCCGATGGTCAGCTACGAGCTGCACGACGACGACGGCTCGCTCCTCCAGGCCGTCGAGCACGCGACACTCGACCGCGGCTGGTGGCAGACCTTCCAGCGCCTCGAGCCCCGCTTCGGCTGAGCCCCGGACGCCGCCGGGCGGCCTACTCGGCGGAGGCGGTGGAGGCGCCGACCGCGGCCAGCGCATCAGCGGCGCTGTCGAAGACGAGCCCGTTGCCGGTCAGGCCGGTCATCGAGAGGACGCGCAGCACCTGTTCGGTCGGCGCGTAGACCGCCAGCCGGTTGCCCTCCTCCGCCATCCGGCTGTGGGCGCGGAGGATCACCGCGATCCCGGAGGAGTCGATGAAGTCGCAGCTCTCCAGCCCGACCAGGACCTGGCCGCACTCGGCCGCGGCCGCGGCGAGGACGGCATCGAGCTCGCCGGCGACGGCGAGGTCGAGCTCTCCCATGACCTGGATGTCCCTGCAGCCAGGCTGCAACTCATGCTCGGTGACTTTGAAGCGCTGCATCTCGATCAATCGTAGTCGCAGGTACAAGCCAACAGAGGTCGGCACCGCCGCCGACTGCCGGCTTTCAACGATCCTAGACCAACGTGGGAGCCATCTCGGCCCGTTCGCGCACCACGTCACCCGAGGATTGGAACCGCCACCGCCCTGGGTAGCAGGGGACGATGACGCCGGAGGACCAAGCGACGCTGAAGACCCCGGAGGTGGTGGCGGGCTACGCCGAGCCGCATGAGCGGCCGCCATTTCTCTCCTACCTCGCCTTCATGTCCATCTTCGGCACCCTGGTCGCCAGCGCCCTTGCGCTCGCCCGGCGGCAGGGGCGGGAGCTGCCGGCGAGGACGAGCGCGGGCGAGCTGGTGCTGATCGGAACCGCTTCCCACAAGCTCAGCCGGGTGATCTCCAAGGACAAGGTGACGAGCCCGCTGCGCGCCCCGTTCACCGAGCTCGAAGGCAAGGGCGGGCCGGCGGAGCTGGAGGAGAGCTCGCGCGGGAGCGGTCTGCAGAAAGCGATCGGCGAGCTGCTGATCTGCCCCTACTGCCTCGGGCTCTGGGTCGTGGCCGGCTTCTCGATCGGGCTGATCTTCGCCCCCCGCGTGACCCGCTTCGTCGCCTCCCTCTTCTCGGCGCTGACGATCTCGGACTTCTTCCAGATCGCCTACAAGGCCGCCGAGGAGAAGGGTCTCGGCTAGGCCCGCCGTGCCGCGGCCGCTGGAGGAAGCCGTCGTCGTCATCACCGGCGCCTCGAGCGGGATCGGCCGCGCGGCGGCGCTGCGGCTGTCCCGGCGGGCGCGGGCGCTGGCGCTCTGCGCGCGCTCGGAGCCGCCGCTCGCCGAGCTCGCCGCCGAGTGCGAGGCCGCCGGCGCGGAGACCCTGCAGCGGACGCTCGACGTCGCCGACGAGGAGGCGGTCGAGGCGCTGGCCGCGGCGACCGTGGAGCGCTTCGGGCGGATCGACGTCTGGGTCAACAACGCCGGCGTGATCGCCTACGGGCCGTTCGAGGAGATCCCCTCCGAGGTCTTCCGGCGGGTGATCGAGACGAACCTGATGGGCCAGGTGCACGGCGCCCGCGCCGCCCTCCCCCGCTTTCGCCGGCAGGGCAGCGGGGTACTGATCAACCTCTCCTCGGTCTGGGGCCGGGTCAGCTCGCCCCAGGTCGCCCCCTACATCGTCAGCAAGAACGGCGTCCGCGCCTTCTCCGAATGCCTCGCCGGGGAACTGGCCGGCGAGGAGGACATCCACGTCGCGACGATGGCGCCGCAGGCGGTCGACACGCCGATCTTCGAGCACGGCGGCAACTACACCGGCCGCCAGGTACGGCCGATCCCACCGGTCCTCGACGTCGAGGAGGTGGCGCGCGGGATCGAGCTCTGCGCCGAGAACCCCAAGCGCGAGGTCAACTACGGGCGCTCCGGCCGCGTCCTCCAGGTCCTCCACGCGGCGGCGGCGCCGCTCTACCGCCGCCTCGCCCACGACGCCTTCGTGCGCGGCACCTGGGGCGCCGTCGCCGCCGCGCCGGCCGCAGGCAACGTGCTCGAGAGCCACGGGCCGCACGCCGCCGAGGGCGGCTGGCGGACCAGGCGCCGCGGGACGCTCCGCCGCGCCTTCCTCGCCGCCGCCGGCGGCTCGCTTCGCGGCCTGTTCAACCGTCGTTCATAACGAGTGGTCAGTTGAGCACCATATGGGTGCCGAAATGACCTTTCGATGATCGCCGTCATCGCCGACACCCACATGCCGAAGGGCCAGCGGGCGCTGCCGGAGGAGTGCGTGGCCCGGATCCGCGCGGCGGACGCGCTGATCCACGCCGGGGACTTCTCCGCCGCCTCGGTGCTGGCCGAGCTGCGCGAGCTGTGCCGGTGGTGCTGGCCGTCCACGGCAACGTCGATGAGCCCCGGCTGCGGCGCGAGCTGCCGGAGGCGCTCGAGGCCGAGGTCGGCGGCCGCACCGTCGCCGTCGTCCACGACGCCGGTCCGAGCAAGGGCAGGCTGGGACGGATGCGCGCCCGCTTCCCCGACGCCGACGCGGTCGTCTTCGGCCACAGCCACCTGCCCCTCCACGAGGAGGAGAACGGCTTTCAGATCTTCAATCCCGGCAGCCCGACCGAGCGCCGCCGCGCGCCGCGTCGCTCGATGGGCCTCCTCCACCCCGGCGACGCCGGGCTGCGCTTCGAACACGTCTGGCTCGGGTAGGAAAACGGCACCTGCCAACGACCACAAGGAGGGAAGACGATGGCCGAGCTGACGACTTTGGAGGAGAAGCTCGCGGAGGTTCTCGGGCTCGCCCAGGCGGCGCAGAAAGCGACGGAGAAGGTCGAGGGCCTCGTCGAGGACGAGAGCATCGCCTCCAGCCTGCGTCAGATGCGCGAGGAGGCCGAGGAGACCGAGCGCCGCTGCACCGACGGTGGCCGAGGAGCGGGACGGGAAGAAGACCGCGATCCTCGACAAGGCCCAGGAAACGAAAGTCGAGGCCTCCGAGATGATGGAGACCTACCTCGGCGACGACGCCGACGGGCTCGACGGCTTCGAGTTCATGACCATGGCCGAGGCCGGCGAGGTCGGCCACTGGGCGGTGCTCGCGCAAGCTCAACGAGCAGGCCGGCGAGGAAAAGATCGCCGAGCTGACCGAGTGGGCGCTGCCGATCCAGGAACGGCACTTCAGCGACACCAAGGACGCCGCTCTGCAGCTGGCCGGGGCGAAAGACCCCTACGAGGAGGCCTGAGCCGAGCGATGGCGCCGGGCGCGACCCCCGATCGCCTCCTGGCCGATCTACCTGAACGACCACCTGGCGGGGGCCGCGCTCGGCGTCGAGCTGGCCCGCCGCCTGCGGTCGAGCAACCGCGGCGACGCCGAGATGGGCGAGGCGCTGGCGCGGATCGCGACCGAGATCGAAGCCGACCGCGAGACGCTGATCCGCCTGATGGAACGGCTCGGCATCGAGCGCAAGATGGTCAAACCGGCGCTTGCCAAAGTCGCGGAGCGGCTCGGCCGCTTCAAACTGAACGGGCAGCTACGCGGCTACTCGCCGCTGAGCCGGGTCCTCGAGCTGGAGGTCCTCGCCTCGGGGATCGGCGGCAAGATGCAGCTCTGGAACGCTTTCGAGCAGAGCTTCGGCGAAAGCCTCGACGGCTTCGACTTTCACGCCCTGGCCGAGCGCGCTGACCGCCAAGGGCGACAGGTCGAAGACCTCCACCTGGCGGCCGCACAGCGGGCGCTGCCGAGCGCTACCAGCAGCAACCAGGGCGTCTCAGGCGACGCTCATCGAGACCGGCCACTGGGCGGCGACGGCCTCGGCGGCTCTCTTCTCCTCGCCGAGGATCGCCTCGGCCATCGAGACGGTCTCGCTGTCGCCGGCGCGGCGCGCAACCCGGAGCAGCAGCTCGTAGGCGGCCACCTCGAGGTTCTCGACCGCGTAGGCGAAGCCGGCGAGCTTGGCCGGGGTATCGGGCTGGGCGGCGAAGAAGACGCCCCAGTTGAGGGCGCCGAGGCGGAGCGCGGCGTCCTTCAGCGCCGAGGGCGCGGCGCCGCGGTCGTCGAGGCGGCGCTCGATCCGCCGCAGGTGCCCGTCGGTCTCCTCGAGGTGCTCGGCGAGAGCCGTCCGCAGAGCGTCGGGGAGGTCCATCTCCTCCCTTTCTCCAGCAGCTTCTTCGACTGGCCCTCGAGCGCGTGGACGTCGGCGAGGTAGGTGTTGAGCTGGTCGCCGAGGTCGTCCGGCTCGACCGCGGCCAGCGCCTGCTCGACCGCGTCGTCCCAGTGCTCGGCGATCCGGCCCGCCATCTCGCGCTCCTCGTCGGCGATCGCCGCCGCCATCGCCGCGGTCGCCTCGTCGCCGGCTTCGCGGGCGGCGATCCCCAGCAGCTCGTAGGCGGCCACCTCCATGTGCTCGTAGGAGAAGGCGTGCATCGCCAGCTTGCCCGGCGTATCGGGCTGGGAGCGGGCGAAGAGGACCATCCCCATCCCGCCCGCCTGCCCGGCGGCGTCCTTCAGCCGCGAGGGCGAGGCGTCGTGGGCGTCGAGGCGGGCGCGGACGCGCTGCTCCTGCGATTCGGTCTCGCTGAGGTGGCGCTGGAAGGCATCGGCGAGCGGCCCCTCGACCAAGTCGGGGGCGCGGCGCATCTGCACCAGCGCCTGCTCCTCGATCGAGTGGACGTCGGTCAGGTACTTGACGAGCTGGGTCTGAGGATCGTTGTCTGACATGTCCGCCAGGTACCCCGGGCGGACGATCGGCACGCCTCAGACGTAGGCGACCTCGCGTGCCAAGACGTGCAAACGGACGGTCGTGCCGCGTTCGCCGGAGCGGATCTGGACCAGGTCGCAGAGCCGGTTGGCGAGCCAGAGCCCGCGGCCGCCCTCCTGGGAGATGTCGGGACGGGTGCGCCCGACCAGCGGCTCCTCGATCCGGCCCCGGTCCTCGACCTCGGCCAGCAGGCGCTCCTCCTCGCGCCAGAGGCGCACGGTGCCGCTGCCGCCCCCGTGCATGACGCTGTTGGCGGCGAGCTCGCTGGTCGCGGTGACGAAGTCGGCGACCTCGCCGGGGCCCATCCCCGCCCGCTGCGCCGCGGCGGCGACCAGGCGGCGGACCTCGGCCAGCCCGGTCAGCCCGAAGCTGAGGACCTCGGGGGTTGCGGCCGGCGGCGGCAGCTCGCCGGCGAAGCAGTCGAGGTCCGGGACGAAGGAGAAGCTCTCCTCGCGCTCGCCCTCGCGGTGGACGACGGGGTGCGAGTGAGCCACCCTGGCCAGCACCTCGTCGTCCAGCGAGGCGCCGTCGTAGGGGCAGAGCAGGTCCCAGGCGGGACCGTCGCCGAAGGCGACGTTGAGCAGCGACTCGTGGCGCTGGCACTCCTCCAGGGCGGCGGCGCTGCGCGCGGCCCAGACGGGTTCGCCGATGCCCCGCACCGGCAGGCCGCCGCTCCGCTCGACGAACTCGCGCCAGACGGGAATGATCGCCGCCGGGTTGCGCCCCACCTCGCGCATCTCGAGAAAGCGGACGAGCTCGGAATCGGCGCCCAGCTCGCCTTCCAGCAGCTCGGTCTGGTCGGGCCCGACGGCCACCAGCACCGACTGGCAGGCCTCCAGGCCGGCCCGCAGAAAGGGAACGGTCCCCGCCAAATACTCGTCGGAGCCGGTGTAGATCAAAGCCTCGTGTTGAAAACCGGCGTGTCTCATCATCTTCTCTCCTGCGCTCCTCGCTTCCCGGGTAGCGGCAGAACGAAACGAGGTTTGTCCACCGATCTTGTGGGTAATCAGACGACCAGCACAACGGTCACAGCGCCGGTTGTGTCGGGAGGAAAACCACTCACTTCTCACGGCGTCGCACGGAGATTGGGAGAGGTCACGGAAGTAGCCCAATTCCTGAGCTTGGAGGAGATATGAGCATCCCAGTCGTACCCCCGGAGAGCAAAGACCCCACCCCTGCCCGCGAGATCCGCGGACCGGAGCTGGGGCCCGCCCTGAAACGCGACCGGCTCCTGCAGAGGGTGAGGGCGGCGCGCAAACGGCTCTCCCCCGCGCCCACCGCGATGCCTCGCCTGCCCTAGCAGCACACAGCGACGCCTCGCCTGCCCTAGCGGCGGTCGCTCACCCCGGCTGGGAGGAGCGCGCGGCGAGGCGCCCCCTCAGCTCGCGCTCCGAGTGGGCCGCCAGCGGGATCACCGAGTCGCCGTAGCGGACGCCGCCGAAGCGCAGGCGGTGGAGGACCGCCAGCCAGGCGCAGATACCCCGCTCGAGGACCCAGACGGGGGCCAGCAGCGAGGAGGAGGCCGGGAAAACGTCCCTGCCACCTCCGCGGCGGCGGCCGCGCTCGGCGACGAGCGTGGCAAGCGCGGCCAGCAGCAGCGCCGGCGCCGGCCGCCGCCTCATGGCGGCGAGGGCGAGCAGGGGCACGATCGCGAGCCAGAGCGCCATCCGCAGCGGCAGCGCGAAGTCGTCGTAGGCCTGGCGGGTGCGCTGGCCCCAGGAAGTGAGCCGCCGAAGGCGGCACCCGGGCGACGTAGAGGTCGAGCGGGGAGGCCACCGCCCCGCCGGCGGCGCGAACGGTCCGGATCAGCTCCAGGTTCTCGAAGAGGACGTCGCCGTCGTAGAGCCCGATCGCCAGCATCCGCGAGCGCCGCACGGCCAGCGTCCCCGGGTAGTCGCGGCCGCAGCCGCGGTTGAGCAGCGTCCGGGCGGTGTCCCAGCGGGCGTGCCAGGGCAGCGGGTCGAAGTAGTTCTGCGGGCGCACCAGGTCGTGCTCGCCGAGCAGGCCGGCGACGCGCCCCAGCGCCGCGCGGTCGTAGCGGACGTCGTCGTCGGCGACCACCACCCGCTCCCGGGAGGCGGCCCTGATCCCGGTGCGAACCCCGGAGACCTTCCCCATCAGCCAGCCCTCCCCCGGGTCCGGCGGGAGATGGGTGACACGCCCGCCCCAGGCGGCGGCATTGGCGGCGAAGACCTCGGCCGGCGAGCCGTCGACGACGATCACCTCGGCGCAGCACGGCGCGATCTCCGCCAGGTAGGCCGCCAGGCCGGCTCGCTGCTCGCCGTCGCGCCAGCGGATCGGCACCACGTAGGAGAGGTCGAGGCGGCCGCTCACACCAGCGCGGGCACCAGCGGCGCCCGCAACGACGTCTCCCCGGCCTCCCATGCGTCCATCAGGTGGCGGGCCCAGCGGGCCTCCACCTGCAGCAGCGCCCGGGCGCCGAAGAGGATGTCGGCGGCGAGCTCCGGCTCGGCCGCCGCGAGGCCGCCGGCGAGGTCCCAGGCGGCGATGTTCTCGTGCACGGCGTCGGCCTCGACGTGCTCGTCGTAGAAGTGGGTCACGTCGGGCCCGAAGCCGAGGCGGCGCAGGGCGTTGCCGTAGCGGCGGTTGGGGATCGAGGAGGTCATCTCGAAGGCGGCCAGATGGCCGACCAGGGCGCCGCGCCGCCGGCGGTGCAGGCCGAAGCAGGTCACCAGGTTGACCGCGGCCAGAGTCGGGGCGGGCCAACGGTCGATGTAGCGGCCGTAGGCCGGGTCGAGCCCGAGGCCTTCCATCGTCTCTGCGAACAGGACCGAGTGCATGCGCTCGGCGCTGCCGCCGCCGTACTCGTCGAACTGGACCTCGAGCAGCGCCGCCTTCGGGCCCGCCGTCAGCCGCGGGATCGCCCAGGAATGGGGGTCGGCCTCCTTCAGCTGGTAGGCGGAGCGGTGGACGACCTGCTCGAGCATCTGCTCGCGGGTCCCCTGCACCTCCAGGTAGCGGGAGAGCGGCGGCCCCGGGTCCTCGGCGACGATCCCCTGCAGCGCCTCGCCGACCGACCGGAGCTCGGTCGCCGCGGCGGGCTGCACCAGCTCGGCGACCGCCGCCTCGAAGGGGCGCTCCAGCGCCTCGCGGAAGGCCAGCAGGGCAGGCGACCACTCCCAGCGCTCGTCGACGCCGCGGATCTCGGCGTAGTGAAGCTCGTAGGCGACGTAGAGGGCGAGCTGCAGGTCCTCGTCCGCGAGCGGGTCCGGCGAGTCCGCGCCCGGGACGCCCAGCCCGGCTCGCGGCGGTCCCCCGAGCGCCTCGAAGAGCTCCTCGCTGAGCGGACCGCGCGGCGGCGGCAGCTCGATCACTCGGCCGGCCATGGCTCCTGCGCGCTCGGGGCCTTGAAACCGATCAGCTTGTGGGTGCCGTCGCAGAGCGGCCGGATCCGCGACTTGCCGCAGCGGCAGAGGGCGATCGTGCGTCGCTCGGTCCCCATCTCGTTGCCGTCCCGGTCCTGGACGACGAACTCGCCGCGCACCAGGTAGGGGCCGTCGGGATAGGGGGTGATCGTCGTCGTCGCCGGCCGGCTCGACTGGTTGGTGGCCATCCCGCCTCCCTTACCCGCGGCGCCCGCGGATTAAAGCGCTCACCACGATGGGTAAAGAAAAGCTACGTGGAGGCGGAAACCCAGAGAACGCCGGAGGCAAGCCATCACGAGTCCGTGCGGGCGGAGATCTCGCGCGAGATGGTGCGTCTCTACAAGGAGCTCTTCGGGCGCGGGCCGACCAAGGTGCGGACCGAGTTCGCCGGCCCGGACATCGTCATCTGCTCCCTGGAGAACACCTTCACGCCGGCCGAGCGCAGCCTCGCCGACCTCGGCGAGCACCAGCGGCTGCGCGACACCCGGATGTACTTCCAGGCCGCCACCCACGAGCGGTTCACGGAGATCGTCGAACGGCTGCTCGCCCGCCGGGTGCGCGCCTTCGTCAGCGGCCTCGACGCCGACGCCGACGTCTGCGCGGAGGTCTTCTACCTCGAGCCGAAGGTGTGAGGGCCGGCGCTCAGCCAGCCCCATTGCCGTCCTTCCGCTTCTCCTTGGCGACCGCGGCGGCCTTCTCCAGGCGCTCTGCCTCGCGCTCGGTCGCCGCCGCCTCCTCTTTGGCCTCGAGGCTCTCTTCTTTGGCCTCCAGCTTCTGCAGCTGCGTGGCCTTCTCGGCTTTGACCGCCGCCCGTTTGGCTTTGGCGGCCGCTTTGGCGGCTTTCTCCTTCTTCTGCTGCTCGGCTTTCTTCGCGGCTGCCTTGCGCTCGCGGCGACGCTTGTCCGCCTTGCGCTTGTCCTGCTCGGCTTTGTGCCGGGCGTCGGCGGCCGCTTTCTCGGCGGCGGCGCCGATCTTCGCCTGACGCTCCTCCGCCCGCGCCTCGCGTGCCTCCGCCTCCTCGCGCAGCGCGCCGGCGCGCTCGCGTTCGGCCTCCGCCAGGTCGGCCCTGGGGTCGGAGCCGCCGATGGCGCCGCGGGCGATGTCGAAGGGAGCCCGCGCCAGCTTCAGGGAGAGGCCGATTGCCGTCCTCGGGATCGTCGTCAGCGCCATCAGCTCTGCTCCTTCGGGTCGATCGCGGCGGCGGCCTCTTCGGCCCGGTCGGCCTCGCGCTTCAGCTCGGCGGCCTCGCGCTTCGTCGCTTCCTTCTCAGTCGTCGCCTGCGTGCGCCTGGCGGCGGCGCGGCTCTCGCCGGCCAGTCGCTCGCGCTCGGCGGCGGCCTTGTCCACCTGGGCGCGGCTGGCCGCCTCGCGCTCCTTCTCGGCGCGCTCGCGCTCGGCCTCCTCCTCGGCCTCGATCTCCGCCGCCTTCAGCTCGGTCTCGTGGCGCTCGGCCTGGACCTCGGCCCGCTCGGCCTCGATCCCGGCTTCCCGCTCCCGGCGCTCGGCCTCGGCCTCCTTCGCCGCCACCTCGGCCCGGGTGTCCGCCTGGACCTCCTGCAGCCTGCCCTCGCGACCGAGGTCCTCGCGGCCCAGCGCCGCTCCCGCCAACTGCTTGGCTCGGCCGACCGCCTTGCCCAACGGCCCGCCGGCAACCTTCTCTTGCTCGCTCAACTCGTCTCCTTCTCGCTCCACTTGTCTTCTGACCGTCCAGCTACCCGAGGCCGGGACAAGCGAACCGGAGGGAGGTCACACTCCCCCGCCCGAAGGGGCGTTTGCCCGACGGCCGCTCTGCCGAAGGGCGCTGTCAATAGCGCAGGACCGCGGCTACTCCCTCGGCGTCGCCGAGCGGCGCGGCGAGCTCGTCGCGCACGACCGTGACCCGGGCGCTGCTGGCGAGAGCGGCCCGGACCAGCGACTCCGCCTCCTCGCCGATCCCGGCGTCGAAGACGAGGTGGTCGACGCGCCCCTCTCCCAGCGCCGCCTTGGTCTCCTGCAGCCCGGCGGCCCCGCGGCTGCCGCCCTTCGCCTCTTCCAGCGCCCGCTCGACGACGGCCCGGTCGCGCTCGGCCTCGAGGCGCTCGATCGCCTCGGCGACGGCTTCGGCGACCCTGCCCTTCGGGGCCGAGATCAGGTCGAGGTCGGCGGCGATCGTCAGCTTCTCCGCCGGGGAGCCGAAGCCGGACTTGAAGCTCTCGAGGTCTTTGGCGGGGCCGAAGACGATCACCTCCTCCAGCCCGTCCGCCGCGAGGCGGCGAGCCGTGAGGCCACCGCACTCGGCGAGAAAGCGCTGGCGGTTGTGCTCGAGGCGTTCGCCGAACTGGTCGTGGCCCGAGGAGCTGACCCCTTGGGCGCGGGCGGGGTTGTTGGCGCTCTGCGCCTTGCGCTCGCGCCAGTCGAGGCTGGTGATGCTCAGCTCCCAGTCCTCCAGGGCCTCGAGCGTTCCCTCGGCGCAGCAGAGCAGCCGCACCCGCTCGGCCGAGAGCAGCGCGACGCCGCGGGCGCCGTTGTGACCGCAGAGGTCGAGCAGCGGCGCCACCACCGGCTCGGGGGCCAGCTCGACGCAGGCGCCGGCGGCGGGCGCCGTCGCGGTTCCGAACCAGTGCTCGGCTCCGGGCTTCTCCGCCACCTCGACGAAGCCGGCCTCGCCGCGCGGCGGCGGGCGCAGATCGCCGTCCTCGAACCGCTCGAGCAGGCGTTTCGCGGTCGCCCGCAGCGCCACCCTCTGCGCGTGCTCGGCTTCGCGGCGGGTCTCGAGGACGGCGTCGAGGCTGTTCCGCAGCTCGGTGCGCCAGGCGCCGCCGCGGTCGGCGGGGTCGAAGCCCAGATAGACGGAGAGCACTCCCAGCGGCGGCCGCCATTCGCTCAGCGCGCGGGCGTCCTCCAGGGTCGGTTGGGTCATCGACTGGCCTCCTCCTCGATCGGATGCGGTCCGGCTACCCCGGCGCCGGGTCGAAAAACCCGCACCGGGGTAGGACCGGGGCATGGAGACCCTTCCCCACACCCCAGTCCTGGAGACCCCCGTGCCCGGCCCGCCGCAACCGGACCCCGAGCCGCCCTCGCCGACCCCGGAGCCGGGGCCGCCGCTGCCGCCGTCCCCCGACCCGGCGCCGCCGCGGCCTCAGCCTCACCCGCCGGCGCCCGAAATCGCCGCGCCGATCTCCTACTCCTAGGCCCCGGAGTAGCGCAGGGAGCCCGGCGTGTCGAGGTCCTCGCCGGTCTCCAGCAGCGTCTTCAGGCCGGAGAGGATCATCGGCCAGCCGCCGTAGAGCTCGTTGTTGGCCTCCTCGCCGAGTTGGTCGTGGGTCACCCGCAGGCGGCACGAGGTGCCCACCGGCTCGATCTCCCAGGTCACCCGCGAGGTCCCTTCCTCCTGCACGTCCTCGCTCCAGAGCGCGTTGAAGCTCTGCACCAGGCGGCGCGGCGGGTCCACCTCCAGGTTCTCGCCGCTGGCGATGTCGATCACCCCCGGAACCGATGCCTTGTACTCCGAGCCGGGGGTCCAGTCCGAGGCGGTCCCGACCCCGAAGCTGTAGCGGGCGCGCATCTCCTCGCTGGTGATCGCCTCCCAGAGGCGCTCCGGCGTGGTCTTGACGTAGATCTCGAACACGGTCATTGAACCGCGGTCGCCGACGACTGCATACGCCTGGTCACTCATCACTCGTCCTCCTCTTTCTCGATGTCCTTCTTCAGCTCGCTGAGCGCCGAGGCCCAGGGCTCCGCGTACCTGCTCACCCAGCGGTCGTGGATCAGCCTGATCGGGACGGGGTTGAGGAAGTGCAGCTTCTCGCGGCCGCGTTTCTGCGTGGTCACCAGTCCTGCCTCCTCGAGCACTCTGAGGTGCTTCATCACGCCGAAGCGCGACATCGGCAACCCCTCTTCCAAGGCGCTCAGCGACTGACCGTCCCGCTCGCGCAGCCGGTCGAGCAGCTCGCGGCGGGTCGAATCCGCCAGCGCCTTGAAGACCTCGTCCATGGGAGAGATAATAGGTGACTAAATAGTCACATGTCAAGGGCGGGTACCTCAAACACCGGGACCTCGCCCGTATCCGGTTGCACCGCGCCGATCTTTGTTTTAGGTTTCTTGAACGTTCAAGGGCGCTCTCGCAGGGAGAGGGCGCTCGCTTCTACTCGATTGGGGAGGAAATTGATGCAAGCGCTCAAACGCTTGACCATGCTCATCTGCGCGCTCGCCCTGCTCGCCGTCCCGGCGACTGCGAACGCGACGATCACCAGCAAAACGATCGACTACGGCTCGTTCACGATCCCGGCCGGCAGCGGCGACCCCCATGCCCATGACGAAATGGGGCACATCAACAACCAGATCGTCCAGAACATCGCCAAGCCGTGCACCGGCTGCTCGATCATCGGCGTCACCCCGGACCTCGTCTACACCGACGGGACCAAAGCGACGATCAGCCAGGGCCCGATGCTCCACCACGCGGCCTTCATGGCCCAGTCGAGCGGCAAGGTGGACGCCACCTGCGGCAACAGCGGCCCGGGTCTGCTCGGTGAGCGCTTCTTCGCCTCCGGCGACGAGCGCACCAAAGTCGACCTGCAGTCGCTGCCCTACGGCTACAAGATCAACAGCACCGAGACCTGGAACATGGTCGTTGACTTGATGAACTGGGCGACCACCAGCAAAACGGTGAAAGTCCGGATGACCTGGAAGTACGCGACCGGCACCGACCACACCAGCCGCGCCCCGGTGCGCCCGGTCTGGTTCGACGCGGACGGCTGCAGCTTCGACTCGCTGATCAACGTGCCGGTCGGCTTCAGCGACACGCACAAAGACTGGACCGCGACCTTCGGCGGCAAACTCATCGCCGCCGCCGGTCACATCCACGACCACGGCGTCAACATCGAAGTAACCAACAAATCCGCTGGCGAAGCGCTCCTCTGCAACTCGGTGGCGGGCTACGGCGGCGCGGGTTACGAAACCCCCGACGGCCGTAAACACGTCTCCTCGATGGGCGTCTGCACCGGCAACCCGATTGCCACGATCACCAAAGGCCAGACGCTGCGCCTGCACGGGGTCTACAACGTGCCGGAAACGCATGAGCCGCTCGACGACGCGATGGCGATCGCGATCATGTACATCGGCTAGCGAGCTCCGCTCGCGGTTCGAGCTGGGAGAGGGGCGCCTGTTGCGGGCGCCCCTCTCTTTGCCCTGAGTAATACCCCCTAGGGGTATATGCTAGGATCGTCCCATGGCGACCGACAGACAGGAGCTGAACGCCCTCGCGTTCATGGCCACCGTCCACTGCCTCACCGGCTGCGCGATCGGCGAGGTCGCCGGGATGGCGATCGGCACCGCCCTCGGTCTCTCCAACTTCGCCACCGTGGTGCTGGCGGTCGTCCTCGCCTTCTTCTTCGGCTACGGCCTGACCAGCCTGCCGCTGTTGCGCTCGGGAATGGCGCTGGGCGCGGTGATCCCGATCGCCTTCGCCTCCGACACCCTGAGCATCGCGACGATGGAGGTCGTCGACAACCTGATCGTGCTGACGATCCCCGGGGCGATGGACGCCGGCCTCGGCAGCCTCCTCTTCTGGGGCAGCCTCGCCTTCGCCCTGGTGGTCGCGGGCCTGGTCGCGCTGCCGGTCAACCGCTGGCTGATCGCCCGCGGCAAAGGCCACGCCGTCGTCCACCGCGCCGGCGTCCACGGCTAGCGGCACCGGCGAAACCGCAAACGAAGCCGGTTAACGGCCTCTATCGCGGTTTCGCGAGCTGACCGGCGATCACGGTCTCGGTGCGGCCGCCGACCCAGATCGCCCCGTCCTCGTCCTGGAAGACGTGGATGCGGCCGGCGCGGTCGATCGCGGTCCCCTGGTGGGCCAGGTAGGGAGCGGCGAGGCGGCCGCTGCCGAGCAGCCACTGGGCGACGGAGGCGTTGAGGCTGCCGGTCACCGGGTCCTCGGCGGCGAGGCCGTTGACCGGCGCCCAGGCGCGCAGCTCGATCGCCGCCGGCGAGCCCGGCGGGTGGAAGCCGACGGCGCCGAGGTCGAAGTCGAGCCCGCCCGGTCGCAGCGCCAGGACCCGCTCGGCGCTCTCCAGCAGGACGGCGATCCAGCCGGGGCCGTTGTCGACCCACTCGACCGCGAGCATCTCCTCGGGGTCGAGGTCGAGCGCGGCGGCGACTTTCGCGACGTCCTCCCCGGATGCCGGCCCCGAGCGCACCAGCGGCGGCGCCTCGAAGGCGAGCCGCTCGCCGTCGCTGCGAATCTGGATCAGCCCGGCGTCGCACTCCTGGGCGATCAACTCGTCCCGCGCCGCCTCTCCCCCGCCCTCGAGCCAGGCGTGGCAGGTGCCGAGCGTCGGGTGGCCGGCGAAGGGCAGCTCCAGCACCGGGGTGAAGATCCGCACCCGATAGTCGGCCTCGGCCCGGGTCGGGGGCAGCACGAAGGTGGTCTCGGCGAGGTTGGTCCAGCGCGCGAAGCGCTGCATCTCCTCATCCGCCATCCCCTCCGCATCGAGCACGACCGCGACGGGATTCCCCGAGCACGGGCCGCTGCCGAAGACGTCGACCTGGCTGAAACGGCGAGGCACGGTCCAAGTCTCCCAGGCGACGACGCCCGCGGCCGCCGGAGCGGCCGCGGGGGACGGCTCGGGGACTCCGGCTAGCTTTCAGAGACGTATAGGGGAACTGGCGCGGTGACTGTGAAGCGCGACTCCCATTCCACCGTTTCGGCACAGGGGAATCCCGCCAGCCGCGGAATCATCACTTTGATTTCGATTTCCGCGTGGGACGTGAGGGTCGCCGACTTTTTCATGCTTCCGATCCAGAAGGTCGTCGGGAAGCCGTAGGTGCAGGGCCCTTCTTTCCATTCCGCCCCTTTGATTGTGACCCGGGCGGCATAGAACGTTTCCGGGTTTATGCGCACGAATTCGAGGGTTCCGGGTTTGATCGTTTCCCGCGGAGTGGTGCAGCCGGTCCAGGTGAGCGCGCTGAGCGGCACGACGACATTCGAGCCGGACCCGCCTGTGTTCGAGGTTTTCCCGGTCATGGTCGACGCGGTGCATGTGTCGGAGACTTTTCCGAATTTCCACCACAGCATCGACACCCCCGCTGGCAGCTGCGCCTGGAATACGGTCCCGGCGGCATAGTCGCTGCCGCAGGGATCTTTGAATTCTTTGCAGAAGACGGTGGCCGAGGCCGTTCCGGCTCCGGCGACGGCCCACAGGGCGGCGACCGCCATGCCGACCAGGCCAATCATTCTCAGGTACTTCATCTGCTCCTCCTTGTTCCGGCGCAAGCGCCGGGTTGGTTTGGAGCGTTCGTACCATCGCTGGACAATTAGTCAAATTCTTTTAGCCTAATTGCCGACGTGCAGCTCGAGCGCATGGATCTGGCTCTGGCCGTAGGAGCCGGTCTGGACCGGCCCGGCGGCGCCGATCAGGTCGCCGGGGCCGGGGAGCGGCTGCGGCCGCAGGCCGGCGCGAACGTCGATCGCGGTCAGGCCGGGCAGCGTGATCCCCTGCGGGTCGCGGATCACGAAGTGAGCGTCGCCGTCCCCGTCCGGATCGACCCGCTCGACGTAGACGATCCGCCCCACGGTGACCCGACAGGCCGGATGCCCCGCCGGGCAATGCGAGGGCGCGACCGTCTCAGAGGCATCGCCCTCGCCGAGACCGCGAGAAGGCACCCTGGGGGTGCTTTTTTGCGGACTCGCGGTTTCCGGGCCGGTGGTTGGCGAATCTCCGGACCCGCAGCCGACTAGGGTCGCGGCGGCGACAGCGGACAGTCCGACCGCGGCGCCGATCAGAGCTCGCAGCCGGTCCCGTCGGAGTCGGCGTCGAGGCCATAGTGGTCTTCGCCGACCACCGTGACCAGGCCGGTGTACTCCGGGCCGTCGCCGCTGCCCCCTTCGCAGTCGTAGTCGGAGGCATATGGATCGAGGCAGGCGCCGGAGTAGTTGGGATCGCATTCGCTGGCTTCTTCTTCGACGGCGGCTTCTTCGGCTTCTTCGCTGGCCAACGCTTCGGCTGCGGCTGCTTCCGCCGCCCGGCGTTCGGCTTGTTCGGCTCTAACCAGGGCCCGATGCCGGTGCGCTGCGACCTGTCGGCGATGTCGACGGGCCGCGGCCCGAGCCTGCTGCCGCATCTTGGCACGGCGAACCGCGGCCCGGTGGCGTTCCATCTGGTGCTCTAGCCGAGCCTGCCGATCTCCACCGTTGCCCGTCTCTTCACCGCCGCCGCAGCCGCTGACGAGCAGCAGCGCAACCAGGACGAAGACCAGTGACAACTTGCTCACGAAAAGCGAGCATATGTCTCAATTAAAGAACTGGCTTGTAGTAATCCCTACAGTCGTTAGACGGTGGGCTAGGGGTCAGGCAGCGAGGTGCTCGCGGTCGCCGGCGGGCACGAAGTGCTCGATCGGGACCTCGCGCTCGAGCGCGAACGGAATGCCCTCTTCGGCCAGCTTCAGGACCTCGGCATAACTCTCGCCCACGGCCGTCCAGCCCTTGACGTCGGGCGACTCGGCCCACCACCCCTCGGGCTCGTGGTGATAGATGACTCGAATTGGATCCATCGAATCTCCAGGCGAAGGTCATGGCGGGATATCGGAAGGACCGTAGCCGACGATGCGACCCGCTCGGCGCACGACGCGATAGCTGAGCGGCTTGCGTTCGAGGATGGCCAAAAGGCGCTTGGCCTTAACGGAAGGAAACCGGGAGCCCACCCCCACTCAAGAGCGGGCGGCTCCAAGTTCTCCCCCTACATCCGGTAGACGGGCGCGGCGAGGTCCTCGAGCGGGGCGGCGGCGCAGGCGGCCAGGGCCTGGGCGAGGACCTCGCGGGTGTCGCGAGGGTCGATGACGCCGTCGTCCCAGAGGCGGGCGGTCGAGTAGAGGGGGCGGCCCTGGCGCTTCGTACTGCTCGCCCAGCTCCTCGGCGGTCTCGGGCTGGCCGACCTCGCGCATCACCGCCGCGGCCATGTCGCCGCCCATCACCGAGATGCGGGCGTTCGGCCACATGAAGAGGAAGCGGGGCGAGTAGGCGCGGCCGCACATGCCGTAGTTGCCCGCTCCGAAGGAGCCGCCGACGATCACCGTCAGCTTGGGGACGCGGGCGGTGGAGACGGCGGTGACGAGCTTGGCGCCGTCCTTGGCGATGCCGCCGGCCTCGTACTTGGCGCCGACCATGAAGCCGTTGACGTTCTGGACGAAGAGGAGCGGGATGCGGCGGTGGTCGCAGAGCTCGACGAAGTGGGCGCCCTTGAGGGCGCTCTCGGAGAAGAGGATGCCGTTGTTGGCGACGATCCCGACCGGGTGGCCGTCGACGTGGGCGAAGGCGCAGACCAGGGTTTTGCCGTACTTCTCCTTGAACTCACGCAGCTCGCCGGCGTCGACGACGCGGCGCAGCACCTCGCGCACGTCCCAGGGCGCCCGCGAGCCGATCGGGACGACGTCGAGGATCTCCTCCGCTTCGCCCGCCGGTGGTCGCGGCTCGATCCGCTCCCACGGCGGCGCCGGGGTCGGCGGCAGCGTGGCGACGATTTCGCGCAGGATCTGGAGCGCCTCGGCGTCGTCCTCGGCGAGGTGGTCGGCGACGCCGGACTTGCGGGCGTGAACGTCGCCGCCGCCGAGCTCCTCCGCGGTCACCTCCTCCCCGGTCGCCGCCTTCACCAGCGGCGGGCCGCCGAGGAAGATCGTCCCCTGGTGGCGGACGATCACGGTCTCGTCGCTCATCGCCGGGACGTAGGCCCCGCCGGCGGTGCAGGAGCCCATCACCGCGGCAAGCTGGGGGATCTCCCGCGCCGACATCGTCGCCTGGTTGAAGAAGATGCGGCCGAAGTGCTCGCGGTCGGGGAAGACTTCATCTTGTAGAGGAAGGAAGGCGCCACCGCTATCGACCAGGTAGATACAGGGCAACCGGTTCTGCAGCGCGACCTCCTGGGCGCGGAGGTGCTTCTTCACCGTCACCGGGTAGTAGGTGCCGCCTTTGACGGTGGCGTCGTTGGCGACGATCGCGCAGCGACGGCCGCTGACGGTGCCGACCCCGGTGACGATCCCCGCCCCCGGTGCCGCGTCGTCATACATCCCGTGCGCGGCCAGCGGCGAGAGCTCCAGGAACGGCGTGCCGGGATCGCAGAGCCGCTCGATCCGTTCGCGGGCGGTCAGCTTGCCGCGGCCGCGGTGGCGCTCGACCGACTTCTCGCCGCCGCCGCCCCGGACCCGCTCCAGCTCGACCTCGAGCTCGGCGATCAGCTCCAGGTGCTTCTCGCGGGAACCATCTGCCGAGTTGCCTTTTTGTCTCTCATCGCGAGACAAACCGGCAACTCGGCCTGCTTGCTCGCTCATCGCGGCGGGTTCTCCTTGAAGGGGTCGCGCTCGGCGTGCCACTCGACCGGGCCGGCTACGAGGGTGTGCGAGCCGAGCGGGCGGCCGAGGATCTCCTGGGCCGCGCCGGCCGCTGCCAGCAGCTTGCCGAGGTCGATGCCGGTCTCGATCCCCATCTCGTGCAGCATCGAGACCAGGTCCTCGCTGGCGACGTTGCCGGTGGCGCCGGCCGGGACCGGGCAGCCGCCGAGCTCGCCGAAGCTCGACTCGAAGGAGTCGACGCCGACCTCGAGCGCCGCCAGCACGTTGGCCAGCGCCTGGCCGCGGGTGTCGTGGAAGTGGGCGGTCAGCTCGGCCCCGACGATCTCCTCGTGGGCGCGGCGGAAGAACTCCCCCACCTGCACCGGGTTCGCCATCCCGGTCGTGTCGCCGAACCCGATCTCGACCGCGCCGGCGACGGAGAGCCGCTTGGCGATCTCGAAGACGCGCTCGAAAGGCACGTAGCCCTCGTACGGGCAGCCGAAGCTGGTGCTGATCACGCCCTCGCAGCGCAGCCCGTCATCAGTCGCGCGTGCAAGCACGCGCTCCAACTCGGCCAGCGACTCCTCGACCGAGCGGTTGACGTTGTGGCGGTTGTGGGTCTCCGAGGCGGAGAGGAAGACGTTGACCTCGTCGATTCTCTCGCGCACCTCGAGCGCCGCCTCCAGCCCGCGCATGTTCGGGACCAGGACCGAGACCGAGACCTCGTCCGGGATCTCGGCCCGTTCCAGCACCTCGCGGCCGTCGGCCAGCTGCGGGACGACGTCGGCGCGGACGAAGCTCGTCACCTCCAGCCGCCGCAGACCGGTGCCGGCCAACATCTCGACCAGCCGCACCTTGTCGGCGGTGGCGATCGTCTCCGGCTCGTTCTGGAAGCCGTCGCGCGGGCCGACCTCGCGGATGCGGACGGCTCTCGGGATCACGTCAAGCTCCGAGCGCGCGGGCGATGACCATCTGCTGCACCTCGTCGGTGCCCTCGCCGATCGTGAGGATCTTGGCGTCGCGGTAGAAGCGGCAGACCGGGTACTCCTCGATGTAGCCGTAGCCGCCGTGGATCTGCACCGCCTCCTCGCAACAGCGGACCGCGAGGCGGCCGCTCTTCAGCTTCGCCTGGGCGGCGGTGAGGCTGAAGTTCTCGCCCTTGTCCTTCATCCGCGCGGCTTTGTAGACGAGCAGGCGGGTGGCCTCGATCTCGGTCGCCATGTCGGCGAGCTTGGCCTGGATCGCCTGGAAGCGGGAGATCGGCTGGCCGAAGGCCTGGCGCTCCTTCGCGTAGGCGAGCGCCTCGTCGAGCGCACCCTGCGCCAGGCCGACGCCCATCGCCGCGACGCCGATGCGGCCGATGTCGAGCACCTGGAGGAACTGGCGGAAGCCCATCCCGCGCGGGCCGAGCAGGTTCTCCTCGGGGACGCGGCATTCGGTGAAGGTCAGCGGCCGGGTGTCGGAGGCGTTCCAGCCCATCTTCCGATACGGCTCGCCCTGCTCGTAGCCGGGGGTGCCGTTGGCGACGATCAGGTTGGAGATCTCGTCCTCGCCGGTGCGGGCGGTGATGCAGACCAGGCCCGAGATCTCGGTGCCGGCGTTGGTGATGAACTGCTTGGCGCCGTCGATCACCCATTCGCCGCCGTCGAGGCGGGCCTTGGTGCGGACGTTGCCGGCGTCGGAGCCGGCCTCGGGCTCGGTCAGGCCGAAGGCGCCGAGCACCTCGCCGGCGCAGAGCCGCGGCATCCACTCGCGTTTCTGCTCCTCGGAGCCGAACAGGTAGACCGGCTGCGTGCCGAGCGAGGTGTGGGCGCAGAGGGTGATCGCGACCGAGGAGTCGACCCGGGTCAGCTCCTCGACCGCCAGCGCGTAGGCGAGCGAGTCGCCGCCCCCGCCGCCGTACTCCTGCGGGAAGGGGATCCCCATCAGGCCGAGCTCGCCGAGCTTGGCGACGATCTCGTAGGGGAATCGCTTCTCGCGGTCGAGCTCCTCCGCGACAGGCGCCACCTCCTGGGTGGCGAACTCGCGGACCGTGCGCTGGATCAGGCGATGCTCGTCGCCGAAGTCGAAGTCCATCCAGGCAGAATACCGAATTGGCGTTCGGTTTTTCGCTACCGTTGGCAGATGCCGGTTCCCACCCCTCCGACGCGGCCGGCGCTGCGGGCCCGCTACGACGCCCGCCGCCGCGAAGTCGTCGCCACGGCGGCGAAGCTCTTCGCCGAGCGCGGCTACGACGGCACCTCGATGAGCGAGCTGACCGAGGCGACCGGCCTCGCCGCCGGCGGGCTCTACCACTACATCGAGGGCAAGGACGACCTCCTGATCGCGATCTGCGACGAGCTGCTCGAGCCGCTGCTGACCCAGGCGCGCGAGGTCGCCGCCGCCGCGGCCCCGCCGGTCGAGCAGCTGCGGGCGCTGGTCGCCGCCTGGGTCGCCCACGTCGTCGAGCACCGCCACCACATGCTGGTCTTCACCCAGGAGCGCCAGGCGATCGAGCGCGAGCCGCCGCTGGCGCCGCGTCCGCTCCCAGCGCCAGGCCTTCGAGCAGATCCTCGACGAGGTCCTCGCCCGCGGCGAGGCCGACGGCTCGATGACCTTCGCCGACCGCCGCCTCTCCCTCCTCGCCCTGCTGGGGATGGTCAACTACACGCCGCAATGGGTGCCGCCCGAACGGGCGCCTGACCGCAGCCGAGATCGCCGACGGCTACTGCGCGATGGTGCTCGACGGAGGCCGATCGGGGCGATGAAGATGCTGCGCACGATCGGCGTCTACGGCTTCGACCAGGCCGCCTTCCTGCGATCCCTTGCCGATGCCGAAGTCGACCTGCTGCTCGACGTGCGGCAGCGGCGCGGCGTGCGCGGCAGCGAGTACGCCTGGGCCAACGCGCAGCGGCTGCAGGCCGCTCTGGCCGAGGCCGGGATCGGCTACTCCCACCTCAAGGAGCTGGCCCCGACCACCGAGATGCGCCAGCTCCAGTACGCCGAGGACGCCAGGCTCGGCGAGGGGAAACGCAACCGCACCGCGCTCGCCCCGGCCTACGTGGAGCGCTACACCGCGGAGATCCTCGACCGGGTCGACCTCGACCCGGTCGTCAGGTGGATCGGCAGCTCCTCGGCGGCGCTGCTCTGCGTCGAGCGGGACCCCGAGGCCTGCCACCGCTCGCTCGTCGCCGAGCGCCTGCGGCGCGACCACGGCTTCGAGGTCGAGCATCTCCGCCCCGCCTGACCGACGGCGACAGTTACGCGATCCCGCCTTCGGGGGCACCCCCGTCGTGAAGGCGAACCCAACGTTCGAGCAGAGGATCGACGAGGATCGGCTGACCGTTGACGCGAACTACCTCCCCGTCGCGGACCAACGCGCTCAGTCCCGATTGCGCCTGTCCCTTGCTGAGGCTGAAGGCCCGCAGGGTGCGTTGGTTGAAGAGCGTCTCGTCGCTCAAGGCCAAGGCCTTGAGGACCCGCCGCTTGTTGCTCGCGCTGGCAGCCCCCTGCCAGAAGCCCTCGAAACGCTCCTTGGTCTCCCGGTCCACTTGATCCAACGCCTGATCCAGGGTCTGATCGGTCGCTGCCTCACCCGGGTTGGCGCACTCCCAGAGATGATGTGCGAGCAGCATCGCCCGCTGGGGGTGCCCTCGCACCAGGTTCAGCAACTGACCGAGAGCCTCGCCCGCGTCCTTGCCGGTCTTTGCGAAGCGGTCGGCGATGTAGTCGCCGAGATCCTGATCCGCCAGCGGCTCGAGGTACGCCGGACGAGCTTGGTCGAAAAGCGGCTTATCGCGGGTATCGAAGTACTCCTCCAGGAGCGATTGTTCGGACCCGGAGAAGATGTAGCTCGCCGCGTCTCGATGGAATTGGATCTTGCTGCGGAGGAGCCCGTCGAGGGCTCCCTCGGCCCTGAGGAAATCTTGAAACTCGTCGAAGATGACGATCGTCCGCTCGCCACTGGCCTCGAACACAGCGCGAGGAAGGTCGAGCAGATCCGACAGGCGCTGCATGGTGTCACTGCCCCCTGCGTACTCAAGCTCGCCCCCTACTCCGCCGGGGGCGGCCTTTACCCTCCCGCGCCAGCTTCGTCGCATCTTGTCGAGCAGCTTCGCCAGGGGTCCCTTCAAAGCAGCGCCGTAGGCCTCCTCGATGCGGCGCGAGACTTCCACCGCGGTGGTCGACAGTAAGAAGTCGACGTAGACCGTCCGGAAGCCGGCAAGCTCCGCTTCCCGACGCAGCTTTCCCAGCAGGCTCGTCTTTCCATAGCGACGAGGGGCTTGGAGGCGGGTGTTGTGAGCCCCTTCCGCCAGCTCGAGTAGGTGCCGCAGCTCCTCATCGCGGTCTACGAGCTCCCCTGGAGGAACCGGATCGTCATAGATAAAGGGATTGAGCTGGGCCATCAGTAAAGGCAGACTTTACCACAAAGTAAAGGTAAACTTTACTCTTTGGTAAAAGAAGGCCTTACCGGGCTAGCCTTGAACGCTGGCGCTGGCGGCGACGAGCATGGCGACGACAACCGCGATCAGGAGCGTGAGCAGAGCGGTCTTGATGGGCGCAGGTGGCGCGGAACGGATCATGAACCGAAAGTACGCCACTAGTCGGGATTTACCTGTGCGAAGTTGCACAGCTTGACGTTTGTCACATTGAGGGTCTCGCGGACCCGCGGGTCGCAGAGCGTCTCCAGCTCGACCCGCCGCTCGGCGTCGTAGGAGGAGGCCGGGACCGGGCCGGCGGCCGGGTGGCAGCCGATCTCGGTCCAGCCCGGCGGCAGGGCGCGGATCAGCTCGACCAGGCGCTCGGGCGAGATCCCCTCCGGGAACGGCTCGCCCTTGCCGCTCTGGCCGTAGAAGCCGCCCTCGTAGCGGACGGCGCGGTTGCGGAGCGGCAGGCCGAGCTCGGCCGCAAGCGCCTCGATCGCCGCTTTTGCCGGCTCGGACTCGTGCACGTGCTGATGGGAGTCGAGATGGGTCGGGTCGCGGCCGAGCAGGGCGCGGAAGCGCTCCAGCTGGGCCCGGCACTCGGCCTCGACCGCGCCCGGGTCGTCGGTGTCGCAATGCAGGTAGGCCTGAGTCCATTCGCCGCGCGCGTAGATCCACTCGCCGAGGTCGAGGTGGAGCCCGATCGCCAGCTCCGGGTGCGCAGACGCCGCCTCGGCTGCCTCCGGCGCGGCCGCCTGGCGGACCATCAGGCTGGCGCTGGTGACGACGCCGCGCTCGTGCGCCGCGAAGACGCCCTCGTCGACCGCCGCGGAGAGGCCGAGGTCGTCGGCGTTGACGACGAGGAATCGGTCGGTACCTGGAGCGGCCGCAGTCATTGGCCGCAAGTATGATCAGCCCCATCGGGCCCGAGGAGTACGAGGAGCTTTGCCGCCGCGTCGGCGCGGTGCTGGCGGACGCGACCCCGACGGGGTCGGCGATCGCCGTGGTCAGCAAAGGGGACCCGCGGCTGATCGAGGTCGAGGGCCGTGACGGGCGCCACTTCCCCAGCGACGCCGAGGGGAAGTACGCCGGCTACTACCCGCGCACCTCCGAGGAGGCGATCGCCCAGATCGAAGCCGCACGCCGCGCGGGGGTCGAGTACCTCTGCCTCCCCGCCACCGCGCTCTGGTGGCTGGACCACTACCAGGGGCTGGCGGCATGGCTTGGCGTCCACTGCCGGGTCGCCGCCAGGGACCCCGAGACCTGCGTCGTCTACGACCTCGTCCAGGTGCCGAGCGAGGGCGCCGGCGAGGAGCGGTTCGGCGCCGGGGCTCAGGTCGCCGCGCTGCTCGACTCCCTCCTCCCGCCCGGCGCAACCGTTTACGCGGTCGGGCTCGCGGCAGAGGCTCTGGCGGGACCGGAGCGGACCGTCGCCGCGATCGAGGGCCCTGCCGTGGCCGGCCTGCGGCGGCGGCTCGAAGCCGCAGGCGGCCCCACCTTTTTCCTCCTCGCCCACGACGGCGCCCCGGGGGCGGCGGCGGAGCTGGAACAGGCCCTCGCCGGCTGGACCCGAAGGGTCGCGCAACGCAGCAATCTTTGCGACATATTTCAGGTGACAGGGCGTCCAGAGCGGTCTAGACTCGGCGAATCTCCAGGGAACGGAGATTCGGCGCCGGGCTCCACCAGTCAGGCCTTTGGCGACGAGGTAGCGGACAAACTTACGAACCGGCTCGAGCGGCTTGGATTTTCCGGCCGCGATGCCGATGCTCCATAGACCCCCAGCGGCGAGGCGCCCCACCTGACCGGCAAACCCAAGATCCTCTACGTCTCCCATAACCATCCGACCATCCGGCCGGGGGGAGCGGAGGCCTACGCCTACGAGCTCTACCGGGCGGTCCGCGACGGCGAGGAGTTCGAACCAGTGTTCCTCGCCCGCACCGGGCCGCCGGTATCGATCTCCAGCCGCTACCACGAGGGGACGCTGCTGACCGGGGTCAACGACGACCCCAACCAGTACTTCTTCTACACCGACACGCTCGAATACGACTGGCTCAACGGCACCCCGCGCGGCAAGGCGGCGCTGATCAAGTACCTGCGCGAGTTCCTCCTCGCCCAGCAGCCGGACATCGTCCACCTCCAGCACACCCTCTTCTTCGGCTACGACATGCTGCGGGAGATCCGCCGCACGCTCGGCCCGGACGTGCCGATCCTCTACACGCTGCACGAGTTCCTGCCGATCTGCCACCGCAACGGCCAGCTGGTCAGGACGACCACCGAGAAGCCGTGCAGGGAGGAGTCTCCGCGGCGCTGCCACGAGTGCTTCCCGGAGGTCAGCCCGCAGCAGTTCTTCATGCGCAAGCGCTTCATCCAGTCGCAGATGTCGGTGGTCGACCGCTTCCTCGCCCCCAGCAGCTTCCTCCGCGACCGCTTCGTCGACTGGGGCCTGCCGGCCGACAAGGTCGTGACCGAGGAGTACGGCCGGCTGCCGGTCACCGCCGCCCCGACACGCGAGCGGCGCCAGCGCAACCGCCTCGTCTTCATCGGCCAGCTCAGCTACTTCAAGGGCGTCAACGTCCTGCTGAAAGCGATGAAACGACTGCAGGACGACGGCGTCGACGTCCACCTCGCGGTCTACGGCGCCAACCTCGAGCTGCAGCCGGACGAGTTCCGCGAGGAATTCGCCGAGCTGCTGGAGGCGACGAAACCGACGGTCGACTTCGAAGGCGAGTTCAACCACGACGACCTGCCGACGATCATGGCCGACGCCGACTGGGTGATCGTCCCCTCGGTCTGGTGGGAGAACTCGCCGCTGGTGATCCAGGAGGCCGCCCAGCACCGCCGCCCGGTGATCGCCAGCGACATCGGCGGGATGGCGGAGAAAGTCCACGACGGCGTCTCCGGCCTGCACTTCAAGGCGGCCGACCCGGCCAGCCTGGCGGCGACGATCGAGCGCGCCGTCTCCACCCGCAAGCTCTGGGACGAGCTGCAGCGGCGGATCGAACCGCCCTACGCGATGGACGAGCACGTGCGCTCGCTGAGCCGCCAGTACCGCGAGCTGCTGGCGAGCAAGGGAACCGAGGAAGAGCTGATCGAGCCGCCGGCGCCGGCGACCGAGATCGAGGACGTGCGCTATGCCTGAGACCGAGATCGAGCGGCTCGAGGCGGCGGCCGGAGCGGGCCCGCAGGCGCTGGCGACGATGCTCGCCGCCGACGTCGTCGCCGTCCACCTCTTCTCCGAGGAGATCGAGCCCGAGCTGGACCTGGACCTCGCCGGGGCCGAGGTCGCCGAGCTGGCCCGGCGCCGGTTCGAGGGCGCCGACGGCACCGGGCATCTGATCGTCGCCACCCTCGACCGGGCAGCCCCGGAAGAGCTCCGCGCCGGCTGCGCCGACCTGCGCAGCTTCCTGCGCGAGCGGCTCGCCTCCCTCGGCCGCGACGATCGCGAAGAGACGATGGAGCTGCTCGAGGAGCTGGCCGGCGGCACGCGGCCGAGCCGCGACCCGATCGGGCTCAGCGCCAGCCGGGCGCTGGCGCGCGAAGGCCTGCGGGAACCCCTCGCCCCGTCGGTCGTCGACCGCGACGAGCCCCAGGGCCTGCACTTCGACTCGGTCCTCGCCCTCTCCGAGACCGCCTTCTACGTCCGCGGTTGGGCGCGGGACGGGCAAGCGGAGCCGGTGCGGCTGACCGCGGTCAGCCCCGAGGGCTCGCGGGTCGAGCTGCTGCCGCGGATCTACCGCGACCCGCGACCCGACGTCGACTCCTTCTACGAAGAGCCGACCCGCACCGGGGCCGACGGCACCGGCTTCCTCGGCTACTGCGAGACCCGCGCCCCGAGCCTGCTCTCGACCGGGTGGCTGCTGGAGATGGAGAACGCGCTCGGCGTCGCCCGCGAGGTCCCCGGCCCGCAGGTCAGCCGCGACCTGCTCGCGGCCCGCTCGGCGATCCTCTCCGACCTGCACAAGGAGCGCCGCTGGGACACCCCGTTGATGGACCACGTCGTCCCCGCGGTGGGCCTGATCCAGGAGCGGCTCGACGAGGCAACCAAGATCGAGCGGGTCTGGCAGTACGGCGAGCCGCCCGAGTCCCCGGCGGTCTCGATCGTCGTCCCGCTCTACGGCCGGATCGACTTCCTCGAGCACCAGCTGGCGCAGTTCGTCCACGACCCGGAGATGCGCGAGGCGGACCTGATCTACGTCCTCGACTCGCCCGAGCTGGCGCCGGCGCTGGAGATCGCCGCCGGGCAGCTGTTCGAGCTCTACGGCCTGCCCTTCCGGGTCGCGGTCCTCTCCCAGAACGGCGGCTACTCGGTGGCCAACAACCGCGGCGCCTCGCTCGCCGAGGGCCGGCTGCTGCTGCTGCTCAACTCCGACGTGCTGCCCGACGAGCCCGGCTGGCTGGGGGCGATGACGCACTTCTACGACGATCACGAGGTCGGCGCCCTGGGGCCGAAGCTGCTCTTCGAGGACGACACCCTGCAGCACGCCGGGATCCGCTTCCAGCGGCCGCCCGACGGCGGCGCCTGGGAGAACGAGCACTTCTTCAAGGGCCTGCACCGCGACCTGCCGGCGGCCAACGTCACCCGCGCGGTCCCGGCGGTCAGCGGCGCCTGCATGATGATCTCCCGCGAGCTCTTCGACGGGGTCGGCGGCCTGCGCGGGATGTTCGTCCAGGGGGACTACGAGGACACCGACCTCTGCCTGCGCCTGCGCCAGGAGGGCCACGAGACCTGGTACCTGTCCGAGGTCGAGCTCTACCACCTCGAGGGACAGTCCTACGCGCTGGAGACCCGCACCGCGATGTCGCGCTACAACGTCTGGCTCCACACCCGCCTCTGGGACGAGGAGATCGAGACGGCGATGAGCAAGTGGACCGCGTAGTCGTCGACTCGGTCGAGCGCTTCCCGCTCGCCAAGGACCAGCTGCTCGGCTTCGAGCTCGAGGTCCCCGCCACCGGAACCGCCTCCAGCCTGCAGTCGCTGCCGGTCGACGGCTGGCTGCTGGGCAGGGACGTCCAGGCGGAGGCGGTGGAAGTCCTGCAGGAGGGCCAGCCGGTGCTGCGCCTGCCGGTGAGGAAGCCGCGCGAGGACCTGCGCGGCGCCTTCCCCGACGCCGAGGAGGCCGGCAGCGCCGGCTTCTCCGGCGCGGTCGGGGCGCTGCGGCTGCGAACCGAGTTCGAGCTGCTGCTGCGGGGCAAGCTGGCGAACGGGGCGAAGCTGCCGCTGGTGACGATCCGCGGCAGCCGCGTGCCGTTGCAGCTTCCCGCCGCCGAGGGACCGCGGCCGCTGATCGTCACCACCCTGGGCCGGACCGGATCGACCTGGTGCGTGTGGATGCTGCAGTCCCACCCGGCAGTCGTCGCCCACAGCCCGTTCGAAAACGACGCCCGGGTCGGCACCTACTGGATGTCGGCGCTGCAGACGCTCGCCGACCCGACCAGCTACCTGCGCCAGGTCTTTCCCGGCGACGTGCAGGACCCCCAATGGTGGGTCGGGATGGAGGCGGACACGCCCGCGCGGCTCAACGACGGGGCGCTCAACAGCTGGCTCGGCGACAGCCGCGTCTACGAGCTGGCGCTCGACTGCCGCGAGCGGATCGCCTCCTTCTACGGCTTCCTCGCCGAGCGCCAGGGCAAGCAGCCGGCCTTCTTCGTCGAGAAGTTCCTGCCGCGGCAGATTCCCGCCGACCTCCTGCGCGAGATCTACCCCGGCAGCAGGGAGGTGGTGCTGGTCCGCGACCCGCGCGACGTCTTCTGCTCGGTGCTCTCCTTCAACCGCAAGCGCGGCTACCAGGCCTTCGGCCGTGAGGACGTCGAGAGCGACAAGGACTACATCGACACCGTGCGGCGCTCCGGCGAAGCGCTGCTCGCCCACATGCGCGCGGACGGGCGCGAGACACACCTGATCCGCTACGAGGACCTGATCAGCGATCCGGTGCCGACGCTGGAGCCGCTGCTCGAGTTCCTCGGGCTCGACCCGGCGGGCGCGCCGGCGATGGTCGAACGGGCCTCGGTCCCGGCCGACGGCATGGACCACCACATGACCGCCCCCAGCGCCTCGGCCTCGATCGGCCGCTGGCGCAGCGACCTGGAGCCGGAGCTGGCGGAGCGCTGCGACGCGATCCTCTCCCCCGTCGCCGCCGAGTTCGGCTACGCGGCCGAGGGGGACACCCCGGCCCCGGCCTGATGGGCGAGCTCGTCGCCGTCGCCGGCTCGCTGGCCCAACGACCCGGCCGCGGCGGCCACGCCTGGGTCTTTCTCCAGTACCTGCTCGGGTTCCGCCGGCTCGGCTACGACGTCCTCTTCCTCGACCGCCTGGCGGCGGAGATGTACCCGGCCGGCGAGACCTTCCCGCCGGCCGAGCCGGTCGAGTGGCTGCGGGAGACGATGGCCGCTCACGGCCTCGGCGAGGACTACTGCCTGCTGCTCGAAGGCAACGGCTCGCGGGAGAGCGTCGGGCTCTCCCGCGCCGAGGCGCTGGAGCGGGTACGGCGCTCGACCGTGCTGATCGACGTGATGGGCTTCCTCGGCGACGACGAGCTGCTCGCCGCGGCGCCGCGGCGGGTCTTCCTCGACATCGACCCCGGCTTTCCGCAGATCTGGCAGGAGCTGGGCCTGCACCGCTCCTTCGGCGACCACGACGCCTACGCGACGGTCGGGCTGCGGGTCGGCAGGGAGGGCAGCCGCGTCCCCACCTGCGGGGTCGAGTGGGTGCCGACGCCGCCGCCGGTCGTCCTCGGCGAGTGGCGACGAACTGCGCCCGGCGAGGCCTGGACCAGCATCGCCACCTGGCGCGGGCCGTTCGGGCCGGTCGAGTTCGAGGGCGAGACCTTCGGGCTGCGGGCGCACCAGATGCGCCGCTTCGCCGAGCTGCCGGCGGTCACCGGGGCGCCGCTGGAGCTGGCATTGGACATCGATCCAGCCGATGCGGCCGACTCGGAGCTGCTCCGCGAGGGGGGCTGGCGTCTCGTCCCGCCGGCGGACGCCGCCGGCTCGCCCGACGCCTACCGCCGCTACCTGCAGGGCTCGCGCGGCGAGGTCGGCGTCGCCAAAGACATCTACGTTCGCTCGCGCGGCGGCTGGCTCAGCGACCGCAGCGTCGCCTACCTCGCCGGCGGCAAGCCGGTGCTGGCGCAGGCGACCGGGTTCGAGCTCGAGGTCGAGACCAGCGCCGGGCTCCTCGCCTTCACCTCGCCCGCGGAGGCCGCCGCGGCGCTCGCCGAGGTCGAGGCCGACTACGACCGCCACAGCGACGCGGCGCGCGAGCTGGCCGCCGAGCGCTTCGGCTCCGACCGGGTGCTGAGCGAGCTGCTGGAGGCGGTGGCGTGAGCCCCGACAGGAGAGTCCGGCGGCTGAACTGGGGCTGCGGCACCTCGCCGGACCCGGGCTGGATCAACTCCGACATCAAGGAGGACCCGGCGGTCGACATCGCCTGCGACATCCTCGACGGGCTGCCGCTGGAGAGCGACAGCATCGATTACGCGGTCAGCATCCACGCCCTGCCGGAGCTGCGACTCGAGGACCAGGTGCCGGCGCTGATGGAGCTGCGGCGGGTGCTCGTGCCGGGGGGCGTCCTGCGCCTGGCGTTGCCCGACCTCGACCGCGGGATCCGCGCCTACCTCGACGGCGACCGCGACTACTTCCTGATCCCCGACTCCGACGCGCGCACGCCAGGTGGCAAGCTGATCACCCAGATGCTCTGGTACGGCTACTCGAAGTCGCTGTTCACCGCCGACTTCGTCGGCGAGCTGCTCGAGCGCGCCGGCTTCCGCGAGATCGCCCCCTGTCGCTATCGCCAGACCGCCAGCCCGTACCCGGAGATCGTCGAGCTCGACAACCGCCCCGAGGAGAGCCTCTTTGTCGAGGCCCGCAAGTAAGACGGCCACGGTCCTCGCGGTCGAGCGGCCGGAGCTGGATCCGCGGCTGCGCGGCGGCTACCTCGGCGTCCCTGCGCCGGGGGACGAAGTGGACGCGCGGGAGCTGCTGCTGCGCGGCTGGGCGCTGGGCGCCGGGGCGCCGGCGCTGGCGGTCGAGCTCCTCGCCGGCGGACGGGTCGTCGGCCGCGCCCCGGTCGAGCGGGAGCGCCCCGACATCGCCGACCAGCACCCCGATCTCCCCCACGCCGGTCTCGCGGGGTTCGAACACCGGCTCAACCTCTGGGCGCTCGAGGGTGAGCTCGACCTCGAGGTCCGCGCCGTTCTCGACCCGGTGACGCGGGTGCCGCTGGCGACGGTCTCGCTGCGGGCAGAAGCCGACCGGGACCTGGAGTCGGTGAGCGTCGTCATCCCCTGCTTCCGCCAGGCCCACTTCCTCGGCGAGGCGATCGAGAGCGTGCTGGCGCAGACCCACTCGCGGATCGAGGCGATCGTCGTCGACGACGGCTCCCCCGACGACGTCGAGGCGGTCGCCGGCCGCTATCCCGGCGTCGGGTACCTGCGACAGGCGAACGGCGGCCTCGCCGCCGCCCGCAACGCCGGCCTCGCGGAGGCGAGCGGTGAGCTCGTCCTCTTCCTCGACGCCGACGACCGGCTGCTGCCGGAGGCGGTCGCGACCGGGCTGCGCGAGCTGCGAGCCGCGCCCGAAGCGGAGATGGCGGCCGGGACCTGGAAGCTGATCGGCGAGGAGGGAGAAGCGGTGCCCGCCGCCGCGCCGGAGGTGCCGGAGGAGGCCTACCCGGCGCTGCTGGAAAGCTGCTTCATCTCGACCCCGGCCGCGGTCCTCTACCGGCGCCGGCTGTTCGAGCAGATCGGCGGCTTCGACCCCAGCGTCAGCGCCAGCGCCGACTACGACGTCTACCTGAAGACGGCTGCTCGCTTCCCGGTCCGGCTGCACGGCGAGGTGGTCGCCGAGTACCGGCGCCACGGCGCCAACATGACCCGCGACCCGGCGCTGATCATGAGCGCGGAGGTCGCCGTGCTCGAACGCCAGGCGCCCGCCGTGCGCGACCAACCCGCTTTGCAGGCGGCGCTGGAGGCCGGCATCGCCCGTTCGCGCGCCTACCATGGCGAGCGCATGCGAGTCCTGGACGGGGAGTGACCCGGTGAAGACGGCCGTCGCGGAGCTTGCCGCGCTTGGCGGCGAGCCCGCGTTCGCCCAGCCGCTCCACGTCGGGCGGCCGAACGTCGGCGACCGCGAGGCGATCCTGGCCGGGATCGGCGAGGCGCTCGACGAGCGCTGGCTGAGCAACAACGGCCGCAAGCTCGAGGCCTTCGAGCGGCGGCTCTCCGAGCGGCTCGGCGGCCTTCACGTCGTCGCGACCTGCAACGCGACGCTGGGACTGCAGATCGCGATGCGGGCGCTGGGGATCGAGGGCGAGGTGGTGCTGCCGGCGCTGACCTTCGTCGCCACCGCCCACGCCGTCGCCTGGGAGGGGCTGACGCCGGTCTTCGCCGACGTCGATGCCGAGACCCTCTGCCTGGGACCGGCCGGGGCGGCGGCGCGGATCGGCCCGGAGACCGGGGCGCTGCTCGGCGTCCACCTCTGGGGACGCGGCGGCGACGCCGAGGGCCTGGAGCGGCTGGCACGGGAGCGCGAGCTGCCGCTGCTGTTCGACGCCGCCCACACGCTCGGCAGCGAGCGCGACGGCCGGCCGCTCGCCGCCTACGGCGACGCCGCCGTGCTCAGCTTCCACGCGACCAAGATCGCCAGCTCCTTCGAGGGCGGGGCGATCGTCACCGCCGACCGCGAGCTGGCGGAGCGGGCGGCGACGATGCGGAACTTCGGCTTCGTCGACGAGGACGAGATCGTCGGCCTCGGCACCAACGCCAAGCTCAGCGAGGCGGGGGCGGCGATGGGCCTTGCCTCGCTCGGCGCGCTCGACGAGTTCCTCGCCGCCAGCCGCGCCAACTACGCCGCCTACGCGGAGGCGCTGGCGGAGGTCCCCGGGGTCACTCTGCTCGCCTTCGACCCGCCGGAGTCCTTCAACTGCCACTACGTCGTGATCGACGTCGACCCGGACATCGCCGGGCTCGGCCGCGACGAGCTGCGCGCGGTGCTGGTCGCCGAGAACGTCCTCGCCCGGCGCTACTTCTACCCCGGCTGCCACCGGGTGCCGCCCTACGACCGGCAGCCGCAGCCGGCGCTGCCGGTCACCGAGCGCGTTCTCGACCGCTGCCTCTCGCTGCCGACCGGGACCGCGGTCACGCCTGAGGACGCGGCCGCGATCGGGCGGCTGAGCCGGCTCGCGCTCTCGCGGCCCGACGACGTCCGCGCCGCGATCGGGAGCTAGGCGGATGGGGCAGCTGGTCGAGGTCCTGGCGGTCGCGGTCGAGGAGGTCCCGTCCGAGCTGCTGCGCGGCGCCAGCGTCGACACCCCGACCGCCGGCCGCCGCCTCTCCGCCCACGCGGTCGAGATCGGCGGCTGGGCGCTCGGCCGCGAGGAGGCCGTGGCGGCGATCGAGGTCGTGCACGGCGAGGAACTGCTGGCGCGAGCCGCGGTAGGTCAGCCGCGGGCCGACATCGGCGCCGCCTACCCCGACGCCGAGGGGGCCGGCGAGGCCGGCTTCGAGGTCGAGGTCGAGGCCTCTGGCCTGCTTCCCCGGGCGGAGATCGGGGTCAGGGTCCTCGTCGGCTCGGCCACGGTCCCGCTCGCGCGTTTGCGCCTGCGCCGCTACTGGCGCGGGCAATGGGAAGAGAAGCCGCCGCTGGTGAGCGTCGTCGTCACCCGAGACCTAGCCGGGCAGGAGGAGATGGACGCGACCGTGGCCAGCCTCGCCGGCGAGCGCTACCAGCTGACGGAGGTGGTTCTCGGCCCCGAGGGCGCGGAGGGTCCCGCGAGGGCGCGCAACGAGGCGATCCGCCACAGCGAAGGCGAGCTGATCCTCTTCCTCCCAGCCGGCGCGATCCTCGCCGCCGGCGCCCTCGCCAACGGGGTCGGCCGCCTCACGGCCGCGGCCGAGGCCTGCGCGCTGATCGACGCCGAGCCCGGCGCCGAGGTCGGGGCGGCTCTCTACCGCCGCTCGGCCTTCGAGGAGCTGGAGGGCTTCGACGAGGCGAACGCCGACTGCGATCGCGAGCTGGCGGAGCGGGCGCGACGCCTCGACGCGCTGTTCGAGCCGGGATCGCTGCGCGCGGGCGGGAGCTGAGTTGGAGACGGTGGTCGTCGCCGGCGCGCTGGCCGCCAAGCCCGGCAACGGCGGCGAGGCCTGGGTGCGGCTCTCCTGGGTGCTCGGCCTGCGGAAGCTCGGCTTCGACGCCTGGCTGCTGGAGGAGGTCGACGCGGCCGCCGGCGGCGCCGGGCGCGAGTTCTTCGCGGCGACCGTCGAGCGGCACGGGCTCGCCGACCGGGCGGTGCTGATCGAGCCCGGAGGGACGACCGGGGCGCTGCAGCGCCCCGAGCTGGGCGACCTCGCCGCCGACGCCGCGGCGCTGGTCAATGTCAGCGGCAACCTCCGCGACCCGGATCTGCTCGCCGCCTTCCCGCGCCGGGCCTACCTCGACCTCGACCCCGGCTTCACCCAGCTCTGGCACGCCGAGGGCCAGCTCGGCGACCAGCTCGAGCGGCACGGGACCCACTTCACCGTCGGGCTCAACCTCGGCGCGCCCGACTGCCGCATCCCCACCGGCGGCCTGCGCTGGATCCCGCTGCCGCCCCCGGTGCTGCTGGAGGAGTGGTCGCCGCCGGCCGAGCCGAGCTTCGACCGCTTCACCACCGTCGGCACCTGGCGCAACCCGCTCGGCAGCCTCGAAGCCGGCGGCCAGACCTACACCCTCAAGCACCACCAGCTGCGCCGCTTCGCCGCCGTCCCGCGGGATTCGCACCTGGCGTTCGAGATCGCGCTGGAGATCCACCCCGACGAGGCGGCGGAGGCGACGAGCCTGGAGGAAAACGGCTGGACGGTGGTCGAGGCAGCCTCCGTCGCCGGCGACACCGGGGCCTTCCGCGAGTACGTTCGCGGCTCCGGCGCGGAGTTCTCGGTCGCCCAGGGCGTCTACGCCGAAGCCCGCACCGGCTGGGTCAGCGACCGCACCGCCCACTACCTCGCCAGCGGCCGGCCCGCGATCGTCCAGGAGACGGGGATCCCGGAGAGCCTGCGGCCCGAGGCGGGGATGCTCACCTTCGCCGAGCCGGCCGAGGCGAGCGCCGCGGCCGAGGCGGTCGCTGCCGACTACGCCCGTCACTCGCGCGCCGCCCGCGACTACGCCAGCCGCACCTTCGACTCCGACCGCGTCCTCACGGGGATGCTGGAAGCGGTCCTGTGAGGGTCCTCGTCAGCGGCATGGTCGCCGGCGAGCCGGGCCAGGGCGGCGCCACCTGGGCCGTCCTCCAGTACCTGCTCGGCTTGCGACGGCTCGGGCACGAGGTGATCCTCGTCGAGCCGGTGGAGAAGATCGAGCCGGCCAGCCTCGCCTACCTGGAGGCGGTCGCCGTCAGCTTCGGCCTCGACCAGGTGGCGCTGATCGCCGCCGACGGCGAGAGCGCGCCGCTGCCGCGCCGGCGACTGGCCGAGCTCGCCCGCGACGCCGACCTGCTGCTCAACGTCTCCGGGATGCTCGCCGACCCCGAGCTGCTCGAGCCGATTCCGGTCCGCGCCTACCTCGACCTCGACCCCTTCTTCAATCAGCACTGGCAACTGCAGGGAGCCGACATGCGGTTCGACCGGCACACCCACTTCGTCACCGTCGCCACCGCGATCGGCGAGCCAGGCTGCGAGGTGCCGACGCTCGGCTTCGAGTGGACGACGACGCTGCCGCCGGTGGTGCTCGAGCGCTGGCCGCAGGCGACCGCGGCCCCCAGCCTGCCCTTCACCACCGTCGGTCACTGGCGCAGCTACGGGCCGATCGAGCACGAGGGCCGCCGCTACGGCCTGCGGGCACACGCGCTGCGCGAGCTGATCGAGCTGCCGGAACGCTCGCCGGCCGCCTTCGCCCTCGCGCTCGGAATCCATCCCGGGGACGGCGAGGACATCGCCGCGCTGGAGGCGCACGGCTGGCGGCTCCTCGACCCGGCCGAGGTCGCCGCCACCCCCGAGCTCTACGGCGAGTTCGTCCGCGCCTCGAGCGGCGAGCTCGGGGTCGCGAAGGAGGGCTACGTGCGCTCGCGCTCGGGCTGGTTCAGCGATCGCAGCGCCTGTTACCTGGCCTCAGGGCGGCCGGTGGTCGCCGCCGACACCGGTTTCGGAGGGGCGCTGCCGGTTGGCGAGGGCCTGCTCGCCTTCGCCGACGTCGACGGGGCCGCGGCGGCGATCGAGGGCGTCCTCTCGCACCCCGCCGAGCACGCCGTCGCGGCGCGGGCGATCGCCGAGGACCTGCTCGACTCAGACCGCGTCCTCACCCGGCTGCTCGAGGCGCTGGGGGCCGCGCGGTGAGCGGCGGGCTGCGCGCGAGCGGCGACGAGGCGGTGCGCGAGGCGCTCGAGCGGGCGCTGACCGCGGTCCGGGGCGAGCCCGCCGCGGTCGCCGAGCTCTCGCGCCGGCCCTTCGCCTACGAGACCAGCTTCGCAATCGACGAGCTAGACGTCCGGCTCGAGGACGGAGAGCGCCTCGCGCTCGTGGTCAAGGACGTCGGCGAGGCGGGGCTCTCGGCCGAGGCCGCCGCGACCAAGCCGGCGCACACCCTCGACCCCGGGCGCGAGATCGCCGTCTACCGCGACCTCCTCTCCCCCGCCGCGCTCTCGACCCCGTGCTTCCACGGCGCCGAGGTCGATCCCGGGGCCGACCGCTGGTGGCTCTTCCTCGAGCGGGTCGAGGGCGAGGGTCTGACCGACGTCGGCGAGGTCTCTATCTGGTGCGAGGCGGCGGCCTGGGCGGCGCGGCTCGACCGCGCCGTCGAGGGCGACTCCGACCTCCTGCTCCACCGCGACGCGGACTGGCACGAGCGCTGGATCGACGCCGCGGCCACGGCCCTCCCTGACGACGCCCTCGCCGCGCGCCTGCGCGCCACCCGCTCCCTGCTCCTCGAGCGACTCGATGCCCTGCCGCGCGCCTTCGTCCACGGCGAGCTCTACCCCGCCAACGTGCTCGTCGTCCGCGGCGAGGGCCCGAGCCGGATCGCCCCGGTCGACTGGGAGCTGGCCGGCCGCGGGCCCTACGCACTCGACCTGGCGGCGCTGGTCAGCGGCTGGAACCGCGATGATCGCGAGGCGATGTGCCGCAGCTTCCACCAGTCGCTGCCGGCGGGCGCGCCCTCCTTCGCGGAGCTGCTCGCCGACGTCGAGCTCTGCGAGCTCTCGCTGGCGCTGCAATGGATCGGCTGGTCGCCCGGCTGGGTGCCGCCCGAGGCGCAGCGGCGCGACTGGCCGGGTGAGGCGTCGCGGCTGCTCGAGGCGGTGCTGCCGTGAACGTCCCTGAGATCAGCGTCTACGTCCAGACCTACCAGCACCGCGAGTACATCGCCGCCGCGCTCGACAGCGTCCTCGCCCAGCGGGCGCCGCTGCTCGAGGTCGTCGTCGCCGACGACTTCTCGACCGACGGCACGCGGGAGATCCTCGCCGCCTATCGCGACCGCCATCCCGACCTGATCCGGCTGGTGCTGCCGGAGCGGAACGTCGGCCCGACGGAGATCTTCCGCCATGGGGTCGCCGGCCTGCGCGGCCGCTACGTCGCCTGGCTCGACGGCGACGACTACTGGTCGGACCCCGAAAAGCTGGTGCGGCAGCTGGAGGCGATGGAGGCCCACCCGGAGTGGTCGGCCTGCTTCCACGACGCGACCGTCCGCCAGGTCGACGGCGACGCCTCCGACCGCCCCTACGTCGCCGACGTCCGCGGCCCGCTCTCCTTCGCCGACCTGCTGCGCTCGAACCCGATCCCCTCGCTCTCGGTGATGGCCCGCGGCGAGCACGTCCGCGACCTCCCCGAGTGGGTCTGGGAAGGGCTCTGGGCCGACTGGCTCGCGGTGCTGTCCTTTGCCCGGCAGGGGCGGATCGGCTACCTGCCGGAGGCGATGGGCGTCTACCGCGTCCACCGGCGCGGGATCTCCTCCGGCCTTTCGCGTGCCGAGCAGCTGCAGGAGGACCTGCGCCTGTTCGAGCTGCTGCGGCGCTCGCTCGGCGGCGAGCACGGCGAGGGGATCGGGGCGGCGATCCGCTCGCGCCGCGCCCAGCTCGCGGTCGAGCGGGCACAGGTCCCGTTCTCCGGCGGGGTCGCGGTTCTCGCCCTCGGCGAGGAAGCGCCGACCTACCTCAACGGGCGCCAGGTCTGGAGCCTTGCCGCAGCCAGCACCGCGGCCGATCTGAGCGGCCGCGACCGGGACGGCAACCTCGCCACTCGGCTCGAGCAGATGCGGCAGGCGGCGGTCGCGGCGACGCCCGGTCGCGCCCACTTCCCCGACGGCGACCACGTCCCCGCGGCGGACGGAGAAGGAAGGCTCTTTCTCCTCGTCGTCGGCCCCCTCGCCGACTGGCTCGAGCGTTACAGTCGCCTCGGCCGCCAGCTGGAGGGGTCCGCCAAGCTGGTTTCGCGGGACGACGCCTGTGCGCTTTACGAGGTGGTCTCCAGTGCGGGCGCGCCGGCTCCGATGGGATCACTGGTCGAGATATCCGAGGTCAACCTCTTCTCCGAGCGAACGGGCCTGCTCGGCTGCCACATCGACCTGCCGAAGCCCGGCGCGGTGACCGACGCCCACGCGCTCGAGGTCGGCGGCTGGGCGCTCGGGAACGGCGTCCCCGCGGTCGCGATCGAGCTGGCCAGCGGCGACCGCGTATTCCGCCGCGTCCCGATCGGCCTCTCCCGGCCCGACCTCGCGGAGGCCTTCCCGCAGAGCGACCAAGCCGGGACGGCGGGCTTCCAGGAGACGGTCAGCCTCGTCGGGACGGCCCCCGAGGTCGCGATCGAGGTCAGCGCCGTGCTCAAGAACCAGCAGCGGGTTCCCGTCGGCTCGATCCGCGGCCACCGCCGCTGGCGCGAGACGCTGGCTGGGCCGGCGCCGCTCGTCTCGGTGATCGTCCCCTGCTACGAACAGGCGCCCTACTTGGAGGAGGCGATCGAGAGCGTCCTCGCCCAGACCTACGCCCAGGTCGAGGTGGTGGTCGTCGACGACGGCTCGCCCGACAACGCGGCGCGGGTGGCGGCGAGGTTCCCGGGCGTCCGCTGCGTCCGCCAGCCGAACCGTGGCCTCTCCGGCGCCCGCAACACCGGCATCCGCGAGAGCGAAGGCGAGCTGCTGGTCTTCCTCGACGCCGACGACCGCCTGCTGCCGCGGGCGCTGGAGGCGGGCGTCGCCGAGCTCCGCAACCACCCCGAGGCCGCCTTCGCCTTCGGTCGCTACCACCGCATCGGCGCCGACGGGACCCGGCTCGGCGACGACGACCAGCCCCGTCCCGACACCGACCCCTACGCCGTCTTCCTCGGCTACAACTACGCCGGCGTCCCCGCCGACGGCATCTACCGGCGCTCGGCGCTGGAGGCGATCGGAAACTTCGACGAAGGGCTGTCAAGGGCAGAGGACTACGACCTCGCCCTGCGCCTCGCGCGCGAGTTCGCCGTCCGCCCGCACGAGGAGTTCGTCGCCGAGTACCGGGTCCACCCCGGCGGCATGAGCCAGAACGCCGGCGCGATGCTGAAGATGACCCGCCGCGTCCTCCGCCGCCAGCGCCGCGCCGCCCGCCAGCGTGGCCTGCGCAGGGAGTACCGCGAG
This sequence comes from uncultured Actinomycetes bacterium, assembly GCA_963751015.1. Classification (GTDB taxonomy): domain Bacteria; phylum Actinomycetota; class Thermoleophilia; order Solirubrobacterales; family 70-9; genus VAYN01. Next base: position 1,268,862 of record CAVVSU010000002.1, read on the forward strand.
GGCCACCGCTTCTGGCGCCGCTACTACGGCGACCCCCTCGCCGCCCGCATCCGCTCCGCCTTCGCCAACCGCGAATTCCGTCGCGGGCTCAGCCTCACGGGATCGCTGCTGCGAACGGACCCGCGGGGGTTGGCACGCCTCTGGCGACGCTAGGGGGCCGCGCCGGGCGTCAGGATGCGCGTGCTGCCATCGGCCGCAACCAAGACGACGGGCAGTCCTTCATCGGCAGCGCGCTTGATCCACCGGCCAGCCAGGGCCTCATCAGCATCGATGAATGTGGCTTCATCGGGATAGGGAGACCGGCCCTCGATCGCGAGCTCGATCGCTTCGTCCATCAGCTTCGACGCCGGCGACTGCCCGTTGTTGCTGCTCATTGCCTTTTCCACCCCTCGATCATCTCCAGATAGCCATGCTTGACCACGGCGATCGCTGCACGCATACCTTCTCCAAGGGTACCTGCGTGGAACGCCTCCCCCGGCTGCTTGCCGCCCCCCGAGACGTAGCGATGCATCTCGTTGTGCCCATGTGCGCCGTCATACACGCGAATCGTCTCGACGGTCCCTCCTGAGACGAAGAGGAGAACGACGGCGTAGTCAGTTACCTCCCGTCCAGCCGTCTCGAACCTGACCCGTAGCACGACCCCGAGCGTGTTATCCAGAACCTGTCGGTAGCCACCAGCGCCCACCGCAAGATAAGCGGCGGCGCGAGCAGACCCTCCCCCCTCAGTCCCGCCTTGCCACGTAAAGACCGCGGTTCCAGACTTCGGATTCGCGGTAGTCGGCCTCGAGACCTACGGCGTTGAAGGCTTCGGTCATCTCGGCCGGGGTGAAGAGGCCGAGGTCCTGGCGTTCGCGGATGTATTCGGGCTGGCCCTCGCCGCCGACCAGGTAGTGGATGTCGAGGACGGCCATCAGCCCCTCGCGGTACTGGCGGTACATCCAGGCGAGCTTGGTCTCCGACTCGGTCTGGAAGTTGGCGGCGAGGTGGCCGTCCCAGAAGCTTTCCGGCGTGAACCAGGGCTCGACGATGAGCAGGCCGGGGGAGCGCAGGTGGGCGGCCATCCGCTCGATCGAGCGGCTCATCGCCGCCGCCGTTTCGACGTGGCCGATGGCGCTGAAGAGGCAGGTGATGACGTCGTAGGAGCGGTCCAGCTCGAAGCTCCGCATGTCATTCAGGTGTACCGGGATCTGCGGGCAGCGGGCGTGGGTCTGCTCGACCATCGCCGGGTTGATGTCGAGCCCCTCGCCGCGGTACCAGCTGCCGAGCGTCTCGAGGTGGCGGCCGGTGCCGCAGCCGACGTCGAGCAGGTCCTCGGCGCCGGGCAGCAGCTCGGCGCCGATCGCGTGGATCTCCTCCGCGGTGGTGGTGTAGTCCCGCCGCACGTACATCAGGTCGTACAGATGCGCGGAATGTTCGTAGGGGATGCCGCTAGACATGGCGGTAGGCGGGGAAGAAGCCGTCGCGATCGCCGGGATCGGCGCCGTGGCGGCGGCATAGGTCCTCGTAGGCCGGGGGATCGTAGACGGCTTTCACCGCCCGCATCGGCAGCGGCCTTGCACCGAAACGGGACTTGAAGTCGGCCAGCGAGTCGCCGGGGCTCATCCCGCCGCCGAGGTTGAGCCAGGGCACCCCCAGCTCGACCAACCGGTGGACCGCGCTCCAGATCAGCGCCACCGAGTGATGGGCGCAGCCGGGCAGGGCGGCGTTGAAGAGGAAGTCGCCGGCGTGCGGGCTGTGGCCGAAGATCGAGACCGACTCCAGCCGCCCCCCGGCGCGGGCGCCGACGAGGAAGGTGTTCGGCAGCTCGCAGAGCGCCGCCAGGGTCGCAGCGCCGAAGCGGTGGCGCTCGGCCGCCTCCTTGCGCTCCATCGTCAGCGGATACTGCTCGACGAAGAACGCCGCCAGCTCCTCCCCTCCGGTCTCGTAGTCGTCGGGGTCCCAGTCGCGAAGCTGCCGCTTGCGGTTGGTCGAGAGACCGCCCCAGAGCGCGTCGACCCCCTCGGAGAGGTCGAGCACGTAGGTCTCGTTGGCGACCGTCACCGTCGCCGGGTCGGCGTAGGTGTCGTCGCCGAAGAGCGCGTTGATCGCCAGGTAGCCGGCGACATAGCCGCGCGCGGCGGCGAACCGGCCCCAGCGCTCGGCGAACCCGGGCCAGGGCCCCGTCCCGGTCAAGCCGGAGAACCCGTAGGGCGTGGCCACGTCGAGCCGGCCCTCGATCGGCCGCTCGATCAGCGGGCAGGCGACCCGCCGCTCGTCTTCCTCGGCCACGTAGAGAACCGGCTCGCCGCCGCCGTCGAGTCCGAGCGCGCGGCAGCTGCCCCAGGTGTGGCCGAAGACGTGTGGGATGCCGACAAGCGCCTGCTGCCACTCGGCTCGCCGGAAGTGTGGAATGCAGCGACCGGAGGTCACCCTGGGTGAGCGAAGCCCTTTTGACAAGCGACGACGTCTTGATGCCCCGCCCAGCCACGCTCGCAATACGAGAGCAGCCTCAGATCTTCAACGCCTTCGACACGTTGCATGACTGCCGCCGGCTTGGTCAATGAGGTCCCGTACGCTTGATTGCCACCCGAACCGGCAAACCCGAAGCCCGAGATCTCGTAGCCGCGCAGCATCTGAAGCTGTGCCTGGGCCGATCCGGCGGCCGAAAGTCTCTTTTCACCGACCATACGAGCGGTCCAGCGCCCGTGAGTGGTGAACAGCAGCAGACCCTCCGGAGCGAGACGCACGGCCAGGAAGTCGAGGAAATCCAACCACCTCGTGTCCGGGAGATGCGTGAACAAGGAACCCACCCAGATTAGGTCGAACTCGCCCGCAATTTCGACCTTCTCCAGATCGTGATCCGAGTAGATCCCTTTGGCCTCAAAGGTCTGAGAGCAGAAGTCCACTCCGTCGCGATCGATGTCCGAGGCGGTCAGGGCAGCCCCTGGAAAGGCTTGCCTCAGTGCGCGCAGAACGCGGCCATGACCACACGGAAAATCCAGAATGTTGGTTAGGGAGGATTTGCCTGCCGCATCCATCGCAAGGCGGACACACCGGAGGGCTGAGTCCCCAACTTTGAAATATGCCTCAGGGAAATCGGGGTCGAACATCCCATCATTGGGCGAGATCTCCCTGATCGGCTCTGCTGACTTCCCGCCGATGGGACGCATCTCATCGGCATGAGGGCGGTCGATCATTGCGGGATCGTATGCGGCTTCGAGGCCCAGGGTAGCTCGCCGCCCTTCTCGCGCACGGTGGCGGCAATCTTCGCCAACGCCTCGTGGTCGTCGGGAACCTTGATCAGAAAGCGCTCAACCGGCAGATTCAGAACGACGTCAGGTCGCTCCCGTGCGACCAGCTCCCCCACAAGCATGTTGGTGTGTACGAATACCAACCGTCGAAATGACTCCCTGAGGAAAAAGAGAATGTTTGGAGCAAAAGACTCTCCGAAAACCATGCAGGTGGGTCTGTCCTTCCGCTCCTGTTCGTAGATCAGAACCCGTCCGTGATTCCGCACGGCGTTGTCGAATACCAATCTCCCCAGCGATGGTTCCAGTCGGGCGACCACATTCGTCGCCTGCACCTGATCCGGATACAGCTTGCTGCCAAGGTCGCCGTAGGAAGTCTCCTCCATCCATTCGATCGACGAAGCGTCGACGACATCCACCTCGATCTCCAACGACGAGAGCTCATGGCAAATGGCGAGGTAGGCCGCATAGGCCCCTTTGTGATTCCAGTGGGTATCGGTCTTGATGTATAGCTCATCCTCTACGCTCGCTCGCCGTAGATCGTCAAGAAGGTAGATCGCGGGTGCTCCTTGTGCCGCGGAGATATCCAAAAAGTCATGGACGGGCCTTTGATCCACGGGGACGATCTCAGGCGGCAGATATTCGGCGTAGACCATCTCCTTGTCGGGGACGACTGCAGTCAGCCAAATGGCTCCGCTCTGCTCGATGGTCCGCGTCCTCTTATGGAGAAGTGCGGCGAGCATCTCCTTGTCCTTCGCGCTGTACTTGACCCGGCCGGTGTGCTGACCAACGGCGTCATTCCGGTCTCCCTGGAGAAAGAGCCAGCCATCGTGCCCCATCACCACGCGGCCTCGCTCCGCAGCGTCTATAGCCGAAACCCATCCCGGACCCTCCCGATCGCTTCCCCCCGCGCCTCCCATCGCCTTTAGCTCGACGGTCCCCAGCGTTACCGCGCTTCCCGTATCGAAATTGATCCTCAGCGTCAAAACCGTCAGCCCCGGACGCCGCGGCTCGATCCTGAATTTGAATCCAGAAGTCGCTGCCCCGGGCAGCTGCCCCAGCCTGAGAACCACATCGGGCCTTTCCAAGGCAATAGGTACACGCTCAAGAACCCGACCTGCTTCGTCCAAGACCTCTACGGCAACTGCCGTACGCTTGTTTCCAAGTGCCCAACCGTGAATCGTGACGCCCTGCTCATCGATCAGTGCATCGATGTTGCCCCGTCCGTGATGCTCTAGCTCCGGAGAACGAGTCAGGTCGCTCACCCTGACGACCTTCTCCCCCTTCGGACTCATCGATCAGGTCCGCCGAAGAATGCTTCCCCAGCGCCTAGTCGGAGCGAGCACTTGGATCTCCCCCATCGGCGCCTCCGTACCATCTTCCAAAAGGGCACGAAGTTGAAGACGGCTCTCCCCTTTGCCGCGGGCTTCCATCGTCAACTCAAACCCACAAGTGGTCGCTGCCTTCCGATCCGGGAACTTCTCGGCCATGTCTTCGCGGGGGAGATCGGCCGCGGTGGACGCGACCACTGCTCCTTGAGCGACGATCTGTACTGCTTCGACTTCTGACACGACGCCGAGCACCCAGCCAACGAGCTCGAGGCGGTTCCCTTCCGCCTTCTTCACTCGGAATGCACCCCACAGATTATCGCTGGGCAGCGAACTTCTGAGGTCCTTTATCTCAACGTGTCCCGACATTGCCCCATCGTATTTGCATCCTCATCGTCGCCGCTAGTCAGGGTGAGACGGAAGATCTCGCAATCGCCGTCCCCGAGGGAGCGGTAGCGCCCGAGGTGGTCGGCGAAGCCGCTGTAGTGCTCGAGCCACCAGATCGAGGGCGGCGGCAGGACCAGATACTCGGCGCCGTCCTCGCGCAGGCGCTCCAGCTCGGCGATTGCGGCCTCGCTGTCGGCCGGGTGGTAGCCGGCGTACTCGCCGTCCTCGGCCTGGGGGAAGTGCGCCGCCTGGCGCTCGCCGAGCCGCACCAGATCGCGGTCGCCGCGACTGACGACGAGGACTTTGGCGTCGGCCGGCACCCGCTCCTCGACCTCGCCCCGCACCCGCTCGACCAGGTTGCCGTAGCCGAGGCTGGAGCTGGGCTCGATCCCGGTGACCGGCGCCGCCGCGGCCTGCAGCTGGCGGATCTCCTCCTCGATCTTCCGCGCGCGGGAGAGAAAGGCCGAGTGGCGAGTTAGTCCCGCCATAGGCGTACTAACTCGCCGATCGCGCCGTGGGCTCTCTGCCGCCGCGGGGTCCTGCCGGCCGGCGAACGGCATCGCCGTCAGCCGCACCAGCTCGCGCAGCAGATCGGCACTCTGGCGCGCGTAGCCCTCCAGCAGTCGCTCGATCTCCTCCTCGCGGCCGCGGTCGACGATCGCCAGCGTGGGATCGACGCTGAGCCGGATCGGGTGCAAATCGGCGTACTCGACCCTCAGCAGGCCGTCGGCGACGTAGGCGTCGAGGTCGTCGCGCCGCACCTGGTCGCGCCAGCGCTCGCGGTAGAGGGCGACGCTGCGCTCGAAGCGGTCGTTGCGGCCGCGCGAGGCGGACTCGAGGTGGACCAGCACCGCCTCGTCGCAGTAGTGGATCTCGTCCCCGGCGGCGCCGATCCGCAAGCAGAGATCGACGTCCTCGAGCGAGTTGTGGAAGCCCGGGTCGAAGCCTCCCGCCTCCTCGAAGGCACGGCGCTCGACCAGCATGCAGGCGGCGGTCACCGCCTGCAGCTTCCGCGGGTGGGAAACCGCCGGGTGCTCGGCCGGAAAGCCTGCGTAGAGGTGGTGCGGGTAGCCGTCCTGGCCGAAGACGACCCCGGCGTGCTGGACCGCCCCGGTCGGGTAGAGCAGCTTCGCCCCCACCACCGCCGCCCGCGGGTTGGCGTCGGCGTAGCGGCGCAGCGCTGCCAGCCATCCCGGCCGCGGCTCGGTGTCGTTGTTGAGGAAGAGGAGCCGCTCGCCGCCGGCCGCCGCCGCGCCGCGGTTGCAGGCGGTCGCGAAGCCGGCGTTCTGCTCGAGGCGGAGGACGCGGATCCGCTCGCCGTAGCCGGCGAGGAGCTCGGGCGTGCCATCGGCGGAGGCGTCGTCGACGACGACGACCTCGCAGTCGTCGTCGAGCCCGTCGAGCACCAGGTCGAGGCAGCGCTCGGTCAGCTGCGCCCGGCCGTGGACGGGAATGACGATCGAGACGGCGCTCATCCCCCGCCCTCCAGCTCGTAGATCGCGCCGGCCCGCTCGTCGACCGCGACCGCGCGGTAGCGGGACTCGAGGTGCTCGCGCAGCCCGTCGTAGTGGTCGAGCCACCAGCGGTAGGTCGGCGGCACCACCAGGTAGCCGGCGCCGCGCGCCCGCAGCGCCTCGAGGTGGCCGATCGCCTCCTCGCTGTCGGCGGGATGGTGCCCCGCCCAGCCGCCGTCCTCGGCCTGTGGGAAGTGAGCCGCCCGGTGCCCGTTCAGCTCCAGCAGCGAATCGTCGCCGCGGCTGATCACCAGCACCTCTGCCCCGGCCGGGATCGCCACGTTGACAGCCTCGCGCAGCCGCTCGAGTTCGCGTTCGTACCGGGGGTTGGCGCGACGCCCGTAGGGCTCCCACTCCCGCCCCCACTTCTCCGCGTAGCGCTGCTGGTTGGCGCGCAGGATGCGCTGGTACTCGCCGCCGGCGACCAGGTTCCCGAACGAGGCTTCGCCGAAGTGGTGAACGAAGGAGTCCTCGACGCAGCGCAGCTCATAGCCGGCCTCGCGGGCGCGCTCGGCGTAGTCGTCGTCCTCCAGGAGGCCGACCTCGTAGCGCTCGTCGAGCGGCCCCAGGTGCTGGAAGGTCTGCCGTCGCATCGCCAGGCAGAACATCGCCGGCGTCCGCATCGCCAGCCAACTGCCGGCGTTCTCGCTCGCCTGCCGGCGGGCGAAGGCGAGCAGCTCGCCCCAGCTGCGGTAATCGGTCTCGATCTCGGCCTCGTTGCCGATCCGGTTGGTCACCGGCCCGACCAGGCCGACCGCCGGGTCGCGCAGGTGGGCGAGCAGCGGGCCGAGCCAGCCCGGCGGCACCATCGTGTCGTTGTTGAGCAGGACCAGGTGCTCGCCGAGCGCCAGCCCGAGGCCCTGGTTGCAGGCCGCCGCGAAGCCCATGTTGCGAGCGTTGAAGAGGACCCGCACCCGCGCGTCGGCGTCGGCCAGCTGCGCCAGGTAGCCGCGGGTGCCGTCGCCGGAGGCGTTGTCGACGACGATCAGCTCGAAGTCGTGCTCGGCCGTGTTCGCCAGCACCGACTCGAGGCAGAGCCGGGTGAAGGCGAGGCCGTCGTGGGTGATGACGACGATGCTGGCGCTCTGCGGGCCGAGCGCGGGAGCGTCCTCGTGGATCGAAACCGGAACCGCCTGCGCCGCCTCGACCGTGCCACGGGCCAGCTGCAGCGGCCGCCGCGAGGCCGGTTCGAGGTCCATCTCCACCGGGAAGACGGTCGCCGTCCGCGGCCGCCGGCTGCCGGTCCGCACGTCGACGCCGAGGTGCTCGAGCATCGCCCCGAGGACGACCTCGTGAGCGAAGTGCTCGCGCGCCACCTGGCGGGCGGCGGACGCGTGGCGGGCGTAGTCGGCCTCGATCTCGGCCAGGGCGGCGGCCGCGGAGTCGAGCGAGTCGAAGGCGAAGAGGCCCTCTCCCGTCGGCAATGCGGCGCCGAAGCCGGTGTCCTGGTTGACCACCGGCCGGCCCGAGGCCAGGTAGGTGACGCTGCGGTCGCTGAACCAGCCGGTCCGCAGCCGCACGTTCTGGTCCTTGGCGACGGTGAACTCGCCGCGCGAGCCGCCGATGTAGTCGCGGTAGCGGTCGATGCCGGTCGAGACCTCGAGCCCGTCGCGCACCCCCCAGCCGCGCGCCGCCAGCATCTCGCGGTCCTCCGGCGCGGCGCTGCTCAGCGCCAGCTCGAAGCCGAGGCCGGTGCGCTCGGGCAGGTCGAGGTACTTGAGGAACTCGTGGTGCTTGCTCCAGGTGTAGCGCTCGCCCTCGAAGGTCACCTCGCGCCAGTCCTGGCGCCAGTTGCCGATCGTCGTGTAGAGCGGGGCGGGCTGCAGCGAGCGGTCGGGCCAGAGGTCGAGGACGACCGGCTGGCGGGTCGGCTGGAACTGGAAGCGCTCGCTGACCGGCAGCCGGCAGTCGGGGTTGCCCCAGTTCTCGGCGAAGGTGAAGAAGGCGCTGTGCGGCTCGAGGAACTCGATCGTCTCGCGCAGCCCGTGGCGCAGCTCCAGCTGCATCTGCACCGGGTCGGTCTCGAGGTAGACGAGGCGGCCGGTGGCGGCCAGCTCGGGCAGCGGCTGGGTGCCGCCGTGGAGGTTGATCAGCAGCTCGGCTTCGCCGTAGAGCCGCTCCAGCTGCACCTCGCTCATCCCATAGCAGCGGCGGTCGTCGTGCAGCGCCCGGAAGGCCCAGCGGTCGGCGAGGCCGAAGCGGCGCATGACGCTGGCGATGAACTCGGCCGCCAGCGCCGAGCTGTCGTCCTCGCGGTTCGACATCAGCATCGAGGGCGTGCGGGCGTGCGTCTCGACGTAGTAGGCCTCGAAGCCGAGCCGCTCGAAGCCGAGCAGGTAGTGGAGGTTCTGCCAGACGACGCCGGCCACCGGCATCGGGGTCATCATCCCCAGCAGGACGATCTTGGGACGGCCTCCGCCGGCCACCGCTAGCCCCCCTCGGTGACCTGGCGCCAGACCACGGACTCCTCGGCCGGCGCTCCGCCACCGTTGCCGCCGACGCCGCCGTTGCCCCCGTTGCCCACGGGGCGGCGGCGTTTGCGCTCGCGGTTCTGCGCCTCGTGCAGCTGGCGGTAGACGGTGCCGACCCGCAGCAGCTCGTCGTGGGTGCCGCGCTCGACGATCCGGCCTTTGTCGAGGACGAGGATCTGGTCGGCGTGGCGGACGGTCGAGAGGCGGTGGGCGACGATGAACGAGGTCCGCCCCTCCATCAGGTCGTCGAGCGAGTCGAGGATCACCGCCTCGGTGCGCGAGTCGATCGAGGAGGTCGGCTCGTCGAGGATCAGGATCGGCGCGTCCTTGAGGAAGGCGCGGGCAACCGAGATCCGCTGGCGCTCGCCGCCGGAGATGTGGGACCCGCCCTCCCCCAGCTTGGTCTCGTAGCCCTCGGGCAAAGCGGCGATGAAGTCGTGGGCGTTGGCGGCGCGGGCGGCGGCTTCGATCTCCTCCTGGGTCGCGTCGAGACGGCCGTAGCGGATGTTCTCGCCGATCGAGCCGGAGAACAGCAGGGGGTCCTGGAGGACGACGCTGATCTGCTCGCGCAGCGAGCGCAGCTGCAGGTCGCGCAGGTCGACGCCGTCGATCTCGATCCGCCCGCCGCTCGGGTCGTAGAAGCGGACCAGGAGGCTCATCAGGGTGCTCTTGCCGGCCCCGGTGTGGCCGACGATCGCCACCCGTTCCCCCGGCTTGGCGTCGAAGGTGATCCCGGAGAGGGTGTGCTGGCGGCCCGGGTAGGCGAACTCGACCCCGGTGGTGCGGACGTAGCCGCGGGCACGGTCGAGCTCGACCGCGTTCTCGCGCTCTTTCACCTCGGGCTCGGTGTCGAGCAGCTTCATCGAGGAGTCGAACTGGACCAGCTGCTCGTGGACCATGCCGACGGTGGTGCTGATCTGTTCCAGCGGCTGGTAGACGGAGGAGATGTAGGTGATGAGGACGACCAGCTCGCCGATCGAGAGCTTGCCCTGGATCACGTGCCAGGCCCCGACGCCCATCACCACCGAGATGCCGGCGGCGGTGATCGTCTGCACCCCGAGCGTGTAGAGGCTCTGGCTGACGGTCAGCTTGACCCGCTCGTCGACCGCGGTCTGGCCCTGCTCGCGGAAGCGCTTGTGTTCGTGGTCCTCGCGGCCGAAGGAGACGATCACCCGCATCATCGCCATCGCCTCGTGGACGATCGAGAGCGATTCCCACTCCAGCCGCTGCACCTTCTGCAGGCGCGGCACGATCCGCTTGCCGTAGAGGCCGAATGACCAGACCAGGAAGGGCAGGACGATCATCGCGAAGACGGCGATCTGCCAGTCGATCAGGATCGCGATCGCGAACATCCCGACCAGCGTCAGCCCGGCCTCGACCAGCGGCGGGATCACCATCACCACGTTGCCGACCGAGGCGGCCTGGAGGTTGATCTGGCTCATCAGCGCCCCGGTCTGGCGCTTGTCGTGGAAGGTGAGCGAGAGCCGCTGGACGTGCGCGAAGAGGTCGCTGCGCAGGTCGAGGACCATGTTCTGCTCCATGTTCGAGCCGAGGTAGTGGTTCCAGACCGTGAAGGCGTTGCCGAGGACGATGATCCCGAAGCGGACGAGGACGAGGGAGACGAGGACGACCCAGGTGGTCGGGTCTTCGCCGAAGACGGCGCGGACGATGCCGCTCGTCTCCCCCTCCGTCGTCAGGATCTCGTTGAGGATCACCGCCAGCGGCCACGGCTCGGCCAGCCCCAGGATCGCGGCGAGGATCGTCAGCACCAGCAGCGCGATCAGGGTTTTGCGGTACGGCCGCAGGTAGGGCTTCATCCGCGGCAGCGCCTTCCACAGCTCCCAGGCGCCGTTCGGCTTCTTCCCCTCGGCCACCGGCGGCGCGGCGTTCGGATCTGGCTGGCTGCGCATCCGCAGCGGCCCGAGGTTGGGGCTCACCGTCGCTCCCCCTTCGCGGGCGGCGCGGACTGCCTGACCAGGCTCGGACCTCCCCTCCCGCGCGCCGGCATCGGCGTCTGCGCCAGCGGCTCGCGCGGGGCGGGTGGCAGATCCTCGGCGGCCGGTTGGTCCTCGTCGGCGAGGTTCTCGATCTCGGCCAGGGCCAGCTGCGTGGCGGTCGCCATCCCCTCGAGGCCGAAGGTGACCATCAGCACCGCCCCGACGGCGATCGCGATCGCGATCGCCAGCTCGCCCTGCCAGAGGGCAACCAGCGCCAGCAGGACGAGGACGAGGACGACGAGCCGACCGGCGGTGGTGGTGCGCGGCCAGACCCGGGCGCGCAGAAGCTGTTTGCCGTTGCCGTGCTCCTCGACCGCGGTGCGGATCTTCACCCCGCCGAAAGCGCCCGCCCGCAGGTCGAGGTCCCAGCGGTCGAACGGCCCGCCGCTGCGGATGAATCCCCCACTGGCGGCAAGCGCGTCCTGCAGCTGCTCGATCCAGGCCTGGGGGTCGCGCCAGCGCTCGCTCCAGACCTCGACCGTGCGTGGCCAGGGCAGCGTCGGCCGCGCCTGGGTGCGACGACGCCAGGGCGAGAGGCCGTTGCGCAGCCGGCCGGCGAGCCGGGCAAACGGCTGCATCAGGAAGAGCAGCGAGGTGACCCCGCGGCGCTTCAGTGTCTCCCCCAGCGGCTGCCCCGGGATGCGGTGGTGGGCGCGCCAGCCGCTGGCGACCGCGGCGCTGACGATCCAGGCGATCGCCGCAAAGAAGACCGGCGCCGCGACCAGCAGCGGCGACCAGAGCAGTCCCAGGGCCGAGATCTCGCCGAGCAGCGCGACCAGCAGCAGACCCTCGGGCGCCTGCAGAATCCCGGAGAGGGCGCGCTGCGGGTCGTAGATCGACTGGAAGAGGCCGCTGCCCCAGGTCCCGTAGCGGACCAGCGAGCGCCGCCGCGGCGTCTGCGCCGCCGGCGCCTCGTAGATCCGCCCCGACCAGCGCGAGGAGCCGGCGCGGTTGTAGTGGGTCGGCCACTTGCGCTCGAGCAGCGCCTCGGCTTTGCCGTAGCCGTACTGCTGGCGCAGGTAGCGGCGGACCGAGTCGCGGCGCCGGTGCATGACCACGGCGCCGGCGCTGAAGCCGAGGGTGCGGTTCGCCTTCTGCAACCGCCAGCAGAGGTCGACGTCGTCGCCGGCAACTCGGAAGCGCTCGTCGAAGGCGCCGACCTCTTCGAGCACGTCTTTGCGGAAGGCCATGTTGCAGCCGGGCACGTGCTCGGCCTCGCGGTCGGAGACGAGGACGTGGATCGGCCCGCCCGGAGCGGCGGCGACGCATTCGGCGACGAAGCCGTCGTCCTCGGGCGGGATGTTCGGGCCGCCGACCCCGGCGTGGCCGTTGGCGCGCAGCAGCGCCGCGACGTACTGCAGCCAGTCGGCGTCGGGGTAGGCGTCGTCGTCGAGGAAGGCGACGATCTCGCCCCGCGCGGCCTCGATTCCCTTGTTGCGGGCGTAGCCGAGGCCGCGGTGCTCGGTCTCGATCAGGGTCGCGCCGTGCTGCGCGGCGATCCGGGCGCAGGCCGCGCTGGCGCCGTCGTTGACGACGATCACCTCGTAGTCGGGGTAGCTCAGCTGGTTGAGGCGGGCCAGGCACTCGCCGAGGGTCTGCTGGCCGTTGTGGGTGCAGACGACGACCGAGACCGACGGCCACGGGCCGCCCGGCGCGAAGGGGATCGCCGCGTAGGCGCGACTGACCGCCTCCAGCGCCGGCTTCGGCCGGCGCTCGCGATCGACCAGGCCGAAGTCCCAGTCGAGCACCTCGTGGCCGCCGCGGTGCCACTCGTCGGTCCAGGCGAAGACGAAGGTGCCGGCGGCGCCGGTGGCGAAGGCGTGGCGGACCTGCCACTCGAGCACCCCCGCCTGGGCGTCGACCCCGTTGCGCTGGCTGTCGATCCCCAGCTCGGTGATCAGCAGCGGCCGGTCGCCGGAGAGGTTCTGCAGGCGCGCCAGGTAGGCCTCGAAGGTGCCCTCCTGCTCGAGGAAGACGTTGAACGAGGTGAGGTCGAGGAAGGGGAGCTCGAGGTACTCGGTAGAGGGGTAGTTGACGTAGGTGACGAGCCCCTCCGGGTCAGCCGATTTCGCTTCCCAGTGGAGGCGCTCGAGGAAGCGCTCGATCGGCCGCTTGCCGTGCCAGCGGACGATCGGGGCGGGGATCTCGTTGCCGATCGAGTAGCAGAGGATCGCCGGGTGGCCCTCGCAGGCGCGAACCTCGTCGCCGAGGCGGGCGGCTATCCGCTGGGCGCCGTCGCGGTCGTCGAGGAAGGCGACGTGCTGCTCCCAGGCGAAGCCGACCATGACCCGGATGCCATGCCGCAGCGCCGCGTCCAGCAGCCAGGCCGGCGGCGGCACGTAGGTGCGGATCGAGTTGATCCCGGCAGCGGCCATCGCCGCGAAGTCGTCGTCGACCCGCGCCGGCGGCGGAAAGGCCGAGCCGTCATCGGCCCGGAAGGTGCCGTAGGTGACCCCGCGCACATGGAACTTCTCGGCGCCGACCAGCACCGAGCGTCCGTGGACACGGGGTCTCTTCTCTGCCGGGGGAAACGGGGAAACGGAAAGGCTCCTGTCTAGGGGTACAGAAGGAAGATCGGCCCTGCCAAGGGGATTACCCGGTTTTGCGAGAACTCTCCCAAGCTCTGGCTCGCTGCAAATGCAACTTTATCCGGATTTACTGCCCAATTGGACAGCTATTCCATTTTGGGAAACCGGATGTAGGCGCCTCAGCTCATCGCCCGGGCGATGACGACGCGCTGGATCTCGTTCGTTCCCTCGTAGATCTGGGTGATCTTGGCGTCGCGCATCATCCGCTCGACCGGGTACTCGTTGACGTAGCCGTAGCCGCCCAGCACCTGGATCGCCTCGACGGTCACCTTCATCGCGTTGTCGGAGGCGAAGAGCTTGGCCATCGAGGTCCACTTGCCGAGGTCGGCGGGCCGCTGGGGCTTGTCGGCCACCGAGCAGGCTTTGTAGAGGAGCTGGCGGGCGGCGGCGGTGCCGGTCTCCATGTCGGCGAGCTTGAACTGGATCGCCTGCAGCTGGTTGATCGGCTTGCCGAAGGCGATCCGCTCGGCGGCGTAGCCGTTGGCGTAGTCGGTCGCCCCCTGGGCGATGCCGACCGCCTGGGCGGCGGCGCCGAGGCGGGTGCGCTCGAGCGTGCCGAGGGCGACGGAGAGGCCCTTGCCCTCCTCGCCGATCAGGTTCTCGTGCGGGACGCGGACGTCGGTGAAGGTCGGCGAGCCGGTCGGCGAGCCCTTGATCCCGAGCTTGTGCTCGAGCTTGCCGGGGTCGAAGCCGTCGCGGTCCTTCTCGACGACGAAGGCGCTGGTGCGGCGGTTCTCGCGGTCGGTGGTGGCGAAGACGACGTAGAAGTCGGCGATCGTGGCGTTGGTGATCCAGGCCTTCTGGCCGTTGATCACCCAATCGTCGCCGTCGCGGACGGCGCTGGTCCGCATCGCCGCCGGGTCCGAGCCGGCCTCGGGCTCGGAGAGCGCGAAGGCCGGCGACCACTCGCCGCTGGCGCACTTCGGCAGCCACTTCTGCTTCTGCTCCTCGGAGCCGAAGAGCTGGATCGGCAGCGTCCCCAGCTCCTGGACCATCAGCATCAGCGCCGAGGAGGCGCAGGCCTTGGCGATCTCCTCGACCGCCATCTGCAGGACCAACGTGCCGGTCCCGGTGCCGCCGTACTCGGCGGCGAAGGGGAGGCCGAGGACGTCGTGGGAGGCGAGCAGCTCACGCACGTCCCACGGGTATTCGCTCTTGCGGTCGATGTCGCCGGCCCGCGGCGCGATCTTGTCCTGGGCGAGCGCGCGGACCATGTCGCGCAGGTCAAGCGCCTCCTGGGAGATCTCGTAGGCGGGGGTGACGGTGTCGACGCTCATTCGTTCCTCTCTCGGCTCCTGCTAGCTGGATCATCAAGTCATCATGATGCAATAATGCGCCAATGAGTAAGACGCGGACGACCGTCACCCTAGACGAGGACGTCTTCCGGGCGGTGAAGATCAAGGCCGCCCGCACGGGCAAGCGCGACTCCGAGGTGATCGAGGAATCGCTGCGACGGGATCTGGGCCTCGACGACCTTGCCCAGCTTTGGGCCAAGGTCACGCCCGCAGTCGAAGACGAGGGCATGGAGCTCGCCTACGACGAGCTCCATGCGATGCGTGAGGAGAGGCGTGCCGAGGGCGGTTCTTGACCCCGGCGTCCTCGTCTCCGCCCTGATCACGCCCACCGGACTCCCGGCCAGGCTGCTGCGGGCAGCGCGCGAAGGCGACTTCGACCTCCTGATTTCCCCACTCCTCCTCGACGAGCTGGAATCGGTGCTGCGGAGGGACAAGTTCCGGCGCTACCTCCACCTCGAAGAGGTCTCCGCCGGAATCCGCCTCCTCCTCGACGAGGGTCAGCTGGTCCAGGATCCGACGAGCCCGCCTCCCGTCCGCTGCTCGGACCCCGGCGACGACTACCTGATCGCTCTCGCCCACAGACATGAGGCGGCACTGGTCTCCGGCGATCGCCACCTGCTCGAGCTTGCCGGGAGGATCCCGGTCTTCTCGCCCGGCGAGTTTCTCGCGACCCAGCTGTAGCTAGAAGACGGGTGACTCGGTGTAGGTGCCGAAGACCTCTTGCATCGCGGCGATCATCTCGCCCTCGGTCGCCTGCGTGCGGGCCGCCGCGATGATCGGCGGCATCAGGTTGCCCTCGCCGGCGGCGGCGCGCTTCAGCTCCGCCAGCGCGGACTCGACGGCGGCGCCGTCGCGGGCGGCGCGGGTGGCGGCGAGGCGATCGCGCTGCTTGCCTTCCAGGCTCGGGTCGATCTTCAGGATCGCCGTCGCCTCTTCGTCGTCCTGGGCGAAGTCGTTGACGCCGACGACGATCCGGCGGCGCTCGTTCAGCTCCTGCTGGTAGGTGAACGAGGACTCGGCGATCTCGCGCTGGGGGAAGTTGCGGCGGATCGCCTCGACCATCCCCCCCAGCTCGTCGATCCGGGCGAAGTAGCCGTAGGCCGCCTCCTCCATCTCGTCGGTCAGCTTCTCGACGAAGTAGGAGCCGCCGAGCGGGTCGGCGGTGTTGGCGACGCCGGTCTCGGTGGCGATGATCTGCTGGGTGCGGAGCGCCACCCGCACCGCCTCCTCGGTCGGCAGCGCCAGCGCCTCGTCGAAGGAGTTGGTGTGCAGCGACTGGGTCCCGCCCATCACCGCCGCCAAGGCCTCCAGCGCGGTGCGGACGATGTTGTTGAGCGGCTGCTGGGCGGTCAGGCTGACGCCGGCGGTCTGGGTGTGGAAGCGGAGCCGCATCGACTCCTCCTTGGTCGCGCCGTAGGTGTCGCGCATCTCCCGCGCCCAGATCCGGCGCGCCGCCCTGTACTTGGCGATCTCCTCGAAGAAGTCGATGTGGGAGTTGAAGAAGAAGGAGAGCCGCGGGGCGAAGTCGTCGACGTCGAGGCCGCGCTCGATCGCCCGCTCGACGTAGGTGAAGCCGTCCTTGAGGGTGAAGGCGAGCTCCTGCTGGGCGGTCGAGCCCGCCTCGCGGATGTGGTACCCGGAGATCGAGACCGGGTGCCAGCGCGGCATGCTCTCGGTGCACCACTCGATCATGTCGGTGACCAGCCGCATCGCCGGGTCGATCGGGAAGCACCACTCCTTCTGGGCGATGTACTCCTTGAGGATGTCGGTCTGGATCGTGCCGCCGAGCTTCTCCGCCGGTACCCCCTGCTTCTCGCCGACCAGCACGTAGAAGGCGAGCAGGATCGCCGCCGGGGCGTTGATCGTCATCGAGGTGGTGACGCCGCCGAGCGGGATCCCCTCGAAGAGCCGCTCCATGTCGGCGAGGGTGTCGACGGCGACGCCCTCGCGTCCGACCTCGCCGAGGCTGCGCTCGTGGTCGGAGTCGTAGCCCATCAGGGTCGGCATGTCGAAGGCGGTCGAGAGCCCCGTCTGGCCGTGGTCGAGCAGGTAGTGGAAGCGCTCGTTGGTCTCCTCGACGGTGCCGAAGCCGGCGAACTGGCGCATGGTCCACAGCCGCCCCCGGTACATCGAGGGGTAGGGACCGCGGGTGAAGGGATAGGAGCCGGGCTCGCCGACCTTCTCCTCGGCGTCCCCCTCGAGGTCGGCCTCGGTGTAGAGCGGCTTGATCTCCTGGCCGGAGATGGTCGAGAACTCGGCGTCGCGTTCGAGGCGCTTTTCGTCGGCGGTCTGGCTCACGAGCCAGTAAGTCTGACAGCGGCCTCTGCCGTCAGGCGCTTTTACCCGCGACGGCGCGCAGCTTCGGCGCCCAGACTTCTTCGAGGAAGTCGCTCAGCTCGTCGTTCAGCCGCTCGGGGCTGAATCGCCACTCGAAGATCGAGTCCGCTTCCACGAGGCGCGAGTTGGGCAGCTCTTCGAGCAGCATCCCGGAGTCGCTGAAGGGATGGAGCGGGTCGCGCGGGTGGCCGACGACCAGCGTCTGGTGGTCGATCTTCACCCGCCTCTCGCGGTGCGGCGCGGTCTCCCCCAGCAGCAGGCCCTCGAGCACCGCCTGCGAGGGGCCGGGGCGCTGCCGCACCCAGTCGAGGCCGATGTCGACCAGGTAGTTGGTCCGCGGCAGGGCGCGGGTCAGGAGCGAGACGCCCTCGAAGAGCGGCCGCCCGAACTTCAGCCCCAGCAGCACCGGGGTGAAGAGGCCGGCGACGGCGGAGAGGGCGTTGTCGAGGACCGGCATCTCGACGAACAGCGCCCGCGCCCGGTCGGGGTAGCGGACCGCGACCTCGAGGGCGATGTTGGCCCCCAGCGAGGTGCCGCCGATCACGGCGCTGTCCTCCTCCAGGTGGTCGAGCAGCGCCACCACTTGGCGGGCGAAGAGCGGCATCGAGTAGAGCCGCAGGTCCTCGGGCCGGTCCGAGCGCCCGTGGCCGAGCATGTCGACGGTGACCACCCGGTTCCCCCGCTCCGCCAGCTCCGGCCCCAGCCGGTCGAACATATGGCGGTTCATCAGCAGCCCGTGGACGAGGACGATCAGCCGGCTCCCCGACCCGTATTCGTCGTAGCCGACGCGGTAGCCCTCGTAGCGAAACTCTCCCATCGCTCAATGGTATGGGAACGGGCACGAATCGCCGAGACCGCAAAAACGGTCCCTCGAGGACCGTTTTCGCGGTCTCGCGGATTCAGGGGGTCATCAGGGCCACCGGAACCGAGAGGCCGGCGTGGCGGCGCAGCGTGGCGATGCGGCGGCGGGGCTGGACCGCGGGGCGGATCTCGCTGACGCGGTCCTCGCCCAGGAAGTCGACGGTCCGCTCCAGGTCGGGGGCGACGAAGGCGAGGCCCCAGAAGAAGGCCGGTCGGTCTCCGCCATGCCGCTCGGTCGCCTCCGGCGGCTCCTGGACGACCTCGAGGATCGTCGCGCCGAGGCGGAAGAAGGCCTGGCGCGGGGCGCCGGCGGGGGTCGGCTCCTCGCGGACGCGGCGCAGGTCGAGGCCGGCGGCCTCGAGCGCCGCGACGGTGCGGTCGAGGTCGGAGGAGATCGCGACGACGTGGTCGATCGCGACGACGCCGTTCGGGTGCTCGACCGGCTCGGATGACGACCGAACGTATTTATCCCCGGTATGCGGGGACAAGTGCGTCCGGTCGTCGCTGCGGCTCGTCGGCAGACCGTCGAGGTCGGTTGACTCGACTCCGCGGAGACTCCAGCCCGTCAGTCCCTTCGCGCCCTCCTCCGGCGCGATCCGGATTCGCACCTCGCCAAGCACGAATGCATCACCCTCAACCTCGAACCCGCATTCCCGCCAGGGTTCGGGCGAGTCCCCCACCGTCAGCTCATCCAGAGCGATGGTCATGGGGGCACCGTAGAGGTCGCCTGTCGCTTTTGTGTCCCTATAGGCAACAAAGGCGACAATGGGAAACCTGAGCACGAGTCACGACCTTCAACGTTTCGTCGACGCCCAGGACCACGGCGGCACCTACCGGCGGGCGCTGGAGGGGCTGGTGAACGGGCGGAAGACCAGCCACTGGATGTGGTTCGTCTTCCCGCAGCGGGCTGGTCTCGGCCGGAGCGAGACGGCGAGGCGGTACGCCATCGGCTCGGCCCAGGAAGCCCGCGCCTACGTCGAGCACCCGGTCCTGGGCCCGCGGCTGGTCGAGAGCGCAGAGGCGCTCCTCGAACACCGAGAGACCCCGGCATCGGAGATCCTCGGCGAGATCGACGCGCTCAAGCTGCACTCCTCGATGACCCTCTTCGCCGCCGCCGCACCCGAGCAGCCGGTCTTCCAGCGGGTACTTGACCGCTTCTACGCCGGTGAGCCCGACCCGGCCGGCTGCTTCGCCGCCGGCGCCCCGTAGCGTTCGCGCTCGAGCGCCGGCATCACCTTCTCGACGAAGGTCTTGACCAGCTCGGGGTCGAACTGGGTGCCGGCCTCGCTCGTCAGCTCCTCCAGCGCCTGCTTGTTGCTGCGGGCGGCGCGGAAGGGCCGGCCTTCGGTCATCGCGTTGTAGGCGTCGCAAATGAGGATCACCCGCGAGCCGATCGGGATCTCGCGGCCGGAAAGCCCGTCGGGGTAGCCGCTGCCGTCCCAGCGCTCGTGCGTCGAGCGGACGAGCTGGGCGACCTCGCCGAGGGCCGGCGCGGCGTCGAGCACCCGCTGGCCGATCATCGGGTGCTTGCGCATCAGCTTCCACTCTTCGGGGGTCAGGTCGCCGCTCTTGTGGAGGATCTCGTCGGGGATCGCGATCTTGCCGATGTCGTGCAGCTCGGCGGCGCGGACGAGGACGTCGAGCTCTTCGCTGTCGAGCGAGAGCTGCCGGCCGAAGGTCGCGGCCAGGCGGGCGACGCCGTCGAGGTGGCGCTCCAGCTCCGGCTCGCGCTCGTGCAGGACCCGCAGCAGCACCCCGCGGGTCTGGCTGCTGGCCGAGTCGGCACGCCTGCCCTTCTGCGAGTACATGCGCCGGTCGGCGATCCGCAGCGCCTCGCTCGCGTCGACGACCTCGACCGGGATCAGCACCTTGCCCCAGGAGGCCCCGATCGAGAAGCCCTGGCCGCGGTCGGAGAGCGCCGCCTCGGCCGTCAGGCAGATCGACTCGGCCGAGAGCGCCCGGGTCGAGGCGAGGACGCAGAACTCGTCGCCGCCCAGCCGGTAGCCGCGCCCGTAGGGCTCCACCGCCTCGGCCAGCTGCCGGCCCAGCCGGCGCAGCAGGTCGTCGCCGGCCGGGTGGCCGAAGCTGTCGTTGTAGGCCTTGAAGCCGTCGAGGTCGTAGATGGCGAGCGCCATCGCCTCAGGCGGGGTGGCCGAGAGCGCGCGCTCGAGGTCGGCCATCAGCGCCCGCCGGTTGGCGAGGCCGGTGAGCGAGTCGGTCACCGCTTCCTCGCGGCTCGCGGCGAGCATCCGGCGGTTGAGGTCGAAGGTGAAGGCGAGACGGACGAGGACCGCGACCAGGCAGGCGACGCCGAGGGCGACCGCAGCGGCGCCGATCGGGG
Organism: uncultured Actinomycetes bacterium; assembly: GCA_963751015.1. Lineage (GTDB taxonomy): Bacteria > Actinomycetota > Thermoleophilia > Solirubrobacterales > 70-9 > VAYN01. Next base: position 1,289,208 of record CAVVSU010000002.1, read on the forward strand.
TGAAGCTGCCCACCGCCAGCAGCGAGATCCCGACCGCCGCCATCGCGATCGGGACGACGATGCGGCGGCCGTCGGCGCGGGCGACGGCGGTGGCGGACTCGGTCGCCGGCAGCCAGGAGGCGATCGAGAGCAGGAGGAAGGCGAGCGGCCAGCCGACGCTGGCGAGGTTGAGGGCGAAGGTCGACTGGCCGACGACCGAGAGGTAGACGACGTCGCAGGCGCCGAACAGCAGCAGCGCCGCCGCGATCAGCAGCCAGGTCCCCCCGAGCCGCCATCTCGAGGCGGCGAAGGCGCCGCTCAGCAGGCCGAGCAGGACCAGGTCCATGCACGGGTAGGCGAGGCTGACGGCGACCCCGAGCGGGCTGCCGCCGAGCGCTTCCAGCACCGGCGGGAAGATCAGCGCCGCGGCGACGCCGGCGACCGCGAGGGCGCCGATCAGGCCGTCGACCCAGGCGAGCGGCTCCAGGTGCGCGACCCGCGCCCGCAGGAGCAGGACCAGGGCGACGAAGCTGGCGGGGTAGAAGGCGAGGAAGCCGAGGTCCGCCGGCGAGGGGAACGGCGCCGGGCTGGCGTAGTAGAGGACGGCGGAGTAGTAGGTCTGCCCGAGAGCCCAGAGCAGCAGCCCGGCGCCAAGCCAGAGCCAGGCCCGGCGCTCGGCCTCGATCCTGGCCGCGCGCCAGAGGACCGTCGCGGCGGCGCCGAGGACCACGGCGTCGTAGACCCAGCGCCCAGCCGCGTCCTGCAGGCCGGCGTCGCCCAGCTCCCAGAGGGTCACCGCGGCGTAGAGCGCCAGCAGCCCCGCGAGGAGGCCGATGAAGACAAAGGCGATTTTGCGCGACTGATCGGGCCGCTTAGACGATTTGTCCACCGCGGGTACATCGGCGCCGTTTTCCAATCACTTGAGGCCTGGAAGCTCCAATCACTTGAGGCCTGGAAAGGATTGGCCTAGCCGGGCCGGGCGAACTCGTCCCGCCGCTTGATCAGCAGCCACTGGGGCCTCTCGCCGCCGCGGGTCCGCTGCAGCGCGAAGCCGCCCTCGAGCCTGGAGCCGTGGAGGACGAAGACGGCGTGACCGCGCTCCAGCGCCTCCGGCCACGGAACCCGCCCGCCCTGCTCGTAGGCGCCCTGGTCCCAGACGGCTCCGCCCGCCTCGACGGACTCGACCTCGATCGCCATCCGCTTCACCGCCGGGTCCATCGAGGGACGCTTGGGTACGGCCCACGCGCGCATCTCCCCGTCGATCTCGAGGCGGAGGTCGAAGCGGCCGGTCGCCTGGTGCTCCTGGACGACGAAGGCGCCGGCGCTGACGCCGCGGACGGCGAACTGCTCGTGGCCCTCGACCTTCGCCGCCTCCAGGTCGAGGCCCTCGACCCGCGCGGCGGGCGGGCCCTCCCCGAGGAGCGCGACGACCCCGTCGACGGCGACCTCGGGGCCCTCGACATGCGCCAGCAGCGTTCCGTCCTCGGCGTTGCGGACCCAGCCGGATGCCCCCAGCTCACGCGCCCGGGAGACGACTGCGTCGCGAAAGCCGACCCCCTGGACCCGGCCCCGGACCGCCGCTCGCACCGCGCTCTTCGTCTCGCTCATTGCGAGCAAATGTTGTCACCCCGCAGAAGCGCGAGGTTTAACGCGGACGGCCGCTTGGTAATACGGAGGTCAACCAGTGAAGATCGTCTTCCTAACGCAGACCCCGGCAGGGGGGCAGCAACGCCGCGAGAGCCAATTCCTCGACGGCGTTTCCGCGGCGCTGCGCGACCGGGGACACCAAGCCGAGGTCCTGGCGGCTCTCGACCCGGCGACCGACCTCGACGACGCCGACCTCGTCGTCGTCCACGGGGCGAGCGACCGCTCGCTCGTCGCCCGGATCGGCGCCCGGCGGGCGCGGCACGGCGGCTACTGCCTGCTCTTCCACGACACCCACCACCGCGCCTGCGCCGCGCCCGAGGAGATGCGCCGCTTCGACCTCTCGGGCTACGACGGCGTCCTCGCCCCCAGCGAGGCGATCCGCAGCGCGCACCTCGGGGGAGCCTGGGCCGGGAGAGCCTGGACCTGGCGCGACGCGGTCGACACGCGGCTCTTCCACCCGCTGCCGGCGATCGAGCCAGCTTGCGACCTCGTCTGGATCGGCGACTGGGGCGCCACCCGGACCTCGGACATGCGCGCCCTCCTCCTCCGCCCCGCTCGCCAGCTGCGACTGCGCGGGCACGTCCACAGCGGCGACGCCTCCCGCTCGGCACGCCTCCACGTTCGCCTCTCCGGCCTGCATTGCCGCGACTCGCTCGCCGACGCGCAGGTCGCCGAGGTGCTCGCCCGTCACCGCCTGACGGTCGACCTCCCGGACCCCCGGCGCGCCGAGACCGCGCCGGGCGTGCCGACGGCGACGGCACTCGCGGCGCTCGCCTGCGGGATCCCGCTGATCTCCACCCCCTGGGCGGACACCGACGGGCTCCTGCAAGTCGAGCGCGACTACCTGATCGCCCGCGACCGGGCCGAGATGCGCGAGGCGATGCAGGCAATCCTCGAGTTCCCCGAGCTGGCCGAGGAGCTGCGCGAGAGCGGCCTGGCCGAGGATTCAAGCCGGCTTCACCTGCGCCCATCGCGCCGAGGAGCTGCTGGCGATCGGGGCGGAGCTGCGCGGCTCCCCGCTCGAGCTCGCCGGTTAGCGCCCCCAAGCGCCTGGTACTCGCCAGATCACAATGAGATACTCGAATGGTGCGGCGCCATGGATGCATAGACGCGGGCAGCGGGCTGGGCACGGACGGACATGCCTGCTGGGGCTTCGAGCAGCCGCAGGAGTTCGTCGACGCCGCGCTCGACTTCTTCACTGACGGGCTGCGCTCGAACCGGCGCCTCGTCTACCTGAGCGGCGAACCGGTGGCCGAGCAGCGCGAGCGCCTCGATCCGCTCGGCGGCGTCGGCGCGATGATCGACGACGGCACCCTGCACCTGCTCGAGCTGAAGAGCCTCTACCGGCTGGGGGAGCCGGTCGATCCCGAGGCTCAGGTGGCGCTTTTCGGGGCCGCCACCGCAGCCGCCCGCGGCGACGGCTTCTCCGGGGTCTGCCTGGCGACGCAGTCGACCGAGATGGTCGCCGAGCCCCGCACCTGGGACGCGCACCTCCGGCTCGAGAGCAGGGCCGACCAGCTGGCGGCCTCGGTCGGGTTCTCGGCGCTCTGCGGATACCAGCGCGACGCCCTGCCAGCCGACGTCCTCGGCGACCTGGCCGCGCTCCACGCCGCCGCCAACTCGACCGCCGAGGCGGTCCCGTTCCACCTCTTCGGCGAAGCCGGCGGCCTCGTCCTCAGCGGCGAAGTCGACCGCTTCTCGACCGGTGCGCTGATGCGGGCGCTGGACTACGCCCACGTGCCGGGCACGCCGGCCTCGCTCGACCTGGGGGCGCTCGACTTCATCGACCACTACGGCCTCGAAGCGCTCGCCACCCACGCCCGCCGCCTCGCCGCCGCCGGCGGCTGCACCGTCCGCAACCCGCCTGCGCGGGTCGAGCGCCTCTGCGACCTGCTGGAGCTGAAGCTGTGAACCCGCAGGCGGCCCAGGCGCGGGGCTTCCGCCACGAAGCGTTCTTCTACGCCGGCGACGAGGAGTTCCTGGCGGGGACGATCCCCTATCTGGAAGAGGGCATCTCCGCCGGCGAGACCGTGCTCGTCGTCCTCCCGGAGCGGCGCATGCGGCTGGTCCAGGAGACCCTGGGCGCCGCCGCGGAGGCGGCCGAGTTCTGGCACATGGACGAGATCGGCCGCAACCCGGCGCGGCTGATCTCGGCCTGGCAGGACTTCCTCCGCACCTGCGACCCGGCCAAGGGGGTGCGGGGCCTCGGCGAACCGATCTCGCCCGGGCGCAGCGCGGTCGAGATGGAAGAGTGCGAGCTGCATGAGCTGCTGTTCAACCTCGTCTTCGCCGAGGAGCGGGCGCTGACCGTGATGTGCCCCTACGACACCAGCGAGCTCGGGGACGAGGTCCTGGCGGGGGCCGAGCGCAGCCACCCGGTCTGCGCCCACCCGCACGGCAAATCCGTCTCCCGCCGCTACAGCCTCGACGCCGTGCTCGAGGGCCCCCTCTCGCCGCCCCGCCGCCCGGCGGTAACCCTCCCGTTCAGCAGGGCGGACCTGGCGATGGTCCGCCACCTGGTCGCCCAGTGCGCCCGCTCGGCCGGGCTCGACACCCGCCGCAACGAGGACCTCGTACTCTCGGTCTGCGAGGTGGCGACCAACAGCATCCAGCACGGCGGCGGCAAGGGCACACTCGACGTCTGGGACGAGGAGGGCGACCTGGTCTGCGCGGTCCGCGACGACGGCCGGATCGAGGACCCGCTGGTGGGCCGGGAACGGCCCCAGCCCAGCCAGGCCAGCGGCCGCGGTCTCTGGATCGCGAACCAGCTCTGCGACCTGGTCCAGATCCGCTCCGGAGCGGGCGGCACCGAGGTGCGCCTGCGGATGCGCTTCGCCGAGTGAGCGAGCCGGTCGAAACGCTCTCGGGCGATCCGACGCTGCAGCTGCCCGAGTTCGACGCGCCACCGGGCGAGCCGCTGCCGCTGCTGGAGCGCTGGCTCGCCGCGGCCGACGAGCGCGGGGTCCGCGAGCCGCGGGCGCTCGCCCTGGCGACCGCCGACGCGGAGGGACGGCCGTCGAGCCGCATCGTCCTGCTGAAGCAGATCTCCCCCGCCCTCGTCTTCGCCGGCAGCTACGAGAGCCGCAAGGGGCGGGAGCTCGCCGCCAATCCGCGGGCGGCGGGGACGCTCTACTGGCGCGAGACGCTGCAGCAGGTCACGGTCGAGGGACCGGTGCGGAGGCTGAGCGAGGAGGAGTCCGACGAGATCTTCGGCGAGCGACCGGCCGCCGCGCAGGCGAGCGCCGTCGCCTCTGCGCAGGGGGAGCCGCTGGAGGATCCGGCCGAGCTACGCCGCACGGCCGACGACCTCTCCGCGAAGCATGAGCCGCTACAGCGCCCAGCCCGCTGGGGCGGCTGGCGCCTCGACCCCGACCTGGTCGAGTTCTGGCACGGCAGCCCCGACCGCCTCCACCGGCGCCTGCTCTACGTCAAGAGCGGCGACGCCTGGACGCCCCAGCGCCTGCAGCCCTGACGTGTCGACTTAGTGGCCCTATGGGCCACAAACTCGACACTCACCCCCGGGTGCCGCCGCCGCTGCCGTCCGGCGACCAGCCGGGGCCGCGGAAGAGGTAGCCGCAGCGCTCGCGCCAGCTCTTTGCGTGTCGCACGTCGCGGACGATGGCGACGAACTCGTGGAAGGCGACGTGGGTCGGCCGGAAGCTGCGGAGGTTCTGGGTGAGGCCGTAGCGGACGCGCTCGGTCTCGCCCTGGAAGGTGCCGAAGAGGCGGTCCCAGACGATCAGGATGCCGCCGTAGTTGCGGTCGAGGTAGACCTCGTTGGAGCCGTGGTGGACGCGGTGGTGCGAGGGCGTGTTGAAGAAATACTCGAACCAGGCGGGCATCTTCTTCACCCGCTCGGTGTGGATCCAGAACTGGTAGATCAGGCTGATCGCCTGCTGGCTGAGGATCATCCAGGGCGGAAAACCGAGCAGCGCCAGCGGCGCCCAGAACGGCAGCGCCGTCATCGGCGTCCAGGTCTGGCGCAGCGCCGTCGAGAGGTTGTAGTGCTCGGAGGAGTGGTGGACCACGTGGCTCGCCCAGAAGACGCGCACCTCGTGGTGGATGCGGTGGAACCAGTAGTAGGCGAAGTCGTCGGCGAGGAAGAGCAGCGCGTAGGTCCACCACATGTCGGCCGGCATCCGCAACGGCGTCAGCTCGTAGAGGCCGGCGTAGATCGCGACGACGACCAGCTTCCAGACGGCGTTGATGACGACGTTGCCGCCGCCCATCGTCAGGCTCGTCCGGGTGTCCCGCGCCTCGTAGCCGACCAGGTCGTCGTCGCGCGCGTACTTGAACGAGAGCAGCTCGACCACGAGCAGCAGCACGAAGGCGGGAATCGCGTAGAGGATCAGCTCAGCCACGCGGCAAATGTAACGGCCGGCTGATCGTTTCCATCCTCCGAGCCCCTATAGGGGCCAAAAGGGTGGAAACAACGCGCTAGAGGTAGCCGAGCGGGTCGGTTGGGGCGCCGTTGATGCGGACCTCGAAGTGGAGGTGGGCGCCGTAGCTGTGGCCGGTGTTGCCGACGTAGCCGATCAGGTCGCCCTGGCCGACCTGGGCGCCGACCGAGGTGGCGAAGCTCGACTGGTGGGCGTAGCAGGTGGAGAGCCCGCCGCCGTGGTCGATGCAGGTGTAGTTGCCGTAGCCGCCGCTTTCGGCTTCGGACTGCATCAGGATCACGGTGCCGTCGGCCGCGGCGCGGATCGGCGTCCCTTCCGGCGCGGCGATGTCGATCCCCTCGTGCATGCGGCCCCAGCGGTAGCCGAAGCCCGAGCTGAGCGTTCCTTCGATCGGCCAGATGAACCCGGCCGCGCTGGGGCTCGGCAGCGGCCCCGTCGGCAGCGGCAGGCCGCCCGTCGCTGCGGCGATTTCCTGGGCGATCTCGGCGCGCAGGCCGGCGGCGACCTCCTCGTGCGCGTCGCGCTCGCCCTGGACGCTGTTCAGCGCCTGGCGGCGCTTGGCGCGGGCCGAGAGCAGCGCCCCCTCCCGCGACTCGAGCGTCGAGCGGGTGACTTCCAGCCGCTGCTCCTTGGCGGCGATCTGATCGCGCGCCTTTTCGATCGTCAGCTTGGCGACCTTCCGCACCCGCACCAGCTTCTTCGCTTCGTCGCGCAGGCTCCGCACCCGCTCGGCCAGGGCCGAGTCGCTTTCGTTGATCGCGTCGAAGTACTCGGTGCGGGCGACCATGTCGCCGTAGTCCTCGCTGCTGAGGATCACCGAGGTGAGGTCGGCGGTCGCCCCGTAGGTGTAGATCGCGACCAGCCGCTCGCGCAGGTTGACCAGCGCCCGTTTGAGCCGCCCGCGCAGCGTGTCGAGCCGCTCCAGCGCTTCTTTCAGCTCGTCTTCGGCCTCCCCCAGCTCGGCTTCCCTGGCGGCGAGCTCTTCCTCGGCCGCCGCCTCCTGCGTGCGCAACGCCGCGACCTGCCCTTCCAGGGCCGAGATTTCGTCGCCCATCGCGGTGATGTCGGAGGTGAGGACGCCTTCGCGTTCTTCGACCGCGCCGATCTTCTCTTCGACCGCTTCCAGCTTCTCCGAGGCGCTCTTCGCCGGCGCGCCGGCGACCGCCACCAGGCAGCTGGCGAGCAGGGCAAGCGTCATCGCCAGGAGCGAGGAAAGCCAGCGCCGGCGCGGTTTTGCGGTCGGATTAGGCATGAAGGGAGAGGAAAGCCGGCATACGCGCCGGCCACCCGTAAACCGTAGGCGGGCCGATCGACTCGCGCGCCGCAGCGAGCCGGGCTGCAACCTCAGTTGCGGACGTACTCGCAGCGGCGGGAGCGGTCGCCGCCGCGACCGCCGATGCAGCGATCCTCGCCGCCCCTGCCGTCGACCCGGTCGGCGCCGCCGCGACCCAGCAGGGTGTTGGCGGCCGCGTTGCCGAGCAGCACGTCGGGGCCGGGCGAGCCCTCGATCTTCTCGCTGCCGCGGGCGATCCACCCGGCGGCGCAACCAGGGACGTCGGGGTCGCTCACCGCGCCGCCGACCTTCGCCGCCACGGCGATGCCCGGGTTGCGGACCCGGGCGAAGGAGACGCTGTCGTTCGCGCCCGGCCCGCCGACGAAGAGATCGCCCTCGCAGGGCTGGCCGCCGATCAGCAGGTCGTCGCCACCGCCCCCGATCAGCGCCGCGGCGCCGCTTTCGCGACGGGGATGGAAGATGTTGACGCCGAAGAGCGCGTCGCCGCCACCGCGGCCTTCGAGCCGGTCGGGGACGTCGTCGTCGCCGCCGTAGATCGTGTCGCCGCCGCGGCCGCCGCGCAGCCAATCGCTCCCCGCCCCGCCCTCGATCGTCACCTCGACCTCCGGCGGCAGCGAGGACGCGACCGCGACCTGGTCGTCGCCCGCCCCGAGCGAGACGAGCAGCGACTCGACCCGCCGGTCGCCGCCGATCTGCAGCGAGGGGCCCGATCCGGCGGAGATGACGAGCTGCTGGCCTTGGAGGCCGATCGCGAGGCTGTCGTCAGCGGCGCTGCCGGAGATCGCGACGCCGGTCGACCCGCACCAGCCAACCGCGAGGAAGGGTTCGAAGCAGCCGTCGTTGCCGGGGCCGCCGAGGACGTTCTCGATCCCCCGCAGCTGCTCGTTCTCGGCGCCGCTGACGCGCCCGCGCCCCATTTCGACCTCGATCGGGCCGCCGGCGCTGCGATAGGAGGCGGTGTCGTGCGCCCCCGGGCCCCCGTCGATGCGATCGCGGCCGATCCCGCCGGCGAGGGCGTCGAAGTTGCCGCGCCCCCCGGTCACCGTGTCGTCCCCCATGTCTCCGTCGACGTCGTCCCGAGCGCCGTCACCGCCGCGGACGCTGTCGTTGCCGCTGTCGCCGCGGACGCGGTCCCGGCCCGCCCCGCCGCGCAGGTCGTCGGAGCCGCGGCCGCCGGTGACGAAGTCGTTCCCTCGCTTGCCGTCGATCGTGTCCTTGCCGCGACCGCCGTCGATCCGGTCGCGGCCGGCGCCGCCGCAGATCGTGTCGTTGCCGCGAGCGCCGTGGATGACGTTCGCCCCGCGGCCGGCGATGATCACGTCGGGGCCGCGGGTGCCGTGGATCGCGCGGTCGTCGGAGACGATCGTCGCTCGCTTGCCTCCGCACGACGGTCGCTTGGCCTCGAGCGAAGCGGTGAAGACGAGGCCGAGGCCGGCGAGAACGACACAGGCGGTCGCCAAGCGACGAAAATCCCCTGCACCCGCCACGAATCGACCCCCTCCTGCCTCGAGTAACCCCTTCTCGGTCCCCCTTCAGTTACCCGTTCACGATTCTTTGCCAACCGGCTTCGAGCCGCTCAGCCCGGGATGGACCCCCCGGCCGATGGCCTGCTCGTCGACCATCTTCTGCAGCAGGTCGAGGAGGCGCTTGCGGTCGGTCGCGCCCAGCCCCCGCGTCAGCTCCTCCTCGTGCCGCTTGGCCAGCTCCCGCCCGCGGGCCAGCGTCCGCTTGCCCTCGCTCGTCAGGTAGAGGGCGCGGACCCGGCGGTCGTCGGGATCCGGCCGCCGCTCGACCAGCCCGCGCTGCTCGAGCTCGTCGACGAGGGCAACCATGCGGCTGGCCGGCACCTCGATCGCCTGGCCGATCGCCTGCTGCGAGCGGCCTTCGGCGGCGTCGACCAGGTTGAGGACGCGGAACAGCGGCGGGTTCAGCCCGACCGTCGCAATCCGCTCGGCGAACTGGCGCGAGGCGTGGATCCCGACCTGGGAGAGGAGGAAGGCGAGCGTCGACGGCGCCCGGTCGCCGTTGATCCGGTTCCTGGTCATAACATCGGGAAGCTTACCCGGATTACTTTTTGCTATGAATCGTTTCTGGCTTGAACCTTTCCAGTCGTAAAGAATCTTTCAACGGAGGTAGCTCCGCATGACTCGTCGTCTCGCCGCCCTCGCCGACCTCTCCTACCGCCGCCGCGGTCGCATGGTCCTTGCCTGGATCGTCGCCACCGTCGTCCTGATCGGGCTCGGCTCCTCCTTCGCGGGGGAGTACGAAGCCGACTACAACACCCCCGGCTCGGACTCCAAGGCGGCCAGCGAGCTCACCGAAAACGAGTTCGGTGGCTACTCGGGCCAGGAAGTCTACGTCGTCTGGAAGGACCCCTCCGGAGCGATGAGCCCGGCCGCCAAACAGCAGGTGGACACCTTCTTCGCAGAGGCGGAAAAGGTCGAGAACATCGAGAGACGGGAAGCGATCCGGGTCTCCGATGACGGCACGATCGCGACGACGACGCTGCCGCTGACGATCCCCGGCTGGGAGGTGCCGAAGGAGGACGGCGAAAAGCTCGTCGAGGCGGCCGAAGGCAACAGCGGCGACGGCCTGCGGATCGAGCTCGGCGGCGACCCGATCCTCCGTGCCCAGGAAGGCGCCAACGAAGAGGGAATCGCGTTCCTCCTGGCGGCGATCGTGCTCGTCATCGCCTTCGGCTCGCTTGTCGCCGCCGGCCTGCCGCTCGTCATCGCCCTCGTCGGGCTCGGGATCTCCGGCGGCGGCCTGATCGTCCTCCTCGCCAACGTGATCGACGTCCCCGACTGGACCCTCGCGGTCTCCGGCCTGATCGGGATCGGCGTCGGGATCGACTACGCGCTGCTGGTCCTGACCCGCTTCCGCACCTCGCTGAAGGACGGCAACGACCGCCACGACGCGGTCGTCGAGGCGGTCACCACCGCCGGCCGCAGCGTCCTGATCGCCGGCAGCACCGTGGTGATCGCGATCCTCGGGCTCTTCATCACCGGCCTTCCCTACATGTACGGGGTCGCGATCTCGGCCTCGCTCGCCGTGCTGGTGGTGATGGTCGCCTCGATCACCCTGCTGCCGGCGCTGCTCTCCTACCTGGGGCCGAACGTCGACCGGCTGCGGATCCCGATCCTCGGCCGCCGGCTCGACAAGGTCGAAGACGGCGAATCGCCGGCCGCCCGCTGGAGCCACGCGGTGCAGCGCCGTCCCTGGACGGCGGCGATCGTCGCCAGCGCGATCCTGCTCGCGCTCGCGGCGCCGGCGCTCGGCATGCGCCTCGGCTTCCCCGATGCCGGCAACGACCCCAAGGACACGATGACCCGCCAGTCCTACGACCTGATCAGCGAGGGCTTCGGGCCCGGCGCCAACGGGCCGTTGGTGATCGCCGCCGAACTGCCCGATGCCGGCGCCAAGGGGACGATCAACGCCCTGGCCGTCGACCTGAGGGACGAAGAGGGGGTCGCCTACGTGCCGCCGCCGCGCTTCAACTCCGACGGCACCGCGGCGATCATCACCGTCATTCCCACCACCTCGCCCCAGGACGAGGCGACCTCGGAGCTGGTCGACCACCTGCGCGGCACCGTGATCCCGGCAGCGGTCGGCGACTCGGGGGTCGACGCCCTGGTCGGCGGCGTCAACGCCGCGCTCGAGGACCAGAGCACCTACATCACCGACCGCATGCCGTGGTTCATCGCCGGCGTCGTCGGGCTCTCGTTCCTGCTGCTCCTGGTCGCCTTCCACTCGCCGTTCATCTCGCTCAAGGCGGGTGTGATGAACCTGCTCTCGGTCAGCGCCGCCTACGGCGTGATGACCCTCGTCGCCCAGGGCGGCGCGGTCGGGCAGCTGATCGGGATCGACCACGAAGTGCCAATCGCGCCGTTCATGCCGGTGATGATGTTCGCGATCCTCTTCGGGCTCTCGATGGACTACGAGGTCTTCCTGATCTCACGGATCCGCGAGGAGTACCTGAAGGACGGCGACACCCGCCGCGCGGTCGCCGACGGCCTTGCCAAGACCGCCCGGGTGATCACCGCGGCGGCGGCGATCATGGTCGTCGTCTTCCTCGCCTTCGTCGCCTCGCCCGAAGTCTTCCTCAAGCTCTTCGGGATCGGGCTGGCGGCGGCGATCTTCCTCGACGCGACCCTGGTGCGGATGGTCCTGGTGCCGGCGGTGATGCAGCTGCTCGGTCCCCGCAACTGGTGGATCCCCGACTGGCTGGAGCGGATCCTCCCCCGCATCGACGTCGAGCGCGAGGCGCCGCAGGCGGCGACGCAGAGCGGGTCCTAGAAGCGCGGCCCGCGTAGGAGACCCAGCGGGTCCGCCTACGCGGACTGCCGAGCGGCGAGCTCGGCGCCCGGGTCCGGGTAGGCGAAGGTGCTGAGGCCGATCCAGTCGGGGACGCTTCGCACCAGGTGCTCGGGCCCGGTCACCCGCACCCGCTTGGAGCGCATCGCCGCGCCGAGCTCCTGCTTGCCGACCCAGACCTCGGCCAGGGCCCGCGCCTCGGCGTCCACCTGGAGGTCGATGTCGAAGCCCGGGTCCGAGAAGCAGAGTTCGGCGTTCCCCTCCTCGGCGACGAGCCACCAGGCGCGCTTGCCCTCCTCGGCGTCGCGGAAGCGGAAGAAGACGACGACCTGGTCCTGGGGAAGGCGCTCGAGCCGCACGCTGCGGCGCAGGTCCCACATCAAGAGCGCCGGGTCGGCCTCCTCGGCGCTGATCTTGCGCTTCAGGTGGTCGCGGCTCCAGGTCCCGAGCGAGACGACCAGCGGCCCGAGCGCCTCGCCGGCCGGGGTCAGCCGGTAGGCGTAGCCGCGCTCGCCCTTCAGCGGCTCCCGGGTGAGCAGCTCCGAGCGCTCCAGCTCGCGCAGCCGTTTGCTCAGCAGCGAGGAGGACATCCGCGGCACCCCGCGCTGGATCTCGTTGAAGCGGGTGCTGCCCATCAGCAGCTCGCGCAGAACCAGCAGGGTCCAGCGCTCGGTCAGGACCTCGGCGGCCTGGGCGACGGGGCAGAACTGTCCGTAGCTCTCCGGCATCTCGCTCTGCAGGCGAGTGTACGCGCCTAACTGCAGATCTTGAAGTTGATAGGCCCGGTGGGCAGGCGTAGAAAGGGGTCATCAACCGATCCAAAGGAGATTCAGAAGTGACCCCCAGCACCGATACCCAGACTCCCAGCCCCGAGCTGAGAGAGAAACACCGCAAGATGTGGGCCTCCGGCGACTACCCGTCGATGGTCGAGACCTTCCTCCTGCCGCTCGGCCCCCGTCTGGTCGAGGCGACCGGCATCGGCCCCGGCGACCGCGTCCTCGACGTCGCGGCCGGCACCGGCAACGCGGCGATCGTCGCGGCCAAGACGGGTGCCGAGGTCGTCGCCAGCGACCTCACGCCGGAGCTCTTCGACGCCGGCCGCGCCCGCGCCGAGGCCGAGGGGGCCGAGCTGGAGTGGGTGGAGGCCGACGCCCACGACCTCCCCTTCGAGGACGCCAGCTTCGACGTCGTCATCTCCTCGATCGGGGTGATGTTCGCCCCCTTCCACGAGAAGGCCGCCGGCGAGCTTGTCCGGGTCTGCAAGCCCGGCGGCAGGATCGGCCTGCTCAGCTGGACGCCGGAGGGGATGATCGGCGCCCTCTTCCGCACCATGGGCCAGTTCATGCCTCCCCCTCCCCCGGGCGCGCAGCCGCCGCCGCTGTGGGGTGGCGAGGAGCACCTGCGCGGCCTGCTCGGCGACCGGGTCGAGCTGGAGTCGGTCGAGAAAGGCGTCCTCGAGGTGAGCGCCTTCGAGCGCCCCGACGACTACGGCGAGCACTTCAAGCAGCGCTACGGGCCGACGATCGCCGCCCGCGCCAACGCCGAGAAGGAGGGTCGCGCCGAGGAGTTCGACCAGACGCTGAGCGAGTTCTGCGCCGAGTGGAACAGCGGCAGCGAAGAGCAGGCGCACTTCGGCATGGAGTACCTGCTGACCGTCGGGCGGAAGCGGGGCTGAGGGCGATGGGCCGGCAGAGCTACGACGCGGTCATCGTCGGCGCTCGCGTCGCCGGCACGCCGGCGGCGGCGCGGTTGGCGGAGCAGGGCTGGAAGGTCCTGCTCCTCGACCGCGAGCCGCCCCCGGCCGACACCCTCTCGACCCACGCCCTGTTCCCGAACACCCTGGCGCGGCTGGCCGAGCTGGGGGCGCTGGAGCGGATCGAAGCCCGCCACCGGGTCAACCTGGTCGAGTACGCGATCCGCACCTTCGGCCACGAGTCCGCCGGGCGGTTCACCCCGATCGGCGGCTTCGACCGCATGGCGGTGATCACCCGGCCGGTACTCGATCCCGCGCTGCTCGAGGTCGCGGTCGAGGCGGGGGCCGAGACGCGCTTCGGCGAGAAGGTCACCGGCCTGCTCGGCAGCGGCACCGACGCGGACCCCGCCCGCGGCATCGTGCTGGAGAGCGGCGAGGAGATCGAGGCGCGCTGGGTGCTCGGCGCCGACGGCCGCGTCTCCACCGTCGCCCGCCTCCTGGGGCTCGAGAAGGAGCACCGGATGGCCGGCGAGCTGGCCTTCATGTTCGGCTACTGGCGCGGCCTGCCGGAGAGCGACCGCTTCAAAATCGACGTGATCGAGGAGGGCTCGCTCGTCTGGAGCCCGGCCGAGGACGACCTCTCGATCCTGATCCTCGGCCTCGACCCCCAGTTGACCCGCGGCAACCCCGATCAGAAGCAGCGGACCTTCGTCGAGATGCTGGAGCACTACCGAGACTGGTTCGACCCGGCCTGGCTGGGGCGCGCCGAGCAGGTCGGCGGCGTCCGCGTCGCCCCGGAGACGATGCTGCGCGGCTTCTTCCGCCGGGGCACCGGGCCGGGCTGGGCGCTGATCGGCGACGCCGGCCACTTCAAGAACCCCTCGACCGCGCAGGGCATCTCCGACGCGATCGAGCAGTCCCTGCACGTCGCCGCCGCGCTGACCGGGCCCGGGGAGAGCCTCGACGGCTACGAGGCCTGGCGCGCCGAACGCGCCCGCGAGCACTACGAGTGGTCCTTCGACTTCGCCCGCTTCGCCAGGCCCGAGACCGCCGAGCCGATCTTCCGCGGCCTGGTCGACGACCCCCGGGCCGGTCAGGACCTGCGCGACGCGCTGAGCCGCCAGCTGCGCCCGAAGAGCGACGTCTTCACCCAGGAGCGACTGGGCCGGTGGTTCGCCGCATCGCCCACCATCGCCTAATTTTATATCTATTTACGTTTAGACGAATATTCGTTCAATCGTCTAAACTGAGCGGATGCTCTTCCAGACTCCGCCCCTGGTCCCGCCGTTGAGCGAGAAGCTCGCCGAGCTCGAGAAGCTGCGGAAAGCCCTTGGGCATGAGGCGCAGACCCGTAGCCGCTGGATGGGCTCGCTGCGGCGCCAGGTGCGCGCCAGCTCCGCCGAGAGCTCGACGTCGATCGAGGGCTTCAGCGTCTCTCCCGAGGAAGCGCTGGCCCTGACCAGCGGCCGCCTGACCGCGGAACCGGGCAACGAAGACCGCCAGGCCGTCGCTTGCTACTCCCGGGCCTTGGATCACGTCGGCACGATGGCAGTCGACTCGTCGTTCCGCTGGCTCGACCGCGTCATCCTCGATCTCCACTTCGACGTCTGCTACTTCCAGCGGGACAAGGATCCGGGATTGTGGAGACCAGGTCCGATCGGCGTCACCGGGGCGGACGGATCGCTCGAGTACCGCGGACCGGACGCCGAGGACGTGGTGGGACTGATGGACGAGGTCGTGACCTGGCTCGCCGAGGACGACCTCGAGGGGAACGTCTTCGTCAAGGCCGCGATGGCGCACCTGAACGTCATCTCGGTCCATCCCTTCCGTGACGGCAACGGCCGCATCGCCCGGATCGTGCAGTCGCTGGTCCTCGCCCGCGGTGGGCTCGCCTCCCCAGACCTCTTCTCGATCGAGGAGTACCTCGGCAGCCATACGCAGGATTACTACGCCGCCCTCCGCGAAACCCAGGGAGGGAGCTACCAGCCGCGGCGCGACGCGTCGGGGTGGGTCTCGTTCTGCCTCGACGCCCACCTGGCGCAGGCGCGCCGGCGGCTGGTGCAGGTGGAACAGGCCGCCTCCCGATGGGAACACCTGGAAGGGCTGGCCGAGGCGCGCGGTTGGCCGGAGCGGATCGTGATCGCACTGGAGCAGAGCCTGCTCGGCGGAGCCGACCGCGGTCGCTACTGCGAGGAGGCCGACGTCTCCCCCGCCACCGCCAGCGCCGATTTTCGCCGCCTCCTCGACGCCGGCTTGGTCGAGCAGCACGGGCGCACGCGGAACATCTCCTATGTCGCCAGCGCGGAGCTGCAGGCGGCGGTCGGACAGGCCCCTAACGCCGCGGGCTGAAGCCCCGCAGGCGCAGCGAGTTGGTCACCACGAAGATGCTCGAGAGGGCCATCGCGGCGCCGGCGATAAGGGGGTTGAGGAAGCCGGCGGCGGCGAGGGGCAGAGCGGCGACGTTGTAGGCGAAGGCCCAGAAGAGGTTGCCCTTGATCGTCGCCAGGGTGCGGCGGGAGAGGCGGATCGCGTCGCCGACGGCGCGCGGGTCGCCGGAGATCAGGGTTATGTCGGAGGCCTCGATCGCGACGTCGGTGCCGGTGCCGATCGCCAGGCCGAGGTCGGCCTGGGCGAGGGCGGGGGCGTCGTTGACGCCGTCGCCGACCATCGCCACGGTGCGGCCTTCGGACTGCAGGCGCTCGACGACCGCGGCCTTGTCGGCAGGCATGACTTCGGCGATCACCTCGCCGATCCCGACCTCGGCCGCGACCGCCCGCGCGGTCGCCTCGTTGTCGCCGGTCAGCAGCACCGGCCGCAGCTCCAGCTCTCGGAGCGCGGCGATCGCCTCGGCGCTCGAAGGCTTCACCGTGTCCGCAACGACGATCAGTCCCCGCGCCGCACCGTCCCACCCGACGGCGATCGCGGTCTGACCGAGCGCTTCGGCTTCACCGCGCGCCGTCTCCAGCTCCGGCGGGCAGGGCCTGTCGACTTTGTAAGGCATAGCCATACAAAGTCGACAGCTCGGAGGCGCGGCCGACGACGACCGTGCGCTCGCCGACGATCCCCCGCACCCCGACGCCCGCCTCGCTCTCGAACTCCTCGACCGCGGGGAGCAATACGAACTCGTCCTTGGCGCGGGCGGCGATCGCGGCCGCGATCGGGTGCTCGGAGGCGTCCTCGACCGCGCCGGCCAGGCGCAGCACCTCCGCCTCCTCGACGCCCGCGGCGGCGTGGACAGCGACCACGGACATCTCGCCGCTGGTCACCGTCCCGGTCTTGTCGAGGACGACGGTGTCGATCCGCCGCGTCGACTCCAGCACCTCCGGCCCCTTGATCAGCAGCCCCAGCTGCGCGCCGCGGCCGGTCCCGACCAGCAGCGCCGTCGGCGTCGCCAGGCCCAGCGCGCAGGGGCAGGCGATGATCAGCACCGCGACGGCGGCGGTGAAGGCAAAGGTCGCCCCCGCCCCGTTGCCGAGCCAGAAGCCGAGCGTGCCGACCGCGAGGGCGATCACGACCGGGACGAAGACGGCGCTGATCCGATCGGCGAGCCGCTGCACCGGCGCCTTGCCCGACTGCGCCTCGGTGACGAGCCGGGCGATCTGCGCCAGCGCCGTGTCCTCGCCGATGCGGGTGGCGCGGACGACGAGGCGACCGCCGACGTTGATCGTCGCGCCGACCACCTCCTCCCCCGGCCCGACTTCGACCGGCACCGACTCGCCGGTGACCAGCGACTGGTCGACGGCCGAGGAGCCGCTCTCGACGACGCCGTCGGTCGCGACCTTCTCTCCCGGCCGGACGACGAAGCGGTCGCCGACCGCGAGCTCGGAGACCGGGGCGCGCCGCTCGTTGCCGTCGGCGTCGAGCAGCGCCACGTCCTTGGCGCCGAGGTCGAGCAGCGCCTCCAGCGCCGCGCCGGCCCGGCCCTTGGCCCGCGCCTCGAAGTAGCGCCCGGCGAGGATGAAGGTGGTGACGACCGCGGCGACCTCGAGGTAGATCTCGTCGGCGCCGGCGCCGCGCTCGGTGACCAGCTCGAACGGCATCTTCATCCCGTTCATCCCGGCGTCGCCGAAGAACAGCGCGTAGAGCGACCAGCCGAGCGCGGACAGCGTCCCGACCGAGATCAGGGTGTCCATCGTCACCGCGCCGTGGCGCAGGTTCTTCCAGGCGGCCTCGTGGAACGGCCATCCCGCCCAGAGGACCACCGGCGTCGCCAGCTGCAGCGAGAGCCATTGCCAGTTCTCGAACTGCAGCGGTTCGATCATCGCCAACAACAGGACCGGCAGCGAGAGGGCGGCGGCGAAGATCGTCCGGCGGCGAAGGTCGGCGGTCGGATCGGCTTCGGCCGTCTCGTCCTCGACCGGCTGCGAGGACGGCAGCGCGGCGGCGTAGCCGACCTTCTCCACCGCCCCGACCAGCTGCCCGGGCTCGACCTGCTCGGCGTCGAACTCGACGGTTGCCCGTTCGGTCGCGAAGTTGACCGTCGCCTCGACCCCCTCGAGCTCGTTCAGGCTCTTCTCGACCCGCCCCGCGCAGGAGGAGCAGGTCATTCCCTCGATCGGCAGCTCGACCCGGCTCATCGCGACACCACCGTGAACTCGGCGGTGCGGACGACGCCCTCGTGCCTGAACTGCAGGTAGAGGCGGTAGCGACCGGGGGTCGGGAAGGTGGCGGCGAACTCGATCTCCTCGGCGGCCACCGCGTGCCCCTCCTCGGGGTGGACGTGGAGGAAGGCGAGGTCGCCTTCGCGCAGGGCGACGAGGTGCCCCTTCGCCCCCAGATACGGCGCCAGGTCCTCGACCGGGCGGCCGCCCCGGCTGACGGTGAAGGCGAGCTCCGCGGGCTCGCCCGCGACCGGGTCGCCGGCCGTGAGCCGGACCTCGTAGCCGCCGGTCTCGGCGAGCGGCTGCGGCACCGGGAACGGCCGCGCCTCGAACTCGCCGCCGGAGACGAAGAGGTCCGTGGCGAGCGTCTGCTGCTCGCCCGCGACCGAGAAGTCGGCGAAGGCGCGGTAGGCGCCGGCCGCTCCGAACGCAATCGGCACGGTCCAGGTCCCGGCCGCGTCCATCTCCGGGTGCAGGTGGCGGAACCCGGTCCCGTCGCGGCGGACCACGATCAGATGCATGCGCCGCTCGTGCAGCTCGTCGAATCCGGTCACCGGCTCGCCGTCGGCCTCGATCGCGAAGCGCAGCCGGCGCCGCTCCCCCTGCTCCCAGCTGCTCGGGGTCATCCGCAGCGAGTAGCCCTCCTCGGAGACCCCGAGGCCGGCCGGCTCGTGCTCCGTGGACCCACGAGCACCGTGGGACGTCTCCTCCGTCGCGTGCGCGTCCATCGTCTCCTCCATTCCATTCTCCTCCGTGGCGGCGGGCTCGAAGGCGGACCCGAGCGCCGCGGCGGCGCCGAAGACGACCACCAGGCCGAGGAGGAAGAGCGCGACCCTCTGATACGGGCGGGGGGTATGCATGGCAGACACCGTAGCACATACCCTGAGGGGGTATACTCGGGTAATCCAGCAGGCGCCGAGAGAAGGGACGGAGGATGGCTGAGACCCGCGAGGACCCCGGCTATATCGAGAACAAGGAGCAGGTCAAGAACCGGCTGCGCCGCATCAGCGGCCAGATCGGCGGCATCGAGCGGATGGTCGAGGAGGAGCGCTACTGCATCGACATCCTCACCCAGATCTCCGCCGCGCAGGCGGCGATCGACAAGGTCGCCCTCGCCCTGCTCGACGAACACACCCGCCATTGCGTGGTCGGCGCGGCGACGCCCGAGGCCCGCGAGGAGAAGACCGAGGAGATGATGGAGGCGGTCGGCCGCCTGCTGAAGAGCCGCTGAGCTGTGGCAGTCTCCCGGCGATGAGCGAGAGGCCAGGCAAGCGGTTCGCCGCCGCCGTCCAGCGGTTCAACCGCAGCCCGAAGCTGGTCGACCTGGTGCGGCGGACGCGCGAGCGCGCGCTCGGCGACGACGACCACATCGACAACCTCTCCACCGCCCGCGGCCGCCCCGCCGACCGCGCCGCCCGGCAGCTGGTCGCGCTGCGCGGTGCCGATCCCGGCTTCGCCGGCGAGGTCGGCCTCACCGCCCTGCAGGCCTGGCAGCGGCTGGCCGAGTCCCAGGACCGCGGCCGCGGCAAGGTCGACGTCGCGATCCTCTTCACCGACCTGGTCGGCTTCTCGAGCTGGGCGCTGGAGGCCGGCGACCGCTCGGCGGTGCGGCTGCTGCGCGAGGTCAGCGAGGCGATCGAGCCGCCCGTCCTCGAGCGCCAGGGCGAGGTGGTGAAGCGGCTCGGCGACGGGCTGATGGCCGCCTTCTGGGACGCGCCGAGCGCGATCGAGACCGCCTTCGCCGCCGGCGAGCGGGTGGCGCCGATCGAGGTCGACGGCTACCGCCCCGTCCTGCGCACCGGCATCCACCTCGGCCGCCCCCGCAAGCTCGGCGGCGACTACTTCGGCGTCGACGTCAACGTCGCCGCCCGCCTCGCCGAGGCCGCCAGGCCCGGTGAGATCCTCGTCTCCGAGCGGGCCCTGGAGGCCCTCGCCCCCGGCACCGCCGAGGCGAAGAAGCGCCGCTTCAGCGCCAAGGGAGCACCGCGGGGGATGAGCGCCTACGCCGTCTCGCGGTCGAAGCCGGAGCGCCCCCGATGAACGGGGGCGCCCGGAGAGACCGATGCTTCCTTAGTTAGGTCGCCTCCACGATTAGGCCAAACGGGGTTGTAACGCGGTAGGTACCGGTCCAGGTCGAGTCACCACATCCGTTTTCCAGGGTGACTACACCGTTGATGTGCAGGGTCGCAGACCCGAGGCTCGATTCAGCGCTTGTGATGGTGCCGATCGTCGTCCCCGCTCCGGTGTTGAGAGTGCAGGAAACCCCGAAAATTGTCGATTTGACTGTAATTCTGGTGTTCCTGGAGATCACTACTCCGTTTGTAGTGCCAGCGATATGTTGGAATTCGAGTTCGCCATAGAAGGCAATGGGGAGCGGGTGGGTTGTATGACTGCAATTGGTGAATTCCAAGCCCGTGATTGCGCCACGCGGGTGAGGTCCCCCATTTCCGATCGAGCTGTTGATCGTCGACCCCGTGCATGTGTCGTTAGCCCCTCCCAATGTGTCTTTGATCAGAACGGAAGTGCCGCCTTTAAGGGTCGCCGAGAACCCGTTGAGACCACCAAGTGTCCAAGGCGGACCGCTACTTGTCAGCTGGTAGATCTCGGTTCCCGCCGCGGGTCCAGGCCCGACGAGAATCACAAGGGTCGAAATCGCAGCGAGGAGGCCAGCAGGTTTGAGATGGCTCATTTCGGATCTCCTTGTCCGGGGCTATCTGCCCAGTGATGTGCCTCCTATTAGATAGCCACATGAGACTTAGTCAAGTTTTTTTGCGGTATAGGTCCTGCGGTGTCAGTTGAGGTGATCGACCAGCGCGAGTAGCTCCCGGTGGCTGTCGAGGACGAACTCGGCCTCCGGGCCGGCGTCGCCCCCGCCCTCGTCGTTCATGCCGCGGTAGCGGACCGTCCGCATGCCGTGCGCGGCGGCGCCGGCCACGTCGGTGCGGCGCAGATCGCCGACGTGCATCGCCTCTGCCGGCTCCGCCCCGAGCGCCGCCAGGGCCGCTTCGAAGATCTGCGGCGCCGGCTTGTAGTGGCCGACCTCGTCGGAGAAGGCCCAGCCGGAGAAGTGGCCGAGGAGGCCCTCCCGGTCGAGCAGCTCGCGCAGCAGCTCGCCGCCGCTGAAGCCGACGTCGCAGACGATCCCGAGCCGGATCTCCCGCTCGCGCAGCGCCTCCAGGCTGGGGCCGACGTCCGGCGCCAGCTCCAGCTGCACCTCCCGCCCCGCGCCGAGGAACGCCTCGGCGACCATCTCCCGCGCCGCCCCCTCGACTCCGAGCGCGCGGACCAGCGACTCGGCCGCCTCGCGCGGGTGCAGGTGATGACCGGCGGCCCACGACCGCTCCCAGCTCAACCCCACCTCTTCCAAGCTCGCGGTCAGCAGCTCCGCCTCGACCGCGACGTCGCCGCTCTCGCATGCCGCCGCAACCGCCCGCTGCCTCGCCTCGGTCATCGCCCCCGCCGGCACCCGGGCGATCGTGTTCCAGAAGTCGAAGGTGACGGCCTCGATCACCCGTCGATCCTACGTCGGCTTAGATCGGTTGCCGATGCTCGGGCTTTGTTGTTACGGTCGCCCGACCGTCGTGTCTCTCCGCCTCCAGATAGCCGTCGCGTCGGCGTTCAGCATCCTCGCCGTCTTCGCCAGCCCCGCCGCGGCGATCGTCGGCGGCACCACGGCCGGTTCCTCAAGCTGGCCCTGGGCGGTCCAGGTGTTCCTGGTCGGCTCCGGTGGCGTCGAGGGCTTCTGCGGCGGGACGCTCGTCGCGCCGACCCGCGTGGTCACCTCGGGAAGCTGCACGACCTCGGGGGCTGACCTCGTCGTGCTCGCGAACAGCAAGAAATTCGGCGACGAAGGCGCCCAGGCGATCAACGTCACGGACTTCGAGCGGGCGCCCTCCTGGGCCTCCGCGACGGCCACCGACGTCGCCGTCCTCACCCTCGCGGAAGCGCCCGATCCGGCAACCCCGATCGCGCTGTTGAGCGCCGAAGAGAGCGCCGACTTCCCGGCGCCGGCGGCGGCGCTGGTCGCGGGATGGGGAGCAACGGATCCCTCGTCCAGCGATCCCGGCCTCCTGCTTCAGCAGACGCAGGTGACCCTGGCCGGCTGCGGGGAAACCGGCGTCCGCTGCTCGGAAGGCGCCACCGGCCCCTGCTTCGGCGACGTCGGCGATCCGGTGATCGTGCAGCTCGGCGCCGACACGGTCAGCAAAGACCCGAGCCCGGAAAACGGGGCCTGGCGCCTGGTCGCGATTCCGGTCGCGGGGTCGGAGGAGTGCGACGTTGGCATCTACGCCGACCTCACCGAGCCGGGCATGCGGGCCTTCGTCGAAGGGTCGACCGACGGAGAACAGCCGGGCTCTGGCGGTGGCGCCAGTGGCCCCGCCCCCTCGTCTCCCCCGCCCGCGGCAAGCTCGGCCCTGCCGCCGCAGACCAAGCTTCTAAAGGCGCAAATCGACGCCCGGAAGGGCAGCGCGAGCTTCCGCTTCAAGGGCAGCGGGAACCTCAAAGGCTTCCAGTGCGCGCTTGCCTCCGGCAAACGCAAGAAACCCAAATTCAGGTCCTGCCGCTCGCCCAAGAGCTACAGGAACCTGGCGCCGGGGAGCTACACCTTCAAGGTCCGCGCGGTCGGGCCCGGTGGCCCCGACGCCACCCCCGCCAAGAAGCGCTTCACGATCGGCTGACCCCTATTTGCGAACCCGCGAGTTCTTGCTCCTTCGGGCGGGCGAGGAGAGACTCGACGGGATGGATCGGAAAGCTGAATCAATCGCGGTCGGTCCCTACCTGCTCGGGGTGGGCGGAGAGGCCGGGACCCTGGTCGAGAAGGGTGGCAGCGGCGACGGCGCCGGGACCGAAGCGCTGCGAAAAGCCCTCGAGGAGCCGGAGCCCAAAGCAGGGGACGGCGCGCCCGCTGTCGCCGCCGAAGTCGAAGAAGCCTCGGAGGCGACCGCGAAGATCGAGCGGGCCGTCGCGCTCTGCAAGGGCATCGGCGAAGGCCAGGCGCTGAACCCCGCCCAGCTCGGCCTCGAGGTCGGGGCCCTGCTCGACTGCCTGGAGCGGCTCGACCGCAAGAAGGAGCACAGGAAATCGCTGCAGATGGCGCGGGCGCTGGCGTCGCTGCTGATGCTGCTGAAACGCTGGGCCGATCTGCTGCAGACGCTGCGAACCGCCCTTCGCGCCGGGGAGAAGCTGGGCGACGAGGGAGCGGTCGCCTGGGCAAAGCACGAGCTCGGAACCCTGAAGCTCGCCGCCGGCGACCTCGCGGGCGCCGACCGCGATCTCAGCCATGCCCGCGAGATCCGCGAGCGGATCGGCGACCGCCGCGGCCTGGCGACGACCGAACGCAACATGCGGGTGCTCTGCGACCACCTGCGATCGATGCTGCAAAACGGAGAGCTGGTCCGAGGTGGGCCGCCGAACCGGCGGACCGCAAGGCTGCTCGCGCTTGCCGGGTTGTTCGTGGTCCTGTTCGGAGGGGGAATCGCCGGCGGGATGATGGTCGGCGACGACCCCGGCCCGGCAGACACCAACGGACCGGTCACCGAGACGCAGGAAGACGGCGATACGTCCGAAGTCGACACCGACACCCACCCCGACGGGGACGGCGAGACGGACGATCCCTCGCGGTTCGCCCTCGTCATCACCATCGCCGGCAGCGGAGACGGGAGCGTGTTCGCCGCCGGCTCCGAGTGCACCGAGCCGGTCTGCGAATACAAGCTGCCGGCCGGCACCCACGTGCAATTCGACCGCAGCGAGGACGCCGAATCGGAATTCGAGGGCTTCTCGGGTGCCTGCAACGGCCTCAGCTGCGAACTGACGATGACCGCACCGATGTCCGTCACCGCCACGTTCGTCGAAGAATCCGAGCCGGGGGACCCGACCGAAGGTGACGACACCACCGAAGGTGGCGAAGGCGAAATCCTGGACGAGGGAGAAGAAGACACTTCATCGGAACTCGTCGAATAGCCAAGTCCACCCTTGCATCCGGGTGTACCTTCGATACATGCCGCACAAGGCTGCAGATCGGATTCGCAACGTCGCTCTGATCGGCCACCGCGGCAGCGGCAAGACCAGCCTCCACGAGGCGATGCTCTACGAGGCCGGGGCGATCAACCGGCTCGGCAAGGTCGCGGACGGATCGACCGTCTCCGACCACGAGCCCGACGAGCGGCGCCGGAAGCTCTCGATCGACGCCTGCGTCTCCTGCTTCCCCTACGCCGAGCGCGAGATCAACCTCGTCGACACCCCCGGCGATCCCAGCTTCGTCGCCGACGCCGCCGCGGCGCTGCGCGCCGCCGACTCGGCGGTGGTCGTCGTCAGCGCGGTCGCCGGCGTCGAGGTGCAGACCGAACGGCTCTGGCAGCGGGCCGACGA
Organism: uncultured Actinomycetes bacterium; assembly: GCA_963751015.1. Classification (GTDB taxonomy): domain Bacteria; phylum Actinomycetota; class Thermoleophilia; order Solirubrobacterales; family 70-9; genus VAYN01. The sequence goes on from CAVVSU010000002.1 coordinate 1,313,505, forward strand.
AGAGGGCCTGGCGCGGCTCGTCTTCGTCAACATGCTCGACCGCGAGCGGGCCGACTTCTTCGCCGCCCTCGACTCACTGAAGGCCGCTTTCGGGCCGCACGTGGTCGCCACCGAGATCCCGATCGGCGCCGAGCACGAGGTCCGCGGCGTCGTCGACCTGATCGACATGGAGGCCTTCGTCTACGCGGGCGGCGAGCGCGGCGGCGCCGGGCGGGTGCCGATCCCCGAGGAGCTCCTCCCCCGCGCCGAGGAGTACCGCGAGAAGCTGATGGACGAGGTCGCCGAGAACTCCGACGAGCTGATGGAGCGCTACCTCGAGGGGGCGGAGATCGCCCACGAGGAGATCGTCACGGCGCTGAAGCGCGGCGTCACCGAGGGCCACCTCTTCCCCGTCACCTGCGGCGTCGCGACCGCGAACCTCGGCACCAACCGGCTGCTCGACGCCCTCGTCGAGGACCTGCCCTCGCCGCAGATGCGCGGGCCGCTGACGGCCCTCGACGGCGACGGCGAGGCGGTCGAGATCGCCCCCGACGAGGACGGGCCGCTGGTCGCCTACGTGTTCAAGACGACCGCCGACCCCTACGCCGGGCGGATCAACATCTTCCGCATCTACAGCGGCACGCTGCGCTCGGACTCCCAGGCCGTCAACGCCGGCCGCCACCAGAAGGAGCGCATCGGCCAGATCGGCCAGCCGCTGGGAAAAGATCTGCGGCCGGTCCCCGAGCTGGGGGCCGGCGACATCGGCGCCGTCGCGAAGCTGAAGGAGACGCGGGCTGGCGATGTCCTCTGCGACGAGCAGCGTGACCTCGCGGTGGCGCCGCTCGACCTGCCGGCGCCGGTGATGGCCTTCTCCTACGAAGCGAAGACGAAGGGCGACGAGGAGAAGGCCGCGACCGCGATGCGGCGGCTGAGCGAGGAGGACCCGACCCTCGACGTCCACCGCGACCCGCAGACCGGCGACCAGATCATCGCCGGCCTCACCCAGGTCCACGTCGAGGTCCTGGTCGCGCGGATGAAGGACCGCTTCGGGGCCGAGATCGAGCTGCACCCTCCCCACGTCCCCTACCAGGAGACGATCCGCCAGCCCGCCTCCGCCCGCGCCCGCTACAAGAAGCAGACCGGCGGCAAAGGCCAGTTCGCCGATTGCGCGATCGAGATCGAGCCGAGCGAGGACGGCGGCGGCCTCGAGTTCGTCAACCGGATCAAGGGGGCGGCGATCCCGGGCAGCTTCATCCCCGCGGTCGAGAAGGGCGTCCTCGAAGCGATGCGGCACGGCACCCTCGCCGGCTACCCGGTCAAGGGCGTGCGCGTCCGCCTGGTCGACGGCAAGCACCACGACACCGATTCCTCGGAACTGGCCTTCAAGCTCGCCGGCGCGATGGCCTTCAAGCAGGCGATGGAAGCGGCCGAGCCGGTCCTGCTCGAGCCGATCGTGAAGCTGACGATCAGCTGTCCCGACGAGGTCGTCGGCGACGTGATCGGAGACCTCAACGCGCGCCGGGGCCGGCCGCTGGGAATGGAGGCGAGGGGCCAGATGGCCGAGCTCCGCGCCGAGGTGCCGATGGCCGAGGTGCTCGACTTCGCCCCCGACCTGCGCTCGATCAGCGGCGGCCGGGCCGAGTTCACGATGGAGTTCGAGCGCTACGAGGAGTTGCCGGGGCACCTCGCGGAGAAGGTGGCGGGGGCGACCGCCGGCGATGCCGTCGCTGGCTAGGTTTCGCCAATCCCTCCTAGCCCGGCGGCGGCCAGCTGAGGTCGTCCGCGCGAACTCCGGCTTCCAGCTGCTCGGCGAGCCACACCACCTGCCAGCAGGGGACCTCGAGCCCTTTCGCCAGCTTCTTCATCGTGTCGTACCGCGGTCTGCGGTCACCGCGTTCGAGGCGGGAGATCTCGCTGGGCGCCATCTTGATCGCCAGGGCAAGCTCTTCCGGGGTCATCTCGGCCTCGACCCTGGCGAATCGAACGGCTTTGGCTAGATAGGACTCGGGCGGGGCCATGAGGCGCCCGCACAGACTTTGCCCCAGCGGCCCGAAGGTACATAAGGTTCAACTCAAGTCCTCGTAGAGCCCCTGCAAATACCGCCCTTCGAAACGTTCCCAAAGCCATCCATCCCAGGACCAAAAACGCCGAGACCGCAAAAACCCGTGCTGTATACGGGTTCTTGCGGTCTCGCGGAACGCAGGTCGCAAGCGGCCTGGATCAGCCGGTGACGGCTTTCACCACCGGGTAGTAGCCGCTGGCATGACCGGTGGTCTTCGGGTGGTAGCTTTCGCCGACCGGGTTGGAGAGGCCGTTGATCCACTCGGTCGAGGAGCCGCCACCGCCGTCGCACACGGCGTGGCCGACGAAGGGCGGGATCACGTCGCGGAAGACGAAGTTCGCCCCCGCCCGCGATGCCGCCGCGCTGATCACGGTCCTCAGCTGTTCGGCCGTCTGATTAAGCCGCGTCATCTCGCTGCCGCTGAACCAGGTGAGCGCGTTGCAATCGGTGCCGTTGAACAGGCGCGGGTAGTCGAGGACGACGACTTTCGCGCTCGGCGCCCGCGACTTGATCGCGTTGTTGACCAGGTCGAGCCGGCCCGGCAGCGTGTTGGCGATGTAGGACTGGGCGGTGTTGATCGCCCCGTCGCAGTTCGACGCCCACGACGGCTGCGCGCAGGTCGTGATCACGCTCGAGAAGCCGGCGTCGTTGCCGCCGATCGTGTACGTGACCCAGTTGGTGTCCGAGGTGACGCTGTTGACCTGGGTGTTGAGCACGTCGCCCGTCTTCGCCCCCGAGCAGGTCGCGTTGACGAACGTCCATTCCGGATGGGCGTTGTGCAGCAGGTACGGGTACGCGTAGACCGACCGCTGACAGGTCGATTCGTAGAACGTCCGCGTCCCCGTGCCCGACGAGTAAGAGTCCCCGAGCGCGACGTACTTGACCGCCAGCGCCGGGCTGGCGAACAGCAGACAGAACGCCAGCACGCAGAGGGCTGCTGAGATGCGCCTCCCCTTCATATCGATCCTCCTAGAGCTAGACCGCTTGCCCCTGCCGCGCCCCCACCGTCCCGGCGCTCTAACGGCAATGGTCAGTTGCTACTGATCATACTTCCGGCAGCGAACCCGGCTGTTTGGCCGTGACCTTCCTCACTGTCGAGGGCGAAGAGGGCAAACTAGGTTGATGAGCACCCGAGCTTGGAGGCGTCGATGAGTTCCAGATCCGCCCTGCCCCCCGGACCGTCGATGCCGACGGCGATGCAGCTGCTCGGCTTCTGGACCAGGCCCCTCGCTTTCCTCGACCGCTGCCGCGAGCGCTACGGCAGGCGCTTCACGCTGCGGCTGCCCGGGGGGCCGCCCTTCGTGATGCTGGCCGATCCCGAGGAGGTGAAACAGGTCTTCACCTCGCCCCCCGACGTCCTCCGCCCCGGCGAAGGGGCGAAAGTGCTGGAACCGATCGTCGGCGGCAACTCGGTCCTGCTGCTCGACGAGGGCGCCCACATGGAGCAGCGCAAGCTGATGCTCCCCGCCTTCCACGGCGAGCGGATGGAGCGGCTCACCGGGCTGATGGAGGAGGTGACCGCCGAGGAGGTCGCGACGATCCCGCGCGACGTCCCGCTCGCCCTCCACCCCTACACCCAGGACCTGACCCTGAAGATCATCCTCCGCGCCGTCTTCGGCCTCGACCCCGGCGCCCGCTTCGACGCGCTGCGCGAGCGGCTGCAGGCGATGCTCGAGTTTGGCGACAGGCCGATCAGCCTGATGCCGCCCAAGCCCGACAGCCTGGTGGCCCGCCTGGCCGAACGGGTCGGCCCCTTCGCCCATTTCCTGCGGATGCAGGAGGAAGTCGACGAGCTGATCTTCGCCCTGGTCGCCGAGCGCCGCGCCTCCGGCGCCGAGCGCGACGACGTCCTCGCGATGCTGCTGGAGGCGAGGCACGAGGACGGCTCGCCGATGAGCGAGCAGGAGATCCGCGACGAGCTGATGACGCTCCTGATCGCCGGCCACGAGACGACCGCCTCGACCCTGGCCTGGGCCTTCGAGCGCCTGGTGCGCGAGCCGGCCGTCCTCGCCCGCCTCACCGCCGCGGTAGACGCCGGCGAGGAGGACTACCTCACCGCGACGATCCAGGAGACGCTCCGCGACCGGCCCGTCCTCCCCAACGCCGCGCCGCGCCTGGTGGTCAAGCCGGTGACGATCGGCGGCTGGGACTACGAGCCCGGCCCCGCCCTCGTCGCCAACGGCTACCTGATCCACCACGACCCGGAGATCTACCCGGACCCCCACGCCTTCCGCCCCGAGCGCTTCCTCGGGCAGAAACCGGGCACCTACACCTGGATCCCCTTCGGCGGCGGCCGTCGCCGCTGCCTCGGCGCCAGCTTCGCGATGCTCGAGATGCAGGTCGTCCTCAAGGCGCTGCTCGGCAGCTGCGAGCTGGGGGCGACCGACGAGGGCGTCGAGGTGGCTCAGCGCCGCAACATCACCGTGCGGCCCGCCCGCGGCGGCCGAGTGGTCCTCGCCGAGCGCGAGCGAGTTCCTACCGCGGCAGGCTGAAGCTAGACAACGTTCTGCGGCGGTTTACCGGCACCACCAGTACTGACAATGTCGCTCAGAACGTTGCGAGAACCATCCTCGGTCGGCGGTTTCTGGCGCAGGAAGGTTTCCAGGACGAGGCGACCCATGTCGTGCTTAAACCGCTCTTTCTCCTCCTCGTTAGCGATCTGCTCGCTGTAAGCGAACATAGTGCCCAAAGCGACTGAAAGGTCGCGGTTGCGCTGGCGGTCAAGGTCCCTGCTGCGAGCCCTCGCAAGCAGAACCCCGGCGACGGCGGCAAGCGCGAGGGTTGCTCCCAGGTGGGCGGAAACATTGCTCTGTCCAGTGAGCTGGTGGCTGTCACCGAAGTAGTTGAGGACGACGGGGAGGAAGGCCGCCAGCGCCGCAATGGCTAGAACCAAGACCCCAAGCAGCCATAGATGGCGGCTTTCCGCTTCGTACTTGGTCGCCTGTTCGTCGAAGTGAGACTGTGACGACGCGCTCGTCAAGTTGTCGAGCAATTGCGTGAGCGTGCTCTCCCGGGTTTTGAACCCTTCGCGGACCGCGTCCACTTCGCGTTTCGCTTCTTCGATCCCATTGACGGCTGCATCCCGCTGTGCCCCGACCGAGACGAGAGTCGAATCCAGTTCCGCGAGCTGCTTCTGAGCCTCCTCCGCATCGGGCGGCCATCCTTGCCCACCCGCCGCGGCGCGGAGCATTTCCAATCCTCTTTGCTCGTCCCCCTGGTTGAAGAATTCGATACCCCGGCCGAGGGGGTCGTTGCTGATAAACCCGCTCGTCGGGCTTGCCCGGACCATCTCGATCGCAGCGGCTCGACCATCTGATTGGTCCGCGAGGAGGCCGAAATAGTTGGCGAGAATCCACTGATTTCCGAGGTGAGCCGCCTTCTTCGCGTATTCGAGGGACTCAGCCTGGATCCCAAGCTGCTGCAAAAACCAGCAGATCAGCAACAGCGCGACCGAATCCCCCTGGTCGGCAAGTGGCCGAAGGATGTCAACTGCGATCTGAGTGTCTCCCCCGCCCCAGGAACGGAGTGCTCTGGATATTTCTTCGTCTACGGACGCCACCGGCGGCGTACCTTATCCGCCAAATCGTCCTCTCACCAGCCCGCCCGAGTATCGCGCGAGTTGCTGCGCCGCGAGCCGGCCAAAGCCACGCCGACTAACACCCTCTGTGTACCTTCATACCCGCGGCAGGCTGAAGCGCACGCTCGTCCCCCGCGCCGCCGGCTCCAGCCAGATGCGGCCGCCGTGGCGTCTCGACGATCGCGCGGGAGACCGCGAGCCCGAGGCCGGCGCCGTCGGAGGAGCGCGGGGCGTCCTCGCCGCCGCGGAAGAAGGCGTCGAAGACGCGCTCCCGGTCCGCGGCCGGGATCCCGTCGCCGGTGTCGGCGACCTCGATCTCGACCCCGCCCCTGTCGCTCGTCGCCCGCACGGTGACGCTGCCGTCGGCGGGCGTGTGGCGGATCGCGTTGCGGATCAGGTTGAAGAGGACGCGCTGGACCTTCTCCGGGTCGGCGCTCGCCCGCAGCTCCCCCTCCCCCAGCTGGGTGCGGATCTCGACCCCCTTGGCGCCGGCCTCGGGCTGCATCGCCGCGACCGTCTCGTCGACCAGCATCCCCAGCTCGACCTGGCGGATCGACCACTCGATGTCGCCGGCCTCGATCCGCGAGAGCTCGAAGAGGTCGTCGATCAGCGTGCTCAGCGAGTGGACGTTGATCCGCATCGTCGCCAGGTAGCGGCGGCGGGTCTCCTCGTCGACGATCTCGTCGTCGACCGCCTCGACCAGCAGCCGCAGCGAGGCGAGCGGCGTGCGCAGGTCGTGGGAGACGGCGGCGATCATCTGCCGCCGGGTCGCCTCGGCCGCCTCGCGGGCGCGCTGGCGCTCGGCGAGCGAGGCGATCCGCAGGCTGACGAGGCCGATCGCGAGGACGAAGACCGAGAAGAGCAGCGCGTCGCGGTCGGACACGTACATCATCCGCGCCGCGAGGAAGATCGCGATAAGGACGGCGGCGACGACCGCCACCGTCGCCATCGCCTGGCGGCGCAGCGGGGTCATGGCTGGAACCGGTAGCCGACGCCCCAGACCGTCTGGATGAAGCGCGGGCGCTCGGGGTCGGGCTCGATCTTCGCCCGCAGGCGGCGGACGTGGACGGTGACGGTGCTGGTGTCGGCGAGCGGCGCGGCCCCAGACGCGGTCCATCAGCTGGTCGCGCGAGAACGCCTGGCCGGGGTTGGAGGCGAAGAACTCGAGCAGGTCGAACTCGCGCTGGCTGAGCTGGACCTCGGTCGCCGTCGAGGGTGACGCGGCGGGCGCGGCCGTCGATCTCGAGACCGTCGAAGCGCAGCGGCTCGACGTCGGTGCCGGGCGGGTCGACCCGCCGCAGGACCGCGTCGACGCGGGCGACCAGCTCGCTCGGCGAGAACGGCTTGACGACGTAGTCGTCGGCGCCGTTGCGCAGCCCGGCGAGCTTGTCCTCCTGCTCGCCCTTCGCGGTGAGGAGGATCACCGGCGTCGGGCCGCCATCGCGCTCGCGCAGGCGGCGCAGCACCTGCAGGCCGTCGAGCTCGGGCAGCATCAGGTCGAGGACGACGAGGTCGGGGCGGCACTCGTCGGCGATCCGCACCGCCTCCAGCCCGTCGGCGGCGGTTGTCGCGTCGTGTAGCCGGCCCGCTCGAGGTAGCGCGAGACGATCTCGGCGATCGTCGGCTCGTCGTCGACGACGAGCACGGTGCGGCGACCTTGCTGGTCTGCCATGCGCTCCATTGTCCCAGCCGACGAGGCTCATCCGAAGGTGAAGGCGTAGCCGGAGATGCCGGGGGCGAATTCGCAGGCTGAGGATGGTGGCGCTCGGCGCGCGGCAGTTCGACCAGCCGGTAGAGCCGCTGGTCGGAGATCGTCGCCACGCCGCCGTGCACGTCGGTGCCGGCGAAGCGCTGCGGAATCGGCTTGCCGTCGAGCAGGACCCGCAACGAGCGCGGCTCGCCGCCGCGCGAGCCGAGCACGAGGAAGACGCGGCGGGCGCCGAAGGTGAGGTGCGAGGCGCGGCGCCGGCGACCGCGGTGGCGGCGTCGAGAGAGATCCGCCAGCGTACCGTCGTAGGCGAGGCTGTCGTCGGGCAGCGGCGCGGCCGGCGCCTGGAAGTCCTGGGTCCCGGCGGCGATCGGGCCGTTGGCGAAGCGGTCGGCGCCCGGCCGGCGCCGAGGTAGCTCTCCGGCGTGGTCGTCCCGAGCCGAGGCCCGCTCGACCTCGGCTTCGGCACGGCGCGCCGGGGCGCTGGCCCGCCTCGGCGAGCAGCTCGCGGATCGCCGCTTCGGTCTCGCTCGTATTCGCCCTCGCCGAAGTGGGCGTAGCGGACCCGGCCCTGGGCGATCGATCAGGTACTTCGCCGGCCAGTACTGGTTCCCGTAGGCGTTCCAGGTCGCGTACTCGTTGTCCTGGACGACCGGGTAGCCGATCCCGTTCTGCTCGATCGCGTCGGCGACGTTGCCGGCCTCGCGCTCGAAGGGGAACTCGGGCGTGTGGACGCCGACGATCGTCAGGCCCTTGTCCCGGTAGCGCTCGTCCCAGGCCTTCACGTAGGGGAGGGTGCGGATGCAGTTGATGCAGGTGTAGGTCCAGAAGTCGATCAGGACGACCCGGCCGCGGAGCTCGCGCAGGGTCAGCGGCCGGCCGCCGGGGGTGTTGAACCACTCCTGGGTACCGGTGAATTCCGGCGCGGTGCCGAGCACCGGCAGCCTCGCCGAGCCCTTCTCGCTCCTCGCCGGAGGGGGCATGGCTGCCGATGCCGCTGTGGATCGTGCGCAGGTCGGTGAGCTCTTCGCGCACGTCTTCGCTCTCCTCCAGGTCCTTGGTCGGGTTGACGAGGACGGCCGGCAGGTCGCTGGCGATCGCGGTCTGGAAGCGGGTGTCGTAGTCGCCGGCCATCAGCAGGGCGACGACCACCATCACCGCGCCGGTCGCCATCTGCAGCCGCCCGGCCTGCGGCGCCAGCCGGGAGATCAGCTTGCGGCCGCCGAGCAGGAGGAAGTAGAGGACGACGGCGCTGCCGGCCGCATAGGAGAGCGCGACCGCGAGCCGGCCGGCGGTGAAGGACTGCGAGGCCGAGACGGTGATCACGCCGGCGAGGATCGGCCCGGCGCAGGGCGCGTAGACGAAGCCGAGGCTGGCGCCGAGGAGGAGCCCCGAGCGGAACCCGTCGCCGCTGCCGGACTTCGGCGCCGGGACGATCCGCGCGATCCAGGCCTCGAACCGCGCCGAGACCGGCGGCACCAGCAGCGAGATCCCGAAGCCGAGCAGGACGGCGATCGCCAGGTTGCGCAGCAGGTCCCCGGGCAGCCCGAGCGCGTCGATCACGTAGACGAGCGCCACCGTCGCGAAGGCGAAGGAGAGCGCCAGGCCGGTGACGACCCCGAGCGGCCGCCGCCGCCCGCCGGTCACCCCGGCCGAGAGCGCCACGGGCAGCACGGGCAGCACGCACGGCGAGAGCGCCGTCGCGGCGCCGGCCAGAAACGCAAAAGCCATCAGGGCAACCACATCCGCGGACTCTGTCAGCCGCCGATTACGAGTCCCTTACGAGAACGCGCCCAAAGGTTCAGGAAACTCAAACGTTTAGGCATGTTTCACATACGCTGCGGCGATCAAGCGTCTCCTCCTCCTGATCGCCCTTGGCGTCGGCGTCGTCGCTCTCCAGCCATCCCCACCGGCGGCGCAAGCGCTCGACTACGACTGCGCGGACTTCGCCAACCAGGCGGAAGCGCAGGAATACCTGCTCGCCGGCGACCCCTATAACCTCGACGGGGACGACGACGGAGTCGCCTGCGAGGACCTTCCCTGTCCCTGCGCGACCGGGGTTCTCCCGCCCCCGCCGCCGCCACAGCCCGAAGAACCGCCGGAAGAAGCCCGGCCGGTATACCGGGCATACGTCGCCTGTGGACTGAGCCAACGCGCCAGGCCGGCGCACGAATGCGGGCACCGCACCAAGCTGGGCGCCTTCTTCCACAGCTCGGTGGCGACCACCTACTCGGTCTGCGTCAAGTTCCCCACCAACCGGCGACTCTGCGCCCGCGGGCAGGAAGCCGAAGCCGGGGTCACCTACGTCAACAGGCTCACCAGCTCGATCGTCGGCTGGCACAAGGTCACCTGGTTCGTCCAGGGTCGCCGCATCGCCTGGACCTTCTGGCGCCGCTGACCAGCGCAACTCGCTTCAGCCGACGATTTGGAAGGGCGATGCGAGGGGGCTCGAAGAGAGGCCCGCGGAGTCCTTGGCGACGACCTGGAGCTTGTACTTCCCTGGCGCCAGCGGTTTGCCCTTGAGCTTGCCGCTGAATGGGACCTGGTTCTTGCCGGCCTTGCCGCTCGCCTGCAGCTTCCCCAGCGTCACCAGGCGCGGCTTCTTGCCGGGACGGGCGCGCTTGGCGAGGATCGAGATCGTCACCCTGGCGGGCTCGGAGAGGCGGAAGCCGACGCCGGTGCCGTGCGGAGTTCCTTTCGGCGCTTTGGTGCCGGCGGCGGCGAAGCGTTTGTGGGTGAGCGAGAGCTTGCTCAGAACCGGGGCCACCGCAGGCGGGACAGGGGCAGGACCGGCCGGCAACAGCGGCGGTGCCGGCGCCGCGCACTGGACCTGGTAGGCGCCGATGTCGATGCCGGAGATGCCGTCGCAGTCGGTGATCCGCGCTCCGCCCGCGAGGTCGGTCTCGCCCGCGAGGAGGACGGCAGTATCGCCGGCGCCGCGGGTCGGCGACCCGGCAGCCTCGCGGTAATCCCCGGCGGCGGCGTCGACGAAGTGTGGCGGCGCGCTCTGGTTGCTGGCTTCGGTCGGCGAGGTGACTTCGGCGTCGCCTTCGGCCGTCACCTCCGAGAAGTTCGAATGGGAGAGCACGACCTGGACCCCCGCCGTCGGCGCCAGTGAGTTCGCGTAGACGTCTTCGGTGCCACCGGAGACGATCGAGTTGGTCGCGGTCAGGATCACGGTGGCCGACTCGTTCGCCGCCAGCCCCACGCCGGCGCTGCCTCCGGTCGCGGTGACGTTGAAAATCTCCGATTCGACCGACCCCGGCGTGGCCGAGGAGCGGAACATTTCGATTCCGTAGCCCCCGCCGAGCGGAGGAAAAGAGCTGCAGACCGAGTCGCGCAGCGTCCCCCCTTCGAGGATGCAGGCCCGGCCGGCTTCCCCGCTCGATTCGACCCGTTCGGCCGTGCCTTCCCCCATCACGAAGCCGTAATCGGTTCCGGCCCCGGAATGGATGCGGATGTCGCGGACCGTCGAGGAATTCGGCAGAAACAGCCCGCGCACGCCGGCGGCTTCGATCAGCGGCGCCGGCTGACCGGGTTCGCCGGACAGAGTCACTTCGCGGAACACTTCCACCGAGCCCGTGGGGTGGTAGATGCCCGGCGCGAGCAGCACGGTGTCGCCGTTCGCCAGCCCTCCCGCACCGCTGTTCACCGCGGTTTCGAGATCGCAGGGAGCGCTCTGCAGGCAGGGCGGAGGACCGTCCCCGTCGGGTGCCGCGTAGCGGGTGGCGGCCTCGGCCCCGGCCAGCGGCAGCAGCGCGAGGCAGACGACGATCGCGCCAGCGAGGGTCAGGGAACGGATGCGACGGGTGACAGGAAGCGCAAACATCTCTGCCTGTCTATCAGCTAGGTGTAAAGGCGCTCGATCTCTGCTTCGTACTTACGTCCAATCGGGCGCCGTTTGAGCTTCATCGTCGGCGTCAGCTCATCGCCGCCCGGCGTCCACTCGGCCGCCAGCAGCTCGAACCGCTTCACCTGCTCGACCCGCGAGAGGCCGGCGTTGCCGCGCTCGACCGCGGCCTCGATCTCGGCCCGGATCGCCGGTGCCGAGGCGAGGTCGGCGAGCGAGCCGTCCTCGATCCCGTGCTGCTGGGCGAAGGCCGGCGCGACGTCGGGGTCGAGGACGATCAGCGCCACGTTGTAGGGGCGGGCGTCGCCGATGGCGCAGACCTGTCCGATCAGCGGGCTGGCGGCCTTGATCTTCGCCTCGATGTTGGCCGGCGACATGTTCTTGCCGGCGGCGTTGATGATCAGCTCCTTCTTGCGGTCGATGATCCGCAGGTAGCCGTCGGCGTCGAACTCGCCGACGTCGCCGGTGTGCAGCCAGCCCTCGGCGTCGATCGCCTCGGCGGTCTTCTCGGGGTCGTTGCGGTAGCCGGCCATCACCGTGCGCGCCGCGCATCAGCACCTCGCCGTCGCCGGCGAGCTTGAGCTCCACCCCGGGCGCGGCCGGGCCGACGGTGCCGAGGCGGATCGCGCCAGGGGGTTGCAGGGGCCGACGCCGGTCGTCTCCGAGAGCCCCCAGAGCTCGGCCAGCGGCACCCCCATGGCGAGGAAGAACTCGATCGTCTCGGGCGGGGTCGGCGCGGCGCCGAGTTGGCGATCAGCAGCTCGTCGAGGCCGACGCGCTGGCGCAGCTCGCGCAGGACCTGCTCCTCGGCGCGGGCATGGTCGGCGGCGAGATCCTCGGGGCCTCCTCCCGGCCTGCTCGGCCGCGACCCTGCGGCGGCCGACCTCCAGAGCCCAGTCGACCGCCTGCTGCCGCTCGGGGTCGGGGTCGGCGGCGATGCCGATCTCCAGCGCCGCCTTCAGCTTTTCCCAGACCCGCGGCACGGCGAAGAACCAGTGGGGGCGGACTTCGGGCAGGTAGGCGACCACCTGGCGCGGGTCGGGACAGCAGGTGACCCCGGCGCCGAAGGCGATCGGCGCGTAGTGGGTGGCGTTCCGCTCGGCGATGTGGGCCATCGGCAGCCACGAGACCAGGCGCGAGTCGCTGCCCAGCCGCAGCACCTCGTCGAAGGAGTTGAAGGCCGCCATCACGTTGGCGTGGGTCAGCTGCACGCCCTTCGGCGGGCCGGTGGTGCCGGAGGTGTAGATCAGGGTCGCGAGGTCGTCGGGCTCGACCGCCTGCCAGGCCGCCTCGAAGTCGAAGCCCGGCTCGCCCATGCCCTCCAGCTCGGCGAGGGAGATCGCGCCGCCGCTCGCCTCACCGTCGACGACGACCACGTGCTCCAGCGCGTCGACCGCGTCGCGGACCGCCAGCACGGTCTCGAGGAACGCCGCCTCGGTGAACACGACCCGGCTGCCGGCGTCGGCGACCAGGTACTCGATCTGCTCGGCGGCGGAGGTGTTGTAGACGGAGAAGGGCGTCGCCCCGAGGTGGAACGCGGCGGCGTCGGCGAAGTGGAACTCGGGCCGGTTGGTGAGCATGATCCCCACCGTGTCGCCCCGCTGCACCCCGAGGGCGGCGAGGCCGGCGGCCACGGCCCGGACCCGCTCCGCGTACTTCCCCCAGCTGATGCTGACCTCGTCGTCCTTGGTGCGCAGCGCATCGGCCCCCGGGTTCGCGGCGGCGGTCGCCTGAAAGGCGGCGGCGACGGTCGGTGCGTCCAGCCCCGGCGGCCTGGTCTCGCGATCTGCTGACTCGAGCCTCATCTGTCCTCCTCGGTCGTTCCCACCCCAACTATCCCACGACGATGCCGCAACGCTCGAGAACCAATGGGAGGCGGGACGCCGATCGCGGCGCGAACCAGAAAGGATGTGCGAATGCCCCAACCACGCCGCGCAGGCAAACGCAAAGAACCCCAGGACTTCGGCTGGGTGATCTCCTTCGGCTGCAAGACGACCGGCACCCTCCGCCGCCTCAAAGTCGACACCGACCCCTCCTCCGACACCAGCCCGATCGAGGTCCCCTGTCCCTGCGGCGAAACCCACCGCGTCACCGTCTCCCCCTACCGCCGCCGTCGCGCCGCCGACGAGCCCTTCGACCTCGAGGTCAAGAGCCTCGACGAGCTGCGCAAGTAGCTAGAACCCCCTCCCCGCGTTAGAGCGCTCGCGGCAGGCAAGCAGGGCACGCCGCGCAGAGCGACGGCTCACTCACCCGCGCGGCAAATACTCAGATGTTTTTGACAGGCCATTCGCCGAGGTGTAATAACGACGAGTACCCAAGTTCCGGCATCAAGCCGCCGGACATCACCCAAGGAGACATCATGAGCTTTTTCAAAAACCTCGGATTGATCGCGGCTGCATCCGTGGTCATCGCCATGCTGCTGGCGCCAGGCAATGCGTCGGCATCCGGCTTCTACAAGTACACAACAGAAACGGGGGCCAACGACCCCCTCGGCGTCTCGGTGACCGTGACCCTTAGCCTGGAGAGCGGCAGCTCGTCGTTGTCAAAAGACACATTGGGCGGTGCTAACGACACATGCACCAGTTCCGAAATCAATATGAAAGTCGAAAGCGCGACACCCACCTCCAATCCGAAGGGCAAAATCTCGACCTTCACCCAGGGAGGCTGCAGTCACACGACGACGACGCTCGAAAATGGCGAAATGGAATTCAAAAATATCGCCGGCACCACAAACGCGACCGTGATCATCAGGAAAACACGAGTAACAGTCAAATCGACAATCTTTGGCATCTCCTGCGTCTCGAACACCGGCGAAGGGACGACTGTCGGCACCCTGACAGGCGCCAAGTCGTCAACCGGGAAAGCGACACTCCACTTTAACGGCGTCATCGGCCAGGAAAACGGCTGCGGCGATTTGACCTGGACTGCTCCCTACTGGGTGACAAGCCCGCTCGGCTTGACCGTGGAGAACTCTTAAGATTTTCGGTCGGCACATAGACCATCGAGCTGCCCCACCGAGGGCAGCTCGATTTATCCGGCTGGAAGCGACCAGCGCTCGGCGCGCTGCTTTGCGGCGTTGAGGAGGCGCATCGTCACCAGGACGTGACCGCGGGTGCCGATCACGGCGGCGCGGTAGAGGCGGCCGGGGCCACCGGGGAAGCGCGCCCTGGTCTCGGCGCGCAGCCGCGTGTTCGTGCCGCTGCGGGTGAGGCGGAAGACGAGCGCGTATTCCGAGTAACGGTGGCGGCCGACGAGCGCCAGCTCCGAGCCGGGCTCGGCGCGGGCGACGACGAAGCCAGGGAACGCCGATCCCTCGGCGAGCGGCCGCGGCCCCGCCCCCTCGGTCGAGTCGCACCCCACCAGGCGGGCGAAGCGGGCGGCGAACGGCGAGGAGAACGAGCCCTCGGCGATCCGGCAGAGCGCCTCCCAGACAACCTCGGGCGGCGCCGCGACCTCGACGCCGTGCTCGTCGACGAACGGCAGCGCGTCGGGATCGGGGGTGGGCCGCATCGCCGCGATCCTAGCCGGGGTCGGAGGCGCGCAGCGCCCGCCAGCCCTCGCTGGTCAGGGCGAGGAAGGTCCGCCCCTCCGGATCCTTGCGCTCGAGGACCAGGCCCTGGCGCAGAGCACGCTTTCGCAGGCGCACCAGCTCGCGATGGCTCAGCTTCGGCAGGGCCGAAGCCAGCGAGGAGGCCGGGTAGAAGCCGTCGTCGACCGCCGCGGCGATCGCCCTCAGCAGCTGCTCGGGCTCAACCGCCGGCAACGATCGACCAGGAGCGCTTCGCCTCGCGGCTGCCCCAGATGTCGCGGATGGCGCGTACGTGGAAGACCTTGTGGCCCGGCCGCAGGTGGGTATAGCGCTTCGGCGAAGTGCAGGGGCCCCAACTGCCCAGCTTCGGCGGCACCCGATCGCCGCTCAGCCGGCAGGCGTAGCGGACGCCGTTCGAGCGCGAGCGGAAGCGGAAGTTCGCGGAGCGCTTCGTCGTCCTCCGCCCCACGGTGCTGAAGATGCGCGGGGCGCCGGGCGACAGGCTCTGCGGCCCGTCGTACCACTGGGTCACGAACTGGCCGTCGGCGGTGAATTTCTGCACCTGGCGCGACCTTCGTAGGGGTACGGCTCGGCCCGGTCGGCGACGTAGACGTACCCCGCCGGGTCGGTGGCGATCGAGGTCGGGGTGAAGAAGCGGCCCTGGGCGCTGCCGGGCTTGCCCCAGGCACCGAGGAACGTCCCGTCGGCGCCGAACCTCAGAACTCGATCGTTGCCGGTGTCGACGACGTACACCTCGCCGGCGGCGCTGACGGCGATCCCGTAGGGGTAGATGAACTGCCCCGGACCCGAGCCGTAGCCACCCCACTCCGCGACGGGGGCGCCCTCGGCCGTGAAGACCCTGATCCGGTTGCCGTAGGTGTCGGCGACGTAGACGAGGCCGGAGGGGCTGGTGTCGATGCCCCAGAACTTCCCCGAGCTGGCCGGGCCCACTCCCGCCATCTCCCCATTTGGAGAGCAACGCGCCCTCCGGGGAGAAGCGCAGGATTTCGTGGGCACCAGCGAGGTAGACGGTTCCGTCGCCGCCGACGGCAAGGTCCCGCCCGCCCGCGGCGCTCCAGCTGCGGAGCGGGTCGCCGCTGGGACTCAAGACGTAGATCGCCGCGCGACCGCCGGAGGCGACGTAGAGGTTGCCGGCGGCGTCGGTGGTGATGTCCCGCGGCTCGAACGGGTTTCCGGACCCGGGGAAGGTCCCCAGGTTCGCCAGCAGCGTGCCGTCGCTCGAGTACTGCTGGATCGCGCTGCTCCTCAGCGGGTTGGAGAGATAGACGTGGCCGGCGCCGTCGGCCGCCACCGAGAGCGGAATCGGCTCGAAGCCGATCGAGGCATGCGCCGGCCCCGCTCCGGCGGCGACGCTTGCCGGAGCGGCAAGCGCGAGGAGGATCAGGAGCGCGGAGACCGCGGTCCGCAGGGCGGCTGCCATCACGCCCAGATGGTAGACGCGCCGCCGCCGCCGACAAAGGACACCGGCGCCCTACGCCCGGCGATATCTCCGCCGTCCCGCGGGTAGATGGGCGGTGCCAAACCAGTCCCCGGAGGCCGCCATGCGAGAGCAACCGCACCGCTTTGCAAGATCGACCGTCGCCGTCGTCCTCTGCACCGCCCTCCTGCTTCCCGCCGCGGCGGCCGCCGGAAAGCGGCCGAGCCTGGCCTCGACCGCTCAGTACAAGGCTTTCGTCGATTTCGCTTTGTGGCTGGCCGCCTTCAGCTTCTTTCTGCTCCGCCGTCGCGGGCTGGCCGACCAGGCCGTCGAGCTTCTTGACGTAAGAGACCTACGAGTCGGAATTGACGGCGAACGCGCTCTTCAACCGCGGCAGCGACGAAGCCGAGGCTGAAGCCGACGCCAGGTTCAAGGAACAGCAGGCGACGATCCGGCGGGGCGAGGAAGAGGAAGCGGATGCCGTCGACGCCGAATTCGCGGCCAGGATCAGGAAGGCGGCGGAGAGCTACCGCGAAAAGGTCCAGCGGGTCGAGGTCGGACACCAGAACTTCGAAGCGAAGGTGAATGAGCAGATCGCGAAGCTGCGGACCCAGAAGGCAAACACCCCCAACGCCGCCGCCAAAGAAGCGATCCAGGAGCGAATCGCCGCCAAGATCGCCGAGCTCGAGGCCAAACGCAAGGAGGAGAGCCGGAAGCGAGCCGAGCTGAAGGAGGGCTTCCGCGACCAGAAGGCCGAGCTCCGCGCCGCCGAAAGGAAGAAGCAGGACGAGATCCGGGCAGCCGCCGAAGCCAAGATCCAGAAAAGCTCCAAGCACTGGAAGCTGGTCTTCGGCGAGAGGAAAGCCGACCTCGACGCCAAGCGCGACAGCCAGCTCGCCTACCTCACCACCAGGGCGGAAAAAGGCCGCGCCGACATCGCCTCGATGCCCGCGGGCTGAGTCCGCGAAAAAGCAAAAGCCCCGCATTGCGGGGCTTTTGCCGTGCCGATGTCGAGCGAGACTATTCTCGGTACTCCGACAGCGTGGTGCTTTCGCCAAAGGCGTTCGTGCTCCACCCCACGCCCATGCAAGCGGTGCTTCGACAAGAGAGACCGAAGAACGCGCTGAAGCTGGCACCGGACGGATTTGGCGTCCCCTGGATCGACCAACTGGTGCCGTTCCAGACCTCGGCCAGGGTCTGATTCGACCCGCCACCGCTGCTCACCCAGCTTCCGACCGCCGTGCAGGACGTTTCCGTCGCGCAGGAGGCCTCCTGAAGGACGCTGGCGATGCTCCCGGCGGGGTTGGGCGTGCTCTGCAGCGTCCAGGTCGAGACCCCGTTGAAGCGATAGGCCAGCGTGAACTGTTCGCTGGAGCTGTTCTTCCAGCCTCCAACCGCCGTGCACCGATTCGGGGTCGGCGTGCAGGCCACGTCGAGAAGGGTGCTCTGCGCGGCGCCCGCGGGGTCCGTCACCGTCTGCAGCGACCATTCGGTGCCGTTCCAGAACTCGACCAGGCTCTTGATCGTGCCACCGCTCGTGGTGTAGCGGCCGACGGCTACGCAGAAGTTCGACCACAGGCAGTCGACGCCGTCCAGCTGGCTCGATTTGGCTCCTTCGGGGACCGGAATCGAGGAGGCGGCCCAGGTCGGGCTCGTCCACCTCTCCGCGATCGCCGTCTTGACACCGCCGATCACCGCCGAACCGACGGCCGTGCAGGTCGCGGTCGAGTTGCACCCGATGGCGACAAATTCACTGGAGGTCGATTCAGCCGGCAACGGCGTCGTCTGGACGCTCCATTTGCTTTCGTTCCAGATCTCCGAAAGGACCGAGGGCCCTTCCGCGGACTGGTGGTTGCCGACCGCCAGACACCGCGTTTCCGATGGGCAGTCGACGCCCAGCAGGCGGGTGTGGGTCGCCCCAGACTTTTTCGCCGCAGTCTGTTCTGACCAGGAAGTCCCGTTCCAGCGCAGGGCCAGCGGACTGTCGACGCCCAGGCTCGTGCTCTTCCCGACCGAAGTGCAGACACTCGCGCTCGGTTCACAGCTGACGTCGTAGAGATAATTGGCGCTTTCCCCGGGGTTGGGCGTTGCCTTGATTTTCCAAAGCCCAGCCAACGTGGTGAAACTCAGTTCGCTGCCGGTTACGGCCCCAGCGGAATTGCTTGCCCAGATGCGAAAGTAGTACAGCGTTCCCGGTTCGAGGCTCAATTCCGCTTTCACTTTCACCCCGGAAAACCCGGACCCCGCGCTGGCAGTCGAGGTCGATTTGGTCAGTTCGCCTTTTTTCGTGCCATATTCGAATTTGTAGGTCGTGGAGGCACCGTTCGGGTTGACGGTTGCGTTCAACGTCGCAGCGGTGCTCGTGATGCCGGACGCCGCTTCGGTGGTGACCGTTGGTTTTGGCTGCGATTTCGATTCCGGAGGGGTCGTGAAACTCGAGATCGATCCCGTCACCGAGCCCGCGGCGCTGTTGGCGGTGAGTCGGAATTCGTATTTCGTTTCCGGCAGCAAAGGAGCCTGCCATTCCGAGACGTACTGATTCAGCGACCCGGATCCGGCACTCCACGTAGGCCCTTTTGCCCAGGAGCCGCCCACGCTTTTCTTGAATTCGAACGCATAGGTGGTCTGGCATTCATTTGGATCCACGTCTCCGTTGATGTAGGCGGAGTTGTAGGTGACCGCCGAGGCCGCTGTGGTCGTAACCGTCGGCGCCTGTTCACAGGGGTTTGGTTCTCCGTTGCAAGCCGAGGCAATTCCGGCGTAGAGCAGGAGCACGGTGAAGCTCATGCTCGCGCAGAGCCCCATTAGGGATAAGCAATATTTTTTTGATGTACCCAGCTGCATGACTCTCTCCCATTTGTCGATGTTCTGTCTTCAATCTCTCGAGTCGGTAGCGATACCTCCCACGGTTGGCAGGTCTCCGAACGCTTCGTCTCCGAGAAGTTTCATGTCCCTCCGCAGCGCGGAAGCAAGTTCTTTCCTCACTTCCGTCAGACCGCCGAGGGCAGAAGATCGATCGGCCGTGCCGCCGGTGGCGCCGATCAGGAAGGAAGGGGTCGCCTCAATGCCGCTGTTGTGACCGGAGTAGATGTCGAGGGCGACGTTCCGGGAAAGCAATGCGTCCACTCGGTCACGACGCCACCGTGCAAGGTCCAGCTCCGGGACCTGTGAAGCGATGCCAGTCAGATGCTCCTGGGTGACGTAGTCGCTGTGTGGATCCTGCTGCTGCCGCACGAAAGTCAGGAGGAAGTTCCACATTCGGGCCTGCCGGCCGGCGGCCAAGGACGCGATTTCCTGCCTGAAGAACACGTCTTCGTCCGAGGTATCCGTCTGCAGCGACCGATACTCGATCCTTACGGCGCCGGTACGCACCCAGGTCTCGACGATCGCGGGAAAGTAGTTCTCGACGAATAGCTTCACCGTGGGGCACTCGAGGTCGGCGTACAGCCAGACGGTAATCGGCGCCTTGGGTGAGCCGAGCACCGCGCCTTCCTGAGGTATGCCCTCGAGGAACTCGTTGACTTCCTGCGCGATCTGCTTGTTGCCGGCCCCCCCACCGGTGCCGAAACCGAAGACGCCGATCGCGGCGAGGATCGCAACGATGAGAAGCACCGGGACGAGGACGGGTGAGCGCCACCTCAGGAACCTGTTTCCACCCGGACGCTCCAGCTCGGCGGCGGCTCGTGCCTGTCGCCTCGCCTTCCGCCGTGCGTCGTACGCGCGAGACACAATCGCCCCTCCCCTCCGGGCCTGCTCGCCTCTCCCAACCTGCGCCGGACTGGTGAGTGGACCTCCGCTCGGTCCCCCGCCACAGAATCACCAGAGCCTAAATAACACCCCGGTATAAGTCAAGAAACTTGGCGATATTCATAGTTTCTTGTGCTATCGCGGGCGTCAGCATGCTGGACGCTTCAGCCAGAACCTCCCCGAGGGGCTCACGCCGCTCGCTCTTACTCGCGGACTCGCCGGCAATCTCGGCGACGACCTCGTCAGCATCGCCGCCCATCACAGATCCCATGCGCAGGGCTTCGAGAGGGGTGGCTGACGGGAGTCGAACCCGCGACCGCCGCGACCACAATTAGGCTGCCCTCTGGCGGCGCCGAGATCTAATCCCGCGCTACGAGCGGCTTTGCGCCCGCTTTCGATCGTCGCCGCCGAACTTCGATATGCGGGGATATTCGGGGTGTGGTGGCAGAAATGCGGATTTCTGCCAGATCGGGCTTATCCCGGTTTGAGGTGGGCCAACCGGATCCAGTCCGGGCGAGCGCCCGGACTGGATCGCGAGTTCGCCAGCAATCGCTCGGCACGCGTCCGAAACGTGCCGCCGCCTGCCCTGGATATCCGTTGAGAGGTCGCTTGCCGACGTCACGTGCACGATATGAATGCCCCCGGACAGGCAAATTCGATTACCGATAGCAATTTTCGGCCGTCAGTCTCAGCCGACTCACCAATCCGGCGGAAGGGCTTGACCTCGAAGAGAGCGGAAAAGGACAGCGTGAGCACCTTCCGATTCGACGAGCACAGGGTCACTTCGTATGGCCGCAGCCTCTGCCTGGGTCTACTTATGACGCTTATGGTCGCCTTGGTCGCCCCCATGGACCTGGCGGTCGCGGCGGCCGGTGAAGAAGTCGTATCGGCCAGTGGTCTGAGAGCTACTACTCCCGCCCCGAGCGAGCCGCGAATTCAAGCCGATTCGCAGGTGCAGGATGCACCGACGGTCAGCAACGAAGCCGGTGACGTCCTGGAAATCACGGGCGCTTATCCGAGTTCTGCGACCAGCACTGAATCCGGCTACAAAGTCGCGTGCAGTGCCGGGACGGCGATCCCTTACCGCGGCTCTCTCTACAGCGTCTGCGGCGAAATCTATGCCTACGACGCCAACAGAGGATCTTCCGAAGTCCCCCCGACCAACGAATCCGAACAAACCATCTGGGATGCATGCGGGACGCAGGTCGGCAATAGCCGCGCCATCGAATGGCACACCATTGGCTACGAAGACCTCAAAACTCCGGCCTTGATTCCGGGCGGTATATCCGAAGTTCCGCCCCTCGAGCCGTACAGCTGCCTAGGCACCTGGACGGCGTCCTACAAATTCACCCAGACCTTCAGCGACGGCAAAACGCTCACCGACAGCATCGAAATCTCCTTCACGGTGACTGCGATACCGATCGACCCGAGTGCCACCTGGGGCGGCGGCAACCCCACCGAACTTCCCTGCTCGCAGACCTGCCACGGGGACCCGGTCAACACCGCGACCGGCGACTATCACGAGACGGTCACCGATCTCAAGCTGCCCGGTCGCGGTCCCGCCCTGGAGATGACTCGTACCTACAGCTCGCTCGCCGCAGATGCGGGCAAGTTCTCATCTCTGGGCCGCGGCTGGGTGTCGAGCTACGGCCTCTCTCTCAAAGTCGACTCGAAAACCGGCGTCGTCACTATCACGAACAGCAACGGCAGCCAGACGGTCTTCGAACCGAGCGAAGGCGGGGGCTACACGGCCCCGCCGCGGGTACTGGCCACTCTCGTCCACAACGAAGACGGGACCTGGACCTACACCATCCGCGAGCGCGCGATCTACTCGTTCGACAGCGCCGGCAAGCTAAAAAAGATCTCCGATCTCAACGGCAACGACATCTCGCTCGCCTACAACGAAGCGGGAAGGCTGAGTACTGCCACCGACGACGCCGGGCGCTCGCTCACCTTCAGCTACGAAAGCAGCCGGCTGACCGCAGTTGCCGATTCGACCGGCCGCTCGGTCTCCTACGGACACGCCGGCACCGCCGACCTAATCAGCGTGACGGACGTGCGTGGCAAGGTCACCTCCTACTTCTACAACGGATCCGGCTGCATGCTGACCCGCAAAGATCCGCGCGGGAACACGGTGCTGACCAACTCCTACGACCCGGGCGGTCGCGTATATCGCCAGACGGACGGCCTCGGGCAGAAAACGACCTTCTCCTACAAATGGCAGGGATCCGGGTTGATCACCGAAGTCACCGATCCAAGCGGCGACATCACCAAGTACGTCTACGCCGGTGGCGCCCTGTCCAGCAAAACCGAGGCAGTGGGGACGCCGTCCCAGGCCACCTGGACCTACGAACGCGACCCGAACACCAACGGCATCACGGCGATCACCGACCCGAACAACCACACGAGCCACGCCACCTACGACTCCCACGGCAACAAGACGTCGACCGAAGACGCGCTCGGCAACGAAACCAGCGCGGTCTACGACTCTCTTGACAATCTCCTCGAATTCACCGACGCCGAGGGGACCACGACGACCTACGAATACGACGAACGCGGCAACCTGCTGAGCTCCTCGACGCCCCTGGCCGGCTCCGAACCGCCCCAGGTCCGAACCGTCACCTATGCCCGCGAAGACGAAGCGCACCCAAACGACGTCACCGCGATCACCGACGCCAACGGCCACACGTCCAACTTCACCTACAACGCAACCGGCGACCTCACGGGCGTTACCGACGCGGCGGGCAACGAGACGACCTACACCTACAACGAACGCGGCTTCCGCCTGACGCAGGTGAGCCCCCGCGGCAACGTCGAAGGAGCGGAACCCTCGGAATACACCACCACCTTTATTTACGACGCCGCCGGCCACCGCCTAACGGCAACCGACCCGCTCGGGCACGAACGCAAATGGGCTTACGACGACGACGGAAATCTTCGGGAAGCGACGGACGCCAAGGGCCACACGACGACGTTCACCTACGACGTCAGCAACCGACAGGTCAAAGTCGAACAGCCGAACGGCAACACGCGCGAAACCGCCTACGGCGTCGATGGCAACGTCGAATCGCAGACGGACGGCCTCGGGCGCGCGACCACCTATGCCCACGATCCGTTGGACCGCCCCTCCTCGAGCACCGATCCGCTGGGCCGGAGAACCGAATTCATCTACGACGGCGTCGGCAATCTGAAGAGCAAGAAAGACCCCGAAGGGCGGACGACCACCTACGCCTACGACGCCGCTGACAACCTCACGAAAGTCACCTACTCGAGCGGCCTGACGCCGACCGTCGAATACGGCTACGACAGCAACAGGCGCCGGACCTCGATGACCGACGGAAGCGGTGAAACGACCTACGAATTCGACTCGCTCGGTCGCCTCATCGCAGCGACCAACGGGCACGGCGACACGATCGAATACGGCTACGACCTCGCCGGCAACAAGACCTCCATCACCTACCCCAACGGCAAAACGGTCAGTCGCGGCTTCGACACCGCGGGACGCTTGACGAGCGTCACCGACTGGCTCGGCAATTCGACCAGCTTCTCCTACGATGCCAACTCCAACCTGCTGAGCAGCACCTTTCCGAAAGGCACCGGCAACGTCGACGAATACGCCTACGACCACGCCGACGCGATGAGCCAGATCCAGATGAAACGCGGCTCCGAAAGCCTGGCTTCGTTGTCCTATTCCCACGATAAAGCGAACCAGCTCGAAAGCCTTGTCAGCAAAGGTCTGCCCGGCGCAGAAACCGAAGCGTTCAGCTACGACGAAAACAACCGCCTCGTCAAAGCCGGGGCCGAAACCTTCAAATACGACGCCGCCGACAACCTCACTGAAGCCGCCGGCTCGACCAGCACCTACGACGCCGCCCACCAGCTCTCGAACCAGGCAAGCGTCGCCTACGGTTACAACGGCCTCGGCCAGCGCACGAGCGAAGGGCCGCCACCGGCAACGTATTTATCTTCGACGGGCACCACGGGTACCGGCGGCGGGCAGTTCTACCAGCCGAGCGGTGTCGCGATCGATGCCAAAGGAAATGCCTGGGTCCTCGACTGGGGCAACCAGCGCGTCGAGAAGTTCAACTCGGCCGGCGAATACCAGTTCTCCTTCGGCTCCAACGGCACGAAAAACGGGCAGCTCTATAACCCAAGCGGGATCGCGATCGACAGCGAAGGCCACATCTGGGTTGTCGACTGGGCCAACGGCGGACGCGTGCAGGAGTTCAGCGAAGCAGGCAAATACATGACCAGCTTCGGCAAAGGCGGCTCCGGCAACGGGGAATTCAACCTCCCCCAGGCGATCACGATCGACTCCAAAGGCAACATCTGGGTGGCCGACTGCTGCAGCGGCCGCATCCAGCAGTTCACCAACAAAGGCAAATTCATCAAGAAGATCGGCGTCCACGGCACGGCGGAAGGCCAGATTTGGTCGCCGCTCGGCATCGCTTTCGATTCCGGGGGCGATCTCTGGATCGCGGATTTCGGCAACAAGCGCATCGAGGAGTTCTCTGCGGAAGGCAAATTCCTCCAGCAGTTCGGCACGAAAGGCACCGGGGACGGCCAATTCAATGGCCCTGGCGCGCTCACCATCGACAGCGAAGGGAACCTCTGGGTCGTCGATGACGAAGGCAACGATCGCGTGCAGAAGTTCAGCCAAACCGGTCAGTTCCTGGGCAAGTTCGGATCCTCGGGCTCTGGCGAAGGCCAGTTCAAATTCGACATCCCGATGGGAATCGCGGTGGATGCCAAAGGTGTCCTCTGGGTGGTCGACGGCGAAAACAACCGGGTGCAGCGCTGGCAGATGGGAACGGCCAAATCCGGGACCAACTACAGCTACGACCAGGCTGGCAACCTGACGGCGGTCAAACGCTCGGCGTCCGGCGAAACGCCGGCGATCGACGAAAGCTATGCCTACGACGGCGCCGGGCTGCGGGTCTCGCAGACGGTGTCCGGCACCAAAAGCCAACTCACCTGGGACGTCGCCGGTGGCTTGCCGCTACTCCTCAACGACGGTTCCACCAGCTACATCTACGGCCCTGGGGGCATGCCGCTCGAGCAGATCTCCGGCACCACTCCCACGTACTACCACCCCGACCAGCTCGGCAGCACGCGGATGCTGACTAACGCGAGCGGCGAAAAAACCGCCACCTTCAGCTACGGCGCCTACGGCGCGCTGACCGGTCGCACCGGCACCCAGACCACCCCGCTCGGCTACGCCGGCCAGTACACCAACAAAAGCGGCCTGCAGTATCTGCGGGCGCGCGTGTACGACCCGGCGACCGGTCAGTTCTTGACCAGGGATCCGCTCGAGGGCATGACGCACCAGCCCTACACCTATGCGGGCGGCAACCCTCTGAACCACTCCGATCCGACCGGTGCCTACTACGAAGAATCGGAAGAAGTCTGCATCTGGCCCTTCTGCCCGCCGCCCGCTCCCGCCGTCGAAACGCTGGAAAAGGGGCTCGAAGAAGCGAACGAAGCCATCGATGACGTCTGGAACTCGATCTTCGGGGATGGCGATTCAGATACGGGCCCCGCTCCGGGTCAGTGCCCGCTGGAACCCCCGGCCGCAGTGCCTAACTTCGACAACCCCGCCATACCCCCGGGTCCGGAATGGGAATGGAGGGGCAGTGGCGAGGCCGGCTCCAGTCAAGGCTCCTGGTACAACCCCGACACCGACGAAGCCCTTCATCCAGACCTCGAACATCCGGCTCCGTACGGGCCTCACTACGACCTGGAAACGCCCGACGGGGACTATCGGATCTACCCTGATGGTTCTGTTGAACCGAAGTGATGCGCCCCAGATCGTAGAAGCCCCTCGAAAGGAGGCCCGCCAGTGGCTGTGCAGCTCCCTCCGGGAAGGGTTTGACCTTTCGGTTGCGGTCTTGGCTGCGGAACCCTTTCGGAGCGGTCGCTTTCAGGCAATCGTTCCAACCGACTTTCAGCGGTCGACCTTCGACTACCGCGTCGGAGGGGTGATCAGTCAAGAAAGCGCTCGCGAGAGGCTTGCGCATCTCCTCGCCGAGCTCGGCGGTCGGGGCGCAAGGCTGGTCGTCGTCGAGGACAACATCCGAAGCAAGAACGACCCAGCCATATCCCGCAGGGGCGAACCCACCTCCTTCGTGGGGGATCGCGCCTTCCACTGGACCGACGTCGACAAACCAGGCGATCAAGCAGCTACGGCCATAGCCAATGGCGCATCTGGCTATCCGCTGAATGCATTCGTGACCACCAAATCATCAACTGATCTAGGTCTGGTTGAAGGCGGTGACGCCCCCGAAGGCCTCACGCAAGCCGTAGCGACGAATCTTCTGGCCATCGTCGTCGCTGCCTTCGACGCAGAGTCGTTTTTAATCTGGACGACGGACAAGGCCACTGGTCACGCCACTAGCGCCTAGAAGCGATGCGAGCAGGAGTTCGAACCGGCGGCGGCCTGCACCACAACTAGAGGCGAACGCCGGCAAATCGAGGTAACCGCCGCACATCCTCGCCCATCAGGCAGTTTCTGCCTGATGGGGAGCGGAAATTGGGTCCGGTATAAACCACCTCCGCAGACCCCCGAACTATCAATTTGCAGGATTTCTACTAGGGGTGGCTGACGGGATTCGAACCCGCGACCGCCGCGACCACAACGCGGAGCTCTACCAGCTGAGCTACAGCCACCTCGCTGGGGGCAGTTTAAGCGACGGCGGCGAAGTCGCCGGGCTGCTCGTCCTTGGGGGCGTTGGCCGCCGGGCCGCGGGAGAAGGTGATCTCGTCGTCGATCGGGCCGTGCTTGAAGAGGCGGATGTCGCGGGCGTAGTTCTGGTGCAGGCGCCAGGGGTGGGCCTTGGCCTGCGCGGGCAGCTGGTCGAGGGAGCGGAGGACGTAGCCCGATTGGAGGTCGATAAAGGGCTCACGGCCCAGCGAGCGGTCGGGCACGCGCGGGGTCGCGACCCTGTAGCCGCGGGCGTCCATGTGGTTGAGCAGGCGGCAGACGTACTGGGAGACGAGGTCGCACTTGAGGGTGAAGGAGGCGTTGGTGTAGCCGAGGGCCAGGGCCATGTTGGGCACGCCGCCGAACATCGCGCCCTTGTAGCCGACGAGCTCGGAGAACTGCTTGCGCTCGCCGTCGACCTTGATCTCGATCCCGCCCAGGACCAGCAGGTTGAGCCCGGTCGCGGTGACGATGACGTCGGCCTCGAGCTCGCGCCCGGAGGTCAGCTTCAGCCCCTTCTCGGTGAAGGTCTCGATCGTGTCGGTGACCACGTCGGCGCGGCCGGAGCTCAGGGTCTTGAAGAGGTCGCCGCCCGGCACCAGGCAGACGCGCTCGTCCCAGGGGTTGTAGCGCGGTTCGAAGTCGCGGTCGACGTCGTAGCCCTGCGGAAGCTGGCGCTCCACCCCGCGCCGGATCAGCTTCCGCGTGAAGCGCGGCGCCCGGCGCGAGAGCTGGTAGAAGGCCATCTGGGTGAGGACGTTCTTCCAGCGGACGATCGAGTAGACCGCCTTGTCAGGCAGCACCCGGCGCAGCCCCTTGGCGATCGGGTCCTGGCCGGGCAGGGTGACGACGTAGCCCGGCGAGCGCTGCAGCATCGTGATGTGCTCGGTCTCCGGCGCCATCGCCGGGATCAGCGTCACCGCGGTCGCGCCGCTGCCGATCACGACGACGCGCTTGCCGCGGTAGTCGAGGTCCTCGGGCCAGTGCTGGGGGTGGACGATCTGCCCGCCGAAGCGCTCGCTGCCGGGGAACTCCGGCGTGAAGCCCTCGTCGTAGCGGTAGTAGCCGGTGCAGCCGTAGAAGAAGTCGCAGGTCAGCTCGACCGTCTCGCCGTCGTGCTCGGCGCGCACGGTCCACAGCGCCTCCTCGCTCGACCACTCGGCGGAGACGACCTTGTGGCCGAAGCGGATGTGGTCCTCGACCCGGTACTCGCGCGCGGTCTCGCGGATGTAGTCGCGGATCTTCTCGCCGGCGGCGATCGAGTCCTCGTCGTTCCAGGGCTTGAACGAGTACCCGAGCGTGAACATGTCCGAGTCCGAGCGGATGCCGGGGTAGCGGAAGAGGTCCCAGGTGCCGCCGATCGCCTCGCGGGACTCGAGGATCGCGTAGCTCTTGCCGGGGCAGTTGCGCTGCAGGTGGGCGCCGGCGCCGACGCCGGAAAGGCCGGCGCCGACGATCAGGACGTCGACGTGCTCACGATGGTCTGACACGGGGAACCTCCCTGGCTATCGGTCGAGGCGAGCGAGGAGATCGCTCGTCATCGGGGTTGACTTGAAGAGGCCGCGCTTGGCGCCGGCGCGCATCCGCCGCCGCACCACCCCCTCGACCAGGCCTTTGGGGAGCAGGCCGATCAGCCGGTAGGAGACGGCGCCGCTGCGGGTGGTGGCTAGGTCGCGGGCCGGCTTGCCGTAGATCGCGCGCACGATCGTCCCGACCGCGGCGCTGAGCGGCTCCGGCGGCACCATCCCCTCGAGTCCGATGCCGGCGCTCTGGCTGGCGTCGTGGATCGGGGTGCGGATGTAGCCGGGGTAGACGGTGGTGACTGTGACCTCGTCGCCGACCTCCGAGCGCAGCTGCTCGGAGTAGCCGACGACGCCGCGCTTGCTGGCGCCGTAGGCGGTGGCGAAGGGGACGGCAATGTGGGCGAGCCCGGAGGCGATGTTGACGATGCGGCCGTGGGAGGCGCGCAGCGCCGGCAGCGCCGAGGCGCTCGCCCGCCAGGTGCCGAGCAGGTTGACGTCGATGACGCGGAGCGCGTCGGGGCCCGGGCGTTCGGCCGCGCTCTGCGGCAGGCCGATCCCGGCGCAGTTGACGAGGACGTCGAGCCCCCCCATCCGCTTCACCGCGGCGGCGACGGCGGCGTCGATGGAGGACTGGTCGGTGACGTCGCAGGTGAGCACGTCGTCGCTGGCCCGGAGGTCGAGCCCGACGACTTCGGCGCCGCGCTCGCGCAGCGCCCTGGCGGTCGCCTCGCCGATGCCGCTGGCGGCGCCGGTGATGATCACTCGCTTGCTCACAGCGGCAACTCTATCAACACAGTGTCGATTAAGTCAACGACTTGTCGAATCTGTCGACGCGATGTAAGGTGAGAGCGATGGAGGCAGCCTCCAAATCGCGCTCCACGCCGAACGGTCGCGGCCGCCGCGCGACCCGCGCCAGCGGCGACGACCGCGAGCGGGCGATCCTCGAGACCGCCGAACAGCTGCTCGAGGAGCGGCCGCTGAGCGAGATCTCGGTCGACGACCTCGCCAAGGGCGCCGGCATCTCCCGCCCCACCTTCTACTTCTACTTCCCCTCCAAGGACGCGGTGGTGCTGACGATCATCGACCGCCTCGTCGCCGCCGCGGCCGGCAGCCGCGAAGAGGCGCTGTCGACCCTGGTGCAGGGCGACCCCCGCGCCGGGCTGCGCAAAGCGCTCGAGGACCTCTACGGGGCCTTCCGCTCGCGGCGGGCGGTGGCGCTGGCGGCGGCCGAACTGCGTACGACCAACTCCGAAGCCCGCGGCCTCTGGTCGCAGGTGATGGAGGGATGGGTCAGCGACACCACCGCGGTGATCGAGGCCGAGCGCGCCCGCGGCGCCGCCCCTCCCGGCCAGCCGGCCCGCGACCTGGCGATCGCCCTGGTGCAGATGAACGAGCGGGTCCAGTACGCGACCTTCGCCGGCGAGTCCCCCTCGCTCGAGGACGAGCGCGTGCTCGACGTCCTCGTCGACATCTGGCTTCGCGCGATCTATGGCACCCCGGAGCCTGGTTAGCCGCCCCGTCCCGGGGTAGCGGCGAAGCACGGTGCCGGCTCGGATCCCAGCGGCTTTTCACCGGACTCGATCCGGTTCCCGCTGGGTTTGACGACCAACCGCCGACGCGGAGAGGCGTCCGGGCCGGCGCTCATGCGAACGGGAGTCGAGCCTCAGCCCCGGAGGGCTGGGGCGATCTCCCGTCCCATCAGCGCCACCGCGTCGAGGTCGCGGTGGAGCAGGTGCTGTCCCATGATCCGGGTCAGCCCCGCCGCCTGCAGCTCCCGCAGCTGCTCGATCGCCTCGTCGACGGTGCCGAGGATCGTGCTCTCGCGCAGGGAGGCGACGAACGCCTCGCCGTCGCTGCCCTCGCCTTTCCACTGAGCCAGGCGCGAGGCGCGGTCGAGCAGGTCGTCGCGGTCGGCCCCCACCAGCCAGCCGGTCATCATCGAGAGCGGCAGCGTCGCCGGGTCGCGGCCCTCCCTCTCGCAGGCCTCGTCGAGGCGCCGGCGCAGGTCGGCGACCTCCGCCGCGGTCGACATCACCGTGTTGTACTCGTCGGCCCAGCGGGCTCCCATCCGCAGCGTGCGTGGCCCGCCTTTGGCACCGAGGATCAGCGGCAGCGGCTGCTGCACCGGCTTCGGCCGGGCGTCGAGCCGGCGCGCCGAGAAGTGCTCGCCGTCGAAGTCGAAGGGGCCCTCGCCCCAGTGGCCGCGGACGATCTGCATCTGCTCTTCGAGCGCCTCCATGCGCGGCCCGATCGGCGGCAGCTCGAAGCCGTAGAGCTCGTGCTCGCGCTCCCACCAGCCGGCGCCGATCCCGACTTCGACCCGGCCGCCGGAGACGTGGTCGGCGGTGACCGCCAGCTTGGCGAGGACGGCGGGATGGCGGAAGGTCGCCGGCGAGACCATCGTCCCCAGCCGCAGCGTCCGGGTGACGGCGCCGA
This sequence comes from uncultured Actinomycetes bacterium, assembly GCA_963751015.1. Lineage (GTDB taxonomy): Bacteria > Actinomycetota > Thermoleophilia > Solirubrobacterales > 70-9 > VAYN01. The sequence continues at coordinate 1,344,054 of CAVVSU010000002.1, forward strand.
GCGCGGCGATCGTCCCCCAGGCGTCGAGCGAGCCGCGCTCGCGCTTGTCGTCGACCGAGAGGTAGTGGTCGGAGCGGAACATCGTCCCCACCCCGTGCTCTTCGCAGGCCGCCGCCAGCGCCTGCCAGTCCTCCCAGGTCACGTCCTCCTGTCCCTCGACCATCAGGCAGATCTCCATGGCCCCTCCCCTACCCGGCGGCGACGATTTCAGCGAAGGCGGCAAAGCCCGGCGCGGTCCGCTCGGTCAGCGTCGCCTCCACCTCGCCGGCGCGCTCCGGCAGCGCGTGCGTGCCCTCCTCGCCCAGCGCCGCCACGGCCTCGGTGACCATCGCCGGCACCGCCAGCCAGGCCTCGACCAGGGCGAAGTCCGCCTCGGGATGGAAGAGCACGCCCCAGGCGTTGCCGGCGCGGAACGCCTGGCACGCGGTGCGCTCGGAGGATGCGAGCTGCTCGGCACCGGCGGGCAGGTCGAAGACGTCGCCGTGCCAGTGGAGGACCTCGTTCCGCGGCGCGAGGCCGCCGAGCAGCGGGTCACCGGGGTCGGCGACCTCGACGGGAGCGAAGCCGATCTCCGGCCCCTCCCCCGCCCGCACCTCGGCCCCGAGCGCCCGCGCCAGCAGCTGCGCGCCGAGGCAGACGCCGAGCACCGGCATGCCCCGCTCCGCCGCCTCGGCCAGCCAGCGGCGCTCGGCGGCGAGCGCCGGATAGCGCTCCACCTCGTCGACGTTCATCGGCCCGCCCATGAAGACCGCGCCGGCGACCTCGTCGTGAGCGGGCAACGGCTGCCCGGCGAGCGGTTTCACCGTCTGCACGTGGAGCGCCCCGCAGGCGTCGAGGATCCGGTGCGGCCCCTCCCAGGGCACGTGCTGAACCGCCAGCAGGGTAGGACGCTCGTCCAGGCTCATCGGGGGCCCAGGCTAGCCTCAGCGGCATGAAGCTCGCCACCGCATCCCCGGCCAAGGCCCGCGGCGCGCTGGCGATCGGCGCCCTCGCCGTCGGCGCCGCCGCCGTCGGCGGCTTCGCGATCGGCCGGCTCAGCGTCGGTCGCCTGGCGATCGGCAAGGCGACGATCGGCCGCCTGTCGGTGAAACGACTCGAGGTCGAGGAGCTGGAGATCGGCCGGCTCACCGTCCGCGAAGGTCCCGGCAGCGCGGGGTGAAACGCCCGGCGAATCGACCGCGGCAGAGGTTATGCACCGCATAGGGCGGAAAAGCTCTGCCGCGGTCACGCTCGGACTTCTGCTCGCGGGTCTCGCCGCCGTTCTGATCGCATCCTCGGCCCGCGCCGTCAGTCCTTATCCCGACCTCTCTCCCTGCCCGGTCTTCCCCGACCCGCCGGCGTCGCTCTCGCCGCGGGCGCCGTCGCTGCCGACCGAGGCCGCCTGGAACCAGGACGTCTCCAAGGCGCCGCGGGACCCGCGCTCGAGCGCCTACATCGCCTACGTCGACGCCCACGGCGGCGACGCTCTGCATCCCGACTTCGGCTCGCCGCGCGCCTACGGGTTCCCTTACTCCGTCGTTGGCGCCGGCCAGCGGCTGCTGCCGGTCCACTACACCGCCTACGGCGACGAGAGCGACCCGGGGCCGTTCCCGGTCCCGGCCGGCGCCCCGGTCGAGGGCGGCAACGGCAGCGACGGCGACCGCCACGTGCTCGTCGTCGACCGCGCCGGCTGCAGGCTCTACGAGCTCTACCGCGCCTTCTACGTCGCCAAGCCCCGGCCCCACTGGAACGCCGACTCGGGGGCCGAGTGGGACCTGCGCTCGGCCGCCCGCCGCCCCGACGGCTGGACCTCGGCCGACGCCGCCGGCCTGCCGATCTTCCCCGGCCTGGTCCGCTACGACGAGGTCGCGGCCGGCCGCCTCGACCACGCGATCCGCGTCACCGTCGAGAGCACCCGCGAGGCCTGGGTCCACCCCGCCTCGCATTGCGCCGGCGACACCTCCGACCCCAGCGCGCCGCCGATGGGCCTGCGCCTGCGACTGAAGGCCAACTACCCCCTCGGCCGCTTCGGCGGCGCGGCGAAGACGATCGCCGTGGCGATGAAGCGCTACGGCCTGATCGTCGCCGACAACGGCTCCAACTGGTTCTTCTCCGGAACCAGCGACCGTCGCTGGGACGACGAGAACCTCAACCAGCTGAAGCGAATCCCGGGCCGCGCCTTCGAGGCGGTGAAAAGCGCTGCATCCATCCGTCCATGCTGATTTCCCTGCAATGGATCGGGTACCCGATCCATTGGAACCAGTCGCGGATCCACTAGGGAACAAGCTCCGAGGAGAGAGGAACGATGGCCCAGACGAAAGCCAAACCGAAAAAACGATCGACGTCGAAACCCAAATCGACGTCGAAATCGTCGAAACCGAAAGCATCGAGAGCCAAACCGAAATCAGCCGCCAAATCGGCCAGCAGCAAAGTGCGCAGCTCGTCGACCAACGGCGCGAGCAGCAGCAAATCGCGCTCGAACGGCTCGTCCAGCAAACACTCGAACGTCGAGGCTGTGAAACACGCGGTCGGAGGCGTCGGCGACAAAGCCAAGAGCGCCGGCAAGAGTGTCGGCAAAGCCGCGAGCAAAGCGAAAGTCCCGCTCGTCGCCAGTGGAGCGGCCGTAGCCGGAGCCGCTGGTGGTCTCGCTCTCGCCGCCGCCTCCAAAGGGGGCAAAAAGAGCGGGCTCGGCAAGGCGATGACGCGGAGGCCGAAGATCAAGGTCAAGGCGCCGAAGATCAAGGTCGACTCCAAGGACGTCGCCAAGGCGGCCAAGGGAGTAGGCGAGTTCAGCGCGCAGGTAAGCGAGATTGCCGGCGGTCTCGAGACCGCCGCGTCGGGGAAGAACGGACGTCACCGCTCCCCGGTCGAGGTCGTTCTACAGGGACTCACCGCGAGGCGCTGAGCCGGGCAGGCCCTGAGGACATGGCTGCGGCCGCGCGCACGGGACGCGCGGCCGCCGGCCGAAACTCTCAGTCCGCCTCTGATTCCTGCTGTCGCCGCTCCTCCACTTCTCGCGCAACATCCTCAGCCTCGAAGTCCTCGGCTTCGGCCGGGTGAACGATCCACTGCTCCACCGCCCAATCGACCTTCACGTCGCGGTAGGTGACGCCGGCCTCGGGCTCCTCGGGGATGTTCTCCCGCTCGACCTTGGCGTCGGTGTCGTGGCCGGGCTCGCCGTAGTAGGTGACCTTCCTCTTCTCCGGCACCTGTCCGAACTCCACCTCCTTCGCCTTGACCGAGGTGAAGAACTCGAGGTCGGGACGACGGCCGCTCATGCCGCCGCCGCCTTCTCGACGTCGTGGACGGTGACGCGACCTTCCGCGCCCGTGCCGTCGACGTCGTCGATGTCGACCCCGTGCTCCTCGGCCTTGCGCAGCGCCGCCTCGGTGGCGTTGTGCTTCGCCGCCCGCCGCTGACGCCGCCGCTCGCCCAGCTCCATCGCCTTGTGGGTCGCGGCAAGACCGAGCTCTTTCGCCTCGTCGGTCGCGGCGGCGCCGATTTCTTTGGCGACGAGCTTGGCGATCTGTTTGGCGAAGCCGCCTGAACCGCCTTCACCGCCTTCGCCGCCGTTGCCACCGCCGTTGCCGCCACCGCCCGCCAGGCCCGCCAGGCCGCCGAGCGCGCCGGCTCCCTGACCAAGGCCGCCGGCGGCCTGGCCGGCTCCCTCGCCGACCTCACCGACGGCTTTGCCGGCGCCGCCGCCGACGTCTTCGACCGCACCGCCGGCGCCTTTGCCGACGTCTTTGACGGCGCCCTCGGCGCCTTCGCCGACGTCCTCGACGGCGCTGCCCGCGCCTTCGCCGATCTCTCCGACCGCTTTATTCGCCCCTTCGCCGACTTCGCCCACCGCTTTGCCGGCGCCCTCGCCGACCGGTTCGAGCGTGCGCCCGATGCTCTTCAGCACATCGGGATTGCGATCGAGCGTGGTCAGGACGCGGTCGATGATCGCGGTGACGTGGTCGAGCCGGGCCCGCATCAGGGCCTGCGCTTCGACGCCTTTGATGTTGAGCTCGACTTTGCCGAGCTCGACGTGGACGCCGACGCTCAGCTTGACCAGATCGAGGACCTCGGCGTGGAGCGAGACACGCGCCTCGAGGTCGTCGAGCTCGAAATGGATCTCGTCGACTTTGACGAACGGGATATCGACGACGACGTCGGGCTCGTCGGTGTCGCTGATTTCGCCCGGGTCGATGACCGTGTAGTCCTCGTACATGCGCTCCGGCACGGTCTTGTCGTCGCCCTGGTTGCGGACCTTGCCTTTCCGCTCGCCCCCGTTGGAGCTCTGCTTTTGCTTCTGCGGGGTCGCGCTTTTGTTGCGCCCGCTGCCCTCGGTGCTCTGCCGGACCGATTTTTTCTCTTTGCCCTGCGAAGCTCTCGATTTCGGCCGGCTGCCGCCGCTTTTCCGTTTGGTCTGCTGGGCCATTCCCACACCTCTCCTCGCCTGCGCGTTCCTCTTCCCTTAAGGAAGTTTTTCCCGTTACGAGGAGGCGCAAACGGCGCTGCGACGAGAAATCAACGATTCCGGCGGCCGCCGGAGACGAGCCGCCAGGCACCGCCGACGACGTAGATGACCGCAAAGGCGATCGCCAACCCGATGGCCCCGAGGACGAGGAGGAAGAGGACGAAGGCGACGATCGCCAGCGGGACCAGGAGGAGTTTCACGGGCGCGTAGTCTTGCAACGGGCATGGGTTCGACGGCGGCAGTCCTCCAAGTGACGATCGCGCTTCTCGGCGCCAGCGGCGGCAACCACGCGGTGAGCACGCTGGGCGAGAGCCTCGCCCTGGTCGAAGCCCGCCACCGGCTGGAAGCGGCCCCGGCCGCCCACCCGCGGCCGAGGCCGAAGCCACCCCAGCTACCGAGTGCCGAGGAAATCGCCGCCGACCCGTCGCTGCTGCCCCCCGCCTCGGCCGGCAGCAACGGCACCCATGTGCCCCACCGCTCCTCCGGGGTCAGCCGCGGGGAGATCTTCGCCCACCGGCGCGGCGGCTCCGGCTCCTCGGCGATCCTCCTCACCGGCGTCGCCCTCGCGCCCCCCGACGCCCCCGAACAGGTCCAGGGCGCGATCAACGCCGCCAACACGATCGTCGGCCGCCCCTACGTCTGGGGTGGCGGCCATGCCTCCTTCTACGACAGCTCCTACGACTGCTCCGGCGCCGTCAGCTTCGCCCTCTTCGGCGGCGGCCTGATCCCGCAGCCGCTTACCTCGGGGGACCTGATGCGCTGGGGCGCGGCCGGCCGCGGCAGGTGGATCACCGTCTACGCCAATCCCGGCCACACCTTCGTCGAGATCGCCGGGCTGCGCTTCGACACGGTCGGAGCCGAACAGGGGACCGGCCCGCGCTGGCACCTGGCGACGGTCTCCACCGCCGGCTTCGTCGCCCGCCACCCGCCCGGCCTCTAGCGCGCGGCCGACGAGAGAGGCCGGCCTCCAGACGGAGGCCGGCCCTCGGTGGCTGGTGGCTAGTCGCCCTTCCCGATCGACTCGAGGGGCACCACGCGCTCGGTGCGGAGTTCCATCCGTCTTCACCTCCTCCCCGGCTGTGACTGTCGGCGGTTGGACCCGAGGTTTTGGTGGAACTGATTCCACCATTGAGATTAGTTCTAGCAAGATGCGGAAATTTTTTACATGCTGTCCAGTGAGCAGTTACGATCAAGCCCTCGCCAGTAATCAGCCCTCGATAAGGAAGAGCGATGTCAACCAAAACGCAGCGCCGCAAAGCCACCGAAAACCGGATCAAAGCGATGAGCCACCCGCTGCGGGCCTCGATTCTCCGCATCCTCACCGAGCGGACTGCCAGCCCCGCCGAAATGGCGCGCGACCTCGACGAGGAGCTGTCGAACGTCAGCTACCACACCAAACAGCTGGTCGGGTTCGATTGCGCCGAGCTGGTCAGCACCCGACCAGTGCGGGGCGCCCTGGAGCACTTCTACCGGGCGACGGAGCGCCATCTGGTCGACACCGAGGAGTGGGACGAGCTCGACCCGTTGGTCGCCGAGGACCTGGTCTGCGAATTCATGCAGAAGATCCTCGACGACTTCGTCGCCTCGGCCCGAGCCGGGATCATCGGCGCGGACGCCGACTTTCACCTCACCCGAACGCTTCTCGTCCTCGATAAGGAGGGCCTGCAGGAAGCGCTCGAGGTCCACGAAAAGGCCCGCTTGGAGCTGGTCGAGGTCGAGGCCCGCAGCGCCGCCCGGATGGTCGAGTCCGGCGAGAAGGGCACCAACGTCTCCAGCAGCCAGGGCGTGTTCAAGCTGCCGGACCCGAAACGCCGCTGAGCCGGGGCTCAGCCCTCGGCGAGCGGGAAGCGCATCCGCACCTCGGTCCCCTCGCCTTCCTGGACGATGCGCAGGTCCGCCGCAAGGCGGGCGATGATCGTCAGACCGAGGCCGAGGCCGTCGGCGGAGCCTTTGCCGAACCCCTCGCCCCGGTCGCGCACCCGCACCTCGAGCCAATCCCCTTTGCGGGCGGCGCAGAGATCCAGCACCGAGTCGGCGCCGCTGACCTCGGCGTACTTGACGGCGTTGGTGACCGCCTCGGAGACCGCGAGCGCGACGTCGGCCACCAGGTCGCGGCCGGCGCCCTGAGCGGCGGCGAAGCTCGAGGTCCGGCGCCGTAGCGCCGGAACCGAGGACGGCTCCGCCGGCAGCGTCAGCTTGAGGACCTCGGGCGCGCACTCGGTAGGCATTGCTTCTCTTTCGGCATCTACGGCCAACGTCCTGACCGCGGCACCGGATCGACCTCCCAATTCGCTCAGCAAGGCTCCAGCGCTCAAAACTTAAGCAAGTTGGACAGATTGTCGATGGGGTCAATCCGGAGCGTCCAAGCGCTCGCATTTGAACGAAAAGAGATCCCATGCACTTCCTAACCAGCAAGCGGGCGCTCGTCGCGATCAGCTGCGTCAGTGCCCTGGCCGTCGCCGCCGTCGCCTACGCCTACTTCACCAGCACCGGTTCGGGCACCGCGACCGCGAAAGTCGGGACCAGCTCGGCGGTCACCCTGAAAGGCACCGTCACCGGCAACCTCTACCCCGGCTCCTCCTCGCAGGTCTCCTTCACCGTGGACAACCCGTCCGGAGGCGCCCAGCGGGTCGGCACCATCTCCCTGACCGGGATCACGGTCGACGCAGGCCACTCGACCTGCAGCGTCGTCATCACCGGCGGCAACCCCGATTTCACGATGCCCGCCGTCGCCGTCAACGCCACCTTCCCCGCCGGCAACGGGCAGGCGGTGACGCCGAAAGGCACGCTGACCATGAACGACACCGGCCTCAACCAGAACGCCTGCCAGGGCGCCGAACTGACCCTGGCGCTCGCGAGCAACTAACAGCGACCGGGCTGGGTCGGGTCGAGCGATGCATGGGCCTCGGCCCATCGGGCCCAGCAGAGCGACCAGGGCGATCATCGCCCTGGTCGCCGCCGTCGCTTGCCTGGGGAGCGTCGCCTACGCGGCAACCCGGCCCGGCATCGACGAGCGCAAGGCGGGCGGGAGCCATCCCGCCAAGGGCAAAGGCGACCGACCTCCCCGGCCGCGCTTCATCGAAGTCCCCACCAGCGGCGGGGTCCTGACGGACGTCCAGCTCCGCTTCCACGTCGCCCCGCCGCAGCAACAGCCGAGTCGCGGCGGCGCGGGTCCGGGACCGGCGCCGGCGCCGACGACCGCCTGGCGGCGCTTCCAGTGCCGGTTCGAAGGCGGCGACTGGGAGGGCTGCTCCTCCCCGAGACGGCTCGCCGGGCTCGAGCCGGGCGACCACGCCTTCGCCGTCCGCGCCCTCAACCGCCGCGGCCTGCCGGGCCCGGCGGCCTACTACCGCTGGGCGCAGCTGGAGCCGAAGGAGCTCACGATCGATCCCGTCACCGATTCGCTGGCGGAGCTGCTGCCAGGCGATCCCGCCCAGCAGCTGCCGGTCCGGATCGGCAACCCGAACCCGGCGCCGATCGAAGTCACCGCCCTCACCGTCACCGTGACGCCCGACCCTCCCGGCTGCCCGGCCGACCCCAACTTCTCCGTCACGGCCGCGAGCGTCAGCGCCGCGGCGCCGCTCGTCGTCCCCGCCGGCGGCACCGTCACCCTGCCGAGCGCGACGGCGAGCGCGCCGACGCTGGCGCTGCGCGAACTGCCGAGCGACCAGAACGGCTGCCAGGGCGCGACCGTCCACCTCGTCTTCAGCGGTGAGGCCCGCGGATGAAGCGGCTGGCGATGAAGCGCGTCCGCCTTAGCGGCGTCGCCGGCGTCCTCCTCGGTGCCTTCGCGATCGCCCTCGCCGGCAGCGCGATCGCCTACTTCTCCGGCAACGGCACCGGCAACGCCGCCGCGGCCGTCTCGAAACTGACGGCGCCGACGATCAGCGCCGCGACTCCCGCGGCCGGCGGCGCGGTGACCCTGACCTGGGGTGCGGTGACGCCTCCGGGGGAAGGGACTGTGACCTACTACGTGACCCGCGACGGCGGCAAACCGGGCGGCACCTGCCCCGACCAGACGGCGCCGACCGCGGTCACGACCTGCATCGACGGCGCGGTGCCGATCGGCGAACACACCTACGAGGTGACCGCCGTCTGGCGCTCGTGGGAAGCGAAGAGCACCGGCAAAACGGCGAAAATAACGGTCGGCGTGGTGACCGCCTTCACGGTCTCGGCGAGCGCGGCCAGCATCGTCGCCGGCGGCACGAGCAATCTGACGATCACCGCCAAGGACGAAAAAGGCAACACGGTCACGACCTACACCGGCTCCCACTCGCTGGTCTTCTCCGGCGCCAACGCCGCGGCCAGCGGGACCAAACCGACCGTCGCCAACAGCTCCGGAACGGCGACCAACTTCGGCACCGCGACCGCGATCACCTTCACCAACGGCGTCGCCACCGTCTCATCGACCAAAAACGGCGTCGTCAGGCTCTACCAGGCGGGGACCGCGAACATCGCCGCCACCGAGGGTTCGGTCACCACCCCGAGCCCGGCGGCGATCACCGTCACCGCCACCACCGCCGCGAAATTCTCCCTCGCGGCGGCCTCCGCGACGCCGACCGCCGGTGCCGTCGACGAGTTGACGACGACCGCCCAGGACACCTACGGCAACACCGCCACCTCCTACACCGGCGCCCACAGCCTCGTCTTCTCCGGCGCCGTCGCCAGCCCCAGCGGCACCAACCCGACGGTCAGCGACTCGACCGGCGCCGACGTCGCCTTCGGCGCCGCGACCACGCTCGACTTCACCGCAGGCGTCGCCAAAGCGAGCGAAGCCGACGGCGGCGGGATGAAGCTCTACAAGAGCGGCTCGACCAGCGTCAAAGCGACCGAGGGAACGCTCCTCACCCCGACCGCGGTGACGGTGACCGTCGCCGGCAGCACGGCGACCAAGCTCGTCCTCTCCTCCTCGACCGCGACGCCGGTGGCGGCGACCGGGTTCAACCTGACGACGACCGCGCAGGATGCCTACGGCAACACGGCGACCGGCTACACGGGCTCGAAGAACATCACCTTCGCGGGCGCGACGGCCAGCCCCAGCGGCGCCCTGCCGACGGTCGTCAACGCTGCCGGCACCGTGGTCAACTTCGGAACCGCGACCGCGCTCACCTTCACCAACGGCGTCGCCACCCCGGCCTCCTCGAAAAACGGGTTCACGAAACTGAACAAGGTGGAGACGGCCAGCGTCACCGCCAGCGACGGCACGGTCTCGACCGCGGCCGCGCTCCCCCTCACCGTCTCCACCGGCGCCGCCGCCCGGGTCGCCCTGCTCGAAGTCAAAGTCAGCGCCGGGACGATCGGCTCCCCCTGCCTCTTCACCTGCGCGATCACCTCGCTAGGCAACTCGGGGACCGTCAAAGCCAAGGCCGCGATCGCCGACAGCGTCGGCAACGTCGTCTCCAACCTCGCCGCCAAAACCGTCACCGTCACCGCGACGTCGGGCAGCACCGTCACCGGCTCGCCGCTGACCACGGCGTCGACCGGGCCGGCGGTCTCGGCGACCGAATTCACCTACACCGCGCCGGCGAGCGGCAGCTTCACCCACACGATCACCGCCGCTTCGACCGGCTACACCAGCGCCACCGCGACCACCAGCAAATAGCCACGGGGATCTGCTCCACTACCGGGGATGGGCCAAGCTGAGCTGCTGATCCTCGGGCTGCTGGTGGCGGTGGGTGGCCTCAGCGCGCTCGCCCGGCTGGTCCGGGTCCCTTATCCGATCGTCCTCGTCGTCGCCGGCGCCGCCGTCGGCTTCATCCCCGGCCTGCCCGAGGTCAAGCTCGACCCCGAAGTCGTGCTCGTCATCTTCCTGCCGCCGCTGCTCTACGGCTCGGCGATCTTCGCCAACTTCAACGACCTGAAAGCGAACCTCCGCGGCCTCACCCTCAGCACGGTCGGGCTGGTGCTGGTGACGATGTGCGGGGTCGCCTGGGCGGCGCACGCGCTCGTCGACGGAATGTCGTGGGAGGCGGCCTTCGTCCTCGGCGCGATCGTCTCCCCCACCGACCCGCTGGCGGCGGCGACGGTGATGCGGCGGCTCGACGCGCCGCGGCGACTGGTCAGCGGCATCGAGGGCGAGGGCCTGTTCAACGACGCGACCGCGCTGGTCGCCTACAAGGTGGCGGTCACCGCCGTCGTCGCCGGCAGCTTCTCGCTCGCCGACGCCGGGCTCGAGTTCGTCCTCGGCGCCGCCGCGGGGGTCGCGATCGGGCTCGCCGCCGGGGCGATCCTCGGCGAGATCCGCCGCCGCGTCGCCGACACCGAGGTCAACGTCACCCTCTCGCTGCTGAGCGGCTACGCCGCCTACATCCCCGCCGACGCGATCGGCGCCTCGGGGATCCTCGCAACCGTCACCGCCGGCATCTACATGGGCATCCGCGCGCCGGCGATCCTGCCGACCCGGCCGCGGCTGCAGGGCTACTTCGTCTGGGAGATCCTCGACTTCGTCGTCAACACGATCCTCTTCGTCCTCGTCGGGCTGCAGCTGGGCACGATCGTCGACGGGCTCGACGGCTACTCGGCCTCGACCCTGATCGGCTACGGCCTGGCGATCGCCGGCATGGTCGTCGGCGTCCGCCTCGTCTGGTTCTTCACCGTGCCGTACCTGATCCGGGCGCTCGACCGGCGGCCTTCGCAGGTGTCGCGGCGACTCGCTCCCGGCTGGCGGCTGGTGCTGGCCTGGAGCGGGATGCGGGGCGCCGTCTCGCTGGCGATCGCGCTGGCCTTGCCGTTCACGATCGACGGCGGCGGCACCTTCCCGCAGCGGGACCTGATCGTCTTCCTCACCTTCGCGGTGATCTTCTTCACCCTGGTCGTGCAGGGACTGACGCTGCCGCTGCTGCTGCGGCGGCTGGGAATCACCGACGGCGGCGAGTCGGCCGAAGAGGAGGTGCGGGCGCGGATGGTCGCCAGCAAGGCGGCGCTGAAACAGATCGACGCGCTGGCCGGCGAGGACTGGGCCCGCGACGAGACGCTCGAGCGGATGCGCGGCCTCTACGAATACCGCAAGCGCCGGTTCGCCGCGCAGGCCGGCAAGATCGAGGACGACGGCTACGAGGACCGCTCGCTCGCCTATCAGCAGGTCGTGCAGGTGGTGCTCGAAGCCCAGCGAGAAGCGCTGCTGAAGCTGCGGAGCGCCGGCGAGCTCTCGAACGAGTCGATGATCCGCATCCTCCGCGAGCTCGACCTCGAGGAGGCGCGGCTGGAGATCTGACCGGCGGCGCTACTTGAAGCGGAAGCTGGTCAGGTCCTGGTTGAAGGTCGGGTTGTAGATCACCTCGTCGAGGTCGATCGCCGAGGAGACGAAGGTCGGGATCGTGCCGGTTCCGTAGGGAGCCCACGGTGCCTGCTCCATGAATTCGCGGTCGAGGTCGGCGTATTCGCCTTCGACCCCGGCGTCGAGCGGCTCTTCGGCGAGGCTCGCGATCTTCGCGCTCAGCCCCGGGTCGGCGATCCGCGAGAGGTTCGAGGTATTGGTCGGGAAGATGCTTTCTTCGGAGAGCAGCGGCTGGAAGAAGTCGTTGGGGTGCGGGTAGTCCTGGAACCAGCTCGCCCAGCCGGTGTCGAGGTTGGGGGTCGAGGCGTTGCCGATGATCGTGAAGTAGTTGTCCGCGTTCATCACCTGCAGCTTCACGTCGAAGCCGATGTCTTCCAGCACCGCGGCGTAGTAGGTCCCGGCTTCTTCCTGGGTCGTTTCGTCGTCGGTCCAGACCGTTATCTGGCGGTCGGCCGGGTTGGCTGCGGCGATCATCCGCTTCGCCTTCTCCAGGTCGTAGGGGTAGAGCTCGTAGCGCTCGTACCCGGGCATCCCCGGCGGCAGGATCTGCTGGGCGCCGACCAGCTGACCGGCGTAGATCCGTTCCAGGGCGCGGGGATCGACGGCGTGGTTGACCGCCCGGCGCACTTCGAGGTCGTCGAACGGCGGCTCGGTCACGTTCATCCAGAAGAAGTAGGTGCTCTCGGTCTCCTCCTCGCGGAACTGGGTGCCTTCGTACTTTTCCTTCACCGCGGCGTACTGGTCGGGCGACGGCGGGTTCTCCATCCAGTCGTAGGTGCCGGCTTCGACGTCGCTCACCTGCGTGGCGGGGTTGCGGAGCACCGTCACCTCGATCCGGTCGACGTGGCCGCCGGGAATCTCCGGCATCCGCTCGGCATTGGCCTTCTCCCAGAACGGGTTGCGGTCATAGGACCAGCCGCGGCCCGGCTTCGAGGAGACGATCTCGTAGGGGCCGGTGGCGGGTGGCGGGTCGCTGGTCAGGTCCTCGTTCGGCGTCCCCTTGGGGAGGGGAGCGACGAAGGGCAGCGCCAGCTCCTGCAGGAAGGTGCCGCGCGGCCGCGCGAGGTGGATCGTGATCTCGCCGGTCTGGTCGTCGGCGACGATCCCGGGGATGCCGCCCTGCCTGCTCTCGGCGAACTCTTCCGCGCCGACGATGTCGGTGTAGAAGGGGGAGCCGCTCGAATTGAGGAGGAAGACCCGTTCCACCGCCCGGGTGAAGTCCGACGCCCTGACCGGCGACCCGTCGGAGTAGCGGAGCCCGTCCCGCAGCCGCAGCTCATAGGTCTTGCCGTCGGCGCTGATCTTCGGCAGCGAGCGGGCGAGGCCGGGGATCACCTCGCTCCCTTCCTTGCCCGCGGCGTGCTTGTAGGTGAGGAGCGGGATGTAGGTGTCGTAGATCGCGGTCCAGCCTTCCTCGGAATGCGAGAGCGCCGGGTCGAGGTAGTCCGGAAACGAGCCGAAGGTCGCCCGCAGCACTCCGGAGCCGGACTCGTCCCCGCCTGAACCCGAGCCGCAGCCCGCCAGACAGAGCACCCCAAGGGTGACAAGAAGGGCAAGGTATCTCTGGCACCCGGGTCGGCTCACGACGAGCCACTCTTCCATCCCCGCCGGATACGTCGGGCGGAAAAGCGGCGGAAGTGGACGAATTGCCCAGTGTTCGGCCGGCCGCCGTCCTAAACCCCAGCTAAAAGCTTCAAAAGGTTTCCTCAAAAGTCGGGGAAGACGCGCCGCCCGCGTCTACTCTGGATGCCGATGGGCCCTGCCGTCTTCTCAACGCCCAAGCGGCGATTCCAGCGCTTGCCGGTCAAGTGGCGCCTGACCGCGGTGTCCGCCTCGCTGACCTTTGCGATCCTCCTGGTCTTCGGCGCGGTGGTCGGGCAGCTGGCGACGCAGCGGATCCGCGACGACTTCAACCGCGACGTCGAGAACACCGCCTCCCGGCTCGTCTCGCGGACGCGGATCGTCGAAAGGCCGCTCGCCGAACCGCTCGTCTACAGCCCCGACCTGGCGGACGTCTCGCTGCCGAACGGGGCGACGGCGAGGGTCGTCGACGTCGAAGGCGAAGTCCTCGACGAAGCCCCGGAACGACACCTGCGCTGGGGCGTGCCGGCGAGCGGCGTCGTCTCGATCGGCTCGCTGACCGTCGCCTCGGAGCCGATCCTCGGCCCCGACTCCCGCGTGGTCGGCTACATCCAGTACGCGCGCAGCGACGAGCGCATCTCCGACACGATCACGAAGCTCTGGTTCTTCATCATCGCGGGAGTCCTCGGCGGCACCGCGCTGGCGATTCTCGGCGGGGTCGCGCTGGCGAGCCGGGCGATGCGGCCGATCGCCGCGCTGACCTCGACCGCGCGCGAGATCACGACCACGCGCGACCTCTCCCAGCGCCTGCCCCCGCCCGTCGCCGAGGACGAGGTCGCCGAGCTGACGCAGACGCTGCAGGAGATGCTGACCGCGCTCGAGGCCTCCCAGGCCGAGCGCGAGGTGGCGATGCAGAAGCAGCGCGAGTTCGTCGCCGACGCCTCGCACGAGCTCCGCACCCCGCTGACCAGCATCCTCGCCAACCTCGAACTGCTGGAGGCACAGTTCGCCAGCGCTGGCGAAAGCGAAGAGCGCGAAATCGTCACCTCCGCGGTCAGGTCGTCGAAGCGGATGAGCCGCCTCGTGGCCGACCTGCTCGTCCTCGCCCGCAGCGACGCCGGACAGCGCCGGCCGACGGCGGACCTGGACCTGGCGGCGGTCGCGGAGAACGCGGCCAGGGAGATCGCCCCCAACCTCGGCGAGCGCGACCTGGAGGTCCGCTGCGACCCGGTCCCGATGCGCGGCAACCAGGACGACCTGCACCGCGCGGTCCTCAACCTGCTCGACAACGCGATCCGCTACTCGCCCGCCGACGCCCGCCTGCTGATCCGGACCGCCGTCGACGACCGATCGGGCGCCGCGATCCTCGAAGTGGCGGACAGCGGGCCGGGGATCCCGGCGGGGATGCGCGAGAAGGTCTTCGAGCGCTTCGTCCGAGGCGTAGGCGGCTCCGACACCAACCCCACCGACGGAACCGGCCTCGGCCTCGCCATGGTCCAGGCGATAGTCGAGTCCCACGGCGGCAAGGTCGCCGCCGGCGCCTCCGAGGAGCTAGGCGGCGCAAGCTTCCGGCTCACCTTCCCCCTCACCCGGCCGCCGCTCCCGCGGCAGAAGCAGCGCCCCCGGCAGGATCCGAACCTGCGACCGTCGGACTAGTACTAGGGATCCTCACCCCGCCCGCCGGTAGCGGATGTGCGTGGCCAGCGGAGAGTGGAGCGCCTCGACCGGCTCGAGCCCGAAGGACTCGACTCCGTCGAACAGCCGCTCGCCGGACCCGAGCAACACAGGGGCCACGTCGAGCGTCAGTTCGTCGATCACTCCGGCGGCGAGCGCCTGACGGACGGTCGAGGCGCCGCCCGCGATGTCGACGCCATCCTCGCCGGCCGTCTCGAGCGCCTGCGCGTAGGCGGCCTCGAAGCCCTCGGTGACGAAGTGGAAGCTCGTGCCGCCCTCCATCTCGACCGGCTCGCGGGGGTGATGGGTGAGCACGAAGACCGGCGCGTGGTAAGGCGGCTCGGAGCCCCACCATCCATCCCACTCCTCATCCCACTCGCCGCGAATCGGCCCGAACATGTTGCGGCCCATGACATAGGCCCCCCGCGGCCGCATCAGCCAGCCTTCTGCCGTCGCGTCAGCATCGTTCGCCCGTTCGTCGCCGAGGTGCCAGCCATGGACCTCCCTGCCGCGCCTCCCCAGCGGATTCTCCCGGCCCTGGTCCGGCCCGGCGACGAAGCCGTCAAGCGAGATCGACATGTGACAGGTGGTGTCCGACATCGGCGTCCTCCAAGTAATTGCGGCTTGCAACGTAGACCTACCCCGTCCCGTCTCAGAAGCTCAGGGAAGGTATCTGAGGGGGCGAATCTGGCCTGATAGAGCCAATCACGTCCAAGGAGTTCGGCTGAGTCAGCTGGAGTTGGGGACCAATTTCGGGACCAAGTTTTTCGCGGACCGACGCGCCCAAGTGGCGTCGATTCAGCTCCGAACTACTCGCTGCTGGGGGAAGCTGAGCAACTGCCCAATCGCCGACGTCATTGACCAATGCAAGGGTGGCCTGGCGGTCGATCGGCTCGGTGTCCAAGATCTCGTCGTAGCGCAGCGGCACCGCGTGTTCGGTCAGCGCAATCACCTGGGCGTTGTCGAAGGGAAACTCCCCGACGGCCGCCGTCACCTCCGCGATCAAACGACGCAAGTCGTGCGTGTACTCGAACTCGATACCTCGAGATCCGAGCACAGCCCAAGCCACTTCTCGACTGCCTGCTGAGCGTGGAAACCGATGATCTCGTCACTGATGTCCGCGTCGGCCAGCAAACGCATCGCGTTCGCGTCGTCTTCTGCCTTGCGGACGAGAACCTCTGCTTCGACCCTCGGATCACGCTCCGACAAGGACACGGCCTCGCTGCACCGCCTCGTGGACCATGCTCCCGCGAACCCGAGCCCTCTGATCTGCGTAATCCGCGCTGAGGACGACGAGATCGACCGGAACGCCGATATCGCCGAGGGCTTCACGGAGTCGCACGAACTCCGTGCGGCGGCTTTTCAGATCAGGCTCGATGACGAGCAAATCCAGATCGCTGTCAGGGCGACCCTCGCCCCGGGCGCGAGAGCCGAAAAGGATCACCGTGGCGTCTGGAGCTGCCGCAGCAAGACGGCGACCTGCCTCGGCAATCAAGGGCTCGTCAGTCATGAGCTAGATCGTAGCCGCCGCGGCGCCGGCAAAGTGCCGATTCTCCACTCTCGGCCGGTGCTTCTGCCCGACGATCAGCGATCAACTCGTCGACCAGGCTGCGATCTGGTGCGACGTCGGCCAAAAGCCCGCGCATCCGCTCCGCTGCCGCGCGGCGCCGTTCAACCTCGGATTTAGAGAGCTTGGTCACGTGGCCCCATCCGGTGGAAATCGACCGACCAGCCCTTACCCCTCGCCATCTGCAGCCTGGAACGGCCCGTGCTCTGCCTCCAGGGCGGTGATTTCCTCGTCGGAAACCTCGCGCTCGTCCTTGCCGAGCATTGCTCGCCAAGCGGTTGTATCGATGTGATCGGGGAGCGCCATTGCCGGAGATGGTGGCAGACAGATCGGTGAGGACATTAGCCTCGTCCCATGGCTCACCACAAGCGCAAGCGACCTAAGCATCGCCGCAGCGGATGTCTCCTCTGCAAGCCACACAAGTTGACAGCCAACGTGAAGGCGGAGCGCCGGGAGAACTGCCGCACGGCATTCGGTCACGAGCAACGTGCAGGCTAGGCCAGACGCCAGCCTCGTTCCTGCCCTCGCGAAACGCCCCCGGCTGGATTCGAACCAGCGACCGTCGGATTAGAAGTTCAGCCGGAAGGCGTCTAGTAGGGCGAATCTGGCCTAGTAGAGCCAATCACGTCCAAGGAGTTCGGCTGAGTTCGCTGGAGTTGGGGACCAATTTCGGGACCAAGTTTTGCGGGGATCTGACTCACGCCTCGCCGTCGCGCTACCGTCTGTGGTGATGGATGCTTCAGTCGACTTCACGATTGCGTTCGACAGCCCGGATGAGGCGGGCTGGATCGTCGCGCGCGTCCTCGAGGTCCCCGGCGCCATGAGCCAAGGACGGACCCGCGCAGAAGCCCGCGACAACGTGCTCGATGCGCTGCAGACGGTCCTGACTCCCGACGAGGAGCTGGCCGGCGAAGTCGCAGCGTCTGACCGGGAGCACTTGCGGTTTACTGCCGCGGCGTGAAGCGCCGCGACTTCGAACGCCACCTTCTATCCCACGGTTGCCGAGAGATCGGCGGCACGAAGCACGCGAAGTGGCGCGGACCGAAAGATCAGGTCTCGGCGCTGCCTCGGCATAAGGAAATCGGACCCGGCCTCGTGCGGGCCATCTGTCGGCAGCTTGGTGTCGCGGCACCAACGAACCCTCGGTAGGGAGGCTGAAAGATGGCGAAATACTTCACGGTCCATTCCCCGGGAAAGCATCACGAAGGAGCAGTTCTCAGCCTGAAGCCGGTCGCCAACAATTTGCCAGCCACCACCGAAGCGGAGTTTCGGGAAGCAGCCGAATTCCTCTTCCCACGTGGGGTGTCGGACCAAGGGCTTCAGTATTTCCTGCGTCCGTGGTCAATGGAGGCACCCGATCCAGCCCTGATGCAAACCGCCAGGGATGCTTTTAGTGAGTTCTTGCTTGAGATGATTCGTCGCGACGTTGCGCCCGATGCTCCGTCTCGATTCGAATCATGGTTTGGATTCAGCGACCTTGATGATGCACGGTGGTTCAAGGCGACCTTTCGTCAGAACCAAGGCGAAATCTTCGAGGTGGAACATGACCGAGGCTTTCGCGGCGACTTCGGCCTGGTTGCCAGCCTTGCGGGTACGCCCCTGCGTGCCGCGACCTACGGGCATCGCTACTGGTCAGGTCAACCGCATTGGCATCAACCACCCCGCTGGGAGATCCTGCTTCCTGCGCCAGTCGCGATCGGCGTACGGATTGAGTAACCAGCTATGCCTCGAGCACAGCGCTCGCCGCACGTTCCTCGCCAACCAGCGCCCCCGGCTGGATTCGAACCAGCGGCCATCGGATTAGAAGTTCAGCCGGAGGGTGTCCAACAGAGCGAATCTGGTCCGTGGAGTTCGATCCTGTCCAAGGAGTTCAGCTGAGTTCGCTGGAGTTGGGGACCAATTTCGGGACCAAGTTTGAACCGGGCTGGCCGTTGCCCTGCCGGCGCGCTACCGTCTATGGTGATGGAGGCATCAGTCGATTTCACGATCGCGTTCGACGGCCCCGACGAGGCGGGCTGGATCGTCGCGCGCGTCCTTGAGGTGCCAGGGGCCCTGAGTCAGGGTCGCACCCGCGAGGAGGCTCGCGAAAACGTGCTCGACGCTCTCCGCACGGTTCTCACGCCCAATGAGGAGCTTGCAGGCGAAGCGGCGGACTCCGATCGAGAGCACCTGCGGTTCACCGCTGCGGCGTGAAGCGCCGCGACCTCGAACGCCACCTTCAGGTGCACGGCTGTCGCGAGATCGGCGGCTCCAAGCATGCAAAGTGGCGCGGCCCTCGGGAACAGGTCTCGGCGCTCCCACGACACAAGGAGATCGGCCCCAGCCTCGTACGAGCGATCTGCAGGCAGCTCGGCGTGCCGGTCCCTGAGAACCCTCGCTAGATGCTCAAGGGAGAATCGTTGTAGCGCCCACCGTCCGGCTTCGCGCCCTTTCCGTCTTTTGCCCCAGTAAAACTCAACTGATCTCGCCAACGGTTAAAACGATCGTCCAGTGACCGCGGGGGCATCTACCTCGGAAACCCTTTTGATCGCCCTAGCGGGAGGCGCCATTGGCGTCCTTCTAACCGGCCTCGCTTGGCTGCTTCTCAAGATTGCCTCAATTCCTGGCGATCTACAGCGCCACGACTTCGAGGTTCGAATCGTCAATGAAGACCTGAAGCTTTGGGCGGCTGATGAGTATCGACGCGTCAAACGCGAACTGACCGCAGCAGAGACCAGACTCGCTAGCCGAGGACAGCTATACACCGGCACGTACGGCAATGCTCGAGGTGCAATCAAGACTGAAGCTCTTCATCGTTGGCGTGATCGACTACATGCCGCTGAACGGAAGATCGTTTCGATTCGATCTCGTGAGCATCGGTTGCACGGCATCGCACGAAAGCGAAAGAAATACAAGTATGGCCTTGACCTCACCGCACCAACTCAAGTAGAGCCGATCATCAATGAGTTCCGCCAGCCCATCACCAAGCATGGACAGGACAGGCTCAAAGTTTTCGACCCGACGAAGTTCGAGCTAGACGATCTGCTGCGTGCCATTGAAGACAACCCGCTTGAGCCGCCTATCCCGCCTGAGGTGGAAAACGTCAGCGATGGCGCAGGTGGCTGGTCAAGGGAGATTCACCACGAACCGCCTCCCGAAACGCCGGACATACCCGGCCTGAGCGGGCCAATCGAGCCGCCTCCCCGACAAGACCCAGCTTGTTAGCGCTAATCGCGTCCAAGGAGTACTTGACGGAGCGCAGAGAGGTGGGCTGCAAAACTTCTAGCTCTTGACGATGCCCCCAGAGAGCCCCGCAACCCTCGCTGATCATGAGATGACGCGGTACCTTCGCGACAGAATTTCTCAACGCGAGCGAGCACAGCACCAGGTTGCGATCCTCTGCGGAGGAACGCTTGCCGCTGCAGCGTCAGTTCTGGCGAATACCAAGGTTTCTCCTTGGGTGATTATGGGTCTCACGATCCTCATGCTGGCGTTCGCCCTTTCGATGTTGAACAATGATTTCCACATCATTGCTGCTGCCACATTCTTGGTCGAGCAGGACAACGAGGATGCGCTTGTCCAAAGGGCCTGGGAGATTCACATCCAGCGTGAGCTCGGCAGGTCCGGAAGCGGTGCAGGTTGGATACGTACCAACCTCCAATTGGTAACTCCCTATGCACTACCAGTGCTGGGAACCATCGGAGGTACGGTGCTTTTCCTGGTCTATGCCACGGGATGGCAGCGCTGCGCAATCGTTCTTCCTCTAGGACTGAGCGCCCTATTTGCTCTTACCGCTTTGGATGTAAGGCGCGGCTACTGGCACATCTCCGTCCGGGCGAAAGCACTTGCCGCAAAGGCATAGCTCGTTGTCGGTGGACTGGACGCCCAAGTCTCAGCTTCGGGCGTTTTGTCGTTAGTGCTTGAACAGTTACGCTGTAATACGGTTTTTCTAGCGCCCCCGGCTGGATTCGAACCAGCGACCGTCGGATTAGAAGTCCGGTGCTCTGTCCACTGAGCTACGGGGGCGGGTTGGTCAAGGTTAGGCGCTGATCGGGCGGCTCGCCTAGGATCCTCCGATGGCGAAAGCTGAGGTCGCAGGCAGGGAGTTCCACTACGAGCGCGCCGGCTCCGGGGAGCCGTTGCTGCTGATCCAGGGGATGAGCGGGACGCACGTCTCCTGGGGGGAGGCGTTCAAAGGCGCGCTGGAGGGGGGCTTCGACGTCGTCGCCTTCGACAATCGGGGGATCGGGCTCTCGGCTCCGGTCGACGGGCCGTTCACGATCGCCGAGATGGCCGCGGACACCGCCGGCCTACTTGACGCTCTTGGGCTCGAGAGCGCCCACGTGGTCGGCATCTCGATGGGCGGGATGATCGCCCAGGAGCTGGCGCTCGCCCATTCGCAGCGGCTGCGGTCGCTGACGCTCGGCTGCACCTATTGCGGCGGCCCCGGCTCGCAGCTGATGCCGGAGGAGAACCTGCAGAAGCTGGTCGCCGGGATGGCCTCCGGCGATCGCGATAAGGCGATCCGGGCCGGCTACGAAGTCAACCTCTCCCCCGCCTTCCGCGCCGACGAGGGCACCTACGCCGCCTTTCACGAGATGGCGACTACGGTGCCGGCGGCGAAAGCGACGATCGAACTGCAGGCGCAGGCGATCTTCGGCCACGACACCAGCGCCCGCCTCGGCGAGATCTCGGCCCCGACCCTGATCGTCCACGGGACCGAGGACGGCGTCCTCCCCTTCCCCAACGGCGAGCTGATCGCCTCGCTGATGCCCGCCGCCCGCTTCGAGGTCCTCGACGGCGTCGGCCACATGTTCTGGTGGGAGCAGCCGCAGCGCTCGGCCGAGCTGATCCGCGAGCACGCGCTCGCCGCGGCCCAGACCTAGGGCGCCTTTCCGCACCGCGGGGACGGAAAAGCGCCCCGTGCCTACTCGATCGGTTCTTCGCCGGGCACCTTGGGCCGGTTTTCCGGCTTGCAGGCGGAGGGGTCGAGCCTTCCGTTGACCTTGAAGACGTAGTCCGGCTGCGGTGAGGCGAAGTTGTCCTTGACCACCAGCTTCACCGCGGGGTCGCTCTTCACCCAGCCGTAGACGGGGAACTGGTACGGGTTGGGGCTGCCGGTGTTGTAGGGGCCGGTGTCCTGCGTGTACTGGCTCATCACCAGGTAGTCGTAGTCGCCCGCGTTGATCAGGCCGCGCAGCTGCTGACAGGACGTCGGCAGCCGGTTGGCTCCGTGGGGGCCGTGGACGCCGATGAATTCGACGTGGTTGGAGGCGTCGTTGCCGTAGAACCCGTACTGGCCGAAGATGATCTGGCTCGAGCCGATGATCCCGATCCGCTGGTCGCTCAGCTTCTGGGTGTAGACGTAGGCTTCCTTCGGCCCGCCTTCGCCGAGGAACGGGTCCGGGTTGACGTAGTGCTGGTCGGCGTACTGGACCTGCTGCGCGCGCCCGAGCACCACCGCCAGCAGCACCAGCACCGCCGCGCCGACGGCAACCGCCGGGCGGCTGAAGCTGCCCCGCGTCCGTGCCAGCGAGAGCAACGCCGGCGCCCAGACCAGGCACAGCGTGAGGAAGACCGTGCCGACGAGGTAGGAGGTGAACCAGCGCGGCGTCGTCAGCACCGTGATCGCGAAGACGGCGGTCAGGAAGTACAGCGTCTGCTCGGCGCGCCGGTCGGGCGCCCGGAGCGGGCGGGCCAGCGGCAGCATCGCCATCGCCAGCACCAGCCCCGGCACCAGGTAGCGCGTGTTGGTGAAGAACCCCGTCGGCGACCCCTCCTGCCCTGCCGCGGTCAGCGGCGTGAAGACGTAGACGACCGCGGTCAGCAGCGAGGCGACGGCGATCACCCGCAGGATCTTGTTGCGCGATTTCCAGGCGATGTAGACGGCGGCGCTGACGGCCATGATCAGGATCAGCGGCCAGAGCGGCCCGAAGGCGTTGTCGAGCTCGGGGAAGAACCAGCGCCGGTAGATGGTCGGGTTGGTGATGTAGTCGATGACCGCGAAGCGGGGCCGCGGGTCGAGCGGCATCTGGTCTGGCTTCGGCAGGTTGAGGGGGCCGAATTTCGTGATCGGGATCGGGTTGCCGCCGGTCTTGATCGCCGCCCGCAGGTACCAGTAGCCGCCGACGACGAGCATCGGCAGCCCCATCACCCAGGCCGAGGTCCAGCGCCGGCCGCGGCCGCTGAAGAGGACGACGCCGAGCGCGATCGCGACGACGGGGACGAGGAAGGTGGTCTTCACCGAGGCGGCCAGCCCGGCCGCGATCCCGGCCATGATCAGCGGCCCCTTGTCGAGCAGGGGCGCGTCGCGCTCCGGCGTGTCCTGGACGGCCCCGGCCGCCGGCGCTCTTCGCTGGTGCCCGTTGATCAGGAAGGCGGCGAAGGCGAGCAGGAAGGCGAGCCCCATGATGTCGTTGCGCGCCTCGCCGGGCTGGGTTTCGATCATCACCCCCGCGTCGAGGACGATCGCCGCCGCGACCAGGGTCGCCGGACCGACCTTGTACGGACGACCCATGCACCAGGCCGCCAGCAGCCCGATCGGCAGCCAGATCAGGTTCTGCAGCGGCGCCAGCCAGTCGCTCTTGAAGAGGACGATCGTCGCCGCGTTGATGAGCTCGGTGCTGGCGGGGTAGAACCAGGCGGCCAGCCGCAGCGGGTCGGTGTAGTGCAGGTGGACCGTCGAGTGTTCCTGGGCGATGAACGCCGAGAAGGGCATGTGGTACCAGGTGGTGTCGCCGCCGAACATGCCGAAGTCGAGGCTCGACTGGGCCGGGAAGGTCCACTCGGCGACGGTCCAGGAGGCGACGGCGAGGGCGATCACCAGGGCGACGTCCTTCACCCGCGGCGCCGCCACCTCGCGGCCGTGCCCGCCCGCTTTCGAGCGCCCGAGCCAGGCGGCGCCGAGCCCGACGGCGATGCAGAAGACGACGATCCAGCCGAAGTAGAGCTGGCTCAGCGAGCCGAGGATCTGCAGGCAGACGACGAGCAGCGCGACGGCGAGGGTGACGTCGGCGAGCCGCGCCAGGGCGCCGCTGAATTCCGGCACGATCCAGCGCCGCAGCCAGTAGCCGCCGAGGCCGAGAGCCGCGACGATCCCGATCAGGGCGAGGCAGCCGGCGATGTAGGAGCCGAAGGAGGGTGCCACGAAGGCGGGGATGCTATTCGGAGCGCCCCCCGGGCACCGCCGCGGTGAAAAGCGCCGCTACGCGGCAGGGGCGGGGATGCTGCAGGCGACGCCGGTGCCTTTCAGGCCGCAGTAGCCGTTGGGGACCTTGTGCAGGTATTGCTGGTGGTAGTCCTCGGCGTAGTAGAACGGACCGGCCGGCACGACCTCCGTCGTCACCGGCTCCTTGCCGGCGGCGCGCAGGGACCCGTCGTAGGCCTCGCGGACCGCCTCCGCGGTCGCCTTCTGGGCGTCGTCGACGAAGTAGATCCCCGAGCGGTACTGGGTGCCGACGTCGTTGCCCTGGCGCATGCCCTGGGTCGGGTCGTGCTCCTCGAAGAAGACCTTGAGCAGGTCGGCGTAGGAGACCTTCCTCGGGTCGAAGGCGACCATCACCGCCTCGGCGTGGCCGGTCTTCGCCGTGCAGACCTCCTCGTAGGTCGGGTTCGGGGTGGTCCCGTTCTGGTAGCCGACCGCCGTCGAGTAGACGCCGTCGAGGTTCCAGAAGAGCTGCTCCGCTCCCCAGAAACAGCCGAGCGCGAAGTAGGCGACCTCGATCCCCTCCGGAAACGGCGGCTCCAGCGGCGTCCCGAGCACGGCGTGGGTGGCGGGCACGTCGTAGGCCCGCTCGCTGCGCCCCGGCAGCGCCTCATCCGGAGCGACCATCTGCGTCTTCTCCGGGTGCATCATCGTCATCAGCTTTCCGAGTCTGTTCATCTGGACCTGTTCCTTGTCTTGGCCTCTTGCCGGAAACGTTACGCCAAGGAGATAACGAGTCGGTGAACTTCGGCTGGAGTCCCGGCCGGCGCAAGGGATAGCGTCTGCCCATGGCCTGCCTCGTCGTCCTCCTCGCCTTCATCTCGCCGCGGCTGGCGCTGTTCGCGATCTTCCTCTTCTCCGACCTGCTCAGCCGCGCCTTCGACAGCTGGTTCGTCCCGCTGCTCGGGTTCTTCCTGTTGCCCTGGACGACGCTCGCCTATGCGGTGATGTGGTCGGCCAGCAGCAACCAGGTCACCGGCTTCGAGTGGTTCATCGTCATCCTCGCCTTCGTCGTCGACCTCGGCTCCTACGCGAGCCGGGGCCGGGCGCGGCGGGATTGACGGCGGCGCCTACCGCTCAGTCGGGTAGGCGATCCGGATCTGGCGCTTGGAGAGGACGAGGAACGGCACCTGGCTGACCTTGCCGTCGGCCAGCGCGGTGATCTGGACGTTGGTCAGCGGCACGAATTCGAACTCGCCGCGGTTGAGCGAATCCGAGAAGCGGCTCTGGTAGCCAGCCGGCGGCAACGTCAGGTCGCCCTCGATCAGCTGCCGGTCGGTTTCGAACACGGCCCGCTCCACCCGCCGCCGCTCGCGGGTATCGGCCGGGTCCTCCACTTGGCTTCCGAATAGCTCGTCCATCTATCTCTTCTCGGCCGCAGGCGCGATGTACTTGATTTCTGGCGGCGGAAAAATCGGCAGTCGAGCTGATTCAATACAGACAATGAATTTCACAGACTCATTGAAAGGATTGTTCGCAGGCGGAGCGCGAACCGCCGCTCCGGAGCGCCTCCTGCTCTCTACCGATGAGATGTGGGACGCTGAATCGTCCGCTAGCCCTCGGCGTGCTGGGCGGCCTTCTCGCGCGCTTCGGCCTTCTCCTCGAGCGTCATCGCGCCAGGGTGCCCGTCGCCCGGCCAGGGCGAGAGGACCATCAGCAGCCGCGCGTCGGAGCGGGCGACGATCGTCCGCCGCTCGCCGGGAGCGAACTCGAGCAGGTGGCCGGCTTTCGCGCTGGCGGAATCGGCGCCGTCCTCGGTGGTGACGTCGACCTCCCCCGCGACCACGATCACCCGCGCCCGCTCGTGCACCTCGTGCTCCTGCATCTCCTCCCCCGCCGGCAGCGCCAGGACGATCGTCCGCGCATCGTCGGCCGAAGCGAGGATCCGCGGCTGGCGCGGCTCCACCTCAACCGTGGTCAAATCCCAACTCTCCATTTACACCCTCCTTCACCCGGTGACGTCTGCGACTTCCCTACCCGGTGAGGATAAGGATCATCCTCCAAAGCGTTTGCTAATCGCCCTCCCGGACTCTGAAGCCGATCGGCCGCTTCGGAGACATAGGTGGAGCGATTAGCCGGTGCAGGGCCTTGAAGACCTTCCCCAGTTGCTCGTCATGCTCGTCGAGTCGTCCGTTCATCTCCCGTTCGAGATCGGCTAACCGCTGCTGGAGCGCCGCGTAGGAAATCGCCGCGCGGCGGAGCTCGACGAACGTCCGCATGATCTCGATGTTCACAGCGATAGCCCTTTTGCTCCTCAGTACCGAGGAAAGCATTGCCACCCCCTGCTCGGCGAACACGTATGGGGCGTAGCGACGTCCGCCTCGGCCCCCTGTTGAGGTCGCAATCTGCGACCTCAAAGAGTCCGCCTCGGCTCTGTCAAGCTGGAACATGAAGTCGCTTGGGAAACGCTCCAGGTTCCGCTTCACCTGCTCGACGAGACGTTTGGTCTCTACGCCATAGAGGTCCGCGAGATCCTCGTCGAGCATCACTTGCCTCCCTCGAATCACAAAGATGCGGGTCTCGATCCCGGGAGCGATGACCGGCTCCAGCGATTCTGTCTTTTCCTGCTGCTTCGTCATCCACAGAGGATGACAGATTTCGAAACTTATTGTCTACATCGGGGTGCCCGGATTCGAACCGGGGACCTCCGCCACCCAAAGGCGGCGCGCTACCAGGCTGCGCCACACCCCGTCTTGGGCAAGTGTAGGTTCTGGGGGCGATGGCGGAGGTGCTTCCTTTCAAGGCGCTGCACTACGACCTCGGGAAGGTCGGCTCGCTGGATGCCGTCGCAGCGCCCCCTTATGACGTGATCGACGCGGCGCAGCGCAAGGCGCTGCTGGAGCGCTCGCCCTACAACGCGGTGGCGATCGACCTGCCGAAACCGTTCGACCCGGCCGATCCCGACAGCAACCCCAGCGGCGACCCCTACGCCGAGGCGGCGGCGCGGATCGAGAGCTGGAAAGCCGACGGGGCGCTGGTCCAGGACTCCGAGCCCTCGCTCTGGGCGATGACCCAGGACTACGTCGCCCCCGACGGCAACAGCTACAGCCGCAACGGCATCCTCGCCCGGGTCCGGGTCGAGGACTACGAGACCGGCACCGTCCGCCCCCACGAGCG
The DNA here is from genome assembly GCA_963751015.1 of uncultured Actinomycetes bacterium. Lineage (GTDB taxonomy): Bacteria > Actinomycetota > Thermoleophilia > Solirubrobacterales > 70-9 > VAYN01. The sequence continues at coordinate 1,370,896 of CAVVSU010000002.1, forward strand.
CACCCATCCCGGCCCGCTGCTCGACCGCCTCGAGCTGACCCGGGCCAGTGGCTACAACCTCTCGCCGATCTTCTCGCTCTCGACCGAGGACGCCTGGCCGCTGGTCGGGCCGGGCCTGCCGGACGAGCCGTGGGGGGAGGCGCGCGACGAAGACGGCACCGTCAACCGGCTCTGGAAGATCGAGGACCCAGACATTCACGCAGCCGTGACCGAGTGCCTGGCGGGCGCCCAGCTGCTGATCGCCGACGGCCACCACCGCTACGAGACCGCGCGCGCCTTCCGCGACGAGGTCGGCGGCGAGGGGCCGCACAACTACACCCTGATGTCGCTGACCGGGCTCGACGACCCCGGCCTCACCGTCTTCCCCACCCACCGCCTGCTCTCCGGCTTCAGTGACAACCCAGAGCGTCAGCAGCGCCTCGGCAACGGGCTGCGTGAGCTGTTCGAGGTCACCGAGGTGCCCCGCGACGAGATCGACCCGGCGAACGAGGACGGCGTCGGCGTCTTCGGCCTCTACGACGCCTTCCACAAGCGCGCCTTCCGGCTGCGACTGAAGGACGTCGGCGAGGTGGACCGCCGGCTCGAGGGCAAGCCCGAGGCCTACCGCCGGCTCGACTCGGCGATCCTCGAGACGCTGGTCCTCAAGGGGCTCGCCGGGATGAGCGACCACGACATCGACGAGCGCGACGGGCTCGAATACGCGAAGAGCGTCGACGCCGCGCTGGCGATGGTCGAGGAGGGCGACTACGACGTCGCCTTCATCCAGCGGCCGGTCCCCGTCCAGCAGGTCAAGGACATTGCCAACACCGACTCGGTGATGCCGCCGAAGTCGACCTTCTTCTTCCCCAAGGTGATGACCGGCTTCGCCTTCAACCCGGTGCGCTGAACATGGTCAAGATCTACACCAAGAAGGGCGACGACGGGACCACCTCGCTCTGGTACGGCGGCCGCGTCCCCAAGCACCACGGCCGCACCGACGCCTACGGGACCCTCGACGAGGCCTGCTCGCAGCTCGGCGTCGCCCGCGCCCTCTGCGGCCCCGAGCAGGCCGAGCTCGCCGCCGACATCCTGCGGCTACAGGACGACATCTTCGTCGCCGGCGCCGAGCTGGCGACCGCGCCGGAGGCGGCCGGGCGACTCGAAGACGGGGTCAGCCGCACGACCGAGGAGATGGTCGCCGAGCTCGAGGACCTGATCGACCGCTACATGGCCCGGGTGCAGCTGCCGCCGAAGTTCGTCATCCCCGGCGGCAACCAGCTCTCCGCCCAGCTCGACGTCGCCCGCACCGTCGTCCGCCGCGCCGAGCGGCGCATCTCGGAGCTGAACGAAGCCGGGGAGATCGCGACCGAGACCGTGATCCACTTCGTCAACCGCGCCTCCGACGCCGTCTACGCGATGGCCCGCTTCGCCGACGTCGACGACCCCGCCCTGTTCGAGGGCCGCGGCAAGGGCTGAGCGTGCGGATCGTCGCCCGCCGAGTCGAGGGCTACGCGCACGACGTCGAGATCGAGGGCGGCCACCGGCTGCGGGCAGACGAGCCCGGGACCGCCGGCGGCACCGACACCGGCCCCAGCCCGACGCGGCTGCTCGGCGCCAGCCTCGCCAGCTGCATCGCGATCACGGTCGAGATGTACGCCGAGCGCAAAGGCTGGGACCTCGGCCCGGTCGAGGTCGACGTCGAGGTGGGCTACGAGGGGCCGGTGCCGACCGGCTTCGAGGTCGGGCTGAAGCTGCCCGCCGGGCTCGACGAGGAGCAGCGACGGCGGCTGCTCGTGATCGCGACCAAATGCCCCGTCCACAAGGTGCTGGCCGGGGAAGCGCACGTCAAAGTCGTCGAGCGGCTGGAGCCGGCCTGATGGACCTCGGCCTGAAGGGACGCGCCTGCGTCGTCACCGGCGCCAGCAGCGGCATCGGCCGCGAGACCGCGCTGCAGCTCTGCGCCGAGGGTGCGCGGGTCCTGCTGGTGGCGCGCGGCGAGGAGCGCCTGGCGGCGGCGACCGAGGAAGCGGCGCGGGCGGCGGAACCGGCGAAGGGAGCGGCGGCGTCGCTGGCGATCGACGTCACCGAGGAGAACGCGGGCCGCCACATGCTCGCCGCCGCCGAGGAGCGCTTCGGAGCGCTCGACGTCCTCGTCAACAACGCCGGCGCAGCCAAGTGGCGCGACCTCGACGAGGTTCCCGACGAGGATTGGATCGCCCAGTACGAGCTCAACGTGATGGCGCCGCTGCGGGCGATGCGGGCGGCGATCCCGCTGATGGCCGGCCGCGGCTGGGGCCGGGTCGTCAACGTCTGCTCGACCGCCGGCAAGCGGCCCTCGGCGGCGATGGCCGAGTACTCGGTCGCCAAGGCGGCCGAGCTCTCGCTCTCGCGCCTGTTCGCCGACCGCTACGCGAAGACCGGCGTCCTCGTCAACGCGGTCGCGCCGGGGCCGGTCGAGGCGGAGATGTGGATGGAGCCCGGCGGCCTGCTCGACCAGTCGATGGAGGTCTCCGGCGCCGAGAGCCGGGAGGAGGCGCTGGCCGAAGCAGGATCGAAGCGCCCGATCGGCCGCCTCGCCAAGCCCGAGGAGATCGCGGCGACGATCGTCTTCCTCTGCAGCGAGCGCGCCTCCTACGTCGCCGGCGCCGCCTGGTCCGTGGACGGCGGCACCGTCCAGGTGATCATCTGATCGGCGGCGCCGTCGAGGCGGCCGTGCTGCTGCCCCTCTACGGGTGGCCGCAGGACCCCGGCCTCGTCTTCACCGAGCGCCGCGCGGACCTGCGGCGCCACGCCGGCGAGATCTCCTTCCCCGGCGGTCGCCGCGACGAGACCGACGCCGACCTGGAGGCGACGGCGCTGCGCGAGGCCGAGGAGGAGATCGGCCTCGACCCCGCCCAGGTGCGGATCGGCGAGGCGCTGCCGGCGACGCGGACCTTCGTCACCAACTACGTCGTCCACCCCTTCGTCGGCTACGTCCCCCACCCGCGGGAGCTGGACCTGCAGCCGAACCCGGGCGAGGTCGAGACCGTCCTCACCTTCTCCCTCGAGCTATTGCGCGAGGGCTACGAGATGCGCCGCCTGATCCGGCGCGGCGTCCCCATCCACACCCCGACCTACGAGGTCGAAGGGCACCTGATCTGGGGAGCAACCGCGCGGATCCTGAGCGACCTGCTGGACCGCCTCGACTAAGCGGCCTTGTCGGGCTGCGGAACTATGCGGATGTAGGGCTTCGGCTCGTCCCAGCCGTCGGGGTAGGTCTCCTTCGCCTCGTCGTTGGAGACCGAGCCGGCGATGATCACGTCGTCGCCCTGCTGCCACTGGGCCGGCGTCGCCACTTTGTGGTTGGCGGTCAGCTGCAGCGAGTCGATCACCCGCAGGACCTCGTCGAAGTTGCGGCCGGTGGTCATCGGGTAGACCAGGATGAGCTTGATTTTCTTGTCGGGGCCGATGACGAAGACGTTGCGGACCGTCTGGTTGTCGGCCGGCGTGCGGTCGCCGGGGTCGCCGGAGACGTCGGCCGGCAGCATCCCGTAGGCCTTCGAGATCTCGAAGGTGGCGTCGCTGATCAGCGGGTACTCGGGGCGGGCGCCCTGCGTCTCCTCGATGTCGTCGGCCCAGTCCTCGTGCTTGTCCATCGGGTCGACCGAGAGGCCGATGATCTTCACGCCGCGCTTCGCGAACTCCGGCTCGATGCTCGCCATGTAGCCGAGCTCCGTGGTGCAGACCGGGGTGAAGTCCTTCGGGTGGGAGAACAGAACCGCCCACGAGCCGTCGAGCCAGTCGTGGAACTTGATCCGACCCTGAGTGGTGTCGGCCTCGAAATCGGGTGCTACGTCACCGAGCTGCAGAGCCATGAAGACGCTCCTCTCGCGCTGCTTCGTCTATTTACCTGAATCCTTATCGGAGTTTAGCTATTTAGCTTCGCGGGCCAGCACGGCCTCGACTTCATCCGCGAGACCGCAAGACCCCGGGTTCTGTACGGGTTTTTGCGGTCTCGGCAGGATGCGGACCGGGATCCGCCAGGTTCGAGCGGCGTTGCGGACGATCTGCTCTCCCGACTCCGTTCCCTCGTAGAGGACGCCGCGGACCGGGGTTTCGACCAGGTGTTCCATCAGCCGCTCCAGGCGCGGCCCGTGGATCGCCTCCAGCTCCTCGGCGCTGCCTTCGGCGCCGCCCAGCAGGAGCACCAGGACGGTGACGTCGCCGACCAGATCGAGGACCGTCCCGGGGCGCTCGGGATCGGCCAGCGCCGGCTCGATCCCCGCCGCCTCGATCGCCTCCAGCCCCTCGCTGCGCCGGCTGGTGCCGCGCACCGCCCAGCCGTCGGCCAGCAACCGCGCACCGAGCTCCCGGCCGCGGCAACCGCAGCCGACGATCAGCGCCCGCGCCACCTATCCGGCTCCGAAGGGGCCGCGGCCCCGCAGCCGCAGCCGCTCGTCCTCGGCGACGCTCGCCTGCAGCTCCTCCTCGGTCATCTCCGGGGCACCGCGCCGCCGCCGCATCTCGTTCTGGGCCTCCATCATCTGGCGGACGTCGTCGATCTCGTTCTGGGCCTCGACCTCGGGCGAGCGGGTCGGGACCCAGTCGACGAGACCGGCAGAGCTGCCGGGGTAGTAGTGCCCGACGATCAGCAGGACGCCGATCATGAAGGCCAGGAGCCCCAGGGTTCCCAGGATGAAAAGCACACGAGAAGGATACGGTTCGCCCTGATGTCCGAGGCCTACATAGTCGAACCGCTGCGCACCCCGATGGGCGCCTACCGCGGCGCCCTCTCCGGCGTCCGCCCCGACGACCTCGCCGCGCACGCGATCGCCGCGGTCGTCGAGCGCAGCGGCGTCGACCCCGCGCGGATCGCCGACGTCTACCTCGGCGCCGCCAACCAGTCGGGCGAGGACAACCGCGACGTCGCCCGGATGGCGGCGCTGCTGGCGGGGCTGCCGCAGAGCGTCCCCGGCGCGACCGTCAACCGGCTCTGCGCCTCCGGCCTGGAGGCAGTCAACGGCGCCGCCCGAGCGGTCAAGGCCGGCGAAGGCGACTTCTACCTCGCCGGCGGGGTCGAGTCGATGAGCAGGGCGCCCTGGGTGGTCGAGAAGCCCGAGCGCGGCCTTCCCCGCGGGCCGCAGACGATGCACGACACGACGCTCGGCTGGCGGATGATCAACCCGCGGATGGCCGAGCTCGGCGTCTCGACCGAGTCGATGGGCGAGACCGGTGAGAACGTCGCCGAGCGCTTCGGCGTCAGCCGCGAGGACCAGGACGCCTTCGCGCTGCGCAGCCACCAGCGCGCGGTCGCCGCCGCCGAGGCGGGGTGGCTGGCCGAGGAGATCGTCCCGATCGAGGCGCGGCGGGGCCGGGAGACCGTGCTGGTCGAGGCCGACGAGGGGCCCCGCCCCGACGCCTCGCTGCAGAAGCTCTCCGAATTGCGGCCGGTCTTCCGCGAGGGCGGGACCGTCACCGCCGGCAACGCCTCGACCCTCAACGACGGCGCCGCCTGCATGCTGATCGCCTCCGAGAAGGGCGTCGAGGAGATCGGCGCCGAGCCCCTGGCGCGGGTCGTCGCCGGCGGCGTCGCCGGGGTCGACCCGGCGTTCATGGGGATCGGACCGGTCAAAGCCGTCCCCCGGGCGCTGGAGAACGCCGGCCTGACGCTCGACCAGATCGACCTCGTCGAGCTGAACGAGGCCTTCGCCTCCCAGGTCCTGGCCAGCGCCCGCGAGCTCGGGATCGAGGAGGAGCGGCTCAACGTCAACGGCGGCGCGATCGCCCTCGGCCACCCGCTCGGCTGCTCCGGCGCCCGCCTGACGGGCACCCTGGTGCGGGAGCTGCGGCGCCGTGGCGGCAAGTACGGGATCGCGACCCTCTGCGTCGGGGTGGGCCAAGGTTCGTCCACCGTCTTCGAAGCGGTCTGAACGCTCAATTAGGGTGTTGACGATGCAGATGCGGGGGCGGCGAAGACTGCTGACGATCCTCGGCGGCGCGATTCTGGCGCTGGCTCTCTGCCTGCCCGCGGGCGCCTCGGCCTCCGGCGGCGCCGAGGCCTCGATCATCGGCGGCAGCCCCGCCACTATCGACCAGTTCCCCTACCTCGCCTACATCGAGGCCGGCAACCAACGCAGCGGCTTCGCCTGCACCGGCACCGTGGTCGCGCCGCGGGTGGTCCTCACCGCCGCCCATTGCGTCGAGAGCGTCGAGACCGGAACCTTCTCCAAACCCGGCGAATACGCGGTGGCGATCGGCGTCGCCAACCCGAAGCAGGCGCAGGCCGAGAACGTCTTCGAGGTCGTGGACACCCACGTCTTCCCCAGCTTCGACCCCGGCGTCGTCCACGGCGACGCGGCGGTGCTGATCCTCTCGCGTCCGACCGCCGCGCCGCCGCTGGCGCTCGCCGGCCAGGCCGAGGCGGGGCTCTACGAAGGCGGCGCGCTCGTCTCCGTCGCCGGCTGGGGCGTGACCCGGGCCCAGAACCGCCAGGCGCCGGCCAACATGCGCACGACGACGATGACGGTGCAGAAAGACAGCCTCTGCCGCACCAGGACCCGGGGCTTCTACAAGGACTACTCCGGCGCCGTCCAGCTCTGCCTGCTCAGCACTCCGAAGAAGAAGTCCGGCACCTGCTTCGGCGACAGCGGCGGCCCCGCGGTCGCCATGCGGGCGGACGGGACCCCGGTCCAGCTGGCGGTGATCAGCGTCGTCGGGCCGCTCTGCAGCCCCCAGACCCCGAACGTGCTGACCCGGGTCGACTACGTCTCCACCTGGGTCACGGAATGGATCGCCGCCGTCGAAAGCGGCGGGCCGGCGCCGTTCGTCGACCCGGCGGCGCCGCTGCCGCCGATGAAGAAGTCGACCGGCGAAGAGTTCGCGATCTTCACCCTCTTCGACGCCTTCGGCGAGCGCTTCAGCTCCGCCAGCCGCGTCGCCGGCAACTGCAAACGGGCGAGCAAAACCCGCTTCCGCTGCGAAATCGCCTGGATCGCCAAAGGCACGATCTACGCCGGGATCATCTCCCCCTTCTACGTCCGCAAGCAGCAGACCTTCGCCTGGGAAAGCCACTATCAGGTCCGCTGGGCGCCGAAGCGCTGCGTCGACAGCGAATTCAGCGGCCGCGGCTGCCGAATCCACAGCAAGCACGGCTGACCCCCCGGCGCTGACAAGGTAGCCTCGCGGCGTGACCGCAAGCCTTCAAGAGCTGGCGAGCGTCGACGGGGCGATCGGCCCCACCGGCGAGGCCACGATCGGCCTCAAGGACGACGGCCTCTACCGCGGCGACGGCGCCTTCGAGGTGATCCGGCTCTACGAGGGCAAGCCCTTCGCGCTGGTCGACCACCTCGACCGGCTGGAGCGCTCCGCCGCGGCGATCGAGCTGAGCTTCGACCGCGCCGCGCTGGAGGGCGAGATCGCCGCCCTGCTCGCGCAGGCCGGCCAGGTCGAAGGCCAGATGCGGCTGATCGTCACCCGCGGCGGCCGCCGGATCGCGGCCACCGAGCCGATCCCGCCGCACCCCGAGACCGTCGGCCTCGTCTCCGTCACCTACTGCCCGTCGGTGATCCTCAACGGCGTCAAGTCCCTCTCCTACGCGGCGAACATGCAGGCCACCCGGCTGGCGAAAGGCAAGGGCGCCGACGAGGCGGTCCTGGTCCGCCCCGACGGCACCGTGTTGGAGCCGCCGACCTCCTCGGTCTTCTGGGCCTCCGCCGAGGGCGGGCTGCGGACCCCCGCCCTCACCGACGGGGTGCTGGAGTCGATCACCCGCGACCGGATGATCAAGGCGCTGGACGTCGAGGAGGGCAGCTGGCACCTCGACGACCTGCGAGCCGCCGGCGAGGCCTTCCTCGCCTCGACCACGCGTGAGATCCAGGCGGTCTCCTCGGTCGACGGCCGGGTCTTCCCGGCGGCCCCGGGCCCCCGCACGCAGGAAGCGCAGGCGGCCTTCGCCGACACCCTCGGACGGGAGCTGCGGGAGCTGTAGAGATGGACTTCCGGCTGAGCGACGAGCAGAAGCTGATCCGCGAGACGGCGCGGGAGTTCGCCGAGCGCGAGATCCTCCCCAACGTCCGCGACAACGACCGCGAGAGCCGCTTCGACCGCGAGCTGGCACGAAAGCTGGGCGAGGTCGGCTTCCTCGGGGCGCCGGTGGCCGAAGAGTACGGCGGCCGGGGACTGGACTACATCGGCTACGGGCTGATCGCCGAGGAGATCGGCCGCGCCGACTCCTCGGCCCGCACCGTCATCTCCGTGCAGACCTCGCTGGTCGCGGGCTCGATCGAGAAGTGGGGCTCCGAGGAGCAGAAGCAGAAGTGGCTGCCGCGGCTCTGCTCGGGGGAGGCGCTCGGCTGCTTCGGGCTGACCGAGCCCGACACCGGCTCCGACGCCGCCAACCTCCGCACCCGGGCGACGAAGACCGGCACCGGCTGGTCGATCAGCGGCCAGAAGATGTGGATCAGCCTCGGCAACTACTCCGAGGTGGCGCTGATCTTCGCCCAGACCGACCCCGAGAAGAAGCATCGCGGCCTCGCCTGCTTCCTCGTCCCCTGCGACAGCGAGGGCTTCACCACCCAGGAGATCCACGGCAAGCTCGGATTGCGCGCCTCCGACACCGCCGAAATCTCGCTCGACGCGGTCGAGGTCGGCGACGAGGCGCTCCTCGGCGAGGTCGGCGACGGCTTCAAGGTGGCGATGAGCGCGCTGGAGAACGGGCGCTACAGCGTCGCCGCCGGCTGCGTCGGGATCTGCGAAGGCTGCGTCCAATCCTCGGTCGAGTACGCGAAGGAGCGCAAGCAGTTCGGCGTCCCCCTGGCCCGCTTCCAGCTCGTCCAGGAGATGATCGCCGACATGATCCTCAAGCGCGATGCCAGCCGGATGCTGGTCCTGCGTGCCGGGCTGCTGAAGGACGAAGGCAAGCCGAACCTCGAGGAGACCTCGGTGGCGAAGCTGTTCGCAACGGAGTCGGCGGTCGAGTGCGCCAACCTGGCGATCCAGGTCCACGGCGGCTCCGGCTACGTCGACGACTACCCGGTCGAGCGCTACCTGCGCGACGCCCGCGTCACCACCCTCTACGAGGGGACCTCGCAGATCCAGAAGCTGATCATCGGCCGCCAGGCCACCGGCATCAGCGCGATGCTCCCCTTCGAGGAGAGCTGAGCGCGGTGGCGATCGTCGAGGCCACCGTCGACGACTTCCACGTCGGCCTGCTGCGGCTCAACCATCCCGAGACCCGAAACTCGCTCTCGGCCGAGATGCGGGAGGGGATCGTCGGCGGCCTCGAGCGCTTCGACGCCGACCCCGAGGTCCGCTGCATCGTGATCGCCGGCTCGGAGAAGATCTTCGCCTCGGGCGCCGACATCAGAGCCCTCGCGGCCCGCGCCCCGGGTGAGCCGTCCGACGCGAGGGGAGCCGAATTCTGGCGGCGGATCGCCGCGGTCCAGACCCCGATCGTCGCCGCCGTCGCCGGCTACGCGCTGGGCGGCGGCTGTGAGCTCGCGCTCGCCTGCGACATGGTCGTCGCCGACGAAACCGTCCGCTTCGGCCAGCCCGAGATCACCCTGGGGATCATCCCCGGCGGCGGCGGCACCCAGCGCCTGACCCGGGCAATCGGCAAGCAGCGGGCGATGGAGTACGTGCTGACCGGCCGGCACTTCGACGTCGGCATGGCCGCCGCCTGGGGACTGGTCAACAAAGTGGTCAAGACCGGCGATTCCACGCTCGAGGCGGTCGAGCTGGCGCGCACGATCGCCGAGCGCCCGCCGATCGCCACCCGCCTCGCCAAGCAGGCGGTGCTCGCCGCCGAGGAGACGGCACTCAGCGACGGGCTCGACGCCGAGCGCCGGATGTTCGACGAGGCGATGGCGACCGAGGACCGGGTCGAGGGGATGACCGCCTTCATCGAGAAGCGCGAGCCGAGCTTCAAGGGTCGATGACCGTAAGCCGGATCGCCGTCCTCGGCGCCGGGACGATGGGCCGCGGCATCGCCCAGCTTGCGGCGCTCGGCGGCTACGAGACGGTTCTCTACGACGTCGCGCCGGAGCTGGCCGAGGGCGGTGCCGAAGCGCTGCGCGGGGCGCTCGACAAGGGCGCCGAGCGGGGGCGCTGGAGCGTCGACGACGCCAAGGCCGCCGCGGCGCGGGTCGAGACCGCGACCGAGCTGGGGCAGCTGCGCGGCTGCGGGCTGATCGTCGAGGCGGCGCCGGAGAAGCTGGAGCTGAAGCGGGAGATCTTCTCCGCCCTTGCCGAGGCGGTGGAGCCCGAGCCGGTCTTCGCCAGCAACACCTCGTCGCTGCGAGTGACCGAGATCGCCGCCGGGGTACCGAACCCCGAGCGCGTCGTCGGCATGCACTTCTTCAACCCGCCGGCGCTGATGAAGCTGGTCGAGGTGGTCGCCGCCGAGCGCTCCTCAGAAGAGGCGCTGGCGGCGACGACCGAGGTCGCCGAGCGGATGGGCCGCACCCCGATCCGGGCCAAGGACAGCCCCGGCTTCGTCGCCAACCGCCTCGCCCGCCCCTTCTCGCTGGAGTCGCTGCGGATGCTCGGCGACGGCGTCGCCGAGGCGCCGGCGATCGACCGCGTCGTCCGCCTCGGCGGCGGCTTCCGGATGGGGCCCTTCGAGCTGCTCGACCTGATCGGCCTCGACGTCAACCTCGAAATCGCCCGCTCCTTCTTCGCCCAGGGCGGCGAGCCGGAGCGCTGGCGGCCGAGCCCGATCCAGGAGAAGCTCGTCGCCGAAGGGCGATTCGGGCGCAAGAGCGGCCACGGCTACTACGAGCACGGCGAGGGGCACGAGCGCGAGGCCGATCCGGATCTCGGCATCGCGGCCCCCACCCTCGACCCCCGGCAGCTGGCGAAGATCGACCCGGCCGCCGAGGAGATCCTCACCCGTCTCTTCGCCCAGATCGCCAACGAGGCGGCCTTCGCCCGCGAAGAGGAGATCGCCTCCGGCGAGGACATGGAGACGGCGATGAAGCTCGGCTTCAACTGGCCGCTCGGGCCGCTCGCGATCACCGCGCTGATAGGCCCCGCCCGCGCCGTCGAGACGCTCGAGCGCCTGCGAGCCCGGCATGGCGAGGCTTACGCCCCCGCCCCACGCCTGCGGACCGAGGCGGAGGCGGCGTGAGCGCCTTCCGCAAACCCGCCTCGGAGACCACCGCCCGCCGCAACCGCGAGGCCGCCGCGGCGCTGCCGCCCGACGGCGGCGAGGACCTGGCCGAGGCCGAGCGCGGCCTCGTCGCCCGCTTCGAGCCGGCCCGGGTCGAGGGCGCCGGCGGCAGGGTCGTCTGGGACCTCGGCTCCTACGACTTCCTCGAGGGTGAGTGCCCCGAGACCGCCAATCCGAGCCTCTGGCGGCAGAGCCGGCTGAACCGTGTCGCCGGCCTCTTCGAGATGGCGCCCGGCTTCTACCAGCTGCGCGGGTTCGACCTCTCGAACATGCACGTGGTCGAGGGCGAGCGCGGGATCGTCGTCATCGACCCGCTGATCTCGGCCGAGACGGCGGCCGCGGCGCTGGCCTTCTACCGCGAGCACCGTGGCGAGCGCCCGGTCACCGGCCTCGTCTACACCCACAGCCACATCGACCACTTCGGCGGGGCCGCGGGGATCGTCAGCCCCGAGGAGGTCGCCGAGCGCGGGATCCCCGTCCTGGCACCGGAGGGCTTCCTCCACCACGCGGTCAGCGAGAACGTCTACGCCGGCACGGCGATGGGCCGCCGCGCCGGCTACATGTACGGGGCCAAGCTCGGGCGCGGCCCCGACGGCGGGATCGGCTCCGGGCTCGGCCAGACGACCTCGCTGGGGACGCTGACGCTGATCCCGCCCAACCGCGAGGTCTCCGCCACCGGCCAGGAGGAGACCGTCGACGGCGTGCGGATGGTCTTCCAGCTGACCCCCGGCACCGAGGCGCCGGCGGAGATGAACTTCCACTTCCCCGAGCACCGGGTGCTCTGCATCGCCGAGAACGCGACCCACACGATGCACAACGTCCTCACGCTGCGCGGCGCCCTGGTCCGCGACCCGCACGTCTGGGCCGCCTACCTCGACGAGGCGATCGAGCTGTTCGGCGCCGAGAGCGACGTCCTCTTCGCCGGCCACCACTGGCCGCGCTGGGGCCGGGAGCGGATCGTCGAGTACCTCGCCAAGCAGCGCGACCTCTACGGCTACCTGCACGACCAGACGCTGCGCCTGATCAACGCCGGGCGCACCGGGCCGGAGATCGCCGAGGAGCTGGAGCTGCCGCCGGAGCTCGCCTCCGAGTGGCACCTGCGCGGCTACTACGGCTCGCTCAGCCACAACGTGAGGGCCGTCTACCAGCTCTACATGGGCTGGTTCGACGGCAACCCCGCCCACCTCTGGGAGCACCCCCCGGTCGAGTCGGCGAAGCGCCACGTCGAGTTCATGGGCGGCGCCGAGCAGGTGCTGGCGCGCGCCCGCGAGTCCTTCGAGGAAGGCGACTACCGCTGGGTCGCCGAGGTGGTCAACCACGTCGTCTTCGCCGAGCCGGGCAACGAGGCGGCGCGGCAGCTGCAGGCCGACGCGCTGGAGCAGCTCGGCTACGGGGCGGAGAACGCGACCTGGCGGAACTTCTACCTGGTCGGCGCCGAGGAGCTACGCAGCGGCGTCACCGGCACCCCCTCCGACACCCGCGCCCCGGCGATCCTCGCCCAGCTCTCGGTGGCCCAGATCCTCGACGGGATGAAGGTGCGGCTGAACGGGCCGCGAGCCTGGGGCAAGCGCCTGACGATCGGCTGGCAGGTCACCGACCCCGACGAGCGCCGCCTGCTGCGGCTCGAGAACGGGGTCCTCAACCACCGCCCCTGGAAGGACGGCGTCGAGGTCGAGGCGACGCTGGTCGTCGAGCGGCGGGCGCTCGACGAGCTGCTGGGGGGAACCGCCGACCTGGCGGCGCTGGCCGAGAGCGGCCGCCTGCGGGTCGAGGGCGACGCGGTGAAGCTCGGTGAGCTGCTCGGCCTGCTCGACGAGCCGGACCCCGGCTTTGCGATCGTCACGCCCGAGGCGTAGGCGCTCAGCCGCCGCCCTCGAGGCGCATCATCACCTCGTCGACGTAGCACCAGCTCCAGTCTTCGCCCGGCTCGGCGGAGCGGATGATCGGGTGCCCGGTGTCCTGATGGTGGGCGGTGGCGTGCTTGCCGATCGAGTTGTCGCAGCAGCCGACGTGGCCGCAGGTCTGGCACATCCGCAGGTGGACCCAGTCCATGCCCATCGCCAGGCACTCCTCGCAGCCGGCGACCTCGCCGGGAAGGTCGAGGTAATTGACCGAGTCGAGATGGGAACAGTCGGAGGTCACGCGCCCAAGATATACCCGGCCGGAAAGGCCAAAATCCTCAGTTCAAGAAGTGGTGAGTCAGGGGCCGGTGGCGATCTCGGCCGGCTCGCCGCCGGGCATCCAGTGCGCCTCGACCGGCACGTCGGCGTCGCGCAGGTAGCGCTCGGCGTCGAGCGCGCCCATGCAGCCGGTGCCAGCCGCGGTCACGGCCTGCCGGTAGGTGTGGTCGACGACGTCGCCGACGGCGAAGACGCCGCCGAGATTGGTCCGGGTGGAGCCGGCCTCGGTGACGATGTAGCCGTCCTCGTCGGTCTCGACCTGACCCTTGACGATCTCCGATTTCGGCACGTGGCCGATGGCGACGAAGGCGCCGTCGGTCTCGAGCTCCTCCTGCTCGCCGGTCTCGACGTTGCGCAGGCGGACCTTGGCCAGCTTGCCGCTCTCGCCGGCGACGAACTCCTCGGCGACGAAAGGCGTCTTCAGGTCGATGTTCTCCTTTTCGCGCGCCCGCTCGAACATGATCTTCGAGGCGCGAAACTCGTCGCGGCGGTTGACGATCGTCAGGTCGCTGGCGAACTTGGAGATGAAGATCGAGTCCTCCATCGCCGAGTCGCCGCCGCCGAAGACGGCCACCCGCTGGTCTTTGAAGAAGGCCCCGTCGCAGACGCCGCAGGTGGAGACGCCGCGGCCGCCGAGCTCCATCTCGCCGGGGACGCCGAGCCGTTTCGGCTCCGCCCCCATCGCCAGGATCACCGTCTTCGCGCGGTGCTCCTCATCGCCGAGGAAGACCTTATGGACGCCGTTGTCGGAGAGCTCGACCCGGTCGACGTCGTCGGTGACGAAGCGGGTCCCGAAGCGCTCGGCCTGGGCGCGGAACTGGGCCATCATCTCCGGCCCCATGATCCCGTCCGGGTAGCCGGGGTAGTTCTCGACCTCGGTCGTGTTCTGCAGCTGACCGCCCCACTGGAAGCCCTCGAAGACGAGCGGCTCGAGGTTGGCCCGCGCGGTGTAGAGCGCGGCGGTGTAACCGGCCGGCCCACCGCCGATGATGATCACGTTCTCGGTCTTCTTCTGCTCTGCCATCTCTGCCGCCTTGAGTCTAATACTTTACTTTTTATAGTAGCTCTCCTGCTGGTCGAAGGCAATCGCCGCGACCTCCTCCACCGGCGAGTGCGTGCCGCCGCCGCGATCGATCGGCTGCCCCTCCTCTTCCCAGCGATGGACCGTGTGACGGAGCTGGAAGAAGGCGAAGATCCCCGGCGGGATCGGCATCCAGAAAGCGACCAGCCGGAAGATCAGAACCGCCGGGAAGACGGTCTCCTCGGGGATCCCGAAGAGGACGAAGGCGCCGATCATCCCGGCGTCGACCGCCCCCACGCCCGCCGGCGCCAGCGGGAAGAGGTTGGCCACCATGCCGAGGAAGAACCCCTGGACGACGACGGCCAGCGGCACGTGCACCCCGAAGGCGTGGAAGGAGGCCCAGAGGACGCCGATGCTGGCGGCCCAGAAGCCGGCGGCGCCGAGCACCGCCAGGCCGCCGCGGCGGGGATGGGCGAAGAGGCTGAGGGCGAAGCGGAACCCTTCCCCCAGGGTGGCGGGGATCTTGCCGGCGGTCTCCAGCCAGCTGCGCGAGCGCTCGCTGTGGGCGAAGCGGGCGAGCCGGTGCTCGGCGTCGGGCGGGATCAGGGTGACGAGGACGCCGAGGATCAGCATCAGGCCGGCGATCCCGGCGGGGATGATCGTCAGCTCGACCGAGCTCTTGCCGTTGAGCACCCCGGTCCGCAGCAGCACCCCGAAGACGATCAGGGCGATCGGATAGAAGGCGTAGTGGAGGGAGACGAAGGCGACCATCCGCCGGGCGACGTCGCGGCGCGGCATCCCGGCTTTGCGCAGCGACCAGTAGGTGACGGCGATGCCGCCGGCGCCGCCGGCCGAGAAGAGCAGCGTCCCCGCCACCCCGGCCATGTTGATCTCGTAGGTCTCCTTCCA
Source organism: uncultured Actinomycetes bacterium (assembly GCA_963751015.1). Taxonomy (GTDB): domain Bacteria; phylum Actinomycetota; class Thermoleophilia; order Solirubrobacterales; family 70-9; genus VAYN01. Next base: position 1,386,131 of record CAVVSU010000002.1, read on the forward strand.
GGTCAGCCGCAGCGCGTCGCCGCCGACCACCGCCTTGAAGAGGGCGATGTAGGTCGCGTAGGCGACGACGTTGAACCCGATCGCGATCGCGATCCAGAGTGGGTCGGCCTCGTCGAGCTTGCTCAGCGCGTCGCCGAGCCCGACCAGCTTCGGGAAGAGGAAGTAGATCGCGCCGAGCAGGAGAAAGACGACGACGACGGTCTGGATGAGCCGCCGCGTCGTGAAAATCGGCATTTCGGCGAAGCGGCCGTTGCCGTTCGCCGGGTCTTCCTGAGACACGCTTGGGAAATTACCCGCTCGCGATCCTCTCCAGACGCTGCAACGCTCCATTTACCCTGCGTATAAGGGGTTCGGCCAGCGGCTCGCCCCGGCGCACGGCCGCAACCAGGGCCGCGCCGGCGATCAGGTCGGTGACGTAATGCTCGCCGAGATAGACGAGGGCGAAGCCAAGCGTGCCCGCGTAGCCCCAGCCGAGCGCCCCCTCGGCCTTGCCGGCTTCGGCGAGCGAGAGCGCCGCCGCGAGCGAGGTGGCGAAATGGAGCGAGGGCATCGCCGCCCAGGGGTTGCCGCCGAGGGCGTCGTACATCCGCTCCCAGGCCCGGCCCCAGGTCGGTTCCCCGACCTCGACCATGATCCGCCGCACCTCTTCGCCGGTCAGGCCCTGCTCCGAGGACCACCATGGCGGCGCCGTCGGGACCGCGAAGTAGACGACGCAACCGAGGTCGAAGACCGCCGCCATCTGCCGGGCGGAGCGCGGGAAGCGATCGTTGCGGCGGACGAGGATCCAGCTCAGCGAGGCGTAGGGCACGATGAACCAGAGCCAGTGGGTCCAGGCGAGGAATTTGTCCAGCGCCCCGACCTGGGGCAACCGCGCCAAACCGCGCTGCAGACGGGCGTTGGGCAGGCGGCCGGCGCCGATGATCCGGTCGGTGCGGATCGGATAGCGGGCGCGGAGCCGCGATCTCAGCCGCTCGGGGTCGTCATAGGGGAGCTCGTGGGCGACGGTGAAGGCCCACATCTGCATCGCGAAGAGGACGACGTCGCGCCGCTTCGAGCGCGGCTTCAGCACGGCCAGCGCCAACGGGCCCGCCGCGACAGCGGTCACCGTGACCGAGGTCGGGATCCGCAGCCGGCGCCGGAGCAGGGGCACCGCGACGGCCGCGCCGACGGCGCCGAGGGCGCCGGCCCGCACCGCAAGGCGGAGCGCATTCGATGGCCGGGAGCGCCTCCTCATAAGGAGCCGCGAGTATAGGTCCGCCCCCCGCGCTCCGCTGTTCCTTTCCGTTGCCATGGCCTAGTAAGGAACAGCGGAATGGCCGGGAGGGCGTCGCGCCGCCCCGCCTGAATAGAATGGCCGCGCTTTGGCGTCCCACTCCCCTGGCACGGACCAGATCGACACGCTGTTTTGGATCGGCTTCCTCGCCGCGGCGATCCTGATCGTCGCGATCGTCGGCGCGCTCCTCTACGTCGTCCGCCGCTACCGCAGCGAGCGGGGCGCCGAGCCGCGCCAGCTGCTCAGCGGCCGCGGCCTGCAATTCCGGGTCGCGGGCGTGCTCACGGTCTTCGCGGCGCTGCTCTTCGTCCTCGGCATCGTCTTCACCGACAACGCCCGGGAAGAGCCGTCGACCGGCGACGCCGGCCTCGCCTCGCTGAAGTCGGAGCCGCTGGAGATCGAAGCGACGGGTCAGCAATGGCTGTGGCGCTACGACTATCCGAACGGCGCCTTCTCCTATTACAAGCTGGTCGTGCCGGTCGACACCGCGGTCGAGCTGTCGCTGGAGTCGACCGACGTCGTCCACACCTGGAACGTCGAAGAACTGGCCCGCAAGGCCGATGCGGTGCCGGGCAAGACGAACAAGGTCCTCTTCAGCACCGGCGACGAAGGCAACTACCTCGGCGACTCGGCCACCCTCTCCGGCCAGGCCTACGCGGCGATGCGGACCGAAGTCGAAGTGGTCTCGCCCGAGGAATACGAAGAATTCGTCGAAACCCGGCTGGAAGAGATCGAGACCGCCCAGGAAAAGGTCGTCGGCCAGATCGAAAGCGGAGAAACCCCATGAGCAGCCCGCGCCCCGAGCTCGTCGCCGACGGCTACAGCCCCAAGCGCCCGCGCTGGGCGCAGCTGGCGACCTCGGCCGACCATAAGGAGATCGGCCAGATCCTGATCTGCGGCGCCCTCGGCTTCCTCTTCCTCGCCCTGGTCGAGCTGGTGCTGATGCGGATCCAGCTGCTGGTCCCGGAGAACACCTTCCTCTCCCCCGTCGGCTTCAACCGGATGCTCTCGCTCTACGGCGCGAGCGCGATCTTCCTCTTCGCTCTGCCGCTGGTGATCGGGCTCTTCTACTACGTGACGCCGCTGCAGATCGGCGCCCGCGGAACGGCGCTGCCCCGCCTCGGCCAGGTCGGGATGACGCTCTGGGTCGCCGGCGGCGTGGCGCTCTACGCGACCTTCCTCTTCACCCCCTCGGAGGCCGGCGTCAACCCGCTGGCGCCGCTGACCGAGGTCGCCTTCCTCTCCAACAACGGCGTCGACGCCTGGGTCACCTCGGCCGGCCTCGCGACCCTCGGCTTCGTCCTCCTCTCGATCAACCTGATCGCGACGCTGAAAACGATGCGGGCGCCGGGCATGGCCTGGCGACGGGTCCCCGTCTTCGCCTGGGCCACCGCGGTCGCCTCCTGGCTGATGGTCGTGATCGGGCCGGTTCTGCTGGCGGCGCTGACGATGCTGATGATCGACCGCCATTACGACGGGATCTTCTTCGCCGACGGCTCCGGCGGCGCGCCCCTCCTCTGGCAGCACCTGAGCTGGATCTTCTACACCGGCGCCTACATGCTGATCCTGATCTTCGCCTTCGGCACGATCGCCGAAATCGCCGCCACCTTCTCCCGCAAACCGCTCTTCAACCGCACCGCGGTGATGGCCTCGCTGGCCGCGATCGCGGTGGTCGGCACCCTGGCATGGATGCAGAACATGCTGACCGCGCCGATCGGCATCGGCTGGATGTACTTCGCGATGCTGATGTCGCTGGCGCTGATCGTCCCCTTCGGCCTCGTCCTCTTCAACCTGATCGCGACCCTCGCCGGCGGCGCGCTGCGGATGCGGGCGCCGCTGCTGTTCGCGATCGGCGCGATCTTCGCGATCACGGTCGGGCTCGCCTCCGAGCTCTGCCACTCGCTGGTCGCCTCCGCCTGGCACCTGAAGAACACGGTCGACTCGACCGCCGCCACCCACTTCACGCTGATCGGCGGCTCGGTCTTCGGTGGCTTCGCCGCGCTCCACTACTGGTTCCCGAAGATGACCGGCCGGACGATGGGCGAGAGCCTGGCCCGGATCTCCTTCTGGACGATCATGGCCGGCCTGCTGCTCGGCTTCGTGCCGCTGTTCTTCGCCGGCACCGAGCAGGGGCAGGTGATCGACACCTACAAGTACTTCGCCGGCACCGGCGTCACCGCCTACAACGTGATCGCCTCGATCGGCGTCTTCGTCCTCTTCGTCGGGATCCTGCTGACCGTCCTCAACGCGATCTTCAGCCGTGAGAGCGGCCCTGAGGCCGGTCACGACCCGTGGGGCGGCGAGACCCTCGAGTGGTTCGCGCTCTCGCCGCCGGAGCCGTACAACTTCGACGTCCTCCCCGACGTCCGCAGCGCCCGCCCGCTGCGCGACATCCGCGAGGCGATCGGCCATCGCACCCGTCGCTCCGAGCAGGCGACCTCGCGCGAATCGCAGCCGGTAGCCTGAGCGCCATGCAATCCGGTGCCGGCGCGCCGACCGCGCCCAATCCGACGACGGCCACCCGTTCCGTACTTCCCACCGTCGTCCGCGACTACCTGACGCTGACCAAGCCGAAGGTGCAGTCGCTGCTGCTCTTCACCACGGTGACGACGATGTACGTGGCGGGCGACCCCTCGCTGGGGCTGATCTTCCTCACCTGCCTGGGTGGCGCCCTCTCCGCCGGCGGGGCCGGCGCGATCAACCACGCCGTCGACCGCGACATCGACCGCACGATGGCCCGCACGGCGGACCGGCCGGTCGCCTCGGGGCGCATCTCCCCCCGGGCGGCCGTCATCTTCGGGGTCGCCCTGGCCACGGCTTCCTTCCTGCTGCTGTCGCTCACCGTCAACCCGCTGGCGGCGACGCTCTCGCTCAGCGGCTTCGTCGGCTACGTCGGGGTCTACACCCTCTGGCTGAAGCGCCGCACGCCGCAGAACATCGTCATCGGCGGGGCAGCCGGCGCGGTGCCGCCCCTGGTCGCCTGGGCGGCGGTCACCGGCGAGCTCAGCGGCATGGCCTTCTACATGTTCGCGATCGTCTTCTTCTGGACCCCACCGCACTTCTGGGCGCTCTCGCTGCTGATGAAGGACGAGTACGCCAAGGCCGGGATCCCGATGCTGCCCGTGGTCCGCGGCGAGGACGAGACCCGCCGCCAGATCCTCCTCTACACCGTCCTCCTCTACGCCGTAACCCAGCTCCCCTTCTGCGCCGGAGGCCTAGGCGTCGCCTACGTCATCCCCTCGATCCTCCTGGGCGGCGGCTTCATCTACTTCGCGGTTCGTCTCCTCCGCAGCAAAGAACGCCGCTGGGCCCTGAAGACCTATCTCTTCTCTCTGGCCTACCTGGCCTTGCTGTTCCTCTCAATGGCCATCGCGGCCAACGTCTAACAAGAGCTTCGGAATCATCAGGCGGTCCGGCTGGAGGGTCGGGTACCCCTCTCACAAAGGCTCAAGAAGTCACGGTTGCGCCCATAAGTTCAACCCAGCTGCGCGACGGTCTTTGTGAGAGGGGTACCCGACCCTCCCTGGCGCCCCCGCTACTGATAGAAATCCGTCCTCATGGATCGCGAGACCGCACGCCGACAGATGAAAGCCGGGCTGGTCGCAGGTGGCATCGCCGCCGGCATCTTCGCCCTCAGCTTCGTCGCCGCCTTCCTCTACATCGCCCAGTAGACCCGAGATGGCTGAGCACCGACAGATCCCCGAGCCCGGCGAGACGATCTACCTGCCGCGCCCCTCGTGGGCCCCGATCTTCTTCGCCATGGGCGCCCTGGGACTGATCTGCGGCACCTACGCGGCCGGCTTCATCTTCGCACCGAAGATCTGGGGAATCCTCGGCGCGATCTTCGCCCTCGCCGCCTTCCGCAGCATCGTCCGCGGCTCGGTCCGCGACTACTACCGCCTCCCGCGCCGCCAGGAGACCCAGGGAGCCGCGCTTCCCGTGGAAACGATCTCCGGCCCCCCTCAGGCCTAAACGAGCCGAGCCCGGCTTCAGCCGGGCGTCATGCCTGACGTAGCGCCGTCGCTGGTCCAGACCCTGACGATGTCCCTCATCGAGAGGACGCCGACGGCCTCGGGCCCGTCGAAGACGACCAGGTGGCGGACGCCGCGGCGGGACATCTCGGCGGCGGCCCGCTCGAGGCTCCAATCGGGAGCCGCGGTGAGGACGCCCTCGCTCATGTGGTCGGCGACCTGCTCGCGGTCGGGGTCCTGACCCCGCGCCACGGAGATCAGCAGGTCGCGCTCGGTGACCACCGACGGCGTCGGCAGCTCGGCGTCGATCACCAGCGCCGCGCCGGTGCCTTTCTCGACCATCTTCTCGGCCGCCTCGCGCAGCGAGTGCGATGGGCCAACGGTCAGCGTGATCTCCGACATTCCGTCTCTCACCTGCATCTGCGACCTCCCATCGCCGTGCTTCCAAAGCTAGTGCGGATCGCCTCAAAGACTACCGGCCGGCCACGCCTGACGGCACGCTTCCCGGCAGCCCCGACATATAGACTCCGCCCCGCATTGCACCCCATGGCTCGCGCTTCGAAACTCATGCCCCTGCTCGCCCTCGTGGCTCTCGCCGCCCTCGTGGTTGTCGCCTCGGGCTGCGGCACCACCGACTCCGACCCGCAGCGGGGCCGCGAACTCTTCAGGGTGAAGTGCGGCACCTGCCACGCGCTTGCGCAGGCCGGAAGCACCGCCCAGGTCGGTCCCAACCTCGACCACGCCTTTGCGGCTGCCCGCGAAGAAGGGAACGACAGCGACACGATCGAGGGGGTGGTCAAGGCGCAGGTCGAGTACCCGCGGCCCAACAACGGCAATCCCGCCGTCTCGATGCCCGCCGACATCGTCACCGGGCAGGACCTCGACGACGTCGCCGCCTACGTCGGCGAATGGGCCGGCGTCCCCGGCGCCGCTCCGCCGAAGGTTCCCGGAGGCCCCGGCGCACAGGTCTTCGCCAGCAACGGCTGCGGCAACTGCCACACCTTCGCCGCCGCCAAATCGGGCGGCGTGACCGGTCCCAACCTCGACGAAGTGCTGCCCGGCGAGGACCAGGCGCACGTCGAAGAAATGATCACGAACCCGAACGCGGAAATTGCGAAGGGCTACCCGGCCAACGTGATGCCGCAGACCTACGAGCAGTCCCTGTCTCCGAAAGAACTCGAAGACCTGGTCAAATATCTGCTCGAAAACGCCGGCGGCGGTGCCGGCAAATCCAAAGGCTGAGCGGGTGCGGCCCGGCGGCCGCTGCGATCATTGCGGGTAGATGCGGGAACGCCTGAAAAGCCGCCTCGAGATCTCGCCGGCGCGCTACGCGCAGGTGACCCTCGTCGCCCTGGCGGCCCTGGCGCTGATCGTGCTCACCGGCGCCGCCGTGCGCCTGACGGGGTCCGGCCTCGGCTGCCCTGACTGGCCCAAATGCTACGGCGGCAGCACGCCGCCGCTCGAAGCCCACGCGGTGATCGAGTACGGCAACCGGCTGCTCACCGGGTTCGTCGGCTTCGCCGTGATCGCCGCCTGCGGTCTCGCCTTCTTCCGGCGGCCCTACCGCTGGCACCTGGCGCTGTTCGGCGCCCTGCTGCCGCTCGGGGTGATCGGCCAGGCGATCCTCGGCGCCCTCGTCGTCAAGTACCACCTGGCCCCGGGGCTGGTGATGTCCCACTTCATCCTCTCGATGATGCTGCTCGACGCGGCCTTCGCGCTCGCCTGGTGCTCGCGCTACGAGCCCTGGGAGCGGCGCCGCTCGCGCGACCGGCTGAGCGTCTGGACGGTGCGGGCGCTGATCCCCCTGGGCCAGCTGACGATCCTGGCCGGGACGATCGCCACCGCCTCGGGCCCCCACGCCGGCGCCCACGAAGGGCAGCTCGTCCATCGCTTCGACTTCGAGGGAGCAAGGACGCTGGAATGGGTCGTCCAGCGCCACGCGGTGATCGCCGCGATCTACGGCGTCGCCGCGATCGCCGTTTGGCTCCTCCTCCGCCGCCCTGGCGCCGACGGGCGCGCGCTGCGGCCGTTGACGGTGGTGATCGGCCTCCTCGCCCTGCAGGGCGCCGTCGGCGGCCTCCAGTGGTGGCTGGAGCTGCCCGCGGGCATCGTCTGGGTCCACGTCGCGATCGCCACCGGCAACTGGCTGGCGATGCTGTGGACGGTTGCCGCCGCCGGGCGCCTCGAGCCCCGGGGCGAGATCTCCCCCGCCCGGCCGCCGGAGGCAGAGCGGCCTGCGGCGGCCACCGCCGGGCGCGCCTGAGGGTTGCTCCCCTTCTGGCTCTCGATCGGCGTCCTCAGCCTCGTCCAGGCGCTCCTCGTCGCGCTTCCGAGGGCCCCCTCCACGACGCTGCTGCGCCGGCTGCGCAGCAGCTGGTGGGCGCTGGTCCTGCCGCTCTCGATCGTCGTCGTGGTCTCCGGCATCGCCCTCGAATCGGCCAGCGCCCGTTTCCTCACCTACCTGGCGCTGGTCGCCGTGCCGCCGCTTGCCGCCGCGGCGCTGGCGTGGCTCATGCGGGGGGGCCGGCCGGCGCTGGCGCTGCTCGTGTTCCCGCTCTTCGCGCTCGCCTGGGCCTCCGAGGGGGCTCTCGCGGGCGAGACGGCGGCTCTCGCCCTCTCCGCCCTGGCCTGCGTCAGCCTCGGCTGGCTGGTCGCCTGCGTCGTCCCGCCGCGATGGCTGAAGCTCGGGATCTACGTGATGGCGGCGATCGACGCCTGGCTGGTCGGCACGAACCTCCTGCAGGAGCCCAACGCCGTGCTCAACGCGGCCGCGCCCGCCGCCGACCTTCCCCGCCTCCAATTCGCCTCCTTCGGCTCGGCGGTGATGGGCTTCGGCGACCTCTTCATCGCCGCCACCCTCGGCGCCCTGTTGGCCACCGACCGCCGCCTGCAGCTGCGGGGAGCCCTCCTGGCGGCGATCATCTGCCCCGCCTTCGACCTGCTCTTCTTCTGGGTCGACCAGACCCCGGCCACGGTCCCCATCGCGCTGACGCTGGCGACGGTTGAGACGATGCGGTGGCGCCAGCTCAGATCTTGAATGCCAGCGTGATGAAACCGGCAACGAATGCAGTCGACAGGCTGACGGACCCGAAGACAATGGCCCGCTGAACCATCTCGACTCCATTGCCCAACCGGTCGAGTCGTTTGTCGACCTGTCCGAATCCTTGCCTCATCTCGCGGTGCACCGCATCGAAGCGGTTCTCGACCTGAGCGAAATCGCCTTTCATCTCCTGGCGCAGATCATCGAAGCGTTCGTCGACGCGGTCGAAGCGTTCATCCATCCGCTTCCCGAACTCATCCAGCCGCTCGTCAGTCCAGTCCTCCCTGGTCATGGTCTCCATGCTGCCAGCCTACAGAGCAAAATGCAACTTTTTGTCTTAGAACGTAAACTCTCTGTGCCAGCTCAGCCATATCTCTCGCGCGCCCAGCGGTAGGCGTAGACGCAGCCAGCAATAACGAGCGCCAGACCCAGCAGCGACCCGACCAGCGGCCGCGTCAGCAGCGTCACCCCGATTACGACGGCAGCAGCGATCCCGACGATCACGACCCATTTGAAGACCGCCGGCTCGTTCAGTCTCATCGCGCCGGCTTTGGGCCGATCGGATTTAGAGGATGTAGACCGTGACGAACACGATCAGCCACATGATGTCGACGAAGTGCCAGTAGATCCCCGGCACCTCGACGCCGAGGTGGTCCTTCTCCTCGGAGCCGAAGTGGCCGCGGAAGGCGCGGATCGTCGCGAAGGAGAGCAGCAACAGGCCGACGAAGACGTGGGCCCCGTGCAGGCCGGTGAGGCTGTAGAAGATCGAGCCGAACCCGAGGTCGCGGGCGCTGAAGCCGATGTGCACGTACTCGTTGATCTGGATGAAGAGGAAGGTGGCGCCGAGCAGCCAGGTCGCGACCAAGCCGAGCTTGAGGCCTTTGCGGTTGCCGCGGCGGATCGACTCGAGCGCGTAATGGATGGTGAAGCTGGAGGAGACGAGGATCGCCGTGTTCATCCCCGCGACACCGACCGGGAGGGGGAAGGCCTCGGGCGGCCAGCTCGGCGGGTCGACGACGACCCGGAGGAAGAAGTAGGAGGCGAAGAAAGCTCCGAAGAGCATCACCTCGGAGACGATGAAGAGGAGGATGCCAAGGGTCTGGCGGTCGATCCGCGAGCTCTGGTTGGCCTCGGGCGGGCCGTGGTGATGATCGGCGTGATCGTGACCGACCGTTACCGTCGCGCTCTCCATCAGCTGCCTGCCTCCCCCTCGGCGACGGCGGCGGCGACTGCAGCCGCGGGCCGGCCGACCTCGATGTGCTCGACGGACTTATCGGTGATCTCCCGCACCCGGCCGATCAGATCCTCCTCCAGCCATTGCGAGCTCTCGCCGGCAAAGGTGGAGATCAGGATGTCGTCGATCCGGTAGTGCTCGATCGCGTTCTTGACCGCGTGGAAGGGGTCTGGGCTCATCGGCTGGCCGGTGGCGTCGATCTCGGAGCGGTAGAGCTCGGCCAGGGTCGCGGCGAGGTCGCGGACGACCTGGCCCTCGCTCACGTCCTCGGCCCGCGGGCAGATGATCGTGAAGCGGTGCGGGCGGATGCCGGCGCGCTCCTTCAGCCGCGTGACGAGGTCCGGGGCGGCGACGGTCTTGGTCGCCACGACGAGGGTGTGGTTGAGGTCCCAGCGGATCGCGTCGTCTTCGATCCGGACCGGAATGTGGGTCAGCTTGACCTCCGGCTCGCACTTCTCGCGCGCCCACTCGACCAGGTCGCGGCGCATGAAGCCGAAGCGGGTGTCGGCAAGACAGGAGAGGAGCACCTCGCCGGGGCGGTGCGCCCGGACGGCGTCGTCCAGCGCCAGCGACGGCTCCGGGTCCATCACCTCGCCGAGCGACTCGATCCCGAACTCGCCGAGAACCGCCATGGTCACCTCGACCCGGGCCCGGGCGGCTTCGCGCACCTCGCTGGTGTCGATCAGCTGCCCGACGGAAGGCTGGTTCTGCGGCGCCGCGACGACGACGCCCGAGATCTGATCCTGGCGCTCGCGCACGGCCTGCAGCAGCTTGCGGCCGCCAGCCACCTCGTTGAGGAAGATCAGCAGCGGTTTGCGATCGTCGGCCTGCTGGGGGCTCATGGCGGGGTACCCACCATGCTCTTCTCACCGGCGGGCACCTCGGCGCCTTCGCCGGCCATGATCGCGTGTTTCGCGCCGGGGATGCCGAACTCGTAGGGCCCGCCGACGACCCGCGGGATCTCGTCAAAGTTGAAGATCGGCGGCGGCGAGGAGACCTGCCACTCGATCGAGTTGGCGCGCCAGGGGTTGCCGTCGGCCTTCGGGCCGAAGCGCCAGCTGACGACCATGTTGTAGAGGAAGACGAGCTGGACGGCGCCGAGCAGGAAGGCGAAGGCGCTGATCAGCAGGTTCCAGTTGCCGAACTGCTCTGCATAGTCAGCGACGCGGCGCGGCATCCCGTCCATGCCGACCCAGTGCATCGGGACGAAGGTGCCCCAGGTGCCGACCAGGGTCCCCCAGAAGTGGACGCGGCCGAGTTTCTCGTCGTACATCCGCCCGGTCATCTTCGGGAACCAGTGGTAGACGCCGGCGAAGATCGTGAAGACCGAGCCGCCGAAGAGGACGAAGTGGATGTGGGCGACGATGAAGTAGGTGTCGGAGACGTGGATGTCGATCGGCACCATGCCGAGCATCACGCCGGATATCCCGCCGATCGTGAAGGTGACGATGAAGGCCAGCGCGAACAGCATCGCCGTCGAATACGTGTGGATCTTGCCGAAGTAGAGGGTGCCCAGCCAGGAGAAGATCTTGATCCCGGTCGGCACCGCGATCAGCAGGGTGGTGATCATCATCGGCACCCGCAGCCAGGAGAACATCCCGGCGACGAACATGTGATGCGCCCAGACCGAGTAGCTGAGAACGACGATCCCGATCAGCGCCAGGGCCATCAGCCGGTAGCCGAAGATCGGCTTGCGGGCGTGGGTCGAGATGACCTCGGAGATGATCCCGAAGCCGGGCAGCATCATGATGTAGACCGCCGGGTGGGAGTAGAACCAGAAGATGTGCTGGTAGCTGATCACGTCGCCGCCGCCCGCGAAGTCGAAGAAGTTGGTGTGCAGGGCGCGGTCGAAGAGGACCATGAACTGGACGCCGGCGATGAACGGGGTCGCGGCGACCACCAGCAGCGAGGTCGAGAGGTTCGCCCAGACCAGCAGCGGCATCCGCCAGAAGGTCATCCCGGGCGCACGCATGGTGATGATCGTGACCAGGAAGTTGAGCGCGGTCGCGATCGAGGAGGCGCCCGCGAACTGGACGCCGAGGTTGAAGAACGACTGCCCCAGGGGCGCCCCGGTCGAGAGCGGCGCGTAGCCGGTCCAGCCGGCGTCGAAGGCGCCGCCGGGGGCGAGGAAGCTGCCGATGAAGAGGACACCTGCGATCGGCAGCATCCAGAAGCTGAGCGCGTTGAGGCGCGGGAAAGCCATGTCCGGCGCGCCGATCATCAGCGGCAGGACGTAGTTCGCGAGGCCGGCGAAGACCGGGATCACGAAGACGAAGATCATCAGCACCGCGTGCGTCGAGAAGAGGCTGTTGTAGGTCGACGCTTCGACGATCTGGGTGCCCGGCTGGGCGAGCTCGGCCCGGATCAGCATCGCCATCAGGCCGCCGATGAAGAAGAAGAAGAAGGTGGTGACGACGTACTGGACGCCGATCACCTTGTGGTCGGTGTTGAAGCGGAAGTAGTCCTTCCAGCTCTTGGCGCCGTGCTGGGAGTGATCCTCGGGGATCGTCGGCATCCCGGCCGCCCAGCGCAGCCAGTAGTCGAAGCAGCCAAAGCCCCAGAGGAAGCCGAGCGGGGCGGTGACCGCGGGCACGATCACGTGCGGGTAGCCGGTCTGTTCGGTCTGGTAGAGCGGCAGGTCGGAGATCGCCCGCAGGGCGATGACGAGGCCGAAGCCGAAGGCGCCGAAGGCGAGGGCGCCGATCAGGCCACGCCACCAGCCGGGATTCTTGATCGCGTCAGCCATCAGCTCTCTCCATTATGCCCCGCCGGCATCCAGGGCCGGTGGATTGGACACGCTCTCCTCTTTCAGGACTTCCATGAAAGGTTCGGGCAGTTTCTGGTCGAGGCCGTCGACCCATTCTTCGAACTTGGCCGGGGACTCGACGACGACTTTCGCCCGCATCGTCGCGTGGCCGAAGCCGCACAGCTCGGTGCAGACGAGCTGGTAGGTCCCTTCCTTGTCCGGGGTGACGATCGCGGTGGTGGTGATGCCGGGGACGTTGTCTTTCTTGATCCGCCACTCGGGGACCCAGAAGGAGTGGATCACGTCCATCGCGTGCATCTTGAACTGGACCTGGCGGTCGACCGGGACGTGCAGCTCGCCCTCCGAGTAGGCATATTCCTTGCCCGGGTAGGCGAAGCTCCAGGCGTACTGCTGGGAGAAGACCGAGACCGTGAGGTGCTTCGAGTCCGGCTCTTCGATGTCGTCGAGCACCTTCCAGCTGTAGCCGCCGGCGAAGAGGACGATGATCGTCGGGATCAGGGTCCAGGCGATCTCCAGACGGGTGTTGCCGTGGATCGGCTCGCCGTCGGACTCGTCCCCCGGCTTCGCTTTGAATTTCCAAAGCGCGTAGAAGAGCATCACCATCACCAGCGAGAAGACGAACGCCGAGAGGACGATCATCACGTTGAGCAGGTGGTCGATCTTCGGCGCGGCCGTCGAGGCCCCCTGACCGTTCCAGTTGATCGGGACCATCACCGCCGAGATGATCACCGTCAGGGCGATCGTCACCAGCAGCATCTTCACTATGGGCAGGCGGCCGTACATTGGGGCGGCGGGCATTCTATTGAAGCGGCGGCGGGAGGCTTTGCGGCCCCAGGTGACTCTTCGCACTAGCTCCCCGGGCGCGGTAAACGATCGAGTTCACCAGCGGCCGCGGAGAGGACGCCGCGGGCCACTCCCTCCCAGCCCCAGAGCCGCCCGACGGTCTCGACCAGAGCCGCCCTGGCGCGCTCCCGCTCGTTTTCCGGCAGCGCCAGCCAGGCGGCGAGGCGCTCAGCGATCCCCTGCACCGCGCCGGCCTCGACCGGGAAGGAGGTCAGCGCCCCCACCCCGTCGGGCAGCTCCGCCTGGAGCCGGCGGGAGACCTCGAGCATCCCCGAGTGGCCGGCTGAGACGGGCAGCGTCCCGCAGGCGGCGGCCTCGACGGCGACCATCCCGAACGCCTCGGGGAAGGTGCTCGGCATCACCATCGCCTCGGCGCGCGGGAAGAACGAGGCGACCTCGTGGTGCTCGAGCCGGCCGACGAACTCGACCGAGCCGGCGGCGGCGCGGGCCATCTCGGCGTAGCCGTCCGGAGGGTCGGCGAGGAAGCCCGAAAGGATCGGCAGCGGCCTCTCCTCCCCGCCCTCGAGCGCCCAGCCCAGCCGGGCGACCTCGCGGGCCTCCTCGAGATCGCCTCGCTCCAGCGACGCCAGCAGCCGCCGCAAGCCCTCCTCGTAGGCGCCGTAGCCGGCGACCTCGAGCCGGGCCCCCGGATGGGCGGCGCGCACCAGGGGCCAGGCGGCGAGCAGCAGGTCGACCCCCTTGGAGACGATCAGCTTGCCGACGAAGGCGACCAGCTCCTCGCGCTTGCCGCGCGGGCGGAACTCCTCGACGTCGACGCCCGGGGGCCCGAGCCGCGACTTCTCCCGCAGGCCGGCGACCTCCGGCAGCGTCGCCCACAGCGACTCCGCCGTGTGGGCCGAGCCGATCAGGACCCCGCGGGCGGCCTCCATCCCCTCCCGCGCGTAGGGCAGGAACCGCGGGTGCGGTTTGACCGTGTACTCGAGCGCCGAGCCGTGGATCTTCGCCGCGAAGGGAGCGACGCCGGCGCGGGCGAGGATCGCCGGGCCCATCACCAGGTGGTTGGCGAGGGCGGCGTCGATGCCGCCGACCGCGGCGGCCACCTCGCGCACGGCGGCGACGTTGGCCTCGACGTAGCGGTCGAGCTCGGCCTCGCTCAGCTTGGGGAAGGTCTTGACCTCGAAGCCCTCATAGGGGTCCTTCACGTACACCGGCAGCAGGCCGCCGATGTCGGGGTTGTGGATCTCGACCCCCTCGATCCGCACCTCGCGGTCCTGGCAGAGCAGGTGCACCTCGTGGCCGAGCCGGGCCAGCGCCCGCGCCAGGTTGACGTTGTAGATGTTGCTGCCGGTGCCGCGCAGCATGTAGCCGTGAAAGATGAGGACGCGCATCGCTGCCGCCCAACCTAATAATCTCTCCGGCGATGAACGAGAAGCAGCTCTACCGCATGCGCGCCGCGGCCTCCGGTCGTGAGGCCCTCGCCCACGCCGAGCCCGGCTCGGTCTACGTCGATCGCGAGACCGGCGAGGAGATGTCCCCGGTCGCCCAAGTCCTGCCATTGGCGCCCTCCGCCTCCTCCCTGCCCCGCAGCCCCGAGAACCTCCGCGCCTGCCGCCGCTGCGACCAGCTGATCGGGCTGGACGTAAGCGACTGCCAGTACTGCGGGCTCCGCCAAGAAGCGCTTTAGGCTCCGGTCAGCGTTTCCGGAGCCGCTTGGCGAGCTCGAGCGCCAAGAACGCATACACCGGCAGGTACGCGATTTCTCCAAACGTTTCGGCCGCAAACATCATCGTGCCGATGACGATCCCCAGCATCACAAAATCCCAGGAACCGCAATTGGGTTCTCGGACAAAAGATTTCACTGGCTTCTCAGCTTAGCCGAACCACCAGCGCGAGCAGGTAAGCCCCACCACCGAGCGCGAAGCCAATCAGACTGCCGATCTTCATCGCACGCTCTTGTCGCGGTGGCGAAGCGGCGAAGAAGGCGATCCCGGCCAATACGCCCCCCGCACCCGCGCCGACGAATGGGGCGCTGATCCCGATTTGGTCCGGAAACGGGTCTTCGGCCCGGGGAACGACCGAAGCGAGCAGGAGAAGCAGAAAGACCGCGAAGATCGGCACGGTCCGATGCTGGCGAGCCACGGCCCACCCATGGCGCGCAGAAAGCAAAAAGAGTTTCGCTAAAGCGCTACGGCTTCTTGACGAGGGTCGCGGTGTAGAGCAGCCGCGCCTCGGAGTAGTAACAGCCGTAGGTCTTGGTCTTGCCGACGCCCTGCTGGGGGTGCCCCGCCTGGACGTCCTCCCTCGAGATGCAATGGTCGGGCAGGCGGCTGCCGCGCCAGGTGTCGCCTTCCCGGGAGAGATTGAGGGCGAACATCGGCGCCCAGGTCGGGATCGTCAGCGCCACCACCTGGCCTTTGAGAACGGTGAGGGGGTGGTCGAGGGCGAAGATCGGGGTGCTGCCGAAGTAGGGGTTGAGGATCTCGATCGGGCTCTGCCGCACGAGCTTGTACTGCGGCGGCTTCGAATCCTCGATCGGGCGCAGGATGCCGATCCGAGCCTGCGACGGAGTGCCGAAGAAGTCGTTGAAGAAGCCCACCTCGTCGGTGGTCGTTTTCGTTTCCGCGGCCGAGGGCTTCGAGAGGGAGATCGACCAGGCGACGATTTTCCCTTCGAAGGGAGCCTCGAAGGGACGGGCGATCCCGTCGGCGATCGCCTGGAAGCCGGTGACGTGCCCCTCGACCCGGCATTCGACCACCGGGTTGCCGTTGACGGTTTTGCCCGGACAGGAGGGCGGCGGCGTTTCCGGGGTTTGACCGAGGACGACGACGCGCAGCGGCGCCGAGTCGGCCTGGCGCGGGGCGGCGACCGCGACCAGCGCCGCAAGCAGGCAGGCGGCGGCGAGGAGGGCCCGGACACGCCGGGAGGTGGTATTGGCTTCTGCGATTGGCATCGAACAGGCAAACACGGGGCTTGGAGCCCAGTTGCGGGCAATCTTGCCGTCCGCCGCGGCGGCATGCGGCGTTGTCGGGGCCGTTGCACGATCCCGGCCAAGTGCCCAGGTAGGGTTCGCGGCGCGCATGGAGGCCTCTGAGCACAGCGACGACTTCATCCCGGCGGCCCTCGCCGCCTATGGGATCGAGGCCGACGAGATCGAGCTGGCGGTGATCCGCGCCGCCCACCAGACCCTCTGGCCGCCGATCCTCGAGCTGCTCGACCTCGACACCGGCGCGGTCCCGCTCGAGCGCGACCCCGACCTCTCGCAGGCGCCGCCAAGCCGATGAGCGCCGGCCTCGACCTCTCGCTTCGGGACCAGGCGGCGGCGATCGCCGCCGGCGAGCTCGACCCGGCCGAGCTGCTGGAGGCGACCCTGGGGCGGATCGAGGAGCGAAACCCGGCGCTCAACGCGGTCGTCGAGACCTTCCCCGAGCGCTCGCGCGAGATGCTCGCCGCGGCCCCCAGGGGACCCCTCCACGGAGTCCCTGTCGTGATCAAGGACGAGTGGCCGCTCCCCTGGCGGGCGCAGCGGTTCGGCGCCGCGGAGATGCTGGCGCCAGCCGAGCCCGGCGAGTCGGCGCCCTACCGGGCGCTGCGCGACGCCGGAGCGGTGATCGTCGGCGTCGGCAACATGCACGAGCTCGGCGCCAGCAGCACCGGCAACATCTCCGTCTACGGGCCGGCCCACAACCCGTGGAAGACCGACCGCTGCCCCGGTGGCTCCTCCAGCGGCCCCGCCGCCTCGGTCGCCGCCCGCCTCGTCGCCGGCGCGGTGGGAGCCGACGGCGTCGGCTCGATCCGCTACCCGGCCGCTTACTGCGGCCTCACCGGGCTGAAGCCGACCTTCGGGCGCTCGGCGATGGCCGGCCACCACATGGCCGAGGTCTCGACCACGATCGTCTCCGGTGCCCTCTGCGCCGACGCCGCCGACTGCCGGGCGCTCGACTCGGTTCTCTTCGGCGAAGAGCTGGCGGCGGGCGAGCCGCAGGGGCTGCGGATCGGAGTGATCGGCGGCGAGGTCTCCGAGGACGTGGCACCGGCGGTCCGCGAGGCCTGCGAGGGCGCGATCGAGGATCTGCGCCTGCAGACCGGCGGCGAGGTGCGGGAGATCGAGCTCCCCGAGCTGGCCGCGGCGACCCTGGCGACCGTCCTGATCGCCAACAGCGAGAGCCTCGGCGGCATCACCCCCCAGCACCTCAACCACCTCGACCCGGGCCTGAGCCCGCTCGGCCGCGGCCTGCTCAAGTACCGGGTGCTGGTGCCGGCGATCGCGACGATCAAGGCCGGGCGGGTACGGACGATGGCGCGGCAGGCGCTCGCCAGGATCTTCGAGGAGGTCGACGTGCTCGCCTGCCCGACCGTGCCGGCCGTGGCGCCGCCGCTGGAGTCGCCGATGGTCGAGCTGCCGAGCGGCTGGCTCACCGCCGACGAAGCCAACGTCCGCGGCGGCGCCCTCGCCAACCTGACCGGCATCCCGGCGATCAGCGTCCCGGTCGGCACCTCGGACGGGCTGCCGGTCGGCCTGCAGCTGCAGGCCGCCTGGGGCCGGGACGAGCTGCTGCTCGACGCCGCCGAGGCGCTCGAGCGCGCCAACGGGCGCCGCTGGGTCGAGGCGACCCCGCCCGCGCTCGGCGCCGAACCGCTGGAGGCCTGAGGTGCCCGCGATCGCGGTCGCGGGGCTCGAGCGCGCCTTCGGCGACGTCCTCGCCGTGCAGGGGATCGACCTCGAGGTCGCCGAGGGCGAGATCTACGGCTTCCTCGGCCCCAACGGCGCCGGCAAGACGACCACGGTGCGAATGCTGACGACGCTGCTGCTGCCGACCGGAGGGCGCGCCAGCGTCGCCGGCCACGACGTCGTCGCCGAGGCGCGCGAGGTGCGCGCCTCGATCGGCGTGGCGCTGCAGGAAGCGGCGCTCGATCCGCTGATGACCGGCCGCGAGCTGATCCGCCTGCAGGCGACGCTGCAGGGGCTGCCTCCCGCCGCCGGGCGCGAGCGTGCAGACGCGCTGCTGGAACGGGTCGACCTGACCGGTGCCGCCGACCGCCGGGTCGGGACCTACTCGGGCGGGATGAAACGCCGTCTCGACCTCGCCGCCGCGCTCGTGCACGAACCCAGCGTCCTCTTCCTCGACGAGCCGACCACCGGACTGGATCCGGTCAGCCGTAAGACGATCTGGGAGGAGGTGCGGGACCTGAACGACGACGGGACCACCGTCTTCCTCACCACCCAGTACCTCGAGGAGGCCGACCAGCTGGCCGACAACGTCGGGATCATCGACCGCGGCCGGATCGTCGCCGAGGGCACGCCGGAGTCGCTGAAGGACGAAATCGGCGACCCGCACGTCGAGCTGCTGATCAGCGAAGGCGAGGTGGCCGAGGCCGAGCGCGTCTGCGCCGGGATCGGCCGCCTGCTGCCGCCGAAGGACGGCAAGCGGGTCCTGGTCGAGGTCGGGAACGGCGCCGCCGACATTCCCCGCGTCGTCCGCGCCCTCGACGAGGCCGGGATCGCGGTCGAGTCGCTGGAGCTGGTCCGCCCGACCCTCGACGACGTCTTCGTTGACAAGACCGGCCACCACCTCGAAAAGGAGGAGGACGAGGGCGGCGGCGAGGAGCCGGTGCCCGCGTGAGCGACCTGGCGGCGAGCGCGCGGGTGGTGCGGGCGCTGGGCGGCCGCTCGATCCGCCAGACCTTCCGCCGGCCGCAGCTGCTGGCGCCGATCGTCGTCTTCCCGACCCTGCTGCTGGCGGTCCAGACCGGCGGCGCCGGCGCCAGCGTCGAACTGCCGGGCTTCCCGCCGGTGCAGAGCTTCCTCCAGTTCATGCTCGCCGGCGCGATGATGCAGTCGATGATGCTGGCCGGCAACAGCGGCGGCATCGCCTTCGCGGTCGACATCGAGATGGGCTTCACCGACCGCCTCTTCGCGGCGCCGATCCCGCGCTTCGCGATCGTCCTCGGGCGGCTGGCAGGGACGGCGGCGCTGGGGCTGTTCGCCTCGATCTGGTTCCTGGCGATCGGCCTGATCTTCGGCGCCGAGATCGAGGGCGGGGTGCCGGGGCGCTGCTGGCGATGGTGCTGGTCACCGCCTCGGCGCTGGCGGTCGGCGGGATCGGCGCCGCGATCGCCCTACGCACCGGCAGCGCCAGCGTCGTCCAGGGGCTCTTCCCGCTCGTCCTCGTCGTCCTCTTCCTCTCCTCGGCCTTCTTCCCCCAGGAGCTGATGATCGAGCCGGCGAAGACGATCGCCGAGTACAACCCGCTCAGCTTCATCGTCGAAGGCGTGCGCGAGCCGATCATCGCCGGGATCGACGCCGCTGTGACCCTTGAGGCGATCGCCGCAATCGCCGGCATCGTCGTCCTCGGCCTGGTGCTCAGCTCGCGCGCCCTCAAGCACCGGCTGCGGGTGGGCTGATGGAGCTCGCCGCGACGCCGGCATGGCGCACCAACCTGGCGACGATCGGCGCCCTGATGGCGCGGGCGAAGAACGAGCTGGTGCGGGTACCGGGGGCGGCGATCCCCGGGGTGCTGGCGCCGACGATCTTCTTCCTCGGCCTGAACGGCGTCTTCGGCGCCCTGACCCAGCTGCAGGGGTTCGAAACGGGCTCGTACGAGAGCTTCATCGTTCCGGTCAGCATGCTGCAGGGAGCCGGCTTCACCGGTGCCGCGGCGGGGGTCAATCTCGCCCGCGACTACGAAGGCGGCTGGGTCGATCGCCTGCTGGTCTCCCCCGCCCCGCGCTGGGTCCTGCTTGCCGGGACCGTGCTGGCGGCGAGCGCTCGCTCGCTGATCCCGGCGACCTTCGTGCTGGGGATCGGATTCGCGATCGGCGTCGAATGGCCGGGCCTCGACGGCCTCCTGATCTGTTACCTGATGGTCGCCGCGACGGCCGCGGCGGCGGCCTGCTGGGGCTCGATGCTGGCACTCCACTTCAAGAGCCAGTCGGCGGCGCCGCTGATGCAGGCCGGGATGATGGGCCTGATCCTCTTCACCCCCGCCTACGCGCCGCTGGCGCTGCTGCAGCCGTGGCTGGAGAAGGTCGCCGACGTCAACCCCCTGACCCAGGTGTTGGAAGGGGCGCGGCAGGGGTTCGTCGGCTCGGTTACCTGGGCCGACACCTGGCCGGGCCTGCTGGCGATCGCCGGGCTGCTGGTTCTCCTGGGGGCGCTGGCGCTGCGCGAGATGCGCCGCACCAATGTCTAAAGGCGCCCCCTTCGCGGGCAGCGCCTCCGGCAACGCGGGGGACGCCGCACTCGCCGAGGCCGAGCGGGTCCTGCGCCAGAGCTGGGTCCTCGGCAGCCGCGGCGAGACGCGCTTCAGCTACACCGAGCCGAGCCCCGGCCGCTATCCCTGGCAGTGGTACTGGGACTCCTGCTTCGCGGCGATCGTCTGGCGCCGCTTCGAGCCGGCCCGGGCCCGCGCCGAGCTGGAGAGCCTGCTGGCGGCGCAGCGGCCCGACGGGTTCGTCGGCCACACGATCTTCTGGCGCAGCCACGTCTCCTGGCTGCGGCTGCTCTTCTACAACGTCGCCGATCGCCGAGCCGAGCAGACCGAGACGATCCAGCCGCCGCTGCTGGCCTGGGCCTGGCGGGTCGCCGTCGGCGACCCTGCCGAGGAGCCGCGGATCGCCCGGCAGATGGAGTGGCTGCGCCGCAACCGCGATCTCGAGGGCGACGGGCTGCTCTGGATCGTCCAGCCCGACGAGTCCGGGCTCGACGCCTCGCCGAAGTTCGAAGAGGTCTGGGGACGGCGGGCAAACGGCCGCATCGGCTTCCCGCTGCTGGTCCACCGCAACCGCCGGCTCGGCTGGGACGCGCGGCGGATCCGCGAGGCCGGCGGTCCCGTCCTCTGCGAACCCCTGGTCAATACCTTCTGGTCGCTCTCGCTGCAGGCGATGGGTCGGCCCTCCGCGACCCCGGCGCTGGTCGACCGGCTCTGGGACGAGCGCCGCGGCCTCTTCCTCGACGAGGCGCAGCCGGGGGGCGTGCGCCCGCAGACCCTGACCTGGGCCTCGCTGGCGCCGCTGGCGCTGCCCGACCTGCCGGAGGAGATCGGCCGGCGGCTGGTCGAGGAGCACCTGCTGAGCGAAGAGGAGTTCCTCACCCCGGTGGCGCCGCCCTCGGTCGCGGTCGGCGAGCGCGGCTACGAACCCGGCGGCGGCCGTGGCCCGATCCGCCGCTACTGGCGCGGCCCGACCTGGGTCAACTCCGCCTGGATGGTCTGGCTGGGCCTGCGCCGGCTCGGCTACGAGGCCGAGGCGGAGCGCCTGGCGGACGGGGTGATCGGCGCCGCGGCCAGGGAAGGCCTGCGCGAGTACTACGACCCGCGGAACGGCAAGGGCCTCGGTGCCAAGGACTTCGCCTGGTCGACGCTCGTGGCCGAGCTGGCCGACCCGAAGCCGCTCTGAGACCGCCCTATTTGTAGCGGTAGGTGATTCGACCTCTGTCGAGGTCGTACGGCGAAAGCTCGATCTTGACGCGGTCGCCGGGGAGGATGCGGATGTAGTGGCGGCGCATCTTTCCCGAGATGTGGCCGAGCACGTCGTGCCCGTTGTCCAGTTTGACCCGGAACATCGTGTTGGGGAGAGCCTCGGTGATCTCCCCCTCCATTTCGATCTTTTCCTCTTTGGACATGCGGGCGGAGCGTATCTAACGGCGCAGGTGTTGGAGGGCACCCGTACGGTCAGTGACTTCGCCTGCATATTGCGCGGCCTCCAGCTCGGCAAGCGCCGAGCCGAGCTCGGGCCCGGGCTCGATCCCCAGCTCGGCGGCGATCTCGTCCCCGCGCAGCAGCGGAGCCGGCGGGCCCTCACGCCGCCAGTCGAGCCCGGCGGCGATCATCTCCCGCGCCAGGGTGAGGTGGGCGGAGACCATCTCGGGGCTCGCGATCGGGCCGGCCCCGCGGGCCGAGAGGCGGTCGGCGACGGTCAGCAGGGTGACGTCGACGGTGACCGGCTCGGTGGCGCGCAGGTAGGCGTGGACGCGGCGCGGCGACAGGGGCATCTCCGGGATCAGGAAGCCGAGCCGGAGGTGGTGGCGGGCCAGCCCCTGCAGGTGCTGGGTGAGACGGCGGCTGGCGCGCAGGCGGCGGCAGACGTCGCCGATGATCGCCGCCCCCACCTCGTCGTGGCCGCGGAAGCCGACGAACCCGTCGCGCTCGGCCTTGGTCGCCGGCTTGGCGATGTCGTGGAAGAGGGCGCCGAAACGCAGCGCCGTGCGGCGGCTCGTCTCGTCGGCGAGAGGCTCGTCGAGCAGCGCCGCGACCTCTGCGGCCCGCTCGCCGGCGAAGCGCCCGAGGTCGGCCTCCACTTCCAGGGTGTGCTCGAGGACGGCGATCGTGTGGTCGTAGACGTCGAGGTGGTGGTTCGGCCCCTGCTCGACCCCGCGCAACGTCTCCAGCTCCGGCAGGACGACGGCGGTGATGCCGAGCTCGCCGAGCAGGCGCAGCCCACGCAGGGGGTCGGGGCCACCGAGAAGCTGGCGCAGCTCGGCGAGCTGGCGCTCGCCGGCCGGCTCACCGGCCCGCGTGGCGGCGGCGCGGGCCAGCGCCACGGTCCGCTCGTCGATCTCGAGGTCGAGCTCGGCCGCGAGCCGCGGCGCCCGCAGCAGGCGCAGAGGGTCGCCGAGGAAGCTCCCCTCGCCGACGACCCGCAGGCGCCGCTCGGCCAGGTCGGTGAGCCCGGCGTAGGGGTCGATCGGCTCGCCGCCGGCCAGCGGCACCGCGACCGCGCCGATCGTGAAGTCGCGCTCCGCCAGGTCGGCCTCGATCCCCTCGCCCCGCAGAGCGGTGATGTCGATCTGCCAGCCGCGACCCGGCGAGGCGACGCGCCAGGTGCCGAACTCGGCCGAGAGCTCGAAGGCGTGCTCGCCGACCTCGGCGGCGATCGCCTTCGCGGTTGCGCCGGGATCGCCCGCCACCGCGAGGTCGAGATCGACCACCTCGCGCCTCAGGGCCGCGTCGCGGACTGCGCCTCCGACCACCCACACCCCTTCCGCGCCGCCCAGCGCTTCGCGGACAGCCACCACGATCGGCGCGGCGTCGAGGCACTCCGCGGGATTGGCGCCTTTGTCAACCATGGGGATACAAAAGCGCCTCGGTCAAGCCGGGCGGCGGGGAACCCGGGGGGAGATCGCGCAGGTGACCTCGTAGTTGATCGTCTCCAGCCGGCGGGCGAGCTCCTCGGCGAGGATCTCCTCGTCGCCCTGGCGACCGATCAGGACCGCCTCGTCGCCCGGCTCGACCTCGGTCTCCGGCCCGAGGTCGATCGTCAGGTTGTCCATCGAGACCGTGCCGACGAGGGGGTGGCGCCGGCCGCGGACGAGCACGTCGGCGTTGTTGGTGAGAGCGCGGCGGACGCCGTCGCCGTAGCCGAGCGGGACAACGCCCACCCAGGTGTCCACCGGCGCCTTCCAGCGGCGGCCGTAACCGGCGCTGGCGCCGGCGGGGAAGCGCTTGACGTCGGCGACGTAGGAGCACAGCGAGAGCGCCGGGCGCAGGCCGTGCTCGGTGGGATCGGCCTGGAAGGGATCGAGGCCGTAGATCGCGACCCCGCAACGGGCCATCTCGTAATGGGAGCGCCTGTCGCGGAGGACCGCCGCGCTGTTCGCCGCGTGAACCGTCACCGCAGGGTGCTCGTCCTTGACCGTTTTCGAGACCTGGTCGAAGCGATCGAGCTGCTCGTCGAAGTAGGGCGAGTCGAGCTCGTCGGCGGTCGCCAAGTGGGTCCAGACCCCGGCCAGCTCGAGGTCGGGGTCCGCCGCGCAGGCGCGTGCCAGCTCGAGCGTCTCCTCGGCGTCGCCATTCCCCAGCCGCCCCATGCCGCTGTCGTACTTGACGTGGAGGCGGGCCGGGTGACCGTGGGCCCTGGCGCGATCGGCGACGAGGCGGCGGAAGTCCTCCCGCCACACCGAGAGCTCCGAGCCCGCGGAGATCGCGGCGTCGACCTCCTCGGCGGTCAGGGCGCCCATCGTCAGCAGCGACACGTGCTGGAGACGGCGGCCGATCTGCTCGGCCTCACCCGCGGTGGCCACCGCCAGCCTGGTGGCGCCCCCCGACAGGGCGGCCTCCGCGCAGCCGAGCGCGCCATGGCCGTAGCCATCGGCCTTGACCACGGCGCAGAGCTCGGCATCCCCGAGCTCTGCCTTCAGCCGTTCGCAGTTGGCGCGAACGGCGCCGAAATCGATTCGGGCGACCGCCCGCTCCACGGCTACTCCGGCTCGGCGACCAGGGCGGCGAGCGCGTCGGCCCTGGTGACCATGCCGACCATGTAGCCGTCGGCGTCGACGACCGGCAGGTGGTTGTGGTGCTTGTCGGCGATTTTCTTCGCCACCCGGTCCGCCGACTCGTAGTCGTGGGCGACGATCGGGTCCGCCGTCATCAGCTCCGAGACTTCGGTGGCGAAGGCTTTCTCCAGCCGCTCCTCGAAGCCCTTCATCGAGCCGACGAAGACGATCCCGCCCATGATGTTGAGGTAGTGCGGCAGGTGCAGGTCCGACTCCTCCTCGCTGAGGATCAGGTCCGACTCGCTGACGATGCCGACGAGCTTGTTGTCGTTGTCGACCACCGGGATCGCGCCGAGATCCGACTTCGAGAGCAGGTCGATCGCGGTGCGGGCGTCGTCGCTCGGATGGACGCTGGGGACCTCCCTGGCCATGATCTCTCCGGCGGTCTTCATGGGCGCGAGGTTATTCCACGGAGCCGTCGGGGCGTATCCCCGCGGGAATCGAGTCGACCACGTCGGTCGCGATCACCGACTCGGCCGCCCCCACCCGGGCGGCGGCGTCGAGGCCGGCCCGGGCGTGGCCGACAACCGCGGCGCAGGCGGCGGTGAAAGGGTCGAGGCCGCGCGCCAGCAGCGCGGCGATCATCCCCGAGAGGACGTCGCCGCTGCCGGCGGTGGCGAGAGCCGGTGCCGAGAGCACGTTGACCGCGACGCGGGCGCCGTCGGTGACGATCGTGTCGTCCCCCTTGAGGACGACGACCGAGCCAGCCGCCTCGGCCGCTTCCCGGGCGGAGCTGAGCCGGTTCGCGTCGACCTCGGCGGCGTCGCACTCGAACAGCCGGCCGAGCTCCCCGGCATGCGGGGTGAGGATCGTCGGGGCGCCGCGTGATCGCAGCTCCCCGAGGCGCGCCGCGAATGCGTTCAACCCGTCCGCGTCGAGCACCAGCGGCGCCTCGATCTGCGCCATCGCTTCCCGCGCAAGTTCCAGGGAGCCGGGACCGCGACCCAGCCCCGGCCCCACCACTCCGGCGGCGGCGGGCTCGAAGGCCCGCAGCACAGACTTCCTGGAGGCGGGAGTCAGGCAGCCGTCGCCGCCCGGGCAGCCGACCGACATCACCTCGGGCTGGGCGAGCTCGAAGACGATCTCCAGATCGGCCGGGACGGCGACGGTGGCGTAGCCGGCCCCGGCGCGGATCGCCGCCAGCGAGGCCATCCGCACCGCCCCGGTAAGCCCGCGGGAACCGCCGGCGATCGCCACCTGCCCGGACTTGAACTTGGTCGACTGCGGGCCACGGCGGGGGACCAGGGCGAGGACACTCGGGTCGATCTCGCCGGCAACCGTCCCCCCGGGGGCGCCGTCCGGAATCCCGATCGGCGCGACCCGCAGCTCTCCGGTCCGCCACTTGCCGGGGGCGATCCGCTGTCCCAGCTTGGCGGCGTGGAAGCTGACGGAGACGTCGGCGTCGACGGCCTCTCCGGCCACCCGCCCGCTGGAGGCGTCGACGCCGGAGGCGATGTCGCAGGCGACGACGGGCGCCCCGCTGTCGTTGATCGCCCGGATCGCGCTGCCGGCGGGCTCCTGCGGAGGGCCCTTGAAGCCGGTGCCGAAGATCGCGTCGACGATCGCGCCCGAGCCGGCCAGCCGGTGCGCCGGGTCGCCCTCCAGAAAGCCGCTCCCGAGCCGCTCGTAGCTGACCGCCGCGTCACCCTGCAGCTCCGCCGCGGGCCAGAGCAGCAGCACCTCGACCTCGAAGCCCATCTCCCGCAGCAGCCGAGCCGCGACGAAACCGTCGCCGCCGTTGTTGCCCTTCCCGCAGACGACCCGCACCGGCCCCTGGGGCGCCAGCTCGGCAACGGCTTCGGCCACAGCCCGACCGGCAGCCTCCATCAACTCCAGCGAAGGAACCCCAACCTCCCCAATGGCCCACCGGTCAACCCCCCGCATCCCCTCAGCGTCGTAAAGCGGCCTGAGCCAAGACTCCATCTGCTCAGCCTAGGGCTTGCCGGTAGGGAGGGACGGGTGTCCCCTGGCCTCCCCTGGGATTTTCGCCGTTAACTCCCCCTCTCTCGCCGAGTGGCAGTTGCGAAAATCAGGACGCCGGTCGGCCAGGGGACACCCGTCCCTCCTGCGACAGGCCTCCAGGATCAGCGGTTTTTCGAGACCGCAAAAAAGCCCCTTCAGGATGCCTTTTTGCGGTCTCGAGGATCCGAAGTCTGCTCGATCGGGTGAGGAGGACCCTGGTGGGGGTCCCCCGGGTACTCAGCATGGAGCCGAGCCAGTGCGGTCTGAGGCGGCAGCCATCCCCGCTCCACTCGGCGGAGGTGCTCCCGGGGGACCCCCACCAGGGTCCTCCCCTAGAAAGCGCTACTTGACGCCGACGATCAGCTTGGCGGTGACGAGATCGCCGGAGGCTTCGGAGCCGAGGGCCAGGTAGTCGATCTTCCGCAGGTATTCCTCCGCCGCTTCGAATTCCTCTTCGCCGGGCGGGACCAGCGCCTTGGCCAGCCGCAGCGCGGCGGGGCCGTCGACGTACATCGCAATCGGGGTACCGCTCAGAGCGTCGACCGCATCCTGGAAGGCGGGCGCGTCGCCCAGGGTCTTGTTGGCTTCCTGGAAGCTCGAGAGCGTCGGCGCGAGGCCGTAGCCGATCGCGATGCGGCTGCCCTTGGCAGCGACGACGACCGGCTGGCGGCCGAGTTCCGGGCTGCGGATCGAGAACCCGCTTGCGCCTTCGGTGATCTTCGTGATGCCGGGAGTGCCGGTCGAGCGCAGGAAGAGGCCGATGTTGGAGACGGTGTTCCTGGCCTGCTCGGCGTTCTCGGTGTCGAGCACCAGGGCGCCGCCGAGGCTGCTTTCGCTGTTGCCGGTGACGTAGGCGCCGACGTCGCCGATCGAGCCGGCGATCGATTCGAGGTCGACCCCCGCTTCCTCCAGCGTCTTCTTCAGCTTGTTCGGCGGGATTCCCTCGCTGGCGATCCCCTGCGCGTCGATCTTGTCGATCCCTTCGTTGAAGCGCTCGCCGAAATCAGCCGAGGCGAAGGCGGCAACCGAGGTCGCCGGCAGCGTTTCGAGCAGCTCCGAGGCGTCGCCGGAGGGCGGGTTGTCGCCGCTGAGATTGGTGCTGAGATCGATCTCGACCTGACTGGAGCCCGGCACCAGGCTGGCGACGGCGGTCGCTTCGTCGGGCTCGATCCCGACGCTGTCGAGGAAGGTTTCGGTTTCCGAGTCGATCTCACCGCCGGATTCTTCGATCAGGGCGCCGATGTCGACGTAGACGTCGGCGGCGCTGTCGTCGGGAATCTCGGCGACGGCGTCGGAGTAGGCCTCTTCCCCACCAAGGCTTTCCCCGCTGGAGGCGTCGACCATCGACTTGAAGATCGCTTCGTCTTCGGCGAAGACGACGAGCCCGTCGAAGACGCCGATCGTCGTCTCGTCTTCCTGGACCTTGAAGTCGACGTCCCCGTAGGAGCCGTCCGTCGCCTCTTCGTCGCCGGACTCGATCTGCTTGTCGACGAAGTCGCGGGCGGCGCCTTCGTCGGTCGTCTGGACCGCGGCGCCGTAGCCTTCGAAGTCGCTCTCTTCGTATTCCTGCAGGAAGAGGCCGCCTTCGTCGCCGAGCCAGGGCTCGATTTCCTTGTCGAAGTCGAGCTCTTCGCCGTCGTCGCTCGCCGAGCTTTCGAGCTCGGTGACGATCAGATCGCCGAGGTTGTCGATCCCGGCGATCTTCTTGGCCAGCGCGTCGAGGTTCTGCTTCGTCTCCCCGTCGGGGCGCACCGTGAAGCCGATGAAGACCGGCGCCTGCGGGGGCGCCACGGTCGCCGGGTCGGTGCCGCTGCCGCCGTCGTCGCCGCTGCCGCCGCAGCCGGCGAGAAGCAGGGCGGCAAGGGCCGCGAGAAGGACTGGAAGGACGAGGCGGAGCTTCACGGGGCGGGCACTCTAGCGGCCCCTTTGGACAACTTCAGCCGACCAGCCCGTGGTCGGACGAATTGTCACTCGACGGTGACGGTCTTCGCCAGGTTGCGCGGCTGGTCGACGTTGAGGCCGCGGGCGCGGGCGATGTCGTAGGCCAGCAGCTGCAGCGGCAGGATCGCCAGGATCGGCTGCAGGATCCAGTCGCTGGCGGCGACCTCGATCGTCTCCTCGGTGACCTCCGCCACCCGGCTGTCGCCGGCGGTGGCGATCCCGATCGTCTGCGCGCCTCGGGCGCGCACCTCCTCGACGTTGGAGAGGACCTTCTCGAGGATCGGGCTCGCGGTCGCGACGCAGATCACCGGCGTCGACTCGTCGAGCAGCGCAATCGGGCCGTGCTTCATCTCGCCGGCCGCGTAGGCGTCGGTCGGGATGTAGCTGATCTCCTTCAGCTTCAGCGCCCCCTCGAGGCAGACGGGGAGGCCGATGTGGCGGCCGAGGTAGAGGAAGAAGTTCTGGTCGCTGTGGCGATCGGCCACCTCCTTCGCCGGCGCTTCGGTCGCCGCCAGCGTCTCCTCCATCTTCGAGGGCAGCGCCTTCATCTCGGCCACCAGCTCGGCCAGGCGCTCGGGCGGCAGCGTCCCCCGCAGCTCGGCCAGCCGCAGCCCCAACAGGTACATCGCCGCCACCTGGGCGACGAAGGTCTTGGTCGCGGCGACGCTGATCTCCATCCCGGCGCGGATGTAGAGGACGGCGTCGGCGTCACGGGTCGCCTGGCTGCCCATGATGTTGGTGATCGCCAGCACCGTGGCGCCGGCCTCGCGCGCCAGCCGCATCGCCGCCAGGGTGTCGGCGGTCTCCCCCGACTGGGTCATCCCGATCACCAGGTCGTCGGGGCCGACGACCGGGTTGCGGTAGCGGTACTCGGAGGCGATGTCCATCTCCACCGGCACCCGCGCCCACTCCTCGATCGCGTAGCGCCCGACGAGGCCGGCGTGGTAGGAGGTGCCGCAGGCGACGATCACGATCCGCCGCACGCTGCGGAGGAGATCGTCGGAGAGATCGACGCCGGCGAGCTCGACGCCGTCGTCGCCGGGGAGCCGGTCGGCGATCGTCTCGGCGACCGCGTCGGCCTGTTCGTGGATCTCCTTCAGCATGAAGGTCTCGTAGCCGCCTTTCTCGGCGGCGTCGGCGTCCCAGGTCACCTCTTCGGCTCTCGCGCGCGACCGGGTTGCCCTCGGCGTCGGTGACCCGCACAGCGCCGGCTTCGATTTCGACGATCTCGCCGTTTTCGATCGGCATCGCGACCCGGGTGTCGGCGAGGAAGGCGGGGATCGCCGAGGCGAGGAAGGTCTCCCCCTCGCCGACGCCGGCGACCAGCGGGCACTCCTTGCGGGCGCCGAGCAGCCGCTGCGGCTCGTCGGCGTGCATGGCGACGAAGGCGTAGTGGCCGCGCAGCTCGGCGAAGGCGGCCCGCACCGCGGCGGCGAGGTCGCCGTCGTAGTGGCTGGCGATCAGATGGGCGACGACCTCGGCGTCGGTCTCGGAGGTGAAGACCTGGCCCTGCTCCTGCAGCGCCCGGCGCAGCTCGGTGTGGTTCTCGACGATCCCGTTGAGGACGATGTGGACGCGGCCGGAGCTGTCGTCGTGCGGATGGGCGTTCTCCTCGGTGACGCGGCCGTGGGTCGCCCAGCGGGTGTGGGCGATCCCGGTCGCCGAGGGCGGCAGCGCCCCGGCGCCGTTGCTGGCGCGCTCGTCGACCGCGGCCCGCAGGTTGGCGAGGTTGCCGACCGCGTGCACGCTCTCGACCTCGCCGTCGGCGAGCACGGAGAGGCCGGCCGAGTCGTAGCCCCGGTATTCGAGCTTTTCCAGACCCGAGAGCAGCAGCTCCTCGCAGGGCCTGGAGCCCACGTATCCGACGATGCCGCACATGGAGGCGAGTAAGGGTAGTCGGCGGCGGCGGCGAGCCCGCTCAGCCGAGCTCTCGGCGCACGAGAGCGGCCAGCCGCTCGGCGACCGCCTCGGCTTCCTCGCCGCTCGGCGCCTCGACCATCACCCGGACCAGCGGCTCGGTGCCGGAGGGGCGCAGGAGGACCCGGCCGCGACCCTCGAGGGCCTCGCTCTCGCCCTCGACCGCCTCCCAGACCGCGGCGGCGTCCTTGATCGCCTCGCGCTCGGCGACCTCGACGTTGACCAGCACCTGCGGCAGCTTCTCCATCGGCACCGCGTCCTCGAGCCGGGCGGTCGCCCAGCTCCCGCATCGTCATCAGCGCCGCGGCGATCCCGTCGCCGGTGGAGACGAAGTCCGAGGCGATGATGTGGCCGGACTGCTCGCCGCCGAGCGGCCACTCGCGGCGGCGCATCTCGTCGATCACGTAGCGGTCGCCGACCTGGGTGACGGCGACCTCGATCCCCTCCTTCTCCATCGCCTGGTGGAAGCCGAAGTTGCTCATCACGGTGACGACGACGCCGCCGTCGAGCTCGCCGCGGGAAGCCAGGCCACGGGCGGCCAGGGCGATCAGCTCGTCGCCGTCGTGGACCTTGCCGTTCCCGTCGACCGCGAGGACGCGGTCGCCGTCGCCGTCGAAGGCGAAGCCGATGCCCGCCTCGGAGGCGGCGACGCGCTCGGACAGGCGCTCCATGTGGGTGGAGCCGCAGCCGGCGTTGATGTTCTGCCCGTCGGGCTCGACCCCGATCGTCTCGACCTCGGCGCCGAGGCGCTCGAAGATCGCCGGCGCGGCGCGGTAGGTGGCGCCGTTGGCGCAGTCGAGCACTACCTTGCGACCGGAGAGGTCGAGCGGGAAGGCCTTCTCCAGCTCGCGCAGGTAGTCCTCCAGGCCGCCGTTCAGCTCCCGCACGTGGCCGGCGTGCTCGGCCGCCGGCGCCTGGTCGACCAGCGCCTCGATCCGGGCCTCGACCTCGTCGGCGAGCTTCACGCCCTGGCCGTCGAAGAACTTGATCCCGTTGTCGTGGAAGGGGTTGTGGGAGGCGGAGACGACCGCGGCGAGGTCGAGGCCGAGGCGCTTGACGAGGATCGCGGCGGCGGGGGTCGGCAGGACGCCGGCCAGCAGCGCGTCCCCGCCTGCGGCGGCGATTCCGGCGGCCAGCGCGGCCTCCAGCATCGGCCCCGACTCGCGGGTGTCGCGGACGATCAGGACCTGGGGCCGCTCGGCCTCCAGGGAGGCCGTGGTCGCCCGGCCCAGGGCGGTCGCCAGCTCGGCGCTGAGGAAGGTGCCAGCCTCTCCCCGGACCCCGTCGGTTCCGAAGAGCTTGCGCGCGGTCGTCACCCCGCTCCCGTCAGCGCTTGCTGAACTGAGGCCGCTTGCGGGCCTTCTTCAACCCGGCCTTGCGGCGCTCCTTGACGCGCGCGTCGCGGGTGAGGAAGCCCCTGCGCTTGAGGTCGCCGCGCAGCTCCGAGTCGACCTCGGTGAGGGCGCGGGCTATGCCGTGGCGGACCGCCCCGGCCTGACCGCTGATGCCGCCGCCGTGGACGCGGACGCGGACGTCGACGTTGCCCTCGTAGCCGGAGACGGCGAGCGGCTGCTTGACCATCGTCTGATGGAGGGGTCGCGGGAAGAACGCCTCGAGGCTGCGCTTGTTGATCTCGATCTTGCCGTTGCCGGGCAGCACGGTGACGCGGGCGATCGCGCTCTTGCGTTTGCCGGTGGCGAGGAAGCGGGCGCCTTTCTCCATTTTCGCCGGGGCGCGGCTGGCGGCGGCGTCGCTCTCCTCGGCGGCGGCGAGCTCGGCTTCGCGGCGCGCTTTCTCTTCTTCCTCGGCTTCGAGGCGCGCTTTCTCCTCGGCGCTCAGCTCCGGTTTGTCCGGCTCGACCAGGATCGGCTCCAGGTCGGCACCGGGGATGACGTCTTTCTTCTTCTCCTCGGCCTTGGGCTCGGGAGCGGGCTCCGGCGGCGCCTTCTCCGTCTCCTCGGCGACGGGCTCCTGGTCGGCCTCCGGGGCGGTGACCTCCTCGGCCACGGGCTCCTCGGCCACCTCCTCGGAGGGCTGCTCCTCGGACGGCTGCTCCTCAACTACCTCCTCAGAGGGTTGCTCCTCGGGAGTCTCCGCAGCAGCCTCTGGAGCCTGGTCCTCGGCGCTCTCGTCCTGCTCCGGAGTTTTCTGCTCGTCGTCCATCAATTCAGTTCGTCTCCATCGTTTTGGGCTGCTGCGCCGCGTGCGGGTGGTCGGGCCCGGCGTACACCTTCAGCTTGGTCAGCTGCTGGCGGGCGAGCCGGTTGCGCGGCAGCATCCCCTTCACGGCCTTGCGGATCACTTCCTCGGGCTTGCGCTCGAGCATCTCGCCGAGCGTGCGGGACTTGATCCCGCCGGGGTAGCCGCTGTGGCGGTAATAGGTCTTCTGCGCCAGCTTGTCGCCGGTGACGCGGATCTTCTCCGCGTTGACGACGACGACGAAGTCGCCGGTGTCGATGTGCGGCGTGTACTCCGGCTTGCGCTTGCCGCGCAGCGTGTCGGCGATCTGCGTCGCCAGCCGGCCCAGGGTCTGGCCCTCGGCGTCGACGACGTACCAGTTGCGCTGGCGGTTGGCTGGAGTGGCTACGAAGGTCTTCATCGCGCAAAAACCGCGTGGTCCTTCCCACGCGGCCGGGGGATGATAGCCGCATCGCGGTCCAGGGGGCCTCCGGACAGTCGCCTATACTGCCGCCCGAGCAAATGCCTAATCCCGTGCAGGCCACTGTGCGGGAGCGGAGGAACCGAAGAGGCCTTGCAGGTCTCAGGGGCGAATCGGACGAAAACGTCCGTAGCGCGACTCTTTCAGCGCGAGCCCGTCAGCTAACTCCGCAGGCGGTCGAAAGAGAGGGCTTGGCGGTTTGAACAGCAAAGGGTTCGCCCGGCCGGCGTGGGTCGGCCAGATAGGCATAGCGGCCGTCGCCGTGCTGCTCACCTGCCTCCCCGGCAGCGCGATCGCGGCGACCGGCGGCGCCGTCACCCCGGGCGCGAGCCCCAGCGCCAAGGGCAGCCCATCCGGCGCCCCGGCGGCATCGCCAAGCGCCGGCACGATCACCCTCGCCGCGGCCACCACCACCCCGCGGAAGTCCTTCTACTTCGGCTACCGCTACCCGCGCCTCAGCTACGCGATCGGCAGCACCCAGCCCGAAAACGACCTGCGGATCGACGTCGTCAGCTCGGCCGGCGAAGTCGTCAAGACCTTCTACCGGGAAAACGTCGCCCCCGGCGTCGAAGGCAAGGTCCGCTGGGACGGGACCACCAACGAAGGGCGGCCGGCGCGCAACGGCCGCTACAGCTTCCGGATCAGCCCCCAGTCGACGACCCCCGCCCCCGCCGCGCGCAAGGCTTCCAACTCCACCACCGTCAGCCTCGGCTTCGCCCTCTACGGCTACGCCTTCCCGATCCTCGGCGCCCACGAATACGGGTTGAGCGCGGGCCGCTTCGGCGCCGGGCGCAGCGGCCACACCCACCAGGGCCAGGACGTGATGGCCGCCTGCGGCACGCCGCTGGTCGCCGCCCGCGGGGGCCGCGTCCAGATGTCGACCTGGGACGACGCGGCGGGCAACTACCTGGTGATCGACGGCAAGGGGACCGGCAACGACTTCATGTACGCCCACCTCGCCGAACCGTCCCCGCTGAAGGAGGGCGAAAGCGTCCGCACCGGCCAGGCGATCGGGATCGTCGGCGACACCGGCGACGCCCAGGGCTGCCACCTGCACTTCGAGATCTGGGGTGCCCCCGGCTGGTACGAGGGCGGCGCCCCCTTCGATCCCCTTCCCGACCTGGAGAAGTGGGACGCATATAGCTGAGATTCTCTCGTCTAGACGAGAATGAGTCTCATTTTCATGTACGCTCCTGCCGATGAGGTGGAGTGAGCAGGCAACCGGGCGGCTCAACGAGGCCGGGTTCAGGGCCGGTGCGGCCCGGCGACAGGTGATCGATCTGCTCGAGGGGGAGTGCTGCGCGGTGACCGCTCTGGAGATCGACCGCCGCCTCCCCTCCGTCGGGCGGGCCAGCGTCTACCGCACGCTCGAGCAGCTCGAGCAGCTGGATCTCGTCCACCGGGTCGACGTCGGCGGCGAGAGCGTCGCCTTCGAGCGCAACGACCCCGGCGAGCACCACCACCACATGGTCTGCGTCCGCTGCGGCCGTCTGGTCCCCTTCGAGGACCCGGCGCTGGAGCGCGCGATCCACCGCGTCGGCGAGGGAGCCGAGTTCGAGGTCGTCTCCCACGACGTGCTGCTGCGCGGGGTCTGCCCGCGCTGTCAGGAGAAGGACTGAGTGTCGATCGCGATCCCCCTCGCCGGGCTGACCGTGCTCGCGACCCTGATCGGCGGCCGCGTCGGCCTGCGCTTCTCCGACCGCCTGCCGACGCTGCTGGCCCTGACCGGCGGCGTCGTAGTCGCCGTCGCCCTGCTCGACGTGCTGCCGGAGGGAATCGACGGCGTCGGCGACGTCGACCTCGCCACCGCCCTGGTCGCGGCCGGCTTCCTCGGCTTCTTCTTCGCCGAGCGGATGCTGGTCCTGCACGACCGCGAGGAGGCCGTCGAGACGCTCTCCTCCGAGCGGGTCGGCATCCTCGGCGCCGCCGGCCTCTCCGCCCACAGCTTTCTCGACGGGCTCGGGATCGGCTTCGCCTTCGGGGTCGACTCGGCCACCGGGTTCCTCGTCTTCCTGGCCGTGATCAGCCACGACTTCGCCGACGGGCTCAACACCGTCAGCTACGTCCTGCGGCGCTCGGGGAACCGCAAGGCCGCGGTCAGGTGGCTGACGATCGACGCGCTGGCGCCGCTGGTCGGGGCGATCGTCGGCTCCCAGGTCGCGGTCTCGGACCACACGCTGGGCTACGTGCTCTGCGTCTACTGCGGGATCTTCCTCTACATCGGGGCCAGCGACCTGCTGCCCGAGGCGCACTCCCAGGGCTCCTGGGGCCGGGTCGCGCTCACGGCTCTCGGCTTCGTGGCGATCTTCGCCGTCACCCGCCTCGCCGGCGTCTAGCCAGCCAGTCAAACCGCTCGATCCGAAAAACGCCACTTCTCAAGAAACTGCGTGTTCTGGATTAGAGACGTTGAATGGTCTATACGTATTAACTGCATACGAACGAAGCCGTACTGACCCCCTTAGGCCCAAGGAGCCGATCATGAAGGAGCCATTCCCCGAAGCCATCGACCAGCGACTGGTCCGATCCCTCGCCCATCCCCTGCGAATTCAGATCCTAGAGCTGTTGACTGACCACGTGTCGAGCCCCAACCAGCTGGCCGGCCAGCTCGAGGCCGGTCTCAGCGACGTCGCGTACCACACGCGGGCGCTGGATCGCTACGGGGCGCTGGAGCTCGTCGACACCGCACAGCGCCGCGGCGCCACCGAGCACTACTACAAGGCCACGCCAGGGGCCTTCGTCGGCGGCCCGCACTGGCGGAAGGTGCCGAAAACGGTGCGCGGCGGAGTCTCCGCCGCAACCCTGCAGACGTTTCTCGACAAGGCGGTAGCCGCGCTGGAAGCCGGGACGCTCGACGGGCGCGACGACACCGTCTTCCGCTGGATGCCGCTCCACCTCGACGAGGAGGGCTTCAGCGAGGTGGTCGCGATCCTCGAAGAGGCGACCAAGCTGATGCTGGCGGCGCACCTGCGCAGCCAGGACCGGCTCAGCGAGAGCGGCGGCGACGGCGCCGTCTCGACCGTCGTCGGGATGGCCGCCTTCGAGACGGCGGGGTCGATAGAGGCCGCTTAGTTGGGAGGGTGCAGGTGGGGGTCCCTGGGAGCACCTCCCCGCGTGAATCGCATTACGGCTGACGCCCCAGGAGCTTTAGGCGCGGCTCCATGCTGAGTACCCAGGGACCCCCACCTGCACCCTCTATGACCGCTCCCGGCTCTACGAATCCGCGAGACCGCACAAGGCGTCGATATGCGACGTCTCTCGCGGTTTCGCCGCCTAGCTGAGTTACAGCCCACTGTCGCAGGAGGGACGGGTGTCCCTTTCCCGACCGGCGTCCTGATTTTCGCCCTGACCCCTTGGCGAGAGATGGCGCGTTAACGGCGAAAATCCCAGGGAGGGAAAGGGACACCCGTCCCTCCCTACCGGCTACTCCCACTCGATAGTCGCCGGCGGCTTCGAGGAAATATCGAGCGCGACGCGGTTGACGTCGCGGATCTCGTTGATGATCCGGTTCGAGACCCGCTCCAGCAGGTCGTAAGGGAGCCGCGCCCAGTCGGCGGTCATCGCGTCGTCGGAGGTGACGGCGCGGATCACGATCGGGTAGGCGTAGGTGCGCCCGTCGCCCTGGACGCCGACCGAGCGGACGACGGGGAGGACGCAGAACGACTGCCAGAGCTGGCGGTAGAGCTCCGCCGCGCGGATCTCCTCCTGGAGGATCGCGTCGGCCGCTCGGAGGATGTCCAGGCGCTCTTTGTTGACCTCGCCGCCGACGATCCGGATCCCGAGCCCCGGTCCCGGGAAGGGCTGGCGCCAGACCATCCGCTCCGGCAGGCCCAGCTCGGCGCCGACCGCCCGGACCTCGTCCTTGAACAGCATCCGCAACGGCTCGACCAGCTCGAACTCGAGGTCGTCGGGGAGGCCGCCGACGTTGTGGTGGGACTTGATCGTCGCCGCGTGGTCGGAGCCGCCGGACTCGATCACGTCGGAGTAGAGGGTGCCCTGGACCAGGTAGCTGACGTCCTCGAGCTTCTCTGCCTCCTCCTCGAAGACGCGGATGAACTCGGTGCCGATGATCTTCCGCTTCTCCTCCGGGTCGTCCTTGCCGGCCAGCTTGGCGAGGAAGCGCTCTTCGGCGTCGACGTGGACGAGCGGGATCCCGAACTGGCCGAAGGCCTCGACCACCTGCTCGGCCTCGTTCATCCGCATCAGGCCGTGATCGACGAAGACGCAGGTCAGCTTGTCGCCGACCGCCTTGTGGACCAGCAGAGCCGCCACCGACGAATCGACCCCGCCGGAGAGGCCGCAGATCACCTTCCCCTCCCCCACCTGCGCCTTGATCTTCTCGACCTGCTCGGCGATCACCGACTGCGGCGACCACTGCTCCTCGCAGCCGGCGACGTCGCGCAGGAAGCGGGTGAGGATCTCGGTGCCGTAGGGCGTGTGGACGACCTCGGGGTGGAACTGGATCCCGTAGAGGCCGCGGTCGGGCAGCTCGCAGGCGGCGACCGGCGAGCTCGGGCTGGAAGCGAGCGCGGTGAACCCCTCGGGTGCCTCGAAGACGGCATCGCGGTGGCTCATCCAGCAGCTCTGCTCCTCGGGCAGGCCGCCGAGCAGCCTGCCGCCACCGTCCCGAAGAACCAGATCCGTGCGCCCGAACTCACCCGTCTCCGCCGACTCCACCTTCCCGCCAAGAGCCAGAACCATCGCCTGCATCCCGTAACAGATGCCCAGCATCGGAATCCCAAGGTCGAGCAACTGAGTAGGAAACTCAGGAGCCCCCGGCTCGTAGACCGAAGCCGGCCCGCCGGAGAGGATCAAACCTTTCGGCTTTCTGTCTCGAATCTTCTCTACAGGCGTGCTCGCCGGCAGCAGCTCGGCAAACACTCCACATTCCCGGATCCGCCTCGCAATCAGCTGCGAGTACTGACCGCCGAAGTCCAGGACGAGGACCTCCTCAACCGCCTGCCCCGTGGGTGGCGTGGTAGGGGGGACCCCCTCCTGCCGCACAGGAGGGGGTGGGTCCCCTGCCGCGACAGGACCCGCGGGTCGAGCGGTCCCGAGCCCCTCAGTCATCCGATACGGCGACTCCGGTGGAAACAGCCGCTCTGCCGTTCGAGCCCATCCCCACAGACTGCTCGTTCTGCAGCTTCTTGCCCTCGCTCATCAGGGCGGGAGCGACCATCACCTCGGCCCGCTGAAAGGAGCGGATGTCCTCGTAGCCGCAGGTGGCCATCGAGGTTTTCAGCGCCCCCATCAGGTTGAAGGTGCCGTCGTTCTCTTTGGCCGGGCCGAGGAGGATCTCCTCCATCGTCCCGTCCTGCTTGGTCGAGACCCGGGTGCCGCGCGGCAGCGAGGGGTGGAAGGTAGCCATCCCCCAGTGGAAGCCGCGCCCCGGTGCCTCCTTGGCCCGCGCCAGCGGCGAGCCGATCATCACCGAGTCGGCGCCGCAGGCGATCGCCTTGGAGACGTCGCCGCCGGTCCGCATGCCTCCGTCGGCGATCACGTTGACGTACTCGCCGGTCTCGAGCATGTGCTGGGCTCGGGCCGCCGCCACGTCGGCGATCGCGGTCGCCTGTGGGACGCCGATCCCGAGCACGCCGCGGGTGGTGCAGGCGGCGCCCGGGCCGACGCCGACGAGGACGCCGACCGCGCCGGTCCGCATCAGGTGCAGCCCGGTCGAGTAGGAGGCGCAGCCGCCGACCACGGTCGGCACCGGCACCTCGGCGATGAACTCCTTCAGGTTCAGCGGCTCGACCGTGGTCGAGACGTGTTCGGCCGAGATCACCGTGCCCTGGATGACGAGGATGTCGAGGCCGGCCTCGACCGCCACCTCGAAGTACTCGCGGACTTTCTGCGGCGTCAGCGAGCCGCAGACGACCGCGCCCCGGGCCTTGATTTCCTCGACCCGCTTGGCGATCAGCTCGGGCTTGACCGGCTCGGTGTAGATCTCCTGCATCAGCCGCGTCGCTTCGTGCTTCGGCGCGGCGGCGATCGCCTCCAGCCTCTCCTCGGCGTTCTCGAAGCGGGACCAGATCCCCTCCAGGTTGAGCACCCCGAGGCCACCCAGCTCGTTGACCCGCACGGCGGTGTCGGGCGAGACGACGCCGTCCATCGCCGAGGCGACGAGCGGGATCTCGAAGCGGTAGGGACCCAGGGTCCAGCTGACGTCGATGTCGTCGGGGTCGCGCGTCCGGCGGGAAGGAACGATCGCGATGTCGTCGAATCCGTAGGCGCGGCGACCCTTCTTGCCGCGGCCGATTTCGATTTCCAAGTTAGTCCTCCAGGGGCTGGCGTTGAACTAGCCAGCCTACACTTCGGCGGGGACCTCCAAATCGTGGACGGAGACCTCGCCGAGCAGCCGCTCGACCTGGTTGCGGTCCACGGTGCCGGCGCCGAAGTGCTGGGTCGACTCGGCCCCGCACGCGACCCCGTAGGCCAGGCACTCCTCCGGCGAGCGGCCGTCGTAGCGGGCGGCGACGTAGCCGGCCACGAAAGCGTCCCCCGAGCCGACCGTGGAGACCGGCTCCAGCGGCTCGGTGTGGACCTCGAGCAGGCGCCGCGAGTTGCCCTCGCCGACCGCCGCGACGCAGCCTTCGGGGCGGGTGATCACCGCCTCGCCCGCTCCCAGGCGGACCAGCTCCAGCAGCCCCTGGGCGAGGTCGCCGCGGTCGGCGAACTCCTGCCCGACCAGCTCCTCGGCCTCGGTCTCGTTCGGGGTGACCATCGAGGCCCCGGCCCGCACCCCGGCCAGCATCGCCTCGCCCTCGGCGTCGAGGACGACCGGGACGCCGCGGCGGGAGAGGTCGTCGATCAGGCGGGCGTAGAGGTCGTCGCCGGCGCCGGGCGGCACCGACCCGGCGAGGACGCAGAGCTTGGCGCCGCCCGCCAGGTAGGCGATCCGGTCGAAGAGCTTCTTGACCTCCTCGGGGCTGACCGCCGGGCCCCGCTCGTTGATCTCGGTCTGCTCGCCGGAGGTCGGGTCGATCACGGCGAGGTTGATCCGGGTCTCGGCGACGATCCGGGTGAAGTCGGTCAGCACCGATTCGGAATGCAGCTGTTCGAGGACCTGGGTCCCGGTCGGGCCGCCGACGAACCCGGTCGCGATCACCGGCCGGCCGAGCAGGCTCAGCGCGCGGGCGACGTTGATCCCCTTGCCGCCGGCGACGGTGCGGCTCTCGACCGCCCGGTGGCGGCGCCCGAGACGGAAATTGGGGACCGCGACGGTGCGGTCTATCGCCGCGTTCAAGGTCACCGTGAGGATCACTCGGCTCTCACCCCGATCTGCTCCCTGAGTCGTGTCGGCTGGTCAGCTGGCGCACGAGTACCAGCGCGATGATGAGTATCACGAACGCCGCAATTCCGATAGGGATCGAATTGTCAGCGACGGTCGCGCGGGCCCGGTCGAAGAGGCTTGCCTCCGAGACCGCGCGGCTGGCCCGCAGCGAGACGACGCCGACCCGGCGGCCGTCGACGTAGACGACCGCGCGGCCGAGCCTGGCGCCGCGCCGGATCGGTCCCTCCACCTCCTGCGGCGCCCGCACCCGCAGGTCGAGTTGCTGACCGCGACGGACGCCGACCTGCAGCGAGCGTTCGGCCCGCAGCGGCAGCTGGCCGCCGGAATAGCGGATTTCCGGTTCGGCCAGGTCCTGCCCGCGCCGCACCGGAAGCCGGCGGCGGTACTGGGAGAAGCCCCATTCGAGCAGCTCCAGGTTGTCGGTGGTGCGCGTTTCCTCGGTCGGCGCGCCGATCGCCGCCGAGACCAGGTCGACCCCCTTCCTGCTGCCGGAGCCGACGAGGACGTAACCGGCGTCGAAGGTGTGGCCGGTCTTCACCCCGGTCGCCCAGGGGGCCACGTAGAGGAGGTCGTTGAGCGTCTCGATCCGGCGCGGCGGGCGCAGGCTGCGGAGCAGGGCCGTGCGGGAGCCGGCGATCTCGGCGAAGGCCGGCATCGCCAGCAGGCGGCGGGCGAGGGTCGCGAGGTCGGCGGCGCTCGAGTAGTTGCCCTGCTGGTCGAGGCCGATCGGGTTCGCGTAGTGGGTGTCGGACAGGCCGAGGGCGGCGGCATGGCGGTTCATCTGTTCGACGAAGCGCGCCTGCGAGCCGGCCGCGGCGACCGCGAGGGTGTGGGCGGCGTCGTTGCCGCTGACCAGGATCAGGCCGTAGAGGAGGTCCCGCACGCTGACCCTCTCCCCCGTCTTCAGGCCCAGCAGGGACTCGCCGTAGATCGGCTCGTACGGCGCGGCGCGGACGATCTTGTCGAGCGGCAGCTCCTGCATCGCCACGAAGGCGGTCATCAGCTTGGTCGTGCTGGCGATCGGCAGGTGCTGTTTCGCCGCCTGCGAGGCGAGCACGTCGCCGCTGCGCCCGTCGACGACGATCCAGGCCTTCGCTTCGATCCTCGGCGGCTCGACCGCCGCCGTCGCCGCGGGGGCGAGCAGGAGGGCGAGCGCCAGCACGAGCGCCGGCAAAATCGCCGCCGCCCGGGCGCCGTGGCGCCGGCGCCTCATCGCAGCTTCAGCGTCTGTCCGGCGATCAGGATCTGCGGATCGACTTCGGGGTTGAGCGCCAGGATCTCGGCGACCGGGACCCCGGTCTTGTGGGCGATCGCGGTCAGGGTGTCGCCCGATTCGACCGTGTAGGCCTTGGCCTTGGTCCGCTGCTTCTTTTCCTTCTGCGGGTGATTCTTGCCCTGCTTCCGGGGCGAGGAGGAGTCGTCGCCCATCGTCGCGCTGAGGACCACGACCACGACGACGACCGCCGCGATCAGGGCGAGGGCGGCGGCGATGCGGGTGGCGGCGCTGGAGCGTTTTTCCATTGGACTGGGCTTGGCGAATCGGTTGGGGCGGGCTGATCGT
This sequence comes from uncultured Actinomycetes bacterium, assembly GCA_963751015.1. Lineage (GTDB taxonomy): Bacteria > Actinomycetota > Thermoleophilia > Solirubrobacterales > 70-9 > VAYN01. The sequence goes on from CAVVSU010000002.1 coordinate 1,427,817, forward strand.
AATCGCGCCGGGCGATATCAGGCGGTCGATATCTCCCAAACCGCGGACCGCAGGCGCTCGGCCGCGGCGGCCGGGTCGGGATCGGCGGCGATGCCGCGCGAGGCGGCGACCAGGCCGGCGGCGCGACCGGCCGAGAAGGCGGCGCCGAGCAGCTCCGGGCGACCTCCCTGGGCGCCGACGCCGGGGATGAGGAAGATCGCCCGCGGCATCAGCTCCCGCATGCGGGCGAAGTGGCGCGGCTCGGTGGCGCCGACGACGGCACCCATCCCGCTCAGGCCGCAACTGCCGGCGAGGCGGTCGGAGAGCTCGGCGACGATGCCGGCGAGGCGCTCGTGCAGCGGCGCATCCGGCGCGGGAAGGTCCTGCAGGTCGGCGGCGCCGGGGTTGCTGGTGCGGACCAGGGCGAAGACCCCCGCCCCGGCCTCCGCCGCGGCGGCGACAAGCGGCTCCAGGGCATCGCGCCCGAGCAGGGGGTTGGCGGTGAAGGCGTCGGCGCCGAGGCCCGGGACGCTCCCCCAGGGGGTCGGCGTCTCGCCGACCAGGGCCTGCGCGTAGGCGGCGGCGGTGACCGGGACGTCGCCGCGCTTGCCGTCGGCGACGACCAGGAGGCCTGCTTCCCGGGCCGCGGCGCAGACCTCTTCGAGGGCGGACCAGCCGGGTGCGCCGAGGCGCTCGAAGCAGGCCAGCTGCGGCTTCACCGCGACGCAGGAGGGGCCGGCCCGGTCGATCAGGTCACGACAGTGCCTGGCGACCGCGGCGGCCGCCAGCTCGGCGGCCGGCGCCTCGGGATCGCCGGGGCTCGCCCCCTCCCCGGCCAGCTTGGCCGGGTCGGGGTCGAGGCCGAGGCAGATCTGGCTGCGGCGCTCTTCGACGAGCGCCGCCAGCCGATCGGAAAAGCCAGTCAGCGAATCAGCCGCCCTTGACTTTGGTCTTCAGAGCCGAGCCGGCGGAGAAGCGGGGAACTTTGCCGCCCGGGATGGTGATCCTTTCGCCGGTTCGCGGGTTGACGCCCTGGCGCGGGCCACGCTCGGCGACGTGGAATTTGCCGAAGCCCGTGAAGGCGACCTCCTCGCCCTTGCTCAGAGCACCGGTGATCGCCTCGAGCACTGCGTCGACAGCGTCGCTGGCAGCTTTTTTGCTGCCGAGGCGCTCGTCGCCTGAAAGTTGGTCCAGAAACTCAGCCTTGGTCACGTCTTGATTCCTCCTCGGGGTTTGAAGACGGGCGCAATCTAACAGTGGCCACGGCGTAAGAACTTGCGCCTTGGAAAGCCAAATGTCAGGAGCCGCTGATCGCCATCTCGGCGACCAGCAGCGGCGGGGTGCTGACCGAGCCGCCGAAAGGAACCCAGCGGGTCTCGGCGCCGGCGGCGCTGACGGCGCCGAGCATGGCCACCAGCTCGCCGGCGATCGTGAACTCGCGGACCGGCTCGGCGAGGGCGCCGTCGCGGATGATCCGGCCCGAGGCGCCGACCGAGAAGACGCCGGTGACGGGGTTGACGCCCGAGTGGAGGCCGGCGACGTCGGTGACCAGCACTCCCTCCCCCGCCGCCGCCAGCAGCCCCTCGAGCGAGAGGGTGCCGGGGGCGACCATCAGATTCGAAGACGAGACCGAGGGCAGCGAGCGGTAGCCCTGCCGCGCCGCCGAGCCGGTCGAGGAGACGCCCTCGCGGTTGGCGGTGTAGGTGTCGTAGAGGTAGGAGCACAGCCGGCCGCCCTCGATCAGGGCGGTGCGGCGGCGGGGGACCCCCTCGGCGTCGAAAGGGGCCGAGGCGGGGCCGAGCGGGTCGCGGCCGTCGTCGTGGAGGACGAAGGCGCCGCTCGCCACCTCCTCTTCGAGCCGGCCGGCGAAGGGCGAGCGCCCGCGCTGCACCGCTTTGGCGCCGAGGCCGCCGCCGATCAGGCCGGCGAAGCTGGCGGCGACGGTCTCGTCGAGGACGACCGGGCAGGAGCGCGAGGCGGGCTTGCCGGCGCCGATCATCGAGAGCGCCCGCCCGGCCGCCTCGGCGCCGATCGCCTCCGGGTCGAGCTCGCGGGGGCCGCGGGCGAGCCCGAAGCCGAGGCCGGTCTCGCGAGCCCCCTCGCCTTCGGCCAGCGCCTGCAGGTAGGCGTAACAGCTGGAGGACTCGTACTCGCCGGCGACGCCGGTCGAGGAGGCGATCGCCACCTGCTCGCCGGAGTCGGCGTAGACGGCGACCTCGACGCCGACCAGGCGCGGGTCGGACTCCAGCGCCGTGCGCTCGACGGTGAGGGCGAGGTCGACGACCCGCGGGGTCTCCCATTCGGCGATCGAGGGGTCGCTCAGCCCGGCCAGCGCCTCCACCTCGGAGGGCTGGGGCGGCGACGCGAACTCGTCTTCGTCGGCAACGGCGGCGGCTTCGGCGGCGCGGGCGGCGATCGCCGCCACCCCGGCCTCGGAGAGATCGGTGCCGTAGGCGTAGCCGACCCGGTGGCCGCTCCAGGCGCGGATCCCGGCCCCGGTCTGCGCCGCCGCAGTCAGGCTCTCGACCTCGCCGCCGTGGACGCGCACCGTACGGCCGCTCTCGCGGGAGACGTAGGCCTCGGCGTCGCTCGCCCCGGCGCCGGTCGCGGCCTCGACTGCGCGGCGCGCGACCGCGCTCAGCTCAGTCATAAAACGCTCCCGCTGCCGTCAAACGCTCCCGCTGTCATCTCTCAGTCCCTCCGACCGTCATCGCCCGCACCCGGACGTGGCCCTGGCCGGTCCCCACCGGTACTTTCTGGCCGCCCTTGCCGCAGATCCCGGTCTTCATGAAGAAGTCGTCGCCGACCGCGTCGATCGCGGCGAGGGCGTCGAGGCAGTTGCCGATCAGGGTCGCGCCGCGGCAGGGGCTGGTCACCTTCCCGCCCTCGATCAGGTAGCCCTCGGAAACGCCGAAGACGAAGTCGCCGGTGGCGGGGTCGACCTGGCCGCCGCCGAAGGAGACCGCGTAGAAGCCGCGGGAAACGCCGCCGATGATCTCCTCGGGGGTGGCGTCGCCGGGGGCGATGTAGGTGTTGGTCATCCGCGGGATCGGCAGGTCGCGGAAGCTCTCGCGGCGGCCGTTGCCGGTCGAGGCGACGCCGTCGCGCTCAGCGGTGAGGTGGTCGTAGAGGTAGGAGGTGAGCCTGCCGCCCTCGATCACCTGCGTCTTCTGCGTCGGCTGGCCCTCGTCGTCGATCGCGTCGCTGCCCCACTCCCCCGGCAGGCGGCCGTCGTCGTAGGCGTTCAGGAGCGGCTCGGCGACCCGCTCGCCGAGCTTGCCGACGTAGACGCTGGCGCCCTTCTGGATGTGGTCGGCCTCGAGGCCGTGGCCGGTCATCTCGTGGAAGAGGACGCCGCCGAAGCCGCCACCGACCACGACCGGCATCGAGCCCGAAGGGGCCGGGACCGCGTCGAGCAAAGTCAGCGCCTTGGCGGCGGCCTGCTCGGCGATCTGGCCCGGGTCGTCTTCGAGCAGCTCGAAGCCGCGGTGGGCGCCGAGGGTCTCGGCCCCGGTCTCGACGGTGCCGTCGCGGCGGGCGACCGCCTGGACGCCGATCCGCACCCGGGTGCGGTCGTCGCCGCCGAAGAGCCCGTCGGAGTTGGCGATCGCGACCTCGCGCCGCGCCTCGCCGTAGGAGGCGTTCAGCTGGGCGATCTCCGCGCCCTTGGCACGGGCCCGCTCGTTGAGCTCGCGCAGCAGCTCGGCCTTGCGCTCGGCCGGCACGTCTTCGGGGCGCCGCTCGACCGGCAGCGGCGCCGTCTCCCGGGTCTGCAGCGGTCGCGGCTCGGTGCGCTCGGCGCGGAGCGCGGCGGCGGCTTCGTCGGCGGCGCGTTCGACGTCCGCCGGCTCGAGGCCGTCGACGTGGGCGAAGTAGGTGGTGTTGCCGTCGACGACGCGGACCCCGGCGCCCTCCTCGGCGCCGGACTGGACCGACTCGATCCGCCCCTCGTCGATCGCCAGCGTCTGCCCACGGCGGCGTTCGGCGAAGACCTCGGCGAAGCGGCCCCCGTTCGCGAGCGCCCGCCGCAGCGCCCGCTCGGCGACCGCCTGGTCGATCAGGCCGCTCATCCCTTCTGCTTCTTCCCGGCGACCTCGATCAGCCGCCCGGCGGCGACGAACAGCTCGGCGCCGGCGCGCGAGTCCTGGGCGTGGTCGGCGCTGCGGCCGTGGGGGTAGTAGAGGCGGGCGAAGGGCCGGCGCGAGACGCGGCGGCGGCGCATGAAGGCGGCCGCTTCGTCGGCGTAGACGGAGACGCGGTCGAGCAGGATCCGGTGCGGCTTGGCGGGCATCAGTCCTCGCCCTTCCGAGATTTGGGGGGCTCTGACCCCCAGAGTTCGGAGACGCCAGCCGGCGCAGGACCGAGCGCAGGTCGAAGAGCATCAGCGAGGCGAGGGCGAAGCGCTCGGTGACCGAGACCGCCGCCAGCCCGGCGTTGCGGATCGCGAAGACCTCGCCCTGCTCGGTGGCGATGTGGACCTGCTCGACCGGCACCCCCTCGGCCTCGTCGGCGGCGGCGAACAACGCCGCCGCGTCCTCCTCCCAGCGCTCCCGCTCCTCACCGGTGGCGGCCAGCACCTCGCCCTCGGGACCGAGAATCGCGGCGCCCCGCAGGTCGGGGGACATCTCGGCGAGGAACTCGAGTGCCGCCGCCGCGGATTCCTCGGAAGGCGGGGCGGCTGCGGCAGCGTCAGGCATGTCGGCGAAGATACCGACCGTGACCCTCGCCCGAGCCTCCTGGATCACCACCGTCGTCATCTGCGCCGTCGCCGCGATCCTCTTCGCCTTCAGCGGCTACACCGGCTACGCGGTCACCCTCGTCGCCGTCGGCCTTGCCGCGGCGGTGAACCTCTTGCCCCCAGCTTGAGGTGTCGACTTTGTGGCCCCTGAGGCCACTAAGTCGACACTATCCAGACCGGTAGGGGCCGCTTTCGCGCTCGCGGTAGGAAGTCTCGGGCTCGGCGTGGATCAGGACCTCGGCCTGGGGGATCTCGGCCTCGATCGAGTCGCGCATCTCGTGGGCGAGCTCGTGGGCGCGCTCCAGGGTGGTGCCGGAGCGGTACTGGACGTGGAAGTCGATGTGACGGCGGCGGCCGGCGCGGCGGGCGCGGAGCTTGTGGTAGCCGGCGACCTCGGGGGTGCGGGCGGTGGAGATCGCCTCCTCGATCCGGTCCATCTCGGCGTCGGGCAGGGTCTCGTCGACCAGGACGCCGGAGGAGCGGCGGATGATGTTGATCCCGGCCGAGACGATCGCCGCAGCGACGACGAGAGCGGTGATCGAGTCGAAGGCGTCGATGCCGGTGAGCTGGACCAGGCCGAGGCCGAGGAGCACCCCGGCCGAGGTCAGCGCGTCGGTGCGCAGGTGGGCGGCGTCGCCCTCCAGGGCCGGCGATTCGTGGGCGCGGGCCTGGCGGTAGAGGACGCCGGAGACGACGAGGTTGGCGAGGACGGAGAAGCCCATCACGGCGATGCCGACGCCGAGGCTCTCGACCGAGGCGCCGACGGCGAGGCGGCGGGTCGCCTCGTAGACGATCACCGCGGCGCCGACCAGGATCAGGATCCCCTCGATCGTCGCCGCCAGGTTCTCGACCTTCTCGTGCCCGTAGGGGTGCTCCTCGTCGGCCGGCTCGTCGGCTTTGCGGACCGAGATGAAGGCGATCACCGAGGCGACGAGGTCGATCAGCGAGTGGATCGCCTCGGTGAGGATCGCGATCGAGCCGGTGATCGCGCCGGCGGCCAGCTTCAGCGCGATCAGGACCGAGTTGGAGGCGATCGAGAGCGCAGCGGCGCCGCTTTTGGTGCGGATCATCTCGCCGCCTCGGCCTCCGGGCCCAGGTGCCGGGCCAGCATCCGCGCCGCCTTGCCGCGGTGGCTGATCGCGTTCTTCTCCTCGGGGCTGAGCTCGCTCATCGTCCGCTGGTCCTCGTGGCCGGTCTCGTCGGGGACGAAGGCCGGGTCGTAGCCGAAGCCACCGGTGCCGCGCCCCTCACGCAACAGCGTCCCCTCGCAGCGCGCCTCGAAAACGTACTCGTGTCCCTCCTCGTCGACCAGGGCGATGGCGCAGACGTAGGCGGCGCGACGCTCGCCCCCGGCCGCGTCGACCTCGCGCAGCAGCTTCTCCAGGTTGGTCTCGTCGCTGGCGCCCTCGCCGGCGTAGCGGGCGGAGTAGACCCCGGGGGCGCCGCCGAGGTCGGCGGCCTCGATCCCCGAGTCGTCGGCGATCGTCGCCTCGCCGGTGGCGGCGTGGGCGGAGCGCGCCTTGATCAGCGCGTTGGCCTCGAAGCTCTCGCCGGTCTCCTCCGGTGAGAGCACCTCGTCGGGGAGCGGCCGCAGCTCGACTCCCGGCAGCAGCTCGGCCATCTCCCGCACCTTGTGCTGGTTGCGGGTGGCCAGGACGAACACCTGTTTCGCCGTCGCTTCGCGGGGCTTCACGAAGCGACGCGCTCCTGCACCTCCCGCAGGCGGCCGATCCCCATCTCGGCGAGGCCGAGCAGCTCGTCGAGCGAGGCCCGCGAGAGCGGCGTCCGCTCCGCCGTCGCCTGCACCTCGACCAGGCCGCCCTCGCCGGTCATCACCACGTTGGCGTCGACTTCGGCGTTGGAGTCCTCGCCGTAGTCGAGGTCGCAGAGGGCGCGGCCGTTGACCATGCCGACGCTGACCGCGGCGACCGAGCCGGTCAGCGGCAGCGCGTCGAGGGCTTTCTTGTCGACCAGCTTCTGGAAGGCCTGGCGCAGGGCGACGAAGCCGCCGGTGATCGCCGCGCAGCGGGTGCCGCCGTCGGCTTCGAGCACGTCGCAATCGACGTAGACGCTGCGCTCGCCCATCGCCTTGAAGTCGACGACGACCCGCAGCGAGCGGCCGATCAGGCGCTGGATCTCGACCCCGCGCCCGTCCTGCTTGCCCTTCGAGATGTCGCGCTGCTTACGGTCGCCGGTCGAGGCGGGCAGCATCGCGTACTCGGCCGTGACCCAGCCTTTGCCCTTGCCCGTCATCCAGCGCGGAACCTGCTCCTGAATCGAGGCGGTGCAGATCACCCTCGTTTTGCCGATCGAGATCAGCGCCGAGCCGTCGGCGCTTTCGACGAACCCGGCGTCGATCGTCACCGGCCGGATGTCGGCCGGTGCCCTGTCGTAGCTGCGAGAAGCTGGCATCGCGCGAGTGTTTCACGTGGGCGCGCCCCGCGACGTACGCCGCGGGGCGCGCCTTTACTCGGCCTCGCCGGTTCCTGTCAGCTGAGGGCGAATTTGACCAGGTCGGAGAGGGTGAATTTGCCCGCTTTCGACCCCAGGGTCGGTTTCCACTCGGGACGAGCGTTGACGAAGGAGTGCTGGTCCCCCTTCAGCAGGCCGAGCAGGACCTCGGCGACGATCTGGGCGCCGACCGGACCGAGCTGCTGCCCGCCTTTCAACCCCGACTCTTTGAGGATGTAGAACCACAGCGGCGTCGGCTCTGGTGCGCCGAGCTGTTTGCCCGAGAGCGGTTTCAGCCCCATCCGTTTGGCGACGTCCTGCCCGGAGGGAAGCCTCAGCGCCTGCCCTCGCTTGAGGTTCCGGAAGGCCAGCGACGATTCTTTCTGCGGGAACCCGGGAAGGTCGAAAAGCCCTCCCGACAGCTGCGCGTCGATCTTCCGGGTGAGCTGCGGTTTTTTTGCTTTGCCCGGCACCCCGTCGAGGAAGAAGGACCAGTCGATCGTCCAGGCACCCGGGAGCGGCCGGAACCCCCGCAGGTCGTCGAGCTCGCCCACTTTTTCTCCCGGGATGAAGATCGGGCGATCGGTCACGATCTGGTTGAGGTCGTAGGTCGGCCGGATCTGGCTGTGACCGAAGCGGTACGCCGCCACCGAGAACTCGACCGGCATGAACGGGTTGTTTTTCGGGCGGAACCAGCGCAGGTCGATCTCGACCTCGCCTTTTTTACGCCGCACTCGGTCTTTGACGGCCTGGCCGGCTATCCGCGGCAGGAAGTCCTCGAGAATCACCCACTGGTAGTGCCAGCGAACCAGACGCTGGGTTTCCTCGAACCTGCGCTCTTTCGGAATCGATTTGTCAGCGGCGACTTTCGCCGCCACCTTGTTGTGGAAGCGCAGGAAGGTCAGCTGCAGCTGGCTAACGATGATGTTCTCGTCGTTGCGCGGGTCGCCGATCAGGGCGACACCCTCGGCGTTGCGCTGGAGATCCGGTTCCCCTTTGCTGTTTTTTTTGTCGATCAGCAGTTTCAGCCGGGCCGGCTGGTCGTAGAGGTACGGCTGGTCGGCCGGGCCGCCTCCGTAAACGCAATCGAGGTCGAAGCGCGGTGAGCGGAAATCGACCAACGCGTCCGGGTCGTTTTTGCGCTGCAGGTCCGAGACCGGATCGAAGGTGATGTCGTGGTCTACGAACTGTCCGAAATAGGTGTAGGCCGCAGGGATTTTCGGGTTGTCGAGTTTGCCCGCCGAGCCTTTGGGCTCACGCATGCTCTCAGCCAGTTTTCCCAGTTCTTTGTCACTCAGATCGGGCGCCGGTTTCAGCTGCCGGAACAGTCGCCCGAAGCGACCCTCGAAGAGTGCCGAGCGAGGGACGCGTTTGATGCCGCGGGGTTCGTTTTTCCCGTGGCCTTTGTCGACCAACTCCTGTGGAGCCATCTTTTGCCTCCCGGCATTTAGTTGATGGTCCCTGCCTACTCAGACATCTTGCCGGTGATAAACGAACCCCGCTGTTGGCTTCTAGCGGCTATTCGACGGCGGGGGCTGAGCCCGTTGGCGCGTGCCAGACCGCCTCGACGTTGTGGCCGTCGGGGTCGAGCAGGAAGGCGCCGTGGTAGCCCGGCGAGTACTGCAGGCGCGGGCCGGGAGCGCCGTTGTCGCGGCCGCCGGCGGCCAGTCCCTCGCGGTGGAAACCCTCGAGCTGGGCGAAGTCGTCGGCCGCGAAGGCCAGGTGGATCGCCGGCCGCAGCGGCCCGCCGGGAGCCAGGGTGACGTCCTCGGCGTCCTTCGGCCCGAAGGTCGGGAGGCCTTCCATGTCGATCTCGACCCAGCCCATCCCGGCGACGAGGGCGGCGCGGTAGAAGGCCAGCGACCGCTCCAGGTCGCCGACCGGCAGCGTCATGTGGTCGACGCAGATCGGGCGCACCGGGCCAGCCTAGGGGACACCCGGCGCGCCCCACCTCCTATTTGAAGGCGACTTTGTCGACCGCCTCCTTGATCTTGTCGACGATCACGTCGGCGAGCTCGGTGCCCTGTTTGCCGTTGAAGCCCTTCATCGCCGCGACCATCCCCACCATCAGCAGCGAGACCAGCAGGATCAGGCCGACGTACTCGACCGTCCCCTGCCCCGCCTCCCCGCACAGCCGCCGGATTTCCCGCAGCCGCCGGGTGACGGCAGCGTGCGCGTAGCCCATCAGCGCGTAGAGCATGGACTGCCTCCTTTCTCGATTTCGGGGCGATGGTCGGAGGGGCCGGCGCACCGAACAAGACCCGGAAGTCACGGGTCCGCGACGGAAAAGAAACGCCTTTCAAAAATCGCCGGACTTACCGCAAAGCGGGGATATGCACTCAGGGTTGTTTTGACGATCCACGTGGCGTGAACGTCCATGGCTTCCTCCCGACCGCCTGGGTCAAGCTCGCCATGCTGGTTCTCAACCTCGCGGTCTGGATCGACGCCGCCGCGCAGTTGGCCCGCTGATCAGGCGCGGCGGATTTCCCCGCGCTCCAGCGCCTTGACGACGGCCTCGGTGCGGGTGCGGGCCTCGAGCTTTTCGGTCGCGTTGCGGATGTGGGTGCGGACGGTCTCCGGCGAGAGGACCAGACGCCGGGCGATCTCCTCGCCGGTCAAGCCCTCGGCGAGGAAGCCGAGGACCTCCGACTCCCTGGCGCTAAGCGTCCTCTCCGAGCCGCCGTCGCCGTTCTTCTGGACGAAGCTGCGGTCGAAGTAGCGGCCGCCGCGCCAGACCTCCCGCAGCGCCTCGACCAGGGTGGAGAGTCCCGCCGGCTTCGCGACCAGGCCGCGGGCGCCGCTGCGGTAGGCGGCCTCGAGCAGGTCGGGGTCGTTGAGCCCGGTGTAGATGACGAACTTCGGGCAGGGCGGGTGATCGCTCATCCGCCGCACCAGCTCGGTCCCGCGCTCGTCGGGCAGGTCGACGCCGACCACCGCCACGTCGGGATGGCGCTCGGCGATCACCTCCTCGCCGCGCGCGGCCGTCGTCGCGCAGCCGCGGACCTCGAAGCCGCGGCGTTCGAGCAGGACCGCGAGGCCGTCCCGAAGGGCCTCGTGCTGCTCGACGAGTACTAAAGACGGACTCCCGCTCGCCTCCATCTTCTCCTCCTGCTTCGCTGTCGTTTCAGCGACTGGCGACCGCTCAAATACCCACGGCGCAAAGGAGGGAAACCCGGCGGCTCTACCGGAACGCCTGCATCCCCGTGACGGCGCCGCCGATCACCAGCGCGTGGACGTCGGCGGTCCCCTCGTAGGTGACCACGGACTCGAGGTTGTTCATGTGGCGGATCACCGGATACTCGAGGGTGACGCCGTTGGCTCCGAGCACCTGACGGGCGCTGCGCGCGATCTCCAGCGCTCCGTTGACGTTGCCGAGCTTGCCGAGGCTGACGTGCTCGGGTCGCAGCGTGCCGGCGTCCTTCATCCGCCCCAGGTGGATCGCCACCAGCGTCGCCCGGTTGACCTCCAGCACCATCTCCGCCAGCTTCTGCTGCTGGATCTGGAAGGAGGCGATCGGGCGGTCGAACTGGACCCGCTCCAGCGCGTACGCAAGCGCCGCTTCGTAGCAGGCGCGTCCCGCGCCGGCGGCCCCCCAGACGATCCCGTAGCGGGCCTCGTTGAGGCAGGAGAGCGGGCCTTTCAGCGAGCTCACCTCGGGCAGCACCGCATCGGCCGGCAGCCGCACGTCGTCGAGCAGCAGCTCGGAGGTGACCGAGGCCCGCAGCGAGAGCTTCTTGTGGATGTCCTGCGTCGCGAACCCCTTGGTCCCCTTGGGGACGAGGAAGCCGCGGACGCCCTCGTCGGTCTGCGCCCAGACGACCGCCACCTCGGAGACCGAGCCGTTGGTGATCCACATCTTCTGCCCGTGCAGGATCCAGTCGGAGCCGTCGCGCCGCGCCCGGGTCCGCATCGAGCCGGGGTCCGAGCCGGCGTCGGGCTCAGTCAGGCCGAAGCAGCCGAGCGCCTCGCCGGCCGCCATCCGCGGCAGCCACTCCTGCTTCTGCTCCTCCGAGCCCCAGCGCCAGATCGCGTACATCGCCAGCGAGCCCTGGACCGAGACGAGGCTGCGGATGCCGCTGTCGCCGGCCTCCAGCTCCATGCAGGCGAGCCCGTAGGCGGTCGCCGAGGCGCCGGCGCAGCCGTAGCCCTCGAGGTGCATGCCGAGCACGCCGAGCTTGCCCAGCTCCGGCGCCAGCTCGTCGAGTGGCACCGTCGCCCGCTCGAACCACTCCCCCACGTTCGGCACGACCTTGTCGCGGACGAAGGCGCGGACGGTGTCGCGGATGTCGCGCTCCTCGTCGGAGAGAAGCGCGTCCAGGGCGAGGTAGTCGGAGGGGCGGATCGGCGGCGCGGCGGTGGTGGATGACATCGGCGTCCTCGTGGTCGGTGGCTCGTATCTGAGATCGTGACCTAATGGCCGACTCGGCGCTGGGAAACCTGCGGATCCTCGACTTCTCCCGCGTCCTCGCCGGCCCGCTGGCGACGATGACGCTGGCCGACCTCGGCGCCGAGGTGACCAAGGTCGAGCGACCCGGCAGCGGCGACGACACCCGCTCCTGGGGACCGCCGCACGACGCCGCCGGCGAGGCGACCTACTTCCAGGCGGTCAACCGCAACAAGCGCAGCCTCGCGCTCGACCTCCGGGACCCGGAAGACCTCGCCGAGGCCCGCCGCCTCGCCCTCGCCGCCGACGTCGTGGTCGAGAACTTCCGCCCCGGGCTGATGGCGGAGCTCGGCCTCGGCTACGAGGAGCTGGCGCCTGAGAGCCCGCGGCTCGTCTACTGCTCCGTCACCGGCTTCGGCGGCAGCGGCGCCGGCGCCGAGCTGCCGGGCTACGACCTGCTGGTGCAGGCGCTCGGCGGCCTGATGAGCATCACCGGCGAGCCCGACGGCGAGCCGCTGAAGGTCGGCGTCGCCATGGTCGACGTGATCGCCGGCCTCAACGCCGCGGTCGGGATCCTCGCCGCGCTCGAGCACCGCCGCGAGAGCGGCGAGGGCCAGCTGGTCGAGGTCGACCTGCTCTCGGCGCTGCTCGCCGCGCTCGTCAACCAGAGCTCGGCCTACACCGTCGCCGGGGTCGTCCCCGGCCGGATGGGCAACCGCCACCCCAGCATCGCCCCCTATGAACTGCTGCACACGGGCGAGGGCGAGATCGTCCTCGCGGTCGGCAACGACCGCCAGTTCGGCGAGCTCTGCGCGGTGCTGGGAGCGCCCGAGCTGGCCGAGGACGAGCGCTTCGCCACCAACCCGGCGCGGGTCGAGAACCGCGACGCGCTGCGGCCGCTGCTCGAGGCCGCGCTGGCTTCCCGGCCAGCGAGCGAGTGGGTCGAGGCGCTGCGCGCGCGGCGCGTCCCCGCCGGGGTCGTCAACGACGTCGGCGCCGCCTTCGAGCTCGCCGCGGAGATCGGCCTCGACCCGATCGTCGAGATCCCCCGCCCCGACGGCCCCCCGGTCCGCCTCCCCCGCAACCCGATCAGGCTCTCGAAGACGCCGGCGAGCTATCGGCTGCCCCCGCCGCGGTTACCCTGACGCCGGTGCGGGTCCTCGTCGTCACCAACTTCATGCCCGACGCCGCGGCTCCGCAGCGGGGACGCTGGGTCCGCGACCAGGTCGACGAGGTGCGCCGCCGCGGGGTCGAGGTCGACCTCTTCGAGTTCGCCCGCGGCCGCGACGAGTACCTACCGGCGACCCGGCGGCTGCACTCGCTGCTGCGGCGCGAGCGGTTCGACCTCGTCCACGCCCACTACGGCCTGGCGGGGTGGGTGGCGCGGCTGGCGGGGGCGAAGCCGCTGATCGTCACCTTCCACGGCACCGACGTCCGCCACCACCTCGTCGGCCACCTCTCGCGGCGGCTGGCCTGGCGGCTCGACCTCGTCGCCGGCGTCTCGCGGGCGCTGTTCGAGGACGAGGACGGGCGGCCGGGACTGCCCGCGGTGCCGGGCTCGGCGGTCCTCCCCTGCGGGCCCGACCTGCGCCGCTTCGAGCCGATCCCCCGCCAGCGGGCGCGGCGCGAGCTCGGGCTCGACCCGGAAAGCGGCTACCTCTTCTTCCCCGCCAATCCCTCGCGGCCCGAGAAGCGCCACGACCGCGCCGCCGAGGTCGCGGCGGCCTGCGGCGTCGACCTCCTCACCGGCGGCTCGATCGAGCCCGAGGAGATGCCGCTCTGGCTGAACGCCGCCAACGCCGTCCTCGTCACCTCCGACTACGAGGGCTTCGGGATGGCCGCGGTCGAGGCGCTCGCCTGCGAGGTGCCCGTTCTCTCCACCGACGTCGGCATCGCCCCCTACGCCCTGGGCGGGATCGACGGCTGCCTCTGCGCCCCCTTCGAGGCGGGCGCCTGGGCAGCGGTGGCGCGCCGCCACCTGCAGGCGCCGGACCCACGCGTCGCCGGCGCCGCGCGGGCGGCGACGCTCTCGGCCGCGGGGATGGCGGAGCGGGTGATCGAGGCCTACGAAGCGGTCCTCGCCGAAGCAGAGATAGATTGAGACTCAATGAGCCCTGACGAGAGCCTCGAGAGCCGGATCCGCGAGGCGGAGCGGCGGCTGGAGGAGGCCGCGACCCTCGCCGCCGAGGCCGAGAAGCGGGCGGCAGCGGAGATCGCGGCGCTGGAAGCCGACCTCGAGCGCGAGCGCGAGGAGAAGGAGCAGGCGCTGGCGGGTGCCGAGACCCGCCTCGGCGAGATCGAATCCCAGGTCGAGGCGGCCGAGCAGCGCGTCGAGGCCGCCGAGCAACGGGCGACCACGGCGGAGGAGACGATCGCCGACGAGCTGGCCCGGGCTCGCGAGGGCGCGGCAGCGTGGCTGCGCGAACAGCTGGACACAATCCGCCGCGAGGCCGAGGGGCGATAAAGACGTCTGCTGATTTCGACGTCGCCGTGGTCGGCGGCGGCGCCGCCGGCCTCTGGAGCGCGCTGCGAGCCGCTGAGCAGGGCGCGCGCACCGTTCTCGTCTCCCGCACCCCCCTTTCCCAGAGCGCCAGCTACTGGGCCCAGGGCGGCCTCGCCGCGGCCCTGGAACCGGACGACTCCCCCGACCTGCACGCCGCCGACACGATCGCCGCCGGACGCGGCCTCTGCCGCAGCGCGGCGGTCCGGGTCCTGGTCGAGGAGGCGCCGGCGACGGTCCGCGACCTGATCGCCCGCGGCGTCGTCTTCGACCTCGACCAGGAGGGGCGGCTGGCGCTCGGGCTCGAGGGCGGCCACACCCACCGTCGCATCGTCCACGCCGGCGGCAGCCAGACCGGCTACGAGATCACCTCCAAGCTGGCGGCGATGGTCGCCGCCGAGGAGGGGATCGAGGTGATGGAGCGGACCTCGGCCCTGGCCCTGTGGAGCGACGGCGAGAGATGCCACGGGATCGTCACCGACGCGGGCGACGTGGCCGCGCCGGCGACGATCCTCGCCACCGGCGGCGCGGCGGCGCTGTGGCGGCGGACGACGAACCCGCGCGGCGCGATCGGGGCGGGGCCGGTGCTCGCCTCGCTGGCCGGCGCCGACCTCGCCGACCTCGAGTTCTGCCAGTTCCACCCGACCGCGCTGGCGCTGCCGGGGACGCCGCACGACGGCGTCCTCATAACGGAGGCGATCCGCGGCGAGGGGGCGAAGCTGCTCGACGCGGACGGCGAGCGCTTCACCGACGAGCTGGCTCCGCGCGACGCGGTGACGGCGGCGATCCTCGAGCGGATGCGCGCCGAGGGGACCGCGGCGGTGGACCTCGACCTGCGGGAGATCGACCCGGCCCGGTTCCCCAACGTCTTCGCCTCGCTGGCCAGGGCCGGCCTCGACCCGCAGACGCGGCCGGTGCCCGTCGCCCCCGCCGCGCACTACACGATGGGCGGCATCGCGGTGGACATCGACGGCCGCTCCTCGCTTCCCGGTCTCCTCGCGGTCGGCGAGTGCTCCTGCACCGGCCTGCACGGCGCCAACCGCCTCGCCTCCAACTCGCTCAGCGAGTGCTTCGTCTTCGGCGGCCGGGCGGCGACGGCGGCGATCACCGAGGAGGCGAGCGGCGCGCGCCCGGGGCCGCCCGAGTGGCGGTTCGAGCCGCCCACCGACGAGACCCGCGACGCCGTCTGGCGCTTCGCCGGCCCGATGCGCAACCCCGACGACCTGGCGAAGCTGATCTCCAACCCCTACCCGCTGGCGCGGGCGGTCGGGGCCAGCGCCCTGGACCGCCGCGAGTCCCGCGGCGGCCACCTGCGCCGCGACTGCCCGGACGCCGACCCGGCGCTCGACGGCGTCCACGTCGTCGTCTCGCCCGACGGCACCGTCCGCGAGGAGAAATGGCCCTAAGGCGTTAGCGTCGGCGCATGCTCTTGGGAGTCGACGTCGGCGGGACGTTTACCGACGCCGTCCTGCTCGACGGCGGCGCCGTCCACACCGCCAAGGTGCCGACCACCCCGCGCGAGGAGTCGGCCGGGGTGATGCGGGCGGTGGAGGCGGTGCTGGAGCGCGCCGGCGCCGATGCCGGCGCCGTCGAGGTCTTCGCCCACGGGATGACCGTCGGCACCAACGCGCTGCTCGAGGAGCGGGGCGCGCAGACGGCGCTGGTCGCCACCCGGGGCTTCGCCGACATGCTGGAGATCGGCCGCCAGGACCGCCCTCAGCTCTATCGGCTCTGCGCCCCGAAGCCGGCGCCGCTGGTCGAGCCGGAGCTGCGCTTCGAGGCGGCGGAGAGGGTCGGGCCCGACGGGGTCGTCGAGCCGCTGCCGGACTCCGAGCCCGAGCGGCTCGCCGCGGCGATCGAGGCCAGCGGCGCCGAGGCGGTCGCGATCTGCCTGCTCTTCTCCTACCTCGACCCGGGGCACGAGCGGCAGATCGCCGAACACCTGCGCGACCGACTTCCCGGCGTCCACGTCTCCGCCTCGCACGAGGTCCTGCCGCGCTTCCGCGAGTTCGAGCGCTGCTCGACGACGGTGATCGACGCCTACCTCAGCCCGCTGCTCGGCCGCTACCTGGGGACGCTCGGCGAGGCCGCCGCCGGGGCCGGGCTGCCGCAACCGCTGGTGATGCGCTCCTCCGGCGGCGTCGCCCCGGCCGAGGAGGCGGCGCGCGCCGGCGCCTGGAGCGTCCTCTCCGGCCCGGCCGGGGGGGCCGTCGGGGCGGGTCTGCTGGCCGAGCTGAGCGGCGACGGGGACGCACTCGGGTTCGACATGGGCGGCACCTCCTGCGACGTCTGCGTGGTCGAAGCCGGCGAGGTGCGGCGGACCGACTCGCGCGAGATCGACGGCCGGCCGATCCAGCTGCCGATGGTCGACGTCCACACGGTCGGGGCCGGCGGCGGCTCGATCGGGTGGCGCGACCCCGGCGGCGCGCTGCGCGCCGGGCCCCACTCGGCCGGCGCCGATCCCGGGCCCGCCTGTTACGGCCGGGGCGGCAGCGAGCCGACGGTCACCGACGCCAACCTCCTGCTCGGCCGCCTCGCCGCGGACTCGCGGCTTGCAGGGGGAGTCGAGCTCGACGCCGGGGCCGCCGAGCGGGCGGTCGGCGAGCTCGCCCGCTCGCTCGACCTCGACCCGCTGGAGACCGCGGCCGGCATCCTCCGCGTCGCCAACCAGGAGATGGTGCGGGCGCTGCGGGTGGTCACGGTCGAGCGCGGCATCGACCCGCGCGGCTTCGCCCTGCTGCCCTTCGGCGGCGCCGGGCCGATGCACGCCGCGGCGATCGCCGCAGAGCTGGGGATCGAGACGATCCTCTGTCCCCGCGCCGGCGGCGTCCTCTCCGCCCTCGGCCTCTGCGCCTCCGAGCGCCGCCGCGACACGGCGCGGACGGTGATGCTGAGCGGGGCCGAGCTGAGCGCCGAGCGGATCGCGGCCGAGGTCCAGGCGATGGCCGCGGAGACCGGCGCCGGCCTCGGCGAGGACGCCGAGGCCCAGGTCACCTACAAGCTCCGCTACGCCGGTCAGGCCTTCGAGCTGCCGGTGCCGGGCCCGGCCGACCCCGACCCCGCCGAGCTGGTCGAGGGCTTCGAGCGCGCCCACGAGGAGCGCTACGGCCACCGCGACCCCGAGGGCGAGGTCGTGCTCGTCGACGTCGATCTGGCGATCGTCGTCCCCGGCCCCGCGCCGCGGCCCGTCGCCGCCGCAGGCAGCGCGGCCGAGCCCGGCTCCCGGCGGGTCTTCTTCGACGGCGACTGGGTCGAGACCGCGGTCCTGCGCGGCGAGCCGGCGGCCGGGAGCGAGACGGAGGGCCCGGTCGTCTTCGAGCTGCCCGAGGCGACCTTCGTCGTCCCGCCCGGCTGGACGACCACGGTCGACGACCACGGCACGATCGTCGCGCGGTTCCTTAGTCCGGATATAGACGACAAAGGAACCACGGAACGGGGAGAGAGACGATGAGCGGCCTCGACCCGATCGCGCTGCAGGTTCTGGTCGGCGGCCTGCGCGCGGCCTGCGACGAGATGGGCGCGACGCTGATCCGCTCCGCCTACTCGGCCAACATCAAGGAGCGGCACGACTGCTCGACCGCGCTCTTCGATCCCGCCGGCGAGCTGGTGATGCAGGCCGAGCACATCCCTGTCCACCTCGGCTCGATGCCCGACGCGGTCGCCGCCGTCCTCGGCGAGGCGCACGAGCCGGGCCGCAGCTGGATCCTCAACGACCCCTACCGCGGCGGCACCCACCTGCCGGACATCACCCTCGTCTCCCCCGTCTTCGCCGGCGCCGAGCTGCTCGGCTTCGCCGCCAGCCGCGCCCACCACGCCGACGTCGGCGGGCCGACCCCCGGCTCGATGCCCGCCTTCTCGCGCACCCTCGAGGAAGAGGGCGTGGTGATCCCGCCGACCGTCGCCGACCCCGAGACGCTCGAGCGGCTGGCGGGACAGATGCGCCTGCCCCGTCAGCGGCTCGCCGACCTGCGCGCCCAGCAGGCCGCGAACCGGGTCGGCGCCCTGCGCCTCGCGGAGCTGCGCGAGCGCCTCGGCTCCGAGGCGCTGCGGGACGGGATGGCCGGGATCCTCGCCTACACCGAGCGGCGCACCCGCGCCGCCCTCGCCGCGCTCCCCGACGGCAGCTACCGCGCCGAGGACGTGCTGGAGGCCGATTGGAACGGCGAGGAGCGCGACCTGCACCTGCGGCTGGAGGCGACGATCGCCGGCGAGGGGCTGCGGCTCGACTTCGGCGGCAGCGAGGCCCAGGTCGAGGGCAACCTCAACTGCCCGCTCTCGGTGACGAAGTCGGCCGCCTTCTTCGCCGTCCGCGTCCTCACCGATCCCGACGCCCCTCCCTCGGCCGGCGCCCACCGCCCGATCGAGGTCCTCGCCCCGGCGGGCTCGCTGCTCAACGCCGAGCCCGGGGCCGCGGTCGCCGCCGGCAACGTCGAGACCTCGAGCCGGGTCGCCGACCTCGTCCTCGCCGCCCTCTCGCAGGCGCGACCGGGACCCGCCCAGGGCCAGGGGACGATGAACAACCTGACGCTTGCCAACGACGACTTCACCTACTACGAGACGCTCGGCGGCGGCCAGGGCGCCTGCCCCGACGCCGACGGACCCAGCGCGATCCACGTCGCCATGTCGAACACCCTCAACACGCCGACCGAGGCGCTGGAGACCGAGTTCCCGCTGCGCGTGCGGGAGCTGTCGCTGCGCGCCGGCAGCGGCGGCGAGGGCGGCCACCGGGGCGGCGACGGTCTGGTGCGCGAGATCGAGGCGCTGGCGCCGATGCGCTTCAGCCTGATCAGCGAGCGCCGCCGGCACCGGCCGCGGGGGGTCGGGGACGGCGAGGACGGGGCCGCCGGCGTCAACCGCCTGAACGGCTCTCCGCTGCCGGGCAAGACCGCCGGTGAGCTCGCCCCCGGGGACCGTCTGCGGATCGAAACTCCGGGCGGCGGCGGGTGGACGTAGGTCACATTTCGCAAATTTCGCGGTTTTTTAGTTGAGATTTCGCTGCACTCCTCTAGAATGCGCGCCTCCGGGTGGGCGGAATAGGCCCTTGCAGGCCAAGTTCAACGCGCCAGCCCCGACTTTCGAATCAACGAATCTTCGCTGGACTACTTCAATGCCGATCGCTCTCAAGGAATGGGCTGTAACGGTCCGCGCTCTCGCGGAGGGCGAGCAGCTGCTTACTTTGCGCAAGGGCGGCATCCGTGAGGAGAACAAGCACTTCGAGCTCGAGCACGAGCGGTTCTTCCTCTACCCGACCTTCGACCACCAGCAGAACAACCTGGTCCGCGAATCGCACCACCCCGAGCTGCGCCGCGCGCTCGAGGAGGGTGTCTGGCCCGACGAAGAGCCGCCGCCGAAAGCGCTGCTCCAGGACGGCGGCATCCCCCAGCCCGACCGCGTCCGCCTGCGGGCCTGGGCCGAAGTCGTCGACCACGTCACGATCAACGACCGCCGCAGCCTCGACTCCCTCTCGCCGTATTACATCTGGACGCCGGACTACGCCGAAAAGCGGCTCGCCTGGAAGCGCCGGCACCCGCTGCACGTCCTGCTGCTGAGGGTCCACCGGATCCCGCGCCCGGTCACGGTCAGGGTCCGCGACGAGTACCACGGCTGCCGCTCCTGGGTCGAGATCGACCGCGAACTCCCCTTCGAGGGCACGCCGGTGATGGCCGACGAAGAGTTCGACCGCGCCCGCGAAGAGATTCGCAACCGCGCCGGCGCCGGCGAGCCTGCGCTCGTCTAGCCAACTTCTCCCCTCGCTAATCTCGCCGCATGTCGTGGGTTGAGACCGAGTCGCTTAGCTTCACCGCGCGGCACGACTCCGACGATTCCGCCTTCGCCGAGCGCATCCTCGACCGGCTCGAGGAGCTGCGGCTGCGGCTCGAAGACCGCTTCGAGACCGTGCCGGAGGAGGTGACGATCGTCGTCCACACCAACCCGCTCTGGCTGACCGCGGCCCACCCCTTCCTCCCCGCCGCCCGCTGGTCGGCGGCGGCGGCCGGCCGCCGCTACCTCGCCGGCTGGCCGATGTCGACCGAGCTGCACGTCCTCAACGACTTCCACATGGAACGGCGCGCCGCCGGCGACGACTCCTACGAAGCGCTGCGCGGCACCGCCGAGCGTCTCTACGCGCAGATGGTGGTCGCCGCCAACAACACCGCGCTGCCCCCCTCCTGGACCCCGCGGCGCTTCGCCCGCTACCTGCGCTGGGCCTGGCTGGTCGAAGGCGGCGCCCAGTACTTCTCCCGCCAGGTCGGCCTCTACCGCGCCGCGACGATCCGCCGCCTGCGCGAGAGCGCCCGCCCCTCCTTCCCGCCCTCGCGCCGCGACGCGGTGATCCTCGGCGGCACGATCTTCGATCTGCTCGAGAACGAGCGCGGCCCCGAGGCCTGTGAGCGCCTCGTCGCCAAGCTGCTCCCCCAGGGCCCGGAGGTCCAGCTCGAAGACGCCTTCGACGCCCGCTTCCGCGACATCGAGGACGCCTGGCGCGACTACCTGCGCGAGACGGTCCGCGGCCCGGTCGCGGTCTAGAGAATCCCGACCTCGCGCAGCAGCAGCCAGGCGACGAAGAATCCGGCCATCGCCAGGATGGACCAAAAGTACGCTCGCGCGTAGCCGCCGATCAACCCATAGCTGCGCGGCCGGCGGCCGCCCTGGTCTTCTTCCAGGTATTCGGCGTTGACCGGTTCGGGCGGAGAATCTTCGGCACTCGCGGTTTCGATCAGGGCCCGGGCGCGATCCGCTCGCTCGGCATGCACCATCACCCGGCGCGCTCCCCCGCTGGGATTCATCAGGCCGTAGCCCAACTGGGGGCCGCTGGGGGCTACCTGCTCCTGGATGCTCGGGATCCCATGCCCGTCGAGCAAGGCCCGGATCATCTCCGCCTGGAACTCGTCCCCGACAAACGCGACCTCGACCAGATCCTCCCCCATGCCAGCTCCCCCTACTTGGTCAGCTCGTAGAGCAGCCAGAGGAGAACGAAGGCCGTGATGCCGATCGCGACGATCCAGAAGGCCAGGCGGCCGGGAGACGGGCCGCCGGTTTCTCCCCGGGCAAGGCGGCGTTCCTCTTCCAGCGCCGCGATCTCGTCGCCCTCGTCCTCGATCATCGTTTCGGCGAGCAGGTTCTTGGCCCGCTGGGCGTCGCCGGCGTTGACCATCACGTCGCGCGGGCCGCTGGAGAGGAAGTCCGGGTTGTCGAAGCCGAAGCTGCGCTTGAGGACGCTCGGGATGCTGGCCTCGGAAAGCAGGCCCTGCAGCATCTCCGCCTCTACCTGGTTGCGGGCGAAGGCGACCTTGACGAGGTCGCCGCCTCCGCCGCCGCCACCACCGCCACCGCTCTCGTCGCCACCGGGGCCGCCCCCGCCGCCGCCGGCGGCCTCGCGCTGAGGCCCGCTCGGGGAACGATTATGTGACGTCGAGATCGACATCGGCGATCTTCAGGTCGGCCAGGTCGTAGGCCTTCACGTCCGGCGCCTCTTCGTCCTCCAGGGAGACGATCACGTAGACCTGTTCGGGCCACATCCGCGCCTCGTTGACGTCGGTCTGCGACGGGTATGCGGCGCTGCGCGTGTGGGAGTGGTAGATCCCGAGCAGCTCGTCCCCCCCGTCTTCGATCGCCTTCAGCGCGTCGAACTGACCCTGCGGGTCCATCTCGTAGCGCAGCGGGCTCGCCGCGGCGTTCTCCACCCGCACCACGCTGGTCGCCTCCCCGTCGCGGCCGCCGATCATCCCGCAGCACTCGTTGGGCAGATCCGCGCGCGCATGCGCGACCATCTCGTCGATCAGGGCCTGGGAGATCTTCACGGGGCGAGGCTAGCGGAACCCGCCGGGCGCAAACCGGGCGAGAACGCCCTTCAGCGCGAACCAGGATGGCTTCGCCCGCCCCTCGCCGTCGAACAGTCCGGCGTACTCGCAAAAAGAGCAGTGGTCGTCGACGAAGGTGCCGTCTTTCCAGGCGTACCAGTAGACGCCGCCGATCCGCCAGCGGTGCCGGTTCGCGTAGAGCCGGCTGAAAGTCGTGTCGAGGAAGCGCGCCTGGCCGAGCGGGCCGGGGTTGGCGGCCGTCTGCTCGCCGCCCGAGGCGACGCCGATCTCGGTCAGCAACAGCGGCTTGCGGCGGTCGCCGGCGGTCGCCATCACCCGCCGGACCCGCTTGACCAGACCGGCGACCCCCGGCCAGGAGGCGGCGTAGGGATGCAGGGCGGCGACGTCGAAATCGTGCTTGACGCCGGGCACGCGGTACAGCCGTCGCAGGTACTCCCAGGGGCGCATCGTGCGCGTAATCGGCGCGACCGCGGCGGCGACGATCGTCGCCCCGGGGTCGACGCCCCTGATCGCAGCCGCCGAGGCGTGCAGCAGTTTCGCGTAGGAGGCGGGCGAGGGACGCCGCCAGTAGAGGGGGAAGTTGGGCTCGTTCCAGATCTGCCAGCGGCGGACCGGAACCGAGCCGGCCTCCGCGTTCCAAGGCTCGCCGCCGGGCCCGTAGCGCCGGACGAGCTGGCGCAGGAAGTCGCTCCAGGCCGCCGAGGCGCGTGGGGCTAGGGGCGCCGCCGCGGGGTCCGCCGACAGCCAAGGCGGAATCCCCCCGACCTGGGGGAGGACCGCGATCCCGCGCCGCGCGGCGCCGCCGATCACCCGGTCCGTCTCGGAGAAGTCGAAGACGCCGTCCGCCGGCTCGACCTGCGACCACGGAACGACGAGCCGCAGCGCCAGGCCCGAGCTGGCGATGCGGGCGAGGTCGCCGTTCCCCAATGGAGCCTGGGGCACGACCCCGAAGAAGCTCCCCTGCCGGGCCGCCGAGGCGGAGGCCGGCAACAGCGCCGCCGCCGAGACCAGGGCGACCGCCAGGACCGCCCCGGCAGTCCCCCGCCTCATCCGCGGAAGCGGATTAGCTTCGGCGTCGCCCCGCAGACGGAGCGGCAGAATTCGAAGCCGGTGTTGAAGACGATCGGCCGGCGCCCGCGCAGGACCGCCACGGTCGACTGGTTTGCTTCCCAGGTCCGCAGGTGAATCACCCGCGGTCGGCCGCCCACCCGTTCGATCCCGCCCTGCGGCCGCAGCCAGAACGCAACCGAGCCGTAGCTCGCCGTGGAGTCGCTGCCGGTCGCGAACACCTTCCCCCCTTTGCCGATCGCGGCCGAGCGGATGAAGTACGGCAGCAGCCGCAGCCCGCCGTCGCCGAAGCGGCGATCGAGCTTTCCGCTCCTGTGGAACCTGAGGACGAAGCCGGTGAAGCCGTCGGTGGTGCCAAGCACGTCGAACCCGCCCTTCGCCCGCGGGATCACCGAGCTGACGTAGCTCGGAACCCTCCTGTCCGGCGGCCGCAGGCCAGCGAGCGCGCGCTGGGTCCGAGCCGCGAAGGCGAGGTCCTGCCTGCCGCTGGCGGCGACGCGCTGCACGTAGATCCCGCCCTTGTCGCTCACGCCGGTGAGCACGGTCGGCCCGTCGGAGCGGGTGAAGGAGACTTTGGAGAAGATCGATTCGCCATAGGCCCCGTCGACGTCGACGAGGCTCGACCCGCCCGATCCGTAGGTGGGATCCAAGCTGCCGTCCTCCCCGAGGCGCCAGAAGTGGAATTCGACCCGGTTGACCGCTTCGCCGCCGCCGGGCGGATAGAAGTCGACCGAGCGTTCGCGGCCGACGAGGATCCGTTCCGGGCCGGCGGGTTCGAGGATCAGCTCGCCGAGGCACTCGCAATCGACGTGGACGGCCCCGCCGTCGCCGAAGCTCTGGTCCGGCCGCCCCTGGGTGTCGAAACGCTCGACCGTGGTCGCCGCCCCGTTCGCCACCGCCGCCAGCAGCCGCCCCTGCGAATCGACGGCGACCTCGGCCGTTCCCCTGCCCAGCGGAGCGGTGCCGAATTCGGTGCCGTAGGTCGGATCCTGGGTGCCGTCGCCCCGCAGCCGCAGCACCCTGATCCCCCGGTTGCATTCCTTGTCGCAGGCGAGCAGGTAGACGCTGCCGCGCGGCCCGGCCGTCATCCCCAGGAAGGCGAGGTCTTCGTGCCCCGGGACGCTCGGCTCGACGGCGCCGTTGACGCCGAAGGAGCGGTCGATCTTCAGCACGGCGCCCGCCGGCGAGGCGCCCGCCAGGGCCAGCAGGCAACCGACCGCCGCCGTCAGGACCAGTCTCGATACCCGCACATCGCCTCCCCTCGCCCGCCTTGACATACCGCAGAGCAAACATCGCCCGGCAGATGGAAGTTGCGGTGCTCAGGAAAGCTCGGCTACCACCAGACGGTGGTATCCAGGTTTTCGATCTCCTCGATCGGCTTGGTGTATACGCCGGAGGAGAGGTACTTCCAGCCGTCGTCGGGGATCAGGAAGACGACGTTGCCGGAGTCGAGCTCACCGGCGATGCGGTGGGCAATCGCGGCGATCGCGCCGGCGGAGACGCCGGCGAAGACGCCCTCCTCGTCGAGCAGTTTCTTGGTCCAGACGATCGCGTCGCGGTTGTCGACCATGATCTTGCGGTCGAACAGGGAGATGTCGATGATCGGCGGGATGAAGCCGTCGTCGAGCGAGCGCAGGCCCTGGACCAGCTCCCCCTGTTTCGGCTCGGCGGCGACGATCAGCGTCTCCGGGTTGGCCTCCTTGAAGCGGCGGCCGTTGCCCATCAGCGTGCCGCCGGTGCCGAGGCCGCCGACGAAGGCGGTCACCTCGTCGAGCTCTTCGAGGATCTCGACCGCGGTGCCGTTGTAGTGGGCGAGCGGGTTGTTCTCGTTGCCGTACTGGTAGGGCATGTAGAAGCTCGGGTCCTGGGCCATCTCCAACGCCACCTCGACGGCGCCGTTGGAGCCCTTCGCGCCCTCGGAGTAGACGATCTCCGCCCCGTACATGCGCAGCAGCTGGGTCCGCTCCTCGGTGACGTTGTCGGGCATCACCACCTTCAGCGGGTAGCCCTTGCGGCGGCAGATCATCGCCAGGGCGATGCCGGTGTTGCCGGACGTGGGCTCGAGGATCGTGTGGCCCGGTTCGATCGCGCCCTCGGCCTCGGCGGCCTCGATCATCGACTTGGCGACCCGGTCCTTGACCGACCCGGTCGGGTTGTGCCCCTCGAGCTTGGCGTAGATACGGACGTCGGGCTTCGGCGAGAGCCGCGGCAGCTCGACCAACGGCGTATTGCCGATCGACTCGACGATGTTGCCGAACCGGCCTCCGCAGGGTTTGTTGAGTAGTTGCTCGCGCGCCATTTCGCCAACCCGTTACTTCAGAAAGTGTAGCGAGGGTCGGGCAACCGATTGAAAACCCCTCTGGCGGGGAGGTGACTGAAGCCTGTATATCTAAGCGAGCGTCTGTCCACCCCTGATCGGAGGAGATTCGATGAGAACGACCCGGCTGACCGCATTGCTTGCGGTCCTCCTGCTGGCAATCGCGTCATTTGTCGTGGCGGGCTGCGGGAGCAGCGACGACGACACGACCGCCGGTGGCGGTGGCGGAGGAGGCGGCAGCGAACCCCTGACCGTCGGCTCGGACATCCCCTATCCCCCCTTCGAGCAGGGAAAATCGGGTGAATACACCGGCTTCGACATCGAGCTGATGGAAGCGATCGGGGAAAAGATAGGCCGCACGCCCGAATTCCAGGACACCTCGTTCGAAACGATCTTCCGCGACGTCGCCCAGGGCAAGTTCGAAGCGGTGATCTCGGCAGCCACGATCACCGAAGAACGCGAGAAAGCGGTCGACTTCTCCAACCCGTACTACCTCTCCGAACAGGCGGTGCTGGTCAAAGAAGGCAGCGAGATCAAATCCCTCGAAGACCTCGACGGCAAGACCGTCGCGGTCCAGCAGGGCACCACCGGCCAGGAACTGGCCAAAGAAGAACTGGGGGGCAGCGAAATCCGCCCCTTCCCGGAAGGCCCTGACGCGGTCAACGCCCTCAAAGCCGGCACGGTCGAAGGCGTGATCATCGACGCGCCGGTCGCCCAGAACGCGGTCGAAAAATCCGGCGGCGTCGAAATCGCCGAGAAAGTCCCGACCGAAGAAGAGTATGGAATCGCCGTCGCCCAGGGCGAAACCGAGCTGCTCGAAGAAATCAACAAAGGCCTCGAAGAAGTCCTCGACGACGGGACCTACAAGAAGATCTACGAAAAGTGGTTCAAACTCGAACCGCCGCAGGCGATCTTCTCGGCCAGCCACGAAGCGGAATAGCCGCGAGCGAAATTTGAGTTGACACGCGAGGGGCGCCATCATGGCGCCCCTCGTTTTTTCCGGGGAGCGGTCAGCAGGAGACAGCGATGAGCGAATTCTTCAATCAGTACTTCGACTTCAACTTCATGGGGGAACACTTCGATGAAGTCTTCGACGCCTTCCTGAAGAACCTCCTGATATTCGTCGTCGCGGCGGCCTTTGCGCTGTTTCTCGGCCTTCTCCTGGCCCTGATCCGGCAGCTGCCCGGGAAAAAGTTCGCGCCGCTCCGCTTCTTGACGATCGCCTACATCGACGTCTTCCGGGCGATCCCGATCCTGATCGTGATCCTGCTGATCTCCGGCGGGCTGCCGTATCTCGAATTCATCCCCAAAGACATCCGCATCCCCCACTGGTTCGGCCAGCCCGACCCCTACTGGTACGGCGTCCTCGGCCTGACCCTCGTCTACAGCGCCTACATGGCCGAGGTCTACCGGGCGGGGATCGAAGCGGTGCCCGGTGGCCAGGTCGAGGCGGCGCGGTCGCTGGGAATGAGCCACGGGCAGGCGATGCGACACGTCGTCGTCCCGCAGGCGGTCACCAAGATCCCGGCGCCGATGCTGAACGAATTGATCTCGCTGCTCAAGGACACCACCCTCGTCAGCGTCGTCGCCTTTGGCGAGGCGGCTCTGATCGCCCGCGAAATCCAGGCCGAAACCTTCAACGCCTCCGCCTACGTCCTGGCCGGGATCATGTTCCTGGTGATCACCCTGCCGATGGCCCGCCTGGTCGACAAACTGATCAAACGCAACCAGGGCAGGATCACCCGCGGCTCCCACATCGAGGTCGCCTGATGGCGGAGCCGATGGTCAAGCTGCAGGGGATCCACAAGCGCTTCGGCAGCCTCGAGGTGCTGAAAGGCGTCGACCTGAAGGTCGGCAAAGGCGAAGTGGTCTGCATCCTCGGCCCCAGCGGCTCCGGCAAGAGCACCTTCCTGCGCTGCGTCAACCTGCTCGAGCCGCCCGAGGAGGGCGAGATCTTCATCGAAGGGCAGGACATCTGCAAGGGGCCGGGATCGGGAACCGGCGCCGAAAGCTGGGAGCTCGACTTCGTCCGCCAGCGGGTCGGCATCGTCTTCCAGCAGTTCAACCTCTTCCCCCACAAGACGGCGCTGCAGAACGTGACCCTCGCCCAGGAGTGCGTCCTCGACCGCTCCAAGCAGGAGGCGCGGGCGAAAGCGACCGAGCTGCTGGAGCGGGTGGGGCTCGGCGACAAGCTCGATCAGTACCCCGAACGCCTCTCCGGCGGACAGCAGCAGCGCGTCGCGATCGCCCGGGCGCTGGCGATGGACCCGCACGTGATGCTCTTCGACGAGGTCACCAGCGCGCTGGACCCGGAGCTGGTCAAGGAAGTCCTCGACACGATGCGCGAGCTGGCCGAGGAAGGGATGACGATGATGGTGGTCACCCACGAGCTCGGGTTCGCCCGCGAGGTCGCCGACCGCGTCGTCTTCATGGACGGCGGCGTGATCGTCGAGGAAGGTCCTCCCGCCGAGGTGCTGGAGAACCCCCGCGAGGAGCGGACGAAGCAGTTTCTCGGCCTGGTCCTGGACCGCTAGGCGCGCTAGGCGTCGGTGCAGCCGCCGGCCATCGCCGGCAGGATGACGACCGAGTCGCCGTCTTTAACCGCGGTGCCGAGCCCGTCGAGCACCCGCACGTCCTCGTCGTTGAGGTAGACGTTGACGTAGCGGTTGAGCTCGCCGTCCTCGCCGAAGAGCTGGGCCTGGGTGTCGGGGAACTCGCCGGTCAGCGAGTGCAGGACCTCGCCGACGTTGGCGCCGGCGGCCTCGACCTCGGCCTGCCCACCCGTTTTCGGGCGCAGGACAGGTGGAATTCGAACGGTTGCCATGAGGTCGGTGATCCTACTAAGCCGCGAAGACCAAGCAGGTCAAGGACGCAGGGAGGGAAGTGTGCTCTGCACACGCCCGACCGAGGACGCCGAGATGCGCCGGTATTCGCGGCTTAGCGGTCGCCGCCGGCTCCGGCGCAGAACTCGTCGTAGTCGGGGAACTTGCCCATCTCCGACTCCGGCACCTCCTCGGCGTGCTCGCCGCAGATCGGGCAGTCGGGGTCGCGGCGGACCTTCAGCTCGGTGAAGGTGGTGCCGAGCGCCTCGTAGAGGAGCAGGCGGCCGATCAGCGGGTTGCCGGCTCCGAGGACGAGCTTGATCACCTCGTTGGCCTGCAGCGTGCCCATGGTCCCGGCCATCACCCCGAGCACCCCGTTGGCGGAGCAGCTCGGCGCCAGCTCGGCCGGTGGCGGGGTCGGGTAGAGGCAGCGGTAGCAGGGCCCCTCGAAGGGGACAAAGGTCGAGATCTGCCCGTCGAAGCCGAGGATCGAGGCGGAGACGACCGGCTTGCGCAGCCGCACCGAGGCGTCGTTCAGCAGGTAGCGGGTGGGGAAGTTGTCGGCGCCGTCGACGACGATGTCGTAGTCCTCCATCACCTCGAGGATGTTGCTCGCGTCGAGGCGGCCGTTGTGCTCGACGACGTTGACGTCGGGGTTGAGCTGTTCGATGAAGATCCGCGCCGAGGTGGTCTTCGGCATCCCGATCCGCTCGGTGTTGTGGATCACCTGGCGTTGCAGGTTGGAGGCGTCGACCACGTCGTCGTCGACGAGGCCGATCGTCCCGACCCCGGCGGCGGCGAGGTAGAGCGCGGTCGGCGCGCCGAGACCGCCGGCGCCGAGCAGCAGCACCTTCGCGTTCAGCAGCTTCACCTGGCCGTCGACCCCGACCTCGGGCAGCAGCGTGTGGCGCGAGTAGCGCTCGCGCTGCTCGGGGGTCATCCCGTGCGCGGCGACGACCGGCAGCCCCTGCTCCTGCCACTCGAGGATGCCGCCGCTCATCGAGGCGACGTTCTCGTAGCCGAGCTGCTGCAGCTGCGCGGCTGCGAGCGCCGAGCGGTTGCCGGAGCGGCAGTAGAGGATCGTGCGGGCCGACTTGTTGGGCGCCGCGGTGGCGATCTCGTCGGCGAGCAGGCCCGGGGGCACCAGCTTGCCGCCCTCCAGGTGGGCCTCCTGGTACTCGTGCGGCTCACGCGTGTCGATCAGGACGACGCCGCCGCCGTCGATCTCCTCGGCAGCCTCGAAAGGTTCGATCTCCTCGATCGTCTGAACTCGCGTCGTGTCGATAGCCATGAAAGAAATCCCCTAATCCCGATCAGCTTTTACTTCAAAAAGTATAGCGGCTCTCGTCAACCCGTCCAAATCCGGCCTATGAGCCCAATCCGCGGACCTATCCTGGCCCGATGCTCAACTCAAATTACCCATTCAGCCTTGTAGGTCCCAAACTCAAAGTCAGCACGAAAAGCTCGACGATCAAGGTGACGCACTTCATCCACTACGTCACTGGCGTCGGGGAAGAAGGCGACGAACCGTTCGTCCTGACGATCAAACCCCCCGCCGAGGGGTTCACCGGGCCCGTCTTCCTGATCGGGCTCGAATCCGATCCCGGCGTCGGCGGCGTTCAGTTCAAAGGCCTCTCGGAAGGCGGAACCAACATCGGCAACGTGGCCGTACTGGCGGCGAACCTGGCGCTGATCATGGTCTACGACGGCTCGACCTGGTGGCCCAACCGCAGCGGCTGAGCCCAGACGACGAAGCGGCCCCGGGGAAGGGTCCCGGGGCCGCTTTCGCATCTAGGAGAGGGGTGACTAGGAGAGGGTCGGGCGCATCTGGCGCAGGCGGCGGACCCGCTCCTCGATCGGCGGGTGGGTCGAGAAGAGGCCGGCGATGCCGCCGCCCTTGAAGGGCTTGACGATGTAGAGGGGCTCGGCCGCCTGGTTGACCTGCATCGGCATCGCTTCCGCACCCTGCTCGAGGCGGAGCAGCGCGCTCGCCAGCGACTCCGGGTTGCCGCAGATTTCGGCACCGCCGGCATCGGCCGCGTACTCGCGCTGGCGCGAGATCGAGAGCTGGATGATGCTCGCCGCGATCGGGGCCAGGAGGACCATCGCCAGCGCCGAGACGAGGCTCAGCGGCGAGTTGTCGTCGTTGCCGAACCACATCAGCATGTAGGCGAGGTAGGTGATCGCCGCGCCGATCGCCGAGGCGACCGACTGGATCAGGATGTCGCGGTTGCGGATGTGCGTGAGCTCGTGGGCGAGGACGCCGCGCAGCTCGTCCTCGGAGAGCAGCTTGGTGATCCCGCGGGTGACCGCGACCGCCGAGTGCTTCGGGTTGCGGCCGGTGGCGAAGGCGTTGGGCTGATCCTGGGGGATCATGTAGAGGCGCGGCATCGGCAGGTCGGCGCGCGTCGTCAGTTCGCGGACGATCTGGTAGAGCCGCGGCGCCTCGGACTCGTCGATCGGCTGCGCCCGGCTCATTTTCAGCGCCATTTTGTCGCTGAAGAAATAGGCGAAGAAGTTGATCGCCAGGGCGATGAAGAGGAAGGTGGCCGCGGTGCTGGGGCCGCCGATCAGGGCGCCGATCAAGACGAGCAGGCCGCCGAGCGAGGCCATCAGGATCGTGGTCCGCAGCGTCGCGCCCCAGGTGGATTGCTTGGTGGTGGTCATCGAGTGGTCGCTCCTGAGAGTCGAGGGTGTCGGAGAAGTATGCGGCGAGTGAGCGAAATCTCCTATAGGGGCTAGCCCCCGAAGCCGTACCGGGGCGCCCCTACTCATTCGTCTGTTCCTTTTCGTTGCTCTGGACCAACAAGGAACAGGCGAATGGGTGGTTCTAGGCTGGGCGGATGACTCTGACTGTGATCGGGCTCTGCCTGGTGGTCTTGGCGCTGTCCGTGGCCCTGACCCGGGAGCGCCGCCGGCTGCGCCCGCTCGAGGACCTGGTCGAGGCGATGGAGAAGGTCGACCTCTCCAGCCCCCGGCTCCACCTCCCACCCTCGATCGACGGCGTCGGCGAGACCGAGGAGGTGGAGCGGATCGAGCTCGCCTTCCTGCGGATGATGCGGCGGCTGGAGGCCGAGCGGCGCCGGGCGGGCTCGGCGGCGCTGCACGCGCAGGAGGAGGAGCGGGCACGCGTCGCGCGCGACCTCCACGACGAGGTGAACCAGTCGCTGACGGGACTGTTGCTGCGGCTGGAGGCGGCGCGCGAGGCGGCGCCTCCGGACTTGGAGGCCGAGATCGCCGCGACCAAGGCGCTGGCGAACCAGGCGATGAACGAGCTCCTCTCCCTCGCCCGCCAGCTCCGCCCCACCGCGCTCGACGATCTCGGCCTGGTGGCGGCGATCGGCGGCCAGGTCGAGCAGCTGGAGCGGGGCGAGATCGAGGCCCGGCTCGAGGTCGAGGGCGACTTCTCCGACCTCGGCGACGACGCCCAGCTGGTCGTCTACCGGGTCGCCCAGGAGGGCCTCTCCAACGCCGCCCGCCACAGCGGCGCCAGCCGCGTGGAAGTCTGGCTGAAGCGCACGGAGGACGGTGGCGTCGTCCTCGAGGTCGCCGACGACGGTCGCGGCTTCGCCTTCGACGAGTCCGAGCGCGGCCTCGGGATCGGCGGCATGCGCGAGCGCGCCCTGCTGGTCGGCGGCGAGCTGACGATCGAGTCCCGCCCCGACGCCGGCACCACCGTCCGCCTCGACGTGCCCGCCTGACCCCCGCCGCCCGGACGGGCCGATTTCCCGAGGTATCTACAGGTTTTAGGCTCATCGGCGATAGTGCGTGTCAATGCGCGTTCTGATCGCCGACGACCATGGGATCGTCCGCTCCGGGCTGCGGTTGCTGCTGGAGCGCCAGCCGGACATCGAGGTCGTCGCCGAGGCCGGCGACGGGGCCGAGGCGCGGGACCTGGCGGTGCGGGAGCGGCCCGACCTGGCGATCCTCGACGTGAAAATGCCGAAGCTGACCGGGCTGCAGGCGACGCGGGAGATCAAGAAGCAGGCGCCGGAGGTCTCGGTCCTGATCCTCTCGATGCACGACGACGAGCGCTACCTGTTCGAGGCGCTGAAGGCGGGGGCCTCGGGCTACGTGCTGAAGGCGCAGGCCGACACCGACCTGCTGGCGGCGATCCGCGCGGTCGAGCGCGGCGAGCCGTTCCTCACCCCCGAGGCGCAGCGGACGCTGATCAAGGACGTGCTCGAGCGCGGCTCCAGCGGCGAGGAGGAGCTGACCCCGCGCGAGGAGGAGATCGTCAAGCTCGTCGCCGAGGCGCACACGACGAAGCAGATCGCCGAGGTCCTCCACCTCTCCGAGAAGACGGTCGAGAACCACCGCGCCAACGCGATGCGCAAGCTCGGGATGCGCGACCGGGTCGAGCTGGTCCGCTACGCGATCCGCCGCGGGCTGATCGAGCCGTGATCGCATAACCGACCTCTTCAGTAGGATTTGAAGTCGATGCTGTTCTCGACCAAAGCCGAGTACGGAGTTCGCCTGATGGTCGAGCTGGGCCGCCAGCCCGGCTCGCAGCCCGTCAGCCTGGGCTCCGTCGCCGAAGCGGAGAACCTGCCGCTCTCCTACCTGGAGCACCTGGTGGCGAAACTGCGCAAGGCCGGCCTCGTCACCTCCACCCGCGGCGCCCACGGCGGCTACCGCCTGGCGAAGCCGGCGGCGGAGATCACGATGGACGCGGTGGTTGAGGCGCTGGAAGGGCAGATCGCGCCGATGGAGTGCTTCCACGACGCCCCCGAAGGCAAAGTCCTCTGCTCGCACGAGTCCGACGGCGACCAGGCCTGCTCGACGAAGCTGCTTTGGATGCGGGTGCAGGGTGGCGTCACCAAGGCGCTCGCCGGCACCACCCTCGCCGAGCTGGTCGAGTTCTCCGACCACAGTGCCCCCAAGCGCGCCGCCGTCATCGGCAGCGCCGCGTAAGAACTTCGAATAACCCCAGAAACGGAGCGAAATTGGCTGAGCTGGAGATACGCAACCTGCACGTGGAGGTCGAGGACAAGAAGATCCTCAAAGGCCTCGACCTCGACGTCGAGAAGGGGAAAGTGCACGCGCTGATGGGGCCGAACGGCTCCGGCAAGTCGACGCTCGCCAACGTGATCATGGGACACCCGGCGCTCGAGGTGACCGAGGGGACGATCACCTTCAAGGGCGAGGACATCACCGAGGCCGCCCCCGAGGACCGCTCGCAGGCGGGCCTCTTCATGGCCTTCCAGTACCCCGTCGCGATCCCCGGCGTCTCGGTCAGCAAGTACCTGCGGATGATCATCAACGCCCAGCGCGACGCGCGGGGCGAAGACCAGATCAAGATCAAAGACTTCGCCCGCACCGCCCAGGAGGCGATGGAGCTGGCGAACATCCCCAAAGACTTCTCCAGCCGCTACCTCAACGACGGCTTCTCCGGCGGCGAGAAGAAGCGGATGGAGCTGCTGCAGCTGGCGCTGCTGCGGCCGGAGATCGCGGTCCTCGACGAGACCGACTCGGGCCTCGACATCGACGCGCTGCGCACGGTCGCCGAGGGCGTCAACAAGTTCGCCGGCCCGGACATGGGCGTCCTGATCATCACCCACTACCAGCGCATCCTCCACATGGTGAAGCCCGACGCCGTCCACGTCATGTACCAGGGCCGGATCGTCAAAGAAGGCGGCCCGGAGCTGGTCGGCGTGCTCGAGGAGAAGGGCTACGGCTGGATTGCGGAGGAGGTCGAGGCAGGCGCCGCCGCCTGACCTCGTCACAACGATGGAGCCGGTGAGCGCCAAGAGCCCCGCGCCGACGGCGGCGCCGTTCTCCATCGAGAAGGTCCGCGCCTCCTTCCCGGCGCTCGAGCGCGAGGTCAACGGCAAGCCGGTCGCCTACCTCGACAGCGGCGCCAGCTCCCAGCGGGTGCTGGCCTCGATCCAGGCGGTCGACCGCTACGAGCGGCGCCACCACTCCAACGTCCACCGGGGCTCCCACACCCTCTCGGCCGAGGCGACCGAAGCCTACGAGGGGGCGCGGGCCACGGTCGCCGACCACATCGGCGCCGCCGACCGCCGCGAGGTCGTATTCGTCCGCAACGCGACCGAGGCGATCAACCTCGTCGCCCGGGCCTGGGGCGACGCCAACGTCGGCGCCGGCGACCGCCTGCTGCTGACCGAGATGGAGCACCACTCGAACATCGTCCCCTGGCAGCAGCTGGCCGAGCGGGCCGGGGCCGAGATCGACTGGGCGCCGATCGACGACGAGGGCCGGCTCGACATGGCCGCCTTCGCGGCGCTGTTGGAGCGCGGCCCGAAGCTCGTCGCCGTCGCCCACGTCTCCAACGTCCTCGGAACCGAGAACCCGATCGCCGAGATCGCCCGCCTGAGCCACGCGGCCGGCGCCAAGGTGCTGGTCGACGGCGCCCAGTCGGCGCCGAAGATGCCGCTGGACATGGCGGAGCTGGGGGTCGACTTCTACGCGATCACCGGCCACAAGCTCTACGCCCCGACGGGGATCGGCGTCCTCTGGACCCGGCTCGACCTGCTGCGCGAGATGCCGCCCTTCCTCGGCGGCGGCTCGATGATCCGCAAGGTCGCCCGCGAGGGGACCACCTACGCCGACCCGCCGGCGCGCTTCGAGGCGGGGACGCCGGCGATCGCCCAGGCGATCGGGATGGCCTCAGCCTTCCGCTGGCTCGACATGATCGGGATGGAGGCGGTGCGCGAGCACGAGGAGCAGATCGCCGACTACGCGCTGGAGCGAGTCGCCGAGGTGCCCGGCCTGCGCGTCTTCGGCCCGCCCCGCGGGGAGGGCCGCCTCGGCCCGGTCTCCTTCGAGATCGAGGGCATCCACGCCCACGACGTCTCCGAGATCCTCGACCGCCACGGCGTCGCCGTCCGCGCCGGCCACCATTGCGCCCAGGTCCTGATGGACCGCCTCGACATCAGCGCCACCGCCCGCGCCAGCTTTGGCGTCTACACGATCCCCGGCGAGATCGACCGCCTGGTCGAGGGACTCGAAGACGCCCGCCGGGTCTTCGGGCTCTAGCCCGCCGGCAGGTAGCGAATCGCGCGCACCGGGATGGGGCCGGTGACGCACCGCTCCCCGTCGGGCTCCGAGGTGCGAACGCGGAGGTAGGTGCCGACGACCGCGTCCCTCCGGACGCGACCGGCAATCGCGATCGTTTCCTTGAAGCGCCCACCGGAGCGCGTTCTCCCCTCGTGCGCGACCCGCCGCCGGAAGCGGCTCCCCTTTTCCAGCTTCGCGAACGCGGGACGGCGGAAGAGCGCGTGCCGGGCTGGGATCGACCTGCCCCTGCCGAGCGGGCAATGGGGGACGAAGGCCCCGCGGATGCCGCCGACTTCCGCGCCCGTCTTGCGAAGGAATATCTCGATCGGGCCCCGCTTCCCGTAGTACACGCGTTTTTCGCCACGCTCCGGCGATCCCGCCAGGGCGCTGCCGATCGGCCTGTAGCGCGACGCTTCGAAGGGCCTCTGGGCGAAGCCGGTATCGCAGTGGAAGCTTTCTTCGCTTTCCTCGTAGGAGTACTTGCCGCTCACCGAATCGCCGTCGAACTCCGCCCGGATCTGGGCGATGGCAAGGGTGTAGGAGTCGCCGCCGTATTCGTGGGCGGCGAAGCCGCGAGGCCCCTCGTGCATCAGCTTGGGCGCCGCGAAGGCGCTGAACCCCCCTCCCCCGACGTCTTCTTCCGGTTCGGTGTAGTAGCAGTGCGTCCTGCCCGCGAACTGCATGACGTAGCGCTTCGCCCCTTCGGCTTTGAAGGCGACCGAGTACTTCTCCGTCGATCCTGCGTAGAGGCCCGCGGCGGCGGCCGAGCCGGTGGCGGCGAACGCCGCCACCAGGGTCACCGCCGCCGCGAGCATCAACTTCTGCTTCATCACTGGCCTCGAAGCATTCCCTGGGCCGCCGGGACGTACCTGAGCGCCTGGAAGCCGACGTACCCGTCGCTGCCCGGAGCGCCGGTTCCGCACCATTCGTAGAAGCGCTTGCGGCGGCCGTTGCGGGAGGCGATCGCCGCCCGGTATCTGCCGAGCAGTTGGGAGACGGAGGCCGACGCTTCCAGGTGGGACGTGGCGGACAGGTACGGCCAGTCCCTCCCGCCCCGGCCCTCGAACACCCCGGTCGCGGGATCGATCGAGAACGGAGGCTCGGGTTCGAGCTCCCGACGCAGGGCATAGCGCTTGCCGCGGCGAGAGCGGCAGGCATCCCTCGCGACGCCCCGAATCCTGGTGACGGCTCCGCCCTCGACCCAGAAGACGGTTTCGATCTGCCTCGAGGCCTGGAAGTAGAGCGCCTCGGCGCCCGGGTCGGGAAGCGTTGCCCGGGGGCTGCCGAGCGGCACATAGGGCCGCGCCTCGAAGCCGATCGGCGGCTCGCTCTGGCCGCCGGATTCAGGCTCGAAGCCGGGGGCGTTCGTTTCGCAGCTCCCCTGGATCGCTTCGCCGCTGTTTTCGGCCAGATAGGTGCCGGCGATCCGGTCGGGCCGGATCTGCAGCCGCAGCTCTTCCCGGCTGGATTCGTACAGGTCGCTGTGCCGGCGGAGGAGCCGGTAGCCGCCGTCGACCGGTCGCAGCCTGACCGGCCCGGTCTCGAAGGCCCGGTGAGTGACCGCGGCGGGGCCCTCGTACCAGTGGCTTCCCGCGCCGTAGCAGAGGGATTCAGCTTCGAGATAGGCGGCGTAGACGGTTTCGCCCTTGACCTCGGCGACGAAGAAGAGTTCCGGCTGATCGACGACGTAGAGCGTGGTTTCGGCCCGCGCCGAGGCGGCGCCGAGGAGCGTCGTCGCCAAGACCGTGAGCAGGACGAGCCGTCGCACCTCCTACCTCTTCCCCGTAGGCGGCTTCGCTAGCCTCGAAGCATGGACGAGCTCTACCGCGACCAGATCCTCGAGCACTACAAGCGGCCGCACAACTTCGGCCGGATCGAGCAGCCCGACCTCGAGTTCGAGGACACGAATCCGTTCTGCGGCGACGAGCAGCATGTGACGATCAAACTCGACGGGGACGACAAGGTTGCGGAAGTCGCCTTCGACGGCAAAGGCTGCGCGATCTCCACCGCCGCCACCTCGCTGCTGACCGACGAGCTGGTCGGGATGAGCCGCGAGGAGCTGCTGAAGCTGCCGAAAGAGTTCGTCCTCGAGCTGCTCGGGATCGAGATCTCGGCCACCCGGATGAAGTGCGCGATGCTCGGCCTGAAGATCGTCAAGAGCGCCTCCCTCGGCCAGTCCGCCGAATGGGAGGACGAGGGCGAGACCGGCGACCCCGCAGAAGCGGTCGCCGACCTCGGCCAGATTTAGCGAGACCGCAAAAAGGCACCCTCAAGAGGACTTTTTGCGGTCTCGTCGTTGCGGTCTCGTCGTTGCGGTCTCGTCGCTTAGGGGACCTCGATGTCGTCGCCGAACTTGACGACGGCGAAGGCGGCGCCCCAGGGGTCGGTCACCATCGCGAAGCGGCCGACGGACATGTCGATCGGGCCGAACTGGACGGCGCCGCCGCCGGACTCGACCTTCTCGATCGCCTCCTCAGCGCTCGCGACGCTGAAGTAGGTCATCCAGTGGGCCGGGACCTCGTCGGGCATGCGGCCGGAGATGTCAGCCATGCCGGCAACGCGATCCTCGCCGACGCGGGCGACGTTGTAGAACTTCTCCCCCATGGGTTCTTCGTCGAACTCCCAGCCGAAGACGCGGCCGTAGAACTCCTTCGCCGCGCCGGGGTCGCGGGTCTCGAGCTCGTTCCAGGAGAAGGCGCCCGGCTCGTTGACCAGCTCGGCGCCGGCGAAGTCGGCCGGCTCCCAGATCCCGAAGAAGGCGCCCTCGGGGTCGGTGAAGATCGCCAGTCGCCCGTATGAGGCGACCGCCATCGGCTCGGCGATCATCGTGCCGCCGTTTTCCTGGATCGCGCGGGCGATGACGTCGGCGTCGTCGACCGAGATGTAGGTGCTCCAGGCCGGAGGCTGGCCCTCCTGCATCAGCGGCATCGCCCCGGCGACGTCCCCGCCGTTCAATTTGGCCCGCCGGTAGCCGCCCATTTCGGCCGAGTTCGGCAGCTCCGGGATCTCCCAGCCGAAAAGCGGGCCGTAGAACTTCTCCGCCGCCTCCAGATCGGGCGTCGCCAGGTCCACCCAGCAGGGCGTCCCGGGCGCGTAACTGGTCCTCTCGCTCATCCTCAGAATCCTTTCCTCGCGGGTCTTCTGTAGATAAGACCAGACCTGGGGCGCGAACTCATCGCCCCGATGTGAATTGCCCGGCGGGGCGCCCCGCTAAAATCCGACCGTAGAAGTAGGATTAAGTCTCGATCCGCACTAGGCCGCATACGCGGCGACTGGAGCACCCCCTCTTGACCGACACCGCTGGAACCAAGATCCCCGTCTGCCCGGCAGCCGAGCTGCCCCCGGGCGGGATGCGCCTGGTCGAGCACGACGGCAAGAAGATCGGCGTCTTC
Source organism: uncultured Actinomycetes bacterium (assembly GCA_963751015.1). Lineage (GTDB taxonomy): Bacteria > Actinomycetota > Thermoleophilia > Solirubrobacterales > 70-9 > VAYN01. The sequence continues at coordinate 1,466,308 of CAVVSU010000002.1, forward strand.
AACTGCGACGGGACGCTGTACGCGATCGAGGATCGCTGCTCTCACGACAACGGGCCGCTCGCCGAGGGCGAGTTCGACGCGGCCTCCTGCACCGTCGAGTGCCCGCGCCACGGCTCCCTCTTCGACCTCAGCACCGGTAGGCCGAAGACGCTCCCAGCTTTCCAGCCGGTGCAAACGTTCCCGGTAGAGATCGAGGACGACACCATCACCATGGAGGTCGACTGAAATGGCAACGCCCGAGGTACTCGCCGAGAAACGCGAGCTGGCCGGCATCAACGCCGACTACAAGGAGAAGTTCGGCTTCCACGACTCGGAGACCGGCTACGCCTACAAAGCTCCGAAGGGCCTCTCCCGCGAGGTCGTCGAAACGATCTCCGACTTCAAGGAAGAGCCGAAGTGGATGCGTGACTTCCGCCTCAAGGCGCTGGAGCACTTCGAAAGCCGCCCGACCCCGAAATGGGGCGGCGACCTCGACCAGATCGACTTCGACGACATCCACTACTTCGTCCGCGCCTCGGAGAAGAACAGCCGCGACTGGAGCGAGGTCCCCGACGACATCAAAAACACCTTCGACCGCCTGGGGATCCCCGAGGCCGAGCGCAAATTCCTCGCCGGCGTCGGCGCCCAGTACGAGTCCGAGGTCGTCTACCACCAGGTGAACGAGAAGCTCGAGGCCCAGGGCGTGATCTTCACCGACATGGACACCGCCCTGCGCGAGCACGAGGACCTGGTCCGCGAGCACTGGGCGACGATCATCCCGCCCAACGACAACAAACTGGCGGCGCTGAACAGCGCGGTCTGGTCCGGCGGCTCCTTCGTCTACGTCCCCGCCGGGGTCAAGGTCGAGATGCCGCTGCAGGCCTACTTCCGGATCAACACCGAGAACATGGGCCAGTTCGAGCGGACGCTGATCATCTGCGAGGAGGGCGCCGACGTCCACTACATCGAGGGATGCACGGCGCCGGTCTACTCCAGCGACTCGCTGCACTCGGCCGTGGTCGAGATCGTCGCCAAGAAGAGCAGCCGGGTCCGCTACACGACCGTCCAGAACTGGTCGCAGAACGTCTTCAACCTCGTCACCAAGCGCGCAGTTGCGCACGAGAAGGCGACGATGGAGTGGGTCGACTGCAACCTCGGCTCGAAACTGACGATGAAGTACCCGTCGATCTACCTGCTCGGGCCCGAAGCCCATGGCGAGATCCTCTCGATCGCCTTCGCCGGCGACGGCCAGCACCAGGATGCCGGCGGCAAGATCATCCACGCGGCGCCGCGGACCTCGTCCTCGATCTTCTCCAAGTCGATCTCCAAGGACGGCGGCCGGGCGACCTACCGCGGCCTGCTCGAAGTCGCCGACGGGGCGAGCGAATCGCGCTCGAAGGTCGTTTGCGACGCGCTGCTCCTCGACGAGGACTCGCGCTCTGACACCTACCCGACGATCAGGATCGACGAGAACGACGCCGACATCGGCCACGAGGCGACCGTCTCCAAAATCGGCGACGAGCAGCTCTTCTACCTGCAGAGCCGCGGCCTCGACGAGGAGGAGGCCTCGAAGATGATCGTCAACGGCTTCATCGAGCCGGTGACCAAGGAGCTGCCGATGGAGTACGCGGTCGAGCTGAATCGACTCATCGAGCTGCAGATGGAGGGCTCCATTGGCTGAGGTCGCGACGCAACCGGCCTGGCTCGACGAGAGGCGCCGGAAGGGCGCCTCTCTGGCGCAGAGCCTCCCCCTCCCCGACCAGAAGGCGAAGGGCTGGGAATTCACCGACCTCTCCGGGCTCGACCTCGACTCCTACGCGGAGGCGAGCGCCTCGCCGGTCGTCTCCGGCGCCGAGGGCGCGGTCGTCCTGCCGCTGAGCGAGGCGCTGAGCAGCCACGGCGACCTGCTGCGCGAGCGGCTCGGCTCGCTGGTGCCGGTCGAGGACCCGTTCGTCGCCCGCAACGAGGCGAGCTGGCGCGACGGCGTGCTGGTCTACGTCCCCAGCGGCGTGCGGCTGAGCGACCCGATCCAGATCGAGCTGCCGGTCGACAGCGCCGGCGCGGCGATCGACTGGCGGACCCTGATCGTGCTCGAGGAGGGTGCCGAAGCGGAGGTCTGGGAGCACTGGTCCTCGCCGGCCGACGACATCGACGCGGTCCTCAACAGCGTGGTCGAGCTGGCCGTCGGGCAGGCCGCGACGCTGCGCTACGTCAACACCCAGGACATCTCCGAGAAGGCCTGGATCTTCGCCACCCAGCGCGCCGAGGTGCAGCGCGACGGGCGCCTCGACTGGGCGGCCCTCGGCTTCGGCTCGGCCCGCGGCAAGGTGCGGATGGAGACCAAGCTGGCCGGCCCGGGCTCCGAGGCGCGGGTCACCGGCGGCTACGCCGGCGGCCCCGGCCAGCACCTCGACTTCGACACGCTGCAGGAGCACGCCGCCCCGAACACCAACTCCGACCTCGCCTTCCGCGGCGTCCTCGCCGCCGGCTCGACGGCCGTCTGGCGCGGGATGATCAAGGTCGACCCCGGCGCCCAGCAGACCGACGCCTTCCAGGAGAGCCGCAACCTGCTGCTCTCGCCCGAGGCCCATGCCGACGCGATCCCAGGCCTGGAGATCCTCGCCGACGACGTCCGCTGCACCCACGCCGCGGCGATCGCCCAGGTCGACAAGGAGCAGCTGTTCTACCTCACCTCCCGCGGCCTCGACGACGAGGCCGCCAAGGCGCTGATCATCGAAGGCTTCCTCGAGTCCCTGGTCGAACGCCTGGCCGAGGGCCCCGTGCGCGACAGCATCTCCGAGGCGCTCGAGACGCGCCTGGCCGAGATTCTCTAGCCGGGTCCCGGCTCTTCGCCCTCGTCGTCCCGCCGCTGCGCGATCGCGCTGCGGACGATCGCGCCGACGACGATCAGGACCGGGAGGACGTAGAGGGCCCAGAGGGCGTAGTGGCCGGCGTGGGCCAGGGGGAGCACTCAGATCCTCCTACTGGTTCGTGTAGGAGAGCAGGTAGAGGCCGAAGCAGGTGAAGGCGACCATCACCGCCAGCATCCAGTACTGCGAGGCGGTGGCGCGGCGGTAGCTCGGGCCAGTAGACGAGGGCGCGGTCGTGGGCGAGCATCAGGCCGATCACGTGGCCGACGACCAAGGCGCCGACCTGGACGTACCAGATCGCGTTGGCGCTGAGGAGCTTGAAGTCGATTCCCGAGCCCGCCGTGCCGAAGAGGTCGGTGGTCCCGGTGCCGAGCGGGTCGGAGAGCAGGTAGCCGAACTGGGCCTGCTCCTGGAAGACGAAGAGGCTGAAGTAATGGGCGACGAGGTAGGCGAGGGCGATCGGGATCAGGGTGTGGGCGAAGCCGGCGCGCAGCTTCGCGAACGAGGGGGCGCCGGGAACGGTCCGCATCCCGCGCACGCCGAGCAGGTAGACGAGGGCGACGCCGGCGAAGCAGGCGAGCATGAAGACCGTGTCGGTGAGGCGCAGCGCCGTGGTCAGGTTCATGCCGGTGTCGGCGAGGCGGTTGAAGAGGCTTTCGATCCCGTCCTTGAAGGCGCCCTCGGAGGCGCCGTCGTAGCTGGTCGAGGCGATCGAGGCGATGACGACGGCGGCCGAGCCGGGGATCGTCGCCCAGTTCGTCGCCGCCGAGAACGGGCGGCGGCGCTGGAGGCGGCCGTCGCGGCTGCCGAAGATCCCGAGCCGGCCGAACATCCCGAAGTAGACCGAGAAGACCTCGCCGCGCTCGCACCACTCCTCGACGCCGAAGACGGCCATCATCGCCAGCGTGTAGACGCTGTAGACGAGAGCCGCGACGGCGCACGCGTGGGGGTCGAGGCCGACGGCGACGCCGCCGCTGGCGCCGTAGATCGACCTCCAGCCAGACGACCGCGAGCAGGCCGATCGCCGCCGGCCAGCGGCCGAGGCGCTCCGGGTAGGCGAGGTGGGCGGGGCGCTGGCCGGCGAGCGCGCCGAAGCCGGCGCCGGCGGTGCGGCCGACGGCGCGCCAGGGGTTGAAGGGCCGGAAGACGTCGCCGAGAATCGCGGAGAAGAAGGGGAAGCCGAGCCAGCAGGTGACGAAGAGGAAGGTGAGGGCGAAGTTGCGGTCGGGCGCCGCGGTGCCGTGGAGGCCGGCGTAGACGGCGAAGCCGAGGAGGAGGACGCCGATCGCCCCGCAGAGGATCTGCACCGGGGCGCCGAGGAGGACGGCCGAGAGGCGCTCGCCGAACGGTCGCGGCCGTTCGTCCTCGAGCCTGGGCTCCCGCCAGGCCGCCGAGAGGGCGAAGAAGGAGACGATCAGGACGATCGAGGCCGCCCAGGCGAACAGCCAGGCAGGGATCGGGAGATCCTGCCTGGCGGCCAGCGCGTGGGCGAAGGGGATGAAGCTCACGGCTTGACCTTGAGCTCCAGGATCTGTTCGCCGCGACCCTCGAGCTCGGCCTCGAAGATGCCTTCGATTTCAGCCGGGAACGCGAAGCTGACCGTGCCGCCGGCGGGGACGTCCTTCATCAGGTCGTAGCCGTGGACGTGGATCTCTTCGGCGACCGCCGATTCGACCTCGAAGCGGACCTCTTCGCCCTGGTTGACGGTGATCTCGGCGACGCCGCCGACCGGTTTGCCGTCCTTGCCGACGACGATCGTCGTCACCTGCGGCTTCGATTCGGTTTCGGTTTCCTTGCCCGGCCTGGTGTCGGACTTTCCGCCTTCGCTGCTGGGCGCGTTGCTGGTGGTGGTCGTGTCGCTGCTGTTGTCACTGTCGCCGCCCAGGACGATGAAGAGGACGACGGCGACCACGACCAGGACGACGCCGATCAATGCGGTTCTCGTGTTCATTTCTCGCTCCTTTCGCGCGTGTTCCGCGCGGACTCAGATTGCGTGGTTCCTTTGTCCGCCGAGGGACGACAAAGGAACCGCGAAACGCCAGATCGGGATCAGGCGGGGAGCGGCGGCGGGCGCTGGGCGAGCCCGAGGGCGATGAGGAGACCGCCGGCCGGCGCGGAGGCGCGGGGCGCCTTCGGCAGGGCGGGCCGGCGGACCGCGTCGCGGGTGCGACGGCGGGCGGCGATCCGCTCGGAGAGGCGGACGATCGCCTCGCAGCCGGGGTAATGGCCGAGGAGCAGCGTCAGCAGCAGAGCGAGCAGCGGCAGCGCCGGCAGCAGGAATGCGACGAGCTCGGTCACCGGCTCAGGATACTGTCCGCTCCCCGTGCGCCCCGGACGCGACAACATCGCCGCTCCCGACCTGCCCGCCGGCCTCGCCTGGGTCGGCGTCGAGCCGGAGTCGATGCCGGCCCTGACCGCCGGCGGCCCGGCGCTCGTCCACTTCGTCGAATACGCACAGCTGAACAGCGTCCGCACGCTCCCCTACCTGACCGAGTGGCAGCGCCGTTACCGCGAGGCGGGCCTGAGCGTGATCGGCGTCCAGGCGCCGCGCTTCCCTTTTGCCGCCGACCGCGGGCACGTCGCCGCCGGCCTGGCCCGGCTCGGGGTCGAGGTACCGGTCGCGATCGACGCCGACCACGAGCTCTGGAGCGCCTACGGCTGCGAGGGCTGGCCCAGCCTCTTCCTCTGGAGCCTCGGCGGCTCCCTCACCTGGGCCCACTTCGGCGAGGGCGAATACCTGGCGACCGAGGAAGCGATCCAGGCCGAGCTGCGGGAGATGGACGCGCTGCAGGAGCTGCCCGATCCGATGGCGCCGCTGCGCGCGACCGACGGGCCGGGCGCCCGCGTCATCCCCCCCACGCCGGAGATCTTCCCCGGCGGCTCCTGGCAGCGGCCGTGGGTGGCAGGGGAGGACGGCGAGGACCTGGCCCTCGACTACCAGGCCGGCGGCGCCTTCGCAACGGTCGAGGGAGAAGGAGAGATCGAGGTCGAGATCGACGGAGAGTGGACCACGCTCCCCAGCGACCCGGTCCCGGGCCTCCGCACCCTCGCCGAGCACCCGAGCCACGAGGCCCACAGCCTGATCCTGCGGCCGGCGCCGGGCGTCAAGATCTGGTCGCTCAGCTTCGCCCCCGGCGTACCCTGAAGGACCGCTTAGCCGCAACCGCCACCACCAGATCGCGAGGAGAAACGATGATCACCAAGACCGACTTCATCGGCATCCCGTCCACCGACGCAGAGCGCTCGCGCGCCTTCTACGTCGACACGCTCGGCCTGCGCCCCGACGACCGCGGCCGCTTCGAGTGCTGGGCCGGCGACACCTGCTTCGCGATCTGGGAACCGGCGAAACAGGGGATGGAGTTCGCGCCGCAGAAGAACGCCCACCCGGCGCTGCACGTCGACGACATCGAGGCCGCGCGCAAGGAGCTCGAAGGCGAAGGGCGTGGAGTTCGCCGGCGACACCTTCGACACCGGCGTCTGCCACATGGCGCTCTTCACCGACCCCGACGGCAACGACCTGATGCTGCACAGCCGCTACGCGCCGTACGAGTAAGCGATTGGTGAGTTAGTGGGGCTATAGCGCCCTTAACTCACCAAACGTCAGGCCCGCGCGGCGACCTCGTCGCGGATCTCCTTCGGCAGCATGAAGCGGACGTCCTCGTGGACGGTCCGCAGCTCGGAGACGTCGTCGGCGCCGCGGTCGCGGAAGAAGGAGACGAGGCTCTCGACCAGCTCCTCGGGCGCGGAGGCGCCGGAGGTGATGCCGACCGTCTCGACCCCCTCGAGCCACTCCTCCTCGACCTGGCCGTGGTTGTCGATCAGGTGCGAGGCGGCGCCGTGTTCGCGGGCGACCTCGACCAGGCGGTTGGAGTTGGAGGAGTTGGTCGAGCCGATCACCAGGACCAGGTCGCACTCGCGGGCAAGCTGCTTGACGGCGATCTGGCGGTTGGTGGTGGCGTAACAGATGTCGTCGGACTTGCTGCTGACGATGCCGGGGAACTTGGCCCGCAGCGCGGCGATCACCTCGGCGGTCTCGTCGACCGAGAGCGTCGTCTGGGTGATGAAGGCGACTTTGTCGGGGTCCGGAACCTCGAGGCTCTCGACCTCGTCGGCGGTTTCGATCAGGACGATGCTGTCGGGCGCCTCGCCCGTCGTCCCTTCGACCTCCTCGTGGCCCTCGTGGCCGATCATGATGATCGTGTAGCCCTGGGCGGCGAAGCGGCGGGCGGAGACGTGGACCTTGGTCACCAGCGGGCAGGTCGCGTCGATCGTCCGCAGCCGGCGGGCGGCGGCGTTCTCGTGCACGGCGGGGGCGACGCCGTGGGCGGAGAAGACGACCATCGCGCCCTCGGGCACCTCGGTCTCCTGCTCGACGAAGATCGCGCCACGTTTGGCCAGCTCCTCGACCACGTGCTTGTTGTGGACGATCTCCTTGCGCACGTAGACGGGAGCGCCGTGGAGCTCGAGCGCCCGCTCGACGGTCTGCACGGCACGGTCGACGCCGGCGCAGTAGCCGCGCGGCGCGGCGAGGAGCACCCGTTTCGGGGCGGTGACGGTGGCTGCCATACATGCAGGGTAGCGATGGCGGCATTGCGACCGCCCTCGCGAGATTGCCCCGAATTTGCGGCATAAGTAGCCTTGCGGGATGGCAACCTCCGGACGCCACCTCGACCGCCTCACCGCCGTCGATGCCTCGTTCCTCACCAACGAGAGCTCGAGCAGCCACATGCACGTCGGCGCGATCCTGATCTTCGAGGGACCGCCGCCGAAGTACACCGACCTGGTCGAGCACGTCCGCAGCCGCCTGCCGCTGGTGCCGCGCTTCCGCCAGAAGCTGGTGGTGCCGCCGCTGGAGGCCGGCCGCCCGCTCTGGGCCGACGACGTCAACTTCAACCTGACCTACCACATCCGCCACACCGCGCTGCCCGAACCGGGCGGCGAGGCGCAGCTGAAACAGCTCGCCGGGCGCGTCTTCTCCCAGCAGCTCGACCGCTCGAAGCCGCTCTGGGAGCTGTGGCTGGCGCAGAACCTGGAGCGCAACCGCTTCGCAATCCTGACCAAGACCCACCACGCGATGGTCGACGGTGTCTCCGGCGTCGACATCGGCACCGTCCTTTTCGACCTCGAGCGCGACGCGCAGCCGGCGAAGCTGGAGGACGACTGGGTGCCGCAGCCCGAACCGGGCACGACCGAGCTGGTCGCGCGCGGGGTCGCCGACTTCGTCGCCGCCCCGGTCAAGCTGGCCGAGCGGGCGGTCGAGGTCGTCCGCAGCCCGGAGACGACGGCGCGCAAGGCGGTCGAGGCGCTGGAGGGCGTCGGCGAGATCGTCACCGCCTTCGCCGACCCGGCGCCGGACGTGCCGCTGAACGAGGCGATCGGGCCGCACCGCCGCTACGTCTGGGCGCGCTCGGAGCTGGCCACCTTCAAGGGGATCAAGGACGTGCTCGGCGGCACCGTCAACGACGTCGTCCTCGCCGTCGTCACCGGCGCGCTGCGCAACTGGCTGCATGGGCGCGGCGTCCGCACCGAGGGGCTGGAGCTGCGGGCGCTGGTCCCGGTCTCGATCCGCGGCGAGGACGAGCGCGGCAACCTCGGCAACCGGATCGCGCTGATGCGCGGGCCGCTGCCGGTCTACATCGAGGACCCGGTGCGGCGACTGCGGATGATCAGCGACGCGATGGCCGGCCTGAAGCGCTCCAAACAGGCGCTCGGCGCGGAAGTGATCTCCCGCTTCAACGACTTCGCGCCGCCGACGCTGCTCGCCCAGGCCTCGCGGATCAACTTCTCCACCCGTCTCTTCAACCTGATCGTCACCAACGTGCCGGGGCCGCAGATGCCGCTCTACGTGCTGGGCAAGGAACTGGAGGAGGTCTACCCGGTCGCCTTCCTGCCGCAGAACCATTGCCTCGCGGTGGCGATCATGAGCTACAACGGCAAGGTCGGGTTCGGGCTGCTCGCCGACTACGACTGCGATGGAGGACATCGAAGTCGTCAGCGACGGGATCAGCGAATCGCTGGCCGAGCTCGAGGCCGCGGCGGGCAAGGCCGCCAAGGCCGCGTAGGGCGCCTTTCCGTCCTATGGGGACGGAAAGGCGACAACCGCATCTGCGTAGGCTTTCCCAATGCCCCTGTTGCTGATCCTGCTGTTCATCGTCGTCCCGATCGCGGAGCTCTACGTGATCATCCAGGTGGGCCAGCTGATCGGCGTCGTGCCCGACCCTGATCCTGCTGCTGGCCGACGCGCTGCTCGGCTCGATGCTGCTCAAACACCAGGGCCGGACCGCCTGGCGGCGGTTCAACGAGGCGCTGGCGGCGCGGCGCTTCCCCGGGCGCGAGGTGGCGGACGGGGCGCTGATCATCGTCGGCGGCACCCTGCTGCTCACGCCCGGCTTCATCACCGACATCTTCGGCCTCTTCCTGCTGCTGCCGCCGACGCGGGCGATCTCCCGGCGGGTGCTGAAACGCTTCACGATCGGACGGTTTGCGGTGGTCGGCGTCTCCCGCGCGGGAGCCGGTCCCTTCGGCCCGCCGACCGGCGCTGGCCGCACCAGGCCGAGCCGCGACTACGACCTCGAGGGCACCGCCGAAGAGGTGCCGCCGCGGGAGAACGGCGACCCCCGGCTACCGCGCAGCGACCAGGGTTGAGCCAGGTGTCCGAGGAGCGGCAGACCGCGCGCCTCCTCCTCCGCAAGCCGACCCCCGAGGACCGCTCCCACTACCACGCTCACTTCACCCAACCGGAGGTCGAGCGCTGGCTGCGCCCCTCCCCCCTGCCGCCCTTCAACTCCGGCGCGCTCGACGAGCTGATCGAAGGCGACTGCGCCCACTGGGCCGACCACGGCTTCGGCCCCTGGGTCCTGATCGAGACGGAGTCGGGAGCCTTCGCCGGCCGCGGCGGCCTGCACTGGACCACGGTCGAAGACATCGCCATGGTCGAGCTAGCCTGGAGCATCGAGCCGCGCCTGCACGGCAACGGCTACGCGACCGAGATGGCCCGTGCGGCGATCGGTCGGGCGCGGGAGCTGGAGATGGAGGAGCTGATCGCCTTGGTTCTGCCGGCCAACGTCGCCTCACGCCGGGTCGCCGAGAAGGTCGGCTGCGAGCCAGCGGGCGAGGTCGAGCACGCCAACCTTCCGCACCTGCTGTTTCGCAAGCGACCTACCTGACCACCACCACCCGGATGCTGTCCTCCGCGCGCGAGAGGATCAACCCTGATGATCGCAGTGCTGGACGTTCACTTGGTGGGGGGCGAAAGTGATGTTCTCCACATTTTCCTGACGATCATCGGCCCCCTCTTCATCTCGGGAGCCGCTGTCTTCGCTGCGCGGACGGCCCGCGATTCAGCGGCCGATCGACAAGAAAGGCAGCTCGCGCATGACACCAGACGCCAGGAAGAGGCGTTGACGCACGATCGAAAGATGCGCGAGGAGGAACTTGCCCACGACCGTGAGGCACGGAAGAGAAAGAGCCCAAGACACGCTCGATTCGGTATTGGAGAACGTCAATGGCGCCCGCGAGAAGACCAACGCGCTAGCAGCCCGTCTAGAGGTTGTCGAAGACTGGCGGCCCGAGCATGAAGCGGAGCTGAAGACGGCAACCAATGACGTCCAAAGGGCAGCGGCCCAACAGATGCTCAGCGATGGAGAGAACAAATCTCACCGCATCTCAACGGAATCGTTTACGGCCCGAATGGCTCTTTACTGGGATTGGACGCGGCTAATCCTTCGCTTTGGCCACGATCATGAGATCGTCAAAGCCTTCAAAGCGACGATCGAGTCACTAAACGATCTGGCGCGATGTCTTAACCGAGGTATCGAGCGCCCGCTCGATCAAGACGAGCAAGCTCGGGTCAAGGAGCTATTGGCCCTGGTGCCACAGGACTTTGCGAAGTTCACCGGGACCTGCCGAAAGTGGGATGCCGCCTACTAATTCTGCTTTTGATTGGCCTGATCCAGCCTAGAACCCGAGGGCGAACTTGGCGTCCTCGGTCATCATCTCCGGGCTCCAGGCGGGGTCGAAGACCATCTTGGGGTGGACGCCGGTGACGCCGGGGAGGTCGCCGACGAACTCTCGCATCTGCTCGGAGACCTGGGGGCCGATCGGGCAGGCGGGGGTGGTCAGGGTGAAGGTGACGTAGACGTCGGTGTCCTCGATGTTGACGTCGTAGACGAGGCCGAGGGAGACGAAGTCGAGGCCGAGCTCGGGGTCGATGACCTCCTCGAGCACCTCGTAGACGTCCTCCTCGGTGAGGGTTTCGTCGTGCTGGTCGGCCGGGACGGGTGCCGGCTGGTCGGAGGGGGCTGCGGAGTCATGGGCACGCCCAATGGTAGCCGGGCGGGCTCACGCGGCTCCGGCGGCGGCCCTTCGCCCCGGTGGCGCAGCTCCAGCTGGTACCAGCCGACGTCGCGCCAGGCGCCCGCCTTCCAGCCGATCTCGCGGTTGACGCCGACCGGCTCGAAGCCGAGGCTCTCGTGCAGGCCGCGCTCGCCTCGTTCGGCAGGGTGATGCCGGCGCAGGCCATGCGGAAGCCGCGCTCGCGCAGGCGCGCGAAGAGAGCCTCGTAGAGGGCGCGGCCGACGCCGATGCCGCGGGCTTCCGCGGCGACGTAGACGGAGACGCCGGCGCTCCAGCGGTAGCCCGGCCGCTCGTTGAAGGCAGTCGCGTAGGCGTAGCCGACCACCCGCCCTCCGCGCTCGGCGACGAGCCAGGCGTGGCTGGCGCCGTAGCGCTCGATCCGCGCCGCCATCTCGGCCGCGTCCGGCGCCCGCTCCTCGAAGGAGACGGCGCTGCCCTCGACGTGCGGGGCGTAGATCGCCGCGCAGGCGGCGCCGTCGCGGGCGGGGTCGGCATCTCGGATCCGCGGCTCGGACATTGGGGACGGCAATCTAGAGCGCGGCAGAGGTTATGCGTCCTATAGGGGTAAAAGCTCTGCCGCGCCCGCGGGGTAATCACTAGGCTGCCGGGCATGAGCGAGAGCGGCCAGGTGTTGCGGCGTTCGATCGGGATCGTCTTCTCCGACGGCGGCCTGCTGGCGCTCAGCTCGAGCCTGCCCGCGGGCGCCGAGGCGCACGGCGAAGAGGAGGTGGCGGCGGTCCTCTGCGACCCCGACGGCGCCCCGCTCGCGGTTCGAGGAATCGCTGCTCTCGACCGAGTACGGCGAGGACGGCGTCCAGCGCCGGGCGACGCTGGAGCTGTGGCCCGACGTCGAGGAGATGCGGCCGCTGCGCGGCGCCGGCACGCTGATCAGCTCGGTCGCCGTGCGCCGCCAGGGGGTCGACTCCGAGATCGCCTTCTTCCGCTGGTCGGTCGAGGGCCGCGAGGGGCTCGGCACCTACGAGGTCGCCCGCAGCGCCGATGGCTGAGACCCTGGCCAGGCTTGCGGGCGGTCGTCTCCGACTTCGGCGGCGTCCTGACGACGCCGCTGTTCGCCGCCTTCATGGCGTTCCAGGACGAGGTCGGGATCTCGCCGGAAAACCTCGGCAAGGCGATGCGGGTGGGACATGCCGAGGGCGAGAACCTGCCTCTGTTCCAGCTGGAGCGGGGCGAGATCACCGAGGACCGGTTCATCGAGCGGCTCGAGCGACGGGCTGGAATCGATCCTCGACCACCGTCCCCACCTGCACCACTTCCGCAGAGAGTCTCTTCGGGGCGCCTCCATCCGAACGACGCAGATGATCGACCTGATGCGGGAGCTGAAGGCGAGCGGGCTGAGGATGGCGATGCTGACCAACAACGTGCGCGAGTGGGAGCCGCTCTGGCGCTCGATGCTGCCGGTCGACGAGATCTTCGAGGAGATCGTCGACTCCGCCTTCGTCGGCTGCCGCAAGCCGGAAGCGCGGATCTACGAGCTGACCCTGGAGCGGATCGGGATGCCGGCCGAGGCCTGCCTCTTCGTCGACGACCTGGCGCCGAACATCGAGGGCGCCGAGGCAGCCGGGATGAGCGCCGTCCACTTCCGCGACAACGACCAGGCGATCGCCGAGATCCGCGCTGCGCTGGGCCTGGCCGGCTAGGCGCGCTCGCGCTCGACGGCGGCGCCGTTGCCGCCGTTTCCCGGGGCTTCGCGCCAGCGGCGGGCGAACGGCAGCCGCCAGCTGTGGGGCGCGATCAGGGCGCCGATCTCCGACGGTCCCCACGACCCCTGTGGGTACGGTTTGACCGGCGGCGGGTCCTGCAGCAGCGGTTCGGAGGCTTCCCAGAGGCGCTCGATTCCCTCGGCGGTGGTGAACAGGGTGCGGTCGCCGATCATCGCGTCGCGGATCAGCCGCTCGTAGGCCTCGACCGTCTCGCCGCGGTAATGGGTTTCCTCGAGCGAGAACTGCATGCTCGCCTTGTCGAGCACCATCCCCATCCCCGGCCGCTTGCCGTAGAAGGAGAGGGAGACGCGCGAGGACTCGTCGAGGTCGAAGGTGAGGTGGTCGGGGCCGTAGCGGCCGACCCGCGAGTCCTGCGGGAACATCGCGTGCGGCGGCTCGCGGAAGGCGATCGAGATGATCCGCGCGCTTTCACCCATCCGCTTGCCGGTGCGCAGGTAGAACGGCACCCCGCTCCAGCGCCAGTTGTCGAGCCCGCAGCGCAGCGCGATGAAGGTCTCGGTGCTGGAGCCGTCGTCGACCCCCTCCTCTTCGCGGTAGCCCTCGTACTGGCCGCGCACGACCTGGGCGGGGTCGAGCGGCTGCAGGCTGCGGAAGACCTTGTTCTTCTCCTCGGTGATCGGCCCCGGCGCCAGCGCCGTCGGCGGCTCCATCGCGACGAAGGCGAGGATCTGGAACAGGTGGGTGACGACCATGTCGCGGAAGGCGCCGGTCTTCTCGTAGAAGGCGGCGCGCGAGCCGACGCCGACCGTCTCCGGCACGTCGATCTGGACGTGGTCGATGTGGCTGCGGTTCCAGATCGGCTCGAAGAGGCCGTTGGCGAAGCGCAGCGCGAGGATGTTCTGCGCCGCCTCTTTGCCGAGGAAGTGGTCGATGCGGAACACCTGGTTCTCGTCGAGCACTTCGTGGACCATCTCGTTCAGCTTGCGGGCGCTGGCGAGGTCGGTCCCGAACGGCTTCTCCATGATCACCCGCGAGCGCCGCGAGAGCCCGCACGTCTTCAGCATCTGGATCACGTCGGGAGCGGCGGTCGGCGGCACGCTGAGGTAATGGAGCAGGTGCATGTCCCCGCCGAGCTCCTCTTCGGCCCGGTCGACCGCCTGCTTCAGCCCCTCCGGCGCCTGGGAGTGCGGCACGTAGGAGAGCTGGCAGGAGAACTCGTGCCACTCCTCGCCGCCGAAGGCGTGGCGGGCGTGCTCGCGGCAGGCCTCTTCGGCGATCGCCCGGAAGCGGGCGTCGTTGATCTCCTCCATCGAGACGCCGATGATCCGGAACGGCGGCATCAGCCCCGCCTGGAACAGCCGCAGCAGCCCGGGCAGCAGCTTGCGCCGCGCCAGGTCGCCGGTGGCGCCGAAGATGACTATCGCTTGCGGGGGAACGTCCAAACTAGTTGTCGCTACCCGCCCGGTCCCACACGTAAAGCTCCAGCGCCTCGGCGGCGAGCTCCATCAGGCGTGGTGGGCCGAGCAGGCCGAGAACCAGCTCCAGCGCGTCCTCCTCGGTGACCCCGGAGTCGACCGCCTCCTCGCCGCGGAAGCCGGCGGCGAGCTTGAGGGCCTCGCGGCGGTTGTCGCCGAGCGAGCTGAAGGCGGCCATCAGGAAGTCGCGGTTGGGGACCGGCTGGCCGGCCTCGAGCGAGCCGTGCCAGGCGGCGAGCATCGAGAGGTCGTGCTCGTCGAGCTCGGAGATCGCCTTCGCGTAATGGACTTCGAGCTCGGACTCGGGGATCTCGTCCACCCAGGCGCGCACCGCCTCCCCGAGGAGCTGGCGGCGAGCCTCACGGCCGACTGAGTCGGCAATGGCCCGGATGGCGTCGGCTGGGTCTACGAAGCAGAGGGACATCGTCTGCCGAGCAATTTAGAGACGGCCCACGACGCCAAAAGATGCCCGCTAATCCCCGAATTTGCGGGGTCGTGGAAGAAGGCCGGGAGCGTACGCCGGACCCGTCCGTAGGCTCGGACGGGTGCCTCTGAAACTGATCCACGGGCCACCCAACTCGGGCAAGCGCCGGCAGGTGCTGCGCGGCTTCGGAGCGGTTCTCCACCGCGATCCCATCCTCGTCCTGCCGACCGCCGACGACGTCTTCGACTTCGAGCGCGAGCTCTGCGCCGCCGGCGCGGTCCTCGGCGGCTCGGCGATGTCCTTCGGCGCCCTCTTCCGCACCGTGGCGACCGCCGCCGGGTCGCCGCCCGGGGCCGAGCTCTCCGCCGCGCAGCGGCTGCGGACGGTCGCGGTGGCGATCGCCGCGCGGCAGAGCCGGCTGGGGCCGCTGCGCCGCTCGGCCGCGCGTCCCCGCTTCGCCGCCGCCCTGGAGCGCCTGCTCGACGAGCTGCAGGCGGCCGGGGTCGAGCCCGGGGAGGTCGAGGCCAGCGCCGCGACCCTCGAGGGCTCCGCCTATCTCAGCGACCTCGCGACCCTCTACGGCGGCTACGAGGAAGTGCGGCGGCGCAGCGGCCGCAGCGACGCCCACGGCATCGCCCGCGAGGCGATCGCGCAGCTGCGCCGCGACGGCTCGTTCTGGGGCGACCGCCCGGTCCTCCTCTACGGCTTCGACGACCTGACCGAGAACCAGCTCGCCCTGGTCGCGGCGCTGGCCGAGCGCACCGAGGTGACGGTCGCCCTCCCCTACGAGGAGGGCAGCGCGGCGCTGGAGGCGCGCGGTCGCCTGCTCGGCCGGTTGCGGGAGCGGCTCGACGCCGCCGCCGAGGAGCGGACCGCCGCGGACCCCGCCAACACCGAGAGCCCGCTGCTGTTCCACCTCAGCCGCCATTTCGGCGCCGCCCGGCCGCCGCGGCTGGAGCCCGACGGCAGCCTCGCCCTGCTGCGCTCGGCCGGCACCCGCGCCGAGGCCGAGGCGATCGCCGCCCGCGTCTCCCGCCTCCTCCACGGAGGCGCCGCCCCGGCCGAGGTGGCGATCGCGCTGCGCGATCCCTCGCGGCGCGGCCCCGAGATCGCCGCCGCGCTGGAGGCGAACGGGATCGCGGTCGCCCTGGAGGCCGAGCTGCCGGTTGCCGGCACGAGCGTCGGCGGGACGATCGTCGCCCTGCTCGAGACGGCGTTCGGCTCCCGCCGCGCCGCCGACTTCCTCCGCTACCTGCGCGGGCCGTCCGGCTTCTCGCCGCGGCGGGTGGACTGGTTCGAGCGGGGGATCCGGCGCCGCCGCGCGCGCGACGCGGAGACGGCGCTGCTCGCCTGGCAGGGCGAGGACGGGGAGCCGCCGCGGGACCTCCGGCGCCTGCGGGAGGCGGCGGAGCGCTCGCCGCAGGCCCTGGCCGCGGAGGTCGGGGCGCTGGCGGCGACGATGGCCTCGCGGCCGCTGCGCGACGAGGAGGACGGGCCGCGACCGCGGCGGGGCGACGGGCTCGAGCTGCGCGCCGCCGGCGCGATCGCCTCCGCCCTCGGCGACCTGGCCGAGCTGGGCGGCCTGGCGCCGCGACCCGAGGAGCTCGCCGGGGTCGTCGGCGAGCTGCGCTTCCGCGCCTGGTCGGGGCCGGTCGAAGGCCGGGTCCGGATCGCCGACCCGTACCGCCTCCGCGCCGCCCGCTTCGACCACGTCGTCGTCGCCTCGCTGCAGGACGGCGAGTTCCCCCGCCGCGACCGCGGCGCCGACCCGTTCCTCTCGGACTCCCAGAGGGACGCCCTGGGGCTCGACCCGCGGCGCGACAGCGAGGCCGAGGAGCGCTACCTCTTCGGCGCCTGCCTCGCCCTTCCCCGACGCAGCCTCGTCCTCTCCTACCGCGACAGCGACGAGGACGGCGCCGCGACGGCACGCTCGCCGCTGCTCGACGACGTGCGGGCGCTGCTGGCGCCGGCGCCGGACGGCGCCGATCCCGACCCGGTCGAGGAGGCGATCACGGTCAGCCGCGACCTGGCGCAGGTGGTCGCGCCCCTGGCCGAGGCCGCCTCCGAGGACGAGCTGGCGCGGGCGCTCGCCGCCCACGGCCCGGCCGCGGACGCGCCGGGGCTGCTGAGCGAGGTGGGGGTCGGCGGCGAGATCGCGACGCGGCTGCTGGACCGGCTGGCGGAGGCGCGCCGGGCCGAGGCCGCCTCGCGTGCACCCGGCCCGCTGAGCAACCCAGCCGTTCTGGCGGCGCTGGCCTCGGTGCCCGCCTACGGTGGCACCACGCTGGAGGAGTTCGACGTCTGCTCCTACCGCTGGTTCGCCGGCCACGAGCTCGACCCGCAGCTGCTCGACCCCGTCCCCGACCCGCTCGTCCAGGGCGGGCTGATGCACGAGGCGCTCGACCGCCTCTACCGCGAGCGGCCGGGCGGCGATCCGCTGCCCCGGCCCGGCAGCCTCGCCGCCTGGCACGAGCGCGGCCGCGAGCTGGTCGCCGGGATCGTCGCCGAGCGCGAGCTCGGCAGCCACCCGGCGGAGCGGGCGATGGCGCGGCGGGTCGAACGGCTGCTGGAGCGCTTTCTCGCCGAAGAGGCCGAGCGCGAGACCGGCGGCTTCGAGCCCTGGCTGCTGGAGGCGCGCTTCGGCGAGCATCCCGACGCCGAGCGGCCGGTCCTCGACCTCGGCGGCTGGGGCCTGCACGGGGCGGTCGACCGGGTCGACCGCGCGGCCGACGGGCGCGCCGTCGTCATCGACTACAAGCTCGCCGGTCAGGTCACCCCGCGGGAGAAGTTCGAGGAGCGGGCCAAGCTGCAGCTGCCGCTCTATCTGCTGGCCGTCGCCGAGCACTGGGGAGCCCGTCCGGTCGGCGCCCTCTACCACCCGTTGCGCGGGACCTCCGTACGGCGGCCGCGCGGGGTCGTCTCCAGCGAGGTAGCCGGCGAGCTCTCGGGCTACAACCTCTACGCCGGCGACGTCGTCGATCCGGAGGGGCTGGAGGAGGTGCTCGAGGACTCGCGCCGTCGCGCCGGGGCGATCGTCTCCCGGATCCGCGGCGGCGAGATCCGCCGGGACCCCGGCCCGCGCGCCGGGCTGCGCGGCCACGACGTCTGCCCCGCCTGGTGCACCTTCGCCTCGATCTGCCGCCGCGACCGCTCGCCGCGCTACGAGGAAGACGACGAAGGGGACGAGCGGTGAGCGCCGGGCAGGCGAGCGCCGCGCCGCCGCGCGAGCCGACGCCGGAGCAGGCGGCGGCGATCGCCGCCCGCGGCGAGGACGTGCTGCTCGAAGCCGGGGCGGGAACCGGCAAGACCGGGGTGATGGTCGAGCGCTACTGCCGCCTGGTCTGCGACAGCGGCCTCTCCCCCGACGCGGTACTCGCCTTCACCTTCACCGACAAGGCGGCGGCCGAGCTGCGGCAGCGGATCCGGGCGGAGCTCTCGCGCCGGGCCGATCGCGGCTCGGAGCGGGCGGCGAAGGTGCTGGCCGGGATCGGCGGCGCCTGGGTGACGACGATCCACGGCTTCTGCAACCGGGTCCTCGCCGCCCACCCCGTCGCCGCCGGGGTCGACCCGGGCTTCCGCGTCCTCGACGCGCCGGAGACCGGCCGCGCCGCGCGCGAGGCCTTCGACGACGCCCTGGTCGACTTCCTGAAAACGGGCGGGACCGCCCAGGACGGTTCCACCCAGGGCGACCCGGCCCGCGAGGAGACCGTGGCGGCCTTCGACGTCGAGGGGCTGCGCGGTGCGATCGTCGCCGTCCACGCCGAGCTGCGCAGCCGTGGCGTCGCCGCGCCGCGCCTGCCGGAGCCGCCGCCCGCCGACCCCGAGGCGGCGATCGCCCGCGTGATCGAAGCCGCCGGAGAGTGCCTGGCCGAGCTGGAGGAGAAGAACGGGAAGCGGAGCGAGGCCGAACGCGAGCTGCTGGCGCGGGCGCTCGAGCGCCTCTCGGCCCCCGGCGGGCCGCCCCCCTCGACGAGCTCCGTGGGCTCGGCACCTCCAGCCGGGCGAAGACCCTCGCCCCCTACCGGGAGGCGATCGAGGCGGCGATCTGCCGGGTCGCCGAGGCCGGCGAGGGGCGCGTCGCCTACGGCCACCTGGCCGAGCTGCTCGAGCTCTTCTCGGCCCGCTTCGAGGCGGCGAAGGAGCGCCGCGCCGGGATCGACTTCGAGGACCTGCAGATCCTCGCCGCGAGGCTGCTCGAGCGGGCCGAGATCGGCGAGCACTACCGCTCCCGCTTCCGCCAGATCCTCGTCGATGAGTTCCAGGACACCAACCGGCTGCAGCTGCGGCTGATCGAGGCGCTGCGCGGCCCGAAGACCGAGCTGGTCGCGGTCGGCGACGAGCTGCAGTCGATCTACGGCTTCCGCCACGCCGACCTCGAGGTCTTCCGCCGCCAGCGCGAGGAGGTCGAGCGCCGCGCCGACGCCGAGCTGATGCGGCTGAGCGGCAACTTCCGCTCCCGCCCCGAGGTGGTCGGCGCGGTCAACCTGCTCGGCGAGGCCCTGCTCGGCGACTGCTATCAGCCGCTGCGGGTGGGAGCGAATCCCGTTCCGGTGCACGGGTCGGAACCAGCCGTCGAGCTGCTGCTGACCGCCCGCGACGGCTGGGACGAGGAGGGGATCGAGCTGGAGCCGGCGATCGACGGCGCCACCCCCCTCAACTGCCTGGCCGAGGCGCGATTCGTCGCCGAGCGGCTGCGGGATCTGGCGGAGGCGGGGGTGCCGCGGGGCGAGATGGTCGTCCTGCTGCGCGCCTTCACCCACCTCGACGCCTACGAGGACTCGCTCGAACGCGCGGGGCTGCGCCCCTACGTCGTCGGCGGCCGCGGCTACTGGTCCCAGCAGCAGGTGGCCGACGTCGGCGCGCTGCTGGCGACGATCGCCAACCCGCTCGACGACCATGCCTTGTTCGGCGCCCTCGCCTCGCCCGCCTGCGGCGCCGCCCCGGACACGCTCTGGCTGCTGCGCGCGGCGGCGGGCAAGCGGCGCCACGTCTGGCCGGCGGTGGAGCGGGCGGCGGGCGGCGATTCCGAGCTGACCGAGCCGGAGCGGCTGGAGGCGATCCCGGAGGAGGAGCGCGAGCTGCTGCGGACCTTCGCCGCGCGGATCGCCGCGCTGCGCGAGCGCGGCCCGCGTCTCTCGCTGGCGGCGCTGATCGAGGCGGCCGTGACCGAGACGGGGTACGACCTGGCGGTGCTCTCGCGCCCGGCCGGCGAGGCCCGCTTCGCCAACGTCCGCAAGATGGCGCGGCTGGCGGCCGAGTTCGAGTCGCGCGAGGGCCGCGACCTGCGCGGCTTCCTCGACTTCCTGGCAGCGCGCGCCGAGGGCGAAGCCGAGGCTCAGGCGGCGACCGCCGCCGAGGGCCACGACGGGGTGCGGGTGATGACCGTCCACAACGCCAAGGGGCTCGAGTTCGAGGTCGTCGCCGTGCCCGACCTCGCCCGCAGCCTGCTCGCCGGCGGCCGGGCGCCTCTGCTGGCTGTCGGCCGCGAGGAGGAGCCGCGCGTCGGCCTGCAGCTGCGCCGGCTCGGCAGCGCCTCGATCAACCTCTTCGAGTACGGCGAGCTGTGCGAAGAGGCGCGGGAGCGCGACTCCGAAGAGGGCCTGCGCCTTTTCCACGTCGCCGCGACCCGCGCCAAGCGGCACCTGATCCTCAGCGGAGTCGTCAAGCCGGAGCCCGGCAGGGAGACGAAGCCGAGCACGCCGGTGATCGAGCGGCTCGCCGACGCGCTCGGCATCGCGCGCGACGCCGACGGGGCCGTGCCGGTGGCGCCGCCGGCGCCGCGACCAGGGCTGGATGCCGCCTTCGAGCCCTCGGAGATCGCCGTGCGGGCGAACCTCCCCTCGCCTGAGCGGGCGGCGGAGCTGCGGGCGCTGCGCCGCCGCGAGGCGAGCGCGCGCGCGCTGGGGCACGGCCCGCCGCCCCTGGTCGAGCGGGACCCGCCGATCGTCCCCGGCCGCCCCCTCTCCTACACCGCCCTCTCGGCCTACGAGGAGTGCCCCTACCGCTTCTACATGGAGCGCGTCCTCGGCCTCCCGGGCCGAGTTGCCGGTTTGTCAGGCCTAGAGAGACAAACCGGCAACTCGGCGGAGGCAGACGAGGCTGCGACGCCGTCGGCACGCGAAGAGCGGACGGCGCGCGGCGCCGCCGTGCACGCCCTGCTCGAGTGGAGCCAGGAACACGGCTGGGCGGAGCCCTCCGAGGAGCTCGTCCTGCGCCACGCCGAGGCCGCCGGGCTGGGGACACAGCTGGCCGCAGATCTTCTCGAGCCGGTGCGGCGGTGGATCGGTTCGCCGCTGCGGGAGCGGATCGGCGAGGAAGCGACCCGGACGCGGGCCGAGGTGCCGCTCCTGCTCGGCGTCGGCGACACCGTCCTGCGCGGCTCGATCGACCTGCTGTCCGAGCGCGAGGGGGCGCCGCCGCTGGTCGTCGACTACAAGACCGACCGCCTCGGCGGCGCCGACCCGGCCGAGCGCGCGTCCCGCTACGGGGTGCAGCGCTCGATCTACGCCCTGGCGGTCGCCGAGGCGCTGGAAGCGCCGGAGGTCGAGGTCGCCTACGTCTTCCTCGAGCGGCCCGGAGAGCCGGCCGTCACGACCGTCGGACCGGCGGAGATGGTCGCCGCGCGCCGGGCGCTGGAGGACTCGATCGCCCGGATCAGCGGCGGCGAGTTCCCGGTCGCCCCGCCGGAGGAACGCAGCTGGGACCTGTGTCGTGGATGCCCCGCTCTGAGAGGTCTCTGCTCGGGGCCAGAGGCTGCTTAGCCTCGCCAGAGCGCGTTACGGTTCGACGGGATGGCACGAATCTTCTTTAGCCATGCGTCAGAGGACAAGCCGCTCGTCGAAGCGGTTTACACAGAGCTTGTGGATGCCCATCCGGACCACGAGCCGTGGGTGGACAGGTATGAGATCGTCGGGGGTCAGAATCTCATTGACAAGATTACCGAGGGAATGGATAGGTCCGAGAGGTTCTTCGTCTTCCTTTCGCCGTCGTCCATCGAGAAGCCTTGGGTCAAGAGAGAGCTTCAGCGAGCGCTCATTCGCGAGATAGACGGAGTGGACCCGGACTACATCGTTCCGGTCAGGATCGGAGGCCTGACGCAGGTCCCCCCATTCTTGGAGGCAAAGAGGTACATCGACCTCGGCAGGCTGACGAAAAAAGAGTGGCTGGCCGAGTTCGACGCCGCGATCACTGGCGCCCCTGCGCCACCTGAGAAAGGTCACGACAACCTCCTATGCGAGATTGGGGCTGTAGAGAGTGAACCGCATATCGGGGTTGTGCAGCTATCGGCGCGGGCGTGGGCCGAGCCCTTCGCATTCGTTATCAACACCTCGAAAGACATGGCGCCGGACGAACCTGGACTCACCGGTCGCATGATGGGGCTGGCCGAGGTCCTTGGAACGTTTGGCGGTCAGGCCCCCCGCTACGAAAAAGTGCCCCGGAGGCTAAAGATCGCCTGTGACGACATTGACATCAGGCCGGGGCGACCGGTTCTTCTCCGCATCCCCTTCCCACCTGGAACGAACGGTGACGCCGCTATTGAGTCGGTGCAGCGCTGGGAGTAGCCGCAGGCGATGCTGACTCCCACTCCTTGAGATACCTCAGCCGGCGTCTGAGGCGTTATCCAACTTGGCCGCGAGGTCGTCGAGCCGCAGCTCCTTCAGCCCGGCGCCGACCTCGTCGAGCTCGCCGGCGCAGTAGGTGACGAGCTGCTTGCCCTCGCTGCAGAGGTCGAGCGTCTCGCGCAGGCCGGCCTGGCCGGAGTCGAGCCGGTCGATGATCTCCTCC
This sequence comes from uncultured Actinomycetes bacterium, assembly GCA_963751015.1. Taxonomy (GTDB): domain Bacteria; phylum Actinomycetota; class Thermoleophilia; order Solirubrobacterales; family 70-9; genus VAYN01. Next base: position 1,488,878 of record CAVVSU010000002.1, read on the forward strand.
AGCCGCTCGACCGCGGCCTCGTAGGAGTCAGGCTGCGCCGTCGGGCTCGGGTCTCGCTCGGACTCGTCCATCGCTGAAGCGAAGGCTAATGCGCTCCGCGGCGCCGGCCTCCGCGGCACTCGTCAGCGGCTCGCCGCCGTCCCCCTCGACAAGGGCATAGCCCCGCTCGAGCGTGCGCTCGGGCTCGTGGGCGCGGAGCGCGACCGCCGCCCGGTGCAGGGCGGCGCGGCGCTTGTCCATGTCGGCGCCGATCGCCCGCCGCCGCGCCCGCTCCAGCACCACCGTCCCGATCCGCCGCTGCGAGGTGGCGCGGTCGGCGAGGCCGCGTTCGGTGGCGGCGCGGATCTCGCGGATCTTCTGGTTCAGCTTGCCGCGCTCGCGCTGCAGCGCCCGCGCCGGCCCCCGTGCCAGGGCGCCGAGGTGCCGCGAACGGGTCCCGATCGCCCCCTCCCCCGCCCGCCGCAGCGCGACCACGCAGCGCTCGAGGCTCTCGCGGGCCGCGAGGCAGTCGAGCGGCACCGCCGCCTCGGCCGCGTGGGTTGGGGTCGAGCAGGCGACCGCGGCGACGTCGTCGATCAGGGTGCTGTCGCGCTCGTGTCCCACGGCGCTGATCACCGGCACCCGCAGCATCGCCACGGTGCGGCAGAGGGTCTCGTCGCAGAAGGCCCAGAGGTCGGCGAGGCTGCCGCCGCCGCGGGTGACGACGATCGCCTCGACCTCGGGCCGCGCCGCCAGGTCCTGCAGCGCCATCCCGATCGCCGGCGCCGCGTGGCGATCCTGCACCGGCGCGAAGCCCCAGATCACCGAGCCACCCCAGCCGCGGCGCTCGAGCGCGGCGACCAGGTCGCGCCGCGCGGCGCCGCGCTCGGCGGTGACGACCCCGATCGCCTTCGGCAGGACCGGCCGGTGCAGCTGCTTCTGCAGCTCGAACAGGCCCTCGGCCCGCATCTGCTTGCGCAGCGCCTCGAGCCGCGCGATCAGGTCGCCTTCGCCCGCCAGCCGCACGTGGGTGGCACGGAAGCAGAAGTTGGGGGAGGCCTGGCCGCCGCCGGGGTAGTAGTCGAGCCCGCCGGAGATCACCACTTCGGCGCCGTCGCGCAGGCCGGCCGCCTCCATCCCCGCCTTCTCGAGGTCGTTGAGCCAGATCGCGCAGGGGATCGCGCCCTCGCCGTCGCGCAGCTCGAAGTAGGCCTGGACCTTGCTGCGGCCGACCCCGGTCACCTCGCCGATCAGCTGGACCCGCGCCCGCTCCCGCATCCACCCCTGCAGCTTGCGCGCGTAGGTGCCGACGGCGAACGGCCCGGGAAGGGCGGGCGCCGCCCGGCCCTGGGGGGCTAGCCGGCCTTCTTCCACCGTCTCGCCCAGGACTTCAGCTCGCTGAGCACAGGGTCGAGCTGCCGGCCCGCCTCGGTCAGGGAGTAGGTGACCCGCACCGGCGTCCCCGCTTCGACCTGGCGCTCGACCAGGCCCTCTTCCTCCAGCTCCCGCAGCCGCTGCGAGAGCAGCCGGTCGGAGAGGCCGGGGATCGCCTTGCCGAGCTCCCCGTAGCGCATCGAGCGCTCGGTCAGCGCGCAGACGATGGCGCCGGTCCAGCGCTTGCCGATCAGCTCGATCGCATGGTGGAAGTGGGGGCACACGGCCCCGCGCGCCCCTTCTTGAACCTCCGCAGAGCTAACCGGCTCCATCTCGCGAGCTTACTGAACGTAAGTGACGGGCAAAATCGGCACTGGGAGCGGGATCACCCCGTACAAGGACCGGTTTCGACCTCTTCGGCGGTCCGCTGCAGCGCCTGCCGAACCTCCTCGGCCGGGATCGCGAAGCCGCCGCGCGGGCCGCTGGTCGTGGCGGCGAAGACCGTCCCCACGACGCTGCCGCGGGGGTCGACCAGCGGCCCGCCGGAGTTGCCGCTGCGCACGGCGCCGCTCAGGGCGACGATCGTCCGCTCGACCGGCCCGTTGCCGTAGGAGTCCTCGCTGACCGTCTCGCGGGTCTCGCCGATCCGCGCCGGCGCGAGCGAATAGGGGCCGTTCTCGGGATAGCCGAGGACGGCGCCGTCCTCCCCTTCCCGGCGCTTGGAGCTGATCGGCAGCGGCGGCAGCGCCACCCCCACCCGCAGCAGGGCCAGGTCCTGGCGCGGCTGGTAGTAGATCGGCGTCGCTTCCAGCTCGGCCCCGTCCTGGGTGGTCACGGTGGTGTCGTCGGAGCCGGCGATCACGTGCGCGTTGGTGACCACGATCTCCGGCTCGACCGCCCAGCCCGAGCCCTCGATCCCGAGCCCGCAGGCGGTGCTGAGGACGCGGACGACGGAGTCGCCGGCATGCAGCACGTCGGGGTCGGAGGCGATCTCGTCGTCCGGCGGCGCGACCGGGGCCGCCGGGCCGAGCACGGTCGGCGCCGGGTCGACGCGGTCGAGCGCGTTCAGCAGCGGCCCGGTCGGGGGCAGCACGTCGTTGAGGCTGCGCAGGATCAGCGACTGCTGGATGTCGGCGCGCAGCCGCGCGGTCGAGGGCGCGTGCAGGAGGACGGCGCCGAAGACCCAGGCCAGGCCGAGGGCGACGGAGGCGATCAGGGCGGCCCCCCCGGCCCCGTCGGCGGCGCTGAGGAAGGGGCGGCGGACGATCCTTTCCCGCAGCCCGAGGGCGAAGCTCTCGACCGTCACCGCCATCAGCGCCCCGATCAGCAGCGCCCCGAGGGCGGCGCAGAGCGGCGCATAGGGCGAGTGGGAGCCCTGCGTCAGCAGCAGCGGGCCGACGCGGCTGCCGAGAAAGGCGCCGGCGGCGAAGCCGAGCAACGTCAAGGCGCCGACGATCAGGCCCTGCCGGTAGCCCCAGAGGGCCAGGGCGAAGGTGAAGGCCAGGATTGCCCAGTCCAACACAGTCACCCCGTGAATAGAAGCATGCCGGGAAGGGCTCGTTTACCTTTCGCCGGTGAGCTCATCCCAGAACGAGGCGGAGCGCCGCCGCCGCCTCCTCACCCGCAGCCTGCCGCTGGCGCTGGTCGCGCTCGTCGCCTTCGTCATCGGCATCGCCACCGGCGCCCCGGGGTCGCCCGACAAGGACGCGGCCAACCGCTTCGCCGAAGCCTGGGAAGCCGAGGACTTCAAAGCGATGTACGCGGAGCTGAACGAAGGCTCGCGGGCGCGGGTCGACCGCAGGGAATTCGAAGCCGCCTACCGCGAAGCGGAGCAGATCTCGACGGCCCGGACGCTGGAGGCCGGCTCCGCCGGCGACCCGCAGCACACCGACGCCGGCACCACCGTGCCGGTCGAGATCACGGTCGGCACCGTCGCCTTCGGCAGCCTCGAAGAGGAGCTGGCGCTGCCCTTCGCCGACGGCGGCGTCGAATGGGACGCCAGCCTCGCCTTCCCGGGCCTCGCGAAGAGCGAGGAGCTGGCGGCCGACGTGGAGCTGGCCGAAAGGGCGCCGATCCTCGCCCGCGACGGGACCGTGCTCGCCGAAGGCCCGGCGCAGGAACGCGAACACCCGATCGGCAGCGCCGCGATCGACGTCACCGGCGAAGTCGGCGAAGCCGACGAAGAAGAACTCGCCAGGCTCGCCCGCCACGGCTTCCCGCCCGAAACCCCGGTCGGCATCAGCGGCCTCGAGCGCGCCTTCAACGACCGCCTCGCGGGCAAGCCCGGCGGCTCGCTGCTGGCGGTCGCCGCCGACGGCTCCTCGGTGCGGACCCTCGCCGAGTCGAAACCCCAGCCGGGGGCGCCGGTGAAGACGACGATCGACGCCGACCTGCAGGAGACGGCGGTCTCGGCCCTGGCCGGGCGCTCGGGCGGCGTCGCCGTCCTCGACACCCGCAACGGCGACGTGCGGGCGCTCGCCGGCCAGGCCTTCTCCGCCCCCCAGCCGCCCGGCTCCACTTTCAAGGTCGTGACCACGACCGCGGCGCTGGAAGCGGGCAAGGTCAGCCTCGACGACGAATTCGAAATCAGCGACGGGGTCAACGTCGGCGGCCGCTTCCTCAACAACGCCAACGGCGAGTTCTGCGGCGGCACCTTCCGCGAATCCTTCGCCGAGTCCTGCAACGCGGTCTTCGCGCCGCTGGGGCCGGCGGTCGGCAACGACAAGCTGGTCGAGACCGCCGAGGCGTTCGGCTTCAACTCGCCGCCGACGCTGTACGCGCCGCGGATCGTCAGCGAAGTCGAACCCGAGGAATCGACCATCCCGACCGAGATCGGCGAAGAAATCGACCTCGGCGTCTCCGCCATCGGCCAGGGGGAGGTGCTGGCGACGCCGCTGGAGATGGCGAGCGTCTCGCAGACGGTCGCCAACGACGGCGTCCGCCTGCCGAACTCGATTGTCCTCAACAAGAAGCTGCGCCCCGACGCCGAGCCGGTGCGGGTGATGTCGAAGAAGACCGCCGGGGAGCTGACCGAATTGATGATCGGCGTCGTCACCGAAGGCACCGGCACCGCCGGGGCGATCGCCGAGGGCCAGGTCGCCGGCAAGACCGGCACCGCCGAGCTCGGCCCGAAACCGGGCGAAGAGGACTCCGACAACCCGGTGCAGGTCAAGGACGCCTGGTTCACCGCCTTCGCACCGGCGGAGAAGCCGCGCCTGGCGGTCGGGGTGCTGCTGATCGAAGCCGAAGCCGCGGGCGGGGAAGTCGCCGCCCCGATCGCCTCGGAAGTCCTCTCCGCCGGGCTCTAGAGGTCGAGCGTCACTTCGGCGCCCTCTTCACCCTCGGTGCCGGGGATGTGGAGGGTCAGCGGCCGGTCCTCGGAGGCCGATTCGGGCAGCAGGAAGATCGCCAGCGAGCCCTCGATCGGGCCCAGCTGGGGAGCGGTGTCGAGGCGGGGAATCTGTTCTTCGGATTCGACTTCGCCGTCGAACGGGAGGGCGAAGATGCTCTCGCTCGGCATCACCTCGAACTCGTTCTCGTCGACGTCGGTGATCGTCAGCGTCGAGGGCAGCACCTGCGGCTCGTCGCTTTCGTTCTGGATCTCGAAGAAGACGCCGAAGTAGCTTTCGCCTTTCGGGGCTTCCTTCTGGCCGACCAGGTAAGCCTCGTCCTCGTTGTCGTTGGGGTTGAGGTAGCGCGAGAAGGTGACGATGTACTTCAGCTCCCCGAGCTCGACCGACTCGCCCTCGGTCACGTGCTTGGAGTCGCTCTCGTAGCCGCAGGCGGAGACCCCGGCGGCGAGCAGGAGCAGCGCCAGGAGCGCGAGCAGCGACAGCAATGGGCGGCGGTGCGGGGACATCGGCGGCGCGGAGTCTATATATCTCCGCAGCGCCTGCGCAGCGCGTGCGAGGCGCTTTAGGGGATGCCCGTCGCGTACCGGTTGCCGCCGGCGACGGCGATGCGCTCCGGGGCGGGACGGTCGGCCTCGAGGTTGTCGCGCAGGCGGCGCAGCGCCTCGCGCCAGCCACGGGCCTGGAAGGGGGAGCCGGCGCTCAGCAGCTCGAGGCCGCGGTCGATCGGGCCGGGCTCGGTCCAGTGGGAGACGCGCACCGCGGTCAGCCCGCCGGCCGCCTCGGTCAGCTCCCAGACGGTGTGGCTGGGGATCCGGTTGGCGCGCCCGCCGCGGCCTTCCTCGACGATCCGGAACGGCTCCTCGAGGGCGACGACGGTGGTGTCCATCCAGACGCTGCGCAGCGGTCCCTTGGCGCGGAACCTGGCGCCGGCGCCCACTCCCGTGCTCTCGATCCGGGTGAGGTGGAAGCCGGTGAGGAAATGGTCGGTGAACGAGGGCCTGGCGGCGAGGTCGGCGAGCGCGGCGAAGGCCCGCTCGCGCGGCACGTCGATCTCGATCTCGCTGCTGATCGGTCCCATCGGGCGCGGAGTCTAGATGCCACGCCTGGGACAGCACCACGTTGAAAGATTTGAGTGCTATCTACCTGGGGCCGGGCTAGTATCGAAGACGACCAGTCAGGGAAGCGGTTTCGGGAAGGAGTGGTTCAGATCTTCAACACTGCCGGCACCAGTCCGGCCGGCGAGGCGTTCGCCACCGGCACCATGCCCGGGGAGGGCACGTACTTCTGCCTCGTCTGCGGCACCCAGGTCTCCCTGCACGAGACCGACGAGCTGCCCGCCTGCGACCACTGCGGCGCCTCCCGCTTCCGTCGCGACTCGATCTTCTCCTCGCTGCAGGAGCACGGCTCCCCCACGATCGAATTCGCCGTCGCAGCCGAGCACGAGCCGCCGCCGTGGCTGGACGAAGCGCGCCAGCTGCTGAGCGGGCCGGGTTACCACCTGGCGATGCGCGAGCGGGGGGAGATCGAGACCTTCGAGTTGCGCGAAGGCTGGACCCGGATCGGCCGCTGCTCCACCGCGGAGATCTGCCTCGACGACCCGAGCGTCTCCCGCCGCCACGCGATCGTCAACAACAAGGAGGGACGCAGCCCGCGCCTCCTGGACGACCGCAGCCTCAACGGCATCGCCGTCAACGGCCGCAAAGTGGAGGTGGCCGAACTGGAGCCAGGCGACGAGCTGACCATCGGCCGCCTCCGCCTCTACCTCCTCCAGGCCTAGCCCGCCGAGACCGCAAAAAAGCCCCCTCAAGGTGCTTTTTTGCGGTCTCGCGCTCTTCAGGCCGCGGATTCCGGCCACCCCCGTCCCTACGATGCGGACCGGTGAGCGCTACGCCCCCGGACGATCCCAACCGGCCCTCGGGAGAGGAGTCGATCTCGGCCTCCGCCGAACGGGCCCGGGCCGAGCTTCACGCCGAGATCGAGCGGGTCCGCCGCGGCGTCGAGCAGATGCTCGACGACCAGAACGCCCCCCTCAACAGCGACCTGCGCCAGGAGCTCGACACGATGCAGGAGGACCTGCGTCGCTACGTCAAAACCCGCATCCGCAAGTCCCAGAAGCGAACCGACCGCCGCGTCGGGCGCCTGGAGGACCGCACCGCCGCCCTCGAGCAACGCCTCGAGAGCATGGATGCCGAGCGCCGGATGACCGAATGGCGCATCCACTCCGACACCGAGCGCATGCTCGACGGGCTACTCCAGGACGTCCGGGCGATCGCGGATCGGCTCGAGGGAACCGGCTCTTAGCGGTCCGAGGGGCCTTTCCCCAAATCTTTACTCAGTTTTTCTTGATTATTGTGGTTGGAGGCGGTAGGGGTTTGCGCGTACCCGACCCCGCGCCCCTACTAGGCGCGGTTCCAAGGAGAAAAGATGAAAAACCGCAAGAGCCTGACCCTTGCCGCATTGACGACCGCGGCCCTCCTGGCGTTCCTGGGAGCCGGCACCGCATCGGCGACGACATTGCAATCCGGAGGCAAAAACCTGCCTGCCGGCACCGAATTAATCACCACCCTGAAAGCCGGTACCTCGAGCGTCTTCAAAGACACAAGCGGAGCCACGATCGAGACATGCACCGGATCCGAAAACCGGACCAAAACCACCAATGAATCCGGCACCACGGTGAACGGAACCGTCATCAGCCAGACCACAACCGCCTGCAGCCATACAGCCGACGTGATCAAACCGGGGGAACTGAAAATCGAATGGACCTCCGGCAACAACGGGAAAATCTATGGCCTCAACAACGAATACACATACAAATCGACAATCTTCGGGATTTCGTGCACGGTGAAAACCAGCACCAGCACGGCCGTCGGCACCTTCACAGGGACGACGAGCGGCAACGCGACGATGGACATCAACGGCGTCCTCAGCGCCGGCGTCTGCGGCGATGCCGTCTGGACGGCCACCTACACGGTTACAAGCCCCTCGCCGCTGGCGGTGGTCAACTAGCCACCGGCGGCAGAGATCTCGCGAGAGCGACCGGCCGGGAGAGGGATCCCTCTCCCGGCCACGCGAATCACTCGGTCGAGATGCTCGGGTCCGCCTGGACCTTGAACGGGACGATCATCAGGAAGTTGCTCGTCGCGTCGGCGGCGAGGTCGAGGACGCGGTCGGCCTCCTCGTCCTGGCCGGTGGCGCGGAGCTCTCCCGCGTAGCCGTTCAGCAGGTCGTCGATGTCGATCAGGGCCTCGGCGTCGAGGTCCTTCAGCTCGACTTTGGCTCCCCGGCCGAGGCGGCGCTCGATCGCTGCTCGGTCGATGCCGAAGGCGTTCTGGCGAACGTAGACGCGGCCGCCGGTCATCCCCGCGCAGGCCCAGGGGCCGATGTCGCCGAGGACGAGCGCGCGCCCGCTGGTCATGTACTCGAAGGCGAAGCCCTTGATGTTGGCGCGGTTGGCGAGGGAGCCGCGGCTGTCGTCGATCGGGCCCTCGGGCTCGCCGGCGATCACCACGTCGGCGCCCGAGAGGCGGATGCAGAAGCGCGAGTCGGCGCTCCCCTGGACGTAGAGCTTGCCGCGCTGGGCACCGTAGGCGAAGGACTTGCCGACCGAGCCGTTGACGCGCTTGCCCCGCGTGCCCTTGCCCTTGAGGATCGAGATCCTCCCGCCCAGCATCGTCTTGCCGACGCCGTCCTGGGCGCCGCCCTCGACGCGGATGTTGACCCCGTAGGAGTTGAAGGCTCCGAGCCCCTGGCCGGCGACCGAGCCGCCGTTGAACTCGAGGCTGGCGAGGACGTCGTCTTCGCTGCCCTCCGGGCCGTCGTCGAAGATCCGCGAGCGGGCGATCGCCCCCGCCAGCTCGGTCCCGAGCACGCGGTCGTTGGCATCGGTCGGGCGCGGGAACTGGCTGCGGACGGTGCTTCCCGAGCAGACTTCCGGCGCCAGCGCGGCGATCTGGCTCGAGGCCTCCTTGGCCTCCATCCGGATCGGCCGGGCGACGACGAGGCCGGCTTCGGCCCGCGCCTCGGCCTCCTCTGCGACCGGCAGGTCGAGCGGTTCGAGGTCGAGGTGCTCCTCCAGCGGTTCGATCAGCGGCGTCAGGTCGATCGTGTCCCTGGCCGCGACCTGCTCGAGCAGGTCGTAGCGGCCGACCAGGTCCTGGGCGCGGTCGTAGCCGAGCGAGGCGACCACCTGCTTGACCTCCTCGCCCATCGAGGAGAAGAAGCGGGCGCAGCTCTCGGCGGCGCGGTCGACCTCCTGCGGGGTGAACTTCTTCAGCCCGTGGGCCTCCGCTTCGGCGGGGGTCTCGATCTGGGTTGCGATCCCGACGTGGCAGGTGTCGAGCTGACAGCCGCGGCAGATCGTGCAGCCGAGGCTGACCATCGCCAGGGTGCCGAAGCCGACGCGGTTGGCGCCGAGACAGTGCAATTTGACGATGTCGTGACCGGTGCGGTAGCCGCCGTCGGCCCAGATCTCGACCCGGTTGCGCAGCCCGGCCTCCATCAGCGCCCGGTGCACGGCGCGGGTGCCGATGTCGCTCGGCAGGCCGACGTGGCGCAGCGCGTGCTGGCGCGCGGCGCCGGTCCCCCCCTCGAAGCCGGAGAGGGTGATGATGTCGGCGCCGGCCTTGGCGATCCCGAGGCCGATCGTGCCGATGTTCGGCACCACCGGGACCTTGACCGAGACCCGCACGTCCGGGTTGACGGTCTTCAGCTCGTCGATCAGCTCGGCCAGGTCCTCGATCGAGTAGAGGTCGTGGTTGTTGGAGGGCGAGATCAGATCGGTGCCGGGCGCGGCGTTACGCGCGGCGGCGACCTTCTCGGAGACCTTCTTGCCGGGCAGGTGGCCGCCCTCGCCGGGCTTGGCGCCCTGGCCGATCTTGATCTCGGCGACGTAGGAGCTGTTCAGCATCTCCGCCGAGACGCCGAAGCGGCCGGAGGCGACCTGCTGGCCGCGCCATTTGCGGTACTGCCCGTACATGTCGCGGATCTCGCCGCCCTCGCCGTTGATGCAGAGGACGTTGATCGCTTTCGCCGCGTCGGCGTAGGCGCGGAAGGCCGGCTCGGACTGCGAGCCGAAGCTCATCGAGGAGATCACGATCGGGTAGTCGTGGTGGCCGACGCCGGCGTCGACGCTGGCGGGATCGACCGGGTCGCGGTCGCCCTTCAGTCCCATGATGTGGCGCATCGAGATCGGGCTCTGCTTCTCCAGGTCGCGGACTTTCTGCGAGTACTCCTCGTAGGTGCCGGTCCCGTTCGCGGTCGCGATCGCCGCCTTGTAGACCTTCGGGTAGAAGCGGAACGTCTTCGCCGGTTTCGCCGCCGCGTCGTCGCCGCTGAGGGCGTGGGCGCGGGCGTTGGTGCTCTCGTCGAGCTCGGCGAAGCCGGTGCCGGCCTTCTCGGAGGCCGCGTAGTGCTCGGTCTGGAAGATCTCCGCCAGCTCCGGCTTGATCCCGATCGAGCTGAACTGGCGCGCGTAGCCGCGCACCTCGTGGATGCCGATCGTCGAGATCACTTTCTCGATCCCTTTGCGCAGCGCCGCGCAGAGGTTGGCGACGTCGGACTCGTAGTCCTCGACGCAGATCACCTCGACCATCGTGTACGGGCAGACGCCGTTGGCGCCGAGCCCGAGGGCAAGCATCACGTCGTGGACGTTGCGGATCGCCGCCGAGCGCAGGACGATGCCGCAGCGCCGGCGCAGGTTGACTTCGCCGGACTCGACTTTGAACTGCTTCAGCGCCTGGTCGATCGCCGAGGTCGCCAGGTGCGGATCGAGGTAGCGCCGCTCGGCGTCGTAGACGGTGCGGTCGGTGAGGACCAGCAGCTCACAGCCGTTGCGGACCTTCTTCACCGCCTCCTGCTTGACCCGGTCGATCGCGCCCTTGGTCGTCTCCGACTCGAGCAGGGAGATGTCGACGGCGGCGGCGCGGCCGCGGAACTCCTCCCAGAGGTCCTCGAGCAGGTAGGTGTCGTGCTCGCGGGCGATCCTCCGGTAGGCCTGGTCGGCGAGCGGTGCCAACCCGTGGTGGCCGCCGAGGATCACCGGGAACCCGGTTTCGACGGTGCCGGTGTCGGCGCTGGCGTCGTCGAGCGAGGGGCGCCGCCCGAACAGGGTCCGGGTCGAGAAGTGCTCCATCTCGCGTTCGCGGTCGATCGCCGGGTTGGTGACGACGGCGACCGTCTCCTTGAAGTAGTCGGCGAGGTTCTGGCGCTCGGGCGAGAGCGCCGCCAGCGGCCCGTCGTAGCCCAGCGAGCCGACCGGCTCGGCCCCGTTGGAGGCCATCTGCTGGACGAGTTTGACGTCGTCGCGCTGCCAGCCGAAGCCGGCGAGGACGCGGTCGGAGACCTTGACCGGCTCCTCGGGGCCGGCGTCGGAGTAGCCGGGGACGTCCTGGCCCTCCAGCGGGCCGCCGGTCTCCAGGGCACGGTCGTAGCCGGCGACCGCCTCGACGCCGTTCCGCGCCAGCCAGCGGTCGCGGACGATCCGCAGCATCTCGTCGTGCGGGTGCAGGGTCGAGGCGCGGTCGCCGCGGTCGATCAGCACCAGCGCCTTCTCGCCGGGGGCGAGCGGCTTGGGCTCGGAGCACATCTTCTCGACCGAGACCACGCCCGGCTCGGAGCTGAAGACGAAGTCGTTCTCGGTCTCCACCTGCCAGAGCGGCCGCAGCCCCATCGCGTCGGCGGAGAAGACGCACTCGTCGGTGTGGCGGGCGATCAGCGCGACCGGGCCCTGGGCAAACGGCCCCATCGTCTGGTGCAGGTAGAGGTAGAAGGCGTGCAGGTCCTCGGGCAGGCCGCGGACCTCCTCGACGATCGGCGGCACCACCATCTCCATCGCCTCGGCGAGGCTGAAGCCCTCGCGGCTGACCAGGGTGTCGATCGTGCGATTGAGGTCCTGCGAGTCGGAGGAGTCGGGCTGGATCGGGACGGCCAGCATCTTCGCCTCCTGGCGCAGCTGCTGGATCGTGTTGATCTCGCCGTTGTGGCCGAGGACCGAGAACGGCTGGACCCGCTTGAAGGACGGCCAGGTGTTGGTCGAGTAGCGGTTGTGGCCGAAGCAGCCGATCGTCTCGAAGCGCGGGTCGCGCAGGTCGGGGTAGTACTCGCCGAGCACGTTCGGCGCGCCCATCACCTTGTAGACGCAGGTGGTGGCGGAGAAGGAGGGGACGTGGACGCCGAGCTCTTTCTCCAGGCAGATCATCAGGTCGAAGAGGACCGCGTCGCGGCTCTTCGCCTCGGGGACGAGGCCGGCGAGCTGCCAGAAGATCGGCTCCTCCTCGCGCGCGGTCGGGCCCAGCGCCGGCGAGTTGACGACGCCGACCCGCTCGGCGAGGACGCGGAAGCCGCCTTCGGCGAGCAGCTCGCGCGCGTCGTGCTTGATCTTCTCGACGTTCTGCGAGCGCTCGATGAAGACGTGGGCCACGGCGAAGGCTTCGTCGGTCGCCAGCGAGGGGTCGTGGCCGCCGGAGCGGACCTCCTCGGCCCAGATCTTCCGCGGGATGTCGACCAGCAGGCCGCAGCCGTCCCCCTCGCCGTCGACGTTGCCGGCGCGGTGGAGCATCTTCTGCAGGGCGGGAATCGCCAGCTCGATCGGTTCGTGGCTGGGCGTCGCGTCTTTGCGGACGGACGCGTAGATGGCACAGGCGTCCTTGTCCTCGACGCTGGGCGGTGAGACGAGGGGCCGGTAGGGGCGCTCTGGCGAGTAGCGCTCGACCTGAGCGCTGCGATCGGACTGGGTCTTCAATTGGACCTCCCGGGTTCCACGCCTTCTTCGAGCGGGCGCGCGACGGGTTGACGAGTTTCCGGATTATAGGGGCCGGTCAAGCCCAGGACATCGGCTCGTACCCGCCCTCGGGCTGGACGCCGATCAGCATCGCGACGACGGTGCCCTCGGAGCGGTTGAGGATCGTGCGCGTCGCGGCCGGCTCGATCGAGGCGAAGGTGCCGGCCGGCGCCGGGTGGTCCTCCCCGTCGAGGCGCATCACCGCCTCGCCCTCGAGGATCACGTAGAGCTCGACCTGACCGCTGCCGGACTCGTCGTGCTCGGGGATCTGCCCGCCGGGCGCGATCTCGACCAGGTTGTAGCCGAAGGCGGTGGTTCCGCAGGCCTTGCGCGCCAGCAGCCAGGTGCACTCGCCCGACCCCTCCATGCGCTCGAACTCGTCGCGGTGCTTGATCATGTAGTTGCTCGCCATTAGGTTCGACCCTAGCCCCGATGACCGACCCGAGCAAGGACTCCCCCGAGGCGCTGCACGAGGCGATCGACCGCTACAACGTCGCCTGGAACGAGCACGACCTCGACGCGATCGTGGCGCTGCACGCGCCCGACATGGTCTTCGAGAACCACACCGCCGGCGAGGCGGCCGAGGGCGAGGAGGTGCGCGCGCACATCGGCGCGATCTTCGAGGGCTGGCCGGACATCGCCTTCGCCACCCGCAGGCTCTATGTCCGCGAGGGGCTGGTGGTCCAGGAATGGACCGCCTCCGCGACCCACACGCAGACCATGCGCCGCGGCGACCTCGTCGCCGAGCCGAGCGGCAAGCGGGTCGAGTGGGACGGCCTCGACGTGATCCCCTTCGAGGACGGCCTGGTCAAGCGCAAGGACGTCTACTCCGACAGCGTCTCGATCCTGCGCCAGGTGGGACTGCTCGATTGAGCGTGTCGACTTTGTGGACCGTGAGGCCACAAAGTCGACAGCCTCAGCCGGTTCCAGCTTGGTTCGAACGCTTCCTTGACCAGCGTCTTCGGCTTGCCACCCGCGTACGGGACGGTCTGCACCTTGTGGTTGCGCAGTCCGGGATCGAAGCCGCCGTTGAAGCCGAGGACGACGGAACCGTCGGCGGAGAGGTCGGTGCCGACGAAGCCGCTCTCCCCCGTCCCCGCCACCGGCCGCTGCGCGCCGGTCTTCGGGTTGACCGTGACCGCGTAGCTGACGTCCTGGCCCTGGAACTCGGTCAGAAGCCGGGAGCCGTCGGCCGACCACTCGGTCGGGAAGAGGCCCTGCAGGAGCGGGTCGACCTTGGTGTGGGTCAGGCGCTTGACGCCCTTGCCCTGCGGGCTCATCAGGAAGAGCTCGTTCTTGCCTCCGTACTGGCGCTTCTTGCCGTCGACGGCTTTGACGAAGACGATCTTCTGCGGACCCCAGAGCGGCTGCGATGAGTTGTGGTCCCTGGTCAGCCGCACCGGTTCCGGCGCCCGGACGTTGACCACGCCGGGGATCGGGACCGGGAAGCGGAAGACGTCGCTGCGCGGCGGGAACTTTTCCTTCTGCGCCAGCGCGTAGGCGATTTCGGTGCCGTCCGGGGAGAAGCTGAAGCCGCTGAAGAAACCCTGGGCGACGACGCTCTGCAGGCCGGTGGCGACGTCGATCAGGACCAGCTTGCGCTTGCCGAGTTCGGGACCGCGCAGCGCCGCGATCGTCTTCGAATCGGGCGACCAGGAGACGTAGAAGGCTTCGCGCACGTTCGTCATCAGCGTGGTGCCGGCGCCGCCGGTGGCCGGGGCGAGCTTCAGCTCCTGGCCTGCCCTTCGGCCCTTCGTGCAGGTAGGCGACCGAGAGACCGTCGGGGGCGACGTGGGGGTTGTGCCCGGTCGCGACCTTGCGCGCGCTGCTGCCGTCGTCGTCGGCGACGAAGACCGTCGCGTTGGACGGGTTCTTGACGTAGCTCAGCGTCGCGCCCGCGGTAGCGGGCAGCGCCATCAGCACGGCGAGAACGAGGGCGGGTAGGAGCAGCTTCAGCTTCGGGTGGGTCGGCATGGCGCGATCCTAATCGCGCCTTCGGCGTTCGTCCGTTGTCGGCCTGTCCCCGATAAAGGACGAACGCCGCTCAGGGTCCGACGATCGCTGCGACCACCAGGCTGCCGCTCATTGCGACGAACGAGACGACCGCCAGCGCCCGGTACCAGAGCCGTTTCTCGGCGTCGGGGTCGAAGGCGAGCGGGACGAAGAGGAGGGGATTGACGAAGGTGCCGAAGACGAGCGCGGCGGCGACCGCGGTCGGCAGGTCCGGCACCGCGAGGCCGACGCCGACCAGGATCAGGCCCATCATCACGTAGTCGAGGTGGACCTGGCGGATCCGGTGCGGGGCGACGACGCCGATCCGCCGCAGCCACTCCGGCCGCTCGTCGCGCACCACCATCGCCCAGCCCAGCAGGCCCCCGATCGCCAGCTCGACCAGCCCGATCCGCACCACCCAGTCCATGCTCAGAGCTCCGGGACGTCGGCGCCGAGGGGACTGAACGGCAGCCGCTTGACCTCGGCCCAGCCGGCGCAGCGGGTCTCCAGGGCGGCGGCGACGTTGCCGGCGTCCTGCCAGGTCGTCCAGACGAGCACGGTCGGGCCGGCGCCGGAGATCGTCGCCCCCAGCGCCCCCAGCTCCCGGGCCGAGTCGACGATCTCCATCGAGCGCGGGTAGAGGGCGCGGCGGCGGTCCTGGTGGATGCTGTCGCGCAGGCCGCGGGCGAGCAGGTCGAGGTCGGCGCTGCGCAGGCCGAGCACCAGCATCGCCGCGGCGGAGACGTTCGCCACCGCGTCGGCAAGCGGCACCTGAGCCGGGATCGCCTCCCGTGCCCGCTCGGTCGAGACCTCCTCCGGCGGGATCACGACGATTCCCTCCAGACCCTCCGGCGCGTCGAAGCGCGCCGCGGTCGGGCCGCTCTCCCCCGCTCCGCAGACCACGAAGCCGCCGTAGATCGCCGCGGCGACGTTGTCGGGATGGCCCTCGATCTCGGTCGCCCGCGCCAGAATCTCCTCTTTGTCAAGCGCCAGCTCATAGAGATGCTCGGCGGCGGCCAGCCCGGCGACGATCGCCGCCGCGCTCGACCCCAGTCCCCGCGCCAGGGGGATCTCGCTGCGCAGCCGGAAGGCGATCCCGTCCGCCGGCCGCAGGCTCTCGAAGGCCCGCACGATCAGGTTGTCGCGGCCGGTCGAGACCTCGAGGCCGCCAGGGTCGAAGGAGAACTCGCCCGCCTCTTCGACCTCCAGCTCCAGGTGCAGCGCCATCGCCGCCGCCATCGCGTCGTAGCCGGGGCCGAGGTTGGCCGAGGAGGCGGGGACGCGGACGAGCCGGTGGCGCACGGTCATGCTTTCGGCCTTAAGAAGGTGATCATTCACGCACCAACCTGGCAGCCCTGCCCACCCACCCCGGGTCCTTCATAACTCGTGAGGCGAGCCCATTGCGACGGCTTCTCTCCAGGCGGGAGAGGCAGCATAGGAATTGGGCTCGGACGAAGGGATCGGTTGCACTCCTGTAGCGCGCCACGATCTCGTCGATGTCCGAATGGGTTCCATGCCGACCGAGCAGTTCCCACGCGAGCGCCTGTACGTATCGGGGGCTCTCGGGCCTAGTGGCCAGTTGACGCAGCAGGGACACGCATTCCTCCGACAGACTCGTCGCATTCCGGCTCAGCCAGTCGAGCAGCAGAAACCGTTGATAGGGGTAAATGGCACTCGTTTCCTGACTCAGAGCTGCCATCACCACATGTTCAACATCATCGGGTTCACCGAGTTCCTGTAGGTAGAGCGTGATCGACGGAGTGAACTCGGGTTGGGTGACCAAACGCTCAGCGCACTCAGGAACAGCAAAGTTATCGCGTTGCTTTCCAAGGCGGCGAAGGATGAAGTTGAGCATGCTGCGGTTCGGGTGCGCCCGTTGGGCCACAAAGGCATCGAACGCTCTATGGAGGACCGCCGGCTCAATCTCAGCCTCGCCGGCCAGAGAGTCAATGTCCCCCATCGGCAAAGACACATCGGACGACATCAGACCCATCGCGACCACTTCATCGATGTATTCCCTTCGGATCCCTTCGATCGCAGGCAAGATGCCATCAAAATCGCTGCGCGCTTCCTCTGCCCGGCGAATCTGAGTCTTGCTGCTCTGGAGGGTCAGCCCTCGCTCTCTCAGGATCTGACTCACAAAGACGAGTGCGCGCTGGGCTTCTCCACGGGTCCGAGTGAATACGCGCAGGTCATCGGTATATCGAAGGTGAACGAATCCCGCTTGCCTTAGGCGTTCGTCAAAGGGCTCCAAGTAGAGCTTTGCGAGGACATCAGAAGCCAAAAGGCCCTGGGGTAACCCTCGATCAGGACATTGGCTCCACTGATTCAGGCAGTTGCCAATAAGAGCGATCTCATTTTGAGGGCAACCAATTCGAAGCAGATCCGAACGCAATAAGCCGATATTGATGTTCTCGAAGAATCCAGCGATATCGGCGCTCAGCACATAATCGAAGGATGCCGAGTCAAGTCGCTGAAGACTTCGATCGTGGAACTCCTTCCAGCCCTTGAAGGGATTCCTGAACCAGCTTCTGCTGTCGAGTTGGGCGGGATCAAGCCGAGCTGCAAAGTCGCATGAACCCTGTGACCACCGGGTTGCCTGATCAATGGGATGAAGGCACGACCCCACGGCCGCGGTTATCGCCACTCGATCCTCTATGGACAGCCGACTTCCAGGTCTCACGAGGTCAGACCCCTTGGGGTAATCACATACTTCGATCGGGCCCGGAACGTATTCGTCCCTCTCAATGCGGCTACCGAGTGCTTGGATCCAACTGTCGAGATCAAGCTCTATGAGCTCTACCTCGAAGGGGTTATGCGCCAGGGCGCGAGCAGTCCTTGGCCGTGCCCGAAGCTCATCTCTAACTCTCTCGAATGCCAGGGCGAGATCAAGCTTCCTTTCGGTCGCAGATGGAGCTTCTGCCGCCCTAGCCGACATCCCTCAATCGAAAACCGCGCGCTCGACGGCGCTGAGGCTGTTGTCGCAGTTGATCACCGGCGGCGCTTTCGAGAGCGCGGTGTCGGGGTCCTTGAGGCCGTGGCCGGTGAGGACGCAGACGACGGTCTCGGGACGGGCGCTGCCCTCGACCACCGGCAGGCCGTGGGCGAGGAGGCCGGCGACCGAGGCGGCGCTGGCGGGCTCGCAGAAGACGCCTTCGTTGTCGGCCAGCCAGCGGTAGGCGTTGAGGATCTGCTCGTCGGAGACGGCGGCGACGCGGCCGCGGGAGGCGGTGAAGGCGGCCATCGCCTCCTCCCAGCGCGCCGGGTTGCCGATCCGGATCGCCGAGGCGACGGTCTCTGGATTGGCCACCGGCTTGCCGGAGACCAACGGCGCCGCGCCCTCGGCCTGGAAGCCGTAGAGGATCGGGCCCGTGACCCCTTCCTTACCATGGAAGTGCTCACCGGGAGACTCGGCAAGCTCCGTAAATCCGCGCCAGTAGGCGGTGACGTTCCCCGCGTTGCCTACCGGAATCGCCAACGCGCCGGGCATCTCCCCGAGGTCCTCCACGACCTCGAAGGCGGCCGTCTTCTGGCCTTCGATCCGGTGCGGGTTGACCGAGTTGACGAGCTCGATCGGGTGCTTCTGCGAGAGCTCGCGGACGATCCGCAGCGCGTCGTCGAAGTTGCCCTGCAGGGCGACGACGCGGGCGCCGTGCATCAGCGCCTGGGCGAGCTTGCCGATCGCGATCTTGCCCTCGGGGACGATCACCGCGCCGCGCAGCCCCGCCCGCGCCGCGTAGGCAGCGCAGCTCGCCGCGGTGTTGCCGGTCGAGGCGCAGATGATCGCCTGCGCGCCGCGCCCCTTCGCGCGGGAGACGGCGACCGTCATCCCCCGGTCCTTGAAGGAGCCGGTCGGGTTCAGCCCCTCGAACTTCAGATAGGCCTTCGCCTCGATCCGCTCCGAGAGCCGCGGCGCCTCGATCAGCGGCGTCGCGCCCTCGTTCAGCGTCACCACCGGGTCGCCGGGCTCGAGCGAGAGCCGGTCGCGGTAGCGGTCGATCAACCCCGCCGCCATCAGTACTCCTCCTCGATCACCCTGATGGATCTTGGCGGCGAGCGCAGGTCGTCGAGCTTCGCCAGCTCCTCGACCGCGCCGGCGAACTTCGACTCGAGGCACTCGTGGATCACCATCACCAGCCGGGCGTCCTCGCCGCTGCCGCGCTGGACGAAGCTCTTGACCGAGATCCCGTGGTCGCCGAGAACCGTGGCGACCCGCGCCAGCACCCCGGGCCGATCGGCGACCTCGAGGTGCAGGTAGAAGGAGGAGCCGACGTCGGTGACGATCGGCAGCTCGACCCGGGTCTCGTGCACCGGCGCGTCGCCGGCGAGGATCGAGACGACGTCGCCGAGCACCGCCGAGGCGGTCTGCAGGCCGCCGGCACCCGGTCCCGACATCGTCACCTCGGTGATCGCCGGCGCCTCGACCATCACCGCGTTGAACGGGCCCTCGATCGGCGCCAGCGGGTGCCCGGGATAGAGGAAGCAGGGGAAGACGCGGACGCTGATGCCGCCGTCGCGCCGTTCGGCGACGCCGAGTAGCTTCAGCGAGAGGCCGAGCTCCTTCGCGTAGGCGAGGTCGTCGGGCTGGATCGCCTCGATCCCCTCGTAGGCGACCTCGGAGAGCGTCACCGGCGTGTGGAAGGCGAGCCGGGCGAGGATCGCCATCTTCGCCGCCGCGTCGGCGCCGTTGACGTCGTCGGAGGGGTCGGCCTCGGCGTAGCCGAGCTCCTGCGCCCGCGCCAGGACCTCGTCGTAGCCGGCGCCGGTCGCCGCCATCTCGGTGAGGATGAAGTTGGTGGTGCCGTTGACGATCCCGAAGACCTTGGCGATCTCGGTGACCCCGAAGCTCTCCTGGATCGTCCGCACGATCGGGATCACCGCCGCGACGGCGGCCTCGAAGCGCAGCTGGACGCCCGCGTCGCGCGCCACCGCGAAGAGCTCGTCGCCGTGCTGGGCGAGCAGCTGCTTGTTGGCGGTGACGACCGGCTTTCCCGCCCGCAGCGCCGCCAGCACGTGCTCGCGCGCCGGCTCGGTCCCCCCCATCAGCTCGACGATCACGTCCGAGCCGGCGAGGATGGCGTCGAAATCGCCTTCGCTGCGGGTAAGCGCGGCGGAGATCTCCGGCCGCCGCCCCGTCGCCGCCTCGACCGCGTCGGCACGCTCCGCCACAAGGTCGGCGAAGGCGGCGCCGACCGTGCCACGTCCTAGCAGCCCGATGCGGACGGGTTTGGAGCCTTCGGAGCCCACGGCGGTCAGACGTCCCTCGCCGTCAGGTCCTCGTAGGTCTCGCGCCGCACCACGACCCGCGCCTCGCCGTCGCGGCAGAAGACGACCGGCGGTCGCGGCACGCCGTTGTAGTTGTTGGCCATCGCGTAACCGTAAGCGCCGGTGGCCGGGGTGACGAGCACGTCGCCGACGGCGGGCTCGGCGAGCATCGCGTCGCGGACGATCACGTCGCCGGACTCGCAGTGCATGCCGGCGATCGTCACCAGCGTCTCGGGCGGGGCGGCGGCGCGGTCGGCGACCAGCGCCTCGTACTTCGATCCGTAGAGCATCGGCCGCAGGTTGTCGGACATGCCGCCATCGACGGCGACATAGGTGCGCACTCCCAAAATCTCCTTAATCGTGCCGACGCGGTAGGCGGTGAGGCCGGCGTTGGCGACCAGCGAGCGGCCCGGCTCGACCAGGATCCGCACCCCGGGGCCGAAGACCTCGGCCACGCCGCGCACCTTGACGTCGACGTAGGCGTCGATCGAGGGCGGCTCGTCCTCGGCGGTATAGGCGACGCCGAGGCCGCCGCCGACGTTGACGACCTTGCACCAATCGCCGGCCAGCTCGCCAAGTGCCCGGATCGCCAGCGTGTATGGCTCCAGCTCGAAGATCTGCGAGCCGATGTGGGCGTGCAGCCCGACCAGCTCGAGCTTGTCGGAGGCGAGCACCCGCTCGATCGCCCTCGCCGCCAGCCCGTCCTCCAGCCCGAAGCCGAACTTCGAGTCGAGCTGGCCGGTGGTGATGTAGTCGTGGGTCGAGGGCTTGATCCCGGGGGTGACCCGGATCAGGACCCGCTGCGGTTCGTCGAGCAGCCGCTCGCAGCGCTCGATCTCGTCGAAGGAGTCGAGGATCAGGTGGCGGATCCCGGCGCGGGCGGCGAAGAGGATCTCCTCGTCGGACTTGTTGTTGCCGTGCATGTGGATGCGGGCGGGGTCGAACCCGGCCCGCAGCGCCATGTGCAGCTCGCCCCCGGAGGCGACGTCGACCGAGAGCCCCTCCTCGGCGAAGAGCCGGTAGGCGGCGGTGCAGGGCAGCGACTTGCTGGCGAAGAGGACTTCGAAGTCGGCATCGCGGGACTCGAAAGCCCCGCGGTAGGCGCGGGCGCGGGTGCGCATGTCGTCCTCGGCGTAGAAGTAGGCCGGCGTGCCGAACTCTTCGGCCAGCTCGACCAGGTCGCAGCCGGCGACCTCGAGATGGCCTTCCCCGTCGACGCGGCTGCCCTGCGGGAAGACCGCCGAGCCCGCGACCGGATCGCTCGCCACCGAACCCACCTGTCCTCGCTCCGCCATAGGACGGGCATTTTGACGATTAGGAGATAAGCAGGGGCCGCCCCCGTTCCGCGGTCCCTTTTGCACGACATGGGTGCAAAAGGAACCGCGCGATGGTGGGAGGAGCTATTTGCCGCCGAGGACGCCTTCGACGGCGCCGACCGTTTCGTCGACGACCTTGCCGACCGGCGATTCCGGCCCGGCGACGCCGTTCACCGTTTCTTCGGTCACCTGGGTGACGCCGGTTTCCTCCAGCGCGCCGCCGGTGACCGTTTCGTCGACCTCGTTGACCGTTTCGTTGACGGTGCTGGTCACTTTTTCAGAGGTCGAGGAGGTGGTCGTCCCGCCACCACCACCACCGCTGCCGCCGCCGGTCGATCCGCCACCGCCGGCGCTGCCGCCGTTGGAGGCGGTGCCGGTGCCGTCAGAGGTACCGCCCGCGGTCTGGCCCGGCGTCGAATCGCCGCCGGCGCCCGGGGCTTCGCCGCCGCCGCCGTTGCCGCCGGTGCCACCCGGCTGCTGGCCGGTCCCACCGACGCCCTGTTCGCCGCCGCCGGCCGTGCCGCCGCCGGCCCCGTCGCCTTTGGCGGCATTGCCGCCGGCATCGGCGCCTGCGCCGCTCGCTCCGGCACCGCCGGCGCCCGCTCCCGCGCCGCCCGTGGCTACGTCCGCCGTCTCCGCGGCCGAGACCGCGACCTCGTCGTCGTCGCCGATCAAGCCGCGGATCGGGAAATTCTCGAAGACCTGGGCCGAGACCAGCAGGACGAAGGCGACCACGGCCACGGCGATCAGGCCCGCGCCCGACATCGCACCCACCAGATAGCTCCGCGCCTGCCTGATCATCCGCTGTTGGCTTACCCCATCCAGGGCGGGCACCTAACGGAACGGACCCCTGAACTACTAAAATTAAGTAGACGGAGGTTCGGCTACTGGGTAATCAGCCCGAGGGGGCGTTTTCGACGTGGAGGAGCTCCTGGCTGGCCTCTTCCTCCATCTGCAGCGTCGTGTGTTTGATCCCATAGCTCTCGCGCAGCGTCAGCTCGAGCCGGCGCCGGATCAGGTCGCGGTCGGCCCCCTGGGCGACGACGACGTGCGCCGCGATCGCGCCGAAGCCGGAGGTCACGGTCCAGACGTGGAGGTCGTGGACCGAGCGCACCCCCTCCTCGCGGCAGATCTCCGCCCCCACCCCGTCGACGTCGACGCCCGCCGGCGCCGCCTCCATCAGCACGTCGAACGGCTCCTTGATCAGGCGCCAGGAGGAGGCGAGGACCAGGGCCGCGATCAGCAGGCCGACGATCGGGTCGATCACCGGCGAGCCGCCGAGGAGGACGAAGGCGCCGGCGAGGACGACCCCGATCGAGCCCAGCGCGTCGGCGGCGGAGTGGCGCAGCACCCCCTCGAGGTTGATGTCCTCCCGCTGGCCGCCGGCGAGGACGACCGTCGCGGCGACGTTGCCCGCCAGGCCGAAGACGCCGAGGGCGAGCACGCCCCAGCCGTCGATCGAGGGCGGGTCGGAGAAGCGGCCGAAGGCGGCGATCGCGATGGCGATGCTGACGCCGACCAGGAGCAGGCCGTTGACCAGCGCCGCGAGCACCTCCGAGCGCTGGTAGCCGAAGGTGCGCTGCCCGGCCGCCGGCAGCGCCGCCAGTCGCACCGCGATCAGCGCGAGGACGATCGAGCCGGCGTCGGAGAGGACGTGGCCGGCGTCGGCCAGGACCGCCAGCGAGCCGGTGAGGACCCCGCCGACCGCCTCGGCCAGGAGCAGGCCGAGGTTGATCCACAGCGCCCAGCGCATCCGCCGCCGGCTGTCGGCGCGCCGCGCGTCGAGCGCGTGGCTGTGGCTATGACTGTGGCCCGGCCCGTGCACGCAACGAGGATACGACTGCCGATGGGCCTAAGACCTGGATATATCCGAGGAAATAGGCCCGTCGGCAGTCGCTAGGCGGCGACGGGCTCCTTCTTGATCGTCTCCGCGGCGATCTCGGCGGCGTAGCCGAGGCGCTCGGCGTACTCGCGCGCCTGCATCCGCGAGATGACCATCCGCTGGATCTCGGCCGTGCCCTCGAACAGCTGGTAGATCTTGGCGTCGCGGAACCACTTCTCCAGCGGGCAATCGGTGCTCTGCGCGTAGGGACCGACCAGGTCCATCAACGTGGTCGTCGCCCACATCGTCACGTCGCCGGCCTTGAGCTTCGACATCGAGCCCTGGCCGCCGGTCATCGGCACCCCGTTGCGGCCCATCCAGGCGGCGCGCTGGACCAGCAGGCGGGCGGACTCGATCTCGGTCGCGACGTCGGCCAGCGTCTGCTGGATCCGCTGCGCTTTCAGCATCGGCACCCCGCCTTCGCTCTGCCCGTCGAGGTACTCGAGCGTCCACTCGTAGGCGGCCTGGGCGATGCCGAGCGCCGAGGCGCCGACCAGCGGCCGGGTGATCTCGAAGGTGGCGAGCGCGTCGGCGCCGCGTGATTTCTTCCCTTCGCGGCCGCGCTGCAGCTTCTTCTCCAGCTTCTCCTCGCCGCCGAGCAGGTAGTCGACCGGGATGCGGCAGTCGTCGAGAACGATCTCGGCGGTGTGCGAGGCGCGGATCCCGAGCTTGGTCTCCTTCTTGCCCTGGCTGAGCCCCGGGGTCCCCTTGGGGACGACGAAGGATGCCTGGCCGCGGGTGCCGAGCGCCGGGTCGACGGTGGCGACGACGACGTGGACGTCGGCGATGCCGCCGTTGGTGATGAAGACCTTGGTCCCGTTGAGGACCCACTCGTCGCCGTCGCGCCTGGCGGTCGTCTTCAGGCTCTTGACGTCGGAGCCGGCCTGCGGCTCGGTGACGGCGTAGGCGCCGAGCTTGATCTCGTCGCCGGCGCCGAAGCAGTCGGGCACCCAGCGCTGCATCTGCTCAGGGGTGCCGGAGGCGGCGATCCCGGCGGCGGCGAGACCCGAGCCGCTGATCGCCAGGGCGATGCCGGCGCAGCCCCAGTGGAACTCTTCGGCGGAGATCACCTGCATCTGGCCCTCGGGGTCGGAGGCGTTGCGCTGGATCGCCTCGAGGCCGCCGAAGCCCTGCTTCCGCGCCTCTTTGATCGCCTCCCAGGGGATGCTCTCCTCTTCGTCGTGCTTGCGCGCGACCGGCCGGATCACCTCGCCGGCGAACTTCCGGCACCGCGCTTTGAACTCCTGCTGCTCCTCGTTGAGTGCGAAATCCATCCTCTTCCTCTCTCTGCCGCCTACCGATTGACTGGTCAGTCAGCCAGTTCCTGAACTTTACTCTTCTCGGCGACAGGTCCTCGGTACGTTTCCCCGGTGATTCCGAAGCGGCCGATCAACGCCGACGTCCCGGCGGAGGAGGAGAAGGCGGCGAAACCGTCACCGGAGACGCCGTCGAAGCCAAAGCCGAAGCCGAAGGACGGCGGCGGCGGGCATGCCGGCCCAAGGACGAACGCCGAGACGAAGTCGGGTCCGGGAGCGCCAAAGGCGCTCCTCGCGCTGGTCGCCCTCGCCCTGGTCTTCATCGTCGTCGCGATCGTCTGGGGGACCAGCGGCGGCGAGGAGGGCGGGACGAGCGGGACCCCCGCCCCGGCGCCGGCCGCCGAGGGGAAGCCGGACGAAGCCGCCGCCGACCAGACCGCCGAAGCGCTCGGCTATCCCGGCTTCGCGACCAACAACACGACCCGCATCGGCGGCTCCGACCCGGCCGCGAACGCCGTCGGCGCCGCGCTCGCCGTCTTCCCCTCCACCACGCCCGCCCAGCGACCGGCGGCGGTGACGGTGGTCGGCGAAGAAGACTGGGCCGGGGCGATCGCCGCCGCCGTCCTGATGGCCGCACCGGTGCGGGCGCCGATCCTCTTCTCCGGTCCCGAGGAGATGCCCGAGGTGAGCGAGGATGCGCTCGCGGCGCTGGATCCGCAGGGCAGCAAGGACACCGGCCAGGCCTCGCTCTTCGCGATCGGCACCGTCACCTACCCCGGCAAGGCCGCTCCGGTCGACTCCGGCGACCCCGCCAGCACCGCCGCCCAGATCGCGACGCTGCGCGACCG
Organism: uncultured Actinomycetes bacterium; assembly: GCA_963751015.1. GTDB lineage: Bacteria > Actinomycetota > Thermoleophilia > Solirubrobacterales > 70-9 > VAYN01. The sequence continues at coordinate 1,513,920 of CAVVSU010000002.1, forward strand.
CCTCTCCGGCGAGCCGCCGCAGCACATCGTCATCGCCTCGGGCTCGCGCCCCGACTTCGCGATTCCGGCCGCCGCCTGGGCCGCCCGGTCGGGTGACCCGGTCCTCTTCGCAGACGCGAAGAAGCTGCCGGCGCCGACCGCCTCGATCCTCAAAGCCCACCCGAAGGTGCCGGTCTACGTGCTCGGCCCCTCCTCGGTCGTCTCCTCCGAGGTCGTACGCCAGATCGCCAAGATCTCCAAGCGGGTCAAGCGGGTCGCCGGCGAGGACCCGGTCGCCAACGCGCTGGCCCTCGCCCGCTACCGCGACGGCAGCTTCGGCTGGAACGTGAACGATCCCGGGCACGGCTTCGTCCTCGCCCGCAGCGACGCGCCCGCCGACGCCGCCGCCGCGGCGCCGCTCTCGGCCTCGGGCACCTGGGGGCCGCTGCTGCTGACCGACGACGCGGGACAGCTGCCGGAGGAGGTCCGCAACTACCTCCTCGACGTCAAGCCCGGCTACACCAACGACCCCACCCGGGCCTTCTACAACCACGTCTGGGTGATCGGCGACCAGGACGCGATCGGGGTCGGGCAGCAGGCGGAAGTCAACGAATTGGCCGAGCTTGCGAAGATCGGGGAAGAAGAATGAGCGAGTCGGAGAACCCCCAGCTGCTCGGCGGCGAGAAGGAGATCACGGTCGAGGACATCCGCGCCCTCGCCGGCCCCGTCACCCCCCACTTCGCGCTGCAGATCCGCAACCGCATCCGCCGCCTGATCGAGCCGCTGGCGGCCGACCACCCGGCGCGGGCCGAAGGCGAGCGCCAGATCGCCCGCCTGGAGGAGCTGGCGCGGCACAGCGGCGAGCCGCGCGACGGCCTTGGGATCTCGCATTGAAGTACCTCGCACCTGAAGTCTGGCGGCTGAAGGAGGCGCCCCGGCCGCTGATCAACGTCTACCTCGCCGGCGACGTCCTGATCGACGCCGGCCGGCGCTGGGACAGGCGGCGGATCTTCGCCGAGCTCGAGGGCCGGGAGATCTCGACGGTGGCGCTGACCCACGTCCACCCCGACCACCAGGGCTGCGCCAAGGCGATCTGCGAGGCGCGCAGCGTGCCGCTGGCCTGCCACGCCGACGACGTCGACGCGATGGAGGGGCGCCGACCCGTGGCGGCGACCTCCAACCCCGGCGCCAAGTTCTTCGCCCGGATGTGGGAAGGGCCTCCGCACCAAGTGGACCGCGTCCTCCACGAGGGCGACGAGGTGGCCGGCTTCCGCGTCGTCCACGCCCCGGGGCACGCTCCCGGCGAGGTGATCTTCTTCCGCGAGTCCGACCGGGTCGCGATCTGCGGCGACGTTGTCCGCAACTGCACCTACGTGACGATGCGGACCCGCCTCGCCGAGCCGCCGGACGAACTCACCCCGGATCCGGCCGAGAACCGCCGCTCGATCCGCAAGCTCGCCGCTCTCAACCCCTCCCTGATCCTCCCGGGCCACGGCCCCCCCGTGACCGACATGGGCGCCTTCGAGCGCTTTGCCGCGGCGCTTCCCGGGTAGCCCCACCGCACCGACTCGCCCCTTGGCGGGTTACCGAATTTGAGGTACCCGGTCACTACTGGAAGGGAGCCAGGATGAAAACGCTTACGAAGAGGCGCCCGTCGCCGGCGATGGTGGTGGCGCTGATCGCGCTTGTCGCCGCACTCGGGGGGACGGCTTACGCGGCGCAGTCGATCAACGGCGGCGCGATCAAGAAGCAGACGATCGGCGGCGGCAAGCTGAAGCAGAAGACCCTGACGGGGTTCCAGATCAACACCAACAAGCTCGGCACGGTGCCGTTCGCGAAGGTCGCGACCCACACCTTCTGGGCCGTCGTCGACAACCCGGCGGACCCGGGCAACGCGGCGCTCTCGCGGGCCAGCGGGCCGGACATCACCGCCACCGAGGGCGGCGGCGCGGTCACGGTCACCTTCCCGTTCAACGTCTCCGGCTGCGCCAACGTCGCCGGCCGCAACAACGCCGGCACCTCGGTCCCCAACTCGGGCTACGCGCAGACCAACAGCTCGGCCGCCAACCCGAACGCGATCGAGGTCCGCACCCGCGGCAAAGACGGCAACAACGAGGACGCCGACTTCCACCTGATCGTCATCTGCCCGTAGGATTCGGCGGTGGTCGAGGAAGGCGTCGACAAGCCGGAGCAGGCGCGCGAGCTCGCGATCCAGCGCCTGAAGATGAAGCAGGACTTCAAAGGCATCGCCGCCGGCGGTGCCTTTGCGGTCCTGGTCTGCATCGTGATCTGGGCCCTCGGCGAGGGCGGCTACTTCTGGCCCGTCTGGGTGATCCTCGGCGTCGGCATCGCCGCCGTCGCCCAGGGCTGGAAGGCCTACGGCCCCAGCAACCGGATCACCGAGGCCGACGTCCGGCGGGAGATGGAGCGGGGCTGACTCAGCCGGCGACGCGGGCGCGGCTCATGTCGACCCGCTCGCCCCGGAACGGGACGCCCTCGGCGCGGAGCAGCGCCGCCTGGCGATCGCCCTTGGCGAGCGAGCCGTCGGCACGCACGACGCGCCACCAGGGCAGATCGGGCTCGTCGGCGTGAAAGAGAACCGTGCCGGCGAACCGAGGCGCCCCCGGCGACACATCCCCATACGTACTTACGAACCCAACGGGGACCCCCCGCACCCGCTCCAGCACCTCACACTCCCGAGACCGCAAAAACGGTCCTTGAGGGACCGTTTTTGCGGTCTCGGCGCTCACGCCTCCGGGCCGAAGGCGTCGATGATGCGGTTTTGGAACTCGCTCAGCTCCTCGGGCGAGATGAAGTAGGTCGGCGGGGTGAGGAAGAGGCCGTCGGCGCGCTCGGCGGTGGCCTCGACCCGGGCGCGGACCTTGTCGATCGGGCCGGCGGCGCAGTAGGCCTCGACCATCTCGTCGCTGATCGCGGCCGGGACCGCGGCGAGGTCGCCGCGGCGGAATGCCTCGCCGGCCGCGACCGCGTTGTCGGCGAAGCCGTGCAGCTCCCAGAGCGGCATGTAGGTCTTGACGGTCGCGTAGAAGGAGATCGTGCGGCGGGCCATCTCGATCGCCCGGCCCTCGTCGTCGTCGATCGCGCAGCAGACCGTCGGCAGGTAGTCGAAGTCCGAGCGCTCGCGGCCCGAGCGGCGCAACCCCTCTTCGAAGGCGTCGACGACGACCTCGTCGATCCAGCGCAGGCTCTGGATCGGGTGCCCGATCAGCCCGTCGGCGACGTCGCCGGCCATCCGCGCCATCCCCGCCTGCACGGCGGCGGTGTAGATCGGCACCGCCTCGCGCGGCGCCGGATGGGGCCGGACCCAGCCCTTGATGTCGATGTCGTAGTACTCGCCCTCGTAGCGGATCGGCTCGCCGGCGCTCGCCTGGCGCATGATCAGCCGCGTCGCTTCGATCGCCTCGCGCAGGTGCGGCGCCGGCCGGCCGTAGTCGGCGTTGTGCCAGGTCTCGTTCAGGCGCTTGACCCCGGCGCCCATCCCCAGCCGGAAGCGGCCGCCCGACATCTCATCGACGTCGAGGGCGCTGATCGCGTGGATGAAGGGGCTGCGGGTGAAGGCCCAGACGATGCCGGTGGCGACGCCGATCCGCTCGGTCTTTGCCGCCAGGTAGCTCGCCTGGGTGACCGCGCTGCGGAACAGCTCCGGCGCCCAGACGCACTCGACTCCGGCAGCCTCGGCTCGCAGCGTCTCCGCCTCGAGGTCGGCGACCGAGGTGCCGATCGCGGCGACGGAGATGCGATCGAGCGCGGCCACGGTGGCTCGTGCTCAGGCGCTGGCCGGCGCGGTCTCGCCGGCGAGGACGGCGTCGGCGACCCGCTCGCGGTGCCACTTGGCATCGCCGAACGTCGCCGCGTTGGCGCGGCCGCGCTTGAGGAAGAAGTGCAGGTCGTGCTCCCAGGTGAAGCCGATCCCGCCGTGGACCTGGATCGCCATGTCCGGCACCCGCCAGCCGGCGTCGGCGGCGTAGGCCTTCGCCATCGAGGCCGCCAGCGGCAGCGACTCGGGCTCGGCGTCGGCGGCCCAGGCGGCGCCGTAGACGGCGGAGCGGGAGTTCTCGGTCTCCAGCAGCATCTGCGCGCAGCGGTGGGAGACGGCCTGATAGGCGCCGATCGGGCGGCCGAACTGCTGGCGGTCTTTGGCGTAGGCGACCGACATCTCCAGCGCCCTCTGGGCGAGGCCGGTCGACTCGGCGGCGAGGGCGACGCAGGCGCGGTGGAAGACCGGGTGGTAATCCTCGCCGCTGCCCGACAGGGTGGCCTCCGGCCGGACGCCGTCGAAGCGGACGCTGAAGAGGCGGCGGGTGGGGTCGATCGACTCCTCCGCGGTCACCGTCACTCCCTCGGCGTCCTTCTCGACGACATGACGGCCGCCGTCGGCGGTGGCGACGAGGAAGAAGTCGGCGCTGCCGGCGTCGAGCACGAGCGTCTTCTCGCCCGTGAGGGCATCGCCGGCGGACATCGAGAAGCTCATCGGCTCGGCGGGACCGTCCGCGTCGATCAGGGCCGGCGTCCCGCGCAGCGAACCCTCGGCTAGCGGCCGCAGCCAGCGCTCCTTCTGCTCGTCGGAGCCGCCGGCGGCGAGCGCCAGGCCGGCGATGGTGTTCGAGAGCAGCGGCGATGGCGCCAGCGCGTAGCCCATCTCCTCGAAGAGGATCGCCAGCTCGACCGTCCCCAGTCCCTGGCCGCCCCACTCCTCGGGCAGCGCCAGCCCGGCCCAGCCGAGCTCGGCCATCTCCTTCCAGCCGCTCTCGTCGAACCCGTCGTCGCTGGCGGCGATCTCGCGGATCCGCTCCGATTTGAAGTGTGCTTTGAGGAAGTCGCGGGCGGTCGACCTGATCGCCTGCTGCTCGTCGGTGAGGTCGAAATACATTCTTAAAACGCTCCCGCCGCCATCAGCCCTAGCGCAGCCGCGGCAGGCCCAGGACCCGCTCGGCGATGATGTTTTTCAGGATGTCGGTGGTCCCGCCCTCGATCGAGTTGGCGCGGGAGCGAAGGAACCCGTACTGCCAGGCGCCGCCGGCGACGGCGTGCTCGGCGCCGCGCGCCAGCATCGAGTAGGCGCCCTCGATCTCGAGCGCCAGCTCGGTCAGGTCCTGGTTGATGTCGGCCCACTGCCACTTGCCGAGCGAGCCCTCCGGCCCCGGAATCCCCGACTGCATCGTCTTGGTCAGGCCGCGGTAGGCGTTGAGGCGCATCGTCTCCACCTCGATGTGGAGCTGGGCGATCCGCTGGCGGAAGTAGGAGTCATCGGCCACGGTGCCCCCGTTCGACGGCGTCTCCCGCGCCAGCTTCGAGAGCCGGCCGAGGCTGTTCTGGATCTGGGAGATGGCGCCGAAGGCGAGCCCGGCGCGCTCGTTCATCAAGGTCGTGATCGCCACCGCCCAGCCGTTGCCGACGCCGCCGACGACGTTCGCGTCGGGCACCCGCGCCTCTTCGAAGAAGACCTCGTTGAACTCGCCCTCGCCGGTGATCTGGACCAGAGGCCGGGTCTGCACCGCCTCCTGCTCCATGTCCATCAGGAAGTAGGTGAGCCCTTGGTGCTTGGGCGCGTCGGGGTCGGTGCGGGCGACGAGCATGCACCACTTCGCGTACTGGGCGAAGGTCGTCCAGACCTTCTGGCCGGTGACCACCCATTCGTCGCCGTCCTTGACCGCGCGGGTCTTCAGCGAGGCCAGGTCGGAGCCGGACTCGGGCTCGGAGAAGCCCTGGCACCAGATCTCCTCGCCGGTCAGGATCGGCTCCAGGTAGCGGGACTTCTGCTCGTCGGTGCCGTGGGCGATGACGACCGGGCCGCCCATCGCCAGACCCAGCACGTTCGCCGGGCTCGGGGCTTCCTGGCGGCTCGCCTCGGCGGCGAAGATCGCCTGCTCGATCATCGTCGCGCCACGCCCCCCGTACTCCTTCGGCCAGGAGATCCCGGCCCAGCCGGCCTCGTGCAGCTTCAGCTGCCATTCGCGCCGGAAGGCCATCACCTCGTCGAGGCCGGCCTCGGGCTCGGGCCCGGGATGGTTCTCCTGCAGCCAGGAGCGAACCTCGTCGCGGAACTCCTCCTCCGATGGCGACAGCGTCAGGTCCATCGAGAGCGGAGCATATAGAGATCGCCTGGCCGGCTGGCCAGGCGATCTCAGCGGTCAGAAGTTGCAAGCGAGCCCGTAGGCCTGCGCTTCTTTTTGGAAGTTCACGAGCTCTCCTGCATTGACGAGCGCCTGAACCCCCTTCTTTTCCAGCTCTTCGATTGCAACCGTGAGGGTGGCCAGCATCTTCGAGACCTGGGCCTCGTCCGCCGCCGGCGCGCCTAGGTCTTCGAGCTGCTGTAGCTGCCTCTTCAGCGAGGGCACCAGGTAATTTTCGACCATCTCGCCAGCCAGCTTCCTTTCGAGGCTGCGAGTCGGCGAGCTACTGGTTTCCTGGATGCTCTTGCTGTAGTTGACGAACGCGTCTTTTCTCTCTTCTTTACCGCTCGCGCAGATCTCATCGGCCTGCTTGGTGAACTCGGCCTTGGTGACGGTCGTCGAGGTGTCTCCTCCTCCGCCGCCACAACCCACGGCCACCATCAAGCTGATCGCGCCCAAAATCGTCCCCAACACCCACCTGTGCGCCACTGTTCCGCCTCCAATTAGATTGACTAATCGAAGACCTATAAGGGATAGCTCGCCGAAAAGTCAACGGCGCGCAGAAATGCGAAAAGAAAACTGTCCTAGGAGCTCACGGCGCAGGCTTCGAGCCCGTAGGCGATCTCCAGTTCGAGGGCTTTCCCGAACGCATAGCTATTGCCGTCGCGCAGCGTGCGCCGGTCCCGTTCGCCTTTTTCTATGCCTTCTTCGATCGCCTCGATGATCGCTTCGACTTTTTCTTCCTCCCCTTCCGGGAGCCCAAGCGCCCGCATCCGCCGGACCTGCTTGGCCCGGGCCGGGATCACGACTTCCTCGGCGACCCGGTTCATGATCGCGTCGGTAGGCCGCTTCCCGCCCGGGTAAGGCGGTTGGGCGTACTGGCCGTAGACCCGTTCGATTTCGTCGTTTGCCTGGTCGCAGATCGCGAGCACCTTCTTGAGGAACACGGCCTTCGGGATCGTGTTGACCGTGTTGGTCTCGCCCTCGCCGCCGGAGCCGCAGCCCGAGGCGGCCAAGAGGATCCCGAGCGCCGCGACGACGAGGTAGCGCCTGCCTCGCATCGTCAGCTCAGCCAACATCTTTCGAGGCCGAACTCGAGGCCGATGTCGAATGCCCTGGAGAAGGCGTACTCCTCTTCGGTCGCCAGCAGCGAATGCGGGTCCTGCTTGGCCCGCTCGAGACCTTCTTCCATCGCGACGAGCATCTCTTCGAACTGCTTGGCGTCCTGCGCGGGAGGGCCGAGCTGCCGGAACAACCGCAGCTGCGCCCTGCGCATCGGCATCACGTGTTCCATCGCGAAGCGGACGTCGTCGGACCGGTGTTCTTCGATGAACGGCCCGAAGGCTGCCGTCAGTTCTTCGTTGTTCTTCTTGCAGAAGGCGTTGCCCTTTTTCAGGAGCTTGGCCTTGCTGATCGCCGGCGGCCCCGTCTGCTCGCCACCGTCATCGCCCCCACCGCAACCGGCGATCAAGAGCACGGCGACCAGCGCGCAACTCAGATATCCCCACCTGTTAGATCTCATCTGACTAATCGACAAAGCTATCTGATGGCGCGCGCAAAAAAAAGGGCGCCCGGAGGCGCCCTTGGAAAGCTAGGAGAAGCGGCGGCTTATTCTTCGCCGCAGACCTTGAAGCCGTAGGCTTCGGCCAGCTGGTTCGGCTCCTCCAGGGTCTTTTCCTCGAAGACCAGGCTCGGATCGTCTTCGATTTCACCGGTCGCGTCTTCCAGCGAGACGACGATCTCTTCGATCTTGTCCTCGTCCCCCTCGGGAGCACCCAGAGCGTCGAGTTCTTCCGCCTGCTTGTTCAGACTCGGGACCAGCACCTCGGCGACGGCTTCTTCGAGCTGCTCTTTGCTCGCGCTTTCGAGCTTGAAGTCGTTGTCCTCGGCGAATTCTTCCGCTTCGGCTTCGTTCTGGTCGTTGGCTTCTTTGCAGATCGCGTCGCCCTGCTTGATGAACTCCGCCTTCGTCAGGGTCACGGTCTCGTCGGTGGTCTCGTCGCCGCCGCCGCATCCGGCGATCAGCGCGGCAAGCGCCACCAGCAAGGCAAGCGCCGCAAGCAATCCCTTGTTCAAGTTGTCTCCTAGATCGGGGTGGACGAGGCAGGGAACCTACCCCCTGCCCCGGTCCCTACGCCCAAGCTCTCCTAGACGCGCTGGATCAGCGTCCCGGTGCCGAGCCCACCGCCGCAGCACATCGTCACCAGGCCCATCTCCTTGTCGGAGCGCTCCATCTCGTGCAGCAGGGTGGTGATCAGGCGGGCGCCGGTCGAGCCCAGCGGGTGGCCGAGGGCGATCGCGCCGCCGTTGACGTTGACGCGGTCCATGTCGGGCTCGAGCTCGCGCCGCCAGGCGCCGAGCACCGAGGCGAAGGCCTCGTTGATCTCGACCAGGTCGATGTCGTCCATCGTCATCCCGTTGCGCTCGAGCAGCTTGCGGGTGGCGGGGATCGGCCCGGTCAGCATGATCACCGGGTCGACGCCCACCGTGGTCTGGTCGAAGATCCGCGCCCGCGGCTTCAGGCCGAGCTCGTCCGCCTTCTCGCGCGTCGTCAGCAGCACCGCGGCGGCGCCGTCGGAGACCTGCGAGGAGTTGCCGGCGGTGATCTTGCCGTCCTCCTTGAAGGCGGGCTTCAGCGCCGAGAGGCCCTCGAGCGTCGTCTCCCGCAGGCCCTGGTCGGTGGCGTAGGTGTCGCCGTTGACCTGCATCGGGACCATCTCGCGGTCGAAGCGGCCCTCCTCGGTCGCCTTCGCCGCCAGCTGCTGGGAACGGACGCCGAGCTCGTCGAGCTCGGAGCGGGGGATCTCCCACCGGTCGGCGATCATCTCCGCCGAGAGGCCCTGCGGGATCAGGTCGTAGCGCTCCATCAGCTCCGGCGAGAAGGCGAAGCCGTGCTCCTGCATCACCGAGGCCGAGTCGGCGAAGGAGATGTGGCCCATGTGCTCGACCCCGCCGCCGATCGCGACGTCGTGGACGCCGGAGGCGACCAACGCGGCGGCGAAGTTGACCGCCTGCTGAGCCGATCCGCACTGGCGGTCGACGGTCGTCGCCGGCACCTCCTGCGGCAGACCGGCCTCGAGCCAGGCGTTGCGGCCGATGTTCAGCCCCTGCTCGCCGAACTGCTGGACGCAGCCGGCGATCACGTCGCCGACCTCGTTCGGATCGACGCCGGAGCGCTCGATCAGCTCGGCGTAGGTGCGGGCGAGGAGGTTGGAGGCATGGAGGTCCTTGTAATAGCCCTTCTCCGGGTGACCGCGGCCGATCGGGGTGCGGACCGCCTCGACGATGACGACCTCGTTACCGCCGAACTTCCCATTGCCATTGCCCATCGCCAGCCTCCGTTCCTCTCAAGTTCATCGGCGCGCAGCGCGCGGCCACCTCTCCAGGGTAGCTGACTGACTGGTCAGTCAGCCAGGGATCCGAAGGGGCGAACCCGCGCGTCATCGCGGCGCGAAGGCGTGATAGGAACCCCGGCCAATGAGCGCTAACCAGGGGTACACGAGTCCGGGGATCGCGGGCAGCGGGGCGATAGCCACCGGCCTTGCCGCGGTCTCGACCACCACCGCAGACACGATCCTGCTCGCCCGCAGCGAGGCCTCGGCCTGGCGCGCGGAGGAGAAAGTCGTCGCGGCCTGCGCCAAGATCGAGGGTGGCGATCCCTCGCGGCTGCGGGTCACCACCGACCCCAAGGACCTGGCCGACTGCGACGTGATCGTCGAGGCAATCGTCGAGGAGGTGGCGCCTAAGGGGGAGCTGCTGCGGACCATCGCCGAGGCCTGCCCCGACGCCGACCTCGCGACCACCACCTCCTCGCTCAGCATCGCCGAGATCGCCGAGGCCGCCGGGACCCCGAAGCTGTTCGGCTTCCACGTGTTCAACCCGGTTCCGAGGATGAAGCTGGTCGAGGTCTGCATCCCCGACGGCGCCGCCGACTCGCGCGAGAAGGCGCTCGCCTGGTGCGCGGCGCTCGGCAAGACCGCGGTCGAGGTACCCGACGAAGCGGGATTCGTCGTCAACCGCCTCCTCTTCCCCTACCTCTTCGACGCCGCCCGGATGATCGAACGGACCGGCATGGAGCCCGGCGCGGTCGATACCTGCATGAAGCTCGGCGCCGGCCACCCGATGGGCCCGCTGGCGCTGCTCGACTTCGTCGGCATGGACGTCTCAAAGGCGATCGGCGACGCCCTCTACGCCGAGTCCGACGAGCCGACCCACAACCCGCCGCCGATCATCGTGAAGATGGTCGAGGAGGGCAAGCTCGGCCGCAAGAGCGGCGCGGGCTTCTACAGCTACGACTGAGGTTGTTCTGGAGGGGGTCGGTGGGGGTCCCCTGGGAGCACCTCCGCCGAGGGAAGCGTGGATTGGCTGGCGCCTCAAGCCGCATTGGCTCGGCTCCATGCTGAGTACCCAGGAGACCCCACCGACCCCCTCCCCACGGGCGAGCTTCTAAAGACGCCGAGGTTCGCGAGCTTTCCGTAAGGCGCCAGCTCTCTCAAAAGCGACAGCTCTCTCCAACGCTGTTGTGACTTCAACCGTCCCGGTACTGCGTGTTGCGAGAGGAGCAGGTTGCCCCTCTCACAAAGGCTCAAGAAGTCACGGCTGCCCCCCTAAGTTCGCCCAGCTGCGCGACGGTCTTTGGGAGAGGGGCAACCTGCTCCTCCTACCATCACGCCGCTTTGCGCCTGCTGGCGATGTCCCAGATCACGTCGGCCTCGCTGATGCCCTGACGGCGGGCGACGGTCTCGATCTCTTCCCACGGCAGCTCGGCCTCGGGCAGGTCGTCCCAGCGGGCGAGATCGAGGGCCTCGATCGAGCCTTTCAGCGCCGGGCCGAGATGCTCCTCGGAGCGCAGTAGAGCCCTCAGGACCTCAAGCTGCTTGTCGGTCAGGCGAACAACCCACATGCGGTACCTCCAGGATTCGAGCGGCGGCGGGTTGCTCGATGAAGTTAGGCCGGGGTGCGGACGGAATCGCCGCTGTCGCCGCTGATCCGCACCGCCTCGATCCGGTTCTCGCGCACCGCTTCGACCCTGATCGTGTAGCCGTTGGCGTCGATCGAGTCGCCCCGCTTGGGCAGCCGGCCCAGCTCGCCGAAGACGTAGCCGCCAACCGAGTTGTAGGCGTCGGTGTCGACCGGCAGCTCGATGCCGGCGTCGGCGAGGTCGCCGAGCGAGACGTGCCCACGCACGAACCAGTCGCCGTTGGTCAGCCTCCGCACCGCCGCGGCGCGGGGGTCGGTCTCGTCCTCGATCTCCCCCACCACCTCCTCGAGGATGTCCTCGACGGTGACGATCCCGACCGTCCGCCCGTACTCGTCGACGACGACCGAGAGCGAGGTCCGCTGCACCTGGAGATCGTGGAGGAGGTCGTCGAGCGGCCGCGTCTCGGGCACGATCAGCGCGTCGCGGATGACGGTGTCGAGTGCGGCGTCGGGCCCCTCGCTCATGTAGAGGCGGGCCAGGCTGTTGTTGTGGACGACCCCTTTGACGCGATCCGGGTTGTCGTCTTCGATCACGACCAGGCGGGTGTGGCCCGAGGTGACGCAGCGCCGCAGCGCCGCCTCGACCGAGTCGGAGGCGTCGACGGTGACGACCGCCGGGATCGGCGTCATCACCTCGCGGGCCTCCTGCTCGTGCAGGTGGAAGACGCCACCCAGCATCCCGGCCTCGCCGGGGTCGAGCGTCCCCCCCATCCGCGAGCTGTCGATGATCTGCTTCAGGTCCTCGGAGGTGTGGTGTTCCTCGAGGTCTTTGGGATCGACGCCGAAGAGGCGGACCACCCCGTTGGAGATCCAGCTCAGTCCCTTGGTGAACGGGGTGGTGGCCGAGGCGAACCAGCCGAGCGGTCGCGAGACCCGCCGCGCCGTCCGGTCGGGCTGGGCGATCGCCAGCATCTTCGGCACCTGCTCGCCGATCGAGATGTGCAGGGCGGTGACGAAGGCGAAGGCGATGGCGAGGGCGATCCCCGCGGCGGCGGCGTGGGAGAGGCCACCGAAGAGCGGCTCGATCAGCTTCGCCAGCGAGGGCTCGCCGAGGAACCCGATCCCGATCGAGGCCATCGTGATCCCGATCTGGCAGGCGGAGAGGGATTCGTCGATGCGGTCGAGCTGCTCGACCACCGCCTCGGCGCCCGCTTCCCCTTCCTCCACCGACTGTTCGATTTTGCCGCGGCGCGTGCGCACCAGGGCGAACTCGGCGGCGACGAAGAAGCCGTTGATCGCGATCAACAGCGCAAGAAGGACGAGCAGCAGGACGCTCATCGGCTATGCGGCCCGGTACTTCGGGCTGGGACGTCCTCGGCCATTCGGCATCGTGAATATAGCTACCCGCCCTGCCGGTCCGAAGCCAGGGCGCTCGTTAAGTGGGATATTGACCGAGCAATGCGAGTCGCCACCCTCAGCGAGATGCTCGAAGAGGTAGTGCGGCTGGGCGAGGCGACGGGGATGGAAGACCACGCCCACGAGCTGCGGGGAGAGCTCGAGGGGCGCCTGGCGACGATCCGCGCCGGGCTCGCCGGGGTCGGCTCGCCGCGGGTGATCGCCCTGCAGCGGCTCGACCCGCCCCGCGTCGGGGGGTTCTGGATCCCGGAGATGATCTCGATCGCCGGCGGCGAGGACGTCGCCGGGGATCCCGGCCTCAACCCGCCGGCGGTCGGCTGGGGTGAGCTGGAGAGCCTTCGCGCCGACGTCGTCGTGGTCATGCCCGAGGTCTCGGTCGAGAACGCGCAGGCGCAGGCGATGGAGCACTGGGAGCACATCGCCGGGCTCGGCGCGACCAGGCTCTACGCGGTGGACGGAACCCACTTCGCCGAGCCGGGACCGCGGCTCATCGACGGCGTCGAGCTGCTCGGCCACGTCCTCCACCCCGACCTCGTCGACCCGCCCGGCAACATCGGCTTCGTGGCTCTGCGGGCGCCTTCAGGCGACCGCGAGGGCGCCGGCCACTGAGACAGCCGCGACGACGACCATCGCCGCGATCTCCAGCGGCAGCCGGTTGCGGCCGAACACCCCCTGCTCGCCGGCGATGATGACCAGAGCGCAGATCGTGCCGCCGATCAGCCCGCCCACGTGGCCGCCGACGCTGATGTTCGAGCCGACGAAGCTCCAGACCAGGTTGAAGACGATCAGGAACCCGATCTCGCCGGCGAGCTGGTTCATGCCGCGGCCGCGGGCGATGACGAAGACCGCGCCGGCCAGGCCGAACACCGCCCCCGAGGCGCCGACCGTGAAGGCGTTCGGCTCGACCAGGAGCGCGCCGAACGAGCCGGCGAGCAGCGATGCGAAGTAGAGGACGAGGAAGCGCGGGGTGCCCAGCGCGGGCTCCAGCAGCCGGCCCAGGATCAGCAGCAGGAACATGTTGAAGCCGATGTGGATGAAGTTGACGTGGAGGAAGCCGCAGGTCACCAGGCGGTACCACTCGCCTTCGGCGACCGCTGGGCCGAAGAGCGCGAAGTCGACGAAGAAGGAGCTTCCCTGGTCCGAGAACAGCCCGCCGCCGCCGTTCACCATCTCGACCAGGAAGACGATGACGTTGATCGCGATCAGGACGTAGGTCGCCGGCGCGGACTCGAAGCCGGGGGTGCCGGTCGGGTTCCGCACCACCTTCGTGCGCTGGCTGGCGCACTCGGGGCAGCGCATCCCGACCGGGGTCGGGGTCATGCAGTCGGGGCAGATCGGCCGGCCGCAGGAGGAGCAGGAAACGCCGGTCTCGCGGTCGGGGTGGCGGTAACAGGTCTCGGCCATCGGGCTCAGCAGCCTACAATCGCCGCCGATGGAGGCTCCCAGCCCCGCCCGTCTCTACGCCGCCGCGGTCGGCGCCGCCCTTCTCGTGCTCGGCGTCGTCGGCTTCTTCTACGACGCATCCTTCGGCCCCCTCGACCAGTACGAGGAGGCGCTCGGCGCGATCGAGGTGAACGGCTGGCTCAACCTCTTCTACGTCGCCGTCGGCTCGGTCGGGCTGCTGGTGGCGGGCGTCTCCTCGCGGACCTACTCGCTGACCGTCGGCGTGCTCTTCACCGTGCTGGCGATCGTCGGCTGGGGAACGGGCGCGCTCAACCTCGCGGTCGGCCTGCTCGGCCTCGCGGCCGCAGCCGGCACCCCCCGAGCGAAGCGTGGTTCGAAAGTCGTCTCCGAGACGACAAAGGAACCGCGGAAGCTAAAGCCGCGAGCGAAGCCCGCTGGCAAGCGAGCGTAGGCCGCTCTCGCTGCGGTTGCGACCGCGGCGGCGCAGCTCCAGCAGCACCAGCGCTCCCGTCGCGGCACCGCCGGCACCGACGGCGACCACCGGCCGCACCCAGTTGCGCGGATCCCGCAGCGCCCGCAGCTCACTCTCCGAGAGCTCGTCGGCCCAGTCGGAGAGCTCCTCGGCCGCGGCCTGGGTAACGGCCGCCATGGTGTCCTCGAAGCGGCCCGAGAGCCGCTCCGGCGGCTCGATCGGGCGCAGCGCGTCGCCCAGCAACTGCTCGACGTCCCAGGTCGACCCGCTGAGGGTCTCACGCGGCTCGCTCATCGCTCATCTCCTCCTGCAGCTGCTTGATCGCGCGGTGGATCAGCACCTTGGTCGCCCCGTCGGTGCGGCCCAGCGCCCGGGCGATCTCGCGGTTGTCCATGCCGAGGGCGAAGCGCATGATCAGGGCGTCGCGCCGGTCCTCGGGAAGGTGCTCCAGGTGCTTCATCACCTGCCGCAGCTCCTCGCGGCCCTCGGCGATCGCCTCGGTGTCGTGGCGGGCGGCGATCGGCTCGGTGCTTTCCAGCGGCGTCTGCGGCCGGCGCGAGCGGTCGCGGTAGTAGTTGGAGGCAAGGTTGTGCGCGATTCGGATCACCCACGGCCGCAGCGGCCGGCCGTCCGACTCGCGCCGGGCGCGGTCGAAATGCCGGTAGGCCTGCAGGAACGCCTGCTCGGTCAGGTCCTCGGCGTCGTGGTGGTTGCCCACCCGGTAGTAGGCGTAGGAGTAGACGTCCCGCAGGTGCGCCCGGTAGAAGTCCTCGAAGGCGCGGTCGAGCTCCGCCTTGGCCGCCGGAGCCAGGTCCGCCGGCTCGACGTTCTCCTCGGGGCCGCTCACCAGCCAAGCCTACCCCGGCGCCCATTACGCAGCCCGCCTCTCGCGCTCGACCTCGCGCAGACTGGCCATCCACTCGCCGACGTCGATCTCGCCACGGATCAGCGCCGCCAGCGCGGCGAGAGCCTCCGCCTCGACCCCGCAGGCGGTGGCGGCTTCGGCGAGGATGGGGACGGTGTCGAGGCCCTCGGAGGCCTGGCCGATCTTGCCGGGGATCTCGCTCGCAGGGGTGCCGGTCCCGAGCAGCTCCCCGGCGCGGCGGTTGCGGCCCGAAGGGGCCATCATCGTCGCGGTCAGGTCGCCGACCCCGGCGAGGCCGGCGAAGGTCTCGGGCTCGGCGCCGCGGGCGACGGCGTGGTCGATGCACTCGCGCCAGATCGCGGCGACGGCGATCCCGGCGGCGTTCAGCCCGTGCGGCTCCGCGGCGGCGGCGGCGAGCGCGGCGGCGTTCTTGGCGGCGCCGGCCATCTCGACGCCGATCACGTCGCGTGAGCGCTCGCAGACCAGGCCGGCACGGTCGAAGACCTCGCCGATCTGGACCCGCAGCTCCTCGTCGGCGGAGCCGAGGACCAGCGCCGCCGACCCCGAGACGGCCTCGCGGGCGTGGGCGGGTCCGCCGAGGCAGGCCAGGGCGCGCGCCCGCACCCGTTCGCCGACGTACTCGGAGGGAAGCTGGCCCTGCGAGCCGATCAAGCCCTTGGTCAGCATCAGGACGGCGCTGCGCGAGCTGACCCGGTCGGCGATCGCGCCCACCGCCTGCGGCAGCCCCGCCGAGGGGATCGCCAGGCAGATCAGGTCGAGGCCGGCGAGCTCGATCGCCGAGGCGGGACGGACGTCGATCGACTCCGGCAGCGGCACCCCGGGCAGGTAGCGACGGTTCTCGCCGTCCTCGATCAGCTCCTCGACCCGCTCCGCGCCCCGCGCCCCGAGCTGCACCTCGAGGCCGCCGCGGGCGAGCAGGACGGCGACCGCCGTCCCCCAGCTGCCGGCGCCGATCACCGCGGCGCGGCGCATCGGCGGCAGTCCGCCCAGGTCTTCCCATTGCAGCAGCACGTTGGGCCAGATCCGGGCCGTCACCGTTTCCGCCAGGGCCGGCGAGGGCTCCTCGGCGCGGGGGAAGGTCATCGGCGGGCCCATCCGCACCTTCACCTTGCGGGGACGGATCCGCCAGCCGCGACGGACCTTTTCGGTCCCGAGCACGGCGGTGGGGATCACGGCGGCGCCGGTCTGCAGCGCGAGCCGGCCGACGCCGCGCTTGGGGTTGGCGAGGGTGCCGCGGCGAATCCGGGTCCCCTCGGGGAAGACGCAGACGGCGCCGCCGCGTTCGGCGATCATCCGCGCGGTCAGCATCGAGTCCTCGTCGGACTCGCCGCGGCGCACCGGGAAGGCGCCGAGCCGGGAGAGCATCCAGCCCTGCCAGCGCCGCTCGAAGAGCTCGACCTTGGCCATGTAGTTCATCGGCCGCCGCCAGGGCAGGCAGGCGCCGGCGATGAAGGGGTCGAGGAAGCTGCGGTGGTTCGAGGCGACGATCACCCCGCCCCTGACCCGTCCGTACTCGCGTCCGCGCCGGTCGAGCCGGAAGTAGACGAGGAAGAACGGCAGCAGGAAGAGCCTGGCGAGGTGGTACAGCGGCCAGTTGACGCTGTGCTTCCGCGTATAGGCGTGGTAGGCGGCGAGCCGCTCAGGGCTCAAACGGTCCGGGGTCACGCGTAGCGCTACACGGGTCCGATGCCGCAGTTACGTACTGGCCGCCGAAACCGCAAAAAAGCTCCTTGAGGGGGCTTTTTTGCGGTTTCGACCCAGGCGACTCAGCTACCAAGCCTGGTGAATCAGGCGCGTTATGTCCTCGGTAGATGGCGGGCCGGGGACGTGCAGCAGCTCCGGTCGCCGGAGCATTGCCTCGATCGCCTCGCCGAGCTTCGCCTCGTCGCCGCCGAGGTCGCCCAGCCGCTTAGGCCGGCCGAGCGCGGTGACTCGACTGGCCAATTCACCCCGGTCGGTGCCAAGGGCGCCGGCCAGGCGCTCGTAGGGCTCCGGTGCTCGCTCCGCGAGATACGCCAGCGCGTGAGGCAGGATCGCGGCGTTGGTCTCGGCGTGCGGGGTGCCGCAGACGCGGACCAGGGTCTGGCAGACGAGGTGGTGCAAGCCGATCCCGGCGGAGTCGATCGCGTAGCCGCAGAGGATCGAGCCGAGAGCGAGGCCGGCGCGGTCGCGGCCCTCCCGCTCTTCGTCGAGAGCGCCGGCGATCAGCGCCGCCCCTCGCAGCGCGGCCATCTCGGACACCGGGTTCGAGCTCGGCAGGTAGAGCGTGTCGGCCCCGTGCGCCAAGGCGTTCATCGCGCTCGCGCGCAGCTGCTCCTCGGCCTGGCCCGTCATCGCCTCTGGGTCCACGATCACCAGCGACGGCCTCACCATTCCCCGCGCCCGCTCCTCAGCTCCCGCCGGCAGCCGGTGGATCGCCGTCATCGGCGCCCCCGAGAGCGTGGTCGGAATCGCCACCACCTCGGCCCCGGAGATCGCGGCCACCGCCTTCGCCACGTCGACCACCCGGCCCCCGCCAAAGGCAACGAGCGGACGCACTCGCACCCCCTCCTCTGCATGTGAAGGGGGTGCGAGTGCGTCCGTCAACGCGCTTGCGGCGGCCGGGACCTGACCGTGAGCGACCTCGTGAACGCGGCTGGCGCTCTCGGCCAGGGCGTCCCCGCCATCCAGATCCCCAAGCGCCCGCTCGGTGCTCAGCAGCTCGAACTCCCCCACCCCCCGCTCGCGCAGCAGCTCGACCGCGCCCGCGACCCCGTCCCGCCGGAAGACGACGGTCCGCCCGGCGTCGCGCCAGGTGAAGTCCTCGGTCAACCCTGGGTCTTCAGGCGCGGATTCTCGACTGGCCGCAACTTCGGCTCGACCTCGTCGCGCAGGTGCTCGAAGGCCGGCGGCAGCGAGAGCTTCTCGCCGAGGTGCTCGACCGGCTCGTCGACGGTAAAGCCCGGCCCGAGAGTCGCGATCTCGAAGAGGACGCCGCTCGGCTCGCGGAAGTAGATCGAGCGGAAGTAGAAGCGGTCGATCTCCGGCGTCGGCTGGGCGCCACCGGAGACGGCCTTCTCGCGCCAGTCCAGCAGCTCCTCCGGCGTCGAGGCCCAGGCGACGTGGTGGACGCTGCCGGCTCCCTGCAGCCCGCGCTCGGCCGGCGGCTCGTCGAAGAGGTACCGGCCGCCGCGCTGCTCGCCGCGCGCTTCCCAGGCGCCATCCACCTGCTCGAACTCGAGCGCCTCGAGCAGCTCCGAGGACGCGTCGGGGGAGGCGGCGTAGGCACGCACCGCGTGGAATCCCTGCAGCGCCATCTCCTTGGGGACCTCCGGGTGGTCGGCGATCAGCGGCGGGTCGGGCACGTCGGCAACCAGCAGCTCGTGCTCCAGCCCCTCGGGGTCGGAGAAGACCAGGCCATTGCCGTCGCGCTCGGACTCGGTGTCGTTCGCACCCAGGCGGTCGGCCCAGAAGTCGAGCGCCTCAGTGGAGGCGACCCGCCAGACGATCCGGTGCACCATCCCGGCACCGGCGCGGCCGAGCGGCGCTCCCGGGTACTCGAAGAAGGTCAGGTCGGAGCCCGGGTCCCCCGCCTCGTCGGCGAAGAACAGGTGGTAGACGGTCGGGTTGTCCTGGTTGACGGTTTTCTTGACCAGCCGCAGACCCATCACGCCGGCATAGAAGTCGACGTTGCGCTGAGCGTCCTCGGTGATCGCGGTGATGTGGTGGATTCCCTCTAGCTTCATGGTTCACGTATACCATCCGGTCATGAGCCGCGGACGACGTCGGGTGGTCAGAGGGCTCGTAATCCTCGGTTCGGTCCTCGCCTTCCTCAGCGTCTTCGCGATCTGGACCGAGCGCCAGGCGCTCAACACCGACGACTGGGTGCACACCAGCGGGCGGCTGCTGGAGAACGAGACGATCCGCTCGACGCTGAGCGATTACCTCGTCGACCAGCTCTACGAAAACGTCGACGTCAGCAAAGAACTGGAAGAAATCCTCCCCGGCGACACCAAGGACCTGGCCGGGCCGGCCGCCGGAGGCCTCCGCCAGGTGGCCGGACAGGGAGCCGAAAAAGCGCTGGAAACCTCGACCGCCCAGGAGCTGTGGGAAGAGGCGAACCGGACCACGCACGAGCAGCTCCTCGCCGTCCTCGAAAACAAGAAAGAAGCGGTCGAAACCGAAGGCGGCGACGTCAAGCTCAACCTCGGCAGCCTGCTCACCAACCTCGCCGAGCAGGTCGGGATCGGCGAAAGCCTGGCCGAAAAACTGCCCCCCGACGCCGCCCAGATCGAGATTCTCAAGTCGGACCAGCTGAAGACCGCGCAGGACATCGCGGTGGCGATCAAGGGCCTGGCGCTGTTGCTCTCGATCCTCACCCTCGCCTGCTTCGGCGGAGCGATCTACCTCTCGCGAGACGGGCGCTGGGTCACGGTCCTGCTCAGCGGCATCGGCCTGGTCGCCGCCGGCTTCGCGGTCGTGGTCGTCCGCCATATCGCCGGTGGCATCGTCGTCGACCAGCTGGTCACGGTCGAAAGCGCCACGCCGGCGGGCGAAGCGGCCTGGGACATCGGCACCTCGCTGATGACCAGCATCGCCAAGACCGTGATCATCGTCGGGATCCTCTTCCTCGCCGCCGGCTGGCTCGCCTCCCCCACCACCGGCGCCCGCTCCACCCGCCGGTTCCTGGCGCCTTCCCTGCGTCTGCATCCGGCCTACGTCTACACCGGCCTGGCGCTGATCGTCTGCTTCTACTTCCTCACCGGCCCGACGCAGGGACTGCGGACCTTCCTGACCACGCTGATCATCGCCGCGATGGCCGCCTTCGGAATCCACGAGCTGCGCAAGCAGACCGCGGAGGAGTTCCCGGACGCCACCTACGACGAGACCTTCGGCGGCACCCGCGACAAGGTCGTCAGCGCGGTCAAAGACTCGGCGATCACCGAGAAAGTCGGCGAGCAGGCCTCGAAGCTGCGCCTGCCCGAGGTGCGGATGCCGGGCGGCGACCGGGACGAGGACGCCTCGGCGGAGGCTCCCACCGCGACGCTGCCGGGCAACGCCGAGGACGCGCGCCTCGAGCGCCTGGAGCGGCTCGGCTCCCTGCGCGACAAGGGCATCCTCACCGAGGAGGAGTTCGCCGCCGAGAAGGCGAAGCTGCTCGGCGGCGACTCTCCCTCGTAGGCGGCTTCCCTACCGGCCCAGCGTGATCCGGACGCGAGCGCCCGGGGCCAGAATCTTGCCCGGCTTCGGGGTCTGCTTCATGACCTTGCCGACCTTGCCCGGCTTCGGCGCGTCGACCTTCTTCACGTGGCCGAGCTTGCAGCCCTGACGGCGAAGCAGCGTCTTCGACTTCTTCAGGGTCTTGTTCCTCAGCGCCGGCACGATGCAGGCGCGGTAGACGTAGTCGTCGAACCGCGTGTTCGGGTTCGCGCCGGCCAGCGTCGTTACGCCGACGTCGACTTTGCCGGGCCGCGCGGCGAGCGGCGCGGTCGCGGTGATCTCGGTGTCGGAGTCGACCGTGAAGCTGGCCGCCGGCACGCTGCCGAAGCTGACCGCGGTCGTCCCGTTGAGGTTCTTGCCGGTGATCGTCACCAGCGTGTTGCCGGTCACCGGGCCGAACGGCGGCGAGATCGTGGTGATTTCCGGCGCCGGCTGGATTTCGGCGCTGAGCGAGATCTCTTCCCCGCTGAACGTTTCGCTCGGGGCGTGGATCGAGCCGTCGAACGGCGTCGGGAAGATCGACGCGTAGCTTGCGCCGGCGACGGTGGTGAACCCGATTTCGTCCGTGTCGTGAGTCGGATCGACCCCGATCAGGTCACCAGCCTGGACTTTCACGTTGGTCGAGAAGGTCTGCAGGCCGGCGTCGCTGGGTGACTGCCCGATGCTGGTGCCGCTGGCTTCGTAGCTGCCTTTCCCGTCGGGATGGAGGACCCGGAGGAAGAAGGGCCCGCCGACCGCGCCCTGGATCCGCCAGCGGACGATCGCGCCGTTGACGGGCGAGGCGAGGGTCGCGCCGGACTCCGGCAGCGCGGTGTTGAAGAGCGTTTGCACCCGTTTGAACGGTTTCGAGGTCGCGCCTTCCGGCAGGACGCTGCCGATGCTGATCACCGACGCCTGCGCCGTGGTCGCCATGGCGAGTGCCAGGACGCTTACCGCGCAGAGGACCGCGATCGCCAAACGGCGCGACCGATGCCCGTCTCCCCTTTCGAACATCTCCTGCTGTTGCATCTCCCTCGTGCCTCCTTAGTTTGACTTCCCTTGCCTTCAGCGCTTAGCGCCGTTTGCGTAAACGGGAGGAGAGGGGAAAGTTGCGCCGCGCCTTTAAGAACCGGCGTGGTCGGGCGCCGCCGGGTAACACAAGGGGACGAAAAAGCCCGCCGCCGGAATCGAACCGGCAACCTCCTCATTACAAATGAGGCGCTCTCCCAGGTTGAGCTAGGCGGGCGTGGTGGCGATGATGTCCTTAATGGACGTGACGTTCAGGTTCTTGGAGCCCGACGAGGGTACCGTGCTGACGAGCGCGATCGAAGCGGCTTATGGTCAAAGTTATGACGTGCGGTGGGTCTACGAGCCGGCCGAGGTTTCAGCCCGGATCGAGGCCGGCACCTACGTCTCCTGCATCGCCGAAAGCCCCGCAGGTGACCTGCTTTGCCACATCGGGATGAGCCTTGCCGCGGCCGGCGACGCGGTCGCCCACTCGGGCCAGGCAGTCACCCTGCCGGCGGCCCGCGGGCAGCACCTCTTCACCCGCACCAAGCGCCACCTGATGGAGTGGGCGCGGGAGCGGGGTCTGGCCGGCATGTACAGCGAGGCGACGGCCGCCCACCCCTACAGCCAGAAGGCGAACATCGAGCTCGGCGCCCACGAGACCGGGTTCCTGCTCGGCTGGATCCCGGCCACGGTCAGCAACGACGCCGCGAGCGGCCGGCGCGGCCGGCAGTCGGCGGCGCTCTTCTACACCAAGCTGAACGACGGCCACGAGCGCGCCGTCTACGTCCCCGACCGCCACCGGCACGTCGTCGCCCAGACGATCCGGCTCTGCGAGCTGCGGGGGTCGATCGCCGAGCCGCCCGCGGAGGCCGAGGTGCCGGCGCAGACGCGGCTCCACGTCGAGGTCGAGCCGGACCACAACCTGGCGCTGCTGACCGTGATCGAGCCGGGAGCGGACCTGGAGCGGGCGATCGCCGCCGAGCGCCACCACCTGTTCCACCGGGCGAACCTCGACGCCATCTACGTCGACCTGCCGCTCGAGAAGCCCGCGACGGCGCTGCTGGCCGACCACCTCGAGCGCCTCGGCGTCTCCTACGCGGGGGTCTTCCCGAACCCCCGCACCGACGGCGACGTGCTGCGGATGCAGTCGCTGCACCGGGTCCGAGTCAAGGCCGACGACGTTGCCGTCGCCTCGGACCACGGGCGCGAACTGCTCCGCTACGTGATTGCCGACCTGCCGCAGACGGCCTAGGCCGCCACCTCGCGTGAGGAGAGGTGGGCGCCGACCTTGCGCTTGACCCGCTGCAGGGCGTTGTCGACGGTCTTGGTGTCGCACTCCAGGCGCTCGGCGATCAGCTCGTAGGAGTGGCCGTCGAGGTAGAGCGAGAGCACCCGGCTCTCGAGGTCCGAGAGAACGCCGGAGACGCCCGAGAGGCAGGAGACGAGGCTCTCCAGCTCTTCGGTCGCGATCACCTGGTTGACCGGATCGTGGACGCTGGGCCCGGGCAGGATCTCGTCGAGGGTCGTTTCCGAGTCCCCCGCAGCGGCAGGCGTCTGGCTGAAGGAGACGTACTGGTTCAGCGGCGTGTGCTTGTTGCGGGTCGCGGTCTTGACCGCGGTGATGATCTGGCGGGTGATGCAGAGCTCGGCGAAGTTGCGGAAGCTCGACTCGCGGTCGGTCCGGTAGTCGCGGATCGCCTTGTAGAGGCCGAGCAAGCCCTCTTGGATCAGGTCGTCGGACTCTCCCCCGAGGAGGAAATAAGACGAAGCCTTGAGACGGACGAAGCCGCGGTAGCGGCGAACGATCGTGTCGTAGGCATCGGTCCTGCCCTCCTTTGCGAGGGCGACGAGATAGTGATCATCAAGCTCAACTTGAGGGTTAAGGTTGAGGCGACGGCTGCTGGGTTGAGCGACCGGCAGCGGCATTTCCTGCGTAGGCGTAGATAGAGCCACAGATCCTTCTCCTTGCTGAAGGGTCGTGGCGCCGCTTACCTCCCCAGAGGCGCCCTATTCACCAGAGCGCACCTCAAGCTGAGGTTCACCCTTATTGCGGCGGTATCTTTACCGCCCCGCAGAGTTCTGTCAACCCCAAATAGCGACTTTTTGCAACCGCCGTTGCATTTGCAGGGATCAACCCCGCTGGCGGAGGGCCTCGAAAAGCAGCGCGGTGGCAGCGGCGGAGACGTTGAGGGACTCCACCTTTCCCTGCTGCGGCAGGCCGACGAGGCCGTCGCAGGCGGCGGCGACGCGAGGCCGCAGTCCCTTCCCCTCTCCCCCGAGGACGACCACGGTGGAGCCGGTGAGGTCGGTGGACCACGGGGCCTGCTCGGCCTCGGCGTCTGCGCCCCAGATCCAGAAGCCGGCGTCCTTGGCTTCCGCCAGCCAGTCGGCGAGGTTGCGAACGTGGGCGACCTCGATGTGCTCGACGGCGCCGGCCGAGGTCTTGCAGACGACCGGAGTCACCGAAGCCGAGCGGCGCTCGGGGACGATCACGCCCGCGGCGCCGGCGAACTCCGCCGAGCGGCAGACGGCGCCGAGGTTGCGCGGGTCCTGGACCTGGTCGAGCGCGACCAGCAACGCCCCCTCCCGTTTCAGCAGCCCCACCGGGTCTCCGTAGGGATAGGAATCGACCTCGGCGACGACGCCCTGATGGTCCGGCGATCCGCAAAGCCGCTCCAGCTCCCCCGCCGAGGTCTCCGGCGCCCGCCAGACGCGATGGACCCGCCGCCGCCCCCGCTCGGCCTCGGCGACGGGGTTGCGACCGTAGATGAACTGGTTCGCCATCTAGGTCTTGCGCACCAGACGGGGTCCGGAGTCCGAATCACGGACTTCCCAGCCGAGATCGAGAAGTTGGTCGCGAATCTCGTCCGCTCGCTCGTACTCCTTGGCTGCACGAGCCTCCTCTCGCTCGGCGAGAAGGGCTTGCGGGGTGGTCAGCTCCATGCTCGGGGAGCCTTTTCCAGTGGTTGGCGAAAGCTCCAGATTCACAACGGTCTGCTCGGTGAGGGAGCTGAGACCAACGAGCTCAAGCATCTCCGCAAGCGCCACAGCCGCATCCCCTCCAGGCACCTCACCCCGATTCGCTTCCCCCACAAGCTCAAAAACCTCGGCGAGCGCCTTCGGCGTATTGAAGTCGTCGGCAAGAGCGTCTTTGAAAGCCGCCAGTCGGGAGGCCGGGGGGGTGTCCGACGAACCCTCCCCATTTTGTGAGGAGGACACCCCCCCGGCCTCCCCCACCGGGTGCTCTCGGAAGAAGTTTCTAAGCCTCTCGACCCGGGCAACCGCTTCCTCCATCTGCCCCTCCCCGAAAGCCAGCGGCTGCCGGTAGTGCCCGGAGATCAAGTAGGCGACAACCGCCTCGCGACCGTAGGTGTCGAGCGCCGTGGAGAGCTGGAAGATGTTGCCCTCCGATTTCGACATCTTCGCCGCGTCGGTCTCGATCATCCCGTTGTGCATCCAGATCCGGGCGAACGGGCGGCCGGCGCCCTCGGACTGGGCGATCTCGTTCTCGTGATGGGGGAAGACGAGGTCGGAGCCGCCGCCGTGAATCGCGAAGGTCGCGCCCAGCTCCTGCTCGGCCATCACCGAGCACTCGATGTGCCAGGCCGGGCGCCCGGGGCCCCAGGGCGAGTCCCAGCTGGTGTCCTCGTCGGGCTTGTGCGCCTTCCAGAGGGCGAAGTCGAGCCGATCCTCCTTCAGCGAGGCCGAGCCCGCGTCCTCGCCCTGGTCCATGTCCTCGGGGCGGCGGTTGGAGAGCTTGCCGTAGGCGTCGAAGCTGCGCACCCGGAAGTAGACGTCGCCGCCGGACTCGTAGGCGTGGCCGCCCTCGACCAGCTCGGCGATCAGGGAGACGATCCCGGCCACCGTCTCGCTTGCGAGGGGCTCCGCGTCGGGGCGCCCCACCCCGAGCCGGTCGGTGTCCTCGACGTAGGCGGCGGTCATCGCGGCCGCGAACTCGGTTGAGCCCGCGTCCGCCTCACGGGCGGCGACGTAGATCTTGTCGTTGATGTCGGTGACGTTGACGACCAGCTTCGGCCGGTAGCCCTCCGAGCGCAGGAAGCGGGCGAACAGCGAGAAGACGACGAAGGGGCGCGCGTTGCCTATGTGTATGCGGCTGTACACCGTCGGCCCGCAGGCGTAGATCCCGACCTCCGAGCCGGGCTCCAGCGAGCGCAGCTCGCCGCTGAGCGTGTCCCTGATCCTCACCTCGCGCATTGCGCAGGCGAGGTTAGATCAAAAAGTCCGGTAGCCGGCGGTCGATGCTTTGGACTCGTTGCCCCGCAGCCAGGTGGGGGCGATCTCGTCGGCGGCAGCCTGGGCCTCGCGCCGGGCTTTCCCGACGCTGGCCTTGATCTCGTCCTCGGTCGCCTCGCGGACCCGCTCCTCGCGCTTCTGCGCCTGGATGCGGATCCGGTCGGCCTCGACCCGAAGCTGGTCCTCGGCGCGGGCGCGGGCGGCCTCCTCGGCCTCCCGTTCGACCTTCTCGAGCATCTGCCTGATGCTCTCCTCGGCTTCGCGGCGGACGTCCTCGGTGCCGGCCATCACCCGCTTCTCGATCTCGGTCTCCAGCTTCACCGCCGCCTCGTGCGACTCGGCCGCGGCGGCTTCGGCTTCCGCGGCGCGCTGCTCGGCGGCGGCGATCCGTTTGTCGGCCTCGGCCTGGATCCGCTGGCGAGCCTCCTCGAGCTTGACCTTGAACTCGATCTCCGCGGCCTTCTCGGCTTCGGAAACGGCGCCGTCAACCTTGGCTTTGGCATCGGCGATGGCGTTCTCGGCCTCGGCCTTCGCCTCGGCCGCCAGCCGCTCGGCGGCGGCACGTGCCTCCGAGGTCTTGGCGACGATCGCTTCGCGCTCTGCCTGCGAGCTCTGCTGCAGCTCTTCGAAAGCCTTCTCGGACCGGTCGCGGGCCGACTCCGCTGACGCGGCGCGGGCGTCGGCCTCGGTCCGCGCCGTGCGCTCGGCGGCGATCCGCTCACGCGCCTCGGCGGAGACCTTGCGCAACGTCAGCATCGCCCGCTCCTTGACCTGACCCTTGACCGCCTCGGTCCGCTCTTCGGCCGCGGCGACGCGCTCCTCGCTGACCCGCACCCACTCCAGCGCCTGGTCGGCGACGCCGCGCATAGCCCGCGTCGCCTCACCGACTTGATGCAGTTGCCGAGCTGGGTCGCTACTCACCCTGCGCAACCTACTATGGCCGCCGGAAGCCAAGCCCCCCTCTGCGGACCGAAGAATTCGCAATTTGCGACGGCCCGAGCGGGCGCCGGGGGAGTACCTCGCCGGACCCTCCCCGCTGTCGTCCGCCGAGGTACTCCCCCGGCGACCCCCTTCTAAGCAGACGCCTCTTTATCGCGAGCCCGAAGGTCCTTCTTGAGCACCTTGCCGGTGGCGTTGCGCGGCAGCTCGTCGAGGAACTCGATCTCACGCGGGCTCTTGTACGAAGCCAGGTTCGCCTTGACGTGCGCGGTCAAGGCCCCGGCGTCGACCTCAGCCCCACCGCGGATGACGACGAAGGCCTTGAGGCGCTGGCCGAACTCGTCGTCCTCGACGCCGATCACCGCCACCTCCTCGACCGCGTCGTG
The DNA here is from genome assembly GCA_963751015.1 of uncultured Actinomycetes bacterium. Taxonomy (GTDB): domain Bacteria; phylum Actinomycetota; class Thermoleophilia; order Solirubrobacterales; family 70-9; genus VAYN01. The sequence goes on from CAVVSU010000002.1 coordinate 1,540,899, forward strand.
GTCGGCGAGCAGGTCCTCGACCTCGCGCGGGAAGACGTTCTCGCCGCCGGAGACGATCATCTCGTCGTCGCGGCCGTCGATGAAGAGCCGGCCGTCGGCGTCGAAGTGGCCGACGTCGCCGCTCGAGTAGAGGCCGTCGATGATCTCCTTGCCGCCGCCGCCGGTATAGCCCTCGAAGGCCATCTCATTGCCGACGAAGATGCGGCCGACCTCGCCCTGCGGCACCTCCCTGCCCTGCTCGTCGTAGAGGCAGATCTTCGTCCCCCGCGGCGGCTTGCCGGCGGTGCCGGGGGCGGCGCGCAGGTCCTCAGGCGTGGCGACCGTCGCGTAGGCGACCTCGGTCGAGCCGTAGAGGTTGTAGACGTTGTCGCCGAAGCGGTCCATCCACTCGATCGCCAGCTCGCCGGGCAGAGCCGAGCCGGAGAGCGAGGTGATCTGCAGCGAGGGCAGGCTGTAGCGCGCGAGGACCTCGTCGGGAAGGGTGAGGATGCGCTGCACCATCACCGGCACCGCCGCGAGGACGTCGGCGCGGCTCTGCTCGACCGCCCGCAGCGTCTCCTCCGGGTCGAAGCGGCGCCGCAGCACCATCGTCGAGCCGGTCGGCAGGCTCATCACGAAGTGGAAGAAGCCCCAGGAGTGGAAGAGCGGGGCGGCGATCATCATCGTCATCCCGGTGCGGAAGGGGATCTTGTCGATCAGCGAGGCGATCGCCATCAGCCCGTCGGGGCTGGAGCGCTGGGCGCCCTTCGGGGTGCCGGTGGTGCCGGAGGTGAGGATCACGAATTTGGGCTTTTCGGGCGGCGGCTTGTGGTCGGACTCGTCGCCGCCGACGATCAGGCTCTCCAGGGTCGGCTCGTCGGTCTCGCCGTCGCACCAGGCGACGATCCGCGTCACCGAGTCGTCGACCCCCGCGAGCAGGTCGCCGAACTCCTCGTCGTAGACGAGCGCCTTCGGCCCCTCGCGCCGGGTCACCTCGGCCAGCTGCGGGCCGGCGAACATCGTGTTCAGGTACAGGGCGCTGGCGCCGAGCTTGGCGGCGGCCAGGGTCGCCTCGACGAAGCCGCGGTGGTTGCGGCACATGATCCCGACCCCGTCGCCCGGGCCGATGCCCATCCCGGCGAAGGCGTGGGCGAGGGCGTTGGTGCGGCGGTGCAGACGCTCCCAGCTGAGGGCGCCGCGCTCGTCGACGATCGCCAGCTCGTGCGGGTGGTGGATCGCCGCGGTGGTGACGCCGAGAGCCGGGGAGGCGCCCCAGCGGAGGAAAGCGCCGCCGATCTTCAGCGCTTTGTCGGGGCGCATCGGGGTGAGGATGCCGGCCTCGCGCAGGGTCTTCGCCTCGAAGATCGAGTCGGAGATCGAGGCCTTGAGGCCGGCCGCGCTCAACTTTGAGTCCGCCATCCCGGTGGGAAGCCTATTCGGTATCGACGCTCGCCACGGCCATGCAGGCGATCCCCTCGCCGCGGCCGACGAAGCCCATGCCCTCGTTGCTGGTCGCCTTGACGCTGACCCTCGCCGAGGTCGCCTCGGCAAGTGTCCGCTCCATCTCCGCCTTGTACGGGCCGAGGCGCGGCTGCTCGCAGATCAGGGTCGCGTCGATGTTCACGATCGGGCCCGCGATCGTCCCCACCACGGTGCGCAGCAGGTCGATCGAGTCGGCGTCCTTCCAGGCCGGATCGTCGTCGGGGAACATCGTGCCGATGTCGCCGCCGCCGGTGGCGCCGAGCAGGGCGTCGATCACCGCGTGGGTGAGGACGTCGGCGTCGGAGTGGCCGTCGAGGCCCTGGTCGTGCTCGATCTCGACCCCGCCGAGGACGAGGCGGCGGCCCGGGGCGAAGCGATGGCTGTCGTAGCCGAGGCCGACCATGCTCAGCCGACGCGACTGCCCAGCGGGGCCGAGCTCCGCTGGCGCTGCTCGAAGACGCATATCTCGTCTATTCCCAGTTCGCCGAGAAAGTCGACCGCGCGGTCGTATTCGAACCCGACCTGCTCGGGCAGATGGGCGTCGGAGGAGAGCGCAAACGAGGCGCCGGCCTCGACGCACATCTCGGCGAACTCGCGCGAGGGATAGAGCTCGCCGACGGGCTTGCGCAGACCCGCGGTCGAGATCTCGACCGCGACGCCGCTCTCGGCGATCGCCTCCACCGCCGGCTCGTAGAAGGCGCGCGGGTCGCGCTCTGGGAGCGGCCGCGAGCGGCCCCAGACCTTGACCAGGTCGGGGTGGGCGAGGATGTCGTAGAGGCCGGAGCGGGCGCAGGCGGCGAGCGCCTCGAAGTAGCGGCGCCAGATCTCGTCGGCGTCGCCGTCACCCTCCCAGACGTCGAAGCCGTCGTGGTCAACGGCCGCGTCGCCCTCGCCGACGAAGTGGACCGAGCCGACGACGTAGTCGAAGTCGCGCGCCTGCAGCAGCGCGGCGATCCGCTCCTCCGCCCCGGGGACGTAGTCGCACTCGACGCCGAGGCGCAGCGGCGTGCCGCGGACGAACTCGCAGTAGGCGTCGAGGTCGTCGACGGCGTTCTCGACCCAGAGCGGGTGGCTCCAGATGTCGAGTGCCTGGCGGAAGCGGTAGACGTGCTCGGAGACGCCCAGCTCCTCGATCCCGGCGGCCTCCGCCGCGGCGAGGTAGCGCTGGACGTTCTCGGCGGTGAAGTAGCGCTCGAATGTGGTCCCGGCCTCGTCCGGGCGCAGGTGCAGGTGGTAGTCGGTCAGCATGGGAGCGAGCATAGACTTCGCGCCGAATGCGCCGTCAGCTCCTGCTCCTCCTCCTGGCCTTCGCGGGCGGCACGGCGCTCGCGCTGCTGGCCGGCGCGAAAAACCTCGGCACGGCCATGGGCATCGGTCAGCTCTGCTTCGCCGTGATGCTGGTCTTCGTCCTGCTGCGCGACTAGGCGAATTCGGCGCCGCGCTCGGCGAGCACCAGCTCGGCGACGCGCAGGTCGAGCGGCGTCGTCACCTTCAGGTTCTGCTCGGCGACGGGATGGATCAGCACGGTGCCGCCGTCCCACTCGACCAGCATCGCCTCGTCCGTCGCCTCCTCCGGCCGCTCGGCGGCGGCAAGCGCCTCCCGCAACGCCTCCGTTCGGAACACCTGCGGCGTCTGCGCCGCCCAAAGCGTCCCCCGGTCCACCGTCTCCACAACCCGTGGTTCCTTTTTCACCCCAGAGGTGCTTAAGGAACCGCGCCTTGGAGGCCTCTCACCCCGTGGTTCTTTTTGCACGGCATTGGTGAAAAAGGAACCACGCTTGATGGTGTCGGTGACCGGCGCCGCGGCGATCACGCCGGCGGCCTCCGGCGCCGCGTCGAGGTCGGCGACGAGGGCTTCGACCAGCTCCGGCGTCAGCAGCGGCCTGGCGGCGTCGTGGACCGCGACGTACTCGGTCCCCACCGCCCCCAGAGCGTTGGCGACCGACTGGGCGCGGGTGGCGCCGCCGGAGACGACGGCGAGGTCGTGCCCGCCGAGCGCGCCGACGTGGCCGGGCGGGGCGGCGACGACGATCGAGCGGACCGAGTCGCAGGCCCGGAAGGCCTCGATCGACCACTCGACCATCGGCCTCCCCGCGACCGGCACGAAGGCCTTCGGACCACCGGCCCCGAGGCGCTCCCCGGAGCCGGCGGCCGCGATGACCGCGGTTACTGCGCTACGCGGTGGCAGTGGCGGCGAAACGCTCCTCGAGGAGCGAGTCGAGGTATTCCTCGGCGCCGTCCTCGTCTTTATCGAGCGCGTACATGAACTCCGAAGCGAGGATCTTCTTCGCCCGGGTGTACATCTGCTTCTCACCGGTGGAGAGGCCCTTTTCCATCTCGCGGATGGCGAGGTTGCGCACTACCTCGGCCAGCTCGAAGACGTCGCCGGTCTTGATCTTCTCGCGGTTGTACTTGAAGCGCCGGTTCCAGTTCTTCGGCATCTCCGAGACGTCGTCGGTGAGGACGTTTGTGACCTTCTTGATTTCCTCCTCGTCGATCACTCGCCGCAAGCCGGCTTTGCCGGCGTTTTCGCAGGGAACCATCACGGTCAGTTCGTTGTGGAGGATCTTGATGGTCAGGTACTCACGCTTCTCCCCCATCAGCTCACGGGTCTCTTTGGTCATCACAAGGCCCGCGCCGTGATGCGGATAAACAACCTTGTCGCCCACCTCGAAGTCGCAGACGTATTCCACGTCCTCGAAGACAGCCTCCACAGTGGCCTCGTCTAGCTCGGAAATCGGTGACTCCTTTCGTTTTCGACGGCGACTAACGCCGTCAGCTCTGCAAGTACCGGTCGACCAGATCGACCTCTTGGAGCCGGCGCAGGCCCTCGCGGATGTCTTTGGCGCGCTGCGCCCCGACTCCGTCGATGGCGGCGAGGTCGGAATCGGAGGTCGCGAGGACCTCCTCCAACCCGCCCAGCTCGTGGGTGATCTTCTGGACGACAAGCTTGGGGATGCGCGGGACCCGGCCCAACACCCGGTATCCACGCGGACCGACAGGGAAGTCAAGGGTGTTGACCTTGCGGTCATAGCCGAGCAGCTCGGCGAGACGACCGAAGTCGAGCACGTCCTGGTGGGGCATCCGGCCCAGCGACTGCAGCACCGCGGTCAGGTTTGCCTCGGAGTCTTCGACGCTGTAGTCGCGGATCAAGGCGGTCTTGTCGGCGGCGACGCCGACCATCGTCTCCTCCAGCTGCATCTCGATCAGCCGGCCCTCGGTGCCGAGCTCGACGATGTAGCGCTCGACCTCGACCGCCATCCGCGTCACCAGCTCGGCGCGCTGGAGGACGGAGAGGGCGTCGTGGAGGACGACGCCGCCGTCGAACTCGAGCTGCGTCAGCCGGGCGGAGACCTGGTCGAGGCGCTGACGGTACTTCTCGAGCGTCGCCAGGCCCTGGTTCGCTTTCGCCAGCACAGCGGGGATGTCCTGGAGGATGTACTTGGTCCCCTCGACGTAGAGGGAGACGACGTCGCGGCGCTGCGAGACCGCGACGACCAGCGCCGTCGTCTGTTTGGAGACGCGCTCGGCGGTGCGGTGCCGGGTGCCGGTCTCCGAGCTGAGAATCGTCGGGTCCGGCATCAGCTGGACGTTGGCCCAGGCAATCTTCGTCGCCTCGCCGTTGAGGACGATCGCCCCGTCCATCTTCGCCACCTGGTAGAGCATCGCCGGCGTGTAGTCGACGTCGAGCTTGATCCCGCCCGAAAGCAGGTGGGAGATGTCGTCGAGGTCGCCGACAACCAGCAGGCCACCCGTCCGCGAATGGACAATGTTGTCGATCCCCTCCCGCAGGGCACCGCCGGGGGCGACGACGTCGAGTGCTCTTAGAAGTCGGGGATCCTGGCGTTCAGACAACTCTTGAAGCTCATCCCCAGACAAATCAGGCATCGCTTGAGAGGATGGCAGAAAGGGCTCTGGAATGCGGTCTGCTCGATTCCTAGTGGACAGGTCGGAATTACCTTTGTCAAGGCAACCTAAAGATGGAAGCGGCGATGGTGCATGCGGTGCTGGTCCTCGCCGGGTGACGAATCCCCCACATCCCGCACATAGCCCCAGGTGAGGCCGGTGCCGATCGCGCAGAGGACGACCGCGACCCAGGTCGAGCCGGCGACGGCGGCGGCGAACGAGTGGCCGTCGCCGAGCAGGGCGTGGAAGGCGGCGCCGGTCGCGGCGAGGGCGACGGCTCCGGCGAGGACCCGGTCCATCGCCAGCACGCCGGAGGCGATCCCGACCTTCTCCCGCGGCATCGCCGCCATCGCCGCGGTCGACATCGGCGCGTAGACGAGGCCGAGCGCGACCCCGAAGAGGAGGTAGCCGACGAGGATCAGGCCATAGGGGCTGTCGGCCCCGATCCGGGTGAGGACGAGCAGGCCGGCGGTGCCGAAGGTCATCCCGGCGGTCATCAGCCGGCGGGCGCCGAAGCGGCCTATGAGGCGACCCGAGAAGGGCGAGATGAAGACCATCGGCACGGTCACCGGCAGAATCATCAGGCCGCTGAGGATCGGCGAGTGGCCGCGCACGTCCTGCAGGTACTGCGGCTGGAAGAACATCACCGCCCAGTAGGCGCCGACCAGGGCGAAGGCGGCGGCGCTGGCGCCGAAGTAGGGGCCGTTGCGGAAGAGGGCGAATTCGACGATCGGCTCGCGCACCCGGTGCTCGGTCGCCCAGAAGGCGGCGAGCGAGGCGAGGCCGAGCAGCGCCAGGCCGGCGACGGCCGCGGCGCTCCAGGCCTGGGACTGGACCAGGGCGAGGACGACGGCGGTGAGGCCGACGCTGAGCAGCGCCAGCCCGGGCAGGTCGATCCGCGTGCCCGAGCCGGGGTCGGTCGACTCCGGCGCCGCGGCGAGGGTTATCGCGATGCCGAGCGCGCAGACCGGCAGGTTCATCCAGAAGATCACCCGCCAGTCGAGTTCGATCAGCAGGCCGCCGGCGAGCGGGCCGATCGCCAGCGCCACCGCCGAGACCGCGGCCCAGATCCCCAGCGCCCGCGGCTGCTCCTCGGTGGGGAAGACGTTGCAGACCAGGGCCAGCGAGAGGGAGAGCATCGGCGCCGCCCCGGCCCCCTGCAGGATCCGTCCGAGGATCAGGGCGTCCTGGCTGCCGGCGGCGCCGGAGACGATCGAGCCGACCGCGAAGAGCGCCATCCCGGCGAGGAAGACCCGCTTGCGCCCGAACATGTCGCCGAGCCGGCCGGCGGTGACGACCAGCACCGCGATCGTCAGCAGGTAGCCGTTCATCACCCATTGCAGCCCCTCGGCGCTGGCGTCGACGTCGTGCCGGATCGCCGGCAGCGCCAGCGCCACCACGGTCGAGTCGAGCATCAGCACAAACAGGCCAGCGCAGGCCCCGGCGAGCGTCCACCACTTCCGGTTCACGGCCGCGAAGCTACCGGCGCCCGCGGCGGTTCACGCCGAGACCGCAAAAACGGTCATCGAGGGACCGTTTTTGCGGTCTCGCGAAGTCAGTGGGTGGCGACGAGGTCGCGCTCGGGGTCGATGCCCCAGCGGTCGCCGACGGCGGTGAGGTCGGCGTTCAGCGGCCAGCGGTCGGGGCGCTCCTCGCCCTCGTGTTCGGGGCTGGCCCCCTTGAGGGCCATGCAGTTGGCGTTGTCGCCGATCGCGCGGATCTCGGCGACGTCCTCCGGGGTGAGCCGCTGCTCGGCGGGCATCTTCGCCAGTTCCAAGCGCTTCGCCTCGATCGGGCAGGCCTCGGGGCCGATCTCCTGGATCAGCGTCGGCGCGACCGACTCGACCGCCGGGTGGGCGAGGTTCCAACTGCAGGCGAGCTGGATCGGGGTCAGCTTCGCCCGTTCGGCGATCGGCAGCAGGCGCTCGAGCTTCTCGACGCCCGCCTCGATCCAGCCCTCGGGACGGAAGGAGCGGTGGTCGAATTTGGCCAGCTCTATCCCCGGCCGCAGGTCGCCCCAGAAGAGGCCGCCGTAGTCGACCACCCGGGTCAAGACCTTGACGTCGTGCCGCGCCGCGGCGTCGAGGCAGAGCTCGCCCGGCCAGGGCTCGAGCGGGTTGAGGATGATCATCGCCCAGTCGATCTGCTCGCCGAAGCGCTCCAGGCAGGCGATCAGGTCGAGGGTGAAGCCGTTGGCGGGACCGGGAGCGACGCCGATCCGCGCCGTCAGCCCCGCCTCGCGCAGCGCCGCCATCCCGTCCCAGACCACCTCGCTGGAGTAGCCGACGCGGTCGGGGTTGTGGAGCAGCAGCAAGTCGAACGAGTCAGCCCCGATCCGCTCCAGGCTCTTCTCGGTCGCCATCCGCAGGTAGCCCGCGTACTCGTCGGGCCCCCGCAGCCGCGGGTCGGTGAAGCGCGGAAACCCTTTCGGTCCTTCCCGCTCCCCCTCGTAGAAGTCGTGCCCGACGGCGCCGATCAGGCTGTACTCGTCCCGCGCCACGCCCGCCAGCGCTCGCCCCAGAACCCGGTCGGCCTCGCCCTGCCCGTAGGCGTCGGCGGTGAGAACCGTCTCGATCCCGTCCCCCGGCCGCAGCAAAGCCTCCAGCCGCTCCTCCTCGATCGCTTCGCCGAAGTGGAGGAACCGCCCTCCGCTCCAGGTGCCGATCGCGGCCCGGCCCGGCTCTCTCACCGCGCGGCCCCGCTCAGGACTCGGAGTCGCCGGGGCCGTCAGGCCCCTCGTCCTCGGGACCGGGCTCGCCGTCGTCGTCCTTCTTGGCGCCGACGCCGACCTTCTCGCGCTTCGGCTCCGGCGGCTTCGCCTTCGGCTTCTTCGGGGCGATGATCTCGAGGCTGAGCGGTTTGTCGTCCTCGTCGCCGCTCTCGTCGCGGGAGACCATCACGGTCGAGCCGGAGACCATCTCGCCCTGGCGCAGGACTTCGTCGGCCAGCGGGTCCTCGACGTAGCGTTGGATCGCGCGGCGCAGCGGCCGGGCGCCCATCGAGGGGTCCCAGCCTTTGTCGACCAGCAGTTCCTTCGCCTCGTCGGTCAGCTCCAGCTGCAGTTCGTGCTCGGCGACCTGGACGCGGACGCGGTTGATCATCAGGTCGATGATCTCTTTGACCTCGTCCTTGGCGAGCTTGTGGAAGACGATGACCTCGTCGATCCGGTTGAGGAACTCCGGCCGGAAGACTTTTTTCAGGTCGCTCATGATCCGGTTCTTCATGTCGCCGTAGGACATGCCGGTCTCGTCGGCGACGGTGAACCCGATCGAGGTGTTCTTCGAGATCTCCGAGGCGCCGATGTTCGAGGTCATGATCACGATCGCGTTGCGGAAGTCCACGGTGCGACCCTGGGCATCGGTGAGGCGCCCGTCCTCGAGGATCTGCAGGAGGATGTTGAAGACGTCCGGGTGCGCCTTCTCGATCTCGTCGAGCAGCAGCACCGAGTACGGCTTGCGCCTGACAGCCTCAGTCAGCTGTCCGCCCTCGTCGTACCCGATGTAGCCCGGAGGCGAGCCGACCAGACGGCTGACGGCGTGCTTCTCCATGTACTCGGACATGTCGATCCGGATCATCGCCTCCTCGTCGCCGAAGAGGAAGTCGGCGAGGGTGCGGGCGAGCTCGGTCTTGCCGACCCCGGAGGGGCCGAGGAAGATGAACGAGCCGGCCGGCCGCTTCGGGTCCTTGATCCCGGCGCGGGAGCGGCGGATCGCCTTCGAGACGGCGGTGATCGCGACCTCCTGGCCGATCACGCGCTTGTGGAGTTCCTCCTCCATGCGGATCAGCTTCTTGGTCTCGGCCTCGGTCAGTTTGAAGACGGGGATGCCGGTCCACATCGAGACGATGTCGGCGATCTCCTCTTCGCCCACCTCGGGCCGTTCGCCGTTCTCGCCCTCGGCCCACTCGTCTTCGAGCTGGCGCTTGCGGGTGGTCAGCTGGCGCTCGGTGTCGCGCAGGTTGGCGGCTTTTTCGAACTCCTGGGCCTCGATCGCGGACTCCTTCTCGCGCCGCGTCTTCTCGATTTCCTCCTCGAGATCGCGGTAGACCGGAGGCGTGCTCATGCTCTTGATCCGCATCCGCGAGCCCGCCTCGTCGATCAGGTCGATCGCCTTGTCGGGCAGGAAGCGGTCGGAGATGTAGCGGTCGGCGAGCTCGGCGGCGGCTTCGAGGGCGTCGTCGCGGATCGTCACCCGGTGGTGCTGTTCGTAGCGCTCGCGCAGCCCCTCGAGGATCTTCACGGTGTCCTCGGGCGAGGGCTGGTCGACGCGGATCTGGGCGAAGCGGCGCTCCAGGGCGGAGTCGCGCTCGAGGTACTTGCGGTACTCGTCGAGCGTGGTGGCGCCGATCGTCTGCAGCTCGCCGCGGGCCAGGGCCGGCTTCAGGATCGAGGCCGCGTCGATCGCGCCCTCGGCGGCGCCGGCGCCGACCAGGTTGTGGAGCTCGTCGATGAAGAGGATGATGTCGCCGCGCTGGGTGATCTCTTTCATCACCTTCTTGAGGCGCTCCTCGAACTCGCCGCGGTACTTGGAGCCGGCGACCAGAGCGGCCAGGTCGAGGGTGTAGATCTGCTTGTTCTTCAGCAGCTCCGGCACCTCGCCTTTGTTGATCCGCGCGGCGAGACCCTCGACGACGGCGGTCTTGCCGACGCCCGGCTCGCCCAGCAGCACCGGGTTGTTCTTAGTCCGGCGGGAGAGGATCTGCATGATCCGCTCGATCTCGGTTTCGCGGCCGATGACCGGGTCGAGCTTGCCCTCCTCGGCGAGGCGGGTGAGGTTGCGACCGAACTGGTCGAGCAGTTTCGAAGACTTTTTGCCCTCGCCGGTGCCGCCACCGCCGCCGCCCTGACGACGGCCGCCGGGGCCGGAGAGCATGCGGATGACCTCGTTGCGGATCTTGTCGGAGTCGGCGTCGAAGTCGAGCAGGATGCGGGCGGCTACGCCCTCGTTCTCACGCACCAGGCCGAGCAGGATGTGCTCGGTGCCGATGTAGTTGTGGCCGAGGGAGAGCGCCTCGCGCAGCGCCAGCTCGAGGACCTTCTTCGCCCGCGGCGTAAACGGGATCTGGCCGGAGGTGACCTCCTCGCCCGATCCGACGATGCGGACCACCTGCGAGCGGACCCGTTCGACGGTGATGTCGAGGGACTCGAGGACGCGCGCGGCAAGGCCCTCCTCCTCGCGAAGGAGACCGAGCAGGATGTGCTCGGTGCCGATGTAGTTGTGCTTGAGCGTCCGGGCCTCCTCCTGCGCTAGGACGACGACCTGGCGAGCCCTCTCAGTGAATCGCTCGAACAAATGAAGACCTCTTCCTGGTTCTCGAACCCGGGGGACCCGGGTTAGTACCGCCGGACACCCTGGTCCCTTTATCGGGAGGCATCCATCTGGCACTTAACTCTACCGGGGTCGGATGTCCGGCTTCTGAGCGCTTGAGCACGCTAAGAGCGGAATTTCACGCAGGAGATGTTGCGATTACGTGCGCATTGCCGGGAAGAGGAGCACTTCCCGCAGGGTTTTGGCGCCCGTGAACATCATCACCAGGCGGTCGATCCCGAGGCCGACGCCGCCGGTCGGCGGCATCCCCTGTTCGAGCGCCTCGACGAACGCCTCGTCGAAAGGCTGGGCCTCCTCGTCGCCCCGGGCCACCTCGGCGGCCTGCTGCTCGAAGCGACGGCGCTGCTCGTCGGGGTCGTTCAGCTCGGTGAAGGAGTTGGCGATCTCGACGCCGCCGGCGAAGGCCTCCCAGCGCTCGACCATCCCCTCCTCGGAGCGGTGCGCCTTGGCGAAGGGCGAGAGCTCGACCGGGTAGTCGAAGATGAAGGTCGGCTGGATCAGACCCGGCTCGACCTCGCGCGAGAGCAGCCCGTCGACCAGCTTGCCCCAGCCCTCCTTCGGGTCGGGCTCGGTCCCCATCGCCTTCGCCAGCGCCTCGCGGGTCGGGTGCTCGGCGATGTCGATCCCGGCCCGCTCGAGGATCGCCTCGCGCAGGGTGATCCGCCGCCAGGGCGGCGCCCAGTCGATCTCGACGTCGCCGCGCGGGACCTTCGTCGTCCCCAGCACCCGCTCGGCGACCTCGGCGACCAACATCTCGAGGTCGTGGGCGGTCTTCTCGTAGTCGGCGTAGGCCTCGTACCACTCGAGCATCGTGAACTCGGGGTTGTGCTTGTGGGAGACGCCCTCGTTGCGAAAGTCCTTGCCGAGCTCGTAGACGCGGTCGATGCCGCCGACGACGAGGCGCTTGAGATAGAGCTCGGTCGCGATCCGCAGGTAGAAGTCGCGGTCGAGGGCGTTGTGGTGGGTCGTGAACGGCCGCGCCAGGGCGCCGCCGTAGAGCGGCTGCAGGACCGGCGTCTCGACCTCCACGAACCCGTGGTCGTCGAACCAGCGGCGGATCTCGGAGATCGCCCGGGCGCGGACGCGGAAGATCTCGCGGCTCTCCTCGTTGGCGATCAGGTCGAGCTCGCGGCGGCGGAAGCGGGTCTCGGTGTCCTCGAGGCCGTGGAACTTGTCGGGCGGCGGGCGCAGGCTCTTGGCCAGCAGGCGCCAGTGGTCGATCGCCAGCGACAGCTCTCCCCCGCGCCGGGTCGCCATCGCCGTCCCCTCGGCGCCGACGATGTCGCCGAGGTCGAGGTCGACCAGCAGCTCGTAGGCCTCGTCGCCGAGCACGTCCTTGCGCGCGTGCAGCTGGATCTGGCCGCTGCCGTCGCGGAGGTCGAGGAAGCAGGCCTTGCCGTGGCCCCGGCGGGCGACGATGCGGCCGGCGACGCGGTGCCGCGAATCGGTCTCGGCTCCCGCCTGCAGCCCCTGGTGGGCGGCCCGCACCTCGCCGATGTCCTCGCGGCCGGAGAACTCGTGCGGGAACGGCTCGACCCCGGCCTCGCGGATCCGCTCGAGCTTCTCGCGGCGGTCCCTGAGGACGTCGGAGAGCTCCCGCTGCTCGGTTGGCTCCTCGCTCATCGCGGAGCGAGCCTACCTGCCGTCAGGCTTTCTCGATCTTGGTGATTTTCAGTTTTTTCTTCGGCCCGCGCGGGACCTCGACGGTGACGATGTCGTTGCGCTTCTTCCCGATCAGCGCTTTGCCGATCGGCGACTCGTTCGAGAGCTTGTGCTCGAGCGGGTTGGCCTCGGTCGAGCCGACGATCTGGAATTTCTGCGAGTCGCCGGACTTCTGGTCTTTGACGTGGACGATCGAGCCGAAGCTGACCTCGTCGGTGTTGATCGCCTTCTCGTCGATCACCTGGGCGCGGCGGAGTTTCTCCTCCAGCTGGGCGATTCGCCCCTCGAGCAGGGCCTGTTCGTTCTTGGCGTCGTCGTATTCGGCGTTCTCGGAGATGTCGCCGTCCTCGCGCGCCTCCTTGATCCGGGCCGCGACCTCCCGGCGTTTGGTCGTCGAGAGGAACTCGATCTCCTCTTTGAGTTTTTCAAGCCCCTCGGGGGTGATGACGGCCTGACGCACTTGAACGACCTCGCTTTGGATTGGAAAAGGGAGCCTGGCCGGTCTCCCAGACCTAAAAAAACGCGCCTGATGCGCCCGTCTGCGGGGGCACCCTCGGCACGGAGTCGCGGGATTATAGCGAGGGTGGCTAGCCGGCCAAAGGGGGCCCGAAGACGCCCGGCCCAGGCGGGAATCCGGCCTTCTCAGGTGACGGCGGCGGGTGCCGCCAGGGAGCCGATCAGCTCCCGCGCCCGAGCCAGATCGGCGCTGCGCTGCAGCTCGTCGGCGACCTCTTTCGGCGCTTCCAGGCGCTCGACGTACCAGGGGTGGAATTTGCGCAGATAGCGCTGCGCCCGCTCGGCGCCGAGATGCTCCTCCGCCCGGTCGGCGACCCAGAGCCACTCGGCGACGATCTCCTCGCGGCCCGGCGGCTCCATCCGCCGGCCGGTCAGTTCCTCGAAGACCCAGGGGTTGCCGAGCGAGCCGCGGGCGATCATCACCGCGTCGGCGCCGGACTCCTCGTAGGCGCGGCGGGCGGCGGTGGCGCTGGAGAGGCCGCCGGAGACGATCACCGGCACCTCGAGCCGCTCGACCAGCTCCCGCGTCAGCTCGTAGTCGGGCGTGCCCTTGTGACCTTTGGTCGCCGCCCGCGGGTGGAAGGCGATCGCCGCGACGCCGGCCTCCTCGGCGAGCCGGATCGCCAGCTCGAACCCGGAGCGGTCGCCGGCCTCGATCCCCGAGCGCAGCTTCACCGTCACCGGCAGGCCGCTGCCCTCGGCGGCGCCGCGGGCCAGCGCCAGGGCGAGCTCGGGGTCGCGCAGCAGCTGGGCGCCGGCGCCGGTCTTGCGCACCTTCGGCACCGGGCAGCCCATGTTGATGTCGATCAGGTCGGCCCCGCCCTCCGCGGCGATCTCCGCCCCGGAGCGCATCACCTCGGGGTCGTGGCCGAAGAGCTGCATCGAGACCGGGTGCTCGTCGGGGTGGATCCGCATCAGCTCGCGCAGGGTGCGCTCGTTGCGGTAGTGCAGCGCGAAGCTGGAGACCATCTCCGAGACGGCGAGCCCGGCGCCGTGGCGTTTGGCCTGCAGGCGGACGAACCAGTTGCCGATCCCGGCCAGCGGCGCCAGCAGGACCCGGTTGGAGATCGGCACGCCGCCGATCTCGAAGGGCTCGGTCAGAGCCGGCTGCGCCGCTCCCTGGTCACCGGTTGCGCTCATGGATCAGCCGCAGTCCCTTCAGGGTCAGCAGGTCGTCGACCTCTTCGATCGTCTCGGTGAACGGGACGACGGTCGCGGCGTAGCCGCCGGTGGCGAGCAGCCGCGGGTTCGGTAGTTCCTCTTCGATCCGGCGGACGATGCCGTCGATCAGCCCGGCGAAGCCGAAGATGAAGCCGGAATGGATCGCCGCGCGGGTCGAGCGACCGATCGCTTCCTGCGGCTCTTCGAGGTCGATCCGGGTGATCCGCGCCGCGCGTTCGATCAGGGCGCTGAGCGAGGGCGCGAGGCCGGGGCCGATCGCGCCGCCGAGGTACTCGCCGTCGGCGGAGACCGCGTCGATGTTGATCCCGGTGCCGAAGTCGACCGAGACGCAGGCCTCGCCGAAGCGGTCGTAGGCGGCGATCGCGTTGACGAGGCGGTCGGCGCCGACCTCGAGCGGGTTCTCGATCCGGATCGGCATCCCGGTCTTCACCCCGGGGCCGATCGTCAGGCAGTCGGCCTTCAGGTATCGCCTGGCCAGCTCCTCGAACTGGCTGCCGAGCGGGGGCACCACCGAGGAGACGCAGACCGCGTCGACGTCGCCGAAAGCCATCCCGGAGAGCGAGAAAAGGCCGGCGATCCGCTCGGCCAGCTCGTCGCCGGTGGCGCCCGAGCGGGTCTGGAAGCGCCAGTGCTCGGTCAGGCTCTCGCCCTCGAAGACGCCGAGGTGAGTCTGGGTGTTGCCGACGTCGACCGCGAGGAGCATCGGTGGATTATCGCGGGCCGGCAACTGGCTGGGCAGCCAGTCGCGGACGTTTCCGCTTAGGATCGCCCGATGAACGCACGCCTATACGTCATCCCGGCCTCCCATCCGAGCATCGCCGCGCAGCTGATGCTCGAGCACAAGGGCATCCCCTACAAGCGCACCGACCTGCTGCCGGTGATCTCCAAGGGCGTGCTGCGCGCCGTCGGCTTCCCCGGCGTCACCGTGCCGGCGCTGAAGATCGAGGGCGACAAGGTCCAGGGCTCGCGCCCGATCGCCCGCGAGCTCGACCGCCTGCGCCCCGAGCCGCCGCTCTTCCCGACCGACGCCGAACAGCGGGCGGCGGTCGAGGAGGCGGAGCGCTTCGGCGACGAGGAGCTGCAGCACCCGATCCGCCAGATCCTCTGGTGGGGGATGAAGAAGGACTACAAGCCGTTGCGCAGCTACTCGGAGGGCGCGCGAATCGGGATGCCGATCGGGCTCGCAATGAAGACCGCAGCGCCGGTCGTCGCCCTCGCGGCCCGCTTCAACGAAGCCAGCGACGAGAACGCCCGCAAGGCGCTGGCGGCGCTGCCGGCCCTGCTCGACAAGGTCGACGCCCTGGTCGAGAGCGGCGTCGTCAACGGCCCGCAGCTGAACGCCGCCGACTTCCAGATCGCCCCCAGCATCGGCCTGGCGATGACCCTCGACGACCTCCGCCCGGCGATCGAGAGCCGCCCCGCCGCCGAGCTCGCCCGGCGCCTGGTCCCGAACTACCCGGGGAAGATGCCGCCGGTGCTACCGGCCGAGTGGCTGGCGAGCTTTCGCGTCCAGCCGCCGAGAAATTGAATAGGGTGCCGCTGCAGGGCCTCCGTCATTCATCGAGAAACAGTCGGCCGAGGTCGAGCGGCGCTTAGGGTTTGCTAAACCGGGAACTTGAACAGCGGATTGACTACCCCCCTTACTCTTTTACTTATGGATAATTAATCAATCGGGAGTTGCCCAGATACTCGACGCGTTTATGATGCGCGCCCGTGCGACGCCGTTTATCTGGATATATCCAAAACCACGCTGAGCGATTCCTCCTTTTCGTCTGGCTGTCGGGGATGGCTCTGGTTGCGGGGGGCGCCTATCTGGGGTCCACCCACGATGCCGAGGGAAGCGCCTGGGTCCAATCCGGCGCCATCGCCCTGGACACGATCGGGGGGGCTCTGCTTGCCGGAGTCCTGGTCGGCATCCTGGTCGATCACATCACGCGCCACAAACTTTCCCGGGAAACCGGCGAGGAGTGGCTATGGGCACTTCTGGGTGAGGACACCCCTCCGCAGCTGCGTGAGCGGGCAAAAGAAGTGATCTCGCATGGCCAGGCACACCTCTCCGTAGACGTTCGCTGTCAGCTCGACTGGGTCGAGGACGAGGCGGACGAGGCGGATTCCTCGAGCCGGAAAGCCCTGCGGATGCGGATCCGCGTCCTGACCGACGGGATTAACCACTCGCGCAGCGAGCCATATCTTCCCGACGGGCCAGCCTGGGCGATGACCTCGGTCGAGGGGTTCGAAACCAAGTACCGCAAGTGGGTCTTCGAGGTAGGAGACCTCCATGGCGCCAAGGCGGTCCGACGCCTGGAGGCAGACGACGGCGCCCTCAGGACCCATTCGCACAACCGCCCCCCGAACAAATCGGATTTCGAGCCCGACGGATCGATCTTCCTCTACCAGCGAGAGTTGATCGAGGAGCTCTCGAAGGACATGGAGCGCATCGACCGGGCGGCGGGCACTCGAGAGCGCTTCCGGCTGGAACGGGAATTGGAGGTCTTCCTCGATCCCACTGACTTCTTCCCCTTCTTCGTCCTCGTCCCGACCGTCAAGCTGAACTTCCGGTTCGACGGGAACGCCTGTCGGGATCTGGCGATCAAGGCGCGGGCAGGGGGAACCCAGCTGGAGCAGCAGACCGGTGACAGCGGCGTCAAGGTCTTCGAGCCAAGGGCAGCCCTGTTGCCCGGGCATGTGGTGATCCTCTCCTGGCACCCCCGCGACGCGGAGGAGGCAGCGGAGGCCGACCTGGAGAGCGAAGAGAAGCTGGAGTCAGCCGCGGCCTAGTGGCCCGTTCTTCTTCACCTGTTGGCCCTCCGGCAGACTCAGCAAGGACGCCCGAAGCCGCGTCCCGTCCGGCAGCGAAAGCTCGGGGTCGAGCTCCAGCAGCGGGACGAGGACGAAGCGGCGGCTGGTCACCTCGCGGTGCGGCAGGGTGAGGCGGTCGGTGCTCAGCTCGAGGTCGCCGAGCAGGAGCAGGTCGACGTCGAGCGGGCGGGGACTGTGGCGGGGCGCGTCGAAGGAGCGGCCGCGCTCGGCCTCGACCCGCTTGCAGGCGTCGAGCAGCTCCTCGGGCTCGAGGCCGGTGCGGATGCGGACGGCGGCGTTGAGGAAGTCGGGCTGGTCGAGGATCTCCCCCACCGGCTCGGTCACGTAAGTGGAGGAGACGGCGTCGACCTCGATCCCCTCGCCTTCCAGCAACGCGACCGCGGCGCGCAGGTGGCCGGCGGCGTCGCCGACATTGGAGCCGAGCCCGAGGTAGCCGGTCCGCTGCTCGGCGGCCACCCGGCTAGTCCCCGTTCTCGTCGTCTTCTTCGACCGCGCGTTCCTGGGTGACCTCGACGGCCACCTCCTGGATCGCCAAGGGCAGCGGCGGCTCGGGCTTGGCGGCGCGGACCCGTACCGAGTCGCACCCGTAGCGCTCCATCAGCCGCTCGCCGACCACCTGGGCGAGGCGCTCCAGGGTCTTGTAGCTGCGCTCGGTGGCGGCGAGGACGACGATGTCGCAGACTTGGGCGTAGTCGACGGTGTCCTCGAGGCGGTCGGTGAGGACCGCGTCGCAGGCGGGCACGTCGAAGGAGATGTCGAACTCGAGCCGCTGGCCCACCTCCTGCTCGGCTTCGGAGACGCCGTGGTGGGTGTAGACCGAGAGCCCACGCAGCTCGATCTCGGCGCTCGACTCGATCCCGTTCCCGTGCGACTCCATGGCCGAGACGCTACCCGAGTATCGCCGCGGCCACGGCCAGCGCCTGGCCCACCTCGGCGACGTCGTGGACGCGGAGGACCGCGGCGCCCTCGGCGGCGGCGAGGACCGAGGAGG
The DNA here is from genome assembly GCA_963751015.1 of uncultured Actinomycetes bacterium. GTDB lineage: Bacteria > Actinomycetota > Thermoleophilia > Solirubrobacterales > 70-9 > VAYN01. Next base: position 1,558,764 of record CAVVSU010000002.1, read on the forward strand.
CGATCGTCCCCCCCAGCCGCTCGCCCGGGCCGGAGCCGTCGACCTTGCCGATGAAGCTCTTGCGCGAGGTGCCGATCACCAGCGGCCGGCCGAGCTCCCGCAGCTCGCCGAGCCGGCGCAGCAGCTCCATGTTGTGGGCCGGGGTCTTGCCGAAGCCGATGCCGGGGTCGAGCCAGACGTCCTCCTCGGCGATCCCGGCGGCGACGGCGGCCTCCAGACGCTCGGCGAGGAAGGCCTTGACCTCGGCGACGACATCGCCGTAGCGCGGATCGTCCTGCATCGTCCGCGGCTCGCCGAGCATGTGCATGAGGACCACGGTCGCGCCGCGCTCGGCGCAGAGCGCGGCCATCTCCGGATCGCCGCGCAGGGCGGTGACGTCGTTGACGATCGTCGCGCCGGCCTCGAGCGCGGCGGCGGCGACCGGCGCCTTCGAAGTGTCGACCGAGATCTCGCAGCCGGTGTCCTCCAGACCCCGGATCACGGGAACGACCCGTCGCAGCTCCTCCTCGGCGTCCACGGGATCGGCCCCCGGCCGGGTCGATTCGCCACCGACGTCGAGGATCTCCGCCCCCGCCCCGGCCAGCTCGCGCCCGTGCGCGATCGCCGCCTCGGGGTCGAGATAGAGCCCGCCGTCGGAGAACGAGTCGGGGGTCACGTTGACGACCCCCATGAGTTTCGTCATCGGAACCTCTTGGCTAGGAAGCGTCGCCACCCGCGAAACCCGGGCGGGGTCGCGGCGTTGGACGGCTGCCCTCGCGGGCGGCCTTTTCCGGCTCGGGCGCCGGCTCGGCCGGCTTGCTCGGGGGCTCCTCCTCGTCGACGAAGACCTCCTCGGCCGGCTTGCCTTCGAGCAGGGCGATGAACTCCTTGGCGTCGATCGTCTCCCGCTCCAGCAGCAGTTTCGAGACCCGCTCGAGGTCGTCGCGGCGTTCGTTCAGGAGGGTCTTGGCGGTCTGGTGCGCGCTCTCGACGATGCGGCGGATCTCGTCGTCGATCTCGCGGGCGATCTCGTCGGAGTAGTCGGGCTCGGAGCTGAACTCGCGACCGAGGAACGGCTGACCGCGATCGTGGCCGAAGACGCGGGGGCCGAGCCGCTCGGACATCCCGAAGCGCATCACCATCTGCTTCGCGGTCTCGGTCACCTTTTCGAGATCGTTCGACGCGCCGGTGGTGATCTCGCCGAAGACGATCTCCTCGGCGGCGCGGCCGCCCAGCGTCATCGCCATCGTGTCGGTCAGCTCGGCCCGGGTGGTGAGGAACTTGTCCTCGGTCGGCAGGCTGATCGTGTAGCCGAGCGCCTGGCCGCGGCTGATGATCGAGATCTTGTGGACCGGGTCGGTGTTCTCCAGCAGCTGCCCGACGATCGCGTGCCCGACCTCGTGGTAGGCGGTGATCAGGCGCTCCTTCTCGCTCATCACCCGGGTCTTCTTCTCGGGGCCGGCGATCACGCGCATGATCCCCTCCTCGAGCTCCTTCATCGTGATCTCGCGGCTGCCCGTGCGGGCGGTCAGCAGGGCCGCCTCGTTGATCAGGTTCGCCAGGTCGGCGCCGGTGAAACCGGGGGTCTGGCCGGCGAGCGTGTCGAGCTCGATCTCGCGGCCCAGCGGCTTGCCGCGGGTATGGACCTCGAGGATCTTCTTGCGGCCCTTGCGGTCGGGGCGGTCGACGACGACCTGACGGTCGAAGCGGCCGGGCCGCAGCAGCGCCGGGTCGAGGATGTCGGGGCGGTTGGTGGCCGCGATCAAGATGATGTTGTCCTTCATCTCGAAGCCGTCCATCTCGACCAGCAGCTGGTTCAGGGTCTGCTCGCGCTCGTCGTGACCGCCGCCCATGCCGGCGCCGCGGTGGCGGCCGACGGCGTCGATCTCGTCCATGAAGATGATGCAGGGCGAGTTCTGTTTGGCCTGCTCGAAGAGGTCGCGGACGCGGCTGGCGCCGACGCCGACGAACATCTCGACGAAGTCGGAGCCGGAGATCGAGAAGAACGGCACGCCCGCCTCGCCGGCGACGGCCCGGGCGAGCAGCGTCTTGCCGGTGCCGGGCGGTCCATATAAGAGGACGCCCTTCGGGATGCGGGCGCCGAGCGCCTGGAACTTCTTCGGGTTCTCGAGGAATTCCTTGATCTCCTCGAGCTCCTGGACGGCCTCGTCGACGCCGGCGACGTCGCGGAAGGTGATTTTCGGCGCGTCGACGGACATCCGTTTGGCTTTGGATTTGCCGAAGTTCATCACCCGGGAGCCGCCGCCCTGCATCTGGTTCATGAGGAAGATCCAGAAGCCGAAGAAGAGGACGAAGGGCAGGACCAGGGTCAGCAGCGAGAGCAGCCCGGAGCTGCCGGAGCCGTGGACGTCGGTCTTGACTTCGTTGTCGCGGAGGAGGTTGACCAGCTCTCGTTCGGCATCGGGCGGGTAGCCGGTGGAGAAGCTTTCGCCGTTGGTCCGCTTGACGTCAAGCGTGTTGTCCTTCGTGTTGACGTCGACTTCCTTGACCTGGTTCTCGACGACCAGGCCGGTTTTCTGGTTGATCAGTTCGTTGTAGGCAGGCGACTCCGTGCCATCGCCGTTGCTGATCACTTTCTGGGCGATGAACGCCAGAATCACGACCAGCAGGATCGGGAACGCCGCGCTTTTGAAAAACCGCCTCAAGAGTGGGAATCAGCGTACCAGGGCGGAATTTCCGCGTTACTCGGTAAGCGCAGCGACGAAATCCAAATTTCGGTACTTCTGAGCGTGGTCCAGGCCGTAGCCGATCGCGAACCGGTTGGGAATCTCGAACCCGACGTACCGAGGCGAGAGGTCGACCCGCAGCCTCTCCGGCTTGGTGAGCAGCGCGCAGGCGTGCAGCGACGCCGGATTGCGGGCGTTGAGGTTGCGCATCAGGTAGTGCAGGGTGAGGCCGGAGTCGATGATGTCCTCGACGATCAGGACGTCGCGCCCTTCGATCGGCGCGTCGAGGTCCTTGAGGATGCGGACCACCCCGGAGGAGTCGGTCTGCGAGCCGTAGCTGGAGACCGCCATGAAATCGATCTCGCAGGGGACCTCGATATGGCGCATCAGGTCGGCGAGGAAGAGGACGGCGCCCTTCAGCACCCCGACCATGATCAGCTCCCGCCCCTCGTAGTCGCGGCTGATCTCCTTCCCCAGCTCCGCGATGCGGCGCTGCAGGTCCTCTCTGGCGACGAGGGTCTCGCCGATCGCGGGGTCCGACACGCGCCGCAGTCTACGGCCCGTCAGCCGGGTTCGGCGCGGAGGTCGCCCCGCTCGAGGACGGCGCGGACGCCGGAGCCGAGGTCGAGGGTCGAGCCGCCGCGGGTGAGGGCGGCGACCTGGTCGGCGAAGCGGGCAGCGCCGGGGACCGGGCGCCCGGCGGCGTCGTCGGCGAGGCGTTGGAGGACGAGGCGGCGCAGGGCGGGGTGAAGCGCGGCGAAGCGCTCGAGGGCGATCGTCGCCGGCTGCCCCGAGCCCGGGCCCGGGGAGCCGAGCTCGGCGTCGACGAGCGAGTCGAGCAGCTCGGCCTCCTCGCGCAGCAGCGCCGCGGTGCGCAGCACGTTCTGCTTCGCCGCGGGATGGATCTTCTCCAGCTCCGGGACGACGTCCCGCCGCAGGAGGTTCCGCCGGTAGCCGGCCCCCTCGTTGCTGGCGTCGTCGCGCCAGGCCAGTCCGCGCTCCTCGCAGTAGGCGGTGGTCTCCTCGCGGGTGGTCCCGAGCAGCGGCCGGGCGAGGCGACCGTCCCGCGGCTTCATCCCCAGCAGCGCCCGCCGGCTCGGCGAGGAGGCGAGCCGGTAGAGGATCGTCTCCACCTGGTCGTCGGCGGTGTGGCCGGTGACGATCGTCGCGTCCCGCGGCTCCGCCAACCGCGCCGCCGCCGCGTAGCGCTGGTCCCGCGCCCAGGCCTGCAGGTTGCCGGCGCCATCGGGACGTCGCGGTCGCTCCACCTCGAGCGATACGCCGAGGCGCTCGCACAGCCGGGCGCAATGGCGCTCGTCCTCGTCCGCCTCCTCCCGCAGCCCGTAGTTGACGTGGAGCGCGCTGACCGCCTCCGCCCCCCGCGCCCGCACCGCGAGGTCGAGCGCGCAGACCGAGTCCCGCCCGCCGGAGAGCATCGCCAGCGCCGGCGCCGGACCATCGAGGAGACCGCCCGCCGCGACCTGCTCGAGCAGCTCCTCGCCGATCATGCGGCGCGGACGACGAACAGCTCGGTAGGTTCGGGAAAGCCCTTCAGCTTCACCTGGCCGATCGGGTCGAACTCGAGGCGCTCGCTGCCGGCGATCGGCCCGCAGACGGTGTCGGTGACCAGCACCTCGCCGGCCAGCGCCCGGTTGACGACCCGGTGAACCAGGTTGACCTGGCTGCCGAAGTAGTCGCCGTCCCGGTAGACGGCGTCGCCGTAGTGGATCCCGACCCGCGGCTGCGGCCGCTGCGGGAAGCGGGAGAGGAAGGTCACCGCCCACTCGGTCAGCGAAGCGGGGTCCGGGGAGACGACCATCACCTCGTCGCCGATCGTCTTCACGATCGTCGCCTCCCGCGGCAGCGTCGACTCCACCGTGACGACGAAGTTCTCGACCACGTCGAGCGCCTCGATGTCGCCTTCCTCCTCGGTGTAGCGGGTGAACCCGGTGAGGTCGATGAAGCAGAGGGCGACGTTGACGTGGCCGAGCTCCAGTTCGGCGGTGTCCATCGCCGAGTCGGCCTCCATGTGGCCGACGACGTCCTGTTCGACGAAGAAGCGCAGGTAGCGGTCGTGGAGGTACTCGGTCAGCGGCGCCGCGAGGGGCAGGATGTCGGCGGCGAGCTCCCCCATCTCCTCCGCCATTTCCAGCTCGGGAACCGCGTCGCGGATCAGCGGCTCGTGGACGTAGAGGTGGAAGAGCCGCACCTCGGCGTCGGCGATCCGGCGCATCGACTGCGCGTAGACGCGGACCAGCTGCAGGAAGGCGACGAGCGGGAAGCCGGCGGCGAGGACGCGGGCGCAATGGCGCAGCGCCGCCAGGTCCTCCTTGTTCAGCTCGCGCTGGCCTTTGGGCGTGCCGAGGATGACGAGGATCCGCTCGACCAGCTCCGGCTCGAGGCCGGTCTCCTCGGCCGCCTGCTCGATCGTGATCGCCTCCTCGGAGCCCGAGAAGAGCTCTTCGGTGAAGCCGAAGGCGAGCCGCCCCTCCCGACCGGCGCTCTTCAGGTCCTCGAGCGAGTAGCCGCGCTCGCGCATCCGCGCCACCACCCGCGCCTGCGCCGCCGCGGCGACGGTCCAGCGGCCGCGCCGAACCGGCACGATCTTCTCCTCGGCCCACCGTTTCAGCGTGCTGGCCGGCACCCCCGACCGCCGCGCCGCCTCGCTGAGAGAGATCCGTTGATCCGCCACGCGTCGAGGCTAACCACCTCCCAAGCGGAGGACCGCCCCGTTCCGGGTCTCCCCCTCCCCACAAACAAACGGGGCGACCCGGAGGCCGCCCCGTTGGCTCTTGTTCTGGGGGGAACGTCGGAGTGCCGTCAGGCAGTTGCCGTCGGGCGTTTCAGGTGGGGATCTCCGACTCCTCGTGCAGCTGCAGGACGGACTGGCCGTCCTCGCCGGTGCGGATGCGAATCGCCTCCTCCACCGGCAGCACGAAGATCTTGCCGTCGCCGACCTCGCCCGTACGGGCGTGCTTGAGGATCGTCTCGACGACCACGTCCTTGTCTTTGTCCTCGATCACGACCTCCAACTTGATTTTCGGCCGGACGTTGACGGTCAGGGTCGAGCCGCGGTACCGCTCGACGATGCCTTTCTGACGGCCCGAGCCCTTGGCCTCGATGATCGACAGGGAGGGGAATCCCTTGTCGAGCAACTCGGCCCGGATCGGCTCGAACGCCTCGTGGCGAATGTACGCCTCTATCTTTTTCATGCGTCCAGGCCTCCTAGGACTCGCTGGTCATCGGGGTAGCGACGGACGGTGCCGGTGCTGGAGCCGGCGGCATGCCGGCGCGCGGCGCGCCCGTCGAGTACTCCGGCTGGGGGATGAACTGCTCCGGGTACCCGTACATCCCGTGCTCGGAGATGTCGAGACCGGCGTCCTCTTCCTCCGCCGTCACCCGCAGCCCGATCGTCTTCTTGATCACGAAGAAGATCGCGTAGGAGGCGACGAAGACACAGGCGAAGGCGACCGCCACACCCAGCGCCTGGGCGCCGAGCTGGTGGAACGAGCCGCTGTACCAGAGGCCCGGATCGCCGACTTCGTTCAGTTCCGCCAGCCGCGGCGAGGTGAAGATGCCGCAGGAGAGCGTGCCCCAGATACCGGCGAGGCCGTGAGCCGAGAGGGCGCCGACCGGGTCGTCGATGACCTTCTCGATCGCGAGGACGCCGTAGACGACGATCACGCCGGCGACCGCGCCGATGAACGGAGCGGCCCAGTACTCGACGTAACCGGAGGGCGCGGTGATCGCGACCAGACCGGCGATCGCGCCGTTGCCGGCCATGCCGATGTCGATCGTCTTCGTCTTCAGCCACATGATCGCGACCGCGGCGACAACGCCGGCGGCTGCGGCCAGGTTGGTGACGACGACGACTTCGGCGAAACGGCCGCCGATCGCGCCGAGGGTCGAGCCGGGGTTGAACCCGAACCAGCCGAGCCAGAGGATCAGCACGCCGAGGCCGACCAGCGGCATCGAGTGGCCCGGGATCGCCCGCGGTTTGCCGTCTTGCGTGTACTTGCCGATCCGCGGGCCGAGCAGCAGCAGCGCCGCGAAGGCGCCGGTCGCGCCGATCAGGTGGACCACCGTGGAGCCGGCGAAGTCCTGCATCCCGACGTTCACCTGCAGCCAGCCACCGCCGAAGATCCAGTGGCTGAGGATCGGGTACAGAACCGCGCTGAAGATGATCGCGTAGATGACGTAGGCGCCGAACTTGATCCGCTCCAGGGTCGCGCCCCAGACGATCGCCAGCGAGACCGCGCAGAACACGAACTGGAAGAACATGAACGCGGCCGGGCTGATCGAATACGTTTCGACGAACGGGATGCTGGCCCCGGCTTCTTCGACCGAGGAGCCGACGTCGAGGAAGAACCCGTGCGTCCCGGCGATCTCACCGAGCCCGCCGAACGCCAGCGCGAAGCCGCACGCCCAGTAACAGAGCGAGGCGATCGAGAAGTTCACCAGCACCTTGGCCACGCCGGCTCCCGCGTTCTTGGCCCGGGAGAACCCGACCTCCAAGAGCAGGAACCCGGCCTGCATGAACATCACCAGACAGGCGGCGACGATCACCCACATCGCATTGATGCTGGCCTCCGGGGTTTCCAGGATCGCCGGCGCTTCGGCGCCGAAGGCGGCGCCCGGCAATACCAGCGAGGCGATCGCGGCTACCGGAGCGGCGATCATCAACCTCCTTTTCATTCCATTTCCTCCTAGCCCGGCGGAGTTCACAGCCCCGCCGGTCGCGTTTGGATTGCTCGCTTTCAAGCTATGGAGCGGCCGGCAGGGGGTCTTTGTCCGGCTGGAGCAAATTCGACGGGGGGCGTTTCTCCCCGATGTCGGCGCCGTGCCTGGGCGGCTAGATTCGGCAGCGCAGATGCCGGCCCGCCTGAGACCGACCGCGCCGATCGCCGCCGAGGCGATCCTCGTCGGCGACCCCGGTCGCGCCCTGATGCTGGCCCAGGAGCTGCTCCGGGAGCCGAAGATGAGCAACCACGCCCGCGGCCTCTGGGGCTACACGGGCGCGACCGAGCCGGGAGACGAGCTGACGATCCAGTCGACGGGCATGGGCGGGCCCAGCGCCTCGGTCGTCCTCGCCGACCTGGCCGAGCTGGGGGTGCAGCGTGCGGTGCGGATCGGCACCTGCGCCTCGCTAGGCGAGCTGGCGCTGGGCGAGCTGGTCGTGGTCGGCAAGGCGCGAGAGTTCCGTGGTTCCTTTGTCGGCCAGGACACGACGAAGGAACCACGGAACGGGGTGCGGCCCGCGGAGGCCCTGACGAGAGAGCTTGCCGCGGCGCTCCCCGAGGCCCACTCCGGCACCGTGCTCAGCCTCGACAGCCTCTACCGGCCCGAGCGCGACCTGCCGTCCAGCCTGGCCGAGGTCGCCGACATGCAGACGGCCGCGCTGCTCGCCACCGCCACCGAGCTCGGAATCGCCGTCGCGGCTCTCCTCATCGTCTCCGAGCGGAGCGATTCCGGTCAGCTGCCCGACGAGGAGCTCGAAGCGATCGCGAAGAAGGCCGGGCGGGCCGCCGCAGCCGTGCTCTAACCCTCAACCTTAGAGTTAGACTTTGCTTTTTTGGCGCTCTTTTTCGCGTTCTCGCGCCGCAGAGCGCCGAGTTCGCGGCTGAGGTCGTCGATCGCCTCCTCGACGTCCTCGAGCCGCTGCGAGAACGAGCGCAGCCGTCGCTCCAGCCGTTCGACGTCGGTCGCCGAGGGCAGGTTGAGGGCGCTCATCGCCGCCTGCTGGGCCTCCAACGCCTTCTCCCGTGCCCCCAGCGCGGCGGTCACGGCATCGTGAAGCGTGGGGTTGTCGATCAGGGCCTGCGCCAGCTCACCGAGCGCCTGCTCGGCCCTTGCCCGCAGCCCGTCCTGCTCATAATCCTCGTAGGTCAAGTCACAGCAGCTTAACGAGCACATCCGCCTCGCCTGAAAATCTCCCGTTACATCGATGTTGCAATTGTTGATTAAGCCCTTGTTGGGAGCGCCCGTGCGCGTTGCGGACGCTCGTACTAGTGGGTAGCTTCCTGAAACTGCCCAGGGAGGGGTATCCGAGCATGGGCAGGCCGCATTTGCGATGAGAACCAAGTTCGCACTGATCCTCGCCTTCGCCAGCTTCCTGCTGGTCGTCGCGCTGGGCAATGCCTTCGCCGGCGCCGAGCCGCTGTCGGAAAGCTCGGTCGCCGATCCGGCGACCACGACGACGACCGTCCCCTCGCTGCAGGCCCCTGCCTGCGCCAACGGGCTCGACGACGACGGCGACGGCCTCGTCGACGAGCTCGACCCCGACTGCGATACGCCCGCCGATGCCAACGAGGCGCCCGAACCCGCCGCGCCCGACGGCAGCACCCCAGCCGAGCCGAACCCTCAACCCGCACCTGAGCCTTCGCCGACGCCGTCCGCCGGCAAGGGCGGCGTCAAGCAGGGGACCGGGATCGACGCCCCCGCCGGCAAGGACGGGGTGAGCCGCAACGAGGGGCTCGACAACCCGAGCGGCGGCAGCCGCAACGGCGCGGTCACCGCGCCGAGCGCCAACGGCGGTGGCGACCAGCCCGCTCCCGACGGAGGCGACGGCGGCTCGCAGTACTCCGCCGGGGGCACGCCCACCACCGCTAACCCGACGACGACGATCGCGCCCTTCGGCCCCGCTCCGATCGGCGTCCCCAACTTCGTCATCGACAGCTTCGAAATCCCGCCCTTCCTGCTGCCGATCTACCAGGCCTGCGGCACCGAATACGGGATCCCCTGGGAGGTGCTCGCCTCGATCAACAAAATCGAGACCGCGTTCGGCACCAACACCAACGTCTCCAGCGCCGGCGCCATCGGCTGGATGCAGTTCCTCCCCTCCAGCTGGGAAGCCTTCGGCCTCGACGCCAACGGCGACGGCCGCAAAGACCCCTACAACCCGGTCGACGCAATCTGCGCCGCGGCCCACTACCTGAAGCTGGCCGGCGGCAACGACGACCTCTACCAGGCGATCTTCGCCTACAACCACGCCGACTGGTACGTGCAGGAGGTCCTCCTCTACGCCCGCGCCTACGGCCGCCTCCCCTCCGATCTGGTCGGCTCCCTGACCGGCCTGACCGAGGGCGCCCACTTCCCGATCGCCGCCGACGCCCGCTACGCCGACGACATCGCCGCCCGCGAGGCGCTGAAGAAGGGCGAGAGCCCCGACTACGGCAACGCCGCCGAAGTCATCTCCTCCTCCCCCACCCCGCGCGGGATCAACATCTTCAGCAAGGAGGGGGCGCCGGTCGTCGCCGTCAACGACGGGGTGATCCGCAAGCTCGGCCGCTCCGAGCGGCTCGGCAACTTCGTCGTCCTCGAAGACACCTACGGCAACCGCTACACCTACGCCGAGCTCGGCAACCTGGTTCGCGACCGCCGCCTGGTGGTGATGCCGACCGGCAAGGAGAAGCGGGTCCCGGTCGAAAGCCAGAACCTGCGGCCGCGACTGCGGGCGCTCCCGGGTCGCACCGACAGCGAGCGGGAGACCGCCGAGCGACGCGGTCGAAGCCGCCCTCGCCGCCAGCGGCGAGGGCTCGCTGAAGGTCGGCGCGAAGGTGATCGCCGGCACCGTCCTCGCCCGGGTCGCCGAGGGCGACGAGGGGATCGACCCGCACATCAACTTCTCGATCCGCCCGGCCGGCAAGGGCGCGCCGCGGATCGACCCGAAGCCGATCCTCGACGGCTGGAAGCTGCTCGAGGCGACCGCGATCTACCGCGCCAAGGGCAAGAGCCCGTTCGCGAAGCTGAGCGGTGCCGGCGTCCTGCTCCTCTCCAAGGAGGCGCTGGTCAAACGGGTCCTGGCCGATAAGAGCCTCGAAATCTACGAATGCGGCCGCGAAGACATCGCCGCCGGCCGCATCGACCGCCGCATCCTGGCGATGCTCGAGTACCTGAGCACCAGCGGCTACAAGCTGACGATCACCTCCCTGCAGTGCGGCCACGGCTACCTGACCACCTCGGGCAACGTCTCCGAGCACACGACCGGCACCGCGGTCGACATCGCCGTGATCAACGGAATCCCCGTCACCGGGCACCAGGGTCCTGGGACCCCGACCGACGAATTGATCCACGAAGTGCTGCGCCTGCAGGGGACGATGCATCCCCACCAGGTGATCTCGCTCGAGGACCTGCCCGGCGAAGCCAGCTTCGCGATGGCCGACCACTACGACCACGTCCACGTCGGCTACCACCCGACCGCGAGCGCGCAAAGAAGCCGCGCTTCGCCGCGCTGCTGAAGCCGAACCAGTGGCAGCGCCTGATCAACCGCCTCGGGGAGATCGAAAACCCCGAGGTGCCGGTCACGCCCTCGAAGTACGCGCTGCCGGACAAGACCAACGGCGGTCTTTCCGCCGGCGGCGACTGAGCTAGCGCCGGCTGCGCCCAGCGGCGAGAATCCAGAGCTCTGTCCAAGCTATTCGGATTCGTGCAGTTCGACTTCGCCGGCGCCCTGCCGCTGGCCGACGGCCGCTACCTGGCCCGCGACCTCGGCGCCGGCGCCGGGGAGAGCGTCCTGGTCCTGCAGACGACCGGGCGCGCCCCTGGCCGGCGGCCGGCGGCGCCGGCGGCCGCAGCGGGCCGAGGCGAGCGACGAGGCCAAGCCGCTGACCCTGACCCGGGCAACCGCGATCCGCGCCTTCGCCCCCTTCGCACGAGGAGGCCGCGGCGGAGCGCTGGCTGGACGAGGCCTGCGAGGCCGAGGACACCGTCGACGTCCTCGTCGACGAGGGGATGGAGCTGCTCAACCGCGCCCTGCACGCGCAGGCGGTCGCCAGCGCCGACCCCGGGTCGCGCAGCGAGCTCTCCGCCGAGGGCGGCTGAGCGGATCCTGATCGGCTACGGCAGCGGCGAGGAGGTCGCGGTCGGCCGCTTCCACGACGCCCGCCAGGTCGACGTCTCCCCGCGCGCCTCGCGCCGCCGCCGCCGCGAAGAGGAGCTGCGACCGCAGGAACGGGTGGCGGCGATGCTCGGCGGCCGCGAACAGACCCGATGCCTGCGAGACCCTCCTGCTGCGTGCCCGCGCCGACCTCGAATGCCGGGCGCGACCGCGAGGCCGCCCTGCAACTGCGAGTCGGCCTCGAGGCGCTGCTGGTCGAGCTGAAGGGGGCGCTGAGAGATCCCGGGCCACGAGGAGGACATGGGCACTCTCGGCGAGCGCCGCACGGAGGCCGGCGTCGGCCGCCAACGCGGCTCTGCAGGGCGAGCTGAGCGAGGAGCAACGGCAACAGGTCGAGGAGCTGCTGAAGCTCGGCGAGCGCGTCCTCCGCCGCCGCCGCGTGCTCAAAGGCTAACCCTTTGGTCGAGAGTTAGAGTTTGAGGCGATGGGCGACCACGTCATCGAGCAACGACTCGGCGAGATGGTGTGCCTCCTCGAGCGCGAGGCCCTCGATCGAAGGCACGCCGATCACGGTCAGACCGGCGGCCCTGGCCGCAGCGACGCCGGTGGGCGAGTCCTCGAGAGCGACGACGGAGGGTCCGGGATCCACGCCCAGCCGCCGGCAAGCCTCCAGGTAGGGGTCGGGTGCCGGCTTCGGCGCCGCCACTTCGTGGGCGCTGAGGACGACGTCGAAGAGGCCCTCGAAGCCGACGATCTCGATCGAGCGCTGGACGAACCGCAGCGGTGAGTTGGAGACGAGGCCGATCGGCGTGCCGCGCTCGCGCAGCCGCTCGAGCAGCTCGCGGGCGCCGATCATCGCCTCCACGCCGTGCTCGAGCTCGGCGACGACCAGCTCGTTGAGCTCCTCGATCAGCTCCGCCGCCCGTCCCGGCTCCCCCAGGCGGCGCTCGAGGATGCCGCCGGCGATCTCGGCCGAGGTGCCGACCAGCTCCCGCTTGTCGGCCGGGGTGAACTCGCGTCCCGCGCAGCTCGAAGAGGTCTTCCTCGGCCCGGGTCCAGACCGACTCGGTATCGAGCAGGAGGCCGTCGTTGTCGAAGACGACCGCGTCGGGCAGGCCGGACATCAGCCGAGCGCCGCCACGAGCGCGTCGAGCTCCTCGTCGACCTCGCCGCTGAGCTTCAGCTCGGCGTCGGAGTCGTAGGGGGTCTCGCCCTTGGTGACGATCGCCAGCCGCCCGCCATGGCCGAGGGTCAGCTGCGGCAGCCCGGCGACCGGGTGCACGGCGAGCGAGGAACCGACGCAGAGCATCAGGTCGGCACCTTCGGCCAGCTCCGTCGCCCGCTCGATCGCCTCGACCGGCAGCATCTCGCCGAAGAGGACGACGTCCGGTTTGACCGGCCCCTCGCAGGAAGAGCAGATGGCGACCCCCCGGGAGTCGAAGAGGTCTTCGATCTCGGTGAGGTAGAACGACATCTCGCAGGCTCGGCAACTCGAGGTCTCGATCGAGCCGTGCACCTCGATCACGTTCTCCGAGCCCGCCGCCCGGTGCAGGCGGTCGATGTTCTGGGTGATCACTCTCTCGATCAGGCCCCGCCGCTCCAGCTCCGCCAGCGCCTCGTGCGCCCGGTTCGGCTCTTTGTCGCCCAGCGTTTCGAAACGCGGCCGGTAGTAGGACCAGAAGCGCTCGGGATCGCGCTCGAAGACGTCGATGTGGGCGACCTCCATCGGGTCGACCCTTGCCCACAGCCCCGTCTGCGGGGTGCGGAAGTCAGGGATCCCCGACGGCACCGATACCCCCGCCCCGGTCAGGGCGACGGCGCGGCGCGACCGGCCGAGCAGCTCGGCCAGTCGCTCCACATCAGGCGTCGTTACCTGCCGCTCCACTTGGGAGTGCGCTTGGCGAGGAAGGCGCCGATGCCCTCCTTGGCGTCCTCGCTGCCGAAGGCGGCGGCGAAGCCCTGCTTCTCGGCCTCGATGCCGGCGTCGATTTCTCCCTTGTGGGAGACCGACTTGATCTGCTCGACCGCGACCGGCGCCTGCGCCGCCAGCTTGCGGCCCCACATCAGCGCCGTCTCGAACAGCTCGTGATCGGGGACGACGCGGTTGACGAGGCCCAGCTCCAGCGCCTCCTCGGAGAGGATCGCGTCGCCGACCAGGTTCAGCTCCAGCGCCTTGCTGGGGCCGACCAGGCGGGCCAGCCGCTGGGTGCCGCCGAAGCCGGGGATGATCCCCAGCTTGACCTCGGGCTGGCCGAAGACGGCGGCCTCGGCGGCGATCCGCACGTCGCAGGCCATCGCCAACTCGCAGCCGCCGCCGAAGGCGATCGAGTTGACCGCGGCGATCGTCGCGACCCCGGCCTGGCCGAAGTCCCGGAAGAGCGCGTGCGCCTTGTTGATCAGCTCGGCGCCGCTCGCCTCGTCGAGGGTCGTGAACGCTTTGATGTCGGCGCCGGCCGAGAAGACGACCGGGACCGAGGAGGCGATCACCATCGCGCCGATGCCGTCGGCGGCCTTGACCTTCTCCCAGACGGTCTCCAGGTCCTCGATCACCTGCGGCGAGACCGCGTTCATCGGCAGGTTGGCGAGCCAGGCGATCGCGACGCCGTCGCGGGTCTCCAGCTTGACCGTCTCGGCCTGCTCGCCCTCGTCGGCCTGCGGGTAGGGGTAGAAGCCCTGGCCCGTGCTGAGGCCGTGACGGCCCTGGGCGACCAGCCGCTTCAGGGTCACCGGCGGCGCGAAGCGGTCGCCGTGGCGCTCCTGCAGTCCCTCCATCGTCTCCAGCACCTTGTCGAGGCCCTCGACGTCGGCTTTCCAGAACGGCGGCAGCAGGCCTTTGCGCGGGTCGAGCCCGGCCCCGGCCATCATCCCCAGGTCGATGTCGCGGACCGAGCAGACGCCTTCCTCGACCAGCAGGCAGGCCTCGATCAGCGCCCGGCAGCTGAACATCGCCACCAGCTCCTCGGCGTCGGGCTCGCCGTCGCCGGGGATGTTCTGCTCGCCGTCCTTGAAGAACCCCTCGCCGCCGGTCTTGGCGCCGAGCTTCTTCTCCGCCACCAGGCCCTGCAGGCCCTTGTGGACGTAGAAGCTCTCGCCGTAAGCGTCATTGAGGTGCTCGGCGACGTGGAGGACGGTGTCCAGCCCGAGCAGGTCGGTGAGGAAGAAGGGGCCCATCGGCGCCAATTTCGCCCCCGCGATCGCCTCGTCGATCGCCTTGATCGAGAGGCCCTGGGTCTCCTGGGCGCGCCAGATCTCGCCCATCGTCGCCATCAGGACTTTGTTGACGACGAAGCCGGGGACCTCGCCGCAGACGATCGGCTGCTTCTTGATCGCCTGGGCGAAGTTGTAGGCGGCGGTCGCCGTTTCCTGCGAGGTGTCCTCGCCGACGATCACCTCGACCAGCGGCATGATCGACGCCGGGTAGAAAAAATGGAAGCCGACGACCTTGTCCGGGCGCAGCGTCGTCTCCCCCATCTCGGTGATCGAGAGCGAGGAGGTGTTGGAGGAGAGGATCGCGTGGCCGGGCGTGGCCGCGTCGATCTCGCGGAAGACCGCCTGCTTGATCTCCATCTTCTCCGGCACCGCCTCGATCACGAAGTCGACATCGCCGAACTCCTCGTAGGTGGTGGTGCCGATCACGTTCCCCATCACCTCGGCCAGCCGCGCGTCGGCCTGCTCCTGGGTCAGCTTCTCCTTTTTGACCAGGCGGGCGAGCTGGCCCTCGGTGACGGCACGGGCTTTGTCGAGGGCGGCGTCGACGAACTTCTGGTCGATGTCCTTGACGACGACGGGGATGTCGGCGGCGGCGATCGCCTGCGCGATCTCCCCGCCCATGGTGCCGCCGCCGACGACGGCGGCCTTGGAGACGAACATTGGCTGAGGTTTCCTCCGGTATTCGGCTTGTGGAGCGGCGCGGGCCGCGGGAACCGCAGGCTATAGATAAGCCTGCGGCTGCCGCTCGTCGGTCTCCTCCTCGAGCTCCTCGCCTTCCTCGTCGGGCAGGAACCGCTGGTAGGCAAAGGCGCCGGCCAGCAGCAACAGCCCGAGGGCGACGAAGGAGAGCGCCCGGGCGGTCTCTTCCAGTTCGGAGAGGTCGTAGGTCCAGACCTTGGCGATCGCGATCCCCAGCAGCGCCAGACCGCCGAGGCGGGCTTTCGGCGCCCGCCTGACCATGCCCCAGACGATCGCGCCGAGCCCGACCGCCGTCCAGAAGGCCGAAAGCCAGGCCTGGCCGATCTCGCGGGCTTCGCCGCTGGCGTTGTCGCCGATCACGTCGATGATCGCGACCGAGCCCAGGTAAACGAATCCGGCGGCGCCGATGAAGCCAGCCACCGTCGCCGTCGTCGGCTCGATCTCGCGGCCCCAATACCAGCAGGCGACCGCGGCGGACGCGCAGCAGGCGATCGCGACCAGCGAGGCGCCGAGGTCATCGACGCCTTCGCCGAGCGCGACCGGGAACGCCTCGACGAGCAGCATGTGCGCGATCGCGAGCCCGAGGAACCCGAGCGCCCCGACCAGCAGGCGCTGGGCGTCCGAGAGCGCTGGCGCCGCTGAGCGATCCACACGCGTCGCCAGGTAGGCGAGCGCCGCCGCCGCAGCCGACCAGGCGGCCACCAGGGTGGGGCCGTCGAAGGCGTTGGCCAGCCCGAAGGTCGCGAGCCCGATGCCGCCGCCGATCAGCAGCGAGCCGATTTCGCGATGGACGCCGAAGCGGATCGCTGCCCCTCCGAGTAGGAGGTGGATGGCGGCGAAGCCGAAGATCCAGGTGTCCAGGGCGAGCGCCGAATCGCCGCTGAGGACGATGCAGCCGGTGCCGACCACGAAGACGCTGCTGCAGAGAAGCAGCAACCAAGAAGACACCGGGAGCTTCTCCTCGCCCCGACTTCGTAGCTCGTAGCCGAAGGCCGCAGCGGCATACAGGACCCAGAACCCGGTCAGAACGGCGAGAACGAGCAGGGCGGGCTCTCGGAATCCGCTCACCCCCTCAGAGGTGATGGTGATCCCGCTGTCCCAGGTCCAGAAGAACAATTGGGGCGCCGAGACGACGAACGCGCCGAGCGCGAGCCAGTTCCAGCGCTGCCAGAGAAGGACGCCGACGCTGGCGGCGAGGGCGAGGGCGACGAAGGCGATCGAGCCGCCGTCGGTCTCGTTCCCGACCAGCATCGGTGCGGCAAGCGCACCCAACATCCCGACGCTGCCGACCAGCATCGAGGACCAGCGGACGGCGATGAAGACACCGAGGACGCCGACGAGCGCCGCGACCTCGAGCCCGATCACGGGTGAGATCAGGTCGTAGACCTGGGAGGCGACGACGGTCGTCGCGTATAAGCCCGGGATCGCGACGGCGACCGCGATGCGGGCGACCTCGAGCTGCCCCTTCCGTTCGTGCAGCCAGAGACCGATCGCGAGCAGCAGCAGCGAGCCGAAGCCGGCCATCAGGGTGCGGACCTCCTCGGTAAACCAGCTGCTGTCGACCGCGCTACGCATCAGGAAGACGATTCCGAGCAGGGTCGCGAGGCCGCCGATCCAGGCCAGCACCCGACCGCCGAACAGGCGCTCGAACTCAATCCTCGAGAGGGGACTCAATCCGTCGTCGTTCATGTTGCCTCCATTTCGCTTATTGACCATGGGTCAACAACCGTAGCAGGCTTATCGACCGTTGGTCAGCAACCCGCTAGAATGGGCCCGGTGAGCGAGGCCTCCTACCGCCGCATGGACGTCGACGAGCGCCGCGCGCAGTTGCTGGAGCGCGGCGCCGAGCTCTTCACCAGCCATCCATACGACGAGCTCTCGATGAAGGAGATCGCCGCCGAGGTGGGGATCTCGAAGGCGCTGCTCTACCACTATTTCCCCAGCAAGCAGGCCTTTTTCGAGGAGACGCTGGGGGCTTGGGCAGAGCGGCTGCGGGAGCGCACCGAGCCCGATCCCGAGCTGTCGCCGGTCGAACAGCTGACCAAGAGCCTCGACGGCTTTCTCTCGCTGGTCGAGGAGAACGCGGTCGCCTATCGCAACCTGATGCAGAGCGCGACCAGTGTCCCCGCGATCCGCGACCTGATCGAAGAGGTGCGGCGGGCGACCGCGAAGCGGATCCTCGAGGGGCTCTTTCCAGGAGCAGCGCCGCCGAAGGCGCGCACCGCGGTCAGCGGCTGGCTCTGGTTCATGGACGGCGCCTGCCTCAACTGGATCGAGCACCGCGACGTCGAGCGCGGGGAGCTGCGCGACCTGCTGCTCGGGGTCCTGATGGGGGCTCTGGTCGCCGCCGACGCGCTGCCGGACCTGCCTCAAGCCTCCTAAGCACGCTGCCGATAAACGGGGGAGTGCGCAGGGGCATCTCAATCCTTCTCGCAGGGGCGATCGTCGCAGTGCTGACGATCGGTCTCTGCTCCAGTGCGGTCGCGGCGACGCCGACCGCGCAGCTGCTGCGCGACGGGCGGGCGGTGGCCCCTCCCTCGGCGCCGCCGGCGGTGAAGGCGATGATCGAGGCGGCGAACCGGATCCGCCACCGGCCCTACGTCTGGGGCGGCGGCCATCGCAGCTGGAACGCCCGCGGCTACGACTGCTCGGGCTCGGTCAGCTACGTGATGCACGCCGCCGGCCTGCTCGACTGGCCGCTCGACTCGACCGGCTTCATGCGCTGGGGCGGTGGCGGCGGCGGATCGTGGGTGCGGATCTACGCGAGCAAGGAACACGTCTTCGCGGTGATCGCCGGCCTGCGCTGGGACACCTCCTACAGCGAAGACGGCGACCGCAGCGGCCCCGGCTGGTCTGAGGCGATGCGCCCCACCGGCGGCTTCCGGCTGCGCCACCCGCTCGGCCTGCTGCAGGCCGCGCCGCTCTCCTAGCTTCATCTACGCTCGCTCGATGCGAGACCGACTGCTCGAGTTCGAGCTCGCACTCGATCGGCAATCGAACGAAGAGGTTGTCGATTACGAGTGGGGCACGGCATTCCTCTCCCCCGCGCTGCCCCTTGCCTGGGACGCCAACTGGGCGCTCGTCGAGCGCCCGGGGATGACGGCCGCCGAGGTCGTCGCCGCGGCGGACGAGAGCCTCGCCGCCTACGAGCACCGCGCCGTCGCGATTCGCGACGAAGCCGAGGGCGAGAGATTGGCGCCGGAGATCGCGGCGATCCCCGGCTGGGAAGTGGAGCGGAACCTCTACATGCTCCTCCGCGACGAGGGGGATTCGGAGCCGGGCGCAGAGGCGCGGGAGACGCCGCTGAGCGGCTGCGAAGAGCTACGGCGGGAGCTGATCCGGGGCGAGTTCCCGGCCGACGCCGAGAACCTCGAGGCGACCGTCGACCAGCTGCTGGAGATGGGCCGGCGCACGGGCGAGGCCGGCGGCGATCGCTGGTTCGTGGCGCCGCCCGCCGAGCCCGCCGCTGCCTGCTGTCTGCTGTCCGGCGGGGAGATCGGGCAGGTGGAGGACGTCGGCACCCTGGCCTCGGCGCGCGGGCAGGGCCTGGCGCGGGCGGTGATCGGCGCCGCGATCGCGGCTTCCCGCGAGGCGGGGCACTGCCACACCTTCATCGTCGCCGACGCCGAGGACTGGCCGCGCCTGCTCTACGGGAAGCTGGGCTTCCAGGCGTGCGGTGTCCTGCACGTCTTCCGAAAAGCCCCGACAGCGGGGATAACCGCCTGAGGCCAAGCTTTGTA
Source organism: uncultured Actinomycetes bacterium (assembly GCA_963751015.1). Taxonomy (GTDB): domain Bacteria; phylum Actinomycetota; class Thermoleophilia; order Solirubrobacterales; family 70-9; genus VAYN01. The sequence goes on from CAVVSU010000002.1 coordinate 1,577,915, forward strand.
CGCGGGTACAAAGGCGTGTTCGAACCGTCCCTATTAGGCTCTGTGCTGCTCTTTTCGAGGGACTGAGACTTTCAATCAAACCGCGCCGGGAAGACCGCGCGCCTAGTGGGGGGAAACCCGAGCCGATGACCCGCATTCGCCAGCAGAACGTGACCGCAGCCCAGTGGAGCTCCAACGGAGGCGCTCTGGGCGCGCAGGACCTGACCATCCCGGAGAACAACCCGTTCGGGCAGAACGTCTTCTCCGCCGCCGTCCAGAAGGAACGGCTTCCGAAGGACGTCTTCGAGAAGCTGCAGACGACGCTGGCAGGGGGCGAGGCGCTCGATCCGAGCCTCGCCGACGCCGTCGCGGAGGCGATGAAGGAGTGGGCGCTGGAGAACGGCGCCACCCACTACACCCACATGTTCCAGCCGCTGACCGGCTCGACGGCGGAGAAGCACGACTCGTTCTTCGAGCCCTCGGGCGACGGCGGCACGATCGCCGACTTCTCCGGCAAGGAGCTGATCCAGGGCGAGCCCGACGCCTCCTCGTTCCCGACCGGCGGCGTCCGCGCCACCTTCGAGGCCCGCGGCTACACCGCCTGGGACCCGACCAGCCCGGCCTTCATCCTCGAGAACCCGAACGGGGCGCTGCTCTGCATCCCGACCGCCTTCGCCTCCTGGACCGGCGAGGCGCTCGACGCGAAGATCCCGCTGCTGCGCTCGATGGACGCGCTCAGCCGCTCGGCGATCAAGGCGCTGCGCCTGCTCGGCGACGAGGAGGCCCAGCGCGTCTTCACCACCGTCGGCCCCGAGCAGGAGTACTTCCTGATCGACGAGCAGTACTTCTTCGAGCGTCCCGACCTGATCGCGACCGGCCGCACCCTGTTCGGCGCCAAGCCGCCGAAGGGCCATGAGCTCGACGACCACTACTTCGGCTCGATTCCCGAGCGGGTGCTCGCCTTCATGATGGAGTCCGAACTGGAGATGCGGAAGCTCGGCATCCCGGTCAAGACCCGCCACAACGAGGTCGCGCCGGCCCAGTACGAGATCGCGCCGATCTTCGAGAACTCGAACGTCGGCTCCGACCACCAGCAGCTGCTGATGCAGACGCTGGAGAACGTCGCCCGCCGCTACGGCCTCGTCTGCCTCCTGCACGAGAAGCCGTTCGCCGGAGTCAACGGCTCCGGCAAGCACAACAACTGGTCGATGGGGACCGACACCGGCGCCAACCTGCTGAACCCGGGCGATACTCCTGCCGACAACATCCACTTCCTGTTCTTCTGCACCGCGGTGATCCAGGCGGTGAACAAGCACCAGGGGCTGCTGCGGGCCTCGGTCGCCAACATCGGCCAGGACCACCGCCTCGGCGCCAACGAGGCGCCGCCGGCGATCATCTCGATCTTCCTCGGCGCCGAGCTGGACAAAGTCTTCGAGGCGATCGCGTCCGGCGAGGGGGACCCCAACACGCCGGCCTCGTTCCTCGACCTCGGGACCCAGGTGCTGCCGCCGCTGCCGATGGACGGCGGCGACCGCAACCGGACCTCCCCGTTCGCCTTCACCGGCAACAAATTCGAGTTCCGGGCGCTGGGTTCGAGCATGTCGCTCGCTTTCCCCAACACGGTGCTGAACACGATCGCGGCGGAGGCGATCGACGAGCTCGCCGGCAAGCTGGAGGAGAAGCTGAACGGCGGCGAGGAGATGCCGCAGGCGGTGATCGAGATCGTCAAAGAGAGCTACCTGGCCAACAAACGGGTCTGCTTCAGCGGCGACAACTACTCCGAGGAGTGGCACGCCGAGGCCGAGCAGCGGGGGCTGAAGAACCTGAAGACGACCCCCGACGCGCTGCCCGAGGTCCTCGCCGACGAGACCGTCGCGGCGTTCGACAAGTACCACGTGCTCTCCAAGCGCGAGCTCGAGTCCCGCTACGAGGTCTGGGTCGAGCAGTACGCGATCCGCGCCAACATCGAGGCGGAGGAGACCTTCTCGATCGCCCAGACCCTGATCCTGCCGGCCGGCCTGCGGCAGCTGGCGCTGATCTCCGAGGCTGGCGTCTCGGCGCTCGAGGGCGAGGTCCGCGAGCTGGTCGACGAGCTGGTCTCGGCGCTGGGCGACCTGAAGGAGGCGAACGCCTACCCTGACGACCTCGAGGGCCTCGACTGGGCGACCTACGCCCGCGACAGCCAGCTGTCGGCGATGGCCAAGGTCCGCGAGGCCGCCGACAAGCTCGAGCGCGTCGTCGCCGACGACCTCTGGCCGCTGCCGAAGTACGAGGAGATGCTGTTCATCAAGTAGGACGGAGCTGCATCTCGGTTGGAAAGGGCGCCTGCGGGCGCCCTTTTTATTCCCTTGGCAGGATTCGCATGCGCAGGCCGCCCACGGGCGAAAGCGTCGGCATCTGGCGGATCGTCACCGTACGGCCGGGGAGCGCCTCGACGCGCAGCCGCTGCAGCAGCTTCGTCGCCACCAGCTTCACCTCGGTTTGGCCGAAGCGCTTGCCGATGCAGATGCGCGAGCCGCCGCCGAAGGGAACGTAGGCGCCGCGCGGCAGCGCCGCCTTGCGCTCGCGGGTGAAGCGCTCGGGGATGAACGCCTCAGGCTGGGGGAAGACCTCGGGCAGGCGGTGGCTGGCCCAGGAGCAGTAGTTGACGTAGGCGCCTCTCGGCACCGTGTAGCCGCCGAACTCGTACTCGCGGATCGCCCGCCGCGGGCCGATCCAGGCCGGCGGGTAGAGGCGCAGCACCTCGTCGAGGACCATGTCCAGGTAGGGCATCTCCTTTTCCAGCTGCAGCGCGGTCGGGCTGGCGCCGGCGAGCACCCTGTCCTGCTCGTCATGGAGGCGGCGGGTGACCTCGGGGTGGCGCGCCAGCTCGTGCAGCATGAAGGTCAGGGTCGAGGTGGAGGTGTCGTGGCCGGCGAACATCAGGGTCATCACCTGGTCGCGGATCTCGGTGTCGGTGAATTCCTCGCCGCCGGCGCCGCGGGCGCCGGCAAGGAGGCTGAGGATGTCGCGGCGATCGGGGTCCGGGTGGGCACGGCGACGGGCGATCTCGCCGAAGACGATCTCGTCGAGGACCTGGCGCGAGGCGATCATCTTGCGCCAGGGAGACCCCGGCCCCCGCACCAGGCGCAGGTGGAAGTCGATGCCGTAGTAGCCGAGGGCTCGCTCGAAATGCTCGGCCGCGGCGGCTCCCTTGCCGGCCTCGTCGGGATCGAGGCCGAGCAGGGCCCGCATCGCGATCCGCATCGCCAGGTTGCGCATCCACTCGTAGACGTCGACCACCTCGCCGACCGGCAGCGCCTCGATCGCCTCCTCGGCCTCGATCGTCATAGCCTCGGTCGCGGCGACGATCTGCTCGCGGTGGAAGGCGGGCATCATGATCGCCCGGGCGCGGTCGTGGTAGTCCTCGTCGACCGTCAGCAGGCCGTCGCCGAGCAACGGGATCAGGTCGCCGAAGCTCGACTCACGCCAGTGGAAGTTCTCCGGGTGGCCGACGGTGACGAAGTGGTTCGCCTCCGGGCCGAGCATGAAGACGGTCCGCGAGTGCAGCAGCCGCAGGCTGAAGATCGGGCCGAACTCTTCGTAGGCGCCGAGCAGCAGCGGCAGCGGGTCATGCGCGATCTGGTGGGTGCGGGCCCAGCTGAAATCGGTGTGCCCGGGCGGGAACTTGCCCCTCCCCCGCCACTCGTCGACGAAGTCGCCGACCACCCGGCGAACCGGGTTGCCCGACATCTCCGGCGGGCGGGCAACCGGAGCGGTGGTGTCGACCGTGGCCATGGCCGGCATCGTAACTGGCTGGCTGGCCAGTTACCCGGGAATGGACTTACTTAGTTGGCGCGTCAGGCCTGTCCGGGCCGCTGCCATTACTTGCAGCGTCTGCCTGTCGGGTAGCCGGGGTGGCCTCCGGAGCCCAAGGATTGGGGATGTCGATCCCGGTGGGGGTGGGCACAGGAATCGAGACCCCGTGCTTTTCGAGCCTTCTGGGATCCGGGACCTTCGGAAGTGGTTCTACCCGTCGTTCACTCATCGTCGCCGATGGTAGTTGACTCAGTCGGTGAGTAGTCGGCGAAAGCAACGCTGGCGACCGCCTCGGAGGCAATGAAAACTCCGCCCCTGCCGGGCATCTGTTTCAGACGACCACCCACCTTCAACAGTTCGGCATCCAGCACCAGACCCCGTCCGTCGGCATGGAAATCAGCGCTGCCGCCCTCAGCCATGACGCCAAAGACATCACCCCCGTCACGAAGTCGGACATGAACAAGCTGAGGACTTTCAGATCGACTCAACCTTTCCAGCAATCGATCCCAGGCGAAGGAAAAGGAGAAAGCCTGGATGGCGAAGTCACCGAGATTGCCATAGGCCCGGGGAGAATCCGTTCGGCGCCTCGTTTCGACCCGAAGGGCGATACGAACACCCACCCAAAGGAACGTGCGAAGAGCTGCTCCCAGCGCCACGCTTGATACGAGCATGCGCCACGACAGGGCAACGTATGCCTGGACCTGCTCGTGCCCTCCCTGCCCCGATGCATCCAAAACCGTCGCGAGCCGGTCGTCGGCTTCGAAACACAGGACCGCACAGCCCCAGACGAGGAGGCCCAAGACGAGGTAGCTGGCGACGGCTCGCGCACCTCCTCGCTCTCGCAACTGCGGACGTCCGTACTCGAGGAACTCAAGGACGACGATGCCCGGAATCGCCGCAAGGGCGAACGTCGCCAGCGCCTCGAAGCTTCCCGCCATGAACCGAGCCTTCTCGATCTGGCCTCACGCGTGGCGCGACGATGCAAATTCCTCGAGAGATCTTCCTAACGAAATGCAGTCGCCGATAGCCGATCAGCCCGCCGTGGCGGCGAGCTGGCCGCAGGCGGCCTCGATGTCGCGGCCGCGGGTGAGGCGCACGGTGGCGGTGACCCGGTGCTCGGCGAGGATCGCGCGGAAGCGCTCGATCCGCTCGGGCGAGGAGCCGTCGTAGGCGCCGGTCGGGTTGTAGGGGATGAGGTTGACCTTGTAGCCGCGCGGGTCGAGCAGGCGGGCGAGCTCGCGGGCATGCTCGGGGTGGTCGTTGACGCCGTCGAGCATCACGTACTCGACGAAGACCTTGCGGCGGCGGGCGGCGCGGTAGCGCTCGCAGGCGGCCAGCACCTCGGCGATCGAGTAGCGCTCGTTGACCGGCATGATCTGCGAGCGCAGGCCGTCGTTCGGCGCGTGCAGGGAGAGCGCCAGGCTGACCGGCATCGCGCACTCGGCGAGGCGGTCGATCCCGGGCACCCAGCCGACGGTGGAGATCGCCGTGCGGCGGTGGGTGACGCCGAGCTCGGGTAGCCGCTCGCAGGCGCCGAGGACGTTGTCGATGTTCATCGTCGGCTCCCCCATCCCCATGAAGACGACGTGGTCGATCGCTTCCGTGCGGCGGAAGTGGAGCGCCTGGTCGAGGATCTCGTCGACCGTCAGGTTGCGGCCGAACTTCATCTGCCCGGTGGCGCAGAAGGTGCAGGTCAGCGGGCAGCCCGACTGCGAGGAGAGGCAGACCGAGCGGCGGCCGTCTCGGTAGCGCATCAGCACCGCCTCGATCGGCCGGCCGTCGGCGGTGTGGAAGAGCGTCTTCACGGTGCCGTCGTCGGACTTCGCCTCGGCGGCCACGGTCAGGGTCGAGAGCGGCACCTCCGCCTCGAGCCGCTCGCGCAGCGCTGCCGGCAGGTTGGTCATCTCCCCGTAGGAATGCACGCCGCGGGCGACCCACTCCCACACCTGTCCGGCGCGGTAGGAGGGCTCATCGCCCTCGGCGAGGGTCGTGGCCAGCAGCTCGCGATCCATGCAGCGAGTCTAGGGACCGTGGATCTTCTCGCCGCGCTCGAGCATGGCGACGAATTTGCGCAGGCGGCGCTCGCGGGTCTCCGGCTTCTTCGCGTCGTTCAGCCGGTAGATGACCGCGTAGCGGTTGGCGCTGTCGAGGCCGGCGAAGAACTCGGCGGCGGCCGGGTTGGCGTCGAGCTCACGCTGCAGGTCCGCCGGGACCTGGGCGGTCCGCTGTCCCGCGTAGGCAGCCTCCCAGCGACCGTCGGCCTTGGCCGCTTCGACCTCGGCGAGGCCGGCGGGCCGCATCCGCTTCGCCGCGATCAGCGCTTCGGCCTTCTCGCGGTTGATCTTCGACCAGCGCCCGCGCGGCCGGCGCGGGGTGAACCGCTGCAGGAAGTAGGTCTCGTCGAAGCCGCGCTTCTGGCTGTCGATCCAGCCGAAGCAGAGCGCCAGCTCCAGCGCCTCGGCGTAGTTAACGCTCCTCTCCCCCGTTCCCTTCTTGGCGATCTTCAGCCAGAGCCCGGCGGAGGAGTCGTGGTTCTCGTCCAGCCACGCCTCGAGCTCGCCGGGATCGGCGAAGAGGCTGATCGGCAGCTCGTCGGCCATCTCGCGGCCGAGCTTATGGCGCTACAAGCCCGCGGCGTCGGCGAGGAGATCGACCTGCTGCGGGTCGCTGGAGCTTGGGAAGAGGAAGAGCTCCTGGCAGCCGGCCCCCTCGAAGGCGGCGAGATACTGCCTGACCGTCTCGGCGTCCTTGGCGGCGGAGCCGGCGATGAAGTTGGCGGTGTCCTCGCCGAGCCAGGCGTAGTAGTCGGTCAGGTAGGCCCTGGCGTCCTCCTCGGCGCGGTCCCCGAGCGAGAAGTAGGCGAGGGCGGCGTTCTGCGGCGCCTCCGAGCGGCCGGACTCCGACCAGGCGCGCTCGAACGCCTCGCGCCACTCGGCGAACTGGTCCGGCGGGGCGCCGGCGGCGATCCAGCCGTCGCCGAAGCGGGCGGCGCGCTCGAAGGAGGCCTCGACCGAGCCGCCGACGAGGACGCGCGGGTGCGATGCCGTGTCGGGGCCCATCTCTTCGCCCCTCCAGACCTCCCAGACGCGCTCGAGCATCGCGTCGAGATCTCTGCCCCGGGTCTCGGTCTCGATGCCGGCGATCTCGTAGTCGTCGTCGCGGCCGCCGAGCCCGATCCCCAGCGTCATCCGGTGGCCGGAGATCGAGTGGATGCTGGCGACCTGCTTGGCCAGCGCCACCGGGTTCTCCCGCAGCGGCCCGAGCAGGACCGTGGTCGCCAACCCGATCCGCTCGGTCACCGCCGCCGCGGCGGCGAGCGCGGTCAGCGGCTCGATGTTCGGATAGGCGATCCGGTCGATCGTCCCGAGGCTGGAGAAGCCACGCAACTCGGCGCGCCGCGCCCACTCCGTCAGCTGCGCTCCCGTCGTGCCTGGCACGGCGTTGGGAAGACCGATCGCGACGTCCATCTGGGGCTCCTCGGTAAGGGGTGGGTGACTTCGAAACCGTAGCCAAGTACCCAGGCCGCCCATCTGGGAATCGGCTCAGGACGAGCGTCGCAGGCGCAGCAGCGCGGGCCAGGCACGTGGCCGCATGGCGGCGGCGCGGATCAGGGCGGCGCTGTCGAAATACGAGATACGCGCGCTCGCCAGACCGTCCTCGCGGAGCACGATCCGGTCGACCGCGTCCCAGGAGAGCGCCACCCCGCCAGCGGTCCCCGAGAGGGTGAACTCGATCAGCAACCCGTCCTCGGTGGGCCCCCAGCGGTGCACGTCGCCCCTCAGGTCGGGGATCGTCCGCAGCAGCGTCGCGAAGGCGCGCTTGCCGGCGGGGAGGTCCCTGGTGGTCGGGGTCATCGGCGCCTGCAGGCACACGTCCGGTGCCAGCAGGGCATCCAGGCCCTCGACCGACGGCTCCCGCCAGTAGGCGGCGAAGCGGGCAGCGAAATCAGCCGGATCAGACATCCGGTAGCTCGCCGATCAACCGGTCGATCGCTTCGCGCGCGTAGGCGAAGACCTCGCCGTCGCCGCTCAGCCGGTAGCGCGAGTTGGCCCCCACCACCAGCGAGAAGAGCTCGAAGGCGAAGCGCTCGGGGCGATCGACGCCGGCGATCCGCGCCTGCCGCTCGAGCTCGCGCAGCCAGGCGTCGAGCGAGGCGGCGATCGCATCGCGCACCGGGCCGGGCCGGTCGTCGTACTCGACCGAGGTGGCGGCGAAGAAGCAGCCGCCCGAGTAGCCCTGCAGCTGATCGAGGTAGCGCTCGGCCATCGCCCGCAGGCGCGGAGCACCGTCGGGAAGCTCGAGGGCCGGCTCGATCACCGCGCCGCGGAAGCGCTCGGCGGCGGCGGCGACCGTCGCCAGCTGCAGCTCCTGCTTGGAGCCGAAGTGGGCGAAGAGACCGCTCTTGCTCATCTGCAGCTCGGCGGCCAGCCGGCCGATCGTCAGCCCCTCCAACCCCTCGACGGAGGCGAGGTCGACGGCGCGCTCGAGGATCGAGGCCCGGGTGCGGGCCCCCTTGGAGGGCGGCGACGTCTTCTGGGTGACGGGACTCACAGACGTAGGGTATAAAAAAGCACGAACGTTCGTTAGAACCACCGGGCAGGCCGGTGGCCGAGACGGGAGGAAGAATGGGCGACTACGCGGTGAAGAAGATCGACGACATGGAGGCGGTCTACCTCGGCGCCTTCAAACGGGCGCGGGCCGAGCTCGGCGTCGAATCGTTCGGGCTGCAGGTGATCGACATGCCGCCGAACTTCGAGAACTACCCGGAGCACGACCATGCCGGCGACGGCCAGGAGGAGGTCTTCATGGCGATCAGCGGCGGTGGCGAGATCGAGATCGACGGCGAGCGCTTCCCGCTCGACCCGGACCACATGGTGAGGATCGCCGCGGGCACGAACCGCAAGGTCTGGCCGGGAGCGGAGGGGATCCGGATGGTGATCGTCGGCGGCGTCCCCGGCGCCGTCTACGAGGCCCCCGACGTCAGCAAGCTCGGCGAGCCGGATCCGATGAAGAGCTGAGCGATCGGGATAGGCTGGGGACTCGATGCGCCGCATCTCGTCCCTGGTCGCCCTCCTCTTCCTGATCGCCCTGATGCTGCCGGCGGCGGCCGCGGGGAATAGCTCCGACCCGATCGTCGTCGTCTACGGCGACGTCCATATCGGCGAGCGGGAAGGCGCCGACGGGATCTACGTGGCGAGAGGCGACGTTCGGCTGGATGGCGGATCCCGGGACGACGTCGTCGTCTTCTCCGGCAACGTGACGGTCGGCGGCCGGATCGAAGGCGACCTCGTCGTGCTCGACGGCTTGGCGAACGTGCTGCCGGGCGCCCACATCACCGGCGACGTCCGCTACGGCGACGAGCGACCGATCGTCTCGGGCCGGGCGATCGTTCGCGGCGACGTCTTCGAGGAGGACTGGAAGGGCTCGCTTGACGTCCTCCCCTTCGTCGGTGCCGTCGCCCTTTGGCTCGGGATCACCGCCTCGATGGCGATCCTCGGGGCGCTGCTGCTGCTGGTCGCACCGCGGGCCGCGGAGGCGATCCAGGCGCGCTCGCGGGAGCGAATCGGGCCGCTGATCGCGATCGGCGTCGCGATCGCGATCAGCTTGCCGGTCGCGGCCGCGCTCGCGGCGATCACCCTGGTCGGGCTACCCCTGGCGTTCTTGATCTTGCTGGCCCTGCTGCCGCTGGGGGCAATCGCCTACGTCGCCGCGGCCTGGACGCTCGGCTGCCGCCTGGTGGGGTCGCAGAGCCGGATCTGGGCCTTCCTCCTTGGCCTGGCGATCCTTCGCGTCGCAGCGCTGGTGCCGGTCCTCGGCCTCCTCGTCGGCCTCGCGGCGGTGGTCTTCGGCCTGGGGCTGATCGGCGCCGCTATCGGGGCGGCGCAGGAGCGCTCGCCGGCCTGGCGTCAAACCCAGGGCAGCTGAGCACCGGCAGCCGCGGGTAGCGCGGATAGGCCGGTTCGGTGCGGGAGCGCTCGCAGAGCGAGAAGACCGAGCCGCGCGTGTTCGGCACCAGGCGCTGGTGCCGGCAGCGGTCGCAGAGGCCGGCTGGAGGTCGCGGGGACGCCATGAAGCGAACCTAGTTCATCGCCGCGACCGGAAACTGCGGCCTCGGAGTGGGCAAGTCGCGCCTTGCCGGGGCCTAGCCTTAGTCGTGTGACCCGAGCAGCGACCCTTTTCGACTCCGACGCCGCTTCCTACAGCGGCACGATCGAGGTGCTCGGCGTCATCTACAAAGCCGAGGACGACGGCTACGCGGTGCTCGAGGTACAGGAGACCGAGTCCGGCGAAGGGTTCGCGCTGGTCGGGCCGGTGGCGCACCTCGACGCCGGCGACCGCGCCGAAGTCAGCGGCGAGTGGCAGACCCACAACCGCTACGGCCGCCAGCTTCGTGCCCAGGGGGCGCTGCCGCTCGACCCGGCGGATCGCGAGGGCCAGATCGCCTACCTGACCTCGCTGCGCCACATCGGCCCGACGCGGGCCGAGCCGCTCGTGCGACGAGCACGGCGAGGGGGTGCTGGCGGCGATCGCCGCCGACCCCGCAGCGGGTCTTCGGCTCGCTGCGCGGGGTCAGCGCCGACCAGGCCGCGGCGGCGACCGAGTCCTGGTTCGCCAGCCGGGCGATCCGCGACCTCCACGTGCAGCTGGCGCCGCACGGGCTCGCCCACCTGGCGGCGCCGATCCACGCCCGCTACGGCGAGAGGTCGATGGCGATCCTGCACGAGGACCCCTACCGGCTGACCGAGGTCCCGGGCGTCGGCTTCGCCCGCGCCGACAAGATCGCCCTCGCCGCCGACGTGCCGCCGGAGTCGAGCCGCCGCGCCCAGGCAGCCGCGCTCTTCGCGCTGATCGAGGCCGAGCAGCAGGGCAACAGCTACCTGCCGCTGGACGAGCTGGGCCGCGCGCACCGCGCGGCTGACCGGCCTCCCCCCCGACCCCGACGTGCTGGCCGGGGCGCGGGGTCTGGTCGAGGAGGAAGGGCGGATCTACCGCGAGCGGCACGCTGGAGAGCGAGCGGGCGGTCGCGGCGACGCTCGCGGCCCGCGCCGGCGTCGCCGCCCCACCTCGACCACGACCCCGGCGAGACGCCGCGGGACGAGCCTCACCGACGAGCAATGGGCGGCGGTGCGGGCCGCCTTCGGGGCGCGGGTCTCGGTCCTCACCGGCGGGCCCGGGGTCGGCAAGACGAAGTGCACCAAGGAGATCGTCGCCGAGGCCGAAGCGGCCAACGCGACGATCGCCCTCTGCGCCCCGACCGGGCGCGCCGCGCGGCGACTGGAGGAGGCGACCGGGCACGAGGCGATGACGATCCACCGCCTGCTCGAGTGGATGCCCGGGCCGCGAGCCGGCCTTCCGGCCGGGCCGGCCGCTGCCCGTCGACCTGGTGATCGTCGACGAGTCCTCGATGCTGAACCTGCGCCTGGCCGAGGTGCTGCTCGGCGGCCTCGCCGAGACGTACCCACGTCGTCCTCGTCGGCGACGCCGACCAGCTGCCGCCGATCGGGGCGGGAAAGCCGTTCGAGGACCTGATCGCCTCCGGCGCGGCGCCGGTGGTGCGGCTGACCCAGATCTTCCGCCAGGCGGCGCGGTCGATGATCACCACCGCCGCCCACGAGATCAACCAGGGACGGCCGCCCCACCTCGAGCCGGGCCCCGACCAGGACCACGACTTCTTCTTCATCGAGCGGGCGACCCCGGAGCGGGCGCTGGAGACCGTGGTCGAGGTGGTCGCCGAGCGGGCGCCGGTGAAGCTTCGCCGTCGACCCGATCCGCGAGGTCCAGGTGCTGGCGCCGATGTACCGAGGGCCGGTCGGGATCGACGCCCTCAACGAGCGTCTGCAGGCGGAGCTGAACCCCGACGGCAAGCGCGCGCTGAGCGACCGCTTCCGGATCGGCGACCGCCTGATCCAGACCCGCAACTCGCACGAGCTGGGGCTGATGAACGGCTCGATCGTCTTCCTCCGCGCCGACGACCCCGACGAGGAGACGATCGTCGTCGACACCGACGAGGGCGGCTCGCTGGTCATCCCCTACGGCGAGACGGCGACGCTGCGGCTCGCCTACGCGATCTCGGTCCACAAGGCGCAGGGCTGCGAGGTGCCGGTCGTCGTCGGCGTCTGCCACCGCTCGCACTCGCGGATGCTGAACCGCCCCCTGCTCTACACCGCGATCACCCGCGCCCGCAACAGCTGCGTGCTCGTCGGCGACCAGGTCTCGCTCGCCTCGGCGGTGCGGCGCGACGACAGCGGCGGCCGCCACTCCGGCCTGGCCGAGCGGCTGCGCGCCGCCCCCTGACGGGCATCTGGCCTAGGCGCCGTGGAGAACAAGCGACTGCCCTGGGCGGAGATCGCGATCACCCTCGCCGGGCTGGCGACGATGGCCGCGATCGTCGTGCTCGTCGATGGCCGCTGCGGGACTCGGTGACGGCGGCGCTGCAGGGCGACCACGACGAGGTCCGCAACCAGATCGACGAGCTCGGATTCTGGGGGCCGCTGCTGATCCTCGCCCTCTCCGTCCTGCACGCGGTCGTCTTCTACCCGGCGGAGATCGTCGACGCGGCGGCAGGCTTCGCCTACGGCTTCTTCCCGGCGCTGGTGCTGGTGATGGTCGGCTGGCTCGTCAACGGCGTCGTTTGCTGGGCGATCGGCCGCTCGATCGCCCGGCCGCTGCTTGACCGCTGGTTCGGCGAGAAGCGCTTCGAGCGGGTGGAGAAGTCGATCGAGCGCGGTGGGGCGACGCTGCTGATCGCGATGCGGCTGATCCCGATCCTCCCCTTCAGCATCGTCTCTTACGCGGCCGGGGCGGCGCGGGTGCCGCTCGGGCGGTTCCTCTGGACGACGGTGGTGGGGTACCTGCCGATCACCGCCCTCTCGGTCTACTTCGGCACCCGGCTGGAAGACATCTCGATCACCGACCCGCTGGTGATCGGCAGCGGCCTCGCGCTGCTGGCGCTGCTGGGCGCGGGGCACTGGACGATGCGCCGGCAGACTCGCCGCGGCGAGGCCTGAGCCTCAGGGGCGCGGCGCGCGACCCGGAAGCGGAACGTCGCGGGCGTCGGGTCCAGCAACCCGGTCGGGCCTTTCGCCTTGACCTTCACCACGTGGCGGCCGAGCGCGTAGCGGCGGGCGAAGCGGCTGGAGCAGGCGCGATAGGCCCGGCGGTCGACCTTGCAAAGGAAGGTGGCTTCAGCCTGGTCGGCGCCGAAGCGGAAGGCGAGGCGAGCGCTGCGGGCGGCGGTGCGGACCAAGCTCGGCGGGTGCTTGAGGATCCTCGTGCTCGGCGGCCCGGGCGGCGGCGTTTCCACCGGCGGCGGAACTTGGGCGGCGGTGCCGGAGGAGGGCTGCCCGGGCGGCGATTCCAGCGCCGGGACCTGTTCGCTGGGTCCGTCGCCGCCTTCGATCGGCCCCGGCACCCCGTCGAGCGCCGCGAATGCGTCGACGAGGCCGGCGCCGGCGGCCGCGGCGTTGAAGGCGCCGACCGGAGCCGCGGTGTCGGTGAGGGCCGAGCGGACCTGCTGCTCGGGAAGAGTCGGTTTCGCCTGGCGGACCAGGGCCGTGACCGCCGCCGCGTGGGGCGCCGCCGCCGAGGTCCCGCAGAAGCGCCAGACGCCGGCCGAGAGGTAGGCGAAGAAGGTGCTCGCGCCGCAGTCGGTGGCGGCGATGTCCGGCTTGGCGAGGACTTCCGGCGAGCCGAGCGAGGCGGCCGGCGTGCTTCCCTCGACCGGGCCGAAGTAGTGGGTCACCGGCCCGCGCGAGGAGTAGCGCTCGACTTTGGCGCTGTTGTTGAAGGGGACGGCGGCGACCGCGATCGCGCTGGCGGCGCCGGCGTGGCCGTAGATCGCCGGCCCCACCACGTCTTCGCCGCTCGACTGCGGGTACTCGGTGGCGGTCACCCCGCCGCCGTTCTGCAGGAGGATGAACTTCAGCCGCGGCGTCGCTCCGGAGAAGCGGTTGACCGAGAGCCGCACCGTTTTCGCAACCGTCGACGTGTTTTCCCACTGGACGATCTCGACCGGCCGCTGGGTGCCGGAAGCGCCGGCGTTTTCTTCGACCGAGCCGGCGAGGAGTTTTCCGGCTTCGGAGAGGAGGAAGGCGTCGAGGTCGCTGCCGACGCCGAACCAGGGTTCCGCCCATTGCAGGTCGAGGGTCAGCAGCTCGCCCGCCCCCACGGTGATCCCGAAGGTGCGGTCGGTGCCGAGACCAGGATCGAAGTCCATGCCATGGGTCCCTTTGAACCCGGCCAGTTTTTCGATCGTTTCCGGGCAGCCGAGGGAGTCGCGGAAGGCGGGCGCTTCCCAGGAGGCGATCTCGCGCCCGCCGGAGTCGAAGAGGTTGTCGTTGCCGGCGGCGCTCAGGTAGCTGACCCCTTCGGCGGTGACGTTGTCGATCGCAACTGCAATCGGGCCGTCCTGGAAGAAGGGCTCTTCGAACCAGGCGACGTCGTCGACGATCGTCCCCGCGCCGGCCCCGCCTTCGGCGTTCGGGCGCGCCAGCCGTTCGATGTTCTCGGCGAAGGATTCTTCGCTCTCGAAGGCCGTCGCGAAGGCGAGGTTCGCGTGCGGGGCGAGGTCGTGGACGATCTGCAGCATCGCCCGTCCCTCGTCGCTGCCTTCGGCCGGGCCCTCGGCGAGGACGTCGACGGGCAGCTGCTGGCCGGCGCAGGTCCCGGCCGGGCCGGGGAGATCGCCGGAGAGGACGTCGTCCAAGGCGTCGGTCGCCGCGCCGCCGGCGACGTCGTAGGAGTCGGAGAGGACGCCGACCGTCTGGCTTTTGCCGCGCAATTCGAAGGCCGCGCGGGCGTCGTCGACCTGCAGCTGACCGAGCCCCTCGGAGATCGAGGCTCCGCCTTCGCACTGGCCGGAGGGCGTGCGGACGAGCGGCGCGCGCAGCTGCCAGACGGACTCGACGCCGGGGACGGCGGCGAGCTCGGGGAGGCGCAACGTGGGCACCGAGAGGGAAACGGTCCGGATCTGCGAATCGGCGCTGACCACGCGGGCGCCCTCGTCGCGCAGCGCCGGCAGGGCAGCGCCGACGCCGCGGGAGAGCCGGGCGGCGACGAGCACCCTGCCGCCGTCGCGGAGGAGGCTGCCGGGACCGTCGGCCGGGAGGCCGAGGTGACGGGACTGAGCGGCCAGGGGCTCGGCGGCGACCGCGGGCCTCGCCAGCTCTTCGAGTGCGGGCGACAGTGGTCCACCCCCCTTGCTGCCCACGAGCTGGGCGCAGGCGGCGGTTGGGAGCAGACCGAGCACGACGACCGCGCCCGCGAACGCGTGCGGCACCCTGATGGCTGCGAGACCCGAAAACATCGCTCGTCTCAGTATCGGCATGACAGCCGTCGAGTAAACCCCCGTTTGTCGCGGTAGCGGGCGGCGATCCTGCTACGGTCCCCTCCGTTAGGGCCGGTAGATACCGGCGAAAGTTGTGCGTAGCGCTCGCAGTCGTTGCTTTTGCATCCTCCGCGTTCGCAGCACATGAAGTGGAGGCAATGCATGCCGACTGGAACTGTCAAGTGGTTCAGCGACGACAAGGGCTACGGGTTCATCACGCCCGACGACGGCTCGAAGGACGTCTTCGTTCATCACAGCGCCATCCTGGGCGAGGGCTTCAAGTCCCTCACCGAGGGCGCCAAAGTGAGCTATGAGTCCGAAGAAGGCCCCAAGGGCCCGGCCGCCGCGAGCGTTCAGCAGCAGTAGCTTCGCCGCAAACGCTTAAGCAGTCTGCGAAGCCCGCCGCCAGGCGGGCTTCGTCTTGCTAAGAGCCGATTCGACCAGTCCCCTACCCTCCCAACTCGCAATGAGCACGAGCCGAGACAACCTGCGCAACATCGCGATCATCGCCCACGTCGACCACGGCAAGACGACGCTGGTCGACGCGATGCTGTGGCAGACCGGCACCTTCCGCAAGGGCCAGGACGTCGCCGAGCGGGTGATGGACTCGATGGACCTCGAGAAGGAGAAGGGGATCACGATCCTCGCCAAGAACACCGCCGTCACCCGCGACGGCGTCAAGTTCAACATCGTCGACACCCCCGGGCACGCCGACTTCGGCGGCGAGGTCGAGCGGGCGCTGACGATGGTCGACGGAGCGCTGCTGCTGGTCGACGCGAGCGAGGGGCCGCTGCCGCAGACGCGCTTCGTCCTGCGCAAGGCGCTGGAGAGCAGGCTGCCGATCATCCTCGTCGTCAACAAGGTGGACCGGCCCGACGCGCGGATCGCCGAGGTCGTCGACGAGGTCTACGAGCTCTTCCTCGACCTCGACGCCGACTCCGACCAGATTGACTTCCCGATCGTCTACACCAACGCCAAAGAGGGCTGGGCCTCGCTCGAGGAGGGCGTCGAGGGGACCGACCTCACCCCCCTGCTCGACCTGATGCTGGAGAAGATCCCGGCGCCCCAGTACGACCCCGGGACGCCGCTGCAGGCGCACGTGACGAACCTCGACGCCTCCCCGTACGTGGGCCGCCTGGCGATCTGTCGCGTCCACCAGGGAAACATCCGCTCCGGGCAGCAGATCGCCTGGTGCCGGGCCGACGGCAGCATCCAGCGCGCCGCGGTCTCCGAGCTGTACATCACGGAGGGGCTGGATCGTGTCCCCGCGGAGGAAGCGGGGCCCGGCGAAATCATCGCCGTCGCCGGGATCGAAGAGGTGACGATCGGCGAGACGCTTGCCGACCCGGAGAACCCGCAGCCGCTGCCGGTGATCACCGTCGACGAGCCCTCGCTCTCGGTCGTGATCGGGATCAACACCTCGCCGCTCGCCGGCACCCAGGGCGGCGACAAGCTGACCGCGCGGCAGATCCGCTCCCGGCTCGACGCCGAGCTGGTCGGCAACGTCTCGCTGCGGGTCAACGACACCGAACGGCCGGACGCCTGGGAGGTGCAGGGCCGCGGCGAGCTGCAGCTCGTCGTGCTGCTGGAGATCATGCGCCGCGAGGGCTACGAGCTGACCGCCGGGCAGCCGCAGGTGGTGACGCGGGAGATCGACGGCGCGACCCACGAGCCGGTCGAGCGGCTGGCGATCGACGTCCCCGAGGAGCACGTCGGCGACGTCACGCAGATGCTGGCCGGGCGCAAGGGCCGGCTGGAGCAGATGGTCAACCACTCGACCGGATGGGTGCGGATGGAGTACCTGGTGCCCGCCCGCGGCCTGATCGGGTTCCGCACCGAGTTCCTCACCGTCACCCGCGGCAGCGGGCTGCTGCACCACGTCTTCGACCGCTGGGAGCCCTGGGCGGGCGAGCTGCGCACGCGCCAGACCGGCTCGCTGGTCTCCGATCGCCGCGGTCAGACCGCCGGCTACTCACTGCAGAGCCTTCAGGACCGCGGAACGCTCTTCGTCGGCTCGGGCGAGGAGGTCTACGAAGGGATGATCGTCGGCGAGAACTCCCGCTCCGACGACCTCGACGTCAACCCGACCAAAGCCAAACAGCAGACCAACATGCGCGCCGCCAGCGCCGACGTGCTGGTGCGCCTGGCGCCGCCGACCCGGCTCTCGCTGGAAGGCGCCCTGGAGTTCGTGCGCGAGGACGAGTGCGTCGAAATCGCCCCCGAAGCGGTTCGCCTGCGCAAGGTCGAGCTCGAGAAAGTCAAGCGCCTGAAGGCGTCGAAGAAACGCGACACCGCGCCGGCGCGTTAGCTGCGAGTCCGCTGCTCGAGCAGCCGCGCAACCCGCCGGATCACCTCGTCCGGTTCGCGTTCCAGCCGCGGGCCGGTAACCCGCGTCATTCCGATCCCGACGAGGAGCAGGTCCTCCTGCCGCTGGCGATCGCGCTCGAAGGCGGCGCGCGTCCCGTGCGTCTCGTAGACGTCCAGTTCCACCACGAAGCGAAACTCCGGCCAGTAGCAATCAAGCTCGAACCCGTGCTCGACGTAGTTGGTGCGCGGCTGCGGCAGGCCCGCTTGGATTACGAGCTCGAGGAACCGTTTCTCCAGCCCGGATCGGGTGAAGCTGGTGGGTTTGTAGAGCGCGATCGCGCGACGCAGTCGCCTGTGACCGTGGTGTCCCACCGTCCTCGCCAGCAGGTCTTCGACGGCCTCCAAGTCGAAAAGCCCCAGCTCTTCGGAGCGCTCGACCAGCTTCTCCAGCCAGTCGAAGCGAACGGTTGCAGCCAGGTCGAGAAGCGTCCGGGGCAGCGAAGTCACCGGAATCATCTCCCGCAGGGCTCGATCCCGGGGCGAAAGGGAGCGGGCTTCGTGGAGCCGGACCGGCGCCCGGCGCCTGCGATGAAGCGGAGCGCTTACAGACGCAGGCAAGGGAGAGGCATTCGTGAGGTCCCAGAGCCATGCGGCTGAGACGTGACTCAAAACCGCTTCGGGTCCGCAGGCGAGGACGGCGGCCAGGCATCTGCCGTGAAGCGAGAGACGAGCGTGGCCGACGGCGTAGACGCCCGGGTGGAGCCGATGCAGGCGACCGGCCTCGACGGCGCGATAGACGGCGCTGCGGGAATAGCCGAGCGGGCCGGTCAGCTGACGGATCGATACGACGCCATGCTGCCGCTCTGCGAGTTTCGCGAGCCCTCCAGGTGAAGCAGGAGAGTGCTCCGGCCATTTGTTCCGCATAGCGGTGCAAATGACCGGAGCGCCTTCGTCTCGCCCCCTACCCAGCCTGCTGCTTATCCCTTATCCCGCTCCGAGCACAAAAAAAAGCCGCCGGCCAGGGGCCGGCGGCTTTCGTCGACGCTCGTCTTGCTAAACCGTTGCGGCGGCCTGCTCGGACTGGCTCTGCTCGGAGGCCTGGGCCTTGGCGTCGGGGGCCGGGGCGGTTTCGGCCTGGCGCGGCAGCAGCACTTCTTTGGCGATGACCAGGCGCTGGATCTGGCTGGTCCCCTCGTAGAGCTGCATGATCTTCGCGTCGCGCATCAGTTTCTCGACCGGGTACTCCTTGATGAAGCCATAGCCGCCGTAGACCTGGACGGCGTCGGTGGTGATCTCCATCGCCGAGTCGGCGGCGAAGCGCTTGGCCATCGAGGAGACCTTCGAGTTGCGGACGCCCTGGTCGAGCAGGAACGCCGAGCTCCAGACCAGCAGGCGGGCGGCCTCGACCTTGGTCGCCATGTCGGCGATCATGAACTGGATCGCCTGGTGCATCGCGATCGGGACGCCGAACTGGACCCGTTCCTTCGAGTAGTCCGTCGCGTATTCGAGCGCGGCGCGGCCGATTCCGACGGCCATCGCCGAGACGCCCGGGCGGGTGCGGTCGAGGGTCATCATCGCCAGTTTGAAGCCCTTGTTTTCCTCGGCCAGGAGGTTCTCGGCCGGGATCTCGACTTCGTCGAAGGAGATGGTCGCGGTGTTGGAGGCCCGCTGACCCATCTTGTCCTCCTTCTTGTCGACGGTGACCCCGGGGAGGTCGGCGTCGACGACGAAGGCGCTGATGCCGCGGTGACCGGCCTCAGGGTCGGTCTTGGCGAAGACCGTGAAGTAGTCGGCGTAGGTGCCGTTGGTGATGAAGCACTTGGAGCCGCTGATGACGTACTTGTCGCCCTTCTTCACGGCCTTGGTCTTCATGCCCGAGACGTCGGAGCCGGCGTCGGGCTCGGTGAGGCCGAAAGAGGCGAGCTTGGGGGCTTCGGTCAGCATCCCCAGGTATTTCTTCTTCGTCTCCTCGGAGCCGCCGAGGGTGATCGGGGCGGAAGCGAGGCCGTTGGCCATCAGCGAGGTGCCGATCCCGGAGCAGCCCCAGCCGACCTCCTCCTCGATCAGGCAGCCGGAGAGGTAGTCGAGGCCGGGACCGCCGTAGGCCTCGGGGACGTGGGTGTTCATCAACCCGACCTCCCAGGCCTTGTTGATCACGTCCTGCGGCCAGGTGCCGTCCTTGTCGTACTCCCAGGCGACCGTGCGCATCTCTTTATCGGCAAAGCTGTGGGCCAGCTCGCGCAGGTCCTTCTGCTCGTCAGTGAGGGTGAAATCGACCACCGGTCGGTGCTCCTTTTCTTCGCGTTTCTCTGAAGTCTGCGGGAGCGCCGCCGGGAGGCTGACGTTCCACCGATTGACTGGTCAGTCAACCGGTCCTCAAGGTTAGCGGAGATGGGCGGAGGCAAAGGCGAGATCAGCCGACAGCCAAGTACGGAAGTCGCCTCTAACCTTGAGTCATGTCGCTTGCAATGGCCCTCACGGCGCTGCAGAAGGGTGCCGGGGTGCTCGCCTTCACCGGGCTGGCAGCGCCGCTGATCGGATTTCTCCTCAAGCGGGTCGGCGGCGGCTGGGAGACGATGGGCGGCGGGCCGTTCGCGATTCTCGACGACCGCCCCCGTCAGCGCGCCGGTCCTGGGGCCGAGCAGGCGATCGACCCCGCGATCCAGGCCGCCGAGGTGCGGCAGATGCTGGAGGCCAAATCGCGCCGCCGGGAGGCGCGCGGCGAGGGGCCGCTGGACGTCGAGGCGGAGACCGAGCGGCTGCTCGCCGAGGCCGAGCGCCCGCGCGGCGCCGAGGCGATGGACGCCGAGCTGCGGGCCGAGGTGCGCCAGCTCGTCGTCGCCCGCAACGAGCGCCGCCTACGCGAAGGACTGGAGCCCCTGGACGTCGAGGCCGAGACCGAAAGGCAGCTGGCAGATCTCATAGGATCGCCCTGAATGGCCGCCACCGACAAGGATCTCTACGAGGTCGAGGAGATGCTGGTCCAGCCGGGGACCTACTTCAACCCCCAGACCGAGGTCGTCGTCCTCGTCGACGACTCCGCCTCGATCGACCAGGAGGTCTTCGACGACCTCGAGGGCTACGAGGGCACCGAGTGGGTCAGGGTCTCCGAGGAGGTGCCGGTGGACGAGGACGGGCGCGACCGCGCCCTCGAGAGCTTCGAGGCGAGCAGCCAGGGTGGGTCGCTGCCGGAGACCGCCCTGGAAGAGACCGACGACGACTTCGAAGAAGAGGACGAGCGGCCCGAACCCGACCCCGAGCCCGAGGAGTAGCGCGGTGCTCACCGAGGGGGACAAGGCGCCGGACTTCGCGCTGCCCGATCAGAACGGCGAGACGGTCAAGCTCAAGGATCTGCGCGGCCAGACGGTCGTCCTCTACTTCTACCCGCGCGCCGACACCCCCGGCTGCACCACGCAAGCCTGCGGCGTCCGCGACCGCAGCGCCGACTACGCGGCGGCCGGGGCGCGGGTGATCGGGGTCTCGCCCGACGAGGTGGCGGCAATCGACAAGTTCGACGGCAAGTACGGCCTCGGCTTCACCCTGCTGGCCGACGCCGACCACGCGGTCGCCGAGAAGTACGGCGCCTGGGTCGAGAAGTCGATGTACGGGCGCAAGTACATGGGCGTCGCCCGCGCGACCTTCATCATCGATGCGAAGGGAAAGATCGCCAAGGTCTTTCCCAAGGTGCAGCCGAAAAAGCACGACAACTTGGTGTTGAAAGCGCTACGAGAGCGCTGAGCGTCCCTGGCAAGGACGCAGGGAGCGTGGCGTGCTCTGCGCGCGAGCGACCGAGGACGCCGCCAGGGGCGCTCAGATCAGGCGCTGACGATCACGGCGACTATGAACGCCGTGTAGAGCGCGAACCAGCCGATCACCGCCGGCAGTTTGAAGCGCCGGGCCAGGTGCAGGCTCTCGTAGGCGAGCAGGCCGCCGGCGAGGCCGAGACCGATCGAGAGGATCGCCGTCCCGCTCAGGTCCCAGTCGGTGAAGATCAAGCCGATCCCGACCGGGATCATCGACTGGAAGACCATCGCGCCGGTGATGTTGCCCAGCGCCAGGGCGTCCTTGCCTTCCCGCACCCAGAAGAAGCTGTTGACCTTCTCCGGCAACTCGGTCGCCAGCGGCGCCAGGATCAGGGCCAGGACCAGCGCCTCGACGCCGATGCTCTCGGCGATGTGGAGCAGCTCCTCGACGAAGAGGTGGGCGCCGCCGACCATCGCCCCCAGCCCGACCAGGAGCTGGATCACGCACAGCGCCAGCGCCGGGTCTTCGCGCCGTTCGGCGCGGCGCTCGAAGATCAGCGGGTTGAGCGACTCTTCGCTCTGCACCTCTCCCCCGCCCCGCAGCGTGAGGCGGATGTAGAACGCCGTAGGCGAGCAGGAACGCGACCCCGACCGGAATCCGCACCGCCGCCGGCGGGCCCCAGGCGAGCAGGCCGGCGAGCGCGAAGAGGATGAGAAAGAAGGTGAGGTCGCGCTCCAGCGTCGGCCGGTGGACGTTCAGCTGCACGCCCTGGTCGCGTTTGTCGCGGTAGAGGTAGGCGAAGAGGCCGACCAGGCCCATCGCCAGGGTCGCGAGCAGGAAGGGGGCGCCGACGATCGCCCCGATCGCGACGTCTTCGGAGCCCTCCTTGACGCCCAGCAGGGCGACAATCGCGATCAGCGTCTCCGGCATCGCGGTGCCGACCGCGGCGAGGATGCTGCCCACGGCCCCCACCCCGACCTCGAGCCGATGGCCGATCCACTCGACGGCGTTGGTGAAGATCAGCGCGCCGGTGAGGACGATGGCGAAGCTGACCAGCAGGAGGAGGACTTCCATCGGAGCAGGCTATCTACCCGGATCCGGCGATCCGGATCAGGCGAAGTAAAAGGCGAGGCCGAAGACGAAGTAGACCGCGAGCAGCTGCACGCCCTCGAACCAGGTCGACTCGCCGTCGCTGGTGACCTGGTTGCCGATCAGGATCGCCAGCAGGATCGCCCCCAGCTCGAAGCCGTTGAAGACGAGCGCCAGCGGATAGGGGCCGATGAAGAACGAGGCGAGGACGAGCACCGGCGCGACGAAGAGCGCGATCTGGGCGCTGGAGCCGATCGCGATGTTGACCGCCAGGTCCATCTTGTTCTTCATCGCGACCAGGACCGCGACCCAGTGCTCGGCGGCGTTGCCGACGATCGCAACGACGATCACGCCGATGAAGAACTCCGAGAGCCCGACCGACTCCGAAGCCTCGGTGATCGAGCCGACCAGGACCTCGGACATCACCCCGACGAGGACGCCGGCGATCGCCAGCGCGATCACCGAGGTCCGCGTCGACCAGCCCCAGGTGTCTTCCTCCTCGTACTCGGGGTTGAAGAGGTCGCGGTGGGTTTTCAGCGAGAAGAAGAGCCCGATCACGTAGGTGGCGATGAGGACGATCGCGACCGCCAGCGAGAGGTGCTCGACGGTGCCGCCGTAGTTGATCGCCTCCGCCCCGGGCGCCGGCAGCCCCTTGCCCTCGACCAGCTCGAAGATCGCCGGCATGATCAGCGCCCCTCCCGCCAGCATCAGCATCGTCGTCTGGATGCTGGCGCTGGTGCGGCTGAAGGTCTGTTTGTCGCGGCCGACGCCGCCGGCCAGCATCGCCGCGCCGAGGACGAGCAGCATGTTGCCGACGATCGAGCCGACGATCGAGGCCTTGACCACCTCCTGCAGCCCCTGGCTGAGCGCGAAGAGGGCGATGATCAGCTCCGGCGCGTTGCCGAAGGTGACGTTGAGGAGACCGCCGATCCCCGGCCCCGATCGCGCCGCGAGCTCCTCGGTGGCGCGCCCCATCAGGGCAGCGGTCGGGATGATCCCCAGCGCCGAGGCGGCGAAGACGACCGTCGCCGGCGAGTGAGCCAGCTCGAGGACGACCGCGATCGGGATCAGCGGCGTCAGCAGGTAGGGCCAGCCCATCGGCGTCCTGAAAAAGGACGCGTTAAAGCGAGGTCTTCCCTGGTTCACGATCGCGCGGCCTGCTCGCTACTTGAGCAGGCTCGCGCACTTCTGCAGTTCGGCCGCAGTTCCGGCCCCTTCCTGCAGGCATTCCGCGTATTCCTTGGCCGCGGCGCTGTCGGGAGCCCCCGAGGAGGACCCCCCGGAGGACGATCCGCCTGACGAGGATCCGCCCCCGGAGCCTGAAATCCCGCCGAGGCCTTCGAGCAGGCCGCCAAGGCCGTCTTCGGTGCTTTCCAGCAGTTCCAGCGGGTTGACGTCGAGCTGCTCGAAGAGGCCTTCGAGCGGCTTCGCGTCGGAAGGCGTCGAGAAGCTCTGCTCTTCGTTGACCCCGGAGAGCGAGAGCTCCAGCTCCAGCTCGACCTTTTCGCCGCTCGCTCCGGGGGGCTGGACGGTCAGTTCCGCCGCCAGCTTGCGGACGATGTCGTCGTCGCCGACGTAGACCTCGACGTGGGCCGCCTTGATCGCCTTGGAGAGTTCGCCCTTGGCTTCTTCGAGTTCGCCGATCGGCAGCGGGCCGGCCGCCTCCAGCTGGGAGCTGCAGGCCGGGTCTTCGGTCAGCTGGATCAGCGCGTCGACCGCGCCGGAGACGTCGAGGTCGCCGCTGACTTTGGTCGTCTCGGTTCCCTCGACGTCGACGCTTCCTTCGTTCACGAGCTCTTCGGCGAACTGGCTGAACTTGATCCCTTCGGCTGCCTTCTGGCAGGCGGTGATGTCGCCGCTTTCAGCGCCTTCCTGCTGCTGGGCCTGTTCGAGCGCCGCCTTGACGAACCCGAAGGTGGTGGGGTCGACTTCGTAGGTGGTGCCTTCGTATTCGACGAAGCCGCGGTCGGTGAGGAGCGTCAGGCCGCCTTCGAAGTCGAGGTCTTCGCCGCCGGCGGAGCCGCTCGCTTCGGCGGACAGCGCCAGCTGCGGCAGCTCGCCCTTGGCGCCGGCTTCGAACGGGCCGGAGAGCTTGACTTCGACGTCGCCGCCTTCGTCGCCTTCGGCGGTGACGTGCAGCGACATGTCGAGGTTGCCGCTCTTGACGCCTTCGAGGCTGGCGTCTTCGAGAACCGCCTGAGGGTCTTCGTCGCTGCTGCCGCTGCCGCTGTCGTCGCTGCCACCACAGGCGGCGAAGACGCTCGCCAGGGCGGCGCAGACGGCGAGCAGCAAGAGAAATCGGAAACGAGTCAAGAGCGGGGGCTCCTCATGATCGAGAACAGGGCGAAGCGGGGATTCTAGGGCGGAGGCGGCGGCTCCTGCCCGACGCGTCGCATGCCGCGCTCGATTTCCTCGCAGACGACGCGCATCACCTCCACCCGGGCGAAGCGCTTCGACTCGGCCGGAATCACCCGCCAGGGGGCGTCGGGGCGGTCGGTCCGCTCCAGCATCTCCTCCACCGCCTCCTCGTACTGCGGCCGTTTGTCGCGATTGCGCCAGTCCTCGTCGGTCAGCTTCCACGACTTCAGCGGGTCCTTAGCCCGCGCTTCGAAGCGCTTCAGCTGCTCCTCGGAGGAGACGTGCATCCAGAACTTGACGATGATCGAGCCCTCATCCGCCAGCGTCTTCTCGAATGCGTTGATCTCGTCGTAGGCGCGGCTCCACTCCTCGACGCCGGCGAAGCCCTCGACCCGCTCGACCAAGACCCGGCCGTACCAGGAGCGGTCGAAGACGGTCATCCCGCCCCAACCCGGCAGGGCGGGCCAGAAGCGGCCGAGGAAGTGGTGGCGCTTCTCGTCCTCGGTGGGAGCGGCGAACTGCGAGACGCGGACGTGGCGGGGGTCCAGAGGCGCGACCAGCCGCTTGATCGCGCCGCCCTTGCCGGAGGCGTCCCAGCCCTCGAAGACGACGATCAGCGGCGGCCCCAGCCGGCACTCCCCGATCAGGCCGCCGAGCGTCAGCCGCAGCTGCGCCAGCCGCTCGCCCCGCTCCTTCAGGCCCCGTTCTTCCTCCTCCTTGCCGAAGTGGGGCGAGAGGTCGACTTCGTCGAGGCGTCCCATGGGACGAACCTACCCGCCCTCATTCACCGCTATCGCCGCGGGATTCCTCGATCGGCGGCGGGCGGTCTTCGCTGGTGACGTTCGCGAGCAGAGGGAAGAGGAGCGCTCCGAGGAAGATCAGGATGACGCCGGCGGCGACCAGCCAGCGGGCGCGGGTGAGGTGGCCGAGAATCCCGAACGCGAAGCCCACCAGCATCAGAGTGATGTAGGGCGTGGGGCTGCGCGGGAGCAGGGCGAAGAGCGGCGGCAGGAGGTCGAGCACTGGCCGGGATTATCATCGCGACCATGGCCGAAGGCTCCGTGGCAGATGTGAAGCGCTCGCTGGCCGAGGTTGGCTACCTCGCCGACGAGCCGGCTGCGCTGGTCTCCTTCCTCGCCCAGCAGCTCGGCAAGCCGGTCCTGGTCGAGGGCCCGGCGGGGGTCGGCAAGACCGAGCTGGCGAAGGCGCTCAGCCGCGCAACCGGCCGCGAGCTGGTGCGGCTCCAGTGCTACGAGGGCCTCGACGAGGCGAAGGCGATGTACGAGTGGAACTACCGCAAGCAGCTGCTGCGGATCCAGGCCGGCGGCGAGGCCGGCTGGGACGACGTCCAGGACGACATCTTCAGCTCCGAGTTCCTGCTCGAGCGGCCGCTGATGCAGGCGATCGCCAGCCCCGAGCCGGTGGTGCTGCTGATCGACGAGATCGACAAGACCGACCAGGAGTTCGAGGCGATGCTGCTGGAGCTGCTCTCCGACTTCCAGATGACGATCCCCGAGCTGGGGCAGATCTCGGCGACGACGATGCCGATCGTCGTCCTCACCTCGAACGACTCGCGCGAGCTGACCGAGGCGCTGAAGCGCCGCTGCCTCTACCTCTGGCTCGACTACCCCGACCTCGAGCGCGAGATGGAGATCGTCCGTCTCCACACCCCGGACATCTCCGAGGCCCTGGCCCGCAAGCTCGTCGAGGTGATCCGGATGGTCCGCGGCCTCGACCTCAAGAAGCCGCCCTCGATCGCCGAGTCGATCGACTGGGCCCGCACCCTGCTGCTGATGGGCGCCGAGGACATCGACCAGCGAGACCTTCACCCAGTCGATGTCGATCATCGTCAAGCACCGCACCGACATCGACCTGGTCGCCGATCGGGTCGGGGTGAAACTTGCCGACCCCCTACGGACCGAGGGCTGACGCCGGGCCGCCGGGGATGGCGGCGAAGCTGCTCGGCTTCTGCGAGGAGCTGCGCGGCGAGGGGGTCGCGGTCGGGACCTCGGAGCTGCTCGACGCCTTCGCCGCTCTCGACCACGTCGACTGGACCTCGCGCGCCGACTTCCGCGAGGCGCTGGCGACGACGATCGCCAAGTCCCAGGACGACCGCCGCGTCTTCGAGCTGCTCTTCGACCGCTACTTCTTCCGCAACGCCGAGGCCGAGGCGGTGCAGCGCGGCGTCACCGAGCACGCCGAGGGCGCGCCGCCGGCCGGCGACGGCGAGCGCTTCGACATGGACGAGCTCTCGGAGGCGATCCGCGAAGCGATGGCGGCGGGCGACGAGGACGCGATGCGCGACCTGGCGCGGCTGGCGATCGCCGCCTTCGGGCGCAGCGAGGGCTCCGGCGTCGTCGGGGTCGACGTCCAGCGGATCCGCCGCACCCTCGGCCTCACCGCCGGCAGCCAGCCGCCGACCGCCGAGGGCGAGGAGCGGCCGCCGATCGACCGCGACCAGCTGACCGGGTTCGAGCGCCACCTGCGGCGCGAGCTGGAGCGCGACCTGATCGAGCGCACCGAGACGCTGCCCCCCTCCCGCCCGCTGGCCGAGCTGGACCGGGCGCTGCCGACCAGCCCGACCCAGGACCTCGCCGCCGTCCACCGCGCCGTCTCGCAGATGAAGCGCCGGCTGGCGACCCTCGGCCACGAGCAGCGAGGGCGGAAGAAGGGGCGCCACGTCGACGTGCGGCGAACGATGCGCGCCTCGCTGGAGACCGGCGGCGTGCCGTTGCGGCTCAAGTACCGGCCGAAGCGGCCACGGCGACCGGAGATCTACGTCCTCTGCGACGTCTCCACCTCGGTCACCTCGGCCAGCGTCTTCTTCCTCTCCGTCCTCCACGCCCTCCACGACTCGTTCCGCAAACTGCGCAGCTTCGTCTTCATCGAGCGGATCTCCGAGGTGACCGAGGTCTTCGAGCACGAGCGCGACTTCGCCGTCATCGCCCAGCAGATCTCCAGCGAGGGCGGCGTCGCCGACGTCTCCGGCTACACCGACTACGGCCGCGTCTGGCTCGAGTTCCTGACCGAGATCTCCGAAGACCTCGACCCCCGCTCGACCGTGATCGTCCTCGGCGACGCCCGCACCAACGGCCGCGAGCCCCACGCCGAGGTCTTCGCCCAGATCTCCGAGCGCGCCGGTCGCCTCTTCTGGCTCAACCCGGAGCCGAAGCTCTACTGGAACTACGGCGACTCGGTGATGGCCGCCTACGAGCGCTACTGCGACGGCGCCTTCGAGTGCTGGACGACCAAGCACCTGGAGAACTTCGTCAACGTCGTCGCCGGCGCCGCCCCGGCAGCCGAATGAGGGCGCTCTTCCTCCGCCACGGCGAGTCGGTCCACAACGCCAACCGCAGCGGCGAGCCGGCGGCCCATTCCGAGGGCGACCGGCTGACCGAGAAGGGGGTCCGGCAGGCGCGAGGCGGCCGGCGAGGGGCTGCGCGAGCTCGGCGTCACCAGGCTGCTGAGCAGCCCGCTGCGGCGGGCGCGGGAAACGGCGCTGGCAGTCGGCGAGGCGCTGGGGCTGGAGCCGGAGGAGATCGACTACAGCGGCGAGCTGACCTCGGGTGAGAGCTTCGAGCAGGCGATCGAGCGGGTGCGGCGACTGAAGGCCGAGCTCGAGCGCGGCGAGGACGGCGATCTGCCGCTGCTCGTCACCCACGGGATCTTCACCCGCTTCTTCCTCCTCGACTCGGTCCTCGGCGACAGCTTTACGGCGCCGATGGCGGCCGGGATCTGGAACCTCGGCTCGCACAACTGCGGGCTCAGCACCTTCGCCTACGGCGAGAGCCGCGACCCGGTGGGCAACCCGATCGGCGGCTGGACCTGCCTCACCTGGATGGAGCGGCCGTGGAGTCGGCCGTGATCCGCACCGGGTCGTCTGGCGAGACCTGCCATTGCTCGTTGACGATCGCCCCCGGGGGCGGCAGCACGGGGCCGTCCAGCAGCGGGTCCTCGGTCTCCCGCATCCAGGCCTCGAGCCGCTCGCGGAGCTCCGCCACGGTCTCGGCGCGGGCCGGGTCGGCGGCGAGGTTCTGCCCCTCCTGCGGGTCGAGCACCAGGTCGTAGAGCTGCTCCTCGGGGACCGTCTGCTCGCCCCAGCCCGCCTCGACCAGGAGCTGCTTGGTGTCGCTGTCGTCGCAGTTAGCGAGCACCGGATGCGGGTACTCGTCAAATCTCCTTATGTACTTCCAACGCTCGGTCCGGATCGCCCGATGAGGCTGGTAGGCGGCGTGGTAGGTCGTCTCGGAGAAGATCGCGTCGTGGAGGCTCGCGACCTCCCCCCGGACCAGCGGCATCAGCGAGCTTCCCTGCAGCCAATCCGGGTGCGGAGCGCCGGCGAGGTCGCAGAGGGTCGGGAAGACGTCGAGGTGGCTGACCGGCGCGTCGACCACCTTGCCGCCGGGGAAGCCCGGGCCGCGGACGATCATCATCACCCCGATGCCGCGGTCGAAGAGGGTCGCCTTGGCGCCGGGGAAGGCGATGCCGTGATCGGTGGTGCAGATGACGACGGTGTTCTCGACCAGGTCGAAGTCGTGCAGCGCGTGCAGGACGGCGCCGATCCCCTGGTCGAGCGAGCGGGCGCTGGCCTTGAACTCGGCCATGTCGCGCCGCGTCATCCGCGTGTCGGGCAGGTTGGGCGGCGGCTGCGAGTAGAGCGTGTCGCGGACCGAGGTCGGGGCGGAGAATTCGCGGTGGGTCTCGAAGAAGCCGACCGACATGAACCACGGCTCGGCCGGCGCCTCGCGCAGCGTCTCGATCGTCAGCGGAGCGACGAAGGAGGCGTTGTTCTGGTCGACCGGGACGACCTCGTCGTAGCCGATCACGCCCGGGTCGAGGGAGACGTGCTGCTCGCCGATCAGGATCGAGCGGTAGCCGACCTCGCGCAGCGTGTGGACCCAGTGCTGGCGGTAGTCGTTCAGCTTCCAGCCCCGGTGGGCGAGCCCGAACATGCCGTTGTTGTGGCAGTAGAGCCCGGTGAGCAGGCTGGCGCGGCTGCCGGAGCAGGTCGGCGCGGCGCAGAAGGCCTCGCGGAAGAGCACCCCCTGGTCGGCCAGCATCTGGATGTTCGGAGTCGGGACCTGGAACCCGTAGGGCTGGACGTAGCGGCCGGTGTCGTGCGAGTGGATGTAGAGGATGTTGGGCTGGCGCACCGCCCTTCAGGTTACCGACCCGGCCTTGTTTATCTCTTTGTTGATAAGGATAGTTAGGAAACCGTGATGAACCAAAGGCCACCCGATCGCTCCTATCTCGTCTGCGCAACCCCCCGCAGCGGCAGCACGCTCGTCTGCCACGCG
The DNA here is from genome assembly GCA_963751015.1 of uncultured Actinomycetes bacterium. GTDB lineage: Bacteria > Actinomycetota > Thermoleophilia > Solirubrobacterales > 70-9 > VAYN01. The sequence continues at coordinate 1,607,813 of CAVVSU010000002.1, forward strand.
CTCGAGGAAACCGGCGTCGCCGGCCGCCCCGAGGAGTACTTCGAGGCGCTCCGCCACAGCGGCCGCCCGCGCCGGCCGGAGGAATACTTCCTCGGCGTCGAGGACCAGTCGATCCGCGACCACCTCGGCGAGCGCAGCGTCGGCTCGGAGCCGCAGCCCCGCTCCCCCCTCTGGAGCCGGGCCGCCTACGACCGCTACCTCGAGTGGGCCTTCGAGACGGGGACGACCGACAACGGCGTCTTCGGCGCGAAGCTGATGTGGGGCTACTTCGGCGAGTTCGTCAGCCTCCTGCGCAACATCCCCGCCTGCCGCGACGTGCCCCTGGCGGAGCTGATGCCCGCGGTCTTCCCCGACCTCACCTTCGTCCGCGTCGTCCGCGCCAACAAGGTGCGCCAGGCGGTCTCGCTCTGGAAGGCGGTGCAGACGGCGACCTGGCGCGAAGACCAGGCCAGCAACAAGGCGGCCTCGATCGAGGACGACGGCTCGCCCCCCTACCGCAGCTTCGTCGAGGAGCACCGGCCGCAGCTGCGCTTCCACTACCGCGCGATCGACCACCTGCTGAAAGGGCTGCTGATCGAAGAGGCCTCCTGGGACGCGTTCTTCGAGCACTCCGGGATCAAGCCGATCCTCGTCCTCTACGAGAACTTCGCCGCCGACTACGAGACCAGCACCCTCAACCTGCTCGAGCGCCTCGACCTCACTTGCGCCGAGGACTTCGAGTTCGAGCCGCGAATGAAGCGCCAGTCAGACCGGATCAACGACGACTGGACCAGGCGCTACAGCGAGCTGCGGCTGGGCCGGGACTTCGATTTGGTGCCGGCGCCGGTGGAGGAGAGTGCGAGACAGTCGGGTTCATAGCCCGAAGGTCGCAGGTTCGAATCCTGCCCGCTATTTCGCGAAGCCCACCTATTAAGCGGGGCTTCGTCGTCTCTTAGTTCGCTGAGCGCCCGAAGCTGCCAGGCGGAGGAACACGAACCAGGTGATCTATCGGGCCGTCGTCCAGCGGTCTCGTCCCACTCACATGCCCGATGAGTTCGTTTACTAGGTGCTGAAGAACCTTCAAATGAGTTTCCGATTGGGCTGGAATCTCCCCTTGGGCGAGTTTGTCGGCAAAGGTCTCAACGTCGGACGCAGTCGGATTATCCGGGAGCAGCAGCTCGACCTGGTCGACGCTCCACTCCAAGGCATCGACCACCGACTGCGCCAACTCCCAGTACTCAGGTGGCTCGCCTCCGCGGGCTACCTCTTCGGCCCCGTAGGCAGGTATGTCCCTTCCCGTAGCGTCGCGGACATACATTCGAAAGTCGAAGTACTCGGGGTTGGTCACGTGCATCCAGAGGTCGTGACAGGACTTGGCGGCTCGCATCGCATCGAGGCGGTGAAGTTCAAGTTGCATGGCTAGAGCGCCAACTACCGCGCGACCCAGGCGTCTTTCGAGGACGCGAGGTCGCTGACGACGCTCGGCAGCTCGCCGGAGACAAGGTCGGCGAGGGTGACCTCCTCGAGCACGGTGCGGAGGCTGGCGCGGACTGCGATCCAGACCTCCTGAAGGTGCTTGGAGTTGCCGCGGTACTCGATGTCCTCGGGCGGGGTCGACTGCACGTGGGCGATCGGGCCCTCGACGGCGCGGACGATCTCGGCGACGGTCACCTCGTCGGCGGGCCGGGCCAGCCAGTAGCCGCCCTTCGCGCCGCGGCGGGCGCGGACGATGCCGTGGTGCTTGAGCTCGAGCAGGATGTGCTCGAGGAACTGGAGGGGGATGTCCTGGGCCTCGGCCAGGCGCTCGCCCTTGACCGGCGCTTCCTCGGATTGGGCGGCGGCAAGCTCGGCGGCGGCCCGCACCGCGTAGTCGGCCTTCGCGGAAACTCGCATGTGTCTAGTAAATCAGTCGGCGGGCAGCGTCCGCGCGGTTGCGGCCAACTGGTCTGCGCTCTTGCTGGCGTTGCTGCTCGCGGCGGCGGTTGATCCAGTGCGGCGCGTAGAGGATCGCGCCGAGGCCGATGGCGGCGATCGCGGCGGCGATCGGCCAGACGTTGGGGTCGCCCTTCTGGACGGTGACGATCCCCGACCCGATCAGCACCAGGCCGAGGGCGGTGCGCAGGAAGCCCTGCGGTGCCTTGTCCGAGAGCGAGGCGCCGATCACCACGCCGGGGATGCTGCCGAGGAGGATGTTGCCGGCGAGGACGAAGTCGACGTTGCCGCCGACCCAGTGGGCGATGCCGGCGGCCCAGAGCAGGATCGCGGCGTGGAAGACGTCGGTGCCGACGACCTTTTTCGGCGCCAGGCGGTAGACGGCGATCAGCAGGATCGCAATCACCGTGCCGGAGCCGGCCGAGGTGATCCCGATCACGAACCCGGTGGTCGCGCCGATCACGATCGCCGCGACTTTGTGTCGCCGCTCGACCTCGAAGCGGTCGCGCTCGTCGATCAGGTTGCGCAGGATCAACGCCCGGGCGAGAGTGATGACGCCGACCATCAGCAGGGTGCCGCCGAGGACGGCGTAGACGAGTTCCTCGAGGCGCGCTTCGCCGACCTTGGTCTGCAGCCAGGAGACGAGGATGACGCCGCCGACCGCGGATGGCACGCTGCCGATCGCCAGCCACTTGACCAGGTCCATGTTCACCGTCCTCATCCGCAGGTGACGCCAGCCGCCGACGGTCTTGGTCACCGCCGCGTAGAAGATGTCGGTGCCGATCGCGGTCGTCGGCGAGATCCCGAAGATGAGGATCAGCAGCGGGGTCATCAGCGAGCCTCCGCCCATGCCGGTCATACCGACGAGTACGCCGATGCCCAATCCGAAGAGGACGATTGCCGGGTCCATGAGTGCAGTGTCTCCGCACCTGCTGATTTCGACTTTCCTGACCTTCTTGGTCAGGAGTGCGGAGTGCGGCAGGATACCAGGATGAAGTCCGAAAGTCGGGGATCGCAGACGGTGGATTCGCCTGCGGCGCGGCGCCAGGCACCCGCCGACGCGATCGTGCTGCGCGGCGTCAGCCACGCCTACGCCGAGCTGCGGACGCTCGACGGGATCGAGCTCGAGGTGCCCGCGCACGGCGTCCTCGGCCTGGTCGGGCCTTCCGGCTGCGGCAAGTCGACGCTGCTGGAGCTGGTCTGCGGCCTGCGCGAGCCCAGCGCGGGGACGATCGAGGTGGGAGGCGCCGCCACCGCCCCCGAGCGTCTCGCCCGCTGCGCCTTCATGCCCCAGCGCGACCTGCTCCTGCCCTGGTACTCGGCGATCGACAACGCCGCCCTGGCGCTGCGCAACCAGGGGATGGGGCGCAGGGAGGCGCGCGCCGCCGCCGCCGGCCTCTTCGAGCGCTTCGGCCTCGCGGGCTTCGAGGCGGCGCGGCCGGACGAGCTGTCGGGCGGGATGCGGCAACGGGTCGCCTTTCTGCGGACCCTGATCGCCGGCAAGCCGGTGCTGGCCCTCGACGAGCCCTTCGCCTCGCTCGACGCGATCACCCGGGCCGAGATGCAGGAGTGGCTCGCCGCCGCGCTGCGCGCCGATCCCCGCACCGTCGTCCTCGTCACCCACGACGTCGAGGAGGCGCTCTACCTCTCCGATCGCGTCGCCGTGCTCTCCGCCCGGCCGGCGCGCATCGTCGCCGAGCTGGCGGCCCCCGCCCCACGCGCCCCCGACCGCGACGCAGCCGTCACCGATCCCGACCTTCGTCGCCGCCCGCGAGGAAGCGCTCCACGCGTTGCGTGGTTCGTAAGTCGGGCTATGCACGACAAAGGAACCACGAAATGGCGGCGGTGGTGCTTCCGGGGCTGCTGCTGGCCGGGCTGCTCGGCCTCTGGCAGGTCGCCTGCTCGACCGGGGCGATCGCCGACGCGCTCGATCTCGAAAGCTTCCTCGTGCCCTCGCCGGCGGAAGTCGCCACCTCGCTTTGGGAGAACCGCGGCCTGCTCGCCGAAAACGCCTGGGTGACGCTGCGGGAGATGCTGCTCGGCATCGTCGCGGCGCTGGTCGTCGGCGTCGCCTTCGCCGTCCTCATGCACCGCTGGCGGGTCATGCGGGACGCCGCCTACCCGCTGATCGTCGCCTCGCAGACGATCCCGGTCGTCGTCATCGCCCCGATCCTGGTCGTCTGGTTCGGGTACGGGATCACCCCGAAGGTCGTGATCGTCGCCCTGATCTGCTTCTTCCCGATCACCGTCAACGCGCTCGACGGCCTGCGCTCGGTCGACCCCGAGGCGGTGAAGATGATGCGCAGCCTCGACGCCTCGCGCTGGCAGCGGTTCCGGCGAGTCGAAGCGCCAGCGGCGCTGCCGAGCCTGTTCACCGGGATCAAGATCGCCGTCGTCGTCGCCCCGATCGGCGCTGTCTTCGCCGAGTGGGCCGGGTCGAGCTCGGGGCTGGGACACTTGATCCAATCCGACACCGCCAACTTTCAGGTCGCCCGGCAGTTCGCCACCGTTTTCGTTCTCTCGGCGCTGGCCCTCGCGCTGATCGGCTTAACCGCACTCGACGGAGCGGCGCGTCGTCACTTGGCGATAGAACTCAGGCGATGACGCGCCACCGGATCTGGGCCCTGGCCCTCGCCGTCCTCGCCCTCAGCCTCGTTCTCGCCGCCTGCGGCGAGAAGTCCGAGGAGACGACCGGGGACCGCGAAGCCTTCAGCCTGACGCTCGACTTCTACCCCAACCCCGACCACGCCGGGATCTACATGGCAGAGAAGCTCGGCTACTTCGAGGAAGCCGGGCTCGACCTCGGCATCGCTACCCCCTCGGACCCCTCGCTGCCGATCAAGCAGGTCGCCACCGGCCGCGCCGACCTGGCGATCTCCTACGAGCCGGAGGTGGCGCTGGCCCGCGAGCAGGGGCTCGACGTGGTCGCGATCGCCGCCCTCGTCAACCGGCCGCTGACCTCGATGATCTGGCTCGGCAAATCGGGTGTCAAAGGCGTCGCCGATCTCAAAGGCAAGACGGTCGCCACCGCCGGCATCCCCTACCAGGACGCCTTCCTGGAGACGATCCTCGCGCGGGTGAAGCTCACCCCCGCCGACGTCAAGGCGGTGAACGTCGGCTTCGGCCTCCTCCCCGCCCTCGTCGGCGGCTCGGCCCAGGCGATGCTCGGCGGCTTCAGCAACGTCGAGGGAGTCGACCTGCGCGAACGCGGCAAAGCCCCGGTCGTCACCCCCGTCGACCAACTCGGGGTCCCGACCTACGACGAGCTGGTCCTGGTCGCCCGGAGGCAGACCCTGGAAGAGAACCCGGAGAAGTTCCGCCTCTTCCTCGCCGCGCTGCAGCGCGGCACCGAGGCGGCGGTGCAGCAGCCGGGCGCCGCGACCAAGGCGATCGCCGAAGCCAACCCGGACCTGGAACCGAAGCTGACCGCGGCCGAGGTGAAAGCGACGCTGCCGCTGCTGGGAGCGCGCACCGAGGGGCAGCCCTACGGCTACATGGACCCCGAGGAGTGGGCGATCTTCGCCGGCTGGATGCGGGACAACGAACTGATCGAGTCGCTGCCCACGCCGGACGAGCTGCTCGACAACGGCTACCTGCCCTCGGGCGAGATCCCCGAATAGCCGAGCGCCCCTTCGGCGATCAACCGGCTCACCTCGCGATCGGGCATCGCGGCGTGGAAGAGGTGGCCCTGCGCGTAGTCGCAGCCGAGCCGGCGTAGCTCCGCGAGCTGCACCTCGCTCTCGACGCCCTCGGCGATCACCTCCAGCGACAGCGCCCGCGCCATGCCGATGATCGCCTCGACGATCGCCGTCGCCTCCTGCTCGATCCCCAGCGCGTCGACGAAGGAGCGGTCGATCTTCAAGGCGTGGAACGGGAAGCGGTTGAGGTAGGCGAGGGAGGAATAGCCGGTGCCGAAGTCGTCGAGGACCAGGCGGACGCCGAGATCGTTCAGCGCTTCCAGCGAGGAGATCGCCGTCGCCGACTCCTCGACGAGGACGCTCTCGGTGATCTCGAGCCGCAGGTGGACGGGGTCGATCCCGGTGCGGGCGATCACCTCCTCGACCGTGTCGGCCAGGTCGCGATGGGCGACCTGGCGGGCCGAGAGGTTGACGGCGACGTCGAGCGGGCGCGAGTCGGGCCGCAGCTGGTGCCACTCCAGCGCCTGACGGCAGGCGCGCTCCTGAACCCAGCGCCCGATCGGCTCGATCAGGCCGCTGTCCTCGGCGATCGAGACGAACTCGGAGGGGTCGAGCGTGCCGCGCTCGGGATGGCGCCAGCGGACCAGCCCCTCGAGCCCGTCGATCTCGCCCGAGCGGAGGTTGACGACCGGCTGGTAGTAGAGCGCCAGCTCGTCGCGGTCGAGCGCGTGGCGCAGCTCCCGTTCGACCTCCAGCCGCTTCATCGCCCCGGCCCGCATCTCGGCGTCGAAGAGGACGCAGCGGGCGCGGCCGCCCTCCTTGGCCCGGTACATCGCGGCGTCGGCGTCGCGGATCAGCAGCTCGGCGTTGACCGTGCGCTCTTCGCTGGCGCGGGAGACGGCGACGCCGATGCTGGCGCTGACGAAGTGGTCGACCCCGTCGAGCGAGAAGGGCTGCGTGAAGGCCGAGGCGACGCGATCGGCGATCGCCACCGCCTCGCCTTCGTCGGCCAGGCGGTCGATCAGGATCCCGAACTCGTCGCCGCCGAAGCGGGCGACGACGTCCCCGGGCCGCAGGTGCGAGCGGAGGCGCGGCGCCACCGCCCGCAGCAGGGCGTCGCCGGCGTGGTGGCCGAGGCTGTCGTTGATCAGCTTGAAGTGGTCGAGGTCGAGGAAGAGGATGCCGACGGGCGAGCCGGAGATCGCCGCTTTGTCGAGCGCCTCGCCGAGCGCGTCGACGAAGCTGAGCCGGTTCGGCAGCCCGGTCAGCGAGTCGTGGAGGACCCGGTAGCGCAGCGCCTGGTCGGCGGCATGGCGCTCGATCGCGTCGGCGAGCACGTTGGCGGCCGCCTGGACGAAGGGCACGTCCTTGGCGGTGAAGCGGTGCGGCTCGGTGGCGTGGACGTCGAGGACGCCGAAAGGCCTGTTCTTGCCGTCGATCACCACCGCGAGGCTGCTGGCGGTGCCGAAGACGCGCAGCACCGGCGGCATCGTGTGGCGGGTCTCCTCGTTCCAGTCGGCGACGATCGCGTGGGTGCCGGAGTCGAGCGCGGCGCCGGCGTGGGAGTCGCGGGAGGCCGAGACCCGGCGGCCGGCCCCGACCACCGCCTCGTCGAGCCCGGCGCGCAGGTTGAGCCGGCGCCCGTCGCGGCCCAGCTCCCAGATGCAGGCGCTGTGGACGCCGTCCACTTTGCCGATCAGCTCGGTGGCCGCCTCCATCATCCCCTGGGGGTCGCTGTTCTGCATCGCCCGCTCGCCGAGGCGGGCGACGACGGCCTGCTGGGAGAGGGCGCGCTGCAGCTCGTTCTCGGTCTCCTTGCGGGAGCTGACGTCGTAGAGGACCCCGTGCCAGACCGGGACGCCGTCCTCGTCTGCTTCCAGCACCGCCTCGTCGTGGATCCAGACGACCTTCCCGTCGCGGGTGTGCATCCGGTATTCGACCGGCGCGGTGTCGCGTTTGCCGAGGTGGTCGTCGGTCTCCTGCGCGAGGGCCCGCCCGCGGTCCTCCGGGTGCAGGAGGCTGGCCCAGAGGCCGGGGTCGCGGACGAGCTCCTCCGGGCGGTAGCCGAGGATCTCCTCGACCTGGGGGCTGACGTAGCGCCAGCGCCCCCGCTCGCCGAGCTCGGCGGTGTAGACGATCACCGGCAGCCGCTCGACCAGGCGCTGGAAGTCGTGCCCGCCCGCGGCGAGCTGGTCGAGAAAGCGCTTTACCTCGTGCTCGGGCCAGTTCCTGTCGGCGGGCTCACGCATCCACCTCGCTCATCGGCCGGACGGCAAGCGGTCTTGAACGCTGCGGAGTGCCAACCTCAGGCAGCGAGGCGCATCGGCGGCCCCTGGGCGACCAGGCGGTAAAGACCGGAGAGCGTCAGCGCCCCGACCAGGCCCCGATAGGGCTCGTACGGGGCGTAGAACTCTTCGACCTCGGGGATCGTCGCCCGCCGCCCGCCGCCGTTCAAGCGACCGACGAGCTTGATGTAGCCGAGGTCGCCGGCGGGGAGCGAGTCCATTTCGTTGCGCCCGAAGAGGCCCAGGCACTGCACCGTCCAGGGACCGATCTGGGGCAGCGCCAGCAGCCGCCGGTCGCCCTCGGCGCTCTCGATCCGGCAGCGTCCGGCGGCGACGTCGCGGGCCAGTCGCCGCAGCGCCACCGCCCGTTTGCCGACCAGCTCCATCTGCTCCAGCTCGGCCGGGGCGCGGCCGGCGATCGCGTCCGGGCCGGGAACGTCGCGCAGCGCCGCGCGCCCCTCCCCCAGCCGCGCGCCCCAGCGGCCGGCGATACGGCGCTCGATCAGCGCCGCCTGGCGCGCCTCGATCAGCTGCCCGACCACGGCGGCGGCAAGCGCCTCCCAGGGCCACGGCCGGCCGCTCGGGCGGAAGTCGGGCAGCCGCCGGATCAGCGGCCCGACCAGGCGGTCGCGGCGGAAGCGCCGGTAGAAGTCCGAGAGGTCGGCGTCGACCCAGAGCGCGCAGCGCATCCGCTCGATCGCCTCCTCGAGCTGGTCCCGTCCCGCCGGCCCCGGGCAGGGCGGCGTCGTGATCGGCGGCCGCGCGACGAGCCCCGGGTCGACCGCCTCGGCGCGGAACCGGACCCGGTCGCGCAGCGGCTGCCAGGCGCGCACGAGCACCGGCCTGCCATCGACGTGGAGGAGCCGGGTCGCGACCCCGCCCCGCACCCGCAGCGTCCGGTCCGAGCTGCCGCGGGGCAGCCGGTAGGGGGAGGGCGGCCGTACCTCCGCTTCGACCATCAGCGTCCGAGCAGGTGCACGTCTACGAGGAAGGAACGGCTGGCGACGACGTTCTGGCGGTCGCGGCGGCGACCGAGGCGGCGCGGCGCGCGGGCCCGCGAAGCGGCGGCGCTGACTGCGCGCACGGCGGCGACCGTCGCGGCGCCGGCGAGCACGCCGCCGGCGGCGGCGATCGCGGCGCTCTTCACCTCGGGGCGCAGGACCGGCAGCGAGGAACCGGAGGGCTTCTCGTAGCTCGAAGGCAGCGGGCGGACCGGCTCGGTCGCGTCCCGGGGGCCGGCGTCTTCTTCGGCGATGACCTCGCCGTCTACCTGCAGCTCGTTCACCCCGGCGACTCTAGCGCGGCCCGGGGTCGGCGCCGGCGAGGGATCGCTCGTAAAGCCGGTACTTCTTGACGACCTTGCCGCCCATCCCCTCCATCGCCCGGTTCATCGGCTTGTTCGTCTCCAGGATCCAGCCCATCTCACCCCAGTGGATCTTGTCGGGCTTGGCCGCCATCTTGAGGTGCTCGAGGTAGAGGCCGGCGGCGACGCCCGTGTGGCGGTAGTCGTGCTTGACCCCGAGGGCGAAGACCCGCAGTCGGTCGATCTTGCGCCTGCCGAGCAGGAACTTCGCCCAGCCGAAGGGCAGCAGGCGGCCGTTCATCCCCGCCAGCACCTGGTTGATGTCCGGCAGCGTCAGCGCCGCCCCGACCACCTCGCCGTCCTTTTCGGCCATGAAGGTCCACTCCTCGTCGAGCACCTGCTTCAGGTTCTTGGCCTGGAACTCGACCTCGGCGTCGGTGATCGGGACGAAGCCCCAGTTGTCCCCCCAGGCCTCGTTGTAGACGTCCATGAAGCGGCGGACCTCGCCGGCCATGTCGCGCTTGCGCATGTTGCGGATCATGATCCCTTCGTCCTCCAGCGCTTTCTCTGCGGCGGCGTGGATCGAGGGGTCGAACTTCTCGCCCTCTTTCAGCTCGCCCATCCGCAGCTCCCACATCAGCACGTCCATCGCCTTGCCGAAGCCCTCGGCCTCGATCAGCCGCTGGTAGTAGGGCGGGTGCCAGGGCTCGAGGATCATCGGCCGGCGCTCGAAGCCCTCGATCAGGATCCCGATCTCGTCGTTGGTGGTGAAGTCCATCGGCCCGAGGATCCGCTCGCGGCCCCTGGCCGACCGCCCACTCGGTCGCCGCGTCGAGCAGCGCCCGCACCACCTCGGGGTCCTCCTCCGCCTCGAAGAAGCCGAACATCGCGTCCCTGCCGCCCTGGAACTCGTCCCAGCGGTGGTCGATGTGGGCGCTGATGCGGCCGACCGCCTCGCCGTCGCGCTCGGCGAGGAAGTACTCGGCCTCGCCGTGCTCGAACCAGGGGTTCTTCCTGCGGTCGAGGAACTGCATCCGCTCGAAGACCAGCGGCGGCACCCACTGCTCGCTGTCGCGGTGGAGGCGGAAGGGAACCTTGACGAAGCGCTTCAGCTCGCGGCGGGTGCGAACGGGCCGGATCGACACACTTGCCATGTGGGCCGCAACCTACACTCTGGGGCGATGAGCGAGACCGCCAAGGCGCCCGTCGACGTCTTCGAGAAGGCCCGCAGCCACGACCGCCTCGAGCAGCTCGAAGCCGCCAAGGAGCACGACCTCCTCCCCTACTTCCGCCTGCTCACCTCGCAGGCCGGCCCGGTGGTCGAGATGGAGGGCCGGGAGACGATCATGCTCGGCTCCAACAACTACCTCGGCCTGACCGGGGACGAGCGGGTCAAGGCGGCGGCGCGCGATGCGCTGGAGACCTACGGGACCGGCGTCACCGGCTCGCGCCTGCTGAACGGGACCACGCCGCTCCACCTCGAGCTGGAGAGCGAGCTGGCCGAGTGGATGCGGACCGAGGACGCGATCGTCTACACCACCGGCTACCAGTCGAACGTCGGCTGCATCGGCACGATCCTCGGCCCCGGCGACACCGTCGATCTGCGACTCCGGCGACCACGCCTCGATCCTCGACGGCTGCCGCCTCTCCGGCGCCAAGCTGCGCCCCTTCCGCCACAACCGCATGGACAAGCTGGAGAAGATGCTGCAGCGCGCCGCGGAGGACGGCGGCGGCGTCCTCGTCATCGTCGACGGCGTCTTCTCGATGGAGGGCGACGTCTGCGACCTGCCGCGCATCGTCGAGCTCTGCAAGGGCTACGGCGCGCGCCTGATGGTCGACGAGGCGCACGGGGCCGGCGTCCTCGGCGCCCGCGGCGCCGGCGCCTGCGAGCTGTTCGGCCTCGAGGACGAGGTCGACCTGCGGATGGGGACCTTCTCCAAGAGCCTCGCCTCCTGCGGCGGCTTCATCGCCGGCCCGGCCGACGTGATCGAGTACCTGCGGATCTCCTCGCGCTCCTTCATCTTCAGCGCCTCCGCCGTCCCGGCCGCGGTCGGCGCGGCGCTGGCGGCGCTGCGGGTGATCCGCTCGGACGGCCCCGCGCTCTTCGAGCGCCTGCTCGCCAACGCCGAGTACCTGCGCGAGGGCCTGCGCCACCTCGGCCTCCAGGTGATCGAGCCGGGGACGCTGCCCGACGGCACCGTCGCCACCACGCCGGTGGTGCCGGTGATGGTCGGCGACGACTGGCAGGCGGTGCTGCTCTGGAAGGCCCTCTTCGACGCCGGCGTCTACACCAACGTCGCGATCCACCCGGCGGTCCCGCCCGGCGGTGCGCTGCTGCGGACGAGCCTGATGGCGACCCACGAGCGCGAGCACCTCGACGGCGCCCTCGGCACGATCGCCCGGGTGATCGAGGACTTCCCGGACCTTCCGCGCTCTTAATTCGTTGGTAACAGAAATCTTGACATCCCCCGCGTGGGTAGTTTCAGGCTTGTCCGAGAATGGACAAGGCGTGCGGATGTGTCGAAATTGTTGCTCTTAGCGAATGGGTCGGACGTCAAATTCGCTGGCGACGGGTTGACGGCCGGCACCCCGACGGCATAGCTTGGCCCCCTCGCCGAACGACCCAGGCGGGGCGTTCGGGAAGAGAGAGTCGGTCCGGCAGGACCAGGCCCCCTGGAAAGGGCATGGGATGCCACGGCCGGACGCGAGATACCCAGTTAACCGATTCCTTGAAGGGAGGAGTCCAGTGGACGCTGCCTCAACGGCACCCGCAACGACGATCGCAGCCTCGGTGGAGGCGCCGCAGCACATGAGGGCGCTGGAACGAGCCAACATGGTCCGCCTTGCCCGTGCCGAGCTGAAGCGCGCGATCGCGCGGGGAGACATGGATGCCGTCGGAGGTTGTTCGCGAGTGCCCGTGGGAGACCGAGAGCATGACCATCGCCGAGCTGCTGACCAGCCAGCGCCGCTGGGGCCGGACCCGGGCCCGCAAGTTCCTCATGCCGCTCTCGCTGAACGAGAACAAGCAGCTGGGGACGCTCACCTCCCGCCAGCGTCGCCTGCTCGCCGCCGAGCTTTCGGCCGGGGCGCGGGAAGGGAAGCGCTGGCCGTTTAGGCGGGCGGTCCTGTCACGGGAGCGGGGAAGCCTGCGCTGGATGCTCGGCATCCCCTCTCCCGCGCCACCCGCCCGAGAAGCGGCACACCCTGACGGCCGCGTTCGCGGCCGATTTAGCCGCGCATGCCGCCGATCCTGTAGCTGAGGCCTCCGGAGGCCCGTTGGAATGCGCGGCGCGCCAGATAGAAGGCGATCGCGAAGGCGACCGCGCCGATCGCCAGCGCGACCGCGAGGATCTGGTCGGCGACGTAGAAGACGAGCCCGATGGTGAGGACGAAGAGCGGCGCCCGCGAGCAGGGTCGTGTGGGAGCGGTAGCCGGCGAAGTGCTCGCGGATCGCGACCTCGAGACCGCCGAGCCCGGCCAGGGCGACGCCGACGCCGATCGCGGTCGGGTGACCGCCGATCACGCCGATCGCCAGGGCGACGATGCCGGCGAGGATGACCAGCTCGGCCAGCGGGACGCTTCCCCCATGGCGCCGGCGGCCGCTCGTCGGCCGGACAACCCTCTTGGCGGGCTTGGTCTTGGCAGTCAACGGCCGCAAGCCGCCCGGCTAACGGGACATCCGGAGGAGACCTTGACCCGCCACCAGCCCATCAGCATCCCGATCGGGCCGAGGCGGGGACGCGAGTGCCAGTGGCCGCAGCCGTGCAGGCCGAGGTCGTCGCGGCGACCATGACCCACTTGAAGTCCTGCGGGCGAGGCGAGCATCCGCTCAGCAGCTCGCGGTTTCCGGCCTCGACCCGCCTCGCTCGCCAGCGTCGCCCGCGCCTCGCCGACGCGGTCGGCGAGATCGTCGCGCAAGCGCTCCAGCTCGCCGAGGTCGAGCAGCCGCGGCTGGGCGGCGAGCGCCTCGACCCGGTGCTCGACCTCGACCCGGCCGAAGGCCTCGCCGAAGAGCGCGGCGAGCTCGCGCTCGAGGCGGGCGATCTGGCGCCGCAGCTCGAGCCGAGCGAGGCGCTCGTCGACCCCGACGCCGAGCCCAATCAAGCTCGTCTTGTCGAGCAGATCCGGCATCGGCCCGAAAGTGTAGATCACCGCTCCAGCGTCGACGCCGCCATCCACAGCGCCTCCTCGACGGCGATCTGCGGCACGCCCTTGACCTGGACCGCGGCGACCGCGAGCCGGCGGCTGTCGGCGCCCGACCCCGACGCCCTCGGCGGTCGGCGCCGAAGAGCAGGCCGACCGGCCGCGATTCGTCGGCGACGATGAGGCGTGCCCTTCGCCAGCTCGCCGGGCATGCCCGGCAGCGACTCGCCCGGGGCCGAGTCGCGGATGCAGAGGCGCCCCTCGACCCGATCGGCGTCGAAGGCGCGCAGGGCGACGCCGGTCTCGACGATCGCGACGGTCAGCGCGTCGGTCGGCAGGCCGTGGCTCTTGAAGCCGCCGTCGTGGAGGCGGTCGAGGGCGAGCTGCTCGATCGGGGTCCGGGTGCGGTCAGGGTCGAGGCCGATCTGGCGGAAGAAGACGCGGTAGGCCCAGGGGATCGGCCGTTCGCGCATCTGGATCGCCTGGGAGCCGTAGAAGCGGTCGGAGAGGTCGCGCAGGCGGCGGCGGACCGGCTCGGGGCTGCGGCCGGGCCGCGCGTCGACCTCGACCCAGGCGATGCCGAGGCCGGGAAACTCGGAGGCGATGTGGGGAGCGACCCAGCCCTGGCTGCGGCGCGGGCACCCAGCCCAGTCCGCTTGCTCGGCGGGCTCGGCGCCCATCTCAGCCCGGTTCCGCGGCGGCGGTGGCGGCCAGCAGGCGGTCGACCCGGCTCGCTCAGCTGGGCGTACGGTGAGCTCGCCGATGCTGGCGCTCTCCAGCGTGCCGCCGGGATAGACGTAGGCGAAGGTCGGGCAGACGCCGACGCCGTAGAGGCCGCCGACGGCGCCGTCGCGGTCGTAGCCGACCGGCATCGTCCAGCCGCGCTGGCGGATCAGGTCGCGCACCGTGTCGCGATCGTCGCGGATGTCCAGCGAGAGGAAACCCACCCGTCCACGGTAGCGCCGGTAGACCTGCTCGACCACGTCCTGCTGCTCGACGCAGTCGTTTCCGCCTTTGGTGAACCAGAACGAGATCACCAGCGGCCGGTCGAAGAGGTCGCAGACGCGGATCGCTTCCGGCGAGGTCGACGCGGCAGGCGGGAGTCCGCGCGGCATCCTCCGGACAGGGAAGCGGCGGCGGTTTCGCAGTCGTCCTGGGCGACGTTGGCGTCGCCTTCGAGCTTGCCCGCCGCCGTCCGGCACGGCGAACTCGGGCAGCGGCCAGCGCGGCGGCAGCCGGTCGAGGCCGAGCGTCTCCCCTCCCCCGCCGCCCTCGATCGTGCTGACCGTGGCGACGACGATGATCGCGAGGAAGAGGAGCCCGACGACGATCGAGTAGCGGTCCCTCATCGCCGCTCCAGCAGGAGCAGGGCCGCCGGCAGGACGAGCATGACGCCGGCAGCGCCGCGGCGAGGTCGATCGACGGTGACCAGGCCGAAGTCGCGCAGCATCTGGACGTCGCTGGCGACGAGCACGGCGAAACCGGCGATCGCGGTCGCGCCGGAGGCGAGCACCGCGGCGCCGGTGCGCGCGTAGGCCCGGCTGCAGCGCCTCTTCGACCCCGGCGCCGGCCTCGCGCTCCTCGTGGAAGCGGCCGCTGAGCATGACCCCGAACTCGGTCGCGATCGCGATCGTCAGCGCCCCCAGCGCCGCGGACATCGGGTTGAGCGGGATGCCGGTGACCCAGAGCAGGAGCGAGGCCCATCCGGTCGCCAGCACCGTCGGCAGCAGCGGCACGAGGGCCCGGCGCCAGGAGCGGTAGATCAGCAGCAGCGCGAGCCCGACCAGCACGATGCCGGCCAGCGTCAGCCAGTAGCGACTGCTGGAGAGGTCGCCGGCCGATTCCGCCGCGATCACCGACAGCCCCGCCAGCTGCACCTCCACCCCGCCGGGGCGGATCGCCGATCGCGTCCCGCACCCGGTCGACCAGCTTCTGCTGGTCCTCCAGCGACTGGGCCCTGATCCCGAACGAGATCAGCGCCTGGTGCCCGACTTCTCCCGTCTCGGGGTCCAACGGCGCGACCTGCCGCAGCGCGTAGGGCGAGAGCGCCGCAAGCGTCGCGTCGATCCGCCGCGCGGTCGGTTCTTCGCCCCCCTTGACCAGGAAGTCGGAGAGCGCCGGCCCGGGGCAGATTTCGGCCTCCAGGCAGCTCGGAGTTTCTCCCTCGAACCCGCCGGCTTCGAGCGCCCGCTTCTTGAAACCGGCCATCCAGTCGACCGTCGCAGGGTCGGTGAGGTCGTCGGCTTCGATGCTGACGTCGAGCTCGCCGGAGACGCCGGTCGCTGTCCTGCAGCTCGTTCAGCCCTTCGACCGCCTTCACGTTCTGGGGCGCCAGCTGCCGGATGTCCGTCACCGTGTCGACCCGGGTCCCGGCTGCCCAGCCCATGACCGCCAGCCCGATCCCGACGGCCAGCACGACCTCCGGATAGGTTCGCGCCAGGGACAGGAGGCGCTCTGGCGGGCGGGCCCTGTCACCGGCGGGAGGCGCCTGCGCCGGAAGCTCGGCGTCTCCCTCACCCGCCACCCGCCCGAGGAGCGTCAACGCCCCCAGCCCCACCGTCAGAGCGAGGACGAAGGCGATCGCGATGCCGAGGATGAGGACCCAGCCGAAGCCGCGAACCATCGGGACTCGGGGAGAGCTGGAGCGCGAGGAAGCCGGCTGCCGTCGCCGTGCAGGCAGCAGCAATCGTCGGCCCGCTGCGGGTGGCTCCCTCGACCACGGAGCCAGTCTCGGCAGAGCGCGCCTGGAACTGGATCGCGTAGTCGACCGCGAGGCCGATCAGGATCGGCAGCGCCGCGATCGAGGCCATCGTCAGCGAGCCGCCGACCAGCGCCAGCAGGCCGAAGGCGATCGCCGCCGCGATCAGGGCGATCACCAGCGGAAGCAGCCGCCAGCGGGAGTTGAAGACCAGGAAGAGGACCAGCGCCATCACCGCGACCGCGATCGCGAAGAGGACGCAGCAGCGCCTCCTTCAGCGCACGAGGCGACGCCGTCGATCACCACCGGCGCGCCGGAGACCACGTAGCTGCCGCCCTGGAGCTCGAAGCACGGCGCGGGCTCGCCCCGTTCCTTGCACGCCTTCCGCGGCGTCGTGTCCTGCGCCGCCGCTTCGATCAGGCCGATCGCCCGCCGCCGTTCGGCTTCGCTCAGGTCGGGCTTCAGCCGGATCACGATCTGCGCCGACCTCGCGTTGGGGAAGAGGTAGGACAGGCGCGCCTTCGGCGTGCCGCGCGGGCGCGACGAAGTCGAAGACGACGGTGGCGACGAAGTCTTCGTTGGTGATGCTCGGGGCGCTGGTGATCCCATATTTGGTCGCCACCGCGAGCAGGTATTCGCGGAAGCGGTCGGCGGGGACGTTTTCGGCCAGGCGGCGCAGCTGGTTGTCGATCTGGACCACCGACTCGTTGAGGAAGGTGGCGGGCCCGGTGAGGAACTCGACCGCTCCCGTCTCCGCCAATTCCGTGCACGGCCCGGGTATCGACTCGGCGCCCTTCGGCACCTTTCCGGAGAGGCAGCCCTCGAGCCGCAGCAGCCGGAAGAGGTTGTCGCTGAGGATCAGCTGCGGCAGTTCCCCCTTGGCGAGGACGACGATCGGTTCTTCGCCGAAGTCCTCGCGGACGCGCTGCGTCGCCTGCGCGGTCGCCGAGTCCGGGTCGGCGAGGGTGTCGACGCCGGCGTCGGTCGGCAGCTGCGTCGCCCCGACCGCGGCGGCCACCGCGACGACCGCGGTGACGGCGAGCAGCGGCCGCGCGTGGCGTGCCGCCCAGGCGGCGACGCGCCCAAACCAGGTACCGGCGCTCAAGCTCAGATGGTTCGTTCCACGGCGAGGCGCCTAGTCCATCGACAGCGGCCCGGTCACATCAGCGTTGAGGAACTGATTGACGAACGGGTTGCTGGAGTCGAACAGCTCCTCTTTCGGGCCGGACTCGACGATCTTGCCGCTCCACAGCACGGCGATGAAGTCGGCGATCCGCCGCGCCGTGCCGAGGTCGTGGCTGATCACCAGGTAGCAGCCGCCGTTCTCGGCGTGGACCTCGCGGATCAGCTCGCAGAGCAGCGCCGTGCGCACCGGGTCGAGGCCGGAGTCGGGCTCGTCGAACATCACGATCGCCGGTTCCAGGACCAGAGCCCGGGCGAAGCCGGCGCGCTTGCGCATCCCGCCGGAGAGCTCGTTCGGCATCTTGTAGGTGGCCTCGCTCAGGCCCACCTCTTTGAGGCGGCGGTTGACGATCTCGCCGATCTCCTCCTCGCCTTTGTCGGTGTGCTGCCGCAGCGGGAAGGCGACGTTGTCGTAGATGTTCATGGAGCCGAACAGCGCTCCGTCCTGGAACAGGAGGCCGAACTTTTTCCGCACGTCGAAGAGCTCGTCGTCGGTCATGTTCGGGATCGACTCGCCGTGGACGAGCACGTCGCCCGAGTCCGGGTAGAGCAGGCCGACGATGTGCTTGATCAGCACGCTCTTGCCGGTTCCCGAGGGACCGAGCACCATCGAGACCTGGTCCTCCGGCAGGCCGAGGTTGAGGCCGTTGAGGATGCGCGCGCGGCCGAACTGCTTGACCAGGTCGATGATCTCGATCGCGTCCTCGCCGCCGTGGTCGCGCTTGATCCCGGTGTGGAATTTGTACGGGTTGTGCTCGCGCGGGTTGACGCCGGGGATGACGAAGTCGCGACCCATCGTGGCGCCGTCCTCGCTGACGTAGGGGCCCTCGGCGGTGGCGCTTTCGGGGTGGTCCGGCGTGCCGTCGGTCACGACCTCCGGCGGCGCTTCGGCGCTCGAGGTCGCCTCGTCCCGCAGGTCCTCTTCTTCACGACGGCTCTCCTCTGCCTCGAAGCGGTTCTCTTCCTCGATCGACACCTCAGCCTCCTATTGGCGCACGTGGGTTGGCTCCCCAGAAGACAAGGGTCCCAAGCATCCCGATGATGTGAACTAAGACGATGTTGAGGACCATCGATTTCGCGGTCGCGGTCCCCACCCCGACGGGCCCGCCACCGGCGGTGTACCCGTAGTAGCAGCCGACCAGCACGATCGCGGTCGCCATCACCATGCCCTTGATCAAGCTGAAGATCAGGTCGGGGGGGTTCTGGAACATCCAGAAGATCAGCAGGTAGCCGCCCGAGGAGACGTCGCCGATCTGCTCGACGACGGCGAGGTAGCTGGCCAGGTACATGATCCCGATCCCGACCAGGTACATGAACGGGAAGGCGATCCAGGCGGCGAGCAGGCGGGTCGCGCAGAGGAAGGTGACCGGCGGAACGCCCATCACCTCGAGCGCGTCGATCTCGTCGGAGATCCGCATCGCCCCGAGCTCGGCGACGATCCCGGTCCCGACCTTGGCCGCCAGCATGTAGCCGAAGGCGTAGGGCATGATCTCGCGCAGGTCGCACCAGGCGGAGAAGACGCCGGCGTAGGCGGGCGCGCCCTGGGCGCGGAGCAGGTAGGCGCCCTCGATCCCGCACTGGAGGCCGAGGGTGAAGACCAGGCCCCAGATGATCAAGGCCGAGCCGAGGATCAGGATCCCGGCCTGGCGCAGGCTCTCGCCGAAGAAGCGCAGGACGCGGCCCGAGTAGACGAGGCCGGCGACGCGGGAGCCGAAGCGGGCGATCTCGCCCGCCGAGTCGAGCCAGTCGCGCGGGACCGCGAGCCAGGCGTTCATCGGATCGTCTGCAGCTCCGGGTTGGTCGCCAGCAGGGTCTGGGTGAAGACGTAGTTGAAGGCGAAGACGCCCATGAAGGAGATGACGACGGCCTCGTTGACCGCCCGGCCGACGCCGGCGGCGCCGCCGGAGGCGGTCATCCCTTTGTAGGAGCAGACGACCGCGATCAGCGCCCCGAACAGCGTGCACTTGATCACCGAGCCCCAGAGGTCGGTGATCGAGGCGTTGGAGAAGAGGGTCGCGAAGAAGCCGCCGAGCGGCTGGTTGTAGAGGGTCTCGGTGAGGATGCCGCCGCTGATCCCGAAGACCAGCGCGTAGATGTCGAGCAGGCCGGTGATCAGCATCAGCGCCAGGAAGCGCGGCACGACCAGGTTCTTGATCGGGTCGACGCCCAGCACCTGCAGGGCGTCGAGCTCCTCGCGGATCTTCCGGGCGCCGAGGTCGGCGGTGATCGCGGTGCCGGCGACGCCGGCGACGACGACCGCGGTGACGAACGGCGCGAACTCGCGGATCGAGGCGAGGACGAAGAAGCCGCCGAGCCGGTCGAGGGCGCCGAAGAGCGAGAGGAAGTTAGCCGCCTGCAAGCCCGGGCGCGCCGAAGCCGAAGGCCACGGTCGAGACCAGCAGCGGGAACCAGCAGAGCTGCAGGGCGAAGAGGAACTGGCCGATGAACTCCTCGCCATAGGGATAGGGCGGTTTGACCGCAGAGACGATCGTCCGCGCGGTGAGGATCATCATCTCCCCCACCTGTTCGAACAGGGACTTGGCGGGCAAGAAAGCCCTGTTGACCGCGGATCCGACCATCTGCTCCTCCATCCGGGCTGCGCCGCACGCGCGCGGCACCCCACCCGGTGCGCAGGAGTCTAGGGGATGCCGATGCGCCTACCGTTAGCCGCGTGTTGAGATCCGGCTAACGCCTCTGCGAGGGGCCGAAATGCCTGCGAAGGCGGCCAAACCCCGTGCTATGTTCGGGCCGCTTTGCGGGGGACCGGACGACATTCCCGGCGGACCCGCCTCCAGGCCATCGCGACCGGGTTAGCCGCGCTGGCGGCGGCGGCGCTGCTCGCCGCCTGCGGTGGCGGCGACATTCCACGTCCCACGAGGAAGCAAGCGGCACCTATGACGTGAAGGTGACCGAAGCGAGCTTCCCGTCGCTGCAGCGGCTCGGCCAGACCTCGGTCCTGCAGCTCGGCATCCGCAACACCGGCAAGCGGACCGTGCCCGGCCTGACCGTGAGCTTCACGATCAAGGGCCAGCGGGGCGAAGACTCCTCGCTCCCCTTCGGCGTCAGCGATCCCCAGCCGGAGCTCGCCCAGCCGGACCGCCCGGTCTGGGTGCTGTCCGCGACCTACCCGCGCCTGCGTCGGCTCCTCCGACCCCGGCGGCGCCTCGACCTCGAGCCCGAAGACCTTCGCCTTCGGCCCGCTCAAGCCCGGCGAGACGACCAGGGCCGTCTGGAAGCTGAGCGCGGTCCGGGCCGGCGAGTACACGCTCCTCTACGACGTCGACGCCGGGCCTCGGAGGCGAGGCCAAGGCAAGGACCGAAGGCGGCGTCAGCCCCGGGCGGCTCGTTCGCGACCGAGATCAGCGACCGTCTGCCGGAAACCGAAGTCACCGACAGCGGCGAAATCGTTGAGATCGAGAAAGGCAAGTAGGGCCTCCACCGTCGCGGCGAGGCTGGCGGCCCTCCTAACCCTGGCGCTGCCCGCCTGCGGCTCGGCGAACGACCAGAGCGAGAGCACGGCGGACACCGCGACCCCCAGCGCCAGGCGCGGGGTCGGGCTGAAGCCGATCGGCTCCTTCGACGCCCCGGTCTACGTCACCGGCGCGCCTGGCCTCCCCGAAGCTCCTCTTCGTCGTCGAGCAGGAGGGGCGGATCGTGGTTCTGAGAGGCGGCCGCCGCGCCGGCACGTTCCTCGACATCCGCGATCTCGTCGACTACGGCGGCGAGCGCGGCCTGCTCTCGGTCGCCTTCCCGCCCGACTACGCGCGCAGCAAGCGCTTCTACGTCTATTACACGGACAGCGACGGGTCGATCCAGATCGACGAGTTCAAGCGCCGCAGCGCCACCCGGGCGGCGAGCGGCTCGCGCCGGCCGGTGATCGACGATCCCCCACCCCGTCAACTCCAACCACAACGGCGGCCAGCTGCAGTTCCTCGGCAACCTCCTCTACTTCGGCACCGGGGACGGCGGCTCCGGCGGCGACCCGCCGAACAACGCGCAGAACAAGGACGTGCTGCTGGGGAAGCTGCTGCGGATCGACCCCCGGGCGTCCGGCGAGGAGCCCTACTCGGTACCGGCGAGCAACCCGTTCGCCGGCAGGCCCGGCCGTGACGAGATCTACAGCTACGGGCTGCGCAACCCCTTCCGCTTCTCCTTCGACACGACGCACGGACAGCCGCGGATCGCGATCGGCGACGTCGGCCAGAGCGGGTTCGAGGAGCTCGACTACGCGACCGTCGGGCGCGCAAAGGGCGCCAACTTCGGCTGGGACGCCTTCGAGGGCTTCGGCGAGTACACGGACGAAAACAGCGGCACCCCTGACCCCGGCGGCACCGTCAAGCCGATCTTCGCCTACCCCCACAGCCGCGGCGGCAGCTGCTCGATCATCGGCGGCTACGTCGTCCGCGACCGGCGCCTGGCCGGCCTGCGGGGGCGCTACGTCTACGCCGACCTCTGCGAGGGGCAGCTGCGCTCACTGGTCCCGCACCTGAAGCGGGCCAGCGGCGACCGCAAGCTCGGCCTCCGGGTCTCCAGCCCCAGCTCCTTCGGCGAAGACCAGCAGCACCGGCTCTACGTGACCTCGCTGGAAGGTCCCGTATACCGGCTCGTCCCCCGCTGAAGCGCGCAAGAATTTACATTCCGCGCGCAACACGTCGCATCTTTTTGTCTACACTTGATTCCATAGTGGTGATGACGCCGAGAGAAGCCTGGACCGACGAGCGGCTCGACGACCTCAAGACCCACATGGACGAGGGGTTCGCCGAAGTGCGGACCGAGGTTCGTCAGCTCCGAAACGAAGTCGTGAAGGTCCGCGAGGAGACCGCAGAACTGCGCACCGAGGTGAAGAGCTTCGAGAAGAGGATGGATGACAAGTTCGAAGCTCTCCATCGCACCCTGCAGATTGGTTTCAGCGTCATCGGCGGAGCGCTCGCCGTGATCGGCGCGGTGCTCGTCGGCCTGCTCGGATTGATCGCCACTCAGATTTGAATCGCCGCTAGAGTTGGCTGACCAGCCAAACGGGCGAAGGGAGCTGTGGTGGAGAGCGGAACGGCGGCACGAGGTACGGAGACGAACGGAGCGCCGGCACCTGCCGCCGACACGATCGAGGTCCTGAACCCGGCGACCGGTGCGCTGATCAAGAGCATCCCGGTCGACTCGCCCGCGGCCGTCGCCGCGACCGTCGCCAGGGTTCGCGCCAACCAGCCCGAGTGGGAGGCGATGGGGATCGAGGGTCGCTATCGACTGCTCGGCAGGCTGCGCGACTGGCTGCTCGACAACCAGGAGCGGGTGCTCGACACGATGCAGGCGGAGACCGGCAAGGTCCGCGCCGACGCCAGCAACGAGCCGGCCTACCTCGCCGACCTGATCAACTTCTACGGCACCCGCGCCGCCAAGTTCATCGGCGAGGAGAGCATCCGCCCCCACACCCCGCTCCTCGCCGCGAAGAAGCTGCGAGTCCAGTACCGGCCGCATCAGGTCGTCGGCATCATCAGCCCCTGGAACTTTCCGTTGATCCTCGCCCTCGGCGACGCGATCCCCGCCCTGCAGGCCGGCGCCGCAGTCGTCATCAAGCCTTCCGAGTTCACGCCACTCGGTCTCGCCGAGGTCGTCGAGGCCTGGAAGAACGAGATCGGCGGCCCGGACGTCTTCGACTGCGTGCAGGGGATCGGCGAGACCGGCGGCGCCCTGGTCGACACCGTCGACTTCATCCAGTTCACCGGCTCGGATCGCACCGGTCGCAAGGTGATGGCGCGGGCGGCGGAGACGCTGACCCCGGTCAGCCTCGAGCTCGGCGGCAAGGACCCGATGATCGTCCTTGCCGACGCCGACATCGACCGCGCTGCCAACGCCGCGGCCTGGGGCGGGATGATGAACTCGGGTCAGATCTGCATGTCGGTCGAGCGGATCTACGTCGAGGAGCCGGTCTACGACCAATTCGTCAACAAGCTGACGGCCGAGGTCGGCCGGCTCCGCCAGGGTGCCGACGACAAATCCGACCCGAAGGACGTCGGCGCGATGACCTCGCCGAACCAGACCGCGATCGTCGAGGACCACGTCGACGACGCCCTCGGCTCCGGCGCCCGGGCGCTGACCGGCGGCAAGCGCGTCGAGGGCCCCGGCGACTACTTCGAGCCCACCGTCCTGG
Source organism: uncultured Actinomycetes bacterium (assembly GCA_963751015.1). GTDB lineage: Bacteria > Actinomycetota > Thermoleophilia > Solirubrobacterales > 70-9 > VAYN01. Next base: position 1,631,118 of record CAVVSU010000002.1, read on the forward strand.
TCGACGTCGACCACTCGATGAAGGTGATGCGCGACGAGACCTTCGGGCCGGTGGTCGGGGTGATGAAGGTCGGCGACACCGAGGAGGCGATCCGGCTCGCGAACGACAGCCCCTACGGCCTCTCCGGCTCGGTCTTCGGCGAGCGCGAGCATGCCGAGCAGGTCGCCCGCCGGGTCGAGTGCGGCGCGGTCAACGTCAACGACGTGCTGGTCAATTACTTCGCCACCGACGTGCCGATGGGCGGCTGGAAGCAGTCGGGCATCGGCTATCGCCACGGCGAACCGGGGATCAAGAAGTTCTGCCGCAGCGAGTCGCTGGTGATCACCCGCTTCGGCGGCAAGCGCGAGCCGACCTGGTACCCCTACAGCAAGGCCCGCCGCCGCCTCCTGCCCCATATCTCCCGCTTCTTCGGCGCTCGGGATTGGCGCCGCAAACTGGGTCTCAAAGGCTAATCGCGGGGGGAGGGAGTCGGCACCCCTCCTCCGGAATTGACCTCCCCTCCGCTTCGCTCCGGGGAGAACCTGCTGCGCGCTTCGCGCGCAAACATCAGATTGCATATCGCCGAACATTCCTGCGGAGGGATGCCGACTCCCTCTCGACCGAGCTTCAGCTACACGCGGATCCTCGAAACCGCATAAGACGTCTATATGCGAGGTCGCTCGCGGTCTCGGCGAACAGCGATCTCAAGATCCTGTCGCAGGAAGGACGGGTGTCCCCTGGCCGACCGGCGTCCTGATTTTCGCACTGACCACTTGGCGAGAGATCGGGAGTTAACGGCGAAAATCCCAGGGAGGTCAGGGGACACCCGTCCTTCCCTACCGAACAGCGTCCGTATGGACCGCTGGCATGAGCCACCGCCTCGGTAGCCTCTTTAGGTTCATGCCGGAGCGCGACTACATAAGGGCAACTCGCGAGCGCGTCGTCGTCTTCGACGGCGGCATGGGCGCGACGCTGGAGATGTTCGACCTCACGCAGGAGGACTACGGCGGCCTCGCGGGCAAATGCCACGAGGCGCTGGTGCTCAACCGCCCCGACGTGATCGAGGGCGTTCACAGCTCGATGCTGGAGGCCGGCGCCGAGGTGGTCGAGACCGACAGCTTCCAGGGCTCACGGCTGAAGCTGGAGGAGTGGGGGCTCGGCGAGCACACGCTGGAGATCAACACGAAGGCGGCGGAAATCGCCCGCAAGGCGGCGGGCGAGGATCGCTTCGTCGCCGGCTCGATCGGGCCGACCGGCTTCCTCCCCGCCTCCACCGACCCGACCCTCGGCGACATCTCCTTCGGCCGCCTGGTCGAGGTCTTCGCCGAGCAGGCCGAGGGCCTGGTCACCGGCGGCGCCGACCTGATCATGATCGAGACCGCGCAGGACATCCTCGAGGTCAAGGCGGCGATCTTCGGCGCCCGCGAGGCGTTCGCCAAGACGGGACGGGCGCTGCCGATCCAGTGCAGCGTCTCGCTGCTGCCGAACGGCGGCAAGATGCTGCTCGGCACCGACATCCAGTCGGTGCTGACGACGCTGACCGCGCTCGAGGTCGACGTCATCGGCCTCAACTGCTCGACCGGTCCGGAGGACATGCGCGACGCGATCCGCTTCCTCGGCGAGACCTGCCCGCTGCCGGTCCACTGCATCCCCAACGCCGGCCTGCCGCTGCAGGGGCCCGACGGCGAGACGATCTTCCCGGAAAAGCCCGAGCCCCTGGCGGCGACGCTGGGCGAGTTCGTCGAGCGCTACGGCGTCGGCATCGTCGGCGGCTGCTGCGGGACGACGCCCGAGCACATCGCCGCGATCCGCGAGCGGGTCGACGGCCGCGTCCCCGGCGAGCGCCCGGCAGCGGGACCGATCGAAGTCTCCTCGATGATGACCTCGACCCCGCTGGTGCAGGAGCCGCGGCCGACCCTGGTCGGCGAGCGGGTCAACTCCCAGGGCTCGAAAAAAGCCAAGGAGCTGCTGCTGGCCGACGACTACGACGGGCTCGTCCAGGTCGCCGAAGACCAGGTCGAAGGCGGCGCCCACCTGCTCGACACCTGCGTCGCGCTGACCGAGCGCCAGGACGAGGACGAGCAGATGAGCGCGGTGGTGAAGCGGATCTCGCTCACCCAGCCGGCGCCGATCCAGGTCGACTCGACCGAGCCCGAGGTGATCAAGGCCGCCCTGGAGACGATCCCGGGCCGGGCGATCGTCAACTCGATCAACCTCGAGGCCGGCCGCGACAAGGCCGACGTGGTGATCCCCCTGGCGAAGGCCCACGGCGCCGCCCTGATCGCGCTGACGATCGACGAGGTCGGGATGGCGAAGACGGCCGAGCGCAAGGTCGAGATCGCCGAACGGATCCGCGACATCGCCTGCGGCGAGCACGGCCTCGACCCCGAGGCGCTGATCTTCGACCTGCTGACCTTCACCCTCACCACCGGCGACGAGGAGTGGCGGCCCTCCGCGGTGGAGACGATCGAGGGCATCCGCCGGGTCAAGACGGAGATCCCCGGCGTCAAGACCTCGCTGGGCGTCTCCAACGTCTCCTTCGGCGTCTCCCCCCGCCCGCGCGCCGTCCTCAACTCGGTCTTCCTCCACCATTGCGTCGAGGCCGGGCTCGACCTGGCGATGGTCAACCCGAACCACATCACGCCCTACGGCGAGATCCCCGACGAGGAGCGGGAGCTGACCGACGACCTCGTCTTCAACCGCCGCGAGGACGCACTCGAGCGCTTCATCGCCCACTTCGAGTCCAAGGGCGAGGAGGCCGAAGCCGAGACCGCCGATCCGACCGCCGGCATGGAGCCCGAGGAGGCCCTGCACTGGCACATCCTGCGCCGCAAGAAGGACGGGGTCGAGGACCAGATCGAGCGCTCGGTCGAGAAGATCGGCGCCGTCCCCACCCTGAACGAGGTGCTGCTGCCGGCGATGAAGGAGGTCGGCGACAAATTCGGCGCCGGCGAGCTGATCCTGCCCTTCGTCCTGCAGTCGGCGGAAGTGATGAAGCGCGCCGTGGCGCAGTTGGAGAACCACCTCGACCGGATCGACGGCCACACCAAGGGCAAGGTCGTGATCGCGACCGTCTTCGGCGACGTCCACGACATCGGCAAGTCGCTCGTCAACACGATCCTCACCAACAACGGCTACACGGTGATCGACCTCGGCAAGCAGGTCCCGGTCGACACGATCATCGAGGCCGCGGTGGAGAACGAGGCAGACGCGATCGGCCTCTCGGCGCTGCTGGTCTCGACCTCGAAGCAGATGCCGACCTGCATCGCCGAGCTGCACCAACGCGGCCTCGAGTTCCCGGTGCTGATCGGCGGCGCCGCGATCAACCGCGACTTCGGCCGCCGCACCCTCTACCCGAAGGGCAAGGAGTCCGACGAGGTCTACGAGCCCGGCGTCTTCTACTGCAAGGACGCCTTCCAGGGCCTCGACACGATGGACGCCCTGGTCGACCAGGAGGCGCGCTCGGCGCTGGTCGAGCGGATCAAGTCCGAGGCCAGGCAGCTGCGTGAGAAGCCGGTCGTGGTCGACGACTCGCCGCCGACCACGGACGACAGCGTCCGCTCCGCCGCCCGCACCGACACCCCGATCCCGGCGCCGCCGTATTGGGGCGCGCGCGAGCTTCCCGTCGACCTCGACGCCGTCTTCCCCTACCTCGACCGCCACGTGCTCTTCAAGCTGCACTGGGGCGGGCGCGGGGTGAAGGGCGAGGCCTGGCGCGATCTGGTCGAGGGAACCGCCGAGGAGGAGGGCTTCGCGGCGCGTTTGGAGCGGATGTGGCGCGAACAGGATTACCTGCACCCGCGGACGCGGCTCGGCTATTTCCCCTGCAACTCCGACGGCAACGAGCTCGTCGTCTTCGACCCCGAGGACCCCGAGCGGGAGCTGGAGCGGCTCGTCTTCCCCCGCCAGCCGAAGCACGACCGCATCTGCCTGGCCGACTTCTACCGTCCGCTCGACTCCGGCGAGCGCGACGTCGTCGCCCTGCAGGGAGTCACCGTCGGCCCCGAGGTGACCGAGCTGATCGAACGGCTCGAGCAGGAAGGCGAGTTCGCCGAGCAGCTCTACGTGCACGGTCTCGGCGTCCAGAGCGCCGAGGGGCTGGCCGAGTGGCTGCACGCCGAGGTCCGGCGCGGGCTCGGCATCGACCTCGACCAAGGCCGCCGCTACTCGTGGGGCTACCCGGCCTGTCCCGATCAGTCCGAGCACGAGAAGGTCTGGCGCCTGCTCGGGCTGGAAGATATCGGGATGACGCTCTCGGGCGGCTACGCGGTGATGCCGGAGCAGTCGACCGTGGCGATCGTCGCCCATCATCCGCAGGCCGTCTACTTCGGGATGAAGTCAGGCTTCATCCCCGCCGACAAGGCGCCGGACGAGCTGATCGCCGGCACCGCCCGCGGCGGCGGGCTGCCGCCGGAGTCCGATCCGGACTCCGGCGAGGAGGGGGAGGACGCCGAAGCGTCCCCCGCCCCCGAGCTCAGCCGCTGAAGCGACCCGGGACTTCTGCCGGGTGCAGCGCCGGGCGCTGCCAGTTGCGGCCTTCGTAGGCCTCTTCGAAGCCCGCCCGCCGCAGGTTGCGGGTGACGGCCGACCAGGAGGCGAGGTCGCATTCCCCGACCTCGACGAAGACCGTGTGACAACCGGCCCGATGGGCGTCGAGCAGACGCCTGTGCAGGAGGGCCGCGTTGCAGCCGCTCCCGCGTGCGTGCTCGAGGGTGGTGCCGGCGCCGAGCTGGGCGATCCCGTCGACGACCAGCATCGAGCCGGTGGCGACGGGCACCTCGTCGGGCCCCAGCGCCGCCGTGTAGCAATGCCACCCGTTCCGCTGCGGCAGCGAGAAGAACAACGTCCCCGCGACAAGCGGGATCTCCAGCGCTTCGGCGGCGATCGTGCTCAGGCCTTCGCCTTCGGCTTCATCTTCGCCCAGGCGGTAGATCGTGATGCCCGGATCGACGTCGAAGTCGGGCGGTGAGCCGTCGCGGACCATTTTCACCCAGCCCGCTCCGCGCTCGTAACCCCGTGCCCCCAGCCAGCCTTCGGCGTCAGGCGCCCCAGGCCGGCCGGCCGCCACCGGGATCCGGTAATCGACTTCGCGAGCCCGCATCCATTCGACCGCCGCGGCCAGATGGCCGCCCTCGATCGCCCCTGGCTCAGCCGCTCCCTGAATCTGCTGCAGCAGATGGACCTCGGGCAGGTCGCCGAACGCGGTCGCCTGCACAGGCCCGAACCTCTCAACTTCAACCCCCGATTCGGAGATTGCTTCCGGAACCACTGAATCCCACATGTCGCGCCGGAAGCGCTGCGCGACTCTCTCCAATACTTCTGAGTCGTATCTCACGGCTCCCTTTCCCCAGTCGCGTGAGTTGTTGGCCGATTGCTCGACTCTATGCATATTACTGTGGACCCGTCAAGGAACCTTGTCGATCTGGCTATGAAGAGCGGCCCGAGAAGGCGGGCCAGGGCGCCACTTGGATGGAGCGGCACCCGGCCGCACGCCCTCCCCGAGCCAGGAGTGCCGGCCTGGGAAAGGTGGCGGCACGCCTCCGCCGCGGATACTAGATCAATACAACAGAGTTTTTTAGCACTTAGCTCGACTACCGCAAACTGCGGTCAAGGCTGCGGATGGCCGGGGCGGGCGCGGGGCTTGGGCTCGAGCCGCACCGGCGTGGTCTGCAGCGCCTGCATGCGCAGGTCGCTCCAGGTCAAGCCCTCGCGGACCAGGGCGGGCAGGCCGAGGGCGACCGCGGTGGCGATCTCGACCGCCTGCAGGATCACGCCGTAGGCGAGGGCGTCCTGGGTGCTGATCCCGAACCCGGTGTGGAGGACGCTGATCACCGCCAGCTGGAAGACGCCGATGTTCGACGGCGTCGCCGGCACGACCGCGGTGACGTTGACGGCGAAGAGGACGGCGGCCGCGGCGCCAATCCCGGCCTGCCCGTCGAGCCCCAGGGCGTAGAGAAGCGCCCAGCAGGCGGCGAGCTGGATCGCCCAGGCGGTCAGCTGGGCGGCGGCGGCGAGGGTCCCGTAACGGGGGTCCCTGAACACCGTCAGCCCGGCCCTGACCTGGATCAGGGCGCGGTGGACCATGCCCCCGAGGCGGGCCATGCGGCCGTTGCCGTTGCGGCGCATCAGCAGCGGCGCGAAGAGGACCACGAGCAGGACCAGCAGGGGAACCAGGCTGAAGGCGAAGATCTGCTTCGTCCCGGAGTGGAAGAGGGGGGTCGTCGAGACGATGATCACGCCGAGCAGGACCAGGGCGACCAGGTTCAGCATCGTCTGCGAGACGAGCGTGCCGAGCAGCACCGGGAAGGTTTCCCGCATGCGACCGCTGCGCCGGGCCAGCGTCAGGGCGCGAGCGGGCTCGCCCAGGCGGGCCGGCAGCGTCGCCGACATCAGCACCCCGATCATCGTCGCCGAGGTGACGTCGCGGCGGCGGATCGGGCGGTTGGGAAGCGCCGCGCGCGCGATCCAGTACCAGGAGGCGGCGCGGAAGAAGAGCGAGCTGGCCATCAGCGCGCAGGCGATCAGGACCCAGGTCAGGTTCGAGCGGACGATGCTTTCGACGACCTTGTCGATGCCGATCTTCTGAGCGGCGAGCAAGGTGAGGCCGACCCCCATGATCGCGGCGACCGCGAGAGCCAGGCGGCGGGCCACCGCACGGCCCTTCTTCCCCGCCTGGGCCGGAGGGGGATCGAGGGAGGGAAGCCGCTCTGCGGGTCTCCTCGGGCCTCCGTCGGCGGGCCGCAGGCCGGCCCAGTGGGAGAACTTCTCGGCGGTGCGGACGGGCTTCGGTGCCTCGATCGCGCGCTCGTAGACGGCGGTCACCTGGTCCGCCACTCGCGGCCACGCGTACCTTTGCGCGCTGCGACGGGCGGCTTCGCCCATCTCCTGCAGGCGCTCCGGCTCGAAGTGCACCCGCTGCAGCTCCTCGGCAAGGCGCTGCGGGTCGCCGGGAGGCACCAGGAGGCCGTCGACGCCGTCGCTGACGACGTCGCTGTAGCCGGCGATCGCGGAGGCGATCACCGGGGTGCCGGCGGCGAAGGCCTCGGTCAGGACCATGCCGAAGCTCTCGCCCGAGAGCGAGGGGGCGCAGAGCAGGTCGGCGTGATGCAGCGCCGTCCAGAGGTCCTCGCGCGAGACGCGGCCGCGGATGTCCATGAAACGGAGCAGCTCGGGGTCGGCGACGTAGCGCAGGACCTCCTCGCGTTCGGTGCCGATCACCGTCAACCGGCAGGGGACGTGCTCGACCAGGGCGTTGAAGGCGGTGAGCAGGATCGGCAGCCCCTTGCGCTCCTCGGAGCGGCCGACGAAGAGGATCTCGAGGTCGTCGCTGTGCGGCTTCGGCTCGTTCGGCGCGGCGTCGACGTCGACGCCGTTGGGGATGATCCGGTACTCGCCGCCGAACCAGCGTCGCCCGGTCCAGGCGGCTGCTTCGGAGACCGCGATCCGAGCCGCAAGCCGGTTGAACACCCGCCGGGCGCCGAGCGCGTTGGCGATGTGATTGGGGAGCGGCTTGGTCGCGTAGGAATGGAAGGTGCCGACGATCGGGTCGCGGGCGCCGAGCGTGGCGTTCCAGCCGACCAGCGGCACGACCGGCTCGTGGACGTGGATGACGTCGAATTCGCCGCTCCGCACGAGGCGTCGCGGTGCGACCACCCCGCCCGCCGGGAAGGGAGCGAGGTTCGAGACCGAGCCGTTGGCGCCGAATCCCGCAGTTCGGCCGAGCGGAACGAGGTATTCGGGCAGCTCCCGCCGTTCCGCCTGCGCCCGGTGCAGGACACGGCTGACCCTCCCGGGCGGGTCGACGGGGGCGAGGACGCGGACATCGTGGCCTCGACCGAGAAACTCCTCGGCGAGAGCCTCAACGTGCCGGTTCACGCCCCCCTGGTAGGACCAGGAATATGGCGAGACGAGACCTATGCGCACGGACGATTAAGGGTAGATCATCGCCCGGCACCCCAAAGAGGGCTGGGCCCGGCAACGCAGGCCTCAGAGCTGAGTGGCGATCAGCCCTGTCATTCCGACCAGGAGGGTGCCGATCAGGCCGCCGCCCACCTGAAGGATCGTACGCTGGAATGCGGCGAATTCGCTGCGCATCTCCCTCGTGTCAGCTCCCACCTCCCGCATCTCCTCGCGCATGCCGTGCATCTCTTTGGCAAGTGCGCCTACGCGGACGTTGAGGTCGTCAAGTCGGGAATCGGTCCAGGTGGATCGCATCGCCTCCATGCCCTCCAGGCTAGGGAAACAAGTCATACGCGTGGCGCACGAGATTGTAACTTTTCGTCTGCGACGCTGCTTTCTCCCGACTTAGCGCCATTTTCGGCCCAGGCGAAGCCGGTGAAGACCAGCAGGTAAGCCACGCCGATCTCGAGCAGGAGGGCGCCGGAGTCGTTGGCGAGGGTCCCGATCGCGGTGGCGGCGAGGGCGCCGGTCAACCCGGCGCGCAGGGCCGGGACTCCCGCGAGCCAGGCCCGCAGGCGGTCGCGGCGGAGATAGGCGAGCACAGCGATCGCGATCACCACCGGCAGGAAGGCGAGCAGCACCGGGCGGGCGAAGCTGTGGGCCGAGAGCTGGAGCCGGCGCTGAGCGACGTCCGCGAGGTCGCCCAGCCCGCCGGCGTCGAGCACCGAGCGGGTGAGGTGGGCGTTGGCGCCGCTGAGGAGGTCGACCAGGGCGAGCAGCGCGAGGACCGCCAGCGGCGCCGCGATCAGGGCGAGGACGAGCGGTCGCCTGCCTCTCCCCGCGACCGTCGCGGCGGCGACGGCGGCTCCCACCGGGAAGACGATCGCGGCGCCGACGTCGGCGCCGAAGCGGCCGGCGGCGAAGACGACGGCCGCGAGGAGCCCGAGCCCGAGGAAGACCCAGGCGTCGGTGCGCGCCGAAGCGCGAGGCGCGAAGGCGGTTAGACCCGCACCGGTCCCTCCCACCACCAGCACCGCCAGCAGCGCCTCGAGCTCGTTGCCGATCCCGTAGAAGCGCACCCCGAGGCCGGGGTTCGGCCCGAGCAGCGAGAGCGAGGTCAGCGGCGAGCCGGCGATCAGGTCGATCGCGTAGGCGAGGACCGTGAGCGCCGAGGCGACCGCGAGGGCACGGTAGCCCCGCAGGAGCAGCAGGGTGAGCGCCGCGAGCGCTGGGGTCAGAAGCAGCACGAGCAGCTGTTCCGCCGTCTCCCCCGGCTCCAGAGCCGCGCCCAAAAGCAGCACCAGTGGCAGGTAGACGATCGTCAGGCCCGTGACGCGGACAGCCGGGCGCGCCAGGCGCCCGCGGCTCAGCAGCGCCACCAGAGCCAGAGCCGCCAGCCAGACGAGGATGTTGAGGCCGACGACCGGCCCGCGCCGGGAGGAGATGACATCCATCCGCGCCCCGAGCGATTCGATCGCGGCGACGTCGACGTCCCCTTCGGCGCGGATCGGCTGCCCGGACATCTCCGCCGGGATCGGGATTCCGAAGTGGTCGAGGATCGTCGGCGCCACGTCGGTCGAGAGGACGTATCCGTCCATCCGGGTGCTGTCGGAGGTGAGGTCGCCGTCGAACCCGCGTCCTGCGATCCCGATCGGAACCGGCGCGTCCGATCTGCCGGTCGGCCGTGCGATCGCGATCGTGAGCCGGTCCGAGCCGAGGAATCGGGATGCTTTCTCCCGCTTCGACAGCGGTGCTTCCCCGTAGAAGAGAGTCCTGAAGCCGACCCCCCTTCCCCACCGGGAAACCCTCCAAAGGCACAGGCGACGTCGCCGAGCCAGAAGACCGCCCCTCCGTGACTTCGCGCTTCGCGGTTGAGCAGGAACGGCACGATGTCCGCCGGAGCCGATTCGGCCCGTTCCCCGACGGCTTTGCTCCAGGCTTCGCAGTCCTCGCCGATCGTCGGCAGGTCGCGGTCGTAGAGCGAGTCGAAGACCCGGTTGCCCTGGCCGATGTCCAGATAGGTCTGGTCCGGCGGGACGGTGCCCAGCCCCGCGCTCATCAAGCCGGGCGAGAAGCCGGCGGCGGCCAGATCTCCCAGGCTCGTCTCCGCCGGCCAGACGACCACGCTGACCCGGTCGGGCCTCGCGGCACCCGCCGGCGGAGCCAGAACCAGGAGCAGGACGAGCGCTATCGTGGCCCCGATGGCCGATCGCACGTTCGCCAAGTTCTCGTTTTTCAAGATCGATCCAGCCTGGCGTCGTCGGGACCCGGAGCTTCGCGCGGCCGACAAGCAGGAGTTCCTCGCCGCCTGCGAGGACTTCGCCGTCGACCGTTCCTTGCGCGCCTACTCAACCATAGGAACGCGCGGCGACGTCGACCTCGTCCTGCTCACCCAGAGTCCCAACCTGAACGACATCCACACCTTCCACGTCGTCCTCGGGCAGAGCGGGCTGGCGAAATGGGCCGGCACGCCGCACTCGTTCCTCTCGATGACGAAACGCTCGCCCTACTCGGCCGAGGACGCGCGGCCGGAGATCTGCACCTCCGAGCGCAAGTACCTCTTCCTCTACCCGATGGTCAAGCAGCGGCGCTGGTACGGGCTGCCGCCGGAGGAGCGCGGCCGGATCATGAAAAGCCACATCGAGGTCGGGCGCCGCTATCCCGAGATCACGATCAACACGACCTACTCCTACGGGATCGACGACCAGGAGTTCGTCGTCTGCTTCGAGGGCGACGACCCGGGCGAATTCCTCGACCTCGTCAACGAGCTGCGACCGACCGAGTCGAGCGAGTACACCGAGCTGGAGACGCCGATCTTCACCTGCGTCTCGATGTCGGTCGCCAAGGCGCTCGACGCGCTCGACGGCACCCCCAGCGCCGTCGGCACCAGCGCCCCGGCGCTCGGCTGAAGCGCCGAGTTCCCTATTCTTTCGCGCTCCCATGAGCAAGATCGGAACCGAAGAGACCCCCCTCCGCGTCGCCATCGTCGGCGCCGGCCCCTCAGGCTTCTACGCCGCCGAGCACATCCTCAAAGACGGCGACCTGCACGCCCAGGTCGACCTCTTCGACCGCCTGCCGAGCCCGTTCGGGCTGGTCCGCGGTGGCGTCGCCCCCGACCACCCGAAGATCAAGTCGGTGATCCGCGTCTACGAAAAAACCGCGGCCCGCGACGGCTTCCGCTTCTTCGGCAACGTCAAGATCGGCCACGACATCGAGGTCGAGGACCTCGAGCGGCTCTACCACGCGATCGTCTTCACGGTCGGCTGCGAGACCGACCGCCAGCTCGGGATCCCCGGCGAGGACCTGCCCGGCAGCCACGCCGCCACCGCCTTCGTCGGCTGGTACAACGCCCATCCCGACTACGCCGACCGCGAGTTCGACCTCTCCAGCGAGCGCGCCGTGGTGATCGGCAACGGCAACGTGGCGATGGACGTCGCCCGGATGCTCGCCCTCACCGACCACGAGCTGCGCCAGACCGACACCGCCGACCACGCGATCGAGGCGCTCGACGCGAAGCGGATCCGCGAGATCGTCGTCCTCGGCCGCCGCGGGCCGGTGCAGGCCGCCTTCACCAACCCGGAGATCAGGGAGCTCGGGGAGATGGAGGACGCCGACGTCGTCGTCGACCCGTCCGAGGTCGAGCTCGACCCGGCCAGCCAGGCTTTCCTCGAGTCCGACGAGGCCGACAAGACGACCAAAGTCAACGTCGAGACGCTGAAGGAGTTCTCCCGTCGCCAGCCGGAGGGCAAGAAGCAGCGGATCGTCCTCCGCTTCCTCGCCTCGCCGGTCGAGATCAAGGGCGACGGCAAGGTCGAATCGATCGTCGTCGGCCGCAACGAGCTGGTCGAAGAGGGCGGCACGCTGCGCGCCAGGGACAGCGGCGAGCGCGAAGAGCTCGAGTGCGGGCTGGTCCTGCGCTCGGTCGGCTACACCGGCGTCCCGATCGAGGGCGTCCCCTTCGACGAGAAGCGCGGCCTGATCCTCAACGAGGGCGGCCGCATCCTCGACTCCCATGACGCCGGGCACAAGACCGGCCACTACACCGCCGGCTGGATCAAGCGCGGCCCCTCGGGCGTGATCGGGACCAACAAGAAAGACGCTCTGGAGACCGTCCAGCACCTCCTCGCCGACGTCGAGTCCGGCACGCTGCTGAGCCCGGAGAGCCCTGACCCCGTCGCAGTCGAGGATCTGCTGCGCGAGAAGGGCACCCGCTACGTCAGCTTCGAGGACTGGCAGGCGATCGACCAGGCCGAGGTCGGCCGCGGCGAGCCGCACGGCCGCCCGCGGGTCAAGTTCGTCCGGGTCGAGGAGATGCTCGAGACCGTCGGCGAGCGCCTCGCCGGCTGAGCCCTGTGGCCGCCGATCTCGCCGAGCTGGAAGGAATGATCGAGGCCGCCCTGCCGGGCGCCGAGGTCGAGGTGATCGACGAAACCGGCACCGGCGACCACCTGCGGGCAACCGTCAGCGCCCCCCAGTTCGAGGGCCTCTCGCGGATCGACCAGCACCGGCTGGTCAAGGCCGCGGTCAAGGAGCGCTTCGACGACGGCACGATCCACGCGCTGTCGGTGAAGACCAGCGTTCCGAGTTAGTCCGCAAGCCAGCGGACAAAAAGTTACACTTTCGTGCGCCACACGTGCGGAATTTCCTTCTACTCTGGAGCCATGAAGCCGATGCGATCGACCTGGACCGACTCACGCCTCGACGACCTCAATGGTCGAGTCACTGACCTGGGCACCAAGGTCAACGAGATGGACAGCCGTTTGACCGGCCGGATCGACTCCCTCCAGCACACGATGATCCAGGGCTTCATCGCGCTCACGGTTGCCATGCTCACCGGCTTCCTGGCTCTAGCGGCCGCGATCGTCACCAAGCTCTGAGCCCAGCGCGCTCGCTCCCTACAATGCCCTCCATGGCCGACCCAGAGCTGAAGTCCAAAATCGAAGAGCTGATCGCCGCCAACCCGGTCCTGCTGTTCATGAAAGGGACCCCGGACATGCCGCGCTGCGGCTTCTCGATGCGCGTGGTCCAGGTGCTGGACCAGGTCGACGTCGACTACGGCGCGATCGACGTCCTCCCCGCGCTGCAGCCGCTGCGCGAAGTGACGGCGGAGATCTCCGACTGGCAGACCTTCCCGCAGCTCTACGTCAACGGCGAGCTGCTCGGCGGCTGCGACATCATCGAGGAGATGTTCGAGTCCGGCGAGCTGGCCGCGGCCCTCGGCGTCGAGCAGCCGGCCGAGGCACAGGCTCCGCAGGCACAGCAGAGCGTGCCGACGCAGTCGCCACCGCTGCAGATCGAATAGCTAGAAGAGCGGCGAGCTAGACGGCAGCGGCCTGCTCGGCCGCGTCGTCTTTGACCTGGAAAGAAGAGCCGCAGCCGCAGGCCGCAACAACGTTCGGGTTGTTGACCTGAAAGCCGGCACCCTGGAGGCCTTCGACGTAGTCGACCTCGGAGCCGAAGACGAACTGCATGCTGACCTTGTCGACGATGACGGCGACGCCGTCGACCTCGAAGACGTTGTCGTCCTCCTTGGCCTTGTCGAAGGCGAGCGCGTACTGGAAGCCGGAACAACCACCGCCACGGACCGCGACCCGAAGCGCCTGCTCAGAACCGTCCGGCTGCGAGCCAAGCAGCTCGCCGATCTTCTCGGCGGCCTTGTCGGTCAGGGTGATTGCTGCCTGTGGCGTATCGGTCACTTCACAAAGTGTAGCGAGACCTACGCCCGGTAGTGGGTCAGTTTGAAATGACGCCCACGAGCGACTGATCCCGCGCTAGGTTCGCCGCGTCCAGACGAAATAGCGGCGGGGGCGCTGGTGGAACAGCCCCCCGCCATGGCACCGAAAGGCGGAACCTTCCGATGCAGGCGAAGCGTATGGCAGCCAGTCCGGCTGCTGAAGACCTGAACACCGAGCGGGCGATCCTCGTCCACGTCATAGAGACGTTCCCCGAGACGCTGAGGCTCTCTGACCTAATCCGAGAGCTGGGCGGCTCTGATGACTTCGCGAAGCGCGACGGGGTGGAAAGGGCGGTGCGAGAACTCGTTATGGGCGGCCTTCTGTTCCGCTGCGAGAGCGTCGTGTTACCGACCCGGACCGCTCTGCGGGCCTATGAGTTGATTGCGGGGGCGGCGTAGATGGCCATTGCAGATCAGTTCGGCCGCAACCTCTACATCGCCCGTCGACAGGCCGGGATGACGCAGGGGGAGGTCGCCGCCAAGGTCCACGTGCATCAGTCCCTTCTGTCCCGTTGGGAGAGGGGAAAGCGTTCTCCGAGCGTTGACCTTGCCGTGGGCCTGGCTGATGCGGTCGGCGTGCAGGTGCGGGACCTTCTCTACGGGATCGGCGATGGCTCCGAGCGATAAGCGGAAGCACTGGCCCGCGCATCGGATTCCCCTCCAGCGCCCGGTTATGGCCCTGACGCTGGAGGTCTACCCCCACTGGCGCACGATCCCCGAACTGGCGCGCGAGATCGGCGGCAGCGGGGCGCTGACGCGGGCGGTTATCGAGCTGATCACGCTCGGCCTGCTGGAAAACCACGGCTCGGCGGTCAGGCCGACCAAGGCCGCCGCCCACATGGAGCGCCTTGGCCTGCCGTAGGCTCTGATCATGGCTAAGCAGTCAAAGAAGCCCGCCGATCTCAATCGCCTTGCCGCCGCCATCGTGGGCGAGGCGACCGACGAGACGCCGCAGGAACCGGAGAGTCAGCAGGCGCGCGCGGGGCGGGCGGGGGGCCGCAAGGGCGGGAAGGCGCGCGCAGAGCGCCTTTCTGCCTCAGAGCGATCCGACGCTGCTAGAAAGGCAGCGAGCGCTCGGTGGTCCAAACCGGACTCGCGCAGTTAGCGCTTCGGAAGGCTCGCGGACGAAGGTGCGCGACGAGCCCGCAACGGTGAGGCCGTTTGGCCATCCCAGCGGGGCGCGCCGCCGATTCGTTCAGCAGCAGAGTCCCAAGGGGACTGTCCTGCCTTGTTGCGCAATTCCTTCGCAATCGCGATAAACCGGCTAGATGAAGGTCGCTCACTCATTCCTCAAACCTCTTTCAATTTACCTATTGCCACAAGTGGAGCCTCGCTCCAGAAACATTCGTCGAGGCGCTGGACCACGTCCTTTACGGAATCTGGGGGGTCAAGGCTGACGCCCATAAGTTCGCTCATCTCTTTTCGGTCGATGACAAAACCGTGCTCGGGGTAGCCGTTCACAAGGCGGTCCGCGATGCGGCCAGCCGCGTTAGGACCATGAGTGGGAAGTAGCAAGCGAGTGGCGTAGTCCTCGGCGACCTTCAAGACCCGCGATTGCTTGGCGTAGTGGACGGTGTCGATCTTTTCCAGCAATGGCTTCATCATGTCCGAGACGAAGCTACATGCGATTGGCAGCATCACCTCAGTCCTCTTCTGAGTACCCGCCATCATCGTGAGCATCGTCTCGTCAAGTTGTTCCAACGCTGCGGTGTGAAGGCGCTCAAGGGCCTGAATCTCGTCGAGCGCAGAAGTCCGTTCCTCTCGCTCGTTGTCCCATTGCTGCGCATCGAGCGGACCGAACTCAGCGTCGGCGCCCATGATGATTCGATCGGCCCCAAGAGACAGCAGCGTCGCTGCGCTCTTGGCATAGCTCGGGATCACCGCGGTGTAGCCGCCCGCGTGGCGACACAGAATGCGGGCAATGTTGAACGCGTCGGCGGCGAAGCCGCCGGGTGACTCAAGGAGAAGGGCTACGGGGCCATTTGCGTCCAGCTCTTTGCGGGCAGCCAGGAAGGCCATCCGGGTAAGTGGCCCCATGGTCGCCTGTTTGTCGTCCCCACCTTGCTGAATACACATCCAGACGGGACGCTCAAGGCCAGCTTCTAGGTCCTTGACTGCTTCCACCAGATCGGGCGGAAGAGATTTCCTAGAGCAGTAGTGGCTCGCGGTGAATTGGCGAGGTTCGGTCGGTTGGGATTTAGCCGGTGGCTTTCGTGCCACCCGTTTGGCGGCCTGCCGGCGACTCCCCTTTCCGTTGTCCTTCGCAGTCTGTCGCTTCGTTGCTCCCCCAGTTGCCACGCCCAAAAGATACTCGACTAGTTCCGAAAAAACCTCATTCCCGTTTTTCCGTCCGAGCGCTTACGCATAATGGTCAGTATGAACAGGCTGAGCACCGAGAAGCGGGCGCAGATCATCGGCTGCCTCGTGGAGGGCAACAGCATCCGCGCCACCGTGCGAATGACAGGCGCAGCCAAGAACACGATCACGAAGCTGCTGGCCGACCTCGGCGAAGCCTGCGCCGAGTATCAGGATGGCGTCTTCCAAGACCTCCCCTGCTCCGTGGTGGAGGCTGACGAGATCTGGAGCTACTGCTACGCGAAGCAGAAGAACGTCCCGGAGCAGTTCAAGGGGACTCCTGGCTATGGCGATGTCTGGACCTTCACGGCGATCTGCGCCGACACGAAGCTCGCGCCGACTTGGCTGGTCGGCGAGCGGACCAAGTACGACGCGGCGGTGTTCCTCGAAGACCTGGCGAGCCGGATGGCCGGGCGCATCCAGCTCTCGACGGACGGCCACCCGATGTACGAATCGTCGGTCTACCAAGCGTTTCGAAACGACGTGGACTGGGCCGTGATCCAGAAGAACTACGCCTCAGACCCGAACCAGGGCGGCAAATACAGCCCGCCGGTCTGCACCGGGACCAAGCGGCGGGTGCTGAAGGGCGATCCCGACCCCGACCGGATCTCAACCAGCTACGTCGAGCGCCAGAACTTGACGATGAGAATGGGGATGCGGCGCTTCACCCGGCTGACCAACGGCTTCAGCCGCAAGGTCGAGAACCTCGCCCATGCCGTGTCCCTGCACTTCATGCATTACAACTTCGCCCGCCCACACCGGACGCTGAAGGAGCGCTACCCGCGGACTCCGGCAATGGCTGCCGGGGTTGCCGATCACATTTGGAGCCTGGAAGAGATCGCGGCGCTGCTGGATTAGCTAGCTACGCAGCCGAGTCTCCCGGCTCCTGATCGTCTTCCTCTACCTCTGGCTTCGTCATCGAGACATCGCCAGAGGAGGCGATTGCAATGACCGGGCTATCGGAAGTCGCGATCAGCCCGGTACCGCCATCCTTTCCGATGGCCACGATCCCGATGTTGGCGTTGCGAGGGATGAAGTCCAGGTCATCGTCTGGCTTCCTCTTCGGTTCATCTGCCATCAGCATCAGCTCCTTGGTTCGCAGAAACGGTCTCTACGACCAAGATAGCCGCCGCCCCCGGCGTGATGGCTAACTCGAACTCGAATCCCTGTACTCGCCATGCACGGGGCCGACGCTGCCTATGCCGCCATCCTTCCCCTCGCTGTAGACCGCTGCTTTGACTCTGGGTTGGCTGGCAACCTCATCGCGTTCTTCTAACGCCTCGTCTCTGGCGCGAAGGGCAGAGTAGGCGACGGAGAACAGCGCGACGGCAATGAGGGCGGTTCCGATAGATAGCCAGAACCAGCCGTTTTGGTCAGAGTCCCCAATGAGGATGACGGCGCCGACCCCGTTCAGGACGAGGCCCATCAGACCCTCCCCCACAGCGACCTTGCTGGCCAGTTGAAGCAGCTCGCGCACGCGGGAGACCATGGAGAAGGGGAATCTACCGCCGCCATCCTCGCCTGACCTTCAAACTGACCCACTACCCTACGCCCCCGAACTTTCAGGGCAGGGATTCCTCCAGAAGTTCGTCCAATAGAGCCGTAAGCCGGTTCAACTCGCTCAGAGTGTTCGTTAGATCGGCCAATGCTGCTTTGAACTCTTTTTCGTCCGGGTGCTTATGAAGCTCGAGCCTGGTCAAATCCACCCGATCTTGCAGGCCCCCGACCTGCCGTTTGAGGTTCTCAATTTCCTCTTCGATGCGTTTGATATCCATGCTGGCCACTTCAAGCATCCTTTCGCCGTTCAGGCGATGCTAATCGGTTGGCGGCAGGCGGATAGGAGCTGGCCCAGTACCACGTAGGCGGGTCCGGGTTGGTCGGCGCGTCTAGAATCGATCTGTGAGCTCGCCAGCCGAGACCGCGGTCGTCTGCGACACGACTTGCTACCTGCCGACCGACCTCTTGGCCCAGCGGGGCATTCAGGAGATCAGCCTCTATGTCTCGGTTGACGGCGAGCAGGAGCGGGAGTCGGAGATCTCCGACTTCGACGCCTTCTACGAGCGGCTGCGCAGCTCGGACAGCGGGGCGACCACCTCGCAGCCCTCGATCGGTGACTTCCTCGAGGTCTACGAGCCGCTGCTGGCCGAAGGCAGGGACGTCGTCTCGATCCATATCTCGGCGGGCATCTCGGGCACCTTCGAGGCTGCCGGGCAGGCGCGCGAGCGGCTGATCGAGGAAGACAAGGGCGGCGAGCGGCTGCACCTGCTGGACTCGCGGTCCGCCGCCGGGGGGATGGGGCTCTGCGCACTGGGGGCCTCCTCGGCCGCCAGGGCCGGCGCTGACGCGGCCGGGGTGATCGCCCAGGCCGAGGAGACCCGCAACGACCTGAAGATGTGGTTCGCGATCGACACCCTCGAGTACCTGCGCCGTGGCGGCCGTATCGGCGGCGCCCGCGCCTGGATCGGCAGCGCCCTGAAGATCAAGCCGATCCTCACCCTCGAGGAGGAAATCACCCCGGTCGAGCGCGTCCGCACCCGTGCCCGCTCGCTGGAGCGGCTGCGCGGCTACGCCCGCCAGCGCCACGAATCCGGCCGCGACGGCTGGGTCGTCCAGTACATCCAGGACAAAGAGACCGCCGATTCGCTGGTCGAAGACTGCTACGAGATCTTCGGCGGCGAGCCGGCCTTCATCTCCGAGGTCGGGCCGGTCCTCGGCGCCCACGTCGGCCCGGGACTGCTCGGCGTCGGCAGCGTCCGCACCGACCTGATCTCCTAGTCGGGGTCAGCCGCGGTTGCGGCGCCTGCGCAACATTGCGCGTGCGCCGATCAGGAACCCTGCGGCGGCGGCGCCGACGATCAGCTGCTGTTTGTGCTCCTCGACCTGCCGGCGCCAGTCGGTCAGCTCGTTGACGCGGTGGCGCAGCGCCTCGACGGAGCTTCCCAGCTGCCGGCGCCTGACCTCGATGTCGCGGCGGATCTCCGCCGGGGAACGGCCGGGGGCACCGGTGCTCACGAGGTCTCCCTTTCGAGCATCTCCTTGGTCAGCTTCGCCTCTTCGATCGCCTGCTCGGGAACGGGCGGAGCGCCAGCCTTCAGCGCTTTCGAGGCGATCCAGCCGGCGAGCGCGGCGAGCAGCAGGAAGATCGCCGCGGTGACGAAGTAGCCGGCCCAGATGTTGCCGCTGAAGAGTTCTTCGCCCAGCAGCCAGGCGATCCCGTGCAGGATCATGATCAGCGCCAGGAAGGCGAAGGCGCCGGCCGCGATGCCGACCGCGGAGCCTTTGAGGATCTTGCTGACTTTCTCGGAGACCTCGGCCTTGGCGAGCTCGATCTCCTCGCGCACCAGGGTCGAAGCGTTTTCGGAGACCTCGACGACGAGGTCGGCGATCGAGCGATCCTCCGGCGACGGGGGCGGTCCCGGCGGCGGGATCGGGGGCGGGTTCTGCGGTGGCTCGGCCATCTGCCCCTAGTCCGGCGGGTCTTCGTTGTAGATGCGGCGGTAGATCAGCGACGCGACGCGCGCGGCGGCGATGCTCGCGAGCGCACCGGTGCCGGCCAGAAGGCCGCTCCAGACGAGGCGCTTGACCAGATCGTTGTCCACTAGCTCGAACCTTTCCCCATGCGAAGTGGGCAGTAAACCCTATCCGCGCGGCTCGAGGCCGTCGCAGATCGTCGTGACAAGGAGATCCCGCGCCTCGTCGAAGTCTGTGTCGGAGGCGGGGATGGTGCCGAAGATCCAGCCGGAGAGCAGCTGCTCGATCGCGCCGTAGAAGGACATCGAGGCGAACATCGGCGCCACGTCGCCGCGGAAGGTCCCACTCGCCTGGCCGTCGGCGACGATCTTGGCGATCGACTCATAGGCGCGGCGGATTTCCTCCAGGTGCGTTTTCCCGAACGAGTTGGCGGCGCGGGTGACCTCGACGATGATCACCTTCATCAGCTCCGGGTCGTGGCGGTAGGAGTCGAAGATGAACCGCGCCACCGCGCCGAGCTTCTCGCGCGGGTCGGCGCCGGTCCGGTCGGCCTCCTCGATCGCCGCCAGGAGCAGCGACCAGCGCTCGATGAAGAGTTCGTTCAGGACCTCGTCCTTGGAGCTGAAGTAGTGGTAGACGAGCCCGTAGGCGACCCCGGCCTCATCGGCGATGTCGGAGACGCGGGTGGCGTGGAAGCCCTGGCGGGCGAAGACGCGGATCGCGGCGTCGAGGATCAGGCGGCGTTTGTCGGCGGGCGGTGCCTGCGCCATCAGCGGCTCTCCGTCGGGTGCGGCCAGCGGTAGGCGTCCGGCTGGCGGTTGGCGAGGGACGGCAGCGACTCGCGGACGCGGTCCTGGGCGGCGAAGTCGAGCTCGGCGGCGACGAAGCCCTCGCCGTCGGGGGCGGTGGCGAGCACCACGCCCCAGGGGTCGACGATCGCCGAGCGGCCGAAGGAGTTGTAGTGCGGCGGCGCCTCGCCCCACTGGTTCGGCGCGATCACGAAAAGCTGGTTCTCGATCGCCCTCGCCCGCAACAGGACTTCCCAGTGGTCGCGGCCGGTCGCCAGCGTGAAGGCCGACGGCAGCGCGATCAGCCGGGCGTCGTGCAGCGCGAGGATGCGGAAGAGCTCGGGGAAGCGCAGGTCGTAACAGACGGTCAGGCCGACGGTGAGGTCGCCGAGCGCGGCGGTAACCGGCTCGCTGCCGGGGCGCTCGAGCTCCGACTCGCGGTAGGAGACGCCGCCGGCGTCGACGTCGAACATGTGGATCTTGCGGTAGACGGCGGCGTCCTCACCGTCGGGGTCGATCAGGACCGAGGTGTTCGAGGCCTTCTCGCCCTCCCCCCCGCGCTCGGAGATGCTGCCGGCGAGGAGGTGGATCGAGAGCTCCCGCGCCCAGCCCCGCGCCGCGGTCAGGCTCGGGCCGTCGAGCGGCTCGGCGCCGGCGACGAGTTCCTCCCCGCCGGCCAGCAGGTTCCACTTCTCCGGCAGGGCGACGAATTCGGCGCCGTCGGCGGCGGCCGCGCGAACCAGGCGCTCGGCCGCTGCCAGGTTCTTTTCCTTATCCCCGTTGGAGTTGAGCTGTACCGCCGCTGCGCGCACGCATGCCCTTCGTTGATTGACCAGTCAATCGACCCAAGTATATGTGTGCCTTAGGAGGCCTGACCAAGCAGATCAAGGACGCAGGGAGCGTGGCGTGCTCTGCACGCGAGCGACCGAGGACGCCGATATGCGCCGGTCAGAGGTTCAGCTGGCGGGCGACGATGCGGTCGAATAGGCGAGTCGGGATGAACGGTTTGACCCGTGCCTGGACCTTGGCGTCGAGGCCGACCAGGTAACGCGTCTTCGGCCGGCTCGATTCGAGCGCGTGGGCGATCGCCTTCGCCACCTTCTCCGGCGGGATACCGCGTTCGGCGGTGTCCTCAATCACCTTGCGGAACTTCTCGATCGCGGCGCCGTAGAGGAGGTTCGTCTGCGGCGACTTCGCTTCGACCTCCGTTGCCTTCTGCTGGCCGCGATCCCAGATCGGGGTGTCGATCGAGCCCGGCTCGATGATCGCGACCTCGATCCCCCAGGGGCGCAGCTCCTGGCGGAAGACGTCGCCGATCGCCTCGGTCGCGAACTTCGAGGCGTGGTAGGGACCGCCGAAGGGGAAGGCGACGCGGCCGCCGATCGAGGCGAGGAAGACGACCCGCCCCTGCGCGCGGCGGATCTGCGGCAGCATCGCCTGGGTCACCGCGACGTAGGCGACGAGGTTGACCTCGAGCTGGTGGCGGAGGTCCTCGAGCGGGATCGTCTCCAGCGGCCCCGGGACCGCGACGCCGGCGTTGTTGACGAGCCCGTCGAGGCCGCCGTCGCTCTCCGCCTCGATCCGCTCGGCCGCGGCGGCGATCTGCTCGGGCTCGGTGACGTCGAGGATGACGGGGGCGAGGCTCGGCGAGGCCTCCCCCCGCAAGCTCTCGGCGTCGGCCTCCTTGCGGACGCCGGCGAAAACCCGCCAGCCGGAGCCGTCGAGGCGCAGCGCGGTGGCGCGGCCGATACCGGTGGACGCTCCGGTTACGAGGACGGATCTCACGTAAAGGAGGCTACTGAGGCGTAACCTTTGACCTTCGTGAACGAGCCCATCAAGGACGATGCCGAGCGCAAGCAGGTCACGGTCCTGTTCGCCGACGTCAGCGGCTCGATGGACCTCGCCGAGCAGGAGGACCCGGAGGAGTGGCGCGGGATCATGCAGCGCTTCTTCTCCACCCTGGCCGAGGCCGTCACCCGCTTCGAGGGGACGGTCGACAAGTTCACCGGCGACGGGATCATGGCGATCTTCGGCGCCCCGGTCGCGCACGAGGACCACGCCAGGCGCGCCTGCTACGCGGCGCTGCAAATGCTCGACGACGTCGCCGAGTACGCGGCGGAGCTGCGCCGCGCCAAGGGGCTCAACTTCTCGACCCGGATCGGGATCAACTCGGGTGAGGTCGTCGCCGGCGCGATCGACGGCGGCGGTGGCTCCTCCTACACCGCGATCGGCCACACGGTCGGGCTGGCGCAGCGGATGGAGGCCCTGGCCGAGCCGGGCAAGGCCTACCTGACCGAGAGCACCGCCGCACTTGCCCGCGGCTACCTCGACCTCCAGGACCTCGGCGAGTTCGAGATCAAGGGCGCGAGCCGGCCGGTGAAGGTCTTCGAGCTGGCCGGAGTCGGCCAGGCGCGCTCGCGCCTCGACCTCGCCCGCGAGCGGGGCTTCTCCCAGTTCGTCGGCCGCGCGGCCGAGCTGGAGCGACTCGACCGGGCGTTGGAGCGCGCCAGCAGCGGCGAGGCGACCGCGGTCGGGGTCGTCGCCGAACCGGGGATCGGCAAGAGCCGTCTCTACCACGAGTTCGCGCAGCGCTGCCGCGGCGAGGGGCTCGAGGTCTTCGAGGCGCAGGGCCAGGCGCACGGCAAGTCGATCCCGTTCATGCCGATCCTGCAGATGCTGCGCTCCTTCTACGGGATCGGCGACCAGGACCCCGAGCAGTTGGCGCGGGAGAAGATCGCCGGCCGCTCGCTCCTCCTCGACCCCGGGTTCGCAGAGGACCTGCCGCTGATCTTCGACTTCCTCGGCGTGCCGGACCCCGAGCGGCCAGTGCCGCGGATGAACCCCGAAGGACGGCAGCGGGCGCTGGCCGACTTCCTCTGCCGGCTGGTCAGCAACCCCGCCCGGCGCAAGATCCTGGTCCTGATCGTCGAGGACCTGCACTGGATCGACGAGGGCAGCCAGGCGATGCTGAATGGCCTGGTCGAAGGGATGGAAGGGACGCCGACCCTCGTCCTCGTCAACTACCGCCCCGAGCACGATCCGGCCTGGGAGGGCGCGCCCGCCTACGAGACGATCGAGCTGCAGCCGCTCGACCGCGCCGACACCGTGAAGCTGCTCGGCGATCTCGCCGGCCAGGACCCTTCGCTGGACGGGATCGACGAGCCGATCCACGAGCGGACCGGCGGCAACCCGTTCTTCATCGAGGAGATCGTCCGCGAGCTGGCCGAGTCCGGGTACCTGCAGGGCGAGCGCGGCGCCTACCGCCTGGCGAAGCCGATCGAGGACGCGGGCGTGCCGGTCACCGTCCAGGCCGTGCTCGGCGCCCGGATCGACCGCCTCGACCCCGCCGCCAAGCACCTGCTGCAGGTCGCCTCGGTGGTCGGCAAGGAGGTCAGCGCCGAGGCGCTGTGGATGACCGCCGGCCACGACGCCGAGACGATGGAGGCCGCCTTGGGCGGACTGGTCGACGGCGGCTTCCTCTACGAAGCCGAGATCTACCCCGAGCGGCTGCTCGCCTTCCGCCATCCCCTGACCCGCGAGGTCGCCTACGGCACCCAGCTTGCCGAACAGCGGGCCGCGACCCACGCCGCGGCGGCGCGGGCGCTGGTCGAGCTCGAACCACCGGAACGCTATGACGAGCTCTCGGCCTTGATCGCCGACCACCTGCGCCAGGGAGGCGAGCGCCTGGAAGCGGCGCGCTGGTCGGCCCGCGCCGCGCACTGGGCCGGCCACAGCCGCCCCCGCGACGCTCTGCGCCTCTGGCACGACGTGATGGAGCTGACCGCCGAGCTGGAGGCGGAGGAGGACGGGGAGGTCGCGGCGCTGGCGATCCACTCGCGGCTGCTGCAGCTGCAGTACGCCTGGCGGGTCGGCATGAGCCGCGAGGAGGAAACCCGGCTCGCCACCGAAGCCGAGGAGATCGCGATGCGGCAGGACGATCTGCACTCGCTGGTCCTGCTGAAGGTCGCGACCGCCGTGAGGCCGGGTCTCCCCCACCACGGGCCGACCTGGATCGAGTCCGTGCGGGAGACGATCGAGCTCGCCGACCGCACCGGCGACCGGCACCTGCGGGCAGCGGTAAGGGGGGCGGGCGCCTACGCCTATCTCTGCGTCGCCGATTTCGCTGGCTTCGAGCGGATCCTCGACGAGATGCTGGAGATCGTCGGCGACGACGGCGCGGTCGGCGCCAACATCGTCCTCGGCAGCCCGATCGCCTGGGGGCTGATGGGAAAGGGGATGGTGCGACGCGAGAAGCTCGAATTCGAGCAGGCGGAGCAGCTCTTCGAGGGGGCGCTGGAGGCGGCGCTGGAGGCAGAAGACGCGGAGACCGCGAGCTGGATCCGCAGCAACCAGGCCAGCCTGGTGATCCGCAGGGACCCGGAGGCGGCGCTGGCGATCGCCCGCCGCAACTGTGAGCTGACCGATCGGCTCGGCGATGTCTTCTCCCGCAGCCTCGCGCTCTCGAACCTTGCCTGGACGCATCTGATCGCCGAGGAAAACGAGGCGGCCCTGGAGGCGATCGAAGAGTCGGAGCGGCTCTACCGCGAGGCGATGGACAACGGCGGCGAGATGGAGGGCTGGCGGGGCCAGCTTCGCGCCCGCGCCCTGGTCCTCGTCGGCCGCGAGGACGAGGGGCTCGCGGTGGCGGAGGAAGCCGCTCGGATCGCGCGCGAGCGGGGCATGCTCTGGAGCTACCCGGTGGCGATGCTGACGCTGGCGCGGGCACGGGCTGCCGCCGGCGCGGAGGGAGCGAACGAGGCCTTCGACGAGGCGGAGCGGGTGGCGCGCGAGACCGGGGCGACGACGCTGCTGATGGACATCGCAGCCGAGCGCGAACAGCTCGAGAGCGCCGGCACCGCGTACTAACCGCGGCCTAGCTGCGGCGCTCGAGCTCGGCGACCATCAGCTTGGTGTGGAGGGCCGCGATCAGGTCCTTGAGCGGCTGGGCGCCGGCTTCGAGCATCTCCACCACCCGCTCCGGCGGCACCTCGCCGGCCAGCCGTTCCATCACCACGTCGACCTCCTGGCGAGCCAGCTCTTCCAGCGCGACTTTGTAGCGCAGCGTGTCGTAGACGGTGAAGCCGATCTGCTCGTCGTAGCCGCCGGCGCGGAAGCGGCTGATCGCCTCGATGATCGTCACGTCGGAGGGCGAGTAGCCGCGGCTGTTCGGGGTCAGGACCTCGAGCTCGGCGAGCCGATCGAGGACCTCCTTGGGGACGCCGTAGCGCTTGCGGACCTCGGCGGCGCTGGTGCGGGAGCGCTCGCCGGCGAGCGCTCGGTCGAGGATCTGGTCGCCGAGGGCGAGCATCGCCTCGGCCCGGTCGGGATCCTCGTCGAGGACGGTCTTGATCGCTTTCAGGGGCAGGAACCGCTCCTCCTGCAGGCGCTTGATCAGCTTGATCCGGTCGACGAACTCGGGCGGGTAGTAGGCCATGTTGCGGCTGGTCTTGACCGGCTCGGGCAGCAGGCCCTCACGCAGGTAGTGCTTGATCGTCGGCGCCGGCACGCCGGAAGCCTCGGCCAGCTCACGCATCCGCAGCAGGCCGTTCTCGGTCGCGTTGGCGGCGTTGGCGCTCACGCGCGGAACTCCTGGGGCGGCGCGTGGTTCTTTTCGGACCCTGAGCGACCAGAAGGAAGCACGGAACCGGCGGCGGCACCGGATTCCTTCATCGCCGCGATCTCCTCGGGCGAGTAGCCGACCTCGGCCAGGACCTCGTCGGTGTGCTCGCCGAAGGCGGGCGCGGGTCGGGTCGGGTCGGCCGGGGTGCGGGAAAAGCCCACCGGGTGGCCGAGCTGGCGGACCGTGCCGAGCTCGGGCTGGTCGAGCTCGACGACCATCCCGCGGGCCTTGACCAGCTCCGAGTCGAGCGCCTCGTCGAGGTCGAGCACCGGCTCGATGCAGCAGTCGTGCTCGTCGTTGAAGGCGAGCCACTCGTCGCGGCTGCGGGAGCGGAAGACGGCGGCGATCTCCTCCCAGGCCTCCGAGCCGGGCGCCTCGAACTGCTTCTCGATCAGGTCGGGACGGCCGACGCCGTTGCAGAGGGCGGCCCAGAACTTCGGCTCCAGGGCGCCGCAGGTGACCCAGCCGTCGGCGGCCTCATACGGGAGGTAACAGATGAGCCCGCCGGCAAGCTGCTGCTCGCCGCGCCGCGGCACCTCCTCGTCGCAGAAGTAGCGGCCGGCGACCATCGCCAGCCAGGACAGCGCGCCGTCGGCCATCGAGACGTCGACCATCTGGCCCTCGCCGGAGCGCCGGCGCTCGTGCAGCGCCGCCATCACCCCGAAGGCGGCCATCAGGCCGCCGCCGCCGAGGTCGGCGATCTGGCCGGCCGACTGCACCGGCGGCCCGTCCTTGGCCCCGGTCAGGCCGAGCAGCCCGACGAGCCCGAGGTAGTTCATGTCGTGACCGGCGCGCTGGGCGTAGGGGCCGTCCTGGCCGTAGCCGGTGATCGCGCAGTAGACGATCCCCGGATGGGCCTCGCGCATCCGCTCGTAGCCGACGCCGAGCCGGTCGAGGACGCCGGGGCGGAAGCCGTCGAGGACGACGTCGTGGGCGGCGACCAGGCGCAGCAGGGCCTCCTTCCCGGCCTCGCTCTTGAGGTCGAGCCGGACCGAGCGCTTGCCGCGGTTGAGCGAGAGGTAGAGCGAGGAGCGCGTTCCCAACGCCTGCTGCTCCTCGGTCCCGTAATAGGGCGGCGCCCAGCGGATGTAGTCGCCCATGCCGGTGTCCTCGACCTTCAGCACCTCGGCGCCGAGGTCGGCGAGCAGAAGCGAGCAGAAGCCGCCCGGCAGCAGCCGGGTCAGGTCGAGGACCTTGACGTCGCTGAGAGCGCCACCAACCGCCGGCTGCTCCGCTTCGCGTCCGCTGCCGGCGGTCATCGCTTAGGCCGAAGCCCTAGCCCCAAGGCCAAGTAACTCTCGTGCCTCCTCAACGGAGGCCGGGCGCCGGCCGACGTCCTCGGCCATCTGCCGCGCCTTGGCGATCAGATCGCCGTTGGAGCGGCACATCTCCCCGTTCGGCAGGTAGAGGTTGTCCTCGACCCCGGCGCGGACGTTGCCGCCGAGCACCAGCGAGGAGGCGAGCAGCTTCCACTGGTCGCGGGAGATGCCGATCACCTGCCACTGGTTCGGCCCCTCGGGGCCGCCGGGGATCTGGTCGGACATCAGGGTCACGTTGCGCGGCGTCGGGCGGATGCCGCCGGTCACCCCCATCACCAGCGAGATCTGCAGCGGCGGCTCCAGCAGGCCCATGTCGACCAGCGGGTCGAGGTTGGCGACGTGGCCGGAGTCGAAGCACTCGTGCTCGGGCTTGACGCCGATCTCTTTCATCGCCGTGAGGAACTCGATGATGGTGTCGAAGCTGTTCTCGAAGACCGCTTTGAAGACGAAGTCCTTGCGGCGGGCGCTGTACTTGGCGTAGTTCATCGAGCTCATGTTGAGCGCGGCGACGTCGGGCTTGCAGGCGCGCAGGTACTCGATCCGCTTCTCGATCGGGATCCCGATCGCGCCGGTCGAGTAGTTGACGATCACGTCGCCGACCTCGGCCAGGATCGCCTCGGTGATCGCCTGGAAGTCCTCGACCTCGTACGAGGGGGTGCCATCGGGTTTGCGGGCGTGGATGTGGATCTGCGAGGCGCCCTCGTCGACCGCGCGCCGCGCCTCCGCCGCGTACTCCTCGGGCGTGTAGGGGATCGCCGGGCACTGATCGCGGTTGGCGATCACGCCGCTGATCGAGCAGCTGATGACCACCGGGTCGTCGAAGCTGCTCATTCCCCCGCTCCGTTGTTCTTTTTTGGCATATAGCAACAAGAAGGAACAGACGAATTCATACGGGCATCACTCCGTGGCGTTTCTTCGGCTTCTCGACGTGCTTGTTTCTGGACATCTGCAGCGCTTTGGCGATCGTCTGCCGGGTCTCGCGCGGATCGATGATGTCGTCGATCACCGCGTTGCCGGCGGCGATGTAGGGGTCGATCTGCGCGCGAACCGCGTTCAGCATCGCCTCGCGGGTCGCCTCCGGGTCCTCGGATGCCTCGATCGCCGAGCGGCCGATGATTTCGACCGCGCCCTCGGCCCCCATCACCGAGATCTCGGCCCCGGGCCAGGCGACGATCAGGTCGGGCTCGTAGGCCTTGCCGCACATCACGTAGTAGCCGGCGCCGTAGGCCTTGCGGACGACGACGGTCACCTTCGGCACGGTGGCGCGGCTGACCGCGTAGAGCATCTTCGCCCCGTGGCGGATGATCCCGGCGTGCTCGACTTTCGAGCCGACCATGAAGCCGGGGACGTCCTGGAGGAAGACGAGCGGGATGTTGAAGGCGTCGCAGAGGTTGATGAAGCGGGCGGCCTTGTCGGCGGAGTCGTTGTCGAGGACGCCGGCCAGCTGCTTGGGCTGGTTGGCGACGATCCCCGCCGGCTGGCCGCCGAAGCGGGCGAAGCAGGTGATCACGTTCTTGGCGAACTTCGGCTTCAGGTCGAACCAGTCGCCGTCGTCGACGATCTCGCGGATCACGTCGTACATGTCGTACGGCTGCCGCGGCGACTCCGGCACGATCTCCATCAGCTTCTCCGAGGCGCGCTCGATCGGGTCGGAGACGTCGATCACCGGCGGCCGCTCCTCGCAGTTGCCCGGGAAGTAGGAGAGGTACTTGCGGACCGAGGCGATGCACTCCTCGTCGTCGGCGACCTCGAGGTCCCCCACGCCTGACTTGCGGCAATGGACCTTGGCCCCGCCGAGGTCCTCCATCGAGATCTCCTCGCCGGTCACGGCTTTGGTCAGGTGCGGGCCGGCGAGCGCCATCGCGCCCTGGCCGGAGACCATCGGGACGAAGTCCGAGAGCGCCGGGATGTAGGCGGTGCCGGCGGCGCAGGGGCCCATCATCGCCGCGACCATCGGGATCACGCCCGACATTTCGACCTCCTCGCGGAAGAGGTGGCCGGAGCCGGCGAAGAGCGAGCCCGCCGCCTCCTGGATGCGGGCGCCGGCGCTGTCGAGCAGCCAGACGAACGGCATCCGCTTCTGCAGCGCCATCTCGCGCAGGCGGGTGACCTTGAGCTCGCCGGTCATCCCCATCGAGCCGGCCATCACGGTGAAGTCGTAGGCGGCGATGCAGGTGGCGCGGCCGTCGACGTCCCCCCAGCCGGTGACGACGCCGTCGGCGGGAGCCTCGACGCCGTCCATCGCCCGCTGGGCGAAGTGCGGGCGGCCGTGGATCCCCATCTCGACGAAGGTGCCCTCGTCGACCAGAAGGTCGATCCGCTCGCGGGCGGTCAGCTTGCCGCGCTCGTGCTGCTTGGCGATCTTCTCCTCGCCGCCGCCGAGCCGGGCCTTGGCGCGGCGCTCGTGCAGCTGCGCGGTCAGGTCGGCCAACGGGGCGGTCCCGGGCAGCAGGTTCGGGGATTTCTCCTCGGTCGCCATCTCTAACGCCCTTTCCAGTGCGGGTCGCGTTTCTCGAAGAAGGCGGTAACGCCCTCGACGATGTCCTCGGTGGTGAAGGTGAGCGAGAGCTGCGAGCGGAGGAACTCGAGCGCGTCGTCGAGCGCCATGTCCTGCTGGCGGTACATCGCGTCGTGGCCGAGCCGCATCAGCACCGGGCTCTTCGAGGCGAGTTTGGTCGCCCACTCGGAGACCGCGGCGTCGAACCCGGCCGCCGGGACGACCTTGTTGGCGAGCCCGTACTCGACCGCCTGCTCCGCCGAGAGCCGCTCGCCCAGCAGCATCATCTCGTTGACCTTCTTGCGCGGGACGTTGCGGTAGATGATCGACATGATCATGTAGGGGAAGGCGCCGACGTTGATCTCCGGCGTGCCGAAGGTGGCGCCCTCTTTGGCGATCACCAGGTCGCAGGAGAGCGCCAGGCCCATTCCGCCGGCGAGGACGTGGCCGTTGGCGGCGCAGAGCGAGGGCTTGCCCAAGCGCGGCATGAGGCGGAAGAACTCGAGGAAGAGGTCGGAGGCGAAGTGTTTGGCGATCAGCGGCACGTCGGCGGCGAAACCGCCTAGGTCGGCGCCAGCGCAGAAGGCCTTGTCGCCTGCCCCGGTGAGGACGACGGCGCGCACCTCCTCGGATGCTTTCGCCAGCTTCATCGCCGCGACCAGCTCGCTCAGCATCTGCCCGGAGAGCATGTTGCGCTTGTCCGGGTCGTCGAGCGTCACCGTGGCGACGCCGCCGGCCACCTCGTAGGCGACCTTCTCGCCGTTCCACCGCTGATCTCCCTGGGTCATCGGCGCGGACCATAGCACTGAACTGAAAGTAGGAAGTGCTACTGTCCACTTCGCATTCGGGGGCCGATGCGGTCCCGCAATTCACCAGGAGGAGAGAGACAGTGGCGACCGCAACCGACGGCTCCAGCGTCATCAAGCCCGACCACGCAGCAGGGCGCAAGCACTTCATCTTCAGTCAGGAGCACGAAGACCTGCGCGAGTCGATGGAGTCGTGGGTCAAAAAGGAGATGTGGCCTCACCGCAACGAATGGGAGGACACCTACTGGCCGAGCGAGAAGATGAAGCGCGCCGGCGAGCTCGGCTTCCTCGGCCTCTGCTTCCCGGAGGAGTACGGCGGCCAGGGCGGCGACTACTTCTACTCGCTGGTCCGCGCCGAGTGCATGAGCTACTCCGGCAGCGGCGGCACCAACATGGGCTTCGCGGTCCAGACCGACATGGTCCTCCCCCCGATCCACCTGCTCGGCAGCGAGGAGCAGAAGAAGAAGTACCTCGAACCTGGCCTGAAAGGAGAGAAGATCGGCGCGCTGGGGATCACCGAGCCGGGCGCCGGCTCCGATGTCGCCGGGATCCGCACCACCGCGATCCGCGACGGCGACGAATACGTGATCAACGGCTCCAAGACCTTCATCACCAACGGGCCGCGGGCCGACTTCATCGTCCTCGTCTGCAAGACCGACCCGAGCGAGCGCCACGCCGGCATCACCCTTTTCGTCGTCGACCTGCGCGACGAGAACGGGGAGAAGGTCCCGGGCTTCACCGTCTCCGCCGAGCTGGAGAAGATGGGGATGCACGCCTCCGACACGGGCGAACTGGCCTTCGAAGACGTCCGCGTCCCGGCCGACGCCGTGCTCGGCGAGGTCGGCAAGGGCTTCTACCACATCGCCTGGGAGCTCCAGGGCGAGCGGCTGGTCGCCGCAGCCGGCTCACACGCCGGCTGTGAACGGATGATCGAGAAGACCCTCGAGTACGCGAAGGAGCGCGAAGCCTTCGGGCGCTCTATCGGCAAGTTCCAGGCGATCCGCCACAAGTTCGCCGAGATGGCGACCAAGACCGAGGCGGCGAAGCAGTTCACCTACGCCACCGCCTGGCGCTTCGGCAACGGCGAGTACCCGGTGCGGGAGATCACGATGGCGAAGCTCTTCTCCTCGCGGATCGCCTGCGAGGTGGCCGACGACTGCATCCAGATCCTCGGCGGCTACGGCTACATGAAGGAGTACGAGATCGAGCGCGCCTACCGCGACGTCCGCCTCAACCGGATCGGCGCCGGCACCGACGAGGTGATGCTCGACGTGATTGGGCGGAGCTACGGGCTGTAGGTCAGCGGGTCGCGAGCAGCGTCACCATGATGCCGAGGCTGCCGATGATGGTGGAGCCCCAAAGCTGGAGCATGAGGGTGCGCAGATCTCGGATGTCGCGGTCCAATCGCTCAAACCCGGCATCCACTTTCTGCGCCAGGTCATTCAGCCGCTCGTCGGTCCACATCGTTCTCTCCATGCCCTCGACGGTATCCGAATAAATCGCACGAGAAATGCTTTGTCTGCAACTCTATAGCACCAACTTCGTGCCATGACTGGAACGGAGCGGGTCCGCGCCTACTACGAGGCCCTCAACACGGGCGATGCCGCGGCTGTCTCGGCCCACTTCACCGAGGACGCTGTCCACTACTACACCCGGCTCGGTCCGCACGAGGGGGCGCAGGCGATCGGCGACCTCGCCGCGCTCGGGGTCTCGACGATCGACGCCCAGTGGTACGTCGAGAATCTGATCGAGGCGGAGGACCAGGTCGCGATCGAGTGGACGATGACCTGGCGCGACCCACAGAGCGGCGAGCAGCGCCTCGACCGCGGCACCGAGTGGTTCCGCTTCCGCGACAGCAGGATCGCCGAGGTTCGCGCCTATCACCACGGGGGCAAGAAGAACCCTCAGGGCGACCTGCTCGGCTTCGACCACGAGGGTCGCGGCTACCGGATGCTCTCGGACTGGGAAGCGCCGGCGAGAGCCGTCGAGGACGGCGTTACTGACGAGGACTCGAGGTGACCGTCGTCAAGGACAGCGGCGCCCGCGCCATCCTCCCCCCCTTCGCCGAGGAGCACGAGGAGCTGCGGGAGACGGTCACCCGGTTCGTGCAGAAGGAGATCGCGCCGAACGTCGACGAGTGGGAGGCGGCGCGGGAATTCCCGCGGGGGTTGTTCGCCCGCTGCGCCGAGCTCGGCTTCCTCGGGCTGAAGTTCCCCGAGGAGCTGGGCGGCCAGGGCGGCACCCACCTGCACGACGCTGTCTGGGTCGAGGAGCTGGCCCGCTCGGGCGGCTCCGGCGGCGTCGCGGCCGGGCTCAACGCCCACGCCTCGATCGCGATGCCGCCGATCTTCAACTTCGGCACCGAGGAGCAGAAGCATCGCTGGCTGGTGCCGGGGATCGCCGGCGAGAAGATCGGCGCCCTCGGAATCACCGAGCCGGGAGCCGGCTCCGACGTCGCCTCCCTCACCACCACCGCCAAGCGCAGCGGCGACGGCTACGTCGTCAACGGCGCCAAGACCTTCATCACCAACGGGGTCCGCGCCGACTTCCTCGTCTGCGCCTGCAAGACCAGCGAGGAGGGCGGTCACGGGGGGATCTCCTTCCTCGTCCTCGAGAGCGAGATGCCCGGCTACGAGGTCAGCGCCAAGCTCGAGAAGATGGGCTGGCACTCCTCCGACACCGGCGAAATCTCCTTCACCGACGTCGAGGTGCCGGCGGAAAACCTACTCGGCGAGGAGAACGGCGGCTTCAGGCTGATCATGGCTAACTTCGCCTGGGAGCGGCTGCTGATGGCGATCGGCGCCGTCGGCGCGATGCAGCGCCTGATCGAGATCACCGTCGCCTACGCTCAAGAGCGCGAAGCCTTCGGGCGGCCGATCGGCAAGTTCCAGGCGATCCGCCATCACGTCGCCGAGATGGCGACCAAGGCCGAGGCCTCTCGCGCTCTCACCTACAACGCGCTGCGCCTCTTCCACGAGGGCCACGATTGCATCCAGCAGGTCTCGATGGCGAAGCTGATGACGCAGCGCGCCGTCCTCGAGATCGCCGACCAGTCCCTGCAGATCCACGGCGGCTACGGCTACATGCGCGAGTACGGCATCGAGCGCGCCGTCCGCGACGCCCGCCTAGGCCCGATCGGCGGCGGCACCGACGAGATCATGAAGGAGATCGTCGGCAAGACTATGGGGCTCTAGGGGCGCCGAGGCGCCCCTAGAGAAAACGGCAGCGCCCTACTTGCGCTTGCCGCCCTTCCCCTTCTTGCCACACTGGGCCTTGACGACCGGGTTGAATTCGTGCCGGCGCCCGTTCTGGCCTTTGAAGTTGGCGATCGCCTTGTGCTTGCCCTTGCAGATGTTCTGGCTGTTGACGATCAGGCCCTTGTTGCCCCCCTGCATTTCCAGGGTGAACTTGGTGACCGGGACGTCGGGCGTCGATTCGAACGTGCTGCGAATTCGGCCGTTGACCGAGTCGAGCCGGCCGATCAGGTTGACGTCGACGCGGTTCGCGTGCAGGGCCGCAACCAGATCCGGCAGTTCGTGGTCGGAAGAGCGCAGGAAGACCGGCCCCTTCACCACTTCGTCGAGGACCGGCGAGATCGCCGACGCCTTTCCGTAAACCGAGGCTTTCGGGCACTGTTCCCCGTTGCCTCCGCCGGCGTTGAACTGGACCCTGGTGCAGACGGTCCGGATATGGGCCTGTTCGAGGAACTCCGACTTCGGCAAGGTGACCTGCGCCCGGGCGAAGTTGGCATCGCCCTTGCGGGTCGTCAAGACAGCTTTTAGCCGGGGGGTGGCGGTCCTCTTGGTGCCGCCCAGCAGTTGCAGCGAGAGCTTCGGCTTGAAGCCCAGGCTGGCGCAGTCCGCCGCCTGGAAGGGCGACGTCACATCCACCGCCTGACCCAGAGCCGAGACCACCGTCGCACCTGCCGTCATCCGTTCGCAATTCGTCGGATTGAACATGAAGTCGGGACGGTCGAGGTAGACCCTGATGTCACGAGCACGGACGACGACCCCTTGCAGGATGTGCGGGATCGGGTCCGAGCTCAAGCCATCGGAGGTGACCTCGGCGGTCACGGGATCGACCCGCAGAGCCTGGCGGATCACAACCGTGCCCAGGTCGAACGGGCCGACCTTCGCGGTGCTGATCGCGACGATCGACATCTTCGCTCCCTGGTAGGGACCTGCAAGGTAGATCCGTCCTGGCGCGTAGCTCAACTCGGGCCCGACGCCTGCGCCGACCAAGGTGCGTCCGATCTGCGACGCCGCCGGACAGCTCGGGTCGTCGAGCTCTTCCTGGCCGCCGTTGGGGCCGGACCGGGCCTTTGCCGCAGCGATGTCCGCGTCGGAGCAGAAGGGAACTCCAGCGAGGATGGCCAGCAGGCCTTTCGGCGGCTTCACCGAGAAGCGGCTGAACTCCTGTTCGTCGTCTTCGCGGGTAAGCCGGATGTTGAACGGCGAGAAGCCCCCCGCGGAATTGCTGGCCGTCCCGGCGACGAAGTCGGGGTTGAACGACGGCGCGCCGCTCGGGCACCCCTGGTCGACCGTGAACGTGCTGGTCCGGGTGACGATCTCGCTCGGCAGCGGGTTGTACGGGTTCGACGCGTGCCAGGGCGTGAACCTGGTCTCGATCTCGTAGTCGCCGCAGCTGGACGGCATCACCAGCGGCGCTCGGTCGCCCTCGAACAGATGAACCTCGAAGGACTCGAACGGCACCTGCGGCAGATCGTCGAAGATGGTGACGATCTGACCCGTGCCCGGATCGAGCTCGACCTTCCCCGCCTGCTTGACCACGACTCCGCGCTCGGGGACCTTTGCCACCAGGTAGAGAGCGAGCAAGGAGCCGAAGGGATTGTCATACGGCTCCGCCACGTATAGGGCGCCCTTGACTTCCTCCTCGATCAGCGGGGTCGACACCTGAACCGTGCCGACCTTTGCCGCCTCAGGGCATCCCTGGCCAGGCGACGAGCTTGCGGTCTCCTGTGCGAACTGACCCGGGCTACAGGCGCCCAGGCCTTCCGCCTGCGACGGATTGACCGTCACGCCCTCCGGGAGGGACAATTCGACCTTCTTCGCCTGTCCCTCAGCCGCCTCCGCTTCCGGGTCGAGCAACAAATCGTTGGGCATGTCCAGCTGGAAGTTGAGGCCACTCGCTGCGCCGGCCTCCTGGGTGCTAGGCGAAACCCCCACCGTCGGATTGAAAGGAATGTGATTACAACCGCTCATCGTGCCGCCGTCGAACTCGGCTTCATCGATGACGCTCCCAAGCGGGACATTCCAGGGTTCGAGCTCCACCCCGAACTCCAGCGGCGTCACGCAAGAGACCGGCTGACGCAGGAAGGCCGTTTCACTCAACCCACTGGGGCGCTCGCAAGGATCGAGGCCTTCGCCGGGAAACCTGTTAACGCAATTCCAGCCACGAGAACTATCGTGACGAGGGTCCCCGGGATTACCCAGATGGAGACGGTTCCCGCGAGGAAGTCACCAAGCTGCGTCACATTCCTGACTTCCGCCACGATCCGGTACCCGTCGTCGGGATCAACCGAGGTGCCGACTACCACGGGCACTCCCTTCGCCGAGAATCCGAAACGGGCCGGTTCACCTGGCGCCGGCGGCAGATTGAACACTGGCGCAGCGATACGGGTGAGTCCGAGACTCGCATCTTCGATGACCGTCGCCGACGCTACCCCGAGAGCAGTTTCTGGCGGGCAGTTGTCCACCGGATTGAACTCGAAAAATAGATCCATTTTGCAGCGTGGAACGGCCGTGGCATTCCCGACCAGGCCGGCCGGTAGCGAAAAGCGCAGGTTGCGAGGCAGTGCCGGCTGTTTGATCGATGCGCCGGAGCGCCCCGGGCCAGCTTCCAGTGGGCCGGAGTTGAGCTGAATGGTGGTGGTGAACTGGAAAGGATGGCTCCCTGCCTGGTGGACCGGATCACCTCCCTCTTCTTCGGCCTCGGCCGAAAAGTGGTCGATCCCGAACGGAGTCTCTTCGGGGCTCACCTCGATGAACTGGGGAGACGTAACCGATTTCGCATTTCCACCCGAGACAGTCACCTGACCGGGAGCACCGGCGACCGGCGGATCTCCGGTGAGACTCGCGAAGATTTCAACTTCGATTCCTTCGTAAGAGGGCAGCATTCCTTCAAAGGTGCAGCTAACGAGGCTGTCGCTTTCCACCGAGCAGTCGACTGGCCCCGAAAGATCTAAGACACCAGCGAAGCCTTCAACCCTCGAAGCGATGACGCCTTCCGGAAGCTCGTCAGTGATCGTTACGGGGGTTTTGGTTGCATCAACCGGGGCGTCGCCGAGGTTGGTCAGCGTTAGAACGAGGCGGCCGCTGCCGCCCAGGCTGATGGTTTTCAGCTCGGCGGAGCCCACTGCCGGGATAAATCCAATCGCGGGACTCGCTCCAGATGCGGCAACCGTAAACGGGTTACCTCCCACCGGTCCGCCAGTAACTTCGATGTCGCCGACGCCAGAGGCGGCATTGAGCAAAGCCTCCAACTCGCCCGCAGTTTCGGTCACCGGGAAGCCGAATCCGCCTTCGCAAACAGCCGTTCCGATGTCATTTTTCGTACCGAGGCAGCCAACCAGCGTGCCGCCGACTTCGATTCCGATCGCTGCTGCCACTTCGCCGAATTCGGCGGTTTCGGTGGTAATTTCCTGCACGCTGGGCGCAGGCTTCCACAGGTTGGTCGGATGACTGCCGGTCAACACCTGCCACCAAGGAGATGGAGCGGCAGTCGCAGCAGCCGTCGGTAGGACGAGCAGATAGACGGTGCATGCGAGAACAGCTGCCAGAGCGGTACGGCGAGGCATCTTCCAGGACTCCTTGATCGAAGCGGATATCGAGCTGTGAGGACAAGTACGCTTTTTCATCGGCTTCGCTCCCCCGCTCGACTCCCTTGCTCCTTAGGCTGCGCATGTCTTCGCTGCTTCTTCTTGGCAACGCATTGGGTCTTCCCTCCGCGCCGAACCTTCCGCTTACCTTTCGGGCAATTTCTGGCCCCCTTGACATTCCCGTGGCCCGCAAACGATGCGCTGCCGGGATCCACATCGCTCGGGGTGCCTACCGCTTCCGGGCGGCACGCCTCACCCACGCATTCCGCCGCGGGCGTAAGCACCGCCGGCGTGCCGTTGACGCGAGCGTCATAGACGTCGAGCTCGTGATCGTCGTCGAGCACGGACAGCTGCGCGGGGCTTAGGAAGAAGACATCGTCTCCGCTCGAGCTGGCATCGAAAAATACCGATTCTTCATCGCCGGTTCCGGAGGAAATCAGGCTTATACAGCCGTCTCCAGAGCGGACCGTGGCCGCTCCACCGGAAGATGGATTGCAGCTGCCTAGACCCAGGGGCTCAAACTGGTAGACGTCCCACTCGCCGTTGGAATCGGCCGGAACGAGGCCAGCGAGCGTATTGAAGAACACACGGCCGTTGTTCAATACGGCACGTGGCTGATATATCGAGTACTCCTCGGCGATAGTGCGAGGTTGAGGCAGGATTGCCGCCACCCACTTACCCCCCCATTGCCCGACAGGATCGACCATCTGCGAGAACCCAGCAGATACCTGGCCCGTTGGCGCCGCTCCGGTGGGATCACAAGAGACACAGACCAAGTCCTCAGCTTCAGCTTCATACAGGAAGACCTCTTGAACGGGATTTCCGGTTTCTGCGTCGAGATTTCCCTGCCCCGACAAGTCTTTCTGGGACATAAAGGCGAAGTAGCGACCATCGGGGCTGATTGAGGCGCTGAGTCGGGAAGTTCGCCCTTCAAAGCTCCCGCCCCAACTTGGAGCGTCGGCCTCGGAAATCTTCGTAACGAACCGTACCTCGCCTTCCTCCCAGCGGTAAATATTTGGCTGTCCTGCCTCAGCAAAGGCTCCAAACTGATTCGGCGCGGTGTCGAGCACTCCTCTAGCGACGAAAAAGAGAGTTCTTGCGTCGTCGCTCATCCCAGACACCACGCCAATCACTTCCGCGCTGTCGCTGCCGGCGGTAGCCTCGGCAGTAATATTGGTGAGGGTGGCGCAACCACCGGACGGCTCTTCCGAAGAGATTTCACAGCGATAGAGATCTCTGCCGGTAGTACTTGCCCCTTCGGTTAGCTGCTGAGAATCCTTAAAGAAGACGACAGTGCCATCCGCGTTGGCTCCCTGGAACACCGGTTTCGTCTGCCCGAGACCAGTTCCACCAAGCTGTACGACATCCAGACGTATTGATTCTTCAGCCTCGATGTCGCGCAGGTACAGACCAGTAAGCTCGCTCACACCGCCGGAACTGCTGTAGTTACCCTGACTCCAGAACACACGACTTCCATCTTCAGAGATAGCGTGCCGAACTGACCCGCCACCCGATCCAAGCTCAGCAGTAACTACTTCGCCGCCTTCGGTGTCGGGCAACATACTGACTGGCCCCAGCTGACCCGCTTGCCAGTAATAGAGCGCCGGTTTCGACGGCCCGCCCGCCACCAACGGCACGTTGGAGTTCAGCACGACACCGCTCAGGTTTTTATTTGCCCCAGAGACTCCTACGGGACCAAGGGCGCTTCGTGGACTCCCACCAAATTCCGTCCCCGGAGGTACATTTGCAAAGCCTTCCTTACCAGTCACCAAGGGCTCATATATGGGGGGGGAAGAATCGTGCCAGAGGTACGGGGTCCTTTCGGAAGCCTCGACCGACAGCTGCAATCCATCATGTGGAACCAAGAGCGCATCCGACAACTCTTGGCTGAACAACTTAAATTCGCCCTGGTTTCCCGCAGCAAACGGTATCCTTCGAAGGTTTGCGGGGGAAATATCCTTAGACTTCCAGCCGCCAGAACTCCGCGTCGAAAGAATCGAAGACACTTCGAAGCTGCGATTTCCGGCAGGTTCTACTTCTATTGACCCTTGACTGAGATAGGTGACTCGACCCCCGCCGGCCGCCGCTTGAATATGGCCCAGCGACGGGCTAGTGAGAGTGCCGCCTCCCTTATTCGAGGGCGACACCATCTCCCAGGCTCGGCTGTCACTAAGCTGAAAAACCGACCCAATGCTTTGGGTAGTAAACGTTCCGCTTTCTTCGCTCTCTCCAAGCACATTCTCGGCGACCAGGCGAAAATGATAGGTCGCATTCGGAGCCAATTGCGTAACGCTCTGTGCGACCGTCACCTCCTCGCTACCTTCACCGATGGCGGCGCCTTCCACGGGAATGCTCGTGCACCCATCGAGGGAACAGTCGCTCAAGCCGTATTCGAACCTATAGGTAGTGGGCCTCAACTTTGGGTTGATTGCGCCGCGCAGCACGGCGGAATCGGCAGTAACGTCCGTGGCACGCAAACGACTAGCAATCGGAGGGCCGGGGAGATTTCTGCTGCCCAAAGTCACGATTTTCGATTCACT
Organism: uncultured Actinomycetes bacterium; assembly: GCA_963751015.1. Classification (GTDB taxonomy): domain Bacteria; phylum Actinomycetota; class Thermoleophilia; order Solirubrobacterales; family 70-9; genus VAYN01. The sequence goes on from CAVVSU010000002.1 coordinate 1,670,964, forward strand.
GTCCACAGAATCCCCTACGAACAGCTTGATCTCTTCCCCTTCCTGAACAACGTACGGATTGACGAGGACCGTGATACCTTCGGAGGCACCCCCGAGGCTGTCTCCCTCGGTCGACGTACCTGGACGACCAAACGATTCGAGCGCTTCTCCTGAATTGCTGTATCTCTGAATCCAGTTTTCACCTTGGAACGTTTCTATTGCATAGATGTCGTTAGCTCCGTGATCAAGTCCGAACCCAACGATGAAGGAACTCGTCTGCGGTGCGACTGCGGTAGTTCCGGAGTAGACAGTGCTTGCTGATGGAGGATAAATGTCCGGACTGAACCGTTTAATGATCTTATTCGCCTCAGAGACATATACTGCGCCATCATCAGCGATGGCAAGATGGTGGGGCTGCGTAGCACCGAAGCTAGTGATCAGCGCACCGGTGGGTGCATATATTTTCACTACTCCCGCATAGTCACTTCCATAGATGTTTCCGTTGCTATCGACGCCTACGCCGAACAGTTCATCAAACCCTGGAATTTCACTAGTGCCGGCACCTGGCCCTGCGGTAAATTCGTGGGGTTCTCCATCAGCCTCAAAGGCACGAATGGCGTGTTTTTCGGTGACATAAATGTTATGGGTGCTTGGAGCCACCGCCACCTGTGCGAGACCGATGGCCCCCCCGTTTCCAGGTGCCTCTGGAGTGTAGGGATCCAGCCCGTCGATCCGGCTACCGTCGATGTCAGGGTCGACACCGCCGAAACTGATCGGCTGCCCGCTCAGATCGAATTTATATAGGGAGCCGCCAAAATCCAAGGCGTAAATGATCTGTTCCTCTTCATCCGGCGCAATGGCGGCAACTCTTGCGAAATCGGTCGCTGCGGTTCCATCGGGACCGAAGCTCGATAGGCGTTCTAGCTGAGATGCGGCTGACGCCATTCCCGCTTGCGTGACCAACACCGCCAATACAGTGCAGCTGAACACAGCCACCGCCCAGCGCATATAAGTGCCCCTTTGAGCTGCCCCCATTAATTGCTCCCCCTCTATTTTCGATGCGTCAGCCAGTAACCCAGTCTAGCTCCACTCGCCATACCCATTGGCGCACTCCTATTCGTACCTAATTAGGTCCCCTACTGTCCGAGGCCCCGCCGTTCAGCGAACATTTTCCCTGCAAACTGCCATGATCACTTAAGCACGTGCGTAGATTGGTGCGACGGACCAATCTCTCATCTCATCGCTGACTGAAAACGAGCCACGGAGGCCAACCGTGCCGCAGGGTCGCTCATTCTATGTGGGTTTCAAATGCGACTATGTTCAGCTGAGTTTTTGTTTCACCCCACCATTCTGAGTGAGTGTGACTCCGGCATCCATCGACCATGTTTCGTGATGGCTGCCACTCCCGGTTTTCGTTTTTGGATCGTAGTTGGCACGTTGCCGAACACATGCTCTGTTACGCCGAAGCAGCGGTAATCGGCAAATGCGGCCTCTGTCACCCCTCCGGAGCCGATGCCTGTCAGTAAGAACCCCGGTTTGTTGGCGGCCAACATAATCATGTGAAAGAGGCCCGGCCACTGTAATTGTGCCGGTGCTACACGTGCCGCTCGTGCAATTTAGCCCGGGGTTGTTTTTGTATCCGTAGAACAGCAGGTGACAGGAACCTGTTGTGGTGCTTCCCGCATCGTCGTCGACACGTGTGGCGACTGCGCCGATGCAACGGCCGGCAGACGATTAGCGCCGTGCTGCCCACCGCGAAGCCGATCAGGGCCATCTTCCAATGGCTCTATCTTTTGCATGAGTCCGTGGTGACGGTAGAGAACCGAGGCCCGGGAGCTCGCCCCCGGGCCTCGGTCGCTCACCATCTTTTAGGTTTAGGTTCTAATTGCAGCTATGTGCAATTAAGCGTCTGTTCAGTGTTCCAGGTGAGTGTCGCTTCGGCATCCATCGACGATGTTTCATGATGCGAACCGCTTCCGATCTTCGTTTTCAGATCGTAGTTAGTGCCTGTGTAGGCTATGTCCGCCTGGGTGCCATGAGCGGTCGAGGTCCACTTGAGCGTGGCGGTTTTGCTCGCTTTGCCACATTCCGGGCTCGTGATTGTCCCGATGATTCCGTTACCAAACACCTGCACTGTCACGCCAAAGCAGCTGAAGTCAGCAAAGGCAGTCTCTGTCACACCGGTGCCGCTGCCTGTCATCAGAATCCCGGGTTTTTTTTCGGCTACTGTGATCAAGTGGTAGCTACCGGTTACTGTAATTGTGCCGGTACTAAGCGTGCCGCTCGTGCAGTTTAGCCCGAGGTTGTTTTTGCATCCGTGGAACAGCAGGTGATAGGTGCCTGTTGTGGTACTTCCCGCATCAAACTGGCCGCTGCCGGTTGCGCTGGTGCAGGTAACTGTCGAGTTTGTGGAGGTCTTCAGGACGGTCGTGGTTCCTGCCTCGCTTGCTGCGGTCCAGCCAACAGCTGCGGTACTGACGTGGACTTCCGTCGCAGACGCCACGGTCGGCAGGGCGAACATCGCCGCGCTGGCCACCGCGAGGGCGAGCAGCATCATCTTCTTGCTCATGCTTTACCTTTCTTATGATTCCCGGCAGGAGGAGCCCTAGAGGGCCTCTCCGCCGGGCCTTTGGTCGGGGTCGGCGGATCTGACTGGTGCGCCGACCCCAGCTTGCGCTCGTATCAGTAGTCCAGGTACCTCTGATCAGTCAAGACCTTCTGCGCTTTTCTGTTTCTGTGCGCGGGGACGAGACTGACTGATATGCGTTTTCCCTGCAAGAAGCGTCAGACAGAGAGTTGGACTCGCAAACCTGCGGGCTGTGAAGAAGTCGCCGGTTCGGCGAGACATTGCCGCGCGGCCGAGAGGAAGAGGCACGGGCGCCCTCGCGCCCGTGCCCTTGTTGGCTCCCGTACTAGCGAGAGCTATCTATGTGCATTCCAATTTCGGCGTGGCGCCGCCATTGAAGGTGAATTCCGCTGTCGCATCTACGGATGTTGTTTCGTGGTGCGTGCCGCTGCCGATCTTCGATTTCAGATCGTAGTTGGTCCCTGTGTAGACCATATCGGCCTGGGTGCCGTGAGCCGTCGAGGTCCATTCGACTTTAAGCCTATTACTCGCGGTGCCGCATGGTTCCTCGATTGTCCCGATGATTCCGTTGCCGAACATTTGGACTGTGACGCCGAAACAGCTGAAGTCGGCGAAATGCTGTTCTGTCACACCGGCGCCGTTGCCTGTGAGCAGGATCCCGGCCTTATTCGCTCCGGCCATGATCAGGTGGAACGGAAGGGTTGTGGTTTTGATTGTGCCGGCCGTGGCACCGCTCGAGCAGGTCAGCCCGAGGTTGTTTTTGCACCCGGTGAAGTCCAGGTCGACGGTCCCCGCTGTGCTGCTGCCGGCATTGAACGAGCCGGTCGCAGCTACGGCGGTGCAGGTGACTGTCGAATTTGTCGAGGTCTTCCACACCCAGGTGGTGCCCGCTTTGAGGACGCCGGTGAAACCGAGCCCGGTCTGGCTCAAATGGGCCGATTTCGCCGAAGCGACCGCCGGCAGGGCGAACATCGCTGCGCTGACCGCCGCGAGGGCGAGCAGCATCGTCTTCTTGCTCATGGTCTTGCCTTTCTTCTGCTTTTCGGCAGGTGGAGACCCGTGCGCCTTCCCCACCAGCTCGTATGGTCGGGGTCGACGGAAGCTCGACTGAGTCGCCTTCCCCCCATCTTGCGCCGGTATCAGTAGCTCGGCTGCTCCTTACCGACAAGAACACCTGGGTTTAGATCGGCTCCGGCAAGGGAGCAATGCCGAGAGGCTGGGGTTTGGCCTGCAAATCCTGGTCGGCCAGGCGCTCCGACTCGCAAAGTTGCGGGCTGTGAAGAAGTCGCCCGCTAGCGGCGCGGGCCGGCGTCGCAGCGGTGGGACTTGCCCCAGCCGCGCTGGCCGTTGCAGTAGTCCCAGCCGCGGCCGCCGTAGAGCTGGTCGGCCTGGGGGCCGCCGTAGAGGCGGTCGCGGCCGGGGCCGCCGTGGCAGCCGTCCTGGCCCGGGCCCATGATGCAGATGTCGTTTCCGCGGCCGCCCCAGCAGCCGTCGCTGCCGTTGCCGTGACGGCAGTAGTCGTTGCCGCCGCCGCCGACGCAGTCGCTGTTGCGGTTGCCGGTGATGCAGACGTCATTGTTGCCCCTGCCGACGCAGCGGTTGCGGCGGGCGCCGCCGGGGAAGCAGAAGTCCCGCTCGGCGTTGCCGACGAACTTGTCCGAGCCCGGCCCGAGGTAGACGACCAGGGGGAAGGGCATCTTCTCGGCAATCCGGACCATGTCGCCGTGGGGGCCCATCTGGAGTTCGATCCTGTGGACGCCGCGGGTCCGGCAGACCGCCTTGCGATGGCCGCGGGTGAAGTGGCAGCCGCGCGGGCGCTGGTGGGCCATCTTGCCCTTGACCACGATGATGCGGCCGTGGTGCTTCTTGCTCAGGGTCAGGGTGGAGCCCGAGTGGGCGCCGAAGATGACGATCTTGCGAGCGGGGGTGGCGGCGCTGGGGATCACCAGGACGACGAGGGCGATCACCGAGAGCATGCCGACCACGAGCTTGCGGCCATGGGGAATTGGCATCCGCGGCATCTTAAACATGTGCATCGGCTAACAAAGCCGAAACTTGATGCTCAGGAGCGAACTAGCGCGAGATTTGCGGCGATTTGCTTGGCCCAGGCGCGGATCTCGTCCCAGTCGCGGCGGTCGCGGAACTCCTCCGGGATCCCCTCCGCCATCGCTCTCTCCATCATGCCGCGGGGCTCCTCGGGCACGCGGCCGCCGAACACCGCGTGGCCGCGGCCACCGAGCTCCTCGACCTTCTCCACCAGCTTCGCCGGCTCGATCCAGCCGGGGTCGTCCTGCGCCGGGTCACCGACCGGGCCCGAGCTGAAGACCCAGAAGGGTCGCCTGCGAAGGGCCTTGCGGTGCTTCTTGAGGAAGTGCCGCGCGTCTCCCCGCCACCTCTTCATATAGACGGCGCTGCCGAGCACCACCGCGTCGTATGGCTCGAGGCTGCGCACCTCACCGGCCGGCTCGAGGCAGACCCCCAGCCCCTCGCGGCGCAGCGTGGCGGCAATGGTCTCGGCGATCTCAGCGGTCGAGCCGCGCTTCGAGGCGTATGCGACGAGAACTGTCATCGGCTCCGATTTTGCCGCCCACTGGACAGGGTGTCATCGGGAATTCGCCACAGAGGAGATGGCGGCGATGCCGCGCCTCGACCGGTACCGGCAAGCGCGCTACCGTCGTTGCATGAAGCAGCGCGTCAGCCTGATCACCCTCGGCGTCGGCGACCTCGCCCGCTCCCGCGCCTTCTACGAAGCGCTCGGCTGGCAGACCGGCGCCGATCCCGGCGACGACGTCGTCTTCTTCCAGGCGGGCGAGATGATCGTCGCCCTCTGGGACCGCGCCAGACTGGCCGAGGACAGCGCCGTCGCCGACGGCGGCGGCTGGGGAGGGACCACCCTGGCGCTCAACTTCGGCTCCCCGGCCGAGGTCGACGAGGCGATCGAGGAGGCGCGCGCCGCCGGCGCGAGGATCGGCCGCAAGCCGGCCGAGACCTTCTGGGGCGGCTACAGCGGCGTCTTCGTCGACCCCGACGGCCACCCCTGGGAGATCGCCCACAACCCGCACTGGACCGTGACCGAGGACGGCGGCGTGCGGCTCAGCTGACGAGTTGCCTGTTTCCCTCGGTATCCGCGACAAAGAGGCAACTCGGCGGGAGGGGCGACCGACTGGCCAGTCAACCAGGATTCGGCGATCCCGATAGCCTCCCCGCCGACTTTTCACCGATCGAAGGAGAGGCGTAGTAATGGGACTTCTGGATGGGAAAGCCGCGATCGTCACGGGTTCGGCGCGCGGCATCGGACGCGCCACCGCGGAGTTGTTCGTCGCCGAGGGCGCGAAGGTGCTGATCAACGACCTCGATCCCGACGTCGCGCAGCAGACCGCGAGCGAGATCGACGGCGAGACCGCGGTCTTCGCCGGCGACCTGACCAAGGAGGGCGCCGCCGACGAGCTGGTCAAGGCCGCCACCGACGCCTTCGGCACGGTCGACATCTGCATCAACAACGCCGGCTACACCTGGGACGGCGTCGCCCACAAGATGAGCGACGAGCAGTTCCAGGCGATGCTCGACATCCACACGATCGTCCCCTTCCGGGTCGCCCGGGCGCTCGCCCCGGCCTGGCGCGAGGCGGCGAAGGCCGAGCGCAACGAGGGCAAAGAGGTCTTCCGCAAGATCGTCAACACCTCCTCGACCTCGGGGATGATGGGCAACGCCGGCCAGGTCAACTACTCGGCCGCGAAGATGGGCGTCGTCGGGCTGACGAAAACGCTGGCCAAGGAGTGGGGGCAGTTCAAGATCAACGTCAACGCGGTCGCCTTCGGCTTCGTCGAAACCCGCCTCACCGCCGCCAAAGAGGCCGGCGAAGAGATGACCTCGCCGACCGGCGAGAAGATCGAGCTCGGCATCCCCGAGCAGATGCGGGCGATGGCCTCGGCGATCATCCCGCTCGGCCGCCCGGCGACCCCGGAGGAGGCCTCGGGCCCGGTGCTGTTCCTCAGCAGCCCGCTCGCCAACTACATGCACGGCCAGGTCCTCAACGTGACCGGCGGCATGTTCGGGGGGATGTACACCTGAGCGACACGGCCTCAGATTCGGGTACGCGGCGCACGCCGCGCTACCTCGACGTGGGGGACCATGTCTGGCCCGCCACGCGGCGCTTCATGGGCGCCCACACGTTCCTCTACAAGAGGACGGGTGGGCGCCTCGGCCACACCATCCCCGGCGTGCCGGGCAAGATGCTCTTGCTCGATCACGTCGGGGCGAAGAGCGGGAAGGAGCGGACCTCGCCGTTGCTCTACGTCCGCGACGGCAAGGACCTGGTCGTCGTCGCCTCCAAAGGAGGCTTCCCCAAGCACCCGGCCTGGTACCACAACCTGATGGCTAACCCCGACACCACCGTGCAGGTCAAGGGCGAGACGATTCCCGTCCACGCCCGGGTGGCGAAGCCGGAGGAGCGTGAGCGGCTCTGGGCACTGGCCGTCAAGGGGTACCGCGGCTACGACGACTACGCCGCCCGCAGCAAAGGCCGCGAGATCCCGCTCGTGGTCCTCGAGCCGCGCTAGCCAAACCTGATCATCCCCTACCACGAGTTGATGCAGGTCAGCGCGGCCGTCGCTCCTCGGCAACAGGGTCGCCGCTCTCGGTCGCGATCGCCTCAGGCGGCCAGGGGCCGGCCCAGTTGTCGCGGGCGCCGTCGAGCGTGATCGTCGTCCCCGAGTAGAAGTCTCCGGCCGGCGAGGCGAGGTAGGCGACCAGCCAGGCCATCTCCTCCGGCCGGCCGGCGCGGCCGATCGGGATCGAGCGCTCGAGGTTGTCGACGACCACCTGCGGATACTTGGTCAGCAGCGTCTCGGTCGCGAACTGCCCGGCGGCGAGGGCGCAGGTCTTGATCCCGAACCGCGCCCACTCGACGGCCAGCGTCCGCATCATGTTCTCGACCGCGGCGCGGGCGGCGCCGGAGTGGACCATCCCCGGCATCCCGTTGTGGGGGGAGAGGGTGACGCTGAGGACCTTCCCCTCCCCCTGCGGGATGAAGGCCTTGGTCGCGGCGGCGTGGGTCATCAGCCAGGTCCCCATCACGTTGAGGTCGATCACCGTCTTGAACCCTTTCGGCGAGATCGCCTCGGCCGGGCTGAGGAACTGCCCGCCGGCGTTGTTGACGAGGACGTCGAGACGGCCGTGGCGCTCGAGCAGGCCGTCGAAGAAGCGCCCGACCGGCTCCTCCTCGCGGATGTCGAGGCACTCGTGCTCGAAGGTCCCCGCCAGCCCGGCGGCGAGCTCCGCCGTCTCGGCCAGCGGCTCCTCGCGGCGCCCGCAGGCCACCACAGTCGCGCCGAGGCGCGCCAGCTCCAGCGCCGTCTCGCGTCCGAGGCCGCTGCCGGCGCCGGAGACGACGCAGACCTGCCCCTCGAGCAAACCGTCTCTGAAGATCCGCGAACGGTCGCTTTCAGCCATCGACGGCGCAGCCTATAGACAAGCCGAGCGGCGTAGATTGCCTTTCGCAATGGGCATCAGCGTCGAACCCCACCCCCTGCACGAGCCGCTCGCGGGCGGCACCCGCGGCGCCACCGTCACGGTCGAGCCGCTGGTCGCGGGCCACGTCGAGCTGGTCGCGCTCGATGATGGTCAGCCCCGGGGGGCGGATGCTGACGATGAAGCTGCTGCGGGCGCTGATGACCGGCAAGCCGCCGATGACGGTCCCGGTGCCCGCCTTCCTGATCCGCCACCCGAGCGCCGGCGCGATCCTCGTCGACACCGGCCTCCACCCCTCGATCGCCACCGACCCGAAGGAGAACTTCGGCTCGGTCGCCGCCCGCTCCGGCAAGCCGACCCTCGCCGCCGGCGAAGACGTCCCCTCGCAGCTGCGCGAGCGCGGCCTCGACCCGGGCGAGATCCCGATCGTGGTGATGACCCACCTGCACCTCGACCACACCTCCGCGATCTCCGAGTTCCCCAGCTCGACCTTCGTCGTCAGCGAGACCGAGTGGCAGGCGGCCGCGCACGGATCCACCCCGCTGCTGAACGGCTACCGCCGGGCCCACTTCGACTACGCCTTCGAGTACCGCACCGTCGACTTCAACCGCGACATCGTCGACTCCTACGCCAGCTTCGGCCGCACCTTCGACCTCTTCGGCGACGGCTCGATCCACCTCGCCTACACGCCGGGCCACAGCGCCGGCCACATGTCGGTGATCGCCCGCCTCTCCGAGCGCGACTTCGTGATCGGCGGCGACGCGATGTACATGCTCGGCCAGCTCGACAAATCGCTGCCGGGACCGCCGCGCCCCGCGGACGCCCACAACTTCCGCCGCTCCCTGCAGGAGCTGCGCCTCTTCCGCTCTCAGTTCCCCGACGCGGTGATCACGCCCGGTCACGATCCGGACTTCTACGCCCGGCTCGAGCAGCGCTACGAGTAGCGAGTCCCTCGTACATCTCCCGCACCTGGGCGAAGACCTCGGTCGCGACCTCCATCTGACGCTCGCGGTCCGCGGAGGGCTCGACCCCGAAGACGAGCGGCTCGCCGAACTGGACCGTGGTCTTGGGGAAGCGCAGCTTCTTCCAGCTGCGGGCGTACTCGGAGCCGTGGATCGCGACCGGGACGACGGGGACGCCGGATTCGAGGGCGATGCGGCCGATGCCGGGTTTCGGCTTGCCCAGCTGCTGGGAGCGGGAGCGGCCGCCCTCGGCGTAGACGAGCAGCATCTCGCCCTGGTCGAGGAGCTGGCGGACGGTCTCGAAGGCCTCTTCGTCGTGGTGGCCGCGGCGCACCGGGAAGACGCCGCCGTGCTTGTAGACGTAGGTGAGGACCGGCGGGCCGAAGAGCTGGGATTTGGCCATGAAGCGGATCTTCCGCCGCAGGTAGAGGCCGACGAAGAAGTGGTCCATCTGGCTGAAGTGATTCGGGGCGAGGAGCAGCGGGCCGCTCCTGGGGACGTTCTTCAACCCGATCGCCCGCACCCGCCAGAGCAGCATCGTCGGCAGCGTGAGGACGAGCCGGGCGAGGGTGTAGGTCCACCCCACCCCATTACGGGCGGCGGCGTGGAACTGGTCGAAGTACTCGGCGGGGCGCGGGTCCTTGTAGACCTGCGGCTTCATCTCGCCCATCCGCGCGACCTCTCCAGCGCCCGGCTCCAGTCGGCCAACAGCTCCTCGCGCCGCTCAGCCTCCATCCGCGGCTCATAGCGATCGGCCTCGCGCCACATCTCCGCCACCCGCTCGACCGTCCAGGCGCCGGTCGCGACGCCGGCCAGGTAGGCGGCGCCGAGGGCGGTCGTCTCCGAGATCTCCGGCACGGACACAGGTACACCGAGGACGTCGGCTTGGAACTGCATCAGCCAGCGATTGACGGTGGCGCCGCCGTCGGCGCGCAGCAGCTCCAGGCGCTCGCCGCAGGCCGCCTCCTGGGCGCGGACCGCGTCGACGGTCTCGTACGCGATCGCCTCCAGCGCCGCCCGCGCCAGGTGGGCGCGACCGCTGCCGCGGGTGAGGCCGACGATCGTGCCGCGCGCGTATGGGTCCCAGTGGGGCGAGCCGAGCCCGGTCAGGGCGGGGACGAAGTAGACGCCGTCGTTGGTCTCCAGCGAGGCGGCGAGCGCCTCGCTCTCCCCCGCCTCGGCGATGATCCCGAGCCCGTCGCGCAGCCATTGCACGGCGGCGCCGGTGACGAAGATCGAGGCCTCCAGGGCGTAGGTGACCTCATCGCCGATCCCCCAGGCGACCGTCGCCAGCAGGCCCTCGGGGACCGCCGGCGGCTCCGGGCCGCTGTTGAGGAGGACGAAGCTGCCGGTCCCGTAGGTGTTCTTCGCCATCCCCGGGTGGTGGCAGGCCTGCCCGAAGAGCGCCGCCTGCTGGTCCCCGGCGACGCCGGCGACCGGCACCTCGCCGCCGAACTCGGTGGTGGTGCCGAAGACGGAGGCCGAGGGCCGCGGCTGCGGCAGCCGGCGCCGGGTCGACCCCGAGCAGGTCGCAGAGCTCGGTGTCCCAGCTCGAGCCGGCGGAGGTCGAAGAGCATCGTCCGCGAGGCGTTCGTGTAGTCGGTCAGGTGCCGGCCGGTGAGCTTGAAGAGGAGCCAGGAGTCGACCGTGCCGAAGACCGCCCGCTCCGCCCCCTCGGCGTTCCGCAGCAGCCACTCGATCTTGGTCCCCGAGAAGTAGGGGTCGATGGTCGAGCCCGGTCCGCTCGCGCACCAGCGGCTCGTGCCCCGCCGCGCGCAGCTCGTCGCAGCGACCGGCGGTGCGGCGGTCCTGCCAGACCAGCGCCCGGTGGATCGGCTCGCCGCTCTCGGGGTCCCAGGCGACGACGGTCTCGCGCTGGTTGGTGATCCCGATCGCGTCCAGCTCGGCCCCCTCGATCCCGGCGTCGGCGATCGCCTCCCGGCGACCCGCCGCGTCACCTCCCAGATCTCGTTCGCGTCGTGCTCGACCCAGCCCGGCCGGGGGAAGAGCTGCTGGAACTCGGAGTAGGCGCGGCCGGCGACCGCCCCCTCGGGGTCGAAGACGAGGCAGGTGGTCCCCGTCGTCCCCTGGTCGATCGCGAGGATCACCGGCGGCGTGTCTTCAGCGGCGGACGGTGCAGGTGCGGATCAAGGTGGAGGCCAGTTTACGGCCGTCGGCGAAGGTCATCCCCACCCTGACGAACGGGAAGACACCGACGGTGGGCCCTCGGGGGCGCCGCAGGCGGCGGTCAGGTAGCTGTGCTTGCGGCCCTTGTAGACGTAATCGCGCCGCAGGTTGAGGACGATCCGCTTCAGGTAGCCGTTGCGGTTGAGCGAGATCGGCAGAGCCGCGGTCAGGAGCGTCCCGTAGGTCCCGGTCGTCCTGCGGATGTGGAAGACGAAGATGCGGCTGTTCGGGAACGGCTTCTCGCCATAGACGTGGGCGAGGATCGCCCGTTCTCCGTCGATCACCGTGTTGAAGGCCAGTAACCTTCCCTGCAGCGGGAAGGTCGCTCTGTTCGGGGAAGGTCGACGCCGGCGGCATAGCGCCCGGTGCCGACCAGCGCGTCCCCGCAGGCGTCCATGGCGGAGGCCGAGGTTCCCGCCTCGATCTCCGACCGCCGGCAGACCGGCAGCCCTTTGGTTTCGATCCGGCCGCCGCGGTTGATCGCGATCGAGATGAAGCGCAGCGCCGGCGGCCGGTCCCCGAGAGGACCCTGACGGTGCCGTCGACCCGGACCGAGATCGGGGCGTTCGAGTGCCGCGGCAGGTTGGTCGGCGCGATCCCGCCGCTGAACTTGACGAAGAGGTTGCCGCGCTCGACCAGCTCCGCGTTCGCCAGCGCCGCGCCGAAGACCAGCGCGGTGACGAGCACCGTCGAGCACCGCGAGCCTTTTCTTCCCTTTCAGCATCTATCCACCTTGCGAGCCCGCGGCGCGCCTCCTCCGTGACCAGAAAACCCGCGCGAAATCCCGCAGTTGCCGTGCCCGGTGGGCAAAGCCGGCGAGATCCTTCCCCGTCGCCCGGTGCTCGAGGTCGAGCTCGTACTCACCCAACTCTATACCCGGCGCGAACCGCGTCGATGGTCATCCCGACCTCCATCCCGTAGGCGGGGGCGAACGGGAGCACCGCCCGCAGCACCTCCGCCCGCATCGCCCGCTGGCCGGAGATCGGCGCCCCGGTCTCCAGGCCGCAGCGCCGCCGGATCGCCCAGCGCGCGAAGCCGAGCGCGAGGCCGAAGCCGCCGCCGACCCGGCGGCTGAAGGCGGCGACCGCGAGGTCGCACTCTCCCTCGCGCACCGCCTCGACCAGCGGCGCCAGGCGCGCCGCCGAGGCGCCGAGGTCGCCGTCGCAGAGGAGAACCAGGCGCGGCGGGACGGGCACGCTGAGCGCCGCCGCGGCGGCGGCGGTGACGTTGGCGCCCTTGCCGTGCGGCCTGCCGCGGCTGACCACCTCGGCTCCGGCGGCCATCGCCGCCTCGGCGGTTCCGTCCTCGGAGGCGTCGTCGGCGACCCAGACCCGCGCGCCCGAAAAGGCGCCGCGCAGGGCGCGCACCGTCTCGCCGATCCGGTCGGCCTCGTTGCGGGCGGCCACGATCGCCGCCAGCGCGCCCTCCTCCCCTGCCGCCTGTTCGGGTCCCATCGTCGGGCTATTGTCCCCGCCCATGGCAGACATCGAGGCACACATCACCGGCAACGTCTGGAAAATCGAGGTCGCGGTCGGCGACCAGGTCTCCGACGGCGACACCGTCGTCATCCTGGAGTCGATGAAGATGGAGATCCCGGTCGAGGCCGAGGACGACGGCGTCGTCAAGGAGATCCGCTGCGAGGAGGGCCAGAGCGTCAGCGAAGGCGACGTCCTCGTGGTGCTGGAGTAGGGACGGGTGGACGAGCGGCTCGCCGGCGGCAAGCTCCTTCTCGACCGGCCGGCCGAGGCGGTCGCGCGGCTGACGATCTCCAACCCGGAGCGCCGCAACGCCCTCGACCACGAGATCCTCGACGCGCTCGCCGACGTCATGCCCCAGCTGGACCGGGGCATCGAGACGCGCTGCGTCCTGATCACCGGCGCGCCGCCGCTGTTCTCGGCCGGCTACGACATCGCCGGCATCCCGGACGAGAGCTTCGAGCGCGACGCCGAGGCCCTCGTCGCCCACCCCTTCCACGCGGCGATGGAGGCGATCACCCGCCATCCCTGGCCGACCCTCGCGGCGCTCAACGGCCATTGCCTCGGCGGCGGCCTGGAGCTGGCGATCACCTGCGACCTGCGGATCTGCGCCGCCGGGGCCAAGCTCGGGATGCCGCCGGCGAAGCTGGGGCTGATCTACGGCCACACCGGCCTGCGCAAGTTCCTCGACACGATCGGCCTCCCGCACACGAAGGAGCTGTTCCTCACCGGGCACAACGTCGACGCCGAGCGGGCGGAGCGGATCGGGCTGGTCAACCGGGTGGTCGGCGACTCCGAGCTGGAGGACCAGGGCGTCGCCCTGGCGGCGGCGATCGCCGCCAACGCGCCGCTCTCGATGCGCGGCAACAAGCACGCGATCGACCTGCTGAGCGAGAACCCGGAGCTGACCGACCAGCAGGAGGCCGGCCTCGTCGCGCTGCGCGAATCCTGCTTCTCCTCCGAGGACTTCCGCGAGGGCATCCGCGCCTTCGCCGAGAAGCGCCCCCCGCGCTGGTCGGGCAGGTGAGCGCGAAGGCCCGCAAAGCGCTGGCCGCCTCCGACCCGACGATGGCGGCGCTGATCGAGCGGGTGGGGAGGATCGACATCGCGACGCGGCTCGAGCGGCGCAAGGAGGAGCGGCCGCCCGACGCCTACGGCGCCCTGCTGCGGGCGATCGTCGGCCAGCAGCTCTCGACCAAAGCGGCGCGGACGATCTACCTGCGGGTGGTCGACCTCTTCGGCGGCGCCACCCCCACCCCGGAGGAGCTGCTCGAGGCCTCCGAGGAGGACCTGCGCGCCTGCGGCCTCTCCGGGCGGAAGACCGAATACGTGCGCGACCTCGCCACCCACGTCCTCAGCGGCGAGCTGGAGCTCGACCGGCTGGAGGAGCTCGGCGACGAGGAGGTGATCGAGGAGATCGTCGCGGTGCGCGGTCTCGGCCGCTGGACGGCGGAGATGTTCCTGCTCTTCCACCTGCAGCGGCCCGACGTCCTCTCCGGCGGCGACCTCGGGATCCGCAAGGCGATCCAGGTCGAGTACGGGCTCGGAGAGATGCCGTCGCCCACCCGGGTGATCGAGATCGGCGAGCCCTGGCGACCGCACCGCAGCCTCGCCTCGCTCTACCTCTGGGAGTCCCTGGCGGCGGTGCCGGGTTGAGACGGCGCTTCTGGCTGGGGATGCTCGCCGTGACCCTGGTCGCGGTCGGCTCGGTGGTCGCGGCGGCGCTCGTCTATCTCGACGACCGGGACGACTTCGACGACATGCAGCGCGAAGAGGCGAGGCGCGCCGGCCACCAGATGGAAGCGGTCGCCGGCCTCTCGGTCAACCAGCTGGACAGCGCCGCCGCCTTCTTCAGAGCCGAGGACGACCTCAGCCGCCACGAGTTCGAGGTCTACGGGCGTTCCCTGATCAGCCAGGGCGCGCTGGGCGGGGCCGTCTTCATCCCGCGGGTGACGGCGGCGAACCGGGAGCGTTTCGAGCGGACTCATGGCCTGCCGATCCTCGAACGGGTCGGCGCGCTCAGCTTCCGGCCCTCGCAACCGCGCCCGGAGTACTTCCCGATCACCTACGTCGCCGCCGAGCAGGAACAGCGGCGGCGGGCGCTGGGCTACGACCTCGGCCAGGATCCCAACCGGGCGCGCTACCTGAGCCGGGCCCGGGACAAGGGCATCGCGGTCTCCAGCCCGGTGATCCCCCTCCTGGTCGGCGGTCGCGGCATCAACGTCTTCCGCGCCGTCTACCGCGACAGGGCGCCGGTCCAGACCGTCGCCCAGCGCCGGGCCGCCCTGACCGGCTTCGCCGCCGGCAGCTTCCGGATCGGGGACCTCGCCGCGGCGGCCACCGCAGCCGTCACCCCGGCGGTGCAGGTGCGGCTGCGCGCCGGCGAGGAGACCGTCTTCGGAGCCAGCGGCCCGCTCGACGACGCGGCCTCGGTGCCGGTGCGGATCGCCGACCGCACCTGGGTCTTGACCGTCAAGGACCCCGGTGGGCCGGGCCTGGGCCTGCCCGTCACCCTGGCGGTTCTGGGGATCTCACTGGCGGCCCTGCTCGCCTCGCTGATCATCGCCTGGGGGCGGACCGAACGGATGCAGGAGCTGGAGCGGCAGGCGAGCCAGGACGCTCTCACCGGGCTCGGCAACCGGCGCCGGTTCGAGGAAGACCTGGCGGCGGCGATGGCGCGCAGCCGGCGCGACGGCTCGCGGGGCGCGCTGCTGATGCTCGACCTCGACCGCTTCAAGCGGGTCAACGACTCCCAGGGGCACCCGGCCGGCGACCGGCTGATCAAGGAGATCGCCGGGGTCCTGCGGCGGCGGACCCGCGAGAGCGACTCGCTGGCCCGCCTCGGCGGCGACGAGTTCGCGGTGATCCTGCCGCGCTGCAGCCGCGAGGAGGCGCGCCTGGCCGCCGAAGCGATCGCCGACGAGGTCCGCAACCACGACTCCGACGCAGCGCCGGGGCCGGTCACGGTCAGCATCGGCGTGGCGATGTTCGGCGACGACCCGCGGACCAGCGTCGCCACGATCGTCTCCGAGGCGGACGCGGCGATGTACGGGGCCAAGGACGAGGGGCGCGACGCGGTCCGGATCTTCGACCCGGTCGCGCTGCGCGAGGACGTGCCCGGCGGCAGCTAGGAGGGATTGGCGACCGCAGGGCCAGTAGCCAAGCGGGTTTGCAGGGTTGGTGATTCATGGATACCTCGCTTCGGCGCGGTGCTACCCCATGGAACTCCAAATGCAGATAGCGGACCCCGTGGACGAAGGGAACGCGCGAAGTTCGCTGAGCGATTAGGCTGCCGCCCGTGACCATCGTGACCTGCGTGAAGGTCCGCGACGGCCTCGTGCTCGGAACGGACAGCATGGCCCATATTCAGCGGGGCGGCAGGTTCCTGCGTTCCTATCGGAACGCGACCAAGCTATTTCAGGTCGGCGATCTTCCGATGGGGGTCGTCAGCTACGGACTCGGCAACCTCGGGCATCGTTCCATCGAGAGCTTGATGCGGGAGTTCGGGAAGAAACTCAAAGTCAACCAGAAATCCGTCGAGACGGTCAGCAAGGCGCTCTTCAAATTCATCAAAGAGCATTACGACGTGACTGCCGAGACGGCGGCTGATGAGGAGCACATCCCGCCCCTTGGCTTCCTGCTCGCCGGGTACTCTCCGGGCCAGGTCTTTGCAGAGGTGAGGGAGTTCCAGTTGCCAGTGGATACGAAACCCCGGACCACGTTGGCCAAAGAACAACTCGGCGCGACCTGGCGAGGAGTCGATGCTCCCTTCTTCCGATTGGCGATGGGTTACGGCTTCTATGTCCGTGAACGGCTTGAAGCCGCAGGCATGGATGAAGCTGAAGCTGGCGAGTTACTGGACGATCTCGCGATTGATGTGGTGTTCGACGGAATGCCGGTCCAAGATGCCGTCGAATACGCCACGTTCATCCTTCAGACGACCATCGGGTATACGACGTTTTCAATGGAGCTTTCACCATGTGGCGGCCCGCTCCAGGTCGCAACTATCCTGCCCGATAGGACCTTCAAATGGCTTGCGAGGCCAGAAGTTCATATAAAGGAGAATTGAGCAATGCCTTTGAACGAAAATGACAATCGGCGGTGGGTGCATTCGCTGCAACGCACGGGGCAGCACAAGGTTGCCCCTGAGCGGGCAATGCATTTCGGCGTGGGCGAAGGCCCGGTCAAAGTCCTGGTGAAGAAACTCCCCTCTGACTTCGGGGAACGCCTTCACGAACAGAAGGTGCTTGCCACGCCGGGCCTTGACGATGGCCTTGATCAGGCGGATCGAGCGATAGAGGACTGGGAAAGCTCCCTCTAACCTCGCTTGTACCAGCTTGATTCGGCATCCGCCGAAGAGTTAGACGAACTCTCCGAGCAGTTTGGAAAAGCGGGAGACAACCTGCGTAAGGCCATCGAGCGGGTTTGCGAAAACCCGTCTGGCCAGCGAGAGCCACGGCACCGCTACACGAAGAAGTTCCACAGCCCCCGCCGCTACGCCGGGGGGAGCAAGCAAGCCAAAGTCATTGAGTTCACGACGAACCACTGGCGTGGTCTCTTTCGTCTTGTGGAGCGCGAGAAAGACGGCGTGAAGCATCGACTGCTGGTGTTCATCCCGATCAAGGGCCGCCGTTTCTTCCCTATCGACGATTGCCCTTGGCATTGATTTTTCGCTTGGCAGCGCGGTTTTTGTCGATTCCCCCGAGATCCGGCGACCTCGTGGGGGTTGAAACCCCCTAGCCGTTACGCCGAGGGCGTCGGCCAGCGTTACCAAGCGCGGGCACTTGATGCCCAACTCCAGATTGGATAGTGAGGCTGGTACGTGGAGACGCGCTCGGCAAGCTGCGCTTGACTTCAACCCTGTCGACCGCCTCGCCATGCGGAGGTTGCGGCCGACCCGCTGACCGGGCGTCGTTGGCCAAGTAGCTGAAAGGCGTGCAGAGCGGTCCGCGTCGGCAGCACCGCACCCGCACAGCGAAACAGCAGTCCGGTTTTGATGAGTTCGCGGACCGCCCTTTTGGTGCGGTCGCGCGTCCACCGCTCGCCGGGCCACTTTTCAATGGACCCGGCGACTGCTCAGCGGTCAACTGCAACCGTTTCGCAAAACGGTTTCGCCAATCCTAGGGCGCGAGCCCGGCGCGGAGGTCGAGCACGCGCTGCGCGGCGGCTTCGAACGCCCCGGCGTCCAGCGAGCCCGCCCCCAGCTTCTCGGCCAGCGCGCGGCGGGCCTGCTCCGCCGGCCCCGGTTCGGTGAAGAGGAGCAGGTCGCAACCGGCCCGGACCGCCGCCAGCCCGGTCGCGGCCGGGTCGCCGAAGGCGGCGACCGAGACGGTGTCGAGGGCATCGGTCATCACCACCCCCCGGTAGCCGAGCCGGTGGCGCAGCTCGCCGCTGACCAGCGCGCGCGAGAACGCCGCCGGCTGCGGCGAGAAGGCCGGGTAGACGGCGGCGCCGACCATCACCGTCTCGCCGCCCGCCGCGGCGTAGCCCCGGTAGGGAATCTCGTCCACCGAGCGCAGGCGGGTGCGGGAGAGGCCGATGCGGCTGACTTCGGTGTCGGTGTCGTCGCGGGCGGCGCCGAGGCCGGGGAAGTGCTTCGCGGTCGCCGCGACGCCGGCCTGCTGCAGCCCTTCGGCGAAGGCCACCCCGACCGCGGAGACCCGCGCCGCGGTGGTCCCGTAGCCCCGGTAGGTGTCGGCGATCGGCGAGCCGGGACGGGGGACGTCGAGGACCGGGGCGATGTCGACGTTGACGCCGACGCCACGGAGGTTGCGACCGGTGCGGCGGCCTTCGCGGCGGGCGAACGACGCTCCTCGCGCCCCGATTTCTTCCGCCGAGTGGAAGGGGGCGCCGTCGATCCGCTTGACCAGGCCCCCCTCCTGGTCGACCAGGATCAGCAGCGGGTCCCGCATGCCCGCGGGACGCCGGATCCCCTGCAGGGCGGCGATCAGCCGCCGGGCATCCGCCCGGCTGGGGAGGTTCTCGGCGTAGAGGACGACGCCGGCCACCCTTCCCCCGCGGATCGCCTCGCGCAGCGCCGAGGGGACCGCGGTGCCGTTGAAGCCGGCGACGATCCTCGCGCCGGCCAGCTCACCCGGCTCCCGCAGAGACGTGCGCTCCGGCGTTGCGGCACCCGGATCGCGACCGCCATCGGTCGTGTCCCGGCCATCGGCCGCAGCTCCGCATCCAACCCCGCCACCGCCGCGAGCGCCACCGCAAGAAGGGCGGCCGCGCACAGTCCAACCGCAACTCCCCGCCGCCGCTCAGCTCGCTTCATCGGCACGATCCTAGGCGTCCGGAGCGATTCCTAGGGTGCGTCCCGATGCCCCCCTTGATCACCGTCGAGGAGGCCCGCGCGTACGGGCGCCTCACCGAGCACGCCGAGATCGAAACCCTGGTCGAACGCGCCTGGGAGGTGCGGCTCGAGAACTTCGGCGACTCGACCGACATGTGCTCGCTGGTCAACGCCAAGTCCGGCGGCTGCGCCGAGGACTGCGGCTTCTGCGCCCAGTCGCGCTACGCCGAGGCGGACACGCCGATGCACGCGATGATGGAGCCGGAGCAGATCCTCGAGCACGCGAAAGCGGCCGAGGCGGCCGGCGCCCACCGCTTCTGCATGGTCACCCAGGGCCAGGGCCTCTCCAAGCGGGACTTCGAGAAGATCCTCGAGGGGACGCGGCTGGTCGCCGAGCAGACCAACCTCAAGCGCTGCGCCTCGATCGGCCACATGTCGGCGGATCGGGCGAAGGCGCTGAAAGAGGCCGGGGTCCAGCGGGTCCACCACAACGTCGAGTCGGCCCGCTCCTACTACCCGGAGGTCTCGACCACGGTCCGCTACGAGGGCCGGCTGCGGACGATCCAGGCGGTCAAGGAGGCCGGGCTGGAGACCTGCGTCGGCGGCATCCTCAACCTCGGCGAGAGCGAGGAGCAGCGGGTCGAGATGGCGTTCGAGCTCTCCGAGATCAACCCCACCTCGGTGCCGATCAACCTCCTGATCCCGAAGGAGGGGACGAAATTCGGCGACCGCGAGGTGATGGACCCCTGGGAGGTCGTCAAGTGGATCGCGATCTTCCGCCTGATCATCCCCGGCGCCCTCTTCCGGCTCTGCGGCGGGCGGGTCGAGAACCTCGGCGAGCTGCACGGCCTCGCGGTCAAGGCCGGGCTGAACGGGGTGATGATGGGGAACTTCCTCACCACGCTCGGCGCCGAGCCGGCCGAGGACCGGGCGATGTTCGAAGAGCTCGGCCTCAACACGGCGCGCCAGCCCGACAACGGCGCCAACCCGCGCCCGGACAACCGCTCCGGCTGGCTCGACGGCGAGTCGCCGGCAACGCCGATCGACGAGCTGATCGACAGCCAGGAGGAGGCGAACTTCTGGGACCCCTCGACCCAGCTGCGGGTCGTCAAGAAGTCGAAGAAGCCGCCTTCCTACCCGCGGGCGGCGTGACTGACGTCGCCGAGCGGCTCGACGAGCTCCGCGAGCGGGGGCTCTACCGGCAACTGCGCCTGATCGAGGGACCCCAGGGACCGACCGTCACCCTCGACGGCCGCCCGGTGCTCCTCCTCTGCTCCAACAACTACCTCGGCCTCGCCGACCGCGCCGAGGTGCGCGAGGCCGCGGCCGAGGCGGCGCTGCGC
This sequence comes from uncultured Actinomycetes bacterium, assembly GCA_963751015.1. Classification (GTDB taxonomy): domain Bacteria; phylum Actinomycetota; class Thermoleophilia; order Solirubrobacterales; family 70-9; genus VAYN01. The sequence continues at coordinate 1,691,261 of CAVVSU010000002.1, forward strand.
TGGGGGGCCGGCTCGGGCGCCTCGCGCCTGATCTCGGGCAGCATGGAGCCCCACCGGGGGCTCGAGCGGCGGCTCGCCGCCTTCAAGGGCTACGAGTCCTCGCTCCTCTTCGGCTCCGGCTACCTCGCCAACACCGGGGTGATCGCGGCGCTGGCGGGCCGTGGCGAGGTCGTCTTCTCCGACGAGCTCAACCACGCCAGCATCGTCGACGGCTGTCGCCTCTCCCGGGCCGAGACCTTCGTCTACCGCCACGGCGACGTCGAGCACCTCGCCTGGGGCCTGCGCCGAGCCGGCGCGCGCGCCTCGCTGATCGTCACCGACGGCGTCTTCTCGATGGACGGCGACCTCGCCCCCCTGCCCGAGCTGTCGGAGCTGGCGCGGCGCCACGGGGCGCGGCTGATGGTCGACGAGGCGCACGCGACGGGGGCGGTCGGGCCGGGCGGTCGCGGCTCGGTCTCCGCCGCCGGCCTCAGCGGCGAGGTCGACGTGGTGGTCGGCACCCTCGGCAAGGCCCTCGGCTCCTACGGCGCCTATGTCTGCGCCGGCAGCGAGATCGTCGACTTCCTCGTCAACTCGGCTCGCCCCTTCATCTTCTCCACCGCGCCGCCGCCGGCGACCGCCGCCGCGGCCTCGGCGGCGCTGTCGATCCTCGAAGCCGAGCCGGAGCTGGTCGAGCGGCTGCAGGCGAATGCCGAGACGCTGCGCAGCGCCCTCGGCGCCGAGGGGCTCGACGTCGGGATCTCGGCGACCCAGGTGGTCCCGGTTCAGGTCGGCGGGGCGGAGGCGACGATGGAGCTCTGCGAGCGGGCGCTGCGGCGTGGCGTCTTCGCCCAAGGGATCCGGCCGCCGACGGTGGCCGAGGGGTCCTCCCGGTTGCGCTTCACGGCGATGGCCACCCACCAGCCGGGGGAGCTGGTCGGCGCCGCGCGCGCAGTCGGCGCCGCCGCGCAGGAGATGGGCCTGGTCGCCTCCGGCTCCCTCGCCGCCTAGCCGTGGCCGGCGGGGTCTTCGTCACCGGCACCGGCACCGAGGTCGGCAAGACCGTCGTCGCCGCAGCGATCGCCCGCACCCTGGCCGCCGAGGGGAAGCGGGTGGCCATCTTCAAGCCGGCGGTCACCGGTCTCGACGAAGGGGTCGAGACCGACCACGCCCTGCTGCGCCGCGCCTCCGGCTCGGGCCAGAGCGACGAGGAGATCGCCCCCTATCGCTACGGCCCGCCGGCCTCGCCGCACCTGGCCGCGGCGCTGGCAGGGGAGGAGATCGACCCCGAGCGGCTGCGGCAGGCGGCCGGGGCGGCTGCCGAGGGCGCGGACGCGATCGTCTGCGAGGGGGTCGGCGGCCTCCTCGTCCCCCTCTCCCCCGGCTATCTCGTCCGCGACCTCGCCGCCGACCTCGGCTACCCCGTGGTCGTCGTCGCCGGCCCCGGCCTGGGGACGATCAACCACACGCTGCTGACCCTCGAGGCCGCCCGCGCCGCCGGGCTCGAGGTGGCGGCCATCGTCCTCACCCCGTGGCCGGCGCAGCCAACCGAGATCGAGCGCTCCAACCGGGAGACGATCGCCGCCCTGGGCGCCGCCCCGGTCCAAACCCTCCCCCACCTCGACCTCTCGCAACCGGCAACCTGGCCCGGCCTACTGCCGACGGGCCTATTCCGCTCTTTATAAGAGCGTTTTCGGCCCGTCGACCAGGGTTTAGACGATTACGTCGAGGCTGCCGCCGGAGAGCTCGACGGTGAAGCCCGCCCGCTCGGTTACCTCGGCGGCGGACTCGGGGTCCGACGGCGGCTTCTTCGCCGTCAGCAGCGCCCGGGCGACGTCGCCGCGGACCGCCTTCGCCATGTGCGAGACGGCCTTGCGCTCGCCCTTCTCCTCGGAGAAAGCGCGCACCGCCAGCAGCGTCGCCCGCTTCGGCTTCCAGGCCGGGACGTAGGCCCCGGAGCGCATGTCGACGACGAGGTCGCCCTGCTCATCCGGCAGCGCCGCAGCCAGCGCCGGCCGCCAGTAGGCGTTCGGCGCCTCGAGGCCCTTCAGGCGCGTCTTCGGCGGAAACTTGTAATAGGGAATTCGATCGTCAGGTCGCACGAACCCCCAAAGCGCGCTCGCGATCAACACCTGCTTGCGCGCCCTCGCCGGCAGCTCCGCCAGCCCGAGCCGCCCATAGAGGACACCGGTGTACACCGAGGCGGCCGGCGCCGCGGGTTCGGCTCGCAACCTCGGATTGAACGCGTCGAGCAACTCGGCCCGCTTCTGCCCGAGCACGTCGGCGTAGACGAGCGAATCGAGATCAAGCTGCTCACCCATCTCGGGCCGAGCCTTCCCTTCAGACGGCGGCAGCAAGATCAACATCGGGGCTGGACCCTAATCCGGAGCTCGATCGCGGAGGGTGCCGGTGGGGGTCCCTGGGTACTCAGCATGGAGCCGAGCCAAGTGCGTTTGGGCGTCAGCCAGCGCCGACACTCTCGGCGGAGGTGCTCCCAGGGACCCCCATCGGCACCCTCCCCACACCTTGGCCTTTGCCCTGATCGCCGTCGCCCCGATCAAGGCCCCGGCCAAGGCGACGAACGCGGAGACGGTCATCGCGTGGCTGAGCGCGTAGACGAAGGCTTCGTTGCCGGCCGCGGTGATCTCTTTGACCCGCGCCGCATCCAGCCCCGGCACCTTCGGCACCGCGCCGCCGCCGAGCTGGTCGGAGATCGACTGCCGCTGCGCCTCGGTGACCCCGGACCCGCTCAGCAGCGAGTCGAGCTTGGAGCTGACCAGGCCCTGGAAGATCGCGCCGGTGATGGCGATGCCGAGGCTGCCGCCGACCATGCGGAACATCGAGAGCACCCCGGAGGCGATCCCGGCTTTCTGCACCGGCACCGCGTTCATCGCCGCGCTGGTCATCGGCGACATCGTCATCGCGACGCCGATGCCGAGCAGCATGAACCCGGGCAGCAGGTCTAGGTAGCTCGAGTCGACCGCGATGCGGCTGAAGCTGAACAGCGAGGCGGCGACGATCGTCAGCCCGCCGGCGATCAGCCAGCGCGGCCCGTAGCGGTCCGAGAGCCGTCCCGCCACCGGCGCCACGCCGACGATCATCAGCGTCGAGGGCAGGAACCGGATCCCCGCCTCCAGCGGCGAGTAGCCGAGGATGTCCTGCATGTAGAGGGCGAGGAAGAAGAAGACGCCCATCATCGCGAAGGTGATGATCAGTGCCACCACCACGGCGCCGAGGAAGTTGCGGTCGCTGAGCAGGTCAAACTGGACCATCGGCGCCTTGACCCGGTTCTCGACGTAGACGAAGGCGGGCAGGGCGATCGCGGCGAGCGCCAGCAGGGCGATGATCTGAGTCGAGCCCCAGCCCCAGGCGTTGCCCTCGACGAGAGCGAGCACCAGCGCCGTCAGGCCGACGGTCAGGACCGCGACGCCGGCGTAGTCGACCTCGCGGCCGACCGAGGTGTCGCGGGACTCGCGCACCGCGAACAGCGTCGCCAGCACCGCCCCGATCGCGACCGGGATGTTGATGTAGAAGATCGCCCGCCAGCTGACGTGCTCGGTGAGGAAGCCGCCGAGCACCGGCCCGACCGCCAGCGCCAGGGCCGAGACGCCGGCCCAGGTGCCCATCGCCTTGCCGCGCTCGTGGGCGGGGAAGGCGTCGGTGATGATCGAGAGCGTGCCCGGCATCATCAGCGCCGCGCCGACGCCCTGGACCACGCGGCTGAGGACCAGCGCGGTCTCGTCGGGGGCGAAGCCGGCGGTCGCCGAGGAGGTGGCGAAGATGACGACGCCGGCGAGGAACATCCGCCGCCGGCCGAAGATGTCGCCGAGCCGGCCGCCGGTCGCCAGCAGCACCGCGAAGGAGAGCGTGTAGCCGTTGATCGTCCACTCCAGGCCGCTGATCGAGGCCCCCAGGTCCTGCTGGATCGAGGGCAGCGCGACGTTGACGACGGTGTTGTCGAGCATGATCATGAACAGCGCGAAGCACATCGCTCCGAGCGTCCACCACTTGCGGTTGTCGTCGGTGATCAGGTGGCGGTAACGGGTCAAGCGCGCTCACTTCCTTTCAGAGCCTCGTAAGTCTTGGCGAGGTCCTCGCGCTCCATCAGCGACTCGACCGCGGCATCCAGCTTGCGTCGCTGCGCCGCGGTGAGAGTGGTCACGAAGGCCTCGATTCCGGTCATCCGGACGGTGACGATCCTGGCGACGAGGTCATCGCCCTTGGCGGTGATCTTCACCCGGCGCACGCGGCGGTCGTCCGGGTCCTCGACCCGCGTCGCCAGCTTCGCCTTGACCAGCGCGTCGACGGCGCGGCTCATCGAGGGCACCGAGACGCCGAACAGCTCGGCCAGGTCGCTCACCTGCCAGGCCTGGACGTCGCCGCCGAGGCCGCCCAGCTCGAGCAGCGCCTTGCACTGGGTCATCGAGAGACCGGTCTCCTCGATCACCCGCAGCTGGTTGCCGCGGTCGTAGAGGAAGACGTGGTGGAGGAGCGCTGCTATCCGGGCGGTGGTGTCAGTCGCCTCTATCGTCGTGTTCATCACGACAATAGTTGCACAAGCACAACCTTTTCATATAGGCAATATTTGTTCGTGTGATGGATGTCTCACTCGCCGCGCGGCGAGTCAGGCCTCGCCGTCGAAGTAGCCGACCTTGCTCTCGCGCCGGACCATCACGTCCGTCTCGGGGTCGCCGGTCCAGATCCCGACCTTGTCGCTGTCGGGGTAGACGGTGGCGGTGGGGACGACGACCGTGGAGAACATCAGCACCCGGACGGTCCCGTCGGTCTCGTTGCGGACGCCGTGGGCGCCGGCCGGTCCCTTCTCGAAGAAGACGACGTCCCAGGGAGCGAGCCGCTCGGAGCCCTCGGGGTGGCGCAGCGTCGGCTCTCCCTCCAGCACCAGCAGCCACTCCTCCTCCCCCACCTCGTAGTGGTACGGGCAGATCGCCTGGCCCGGCGGCAGCTCGTAGACCGAGACGCCGGACTCCTCGGCGCCGCCGAGGAGCTTGCCGAGCAGCGCCAAGCCGCTGCGGAAGCCGTCGGGGTCGTCTTCGTCGTACTCGAGCTGCGGGGCGGCGATGTTGATCCGTCTCATGCGGCGAAGCTAGCAACGCGCTAACTCGGCACTTTTCGGCCGGCCGCTGCCGCCGCGGCCGGGGCTAACGTCAGCCCATGCCGGTGGACCATGCGCAGCTCGACCGCGACTTCGTCTGGCACCCCTTCACCCAGCAGCAGGGTTGGAGCGAGGAAGAGCCGCTGGTGATCGAGCGCGGCGAGGGCTCCTACCTGTTCGACAGCGACGGGCGGCGGTATCTGGACGGGACGGCGGCGCTGTGGTGCAACGTCCACGGCCACCGCCACCCGGTGATCGACGCAGCCGTGCGGGAGCAGCTCGACCGCGTCGCCCACACCACGATGCTGGGCCTGACCCACCCGGGCGCGACCGAACTGGCGGCGCGGCTGGTCGAGATCGCCCCGCCGGGCCTCTCCCGCGTCTTCTACTCGGACTCGGGCTCGACCGCGGCCGAGATCGCGCTGAAGATCGCCTTCCAGTACCAGCAGCAGCGCGGCGGCGAGCATGCCCGCCGGACCAGGTTCGTGCGCCTGCGCGAGGCCTACCACGGCGACACGATCGGCTCGGTCTCGATCGGCGGCATCGACCTCTTCCACTCGACCTACCGGCCGCTGCTGTTCGAGACCCACGTGGCGGAGCCGGGCGACGCCACCGACCTCGAGCGGGTGCTGGAGGCGCACGGAGACGAGGTGGCGGCCGTGGTCGTCGAGCCGCTGGTCCAGGGCGCCGCCGGCATCCTCGTCCAGCCGCCCGGTTACCTGCGGGCGGCGCGTCAGCTCTGCGACCGCTTCGGCGCGCTGCTCGTCTGCGACGAGGTGGCGACGGGATTCGGCCGCACCGGGACGATGTTCGCCTGCGAGCAGGAAGGCGTGGCGCCTGACCTGATGTGCCTGGCGAAGGGGATCACCGGCGGCTACCTGCCGCTGGCGGCGACGCTGACCACGGAGAAGATCTATGAGGGCTTCCTCGGCAGCTACGAGGAGTTCAAGACCTTCTTCCACGGTCACACCTACACCGGCAACCCGCTCGCCTGCGCCGCCGCGCTGGCCAACCTCGACGTCTTCGAGCAGGAGCGGACGCTGGAGCGGCTGCAGCCGAAGATCGCCCTCTTCGAAGAGCTGCTTGAGGATGTCGCGGCGATGCCCGAGGTGGCCGAGGTGCGCCAGAAGGGCGTGATGGTCGGCATCGACCTCGGCGAGCACGCCGACGCGCTGCGGATGGGCCACCGGGTGACGGTCGAGGCGCGCAAGCGCGGCGCCTTCATCCGCCCGCTCGGCAACACGGTCGTCCTCATGCCGCCGCTCTCTATAAGCGAGGACGAGCTGCGCGAGCTGGTCGCGATCGCGAGCGAGTCGATCCGGGCGGCCGTCGCCTCGGCACCGGTCGACCTCCCCCAGGCCGCCTGACGTTCGCTGAGTTCGCCCGCCTATAGCCGGGTCAACTCAGCGAACGCCGATACTCGCGTGATGGATCGGGGTTCGAGCCGTAGTACGGACATGGAGCAGATGCTGATCGCCGATGCGAGAGACACGCCACGCGCGGGCGACCTCGCCTTCGAGCGGCTCTACCGCTCGAGCCGGGACGACGTCTACGCCTACGTCGCCAGCCTGCTGCGCGACGCGCCGGCGGCCGAGGAAGTCACCGCCGCCGCCTTCGAGCGCGCCTACCGCAAGCGCAACCGCTTCGACCCCGAGCGCGGCGAGCCCAGGGCCTGGCTGTTCGGGATCGCCCGCAACGCCGCGCTCGACGAGCTGCGCCGCCGCGGCCGCCAGGCGGAGCTGACCGCCGAGCCGGCCGACCTGGAGAGCTTCGGCTCCGAGGGCGCCGTGCATCACGAGCGGCGCCTCGCCGTCTCGGCGGCGCTGGAGCGCCTCGAGCCCCGCGAGCGCGAGCTGATCGCGCTCAAGTTCTTCGCCGGCCTCGCCAACGCCGAGATCGCCCAGGTCCTCGGCCTGAGCGAGTCGAACGCCGGCACCAAGCTGCACCGAGCGATGACCAAGCTGAGGGAGGCCTGCGATGGAAACGCCTAGGGAAGACCAATTGGCCGCCGACCTCCGCGCCCTGCGCCCGGCGCCGCGGCCCGAGTTCGCCGCCGAGCTCGACCAGCGCGCCGCCGCGGGCTTCCCGCGGCGCTCGCACTGGAGATGGACCCCGTTCGAGCGACTGCGGTCGATGCAGCCGCGGAAGCTGCTGATCCCGGCAGGAGGCCTCGCCGTGGTCGCGATCGCCCTGATCACGGCGGTCGTCGCGATGGACGAAGGTGGAGGCGGGTCGAGTTCCGAGACCCCGCGGCGGCTGATGCAGGAGCACAACTCGTACCCTGCTCCCGCGCCCGAGACCGCGAAACCGTCGACGCGACCCGAAGCGGCAACCGAAGAAGTCGCACCCGAAGCTCATTCCTCCTCGTCCGGCGCGGCCGCGGGCGGCGCCAAGGAACTCAACTTCGACGGCAGCGGCTCCTACAGCGGTACCAACGAGAAGCTGCAGCCGTCCAGCGACGTCCCCACCCGCCTCGACAACCGTGCCGTCGAACGCAATGCCGAGCTTGTCCTCGGCGCCGCGCCCGCCGACCTCGCCGAGGACTCCTCCAAGGTCTTCGAAGCCGTCCACGCCCACGACGGCATCGTCCTACGCTCCTCCACCCGCGAGGGCGAGGCCGGCGTCGCCGGCGCCCGCTTCGAGCTGCTGATCCCGAGCGCCAGGCTCGGCGACGCGCTCGCCGCCCTTTCGGCGATCGACGAGGTGCGCTCGCGCCACGAGGCGACCGACGACATCACCGCCCCGACCGTCGCCACCGGCGAGCTGCTGCAGGACTCCAAGGCGCGGATCGACAGCCTCCTCGCCCAGCTGGAGGGGGCGGAAACCGGATCCGAGCGCGAAGCGGTCGAAGCCGAGCTGGCGCAGGAGCGCCGCCACCGCTCCCGCCTCCGCGCCCAGCTCCAGCAGCTCGAGCGGCGCGCCGACTACTCCCGCGTCCTGGTCCGGATCGAGAGCGGCGCCGGGGAGGAATCCTCCGGCGGCGGCGCCTGGGGCGTCGGCGACGCGCTCGACGACGCCGGCCAGATCCTCGCCGTCGCCGCCGCGGTCACCGTCGTCGCCCTCGCGATCCTCGGCCCAATCGCGCTGATCGCGCTGCTCGCCTGGCTCACCCACCGCGCCTGGGTCCGCCGCGAGCGCCGCCGCGTCCTCAGCTAGCCCTCGCGAAACCGCGCCAGCCCGTCCTGCAGACGGGTTGACGCGGTTTCGGCGTTAGGGTGGGCCGCATGGAGGAGCGGCGACGGGGACCGGCGGAGATGCCCAACTTCGGGCCGCCCTCGACGCCCCGGCCCGCGGCCTCGGTCGTCTTGCTGCGCCGCGGCGGCAAGCACTCCCAGCGCGCGCTCGAGGTGCTGATGCTGCGGCGCAGCGAGGAGGCGAAGTTCATGCCCGGCGTCTGGGTCTTCCCCGGCGGCTCGCTCGACGAAGCCGACGGTCCCGAGGAAGCCGGCCTGCGCGCCTGCGCGCTGCGCGAGCTGGCCGAGGAGGCCGGCATCGAGCTGCCCGCCGGCGAGGAGCTCGTGCCCTTCACCCGCTGGATCACGCCCGAGGTGATCGCCACCCGCTTCGACGCCTGGTTCTTCCTCGCCCTGGCGCCCGCCCACACACCGCCGCGGCCCGACGGGGTCGAGACGACCGAGGCGCGCTGGTTCCACCCCGCCGCCGCGCTCGAGGCGCAGGAGGCCGGCGAGCTCGTCCTCTCCTTCCCGACCCAGACCCAGCTCCGCTGGCTGGCCGCGTTCCGGACCTCCGACGAGGCGATCGCCGCCTACCGCGTCGCGGACGGTCGAGCCGATCCTGCCGGTGGTGATCGCCGAAGACGGCGCCGAACCGCGCGTCGTCCTCCCCGGCGACCCCGGCTACCCCGCCTGAGCCTCGGCCGGGAACGGCTCCAGGCCCGCGTGCCAGGGGCCGGGCGGGTAGGTGTGGATGCCGCTCTCGTCCATCTCGGACTGCAGCCGGCGGAAGAGCTGGCCGGCGTTCTTCAGCGCCGCTTTGAGCTCTTCCTCGCTGCGCTCGCGCAGGCGCCAGAGGAACCAGAGCTGGCGGTCGTTGACCCCGAAGTCGATCTCGCCCTGGATCGTCGTCACCCAGGCGAGGAAGCCGGGGCCGAAGAGCTCGCGCAGCGCCACCGGGTCGTACTCGCTCGGCACCGTCGCCAGGAAACGCCTGTTGAAGTCGATCGACTCGAACTCGACCTTGCGCTGGAAGCGCTGGGTGACGACCTCGTGCCCCTCGATCGATTCGACGTTGAAGGCGGGCACGCACTTTCGCCAGGTCCGGCATATGGGCCTTGGCGAGGACCGCGGTCGGCACCACAGCCTTGCTGAAGAAGCCGCCCGACCTCCTTTTCGTCGGCGTCGCAGGAGGCCCCCCAGAAGCCCTCGGCGAGCTGACCGGTGAGCCGGTTGACGCCGCCGACGCAGAGCGCCACCGGCCCGTCTTTGGGGTTGATCCCGCCGACCGGCTCGTAGGTGAGCCCGTTGCGCTCGCCGTAGCGGCGCACGATCTCGGCCCATTCCTGCGCTTCCTCCTTCGCGCTCATCGCCGCGATCCTACGCGTCACAGATCCGGCGTTCGTCCTTTCCGGCTATAGGGCGACAAAGGACGAACGCCGCGGCGTTAGGATTGCGCTCAAGCCCGGTCCGACCACAGGAGCCTCAATGACCATCGCCATCATCGTCATCGTCGCGATCCTCGTCATCGCGGTCTTCTACTTACATCGCGAAGCGCAACTCGATCATCGCCGCGCGCAACCGGGTCGACGAGTCCTGGAGCGGGATCGACGTGCAGCTGAAACGGCGCCACGACCTCGTCCCCAACCTGGTCGAGACGGTCAAAGGGTACGCCGAGCACGAGAGCGCGACCTTCGAGAAAACGACCCAAGCGCGGGCCGAGGCGATGCAGGCGCAGGGGGTCGAGGAGACCGCCAAAGCCGAGCAGCAGCTGACCCAGGCGCTGGCCGACGTGAAAGCGGTCGCCGAGAACTACCCGACCCTGCGGGCGACCGAGAACTTCCAGCAGCTGAGCCGCAACCTCTCCGAGCTCGAGGACGAGATCCAGGCCTCGCGGCGGATCTACAACTCCAACGTCCAGTCCTACAACACGGACATCCAACAGTTCCCGGGCTCGATCATCGCCAACCAGGGCGGCTTCACCGCGCGCGAGTTCTTCGAGATCGAGGACGCGTCCGAGCGCAACGCGCCGCAGGTCAGCTTCGGCAAATAACCAGACGCCTGGTCTGCCAACATCTAGGACATGAGCACCACCGAGACCAAAGACGCAACCCTCTGGATCTGCGACAGCTGCGGGTTCATCTACGACCCGGCGATCGGCGATCCGGACGGCGGCATCCCGCCGGGAACCTCCTTCGAGGACATCCCCAAGGACTGGTTCTGCCCGGTATGCGGCGCCCGCACCACCGACTTCCGCCCGCTCGAGCCCGGCGAGGCCTAGGCCTCCGCGAAAGCGCCCGGTAGGCTGGGCTGGCTGATGAGCCAGTACGACTACGACTGGCATCGTTGTCGGCTCCGGGTTCGGTGGGTCGGTCTCCGCCCTGCGCCTGGCCGAAAAGGGCTACAAGGTCGCGGTCCTGGAGTGCGGCAAGCGCTTCACCGACAAGGACTTCCCGAAGTCGACCTGGGACGTCCGCCGCTACTTCTGGGCGCCGCGCCTCGGCCTGCGCGGCATCTTCCGCCTCTCGACCTTCAAGGACGTCTCGGTGGTCAGCGGCTCCGGCGTCGGCGGCGGCAGCCTCGGCTACGCCAACACGCTCTACGTCCCCCCCTCGAAGTTCTTCAGGGACCCCCAGTGGGGCGACCTCGCCGACTGGGAAGGCGAGCTGGCGCCCCACTACGCCGAGGCGCAGCGGATGCTCGGCGTCACCCAGGTCGAGACCGACGACGCCGCCGACGACCTGCTGCGCGAGTACGGCGAGCAGATCGGCGTCGGCGACACCTACCAGAAGACTCCCGTCGGGATCTACTTCGGCGAGCGCGGCAAGACCGTCTCGGACCCGTTCTTCGGCGGCGAGGGCCCGGACCGCACCGGCTGCACCCTCTGCGGCCGCTGCATGGTCGGCTGCCCGGTCGGCGCCAAGAACACCCTCGTCAAGAACTACCTCTACCTGGCCGAACAGCGCGGGGTCGAGGTGATCCCCGACCGCACCGTGACCGAGATCCGCCCGCTCGGCGCCGCCGACGGCAGCGACGGCTACACCGTCGCCAGCGAGCGCTCCGGGATCCTCCCGGGCCGCGGCAAGCGGACCCTGAAGGCGCGCGGGGTGGTCGTCGCCGCCGGCGCCCTCGGCACCAACAAGCTGCTGCAGCGCTGCCGCCTCGGCGGCGCCCTCCCCCGGATCTCCGAGCGCCTCGGCGAGCTGGTGCGGACCAACAGCGAGATGATCCTCGCCGTCACGGTCCCCGAGGACTACCCCGACGACCTGACCAAGCGGGTGGCGATCAGCGGCAGCATCTACCCCGACGCCGACACCCACATCGAGACCGTCAGCTACGGCAAGGCCGGCGACTCGATGAGCCTCCTCTACACGCTGCTGGTCGGCGACGGGACCCGCGTCACCCGGCCGCTGAAGCTGCTCGGGCAGATGCTCCGCCACCCGGTCCGCTTCGCCAAGGTGCTCTACCCGAAGAACTGGTCGCGCCGCACGATCATCCTCCTGGTGATGCAGACGCTCGACAACGCGATCGCGCTGCGCCCGAAGCTGAAACGGTCAGGCAACGTCTGGCTGCAGACCGAACAGGACCCGGAGAAACCGAACCCCACCTTCATCCCGGTCGCCAACGAGGCGGCGGAATGGCTGGCCAAGCGCACCGGCGGCATCGCCCAGAGCTCGATGACCGAGGCGCTGCTGAACGTGCCGACCACCGCCCACATCCTCGGCGGCGCGGTGATCGGCCACGGGCCCGAGGACGGCGTCGTCGACGCCCGCCAGCGGGTCTTCGGCTACGAGAACCTGCTCGTCTGCGACGGCTCGGCGGTGCCGGCGAACGTCGGCGTCAACCCCAGCCTGACGATCACCGCACTTGCCGAGCACGCAATGAGCGAGATTCCCGCAGCCTCAGAGCCGAGCTACGAGGCGAACCTCTCCGCGACGTAGTCCCAGTTCACGACGTTCCAGAAGGCGTCGAGGTAGTCCGGGCGCTTGTTCTGGTACTTCAGGTAGTAGGCGTGCTCCCAGACGTCGACGCCGAGCAGCGGCGTGGTGCCGTCGGAGATCGGCGAGTCCTGGTTCGGGGTGGAGACCACGGCGAGGCCGGAGGAGTCTTTGACCAGCCAGGCCCAGCCGGAGCCGAAGCGGGCGATGCCGGCGTTTTTGAGCTCCTCCTTGAAGGAGTCGAAGGAGCCGAAGGTGTCGCCGATCGCGCTGCCCAGGTCGCCACCCGGCTCGCCGCCGCCGTCGGGGCTCATCATCTGCCAGAAGAGGGAGTGGTTGTAGTGGCCGCCGGCGTTGTTGCGGACCGCGGCCTGCTTGTCGCCGGGCAGGGCGGAGAGGTTGCGGAGGACGTCCTCGACGTCGCGGTCGGCCCACTCGGTGCCCTCGAGGGCGGCGTTGGCTTTGTCGACGTACGCCTGGTGGTGCTTGTCGTGGTGGATGCGCATCGTCTCCTCGTCGATGTGAGGCTCGAGCGCGTCGTATGCGTACGGCAGGTCGGGTACGGAGAAAGCCATCGAAACTGCTCCTTTGCTCGTTTGGAAGTCTGAGCGGAGCCTAACTATTCCGGCCCGGCGGCTTCTTCCCGCGGCGGCACCTCGGCTTCTTCGACCGGATCGAGGTCGCCGCCGCCGATCCGCGGCACCGTCCCGGCGTCTCCCCCGGTCCATTCGTTGAACCGGTACCAGGCGGGCTTCGCTTCCCGCTTGCCGGTCAGCAGGCCGGCCGAGCGGCAGAAGACGCAGCTGCCTCCGTCGTCGCTCCAGGTGAACCACCAGACGCCGCGGACTCCCCAGCGGAAGCGGTTGGCGGAGAGCATCTCGAAGGCTTTGGAGAGCTGGGTCGCCTGGCCGCAGAGGCCGCGCTGCCAGCGGGTCGGGCCGCTGTCGGAGCCCCAACCCAACTCGGTCACGTAGAGCGGCGTGGCGCCGTCGCCGTGGCGGCGCATGATCCGGCGCAGGTTGGTCAGCTGGGTCCCCATCGCCCGCGCGTCGGCGACGTAGGGGTGCAGGGCGACTCCGTCGAAGTACTGCTTCACCCGCCGCGCCCGGTAGAGGCGCGCGAGGAAGTCGCCCGAGGCGATGTTCGGCGGGATCTGCAGCGGCCGGCCGAAGAGGCCGCCGACGATCGCCTTCGAGCCGGGGGCTTCGCGGTGGATCACCCGGCCGGCGATCCGGATCAGGACCGCGAAGCGCTTCGGCTCTGGATCGGCGGAAAAGGTGACGATGTTCTCCTCGTTCCAGATCTCCCAGCGCCTCATCGGCAGGTAGGGCAGATCCTGTCCTTCCTCTTCTTCTTCCCGCCAGAAGGCGCCTTCGGGGCCGTAGCGCCGCACCGCCGCCCGCACGAAGGAGGCCCAGGCGCGGCGCTGCCAGGGGTTGGCGACAGGCAGGTCGATCCCCTGCGAGGCGACCCATTCGGGCGAGCTGGTGATGAAGGGGAAGATCTCGATCCCCATCCGCGCCGCCAGCCGCACCTCGTGGTCGAACCCGTCCCAGCGCCGTTCCGAGAAAGCGGGGTTCTCCGGCTCCACCGCGCTCCAGTTGAGCGGCTGCCTGACGCTGTAGACGCCGGCTTCCCGCATCAGCTCGTAGTCCTTCGCGTTGCCGCCGTTCTGCGGCGAGACCCCGATGAAGCCCGGCGGCAGGGAGGCACGGGCAGCCGCCGGCACCGTCGCCAGCACAGCCACCACGAGGATCGGGATCAGCCTGCGCGCCATCTCCATCGAATGGAACCGCCTTCCCGTCCAAAGTAGCGGCGCCAGCCCCTCCGCGCGCCCCGTTCGGCGCTCTGAGATAATCACCCCTCTCGGGGCGTGGCGCAGCCTGGTAGCGCGCACCGTTCGGGTCGGTGAGGTCCCCGGTTCAAATCCGGGCGCCCCGATATTTTTGTAGCACAAGTCGTGCTACATTTTACCCTCGCCATGCGTCGCTCGCTCCACGTTCGCCTGGACGCCACCTCCGCAGCGGCCCTGCAGATCGTTCGCGGTGGTTCAATGACGGATTCCGAGGCGGTGCGTACCGCTCTTCTGGAGTCGGCCGCCCGGCGTCGGGCACGCTCGTCGATCGCCGCGGAGGTCGCACGGCTGGCGACCGATGAGGGGGATCGGGATGAGATGCGGATCATTCGCGAGCAGATGACCGAGCTTGCTCCCGATCCGGTTGAGTAGTTGGTTCGCGGCGAGGTCTTCCGACTGCCGTCCCCGCGAAGCGCTCGGGGGCGAGAGCAGCGAGGTGCTCGCTACGCGGTCGTGGTCCAGGCAGGCGAGTTCATGGCGCTGAGCACGACCCTGGTCGCCCCCACCTCGACCAGCGCTCGTCCAGCGACCTTCCGACCGGCGATCTCCCTGGACGACACCGAAACCCGGGTCCTCGTAGAGCAGACCACGGTCGTCGATCCCGAGCGCTTGGGACGGTCCGCCGGGCGTCTCGACGCCGGCGAGCTGCAGGCCGTCGACGAAGCGCTCGCCCTTGTCCTCGGCCTCTAAGCGGAGTCGCGGCGGGGAGGCGACACCTCCTTAGCGCGACCCCCTGCCGGAGATGCTGACGGCGAGGCCCGGCTGGGCGCCGTCGTCGCGGATGATTTCCAGCGAGGCGAACTGCTCACCGCTGCTCGTCGGCTGGAACGCGACCGTGAAGGCGCGTTTCTCGCCGGGCTGGAGGACGAAGTGGACCGCCGAGCTGGAGCCGGCGAGTGAGAAGGCGCTGGAGCCGTAGACCACCGCCGTCGCTTCGACCGGCTCGCCGCCTTTGCTGGGGAGGTTGCGGACGAAGACCGTTCGCTGCGCCGACTTGCCGAGCTTGACCGAGCCGAAGGAGCGGTCACCTGGCCAGATCTCGAGTTGGCCGCTGCTCGGAGGCGGGGGCGGCGCTGCGACCGTGATGGTCCCTGCAAGGCCCCGGCCCTGCTGGCCGATGTCGTCCTGGGCGACGACTTCGACCGGGTATTCGGCGGCAAGGGGTCCCGCGTTCGCCGGCACTTCGTAGGTCCCTTCGAAGTGGCTGGAGCTGGTCGGGTTCATGGGGACTTCGACGCTGCCGCCGCCCGGCAGCGCGACCGTCGCGAAGAGACCGGCGAGCGCGCGGTTGTCGCCGGCGTCGGCGCTGATCGTCACCGTCCCTCCCTCGCTGGGAAGGTAGGAGGGGTTCAGTTCGGCGCTGGTTATGTAGGGCGCTTCGTCGAACTGCGGCGCAGCTTCCACCTGAACGGTGCCGATCAAGGTCGCGACATAGGCGCCGCCGGTGTCGGTGACCTGGACTTCGACTCCGTATTCGACCGGCGTGTCGGAGTAGTTCGGCGGCACCTCGAGGGTGGTGAAGTAGTTGCCTTCGTATCCCCCGTACAGCTGCATCAGTTCAGTCGAGCTGTCGGGCCGGTAGATCTGCACGTAGGTCATGAACAGGCCGATGTCGTCGACGATTTCAGCCCTGATCTGGACGCTGCCGCCTTCGTAGGACAGGGAGCTGGGGCTGACTTCGCCGCCGAGAACCAACGGCGGGTTGTCTTCGAAGCCCGTTTCGTCGGCGCTGGCGCCCGCGGCGACGCAGAGGAGCCCGAGCGACCCCAACAGCATCGCCAGCGCCAGAGCTCCCCCAAAACCCAACCTAAGTGACCGCTGCATCCCTGCCTCCCGCCTCGTTGGACAACCCGTCAAACCGGGGTCAGGCTAATCCACGGCGCCGGCGGCGCAAACAACCGTCCAGTGAGAAGCCGCCGGTCTAGGACCCACCGGCCGCGAATCGCGGGCCCTGGATCCCCGCCGCGAAGGCGTCGACAGCGCTCTGCGAGGTCTCGATCGGCCAGTCCATCCCGTTTTCGAACTTGTCGAACCAGACGAGGCCGCGGACCTTGGGGTACTCGGCCGGCAGGGCGTCGAGCATGTCGGCGATCCACTGGGCCTTGGAGCCGCCCTGCTCGGTGGAGGCGATCTCGCCGAGGACCATCGGCTTGGACGGGGCGATCCGCTCGACCACCTCGTCGTAGGTGCGGCGATAGAGCTGGTCGAAGCTGCGCCAGCGGTCGCGTTTGGCGGGGTTGGTGCCGGAGTTGTAGCCGTCGAGGCAGGTCCACTCGACGTAGTCGTCTCCGGGGTACAGGGAGCGGAGGTCCTGGAGGCTCCCCTCGAAGTCGACGTTCGGGCACCAGACCCAGATCGGGTTGGTGGCGCCGGCCTCGGCGAAGACGTCGTGGACGTGGCGCCAGGCGCGGACGTACTCGCCGGGGCGGTTGCCGTTGGCCCCCTCCGCCCAGGAGAACCAGTCACCGTTCATCTCCCAGTTGAAGCGGAGGAAGAAGCGCTGGCCCCAGCGGTTCGCGTCCCGCGCCCAGTCGCGGATGTAGCCGTCGTAGCGCCCGGAGATCACGTCGGCGAGCTGGTAGTCGGGCTGCTCCTCGCTGGAGGGGATCGACTGCGAGCTCCAGCTGAAGAAGGGGATCGAGCCGTGGTTGCGGATCGTCTGCATCTCCCCCGCCGGGAAGTCGTAGTAGCCGCACCCCGAGTCCGAGCAATGCGAGAAGGGCGCCATGAAGTGGATCAGCGACATCCGCTTGCCCAGCATCGCCTCCAGCTTCTTCGGCCCGCCCATGTCCCAGGGGGCCTGGTGGCCGGTCAGCTGGTCGCTGATCAGCGCGCCCCAGAGGATCGGCCGCCGCGTGGCGGTTCGCTTCTCGGCCTTGCCGAGGCTTCGCTGCACGGCGAGGTGGCCGCGCAGCTTGCCGCCCTTGGCCGCCGCGGGAGCGGCGCCGCTCGCCCAGGCAAGGACGGCGAGAAGCAGGAGCAGCGCAGGGAAGAGCGATCGAGTGCGTACCGAGCCCATGCACAACCCATCGGATCGACCGCGGGCGGTCTTTAGCTTTCACCGTCCGCGGCCTCGCTAGTGTCTCCACATGTCACCCGCCCCGGCCTTCGAGGTCCACGAGGCGAACCTGCACGGGCACCGGGCCGTCTACCGGACGGTCGGCAGCGGCCCCACCGTCGTCCTGATCCACGGGATGATCAACTCCTCGCGCCACTGGGAGGCGGTCGCGCAGCGGCTCGCCGGCTCCTACCGGGTGATCGCCCCGGACCTGATCGGGCACGGCGACGCGGCGACGCCCCGCGGCGACTACTCGCTGGGGGCCCACGCGGCGAGCATCCGCGACCTGCTGACGACGATCGGGGTCGAGCGGGCGACGATCGTCGGCCACTCGCTCGGCGGCGGCGTCGCGATGCAGTTCTTCTACCAATTCCCCCAGCGCACCGAGCGCCTGGTGCTGATCTCCAGCGGCGGCCTCGGCCAGGAAGTCAGCCCGCTGCTGCGCGGCGCGGCGCTGCCCGGCTCGTCGGCGCTGCTGCGCCTGGCGACCAGGCCCCGCCTCGTAAGCGCCATCGCCGCGGGCGGCGCCAAGCTGCGCCGGCGCGGCATCTCCACCGGCGTCTACCTGCAGGCCGTGGCTCGCGCCCTCGGGCCGCTGCAGGAGCCCGGCTCGCGCCGCGCGTTCCTGCAGACGCTGCAGGCGGTGATCGACGTCCAGGGACAGCGGGTGAGCGCCACGGACCGCCTCTACCTGCTGAAGGAGATGCCGACGCTGATCGTCTGGGGCGAGCGCGACCGCACGATCCCCCTCTCCCACGGGCTCGAAGCCCACGAGGCGATCCCCAACTGCCGCTTCGAGACGCTGCCCCGCGCCGCCCACTTCCCCAACCTCGAAGACCCCGAGGGCCTGGCCGGCCACCTCGCCGACTTCCTCGCCACCACCTCGCCCGCCCACATCGTCGACTCCGAGTGGCGGGACCTGCTCACCCGGCGGGCGCGCCTGCGCCGGGTCGCGTAACGCGGCTCGATCCGGCCCAGCCGGCTGTGCCCGAATCCCGGCCGGGCTATTCGACTTCGGCGATCGCCGCTTCGACCTCGGACAGCGACGGGCCTTCCTGCAGCGTCACGGTGTCCCTCGGGCCGGTGATGACCATCCCCTGACCGGTGCGGATCTCGAGATTGCGGCCCAGCTCCTCGTAGCTTTCCAGCCGCTGCTCGATCGGGCCGCCCTGCTGGCCGTTCTCCTCGAGGTCGGCGTCCCATTCTTCGATGTCGAGTTCCTCCACCCCGCCGGCGATCGAGGCCAGGTACCTCTGGTCGATGCCCAGGCGTTCGGCTTCCTCCTGGTTGCGGAAGAAGAGATAGAGGTACTGCCAGCCGTAGCCCTGGTCGGCCGCCGCCTCGGCGCCGTAGAACCCGAGCTGCTCGGGGTTGACGCTGTTCGAGTAGTGGCGGTAGAGCAGCTTCACGTCGCCGGGTCGCGCGTAGCGCTCGGCCAGCGCCGGGATCGTCCCGAGGAAGTCGTCGCGGCAGTCGTCGCACTGGAGGTCGTTGAAGACCTGGATCGTCACCGGCGCGTCGTCGGAGCCGAGGCGGTCGCCTTCCTGCGGCATCCCGCTGAAGGTTCGCTGCGCCTCTTCGATCCCGTCGACGTGGACCACCGGGTCACCCGGCTCCTGGGTCGACATCTCGACGATCGTGTAGCCGAGCGCGAGCAGGCCCAGCGCGAGCAGGGCGATGACCCACAGCCTGCCCCGCTGGGGCAGCGGCTTGACGGCGACTTCAGAGGACACCGACACATTTTCCCAGTTGACGGCATCCGCCGCCGCCGGTAGACATGGTGCTACCCATTTTCAACGACCCTGGAGGTCATCGATGGCCCATCACCTGACGCCTGCCGAGCTCGCCGACCAGCTGCAGATGGAACGAGGGGAGGTAATCGGGAAATGCGTGCAGATGGGGGTCCCGATCTACCACGGCCGGATCGACAGGACGCTGTTCGAAAGCTCGCTGCGCAGCCTCGGCGCCGCCAAGCCGCACCAGAGCGCCCGCGCGAGCCAGCGCTGAACTAGACTCCCCCGCCAGATGTCGGGGAGAGGTACCAACTCGAAGACGATCGCCGACCTTCTGCCGAAGGCGGCTGCCCAGTACGGGTCCAACGTCGCCGTCCGCTACAAGGAGGGCGGCGAGTGGGTCGGCAAGACCTTCGACGAGGTCCTGGAGATCGTCCGGCCGCTGGCCTTCGGCCTGGTCACCCTCGGGGTCGAGAAAGGCGACCGCGTCTCGATCCTCGGCAACACCCGGCCGGAGTGGACCTACTTCGACTTCGCCGCGCTCTCGATCGGCGCCACCGTCGTCCCGATCTACCAGACCAACTCGCCCGAGGAGTGCCGCTACGTCCTCGAGAACTCCGACTCCAAGGTCGTCGTCGTCGAGGACGCCGAACAGCTGGAGAAGGTGCGCAAGGTGCGCGACCAGCTGCCGCAGCTGGAGCACGTCGTGCTGATGACCGGCGCCGGCAGCGAGGACGCGATCTCGATGGAGGACCTGGCCGCCAAGGGCGGCGGCGGGGACGCCGCCACCTGGGAGGCGCTCTACGAGGCCGTCACCCCCGAGGACATCTGCACCTTCATCTACACCTCCGGGACCACCGGGCCGCCGAAGGGCTGCATCATCAGCCACGGCAACTACCGGTCGATGCTCGAACATGGTCAACGACGATCAGCGTCATCGAAGACGAAGACGTCACCTATCTCTACCTGCCGCTGGCCCACTCCTTCGCGCTGCTGATCCAGTTCGGCACCTTCGACCTCGGCACCACCCTCGCCTACTGGGAGCGGGACCCGCTGAAGATCCTGCCCAACCTGGCGGAGCTGAAACCGACCTACTTCCCCTCGGTGCCGCGCATCTTCGAGAAGATCTACACCGCCGCCACCAGCGGAATCGAGAAAGAGGGCGGCGTGAAAAAGGCGATCTTCAACTGGGCGATCAAGGTCGGCGAGAAGATGCGCGCGACCGAACGCGCCGGCCGCAAGCCGGGCTTCCTGCTGCAGCGCCAGTACGCCTTCGCCGACCAGAAAGTGCTGTCGAAGATCCGCAGCCTCTTCGGCGGCCGGATCCGGCTCGCGGTCTCCGGCGCGGCGCCGATCAACCCCGAGATCCTGCGCTTCTTCGACGCCGCCGGCGTCCTCGTCCTCGAGGGCTGGGGGATGACCGAGACCTCGACCGCGGCGACGATCTCCACCCCCGACGACTTCAAGGTGGGGACGATCGGCAAGCCGTTCCCCGGCTGCGAGGTGAAGATCGCCGACGACGGCGAGATCCTCGTCAAAGGGCCGAACGTCTTCCAGGGGTACCACAAGAACCCCGAGGCAACCGCTGAGACGATCGTCGACGGCTGGCTCCACACCGGCGACATCGGCGAGGTCGACGGCGACGGCTTCATCAAGATCACCGGCCGCAAAAAGGACATCATCATCACCGCCGGCGGCAAGAACATCACCCCGGCCAACCTCGAGGCCGAAATCAAGCAGCACCCCCTGGTCTCCCAGTGCGTCGTGGTCGGCGACCGCCGCCCCTACCTGGTGGCGCTGGTCACCCTCGACCCCGAAGAGGCGGTGACCTACGCCAAGGAGCACGACCTGCCCGAGGACCCCGCCCAGCTCGCCGCCAACGCCGACGTCAAGGCCTCGATCGAAGCCCACGTCGAGAAGATCAACGAGAACTTCGCCCGCGTCGAGCAGGTCAAGAAGATCGCCATCCTCCCCAACGACCTCTCCCAGGAGTCAGGCGAGCTCACCCCGACGCTCAAGGTCAAGCGTGCCGTCGTCGCCCAGAAGCACGAAAACGCCATAGAGCAGCTCTACGCGGCGTAGCTTCAACTGAAGAACCTCAAAGGGAGAGGGGCCTCCCGATCAAGCTCAGTCCCGCGGAAGCTGACGCCCTTGCTCGGAAGCGCGGCAGAGCTTTTACCCCCTATGAGATGGAAAAGCTCTGCCGCGGCTTTCCAGGGTCAGCGACCCTCGCTCTGAAGCAGATAGGCGAGGGTCCGCTGGTTAGATACCTAGGAGGCTTCGCCGCTCTGCCGCAGCAGCACTGAAGTCGTCTGCTCGAGGACCCGCCTCCACGCCGAGGTCTGCTCGGGCTCCTCTTCGGAGGCCTGCTCGACGACGCGGCGGACGCGGCGCTCGGAGATTTCGAGGCCGTGGCGCTCGGCGATCTCCTTGTAGCGGTCGTAGTCCTGGGCAAGGGTGGCGGTGACGGATTCGAAGCCGTGGCGGGCGATCTTCAGGCGCCGCGAGTAGTCCATGATCGGCGTGCCGAACATCAGCTCGTCGTTTGGCTAGGGCTCGAGCAGGATGATGTCCACTCCGGGGTATTTCTCCTGCCACTGTTCGACCGCCTGGTGGAGGCGCTGGTGGGCGATCAGGCGGAAGGTCTGGTTGGCGATCGCCGGCAGGCCCATGTCGGAGACGCGGCGGACGCGGCGGCCGAAGACGGTCGGGATCGTCTTCTCGAAGTCGTTGACGTAGGGCACCAGCGGGTTGACGACGACGATGAACTTGGCGCCCTTCTCGACCGCGATGTCGACGTTGGTGGTCGAGCGGATGCCGCCGTCGACGAACTGGCGGCCCTTGAGGTCGACCGGCTTGTAGACGATCGGCAGGCAGGTCGAGCACTCGACCGCTTTGGAGATCGGCACGTCGTTCCAGCCCTCTTCGCCGAAGACGATCCGCTCGCAGGTGTCGAGGTCGGTGGCGGTCAGGTAGAGCTCGGGGTCGATGCAGGCGGAAGTCGTTGACCCGGCCGCCGTCGCTGAGCGCCTGCTCCACGTACTCGGAGAGCCCGGAGCCGGAGTAGAGCCCGGTCGGCAGCGCCTCGGCGAGGCCGACGCCGATGTCGATCGCCGAAAGCTCGCCGATCCGCGCCAGCGAGCGCAGCAGCTGCGCGGTCCGCAAGGGCAGCGCCGCTGCTTTGCTGAGGAAGCCGAGGTAGTTGGGAGACAGGGCCTTGCCGAGGTCGAGGTCCTCCAGCTCGGAAGGCTCGCGCTCGTTGATCACCTGCATCATCTCGTCGGGGGTGATCCCGTTGGCCAGCATCGAGGCGACGAAGGAGCCGGCGCTGGTGCCGACGTAGACGTCGAAGTTGTTGACCGTGCTGTTCACCGCCAGCAGGTCGAGCGCGCGCAGCGCCCCGATCTCGTAGACGCCGCCGGTGAAGCCGCCCCCACCGAGGACCAGGGCGGTCTTCGAGGGCTTTTTGCGCCGAGCGGGCCGCTTCCGCGGTTTGGACTCGATGTCTACGACTTCACCCATACGTGCAGTATTCCAGGACGGAAGGTCATCTCTGCCCGCTACCTTCCACATCCCGCATGGTTAGAAACCCAATGAAACGCATTCTGCCGTCGCTTTTGGTCCTCTCAGCAGGCCTTTTTCTGCTCCTCGCGAGCGGCGCCCAGGCGAGCGGCACGTGTGACCGAATGCGCGCCTGGCTGCACCAGGGCGGCGGCTCGGCGAGCGGGCTCCTCGTCGTGGACGCCGAATCCGAGCAGGTTCTCTGCGCCAGCGCCCCCGGGCGCACCCGCCCCCTGGCCTCGAACATGAAGCTGTTCACGACCTCCGCGGCGCTCTCCAAACTCGGCCCCGAGCACCGGATCGCGACCAAGGTCTTCCGCGACGGCCGCGTCGACAGCGACGGCGTCCTCCACGGCAGCCTCTACCTGCAGGGAGGCGGCGACCCAGCCCTGGGAACGCCGAGCTTCTACGGCAGCTATCTCGCCGGGCTGGGGACCAACCTCTACTCGCTGACCCCGCAGATCAAGGCCGCCGGGATCGAGTCGATCACCGGCCGCCTCTACGCCGACGACACGATCTTCGACCGCCGCCGCGGCGTCGCCGACTCCGGCTACGCGACCAGCTCCTACATCGGCCCCCTCTCCGGCCTCGCCTTCAACTCGGGCTTCAGCGGAAACAGCAGCGCCAGCGGCTTCTCCTCCGACCCGGCCAAGCTGGCGGGGACGAAGCTGGCCGGCTCGCTGCGCCAGGCCGGCATCGGCGTCCCCGCCCAGGTCGCCCTGCGCCCGACCCCGCCCAACGCCGAACGGGTGGGCCTCCTCCGCTCCCCCACCCTCGACCGGATCGTCAACCTCACCGACGTCTACTCGGACAACTTCTTCGCCGAGACCCTGATCAAGCTGCTGGGAGCCGAGTTCGGCGGCGCCGGCACCACCGCCGCCGGCGCCGACGTGGTCGAGGCCTTCGCCCGCAGCCGCGGCTCCGCCGTGCAGGCGGTCGACGGCTCCGGCCTGACCCGCTCCAACCGCGCCAGCCCCCGCCAGGTGGTGGAGCTGCTGCTGGGGATGCAGGAGGACGAAGCCGGCGAGGAGTTCATCCAGGACCTCGCCCTGGCCGGTCAGGAGGGCACCGTCGCCAGCCGCATGGAGGGCACCGCCGCCTACGGGCGCTGCCGGACCAAGACGGGCACGATCAGCGGCGTCAGCAACCTCTCCGGCTACTGCTTCAACCGCAGCGGCCGGGTGATCGCCTTCTCGATCCTGATGGCCGGCGTCGGCAACCTCAGCCTCGCCCACCTCGACCAGGACCGGATCGCCGCCGCCGTCGCCGGCTACTGACCGACCAGCTTTCGGAGCCCGGCTTCGTCGAGGATCTCGGTGCCGAATTTCTCCGCTTTGGCGAGCTTCGAGCCGGGGCTCTCGCCGGCGACGACGTAGTCGGTTTTCTTCGATACCGAGCTGGTCACCTTGCCGCCGGCTGACTTGACCATCGCCGCCGCCTCCTCGCGGGTCAGCTCCGGCAGGGTGCCGGTGAGGACGACCGTCTTGCCCTCCAGCGGGCCGCCCTCCTGGCGCCGTTCGGAGGCGTCGGCCTCCAGGCGCAGGCCCTTCGTCCGCAGCTTCTCCACCAGCGCCCAGGTGGCGTCGTCGGTGAGCGACTCGGCAATCTGCACCGCCATGATCGGCCCCACCCCCTCGACCTCCTCGATCGCCTCCGGATCGGCCTCGTGGAGGGCGTCGATCGAGCCGAAATGGTCGGCCAGGGCCTCGGCCGTCACGTAGCCCACCCCGGGCAGGCCGAGCGCGTAGAGAACCCGTTTGAAGGGCCGCCGCTTGGAGGCCTCGATCGAGGCGACGAGGTTGCGGGCCGAGGTCTCCGCGAAGCGGTCGAGCTCGACCAGCCGCTCGGCGGTGAGGTCGTAGATATCGGCCACATCTGAGATCACGCCACCTTCGAGGAAGGTCTGCGCCTGCTTCTCGCCCAGCCCCTCGATGTCCATCGCACCCTTGCTGACGAAATGCTTGACGTGCTGGAAGGACTGGCCTGGGCAGCCCGAGCGGTTGGGGCAGATCGTGAAGACCGAGTCCTCCGGCTTTACCGTCGGCGTGTCGCAGGCCGGGCAGCGAGCGGGTGGCTTCTCCTTGCGGGCGCCCCTCTTCTTGCGCGGCAGCTTCGGCGAGACGACCTGGGGGATGACGTCGCCGGCGCGCATCACCACCACCTCGTCCCCTTTGCGGACGTCCTTGCGGGCCAGGTCCTCCTCGTTGTGGAGGGTGGCGGTGGTGACGGTGACGCCGCCGACGTGGACCGGCTCCAGCATCGCGAAGGGGACCAGGTGCCCGGTGCGGCCGACGTTCCAGACGACCTTCTTCAGCGTCGTCGTCGCCGTCGTCGGCGGGAACTTCCAGGCGATCGCCCAGCGCGGCTCGCGGCCGACGACCCCGAGCTCCCGCCAGAGGGCCTTCTCGTCGACCTTGACGACGACCCCGTCGATCTCGTAGTCGAGCTCCTCGCGCCGCTCCTCCCACCAGTGGCAGCGCTTGACGACCCCCTCGACGCCCTCGTGGTGGGCGGTGTCGGGGTTGACCTTGAAACCGGCTTCCTGCAGCCACTCGACCTCGGCCATGTGGGTCGGCAGGTCGAGGCCCTGGACGGCACCGATCCCGTACATCCAGGTCGAGAGCGGCCGTTCGGCGGCCAGCGCGGGGTCGAGCTGGCGGATCGAGCCGGCGGCCGAGTTGCGCGGGTTGGCGAAGGTCGCTTCGCCGGCCTCGGCGCGGCGCTCGTTCAGAGCTTTGAAGGCGGCGATCGGCAGGTAGACCTCGCCGCGGACTTCGACCAGCTCGGGTGCCCTGCCGGAGATCCGCAACGGCACCGAGCCGATCGTCCGCAGGTTCTGGGTCACGTCCTCGCCGATCCGGCCGTCGCCGCGGGTGGCGCCGCGGACCAGGACGCCGTCCTCGTAGGTGAGGGTGATCGCCAGGCCGTCGATCTTCGGCTCGGTCGTGTAGCTGAACTCCGAGGCGGTGATGTCCATCCGCTTCAGGTGGTTGGCGATCCGGTTCTCCCAGCCGCGCAGCTCCTCCTCGTTGCGGGCGTTGCCGAGCGAGAGCATCTGCTCGCGGTGCTGGACCTGCTCGAAGCGGCTGAGCGGCGGCGCCCCGACCCGCTGCGTCGGCGAGTCCGGCGTACGCAGCTCCGGGTGCTCCTGCTCCAGCGCCCGCAGCTCGTTCAACAGCTCGTCGTACTCGTCGTCGCCGATCTCGGGGTCGTCGTGGAGGTAGTAGAGCCGGTTGTGGTGCTCCAGCTTCTGCCGCAGCTCGGCGGCCCGCTGCTCAGGGGTGGGGCTCACGCCGTCGCGGCGCTCGCCGCCAGCATCTCCTCGAAGCCCCACCCGCCGAGCCGCTCGAGGCCGCCGTGGTCGGTGAGGTCGAAGTGGATCGGGGTGACCGAGATCCGTCCCTGCGCCACGGCGTAGAGGTCGGTGCCCGCGATCTCCTCGTAGCCGGGCTGCCAGCCGTAGATCTCGTAGTGGCGACGGCCGTCGCTCTCCTTGACCAGCTTCAGCTCGTCGTTGTAGATCCGTTTGCCGAGCTTCGTCACCTCGATCCCGGTCGGCTCGCGGTTGGGGCAGTTGACGTTGATCAGCGTCGCCTCCGGCATCGACTCTGTCCGCAGGCGGGAGACCAGCTGCGCGGTGAAGGCGGCGGCGACGGCGAAGTCGAACTTGCCGCTGACGTAGCCGAGGCCGCCGGCGGAGGACTGCTGCGAGAGGGCGATCGCCGGGATCCCGAGGACGATTCCCTCCAGCGCCGCGGCGACCGTGCCCGAGTAGGTGATGTCGTCGCCGAGGTTGGCGCCGTGGTTGATCCCGGAGACGATCAGGTCGGGGCGGCCGCCGACCAGGCCCAGCTCGGCGAAGCGGACGCAGTCGACCGGCGTGCCGTCGGTGGCATAGCCGACGCGGCCGTCTTCGAAGGTCACCTCCTCGACGCTGAGCGGCGAGCGGGTGGTGATGCTGCGCGCGGTGGCGCTGCGGTTGGAGTCGGGGGCGACGACGTCGACCTCGACCCCCTCGAGCTCGACCAGCGCCCGCCGCGCGGCCTGCAGCCCAGGCGCGGAGATGCCGTCGTCGTTGGTGAGGAGGATGCGCACCAACCCGATATTACGAGGGCCGCGAGACCCACCCGGGGACGACCCATGTCGGAGATACTGCCGCGGTGCCCACCGTGAGGCTCGACATCGAATACGACGGCGCCGGCTTCCGCGGCTGGGCGCGCCAGCCGGGCCTGCGGACCGTGCAGGGGGAGCTGGAGACGGCCCTGGCGACGGTCCTGCGCGAGCCGGTCGAGCTGACCGTCGCCGGCCGCACGGATACCGGCGTCCACGCCCTCGGCCAGGTGGCGAGCTTCAGCACCCCCACCGAGGCCCCGGAGGACCTGACCCGCCGCCTCAACGGCCTCTGCCCCGACGACGTCGCGGTCACCGCCGCCACGAGCGTCCCCGACGGCTTCGACGCCCGCCGCGACGCCAAGGCCCGCAGCTACCGCTACCGCCTGCTCGCCCGTCCGGCTCCCAGCCCATTCGAGCGGGGCAAGGCCCTCTGGTGGCCGCACCGGGTGGACCGCGAGGCGCTCGACGCCTGCGCCGCCGCCCTCCCCGGCACCCACGACTTCACCGCCTTCACCCCGACCCAGACCGACCACGTCCGCTTCGAGCGCGACGTCCTCGCCGCGTCCTGGGACTCGGAGGGAGACATCCTCGGCTTCCGCGTCACCGCCGACGCCTTCATGCGCAACATGGTCCGCGTCCTCGTCGGCACCCAGCTCGAGGTCGCCTCCGGCCGCCGCAGCGTCGAGAGCTTCGTCGCCCTGCTCGCGGGTGCGCCGAGAACCGCGGCAGGCGACACCGCCCCACCCCACGGGCTCTACCTCGAGATGGTCAGCTACGCCTGACCCTGAGCGCCATCAGCCCCCAGTGGGAAGATCGAGTGGTGCCTCCCACCTATCGAACTGAGGACGAGATCGAGGTGAGCATCGCTCGACAGTTCGGGCGTGAGCTGACCTGCTGCTTCGAGCTGCGGGATGCCTACCTCACTCGATGCGAGCCATGGACCGGCCGATCGGGAAGCAGCACGGCAGATCGAATATTCCTGCTTGAGGTGGGCCGCTCCACCAAGACCTACCGGGCCAGTGTTGAGCTGGCACGCAAGGGATACGGAGAGCAAGCGGCAATGCTGAACCGTGTCCTCTTCGAGAGCATGGCGGTGGCTCGGTGGATCAACGCCAATGAAGAGCGTGCAGCAGAGCAATTCCCACGCGCCCTTGAGTTCGAGGATTACCTGACGGTCGAACGCCTGAAGAACACCGGCTGGCTCAGTGCGGAGGAGGAACCGAGCGCTCCGGAGCTCTCGGAGGAGCAACTCGCAGAGTTACGCCGAGACTTTGGCACCTATAACGATCGCCTCTGGACGGGGCACAGCAGCATCCGGGAGCTGCTCGACTCCATCAGGAGCCAGTTCAGTGAGGATGAGTGGCGGGTCATCCAGAATTACTTGAGGACCGGCCATCAGGAGAACAACCAACTCCTTCACAGCACCGTGGGCGGCCTCCGGCAGGCCTTCGTCAGCCTCGAGGACGGCAAATATGGCATCTGGACGGGACCGTCCGATTCGATGATCGACCGAGTTCTGTTCAGTGCCCACATGATTTTTCGACAGACGCTAGATCTATCCATCGAGCGCTTCGAACTTGCTGATCCGAGCGGCCTTACGGAGCTGTTAAAGCAGCATCAGGCTGCCTTCACTCGTCTCTCCCCGGAGGAGCTCAAGGAGGCTGGGCGGAATGACCCCTGTCCTTGTGGAAGTGGAAAAAAGTTCAAGCGCTGTCACGGGGTGTAGCGCCTCTCCGATGAACAGGAGCGTTCTGTCGGTTCCGTGGTTCCTTAGTCGGCGATATCCCGACTAAGGAACCACGGAACGATCGAAGGCCATAGAGGCGGGGCGGCACCCGCCGCCCGCCTGCCCCTAGACCAGCTCGAGGTAGACCATCTCGGTCGAGTCGGACTTCCTCGGACCGAGCTTGACGATGCGGGTGTACCCGCCGGGCCGCTCCGCGTAGCGCGGCGCCACCTCGTCGAACAGCTTGTGGACGATGAACTTGTCGTTGTGAAGCGTCGCCAGCGCCTGGCGGCGGGCGTGGAGGTCGCCGCGTTTGGCGAGGGTGATCAGTTTCTCGACCTCGGGCTTGACCGCCTTGGCCTTGGCCTGGCTGGTCTGGATCCGCTCGTGCTCGATCAGCTGCTTCGAGAGATTCGAGAGCAGGGACTCGCGGTGGGAGGAGTCGCGGCTGAGCTTGTTCCGCTTCTTTTTGTGCCGCACCTGATCCTCCGCTCCGCTCGTCGAGCCCTTAGTCCGCCTGGAGGTCCAGGCCGCGGGAGTGCAGGGTCTCGATGACTTCCTCGATCGACTTCTGGCCGAAGTTCGGGATCGCGTTCAGTTCCGCGCGCGACTTGCGAACCAGGTCGCCGACGGTCTGGACGCCGGCCCGCTTCAGGCAGTTGTAGGAGCGAACGCCGAGTTCGAGCTCCTCGATCAGGATCTCGTCGAGGCCGTTGGCGGCAGCGCCGCCGTCACCGCCCGGGGAGGAGAAGCCGTCGCTGGCGACCGGCGGCGCCGGTTCACGTGCGGTCAGCTCCTCGACGCGGTCGGCGTCGGTGAAGATCGCCAGGCTCTTGATCAGGATCTCGGAAGCCTCGCGCAGCGCGGCCCCGGGCTCGATCGAGCCGTCGGTCTCGAGGTCGAGAGTCAGTTTGTCGAAGTCGGTCCGCTGGCCGACGCGGGCGGCGGCGACCGCGTAGGAGGCACGGCGGATCGGCGAGAAGATCGAGTCGATCGGGATGACGCCGATCGGCTGCTCGTCGGACTTGTTCTCTTCGGCCGGCGAGTAGCCGCGGCCACGGCCGATCGTCAGGTAGACCTCGAGTTTGGTTTTTTTCTCGAGCGTCGCGATCGGCGCCTCGGGGTTGAGGATCTCGACGCCGGAGGGCAGGTCGATGTCCTTGGCCTTCACCTCGCCAGGGCCGGTGGCGACCAGCGGTGCCTCGACCTCGTCGGCGTCGGTGTGCATGCGGACGACGAGGTCCTTGAGGTTGAGGATGATGTCGGTGACGTCCTCTTTGACGCCTGGCACGGTCGAGAACTCGTGCGCGACTCCCTCGATGCGGACGCTGGTGATGGCGGCGCCGCCCAGCGAGGAGAGCAGGACGCGGCGAAGGCTGTTGCCGAACGTGTAGCCGAAGCCCTTGTCGAGCGGCTCGATCGTGAACGTGCCGCGACGGTCGTCGACTTTCTCGGAGATGATGCGGGGGACCTGGAAATCGGTGGTCATGAGTTCCTTGCTCTGGGTGTTCGGAAATCGTGTCCGGGCTACTTGGAGTACAGCTCGACGATCAGCTGCTCCTGGACCGGCGCCGAGATCTCGGAGCGCTCGGGATAGCGCAGGACCTTGGCGGTGAGGGCATCGTGATCGGCCTGCAGCCAGGCGGGAACCGTGGAAACCAGTTCCGTCGCCCGCTGGATCGTGTCGGTGGCTGACGATCCGGCCTTGATCGAGATGATGTCTTCGGGTCGTACCTGGTAGGAGGGGATGTTGACCCGGCGGCCGTTGATCTGCCAGTGGCCGTGGGTGATCAGCTGTCGCGCCTGGCGCCGCGAGGCGGCGAAGCCGAGGCGGACGAGGACGTTGTCGAAGCGGGACTCGAGCAGGCGCAGCAGGTTCTCGCCGGTCACGCCCTCCTGCCGCGAAGCCTTGTCGTAATAGGCGCGGAACTGTTTCTCGAGCACCTGGTAGTAGCGGCGGGTCTTCTGCTTCTCGCGCAGCTGCACGCGGTACTCGCTCTGACGCAGGCGGCCGCGGCCGTGGTCGCCGGGCGGGTAGGAGCGGCGCTCGACGCCGCACTTGTCGGTGAAGCAGCGCTCGCCCTTGAGGAAGAGTTTCTGGCCCTCGCGCCGGCACTGCTTGCACTGCGGGGCGGTGTCGCGAGCCATTAGACCCTCCTCCGCTTCTTCGGCCGGCAGCCGTTGTGGGCCTGCGGCGAGACGTCCTTGACGGTGGTCACGTCGAGCCCGGCGGCCTGCAGCGAGCGGATCGCCGTCTCACGACCCGAGCCGGCGCCCTTGGCGAAGACCTCGACGCGCTCGAGGCCGTGTTCCATGCCCTTTTTGGCGGCCGCGTCGGCGGTCACCTGCGCGGCGAACGGGGTCGACTTGCGGGAGCCTTTGAACCCGGCCGAGCCGGCCGACTCCCAGGCGATCACGTTGCCGTCGGTGTCGGTGAGGGTGACGATCGTGTTGTTGAAGGAAGTCTTGATGTGCGCCTGTCCGTAGGTGACGTTCTTTTTGACGCGGCGGCGCGTGCGCCCTTTGGCGGGTTTTTTCTCGGCCATCTCTCTGCCTATACCTTGCGCTTACCGGCGACGCTGAGTCGGCGCGGGCCCTTGCGGCCGCGGGCGTTGGTCTTGGTCCGCTGGCCTCGAACGGGGAGGCCGCGACGATGGCGGAGGCCCCGGTAGGAGCCGATCTCCATCAGCCGTTTGACGTTCTGCGAGCGCTCGCGCCGGAGGTCGCCCTCAACCTCGCGGTTCTCGACCGCCTCGCGCAGTTTCATGACCTCGTCCTCGGTCAGGTCCTTGACCTGCGTGTCGGGGTCGACGCCGCTCTCGGCGAGGATCTGCTTCGCCGTCGAGTGGCCGATGCCGAAGATGTAGGTGAGCCCGACTTCCGATGCGTTTGTTGACCGGGATGTTGACGCCCGCGATCCGTGCCATGCGCTAACCCTGCCTCTGCTTATGGCGCGGGTTCTGGCAGATCACAAGGACCGCTCCATTTCGGCGGATTACCTTGCACTTCTCGCACATCGGCTTGACGGAAGCTCGAACCTTCATTGCTCCGGATCTCGTATCGACAACAGGACTCCCACACGCCCCATGAATCGGACGGCAGGACGAACCAACCGGCCAACAAGGCCGACGGAGAAAGATAGCAGGGGCCGGGACTCGGGGCCTCGCGGTCAGGCACTCTCGACGAGGGCGACGAGGAAGCCATCGTAGCCCTTGACGCCGACGGTCTGGATGGTGGTGGCGTCGACCCGCGGCTCCTCGGCGAGCATCTCGTGCAGGCGGCGCTGGGCCTGGGTGGCCTCGTCGGCATCACCGGCGTCGGCGAGCGTGCCGTCGCGGACGACGTTGTCGGCGACGATCAGGCCGCCCGGCCGGGTGCGGTCGAGCGCCCAGGCGAAGTAGTTGGGCGTGTTGACCTTGTCGGCGTCGATGAAGACGAGGTCGAACGGCCCGGCGCCCTCCTCCTCCAGCGCCGGCAAGGCCTCCAGGGCGGGGCCGACGCGGACCTCGACCCTCTCGCCCACCCCCGCCGCCTCGATGCTCCGCCGGGCGACCTCGGCGTAGTCGGGGTTCGCCTCCAGGCTGATCAGCCGCCCCTCCTCGGGCAGCGCCCGCGCCATCAGGATCGCGCTGTAGCCGCCGAGCGTCCCGAACTCGAGGATCCTCCGCGCCCCGACCAGACGGACCAGCAGCGCCAGCAGCTTCCCCTGCGGCGGCGAGACCTGGATCGCCGGCAGCCCGGCCGCCTCGGCGGCCTTGACCGCCCCCCGCAGCGCCTCGTCCTCAACGGCGATCGTCTCGCCGACGAATTGGTCGACTGCGGAGAAGGTCTCTTGATCCATCAACCCCTCTCCTCGTCGGGCGGCGGCAGCCGGTCCAGCATTCTCAAGGTGGCCTGGCGCTGAGCCCGCGCTTCAGCCTGGAGTTCCTCGAATTTCGCCCGAGACTCGGCACGCGATTCGGCGAATGCTCGTTTCATGTCTTCCTGAGCAGCTTGAAATGCCTGCACGTGCGTGTCCGTCATCTGGGCGAGCACTCTTTGAATGTGGTCGTTCTCGAACTGGCGCTTCTCTTCAGCGGTCATCAGCCGGCCGTTGAGCTCCTCCCACTCGCGCCTGCGCGCCTCCCCTCCCTCGCGCAGCTCGCGTTGAAGAGCTTCGATCTTCTCGAGGACCTCGCCGCGGCTCTCTGCTAGGCGCCGCACGAAGTCGCACCGTTCTCTCTCGATCTCCATGTCCAGAGCCTGCCAGTCCACCGCGCACAAAACTACACCTCAGACAAAATGTTCTGAATCAACTTCCATACAGAAGGATGGATTCGACCTCAGCGCGCCAACCGCTGGGTCAGCGTCACCACCTGCTGGAAGGTCGGCCGGTTCTGGAAGGGGAACGGGGGCAGGGAGATGCCGCCGGTCACCGCCGGCCGGTTCTGGTCGAAGCAGGAGGGCTGCGGGTTGGCGGCGCAGGCGCCGTCGCCGCCGCCGTACAGCTGCTGCGGCGTCACCTTCAGCGCCGCGGTGAGCGTGCGCTGGAGCATCTTCCGGCACTTGGCCTTCGAGCCGCCGCCGCAGTAGACCCGGCTCCAGGCGCCCTTCGGCTGCGGCCCGTAGAGGTCGCGCAGGTCCTTGGAGACGTAGCTCCACCAGCCGTCTGAGAAGTCCGGTTCGGTCGGCGAGCCGCCGGTGTAGCTGCCGGTCCGCACCATCCCTTCCAGCGCCGCGTAGGCCTTGCCGCCGAGGACCGGCTTGAACTCGCCTTGGAGCAGCTTCGGCCACCAGGCGTCCATCAGTTCAACCGCGTCGTTTTCGTCGTAGACGCCGTCGCGGTTGAGATCGCGCCGGTGGGCGCCGTGTTCGTGCCAGGTCCGCAGGGTCACGAACGCCTGACGCAGCGGCTTTGATTTCGGTTCGCCGATCGCCTTGAAGATCGTCGGCAGCAGCCGGTACCCGCGCAGGTCCTGGGTCGCCGGTTCCTCCATCGCCTGGATCAGCTGGACGATCGTCATCTTCTTCTTGCCCTTGGTCGCCGCCTTGACCTTGTCGGCGATCATCTGCGAGCGGAACAGCGGCCCGTAGCTGTACTTGTCGTCGGCCGCCGCCCACCCCGGCGCCTGCTTGTTGTTCCAGGAGACGAGGAAGGGGGGGTCGACCGCCTGCGGGTGCTTGGCGAACGGCAGCCACTCGGCGGTCCGGCCGCTCGGCTTGTAGCCCATCCAGTCGAACTTGCCGGTGCCGAGGATCGGGAAGTCCGGCGAGGTGCCGCGCGAGCGCTGGGGCATCCAGCCCGAGAGCGCGTAGGCGATGTGATCGGAGTCGACGTAGGACCAGTTGAAGAGGAAGTTGATGTTGGAGACCGCCTTCTTGAAGCCCTGCGGCCCGGTCACCACCCCCGGTTCGTTCAGCTGCGCGAAGCCGACCACCGAGTCGGCCTCGTGGAAGTAGGTGCTGCGCTGGCGCACGAAGGCGACCTTCTTCCCTCCCACCTTGCCGCGGGCGTAGACGATCCCGTGCACCGTGCGGTAAGCGGTCAGGGTCTGCGAGCCGGGCGGGGTCGTGTCGGCTGCGTTCGGCGTCCAGCTCTCGCTCTTTTCCAGCTTTTCCATCGCCAGGCAACTGCCGCGGTAGCTGTAGTGGAAGTTGTCCTTGCAGAGAACCTCGGCGAAGGTGTCGACGTTGTCGGAGGTCGCCGTCGTCGCGCTCCAGGCGTAGTCGCGCCCGTGGCCGAGCTGGGCGTAGAGGCTGACCCCGGGGAAGGCGGCGCCGCGAGCGTCGATGCCCGGCCCGTGCAGGTCCACCTCCTGGAGGATCTGGGGGACGAAGTAGCCGACCTGCGGGCCCATCACCGCGATCGGGTGACCGGTCGCCGACTCCTCGGCGGAGACGAGCTCCCAGTTGGAGGCGTGGCCGGCGGC
Source organism: uncultured Actinomycetes bacterium (assembly GCA_963751015.1). Lineage (GTDB taxonomy): Bacteria > Actinomycetota > Thermoleophilia > Solirubrobacterales > 70-9 > VAYN01. Next base: position 1,725,419 of record CAVVSU010000002.1, read on the forward strand.
TTCGATCGCCTCCTGCAGGCGCTGGCCGACGGTCGCGGTCGTCCGGCCCGGCGCGGTGGAGGCGCTGGCGGTGCTGGTGAAGCGGACGCTGCCGGGGTCGGGCAGCGCCAGGCCGCGCTTGGCGAAGGCGCTGCGGGTCTCGTAGGGGAAGCGCTCGGCGATCGTCGTCGGCGCCTCGGGGTCGTTCTTGGAGCGGAAGTCCGCCCAGGCCTTGCGCCCGGCTTTCTTGCCCATCCGCTTGACGAAGGCCTGCATCGTCAGCGCCGAGTTCAGCTCGTTGCCGCCGCCCTGGCCGAAGATGCCGCCGACCAGCGAGGCGATCGCGATCACGTCGGTCGGCTTCCACGGTTCCATCGGCTTGTTCAGCAGCGTGTACTCGCCCGGCTTCAGTTTCGGGTCGAGGTTGGCGGCGGCGACGTAGGCGTTGATCCCTTCGACGTAGGCGCTGACGTCGTCGACCGCCTGCTGCCCGAGGGCGCCGTACAGCTGCGGTGCCTGCACAAGCTGTTTTTCGAGGTCGGCTTCGGTGTAGGGGGCGAACTGCCACTGGCTGGCGTCGGCCCCGGCGTTGGAGCCGCCGAGGAAGGAGGCGAGCTCGGCGCGGCCGGTGTGTCGCAGCACGTCCATCAGGAAGAGGCGGTCGGCGGCGCCGGAGAAGCCGGCCCCGAACATCGTGTCGGCGCGGGTCGCCCCGTAGACGTGGGGGACGCCGAAGGCCTTGTCGCGGACGATCGTCACGCCGGGGCGCGGTTCGATTTCCGATTCCTCCTCGCCGGCCGGCACCCCGAAGGTCGCGTCCTTGAAGTAGCTGGGAATCTGGTCCTCGGTCAGGCCAGGGCTCGCGTAGAGCAGGTTTTCGTAGAGCGGCTGCTGGTCGGCGAAGTGCGGCGGCAGCAGGCCCGGCCCGCGGAAGGCGAGGATCTGGCCGAAGTCGGCGCTGCCGTCCTCGCCCGGAGGCAGGACGTTGCGGAAGCCACCCGCGTCGTTGGTCCCGTACGGCGCCGGTGCGGCCAGCGCCGGAGAGGCGACGGCGGCAAGCGCGAGCAGGGTGATCACCAGCGTGAGGGCACGGCAAGAGCGGCTTCGAAAACGCAAAGAACTTCTCCTTCCCCGTTGCGGCGCCCCACCGCAAAGGGAAGACTACCCGGCCGGCCGCTCCGCTACTCGGGCTCGTGCCAGGGGGTGAGGATTCGCGGCCCGTCGGGGGTCACCGCGACCGTGAACTCGAAGTGGGCGGCGAGCGAGCCGTCTTCGGAGTAGACCGACCAGCCGTCGTCGCCCATCCGCACCAGCGGGCCGCCGGCGTTGACCATCGGCTCGATCGCCAGCACCATCCCCTCCTCCAGCTCCGGCCCCTTGCCGGGCTCGCCGAAGTTCGGGACCTGCGGTTCCTCGTGCATGTCGCGGCCGATCCCGTGGCCGACCAGGGTGCGGATGATCGAGAGACCCTCGATCTCGACCGTGCGCTGGATCGCCGCCGAGACGTCGCCCAGGTGATTGCCGGGTCGCATCTGCTCCACCCCAGCGAAGAGCGAGGCCTTGGTGACGTCGAGCAGCTTCTGCGCCTCGGGGCCGACCGGGCCGATCGGCAGCGTCATCGCCGCGTCGGAGACCCAGCCGTCCTTGACGACGCCGACGTCGATCGAGATCACGTCGCCGCGCTTCAGCTCGTAGTCGCCGGGGATGCCGTGGACGACCATCGAGTTGGGCGAGGCGCAGATCGAGCCCGGGAAGCCGCGGTAGCCCTTGAAGGCGGGCGTCGCCCCCTGGGAGCGGATGAACTTCTCCGCCGCCGCGTCCAGCTCCCCGGTGGTGACGCCGGGCCGCGCCTTGGCGGCGACCATCTTCAGGCAGCGGACGAGGACCTCGCCTGAGGCGGCCATCTGGTCGACCTGCTCGGGGGTCTTCTTGATGATCATGCGGTACACGCTAATGGGCGCCGAGAACGGGCTCGGGCGATCAGACGGCCTCGTCCTGCTCCATCCGCAGCGTCGCCAGGGTGCGGCGAACCTGCTCCGCCACCTCGTCCGGCGCGGCCTCGCCCTCGATCCGCCGCAGGACGCTGCGGCTGTCGTAATAGGAGACGAGCGGCTCGGTCTTCTCGTGGTAGGTCTCGAGCCGCTTGCGGATCACCTCGGGCTTGTCGTCGTCGCGGACGATCAGCGGCGAGCCGTCGATGTCGCAGACGCCCTCCTGCTCGGGGGGCTCGAACTCGACGTGGAAGACATGCCCGTTGGCCTCGCAGGTGCGCCGGCCGCCGAGCCGGCGGACGACCTCGTCGTCGGAGACGTCGATCAGCAGCACTCCGGTCACCGCCCGGCCCAGCTCCGTCAGCTTGGCGTCGAGCGCCTCGGCCTGGGGAGTGGTGCGGGGAAAGCCGTCGAGGATGAACCCGTCGAGCGCCTCGCTGGAGTCGATCCGCTCGGCGATCACGCCGACGATCACCTCGTCGGGCACCAGGTCGCCGCGGTCCATGTACTCCTTCGCGGTCCGCCCCAGCTCGGTCTCGTCGCGCACCGCGGCCCGGAGAATGTCCCCGGTCGCGTAGTAGGGCAGGCGCAGGTCTTCGTTCAACCGCTCCCCTTGGGTGCCCTTGCCCGACCCCGGGGGGCCAAGGAGGACGAGATTCAGCTCAGCCATCGAGGGAGACTATTTCAGGAAGCCCTCGTAGTTGCGCATCATCAACTGTGCCTCGAGCTGCTTGACCGTGTCCAGCGCGACGCCGATGACGATCAGGATCGAGGTGCCCCCGAAGTAGAAGTTCGCCGCCGTCTGGCTGATCAGGATCGTCGGCAGCGCCGCCACCGCGCCCAGGTAGAGGGCGCCGGGGAAGGTCAGGCGGGAGAGGATTTTGTCCAGGTACTCGGCGGTCGGCCGGCCCGGGCGCACGCCGGGGATGAAGCCGCCGTATTTCTTCAGGTTGTCGGCCTGGTCCACCGGGTTGAAGGTGACCGCCGTGTAGAAGTAGGTGAAGACGATGATGAAGAAGATCTCGCCGACCACGTAGGCCCAGCTGTTGGGGCTGAAGAAGGCGGCGAAGTCGAGCGCGGTGGGGGTGTTCAGCATCTGCCCGATCGTCGCCGGGAAGGCCATGATCGAGGCGGCGAAGATGACCGGGATGACGCCGGCCATGTTGACCCGCAACGGCAGGTAGGTCGAGCCGCCAGAGGTCATTTTGCGCCCGACGACGCGTTTCGCGTACTGGACCGGGATCCGGCGCTGGCCCTCCTGGACGAAGACGATCGCGACGATCACCGCGAGGGCGATGAAGGGCATCATCACGACGAAGACCTGGTCCGGGTTGTTCCACCACTTGGAGAGGCCGGGCACGATCGACGAGGCGATCGAGGCGAAGATCATCAGCGAGATCCCGTTGCCGATCCCCCGCTGGGTGATCAGCTCGCCCAGCCACATCAGCAAGGTGCAGCCGGCGGTGAGGCAGATCACGATCAGGAACAGCCGCGGGAAGGTGAGCTCGCCGACGACGTCGGTTCCGGCGGTGTTGCCGAAGGAGCGGAAGAGGAAGACGTAGCCGATCGACTGGCCGAAGGCGAGGCCGACGGTCAGGTAGCGGGTGTACTGGGTGATTTTCTGCTGCCCGACTTCGCCCTCTTTCTGGAGCCGCTCCAGCGACGGGACGACGACCGTCAGCAGCTGCAGGATGATCGAGGCGGTGATGTAGGGCATGATCCCCAGCGCGAAGAGGCTGAGCCGCGAGAGGCTGCCGCCCGAGAAGAGGTTGAGGAAGCCGAGGACGCCGGAGCCGCCGAAGTTTTCGGAGATTTCCTTGACCGCGTCGGTGTCGACTCCCGGGGCCGGGATGTAGGAGCCGAGGCGGTACAGCGCCAGCATCGCCGCCGTGAACGCAAGCTTCTTGCGAATGTCGGCAACGCTGAACGCGTTGAGAATAGTTCTGAGCATTACGGCTCCAGAGTGTGACAGGAACCGCCGGCCGCCTCGATCTTCTCCTTGGCGGCCGCGCTGAAAGCGTGCGCGTGGACCTCGAGCTTCTTCTTGATCTCGCCGCGGGCGAGGACCTTGACCGGGTCCTTGCGCTTGGCCAGACCCTTCTCGCGCAGACTCTGCGGCGTCACTTCGGCGCCGCTGTCGAAGCGCTCCTCGAGGTCGGAGAGGTTGACCGGCTGGGTCTTGGTGCGGAAGTTCTCGAACGGCATCGACTGCTTTTTGTGCGGGCCGCGGAGCTTTCGCATCCGCATGTGGATCGGGTTCTGCCCGCCCTCGTAGCCGGCCTTGCGCTTACGGCCGGAACGGGCGCCGGCGCCCTTATGGCCGCGGCCGGAGGTCTTGCCCAGCCCGCTGCCCTCGCCGCGGCCGATCCGCTTGCGCGGCCGTTTCGAGCCCGGCTTCGGCTTCAGGTTGTGCAGGCCGATCTCCTCGGCGCGCGAGGTGTCTTTCTCAGCTTTTTTCGCGGCTTTCTCAGCCACCGTCAACCGCCACCAGGTGGGAGACGACCCGCAGCTGCCCCTGCAGCTGCTCGGAATCCTTCAGCTCCGCGGTCTTGCCGATCCGCCCCAGCTTCAGCGCCTTCAAGGTCGCTTTCTGGTTCGGATTGGTCCCGTTGGCGGAACGAACCTGCGAAACCTTCACCTTGCTCACGAGCCCTCACCAGCTTTCTCAGCCGCCTCGGGCTCAGCAGCGGTCTCCTCAGCGGGGCTCTGCTCCCCCTCGGACGGCGCGGGCTCTGCGGGAGCGGCCTCTGCCGCGGGTGGCGTCGCCTCTGCCTCAGCGGCCGGTCCCTCATCAGAGATAGTCGTGGCGGCCCCGTTGCCGTTGCCGTCCAGCCCAAGCACCTGGCTGATCGTCAACCCGCGCAGCTCGGCAACCTCCTCCGGTCGGCGCAGCCGGATCAGGCCGTCCATCGTCGCCTTGACCAGGTTGATCGGGTTCTGCGTGCCGATGCTCTTGGTCAGCACGTCGCGGACGCCGCCAAGCTCCAGCACGGCGCGGACGCCGCCGCCGGCGATCACGCCGGTACCAGGGCTGGCCGGGCGCAGGACCACGTGCCCGGCGCCGAAGCGGCCGATGATGCGATGGGTGATGGTGTTCCCGTATTTGGGCACCCGGATCAAGTTCTTGCGGGCGTCCTCGACGCCCTTCTGGATCGCCAGCGGGACCTCACGGGCCTTGCCGTAGCCGATCCCGACCACGCCCTCCTCGTCGCCGACGGCGACCAGCGCGGTGAAGGAGAAGCGACGGCCGCCCTTGACCACCTTGGCGACGCGGTTGATCTCGATCACGCGCTCCTGCAGGTCCAGCCCGCGGGGGCTCACGTTCTCCACGTTTTTGACGTCCATGCCCTTCATAAGCAGCGGCCCACCGTAGCGAAACTACGGCGTTAGAAGGCCAAGCCCCCCTCTCGTGCGCCTTCGGCCAGGGCCTTGACGCGACCGTGGTACTGGTAACCGCCGCGATCGAAGACGCAGGCTTCGACGCCGGCGCCCTTCGCGCGCTCGGCCAGCAGCTCGCCGGCCTTCTTCGCCTGCTCGGAGGCGGTGAGCTTGCGCAGGTCGGGCTCGATCCAGTTGACCGCAGCCACGGTGTGGCCTTTGGTGTCGTCGATGAGCTGGGCGAAGACGCCCTTGTTCGAGCGGTAGACGCTGAGCCGCGGCCGCTCGGCCGTGCCCACCACGCGGGCGCGAACCCGGCGGCGCCGTTTGAGCCGGCGCTGGCGCTTCGTAAGAACGGTCATGCGCGCTTGCCCACCTTCCGCAGGACCTGCTCGTCCTTGTAGCGGATGCCCTTGCCCTTGTAGGGCTCCGGCGGGCGGCGCTTGCGGATGTCCGCGGCGACCTGACCGACGAGCTGCTTGTCGATGCCTTTGACGATCACCTCGGTCGGCTGCGGGACTTCGAACTCGATCCCCTCGGGGGCGGCGATCGCCACCGGGTGGGAGTAGCCGAGCGCCAGCTCGAGGTTTTTCCCTTTCAGCGCGGCGCGGTAGCCGACGCCCTGGATCTCGAGGCGCTTTTCGAAGCCCTCGGTGACGCCCTCGACCATGTTCGCGATCAGGCTGCGGGTGAGGCCGTGGAGGGCGCGGTGCTCGCCGCGGTCGGTGGGACGGGCGACGGTGACCGCGCCGTCGCCCTGCTCGACGGTCATGTCCGGCGAGAGGGTCTGCTGCAGCTCCCCTTTCGGCCCCTTGACGGCGATGTTGCCAGGGGCGATCTCCACCGTGACGGCGTCGGGGACGGGAACGGGCTTTCTTCCGATGCGGCTCATCTGCTCACCAGACGTAGGCGACGACCTCGCCACCGACTCCCTTGGCACGGGCTTCGTGGCCGGTCATCACGCCAGCGGAGGTGCTGACGATCGCGGTTCCGGTCCCGCCGTCGACGCGCGGGACGCTCTTGTGGTCGACGTAGCGGCGGCGGCCCGGGCGCGAGACCCGTTCGATCCCGAGGATCACCGGCTGGCGGTCCTCGGTGTACTTGAGCTCGACGTTGATCGCCTCGCCCACGGCGGCCGGCCTGCGGCTGAAGTCCTTGATGTAGCCCTGCTCCTTGAGGATCCGGGACATCTCCAGCTTGAGGCCGTTGAGGGGGATCTCCACCTCGTCGTGGCCGGCGCGGATTGCGTTGCGGATCCGGGTCAGGTAATCGGCGATCGGGTCGGTATGCATTGCTCTCGCCCTACCAGCTCGACTTGGTCATGCCGGGGATGTAGCCCTCGTGGGCGGCCTCGCGCAGGCAGATCCGGCAGAGGCCGAATTTCCGGAAGTACGCGCGGGGGCGGCCGCAGCGGCGGCAGCGGTTGTAGCCGCGCGATTTGAACTTCGGGTCGCGCGCCTGCTTCACCTTCATCGAAGTCTTAGCCATTCTCTGAACTCTCCTCGGCCGTCTCGCCGGCCTCGTCGTCGTCTCCGCTCTCGGCGGCGCCCTCGTCCTCGCCTTCCGGCTTGGCGTAGGCCTCGGGGTTCTCCTCTTTGAGCTGCTCGAGTGCCGCCTGCTCGACTTCAGCCTTCTGGCGGGCTTCCTCTTTGAGCTGCTCCTCTTCGGCTTCCTTTTCTTTCGCTTCGCGCTCGGCCTGTCCGGGACGGCCCTCCTGGGCGAACGGCATCCCCAGCCCGAGCAGAAGCTCGAAAGCCTCGAGGTCAGTTTTAGCGGAAGTCGTGATCGTGATGTCCAGACCCCGCACCACGTCGATCGAGTCATAGTCGATTTCAGGGAAGATCAGCTGCTCTTTGACGCCCATCGAGTAGTTGCCACGGCCGTCGAAGGAGCGCGGGTTGAGGCCGCGGAAGTCGCGGATCCGCGGCACCGCGATCGAGACCAGGCGGTCGAGGAACTCCCACATCCGGGCCCGGCGCAGCGTCACCGAGACGCCGACCGGCATCCCCTCGCGCAGCTTGAAGGAAGCGACCGACTTGCGGGCGCGGCGCACGTTCGGGTGCTGGCCGGCGATGATCGCCAGCTGTCCCTGGGCGTTTTCAAAGGAGCGTTTGTCCTGTTTCTCGGTGCCCAGGCCCATGTTCAGGGTGATCTTCTCCAGGCGCGGAGCCTCCATCCGCGTCGAGTAGCCGAATTTTTTCGTCAGCGCCGGCAGCACGTCCTGCTCGTATTTGTCGCGCAGACGGGGCGGCGGGGCGGCCTGAGAGGTGGGTGCCACGGTCGCCTCCATCAGCCGATCTCGTTCCCGGTCCGCTTCGCGAAGCGGACGCGCTTGCCGCCTTTGTCGACGCGGACGCCGATGCGGGTCGGTTTGTTGTCTTTGGGATCGAGCAGCATCACGTTGGAGACGTCGATCGGCCCCTCCTTTTCGACGATCCCGCCGGCCTGGGCGTTTTTCAGGTCGCCCTGCGAGCGCGGCCGTTCGTGGCGCTTGATGATGTTCAGGTTCTCGACGTAGACCCGGCGCTTTTTCGGGTCGGTACGGGTGACTCGGCCTTTCTTGCCGGCGTCCTTGCCGCCGATGATCAGCACCTGGTCGTCAGTGCGGATGCGCATGGACTTGGCCATCGCTAGAGCACCTCCGGCGCCAGCGAGATGATTTTCATGAAGTTGCGGTCGCGGAGTTCGCGCGCGACGGGGCCGAAGATGCGGGTCCCGCGGGGGTTGTTGCTGGCCGGGTCGATCAGCACCGCGGCGTTCTCGTCGAAGGAGATGTAGGTGCCGTCGGGGCGGCTGAGCGGCTTGCGGGTGCGGACGACGACCGCCTGCACGACCTCGCCCTTGCGGACGCCGCCCTGCGGGCTGGCCGATTTCACCGTCGCCGTGATCACGTCGCCGACGCTGGCGTAGCGGCGGTGGGAGCCGCCTTTGACGCGAATGCAGAGGATCTCGCGCGCGCCCGAGTTGTCGGCGACCTTGAGCCTTGACTCCTGCTGGATCATCGCCCTACCTCGCCTTCTCCACGACGTCGACCAGGCGCCAGCGCTTGGTCTTGGAGAGCGGGCGGGTCTCGATCACGCGGACCACGTCGCCCTCGCCGGCCTCGTTGCGCTCGTCGTGCGCGTGCAGCTTGGTCGAGCTGCGGACGATCTTCTCGTAAGTGCGGTGACGGCGGGCGATGTCGATGCGGACGGTGATCGACTTGTCGCCCTTGCTGGAGACGACGATTCCCTGTCTCACCTTTGCCGCGTTGGACTCCTTCTCGGCCGGCGGGGTGCCGGTGCCGGGGGTGCGCTCGGACTTCACGGCCTCGCGCTGTTTACGGCGCAGGTTCGCGCGGACCCGTCGTTCCTCGGCCCGCTTGGCGACCCGGTCGTCGGTGCTGAGCTGCGGCCCGGGCTCACCCGAGCGCCGCGATTTCTGCAGCCGGCGCCGCTCCTTCCAGGGAAGGTCGTCCTCGGGATCGGGCTCAGCCGGAGCAGCCTCTTCCGCGGCCGGAGCCTCCTCGGCGGCAGGGGCCTCCTCGGCGGGAGTCTCCTCAGCCGCAGGGGCCTCCTCCGCGGGAGTCTCCTCAGCCACGGGGGTCTCCTCCGCCGGACTCTCGTCCTGCGGCGCCTCGGCCTGAGGCTCCTCGGTGGTCTCTTCTTTTTTCGTCTCGTCGTCGCTCATATCCGTCGCGTCTCTTTCTCGACATCGATGCCTCGGGCCTTGGCCACCGTCAGCAGCTTGGCGATGTCCTTCTTCGCCTGACCAAGCCGGGCGGTGTTCTCCAGCTCGCCGGTCGCGTGCCGAAAGCGGAGGTTGAAGGCCTCCTGCTTGGCGTCGACCAGCTTCGCCACCAGCTCGTCGTCTTTGAGGTTATGCACCTCGGCCGCCTTCATCACTCGCCCGCCCCCTCGCGCATGACGAATTTGGTTTTGACGGGAAGCTTGTGACCGGCGAGGCGCAGCGCTTCGCGCGCCAGCTCCTCGGGAACGCCCGCCAGCTCGAACATGACCTTGCCCGGCTTGACCACGGCGACCCAGCCCTCCGGATTGCCCTTGCCGGAGCCCATCCGGGTCTCGGCCGGCTTCTTCGTGTAGGGCTTGTCGGGGAAGACGTTGATCCAGACCTTGCCGCCACGTTTGATCTTGCGGGTCATCGCCACACGAGCGGCCTCGATCTGGCGGTTGGTGATCCAGCCGCGCTCGAGCGCCTTGATCCCGTACTCGCCGAAGGCGACGCTGCTGCCGCCCTTGGTGTTGCCGCGCATGCGGCCCCGGAACTGTTTGCGGTGCTTGACCCGTTTCGGACTCAACATCAGCGACCACCTCCACGCTGACCGCCGCGACCGCCGCCGCCGGGCCCACGCCCGCCACCGCCGCGACCGCCGCGATCTCCACCCGGGCCGCGACCGCCACGGTCACCGCCGGGCCCGCGGCCACGTCCGCCGCCGCCGCGATCGTCGCGACGGCCGCGGCCGGACTGGCCCTGCGGCTCGCTGTCGCCGGAGACGAGGTCGGAGCGGAAGCCCTCGGGCATCACTTCGCCCTTGTTGATCCAGCATTTGACGCCGATCCGGCCGGTCGTCGTGCGGGCCTCGAAGAAGCCGTAGTCGATGTCGGCGCGCAGCGTGTGCAGCGGCACCCGGCCGTCGGAATACTGTTCGGTCCGCGCCATCTCGGCACCGCCGAGGCGGCCGGAGACCTGGACCTTGACCCCCTTGGCGCCGGAGCGCATCGCCGAGGTGAGGGCGCGTTTCATCGCCCGCCGGAAGGCGACCCGGTTCTGCAGCTGCTCGGCGATCGACTGGGCGACCAGCTTGGCGTCGAGCTCGGGGCGCTTGACCTCGCGGATGTTGACTTTGACCGGGCTGCCGGTGAGCTTGTGGAGCTCCTTGCGCAGGGCGTCGACTTCGCTGCCGGACTTGCCGATCACGATGCCCGGGCGGGCGGTGTGGATGTCCACGGCAACCTCGCCGCGGCGCTCGATCGTGATGTTCGAGAGCCCCGCGTGCGAGAGCTTGTTGACGATGTGATCGCGGATCTGCAGGTCTTCCTGGAGGACGTCGGCGAAGTTTTTGTCCTCGTACCAGTTCGACTTCCAGTCGTGGATGTAGCCGACGCGGAAACCCTCGGGGTGGATCTTCTGTCCCATGCTTAGTCCTCCACCGGGGTCAGAGCCACGGCGATGTGGCTGGTTCGCTTGTTGATCGGGGTCGCCCGGCCCATCGCCCGGGGGCGGAAGCGGCGCAGGGTCGGCCCCTCGTCGACGGTGATCGAGGCGACGCGCATCTCGTCGCCGATCAGGTCGTGGTTGTTTTCCGCGTTGGCGGCGGCGGAGTTGATCAGCTTGTGGATGTCGTGGGCGGCGCCGCGGGGCGAGAACTGCAGCAGCGCCCGGGCCTTTTCGATGTGCATGCCGCGCACCTGGTCGGCGATCAGCCGCGCCTTGCGCGGGGCGATCCGCACGTAGCGGGCTTTGGCCTTGACGACCGGCGGTGCCGCCGGAGCTTTCGCTTTGGCTTTGGCTTTTTTGGCCGGCTCTTTTTTCGCTTTCGCGGTTTTTTTCGAAGTCTCTTTTTTGGCGGCCGGTTTTTTGCCGTCGTCTTTTTTCGGCGCTTTTTTCGCCGGGGCTTTTTTGTCTTTCGCCTCTTTTTTCGGCGCAGCCTCTTTTTTCGCCGACCCCTGTTTTTTCGATGCGGGTTTCGCCGCTTTGGCGTCTTTTTTCTCGGCTTTTTTCGCCGGGGCTTTTTTGTCTTTTTTCTCGTCGGCCATCGCTATTCCTTGCCCCCGTGCGAGCGGAAGGTGCGGGTGGGAGCGAACTCGCCAAGCTTGTGCCCGACCATCGACTCCGAGATGAAGACCGGGACGTGTTTTTTGCCGTCGTGGACGGCGATCGTGTGCCCGACCATGTCGGGGAAGATCGTCGAGGTCCGCGACCAGGTTTTGACCATCTGTTTTTTGCCGGCCTCGTTCATCGAGGTGATCCGCCCCATCAGGCGCTCCTCGACCCACGGGCCCTTTTTGGTCGAACGTCCCATGTCTAACGGCCCTTCTTCTTGCCGCGGCGACGGCCGCGGACGATGTAGCGGTCGGACTGCTTGCCCTTCTTGCGGGTGCGGTAGCCAAGGGTCGGCTTGCCCCACGGGGTGACCGGATGGCCACCGGGCGTGTGGTGGGCCTCGCCGCCGCCGTGCGGGTGGTCGACGGGGTTCATCGCGACACCGCGACTCTGCGGGCGCTTGCCCTTGTGGCGGCTGCGGCCCGCCTTGCCCACCTTCAAGTTCTGGTGCTCGGCGTTGGAGAGGGTGCCGACGGTCGCGCGGCAGTTGGCGCGAACCAGCCGCATCTCCGAGGAGGGAAGACGAAGGGTGACCATCTCCCCCTCCTTCGCGACGAGCTGGATCGAGGTGCCGGCGGAGCGGCCGAGCTTGCCGCCCTGGCCGGGGATCAACTCGACGTTGTGGACGATGGTGCCGGTCGGCATCTGCCCCAGCTCCAGCGCGTGGCCGGCTTTGATGTCGGCCTCGGGCCCCGATTTGACGATGTCGCCAACCGCGAGCTGCGACGGAGCGAGGATGTAGTCCTTGAAGCCGTCGGCGTAGTGCAGGAGGGCGATGTAGCAGGTGCGGTTGGGGTCGTACTCGATCGAGGCGACCTTGGCGGGCACGCCGTCCTTGAGGCGCTTGAAGTCGATCTTGCGGTAGCGCCGCTTGGCGCCGCCGCCGCGATGGCGCGCGGTGACGCGGCCGTTGGCGTTGCGCCCGCCGGACTTCCTCAGACCCTCGGTCAGCTTCCGCTCCGGCTCGGAGGCGGTCAGCTGCTCGCGCAGCGGGTAGGTCGCGAAGCGGCGCCCTGGGCTGGTCGGTTTGGTCTTTCGGTTCGGCATCTCTCAGATCTCCCTAGGCGGTCTCGGCGCCCTCGAACAACTCGATCCGCTCGCCCGGCGCGAGCTGGACGATCGCCTTCTTCCAGGCGCGGGTACGGCCTTTGGTCAGCCCGCGACGCTTCGGCTTCGAGCGGACTTTCGCGGTCCGCACCCCGGCGACGTTGACGCCGAAGACCTCTTCGACCGCCTGCGCGATCTGGGTCTTGTGGGCGCGGTCGTTGACCCGGAAGGTGTACTTGCCCTCGGCGATCAAGGCGTAGCTCTTCTCCGAGATCACCGGGCGGATGAGGATCGTGCGCGAGTCCATCAGCCGAGCCTCTCCTTCAGCGTCTCGAGGGCGGTTTCGGAGATGACGACCGCGGCGGCGCCGATCACGTCGGCGACGCCGGCTGCGCCGACCTCGAGGACATGGGTGCGGGGAAGGTTGCGGAAGCTCTTCATCGCCCCGATCTCCTCGGCGGTGACGAGCAGGAGGATCGGGTTCTTGGCGCCCCATTTGGCCAGCGCCTGCGCGGCGGCCTTGGTCGAAGGCGTCTCGAAGCCGCCGGCGTCGAGGACCGCGACCGAGTCGCGCTCGGCGTGGACGGAGAGCGCGGAGCGCATCGCCCGGCGGCGGGCTTTGCGGTTGACCTTGACCGTGTACTTGCGCGGCTTCGGGCCGAAGGCGACGCCGCCGCCGAAGCGGTTGGGGACGCCGAGCGTGCCGACGCGGGCGCGGCCGGTTCCCTTCTGGCGCCAGGCCTTGGCGGTCGTGAAGGAGACCTCGCCGCGGGTCAGGGTCGACGCGGTGCCGCGGCGGCGGGCGTTGAGGTCGGCCCGGGCCGCCTCGTGCACGAGCGACTGGTGGAAGGGCTCGGCGAAAATCTCTTTCGGCAGGTCGGCTTTGGTGGATTTGCCGAGGACGGTCGCTTTAGCCATCGGTCCTCACCTCGACGATCCCGTTGCGGGCACCCGGCACCGACCCTTTGATCAGCAGGAGGTTGCGCTCGGCGTCGATGTCGGCGATCTCGAGGCCCTTCTGGGTGACGCGCTTGTTGCCCATCTGGCCCGGCATCCGCATCCCTTTGAAGACGCGGGCGGGGAAGGCGCTGGCGCCGATCGAGCCCGGAGCGCGGACGTTGTGCGAGCCGTGGCTGACGGGGCCGCGGCTGAAGTTGTGGCGCTTGATCCCGCCCTGGAAGCCCTTGCCGATCGAGACCCCGGCGACCTTGACCTTCTGGCCCGCCTCGAAGCCCTCGACGGTGACGTCGTCGCCGACCTTGGGACCCTCCTCGGCGCCGAGGTCCTCGTCGCGGAACTCGACCAGGTGGCGCATCGGCGCCGCGCTGGCCTTCTTCAGGTGGCCTTCCTCGGCCTTCGAGAGCTTGCCCTGCTTGACCTCGCCGAAGGCGAGCTGGACGGCCGCGTAGCCGTCGCGGTCGGAGTCGCGGACCGCGGTCACCTTGCAGGGACCGGCTTCGATCACCGTCACCGGAATGACGCTGCCGTCCTCGCGGAAGACCTGCGTCATGCCGAGCTTCTTGCCGAGGATCGCAGCCACAACGACACCTAGAGCTTGATCTCGATGTCGACGCCCGCCGGCAGCGAGTCCAGCCGCTGCAGCGAGTCGACGGTTTTCGGCGAAGGCTGAAGGATGTCGATCAGCCGCTTGTGGGTGCGGATCTCGAAGTGCTCGCGCGAGTCCTTGTCCTTGAACGGCGAGCGAATCACGCAGTAGACGTTTTTCTCGGTCGGCAGCGGCACCGGGCCCGAGACGGTGGCGCCGGTGCGCTCGGCCGTCTCGACGATCTCTTTGGCAGCCCGATCTATGGCGTCGTGGTCGTACGCCTTCAGTCGGATCCGAATTTTCTGTGCTGCGATGGTTGCCACTTCTCTGCCGTCTCTTCTTCTCTCTTGTCGTCTTTACCGCGCAAAGAGGGCGGGGCCCCTTGTGCTTGGGGCGCCGCCCCGGTCGTATGTCCTTGCAGTTGTCTCCCCGCCCGAAGGCGAAGTCGGGGCGGGTGGAGGCCCGCCCCTGGGGTCGCTACTCGATTACCTCGGCGACGACCCCCGAGCCGACGGTGCGGCCACCCTCGCGGATGGCGAACCGCAAACCCGGATCCATGGCGATCGGCTGGATCAGCTCGATCGTCATCTCGACGTTGTCACCCGGCATCACCATCTCGGTCCCCTCGGGGAGGTTGGCGATCCCGGTCACGTCGGTGGTCCGGAAGTAGAACTGAGGCCGGTACCCGGAGAAGAACGGAGTGTGGCGACCACCCTCCTCCTTCTTCAGGCAGTAGACCTCTGCTTTGAACTTGGTGTGAGGCGTGATCGAGCCCGGCTTGCAGAGCACCTGGCCGCGCTCGATCTCCTCGCGCTTGGTGCCGCGCAGGAGGGCGCCGATGTTGTCGCCCGCCTGACCCTCGTCGAGGATCTTGCGGAACATCTCGACGCCGGTGACCGTGGTTTTGGTCGTGTCCTTGATGCCCACGATCTCGACCTCGTCGCCGGTGTTGACGATCCCCTGCTCGACGCGGCCGGTGGCGACGGTGCCGCGGCCGGTGATCGAGAAGATGTCCTCGATCGGCATCAGGAAGGGCTTGTCGAGCTCGCGGACCGGCTCCGGGATGTAGGAGTCGAGCGCCGCAGCCAGCTCGAACACGGCTTTCTGGGCTTCCTCGTCGCCTTCCAGCGCCTTCAGCGCCGAGCCCTTGATGATCGGGGTCTCGTCGCCCGGGAAGTCGTACTCGTCGAGGAGTTCCTTGACCTCCTCCTCGACCAGCTCGACCAGTTCGTCGTCGTCGACCTGATCGATCTTGTTGAGGAAGACGACCACGTGCGGGACGTTGACCTGACGGGCGAGCAGGATGTGCTCGCGGGTCTGGGGCATGACGCCGTCGGCGGCCGAGACGACCAGGATCGCGCCGTCCATCTGCGCGGCGCCGGTGATCATGTTCTTGACGTAGTCGGCGTGGCCCGGGCAGTCGACGTGGGCGTAGTGCCGGTTCTCGGTCTGGTACTCGACGTGGGAGGTCGCGATCGTGATGCCGCGCTCTTTCTCCTCCGGAGCGTTGTCGATCTCCTCGAAGCTCTGTGCCTCAGCACCGCCCACGGTGGAGAGGGTTTTGGTGATCGCGGCCGTCAGGGTCGTCTTGCCGTGGTCGATGTGACCGATGGTGCCGACGTTCACATGCGGCTTATCGCGCTCGAATTTCTCCTTGGACATCTCTCTCCGTTTCGCCTTTCGAAATCGTGTTCTGTCTGATCTAAGTGCTTGAGTCTCGTGGGCGGACTTTCCGCAGGCGCTTTTACCTGCCTGCGGGCAACCTGGGAAATATAGCCAGGTTCAGTGCCCGCCCGCGGTTGGCCTCACGAGGCTGCACCAACCGGGTCTCCTGAGCGGTGTTCGACGATCTCCTCGGCGATGTTGCCGGGGACCTCCTCGTAGCGCTCGAACTGCATGGTGTAAGTCGCCCGTCCCTGGGTCATCGACCGCAGTTCGGTCGCGTAACCGAACATCTCGCCGAGCGGGACGTAAGCCTGAACTGCAAGGGCGTTGCCGCGCTGCTCCTGGCCCTGGACTTTGCCGCGGCGCCGGGAGAGGTCGCCGATCACGTCGCCGAGGAAGTCCTCGGGGGTGACCACCTCGACCGCCATGACGGGCTCGAGCAGGACCGGGTTGGCCTTGCGAGCGCCGTCCTGGATCGCCATCGAACCGGCGATTTTGAAGGCCATCTCCGAAGAGTCGACGTCGTGGTAGGAGCCGTCGACGAGTTCGGCTCTGACGTCGACCATCGGGTAGCCGGCCTTGACGCCGTTCTCCAGCGCCTCGCGCATCCCCTGCTCGGCCGGGCCGATGAATTCGCCGGGAATCACGCCGCCCTTGATTTTGTTCTCGAAGACGAAGCCCTCGCCGGGCGCCGGCTCGAGGTTGATGACGACGTGGCCGAACTGGCCGCGACCGCCGGTCTGGCGGACGAACCGCGCCACGACCTTCTCGACCCGCTTGCGGATCGTCTCGCGGTAGGCCACCTGCGGCTTGCCGACGTTGGCCTCGACTTTGAACTCGCGCAGCATCCGGTCGACGATCACCTCGAGGTGGAGCTCGCCCATCCCGTGGATCAGGGTCTGGCCGGTTTCCTCGTCGGATTCGATCTTGAAGGTCGGGTCCTCCTCGCCGAGCCGGGCCAGGGCGTTGCCCATCTTCTCCTGGTCGGCTTTGGTTTTCGGCTCGATCGCGACCGCGATCACGGTCTCGGGGAATTCGATGCTCTCCAGCGCGATCGGCGCGTCCGGGGCGGCGAGGGTGTCGCCGGTGCCGGTTTCCTTGAGGCCGACGCCGGCGCAGATGTCGCCCGCGTAGGTCTCGTCGATCTCCTCGCGGCTGTTGGCGTGCATCATCAGCAGCCGCCCGATCCGCTCGGTCTTGCCGGTTTTGACGTTGAGGACGCGGCCGCCTTTCTCGAGCTTGCCCGAGTAGACGCGGAAGTAGGTGAGCTTGCCGACGTAGGGGTCGGACATGACCTTGAAGGCGAGGGCGGAGAAGGGGGCGCTGTCGCTGGCTTCGCGCTCGGCCTCGACGTCCTCGGGCTGACCCTTGCCGGCGGGGACGACGCCGGTGACGGGCGGCACCTCGAGCGGCGAGGGCAGCAGTTCGACGATCGAGTCGAGCAGCGGCTGCACCCCCTTGTTCTTGAAGGAGGTGCCGCAGAGGACCGGGGTCACTTTGGTCGAGAGGGTCGCCTGGCGGAGCGAGTCGATCAGCTTGTCCTGCGGGATCTCTTCCTCGCCGAGGAAGGCTTCCATCAGCTCTTCGTCGTAGTCGGCGCAGGCTTCGATCAGCGCGGTCCGGTACTCCTCGGCCTGGTCCTGGAGATCCTCGGGGATCTCGATTTCCTCGTAGGCGGCGCCGAGCTCGTCGGTCCAGACAAGGCCTTTCATCTTCACCAGGTCGACGACGCCTTTGAAGTTGTCCTCGGCGCCGATCGGCAGCTGGATCGGCAGCGAGTTGGCGCCGAGCCGGTCGGTCATCGTCTGCACCGAGTTGAAGAAGTCGGCGCCGGTGCGGTCCATCTTGTTGATGTAGGCGAAGCGCGGGACCCCGTACTTGTCGGCCTGGCGCCAGACGGTCTCCGACTGGGGCTCGACGCCGGCGACGGCGTCGAAGACGGCGATCGCGCCGTCGAGCACGCGGAGGCTGCGCTCGACCTCGACCGTGAAGTCGACGTGGCCCGGCGTGTCGATGATGTTGATCCGGTGGTCCTTCCACTCACAGGCGGTCGCGGCCGAGGTGATCGTGATCCCGCGCTCCTGCTCCTGTTCCATCCAGTCCATGACCGCGGCGCCCTCGTGGACCTCGCCCATTTTGTGGGTACGCCCGGTGTAGTAGAGGATGCGCTCGGTCGTCGTCGTCTTGCCGGCGTCGATGTGCGCCATGATGCCGATGTTCCGGGTTTTCTCGAGTGGAAAGCTGCGTGCCATGGTTCCTAAGTTCAGTAGTCGTGATAAGCCGCAAAAAAAGGCCCCAGGGGGCCCGGCGAAGCGTCCTGCGAAAGAAAAACAGCGAAAACTGCCTGAGCGACGGGCGATGATAGCAGCGCTTCGCCGCAGGTCCCGGCAGGTCGATCGGGCGGCCAACCGGGGGCTCGAGCGGGCCTACCCGCCGCTGCTCCTGGCCTGGCACCGCAGCGCCAAATCGGCGGCTCGGGCCCGGGCCTGGCTCTGGCCGCGGCTGCGGCCGCTGCTCGCCTTCCTCTTCGGCGCCCTCGCCGCCGGCGAGCGGCTGGCGCGGCGGAGCTGGGCGCTGCTGGTGCGGGCGGCGACGGCCGCCAGCCGGGTGGTGACGCCCGGCCGCGCAGCCGCGCTGGTCCTGATCGCCGCCGGGGCGCTGCTCGTCGCCTCGCAGTTCATCGACTACCGCGGGGTCGAGATCGGCCAGCCGGGATACGCCGGCCTGGCCGGCGTATCCGCCGCCGCCAAGGCGCCGACGGTCGACGTGCGCAGCGCCGGCGAGGCCCACGCCTACCTGCTGGTGCCGGTGGGGCTGGCGGCGATGCTCCTGGGGGTGTTCGCGATGCGCCGCGAAGCGCGCCGGCTGGGGCTCCTGGTCGCGGCCCTGGGGGTCGTCTGTCTGGCGGTGATCCTCCTCGTCGATCTGCCCGCCGGGCTCGACGAGGGCAGCCAGACCTCCCGCTTCGCGGGCACCTCGGCGGTGCTCGAGGACGGCTTCTACGCCGAGCTCGCCGCGGCCGGAATGATGGTTTTGGCCGGACTCCTCTACTATGCGCGGCCGTGCCGAATACGAATCAACTTGTCAGGAAGGGCCGCAAGCGCCCGAAGAAGAAGACCACGACGCCGGGCCTCAAGTCGGGCCAGGGTCGCAAGAAGCGCGTAGCCGCCCCGCAGCGCCGCGGCGTCTGCACCCGTGTCGCAACGGTGACGCCGAAGAAGCCGAACTCGGCTCTGCGCAAGATCGCCCGTGTGCGGCTGACCAACGGGATGGAGGTCACCACCTACATCCCGGGCGAGGGCCACAACCTGCAGGAGCACTCCGTGGTCCTGATCAGGGGTGGTCGCGTCAAGGACCTGCCGGGCGTCCGCTACAAGGTCGTCCGCGGCACCCTCGACGCGGCCGGGGTCTCCGACCGCAAGCAAGCCCGCTCCCGCTACGGCGTCAAAGCTTCGTAATGCCCCGTCGCTCCGCCGCACAGATTCGGCCGATCGAGCCGGACGCCAGACACCGCAACCGCCTCGTCCAGCAGCTGATCAACAAGGTGATGAGCGACGGCAAGAAGAGCCTTGCCGAGCGGCTCGTCTACGACAGCCTCGCGATCGTCGGCGAGCGCAGCGGCGAAGATCCGGTCGAGGTCCTGGAGTCGGCGATCAAAACTCTTACCCCGGTCCTCGAGGTCCGCTCCCGCCGTGTCGGTGGCGCCACCTACCAGGTCCCGGTCGAGGTCCCGGCCCGCCGCGCCCGCACCCTCGCGGTCCGCTGGCTGGTCCAGTTCGCCCGCGCCCGCCGCGAGTATTCGATGGCCGAGCGTCTCGCCGCCGAGATCCTCGACGCCAACCAGCAGCAGGGCAGCGCCTGGAAGCGGAAGGACGACATCTACCGCATGGCCCAGGCCAACAAAGCCTTCGCGCATTACCGCTGGTAGATCTGTCCTCTAAGCCGCTACTAGCCGTCGACATCGACGGCGTCATCTCTCTCTTCGGATTCGAGGAGCGGCCGGCTCATACGCAGCTGCAGCTTGTCGACGGGGTGCCGCATTGCATCTCTCTGCCGGTCGGCGACCGGCTCTTGCGGCTTTCCGAGCATTTCGAGCTGGTTTGGGCGAGCGGCTGGGAGGACAAAGCCAACTTCTACCTGCCGCAGATCCTGGGGCTGCCGGAGATGCCCCACGTCTCCTTCGACGTCGCGCCGCGCAGCGGCGGCGCCCACTGGAAGCTGGCGGCGCTCGAGGAGCATTGCGGCGAGCGGGCGATCGCCTGGGTCGACGACAACTTCGACGACAGCTGCTACGAGTGGGCGGAGCGGCGCCCGGCGCCGACGCTGCTGGTCCCGACCGAGCCGCACCTCGGGCTCGAGGAGGGGCACGTCGAGGCTTTGAGCGCCTGGGCCACCTCTCTACACTGACTCAGGTGACGGGGTTCTGGCCGATCTTCTTCCTGCTCGTGGTGCTCAAGATTCCGGTCTTGGCATCGATGTGGCTCGTCTACTGGGCGGCCAAGCAGCACGACGAACCGGAGGCGGCCACCGACGAGGACGGCGGCTTCAAACGGCGCCCGCGGCCGAGGCTGCCCCGCGGCCCGCGGCGTGGCGGTCCCCACGGCGGCGGCGCGGCGCTGCCGGTGCCCGATTGCCCGCCCGGCGGGCGGACCCGGGTCGTCAAGCCGGCTGCTCAACCCGCTTTCGCTCGCGCCGGATCTCGCGCAGGTAGGGATAGAAGTCAACCTCGACGGTATGACGCTTAGAGCTTACGAAGCGCTTGCGCTGCTTCCGTTCTTCGCTCGCGACCTCCCGCTTCATCTCCCCCACCGTCGGTAGGGTCGCCCGTCCGTCGAGCAGGTCGGCGACCCATTCGCACTGGGCCTCGGCCAGCGGCATGATCGGCCCCAGCGGTTGGATGAAGCCGATGAAGTAGAGCCCGGGGCGCTCGACCGAGACGACCCGGCGATAGAGCGGCAGGCGGTTCTCCGGCGCGGCGAGGACCTTGGGGTCGAAGAACGGGAAGCTCATCTTGTAGCCCGTGCAGTAGACGACGAGGTCGATCTCCTCCTCGCTGCCGTCGACGAAGCGGACCGTGCGGCCGCCGGTGTAGCGCTCGATGTTCGGCTTCGCGGTGATGTCTCCGTGGCCGAGCCGGGGCAGCAGCTCCGAGGAGACGGTCGGGTGGGCCTCGAACAGCTTGTGGTCGGGCTTGGGCAGCCCGTAGGCGGTGGGGTCGGCGGCGGAGGCCACGCCAAGCGCCCGCATCGCGAAGAAGCGCTGCACCGCCAGCGGCGTCATCGCCGTGACCGGGTTCGCGAGCTCGTCGATCGGCTTGCCGTTGATGTACTTGGGCAGGACGTAGGCGCCGCGGCGCACGGCAAGGAAAGTCTTGTCGGCGATCCGGGAGGACTCGACGGCGATGTCGACGGCCGAGTTGCCGAGGCCCAGCACCAGAACCCGCTTGCCGCGCAGGACGTCGGGCTCGCGGTAGTGGTGAGCGTGAAGCTGCTCCCCCTCGAACTCCTCGGAGCCTGGGAAGGCCGGTTCCGGCCAGCGGGGGTCCCAGTGGTGGCCGTTGGCGACGAGCACGGCGCGGTAGCGGTCGGTTGCCTCCGCCCCGCTCTCCCCTCGCGTGGTCACCGCCCAGGCGCCGTCGACCGGCTCCACCTTCACCACCTCGGTGCGGAAGCTGATCTTCTCGCGCAGCCCGAAGTGGTCGGCGAATTCGTCGAAATAGGCAGCCATCTGGAAGTGGTCCGGGTAGTCGGGAAAGTGGTCGGGCATCGGCAGGGACTTGAAGGCCATCACCCGCCGCGAGGTGTTGATGTGCAGCGAGCGGTAGGCGGACGACATCCCGTTGTCGTTTTCGAAGCGCCAGTTGCCGCCGATATGCGACCCCTTCTCGAAGCAGTCGAAGGGGATCCCTTGCGCGTCCAGCACCTGCGCGGCAACGATGCCAGAGCCCCCGGCGCCGATGATGCAGACCTTCTCCGCGGAATTCATGCTCGCGAAATCTATCGGACTGGCTGCCCGGCCAAACCAGGGGTGAGGAGGTTCACCCCTGGGGTCCGTAGTTGCGGGAGGCGTTCGAACCGAAGCTGGAGCCATCGGGATCCAAAACCAACGAAAGGAGACCCCCGATGACTCGCAAGACCAATTCATTCCGTCCCTCCCCCGCCCTCGTGATCAGCTGCCTGGCCCTGTTCATGGCCCTCACCGGCAGCGCCTTCGCGGTCGGGATCGCCAAGAACAGCGTCCGCTCGGCCCAGATCGTCGACGGTACGGTCCGCGCCGTCGACCTGCGCGACAACGCGGTCAGCTCGCCGAAGATCGCCCCCGACGCGGTCGGCGGCGAGGAGATCGCCGAGAACGCCGTCGAATCGCCCGAGGTGGCGCCCGACGCGCTGACGGCCTCCGACCTCGGGGCGGCCTCCGTCGCCTCCTCCGAGGTGGCCGACCAGTCGCTCACGGCCAACGACCTCGGCCCCGGCTCGGTCAACGCCAGCGAGCTGGGAACGGTGACCGTCCGCACCAACACGGTGAAAGTCGCCAAAGGCGCGTCCGCCACCGTCTCGGTCGGCTGCGCGGCCGGTGAGCAGGTGCTTAGCGGCGGTGGCCAGCCCGGCCACTTCGGCACCGAGATGACCAGCAGCAAGCCCTCCGGCGACGGCTGGCTCTACCAGGCCGTGAACAACACCGGCGCGGAGGATTCCATCACCGCGTACGCGCTCTGCCTCGCCGGCTAGGCGGAGACGCTCCATTGAACGCCGAAGGCCGGGAGGTAAATCCCGGCCTTCGGCGTTTCAAAGGAGAAATGAAATACCTCAAGAGCAAGAAGATGGGGTGTTCTTGGGGTACTTCTGATTTACCCACTTCCGCGGGTAACACACATCCGTATTAAGCCGCAGCCTCTATTTCGACTCCTCCGAAGTGGACTCGATCTCCTGCGCGAGCTCCTCGAGCTCCTCGGCGAAGGAGGTGCCGAAGCCCTCGACCGGAGCCTCGACCCCGTCGACGCCGAGTTCCGCCGCCAGCTCGTCTTCCTCGAGCAGGTCGTCGTCCGTCGGCGGCTCGATCGGTTCCGCCGGCTCGATCGCGACCGTCCGGTAGTGCTTGAGGCCGGTCGCGGCCGGGATCAGCTTGCCGATGATCACGTTCTCCTTGAGGCCGACGAGGCGATCCCGTTTGCCCTCGAGGGCAGCG
>CAVVSU010000003.1:0-144623 GCA_963751015.1 uncultured Actinomycetes bacterium
GGCAACCACAACTGGTTCGCCTCCGATTTCCTCGAAGGCCTCTACAAGGTCCCGGGGATCGCGGCCAAGTTCGACGGGATCGCCCTGCATCCCTACTCGACGAAGTACCAGCTGCTGATCCCGCAGATCGAAGAAGTGCGCGACGTGATGAAGAAACGCCACGACGCCGGTACCGGCATCTGGATCACCGAGCTCGGCTGGAGCTCGGCGCCGAAGACGCCCGGCAACTCCTTCGCCAAAGGCGCCGCCGGTCAGGCCCAGCAGCTGAAAGGCGCCTTCTCGCTGCTGGTCAAGAACCAGCGCAAGTGGCGCATCCAGCGGGTCTACTGGTTCTCGATCGACGATTACGGCGCCGCCTGCAACTTCTGCAACGGCTCCGGCCTCTTCGGAGACGGCTTCACCCCGAAGCAGTCCTGGTTCGCCTACGTCAAGTTCGCCGGCGGAACTCCTTAATGCCCTCGAGCCGACCCATCGATCTGCGTAAGATCGGTGGGTTGGCAACTAGGACGAAACCGAGCAGGAACTCCGATCCACTGGCGCCGTTCAGCGCGCCGGTGCGGCGCTGGTTCGAGGCCTCCTTCGAGGGCCCGACGCCGGCGCAGGCCGGCGGCTGGGAGGCGATCTCCAGCGGCGAGCAACGCGCTGATCTGCGCCCCGACCGGCTCGGGGAAGACGCTTGCCAGCTTCCTCTGGGGGATCGACAAGCTGGCCCGCGCGACGGACGCTGGGGACCGGCGTCAAGCTGGTCTACGTCTCGCCGCTGAAAGCGCTCTCCTACGACATCGAGCGCAACCTGCGGGCGCCGCTGCGCGGGATCGGCGCCGAGATCGCCGTCGGCCTGCGCACCGGCGACACCTCGCAGAAAGACCGGCGGGCGATGGCGAAAACCCCGCCCGACATCCTCATCACCACCCCCGAGTCGCTCTACCTGATGCTCTCCTCCAGCGTGCGCGAGATCCTCACCGGGGTCGAGGCGGTGATCGTCGACGAGATCCACGCCGTCGCCCAGACCAAGCGGGGGAGCCACCTGGCGCTGACTCTTGAGCGGCTTGATCACCTGGTCAGGGACCATGCGCTCGAGGCGGCGGGTCCTGTCGCGGCAGGGGACCCACCCCCTCCTGCGCGGCAGGAGGGGGTACCCCCTACCACGCCACCCACCGCAGAAGCGGAGATCCACCCGGGATCCAGCGGATCGGTCTGTCCGCGACCCAGCGGCCGCTGGAGCGGATTGGGCAGTTCCTGGTCGGGTCCAAGAGGAGCTGTCGGATCGTCGATGCGGGGCAGAAGAAGGAGCTCGATCTGGAGATCGTGGTTCCGGTCGAGGACATGGCCGATCCCGGGGCGCCGGCTTATCCGAGCGAGGACGGGCCGCCGCCGAGCGAAATCGAGCCGAGCGCCCACGTCCGCTCGATCTGGCCCGCGATCTACCCGAAGCTGCTCGAGCTGGTCCAGGAACACACCTCGACGATCGATCTTCGTCAACAACCGCCGCGCCGCCGAGCGCCTGGCAAAGCGCCTGAACGAGCTCGCGAACGGCGAAGGCGAACAAGAGCTGCCCGCCACCGAGCAAGCGGGCCACGCCACGGCTGGCGGGGACGTCAGGGGGGTCCTCGGCGGACCCTCCCCAGCAGTTGTCCGCCGAGGACCCCCCTGACTCCCCCACCGAGTACGTCGAGATCGCCCGCGCCCACCACGGCTCGCTCTCGCACGAGGAGCGCGCCGTCGTCGAGGAGATGCTCAAGTCGGGCGAGCTGCCCTGCCTCGTCGCGACCAGCTCCCTGGAGCTCGGCATCGACATGGGCGCCGTCGACCTGGTGATCCAGGTCGAGTCGCCGAAGTCGGTGACCCGCGGCCTGCAGCGGATCGGCCGCGCCGGCCACGGCCTCGGCGAGGTCTCCAAAGGCCGGATCTTCCCCAAATACCGCGGCGACCTGCTCGAGTGCGCGGTCGTCGCCCGGCGCATGCGCGAGGCCGAGATCGAGGAGACGACGATCCCGCAGAACCCGCTCGACGTGCTCGCCCAGCACCTGGTCTCGATGGCGGCGCTCGACGAGTGGGAGGTCGACGAGGTCGAGCGGCTCGTCACCGCCACCCAGCCCTTCCACGAGCTCTCCCGCGAACAGCTGGAGAACGTCCTCGACATGCTCGACGGCCGCTACCCCTCCGACCGCTTCGCCGAGCTGCGGCCGCGGATCGTCTGGGACCGCACCGAGCGGCACGATCCACGGCCGCAAAGGCGCCCGCCAGCTGGTCGTCACCAACGCCGGCACGATCCCCGACCGCGGCCTCTACGGCGTCCACCTGCCCGACGGCCGCCGGGTCGGCGAGCTCGACGAGGAGATGGTCTACGAGGCCCGCGCCGGCCAGACCTTCCTGCTCGGCTCCAGCACCTGGCGGATCGAGGAAATCACCCGCGACCGGGTGATCGTCACCCCCGCCCCCGGCGCCCCCGGCGCCGTCCCCTTCTGGAAGGGCGACGGGATCGGCCGCCCGGCCGAGCTGGGCCGGGCGATCGGCGCCTTCGCCCGCGAGGCGGTCACCCGCGAGCCCGGCCGAGCTGGCCAAGGAGTACGACCTCGACGAGCGCGCCGCCAACAACCTCGTCTCCTACCTGCGCGAGCAGCAGCAGGCGACCCGCGTCGTCCCCTCCGACGAGACGATCGTGGTCGAGCGCTTCCGCGACGAGATCGGCGACTGGCGGCTCTGCATCCTCTCGCCCTACGGCGGCCGCGTCCACTCCGCCTGGGGCCTGGCGCTGGCCGCGAAGATCCGCGCCGAGCACGACCTCGAGGCCGACGCGATCTGGTCCGACGACGGGATCGTCATCCACCTCCCCGACGCCGACGAGCCGCCCTCCGCCGACCTCGTCCTGATCGACCCCGACGAAATCGAGGACCTGATCGTCTCCGAGCTCTCCGGCTCGGCCCTGTTCGGCGCCCGCTTCCGCGAGAACGCCTCGCGCTCGCTGCTGATCCCGCGCGCCTACCCCGGCAAGCGCACGCCGCTCTGGCAGCAGCGCTTGAAGTCGCAGAGCCTGCTCGAGGTGGCGCGGGACTTCCCCCGCTTCCCGGTCATCCTCGAGACCTACCGCGAGTGCCTGCAGGACGTGCTCGACCTCCCGGCCCTGCGCCGAGCTGCTCGGCAAGCTGCACTCGCGGGCGCTCAGCCTGGTCGAGGTGGAGACGCCGACCGCCTCGCCCTTCGCCTCCTCGCTGCTGTTCGACTACGTCGCCACCTACATGTACGAGGGGGACACGCCGAACGCCGAGCGGCGTGCGGCGGCGCTGGCGCTCGACCGCGACCTGCTGCGCGAGCTGCTCGGCCAGGAGGAGCTGCGCGAGCTGATCGACCCGGAGGCGCTGGACGAAGTCGAAGAACAGCTCCAGCACCGCACCGAGGCCGGCCGCGCCGGCGACCGCGACGCCCTGCAGCAGCTGCTGCGCAACCTCGGCGACCTCACCGCGGAGGAGTGCGAGGCGCGCGTCGCCGAGGGCTACTCGGCGAAATCGATGCTGGAGAAACTGGTCGCCGAGCGCCGCGTCGCCAAGGTCCGCGTCGCCGGCGAGGAGCGCTACATCGCCGCCGAGGACGCCGGCCTCTACCGCGACGCGCTCGGCGTTCCCGAGCCGTCCGGGGCTGCCGGAGACCTTCCTCGAGGAGCACCCCGACGCGATGCGCGCCCTGGTCCGCCGCTACGCCCGCACCCACGGCCCCTTCCCGACCGCGCAGCTGGCCGAGCGCTACGGCGTCGATCCCTCGCCGGCGCTGCGCGAGCTCGAGGCCGAAGGGGCGATGGTCCGCGGCGAGCTCCTGCCCGGCGGGACCGAGCGCGAGTGGTGCGACTCCGAAGTCCTGCGCCGGGTCCGCCGCGCCAGCCTCGCCCGCCTGCGCAAAGAGGTCGAGGCCGCCGACACGCGGGAGCTCGCCCGCTTCCTGCCGAGCTGGCAGAACGTCGACGCCTTCCGCCGCACCGGCGCCGGGCTCGACCGCCTGCGCGAGGCGCTGGTGCCGCTGCAGGGGGTGGCGCTGACGCCGAAAGTCTGGGAGGGAGACGTGCTGCCGCGGCGGCTCGGCGCCTACTCGCCGAGCTGGCTCGACGAGCTCTGCACCAGCGGCGAGCTGGTCTGGATCGGCGCCGGCGCCCTCGGCCGCAACGACGGCCGCGTCGCCCTCTACTTCCGCGAGGACGTCCGCCTCGCCGGCCCGCCGCCCGCCAACGCGAAGCTGGAGTCGCCCGAGGGCGAGGTCCACGACGCGATCCGCGAGCGGCTCGCCGCCGGCCCCTCCTTCTGGCTCGACCTCGTCGTCGAGCTCGACCACCCGGCCGAGGACATCCACAACGCGCTCTGGGACCTGGTCTGGAGCGGCGCAGGTGACCAACGACGCCTTCGCGCCGCTGCGCGCGCCGCGCCTGCGGGCGGTGCCGCCCTCCGAACGCCCCGGCCGCCGCTTCGCCCGCCGCCGCTCGCACCGACCGGCGCCGCCGTCCAGGGCCGCTGGTCGCTGACCGAGCCGCTCTTCGCCAACGCCCCCGGGCCCGGCGCCAAGCTGCGCGCACCAGGCCGAGCTGATGCTCGAGCGCTACGGGATCGTCACCCGCGAGACCGTCCTCGCCGAGGGCGTCCCCGGCGGCTTCTCGACCCTCTACGGGGAGCTCGGCAACCTCGAGCTGCTCGGCACCGCCCGCCGCGGCTACTTCGTCGAGGGCCTCGGCGGCGCCCAGTTCGCCCTCCCCGGCGCGGTCGAGCGCCTGCGCTCGCTGCCCGAACGCGACGGCTCCTACCTCGTCCTCGCCGCCACCGACCCGGCCAACCCCTACGGCGCCTCGCTGCCCTGGCCGAAGCTCGAGGGCGGCCGCCGCGCCGGCCGCACCCCCGGCGCCCACCTGCTGCTGCGCGACGGCGAGCCGCTGGTCTTCGTCGAGCGCGGCGGCCGCGGCACTGCTGCGCCTGAAGTCCCTCGACGAGCGGGAGCTGGAGGAGGCGATGCGCGCCCTCGCCGACGCCGTCAGCGCCGGCCAGCTGCCGAAACTGGCGATCGAGAAACTCGACGGCGAGGCGGTGATCGGCTCCGGCCACGAGGAGGCGCTGGTCGGCGCCGGCTTCAGCCGCGGCCCGCGCAAACTGACCGCCTCGGCCTAGCCCCGGGCCTGACCGGCCATTCGTCTGTTCCTTTTCGGTCCCTGACAACGAAAAGGAACAGGCGAATGACGGCGCCACTGGCATAATCGCTGCAGTGCCGAGAGGCAGACCAGAGCGCGGTCGAGCTGCTGAAGAGCGTGACGCTCTTCGCCGACTTGGAGGAGGGGGAGCTGGAGCGCTTCTCGCACGTCGCTGTGCCGCGCACTTTTCCGGCCGGGACGCGGGTCTTCCACGAGGGCGACGACTCGGACGCCTGCTACATCGTCAAGGAGGGCAGCTTCCGGGTCACCCGCGAACACTCCGACGGCCGCGCGATCACCCTCGCCACCCTCGGTCCCGGGGAGATCTTCGGCGAGCTGGCGATGCTCGACGGCGACCAGCGCTCGGCCAGCGCCGAGGCGCTGACCGAGGGCGAGCTGCTGGCGCTGCCGGCCAACGACGTGCGGGCGCTGCTCGCCCGTCACCCCGAGATCTCGCTGAAGCTGGTCGCCGGGCTGGTCCGCCGCCTCCGCGCCGCCAACGTCCGCCTCTCCCGCCAGTCCTTCCAGACCGTTCCCAGCCGCGTCGCCGGGATCCTCTCCCAGCTCAGCCGCGAGGCCCAGGACAACGGAAGCGGCGAGGGCAAGCCGACCGAAGAGGTGACGATCAACATGAACCAGACCGACCTGGCCCAGCTCGCCGGCACCTCGCGCGAGTCGGTCAGCCGCTTCCTCGCCGAGCTGGAGCGCGCCGGCGTCGTCCGCTCCGGCCGCGGCCGCGTCACCGTGCTGGAGCCGGAGAAGCTGCGCAACTACATCTACTAGCCGTGCGGATCGAGTTCGAGCGCGCCGGTCGTGACTGCGCCGTGGAGATCGAGGTCGCGGTCAACGACGAACCCGAGCAGCTCGGCTGCCCCGGCTACGCCCGCGGCTTCGCCTACTGCCGGGCGACGGTCTCGCCGCCCGCCCGTGGCTACGCCGACTTCCTCGGCTGGCTGCAGCTGGTCGACTCCGATCTCCATCCGGGCGGCTTCCACCTCGACTACTTCGAACCGCTGGGGCCTGTCGGGCACCCCTTCGGCTTCTACGGCTTCACCCCCGAGCTCTTCGACGCCCCCCACACCGATCTCGGCGACTGGGACTTCCTCGCCCACAGCTTCCTCTGTGGCCTCGGTGACGACACCCTCGCCGGCAGCGGCGAGATCGACGCCATCCTCGGCTTCAGCTGGGGATTCCGGAAACGCGACGGGGAGGTCAGCCTCCGCGGCCCGTCGCGGCTCGGCCCCGAGGACTGGGACCGCCACCGCGACTACCTGCGGGGGGCCTACCCGGCCTGGACCTTCCTCCCCGGCTTCGGCGGTCCCGCCGCGAAGCGGTGAACGCGGCGGCCGCACGCAGGCGCATGGTCGAGCGCCAGCTGCGGGCGCGGGGGATCGAGGACGAGCGGGTGCTGGAGGCGATGGCCGAGGTGCCGCGGGAGGAGTTCTTGCCGGCGGAGCTGCGCGGCAGGGCTTACGCCGACTCGGCGCTGCCGATCGGCGAGGAGCAGACGATCTCCCAGCCCTGGATCGTCGCCGCGATCTGCCAGGCGCTGGAGCTGCGCGGCCCCGAGCTGGTGCTCGAGGTCGGCACCGGCTCCGGCTACTCGGCGGCGGTGCTCTCGCTGCTCGCCAGCCACGTGGTCAGCGTCGAGCGCCACGAGGCGCTTTCGGCCGGGGCCGCCCGCGCGCTTGCCTCGCTGGGGATCCGCAACGTCGAGCTGGTCGTCGGCGACGGCAGCGTCGGCGTCCCGGAGCGGGGGCCGTTCGACGCGATCGCGGTCCACGCCACCGCCCCGGCGCCGCCGCCCGCGCTGCTCGGCCAGCTGACCGACGGGCGGCCGCCTCGTCGTCCCGATCGCCGCCGGCGACGCCGACGTGCTGAAGCTGATCCGGCGCCGGGGCGAGCGCCACGAGAGCGAGACGATCAGCCCCTGCCGCTTCGTGCCGCTGATCGGCGAGGAGGGGTTCGGCAGGTAGCGCGCCCCCCGCCGCTCAGCAGCTGGAGAGGGAGTCCTTGGGGTCCGCGGCGACGTCGTCGCCACCGCCGCCGCAGTCGACCTTGTCCCGCTGCCCGTCGAGGGCTTCGATGAAGTCGCTGCCGCCCTTGCCGATCAGGGTGTCGCTGCCGATGTGGCCCATGATGCTGTTGTCGCCGTTGTCGCCGACCAGGACGTCGGGGCCGTCGGATCCCTCGAGGCTCTCGTTGTCGGCGAGGACTTTGTCGAGGTTGCCGCAGCCGGGAGGGCCACCGGTGCCGCCGAGGGCGACCCGCAGGTTGTCTTTGGAGCGCGCGTAGGAGACCGTGTCCTCACCGGTGCCGCCGTCGTAGACGTGGCCCTGGCAGGTGGGGACCGAGTTGACGAGCAGGTCGTTGCCGGGCCCGCCGAGCAGGGTGTCGCCGCCCGGATCGGAGTAGAGGACGTCGGAGCCGCCGTTGCCTTCGAGCCGGTCGTGGCCGTTGTCGGGGCTGTTGTAGTTCTCGCCCGCTTCCAGCACGTCCTCGCCGTTGCCGCCGACCAGGCTGTCGTCGCCGCTGTTGCCGTTGATCCGCACCTTGGCGCCGGCCGGGACGCTCGGGTCGACGACGACCGTGTCGTTGCCGCTGCCGCCGGTGACGACGATCAGCGGCACCGCGCCCGAGTCGGGGCAGACCATCGCGTTGCCGTTGGAGGGCGGGGTTTCGCAGCCGTCGCCGGAGAAGATCGGGATCGCCGAGGAGACGACCCAGGCGCCGTCGCCGCGGGAGATGCGGACGTCGTCGTTCTGCGGGCTGCCCTGGACGATCAGGCTGGAGCCGTCGAGGCCCTGGTTGAGGGTGCCGAAGGCGAGGCTCGCGGGAGGCGACTCTTCGGGGCCGCACGAGGTCTCGGCGGCGAAGCCGTCGCAGGTGTCGGTGCCGGGGCCGCCGAATGCCTGGCCGCCCCCGCCGCCGCTCTGCAGGTCGTCGTTGCCGACGCCGCCGTCGATCCGGTTGTTTTGGCCGTTGCCGACGATTTCGTCGCCCTGGGGCGAGCCGACGACGTCCTCGAACCCGTTCAGATCGTCGTGGCCGTCGCCTTTGGCCTTGTTGGCGGCGAGGCTGACGATCACGCCGCCGCGGGTGGCGCTGGCGTAGGAGACGATGTCGTTGCCGCCTTCGCCGCCGGCGAGGCTGTCGGTGCCGGCGTCGCCGCGGACGATGTCGCCGTCGCCCGGACCGCCGTCGACGTGGTCGGTGCCGGCGCCGCCGAAGACTTCGTCGCCGTCGCCGCCGCCCTGCAGGTCGCTGTCGTCGCCGGGGCCGCCTTCGACGTGGTCGTGGCCGCTGCCGCCGTCGATCTGGTCGTTGCCCTTGTCGCCGAGCAGTTTGTCGTCGCCGCCGTCACCGTCGATCTTGTCGCTGCCCTGCTGGCCGTCGACGTAGTCGTTGCCGCCGCCGCCGCTCAGCTTGTCGGGGCCCTTGAAGCCGATCACCACGTCGTCGCCACCGCCGCCGTGGAGGCCGTCGGCGCCTTTGGAGCCGGAGAGGTCGTCATTGCCGTCGCCGCCGTCGATGCTGTCGGAGCCGGTGTCGCCGAGCAACTTGTCGTCGCCGCCTTCGCCTTGCAGGGAGTCGAAGCCGCGGCCGCCGTTGATGTTGTCGTCGCCGGGGCCGCCGCAGATCGTGTCGTTGCCGTTCGGGCCGCCGGTGATGACGTCGTTGCCGCCGCCGCCGTAGATCACGTCGCTGGCCTTCTTGCCGACGATGTGGTCGTTGCCGGCCGTGCCCATGATGGTCACCTTCTTGCCGTCGCACTTCTTCGCCTGCGCCTGGGCGGCGACGAGGAGCAGCAGCGCGAGGGTCGCGAGGAAGAAGAGGGCGGGGCGGCGGAGTGCATCGAGTTTGGCTGGCATCTCTGAGGACATCGGTCCCGAGGTCCAGAACCTCCAGCCGCGCTGAAAATCACCCAAAACTCGTCCAGTCGCCTCAAACAGACGTCCAGTTCTCAGGCGAAAGCCGCTCTCCTATACGCTCGCAGCGCGATGAAGGGCGGCATCTACGTCTTGAACTTCTACTCGGCGGTCTTCATCGACCAGCTGAAGCGCGGCCGCAAGACCGCGACGATCCGGCTCGGCGACAAGAGCAACAAGTACGAGCGCGGACAGGTGGTCTGGATCACGGTCGGATTCCGCCACAGCCCGCGCGAGAAGATCTTCACCGCGGTGATCGACGACGTCGAGGTCAAGCGCGCCGGCGACCTCAGCCGGCGCGACATCGAGCACGACAACCCCGAGTTTCGCCGGCTCGAGGAGACGACCCGATTCCTCGAGCAGATCTACAGCCGGCCGGTCTCCGAGGACGACCTGGTGACGGTGATCCGCTTCTCGCAGATCGTCGAGCCGCCGCGCGCGCACCTCGGCAACGGAGAGACGCCCCACCACAACTGAGGCGCGCCGTGGCCGAATACGCCTTCCTCACGACCTGGCTGCTCGAGTCCCCGCGCGCGCCGGTCTGGGAGGCGATCCACGACCAGGAGCGGTGGCCGAGCTGGTGGCGCGGGGTGGAGGAGGCAAGCGAGCTGCGGGCCGGCGACGGCGACGGCCTCGGCAGCGTCTCGCGGATGGTCTGGAAGAGCCTTTTGCCCTACCGGGTCAGCTTCGACGTGACCACGACGCGGATCGAGTACCCGACCATGATGGAGGGACGGGCGGTGGGGGAGCTGGAAGGCGTCGGCCGCTGGCGGCTCTACGAGCAGGACGGGGTGACCGCGGTCCTCTACGAGTGGAACGTGCGCGACGACGAAGGCCTGGATGAACCTCTTCGCGCCGCTGCTCCGCCCCGCCTTCGAGTGGAACCACGACTGGGTGATGCGGCGCGGCGGCGAGGGAATTTCCTCTCTCCTCGGCTGTCGCCTCTTGGCGATCGATTGAGGCTTCGCTATCTTTAGGGCATTGGCACTCTCACCCTAGGAGTGCCAAGCGTTGTCAGAGCCTGAATTTGGCTCTGGAGCGACGCTTTCTCAACTTTCACCCCACACACCGACAACGGAGGTTCACGGATGAAGCTGAAGCCCCTCGGGGACCGGCTGATCGTCAAGCCGATCGAGGAGGAGGAGACGACCGCCAGTGGCATCGTCCTTCCCGACACGGCCAAAGAGAAGCCGCAGAAGGGCAAGGTCGTGGCCGTCGGCGACGGCGCGATCCAGGACGACGGCAGTCGCCGTCCACTCGACGTCGCGGAGGGGGACGAGGTCCTCTACTCCAAATACGGCGGCACCGAGGTGACCGTCGAGGGCGACGAGGTGCTCGTGCTTCGCGAGTCGGACGTCCTGGCCAAGGTCGGCTAACGCCCCCACCGGACTTACGCAACTAAGGAGGACTGGAAACACATGGCTCACAAGGAGCTGAAGTACGCAGAGGAGGCCAGAGGGGCCCTGCAGGCCGGCGTCGATTCCGTCGCCAACGCCGTCAAGGTCACCCTCGGCCCCAAAGGTCGCTACGTCGTGCTCGACAAAAAGTTCGGCGCGCCGACGATCACCAACGACGGCGTCACCATCGCCCGCGAGGTCGAGGTCGAGGACGTCTTCGAGAACCAGGGCGCCCAGCTCGTCCGCGAGGTCGCGACCGCGACCAACGACGTCGCCGGCGACGGCACCACCACCGCCACCCTGCTGGCCCAGACGATCGTTCGCCAGGGCCTGAAGAACGTGGCCGCCGGCGCCAACCCGCTGGCCCTGCGCCGCGGCATCGAGAAGGCCGTCGAGGAGGTCGTCGACAACCTGCGCAACAAGCAGAGCAAAGAGGTCGCGGGCAAAGACCAGATCGCCCGTGTCGCCGCCATCTCCGCCGGCGACGACGAGATCGGCAACGTGATCGCCGACGCGATCGAGAAAGTCGGCAAAGACGGCGTGGTGAACGTCGAGGAGGGCCAGACCTTCGGGATGGAGCTCGAGTTCACCGAGGGGATGCAGTTCGACAAGGGCTACATCTCGCCGTACATGGTCACCGACCAGGACCGCATGGAGGCGGTGCTGGACGACCCCTACATCCTCATCGCCAACCAGAAAATCGGCTCCGTGCGGGACATCCTGCCGGTGCTCGAGCAGGTGATGCAGGGCGGCAAACCGCTGCTGATCGTGGCCGAGGACGTCGAGGGCGAGTGCCTCGCGACCCTGGTCGTGAACAAGCTGCGCGGCACCTTCACCGGCGTGGCCGTCAAAGCTCCGGGCTTCGGCGACCGCCGCAAGCGGATGCTCGAGGACATCGCGATCCTCACCGGCGGCGAGGTGATCACCGAGGAGATGGGCCTGAAACTGGAGAACACCCAGCTGGCTCAGCTCGGCAAGGCGCGCCGCGTCGTCGTCGCCAAAGACAACACCACGATCATCGACGGTGGCGGCGACCCGGAGGACATCAAGGGCCGGATCAAGCAGATCAAAGCGGAGGTCGACAACACCGACTCCGACTTCGATCGCGAGAAGCTCCAGGAGCGTCTGGCCAAGCTCGCCGGAGGCGTTGCCGTCGTCAAGGTCGGCGCCGCCACCGAGACCGAGATGAAGGAGAAAAAGCACCGCGTCGAGGACGCGCTGCAGGCGACCCGCGCCGCGCTCGAGGAGGGTGTCGTGCCGGGTGGCGGCGTGGCGCTGCTGAACGCGCAGGCCGGTCTCGACCCGGAGAAGCTGGACGACCCGGACGAGGTCACCGGCGCCCGGATCATCCACCGCTCGCTCGAGGAGCCGGTGCGGCAGATCGCCGAGAACTCGGGCCTCGAGGGCTCGGTCGTGGTCAACAAGGTCCGGGAGCTGAAGGACGGCGAAGGCCTGAACGCGGCGAACGGCGAGTACGGCGACCTGATCAAGGCCGGCGTCATCGACCCGACCAAGGTCACCCGCTCCGCCCTGGAGAACGCGGCCTCGATCGCGAAGAACATCCTCGTGACCGAGGCGATCATCGCCGAACCGCCGGAGGAGAACGGCGGCGGTGGCGGCGCCATGCCCGACATGGGCGGCATGGGCGGCATGATGTAACGACTCGCGGACCTGGCTCGGCGGCCCTGCGCCCGCGTCTGGCGGGCCCGGGGCGGCGCCGGGCGGCGTCCTCAGAGGCCCGGATAGCGCTGCTATCCGGGCCTCTTGCGTTCTTGCTCGGCTTGCCGCGGGCCTCGCCAGCCACAGACGCATGTCCGCCGAGACAGGTCCGCGAGTCGGCCCTCCTATTTTTTCCGCGGCTTGGGTGGGAGCGGGGGGTAGAGGCTGGCGTTGTAGTCGGCGGTTTCGAGGAAGTTGGGGCGGCGGATCTTCAGGCGCAGGGTGTTGGTGGTGCGGGGGTAGAGGCGGAGGTCGTAGGGGTTGCCGGCGCCGAAGCCCTGGTAGTAGACGAGCATCCGCACGCGGGGGTGCCTGACGGTCCAGGCGATCGTCTGCTTGACCCAGCGGGGGTCGTCCTCGCCGGAGACCGCCCACTCGGTCATCGCCACCGGCATCCCGCGCCACTGCTTGCCCGCGTAGAAGCGGTTGAGGTCCTTCCAGACGGGATACTGGGAGTAGAAGTCGGTGCCCACCCAGTCGACCCAGCGGCGGCCGGGCCAGTAGTTGCCGGGGAAGTTGCCTTTGACCCGGGGAGAGCCGCCGGGCAGGGGGCTCCAGACGATGCTCACCGGCGCCGCCGGCAGCTCGGTCGGCGGCGGCCCTTTGGTCCGGGTCACCGGCGGCAGCCCGATTTCCGCCAGCGTCGCGTTGACGCCTTCCAGGCTCTGGCCGCCGCGGACGATCGCGGAGATGCGGCGGAAGGCCTGCTTGTACCAGCCGGTCGTGTGTTCGCCGCCTTTCTGCGAGCCGTCGCAGTTGACCGCCGACCAGGCGTTGAGGCAGCGGTTCGGCTCGCCCAGCGGCCGGATGTACGCCGGCAGCCCTTTGCTGGCGAAGAAGGCGTTCAGCTGCAGCAGGTAGTCGTCGCCGTACCCGAGGGCGATCTGCTGCGGGGTGATCAGCTCCGCCAGCGTCTGGTCGTCGGCCGTGGAGATGTGGAGGATCGGCCGCGTCGCCGTTTCCCGCCAGCGTTCGTAGGCCTCGTTGAGGCTGTTGCCCCAGGGATGGAAGGTCTGCAGGAGCGCCGGGTGCTTGCCCGTGAGTTCGGCGAATTCGTAGAACTCGGCCGTGGTTCCCCGGTCGCTGACGCCGAGGAAGACGTTCGGCTTCGGCGGCACCAGCGAGACCGCCGCCGCCTGGACGGGAGCGAGAAGCGCGGCCATGGCCGCGAGCAGGGCGAAGAGACCCCCCGCCCGGCTGAACCTCCTAAGCGCTCTCCAGTACATCGCTCATCCTTCGCGGTTCGACGCCGAGTGCCTGCGCGTCGGCCGGCCCCCGCTCGCTGGTCATCGAGACCTCCATCAGCTCGGCCTCCTCCCAGGTAGCGAACACGGCCTCGCCGAAGAGGTTGCGGAGCGCGATCAGCCCCGCCCGCACGAACGGCAACGGCAGGTGGACCAGCGGCCGCGGCCGGCCGGCGATGCGGCTGACCAGGTCGGACATCTCGTCGTAG
This sequence comes from uncultured Actinomycetes bacterium, assembly GCA_963751015.1. GTDB lineage: Bacteria > Actinomycetota > Thermoleophilia > Solirubrobacterales > 70-9 > VAYN01. The sequence goes on from CAVVSU010000003.1 coordinate 13,660, forward strand.
TCGAGCGTCTCCGGCCCGGCCAGCTCGTAGCGCCGGGTCCGCACCTCCTCGCCGCGCTCTCGCGCCAGCGCGCCGACCACGCAGCGCGCCACGTCCGCCGCCCAGATCGGCTGGAACCGCGCCCGCCCCTCGCCCGAGACCGGCAGCACCGGCAGGAAGGAGAAGCGTTTCAGCAGGGTGATCCAGGGGTCGCTGTGGTCGTAGACGATCGAGGGCGCAAAGACGGTGGTCCGCAGCGAGGAGGAGAGGACCGCCTGCTCGGCCAGCCACTTGGCGCGGAAGAAGCGGGTCCGCTGTGCCGCCTGCGCGTCGAGCGCGCTGAAGAAGTGGAAGCTCTCGACGCCGCTGCGCTCCGCCGCCCGCAGCAGCCGCACCGTCGCCAGCCCGTTCAGCTCCTCGATCCGCTTCGGCGGCTGGTCGCGGATCGAGGCCGCCAGGTGGATCACCCGGTCGACCCCGCGCAGCGCCTGGCGCACCAGATAGGGATCCGACATCTCGCCGAGGTCGCCGAGCGCGATCTGCACGTCGACCCGCCGCGCCCCCAGCCGCCGGGGCTCGCGCACCAGGCAGCGCACCTCCTCGCCCTGCTCGAGCAGCAGCGGCAGAAGGCGCGACCCGATGCTTCCCGTTGCCCCCGTCAGCAGCAGCATGTCCGCATCATCCCTAAAATGTGCGCTCGCGCTTGGCCGGGGCCCCCGGCGGGCACCCGGAAATACGAGCTAGGAGAACTTCTCGAATGACCTACGTCATCGCCGAGCCGTGCATAGGACAGAAGGACAACTCGTGCGTCGAGGTTTGTCCCGTCGACTGCATCCACCCGACGCCTGACGAGGCCGATTACGACAACGTCGAGCAGCTCTACATCGACCCGGACGAGTGCATCGACTGCGACGCCTGCGTCGAGGCCTGCCCGGTGGATGCTTGCTTCGCCGAGGATCAGCTGCCGGCCGAGTGGGCGAAATACGCTGAGATCAACGCGAACTACTTCAAAAACCAAGCTGCGTAAGTAGGGAGGGGCGGGACCCCCTCTGCCAAAGACCGTCGCGCAGCTGGTCGGACTTCCTGTGCCAGCGTGACTTCTTGAGCCTTTGTCAGAGGGGGTACCCGCCCCTACTGCTAGCCGCTTAGTTGCTCAGTAGCCGTCGGGGTGTCTTGCGGTGAATGGACCGCTCGCGGCTGCTCTTAGGGATTTGTGCCACCTGGGGCCGGTGCCGCTGGTGTTGCCTGCGGTGTCCCAGCGGAGGCCGGCTATTACCGCGTAGGCGTGGCCGCCGTTGGCGTAGACCGTGATCCAGCGGCCTCTGCCGGCGGTGCCCCAGCCGGCGAGGGAGCCGGAGGGCATCGGGGTGGTGATCAGGCTGCCGCCGTGGAGGGCGAAGCTGACCGCTCCCGAGCAGTCGTAGCCCGCGTCCCACCAGCGGGCGTGGCCGCCGCCGTAGACGTAGGGCTTGCTGCGGATCTTGTTTGCCGCCGCGATCACCTTTTTCACGGCCGGCGGTGCGTCGGCGGGCGGGATCGCCCGGCCGCCGACGAGGATCGCCTTGCCGGGAGGGGCGGTCGGTTCGGAGACTTCCGGGGTGGTCGAGGAGACCCCACCCGGGGTTTCCGCCTTGGCCGGAGCCGCGAGGACCGTTGCGATCGCAACCGCGGCCAGAACAGCTATGGAGATGCAAAGGGCGGGCGCTTTCCTGGCCACCCCAAGGGCGTTCGTCATTCACTCCTCCTTCGTCGGCCGGCGGGGTTAGCTGTCGGGCTGGCGCTGAAGGAGCCTGCGCCCCCACTCGAAGGTGGGTTAGCCCCAGAAACCTGGGTCCCCCGCTCCTCGGCGTGAGCCGAGGATTAGGCGTTTGTGTGCAAATCCTAACGCTGAAGGATGGCGGAAGTTTCGGTTCCGAGTGTGCGCTTCGTCACTCTCGGAGCCTCGCCCGCCCGCGACGCGACTACTGGACGACCGGCAGCGGCGTGCCGCTGACCGGTGGCGCTTCCGCCGCGCTCGGCGTCGCCTGCAGCACCGGCAGCTCCTGCGGCGTCGCGGCGACGATGCCCCGCGCGGCCTGGCGGATCGCCTGCGAGGCGGGGGCGTCGGGATCGTCGATCACCAGCGGCGAGCCGTTGTCGGCGTGCTCGCGCAGCGGCTCGGAGAGCGGCACCTTGCCGAGCAGCGGCACGTCGAGCTCGTCGGAGAGCAGCTGCCCGCCGCCCTCGCCGAAGATCGTGAAGCGCTCGCCGTCGGGGGTGGTGAAGCCGGACATGTTCTCGATCACGCCGAGGATCTCGAGGTCGAACTTCTTCGCCATCTCGGCCCCGCGCTGGGCGACCGACTGCGCCGCCGGCTGCGGCGTCGTGACGACGAGGAATTTGGCCTGCGGCAGCAGCTGGGCGAGCGTCATCGAGACGTCGCCGGTCCCCGGCGGCAGGTCGAGCAGCAGGTACTCGAGCTCGTCCCAGGCGACGTCCTCGAGAAACTGCTGGATCGCCTTGTGGAGCATCGGCCCGCGCCAGACGACGGCCGAGTTGTCCTCGACGAAGAAGCCGATCGACATCACCTTCACCCCGCTCGGCGAGTCCAGCGGCAGGATCTTGCGCTCGGCGTTCACCTCGGGTTTGTGGTTGACGCCGAGCATGCGCGGGATCGAGTAGCCGTAGACGTCGCAGTCGAGCGCCCCGGACGGGTGCCCTTCGGCGGTCAGCGCCGCGGCCAGGTTGGCGGTCATCGTCGACTTGCCGACGCCGCCCTTGCCGGAGGAGACGCAGATCACGTTCTTCACCTTCGCCAGCGCGCCCTGCGGCAGCTTGTTGCGGCCGAGCGTCTGCTGGAGGGTGCCTTTCTCCTCGTCGGAGAGGACGTCGAAGCCGACCGCGACCGCGGTCACGCCTTCCAGCTGGGAGACGTTCTGGGCGACGGCCTGTTCGAAGTGGGAGCGGATCGGGCAGCCGGCGGTGGTCAGCGAGACGACGACCTCGACGCGGCCGTCCTCCTTGACCTCGATCGAGCGGACCATGCCCAGCTCGACGATCGAGCGCCGCAGCTCGGGGTCGATGACGGCACGCAGCTTCTCGGTGATCTGATCTTTGGTGGGAAGTGGCATTAGCTCGATTCTCGCAAAGGCGGTAGCTCGGAAGCCCCGCGGGGGGGAGAGTTTGACCCCGCCCGTCCCTTGGCCCTCGGTACGCACCCGAGTGGAGGAGGAACGATGTCTGGGACGAGGCTTGCCGTGGGACGAGGTGTCGCGCTGGGGCTGTTGCTGGCGCTGAGCATGCTGCTGCTGATGGCCGCGAAGGCGGAGGCGGGCAGGTACGCCGTCGCCCAGTGCGGCTGGTACGCCGGTGCGGACGCGAGCTGGGCCGACACCACCGGCGGGTCCAAGTTCCGCTCCGACGCCTACTGCGTCCCGCCCGGCGGCGACCCCTTCGACGGGGTCCACGTCAAGAGCCTCACCCGCGACGGCCAGGGGACGGTCTCCGGGACCCGGTTCGCCCGCTGGCGCTGGACCGCGCCGGGCGGCACCGGGATCACCGCCGTGCGCGGGACCTGGTGGCACGCCCTCCACGACGGGATCGAGCAGCGCCTCGGCAGCGTCGACGCCGCCGGCGGCTTCATCCCCTTTCTCACCGCCGCCACCACCGACACGGCGCTGCGCGAATTCAGCAAGGGGTTCCCGTCCCCGGTCAGCGGCTTCGAAGACCGCCTGCTCTGCGCCCGCGCCGAAAGCAAGTGGTGCTCGCTGGAACAGGGCTCGTGGTCCTCGCTGCGGGGGCTGACGATCACCCTCGAGGACAACAACCCGCCAAATGTCGGGATCGGCGGCGACCTGCTCGGCGGCGGCTGGCGCAGGGGTAACCAGGACGTCGCGATCTGGTCCGCCGACCTGGGCGGCGGTCTGCGCTTCGCCGAGAGCTTTCTCGACGGCACCCGGATCGGCTCCACCGAGCACAGCTGCGCCAAGGCGCTGATCGGCGGCGAATGGAAGGCGACGACGATGCAGCCCTGCCCGGGCGACGCCTGGGCCCACCAGGGCGTCAACACCTGGGTCTTCGGCGACGGGTCGCACCAGGCGCTCGCCTGCGCGACCGACTTCGCGGGCAACCAGCGCTGCACCTCCTCCTACACGGTGCGGATCGACAACAACCCGCCGCCGCACCCCAAGGCGGTCGCGCTCGCCGGCGGGGAGGGGTGGCACCGGGCAAACGACTTCGACCTCAGTTGGGAGAACCCCGACCAGGGCGCGGCCAGCCCGATCGGCGGTGCCTCCTGGCGGCTCGTCGGCGCGAACGGCTTCGACAGCGGCGCCCGCTTCGCCGGCGGGCACGACCGCCGCAGCCTCGCCGACCTCAGCGTCCCGGCGGCCGGCTCCTACTCCCTGCAGTTGTGGCTGCGCGACGAGGCGGGAAACGAGGCGCCGAGCACGGCGGTGACGGTGCCGCTGCGCCTCGACGACGTCAAACCGAAGGTCGCCTTCGCCGACGGGGAGCCCGGCGACCGGGTCGAGGCTGAGGTCGCAGACGAATTCTCCGGGCCGGGATCGGGCCAGATCCTCTTCCGCCGCGTCGACGCGGCGAGCTGGACGGAGCTGCCGACCAAGCTGGTCCCCGCCGGCGCCCCCGGTGCCGCCAGGCTCTTTGCGCCGATGCCCGAGATCGGCGTCGGCACCTTCGTCTTCCGCGCCGACGCGACCGACGCCGCCGGCAACGCCGCCTCCACCAGCCTGCGCGCCGACGGCACCCAGATGGCGATCCGCCGGGTGCCGCCGCCGCACGTGCCGCGAGCCAAGTCGCGGCTCTTCGCCCGGCTCCGCGGCGGCCACGGCCGGGGCGATTCGCTGACCGTCCCCTTCGGCGCGCCGGCGCTCCTCAGCGGCCGGCTCACCCGCGCCGCCGACGGCGCCGGGCTCGGCGACCGCGACGTCCGCGTCGTCTCGCGACCCTCGCGCGGGGCGCTTGTCCCGCTCGACGCCGCCACGGTCAGGACCGGTGAGGAGGGGGGCTTCGAGCTGCGCCTGCCGCCCGGGCCCTCGCGCCGGGTCACGGTCGTCTTTGCCGGCGACGGGGCGCTGGAGCCGTCGATCCGTGAGGCCCTGGAGCTGCGGGTGCGGAGCGGCGTCTCGCTGCGGGCCGCCCCGCGGGCCCTGCGCACCGGCGAGGTCGTCCGCCTCAGAGGCAAGGTCAAGAGCAGCGCCGCGCCGATCCCCCGCCGCGGCAAGCTGGTCGCGATTCAGTACCTGGAGGAGGCGACGCACCGCTGGCGGCCGGTCCTGGTCACCCGGACCGACCACCACGGCCGTTTTCGCGCCCGCTACCGCTTCCGCTACGTGACCGGGCGGGCGGCGATCCGCATCCGCGCCACCGCCCTGGCCGAGGAGCGCTGGCCCTATGCACCGGGATCCTCGCCGCCGGTGACGATCCGTGTGAAGGGGAGCTAGGGTTCGGGCCATGTCGCAAGCGACCCTTCACACCAGCGCCGGGGCGATCGTGCTCGAGCTTCACGACGAGGACGCGCCGAAAACCGTCGAGAACTTCCGCAAGCTCTCCGCGGACGGGTTCTACGACCAGCTCGTCTTCCACCGGGTGATCCCGGACTTCATGATCCAGGGCGGCTGCCCCGAAGGCAGCGGCCGCGGCGGGCCGGGCTACACCTTCGAGGACGAGTTCAACGACCACAAGGTCGTGCGCGGAGCGCTGGCGATGGCCAACGCGGGCCCCAACACCAACGGGTCCCAGTTCTTCATCGTCACCACCGGCGCCGCGCCCTGGCTGGACGGCAAGCACACCGTCTTCGGCGAGGTGATCGACGGCATGGACGTGGTCGACGCGATCGAGTCGGTGCCGACCGACGGCGGCGACAAGCCGCTCGAGGCGCAGACGATCGAACGGGTCGAGCTCGACGAGGGGTAGTGGCGCCGGCGCTTTAGGTGGTCTCGCCCGGCGCCTCGCGCCGTTCGCGGCGGCGGCGCAGCGCCTCGCCAGGGCGCCAGAGGCTGACCAGCCCGGCGACCAGGGTGACGAGGAAGATCTGGCCGAGCATCATCTCGATGCCGGCGATCATCCGTCCCGGCTGCCCGCCAGGGACGAGGTTGCCGTACCCGGTCGTGGTCAGCGTGGTGTAGCTGAAGAAGAGGAAGTCGTTCCCCTCCGGCCGGGCGACCTCTTCGAAGAACGGCCCGCCCTGGATCCGGTCGATCGTCCCGTAGGCGAAGGTGAAGAGGATGCCGAGCACGGTGTAGACGCTGATCGCGCCGAGGATCGTGCGCGAGCCGACTTCGGCGCTCGTCACCACCCGCCACAGCACCGCCGCCATCGCGAACGCCAGCAGGCAGATCTCGATCAGCGAGGCGATATTGAGCAGGGTCTGACTGTCGGCCGCCGCCGCGATGACAGCCAGAAGGACCGCCAGACCCGAGAGCCAGAGCGAGGAGCGGACGAACCCGTCCCTGACGTGGGAGCTGACCAGGGCGACGACCGAGGTGGTGCTGGCCGCCAAGGTGAGGACGACGGCCGACCAGCCGCGATTGTCCAGCAGCGAGGCGAGCACGTAGGTGAGGAGGACGAGGAACAGGACCAGGCCGAACGCGTCCCTGACCCTCTCTGCGCGCTCCAGCCAGACGTCGCGGCGGTCGGCGCGCCTGCCGGCGTTCTCCATGGCTTGCTCGTTCGTCCGCCGCGGCCGCTTTCCTGCCGCGACACGGCTGGGAGCGGAGGGGGTGGGATTCGAACCCACGAGACCGCTTACGCGGCCAACGGCTTTCAAGGCCGCCGCATTCAACCGCTCTGCCACCCCTCCAGAGCGCGTCAGGCGGCTCCCACTGATTGGATGCAGGGGGTGCGCAGGTTGCTCATCCTGGCTTCGGCGATGATCTTCTTCGACGTCGCCTTCTTCGCGGCGATCGCACCCCTGCTTCCGGAGTACGTCGACGAGCTCGGCCTGACCAAGGCCGAAGCCGGGATCCTCTCCGCCGCCTACGCCGCCGGCACGCTGCTCGGCTCGCTGCCGGCGGGTTTCGTCGCCAGCCGCGTGGGGCCGAAGAGGACGGTCATCGCCGGGCTGCTCCTGCTTGGCTGTGCCAGCTTCGTCTTCGGCTTCGCCAAGGACATCTCGCTGCTCGACGCGCGCCCGGTTCGTGCAGGGGATCGCGGGCGCTCTGATCTGGTCGGGCGCCCTCACCTGGCTGATCACGGCCGCGCCCGAGGAGAAGCGGGGCTCGGTCATCGGCGCCGCCCTGGGGACCGCGATCGCCGGGGCGCTGCTCGGCCCGGCCTTGGGCGCGATCGCCGGCGCAATCGGGACCGAGCCGGTCTTCAGCTCCGTCCTGGTGATAACGATCCTCCTCTCGCTCGCCGCCTCGCGGCTGCCGGAGTCGCGGGCCCCAGAGCGCCAGAGCCTGCGCGAAGTGATGCGCGACCCTGGTCAGCCCCCCGATCCTTCGGGCGGCCGCCTTCGTCGCCGTCCCTTCGGTGATGTTCGGGGCGATCGAGGTGCTGGTGCCGCTGCGGATCGACGAGCTCGGTGGCAGTCACGGGCTGATCGCCGGCGGGTTCATCGCGGGCGCCGCGCTGGAGGCGACCCTGGCGCCGCTGGCCGGGCGTATCTCCGATCGGGTCGGACGGCGCCTGCCGTACGTGGTCGGGCTCTCGATCTGCGCGGTGGCGATGGTCGCGATCGCGCTGGCGGCAACCCTGGGCGCCGTTCTCGCAGGCCTGATCATCACCTCGCTCGGCGCCGGGCTCTGCTTCGCCCCGGCGCTGACCCTGATCTCCGACGTCGCCGAGGCGAGCACCCTGCACCAGGGCTTCGCGGCCGGGGTCTCCAACATGGCCTGGGCCTCGGGGCAGGTGATCGGCGGCGTCGGCGGAGGCGTGCGTCGCCAGCCTTACCGGCAATGCGGTGCCGAGCATCGCCATCGCGCTCCTGCTGTCCCTCACCGTCGTCTACGCCTTCCGGGCGATGCCCGCCGAGGCCGAGCCGCATCCCGCGGCGGGCTAGCCTCGAGCGATGGCAGGGCGGCGCCGGAGGGCGAGCGGCGAATGGGTCAACTGGGCGGGCGACCAGCGCTGCCGGCCCGCGAAGCTGATCCGTCCCGGCAGCCGGGACGAGCTGGCGGAGGCGATCGCCGCCGCCGCGGCGGCGGGGCAGAGGGTCAAGGTCGCCGGATCCGGGCACTCCTTCACCGAGGCGGCGATGACCGACGGGCTGATGATCGACCTCGCGGGCTCGGCGGGGTGCTCGACGCCGACCCCGGCTCGGGGCTGGTCAAGGTCGCCGGCGGCACCGTGCTCGCCGACCTCAACGAGGAGCTGGCCGGGCTCGGGCTGGCGATGGAGAACCTCGGCGACATCGACCGCCAGACGATCTCCGGCGCGATCTCGACCGGCACCCACGGCACCGGCGCCCGGCTGCGCAACATCTCGGCCCAGGTCGAGGGGCTGGAGCTGGTCCTCGCCGACGGCAGCGTCCGCCACCTCAGCGCCCAGACCCACCCGGAGCTGCTGCGGGCGGCGCGGGTCGGGGTCGGTGCGCTGGGCGCGATCTCCGCCGTCACGCTGCGCTGCGTCCCGGCCTTCGACCTGCTGCGGGTCGACTCGCCGTACCCGCGCGAGGAGGTCCTCGACACCTTCGCCGAGCGCGCCGACGCGCACGAGCACTTCGAGCTCTTCACCTTCCCCTACGACGACTCGGCCCTGGTGCTCGAGCGCAACCGCGTCGACGGCCCGGCGCAGCCGCGCGGCCGCGCCGCCGCCTACCTCAACGACGTCGTCTTCGAGAACTGGGCGCTCGGCGTTCTGGCGCGGACCGGGAAGGCGCTGCCGCGGCCTCGATCCCCTCGCTCTCCCGGCTGGCGGGCCGCCTCGCCACCGGCGGCCGCACCAGCGACCGCAGCGACCGCGTCTTCGCCAACGAGCGGCGGGTGCGCTTCACGGAGATGGAGTACGGGGTGCCGCGCGAGGCCGGGCCGGAGGCGGCGCGGCGGGTGATCGAGTGGGTGCGCGCGAACGAATATCCGGTCTTCTTCCCGATCGAGATGCGCGTCGCCGCCGGCGACGACGCCCGCCTCAGCCCCTCCTACGAACGCGATACCGCCTACATCGCCGTCCACCAGTACCGGGGCATGGAGTGGCGGCCCTACTTCGAGGCGGTCGAGGAGATCATGGACGACTACGACGGCCGTCCCCACTGGGGCAAGCGCCACTTCCAGACCGCCGCGACCCTGGCCCCGCGCTACCCGGCCTGGGACGAGTTCCAGCGCGCCCGCGACACCCTCGACCCTCAGCGCGTGTCGCCAACGAGACCGGAACGCGTTCAGGGCCTTAAGCGCGGCTCCCCGCCACCGAAGACGATGGGCGACGCCAGCGGGCCGCCGGTTCGAGTGCGATTGGAGAGTTGACATCGCTATAGCGATGTCACTTCAATCGTGAAGCCGACGCGTCTGGCGACCCTCAGAGGAAGCTCTTGCCCTCGCCGCGGTAGGTCGGGACCTCGTCGACGATGCGCGTCGCCTTCGACCAGGTGCAGGGTGTCGAAGCGCTCGCAGAGCTCGCCGGCCTTGGCATGGCGGAGGTAGACGCGGTCGCCGACGCTGAGCTCCCCGCCGGGCGTCGCCGAGCAGCGGCGTCTGCACCTCGCCGGCGCCCTCCTCGGCGTCGAAGCTCGAGCCCCGCGGGCAGCCAGGGCGCGGGCAGGCGGCCGCGGTCTCCCGGCGCCGGAGGCGAGGTAGCCGCCGCCGAGCGCGGTCGCCACCCACGCCGACGGCTTGCGCGACGATCGGCAGCGCGAAGGCCGCCGCCGGGGTGAGGCTGAAGCGGCTGTAGTGGTCGAAGAGGGCGGGGGCGTAGAAGCCGGAGCCGGCGGTCACCTCGGTCACCGCCTCCTCGGCCGCGGTCAGTTCGAGGCTGCCGGTGCCGCCGCCGTTGACGATCTCCAACTCGACGAACTCGCCCAGCGCGGCGACGATCGCCCCCCGCCGCTCGGCCAGCTCCGCCGCCGAGCGCTTCTGCATGAAGCGGATCGCGGCGCCGCGCAGGCGCTGCCCCGGCGGCAGGTCGCCGACCCCGGCGATCTGCCCCTCGTAGGCCATCAGCGCGTCGAGTTCGATCTGCGGCCGCTTCTCGATCTCCCGCGCCAGCGCCACCGCCTGCTCGACCGTGTGGATCGGCGAGCGCTTCGGGCCGACCTTGACTCTGCCGCCGAGCGCACCACCAGCTCGGCGTCGACGTCGATGCAGACCCGCAGCGGCGGTGCCCCCTTGCCGAGCACCGACTCGATCATCTCCAGGTGCTCGACGCAGTCGACCATCACGATCGGCGCCCCCTGCGGGCCCGCCGCCGAGCGCAGCGCCAGCTCCTCCAGCGCCCCGACGTCGGCGGTCGGGTAGGCGAGCAGCAGATCCTCGAACCCCTGCTCGGCGAGCCAAAGGGTCTCCGGCAGCGTGTAGGTCATCAGCCCCCGGAAGCGCTCGTCCCGCCCGAGGATCGCTTCCATCAGAGCCCGGCAGCGGACCGACTTCGACGCCACCCGCACATTCTTGCCCTGCGAGCGCTCCAGCATCCCCTCCGCGTTCGACCACATCGCATCGAGGTCAACAAAGGCAAACGGCGCCTCGACATCCGCAAAGACCCGCTCGTAGCGCTCGTGGGTCTGGGGCGGGACGGACACGGCGCCAGCCTATCCCGGAGACCCAGCGGCGAGCGACGGAAGCCGAGAATTGCCGATCGCCTGCTGTCGGTTCGCAGCCATCGCGGTTTCTAGACCGTGATAGAAACGCTGAGCAAACGGTATGGGTCCGCAGGTGGAGAGAGCAGCGATTCCGGGTGACAAGCCCCCGCCGTCATGGTCGCTGGAAGCGGGGGCCTCGTGGCTCCACGGTCTGCTGAAACGGAGTTGCTTGTCGTGGCTGATCATCGATCGCTGCGAAACAAACGTCCGAAAAAGCGATTCCCTCGTTCCCTCGTATGCATGGGACCTGAGCCGAGGCATCTACGTACTCGTCTGGACCGGGGCCCTGATTGCAGCCTGGCTGTGGAATCCAGGCCCGTTTCAGTTTCGGATGTTCGTCGGCTTTATTGCCGCTTATCGTGCCTACGAGATCACCGTCTCCGGGCTGGGCACCGTCCTCGGTGATTCGACCCAGACCAAGGCCCGAAACCTGATCACCATCGGTTTCTATGGCATCCAGCTGACGCTGATCTTCGCCATCGTCTACCACAGCTTTGCCGGTGGCTGTTTCCAGCCGGCGTCGGGCTCCTCCGTCGACGGTCACCTGGCCTCATCCGACTACCTCTACATCAGCTGGGCCAACTTCACGTCACTGGGTCAGGACGCCTATGAAGCGAAGAGTGCCGTCGCCGAGTTTCTGGAAGCCTCGACCGCTTCGATGGGCATTCTGCTGCTGGCTGTGCTGCTCGCCTTCGGTATCAACGAAGTCAGAGACCCCGAAAAACACAAGAGCCAGGAGGCGGCCCGGAGATCCGCCTGAGGTGAGAACGGAGAGGGAGGGATTCGAACCCTCGAGAGAGCTTGCGCCCCCTACTCGCTTAGCAGGCGAGTGCCTTCAGCCACTCGGCCACCTCTCCACGTGCGCGCGCTGTGCGCTGGTCCGATTGTAGGTACTGAAGGCAGGACGGGACGGCTCCCGTCTACCCTCCGCAGACCATGGACGCGAGCCAGACATCCGGCGCACATCTCGGGCGCCGGACCAAGATCATCGCCACCGTCGGCCCGGCGAGCTGGGACCCGGCGGTGCTGGAGCGGCTGGTCGCGGCCGGGGCCGACGTCTTCCGCCTCAACTTCTCCCATGCCGGGCCGGAGCGGCAGGCGGGGACGATCGCCGACATCCGTGCCGCCGCGGAGCGGGTTGGGCGCGAGGTGGCGATCCTCGGCGACCTGCCGGGGCCGAAGCTGCGGATCGGCTCGCTGCGCGGCGACGTCGCCGAGCTCGAGACCGGCATGCACGTGACCCTCACCCCGGACGAGGTCGAGGGCGACAGCGACACCATCCCGGTCCAGTGGGCCGGGGTCTCCGACCTGCGCGAGGACCAGCTCGTCTACCTCGCCGACGGCGCGATCCGGCTGCGGGTCGGCGACAAGGAGAACGAGGGTGTCGGCGCCGAGGTCGAGGTCGGCGGCACCCTCTCCTCCCACAAGGGGATGAACATCCCCGGCGGCGCCGACCTGCCGGCGACCACCGGCACGGACCTCGACTGGGTCGAGTTCGCGGTCAGGGAAGGCGTCGACCTGCTCGCCGTCTCCTTCGTCTCCAGCGCCGCCGACCTGGAGCCGGTCGCCGCGCGGCTGAAAGAGCTTGGGTCGCGCATCCCGCTGGTCGCCAAGATCGAGAAGCAGGAGGCGGCCGAGCACGCCGAGGAGATCGTCCGCGTCGCCAACGGCGGGATCATGGTCGCCCGCGGCGACCTCGGGATCGAAATCCCGCTGGAGCAGATGCCGGTCGAGCAGAAGCGGCTGATCCGCCTCGCCGGCCAGCGCTCGAAACCGGCGATCACGGCGACGCAGATGCTGGCCTCGATGGTGCACGCGCGGCGCCCGACCCGGGCCGAGGTGACCGACGTCGCCAACGCGATCTACGACGGCACCGACGCGGTGATGCTCTCCGAGGAGACCGCGGTCGGCCAGAACCCGGTCGAGGCGGTGGAAACGATGGACCGGATCGCCCGCGCGACCGAGCCCGACCTTCCCTACGGCGAGTGGCTCTTCACCCGCACCGACCAGGCGACCCAGGACGTCGCCGACTCGGTCGCCCAGAGCGCCGTCGGCGCCGTTTACCGGCTCGGCCTCAAGGCGCTGGTGGTGCCGACCAACAGCGGCCGCACCGCCCGCCTCGTCTCCGCCCACCGGCCCGACGTGCCGGTCCTCGCGGTCTCCCCCTATATAGAGACGGTGCGCCGGGTCAGCCTGCTGTTCGGCGTCACCGCCGTGCAGAGCGACTTCGGGACCGAGCTGCGCAGCCTGCTCGGCCATTGCGCCGGGCTCGCCGCCAAGCACGGGATCGCCGCGCCGGGAGAGCTGGTCGCGATCACCGCCGGGCTCGACGGCCAGGAACTCGGCACGAACCTGTTCGAGGTCCATAGGGTTCCGGAGCTATGAGCACGGACGCGGCAGCACGGCTGGAGCGCGACGGCGGCCTGGCGACGATCACCCTCGACAGCCCGCCCCTCAACCTCTTCGACCAGCGGATGATGGACGACCTGCGGGCGGCGATCGACGACGTCGCGGCGACGCCGCCGCGGGCGCTGCTGATCCGCGCCGAGGGCCGCGCTGTCTCCGGCGGCGTCGACGTCCAGGTCTTCGCCGGCCTGACCCCCGAGCAGGGGAGCGCGCTGTGGACCGAGCTGCTGGAGATGATCGACAAGGTCGAAGCGCTGCCGGCGCCGGTCGTCTTCGCCGCCCACGCCCTGACCCTGACCGCGGCCTTCGAGCTGGCGCTCGCCTGCGACCTGATCGTCGCCTCGCCGAAGGCGAAGTTCGGCCTGGTCGAGAAAGTCGTCGGCCTGACGCCGTCGATGGGCGGCACCCAGCGGCTGGCCGAGCGCGCCGGCAGCGGCCGCGCCCGCCACTTCGTCATCTCCGGCGGCATCTTCGGCGCCGAGGAGATGGAGCGCTGGGGCGTCGTCAACCTGCTCTTCGAGGACCACGACTTCGAGGCGGCCTCGCGCAAGCTCGCTCAGGAGCTGGCCGACGGCCCGACCAAGGCGCACGCGATGACCAAGCACATCCTCCGCCGCTTCCGCGAAGGCGGGATCCCGGCCGCTGACGAGGCGGTGCGGACCGAAGCCGGCGAGCTCTTCGCGACCGAGGACCTGCAGAACGCCGTCCAGACCTTCCTCGAGCACGGCGGCCCGGGTCACGCCACCTTCGAGGGCCGCTGATGCCGGGCATGCCGAACGTCGACTTCGACGCGATCGCCAAAGGGATGTCGATCGCGGTGCCCTTCGCCGGGTACCTCGGCCTCGAGATCACCGAGGTCGGGCCGGGCGAGGCAACCGTCGTCCTACCGCGCAAAGCCGAGCTCAACAACCACGTCGGCTCCCAGCACGCGGGCGCGCTCTTCACCGCCGCCGAGACCGCCTCGGGCGCGGCATTCGTCGGCGCCTTCGCGGTCCGCATGGGCGACGTCACGCCGCTCGCCCGCTCGGCCGAGATCGACTATCTGAAGATCGCCCACGGGCCGATCACGGCAAAGGGCACGCTCGGGATGGACGCCGCCAAGGCGCTGGCGATCCTCGACGAAGAGGGGAAGGTCGAGTTCCCCTGCGAGGTCGAGCTGACCGACAAGGACGGCCAGCTGGTCGCGACCGCGACCGTCCACTGGCACGTGCGGCTCAAAAGCTGAGCCGCGCGCTGCTCAAGCGGTAAGGCGTTCGGCCGGCAGCCGCCGCGTCGACCAGAAGGACGCGAGGACGAGCAGGGCGGCGACGAGGAAGGCGAGCTTCAGCGCTTCCAGCTGCGCGTCTTCGTAGTGGGAGACGAGCGCGTCGGTTTCCCGCGGGGGGATGTGTTCGTCCTCGGCCGCTTCGCGGACTTCGTCGGAGGCGACGAAGCTGCCGCCGGCGCTGAGCTGCACCTCGACCTGCTGTTCGACCCGGTCGGAGATCTGCGCGTCGTCGGCGACGTTGGCGGTGAAGGCGGTGGCCAGGCCGGTGATCACGATCGCTCCCAGCAGCGCCGTGCCGAGCGAGGAGCCCAGCTGCTGGGCCGTGTTCTGCAGGCCGCCGGCTTCGCTGCGCTGCTCGTCGCCGATCGCCGACTGGACGACGTTGCCGAGCTGGGAGACGACCAGGCCCATGCCGACGCCGAGCACGCCCATCGCGATCAGGAACGGGGTGTTGTCGAGCTCCGGCTCGATCGTCCCCATCAGCAACAGCGAGGCGACGAAGACGAGGGCGAGGCCGACGCGGACGATCAGCCGCGGCGCGAAGCGCGAGGCCAGCGCCGAGCCGGCGAGGGCGCTGACGAAGAGCCCGACCGAGGTCGGCAGCATGCGGATCCCGGTTTCCAGCGCGTCCAGGCCCTGGACGATCTGCAGGTAGAGGGGGATCGTGAAGAAGATCCCCATCAGGATCAGGTTCTGGGCGAGGAGCATCGCCACTCCGCCGCGCAGCGGCGGGATCTTCAGCATGTCGAGGCGCACCAGCGGTTCCTCGCCGCGGGCCTCGCGCCGGCGCTCCCAGGAGACGAAGCCGGCGAGGAGCAGGCCGGCGGCGGCAAGCACGAACGGCGTCAGCGAGAAGCCGAAGGGGGTGATCGGCGAGTCGTGCGGGCGGAGCCAGCCCCAGTTGCTCGCCTGCAGGACGCCGAAGACGAGGACCGCGAGGCCGGCGGCGGAGAGGACGCTGCCGACCCAGTCGAGGGTCGGCTTGCCCGGCGCGCGCTCGGGCTCGGCCATCAGGCGGGTGCCGATCAGGATGCCGGCCGCGACGACGACCTCGCCGACGAACACGTAGCGCCAGGAGAAGTCGGTGGTGACCCAGCCGCCGAGGATCGGGCCGACGGCGATCCCGGCGCCGGCGACGCCGCCGAGGACGCCGTAAGCGACCGCGCG
This sequence comes from uncultured Actinomycetes bacterium, assembly GCA_963751015.1. GTDB lineage: Bacteria > Actinomycetota > Thermoleophilia > Solirubrobacterales > 70-9 > VAYN01. Next base: position 29,205 of record CAVVSU010000003.1, read on the forward strand.
GTCGCTGCCGCGGTATGAGCCCGCGACCAGAGCGACCATCGCCGGCAGCACCATCGCAGCGCCGATCCCCTCGAGGATCGACCAGCCAAGCATCAGCGAGGGGACGTTCCAGGAGGCGGCGGTCAGGCCGGAGCCGACCGCGTAGATCACCAGCCCGATCGCGAAGATTCGGCGGCGGCCGAAGATGTCGCCGAGCTTGCCTCCGGTCAGCATCAAGCCGGCCATCACCAGCGCGTAGAGGGCGATCACCATCTGGATCGTGGTCACCGTCGTGTCGAAGTCTTCGACCAGCTGGCTGATCGCGACGTTCATCACCGCCTGGTCGAGGACCATCAGGAACTGCGCCGCCGCCAGGACCCCGAGTACCGCCCACTTGGTCACGCCGCCAGCCTATGCGCTGGGGGTGGGGGATAGGGTTTGGATCGATGGACTCGACCGCTACCGCCCCGGCGTCCGCCTCGAGCTCATCCGCCCCGCCGCAGGCGAAGCTCGTCCTCACGGCGCTGATCGCCGTGGCAGCGGTGGCCAACCTCAACCTCGCCGTCGCCAACGTCGCCTTGCCGGACATCGGCAAGGCCTTCGACGCGAGCCAGACGGGGCTCGACCTGGTCGCCGTCGGCTACTCTCTCGGACTCGCCGCCTCGGTCCTCTACCTCGGCGCGCTCGGCGACGCCCACGGCCGCAAGCAGATGCTGCTGGCAGGGACGGCGCTGGCGATCCCGGCCTCGCTGGCCGCCGGCTTCGCCCCCTCGATCACGGTGCTCTTCTTCGCCCGCCTCGTCGGCGGCCTCGCCGCGGGGATGGCCTTCCCGACCACGCTGGCGCTGATCACCGCGCTCTGGAGTGGGCCGGAGCGGACCAGGTCGATCGCGCTCTGGTCGGCCCTCGGCGGAGGGATCTCGGCCCTCGGGCCGCTGGTCTCCGGCGCGCTGCTGGAGCAGTTCGACTGGGACTCGGTCTTCTTCGTCACCCTGCCGCTCGCCGTCGTCGCCCTCTACCTCGCCTGGCGCTTCGTCCCCGCCCACGTCAACGAGACCTCCGACCGGGTCGACAACCTCGGCGGCATCCTCTCGGTGCTGATGGTCGCCGCCCTGGTCCTGGCGATCAATTTCGCGCCGGTGCCGGGAGCGGGTGCGGCGGCCGCCGGTCTCGCGATCGTCGCCATCGCCGCAGTCGTCGCCTTCGTCGTGCGCCAGCGCCGCGCGCCCTCGCCGCTGTTCGACCTCGAGGTGGCCGGCCGGCGGACCTTCTGGGTTGCGGCCTGCGCCGGGATCATCGTCTTCGGCTCGCTGATGGCGGCGATGTTCGTCGGCCAGCAGTACCTGCAGAACGTGCTGGAGTACTCGACCCTCGACGCCGGCCTGGCGATCATCCCGGCGGCGGTGGCGATGGTCCTCGTCGCCCCCCGCTCGGCGAAGCTCGTTGAGGCGCGCGGGGCGCGCTTCACCCTCCTGCTCGGCTACGCCTTCTGCCTCGCCGGCTTCCTCGTGATGCTGCTGCTCTGGGACGAGAACGCCCAGTACTGGCACGTCGGCCTCGGCTACGTGCTGATCGGCATCGGCGTCGGCTTCGCCGGCACCCCGGCATCGCACTCCCTGACCGCCTCGGTCCCGGTGCGCCGGGCGGGGATGGCCTCGGCGACGGCCGACCTGCAGCGCGATCTCGGCGGCGCGATCATGCAGTCGATCCTCGGCGCGCTGCTCACCGCCGGCTACGCGGCGGCGGCGGCCACGGCGGTCGCCTCGGCGCCCCACTCGGTCTCCACCAGCGTCGAAAGCGAGCTGACGAAGTCGTTCTCCAGCGCCGCCGCGGTGGCCGAACAGCACCCCCGCTACGCCGAATCGATCATCGAAGGCGCCCGCGGGGCCTTCCTCCAGGGGGACAGCTGGGCCTACCTGGCGGGCATCGTCGCCATCGCCCTCGGCGCCCTCCTCGTCGCCACCCGCTTCCCCGACAAGGACGGGGAGCAAAAGCTGCTGGCCGCCTACGCCGAGGAAGATGGGACCGCCCAAACCGGGTAGCTGAAGCTCGTAACCCCAACGAAGGGAGCGAGCATGGCGACGAGAAACGGCAACGCGGAGTGGCGGGGAGACCTCAAAGGCGGGGCGGGCACCGTCAAGGTGGGCGACGGCGTCTTCGAGGGCAACTACTCCTTCAGCTCCCGCTTCGAGGAGGGTGAGGGGACCAACCCCGAGGAGCTGATCGGCGCAGCCCACGCCGGCTGCTTCGCCATGGCGCTGAGCCTCGTCCTCACCGAAGCCGACCACCCGCCGGAGTCGATCAAGGCCGAGGCCCGGGTTCACCTCCGCATCGTCGAGGGCCTGCCGACCATCGCCAAGATCGACCTCGACGTCGAGGGCGCCGTCCCAGGAATCGACGAGGACGCCTTCCGCTCCTACGCCGAGAAAGCCAAGGACGGCTGCGTCGTCTCCCGCGCCCTGGCCGGCGTGCCCGAGATCACCCTCGACGCCCATCTCGCCTAAAACCCAGCCGCATCCTTTAATCTCGTCCTTCGCCGGCACCACCCGGCCTCTCGCGCCCGTAGCTCAGCTGGATAGAGCGTCGGTCTACGAAACCGAAGGTCACAGGTTCAAATCCTGTCGGGCGCGTTCCTTGCTGTGCCGGGGGACGCCGTGTGCTTCCCGGTGCAGAGCGAGATCGTCGGCTTCACCTGTTTCTCCGTTCCGTTGGTATCTACGCGGTTCCGGGGCGTTCCGGCCTGTCTTGGTCTCATCCTGGTCTCATTTCCCAGGCCCAATAGGGTCCCCGGCGATGACGGGAGATCCACAGGCCAAAGCGCGCAAATCCGTCCGGCGGGCACAGGCTGATTTCGAGAAGGCCCAGGACAAGCTCGAAGCGCTCCGCGAGGCTCGGCGCAAGTCGTTCGAGGAGGCGCAGGCGGCCGGACTCTCGACGCGCGACATAGCGAGCGAGACCGGCCTGCACTTCACCCGAGTAGCGCAGATCCTCCGTAAGGACTAGGAGCGTGTAGAGGGGTCTCTACGACCCTGCTAGGCTTTGCCGATCGACAAAGCGCCCCCGCGCTGCGCAAACAGCCGGGGGCATGGCACAGGAGGGTGAACTCCCATGCACGACAAGCCTAGAGGCGCGGGCGATGATGAACGCGCCACGACCCCCGCCGAGCAGGATCTTCGCGACCAGGCGGCGGTCCTGAATCACGTTCTCGCGCTCTTCCCGGAGACGCTGACGGAGCTGGAGCTGCTGAAGGAAATGACCGGCAGAGAGGAGGCGACGTTCGAGGAACGCGACCGCCACCGGCGAGCTGTCCGCGATCTCGCCAAGGGCGGCCTGCTCGGAACTGAGACTAGGCGCGTCATCCCGACCAGGGCGGCCCTGTTTTTCCACGAGCTGGCCGAACTCTGATGGACGGCAGGAGCGTGGACCGCGAGGTCGCCGGGCAGCTCGGGAGGAACGTATGGCTGGCCCGCCGCCGCGCCGGCTTCTCCCAGGAAGCGCTCGGCGCGGTTGCCTCCCTTCACCGCACCGAGATCGGATTGATCGAGCATGGGCAAAGACTGCCTCGCGTAGACACGCTGATGAGGCTTGCCGGAGCCCTCGACGTGCGCGTGGAAAGCCTGCTGGAGGGCATCGCCTGGATTGCGCCGGGTCCGAACGCGAGGGGCAGCTTCGTCGTCAGGAGGTTCGGATGAGCACCAAGGCAACGAGCCTGCGTCTTCCCACGGAGCAGGCGGAAGAACTTGCCGCAGTCGCCCGGGTCGACGGAGTCCCGATCTCAGAAATCGTTCGCGCGGCGATTTACCAATTCATCGCGGCCCGTCGATCCGAGCCCGACTTCAAGGAGCGCCTGAGGCAATGCCTGGAAGAAGACCGCAAGACCCTGGAGCGGCTGGCGACGTAAGGGGGTCACTCCGCGTCGCTCGGGGCGAAGGAGGACCGCCCCCAGTCCCACATTGACCCAAAGAGACCAAGACCCGATCAAAACCCCGATCCACTCCCGAAGACGTAGCCAGGTAGCCCGAGCCCAATGCATGAAACGCAGACCCCCAACAACGCAGCTTCGCTACGGCCCTGCGGCCCTCCTCGAAGCCCCGACACACTACGAACCCTCCGGATTCGGCTATTCCAAGCCGCCCCTCCCGCCCCTCCGGGCGGCCGATTTTGGCACGGCTTCGCCGCGCGGAGGCCGCCCTTAAGGAGGGCCAGGAGGGGTCTGACCTTCGGTCGGATTCCGATGCAGCCGCCGGTCTCGCCGGACAGAAGGGACATGGCGGCAACTCACCCCGTGCAGATGGCCCTCTCCGGTGGCAAGAAGGGCATGCAGGCTAAAGCCAGCGGTCCGACCTTTTTCACCGAGCGCAGTCTTGCCGCCTACCTATCGGTCTCAGATAGGACCGTTCGCAACTGGATCAGGCGCGGCGAGCTGCCCAGCTACAAGCTCGGCGCATCCAGGCGGATCGACCCGACCGACGTTGCGACGTTCCTTGAGCAGCGGAGGGAGGAGGCGGCGGCATGAGGCGAGACACCCCCGTCAAGCGTCGCAACCCATCTGGGCAGGTTGTGTGGGTCGCCAGGTACACCGGCCGCGACGGTCGTCGCCAGATCGCCAAGCCGTCTTGGAACCGAGGCAAAGGCACCTTCGTCAGGAAGGGCGAAGCGCAGAAAGCGATTGACGAGGCGTACGGCTTCTCGGACCGGCCGGACACCCTAGGCGACTATTCCGCGACCTGGACCGAGAGACACCCACGCTCGGAACGGACCAACGCGACGAACGAGCATCGGATCAGCCGAGTCACCGAGATCCAAGTCGAGGGGATCGCGTTGAAGGACTGGCCGATGCGCGAGCTGCGCCGCCGCCATGCGCTCGCCTTGGTCGACCACATGCTCAGGGTCGAAGGCCGAGCCACCACCGGAGCGGTCGGGATCATCCGCTCGCTATCGGCAATGACCGAGGACGCGATCACCGACGAAGTCTGCGACCTCAACCCGTTCAAGGGCGTGCGGATCAGAGCCAGCGATCCGAGAGCGCAGAAGAAGCCCCGCCCGATCCGCGTCTTCACCTTCGAGGAAATGCACCGCTTCGCCAAGTCGGCGGGCGACTACGAGGCGATGGTCCGCGTCTTCACCGACACCGGCCTCAGACTGGGGGAGGTCCTTCCGCTCCGCCGCGAAGACTTCGACGGCGAGACTCTCCAGGTCCGCCGCACGGCGCACGAGGGCCAGATCCTCGAGGGCACGAAGACCGACCACGGCGAGCTAGACGCTGGCCGCGTCGTCCCCGTCCCGGCAACTCTCGCCTGGATGCTCGAAGCGCAGCTCCAAGTCAGCGACGAGAGCGACCTGCTCTTCACGACTCCGACCGGCCGCATGTGGCGCGAGCGCAACTTCTACCGCGACCTTTGGAGGCCCGCGCAAGAAGCCTCCGACCTAGACATCCGCCCCCATGAGTGCCGCCACAGCTACGTCACGCACTTACGAGCTGCCGGCGTCAACGACGCCGACTTGGCCGAGATCGCGGGACACCGCGTTGAGACGATGCTGGCCCGGTACACGCATGCGGTAGGCGAGAGCTTCCCGTCTGTCAGAGCCGCTATTGGCTAGTTGGATCGCCAGCCGAGGAGGAAACCGCTGCAAACCTTCGCAATTTTGGTGCTCCCCTTGACGCTGGCGGTAAAATCGATCAAGTCTCGCTTTAAGCGAGACGACCCTCTGGGTTGATCGATTTTACCGCCAGCTAAAAGGGATTCACGATTTTCTGGTTTTCTGCTCCCCGCTCCGGTAACTTGTTTATCCGAGTACCCGGGTACAGCCCTATGAAGGATCTGTTCCCCCGAGCCGATTAGGAACTCAAGATGGCGCTTATAACTGACATCCGAGTGGCGACGAAAATTGACGGCGACGACTTTGACGCCGCACGGAAAGATTCGAAGGTCAGCGCTCTGGTTCGTGCTTCCCGCAAGTATGGAGATGAACTCCGGAAGAGCGGGAAAGATCACTCTTTGGCCCCCTCTGGCCGGTAGCCAGCTCGCTACTCCAGTCCCCGGTCAAACGGGCCCATATAAGGACCGGTCAGCGGGAGATAGAGGCGCCGCAGCTCCCCACCCTCGTCCTGGGTTTGAGAGTTTCGGAGTCCCTTTGCTCGCCACATTCCCTGCGTCTCCAAGTCAAAGGGATCCAGCGTAAGGATTACGTTCCCCTGTAGCTCCGCGACCAAGCTAGCGACGTAGATCGCATGCCTGAGTGCCTTATCGCCTGCTCCGGCGGGGGCTCGCCGATCCCTTGCTATCCACTCAACATGGGAAGAGCCGAACCTCGCCCCTCCTCCGCCCATTTGAGCCTGGTACTTCTCCGAGGTGATGATGGCCTCACCCGAGCTAAGCGCATAGAAGGCCGCCACGTGGCCTTGGGCAACGAGGATGCGCGTTACGCAGACGGTTAGTTCGGCCGCCCGGTCTCTGAACCATTCCGTCCCCTCCTTGGCAGCCGCTTGATTCCTTGAATATGCCTCGAAGTCGGCGACGGCATCGCCAAGATCGGGCCGTTCCTCGGCGACCTGCAGGTTCCACTGAAACCACTCTGCCTCGTGAAGGTCGCCTGCGGTTAGCTGCCAGTCCTCCGCCATGTCTTGATCTTGTCGCATAAGGCCGATGACCCTGCCAGCCCCGGGTATCGCGGCCCTCAAGACCGATGAGTCAGCGCCTGCGTGGAACTCGGGCTCTAGACATTCAACGACGCAGAACTTCTAGGCCGCTTAACCGTGCAGCACAATCCTCGCGCGTAACTGGTGGTTTTGGCGTCCGATGCTCCCTTCAAGCTCCAAGACAATGAGTTGGAGAAAGATTGCGCCAGGGGCTTGGGGGGAGCAGTTGCGACTCGGAATCCTGGCCGCCCTGCAACAAGTCTACGACGAGAACTGCGAGAGGCACGCGCCGGAAGATATCGGCGACAACAACAAAACCTTCGGGATCAACGTTTCGGAGAACCTCCGGTTTGTCGTCGAACGTGACGTGATTCCAGTAATTGACGGCGCGGGAGTCGAGACCTCGCGTGGTGCTTGGATGATTCGACTCTGGGGCGGCAAGCTCGTCCATATCTATAAGGCGCCACCTGGTGCCCTGGATGTCCGCGAGTTCCGCTTCAACGTGTCGAAAGTCAAGCTGGAACTCGTTTCGCAGAATGCCAATCAGCTGCAGCTGTTTGAGGAAGAGGGATTCCAGAGTCACGGAGCCGAGGATCTTCAACACGTAGTGATCGTCCACTTCGGCGATCCCCAGAATGGCCTCACTCGCGTAGACGTGGGTGCGCCATGTCTTGACGAGGCGCTTGGCTATCAGTGGATCTGGTCAGCACCCTTCAGCGAGCTTGAGCCGCTACAAGAGGCCGACGGGGGCGATGGCGCAGTAGGCTCCAATTCAATGGACGACGAGGACTTCGGCTTGGAGATGCGCGACGTTGACGAGGACGATCGTAAGGATCTCCTGGGTGAGGCGTGAGCCTGGACGCGCGGAGCGCAGCCGCGCTGTTTGATCCCTCCCGCCTTCGCCTCGCCCGCCAACTCAAAGGCTTAAAGCGCTCTCAGCTCGCGGAGCTGGTGGGCCTCTCCGCTCCTGCTGTTAGCCAATTCGAGAGCGGTGTTACGAAGCCACGTCCCTCAACTTTGGCCGAGATCTCGTTGCGACTGGGGATGCCGGCGGCCTTTTTTGCTTCGACTGGGCGACCGCTGCAGTCCGTTCCTACCGAGGAGACCTTCTTCCGAAGCCTGAGGCGCACGTCCCAGCTCGACCGTGAACGGGCTGCCGCGCATGCTGTCCTCCTAGCGGAACTCGTCAGGATCATCGAGGGCCGGGTGAAGCTCCCCGCCTACGACGTGCCAGTTGACTTAACCCTTCGAGCCGATGAGTCACTCGAGGCTGCAGAAACAATCGCCAACGGTCTCCGCTCCCGGTGGGATCTTGGGGAAGAGCCGATTCCCAGCACGGTCAGGGTGTTGGAGAGGCGTGGAGTTCCAGTTGCTCGCCTTCCCCTGCTCACGTCTGACGTGGATGCATTCTCGACTGTCGCGACTACCCGCCCCGTGATTGTCCTGGGTGCGGATAAGGGAGTTCGGGAGCGGTCGCGGCGTGATGCCTTGCACGAGCTAGGGCACTTGGTGATGCACCATGCCGAACCTGAGGCAGCGAGCCCTCCATTAGAGCGACAGGCCGAGCGGTTCGCTTCCGCCCTCCTATTTCCGGCGACTGCATTTATGGACGAGTGGCCCCAGGGAAATCGACTGGATTGGCCGCGTTTGATGAGTCTGAAGGCACGTTGGGGGATGTCCCTCGGTGCCCTTCTTTATCGAGCTAGAGAGTTGAGTCTTCTATCGCCTACGGCATATGAGTCCGCCGTGAAGTACATGTCGAAGAAGGGGTGGCGGACCCGCGAGCCCGGACCTTCCGGGGAGCCAGAGGAGCCGAAACTACTGAGCGATGCGCTGGCACTCATGGTTGAGAATCAGGTCGATGTCGACCGACTGCTGGCCGAGAATGGTCTACCTAGCGCCGACCATCTGGCGGCCCTACTTAGGGTCGAGTCTCGACAGCCACAGCGCCTTAAGCTGGCTGTCTAACCCGGGGTCGCATCCCGGTCACATCAGCGCCGCAACAGCCGCTCCGCCGCCACGCTCTCCTGGTCTACGAAACCGAAGGTCACAGGTTCAAATCCTGTCGGGCGCGTTCGCGCGATGTCGCTTGTGAAGCGGGTTGCGGACTTCTGGGGAATCGGCCGGGAGGCCGATCGGCGACGAGATCGCCGCGATTGGACAGCTTGGCGAGGCTGCGGCGCGGCGGGCTCGTCCACCAGTGCGGGGACTTCGCCTTCCCCTTTAGGCCGGCCTTGGAGGGGGCCGCCGTCTGGGGCACGTGCTCGCGGCGGGAGACTGAGGTGGGGGCGGAGCCTCACGCGGGAAATAGCCCCGGCGGACGAGTTCAATCGCCGAGACAGGTGTGGCATCTGACGTCACGAGCGCTAGGCACCCGATGCAGATGCCCCGATACGTTCCAAATGCCGGAGGGCTTTACTTTGCGATAGCCGTACCTTCGGCGCCATCGTCTGGTCAACATTTTGAAAGCAGTCTTGGTTTCGGTCCGGTCTTGTTCGCGGAGCTGGAGACCAACACTCGATGTATCGTGTATCGATACCTGATACGCTAGTTGCATCTATGGTCAAGAAGTCGGACATCTACGTACTCAGTGGCCTCTTGGCTGAGGGCGGTGACTGGAGCTACAGGTCCCTGGCCGAGCGCTTGCGCGTTCCGCATCCCGTGGTTCAGCGGGCGCTTGCGCGCGCTCAGGACGGGGATCTTTATTCGCTCGAGCGACGACAGGTTCATGTTCCGCACTTTGAGGAGTTCGCGCTCCACGCGCTGCGCTTCGTCGCTCCGGCTCGGCTGGGTGCGCTCGTGCCGGGGGTTTCCGCCGCATGGGCGGCCGAGCCGATGGCCAGCGCGATCCGCTCCTCCGGTGAGGAGCCGCCACCGGTGTGGCCTTATGCCAGAGGCCGGGTGCGAGGTCAGGCGATTGAGCCGCTTCATCCCGCGGCGCCAGAGGCGGTGGAGGACTGGCCGGAGCTGGGCGAGATCCTGGCGCTGCTCGACAGCCTGCGGGCCGGCGACTCGCGTGTCCGGCGGGTGGCCGGTGAACTTCTCATGGGCCTGCTGCAGGAGCGGGCGGGGGAGAGGAAACGCTGAGCGCGCAGCAGCTCGAGATCGCGGCCGAGCTGCTCGGCCCGCTCTTGGACGAGGTCGTCTTCGTCGGCGGCGCGACGGTCCACCTCTGGCTCACCGAGCCCGGCGCGCCGCCCGCTCGCGCCACCGAGGACGTCGATGTCCTCTGCGAGGTCACCAGCCGCGCTGACTACTACCGGCTCGGAGGGAAGCTGCGCGAGCGTGGCCTGCAGGAGGCGGCCGGCGCACCTGTGCTGTGTCGGTGGCAGAGCGCCGAGCCACGCCTGATCCTCGACGTCATGCCGACCGACGCCGACATACTTGGTTTCTCCAACCCCTGGTACGAGGAGGCGATTTCGACCGCGGTGACGATCGCTCTCGACTCAGGTGCCGAGATCCGAGCCGCGACCCCGGTGCTGCTGGTGGCGACCAAGCTCTGCGCCTGGAAGGGTCGAGGCAGGGGAGACCTGCTGCGAAGCCTCGACGTCCACGACGTGCTGACGCTGATCGACGGCCGCCCGGAGCTCATCGAGGAGATCGAGGTCGCCCCGTCGGGAATCGGTACCTACATCAAGGACGAGCTGACTGACCTGCGAACCGAGCCCTACTTCGACTATGCGGTCGAGGGTGCGACCGCCTCCTACGGCACGATCGGTATCGAGCGCGCCCAGCTCGTCCGGGACCGCATCGAGGGACTGCTCGCCTGACCTTCCTGGGACAACACAGGTTCAAATTCTGTCGGGCGCTTAGCTCCAGCTCGCCGCTAATCGTGTGAAGATTTGGGGCCACAGTGACCAACTTCGTCTTCGGCATGCTCATCGGCCTCTTCATCCTCGCCGCGCTCGTGGTGGCTGGCCTCGTCTACCTGGACTGGTTCTTGGACCAGGGTGGTGTCCTGACTTCCCCGCTCGCATAGATCCGGCGCTTGGGGGACGGCGCCGCCGGTCGGGAATGGACCGGACGGCGCCGCGGCAGTTCCCCTTCCTAGTCTGTGTGGCATTTTGTCGGTACGTGGCGATACCCTGACGGGCATTACGGGAGGTCAATCGAGATCCGAGCACCCCGAGAACGAGCCGCCAAGGCGTCGGCTCGGTCGCCTGGGGAAGGCTGGAATCGCGCTGGCGATTCTGGTCGTCGCCCTCGCCGTGCTTGCCTCGCAGCAAGGTGGTGACAGTGGCGGCAGCGGGCCGCTGAACGCGATCGCTCAGGCGGCGGAGAAGACGCAGAGCGAGCCGGGTGGGCGGGCGACGATGCGGGCGGTCGTCACCGAGCCGGGGTCGGAGCCGATCACGATGAGGGGGCAGATCGTCTTCGACGACGAGGACCGCAGCCGGACGGTCTTGACGGCGCAGCGACCCGACTCGGACGGTTCGGTGCGGATGACCATGGTCGGCGAGGGAACCGTCATGTACATGAGCTCGAGCGAGTTCGGCTCGCTGCCGGACGACGACAAGTGGATGGCGCTCGACCTCACTCTGGGGCGGGAACTCGATACCCCCGTCGCCGCCAGCCCCGACCCGAAGGGAGAACTGGCGCTTCTCGAAGCGGCGAGCGGGGACGTGCAGAAGCTCGGGAAGGAGAATGTCCGTGGCGTGCCGACGACGCGCTACCGCGGCACGATCGGCGTTTCCGAGCAGGCTGAGAATCTGCGCGAGGTGGGTGCCGAGGATCTCGCCGCGCGCACCGAAGAGGAAGGCTCGCCTCTGCGCGTCGAAGCATGGGTCGACGCAGATGAATTGGTGCGCCGCATGAGGATGGTCCACACGCAGCCGCAGGTCGAGGGCGAGGGAACCGCGACGATGGACATGACGATGGACTTCTTCGACTTCGGCCTCGAACCTCAGATCGACGTGCCCGACTCGGACGAAGTCTTCGACGCGACGGCCTTGGCCGAAGAAGAACTCCGCGAGCACTGAGCGTCATCCGGGCGCGCTCCTAGGCTGCCCGCCATGCCGACTACCCGCTCCCGCGTTGGATTGACCCTCGTCGTCCTGGCGGCATTCGCCCTCGGCGCCCTGCTGCCCGGCGCCTTCGCCGAGGACGGGTCGGAACCGACCGCGGTTCGCAACGCGCTCGCCCGCGGCGGCAAGGTCCAGGGCGCGCCGAACCGGACCATGGTGCTGAGCCGGGTGGTGGTCGAACCCGGCGCGAAGCTGGCGCTCCATCACCACCTCGGGACGCAGATCTCCCGCGTCGCCTCCGGCACGCTCACCTACACGGTCCGTCAGGGCTCGGCGCTGGTGAACGAAGGCGACGCCGAAAAGGACCCGCGCCGGGTGCGGACGATCGCCGCCGGCCAGACCGCCCGCATCGAGGCGGGGCAATGGCTCGTCGAGCAGCCCTCCGACATCCACGAAGCGGCCAACCGGGGTGGCTCCCCGGTCGTCATCTACCTGGCGACGCTGCTGAAGAGCGGGGCGCCGCCGGCGACGCCGGTCACCCCGCCCTGATCCGGCCTACTTGCAGGCTCTGACGGTCCCCTTCAGCAGCCGCTTGATCTTCTTTTCCTTGCTGCCCTTGGTGAGAATCAAGGTCACCCTCGCCTTGGCGACGTGGACGGAGCCGGCGGCCATCGGCCCGGGGTTGACCAGGTAGCGGAAGGGCTTCTTCTTCTTGACCTTCAGCTTCTTGCCGTCGTAGATGAAGACGACCTTGGTGAAGCGGATCGTGCCGCCGAGCTTTTTCGAGAGCTGTTTGCGCTTGCGTTTGCCGACGCCCATGAAGAAGCGCTGTCGCGACTGCAGGCAGCTCTTCGGCAGTCGCAGCACGATGAGGAAGTTGCCGACTCTCTTGACGATCGCCTTGGTTTTGCCTTTGTAGATCGGCGGCAGCGGCGGTTCTCCCGGCGGCACGCCGGCGATCGGGTTGAGGTCGGCGATCCGCAGGCCGGAACCGTCGCGGAAGAGGACCCAGCCGCTGCCGCCGTCGTTCGTCGCCAGCTCGGCGTTGGGGCCGAGCGAGTAACCGCTGCCGAGGAAGGCGACGTGGCTTTCGGCGTAGCTGCCGCCGCCGTCGGTCGAGGTGAAGAGGCGCATCACGAAGGCGTCGTCGCCGGCACGCTTCCCGGGCCAGACGACGGCGATCCGGTTGCCGCTCGGCGACTGGGCGATCGCCCCGCCGACGTAGAGGCTGGTGGAGGGGTCGACCGCGAGCGTCCGCGCCGCGCCGAAGTTCGTCCCCTCGTAGCGACGGACGTTGATCGCGTTCGGGTACTGGCTGCCTCCGCTGTAGTCCTGGGAGACCATGAACAGCCCGGCCGGGCCGCCGGCCAGGTTCGGTTCGTAGCCCTTGGTCACCTCGGTGGGACCGACCCAGTTGCTTTCGGTGGTGGGCGAGCCCGAACCGTCGTAGCGGTAGAAGAGCAGCGGGTAGGGCGGGTCGGAGATGTTCCAGTAGGCGATCACCGGGTTGGCGCCGTCCAGTCCCATGCTCGAGCCGGCGACGCCGCCGCTGCCGGGGCTTTCGAAGTTAAGCGCCCCACCGCCGAGGCCGCCGACTTCGGTGGTGCTGACGCCCAGGCCGGAATTGAAGGCACCGATGAGGAAGTTGGAGCCGACCAGGAAGGCGTCGGTCGGGTCGGTCTTGCTCGAGTAGTAGGCGCTTTCGGTGCCCCCGTCGAAGCTGACCCCGCCGTTGGTCGAGGTCCAGTAGATGACGTCGTTGTGGGGATACCGGGGGGCGACCACATAGAGCGTGTTGCCCGGCCCGAAGACCGGAATCGCCGCGGAGGCGCTGTCCGAGAGGCTTTTCGCGCCCGGGATCGGGAGGGTGATCGCCGAGCAGCCCCCGCCCGGCGCGATCTTGCAGAACCTCACCGGCTCGACGCCGGTGCCCACCCCTGGCTCGTCCAGGCGACGTAGGCGTTGCCCGCTCCGTCCTCGATCACGTGCCCGTCCGAGGTCGGGCTCGGGTCGAGGGTGAAGAGGTCGTTGGCGCCGGCGGCGCCGGGGAAGACGGCGAGAGCGAGGCTCGCCACGGTCAGCGTCAGGACTGCTCTCAAGGTCGGCATGGCGGCACCCTAAGCGCCGCGGGCCGGCCTCGCAAGTGGGCTAAGCGTTGAGCCGAACCGGCAGCGTTTTCAGCTGGTTGAGAAAGCCCGACTCGATGTAGACGGGGTCTCCCGTCATCTCCATCTTCGGGTAGCGCTTCAGGGTCTCCTCGAGCAGGATGTTCAGCTCCAGCCGCGCCAGGGCGGCGCCGAGGCAGAAGTGGCGGCCGCCGGCGCCGAAGGCCTGGTGGTCGGGATTGCGAAGGACGTCGAAGCGGTCGGGATCCTCGTAGCGGGTCTCGTCGCGGTTGGAGGACGCGTACCACATGACCACCTTCTCGCCCTCTTTGATCTGCTGGCCGCCGAGCTCGGTGTCCCTGGTGGCGGTGCGGCGGAAGTGGGCGAAGGCGGGGAACATCCGCAGCGCCTCCTCGACCGCGCCGGGAACGAGCGAGGGGTCGTCGACCAGCTTCTGGCGCTGCTCCGGGTTTTCCATCAGCGCCCGCATCGCGCTCGAGTAGGTGGCCTTGGTGCTGTCGTTGCCGGCGGCGACGAGGAGGAAGAAGCCCATCACGATCTCGTGCTCCTCGAGCTTCTGGCCTTCGACTTCGGCGTGGACGAGGACGCTGGTCAGGTCGTCGGTCGGGTTCTCGCGGCGTTCGGCGATCATCGCCCCGCAGCGGGCGAAGACCTGCTGGATCGCCTCCTGGATCGTCGCTTCGACGCTCTCGACGTCGGGGCTGTAGTCGGGGTCGTTGGCGGCGAGCGCCATGTTCATCAGCTCGGCCCAGGCGGCGTCGTCCTCCTCGGGGATGCCCATGAAGCTGCCGATCACCCGCGAGACGGCGGGCTGGGCGACGTCGGTGACGAGGTCGCACTCATCGCGGCCCTCGAGGCGGTCGAGCGTGCCGGTGACGATCTCGCGGATCGCGTCGGTGTGCGCCGCGATCCGCTTCGGCGTAAAGCCGGCCTGGAAGAGCGCCTTCAGCCGGTCGTGCTTGGGCGGGTCCATGCCGATGAACATCGCCCGCGCCAGCTCGATCGGGAAGACCTCGTCGATGACGACGACGCCGCCGAGTTCGGAGGAGTACGTCTCCCAGTCGCGGCTCACCTTATGGACGTCATCGGCCCGGGTCACCGACCAGAAGCCCTTCGCCTGCGGCAGCTCGGTTACTTCGGAGGTCCAGTGGACGGGGCATTTGCCGCGCATCCGCTTGAACAGCTCCTGCGGCGGGCCGTTCTCCCAGTGCTCGCGCTCGAGCACCAGGGCGTCCTCGACGTCCCCTCCTCCAGCAGCGATCTCAGCCTGGTCAGCCACGCCCCGCGGATACTACTGGCTGGCTGGCCAGTTTTGGTCAGGCGGGACGGCCGAGGGGACGGCGCCCTGCTCGCCGCCCCCCGCCGTCGCGTCCCCGGAGGAGGATGGACGCCCCCGGTGAACCCCTAACAAGGAGAGGCCGCGGGTAGATCGGCTTGCCGGTTCCCTTGACCTTCATCCGCCCGAGTCTCCGTCCTCCCTCGGCCTGCCGCCACCGGGTGGCACCCCAAGATCGACCCTAAGATTCTTTGAGTACTGTCAGGGAATGAGGGGGGTATAACCGTGCTGCTCGAACGGGAGCGGGAGCTGGAGGAGCTCGAGGCCGCCGTCGGGCGTGTCGCCGGCGGGACGGGCTGTGCCGTCGGGATCGAAGCCGGCGCCGGATTGGGGAAGACCAGCCTGCTGCGGGAGGCTCGCCGGGCTGGCGCGCGCGCCCCGCTCAACGTCCTCACCGCCCGGGCCGGCGAGCTGGAGCGGGACTTTCCCTTTGCGCTGGTGCGGCAGCTGTTCGACTCCCCGCTCACCGGGCTGTCGGAAAAAGAGCGCGAGCAGGTCTTCGAGGGTGCGTCGGCCGCCCGGTCGGCACTTGGTCTCGACCGAGGCGGACCCCGCGATCGCGACGCCTTCGCCGTGCTTCACGCCCTCTACTGGATTACCGCGGCCCTTGCCGAGCGGCAGCCGCTCCTGCTGGCGATCGACGACGCCCATATCGCCGACCCGGCCTCGCTCGACTACCTCGGATTCCTGCTGCCCCGGCTTGAGGAGCTGCCGGTCCTGCTGATCCTCACCGGCCGCCCCGAGGAACCCGATCCGTCCGGCGGCTTTCGGCGCTTGATGTCCGATCCGCTGGTGCGCCACGCGGTCCTGTCTCCGCTCAGCACCGCGGCAACCGCGGAGCTGCTGGCGCAGGAGCTAGGGAGCCACCCGGAGCCCGGGCCCGCCGCCACCTGCCACGAGCTGAGCGGCGGCAACCCCTTTCTGCTCCGTGAGCTCGCCCGCACCGTCGTCCGCCAGGGCATCGAGCCGGGGCCTGAGCGCGCAGCGCGTGTACGGGGCCTGGTGCCGGAGCGGGTGGCGCAGACTGTCTCGCTGCGGTTGGAGCGGCTGTCCGCCGAGGCGGGGGCGATCGCGCGATCCCTCGCCGTCCTCGGCGACGGTGCCGACCCGCGGATACTGGCGGAGTTGGCGGGTGTCGGGGCCGATGGCGCCCCCGACGAGTTGCGAGCCGCCGCCATCCTCGACCCCGAAGTGTCGCTGCGGTTCATCCACCCGCTGGTACGCAACGCGGTCTACACGAGCATGCCGGCCGGCGAGCGTGCGCTTGCACATGCGAGAGCGGCGGCTCTGCTGCGCGACCGCGGCGCCGCTCCCGAGGAGGTCGCCACCCAGCTGTTGGCCGCCGAGAGCGGGGGAGACCGCGAGGCGGTCGAGACCTTGATCGAAGCGGGGGAGAGATCCCTCGGCAGCGGGGCGCCGCTTTCCGCGATCGCCTACCTCGATCGTGCCTTGCGGGAGCCGCCCCCATCGGACTTGCGAGCCTCGGTCTTGGAGCCACTCCTCTCCGCGGTCGTCAGGATCGGAGACCGCGACGCCTTTGCGGCGATCGAGGAGGACCTGTTCGCGGAGATGGACCGTGACCCATCTCTGCGAAGCCGCTGGGCGGTCGTGTTGACCCTGGCGCTTGCGCTCAGCGGGCGCTTCGAAGACGCAATTTCGCTCCTTCGCGACGCTGTTGCGGTCGCCGAGGAGCAGGGCGAGCTCGAGCACGCCTACATCCTCTCCGTCCAGATCAACACGCTGGCGGTGATCCTGCGCTCCTCCCGCCCGGAGCCTTTTCGCAACGCCGACAGAATCGATCCGAACAGCGCGGCTGGGCGGCTGGCGGCGGTGGTCGAGATGAGGGCGGCAGCGGTGGGGGGTAGCTCCGCAGATGCGGCAGCAGCCGCCGGGAGGGCGCTTGGCGACCACGCCGCCATCTTCGCCGAGGATCCAGAGATGACCGCAGCGGTGGGGCTCGTGTTGATCCTCGTCGCAGCCGACGAAATGGAGCCCGCCCGCCAGGCAACCCGGCGAGCTTTGGAGATCGCCCGCGAGCGCGGTGCGACCGCTGCCCTGATACGTGCTCTGATGCTGAACAGCGTCGTCGGGTGGGGTGAAGGGGACCTGGTCAGCGCCGAGCCGGACATGCGCCAGGCGATGGAGCTGGCTCGCAATTTGGAAAGCATGCCGTTGATCCTCTCCATCGTCCCCTTGATGATCGAGATCTCGATCGAGCGCGACGAGCTGGAAACGGCCGAGCGGGAGCTCGCACTCACGGGCCTGGTCGATGGCCCGATGCCGGAGAGCCCCCTGTTCACCCTGCTGCTCTACGCCCGTGGACACCTGCGCTTCGCGCGGGGCGAGCTCGATCTGGCATCAGAGGACTTCGCGGCGCTTTCGACCCAGCCGGGAGGCTGGAGTTTCGACAACCTCTACGTATCTCACGCAGGTCCGCTGGCCGCGCGCACCCTGCGGGCGCTCGGGGATCTGAAGCATGCACGCGAGCTGGCCGCCAGCATGCAGTTCCTGGCACGCCGCTGGGGAAGCCCGTCGACGGGGGCGCATGCGCTCCGCGCCCGCGCCGCGGCCCACGAGAGCAAGGGGGCGATCGGTGACCTCGAAGGGGCCGCCGCATTGCTGGATGGCTCGCCTCGGCGCCTTGAGCACGCGCACGCGCTGCTCGAGCTGGGCGAAGCGCTTCGCCGCGAGGGCCGCCGCAGCCAGGCGCGGGAGCCGCTGCGGAGGGCATTCGAGCTCGCCCGGCGGGGAGGGGCGACGAGGATCGCCCGGCGCGCCCACGGGGAACTGGAGGCGACCGGGGAAAAGATCCGCCGCTACGCCCCGATCGGAGTCGAGTCGCTGACGCCGAGCGAGCGCCGTGTTGCCGAGCTGGCAGCCGGCGGGATGACCAACCGGCAGATCGCCCAGTCCCTCTTCGTCACCTTGAAGACGGTCGAGGCGCACCTCAGTGCTACCTACGACAAGCTGGACATCAGCTCGCGGCGGCAGCTATCCGGCGCTCTAGTGGACGAGAGTTCCTCGGCGGACTAAAACGGCGCCTTCTCGCGCGCTTTCTTCCCCGCCGAGTGGCTCTTGTCGCTTGCCCGCTGAGATTTGCCGAAGGACTTGCTGAGCAGGGTGCCGATCGGGCCGGGCGCCTTGCTGCCGGCGCGCTGGCCGACGCCGAAGCCCTTGTCGGTTCCCCGCTTGGCGTGGTTGGAGAGCCGCGGCACGAGGAAGCCGAGGATCAAGAGCAGCACACAGATTCCTACTACGACTCCGATAACCATTGGTTCTCCCCTTATTGGTGGTTCGACCTAGAGCTTCTGCTCGAGGTCGTCAGCTTTACTGCCGTGGCGCTCGGCGATCTGGCGCTCGCGCTCGGCTCGCTCGGCCGCCTCCTGCGCAGCCTGCTCGTGCTCCTGAGCCTTGCTGGCGTGCACCTCGGCCTCGTTGCGATGGCCGCCGGCCTGTTCGCTGAGGCGCTGGCGCTCCAGCTCGCGTTCGGCGCGACGCTTGCGTGCGGCCCTCAGGGCGAGGACCAGCAGGATGGCGACGACTACGACTATGGCGATGATCAGTACGGTTGACATGGCCCCTTAATTACCCGTCTGGCGATTGGTAAACCAAGCCGATCCGGGTAGCGGTGGCCTGTGTTTCACTGGCTCACCCAGGAGGTCTCACACAGCGTCGTCACCTATCCCGTGCTGGGCTTCGCGGCGGCGGCCGACGTCGTCTTCCCGCTGATCCCCTCGGAGACGATCGTGATCACCGCCTCGGTGTTGGCGGCGCAGGGGGACCTGCTGATCTGGGTGATCGTCCCGGTCGTCGCCCTCGGGGCCTTCGTCGGCGACAACCTCTGCTACTGGCTCGGCCGCAAGATCGGCGACCCGATCGCCGACCGGCTCTTCGACGGCGAGAAGGGACAGGCGCGGCTGAAGTGGGCCGAGGAAGCGCTGCGCCGCCGCGGGGCGATCCTGATCGGCGTCGGCCGCTTCATCCCCGGCGGCCGCACCGCGACCACCTTCGCCGCCGGCACCCTGGAGATGCCCTATCGCCAGTTCGTCGTCGCCGATGCGGTGGCGGCGTCGCTGTGGGCGCTCTACGTCTCGATGCTCGGCTACCTCGGCGGCGAGACCTTCAACGAAAGCCTCTGGCTGCCGCTCGCCGCCTCCTTCGGCGCCGCGATGACGGTCGGGCTCGGGTTCGAGGTCTGGCGCCGGCTGCAGAGCCGCCGTGGCAAGGACATCCTCGGCGACGAGCTGCCGGAGGAGCTGGCCGCCTGATCCGCGGTGTCGAGGGCGGCTCCTCGCTTTGGGATATCCAAGATATACTCTGCCCATGGCAAAGGTCCTGGTCTCCTTCGACGAGAAACTGCTGAAGCGGATCGATCGGGCGGCCGCGGCGAGCGGGGAGACCCGAAGCGGGTATCTCGCTCGGCTCGCCGAATCCCAGATCGGCCGGGGTACCGGTCCCGGCAGGAGTCCCGGCGCGCGGCGCGCGATGCAAACCCTCGATCGTCTCTTCGTCGACTCACCCCCCGGCGACTCGACCGCTGCGGTGCGGGCGGATCGCGACGCACGTTGAGGGAAGCCGTCCTCGACGCCTCGGTCGTCCTCAAGTGGTTTCACCGTGGGGACGAGGTCCACGCCGAGGCGGCGGGGCTGCTGCGCGGGGACTTCGAAGCAGGAGAGCTGAGGGTTATCGCTCCACCTCTCCTCTGGCTGGAGATCATCAACGTGGCCGCGCGACGGTGGGGCTGGGACTCGTCGCAATTGGAGGCACTGGCGGCATCGTTGTCGGAGCTCGGCTTCGAGCTCGTCGAGCCCGAGCCGGAGGCGATCGCCCGCTGGGCCGGTCGCGGCCTGACCGCCTACGACGCCGCCTATGTCGCGGTCGCCGAGGAAACCGGAGCGCCGGTGATCACTGACGACGCCCAGATCTGCCGGCTGGCGACGGGGCTGTCAGAGCCGCTGGGCGAGCGCTAGCTGCCGGAGGCCTCGCGCACGGTCGCCTCGATCAGGTCCGCGGCCCGCTCGGTCCCGCGGGCGCCGCGCAGCCGCTCCGAGGTGGACGCGAGGCGCGAGCGCAGCTCGGTGTCGGCGAGCAGGCGGTCGATCGCGCCGGTCAGCTCCTCGCCGCTGTGGCGGTAGGTGTCGAGCCGGGCGCCGAAGCCGGTCTCGTCGATCCGCTGGGCGTTGTCGTGCTGGTCCCAGAAGATCGGCAGCACCACCATCGGCTTGCCGAAGTGCAGGCACTCGGTGACGGTGTTGTTGCCGCCGTGGGTGATCACCAGGTCGACCTTGGGCAGGACTTCGGTCTGCGGCAGGAACTCCTCGCCGGCCATGTTCCCGGCGAGCTCGAGCTCGGCGTGCTGGGGACCCTTGGAGACGACGATCCGGTACGGCGCCTCCGCCAGCTCGGCGATCAGCTTCCGCATCAGCTCGACGTCGGCCGAGCCGAGCGAGCCGAGGCTGAGGTAGACCAGCGGCCCCTCGCGCTCCCGCAGCGCCGGCGGCAGCTCCCAGGCCGGGTCGGTCCTCCGCACGCTGCTCTGCAGGTTGTGCCAGCGCGGCCCCAGCGGGCGGGCGCGCGGGTAGTCGACCTCGTCGGGATAGATGTAGAGGTTCAGCCAGTCGCTTTCGTGGATGAAGTCGTCGGCGGGCAGCGGCGGCGCCCCGCGCTCGGTGCAGAACTCGCTGAAGGAGGCGTGCAGCTCGCGATGGGCGTCGCGGTATGCGTCCCAGAACGGCGCCCAGCCGCTGCGCTCGGCGCTCGGCAGGCCGGAGAAGACCGGCGGGACCTCGGGGTCCTTCATCTCCGCCGGGTTGCAGGAGGCGATCCGCGCCCAGGGCGTGCCGCCGGCGAGCAGCGCCGGGAAGCTGACGACGTTGTCCTCGACCACCAGGTCCGGCGCCAGCTCGTCGATGATCTCGCGCAGGCGGTCGTCGACGTAGCGGGCGCCGTCGACCAGCGCCTCGAAGGTTGGGGCGATGAACTCGGCCAGCTGCTCCGTGGTCGATTTGCGGAAGACCGGCGCGGTGTCGCGGATGAAGTCCTTCCAGAACTGGCCCGGCGCTTCCTCGGTCTCCGGCGGCGGCGTCAGCCGCATCAGCCGCTCCTCGAACCCCTGCGTCTCGAGCGTCCCGGCGAACGACTCCTCGACGATGAAGACGACCCGGTGCCCGCGCTCGCGCAGGACGGCGCCGATCCCGACGCAGTTGTTGGTCGGCCCGAACGCCCCCTCGGGGAAGAAGACGATCGTCGACCCGCTGCCCTGCATCGGCCCATCTTGGAGGACCTGTCACCGGGCCGCAATGTCCGAGGTGTAGAGGCCGACGTCCGCGTTTGCTTCAATCGGATCACCAGAGAAAGGAGGTGGTCCTATTTTGAGTCACATGCTTGGAGGGACTCTGGAGGTGCAGGGCCGCTAGGCGCCGCACTGGTTTGGGCGCCCGGCGGAATCCACCCCGGGCACCGGCGAGCGTAGGGAGACCGGACTTTGTCCCATCCGGCCGCAGTTCTCGCGTTCGTTTCCTATGCACCAGGCGAGAGCCGCCCCCAGGGGCGGCTCTCGCGCTTTTTGGCCGCCCATGGCCGCCCCGGCGCTCTCCGAGCTGCCTTCGCGCTTTTCGACTGGCGCGGTTTTCGGTCTGGCCAATGCGAAAGTATTGGCTGAGTACTCGATAACCAGTCGATCAAGGAGAGAGATGGACGTCCAAGCATTGGGTACCGCAATCGAGCGAAGCGATGCCTGCGAGATCGCCCGCATCAACTGGGACGACAAGCGGGAGAACGACCGTCGCTACCAGGCTCTGATCTATTACACCTCCTGCGCTTTCGTGGTGTTCCTGCTGGGGGCGATCGTCCTGACCGCGCTCGGAGGCGATACCCGTGGCGCCGGCCTCGTCAGCTTCGTCGGCACCGTGGCGAGCGGGGCCGGGATGGCCTTCGTGCTGAAACGGAAAAAAGAAGTCGCGGCGGAACTCAAGGCGGCGAGCAAACTGGTGAAAGAGAACTGCTCGGAGGAGCGGGTGCGACAGCTGCTCGGCTGACTCGCGGCGCGTCCCTCTAGCTGGCTAGGCGATCCGCCGCAGGCCGTCCTGCGCTTCCGAGAGGAAGTGCGAGGCGATCCGCCAGCGGCGCTGCAGCACCGGTTCGATGTCGGTCGAGCCGCAGCCGAGCTTGGAGACGCATTCGCCCCAGTCGTTGGCGGCTTCGATGTAGCGGTTGAAGGCCTTCTCGCCGGGGGTGGCGACGGCGCCGAGGCAGTCGATCTGCAGCCGGTCGGTCGGGATCTCGCCGTAGGTCGAGCGGATCCCCCGCACCTCGGCGACGTACTGGTCGTAGGTGACGCCGACGGCGAGCCGCCGCCGCAGGCCGTCCATCGAGCCGACGAAGCTGCCGAGCTGGCTCTGGCAGAGGTCGCCGGCGGGGACCGGCCGGGGCTTGCCCTTCGCCTCCTCCCGGGATGCGGTGGGCTTCTCGGTGGTGCGAGCGGTTTCGTCGCTGGAGACGGTCCGTTCGGTCGTCACATCCGAGCCCCCGCCTCCGCAGCCGCCGACGAGCAGCGCCGCGAGCAGGGCGAAGCCGAGGAGCCGAAGCCGAGTAGCGGCGAGCACGCGCGGCAGTTTATGGAGCGGCCACGTCGTGTAGAAACACTTCCCGTGCGGCGAATCGGCAGCTTCGGCGGGTTGTTCCTGGCGGCTTTGCTGCTCTGCCTGTGCGCTCCGGCCGCCCAGGCGCGCCCGGCCCCGCACGTGCTGGTGGTGGGGGACAGCCTCGAGGATCTGACCTCCCCCTATCTGAGTCGTTACCTGCCCGGCGTCGAACTGACGATCAACGCGGTCGGCGGCTACAACAGCTACCAGATCTTCGACCTCTTCCAGGAAAGCTACGAGCCCTCGGTCGACGTGATCGTCTTCGACGCCGGCACCAACGACAACCCCGAATATCCCGAGATCCTCGCCGGCAACCTGGCCAAGGTCGCGGAAACCGTCGGCGACCGCTGCATGGTGGTGCCGACCGTCCACGGCTTCACCGTCAACGGCGTCGACAACACGGGGAAGAACCGGGTCGTGGCGGAATTCGCCTCCTCGCGGCCGGGGACCCAGGTTCCCGACTGGGCCGGGACCGTCGCCACCCGTCCCGACCTGATGCAGGCCGACAACCTGCACCCGATCGAAGAGGGCGCCGACTACCGGGCCCAGCTGATCGCGCAGGGCGTGCAGGGCTGCCTCGCCTACGGCGACGCGATTGCGACCGCGCCGCCGGAACCGCGGAGCGACGTCGAGCCGATCGCCACCGTCGGCCGCCTGCGGGCGCGCGAGGAGGCGGTGATGGGCACGATCCGGGCCGACGTGCTGCGCCAGGCCGCCGCCTCGCTGATCGCCGGCGCCCTGCTCGCCGGCCGCTGAGGGTGCAGCATCCCGAAGTGTCAATCTGTAGGCATGGAGCTGCCCCATGAGTGAGGTGGTGATGCCACGCCTCTCCGACTCGATGGAGGAGGGGACGATCCTCACCTGGCTGAAGCAGGTCGGCGACGAGGTCGCGGTCGGCGACGAGCTGGTCGAAATCGAGACCGACAAGGCGAACATGGCCTACGAATCCGACACCGCCGGGACGCTGCAGGAGATCTTGGCGCAGGAGGGCGAGACGTTGCCGATCGGATCGCCTATCGCCCGGATCGGGGACGGTTCCAACGGTGGAAAGCCTGGCGCTGAGGCTGACGGCGAGGGACCAAGCGCTCGACCCGCGGGTCCTGCCGACGCAGGGGACCCACCTCCTCCTGCGCGGCAGGAGGAGGTCCCCCCTACGACGTCACCCACGGGTCAAGCGGAGGACACCCGCTCCGAAGATCAGACCGCTGAGGCGGAGCCCGAGTCGCAGGAGCAGGCCAGTTCAGCTTCCGCAGACGGGGAGCGGGTGAAAGCTTCTCCGCTGGCGAGGCGGCTGGCCCGTGACAAGGGCCTAGAGCTGACGGACCTCCACGGGTCCGGTCCTGGAGGGCGGATCGTCAAGCACGACGTCGAGGAGGCGGCCTCTCCGGCGGGTGACGCTGTAGGGGGGACCCCCCCTGAGGAAGCTTCAGCTACCGGAAGGGGGGGTGGGTCCCCTGCGGCGGCAGGACCCGCTGGCCAAGGCGCTTCGTCCGAAACCGCCAAGGGCAACGTCCAGACCCAGGACCCGAACAAACTGCAGCAGACGATTGCCCGCCGGATGGCCGAGTCGAAGGCGACCGCGCCGCACTTCTACCTGACGATCGAGATCGACATGGGGAAGGCGGTCGAGGCGCGGGCCGGGTTCAAAGCCGCCGCGAAGGAGGGCGACGTGGTGCCGTCCTTCAACGACATGGTCGTCAAGGCCTGCGCGATCGCGCTGCGCGA
Organism: uncultured Actinomycetes bacterium; assembly: GCA_963751015.1. Classification (GTDB taxonomy): domain Bacteria; phylum Actinomycetota; class Thermoleophilia; order Solirubrobacterales; family 70-9; genus VAYN01. The sequence continues at coordinate 53,618 of CAVVSU010000003.1, forward strand.
GTTTCCGAAAGCCAACGGCGCCTACCGCGACGGCCGCTTCGAGCTCTATTCGCGGGTCAACGTCGGCGTCGCCGTCGCCGCCGAGGAAGCCCTCGTCGTTCCGACCGTCTTCGACGCCGACAAGAAGGGCCTGCGCCAGATCGCCGCCGACACCCGCGCCGTCGCCGCCAAAGTCCGCGACGGCTCGGTCACCCCGCCGGAGCTCTCGGGCGGCACCTTCACCGTCTCCAACCTGGGGATGTTCGGGATCGACGAATTCGACGCCGTCATCAACATGGGCCAGGCCGCGATCCTCGCCGTCGGCGCGATCCGCGAAGTGCCCGCCGTCTGCGACGGCGAGATCGTCCCGGCGCGACTGATGAAGGCGACCCTCTCCTGCGATCACCGCATCCTCTACGGCGCCGAGGGCGCCGAATTCCTCGCCCGCGTCAGGCAGCTGCTGGAGGAGCCGGTCTCGCTGGCCCTCTAGTCCTCGTCGGGGTAGTCGGCCTGCCCGCCGCCGAGCTCGGGCGGCAGCGCCTTCGGCCCTTCCGGATACATGTGCTCGAGCTGCTCCGCGCTCATCTCCAGCGTGCTGGTGATGTTTTCCCGCGGCGCCCCGACGACCAGCCACAGCTGATCGGCCTCGGTGTCGTTGAACAGCTGGCGGTCGGTGTCGGGGTCGACCAGCAGCGTGTCGAGCGGCGCCAGCGTCAGCACCTCGTCCCCGATCCGCACCCGCCCCTCGCCCTCCAGCAGGACGTAGAGCTCCTCCTGGGTGAAGTGCCGGTGCCTGGTCGAGGCTTTGCCCGGCTCCAGTCGCCACATCCGCGCCCCGATCTGCGACGCCTCGAGCTGCCCACCGAGGTCGGTGTTCGGCGTCTTCATCTGGTTCGACCGCCGCCAGAAGGCGTCGGCGGCTCTCAGGAGGCGATGTGACATAGACGCAAGTATGCCGTTCCACAATCGGCGCATCCTGCGCGCCACACGTGCGCGGAGGCGACCTAGGTTCGTCCGGTGCCGCGGCTTAGCTCCTTCTACGGGATCGTCATCACGATGTACCACCGCGAGCACGGGGTCCCGCACTTTCATGCTCACTACGGTGAGCACAGAGCCTCGATCTCGATTGATCCAGTTGAGGTCCTCGGTGGCGCCTTGCCTATCCAGGCGCTTCGTCTCGTCAGGCGATGGGCGATGCTTCGCAAGGTTGAGCTACTGGAGAATTGGAAACGCGCACAGAGAAGGGAGGCTCTGGAAAGCATTGAGCCACTTCCCTAGCATCAGCGTTATGGAGAAGCTCGTTTACGTGACGGAGGTGCAGTACCTCGGCGGCCACCGATTGCGACTTCGGTTCGAGGACGGCGCTTCAGGACAGCTCGACTTTTCTAATGAAGAGTGGAGGGGAGTTTTCGCGCCGCTCGCGGACGCCGATTACTTCAGCAGGGTCGAACTCGACGAGGAGCTCGGGACGATCGTCTGGCCGAACGAAGCTGACATTGCTCCGGAGACCCTGCATAGCTGGGTCGTCTCGGGAACCATGGTCGTCGGCTAGAACTGCCGCTAGATCTCGATCCAGGTGCCCTTGGGGCCGAGGTTGCGGACCGGGGTCTCGCCGATCGTGCTCTCGCAGCCCCAGGACTCGTGGATGTGGCCGCAGACGGCGAGGCGGGGGCGCTTCTCCTCGATCGCGCGCAGGAGGGCGGGGCTGCCGAAGCTGCCGCCACCGCCGGCGGAGTCGCAATGGTCCTTGGGGGGCGAGTGGAGGACGAGGACCGCGCCCTCGGGGCAGGCGGCGAGCATCTCGGTCGCCGCGTCGTCGTCGAGGTCGAAGCTCCAGTCCCAGGGGGTGACCGGGATGCCGGCGCCGAGGCCGTAGAACTCGGTCCCGTCGATCGTCGTCCCCTCGCCGTGCAGGACGGTGGCGGCGTTCCAGCCGGCGGCTGCCGCGCGCAGCGCGTCGACGGTCTCGTTGTTGCCGGGGACGAGGACGGTCGGGGTCGTGATCGCGGCCAGCGCGCCGATCGTCTCCTCCAGCCCCTCGTGCACCGAGGCGAAGTCGCCGGCGCTGATCACCACGTCGGCCTCGGCGGCCATCTCGACCAGTCGCGCCCCCTGCTCGAGGTCGCAATGCAGGTCGCTGAAGGCGAGGATCTTCACGGGCCTCAACTTACCCGTTGCGTGGTTCGAAAGTCGGGCCTGGGACGACTAAGGAACCACGGGTTCGGAGCGCCGGCGTTTGAGCAGGCGCCGCCGCGGCACCGGTTCCTCCTCCTCCTCCTCGCGCACCTGCAGGTCGAAGTAGAGGAGCGTCTGGCCGACGGCGAGGTAGGGGATGAAGAGGGCGAAGACGACCGAGCCGAGGACGTTGATCCAGAACAGCGGGAAGGCGGTGAAGATCAGGCAGGGCCGGCGGAGGTCGGCTCGCCGAAGTCCTCGACCTCGGTTTCGACTTTGCCGGCGGGCATGCCGGCGAGGGCGATGACGAAGGCGACCGCCATCACCGCGGCCATTCCGTAGAAGACCGTGCGCGAGGCCATCGCGAAGTCGTGGGGGATCGCGTCGACCACCTTCTGGATCGGGGCGGGCAGGTGTTCCTGCGTTTCGCCGGCACCCGTGCCCTGGCTGATCTGGTCGGCGATTTCGCTGCCGACCTCCTTGGGGATGCCGCTCTTGTCGGCCGTCGCTTCGAGGTTGGAGCGGTTCTCGAGGATCAGGACCGAGCCGAGCACCGCGAGCCCGAGGCTGGAGCCGAAGTTGCGCACCGTCTGGGTGATCCCGGTCGCTTCGCCGTAGCGGTCGCGGGAGACCCGGTTGAGCGCGTCGGTGTTGGCGGGGCTGAGGACCAGCCCGACCCCGGCGCCCGCGAGGACGATGTAGTACCACTGGTCGGAGACCGAGAGCTCGGTCAGCGAATGCCCCCAGAGGTAGAAGCCGACCGCGGCGACGCCGCAGCCGAGGACCATCGGGCGGCGCGCCCCGATCCGGTCGAGCATCTTCCCGCCCCATTGCGAGGCGGTGGCGAAGCCAGCGAAGAAGATCAGCAGGTAGAGACCGGTTTCCGAGGCGCTTTCGCCGAGCGAGATCTGCGCGTACATGCTGGCGAAGAAGAACAACGGCACGAACGGGATCATCAGCAGGAAGAGGACGATGTTGTCCACGGCGAAGGCTTTGTCCTTGAAGATCGTCAGCCGCAGCAGCGGGTTCTCGGTCCGCAGCTCGTAGCGGACGAAGGCAGCGAGTACCGCCAGCCCGATGGCGATGCAGCCCCAGGTCCTGGCGTCGTCCCAGCCCCAGATGCTCGACTGCTGCAGGCCGAGGACCGCCAGTCCCATGCCGCCGGTGATCAGCGCCGTCCCCGTGTAGTCGAGCTCCGCCGGGTGCTTCTCGTCGGCCGGCTTCGACTTCCAGATCAGGAGCAGGGCGATGATCGCGACCGGGATGTTGACCCAGAAGATCGCCCGCCAGGTGATCTCGACCAGGTAGCCGCCGGCCAGCGGCCCGATCGCCGTCAGCCCGCCCGCGATCGCGAAGAAGATCGCCATCGCCTTGCCGCGTTCGGAGACCGGGAAGGCGCCCAGGACGATCGCCAGCGCCGCCGGGAACATGATCGCCGCGCCGGCGCCCTGGATCACCCGGAAGACGATCAGCCAGGTCTCGTCGAGCGAGCCGGTCGGGGTGGCGCCACAGAGGGCGGAGGCGGTGGCGAAGATGACGACGCCGAGCACGACCATCCGCCGGTGGCCGGCGATGTCGGCGAGCCGGCCGCCGAAGGCGAACAGGGCCGAGAGCGAGAGCAGGTAGCCGTTGATGATCCACTGGACCCCGGTGGCCGAGAGGGTCAGGTCGTCCTGGATCGTCGGGATCGCGATCGCGACGATCGTCTGGTCGATGAAGGTCATCGAGACGGCGAAGATCATCGCCGCCAGGATCAGCTTGCTGTTCTGGGCGGGTGACTGGTTCATGGGGCCGGCTTTTGCCGCGCGGGCGGCGATTCCTCCCCTCGTTCGGGTATTCTCGCCGCCGCAATGCCGCAGATCTTCTGGCTTGGATTCGGAATCGCCGCCGCCTTCGTTCTCGTCGGCGCGATCTCCGGCGCGCGGTCGCGCACCGCGAGCCTCGGCAGCGGCGCCGCGATCGGCGCCTACCTCGGCGTGATGGCGGCGTTCCCGCTCCTGGCCATCGGCCTAGCCACCAGCTAAGCGCCGCAACTCCCTGCTTGAAGGCGCCGCCCCGGGGGTAGCCGAGGGCGCATGACCAATGCGACCGAGGTTCCCGTCCTGACCCTGCACGACGGCGTCGAGATCCCGCAGCTCGGGTTCGGCGTCTTCCAGATCCCGCCGGAGGAGACCCAGGAAAAGGTCGAGGAGGCGCTCGGGGTGGGCTACCGCCACGTCGACACCGCCGCCGCCTACCGCAACGAGGCGGAGGTCGGGGCGGCGATCGCGGCGACCGGCGTGCGGCGCGAGGACGTCTTCGTCACCACCAAGCTGTGGAACTCCGAGCAGGGCTACGACTCGACGCTGCGCGCCTTTGAGAAGAGCGTCGAGCGGCTGGGGACCGGCCACGTCGACCTCTATCTGATCCACTGGCCGCTGCCGAGCAAGGACCTCTTCCTCGACACTTGGCGCGCCTTCGAACGGATCCAGGAGGAAGGCGGCGCCCGCTCGATCGGCGTCTCCAACTTCCGCGTCGAGGACCTGGAGCGGCTGGAGCAGGACGCCGAGCGGCGGCCGACCGTCAACCAGGTCGAGCTGCACCCGCGCCTCCAACAGGCGGAGCTGCGCGCCTGGCACGGCGACCACGACGTCGCCACCGAGGCCTGGAGCCCGCTGGCGCAGGGCGAGCTGCTCGAAGACGGGACGATCGAAACCGTCGCCGCCCACCACGACCGCACCCCGGCGCAGGTGATCCTCCGCTGGCACCTGCAGCTCGGCAACGTCGTGATTCCCAAATCCTCGACCCCGGAGCGGATCCGCGAGAACTTCGAGCTCTTCGACTTCGAGCTGAGCGAGGACGACATGGCCGCGCTCGAAAGGCTCGATACCGGCGAGCGGATCGGGCCGGACCCGGCCACCTTCAGCGCTGGATAGCAGGGAGGGGGCGGGGTGCCCCTTCCAGACACATCTCGCCAATGGCTCGATGTTGAGTGTCTGGAAGAGGCACCCCGCCCCCTCCAGTGATCCGATGAGAAGGGACAGCGGAATACGCTGCCGCGATGGCTCTCGATCGGCGGGTGTTGCGCAAGCGCGGGGTGGTCGTTGGAGGAGGGCAGGATCCATCCGCGGCCAGGGCGCAGGCGGATGAGGCGACCAAGCGACGGCTGACGAGGATCAATGCGGTTGCGGCTACCGCTTTCGTCGTCGGCGGGTCGCTGTTCTCGATCGGGGCTTTGCTGGCGCAGGCGCACGTCGGCGGGCCGCGGTTGGCTGCCGCGGTCTTCATGCTCGGCGGCGTCTTCTTCACCACCGGTGGCTACGCATCGGTGCTGCAGGTCGCGAACGCGCCGCGTGAGGCGGGGCCGGACGGGGTCGTGCGGGCGCCGAGGTGGCGCTGGTGGTCGACCGAGCCGGGGCGGCTCGACTGGGCGAGCGCAGTCGCCCTCTTCGTCGGCACCCTCTACTTCGGTGCCAGCCTGGCGGTGGCGCTGGTCGGCGACCTCACCATCGCGCAGCTGCACCGTCTCGTCTGGTCGCCGGAAATCATCGGCTGCGTCCTCTTCCTCGTCTCCGGCCACCTCGCCCTGACCGAGATGCACCGCGACCGGCCGCGCGGCCGGCGCGCCGACCTCGGCTGGTGGATCGTGGTCGTCAACCAGGTCGGCTCGGCGCTGTTCATGGCCGCCGGCGTCGCCGCCTTCGTCCGCCCCGAGACCGGCGACGCGCTGGCGGTCGGGATCGCCAACTGGGCCACCTTCTCCGGCGCCGCCTGCTTCGCCGCGGCCGGCGTGATGCAGGAGTTCGAGCGTCCCTGAAAGGATTGGCTGCGTGGCCAGTGATAAGCGAGCGGAGGCGCCGCGGACCGAACGCCTGATGCCCGGAATATGGCGCCTGCGCCTGCCGCTGCCCTGGCCCGGCGTCCCGCACGGGAACGCCTGGGCCGTGGCCCACGACGGGGGCATCGTCATGTTCGACACCGGGATGGGCGGCAAGGGCCGCCTGCGGCAGCTCGACCTGGCGCTCGCCCAGGCCGGCTTCGGGGTCGAGGACGTGCGGCTGGTCGTCTGCACCCACTCCCACACCGACCACTACGGGCTGGCCGGCTCGATCACCGAGACCGCCGGCTGCGAGCTCTGGATGCACCCGCGCTGGGAGCACGTGCGGCTGCTCGCCGACGACCCGCAGGCGGCGCTCGAGGCGCGGATCGAGGTAGCGCGCGAGAGCGGCGTCCCGATCGCGGCGCTGGAACGCTACCGCGAGGCCCGCAGCGACGAGGAAAGCGGGATCGACGTCCTCAAGGAGCCCGACCGCGAGCTCGTCCCGGGGGTCGAGATCGAGACCGACCTCGGCACCTGGCAGGTCCACGAGACCCCCGGCCACGCCCCCTCGCACGTCGTCCTCCACCAGCCCGAGCGCAAGCTGCTGATCTCCGGCGACCACCTGCTCGGGCGCACGGTCCTCTTCTTCGACTACGGCCACAGCCCCGACCCGGTCGGCGAATTCCTCGCCAGCCTCGACGCGGTCGAGGGCCTCGACGTCGGCCTCGTCCTCCCCGGCCACGGCCGCACCTTCCGCGACCCCGAGGCGAAGATCGCCGAGTCCCGCCGCCAGGTGGCCGAGCTGCTCGACAAGGTGCGGGCGGCGCTGGCCGGCGGCGAGCGCACCGCCTTCGAGATCGTCGAAGAGATCATCGGCCCCGACATGGTCAAAACCCCGGCCAGCGCCTGGGTCCTGCAGATCGTCCGCTCCTGCCTCGACCACCTGGCGATCGCCGGCACGGTCGCCCCGGTCGAGGGCACCGACCCGCGGCGCTGGCGCCTCACGTAGCCTGTCGGGCGATGGCGAGCTTCACCTACGTGCGCCAGGCGGCCGCCCCGCCCGAGGTCGTCTTCGACGTCCTCACTGACCACCGGCGCTACACCGAGATCACTCCCCTGCGCAAGGCGGAGCTGGAGCGCGAGGGCGAGCCGACCCCGAACGGCCTCGGCGCGATCCGCGTCCTCAGCGCCCTCCCCGGCCCGCCGATGCGCGAGGAAGTGATCGCCTACGAGGCGCCGCGGCGCTTCTCCTACAAGATCCTCTCCGGCCTGCCGGTCCGCGACCACGTCGGCACCGTCGAGCTGAAGCCGAAGGACGGTGGCACCGAGATCACCTACGCGGTGAAGACGACGCCGACGATCCCGCTCGCCGGCCCGGTCTTCATGGCGATCCTGAAGAAAGCGATCAGGGACCTGATCGCGGGCGTCTCCAAAGAGTCCGAGCGCCGCGCAGGCGATGCGCGTTAAGCGCTTCCTCGAGCTCCACCTCTCGCATCGCTCGAATCAGATGCTGGTCGTGGCGTTCCTCGCCCTGGCGATCCTCGTCAGCGGCGCGATCGTCGCCTACGAGCTGCTGAAGCGCCCCGGCGACGTCCACAACCAGGAGGCGATCGAAAACTTCAAGCCGCAGAAGCCGCCGCCGCCGAAGGAGCCGAAGACGGTCAACTGGCCGGTCTTCGGGTTCAACCCCGCCCGCACCCGCTACCTGCCGGTCAAGGGGGTGAAGCCGCCCTTCGACAAACTCTGGCGCTTCACCGACCGGCCGCTGCTCGAGTTCCCGCCGATCTACGTCGGCGGCAAGCTCTACTTCGTCAACAACAGCGGCTTCGCCTACGCGCTCGACGCCGACACCGGCAAAGAGCTCTGGAAACGACGGATCGGCCGCCTCAACGCCTCCTCGCCGGCCTATTACAAACACCGGCTCTACATCGTCAACCTCGTCCCCGGGCACATCGTCAAGCTCGACGCGAAAACCGGCAGGACGATCTGGAAACGCAACCTGCCGGGACGGGCCGAGTCCTCTCCGGTGATCGTCAACCGCACCGTCTACTTCGGCTGCGAGAACGGCGAGCTGTTCGCGATGAGCACCGGCAAAGGGCAGGTCCGCTGGTCCACTTCCCTCGGCGGCCCGATCAAGTCCGCCCCCGCCTACTCCGACGGCAAGATCTTCGTCGGCGACTACGGCGGCTACATGAACGCGGTCGACGCCAAGAGCGGCGAGCTGGTCTGGCAGAGCGGCTCGCTCGGCCCCGGCTTCGGCGGCTCGGGCGCCTTCTACTCGACCCCGGCGGTCGCCTACGGCCGCGTCTACGCCGGCAACAACGACAGCCGCGTCTACAGCTACGACACCACCGACGGCGAGCTCGCCTGGTCCTACTCGACCGGCGGCTACGCCTACTCCGGCCCGACCGTCGCCAACACCCGGCACAGCCCGCCGACCGTCTTCATCGGCTCCTTCGACGGCAACGTCTACGCGCTCGACGCCAAGGACGGCAGCGTCCGCTGGAGCCGCTCGGCCGGCGGCCAGGTGGTCGGCTCGCTCTCGGCGATCGGCGACATCGTCTACGTCGCCGAGTTCACCAACAAAACGACGAGCGGCTTCATGATGAGGAGCGGCAAGCGGGTCTTCCGCTACCCGAAGGGCACCTACACGCCGGTGATCAGCGACGGCCGGCGGATCTACCTGACCGGCTACTCGTCGATCACGGCGCTCCAACCCCACCGGGGGGTGGCGGCGGTAGATGAGGCGCACCCCGCGCATAAGCGGGGAAAAGCCCGGAGTGGAGGCGAGCGCGGAGGACGCTCAGGCTAGATCCGTAGTTCTGGATCCGGTAGCTGTTGCCGTCGCCGAAGTCCTGGTAGTAGACGAGCATCCTCGTGCGGCGGTGGCTTTTCACCCAGGCGAAGAGCTTGTTGACGAAGTTGGGGTCGTCGCCGCTTTCCACCGCCCACTCGGTGACGGCGAAGGGCTTGCCGGAGAAGCGGCGGTAGAGCCCGGTCAGCGCCTTCCATTCGGGGTAGCCGGAGTAGAAGTCGGTCCCGACCCAGTCGACCCAGCGCGAGCCGGGGTAGAAGTGCTTCGGCCGGTTGTGGGGGACGGTCGGGGAGCCGGCGGGCAGCGGGCTCCAGACGATCGCCACCGGGGATTTCGGCAGCGCCCGGACGCTGACGGTCAGCGGCGGCAGCCCGGCTTCGGCGAGGCGGCGGTTGATCTCGCGGGCCTTGCCACCGCCGTGGACGACGACGTAGACGCGGCGGAAGGCCTGTTTGTAGGCGCGCGGGCTGTGCTCGGGCCCGCGCGAGGCGCCCGAGCAGTCGTAGGCGGCGTAGACGTTGAGGCAGCGGTTGGGCTCGCCGAGCGGCCGCACGTAGGCGCGCATCCCCTTTTCGTAGAAGAGCTTGTTGAGGCGGACCAGATAGCGGTCGCCGCCGCCGGCGGCGATCTGCGCCGGGGTGATCAGCTCGTGGCCGTCGTTGTTGTCGGCGGTGGTGAGGTGGATCATCGGCCGCGCCCGGGCGATCTGCCAGCGGGTGATCACCTCGTCGAAGTCGGTGCCCCAGGTGCGGAAGGACTGGATCACCGCCGGGTGCTTGTTCAAGTCGTTGGAGAAGCTGCCGAAGTCGGCCGGGTCGCCGGTGTCCGAGACTCCCCAGTAGACCTTCTTGCCGGGCGGCAGCAGCGGGCTGAAGGCGGCGGCGGGCGCAGCGAGCAGCAGCAGCGCGAGCGCGCTGAGGAGAGCAGCCGCGAGGGCGGCGCGGAAGTTAGGCGGGCCGGGCACCGAAGGTCGTATGCTCGCAAGCGGTGAGCGTCAGGCCTGAGCCCCGCCGGGTCGCTGCAACCTCGGTTGCGCTCGCTGCCCTGCTCTGCGCGCTCTGCACCGCCTGCGGGCTGGCGCCTCAGGCTCTCGCCTCGGCGACCGCGCCCTTCGGCCACGCGTGCGTCGCCGAGAACGCGGTCCGCTTCTGCCCGACGGCCGATCCCGCCGCGCGCGTCCCCTCCTTCGACGGCGTGCCGCTCGACGTCGACGTGACCCTGCCCGAAAAAGGCAAAGCGCCCTACCCGGCGATCGTGATGATGCACGGCTTCGGCGGCAGCAAGACCGACTTCGAGACGACCACCCCCGCCGGGCCGGCCCCCGAAGAAGCGGGCAACGGCTCGACGATCTACCGCTACAACAACAACTTCTACGCCCGCCGCGGCTACGCGGTCGTCAACTACACCGCCCGGGGTTTCGGCGGCTCCTGCGGCGGCGGCACCGCCGGCGACCACTCCGGTCCCTGCGCCAGCGGCTACATCCGGCTCGCCGACAGCCGCTACGAGGCGCGCGACACCCAGTACCTGTTGGGGCTGCTGGCCGACGAAGGGGTGATCCGGCCGCGGGCGATCGGCGTCACCGGCATCTCCTACGGCGGCGGCCAGGCGATGGAGCTCGCCTTCCTCCGCGACAAGGTCCGCCGCCCCGACGGCAAGCTCGCCCCCTGGCGCAGTCCCGGCGGTTCGAAGATGCGGATCGCCGCCGCCTACCCGCGGTGGCCCTGGTCGGACCTGGTCTCGGCACTGATCCCGAACGGCCGCTACCTCGACGGCAAGGTCGCGGGACGGGAACAGAGCCTGCAGCCCTACGGCGTGCCGATCTCGAGCTTCCTCGACGGGCTCTACCTGACCGGCGTGGTGCGCGGCTACTACTGCGGCGGCGCCCCCGCCTCGTTCCCCTGCGCCGACCCGGAAGCGGACATCACCCAGGACAAGGCCTACATCGACTCGGGCCCGCCGCTCTCCGCCGAAGCGGCGGCGGCGCTGAAAGGCATCTACCGCAACCACGGCGGCTATCCCCTGCGGTTCCTCAAAGGGGCCTCGGAGCCGGCGCCGCTGCTGATCGAGAGCGGCTTCACCGACGAACTGTTCCCGATCGAGCAGGCGCTCCGCGTCTACGGCTTCCTCCGCTCGCGCGACCGCAAAGCCCCGGTCGCGCTGCAGTTCGGCGACCTCGGCCACAGCCGCGGCTCCAACAAGCCCGCCCTCAACCACTTCTTCAACGAACAGGCGGCGCGGTTCTTCGCCGCCCACCTGCTGGGGGCGAAGAAGGGAGCGCCCGCGCCCGGCCAGGTCACCGCCACGCTCACCACCTGCCCCAGCGACCAGCCCGACGTCGGTCCCTTCAAGGCGGTCGGGTGGAAGAAGCTCCATCCCGGTGCCTTCAGCCTCGGCCGCGCGCCCGCCCAGGAGTTCACCTCGGCGGGCGGCAACCCGACGGTGGCGAGGGAATTCGACCCCGTCTTCGGCACGACCGAAGCCTGCAAGACGATCGCCGAAAACACCGAGCCAAACGCCGCCCTCTACGGGCGCAAGGTCAGCGACGGGTTCGCGCTGATGGGCCGGACCACCGTCAAAGCCCAGATCTCCAGCACCGGCCAGAACGGCCAGATCGTCGCCCGGCTCTGGGACGTCTCCCCGGAGGGAACCCAGCTATTGGTGGACCGCGGCGTCTACGCGCTGACCAGCGCCCAGAGCGGCCGGATCGAGTTCCAGCTGCACGGCAACGGCTACCGCTTCGCCAAAGGCCACCGGGTCTGGCTGCAGCTGCTCGGGCGCGACGCCCCCTACTACCAGGTGGCCAACACTCCGTTCACGGTGCGGGTCTCGAACCTGCGCGCGACGCTGCCGACGCTGAAGCCGAACCCGCGTTAGGCGCTACCGCTAGGCGGCTTCGGCGACCGGTGCCTGGCCGGCGACGATCTCCAGCACCTCCGGCGCGTACTTCTCGATGAAGGCGGGGCCGACGCCGCTGATCGCGAGAAGGGAGGTCTCGTCGCCGGGCCGCGCTGCGGCGATCGCGGTCAGGGTCTTGTTGCTGGCGACGGTGAAGGCGGGCTTGCCGACGGCGGCCCTCAGGCGCCACTCTTTCAGCGCCTCGAAGAGCGGCGCGTCGGCGGGGGAGAGGTCGGGCGCGGGCGCCGCCTTGGCGCTGGCGCGCTTGGAGCCGCGGACCGCGATCGTGTCCGGGTCGGGCAGCCAGTCGAGCATGTCGCAGACGTCGCAGCAGCGGCCTAGGGGCGCGCCCGCGGTGCGGTCCGAGAAGTGGTCGAGCAGGGCGCGGCGGCGGCAGGCGGTGCCGTAGATGAAGTCCTTGATCACGTGATAGGCGCGCCAGCCGCGCTCGCGGGCGACGGCCAGGTCGGGGTCGCCGGCGCGCTGTTCGTTGAAGCGGACGAGGCGGCCGAGGTCGGCTTTCAGCGCCAGCATCGTCGCCCGCGAGGGGAGCCCGTCGCGCCCGGCGCGTCCCGCCTCCTGGTAGTAGGCCTCGACGCTGGTCGGGATCGTCACGTGCCAGACCGAGCGCACGTCGGGCTTGTCGACGCCCATCCCGAAGGCGTTCGTCGCGCAGATGACGCCGGTGTCGGTGGCCATGAACCGTTCCTGGATCGCCGTCCGCTGCTCGGGTGCGAGGCCGGCGTGGTAGGCGACCGCGGCGACGTCGGCGTCGCGCAGCTCCGCCGCCACCTCTTCGGTCTGCTTGCGGGTGCCGCAGTAGACGATCGCCGGGCGGTTGGCCGGGTCGCTGAGGCCGGCCTCGAGCAGCGCCTGGCGGCGCGCCGTCGAGCCCTTGCCCTCGAGCGCGACGACGTCGAAGGAGAGGTTCGGCCGGTCGAAGCCGGAGCGGACCTGGAGCGGCTCCCGCATCCCGAAGCGCGAGGCGATCTCGCGCGCGACCGGCACCGTCGCCGTCGCCGTGCAGGCCATCACCGTCGGCCGGCCCAGCCGCTCGACGACCTCGGGCAGCCGCAGGTAGTCCGGCCGGAAGTCGTGCCCCCACTCCGAGACGCAGTGCGCCTCGTCGACCGCGATCAGGTCCACCTCGCGGCAGGCGAGCGCTTCGAGGAAGACGCCCGAGGCGAACCGCTCCGGCGCGCAGTAGACGATCCGCGCCTCGCCGCGCACCTTCTCCAGCGCCTCGGAGGCCTCCCAATCTTCCATCCCGGAGGTGATCATCGTGACGCTGTGGCCCAGCCGGCTCAGCTTCCCCCACTGGTCCCGCATCAGCGCGATCAAGGGGCTGACGACGATCGTCAGCTGCTCAGAAGCCAGTCCCGGCAGCTGGTAGCAGAGGCTCTTCCCACCGCCGGTGGGCATGACGATCAGCGAGTCGCGCCCTTCGAGGGCAGCGATCACCGCCTCCCGCTGCCCGGCGCGCCAGTCGGCGTAGCCAAGCTCCCGCAGCAGTCCGTCGGCTCTTTCCCCGGCATCGACCATGGACGAGCCAGGGTAGGTGTTCCCCCGGCGCATGGCCGGGGGAACCCGTGCTCTTTACGAGTCTTCGCTGGAGGCGATAGCCGCCGGAACCTGACTCAGCTCCTCCGCAAGCGCATCGATTTCCCGAGCCAGCTTCCGAGTGTCCGCCTTGGTCAACTCGGTGTACGACACGAACCCGTCCGCGGTCCGGTAGGGCTCGAGCGAGTTGAAGACTGCCTTGAAGTCGGCTTCGATCTCACCCGCCAGCTCCGGATCGGTTTCGTCGAGCAGCGGCTTCACCGCTTCGAAGGCCGCCTCGGAGCCTTCGACGTTGGCCTCGAAGTCGACCAGGTCGATGTGCGAGTAGCGCTCCTCCTCGCCGGTGATCTTCGAGGCCGAGACCTCGCCCAGCAGCCCGTTGGCGCCTTCGGCGATCTGCACCGGCTGCAGCTCGACGCCCTTGACCTTCGCCGCCAGCGTTTCGACGTCGCGCTGCAGCTGCTGGGCGACCGGCGCCATGCCCGCGGTCGTGCCTTCCTCCCAGAGTGCTTTCTCGATCCGGTGGAAGCCTTCGAATTCGCCGGCGGCGACGTCGTTCTCGCGGGCGTCGATCTTCGGGTCGAGGCTGCCGAAGGAGTCGGCGACCGGCTCGATCCGCTCGTAGGGGATGCGCGGCGCCGCGTAGAGCGCTTTCGCCTCGGCGAGGTTCCCGGCGACGACGGCGGCGACGAAGGGCTCGGTCGTCGCGACCAGCTCGTCGGCGTTCTGCTGCAGGTAGTCCCGGTAGTCGGCGACGACGGCCTCGACCTTGGGGCTGGTCACCTGTTCGGCCACCTCGGTCGTGGTCGTCTCATCGCCGGAGCCGCAGGCGGCCGCGGTCAGGGCGAGGAGGCCGAAGGCTCCTGCGCAAAGCAGGGTTCGGACGAGATTTCGATGCATGTGGTGCGTTTCTCCTTGTGTCGTGACTGGTTCAGGCGAGCAGCGCTTCGCCGACGTAGCCGCCGGGCTCGGCGCCGGGTGGCACCGCGAAGAGGGCGCTGCCGACGTGCTTGATGTACTCGTTCAGCGCGTCCATCGAGCCGAGCTGCTGCTGGATCCGGACGAACTGCCCGGGGTCGCGCTGGAAGCTGATGAAGAAGAGCCCGGCTTCGAGCTCGCCGAGGCTCTCGTCGACGCCGTCGGTGAACGAGTAGCCGCGGCGGAGGATGCGGGCGCCGCCGTTCTCCTTGGCGGAGGCGAGGCGGACGTGGGCGTCGACCGGGATCACCGGGTGGCCGTTGCGCCGGGCCTCGAGCGGCAGCGGCTCGAACTCGTCCGTCCCGCCGAGCGGGGCGCCGCTGTACTTGTGGCGGCCGATCGTCCGCTCCTGGTCCTGGAGGGGCGCCCGGTCCCAGACCTCGAGCAGCATCCGGATCCGCCGCGTGACCATAAAGGTGCCGCCCCGCATCCAGGCGGGGCCCTCGCCGCCAGCCCAGACGAAGCGCTCCATCGCCTCGCCGTCCTCGGCGCGGATGTTCGCGGTGCCGTCCTTCATCCCCATCAGGTTGCGCGGCGTGTCCTGGCTGCGGCTGGTCGAGGCGGTGCGGCCGAAACCCAGCTGCGACCAGCGCATCGCCACCGTGCCGCGGCCGATCCGGGCCAGGTTGCGGACGGCGTGGAAGGCGACCTGGGGATCGTCGGAGCAGGCCTGGATGCAGATGTCGCCGCCGCTTTCCGCCGGGTTCAGCTCGTCGCGAGGCAGCGGCGGCAGCGGCCGCAGCGCCGCCGGCCGCTTCGCCGCCAGGCCGAGGCCCGGCTTCTCGAACAGGCTCAGGCCGAAGCCGAAGGTGACGGTGAGGCGGGACGGGAGGAGGCCGACGGTCTCGCCGGTGTCTTCAGGCGGGGCCAGCGGCAGGTCGTTGACGTTGCCCACCATCTCGCCGGCGCTCGCTTCCGCGGCCGCCAGGGTCCAGGCCCGCATCAGCTCGCGCAGCTCCTCCGGGTCTTCGCTCAGCAGGTCGAAGGCGGCGAAGTGGAGGCGGTCCTGGGCGGCGGTGTCGATCCCGGCCTGGTGGGGGCCGTAGAAGGGGACGCTGCCGGTTCCCTCGTCGTTCGCCTCGGCGAGCTGGTGGCCTGCCAGGAACCCCCCGCCCCCGAGACCGACGGCCGCAGCGCCCACGCCGGCAGATGCCAGCAGGCGGCGACGCGTGAGTGAGGTGGTCGGAGGCAAGGGGTCCTGGCAACTGGTATTAGGCCACCCTAATTAGGGCAGCCGAAAACCTAGCAGGACGCTAGGGATTCAGTCGGCAGGCGGCCAGGGCTGGGACCAGTGACCGGTCCCGCGGAGCAGCTTCTCGGCCTCTTCCGGACCCCAGGTCCCAGGCTCGTAGGGGAGCACCGGGCCCGGCTCGTCGAGCAGCGGCTGGACCACGCGCCAGGTCTCCTCGATCGCGCTCTGGCGGGTGAAGAGCTGGTGGTTGCCGGTGAGGGCGTCGCCGAGCAGGCGCTCGTAGGGCTCCGGGTCCTCGCCCGGCACCTTCTCGAACAGGACCTCCATGTCGGCGGCCTGGAAGGTCTCCTCGCCGGCCTGCTTCGCGTAGAGGCGGATTCGCGCGCCCGCCTCCGGCTCGATCCGGATCGTCAGCTGGTTCGGTTCCGGCGTCTTGCCGCGGCCGACCCCGAGCCGCGGCGGCCGCTTGAAGAAGACGCTCACCTCGCTGACCTTGACCGGCAGGTTCTTGCCGGCGCGGACGAAGAACGGCACCCCCGCCCAGCGCCAGTTGTCGACCGCGAGCTCGACCGCGGCGAAAGTCTCGGTCTGCGAGTCGGCCGCCACGTCCTTGACGTCGAGGAAGCCGTCGTACTGGCCGCGCACGTAGCGCTTCGGGTCCGCCGCGCACATCGCCTTGAAGAACTCGAGCTTCTTGTCGCGGACACTGTCGGGATGGTTGCCGGTCGGCGGCTCCATGCCGACGATCCCCAGCACCTGCAGGGCGTGGTTCTGGATCACGTCGCGCATCGCCCCGACGGCGTCGTAGAAGCGGCCGCGATCGTCAACCCCGAAGTTCTCGGCGATCGTCATCTGCACGTGGGAGACGTGCTCGCGGTTCCAGACCGGCTCGAGGATCGCGTTGGCGAAGCGCAGGTAGGTGATGTCGAGCACCGGCTCCTTGCCGAGGTAGTGGTCGATGCGCAGGATCTGCTCCTCGCGCAGGACCGAGCACAGCTCGGAGTTGAGCTTGCGCGCCGATTCGAGGTCGTGGCCGAAGGGCTTCTCGATCACCACGTGGGCGTTCTCGGTAAGCCCGGCCTTGCCGAGGCCCTGGACGACCGTGGCGAACAGCGAGGGCGGGATCTCCAGGTAGAAGACGGGATTCTTGGCGTCGCCGAGCGCCTTCCCGACCCGCTCGAAGGTGTCGGCGTCCCCGTAGTCGCCCTGGACGTAGGTGAGCCGCGCCGCAAGCCGCGAGAAGACGTCCTCGTCGGGCTCGGCGACGGAGGCGCCGATCGCGTCGCGGGCGTGCTGGCGCAGCTGCTCGTCGTCCCACTCGTCGATCGCGACGCCGACGATCGGGCAGTCGAGCTTGCCGCGCTCCTCCAGCTTGTAGAGCGCCCGGAAGGTCATTTTCTTCGCCAGGTCGCCGCTGATCCCGAAGATCGCCAGCACGTCGGCCACGTCGCTCATCGGCCGCAGGCTATCCCTCCCCGCGCCCGAGACCGCAAACGAGGTCGATATGCGATCCCGTTTGCGGTCTCGCTGAAAGTACGATGCTCCCAGTGCCACCCACCCCTACCGCGGAGGTCTCATGGAACTAGGAATCGTCGGCCTCGGACGGATGGGGGCCAACATGGCACGGCGCCTGCTGCGCGACGGCCACAAGATCGTCGCCTTCGACGTCAATCCCGACGCGGTCTCGCAGCTGGCCGGCGAGGGCGCCGAGGGCGCCTCCTCGCTGGAGGACATGGCCTCGAAGCTGAGCGCGCCGCGCTCGGTCTGGGTGATGGTCCCCGCCGGCGGGATCACCGAGCAGACGGTCGACGACGTCGCCGCGGTGCTGGAGTCCGGCGACGCGATCGTCGACGGCGGCAACTCCTACTACCGCGACGACATCCGCCGCGCCGCGAAGGTGGGAGAGAAGGGGATCGACTACGTCGACTGCGGGACCAGCGGCGGCGTCTTCGGGCTCGAGCGCGGCTACTGCCTGATGATCGGCGGCCCTGACCGCGCCGTCGAGCGCCTCGACCCGATCTTCGCCAGCCTCGCGCCCGGGGTCGAGTCGGCCGAGCGCACCCCGGGCCGCTCCGGGGACCCCTCGCCCTCGGAGAACGGCTATCTCCATTGCGGCCCGAACGGGGCCGGCCACTTCGTGAAGATGGTCCACAACGGGATCGAGTACGGGGTGATGGCCGCCTATGCCGAGGGCCTCAACATCCTCAAGAACGCCAATGCCGGCAAGGTCGAGCGCGAGGCCGATGCCGAGACGGCGCCGCTCGACCATCCCGAGTACTACCAGTACGACCTCGACCTGCCGGAGGTCGCCGAGGTCTGGCGCCGCGGCAGCGTGATCGGCTCCTGGCTGCTCGACCTGACCGCGGCGGCGCTGCAGGACTCCGCCGACCTGGAGGAGTTCACCGGCCGCGTCTCCGACTCCGGCGAGGGTCGCTGGACGGCGATCGCGGCGATCGACGAGGGGGTGCCGACCCCGGTCCTGACCACCGCCCTGCACGAGCGCTTCTACTCGCGCGGGCTCGGCGACTTCGGCGACAAAGTCCTCTCGGCGATGCGCAAACAGTTCGGCGGGCACGACGAGAAGGCGAGCTGAGGTGCCGATCGAGCTCGAGGTCGCCGGCGACGAAAAGGCCGCCGCGCGCCGCGCCGCCGAGCTGATCGCTGCCGCCGGCGCCGAGGCGGCGGCCGAGCGCAACCACTTCCCATTGGCGATGAGCGGTGGCCGCTCGCCCTGGGCGATGCTGGCGATCCTCGGCGAACTCGAGGCGATGCCCTGGGACCGGACCGAGCTCTTCCAGGTCGACGAGCGCGTCGCCTCGCCCGGCAGCCCCGACCGCAACCTCACCCACATGGTCCTCGGCCTCTCGATGGACCACCAGGCGACGCTGCGGCCGATGCCGGTCACCCAGCGCGACCGCGATGCCGCGGCGCGCGAGTACGAAACCTCCCTGCCCGAGCGCTTCGACCTTCTCCACCTCGGCCTCGGCCCCGACGGCCACACCGCCTCGCTGGTGCCCGGCGACCCCGTCCTCGAGGTCTCCGACCGCCGCGTCGCCATCACCGGCGAGTACCAGGGCCACCCCCGCATGACCCTCACCTACCCCGCGATCGACGACGCCCGCCGCATCGTCTGGCTCGTCACCGGCCCCGACAAGCGCGAGCCGCTGCAGAAGCTCCTCGCCGGCGACGAATCGATCCCGGCGGGTCGGGTTCGCAACGAGAACATGATCGTGGTGGCGGACGAGGCGGCCGCCGGATAGATGTTAGCGAATTCGCTAACATCTATCCATGCCTTCTGCAGCGCTGCTAGCCAACATCCTCGATCAAAGCGGGGTTACCCAAGCTGAGCTTGCCCGCCGGGCGGGCATACCCCGGTCGGTCCTGAACGCTTACCTCAAGGGCCACCGAGAGCCTGGCGGCGATGCTCTGCTCCGCATCGCCGCAGCCGGCGGGGTGCAGCTGGGAATCAAGGAGCGGAAGCCCCCCGTCGATCCTCAGCGGGCCAGCGAGATCTTGATCCAGGTGCTCGGATTGGCGGAGGCGCTTCCGTACCGACCGCGGGCGGAAATGGCATACCCACCGTTGAAGGACCGGCTTGCGGGAGCGGCCACGCATGAACCCTGAGCTCGTCGAAAAGCTCCTGGCGATTCATGCGGCCCTCAAAGGCCGATCGCTGCCGCATGCCTTTGGGGGCGCGATCGCCCTCGCCTACTGCGTGCAGGAGCCACGCGGGACCCGCGATCTCGACGTCAACATCTTCGTCGACGCCGAGAAGGCAGCCGATGTGCTGGCGGCCCTCCCGGATGGGGTGCGGGTGGAGGAGGCCGATGTCGAGAAAGTGGTTCGCGAGGGGCAAGCGCGCCTCTTCTGGGACGGAGTGCCGGTCGACGTATTCCTCAACAACCTGCCCCTGCACGAGGAGGTTGCAAACGGCATCCTCTGGGTCGACATGCAGGGGACTCAGGTCCCGGTCCTCGATTGCGCCTCGCTGGTGATCTTCAAGTCCTTCTTCGCCCGCACCCGCGATTGGGGTGACATCGAGGACGTCGCGCTCGCCACCCCCGAGGATGTCGACATGGCGGTCAAGGCGGTCGCTGCTCTCGTCGGCGCGGATGACCCGTCCTACAAACGCCTGGCGGAGATCTCCGCCGCCAACCCACCCTGAATTCGCCTGTCGCTTTTGTGGCCTCAGAGGCCACAAAAGCGACATGACCCTTCAAGCAGCCGGATCGAGCGAGACGGCGTGGTTGCCGAAGACGCGGCCGTCGGGGTCCCATCGGCGCTTGACGTCGGCGAGGCGGGCGCAGACGTCGGCGGGGAGGATCGCGTCGGTGTCGCAGGCGCGGTCGGCGAAGTTGAAGTAGCCGCCGTCGGCCGCCCAGGGCTCCATCGCCTCGGTCATGCGGTCGAGGCCCGCGTCGACGGCCGCCGCCATCTCCGGATTCATCGCCATCCCGACCCCGTACATCACCCAGCCGGCGTCGAGGTGCGAGAGCGCGCCGCCTTCGGGGTCGGGCCGGCCAATGGCGCCGCCGAGCTGCCGCAGCTCGGACAGCAGCAGAGGCGTGTTTGAGGCCGGGCCGACGGCACCGACCCAGGCGTCGATCGCCTCGTCGGAGAGCTCGCGCAGGACCCGGTGGTGGCCGTGTCCCGGGACCGGCTGCTCGGGGTCCATGTGGATATGGCAGAGCCCGGGTGCCGGGATCTGGCCGAAGGTGTCGAGGATCGGCTCGCCGATCTCGCGCAGCGGCGCGATCGCCGCCTCCCCCGCCGCCTGGCCGCCGATGCAGGCGGCGTCGATCACCAGCAGCGCTTTGCCGCGCAGGAACTCGGGGACGTCGGGGATGTCCGGCGGCCGCAGGAAGCGGATGATCGAGGTGACGTCCTCGGAGACGCCGGCGGCCCAGTCGCGGTAGGCTCGGACCCCGTCCGCGCCGACATCGGCCGGAAACAGCAGCGCCCCGGCGTAGACCTCCGCCAGCGGCACCAGGTTCACGTGCAGCGCGGTCACCACGCCGAAGTCCCCGCCGCCGCCCCGCAGCGCCCAGAAGAGGTCCGGCTCGCTCTCGGCGTCGACCGTCCGCTCCTCGCCGTCGGCGGTGACCAGCTCCACCGCCCGCAGCCGGTTGCAGGCGAGGCCGTAGCGCCGGCCGAGCCAGCTCAGCCCGCCGCCGAGCGTGAAGCCGGTGACGCAGACGTCGGGCGAGGACCCAGGCAGCGAGCAGAGGTCGTGGGCGGCGGCCGCTTCGACCAGCTCCAGCGAGAGGACCCCGGCTTCGACCCGCGCCGTTTGTGCCTCCGCGTCGACCTCGATGCCCCGCATCCGCTCGGTCTTGACGAGGATCGTGCCCTCCGGGATCCGCAGCGAGAGGGCGCCGTGGCCGCTTCCCTGGGCGGTCACCCGCAGCCCGTTTTCGGCGGCGAAGCGGACCACCGCGGCGACGTCGCCGGCGCTCTCGACGAAGGCGACGGCGGAGGGGTGCTGGTCGGCGGCGAGGTTCCAGGCTTGACGCGCCTGGTCCCAGTCGGCGTCGTCGGGCGTGGCGAGGCGGCCGGCGATCGCCAGCCCGCTGAAATCGGTCATCTAGGAGTCTCCTTCTGGCTCAACTGAGGCTGGTGCGGTCCACGGCGTCTCCCCTGGCGACGAAAACCTCGCTCACCATATCCGGGGGGAAGAGGCCGTGGGCGGCTACGCCGGGGTCGGCCTCCAGTCGCGCTGCGAGCGCCGCCGGGTCGTCCAACCCGCCACCGCTGTAGTCGGCGATGACGCCGCCGTCGGGGCTGCGCGGCGCGTCCCGCAGCTCGACCTCGGGGCCGAGTCGCTCCAGGGTCGAGACCGCGCCGAAGCCGAACAGCTCCAGCGGCACCGGTCCTCCCAGCGCCTCGACCGGCTTGCTCGAGTCGGCAATGACCACGAAGCGCGCGGCCGCCGCGGCGACGATCTTCTCGCGCAGGTGGGCGCCGCCGCCGCCCTTGATCAGCCAGCCGTCGGGGGTGACCTCGTCGGTGCCGTCGATCGCCAGGTCGAGCCGGGTCAGGCTGTCGAACTCCTCGACCGGAATCCCCAGCTCCCGGGCCTGTTCCTCGGTCGCCACCGAGGTCGCGACGCAGCGGATCCCCTCGAGCCCGCGGCGGGCGATCGCCGGCAGCAGGTGGGCGACGGTCGATCCGGTGCCGAGGCCGAGCGTCATTCCGCTCTCGACCAGCTCCGCAGCGGCCTCCGCCGCGAGCCGCTTCTCCGTGTCAGCCGCGCTCACGACCGGCACGCTACATTGCCCAAATGACTTCAAGCACGGCAACCGCCACCGAGACCCAGGATTACAAGGTCGCCGACATCGGCCTCGCCGATTTCGGCCGCAAAGAGATCTCCCTCGCCGAGGTGGAGATGCCCGGTCTGATGCAGACCCGGGAGGAGTACGGCGCCGCGCAGCCGCTGAAAGGCGCGCGGATCACCGGCTCGCTCCATATGACGATCCAGACCGCGGTCCTGATCGAGACCTTGGTGGCGCTGGGCGCCGAGGTGCGCTGGGCCAGCTGCAACATCTTCAGCACCCAGGACCACGCCGCCGCGGCGATCGCCGCGGCCGGCATCCCCGTCTACGCCTGGAAAGGCGAGACCCTGGAGGAGTACTGGTGGTGCACCGAGCAGGCTCTGAACTGGCCCGACGGCGAGGGTCCGAACATGATCCTCGACGACGGCGGCGACGCGACCCTGCTCGTCCACAAGGGCGTCGAGTTCGAGAAGGCCGGCTCGGTCCCCGACCCCGCCTCGGCCGAATCGGAGGAGTTCAAGATCGTCCTGCAGACGCTGCAGCGCTCGCTCTCCGAGGACCCGCAGCGCTGGACCAAGATCGCCGCCAACATCAAGGGTGTCACCGAGGAGACGACGACCGGCGTCCACCGGCTCTACCAGCTGGCCGAGACTGGTGACTTGCTCTTCCCGGCGATCAACGTCAACGACTCGGTCACCAAGTCGAAGTTCGACAACCTCTACGGCTGCCGCCACTCGCTGGTCGACGGGATCAACCGCGGCACCGACGTGATGATCGGCGGCAAGGTCGCCGTCATCTGCGGCTACGGCGACGTCGGCAAGGGCTGCGCCTCCTCGCTGCGCGGCCAGGGCGCCCGGGTGATCGTCACCGAGATCGACCCGATCTGCGCCCTGCAGGCGGCGATGGAGGGCTACGAGGTGCGGACGCTCGAGGAAGTCGTCGAGACCGCCGACATCTTCGTCACCGCCACCGGCAACAAGGACATCATCACCCTCGACCACATGCGGCGGATGAAGCACAACGCGATCGTCGGCAACATCGGCCACTTCGACAACGAGATCGAGATGGCGGCGCTGGAAGAGTCCGACGCCGAGCGGATCGAGATCAAGCCGCAGGTCGACGAGTGGAAGTTCCCGGGCGGCAACGCGATCATCGTCCTCTCCGAAGGCAGGCTGCTGAACCTCGGCAACGCCACCGGGCACCCGAGCTTCGTGATGTCGAACTCCTTCACCAACCAGGTGATCGCCCAGATCGAGCTCTTCGGCAAGCGCGAGGACAAATACGGCGGCGAGCCCGCGGTCTACGTCCTGCCCAAGCACCTCGACGAGAAGGTCGCCCGCCTGCACCTGGCAGCGCTCGGCGTCGAGCTGACCGAGCTGAGCCCCGAGCAGTCCGCCTACCTGGGCGTGCCGGTCGAGGGCCCGTTCAAGCCCGACCACTACCGCTACTAGGGCTTCTCTTTCGCCGACGGTACGAAAACCGGTTAGAGGCAGACCGGTTTTCGTCCCGTCGGCGCTTTAACGTCGGCACATGGACCCCCGGCTCTGGATCTCCTCCAGCGGTGAGGCGCCGCACTCCGTCGCGCTGAGCGCCGAGCGGACCGTGGTCGGGCGCTCGCCCGAGGCCGACGTCGTCCTCGATGACGAGGCGGTCTCCTGGAACCACCTGGAGATCGAGCGCCGCGGCGACGTGCTGATGGCGACCGACCTCGACAGCCGCAACGGCACCGGGCTGAACGGCGAGCCGCTGGACCGGCCGCGGCGCCTCCGCGACGGCGACACCCTGATCGTCGGCGGCCACCGGCTGGAAGTGAAGACGGGATCGGTGACTCCTGTCGGCGCCACCGTCGCCGCCAGCGAGCCGGCGGTCGCGCTCAGCGACGAGGAGCGCGCGACCGCCGCCGCCCTGGTCGCGCCGTACCGCAGCGAGGGCGCATTCGCCGGCCGCCCCGCCACCCGCGCCGAGATCGCCGCCGAGCTCCACGTCTCCGAGCGCACCGCCCAGCGCCGCCTCGACGCCCTCGCCGCCAAGCTCGACGTCGCCGGCGACGCCGGCCGCGACCGCCCGAGGCAGATCGCCGCCCGCGTCATCGAGCTCGGCCTCGACCGTCCGCGCTGAGTACCGCTCCAACGGCGGGGGCCGCGTGTTCCAGGTGCATCATGCGCCGGCCCGGGACAATCGTCATCGCCCTCGCGTTTCTCGCTTGCCTTCTGCTCGCCGCGACGGCGTCGGCAGCCACCACTCGACCGATCGTCTACGGCAAAACCCAGTGGGAATGGCCGGGGGAAGGGCTTCCGCTGCGCCAATGGGGCGGGCTCTACGCATCGGGTAAGGGTGAGCCTCGGCAGCTCACCGAGCACCCCGGGGATAGGGAACCAAACGTCTCGCCCAGCGGCGAGGAAATCGTCTTCGTCCGCGACGGCGACATCTACGCGATGAACGCGGACGGCTCCGAGCAGCGTCAGCTGACGAGCGGCCCCGACCTTGACGAACGACCGCAGGTCTCCCCCCACGGCCGCTATGCCCTCTTCACCCGCCGCCCCTCCCCGGGAGGGCCGCGCCACCTCTTTACCGTCTACCTGACCGGTGGCGAGCCACGGCAGCTGACGAGCGGCAGCGCCGACGATTTCGAACCGTCCTTCGCGCCGGAGGGGCGGACGATCGTCTTCGTGCGGGGGCTGCCGGGACCGGCGGGCGGGGAATTCAGCGGCAACGCCGAGCTCTTCTCGATCAGGCCTTCCGCCGAGGGTCTGACTCGCCTCACCCACACTCCTCGTGACGAGCTGCGGCCGCGTTACTTCGCGCGCGGGATCGTCTTCCAGCGCCGGAACGAGATCCACAGCCCGCTCTTCCTCTTCTCGATGCGCCGCGACGGCAGCGATATCAAGCCATTGGTTAGGCGCAAGGGCAACTCGCGCGTCGGCGCCGTCTCCCCGAACGGTCGCCTGCTGCTGTTCAACAGCAATGGCCTCTGGAAGAAGAGGCTGCTGCCGTCGGGGGGCTGGTCGCGTGCCCAGCGGCTCTACTCGTCCGGCAGCGAAAACCTCGTCTTCTCCCCCGACGGCCGCAGGGTTGCCGGGACCTTCGCCAACACCAGCAGCGAAGTCTCGCCCTTCTACTTTCTCTCCTCGATCGATGTCTTCACCGGCATCGGCCAGGGCGGGGTGGAGAGCTGGGAATCCGAAGAACCCGGCCCGGTGCAAACCAGCATCGGTCCCGTCATCTCCTGGTAGTCGTAAATCACCTTTCCTTCAGCGAGAGGACGCGCAGCCGGTCCGAGTTCAACCCCCGCTGGGGCACACCGAGGCTCTCCCGGTAGACCTCCAGCTCATTCATCAGCCCGTCAACGACGTGAAGCAAGATGTGGATCGTGTCCCCGTCGTGATCTTTCAGCTCCGCCTCAATGGGAACTCGTTGCGCCACTTGCGCAACGGGCGCACCGTCCGCCGGCCGCAGCTCGAGGCTTCCCTCTGGATCGATGCTTCTCACCTGAAGGTCCTTCGACTGCCTGCGTAACGCTCCGACTCCCGCAAACTCATGGCTGAGCAGTCGCGCGATTATCGCCCGCTCGTTCTCCCCGGGTTTCCTGAAGTCAGGGTTCGGCACGCTCGTCCTCCTCAATCGATAGTAGGTCTTCGCGAAACCGCAAAAACCCTCCCGCAGGAAGGGTTTTTGCGGTTTCGACGATTCGCTGACCCGCACCGGGCCATGCGTGGCCCGGTTGGTGGCGCCGGTGGCGTTGGCCGGCACGGCTCCGCCCCCGAGCATCGGTGTACGCAATCACCGACTGCTCGTGAAAGGAGCAATCTGATGTTCAAGAAGACCCTCATCGCAATGTTCGCGCTGCTCGCCCTAGTGGTCCCGGCAGCGGCCTCGGCGGCGTCCAGCACGGGCGCGGTCGTCTTCTCGAAATCCTCGACCGTCGAAGGCGTCGCCAAAGGCGGGCTGTTCGCGGTCAAGGACGGGCGGCTGAACCAGCTGACCGAAGATCCGACCGACACCGAACCGAACTTCTCGCCGGACGGGCGCACGATCGCCTTCGCCCGCGGCGGCGACATCTACTCGGTCCGGCCCGACGGCTCCGGCCAGCGCCAGCTGACCAGCGGCCCGGAGGTCGACTCGCTGCCGAAGGTCGCCCCCAGCGGCCGCTACGTCGTCTTCGAGCGGCGCGGCGCCCTCGGCGGCCCGTCCAGCCTCTACTCGGTGGGAGCCACCGGCGGCGGCCTGCGGGCGCTGACCAGCGGCGGCGACAACCACGACGCCGCCTTCTCGCCCGACGGCAAGTCGATCGTCTTCGTCCGCACGACCCCCGGCGCGGAAGGCGGCAACGACGACCTCTACTCGGTCCACCCGAACGGCGGCGGCCTCGCCCGCCTGACCCGGACCGGCGTGGACGAGTTCGCCCCCCGCTTCTTCGCCGGCGGCGTCATCTGCAGCCGTGGCGAGAGCACCCCCGGCCCGGCCGCCTACGCCGACATCTACACGATGCGCAGCAACGGCACCAAGACCAAGGCGCAGGTGCGCGGCGTCGGCTCCGCCTACGTCGAAGACGTCTCGCCGAACGGCAAGCTGCTGATCTTCCGTCGCGCCCAGGGTCTCTGGGTGAAGAAGATCGGCCCGGGCAAAGCCCACAAGCTGAGCACCCTGCCCGACCAGTCGGAGACCAGCTCCGTCTTCTCCTCCGACGGCAAGCGCGTCGCCGCCTTCGTCCAGGCCGAAGACGAGCAGCAGCTGGTCTCGATCAACGTCGAGACCGGCCGCGACAGCCAGCTCGCCTCCGGCTACAACTTCGACGAAGGCGAGGGCACCGTCCTCGGCCCGGTGATCGACTGGCAGCCGGTCCCCCGCCGCTAGCTCCCAATTCGTCTGTTCCTTACTGGTGTCAGAGACCAAAAAGGAACAGTCGGAAGATCCGTCCCCCATCCGGCTGTATAACGGCCGGGTGGGGGATTTCTCTATCGGCTCCGAGATCGCCGGCTACCGGATCGAAGAGCAGATCGCGCGCGGCGGGATGGGCGTCGTCTACCGCGCCACCCACCTCGGCCTCGACCGGCCGGTGGCGCTGAAGGTGATCGCCCGGGAGCTGGCCGACCGCCGACGGCTTCCGCGAGCGCTTCCTGCGCGAGTCCCGCCTCGCGGCACGGCTCGAGCACCCCTCTGTGGTCCCGGTCTACGACTCGCGCGAGGTCGACGGCGAGCTGGTCGTGGCGATGCGACTGGTCAAGGGCGGCGACCTGCGCAGGCTGATCGACCGCGAGGGGCCGCTGCCGCCTGCAGCGCGCGATCGACCTCCTCGCCCAGGTCGCCGACGCGCTCGACGCCGCCCACGCCGCCGGCATCGTCCACCGCGACGTCAAGCCGCACAACATCCTCGTCGAAGGCGACCGCGCCTACCTCTCGGACTTCGGCCTCGCCAAGGCGCTCGGCGAAAGCGGCGTCGCGCAGCAGCTCCTCGGTCGTCGGCACCGCCGAGTACATGTCGCCGGAGCAGTGGCGCGGCGAGCGAGGTCGGGCCCGGCGGCCGACGTCTACTCGCTCGGCTGCGTCCTCTACGAGGCGCTGACCGGGATCGCCCCCTTCGCAGCGCGGCGAGGAGGAGACCGAGCCGGAACTGCCGCAGGGGGTGGACGAGGTGATCGGCGCGCGGTCGCCAAGGAGCCCGCCGACCGCTACCCGACCGCCGGGGCGCTGATCGCCGCCGCCCGCGCGCGCCGAGGGCTCGGAGGTGCGGCCGACCGCGGTCCTCTCGCAGCGACCCGCAGCGAGCGCGACCACCGTGCGCGGAACCGCTCAGCGGCGCTTCTTCGGGCTGGCCGGCGGGCGCTCGGCCCGCTGGCTCGCTGCCGGCGCGCCTGGTCTTCGTCGTCGGGATGGTCGCCGCGGTCCTCTTCCTGCTGCTCGGCGACGAGGGAGCGGAAGTCTCGGCGCCGATCGCGATCGGGAGCGCGCCGCTGCGGCTCGCCGCCGGCGCCGAAGGCGATCTGGGTGACGAGCGAACACGGACGGGACCGCTGACCCGGCTCGACCCCGAAACCGGCGAGGTCGTCGGCAGTCCCCACGAGCTCGGCGAGGGGGTCTCCGGCGTCGCGGTCGGCGGCGAATCGGACCTGGGTGACCGAACCCCGCGCCGAGGGGTGCTCCTGCGCATCGACCCCGTCAGCCGGCCGGGTCCTCGAACGGATCCCGGTCCCCGGCGAACCCGGCCCGCTCGCCCTCGGCGGCAGCCGCGTCTGGGTCGCCGACGAGGGCGGCAGCGGGGTCACCGCGGTCAACGCCGAAGCCGGCGAGGTCGCCAAGCGCGGCCTGCCGCCGCAGCGCCGGCGCCGCTGCGGCTGGCCGTGGGCGCCGGCGGCCTCTGGGTCAGCAGCGCCTCGACCGGTGCAAACGTCGTCCGCATCGACCTGGCGCCGCCACGCGGCGACCGCGCCCCGATCCGCGGTCGGCCGCGGCCCGGCCGGGGATCACCGTCGCGCGGCGGCTACGTCTGGGTCGCGAACAGCCGCTCGGGCACCGTCTCCAAGCTCGACCCCTCGATCGCACGCTGGTCGGTCGACCCGATCGAGGTCGGCGGCCGTCCCGGCGGGATCGACGCCGGCACCAGCGCCGTCTGGGTCGCCGATCGCGCCGCCGGGACGCGGTGCGGCAGGATCGACCTCGAGAGCGGCGAGGTCGAGGGCGCGCCGATCGAGGTCGGCCCCGAACCGGGCGCCGTCGCGGTCGGCGGCGACGCGGTTTGGGTCGCAAATAACGGAGACGGCACCGTCACCCGCATCGAGCCCTGAGAACGGCCGAGCTAAGCGGCCGCGGCCAAACATCTAGGATCGGAGCCGGCATGACTCAGGACATCGACCAGCTCGCCATAAACACGATCCGCACGCTCTCGATCGACGCCGTCGAGAAGGCGAATTCCGGCCACCCGGGGACGCCGATGTCGCTGGCGCCGGTCGCCTACGAGCTCTGGCAGAACCACCTGCGCTACGACCCGGCCGAACCCGGTCTGGCCCAACCGCGACCGCTTCGTGCTCTCGGCCGGCCACGCCTCGATGCTGCTCTACTCGATGCTCCTCCTGGCCGGGGTGCCGCAAGGTCGACGAGGACTACAACGTCGCCGGCGAGCCGGCCCTGTCAGCCTGGACGAGATCGAAGACTTCCGCCAGCTCGCACTCGCGCACCCCGGGCCACCCCGAGTACCGCTGGACCACCGGCGTCGAGACGACGACCGGCCCGCTCGGCCAGGGGATCGCGCACCTCGGTCGGGATGGCGATGGCCTCGAAGTGGCAGGGCGAGCGCTACGGCGCCGAGCTCTTCGACTTCGACGTCTACGCGCTCGCGGGCGACGGCTGCCTGCATGGAGGGCGTCTCGCACGAAGCGGCCTCGCTGGCCGGCCACCTCAAGCTCGACAACCTCTGCTGGCTCTACGACAACAACCACATCACGATCGACGGCGCCACCGCCCTCGCCTACGGCGACGACGTCGTTGAGCCCGCTTCGAGGGCTACGGCTGGAACGTGCTCCGGGTCGGCGACGCCAACGACGCCGAGCTGCTCGCGCGGGCGCTGGAGACGTTCAAGGCCGAGGCCGGCCGGCCGACCCTGATCGTCGTCGACAGCCACATCGGCTGGGGCTCGCCGAACAAGCAGGACACCGAGTCCGCCCACGGCGAACCGCTCGGCGAGGAGGAGGTGCGAGCTGACGAAGCGCGCCTACGGCTGGCCCGAGGACGCCCAGTTCCTCGTCCCCGACGGGGTCAGGGAGCGCTTCGACGAGGTGATCGGCAAGCGCGGCGCCGAGCTGCGCGCCGCCTGGGAGGAGAAGCTCGCCGCCTACAAGAGGACAGCCCCGAGCAGGCCGGCCGAGATCGAGATGATGCAGCACCGCGCGCTGCCCGACGGCTGGGACGCCGCGATCCCCAGCTTCGAGGCCGACGAAGAGAAGGGCCTCGCGACCCGCAAGGCCTCGAACAAGGTCCAGAACGCGATCGCCGAGCGGGTGCCGTGGCTGATCGCCGGCTCCGCCGACCTCACCGACTCGACCTCGGTCCGGCTCAGCTTCGACGGCGCCGATCAACTTCGAGCCCGGCAGCTACGACGGCCGCCAGATCCACTACGGGATCCGCGAACACGCCGCCGCCGCGGCCTGCAGCGGGCTCTCGCTCTGCGAAGCTGCGGCCGCTCTGGTCGACCTACCTCACCTTCTCCGACTACGGCGCGGCCTGCGATCCGCCTCTCGGCGCTGATGGAGCTGCCGGTGATCCACCTCTTCACCCACGACTCGATCGGGCTCGGCGAGGACGGCCCGACCCACCAGCCGATCGAGCAGCTGGCCTCGCTGCGGGCGATGCCGCACCTCGACGTGATCCGCCCCGCCGACGCCAACGAGGTCGCCGAGGCCTGGCGGGTCGCGCTCGACCGCACCCACAACCCGGTGGCGCTGGTGCTCACCCGCCAGAACGTGCCGGTCTTCGACCGCTCCCGGTACGCCTCGGCCGAGGGGGTCCGGCGCGGCGGCTACGTCGCTCGCCGACCCGAGGAGGCGAGCCGGAGCTGATCCTGATCGCCACCGGCAGCGAGGTCCAGCTCGCGCTCGGCGCCCACGAGCGGCTCGAGCGGCGAGGGCATCCGCTCGCCGCGTCGTCAGCCTGCCCTGCTGGGAGATCTTCGAACAGCCAGGACGCAGTCCTACCGCGACGAGGTGCTGCCGCCGGAGGTCGACCGCCCGGGTCGCGGTCGAGGAGGCCTCGACCGCTCGGCTGGGAGCGATGGTCGGGGAGCGAGGGTGCGATCATGGGGATGACCACCTTCGGCCAGTCGGCGCCGTTCGAGGACGTCGAGGCGGAGTTCGGGTTCACCGCCGAGAACGTCGCCGAGGTGGCGCGCGAGGTGGCCGAGGGCGCGGCCGCCAAGTCAACGACTTGAGGGGGCTCCAGATGAAGCCGACCGCAGCGACTGCACGAACTGGGCCAGAGCCTCTGGCTCGACAACATCACCCGCACGATGCTCGGCGAGGGCGTGCTGCGAGGGCTACATCGACGAGCTCTCGGTCACCGGCCTGACCTCGAACCCGACGATCTTCGACAAGGCGATCTCCGGCGGCGACGCCTACGACGAGCAGATCGCCGAGGTGGCGCCGAAGGCGGCCGCCGGCGAGGGCGTCGGCGCCAACGCGGAGGAGCAGATCTTCTTCGAGCTGGCGCTCGCCGACCTGCGCGACGCCGCCGACCTCTTCGCCGACGTCCATCGCGCGCACCGCCGGCGTCGACGGCTTCGTCTCGCTCGAGGTCTCGCCGCTGATCGCCGACGACGCGGCGGCGACGATCGAGGAGGCGAAGGCGCTCCACGCCAAGGGCGAGCGCGAAAACATCTTCATCAAGATCCCCGGCACCAGGCCGGCCGCGAGGCGATCGAGGAGTCGATCTTCGCCGGCATCCCGATCAACGTCACCCTGCTCTTCGACGACAAGCAGTACCTCGGCGCCGCCGACGCCTACATGCGCGGGATCGAACGGCGGATCGAGGCCGGGCTCGACCCCGACGTCGCCTCCGTCGCCTCGCTCTTCATCAGCCGCTGGGACGTCGCCGTCGCCAAGGAGGTCCCCGACCAGCTCGTCAACCGGCTCGGGATCGCGGTCGGCGGCCGCGCCTTCCGCGCTTACAACGAGCTGCTCGAATCCGACCGGATGCGGCGCCTGATGAACGAGGGCGCGCGGCCGCAGCGGCTGCTCTGGGCGAGCACCGGGACCAAGGACCCCGACGCCTCCGACACCCTCTACATCGAGGCCTTCGCCTCGCCGCTGACGGTCAACACGATGCCGGAGCCGACGCTGCACGCGTTCGCCGACCACGGCCAGGTCACCGACCTCTTCCCGAAAGACGGCGGCAACGCCGAGCAGGTCCTGGCCGAGTTCGCCGAGGCCGGGATCGACGTCGCCGCCCTGGCCGACCCGCCTGCAGGTCGAGGGCAAAGAGAGCTTCAACAAGTCCTGGGAAGAGCTGCTGGCGGCGATCGAGTCGCAGAGCGGGGTCAAGGCCGGGTGACTTCATTCGTCTGTTCCTTTTCGTTGTCTGGGACGGATGAGGAACAGACGTGAGCACGCTTCGTGAGGCGCCCGCCTGGGGCGAGCTTCGGGCGCATTACGAGCAGATTCGCGACGCCCACCTGCGCGACCTCTTCGCCGCCGACCCCGCACGCGGCGAGCGGCTGCGGCGCCGAGGGCGCCGGCCTCTACCTCGACTTCTCCAAGAACCGCGTCAGCGACGAGACGCTGCTGCTGCTCGGTGCGCTTGCCCAGCAGCGCGGGGTCGCCGAGCGGCGCGAAGCGATGTTCGCCGGGGAGCACATCAACGTCTCCGAGGACCGCGCCGTGCTGCACGTGGCGCTGCGGATGCCGCGCAACCGCTCGCTCGTCGTCGACGGAGTCGACGTGGTCAAGCAGGTGCACGAGACGCTCGACCGGATGGCCGACTTCTGCGAGCGGGTGCGCTCGGGCGAGTGGCGC
Source organism: uncultured Actinomycetes bacterium (assembly GCA_963751015.1). Taxonomy (GTDB): domain Bacteria; phylum Actinomycetota; class Thermoleophilia; order Solirubrobacterales; family 70-9; genus VAYN01. The sequence continues at coordinate 85,779 of CAVVSU010000003.1, forward strand.
GGCCACACCGGGAAGCCGATCCGCGCCGTCGTCAACGTCGGCATCGGCGGCTCCGACCTCGGGCCGGTGATGGCCTACGAGGCGCTCAAGCACTTCGCGAAGCGCGAGATCACCTGCCGCTTCGTCTCCAACGTCGACGGCACCGACTTCGCCGAGAAGACCCGCGACCTCGACCCCGAGACCACCCTCTTCGTCATCTCCTCGAAGACCTTCACGACGCTGGAGACGATGACCAACGCCCGCACCGCCCGCGAGTGGTCGCTGGCCGGGCCTCGGCGGTGACGAGGACGCGGTCGCCAAGCACTTCGTCGCCGTCTCGACCAACGCCGAGGAGGTCTCGAAATTCGGGATCGACACCGAGAACATGTTCGGCTTCTGGGAGTGGGTCGGCGGCCGCTACTCGATGGACTCGGCGATCGGGCTCTCGACGATGCTGGCGATCGGCCCGGCCCGCTTCGAGGAGATGCTGGCCGGCTTCCACGCGATGGACGAGCACTTCCGCGAGGCGCCGACCGCGGCCAACCTGCCGATGCTGATGGGGCTGCTGTCGGTCTGGTACGCGGACTTCTTCGGCGCCGAAACGCAGGCGGTTCTGCCCTACGACCAGTACCTGCATCGGTTCCCCGCCTACCTGCAGCAGCTGACGATGGAGTCGAACGGCAAGCACGTGACGTTGGACGGCGCCCACGTCGACTACGACACCGGCCAGGTCTACTGGGGCGAGCCGGGGACCAACGGCCAGCACAGCTTCTACCAGCTGATCCACCAGGGGACGCGGCTGATCCCCTGCGACTTCATCGGCTTCGCCAACTCGCTCAACCCGCTCGGCCGCCACCACGACATCCTGATGTCGAACGTCTTCGCCCAGGGCGAAGCGCTCGCCTTCGGCAAAACGCCCGAGCAGGTGCGGGCGGAGGGGACCCCGGAGGAGGTCGTCCCGCACCGGGTGATGGAGGGCAACCGGCCCTCGAACACGATCCTCGCCGAGCGACTGACGCCGGCAACGCTGGGCAGCCTCGTCGCCCTCTACGAGCACAGCGTCTTCACCCAGGGGGCGATCTGGGGGATCGACTCCTTCGACCAGTGGGGGGTCGAGCTCGGCAAGGTCCTGGCCGTGGCGATCATCCCCGAGCTCGAGTCCGAGACCGAGCCGGCGCTGCGCCACGACAGCTCGACCAACGCGCTGATCCGGCGCTACCGCAGTCAGCGCCAGGCGTGAGCGAGTTCACTGTCGCCGCCCGCACGCGGCGCTAGCCTCCGTCCCATGCCGCCCCTCGACCTGCTGCCGCTGGCAGCGTCGGAGTCGAACCTGCTCGCCGCCCGCGAGCAGATGGCCTTCACCCTCGGCTTTCACATCGTCCTCTCCTGCATCGGCGTGGCGCTGCCGGCGACGATGCTCGTCGCCAACTACGTCGGCCTGAAGAAGGGCGACGAGCCGGCGCTGGAGCTGGCCCGGCGCTGGTCGAAGGCGATGGCGGTCACCTTCGCTGTCGGCGCCGTCACCGGCACGGTGCTGAGCTTCGAGTTCGGCCTGCTCTGGCCCGAGTTCATGGACCGCTTCGGGGCGGCCTTCGGCGTCGCTTTCGCGATCGAGGGGATCTTCTTCTTCGTCGAGGCGATCTTCCTCGCCATCTACATCTACGGCTGGAAGCGGCTGAAGCCGCTGGGCGCACTTCTGGTCCGGGGTGCCGATGGTCGATCACCGGGATCGGTGGCGCCTTCTCGGTCGTCGCCGCCAACGCCTGGATGAACCAGCCGCAGGGGTTCACCCTCGACGCCGCCGGCAAGGTCACCGACGTCGAGCCGCTGAAGGTGCTCTTCAACCCGGCGACCGGCTACGAGGCCGCGCACATGATCCTCGCTGCCTACATGGTGGTCGGCTTCCTCGTCGCCTCGATCTACGCGGTCGGGATGCTGAAAGGCCGCCGCGACCGCCTCCACAAGCTCGGCCTGGTGATCCCGCTGACGATCGCCTGCATCGCCACCCCTGTCCAGCTCTTCGTCGGCGACACCGCGGCGCGCGGGGTCGCCGACCACCAGCCGGCCAAGTTCGCGGCGATGGAGTGCATCTACGAGACCGGCACCGACCAGACCGAGTACCTCGGCGGCGTCTGCACCGACGACGGGGTCAAGGGGGCGATCGGGATCCCCGGCCTCGACTCCTTCCTCGTCGGCTGGAGCACCGACACCAGGGTCACCGGCCTGAACGACATCCCCGACGACGAAGAGCCGCCCGCGCACACCATGCTCCACCTCGCCTTCGACGCGATGGTCGGGATCGGTACCGCGCTGCTCGGCCTCGCCGCCTGGTTCGCCTTCGTCTGGTGGAGACGGCGCGAGATCCCGCGGACGCCGTGGTTTCTGCGCGCGGTCTCGATCTCCGGCGCAGCCGCGATCCTCGCCCTCTGGTGCGGCTGGATCGTCACCGAGGTCGGCCGTCAGCCGTGGATCGTCCAGGGCTACATGCGCACCTCCGAAGCGGTGACCGAGGCCGAGGGGATCTGGTTCAGCTTCGCCCTTGTCCTGATCCTCTACGCGGGCCTGGGCACCGGCGCGATCCTCGTCCTGCGCTCGATGTCGCGCCGCTGGCGCGAGCAGGGCGCAGACCTCGAAGGCGACACCCCATGACGCCCCCTCCGTGCCGACGGACCTAGAACCTCGAAATACCTCGGGAAATCGGCCCGTCGGCGGGGGAAGCCATGAGCAAGGCCGACGCTGCGGCGGCGATCCTCTGGGTCGGGGCGACCTTCTACGCGCTCTTCGGCGGTGCCGACTTCGGCGGCGGCTTCTGGGACCTCGTCGCCGGCTGGGACGAGCGCGGGCAGCGCCCGCGCGACGTGATTCAGCGCTCGCTGACCCCCGTCTGGGAGGCCAACCACGTCTGGCTGATCTTCGTCCTCGTCGTCCTCTGGACCGCCTTCCCACCGGCCTTCAGCGCGATCTTCACGACGCTGTACGTGCCGATCGCGCTGGCGGCGCTGGGGATCGTCTTCCGCGGCGCCGGCTTCGCCTTCCGCAAGTCGATCGTCGGCCTGCGCGAGCGGCGGGCGATGGGGGCGGCGTTCGCGATCTCCTCGGTCCTGACGCCGTTCTTCATGGGCACGGTGGTCGGCGCGATCGCCGCCGGCAACGTCCCCGCCGAGGGCAACGGCGACGCCTTCTCGAGCTGGATCCAGCCGTTGCCGCTGCTGATCGGGGCGATGTTCGTCGCCTCCGGCGCCTACCTCGCCGCCGTCTTCCTCGTCGGCGACGCCCGCCGTGCCGGCGACGCCGAGATGGAGCGCTACTTCGAACGGCGCGCGCTGGGAGCGGCGGTCGTAGCCGGCATCTTCGCCGCCGCCGGCCTCGTCGCCCTGCGCTCCGAAGCCCGCTACGTGTTCGACCGCCTCACCGCCGAGGGGTTGCCGCTGGTGATCCTCTCGCTGCTCTGCGGCGCCGCCCTGCTCGCCGTGCTCCTGCGCGGCGGCCGCCGTCCCCTGCGCCCGCTCGCCGCCGGCGCCGTGATCGCGGTGATCTGGGGCTGGGGCGTCGCCCAGTTCCCCTACCTGCTGCCGACCAGCCTCCGCATCGACCAGGCCGCCGCCCCCGACGCGACGATGACGATCGTCTTCATCGTCTTCGCCGTCGCTGCCGTGGTGGTGCTGCCTTCGCTCGGTCTGCTCTACGCGCTGGCCCAGAAGGACCTGCTCGAGTCCGAGCACTGAGTTCCGTGGTTCCTTTGTCGTCCCGGGGCCGACAAAGGAACCACGGAACCGCCGACGGTCGCAGATAGCCTGCCGCGCGTGATCAAGGCGGTTCTCTTCGACATCGACGGCACCTTGCTCCACACCGGTGGGGCGGGCGCGGAGGCCTGGCAGCGCGCCTTCCTCGAGCTCTACGAGGTCGAGGCCAACATCGAGGAACACACGCATGCGGGGATGACCGATCCCGAAATCGCCGAGATCGTATTCCGCGAGGTGCTGGGACGCGACGGCAGCGACGTCGAGCGGGCCGAGGCGATCGGCTGCTACCTCGGCCACCTGGGGGAGGCGGTGGCCGAATCGGAGGGCTATTTCGTCATCCCCGGGATCGAGGAGCTGCTGCCGCGCCTGGTCGAGCAGGGAGCTCTGCTCGGGGTCGTGACCGGCAACATCGAATCCGCCGCCCACATCAAGCTCGGCCGCGGCGACCTCAACAAGTACTTCGCCTTCGGCGGCTACGGCTCCGACTCGCGCAGCCGCACCGAGCTGACGAAGAAGGCGCTGGAGCGCGGCGGCGAGGTCGAAGGCGCCCCCCTCGACCTCGGGCAGACGATCGCCGTCGGCGACACTCCCCGCGACGTCAAAGCCGGCCACGGCGCCGGCATCGAGGTGGTCGGCGTGGCCACCGGCTCCTACAGCGTCGAGGAGCTGCAGCAGGCGGGGGCCGACTGGGCCCTTCCCGACGTCGAGTCCGGGTTCCCAGTCTGATCGCTTAAAGTCTCTCGACCATGGGGGGAGTCGAGGTGGTCCAGAGGGGGATTCGGGTCGGCCTTGCGCTCCTCCTGTCCGTCGCGTTGCTGGCGGGCTGCGGCTCTTCCTCCGAGCAGACGACCGCTGAGGCCGAAGCCCGCTTCGACGCCCAGCGCGCCATGCAGTTGGTCCGCCTGCAGGTGGAGGCAGGGCAACGGCCGGCCGGGACGCCCCAGCTCAGGCGGCTGGCCGCGAAGCTGGTCAAGCTGCTGCCCGATGGGCATCTCGAACCGGTGCCGGGAGAGCCCGGGTTGCGCAACGTCGTCGGCTCGCTTCCCGGCCGGCGCCCGGCGGTGGTCGTCGGCGCGCACTACGACACGCTGGCCGAGCCGAAGGGCTTCGTCGGAGCGAACAACGGCGCGGCGGGATCGGCGATCGTGATCGAGGTGGCGAGGACGTTGCAGAAGGCCGCGGCCGCCGGTCGCGAAGTCAGGTTCGTCCTGTTCGACGGCGAGGAGCCGCCTGTCGGGGTGCCCACGGAAGGGGAAGCCCTATACGACGAAGGTCTGCGGGGCTCGCGCGCCTACGCGGCCGCGCACGGCGGCGAAACGGGGGAGATGATCCTCCTCGACTACGTCGGCCACAAGGGGCTGATGCTGCAGCGCGAGGAAGGCTCGACGCGATGGCTCTGGAGGCGATTGCTGGCGGCGGCGGCGGCGGTCGGCCAGTCGCGTTTCTTCAAGCCCGGAACCGGCCCCGGCGTGCTCGACGATCACACCCCGTTTCTGCGCGCGGGAATCCCCTCGATCGACTTGATCGACTGGCACTACCCCGGGCACAGCCTCGCCGACGGGCTCGACAAGATCTCGATCGCAAGCCTGGAGGGCGTCGGCGCCTCGGTGGTCAGGCTGGTTGCCGAACTGCGGGGCGAATGACCAGGCCTAGGACTTCGAGCAGCGGGCCTGGTAGATGTTGAGAAACCCGTTCTCGAAGCCGTTGCGCGCCATCCGCAGGTAGAGGCGCCAGACGCGCATCCGTTCGGCCCCGGCGAGCCGCTCGCCCTCGGCCCCGTTGGCGTCGAGGTTCTGCGCCCAGTGCTTCAGCGTCTCGGCGTAGTCGGGTCCGAAGTCCTCGACGTGGTGGATGACGAACCCGGCCCGTTCCAGCGCCAGCAGGTTGCGCGAGAGGTGCAGCGGTGCGGCGTCGGGGAAGACGTAGCGCTCGGAGAAGTCGCCGGCCTCGGGGTCGGTGTGGCGCAGGCGGGTGATGCCGTGGTTGAGCAGGCGGCCGCCGGAGTCGAGCAGGCTCGCCAGGGTCTCGGCGTAGAGGTCGATGTTGGCCGCGCCGACGTGCTCGACCATGCCGATGCTGGCGATCGCGTCGAACTTCTCGCCGAGCGAGGGCAGGTCGCGGTAGTCCATGACGCGGATGTCGACCCGGTCGGAAACGCCGGCCTCCTCGGCCCGCTGCCGCGCTTTTTCGGCCTGCGGGGGGGAGAGGGTGATGCCGACGACGTCGGCCCCGTACCTGGTCGCCGCCCAGAGCGGGAAGCCGCCCCAGCCGCAGCCGACGTCGAGGATCCGCTCGCCCTCCTTGATCTCGAGCTTGCGGGCGACGGTGTCGAGCTTCTCCTCCTGGGCCTCCTCCAGCGTCTTCTTCTCGCCGTCGCGCCAGATCGCGCAGCTGTAGACCATCGTCGGCCCGAGGAAGAGCTCGAAGAACTCGTTGGAGACGTCGTAGTGATGGCGGACGGCACGGGCGTCGCGCTCCTTGCTGTGGCGCTTGCCGCTCGGCCGCAGCTCGGCCTCGGGTCGCGGCGGCGGCTTGACGATCCCCATCGCGCGCGCACCGCGGCCAGCATCAGCGCCCGCTGGTCGGTCTTGTCGAGCGAGGGCGGCTGCCAGCCGTCGAGCACCCGGATCACCTGTTCGATGTCGTCGACCTCGAGCTCGCCGCTGACGTAGGCGCGGCCGAGGCCCAGCTGGCCCGGGGCCCGCAGCGCGTGGGCGATCGCGCGGGGCGAGCGGACGCTAAAGACGGGACCCTCGCCGGAGGTCGAGGGCACCCTCGAGCCGTCCCAGAACTCGATCGTGAAGGGTCGCTCCGGGAGACGGGTCTCGATCTCCCGCCGCAGCGGTGCGGTGTTTGCGAAGGGCATTGCCGGGGGACCCTACAACTTCCGATCCGCCGGCCCGACTAGGCACCTTCGGGCCCGGCCCGTATCATCGGCCGACATGACGACTGTAGGACCACTTCCCTCAGATATTCAGCCGGTAGAGAACGAGACCAGGGACCGAATCATCACCGGTCTGGTCACCGTCGTCCCCTTTCTCGCCGTGATCGTCGCCGGCTGGCAGGTGTGGGGAAGCGCCCTCAACTGGACCGACGTCTTCCTCTTCGTCTTCCTGTACTTCTTCACCGGGCTCGGCATCACCGTCGGGTTCCACCGCCTCCTCACCCACCGCGCCTTCAAAACGAAGCCGTGGCTGCGCGGCCTGTTCGGGATCCTCGGATCGGCGGCGATCGAGGGGCCGGTTATCTCCTGGGTCGCCGACCACCGCAAGCACCACACCTTCTCCGACGAACACGGCGACCCCCACAGCCCCCACGTCGACCACGGCGGCGGCTGGAAGGGGGCGATGAAGGGCCTCTTCCACGCGCACGTGGGCTGGATCTTCATCCACACCCAGCGCGGCAACAAGGAGCGCTTCGCGCCGGACCTGATCAAGGACCCGGTGATCAGCTGGGTCGACCGCACCTTCATCTACTGGGCGATCCTCGGCCTGCTGCTCCCCTTCTTCCTCGGCTGGATCATTGGCGGCACCGTCGTCGCCGGCCTCACCGGTTTGCTCTGGGGCGGCCTCGTCCGGGTCTTTGTCCTGCACCACTTCACCTACAGCATCAACTCGCTCTGCCACACCTTCGGCCGCCGCGAATTCGAGACCAGCGACGAGTCCCGCAACCTCGCCCTGATCGCGATCCCGACCCTCGGCGAGGCCTACCACAACAGCCACCACGCCTTCCCGACCTCGGCCACCCACGGCCTCCGCTGGTACCAGGTCGACATCTCCTCGCTGGTGATCAACGGCCTGGAGAAGGTCGGGCTGGCCTGGGACGTAGTCCGTGTTTCGCCTGAGCGGCAAGCAACCAAAGCTGCTGAAGCGACCTGACCAAGCAGGTCAAGGACGCAGGGAGCGCCGCGTGCTCTGCACGCAAGCGACCGAGGACGCAGAGATGCGCCGGTCAGGGCGCCTCAGGCGCTTCGTACCAGTCGATCCACTGGTCGCACGCTGCGCCCAGCGGCACCGTGCGGTGCGGCTCGGCCGGGACCGCGACCAGCTCGCCGACGTAGGCCTTGCCGTCGAAGCCGCTAAGGCTCTGCAGGGCGCTGGCGTCGGCGGAGCGCAGCGCGAAGAGGACGGGGCCGCCGTCGCTCTCGAAGCGGCCGGCGGGCCAGAGCTGGCCGCTGTTGCCGAGGCTGATCGTGTTCGGGCGCTGGCCGTCCAGCGCCGCAGGAAGCTGCTCGTGGAAGCCGGGCGCCGAGAGGGTGAGGTCGAAGGGGGAGAAGTACTGCAGCGAGAGGTTCCAGCTGCCGGCCGGAAGCTGCAGCGGCTGCAGGGTTTCGGCACCGGTGCCGAGCACGCTGCCCTCGGTCCAGGCGTCTTTGTGCCCGATCACGACGTCGGGGAAGAGGCCGGCGCGGCCCGGGCTGGAGAGGAGGATGCGGACCTCGGGCGCGTCGCAGCCGGCCAGGGCCGCGGCCTCGGTCCCCTCGAGCAGGACGTGGCGGTCCTCCGGCGTCGGCCCGGTCCGCTCCCAGAGCACGTAGGACGGCGTGCTCGTCGACCCGCTCGAAGTTGGGCGGCGCCTGGCTGTTCCAGGCGGCCCGGCCGGTGATCACGTAGGGGAAGCGGTCGAGCGTCCCCCGCGAGAAGGAGTCGAAGTCGATCGGACTGTAGGCGTCGCCGGTGTCGAAGGGCTTCTCCGGATTGGGGGAGACGTCGTCGTCGGGGAACTCGACCAGCGGCACGTGCGTGTCGGCGCCGAGCAGCTCGTAGGCGGCGTAGCGGTCCTGCCCCGCGTAGAGGACCGGTTTCCCGCGCAGGATCGGCAGGAACGCCTCCAGCTCCGAGCCGTGTCCAGGCGGGCCGACCGGGGCGTCCCGCAGGGCGAGGAAGCTGGAGTACACGGCCCCGCCGATGAAGGCGACGGCGAGTATTGCCCAGGCTGCCCGGAGGGGGGGCGACGGGGAAGGGGTCTCGCCGGACCTTCCCCGCAGTTGTCCGCCGAGACCCCTTCCCCGTCGCCCGACGCGCGGGAACTCTTCGAGTAGCGGGCGGACCATCACCAGCATCGCCAGCGGGGCGATGATCATCAGCGCCTTGGCCTGGGAGTAGTCGCCGCTGGAGGGGAGCGAGACGAGGTAGAGCAGCCATGCGGCGCCGAGGGCGATCGGGATGGTCCAGCTCCCGGCGGCTGACCCACCAGGCGATGCCGATCAGCAGGGCGAGGATCGCGATTGCTCCTGCGAGGCCCGGGCAGCTGGGCCCCGCCGGCGGCGTCTAGGCGGTAGTTGGAGGCGGGCCAGACCCCCAGTGCCTCCAGCGGTGAGACCGGGCCGTAGGTGTTGCTGCCGGCCACCTTTTTGAAGCTGCCGGCGAAGCCGAAGGGGCCGACCACCGTGACCAGGACCGCAAGGCCGACGAGGATGGCGATCGCCACCAGGGTCAGCCGGCCGCAGCAGGAAGCGCAGCAGCGAACGCGGCCGCAGCGCCCGCCCGCACCTCCGGCAGCGTCAGGCTCCAGAGGGCGAGGATCGCGACCGGCCAGGCGATCGCCGGCAAAGCTGTAGGCGAAGAAGATGCCGCCGGCGAGGGCAGCGGGCGGGAGCAGCAAGAGTAAGGCCTTATCGGCGTCTGGCTCGGGGCCTCGCCGGGCGTCGAAGCTGGTCAGCCAGATCGCGAAGGCGAGTACCAGGAGCGCCTCGGCGGTCTCCTTGAAGGCCGCCTGCGCGAAGTAGGAGGCCGCCAGGTAGGGGACCGCGACCATCGCCGCCGCGACGGTCCGCCGGCCGGGGCTCATCCCGCGCAGCGCGCCTAGCGCGGTCAGGCCGGTCATCACCCCGATCGCGAGGATCTCGCCGAGGAAGGCCTGGCCGAGGCCGACCCCCGGCACCGCCGCCGTCGCCACCGCCAGCCCATGCGGGCCCAGCGGGTAGCCCGGGTCGGCTTCGGGCCCGAAGCCGCTGCGCAGCCACTCGGCCCAGGCCAGGTGCAGCCCGAGGTCGTTGTTGAAGCCGACGCCGAGCAGCCCCCAACGGCCGCTGATGGCAAATGGGATCGCCAGCACGAGGGCGATGACGATCGCCACCGGCAGCCCTTCCCGCCAAACAGCGCCGGCGTTCGTCTTTTCAGGAGTTATTCCGCGGAAAGGACGAACGCCGCTTCGCCACAGCACCAGCGCGGCGACCGCGATCAGCGCCACGACGCCGAGCGTCGCCGAGGTGCCGTGGCCGGGCGCCCGGGCCAGCGCCCCGGTCACCGTCAACACGGCGCCGAACCCGACCGCCGGCTCCAGCCAGCTCCACTCCCGCCTGCCGGCGAGGGAGAGGACGGCGCGGCCGACCAGCAGCGAGACGGCGCAGATCAGCGCCGCCGAGGCGTAGGTCGCGATCATCAGCGCTGGAACTTAAGGCAGCGGGCGGTTTCAGTACTTCTCGGCCGCCGCTTCGAGCGTCTCGCGCAGGTTCTCGCCCCGCAGCGGATGCTCGTGGCCGGCGCCGACGACGCGCGGTTCCAGCGCCGCCAATCGCCGCAGCGACTCCTTCGCCCTGGCGTGATCCCAGGCCCAGGCGGGGTGGGGAACGCTGGCCTCTCCCTCGGGCAGCGGCTTCAGCCGGGCCGAGTCGACCAGGTAGACGACGTCGGAGACCAGCGCCACCCGGTCGCTCTCCCGCCAGAGCCCGATCAGCCCCGGCGCGTGCCCGGGGAAGTGGAGGACCTTGAAGCCCGCCACTTCGTCGCCTTCGATCACCGTGCCGGCGATCCGCACCGCGCCGCCGTCCCAGCGCCGCAGCAGGAACGGGTAGAGCCGGCGCATCCAGGCCACGGGCAGCTGCGAGAGGTCCATGTAGGGGGCGATCGCCGCGTCGCTTTCGGCATCGGCCTTTTCGTCGGGGTGGCAGAGGACCGGCACGTCCATGTAGGGGGCGGTGCCGCGGTGGTCGGCGTGCGCGTGGCCGAGGACCACCCGCTTCAGCCCGCCCAGCTCCGCCGCGGCCGCCCTCGCCTTCTTCCGCATCGCCTTGGTGCCGGCGTCGAACTGGACGACGCCGTCGCCGTCCTCGAGGAAGTAGATGTTCATCGCCCCGCGGAAGTCCCCCCGCAGGAGCCAGACGCCGTCCGCGACCTTCTCCAGAGCCATCGGCATCCACCATAACGCCGTGCAGCCACCCTCTAGGGTTCCCCCGTGCCCTGGATCTGGAAAGCGGGGATGGTCGTCCTCGTCGCCTGCCTCTTCGCGGCGATGGTGATCGCCGTCTACCGACTCTCGACGACGCCGAATGAAATCCTCGGCGACGGCTTCCGCGGCCTGCCGGCGAAGGAGCACCGCTAGAGCGATTAGTATCGGGCGCGTTCAGGCGCGTGCAGGACGAACCAAGGAGGGCGGCGTGTTCACTCGCATCGTGGTTGGGACCGACGGCTCCGACACCGCTACGCAGGCGGTCAAGCAGGCGATCGAGCTGGCTCGGCTGACCGGCGCCCAGCTCGGGATCGTCAGCGCCTACTCCGCCCGCCGCGGGGGGGCCGAGCAGCAGGGGGCACCGGACGACGTCCAGTACGAGCTCGGCCCGCGCGAGGACATCAACATCGTCCTCGACGCCGCCGCCGCGGACGCGAAAGCGGCAGGAGTCGAGGTCCAGACCCACGCGGTCGAGGCCGACCCGGCGGACGCGATCCTCAACGTCGCCGAAGAAACCAAGGCCGACCTGATCGTCGTCGGCAACAAAGGGATGACGGGGGCGCGCCGTTACCTGCTGGGGAGCATTCCGAACAACGTCTCCCACCACGCGCCATGCAGCGTGATCATCGTCCGCACTACCTGACGACGTCTGGCCGGCGCATGTCGGCGTCTTCGGTCGCTTGCGTGCAGAGCACGCGGCGCTCCCTGCGTCCTTGACCTGCTTGGCCAGCCGCCGTCAGGGCCTGGAAAAGCGGGGGTAGACGCTGGTCGCCGCCGCGGCGTCGACGAGGCCGGCGCCCTGCTGAATCCGCGGCAGGCCGAGGTCGCGGGCCGTTTCGCGCAGCAGCTTCGCCACTTCCGCACCCGCGCGGGGGGCGAGAGGATGGGGTTGACCGAGCCGGTGGCGAGGACCATCGCCGCGACCCCGGAGACGTGGGCGGCGGCCATCGAGGTGCCGACGTAATTGGCCGGGATCGCGAAGTTCTTCGTGCTCCCCGGCCACAGGGTCACCTGGTAGATCGGCCGCGCGGCGACCGACGGGCAGCCGCTCTCCGGCACCCCGCCGCCCGGCGCGACGATGTCGACCCCGGTGCCCGAGAGCGAGTAGCTGCCGAGGCAGCCGCCCTCGGTGGTGCCGCCGACGCCGATCACCCGCGGCCCCGTCGCCGGCGCCGAGACGCAGCTCTCCGAGCCGAGGTTGCCGACCGAGGCGACGGTGACCACCCCCCGCTCGTAGGCTTCCCGTAGCGCTTCGTCAACCAGCGGCACCCGCTTGCCGCAGTCGAAGTTGAAGCTCATGTTGATCACCTGCGCGTGGTGGGCCACCGCGAAGCGGATCCCCTTGGCGATGGCCAGCGCGTCGCCGAGGCCGTTGCGGTCGAGCACCCGCACGGGCATCAGCCTCGCCCCGTAGGCGAGCCCGGTGAGGCCGATGCCGTTGCCGGTCTTCTCGCCGATCGTCCCGGCGACGTGGGTGCCGTGGCCGCTTTCGTCCAGCGGCACGCGGTCGCGGTCGACGAAGTCGTATCCGGGCGCGAACTGGCCGGGGCCGAAGTCGGGGCTGCGGCGGAAGCGGGTCCCCTGGGAGCGATAGGCGATGCCGCTGTCGAGCACCGCGACGACGATCCGGCGGCGCCGGGCCGCCCGGCCTTGATCAGGTTGCGCCAGGCGTCCGCCGCGCCGATCCCGCCCGGCAGAGGTCGGCATCCCGCCGCTCACCTCGCCTTCGGGCCCGAGGAAGTTCCACTGTTTGAACGCCCAGCCGCCGGTGGAGGAGGCTTCCGGCAAGCCCCCGATGGAGCCGGAGTCGTCCGGGTCGAAGGGCGGCGCCGGCGGCGCCGAGGCGGTGGCGAGGTAGTTCGGCGCGGCGTAGACGACGCGCGGGTTGCGGCTCAGGGCCCTGGCCGCCCGGCGCACCCCCACCCCCGGCGCGAGCTCGATGGCCCGGCCGTGCCGGTCCCCCTCGAGCTTGACCAGCAGCTGGCGCGGGGCGAACCCGCGCGAGGGGGAGACGCCCGTGACGCCGGCGGCAGGCGCCGCCGCGATCGCCAGGGCAGCGATCGTCGTCAGCGGCAGGAGGGTGCGCAGAAGTCGTCTCATCGTCTCGTGGTCCGGAGCGAAACCCCCGCGTCCGCCCCGGTCACTCACAAACACCGCGTTGCCGCGGAAGTTGCCGAGGGACATACTCCCGCATCGTGGACGCGAGCAACCTGGATGCGGGGATGGCGATCGCCCTCGAGGAGGCCCGCAGGGCCGAGGGGCACGGCGACGTGCCGATCGGCGCCGCGATCTTCCGCGACGGCGAGCTGCTCGCCCGGGCCGGGAACGAGCGCGAGCTGCGTCGCGACCCGACCGCCCACGCCGAGGTGCTGGCGATCCGCGCCGCGGCGGAGGCGCTCGGCGGCTGGCGCCTCCCGGAGACCGCGCTCTTCGTCACCCTCGAGCCCTGCGCGATGTGCGCCGGGGCGATCGTCCTCGCCCGCATCCCCCTCGTCGTCTACGGCACCCCCGACCCCAAGGCCGGTGCCTGCGGCAGCGTCCTCGACGTCCTCGCCGAGCCAGCCCTCAACCACCGCCCGGAAACGGTGGCCGGCGTTCGCCGGGACGAGTGCGCCGAGCTGCTCCGCGAGTTCTTCGCGCTTCGCCGTCGCTGAGCCGCCGATACCCTGTGGGGACCCGGAGAGGTGTCCGAGTGGCTTAAGGAGCGCGATTGGAAATCGCGTGGGCGGGGTTAACCCGCCTCGTGGGTTCGAATCCCACCCTCTCCGCTTTCCCCGGAACTAGCCGTTTCTTAATGGGTACTTCCCCGATTGGTATGAGGTCAACTCTATACTCAGCGGGTGTAATGGAGCTCTCTCTGACGATGCTTCGTTGCAGCGTGAGAGGACCGGCATTTCTTGGCCGATAGTGCCGGTCCTCTCCATTCCCCCGGCAGCGATCGACGAACCGCCGCGTCAGCGAAGGGTAGCGCGTCAGGCCTGGCGTAGAGCGGGAATCGAGGGCCGGACCGGCACCGGTTCCTGGCGGTAGTCGTCGAGCGCGACGACGATCGCCTCCGACTCCGGGAGCGGCATTGCCGGCCGGTGGCCACGCAGGCGCTCGTGGCTGCAGACGACGTAGCACCACTCCATCAGCCGCAAGCGCGCGTCGGGGTCGATCTCGAGGATCGTCGCTCCCACCAGGAAGCGCCCGTCGGACTCGCGGCAGGTCCGCACCTCGACCTTGGCCGCGACCTCGTGCTCGGCGCCGGCGGCGTCGGTCAGCATCAGGAGGACGGCCGGGGTGCTGCCGACCGGCACCGACTGCGTCGAGACCATCCCCAGCCCGGCGGCGGAGGCGTCGACGAGGCGGGCGGAGGTGCGGGATTCGGGCCCGAAGAGCTCCGCCGGGGCGTCGCCCTCGAAGCGGTAGACGAGCCGCCGCTGGCGACGGCGGCCGACCGCGAAGGTGGTCGCCAGCAGCCGGCGCAGCTCGAACAGCCCGAGGAAGGGGACGACGATCGCGGCGATGCCCGGCAGGTCGGGGAGCGGGCCGACGCCGGCGAGGTCGAGCAGGCGCATCAGCGTGCCGGCGCCCAGCAGCACGGTGCAGAAGAGGACCAGGTGGAGCTTGCGGACGGCGTTCAGGCCGCCGCCGTCGCGTCCCTGCTTCGGCGTCACCTTGAAGGCGGTCTTGCCGGGGATCAGGGCGCAGCGCAGGGCGCGGGTGTAGATCTCCATCGTCAGCAGCTCGTAGTGCGCGGACTCCGGGACGCGCATGTAGCCGCGCGCCAGCGCCGCGCCGGCGCTGAGGTTGAAGAGCAGGTAGGGAACCCAGAGCGCCGCCAGGGCGGCGACGCTGATCTTCATCGGCAGCTCCCCCGTCCAGAGGACGAGGCCGAGGGTGAGGAGCAGCAGCAGGCGCATCGGCGGCGCCAGGTAGGCGAGCAGGCTGGCGAGGAAGGAGAGGCGCTGGACCGGGTTCAGCGTTTTCGCCCGCAGCGGCGACTCCGGCAGCCTGAAGACCGCGAGGTTGCCGCGCGCCCAGCGGTCGCGCTGCAGCAGGTAGCCGTCGAGGTCGTGCGGGGCCAGCCCCTGGACCAGGACCTCGTCGTGGTAGCGGGTGTGCCAGCCGTAGCGCTGCAGCCGGATCGTGGTGTGGAAGTCCTCGGCGATCGTCTCGGTCGCGACGCCGCCGATTTCAAGCAGGGCAGGGCGGCTGATCAAGGCCGCCGAGCCGCACCAGTAGGCGGCGCCGTGGCGGTCCTTCCCGGGGCAGATCACCCGGTAGAAGAGCGATTGCTCGTGGCGGCTGACGTTGTAGTGCTGGACCGAGTCGTGGTTGAAGAAGTCGTGCGGCGTCTGCACGATCGCCATCCGCTCGTCGTCGAAGTAGCCGACCAGCGCGTCCAGCGCGTCGGGCATCGGCACGTGGTCGGCGTCGAGGACGAAGACGAGGTCGCCGTCGGTGCGCGGCAGCGCGGCGTTGAGGTTGCCGGCCTTGGCGTGGGAGTTGTCCTCGCGGGTCAGGTACTCGGCGCCGGCCAGCTCGGCCAGCTCGCGCATCTCGTCCCGGCGGCCGTCGTCCAGGAGGTAGGTGGTGTGCGGGTAGGTGAGCGCGCGGCAGCCCGCGAGGGTCGCCATCACGACCTCGGCCGGCTCGTCATAGGTGCAGACGTAGACGTCGACCTTGCGCCCCGGCGTCGCCGCGGGTCGCTGCATCGGCGGCCGCGACCAGGAGAACCAGGCGAGGATCGCCAGCGCGTAGAGGCCGTAGACCTCGGTCGCCAGCAGCATCGCGAAGGCCACCGGGTTGGCGCCTTCGCCGCTCCAGCCGACGCGCCAGGTGAGGTACCCGGCTCCCCAGACCAGCGCGATCAGCGCCAGCGCCCGCAGCAGACGCGGGTGCTGGTCGAAGAAACGCCCTGCTCGAGTCTGCTCTCCGGCTGCCACACGGTCTCTTCGACAGCGCCTGGCCGTCGCTTGAGCACCGCGAGAAAAACTACGGAGGGGGTGGGATTCGAACCCACGAGCCGCCTTACGACGGCCAACGGTTTTCGAGACCGCCCCGTTCAACCACTCCGGCACCCCTCCAGGTCGCCGACAGGCGACTGATTCTAGGGTCGCGGCGCCTCCGAAGGCTCGGCGCCGGGCACGGAGGCCCAGATGACCAGCGCCGGGGGAGCCAGGAGCAGCGCCAAGGTGGCGATCTCGGCGGCGGCGTCGGCGGCGCCGAAGCCCTCCAGATGGCTGGCGTGGAAGATCAGGTGGAGGCCGGCGGCGAGGAGCCAGGCGACGCAGACCGCCCGGCAGAGGGTCCGGTCGAGCGTCCACGCCGCCCAGCCGAAGAGAACCGCGAACCCGAGGTAGAGGCCGCCGACGTCGGTGACGAGGTGCTCGTTGTAGGGCGGCAGCAGGCTCACCCAGTGGGCGAGGAAGGGGAAGTCGTCGTAGAAGGTCCGGGGGAGAGCGGAGGCCGTCAGGCCGATCAGGAGCGCCGAGGCGAGGAGGAGCCCGAGCGCGGCCCGGGCGAGGCGGGGCGTTCTCATCGATTCGACACTAAGCGATCCAACCTGGAAATAGGCTGTACTTAATGTCCAATTTTAGTACTCTGGATCTAGTTGACCGCGAACGCCTCAGCCGCTGCCTCATGACCCTCGTAGGGAAGAACCACGAAATACATCAGCGAGGGCAGGAGCGATTCGAGCTGGTCGTACTCCTGCTTGCAGAGGCGAGAGTAGAGCAGCGATTCGACCCCGCCGATGATTCCCGAGGCGGTCAGGGGGGTTTGGGGGCGGCTGTCGGGCAGGAGCTCCCGCGCCTCCGAGTCGAGGCATCGCGCGAAGTCGTCGAGCAGTTCGACACGGCGCCTAACCGCAGCGGCGCTGGCGGCGCGGGCCTCGACCACCATCGTGCGGGCGGTGTCGGGTTCGCGGCTGGCGAAGCTGAGGAGGGCCTGGAGCCCGTGGCGGACCCGGTCGCGCCAGACGTCGCCGCCGTTGCGGGCGGCGCTGTGGATCATCGTCCGCAGCCGCTCGGCGCTGGTGTCGAAGGCGGCCAGGAAGCAGTCTTCTTTGTTGGCGAAGTGCTCGTAGAAGGTCGGGCGGGAGACGCCGGCCCGGTCGATCACGTCTTGGACGTTGGTTTCGAGATAACCAAGGTCGGCAGCGGCGTTCAGCATCGCTACGATCAGCCGCTCCCGCTGGATCGCGCGAATCAGCTCGGGGGAAGCTTGCGCACGCCGGATGGGAATTTGCCGCTGCTGTTGGCAAGCAGCTCGAGGGCAGCCTCGACCTGCTCGGGAGGCCAATCACCACCGATCGCAGTGAGGAGGGTCTCTTGGCTCAGCTGGATTCGATCGAATGGCACCGAGAAACTCGCAAGTTTCGATTAAAAACAACGCAAGTTTTCTCACGGTACCAGAACATTGGTGGGTCGCGCGGTCCATTGGCTACCGCCCTCATCTCCGGGTTCGTCCCGCCGGCTCGACGGGAGGGTGGGCGATGAGCGCCATGCGCCCGGAGCTGCCGCGGGAGTTCGTCGCCAGCCACAAGCGG
The DNA here is from genome assembly GCA_963751015.1 of uncultured Actinomycetes bacterium. Classification (GTDB taxonomy): domain Bacteria; phylum Actinomycetota; class Thermoleophilia; order Solirubrobacterales; family 70-9; genus VAYN01. Next base: position 103,206 of record CAVVSU010000003.1, read on the forward strand.
CGGCGGATGATGGACGCGATCGCGGACCTGACCGCCGACGGCGGCTACGAAGCGACGAAGATCGCCGACATCGTCCGCCGGGCGGCCGTCGCCCGCAAGACCCTGTACGACAATTTCGACGGCAAGGAGGATCTCTTCCTCTCGGCGATCGACGCGACAATGACCGAGATGAGGGAGCTCGTCGAAGCCGCCTGCGCGGAGGCGGAATCGCCGGAGGGCGGGATCATCGCCGGGCTCGAGGCCGTGCTCGACTTCGTCGCCGAGCATCCGGCGGCCTCGCGGATGTGCATGGTCGAGGCGATCTCGGCCACTCCCAGCTCGGCCCGTCTCTACGACGCCGGTGTCCGCGAGTTCGTCGATCTGTTCCGCAAGAACTCACTCGACGGCCCCGACCTGCCCGAGACGATCGAGGAGTCGTTGGTCGGTGGCGTCGCCTGGATCCTCCAGCTGCAGATCCGTCGCGGCGAGGCCGAGAGCGCCCCCGAGCTGCTGCCCGAACTCTCCCAATTCGTCCTATCACCGTACTTGGGTGTAGGCAAAGTGGTGGATACCGGGAGGCGAAAGTGACAGTACGGTGCCAGACTTCATTACTGGAATGGACCGACTGCCTCGGGGCCGACACGGGCTTTCGCCGGAGTTCGTAGCGCGAAATCAGCGCGAACGGCTGATCGCAGGTCTCACCCAGGTTCTCTATGAAGTGGGGTATCAGAAAACCACTGTGTCACTCATCGGCCAGAAGGCGGCCGTCTCCAAGAGTGACTTCTACAAGCACTTCGAGAGTAAGGACGACTGCTTCGTAGCGGCCTACGATGCCGCGATCGAAAGGATCCGCGAGGAGGTCGTCACGGCCTGCGGGGCGGCGGAGGCGGAGGAGTGGCCCTACCGGGTGCGCGACGCGATCGCCGCGCTGCTGGACCTGTTCAGGCTGGAGCCGGCGCTGGCGAGCATCGCCCTGGTGGAAGGGCTGCGGGCCGGGCGCGGGGTCTACGACCGCTACCAGGCTGCGGTCGAGTCGTTCGTCGGGGTGCTGCGCGACGGCGCGCCGCAGCCCCTGCAGGGCAGCGAAGTGCCGGAGGCGACCGACGAAGCCGTCGTCGGCGGCATCGCCTCCCTGCTCGGCCGCCGCATCCTGGCCGGCGAAGCCGAGCAATTGAGTGACCTTTTTCCGGAGATACTCGAGTTCGCGCTGGCCGCATACCTCGGCGTCGAAGAGGCGCGGCGAATAGTCTCCTCCGGATGAGCGAACCGACGCGCGGCGTCCTCCCCTCGCAGGCCCTCAACCGGGCGATCGAGGAGGAATGGGTCAGCTCCGGCGAGTACCGGATCCGGCCGCAGGCGGTGCAGCCGGCGAGCATCGACCTGCGCTTGGGCGACTTCGCCTGGGCTCTGCGCTGCTCCTTTCTCCCGGACGTCGATTCGACGGTCGAAGAGAAGATCGACGGGCTCGCCTTCCAGCGCGTGGACCTGCGCGACGGAGCGGTGTTGGAGCGCGACCGGCCCTACCTCGTCCCGCTGATCGAGGAGCTGAGCCTCCCCGGCGACGTGCGGGCGAAGGCGAACCCGAAGAGCTCCACCGGGCGGCTCGACGTGTTCACCCGCGTGATCACCGACCGTCACCATCGCTTCGACGACATCCGTACCGGTTACAACGGCAAGCTCTACCTGGAGATCGTTCCCCGCTCGTTCGCGATCCAGGTGAAAACCGGTCTCTCACTCAACCAGCTGCGGCTGGCGCGAGGTGACGTCCGCCTCTCGGATGGCGAAATCCGCGAGCTGCAGGACGAGTTCCCCTTGCTGTATCTGGACTCGCACGCGCTGCGTCAGTCGGAGATGGCGGTCTCCGACGGCCTCTTCCTCAGCCTCGACCTCTCCGGGCCGACCGACCGGGTGGTGGGGTACCGGGCGAAGAAGAACAGCCTGCCGGTCGACCTCTCCCGGATCCGCGCCTACCGCTGGACCGACTACTGGGATCCGGTCTACCCCGAGCCCGGCGGCAGGGTCGTGCTCGAGCCGGAGATCTTCTACCTGCTGCTCTCCGCCGAGGGCGTTTGCATCCCGCCGCAGATCGCCGCCGAGATGATGGCCTACGACCCGACCGCGGGCGAGCTGCGCACCCACTACGCCGGCTTCTTCGACCCCGGCTTCGGCTACGACCCCGAGGGCGGCCGCCACGGCAGCCGCGCGGCACTGGAGGTCCGAGCCCGCGACGTCTCCTTCATGGTCGAGCACCGCCAGCCTGTCTGCAAGCTAGGCCTCGAGTGGATGTCCTCACCCGCCGAGCGCCTCTACGGCTCGGACCTGGGCTCCAACTACCAGGGCCAGGTGACGATGCTCAGCAAGCACTTCGAGGAGCAGACCGCGGGCGTCGCGGTCCCCGCTGACGCCGCTTCCTAGCTTCGACGTAGAGCCGAGGCTGTCGCTGGGAGGGACGGGTGTCCCCTGACCGACCGGCGTCCTGATTTTCGCACCGACCACTCGGCGAGAGACAGTGAGTTAACGGCGAAAATCCCAGGAAGGGAAGGGGACACCCGTCCCTTCCTACCGCAAGCGGCTCGCTGGCTGCTCCTCCGTCTCCCGCAGCAGCGCCTGCGCCCGCTTGCGACGGGCAATTAGCTCGCTTTCGAGCTTTGCGATCTCGTCGCGCCGGCGGCGGACCAGGTCCAGCTGGCGGGCTATGTAGGTGAGGGACTGTTCGAGGATCTCGCGGCGGCGGATCGGGTCCTTGACGCCGCCGCGCCACTCGCGGCGCAGCTCGGCGCGGGCGCCCTCGGCCTCGACCAGCTCTCTTAACTCCTCCAGCGAGAGGCCGAGCAGGTCCTTCAGGCGTAGGAGCTCGGTGAGGCGCTCGACGTCGGCCTCGGCGTAGGTGCGATGGGCGCCGGGTTGGCGCCCACCCGCCATGGGCAGCAGCCCGATCTCCTCGTAGTAGCGGATCGTCCGCGGCGTGGTGCCGGCGAGCTTCGCCACCTCGCCGATCCGCAGCTCGGCCTCGGCGCTCACGGGGCCGCCCTCAGCTCCTCGCCGATCGCCTCCCGGGTCGCCTCGGCCGGCGGGCAGGGCGCATCCGCCTCCGCGTGCTTGGGCCGCAGGAGGGAGACGCCGGCGCCGATGACCGAGGTCGCCGCCAGCACCCAGAGCGCCTCGTGCATGTTGTGGATGAATGGGTCGAGCTGCGCCGCCGAGAGGCCGGTGGCGAGGCCGGAGAAGATCGCGAAGAGGACCTCTTTGGGGATCGAGTTGGTGACGATCGCGAGCACGAAGGCGATCGAGATCACCGCGCCGGTGTTCTGCAGCATCGTCCGCGCCCCGGCGGCGACTCCGCGGCGCTCGACCGGGACCGTGCCCATCATCGCCGCGGTGTTGGGCGAGTTGAACATCCCCGAGCCGATCCCGACCAGCAGCAGCCAGAGGCCGCCCTGCCAATAGGGGGAGCCGGCCTGCAGCGTCGTCATCAGCGCCAGGCCGAGGGCGGTGACCAGCATCCCGGCGGCAGCCAGGGTGCGGGACCCGTGGCGGTCGGCCCAGACGCCGGCCAGCGGCGAGGCGACGAGCATCCCGATCGCCATCGGGGCGAGCTTGACGCCGGCGGTGATCGGGTCGTCTCCCTGGGCGCCCTGGTAGTAGAAGACGAAGATGAACATCAGCGCGAAGCGGGAGAGGCCGTTGATGAACGCCGCGCCGGTCGCCGCCGCGAAGAGGCGGTTTTGGAAGATCGAGAGGTCGAGCATCGGCGCCGCGCCGCGGTGCTCGATCCAGACGAAGAGCGGCAGCAGGACGACGGAGGCCGCCAGCGAGGCGATGACGAGGGTGTCGTCCCAGCCGGAGATGCCGCCGCGCGAGATCCCGTAGACGAGGCCGGTGAGGCCGACGACGAAGGTGAGGGTGCCGGCGAGGTCGAAGCCGCGGACGCTGTCGGGGCGGGAGAGCTCGCGGAGGACGAGCGCGCCCCAGAGGCCGCCGGCAAGCGCCAGCGGCACGTTGAACCAGAAGACCCAGTGCCAGGAGATCGCGACCAGGGCGCCGCCGAGGACCGGGCCGATCACGAGCCCGATCGCGGCGACCATCGTGTTGGTCCCCATCGCCAGGCCGAGCTGCTCGCGTGGGAAGGCGTCGGTGACGAGCGCGGGCCCGTTGGCGAAGATGAAGGCGCCGCCGATCCCCTGCACGATCCGCCAGAGGATCAGCTGGGTGCCGTCGGCGGCGAAGCCGGCGCCGAGCGAGGCGGCGGCGAAGATCACGAAGGCGCCGACGAAGGCGGTCTTGCGCCCGAAGAGGTCGGAGAGGCGCCCGGCGGTCAGCACCAGGACGGTCGAGGAGATCATGTAGGCGAGGATCACCCAGACCAGTTCCAGCAGGCTGGTGCCCAGCGCCCGCTCGAGGTCCGGCAGGGCGATGATCAGCGTCCCCGAGTTGGTCGCCACCAGGAGCATCCCGAGGCTGGTGCAGGAGAGAGCCCACCACTTGTAGTGCTCGTGGCCCGCATCGACCCCCGCACCCAACCTCTTTCTTACGTTCACGTCAAGTAAGGTAGCAAGCTGCCGAAACCGCAAAAAGGCCCCCTCAAGGACCGTTTTTGCGGTTTCGGCGGCTGGGTAGGATCGAGGCGATGGCAGAGCGGATTTGGCGCGTCTATCTCTCGGGGGAGATCCACAGCGACTGGCGCGAGCGGATCGAGGCCGGCGTCGGGGAGGCCGGGCTGCCGGTCGCCTTCGCGGCACCGGTAACCGACCACGCCGCCTCCGACGACGCCGGCACCGGCACGCTGGGGGAGGAGAGCGAGGCCTTCTGGCGCGACCAGAAGGGCGCCGGCGTCAACGCCATCCGCACCCAGACCCTGATCCGCGACGCCGACGTGGTCGTGGTCCGCTTCGGCGACAGGTACCGCCAGTGGAACGCGGCCTTCGACGCGGGTTTCGCCGCCGCCCTCGGCAAGCCGGTTATCACCCTCCATGACGGTGGGCTCGACCACGCCCTGAAGGAGGTCGACCGCGCCGCTCAGGCCACCGCCCGCACGGCGGAGCAGGTCGTCGACGTCCTCCGCTACGTGATCAGGGGCGAGCTCCCCGGCGGCTAGCGCGTAAGGTGGGCGCATGTCCGCCGAGGCCAACCGGGCGACGATCGAGCGTCTCTACGAGGCGTTCGGCCAGCGCAACGGCGCCGCGATGACCGCCTGCTATGCGCCGGGCGCGCACTTCCGCGACCCCGCCTTCGGCGATCTCGAGGGCGAGGAGGTCGGCGCGATGTGGCGGATGCTGACCGGCCGGGCAACCGACCTGGAGATCGAGCTGCACGAGCACGAGGCCGGCGAGGAGAGCGGCAGCGCCCACTGGATCGCCCGCTACACCTTCTCCACCGGGCGGCCGGTGGTCAACGACATCCAGGCCCGCTTCCGCTTCGCCGGCGACGGCAGGATCGCCGACCACGTCGACGAGTTCGACTTTCGCAACTGGGCCAAGCAGGCGCTCGGGCCGAGCGGGCACCTGGTGGCGCTGCTGCCGCCGCTCCGCGCCAAAGCCCGCGCCAAAGCGCTCGATCAGCTCGCCACCTACCAGCGCGACGAGACGGGCTCGAGCATCTAGACCCCAGCCCGTCTGTCCCGTTTGCGAACATATGTTCGTATGAGATGGGACGAGCAGCGAGTCGAGAACGACCTTCGCCTCCCCGGCGTCGGCGACGGCACCGTCGTCCGCACCTTCGACGCGCCGGAGGCGATGGGGATCAACTTCCACGAGGTCCGCGCCCGCTCGGCGCTGAACCACGTGCCGGGAGGCCGCTACGGGTTCGACTGGACGATCAACCAGTACCGCGGCTGCACCCATGCCTGCACTTTCTGCTTCGCCCGCAGGACCCACTCGTATCTGGACTTCGGCCCCGGCCGGGACTTCGAGCGGGAGATCGTCGTCAAGGTCAACCTGCCGGAGCTGCTGCGGGCGGAGCTGGCACGACCGAGCTGGAAGCGGGAGCTGGTGGCGCTGGGGACGAACACCGATCCGTATCAATGGGTCGAGAGCCGCTACCGGATGATGCCCGAGATCCTCGCGGCGCTGGAGGCGGCGCAGACGCCGGTCACGGTGCTGACCAAGTCGCCGCTGGTGATGCGCGACGTCGACATCTTTGCCCGGATGGCGAGGAAGCTGCCGGTCTCGGTCAACCTCTCGGTCCCGACCCTCGACGAGGACGCCTGGCGGGCGACCGAGCCGCACACGCCGAGCCCCGCCGCCCGGCTCGACGCGGTCGCCGAGCTGCGCTCGCGCGGGATCGACTCCGGCGTCCTGATCGCGCCGCTGATGCCCGGCATCAACGACGACCCCGACCAGGTCCGCCCGATCGTCGAGCGAGCCAAGGCCGCCGGCGCCACTTTCCTCGGCGGCGTGGCCCTCCACCTTCGCGGCGAGGTAAAGGACGTCTTCTTCGCCTGGCTAGAGGCAAAACGCCCCGACCTCCTCCCGAAATACGAGGCGCTCTACCAAGACCGCGCCTACATGCGCCCCGAGCAGCGAAGACACGCGACCCGGGCAGTCAAGGGGTGGGGACGCGGCCGGAGCTCTCGCTCGAGCGGCTCGGAGCAGGTGTCTAGACAGCCGGCTTCTCGGGTGGGTGGCGTCGAAGGGGGGACCCCCTCCCACCGCGCGGGAGGGGGTGGGTCCCCTGCGGCGACAGGACCCGCCCGCCAGACCGCCCTGTTCTAGCCCCCTTCGTCCAACTGCTCGAACCTGCACTCCTTGGGCTCTTTGTCGTCCCGAAACGCGTGAAACCGAGCCCCATGCCGTATCCGCCCGGAGGCCGCGTGGTCATAGCCCACCTCGATCACCAGCTCCGGCCGCAGCTCGACCCACTCCAGGTCCCTGCCCCCGGTCCACCGGCTCGGCTCCGCCGTCCCGCTCTGGCCCGTCTCCAGCGGCGCCAGCATCGCCCGCATGCTGCGTTTCGCCGCGGCGCTGAAGCCGGAGATGTGGCCGACGGTCCGCAGCTCGCCGTCGTCGTAGAGGCCGAGGATCAGCGAGCCGACCGTGCCCTCCTCTTTGCCCGGCCGCCAGCCCATCACCACGCAGTCGATCGTCCGCTCCCGCTTCACCTTCGCCATCCCTTTGCGTTTGCCGGGGACGTAGGGCGCGGTCAGGTCCTTGGCCATCACCCCCTCGATGCTGTTCAGCCAGCGCTCGGCCTGCTCCGCGTCGGCGTTCAGCGGCGTCAGCTCCAGGCCCGCCCCGGCGGCGATCGCCTCGAGCCGCTCGCGGCGCTCGCGCAGCGGCCGCTCGCAGAGGACCTCGTCGCCCTCGGCCAGCAGGTCGAAGACGATGTAGCTGGCGGGGATCTGCTTCGAGAGCAGCTCGATCCGCGACTCGGCCGGGTGGATCCGTTCCTGCATCGAGTCGAATTCGAGGTTGCCGTCGGCGTCGCGGATCACCAGCTCACCGTCGAGCACCCAGCGCCCGGGTGCGAACTCCAGCTCGGGGAAGTAGCGGTTGAACGGTTTGCCGCCGCGCGACTGGATGTAGGCCTCGGCGCCGTCGACGAAGACGATCGCCCGGAACCCGTCCAGCTTCGGCTCATAAGCCCACTCCTCACCCTCGGGCAGCACTTTGCGGGTAAGCGCAAGCTGGGGCTTGATAGGCGGTGAGAGGGGCAACCCCATCTACGCGACCTTACGCAAACCCCCTACACATCAACCGTTTCGTACCCGCTCGCGACTCTCTCTTGGGTCCGGGATCGGCACCGCCGCCAGCAGTTTCTTCGTGTAGTCGTGCTGCGGGCGCTCGCAGACCTCGTCGGCGGTTCCCTGCTCGACGATCTTGCCCTCGTTCATCACCGCGATCCGGTCGGAGATGTGGCGGACGACGCCGATGTCGTGGGCGACGAAGAGGTAGGCGAGGCCGAACTCGTCCTGGAGGTCGTCGAGCAGGTTGACGATCTGCGCCTGGATCGAGACGTCGAGCGCCGAGACGGGCTCGTCGCAGATCACCAGCTTCGGTTTCAGCGCGAGCGCCCGGGCGATCCCGATCCGCTGCCGCTGGCCGCCGGAGAACTCGTGCGGGTAGCGATTGAAGTGCTCGCTGGAGAGGCCGACCCGCTCCAGCAGCTCCTGCACCAGGCGGCGCAGCTCCGAGCCCGAGGCGACGTTCTGGCGCTTGAGCGGGTCGCCGACGATCTGGCCGACCCGTTTGCGCGGGTTGAGCGAGGCGTAGGGGTCCTGGAAGATCATCTGCATCTGCCGGCGCAACGGCTGCATCTGCCGCCGCCGCAGGCCGGCGATCTCCTGGCCCTCGAACCTGACCGAGCCCGAGGTCGGCTTGATCAGCTGCAGCACGGCCCGGCAGGCGGTCGACTTGCCGCTGCCCGACTCGCCGACCAGTCCCAGGGTCTCGCCCTTCTCGACCTTGAAGCTGACGCCGTCGACCGCCCGCACCTGGTCGACCTCGCGGTCGATCAGGATCCCGCGCTTGATCGGGAAGTGCTTGACGAGGTCGGTGACCTCGAGCAGCGGGGCTCCCGGGTTTGCCTCTGCGCCGTTCACGCCGACCTCGCCTCGCCCGGCGCCTCGAGCCCGATCTGCCCTTCCACCTGCCGCTTCTCCCGCTTCTGCTCCGGACTCAGCCAGCAGCGATCGCGGTGGTCGGAGGCATCGCCTCCACGGGACTCTAGGCCCGGGTACTCCGCGCACTTGGAGAACTCATGCGGGCAGCGCGGCCGGAACGGGCATCCCTCGGGCAGGTCCAGCAGCGAGGGAGGCGAGCCGGCGATCTGCGGCAGCCGGTGCGGCCGCGGCCGGTCTATCCGGGTCAGGGACCCGAGCAGGCCCCAGGTGTAGGGGTGCTGCGGGTCGTAGAAGATCTCGTCCAGCGTCCCTTCCTCGACGACTTTGCCGGCGTACATCACCAGCACCCGGTCGGCCACCTCGGCGACGACGCCGAGGTCGTGGGTGATCAGGATCGTCGCCAGGTTCCGCTCCCGGTTCAGCTGCTCGAGCAGGTCGAGGATCTGCGCCTGGATCGTGACGTCGAGCGCGGTGGTCGGCTCGTCCGCGATCAGCACCTCGGGCTCGAGCGCCAGGGCCATCGCGATCATCGCCCGCTGGCGCATCCCGCCGGAGAACTCGTGCGGGTAGTCGTCGACCCGGCCGGCGGCGTCGGGGATCCCGACCGCTTCGAACAGCTCCACCACCCGCGCCTTGCCTTCCTCCTTGGAGGTGTCGGGGCGATGGGTCCGGATCGCCTCGACGATCTGGCTGCCGATCCGGTAGACCGGGTTGAAGGAGGTCATCGGGTCCTGGAAGATCATCGCCACCCGGTCGCCGCGCAGCTTCCGCATCTCGGCGTCGCTGGCGCTGGTCAGCTCCTTGCCGTCGAGCTTCACCGAGCCCTCGATGCGGGCGTTGTTGGCGCGGGTCAGGCCGATCAGCGTCTGCGCGGTGACGCTCTTGCCGGAGCCGGACTCGCCGACGATCGCCAGGACTTCGCCCGGCCGCAGGTCGAAGCTGACCCCGTCGACCGCCTGTACGACGCCGTCTTCGGTCGCGAACCCGACCCGCAGGCCGTCGACGGAGAGAAGCGGTGCGGAGCTCATTCGGAGGAGCTCTCCCCGAGCCGGACCCGGGGATCGAGGTAGGCGTAGGCGATGTCGACCAGGGCGTTGACGAAGACGACGAAGAAGGCCCCGTAGACGGCAACCCCCATGATCGGCGGCAGTTCGAATTTCGCCACCGCGCTCGCGGCGTAGAAGCCGACGCCTTCGATGTTGTAGAGGACTTCGGTGATGATCGCGGTGCCGGCGATGGTGGCGCCGAAGTCGAGGCCGAAGAGGGTGATCACCGGGATCAGCGAGTTGCGCAGCACGTGCTTGGTCATCACCTGCCGCTCGCTCAGCCCCTTGGCCCGCGCGGTGCGCACGTAGTCCTCGTTCATCACGTCGAGCATGTTCGAGCGCAGGACGCGGCTGTAGAACCCGATCGAGAGCAGCGCCAGCGTGAACCAGGGCAGGATCAGGTGCCGGGCCCACTCGTAGGGGTCTTCGGAGAAGTCGACGTACTGGGCGTTGGGGAAGATTTCGAACTTGTAGGTGAGGAAGTAGAGGAGGACCGGGGCCAAGAGGAAGACCGGGATCGAGATGCCGGCGATCGAGAACCCGGTGAGGAAGCGGTCGAGCCAGCCGCCGGCCCGGATCGCGGAGAGGTAGCCGAGCAGCAGGCCGAAGAAGAGCCAGATGATCGACGCCCCGATCGTCAGCGAGAAGGTGGCCGGGATCCCTTCCTTGATCTGTTCGTCGACCGGGATCCGCGGTTTGTAGGAGGTCAGCTCGCCGGTGAAGATCTTCTTCATCATCGTCCCGTACTGGACCACCAGGGAGTCGTCGAAGCCCCATTCCGCTTCGATGCTCTTGACCAGGACGGGCGTCGCGTTCTTGCCGGCCAGGGTCTGCGCCGGGTTCTGCTTCGGCAGCACCATGAAGACGACGAAGACGATCACCGAGACCGCGAAGAGGACGCCGATCATCGCCGCCAGGCGCCTGACGACGAAGCGGACCATCAGACCGTCGCCCCCTGCTGGGTGCCGGCGGCGACGCCGCCGTGCGCCTCGAACTCGAGCGCCGCGTCCATTCTCGCCTTGCCGCGGGGGTCGAGCGCGTCGCGCAGCGCGTCGCCGACGATGTTCAGCGAGAGCACCGTCAGCATGATCATCAGGCCGGGGACGATCGCCAGCAGCGGCTGGATGTTGAGCAGCTCGACCCCGACGGTGATCATCGTCCCCCAGGAGGAGTTCGGCGGCTGCACGCCGGCGCCGAGGAAGGAGAGCCCCGCCTCGAAGAGCATGCTGTTGGCGATCATCAGGGTGAAGAAGACGATGATCGTCGAGGCGAGGTTGGGGAGGATCTCGCCGAACATCACCCGCAAGGGGCCGGCCCCCTGCGCCACAGCCGCCTCGACGAACTCTTTCTCGCTCAGCGCCAGGACCTGGCCGCGGATCGGCCGGGCGATGTAGGGCACGGTGAAGATGCTGATCACGAAGATCGGGTTCCAGTTCGAGCCGCTGGAGATTTCGAGCGGGCCGAGCTTCAGGCCGCCGACGGCAAGCGCGATGCCCAGCGAGAGCCCGATCAGGAACACGGGCAACGACCAGATGACGTCGAGCGTTCGCGCGATCAGCCCGTCGACCCAGCCGCGGAAGTAGCCGGCGAGCAGGGCGAGGACGACGGCGAGGATGGTGGCGATCAGCGCCGCCGTGATCCCGATCTGCAGCGAGGTGCGGCCGCCGTACATCAGCCGCACCATCTCGTCGCGGCCGAGGCGGCTGTCGGCGCCGAGGAAGAACTTGCCGCCGGCGTCGAACAATTGCGGCCCGATCGGCTTCCCTTCAGGGGTTACGACGTCCTTTTCTTCGCCGCCGACGGTGACGGTGTCGACCGTGTGCTCCTCGTTCGGCCCGGTGTCGGCGACGTGGTTCGCCCACAGCGGCGCCGCCATCACGAAGGCGACGATGAGGACGAACAGCGCGAGGAAGGCGACCGCGAGGCGGTTGCGAAGGAACCGCCGCAGAGCGAGGGACCAGGGCCCTCGCTCTGCGCTCGGTTCGGTAGACACGTGCTCTTCTACCCGTCGGGCGCTACTTGAATTCGAAGCTGCTCAGGTAGTGGCCGAAGGTCGGATTGAAGATCACGCTTTCGAGCTCGATCGCGTCGGACACGAAGGTCGACAGGGTCCGCGTCCCGTAGGGCGCCCACGGAGCCTGTTCCATGATTTCCTTGTCCAGTTCCTTGTAGGCCTCTTCCTGTTCGGGCCCGAGCTGCTCTGCGCCCAGCTCTTTGATCTTCTTGTTGACCGCCGGATCGTCGAATTTGGCGAAGTTGCCGTTGTTCGTCGAGAGGATGCTTTCCCCGGCCAGCAGCGGCTGGAAGAAGTCGTTCGGGTGCGGGTAGTCCTGGAACCAGTCCGACCAGCCGGCGTCGAGGTCGGGGGTGGTCGCGTTGCCGATCACCGTGAAGTAGTTGTCGGCGTTGAGGATTTTCAGCGTCGTGTTGAAGCCGAGTTCCTTGAGCACCTCGTTGAGGTATTCGCCCGCTTCGTTGTTCGGGCTTTCGGTGTCGGTCCAGACAGTGATGTCCATGTCCGACGGGTTCGCTTCTTTGATCATTTCCTTGGCTTTTTCGAGGTCGTACGGATACAGCTCGAACTGTTCGTAGCCCGGCATCCCCGGCGGCAGGATCTGCTGGGTGCCTTTGATCTGGCCGGCGTAGATCCGTTCCAGCGCCGCCGAGTCGATCGCGTAGTTGACCGCCTGGCGGACTTTGACGTCGTCGAACGGTTTCTCCTGGGTGTTCATCCAGAAGTAATAGGTGCTGATGGTCGGCTCGACCCGGAACTGGGTGCCTTCGTATTTTTCTTTGACTTCGGCGTAGCGCGAGGAGGGCGGCGGGTTCTGCATCCAGTCGTAGGTGCCCTGCTCGATGTCGTCGACCTGCGACTGCGGGTTGCGGATCACCGTCATCTTGGCGCTGTCGACCACGCCTTCGGGCAGGTCCGGCATCGCCTTGCCGTTGGCTTTGGCCCAGTAGGGATTGCGCTCGTATTCCCACTCCTTGCCGGGCTGCGATTTGGTGATCATGTACGGGCCGGTGCCGGGAGGCGGGTCGGCCGAGAGGTCTTCGACCGGCGTGTCCTGAGGCAGCGGCGCGACGAACATCAGGCCGAGCTCGTTGGTGAAGGTGCCTCGCGGCCCTTCGAGGTTGATCTTGATTTCGCCGGTTTTGTCGTCGGCTTCGATCCCCGGGATCGGCCCCTGTTTCGTTTCGGCGAATTTTTCAGCGCCTTCGATCGAGAGGTAGAAGGGCGAGCCGCCGGAGTTCAGCGTGATCATCCGTTCGACCGCGAAGGGGAAGTCGGAGGCTTTGACCGGCGTGCCGTCGGAGTATTTGAGGCCGGGGCGGAGGGTGAGCGTGTAGGTCTTGCCGCCGTTGCTGATCTTCGGCATTTCCTTCGCCAGGCCCGGGATCACCTCGCTGCCTTCCTCGCCGTTGGCGTGCTTGTAGGTGAGCAGCGGGATGTAGACGTCGGCCATCGCCGTCCATCCTTCGGCCGTGTAGGAGAGAGCCGGGTCCATGTAATCGGGGAAGGAGGCGTAGGTCCCGTTCAGGGTCCCGCCCTTCTTGCCGCCCCCCGAGGTGTCGTCCCCGCCGCCTCCGCAGGAGGCCAGGCCCAGTGCTGCGACCGCTGCAAGAACGAGAACCGCGATGAATGCCGCTGGCTTTCTCAACGTATTTCCTCCGAGTCCGGATTGCCGGTTGACCCTGGGATCAACTCCACCACAACGTCGTCACGCCCGTCAAGCGATGGGCTTTCAGGCACTTCGTCGCTCTGCAGCCAATTCCCCCCAAGCAACGGCGCCATTACGACGACTATGGCGACTACCCCCGCACCCGCGACAAGAAACGTCATCCGCGGGCTTACCGCCGCGGCGATGATGCCGCCCACCGCGAACCCGACCCCCGGCATCGCCGCGCCGATCGACTCGAGCACGCTCATCACCCGCGCCTGCATCGATTCCGCGGTCATCTCCTGCACCGCGGAGATCGCCGCCACCCACTGGACCCCGTTGCCGGCGCCGCCGAGCACCGACGCGGCGCAGGCAACGGCAAGGGTGGGGGCTGCGGCGAGGCCGAGGTAGCCGGCGCCAACTGCGAGGGTGCTGAAGAACAGGAGGTGGGCGAGCGAGGCCTGGCGCAGGCGGGCGAAGAGCAGGCTGCCGAGGACCATGCCCGCCCCCCAGCTGGCGAGCATCACCCCGTACCCGGTGTCGTTGGAGCCGAGCGTCTCCTTGACGTAGACGACCTCGACCGGGAGGACGGCGGCGAAGAAGACGAAGGCGAGCCCTTGGGCGGTCAGCAGGCGGCGCAGGACCGTTTGGCTGCGAACGTAGTCGAGCCCGGCGCGCACCCGGTCTCGCATCCGCCCGGGTTCGGGCTCGGCGTGGGGCATCGCCCCGGCGGTGAAGAGGATCCAGGCGACCGCGTAGAAGGAGACGGCGTCGAGCAGGAGCGCCGACTGGACGCCGAAGCCGGCGACCGCGAGGCCGGCCAGCGCCGGGCCGATCGCCGCCCCGCCGGTGAAGGCGACGTTGAGGAGGGCGTTGCCGGCCCGCAGTTCCCCGCTTGGCTCCAGCGAGGTGGCGACGACGGCGCGGGTCAGTGAGCGGCCGGCGAGGGCGAGGGCGCCGTCGACGGCGGCGAGGGCGACCACGGCCGCCAGCGAGAAGTGGTCGACGAAAAGGGCGAGCGCGGCGAAGGCCGCCGCCTCGCCGCAATAGATCATCGGCAGCGAGAAGCGGGGCGGGGGCTTCTCGGCCTGCGCGACCAGGATCGGGGCGAAGAGGGCCGGCAGAAAGCGGGTGCCGAGGAAGAGGGCAGCCGTCGCCAGGGCGCTGCCGGTGCGGTCGAAGACCAGCACCGAGAGGGCGATGATCCCCATCCAGTCGCCCAGCTCGTTGATCGCGTAGGACGCGGCGAGCCGCCGGAAGAGGGGCCGGCGCAGGGGGGCGGTTAGGCGTGGGCTAGGCATCGCTGGCCGAGCGTATTACTGCATTTCTGCACAACTTTTCCTGCAGATGCACAAGTTTCCGCCAAGCTGTGCTACAAAGTGACCAGCAATTGAGAAGTTTCCACGATGCAGCGCACAACGTTGCGGGCTTCAACGACTATGGAAGGGGCAGAGAACATGGGCTTTCGTCACTAAGCATTCCCCAGCAGACCATTTGATCGATAGGTCTGCATCAGTCTTTTGAAGGGCGCCCTGGATGGGGGCGCCCTTCGTCGTTCTTGGAGCCATCTCCTTCCTCCTGCACGAGTTCGCGCCACTATCGGTGCCTGAAACGGAATCTTGGGCGAATTTGGCCATCTGGCTAAAGGTCTTGCCGATCTCATATATGCCGGTCTAACTTTCAAGTTCGCAAATAGCGAAACCCGCCCGCTGGGCGGCGGTCGCGCAGGGAAAAGAGCGCGCCCGTGAAAGAAGTAGCCGGTTTCCCGACCCCGGTCCCCGGTCAGCGGTCTCCAAAATCTGAGATGGACAAAACTCGCCCCACCCGCCTCGCGATCGCCGTCATGGTGGGCGCTCTGCTGCTGACCCTGGCGGTCGGCGTCTGGGAGGCGCCGAAATCCGAGTGGGACCTCGCCTTCTTCGCCGTCCTCCTCGCCTTCTCGATCTTCAGCGATCTGACCGCGGTGTCCACCGAGTCGAAGGTGAAGATCTCGGGCAGCTTCCTGGCGCTGGTGGTCGCGATGGTCTTCCTCGGCGGCACCCCGGCGGCGATCATCGGCGTCGCCACGATCCTCGTCGGTTGGCTGCGCTGGCGCGACGAGTGGCATTTCCTGCTCAACAACGTCCTCACCTACGCGCTCTTCCCGCTGATCGGCGGCATCGCCTTCCACGAAGGCGTCGCCGCCCTCGGCCTGGCGCCCTCGGACCCCTGGTTCTATCTCTGCGTGTTCGGGCTCTTCCAGCTCGCCCTGGCGATCAACTTCGCGATGATCGCCAGCTACGGCTGCTACGTCGAGCGCTCCTCGTTCTCGACCAAGCTGCGGGTGCTGCCGCCGGTCCTCCCGTCCGAGTTCGCCAGCGCGATGCTGGCGGTCGCGGTCGCCTACATCTACAACGAGATCGGCCTCGCCTCGATCGCCCTCTTCGGCGTCGTCCTCGTCACCTTCCAGTACCTGCTCGGCCAGCTGCTGCTCTCCCAGCAGCGGGCCCGGGAGCTGGAGCTGCGCAGCAAGCAGCTGGCCAGCTTCCAGGTCGGGATGTTGAGCGCGATGCTGCGAACCCTCGACCTGCGGGACCAGATGACCGCGCGCCACAGCGCCGCGGTCGCCCGTTACTCGCGCGCGATCGCCCAACGCGCGGGCTACTCGCGTCGCGAGGAGGAGCTGGTCCACATCGCCGCTCTCCTCCACGACATCGGCAAGTTCATCCTCCCCGACCGGATCCTCAAGGCCAACGTGCCGCTCACCGACGAGGACTGGATGCTGATCAAGCGCCATCCCCAGCAGGGCGCCCGCGTCGTCTCCTCGCTTGACGGCTATGGCCCGGTGGCGGAGATCATCCTCGCCCACCACGAGCGGATCGACGGCAAAGGCTATCCACGCGGCCTGGCCGGGGACGAAATCCCGGAGCTGGCGCGGATCATCTCCGTCGCCGACACCTACGACGTGATGACCGCCCGCGACTCCTACCGGACGCCGATGTCGAGCTACGACGCGATCGTCGAGCTGCGGCGGGTGGCGGGCAAACAGCTCGACGCCCGCTTCGTCGAGATCTTCATCGAGCTGCTCGAGGGCAAAGACGTCTCCTTCCAGCACGGCGAGGCGGCCGACTTCGAGAAAGAGCTCGCGCTCGAGGCGCGGATCGAAGAGACCGCCAGCCCCAGCGGCGAGCAGAGCCGCTTCCAGGTCGCCGGCGTCAACTAGCGACAGGGACTTGTCCCCGCGTACCGGGGACAAATGCGTGCGGTAGCGTTGCGCGCGCATGCGCGCCGTCACCTTCCAAGCGCCCGAGCAGGTGCGGATCGAGGAGAAGCCCGACCCCGAGATCGGCGCCGCCGACGACGCCCTGGTCCGGGTCGAGGCGAGCGGGATCTGTGGCTCGGACCTCCACATCTACCACGGCCGCGTGCCGGTCGAGCCGGGCTTCACGATCGGCCACGAGTTCGTCGGCACCGTCGTCGCCGCCGGCGACGACGTCGAGCGGGTCGCCGTCGGCGACCGCGTGCTCGGCACCTTCCACACCGCCTGCGCGACCTGTGCCTCCTGCCTGCGCGGCGATTACCACCGCTGCCGCAACGGCCAGACCTTCGGCCACGGCGCCAACCTCGGCGACCTGCAGGGCGCCCAGGCGGAGCTGCTGCTGGTGCCGCGCGCGAACCTGACGCTGCGGCGGGTGCCGGAGGGGATGTCGGCCGACGTCGCCCTCTTCGCCGGCGACGTGATGGGGACCGGCTACCACGCGGTCGCCCACGCCGAGATGAAGGCGGGGGACACGGTCGCGGTCCTCGGCCTCGGGCCGGTCGGCCTCTGCGCGGTGCAGGCGGCGCTCGCCGGCGGGGCGGTGCAGGTCTTCGCGGTCGACACCGTGGAGGAACGTCTGAAGATGGCCGAGCGCTTCGGCGCGACGCCCCTGCACCTGAGCGAGGACGATCCGAAGAAGGCGATCCGGGCGGCGACCGAAGGGCTCGGCGTCGACGTCGTCGTCGACGCCGTCGGCGACCCGGGCCCGCTCGCGCTCGCCGTCAGCCTCGCCCGCGACGCCGGCACCGTCTCCGGGATCGGCGCCTACGCCGGCAAGGGCGAGGTTCCGCTCGGGCTCGCCTGGCTGAAGGGGCTGCAGCTGCGCCTCGGCCTCGCCAACGTGATCGCCCACGTCGATCGGGTGCTGGCGCTGATGGAGGCCGGCAAGCTCGACCCCGGCCCCCTCGTCACCCACCACATGCCGCTCGACCAGGCTGACGAGGCATATCGGGTCTACGACCAGCGCGAGGCGCTGAAGATCGTGCTGACGCCTCAGCGAACCGCTGTATCAGTTGACTCGCACAGTTTCGGCGGATACTGTGCGATCCAGTGACACAGGTTGAGTCGAACCCCTTCGCGATCGACCCCGATGACGAGCTGCCCGTCGGGCTGCAGCTGAGCTGGCGCCTGCGGGCGCTGATCAGCACCGGGGAGCTGGCGGCGGGGGAGCGGCTGCCGAGCTTCCGGCGGCTTGCCGAGTGGGCGGGGGTGAACGTCGGCACCGTGCGCACGGTCTACGAGGCGCTGGAGGTGGACGGGCTCGTCGTCACCCACCACGGGCAGGGAACCTTCGTCGCCGATGGCGTCGAGGCGGCGCCGCAGCTGGAGGAGATCGCCGCCGATGCGCTGCGGCGGGCGGGCGAAGCGGGGCTCGGCCCCCGCGACCTGGCGATCGTCGCGATGGCCTGCGCGAGCCTGCCGGGCGAGGAGAGCGAAACGCTCGAAGTGCGGCAGGAGCTGCGCCGGCAGATCGCCCGGCTGGAGGCCGAGCTTGCGAGCTACACCAGCCACCTCAAGGCGGAGCTGGCGACGGCGCCGAAGCGCGCCGTCGCCCACGTCGCCGGGGTCGAGGAGCTGGAGCGGACGCGCGACACGCTGATCGCGCAGCTTGCGGCGGCGCAACGGGAAAGCGAGCAGGAGGTGCGGCGGCGGGCGAGCAGCCGCGGCCCCCTAGGCAGGGCGATGAGCCGGTGGCGGGACAAGCGCTAGGCCGCGGGCTGCTGCCCGTCAAGAACGCTTTCGAAGAGGTGGGGGTGATGATGATCCTCACCGTCAAGACGATGATCTCGGCGGTGCGGGCGCCCTACCCCTATGGCGAGGAGCTCGTCTGGCAGCTCCTCTTCGTGCTGAAGCTCTCCTGGTTCCCGCTCCTCGTCTCCACCTTCGCCCTCAACCTGGGCGCGCCCGGCCTGCAGGCGGCCGGGGTGCTCTCGCTGTTCGGCGCCCTCGACCGGCTCGGCGGCTTCTTCGTCGTGATCGCGATCCGCTGGATTGCCCCGCTGGTCACGGCGGTCGTGGTGTCAGGGGTGGCGGGGACCGCGATCACCGCCGACCTCGGCGCCCGCAAGATCCGCGAGGAGCTCGACGCCCTGCAGGTGCTGGGGGTCGACCCGGTCAAGAACCTGGTCGTGCCGCGCTTCCTGGCGCTGATGGTCATCACCGGCCTGCTCGACATTTTCGCGATCGTCATGGGCCTCTTCGCCGGGATCGCGGCCGAGCTTCTCTACCACCAGTCGCTCGGCGGCTTCTTCGCCACGCTCTTCACCAACGCGACGATCACCGACCTCTGGTCCTCGGTGATGATGTGCACGATGTTCGGCGCGATCGTCGCCATCGTCTGCTCCTACAAAGGGATGTCGGCCTCGGGCGGCGCCGCCGGGGTCGGCCGCGCCGTCAACCAGGCCGTCGTCATCTCCCTCGTTGCCGTCTTCTTCTTCCAGTTCGTCGTCAGCTCCATCCTGCTCGCCACCAACCCCGACCTGCAGGCGGTCCGGTGATCGGCTGGCTCGACATCCCGCGCAACTGGCTCGATTCCTTCGGGGACATCGCCCGCTTCGGCGCCCGGGTCGCGGGATTGGTCTACTCGGGGCGGGTCTTCAAGTTCTTCGGCGAGGGACTGCGGCAGGCGGGCATCCTGATCTTCGGCTCGGCGCTGATCATCTTGGCCTTCTGCTTCATCCTCGGCCTCCAGTGCGGCCTGCAGGGCGCCTACTTCAACCGCTCGATCGGCGCTCCGTCTCTTGCCGGCCTCTTCTCGGCCTACTGCGACCTGCGCGAGGGGCTGCCCTACGCCTTCGGCTACATCCTCGCCGCCAAGGTCGGGACCGGGATCGTCGCCGAGCTTGGCGCGATGCGGATCTCCGACGAGATCGACGCGCTCGAGGTGATGGGGATCCAGCCGGTCACCTTCCTCTGCGCGACCCGCCTGCTCGGGGCCTGGATCGCGCTCCCGTTCCTCTACCTGGTCGGCATCGGGGTCATCTACGCTGCCAGCTTCCTCTCGGTTGTCAACCAGGTCGGCGACGTCTCCTCCGGCGGCTACCTGTTGATCTTCTGGATGTACCAGAGCCCACCCGACCTGCTCTTCAGCCTGATCAAGGGGATGGTGATGGCGACCGTGATCGTGCTGGTCGGTTGCTACTACGGCTACACCGCCTCCGGCGGCCCGGTCGGCGTCGGCACCGCGACGGCCAAATCGATGGTCTTCAACATCGTCGCCGTCCACATCCTCGGCATGCTCGGGACGCTCGTCTTCTGGGGCTCCAACCCCAGAGCCCCGATCGGGGGGTAGCTCAGCCGCCTTTGGCGAGGATCGCCGCGATAACCCCAAGCACCGAAGCGACGATTGCGAAGCTCCCTCGATTGAACGTCACGTTGAGGGCGCTCATCTGATGTCTCAGTAGGCCGATCTCGCTCTCGACGTTTTCGAGGCGTTTGTTCGCCGCCGCCGAGGTCTCGGTGATTCGCCGATCGACCTCCGTGATCCGCCGGTCGACCTCCGTGAGCCGCCGATCCACTTCCTTCAGCCGCCGATCCGTCTCCTTGCCTGCTTCCGTAATCCGCCGATTGACTTCGTCGAATCGCCGGCTGGTGTCTTTGGTCGCTTCCGCCACGCGCCTATCGACATCGGCAATCCGTTCGTCGGTTCGGTCGAACCGTTCGTCGATTCGGGCGAAGCGCTCGGCAGTTGCGTCTTCGGGCGGTGCCATCGTCTGCATGGATAGCACCCTAGCGAAGAAAATGCAACATATTGTCTGAGAACGTAAATTCTCTGAAAATTCTTCAGCTGCGGTGCCGGTGCTTGCGGAAGGTCTCCTGCACCCACTTGAATCCGCGGCGCTCGCTGAGGCTCTCGCGGAATCGATCGAGCGCCGGCGGGCGCGGCAGATCCGGGTCGAGCGGCCCCTCGGGCGGCACCACGACCGGGTAGAAGAGCGAGGCTGCGGTGACGTCGGCGACGGAGAGGCTGTCGCCGACCAGGAACTCGCCGTCGCCTTCGTCCAGCTCGGTCTCGAGCTTGTCGAAGGCGGCGGCCACGGCCGCGCGGGCCTCGGCCGCGCCTTCGTCGCTGTTCGCGCCCCAGCGGACGCTGGTGTAGGCGCGGGCGTAGGCGCCGACCACCGGCTTCGCCTTGCCCAGCGGGCCGGGCACCGATTCGGCGGCGATCTCGGCGAACAGCTCGGGCTCCTGGATCAGCTCGTAGAAGGGGAGCAGGCGCGCGTGCGGGCCGAGGTTCTCGTCGAACCACTCCTCCAGCTCGATCGCGCGGGCGCGCTCCTCGGCGTCGATCGGGTAAAGGGGCGGCTCCGGGTAGCGGGCCTCGAGCGCGGCGATGATCTCGGTCGAGTCGCCGATGCTCCGCCCGTCCAGCTGCAGCACCGGCACCGTCGGCTGCGCGCCCCGCGTCAGCGCCAGGGCGATCGGGATATGGCTGCCGGGCAGGAGCGAGCGGCGACTGTGGTCGATCCCCTTGTACTCGAGCGCCCACCGCACCTTTTCGGCGTAGTGCGAGATGTCGATCTGCCAAAGGGTCGGGCTGTCCTGCGTTTGCGTCGCCATCGCGTGCCTGGCAGCATAAGCCCGTGGCACTTCTCAGCGAAGCCGAGGTCGAGGAAAAGCTGGCGGGGCTCCCCGGCTGGGAGCGCAAGGGCGAGGCGATCGAGAAGAGCTTCAAGCGCGAGGACTTCGTCGGCAGCGTCCGCTTCGTCGACCGCTTGGTCGAGCCGGCGGAGGCGATCGGCCACCATCCCGACCTGACGATCTCCTGGGACACCGTCACGGTGACGATCACCACTCACTCCGAAGGCGGGCTGACGGCCAGCGACTTCGAGCTCGCCGCCAAGATCGACGCCCTCGACGAGTAGCCGGGTGGCGAAGCGGAAGAAGCAGCGGCGGGCGCGGGAGAAGACGCCGACCGTCGACTACGTCGACCCGGAGGGGAACGTGCTCACGCTGCGGCAGACGCTCAGCGCGGGGACGATCGCCAAGCTGGGCGAGCCGCCGGCGGGCGCGGCGGCCTCGCAGGACGACGCCTGGCACCGGCGCTCGGAGGCCCTCTTCGAGCGCTTGGCGGTGAGCTGGGAGATCGCCGGCCTGCCGCTCGACGACCAGAAGATGCTGCTCGGTCGCTACCGGATGGCCGGCGCCGAGACCCAGCGCTGGGTGCGGCAGACCATCGCCGAGCACCTCGAGCGCCACATCCCGGACCTCGGCGGCTGACGTGCCCGAGCAGCTGCGGATCGACGAGCGGCTCTCGCTGCCGCTGGGCGAGATCGAGCTGCGCGCCAGCCGCTCCTCGGGCCCCGGCGGCCAGCACGCCAACGTCACCGCCTCGCGGGTGGAAGCGGTCTTCTCGGTCGAGGAGTCGGCGACCCTGAGCGATTCGCAGCGGGCGCGGCTGCTGGAGCGGCTGGGGCCGGTCGTCACCGCCGTCGCCCAGGACGCGCGCGGCCAGGCACGCAACCGCGAGCTTGCGCTGGAGCGCCTGGCGACGAAGATCGCCGCCGGCCTGCGGGTGCGCCGCAAGCGCCGGCCGACGAGGCCGAGCCGCGCCGCCCGCCAGCGCCGGCTCGAGCAGAAGCGGCGCGCCGGCGAGCGCAAGCGCAGCCGCCGCCCGCCGCCCGACGAATAGCGATGACTTTCGGCCGGCCAACCGGTCTAATGGGTACAGGGAACGAAAAGCGAGAGGAGCATGGAGATGCTTGGAGAGAGCAAAGCAACCAGTGGTTTCGCCGTCGCCGACATGGACCGGGCGAAGGAGTTCTACGAGGGGACGCTCGGGCTGCGGATCGAGGTGATGAGCGAGGAGTTCGGGGTCACGGCGCTGAAGCTCAACGGCGGCGACGTCCTGATGTACCTCAGCGCGGACATGACCCCGCCCAGCTACACGATCCTCAACTTCGAGGTCGACGACGTCGACGCCGCCGTCGAGGGGCTGAGATCACGCGGCGTCAGCTTCGAGCGCTACGACGATTTCGACCACGACGAGAAGGGCATCGTCCGCGGTCCCGGGCCGCAGATCGCCTGGTTCAAGGACCCGTCGGGGAACACGATCTCGGTGCTGCAGCAGCCGTGACCGGCATGGCCTTGGTGGCCACAGAGCCGCCACAAAGGCGCCACTGAAAAAATTCAAACTGCGCGCCACCTATGAATCCCGGCTCCCTAGGGTCGTGCCATGGTCTATCGGAAAGATCTCGAGGAGCACTTCGAGTGGCTGGCCGGTTCGGAGTACTTCGACGAAGTTCTCGACGAGGCACTCGTAGCGATTGCTTTGACGTCGTATGACCACGGTCGAGACCTGATCGAAAACGGCGCTTGGCAGAGCGCGAGCGGGGTGGTGGAACGCTTTCAGTTGGAGGAGTTCGTCACGCGACTCCGGGACGAACGGCTCCTCTAGACATGGTGCTACGGTGTCGCACATGGAGATCGGCGTGCGCGAGCTGCGGAATCGGACGGCGCGGGTGATCGATGCAGTCAAGGCGGGAGAGCGGGTGGTCCTAACCGTGAACGGAGAGCCGACCGCGGACATCGTGCCCCATGGAAATCGTTCGCGCTGGCTGAGCGGGGAGCACTTGGGAGAGGAGCTCAAGGAAAGGTCTGCCGACGCCGCCTTGAGCGCTGAGCTCGAGGCACTTGCCGGGCAGACTCTCGATGAGATCTGAGTTGTGACCGCTGGTCTCCTCGACACCTCGGTTTTCATCGCTCGCGAGGACCAACGGCCCCTGGGGAAGCTGCCCGACAGAGTCGCCGTGTCTGTGGTGACTATCGGCGAGCTGCAGCTGGGCGTGCTCAACGCAGACGACGATGACGTCCGAGCCCGCCGCGCGGACACCCTCGCACTCGCCAGGGCTGCCGACCCGATTCATATCAGCGAGGCGATCATGGTTTCCTGGGCTCGGCTGGTTGTCGACTGCCGTCGGGCGGGCATCCACCGCACGGTAAAGCTGACGGACGCTCTGATCGCTGCGACTGCCGTCGAGCACGGGCTCGCGGTGGTCACCCAGGATGCCGACTACGAGACGATCGCCGAGGCACATGCCCCGCTGCGAGTCGTGAACGTTTAGGACTCGCGCACCATCCCGTTGCGGTCGATTTGCACGACCGGGAGCTCACCGGGCCACATCGCCAGGGTGGAGAGGAGGCCGAGCGTCATCAGCGCCCCGGAGACGTACGCGCCGGCCTCGAGCGTGTAGCTGCCGTCGAGGCTCGCGATCTTGGCGATCAGCAGGCCAAGGCCGATCAGCCAGAGCAGCGCCGCGATCAGGAGCCGGACCCTGAAGTACCGCCGCAGCGCCAGCTGGCGAGCCCGCCCGACCACGAGCGGCAGCGCGACGAGGATCAGGGTCGGCCCGACCAGGAAGCCGGTGTCGATCTTGATCGCCTCGAGCGGGCTGCTGGCGAGGTCGAAGAGGTCGGACCGCCCCCACCAGGTGAAGGCCGTCCCGAGCAGGCCGATCAGCAGCAGCGCCGCGCAGAGGCCGGCGACGTCGCTGGCGAGGCGCACCCGCCGGCTCGGCACGTAGGCCTCCCGCAGCTGTCCGGTCGCGTCCATGGGACCAGGCTATGCGCCGCCCGGCTCGGTGCAATCGGCACGCCGCCGCCGAATCGACGGCGCGGACTACTGAGTGCCGGCGCCCATCTCCCGCGCCACCGCGTCGCGCCGGTAGTCGAATATCTGCCGCAGGTCGCGCCGAACCAGCAGGCGGTTCGCCAGATCGCCGAGCGGGCCGAAGGGGATCGCGTAGCGGACCCGGTCCTCGATGACCGTCGCCGCCGGCCCGTCCTGCTCGAACGTGTGCGTGTGCTCCCACAGCGAGTACGGCCCGCGGATCTGCACGTCGACGAACCGCCGCGGCGGTTCCCACGCCTCGATCCGCGTCCGCCACCGCACCGGCACCCGGTGCAGCCGCAGCCGGTACTCGATCAGCGTCCCGACCCCCATCTCGATCGGCGCCGGGGTCGTCACTTCGAAGCCCAGCCACGGCGGCGTGATTCGCTCGAGGTTGCGCGCGTCGCCGTAGAAGGCGAAGGCCTCCTCGATCGGAAGCTCGACCCGTTGGCAGCGTCGGAGGCTGTGCCCCTCGAATGTTTGCGTACTCAGGGGTTTTTGCTTCATCTGGGGGTTGGGCCTAGGGTCGTCTCAGCGCGGCGGCAGGGAGACCGCGCAGCGAAGAGGAGGACTTTCAGTGCCACCCATATTCCCCAGGACCGCTGTCTACTACGCATCGCTGCCGGTTACCGACGACCGCGACGTGCAGCGGATGGCGTGGATCGTCGAGGAAACGCCTTGGACGGTCGACACCGAGGCGACGGTGAGGGCCGAGGGAGGGGTGCAGATCGTGCGCCGGGAGGTGGAGCTGGGGCCGGAGATCTCGGAGGTGGACCTGGAGGAGGTCTTCGGCGAGCTGGGGGGATGGCCGGCCGACCGAAAGCATCGGGAGCACCGGGAGATTCAGTTCGACGTCGGTGACCTTCGGATGATCACCTCCCCCACGCCGGGGGAGATCGAAAAACTGACCCAGGTTGCAAGCACTCCGTTCAGGGTGTTCGTCCCCGGCATCTCCTCGGAGGTCTCGGCTGGCTCACCCCCGGAGGGCGGCAGCCCCCCGGGGCCCGACGGCAACGGGCCGAAACCCAAAGAGCCTGCCAAAGGCGAGGAGCCCAAAGGGAAGGCCGACGGAAAGGCGCCGCTCGGGGATCCGTCCAATATCCCGGCGGTGATCGCCGCCGCGATGCCGGCCTTCGGCGATCCGGCGGCTCTCTGGAAATACGTCGGCACAGAGGACACCGATGATCTCGCCAAGGGGATCCTCAGCGACCTCTATCGGGACCGAAGCGATTTCGCCAAGAAGGCCGAGTGGCTGGTGGCGCCGGAGCTGACCCTCCTCGAGAGGTGCCCGGAGGGCTATCGGGGACAGCTGGCAAAAGAGCTATTGGAAGTCAAGGGGGAGCTGAGCGCCAGCGGCCGCGTCAAGCGGATGGCGCAAGCCGATTTCGAGCTCCAGCGGACGGCTCTCGCCGTGCAGGAAGTGGAGCTTGCAAAACAGCGAGTGGCCCTTGCCGGGAAAGGCGTGGACCTCGCCGGCGAGACCTATGAGCACATGAGGAAATGGCGGAAGATTGCCAACTGGGGTCTGGGGGCGCTCGTCGCCACCACCCTCTTCAGCATGGTCGCCGTCGGCTACATGCTCTTCGAATTGGTCCACGGCGGAGAGGTGAGCGACGTAGCGGCGCCCATCATCATCTTCGTTCTCGCCCTCTTCGCGATCTCACCAGCGGTGCTCCTTCTCCGCGAGCGTCCGCTCGAGGGTCTTGACAAGTGGTTCCCCGGCAAGAGCGGCGACGCCGAGGAGAAGAAAGAGAAAGACGACAAGAAAGCGGAGGGCGATGAGGGCTCCGCCACCTCGGAGAGCGCCGAGTGACCATGGGCACGGCTGGTTTCGAACCAGCGACCTCTCGCGTGTGAAGCGAGCGCTCTCCCACTGAGCTACGCGCCCGGGAAGGGAGCAATCATACGGTGGACGGAGCGACTTCTCCTGCCGGCGGAGGGGGCTCGCTGGCGCTGTCCTCGTCCGTTGCGTCCTTGCGCAGGGCCATGCCGACGAAGGGGAAGATCAGGGTCGAGAGCATCGCCGCGCCGACCAGGCCGGCGGCGGTCGAGCTCTTCATCTCGCCGACGTCGATGGCGATCGTGGTGATCGCGACCACGAGGGGTAGCTCGGTCGCGCAAGTAGAAGGCGAGCGCCACCGGTCGCGGGCGGCTCAGCACGTGCCGGTAGAGGAGCAGCGCCGGCACGCCGCGGACGACGGAAGAGGCCGAGAAGAGAAAGAAGCTTGGCGATCGCTTCAGCCGAGCCGAGCGCGGCGAGGTCGAACTCGATCCCGCTGGTGACGAAGAAAAACGGGACGAAGAAGCCGAAGCCGACGGCGGTCAGCTTCGACTCGAAGACTTTGACCTCGTGCCCCTTCAGTGCGAGGCGGACGATCATCCCGGCGACGAAGCCGCCGAGGAGGATGTCGAGGCCGAGCTTGCCGGCGAGCAGGACGAGGCCGAAGACGAGCACGACCGTCACCCGCACCGCCAGCTGGCTGCTCGCCTCGAAGGTGCGCTCCAGCGCCGGCCAGCCGCGCCAGGCGTAGCGGAACCGAGACCAGGGCGAGGGCCAGCGCCAGGGCGACGAAGAGAGAGCAGGATCGCCGCCTCGCGGAACGGGTTGGTGGTCGAGAGAACCAGCGTGACCAGCAGGATCGGGCCGAACTCGCCGGCGCCGCCTGCGGCGAGCAGGTGGGTTCCGAAGCGGGTCTTCAGCTCGCCGTTGTCGCGCAGGATCGGGATCAGCGTCCCGATCGCCGTCGTCGCCATCGCCGAGCCGGTGTAGAGGAAGGAGACCACCACTCCGGCGGCGGCGAGGATCCCGCCGATGCCGTAGGCGAGCAGCACCGAGAGCAGCCAGCCGAGGGCGCCGAGCTTCATCGGCTTGCCCTCGATGCGTTCGAAGTCGATCTCGTAGCCGGCGAAGAAGAACAGCATCCCGAGGCCGAGGTTGGCGAAGAATTCGACGAAGTCGTCGCTGTGGGCGAGGCCGAGGATTTCAGGGCCGATCAAGGATCCCCATGAATCAGCTCGATCACGACCACCGGCGGCGCGAACCGCTTCGGCACCGTGGCGACGGTGACGGCGGCGATCGCCGAGACGGCGACGATCGCGAAGAAGGAGCCGGAGTCGACTTGGATCGCGGCGGTCGGCAGGGCGAGCAAGGGCGTCATCCTATGGTCGGCCGGGTAGGATCACCAGTGGACCGTGCTAGGCGGGGTGTCAGCGGTGCCTTGTGACCCGAAATCCGCTTAGCGGGGCCGACTACCGTTCCGAGGGACTGGCCGTCGGGGTCAGTGCGTCGCGGCGGCGTTGACGGCCGGGTCCTGCGCGACGTGGGCACGCGAATCAGGTCAGGTCCGGAAGGAAGCAGCCTTAAGCGGATGCCGCGGGTGCCGCAGGCGAGCCCGGCCTGAGCCTAAAACGACGAACACGCCCGGTGACCTCGTTTCGAAGGACGGGTGCACGGTCCATATCGATGGTGAGTTCGCCTTTTGTTGCGGGATGCCGAACAAAAAGGCGAACTCACCGAATCAGTCGATCAGGCGCTTGTACATCTGGTGGATCGCGACGCGCCAGGTCACCACCGCGAAGCCGACGAGGAAGGCGAAGCGCAGCAGGTCCTCCCACTCGAAGCCGAAGGCGCCGCCGCGGACCAGTTCGACCAGCTGGTGCAGGGGGTTGACCTGCGCCAGGATCTGGAAGCCCTCGGGCAGCCCTTCGATCGGAAAGAAGGTGCCGGCGACGAGGAAGAGCGGCGTCACGAACAGCGCCGTGACGTAGTTGAACTGGTCGATCTTCGCCACCGTCGCCGCCATCGCCACCCCAAAGCCGGCGAAGCCGAGCGCGGTGACGAAGGCGAAGAGCGGGGTCAGCAGCATCCCCGGCTCGGGGTCGAGCCCCCAGAAGAAGGTGACGACGAGCGGCACGCAGCCGTAGACGGCCGAGCGGGTGCCGATCCAGAGCATCTCGGCGCTGACCAGCTCTTCGATGTCTACCGGCGCGGCCAAGATCGCTTCGTAGGTGTTCTGGAAGCGGTGCTTGACGAAGGTGCCGAACATCGCCGGTAGGGCGCTGGAGAAGATGACCGCCGTCGCCACCATCCCGGTGCCGACGAACTGGATGTAGGGGATGCCGTTGACTTCGTCGACCAGGGTGGCGCTGAGGCCGAGGCCGAAGGCCAGCAGGTAGACCAGCGGTTCGAGCACGCTGGAGAAGGTGGTTCCCTTCCAGTAAGTGCGGAAGTTGGCGACCTCGCGGCTCATCACCCCGGCGATCGCGGCAGGTTCGAGGCGGCGCATCCGGCGCGGCGCGGGCGGCGCCACGCTCATTCGCCTGTTCCTTTTTGTTGGTATGCGCCGATAAGGCACAGCGGAACGGTCACTCCGCCTCCTCGCCGGTCAGCAGCACGAAGACGTCCTCGAGCGTCGCCGCCCGCACAACCGCGTCCTCGGGCACGGCGCCGTCGCCGGCCCGCTCGGAGCCGACGATCGCGATGGCCGGCCCTGCCGGTCGCACTCTCAGCCCCGCCGCCTCGGCGCTCGCGCGCAACTCGGTCAGGCGCTGCGGCGGCGCGTAGACCTCGGCGGTCTGGCGGCCGGCGTGCTCGGAGATCAGGTCGGCGGGCCGGCCGCGGCTGATGATCTTGCCGCGGTGCATGACCGCGACCTCGTCGGCCAGCCGCTCGGCCTCCTCGATGTAGTGGGTCGACATCAGGATCGTCGTCCCCCGCGATTTGAGGTCGCCGATCAGCGTCCAGAGCTCCGTCCGGATCTGGGGGTCGAGGCCGACCGTCGGCTCGTCGAGGAGGACTAGGCGCGGCTCGTGGACGAGGCCGCGGGCGAGCAGCAGGCGCCGTCGCATCCCGCCGGAGAGTTTGTCGACCGCGTCGCGCCGGCGATCCCGCAGGCGGGCAAGGTCGAGGCAGCGGTCGACGGCGGCGCCGACGTCCTTGACCCGGTACAGCCGCGCGTAAACGGCCAGGTTGTCCTCGACCGTGACGTCGACGTCGAGGTTGTCGAGCTGGGGGACGACCCCCATCTGGCCGCGGGCGGTCTTCGCTTCGGCGGGCAGCTCGTAGCCGAGGACGCGCAGCTCGCCGGAGTCGGCGATCGCCTGCCCGGTCAGCAGCCGCATCGTCGTCGACTTGCCGGCGCCGTTGGGGCCGAGCAGGCCGAGGCAGATGCCTTCCGGCACCTCGAGGTCGAGGCCGTCGACCGCGGTGATCGGGCCGAAGGTCTTGACTACGTCGCGGAGCTCGATTGCGGCCATCGGTCTGATGGTTTCACGACTGGACCTTTTGTTCTCTGAGGTCGCCGGCGGCCAGGCGCTCCTGTCCCGGCCGGCTGGCAGACTGCCGCCGATGCTGGACGAGCGCTGGATCCGATCCCTGCACGTGGAGTCGATGCGCCGCGCCGACCTGCACCGCGAGCGGGAGCCGCACGTCCTCTTCCAGGCTTCGACGATCGGGGCGCTGCTCGGCGGCGGCTTCGAGGGCGACCTCAGCTTCGCCGAGCTGGCCGAGCACGGCGACCTCGGCCTCGGCACCCTCAACCATCTCGACGGCGAGATGATCGCCCTCGACGGCGAGTTCTTCCGCGCCGACGTGGACGGCCGGCTGAGCCGTATCGGGGCGGGGGAGAAGACGCCTTTCGCGGTCGTGACGCGGTTCGAGCCGACCGTCGAGGTCCGGCTGCCGGACGAGGAGCTCGACCACGACGCGTTGCTCGCGCGGCTCGACGAGCTCGCCGCCGGCGACTCCTCCTGCGCGATCCGGATCGACGGTCGCTTCAGCCTCCTCCGCGCCCGCTCGGTCCCCCGCCAGGAGCCGCCCTACCGGCCGCTGACCGAGGTCGTCGCCGACCAGCACGTCTTCGAGCTCACCGACGTCGAGGGGACGATGGTCGGCTTCCGCTTCCCGACCTACGTCGAGGGGATCGAGGTCGCCGGCTACCACCTGCACTTCGCCGCCGCCGACCGCCGCCGTGGCGGCCACGTGCTCGGGTCGCGCTCGCGCGGCCTGCGCGTCCGGATCGACCCCTCGAACGACCTCCACGTCGAGCTGCCGCCGCGGGTGGAGCTCGCCGATCCCGGCCTCGCCGCCGAGACCCACGCCGCGGTCGAGGCCGTCGAGCGGGGTTAGCCCATCCTCAGGGGATGCAGGGTTCCCACGGTCGGGCGAAGAGGTCGTAGTCCTTGCGGACGACGCTGAAGCGCAGGCGTTCGGCCTGGGCGCAGATCGCCGTCAGCGGTTCGGCGTATTCGGCGACGAAGACCCGCTTGCCGGCGGCGACGAAGGGGCTGAACCTTCCGCACTCGTCG
The DNA here is from genome assembly GCA_963751015.1 of uncultured Actinomycetes bacterium. Taxonomy (GTDB): domain Bacteria; phylum Actinomycetota; class Thermoleophilia; order Solirubrobacterales; family 70-9; genus VAYN01. Next base: position 133,663 of record CAVVSU010000003.1, read on the forward strand.
TAGGCAAAGCACTCCTCGACCACGGCGAAGTCGAAGCTGCCGACCAGCTGCGTGACCTGCCCGGGGTCGTTCTTAAGCGCCGCCGCCATCCCCCGCCGGCGGACTTCGCGGGCGACCCAGCGGTTGAAGCGGAGCTGGTCGCCGGCGGTGAGCGGGAAGCCGGTCCTGTTTTCGTAGCCGGCCATGTTGTCGGGCTCGACGGCGTCGAAGCCCTTGCGCCGGCAGAGGTCGAAGCGGTGGCGGAGGATCGGCGCCAGCAGGTCGATGCGGCGGATGTCGAGCCAGCGCTCGTCCGGGTAGCCTTCGTAGACGCTGCCCAGGACCGCCTGGGGGAAGCGGTCCGCGTCGGGGCGGTAGCTCTCCCAGGAGCCGACGTCGAGGTAGCAGATCGCCTTCCGTCTCAGGCGGTGCAGCCTGGCAACGGTCCGGCCGGGGACTTCGAAGCCGTCGACCTCGTAGACCCCGGCGTCGATCGTCGTGTCGATCTTCCCCTGCAGCTGCCATTGCCAAGCCGCGGTCGTCGGTTTCGGATGCCAGCGGCCGGCGGCGGCCGCGGGGGAGGCGAGGAGCCCGGAAACGCAGAGCGCCGCGGCGACAGCGGCGAGGCTGGCCCTGATCAGGGGCATCGCCGGTAGACGACCCAGGACTCGTTGCGGGCGACCTCGCCGAAGCCGTCGGGAGGTGGCTGCGAGAAGTCGGTCGGGTCGTTGGGGTCGAGGATGAAGTTGTGGATCACTTCCTCGCTGGCCGGGGCGACGAAGTAGCCGCGCGCGGGGGTGCCTTCCTCACTGGCGCTGACGATCTGCGTCGGCTCCACGTCGAGGCCGAAGGCGAGGCGGGGGACGGCGCGGTGGTTGGGGACCGCGACCTTGCCGCAGAGCGGCTCGAAGGCGCCGGCGTCGACGAGGTCGGTGAGATCCCCCTCGATCCGCGCCTGGGCGGTGAGGTCGTCGTCGACGCGGGAGTCGAGGTCCCACTGGTTCGGCAGCCAGACGAGGAACATCGCCGCGACGACCGCGGCGAAGACCTGCCAGCGGCGCCGCCAGGGATGGCCCGGCTCCAGGAGGCGCCAGCCGAGCAGGCCGACGGCGGCGAAGACCGCCAGGATCGCGGCCGCCAGCATCGTGTAGCGGGGGAGGATCGCGAGGCCGCCGCAGGCGAGCAGGGCGAAGGCGCCGAGGGCGAGGGCGGCGGCGGCGACCCCGAGGACGGAGCGGCGGCGCAGAAAGGCGAGCCCGAGCGCGACGCCGCCGAGGGCGCCGACCATCCCCGGCCACTGCAGCACCTCGCCGAGACGGCGCGGCCCGTAGAGGACGAGGTCGACCGGTCCCGTCTGCCGTTCGAGCGTCTCGACCGTTTCTTTGGTGCCGGTCCAGGAGTAGGTGGGGCTCCCGGTCGTAACCCAATCGAACAGCGCCCAGAGGATCGGGGCAGCAAGGGCAAGGACGATCAGCGCCAGCGGGGGAGAGGAGAAGGCACCCCTTGCTCGGACAAGTGCCGGTCTAATTTCTCCAGGTGCGAAAGCCAGGTAGCCCAGATAGAAGATTGAGAACAGCCAGGCCTCGGGGCGTAGGAGGCCAGCTAGGGCAAGAGGTACCAGGACGGGCCAGCCGGCGCGGGGACGCTTGGCCTCGATCAGGAGCGCCCCGAGGCAGAGGGCGATGTAGGGGAGGTCGATGTAGGCGCGCAGGCCGTTGGAGAGGAAGGGGGCGCGGGTGAGGACGATCGCGGCGGCGACGGCGCCGATCCAGCGGTCGAACCAGATTGCCCCGAGCCGGTAGACGAAGAAGCCGATCAGGCCGAGGGAGAGGTAGGCGACGATCATCGTCACCGTGATCGCGCCGTCGCCGAGCGGCGAGGCGACCAGGCCCATCAGGTCGGTCAGCGGGTGGGGCGTCGGCGGCAGCGCCGCCGCGTAGTCGGGACTGTCGCCGTGCGCGAGTTCCCGGCCCCAGACGAGGGCGTAGATCGTGTCGTAGTTGGGGAATCCGTAGGGAAAGAGCAGCAGCAGCACGCCCGTCACCGCAGCGACCCAGGCGGCGGGCGTCAGCCAGTTGCGGGCCCCCTTCGGCACGGCGGGGACGGTATCGGGGTGCCCCGCGGAGGCGCGTGTTGGGCGTGGATACACTGGCTCGACACCGCATGAGCGAGTCGACTTCCCTCTACCGCCGCCACCGCCCAGGGTCCTTCGACGAGGTCGTCGGCCAGACCCACGTCGTCCGCACCCTGCGCAACGCGGTCGAGCAGGGCAAGGTCCACCACGCCTACCTCTTCGTCGGCTCGCGCGGGACCGGCAAGACCTCGATGGCGAAGATCCTCGCCCGCTCGCTGAACTGCGAGCGCGGCGGGCCGACCGTCACCCCCTGCGGCGAATGCGAGTCCTGCCTGACGATCGCCGCCGGCACCTCGGTCGACGTGATCGAGATGGACGCCGCCTCCAACCGCTCGGTCGACGACGTCCGCGACCTGCGCGAGCGCGTCGCCTACGCGCCCGCCGGCGGCCACTGGAAGGTCTACATCCTCGACGAGGCGCACATGCTGACCAAGGAGGCCTGGAACGCCTTCCTGAAGACGCTCGAGGAGCCGCCGCCGAACACCGTCTTCGTCCTCGCCACCACCGAGTCCCACAAGGTGATGGCGACGATCGCCGACCGCTGCCAGCGCTTCGACTTCCAGCGCCCCTCGCTGGAGCAGATCTCCGAGGTCCTCAACCGGGTCGCCGCCGCCGAGTCGATCGAGGTCGACGAGGGGGCGACGGCGATGATCGCCCGCTCCGCCTCCGGCAGCTTCCGCGACGCGCTCGGCACTCTCGACCAGCTGGTCGCCTTCGGCGGCGAGCACGTCGAGCTGAAGGACGTCTTGGAGATGCTCGGCGCCGCCGACGCCGACCTCCTCTTCGAGGCGGTCGACGCGGTGATCGCCGAGGACCCGAAGGGGGTCCTGATCGGGGTCGAGAAGATGGCGCGCTCGGGCCGCGACCCCTCCCAGTTCGCCCGCGACCTGCTCGCCCACCTGCGCCACCTGCTGATCGCCCAGACCACCGGCGAAGTCCCGACCAGCTTCGTCGTCACCGCCACCGACACGGCGCGGATGCAGGCGCAGGCGAGCGCGATTCGCCCGGCGAACCTGATCCGCACGATCGACGAGGTGGCCGATGCGCTGACCGCCGTCCGCGAGGGCGACGACGCCCGCCTGGCCGTAGAGATAGCTCTCCTGAAGGCCGCTCGCCCGGACCTGGATCCAGACACGGCTGGACTTCTCCGCCGTATCGAGAGATTGGAGCAGGGCAAAGGTGGACAGGCCGCGGGTCCTGTCGCCGCAGGGGACCCACCCCCTCCTGCGCGGCAGGAGGGGGTCCCCCCTACGACGCCACCCACGGCTGATCCGCCTAGCCAAGCCGATCCACCCCCTGCGGAAGAAGAAGAGGCCGAGGCGGCCCCTCCGGTGGGTGGCGACGATGCTGAGGATTCCCCCGGTAAGGGGAGCCCAATATCGGAGACAGGAACCGCCGGCCAGGACGATTTGTCCCTGGAGGAGATCCAGCGGGTCTGGCCCGCCGTCCTCCAGAAGCTGGAGGAGACCGCCCCGGCTCTGGCCGGCGCGCTCGAGGGTGCGCGTCCGGTCAGCTTCGGCGAGGCGGGTCTGGAGGTCGGCTTTCCGCCCGACATGACCTTCCTGAAGAGGAATGCCGACAGCCCTGAGAAGCGGGACACGGTCGCGGCCGCGTTCGCGGCGGTCACCGGGACGGGGCTGCGGCCGACCTACGTGCTGCTCGAGGGCGAGGCGCCGCCGGACACGCCGGCGCCGGGCAGCGAGGGGATCGACGAGGACCAGATCTTGGAAAGGCTGAAGAGCGAGTTCGACGCGGAGGAGGTCAGTTAGGTGGCACGTGGAGGCGGACCCGGGGGCTTTGACGTCAACGCCCTGATGAAACAGGCGCAGCAGATGCAGGCCGAGATGATGGAGGCCCAGGAGAAACTGAAAGACGAGGTCGTCGAGGCGAGCGCCGGCGGCGGCATGGTCAAGGTGAAGATGGGCGGTGACCTGACGCTGCGCGAGATCGTCATCGACCCCGAGGCGATCGACCCCGAGGAGGCCGAGCTTCTCCAGGAGATGGTCCAGGCGGCCGTCAACGAGGGCCTGCGCGCGGCGCAGGAGCTGGCCAGCTCGAAAATGGGCGGGATCACCGGCGACCTCGGCGGCGGCCTGGGGGGCATGCTCGGTTGAGCGAGGGCCCGGCACCGCTCGCGCGTCTCGTCGCCGAGCTCTCGCGCTTGCCGGGCATCGGCCAGCGGACCGCGCAGCGGCTCGCCTTCCACCTCCTGCGCGCACCCGACGAAGAGGCCTTCGCCCTCGGCGACGCGATCCGCGAAGTCAAGGAGAAGGTCGGTCTCTGCGAGGAGTGCTTCAACCTCGCCGAGGGGCCGCTCTGCCGGATCTGCGCCGACCAGAACCGTGACCGCGCGACGATCTGCGTGGTCGAGGAGCCGGCCGACGTGATCCCGATCGAGCGCACCCACGAATACCGCGGCCTCTACCACGTGCTCGGCGGGGCGCTCTCGCCGATCGACGGCGTCGACGCCGAAGACCTGAAGATCGGCGAGCTGCGGCGGCGGGTCGAGCGGGGCGGGATCGGCGAGGTCGTGCTCGCGACCAACCCCACCACCACCGGCGAGGCGACCGCCCTGCACATCGCCGAGATGCTGCGCGGCCAGGTGACGGTGACGCGGCTGGCCAGCGGCCTGCCGGTCGGCGCCGACCTCGAGCACGCCGACGAGGTGACGCTCGGCAAGGCGCTCGCGGGCCGAAGAAGCCTGGAATAAGCGGCACCGGATATCCGTCCTGGACGACCGTCGGGACGCAAATAGCGGCTTTTTCGAACCCGGGCGTCCGCCGCTTGCGCCAAGGTCCTCACGTGCCTGACCAGTCGGGATCCCAGCGTCGCAGGGAAGATGCCTCGCCGGCGAGCCGCATCGCCCTCAAGGTGTCCGAGCTGCACGCCGATCTTCTAGGCAACTTGCACGAGGAGATTGGCACCGGTGGGGGGGATTTCGTCCAAGCCGCGCAGCGGCTGGCGAGCGAGTTCGGCTCGGTGACCGCGGCGGCGGTCGAGCTGGCGCAGGCCGCTCCGGCGCCGGACCCCGCGGCCGCCAACGGCGCCGGCGTCGCGCCGGCCACGGCGCCCGCCGAGGACCACCTCGAAGAACTCCCCAGCCTCTACCGCCCCGGCCACATGCGGCGCCGGTTGGAACAGCTGCTGGAGACCAACCGCCGCTACGGCCACCCCTTCGGCCTCGCGGTCTTCGACGCCTCCGGGCCGGGAACCCGTCCCGGCGACGTCGCCGGCGGCCAGGAGACCGTCCTCTCGATCGTCGGCGCGGCGCTGCGCGACAGCATCCGCATCGTCGACGAAGCCTTCCGCCTCGAAGAGGAGGCGCTCTGCGTCCTGGCGCCGAACATCGGCACCGTCGAAGGCGTGCAGATGTGCGAGCGGCTGCTCGGCCAGCTCGACGATCTCGAGCGGGCTGGGGGGCTGCGGATCTGCATCTCGGCCGGCGTCGTCGCCTGCCCGGACCACGGCGCCGACGCGGAAGAACTTCTGCACAAGGCCGACGCGGCGATGTGGCGGGCCCGCGCCGTGGGCCAGCCGGTGGGCGTCGGCGCCTTGCAAGATCGCTAACAGTTTCTGCGAAATTTGCCGATAACCGGTGTAAACCTGCGAAACGGGTGGGAGAATCCTCGCCTGACGCGAAATAGACGCGCAGTCCACCCGTTCGACCTCTTTAACCAATGCCCGGAATCCGCACCAACGCCGCCGCCGAAGTCCTGGGCGTAAGCCCGAACACCCTGCGCAGCTGGGAGCGTCGCTACGGCTACCCGACGCCCAAGCGCACGGTCGGCAACCACCGCAACTACGAGCTGGTGGAGCTGCAGGCGCTGCGCGACGCGCTGTCGGAGACCGGCAACATCTCTTCGGCGATCGAGCTTGCCCGCCAGCGGCAGGCGGCGCCGGCCAACGACGGCAGCCTCTCCGCCGCCTTCGAGACCTTCGACGAGTCCGCCGCCGACCGCGCGATCGAGGAAAGCCTCGCGCTGCGCTCCCTCGAGCGCACGGTGGAGGAGCTGCTGCTGCCGGCGATCGACAGGCTCGCCGCCGACCCCGAGAGCGAGGCCGAGCTGGAGTTCGCCGCCCGCTGGGCGACCGGCTGGCTGCACGGCGCCCGCCGCCTCGCCTCCGCCGCCTCCCGCCCGGCCGGGATCCTGCTGCTCGACTCGAGCCACGGCCAGGACGCCGAGGAGGTCCACACCCAGGCCCTCGACCTCGCGCTGCGCCGCGCCGGCTTCCGCGTCCTCGTCCTCTCCAACGAGCTCGGCGACGAGCGGCTCGGCCGCGCACTGGGCGCCCTCGACCCGACCGCGATCGTCCTCTGCGGCCCCGGCGCCGACACCCAGGGCGCCGTCAAGCTGGTCCGCAAGATCCGCGAGCTCGGCTTCGTCGCCCCGCTCTACGGCTTCCGCGCCGACGGCCTGATCGGCGCCGCGGTCCCGACGGCCGGCAACGTTCCCAGTGAAGTCACCGGGATGCTGAACAGCGACTTGCGCCGCCGCGCCGTCCAGGCCTTCGCCTGAGGGGGGTGCTCCCGGGAGGGGCGCCCCACCCCCTCCAACTACGTCGTGACCTGGGGCTGCTCCGCCTCGGAGATCCCCCAGCGCTCGTGCAGCTTGCGCAGCGGCGCGGGGGCCCACCAGTTCCATTTGCCGAGCAGCTCCATCAGGGCGGGGACGAGGAGGGCGCGGATGATGCTGGCGTCGATCAGCACCGCCAGCGCCGTGCCGACGCCGTTCTCCTTGATGAAGATGATCTGCGAGGTGGCGAAGGCGCCCATCGCCACGGCGAAGAGGAGCGCCGCGGCGGTGACGATCCGCCCGGTTCGCTCCAGCCCGATCGCCACCGACTCCGAGTCCGAGGCGCCGTTGTCGCGCGCCTCCTTGATCCGCGAGAGGAGGAAGACCGCGTAGTCGGTGGAGAGGCCGAAGGCGACGGCGAAGAGCAGGATCGGCATCGTCTGCTCGATCGCGCCGGGGCTGGAGTAGTCGAGGAACCCTTCCAGGCGGCCGTCCTGGAAGATCAGCACCAGCAGGCCGAAGACGGCGCTGAGGTTGAGGAAGTTCATGATCAGCGACTTGATCGGCAGGATCACCGAGCCGGTCATCAGGAAGAGGACAATCAGGGTCGAGACGATCACGATCCCCAGCGCGATCGGCAGGTGCGCGGCCAGGCTCGACTGGAAGTCGACGAAGTCGGCGCTGGCGCCGCTGACCGCGACGGTCGTCCCGGGGGAGGCGGGAGGTCGCGGATCGCCTTGACCGTCGTCTGGCTCGCCTCGGAGCGGAACGGGTTCGCCGAGACGACCTGCAGGGCGGTGACGCCCGGCGCTAGCCGTTGCGGCGGCTGCACTTCGGCGACGCCCTCGACCCCGCGCACCGCGGTTGCGACCTGCGCGGCCGCTTTCGGGCCGCCGCCTTCGACGTCGACCCAGATCGGCGTCTCGTGGTAGGGCGGGAACTCGGTGCTGACGGTGTCGTAGGCCTGGCGGGCGCTGGCCGACTCCGGCAGCACGGTCGGGTCGACGGTGTCGAACTTGATCTGCAGGAAGGGCAGCCCGAGGATGATCAGGAAGAGCGCGCTGAAGGTCGCGACCGGCAGCGGGCGCCGCATCACGAAGCGGGAGAGCCGGTACCAGAAGCCGTTCTCGTCAGGCCGGGCGTCGGCGTCGGCCCGGCGCTGGAGGAACTTCGGCGCGCCGGCGTTGACCTTCGATCCCAGCAGGGTCAGAACCGCCGGCAGCACGGTCAGCGAGATCAGCGCCGCGAACAGCGCCACCAGCGCCCCGCCGAGGCCCATCGAGTAGAGGAAGCGCTGCGGGAAGACGAGCAGCGAGGCGAGCGCCGCCGAGACCGTCAGCGAGGAGAAGAAGACCGTGCGCCCGGCCGTGGCCATCACCCGCCGCATCGCCTCCAGCCCCGGCCCGCTCTTGGCGATCTCCTCGCGATAGCGGGAGACGATGAAGAGGCTGTAGTCGATCGCCAGCCCGAGTCCGAGGGCGGTGGTCAGGTTGAGGGCGAAGATCGAGATCGAGCCGACTTCGCTGGCGATGCGGAGGATGAAGAAGGTGCCGACGATCGCCAGGCCGCCGATCATCAGCGGCAGGACCGAGGCGACGAGGCTGCGGAAGAACAGCAGCGAGAGCAGGAAGAGCAGCGGGAAGGCCAGCATCTCGGCCTTTTTCAGGTCTTCCTCGACCTGCTTGTTGACCTGCTCCTGGGCGACGGCGGCACCGCCGACGACGACGCCGGGCTCGGCCGAGAGCTCGTCGGCGATGTCGGCGCCGGCTTCCTGCCATTGCTTGTCCTCGGTGGTCTTCAACGCCACCGCGAAGTAGGTCGAGCGGCCGTCGTTGGAGACGAAGGCCTCGGAGCGGGTGTCGTAGTAGCCGGTGACGGAGGCGACGTCGGAGCGTTCGCGGACCTGCTGCTCGAGCGCCTCGACCCGCGCCCGCGTGGCCGGCTCGGCGACCGGGGCGTCCTGGACCACCGCGATCACCGCCGGGACCCGCAGACCGGCGTCCTGCAGCCGTTCCCTGGCCTGCACCGTCTCGGTGTCCGGGTCGTCGGCGCCGTAGGGATCGAGCCGGTCGGCGACCGAGCCGCCGATCGCGCCGGCGAGCAGGAAGAAGACGAGCGCCAGCAGACCCACCCGCTTGGCCCTGCCGTTCGCGAGACGTGCCAGGGAATCGAACATCAACTGCTCCTTTCGTCGAGAGCGGAGTCGAGAAGCTGCGCCTCCATCCGCTCGCACCAATCTGCGAACCACTCGGTGAACTCGAGCCCGCCCTGCAGGACGATCATCGGGAAGGGGTCGTCGATCTCGCCTTTCATCTGCTCGATCGCCCGCAGCTGCTCGTTGACCGCCAGCCGCTGCGCTCGCATCGAGCGCAGGATCGCCACCGCCTCCTCACGCGGCAGGGCGTCGGCGAAGAACAGCTTCAGCAGCCCTTCGTCGCGCATCTCGAAGGTCTCCGGCTCCTGCCGCAGCCAGGCGCGTCAGCTCCTCCTCGCCGTCGGCGGTGATCTCGTAGACCGTCCGTTTACGCCCGCCGGTGGGGGAGTCCGAGCCTGCGATCAGCCCGGCCTCGGAGAGCCGCTTCAGCTCCGGATAGATCTGCCCGTAGCTGGCGGCCCAGAAGAACCGCGTCGAGTTGTCGACCACCGCTTTGATCTCGTAGCCCGACCGCGGTTCGTTGCTGACGAACCCGAGGATCACGTAGGCGGTGGCGCTCAGCTGCTCCATCTGTCCAACTATATATCGGCTCGATATATCTGAAAGTGTGATTGCCATCACTTATGGTCAGCGCTTCGTGTTTGACGACCAGCGAGAGGAAGGGGTGCCAGATGTCGCTTGACCAGAGCAAGGTCGGCCGGGTCGTGGCGGAACAGATGGAGGCGATCGAGAACGACTACGGCGACGACTGCGAAATCGGCGACGTCTGCACGATCGTCGAGGTGGTCGGGCCGCACGGCTCGCACGTGCGGGTGCGGAGCAGCGACATGCGGCCGCACAGCGGGCTGGGGTCTGATCCGGATGGCCGAACAGGCGATGCTCGGGAACCTGGGGGGCTCGGCCGAGTAGGACGGTCGCTCGGCGACTATCCTCAACCGTCCATGAGCTGGGGATGGATCGGACATCGTCGTGATGAAGTTCGGCGGCACCTCGGTCGCCGGCGCCGAGCAGATCAAGCGCGCCGCCGGCCGGATCGTCGCCGCCCGCGAGGCCGGGCAACCGCGTCGTCGCCGTGCTCTCCGCCCGCGGCAAGACGACCGACGAACTGGTCGAGCAGGCGCACGAGATCTCCGCGCGCCCGGTCGCGCGCGAGATGGACATGCTGCTCTCGACCGGGGAGCGGATCTCCTGCGCGCTGTGCGCGATGGCGATCCACGACATGGGCCACGAGGCGATCTCGCTGACCGGCTCGCAGGCGGGGATCGTCACCGACTCCTCCCACACCAAGGCGCGGATCATCGACGTCCGCGCCGACCGCATCGCCGAGGCGCTGCGAGCAGGACCGGATCGTCCTCGTCGCCGGCTTCCAGGGCGTCTCCACCGACAGCCGCGACGTCACCACGCTCGGCCGCGGCGGCTCCGACACCACCGCGGTCGCCCTCGCCGCGGCGCTCGCGCGCCAGCGTCTGCGAGATCTACACCGACGTCGCCGGCGTCTTCAGCGCCGACCCGCGGATCGTCCCCGGCGCCCGCAAGCTGCCGCGTCGTCTCCTTCGAGGAGATGCTGGAGATGGCCGCCTCCGGCGCCAGGGTGCTGCAGCTGCGCTCGGTCGAGTACGCGCGCAACCACGGCGTCCGCATCCACTGCCGCAGCAGCTTCGAGGACGGCCCCGGTACCCTCGTCGTCTCAGAGGAAGAGACCATGGAGCGACCCTTCGTAACCGCAGTGACCCACTCCGACGCGGAGGCCCGCGTGACGCTGACCGGCGTCCGCGACGAGCCGGGCGTCGCCGGCCGCATCTTCGGCGCGCTGGCCGAGGCCAACGTCAACGTCGACGTGATCATCCAGAACGAGCCCGTCGGCGGCGACCAGCTGGCCGACCTCTCCTTCACCGTCGACCGCGCCGACCTGCGCACGCGCAGGACACGATCGCCGCGCTCGGCGATGTCTCGCTGAAGGTCCAGCACCGACGAGCAGATCGGCAAGGTCTCGATCGTCGGCGCCGGCATGCGCTCGCACCCGGGCGTCGCCGCCAAGGTCTTCGAGATGCTCGGCGAGGAAAGGATCAACATCGAGATGATCTCCACCTCGCCGATCAAGATCTCGTGCGTCATCGCCGCCGACCGGGTCGCCGACGCGGTGAAGGGCTCTGCACAACACATTCGATCTCGGTGCGGA
>CAVVSU010000004.1:0-710414 GCA_963751015.1 uncultured Actinomycetes bacterium
GAAACCACGATCCGTTCAGCGTCGACATGGGTGACTTCGCCCGGGTTCAAGGCGAGAACCACGTCGCCGGTGTCGACCGCGGCGCGGCGCTCCATCCCGGTCCCGATCAGCGGCGGGTCGGGCTTCAACAGCGGCACCGCCTGGCGCTGCATGTTGGAGCCCATCAGCGCCCGGTTGGCGTCGTCGTGCTCGAGGAACGGGATCAGCGAGGTGGCCACCGACCAGATCTGCGACGGCGAGACGTCCATCAGGTCGACTTCCTTGGGAGCCGCCGTCGCGTACTCCTGCTCCCCCGCGCGGACCAGCACCTGCGGGCCCTTCAGCTTGCCGGTTTTCGCGTCGAACTCCGAGTTCGCCTGGGCGATGATCTTGTCCTCGTCCTGGGTCGCGTCGAAGTGGACGATCTCTTTGGTGACGGCGCCGTCTTTGACCACCCGGTAGGGGGTGGTGACGAAACCGTGCTCGGAGATCTGGGCGTAGCTGGCGAGCGAGCCGATCAGACCGATGTTCGGGCCCTCCGGGGTCTCGATCGGGCACATCCGGCCGTAGTGGGTCGGGTGCACGTCGCGCACCTCGATCGGAGCCCGCTCACGGGTCAGGCCGCCGGCGCCGAGCGCCGAGAGCCGCCGCCTGTGGGTGAGGCCGGAGAGGCTGTTGGTCTGATCCATGAACTGCGAGAGCTGCGAGGAGCCGAAGAACTCCTTCATCGCCGCCACGACCGGGCGGATGTTGATGATCGTCTGCGGGGTGATCGCGTCCGAGTCCTCGGTGGTGAGGCGCTCGCGGACGACGCGCTCCATCCGGTAGAGGCCGATCCGGAAGGCCTCCTGGATCAGCTCGCCGACCGTGCGCAGGCGGCGGTTGCCGAAGTGCTCGTACTCGTCGAGGTGGTCGTAGACCTGCTCGCGCGGGTAGGTGATCGCCTCCGCGGCATAGTCTTTGATCGGGTTCTCCTCGTCGATCTCCTCGGGGATGCCGAGCAGCTTCGGGAGGGTCACCAGCTCCTTGACCAGGGCGATGATGTCGTCGTGGGTCAGGACCCGCGTCTCGAGGTCGATGTCGAGGTCGAGACGGGCGTTGAGCTTGTAGCGGCCGACCCGGGTGAGGTCGTAGCGCTTGGGGTCGAAGAAGAGCTGCTCGAGCAGGGCTTTGGCGGCGTCGACCGACGGCGGCTCGCCCGGGCGCTGCTTTTTGAACAGCTCGATCAGGGCGCCCTCTTCGGTCCGGGTCGCCTCGGTGTCCGCCTCGATCGTGTGGCGGAGGTAGACCGAGTTGTCGAACATGTCGAGAAGCTGCTGGTCCTCGACGTAGCCCATCGCGCGCAGCAGGACCGTGACCGGCAGTTTCCGCTTGCGGTCGATGCGGACGAAGACTTTGCCTTTTTTGTCGACTTCGAGCTCCAGCCAGGAGCCGCGGGCCGGCATCAGGTTGGCGATGAAGACCTGCTTTTCCGGGTCCTTCGGCGCCATCACGTAGGCGCCGGGGGAGCGGACGAGCTGCGTGACGACGACACGCTCGGTGCCGTTGATGATGAAGGTCCCGCGCTCGGTCATCCACGGGAAATCGCCCATGAAGACGGCCTGCTCGCGGATCTCGCCGGTCTCCTTGTTCTGGAAGGCGACCGTCGCGGTCAGCGGCCGCGAGTACGTCATGTCCTTCTCACGGCACTCCTCGATCGTGTGCGGCGGCTCCTCGAACTTGAAATCGCCGAAGACGATCTGCAGGTTCCCCGTGTAATCCTCGATCGGGGATATGTCGTTGATCGTCTCCCGCAGCCCACCGCTCTTCGGATCCGTCAGTTCCTCGAAGGAACGTCGCTGGATGTCGATCAGGTGTGGGACCTCGAGAGGGTTGTCTAGGCGGGAAAAGCTCCTACGGGTTACGGGGGCAGCGTTGGAACGTGCCAAAGTCGGCGACTCCTCGGACGGTCAGAGGGACGTGGATACAGCGCAAATATGGGCAGGGGCACTCAAAAGGCGCGCGACCGCGAAAAATAACACACGGCCACGCCCGGCTGTGAGCTTGGCTCCCCGAGCGGGATCGGGGAGGCGCCTGCCGAGCTCTAGGCGAGCTCGACCGTGGCGCCGGCCTCCTCGAGCTCTGCTTTGAGTTTGTCGGCCTCGTCGCGGTCGACACCCTCTTTGATCGCTTTCGGAGCCTCGTCGACGAGCGCCTTGGCCTCTTTCAGGCCGAGACCGGTCGCCGAGCGGACCACCTTGATGACGGGGACTTTCTGGCCCCCGACCTCTTTGAGAATGACGTCGACGGTCGAGGACTCTTCGGCGCCGCCTTCGTCGCCACCGCCACCGCCGCCGGCAGCAGCCGGCGCGGCGGCCGCGACGGCCGTAGCGGAGACCCCGAACTCCTCCTCGAGCGCTTTGATCCGCTCGGAGAGCTCGAGGACCGAGATGCCTTTCAGCTCCTCGATCCAGTCCTCGGTTGAAGTTTTAGTTGCCATCAGTCGCTACCCCTCTTCCTCGTTTGAATCCTCATCTGAAGTCTCTGCCTTGGCCTCCGGCTCCTCGTCGGGGGCCTCCGCCTGATCCGCCGGCGGCTCGTTGCCGCTGGCCGCCTCGGTGGGAGGCTCCTCGACCGGCGCCTCCTCGGCGGCGGCCGGAGCCTCGCCGCTGACGAGCCCCTGCTCGGCGATCTGGCCGAGCTGGAGGGCCAGGCCCTGGATCATCGAGCCGAGACCGCGAACGAGCCCGGTCAGCGGGCTGGCGACGACGCCGGCCAGCTGGCCGTTCAGCACTTCGCGGCCGGGCAGCTTGGCGATTGATTTGAAGGCGACTTCGTCGAGCGAGGTCGCCTCCATGAAGCCGCCCTTGTAAGTGAGCACTTCGTGCTCTTTGTTGAAGGTCGTGATCGCCTTCGCCGCCTGGGCGGTGTCGCCGCGGACGAAGGTGAGCGCGGTCGGCCCCTGCAGCAGCTCGGCCAGCCGTTCCTCGCCGGCCTGGTCGGCGGCGATTTTCGTCAGCCGGTTCTTGACGATCCGGAAGCTGGCGTCGGCTTCGCGCAGTTTCGAGCGCAGCTCGGCGGCCTGGGGGACGCTGATGCCGCGGTAGTCGACAGCGAATATCGCCTCAGATCCCTCGATCTCGGCGACGATCTCTTTTATGGCTGCTGACTTTTCCTCGCGGTTCATCGTCTTACCTGCACCGGGCTTCTGGGCACGGCCCCGCCGGTGGTCTGGGGTTAGCGGCGACGCAGTTTAGGCGGTCGCCAGCTCCTCTGCGGTCTCCCCCGCGCCGGCGCCCTCGCGGTCGGCGGCTTTGCCGGCGTCGACGCGGACGCCCGGGCCCATCGTCGTCGCCAGCGTGGCGGAGACGATGTATTTCCCCTTGGCCGAGGAAGGCTTGGCGCGATTGATCTCCTCGATCACGGCCTGGTAGTTCTCGAGCAGCTTGTCGGCGTCGAAGCTGGCCTTGCCGATCGTCATGTGGACGATCGCCTGGCGGTCGGTGCGGTATTCGACTTTGCCCGACTTGGAGTCGTTGACGGCCTTCTCGACGTCGTCGGTGACGGTGCCTACCTTGGGGTTCGGCATCTTGCCCTGCGGGCCGAGCACGCGGCCGAGCTGGCCGACACCTTTCATCATCTCCGGGGTCGAGATCGCGACGTCGAAGTCGGTCCAGCCCTCCTGGACTTTCTCGACCAGATCCTGGCCGCCGACGAAGTCCGCTCCCGCGGCCTCGGCGTCGCGGGCCTGCTGACCCTGGGCGAAGACGGCGACGGTGACGTCTTTGCCGAGGCCGTGCGGCAGCGCCAGGGTGCCGCGCAGCTGCTCGTCGGCGTGGCGGACGTTGACGCCGAGCAGGATGTGGAGCTCGACCGTCTCGTCGAACTTGGCGCTGGCGGTCTCCTTGATCAGCGAGATCGCCTCGGCCGGCGGATAGGCGCGGTCGCGGTCGACCTTGTCGTACTGCGAGCGGAATCGTTTGCCGTGGGCCATGAAGGTCTCCTAGGCGACGTCGACGCCCATCGAGCGGGCGGTGCCGGCGATGATCTTCTTCGCGGCGTCGATGTCGTTGGCGTTGAGGTCGGGCATCTTTCTTTCGGCGATCTCCTGGATCTGCGCGTCGGAGATCGTCCCGACTTTGTTGACGTGGGGCTCGCCCGAGCCCTTCGAGATCCGGATCGCCTCCTTGATCAGGACGGCGGCCGGCGGCGTCTTGGTGATGAAGGTGAAGGAGCGGTCCTCGTAGACCGTGATTTCGACCGGGATGATCGTCCCGCCTTCGCTCTGCGTCTGCGCGTTGAACGCTTTGCAGAAGTCCATGATGTTGACGCCGTGCTGACCCAGCGCGGGACCGACCGGCGGCGCCGGGTTGGCGTTGCCTGCCTGGATCTGCAGCTTGATGAGGGTGAGGACTTTTTTGGCCATGAGCGGGTTCGGGAGGGTAGCGGTCTTTGCGACCTAGATCTTCTTGACCTGGTCGTAGCCGACCTCGACCGGGGTCTCCCGGCCGAAGATCGAGACCAGCACCTTGAGTTTCGCCGCGTCCTCGTTGATCTCGGCGATCTCGCCGGAGAAGTCCGAGAGCGGGCCGGAGATGACTTTGACCGATTCGCCGATCGCGAACTGCGCCTGGGTGCGGGGCCGCTCGGCGGTCTCGCGGTGGAGCAGGCGGTCGACCTCCGGTTTGGAGAGCGGCACCGGTTTGTTGCGCGAGCCGACGAAGCCGGTGACCCCGGGGGTGTTCTTGACCAGGCCCCAGGCGTCGTCGGTCATCTCCATGTTGACGAGGACGTAGCCGGGCATAGTCCGTTTCTCGGTCTGGACTTTCTGCCCGTCCTTCATCTCGGAGACCTGCTCGGTAGGGACGACTACCTGCCGCACGTTGCGGTTCTGGCTCATCGTCTGCACCCGGTGCTCGAGGTTGTGCTTGACCTTGTTCTCGTGCCCGGAGTAGGTGTTGATCACGTACCAGCGATACATCTAGGAAGCCTTTGTCTCGGGACCCTCGCTAGAGGATCTGCTTGATGAGCCAGCTGAATGCCGCGTCGAGAGCGCCGAGATAGGCGGCCGCGACGGCGACGAAGAGGATGGTCACAGCGGTTGCCTGGATCAGCGTCTCGCGATCCGGCCACTGGACTTTCTTCAGCTCCTGCCAACAGGATATGAGGAAGCCGATGAAGCCGGAGCGCTGGCGTTCGGCTTTCGCCTGTTTCTGCTTCTTGTCCAGCTGCTGGCGCTCGCGCCGCTTCTGCTCCTCGCGCTTGCGCTTTTCCGTTTCCTTCGCCGCCCGTTTCTCGGAGCGCTTGTCGCCGCGTGAAGGCTTCGGGTCCTCGGGGAGACGCAGCGCCTCCTCCGAAGCGCCGGCGGCCATGCCGCGCTCGCGGGCCTCGACCAGCGCCTCGTCGCCGGAGATCGGGACCTGCGTGTCGTGCTGAGCCTCGGTCGGGCTCTGGTGTTCGCCGGAGCGTTTCCGCTCCTCAGCTTCCCGAGCCCGGCGCTCGGCCTTGCGCTGTGCGCGGGTCTTGGCCATCTGGAGCTACCGGGTCTCCTTATGAGGGGTGTGGTGACCACACCAGCGGCAGAACTTGCGCATCTCGATGCGATCCGGAGTGTTCCGCCGGGACTTGTTGGTCTGGTAATTCCGTCGCTTGCACTCTTCGCAAGCCATCGTCACCGCGATGCGGACATCTCCGCGAGCCATCTTCTCCCTCGTTCCGTGCCAGAGGTAGTCGTTACAGAAGAAAAACCCCGGGCCGAGGCGCGAGGCTGCGCGAAGGATAGCGCCATGCGGAGGCTGGGGACTGACCGACGCCGACCAGTCAGCTGACAGTTCACACGTTCTACCCAATTCTTTGTAAAGTCGTTTTGCACGCAATCCTTACGGGCAGTCGGGGGTCACGGTGCAAGAGGCGATCGCAAGCAACGGGCTCTACGACAGAGACAGCTTCGTGGAAGCAATCGAAGAGCGGATCCTCGACCCGCTGTATCGCGAGCGGCCGGGGGCGCTGCTATTGCTCGACATCGACTCCTTCCACATCGTCAACGACTCGCTCGGTCACGAGGCCGGCGACCGGCTGCTGGACACGGTGGCCGCGACGCTGCGGGCCGAGTCCCGGACCGACGATCTTCCCGCGCGGATCTGCGCCGACGAATTCGGGCTGCTGCTGCCGCGCGCGACCCCGAGCCAGGCGATGGCGACCGCCGAGCGGCTGATCGCCCTGGTGCGCGAGCGGGGCAAGCCGGCGGTCGGCGCCAGCGTCGGAATCGCCACCTTCGGGGGAACCGGGGAGGAGATCACCGCCGAAGGGCTGATGATCACCGCCGACATCGCCCTCTGCGAAGCGAAGGAGACCGGCGGCGGGCGGGCGGTCGACGCGGCCAGCGGCCCGAACCTGAAACTGACCTGGGGCGACCGGATCCGCGAGGCGATCGACGGGCAGCGGATCGTCGTCTACGCCCAGCCGATCTTCGACCTGCGCAAGGAGTGCGTGGCGCGCGAAGAGCTGCTGGTGCGGATGCTCGACGACAACGACGACGTCATCCCCCCGTCCTCCTTCCTGCCCACCGCCGAGCAGCTGGGGTTGATCACCGAGATCGACCGGCTGGTGCTCTCAAAGGCAATCGAGCTGGCGGGACGCTCGCAGCCGATCGCGGTCAACGTCAGCGGCGCCTCCCTCTCCGACCCGCGGCTGATCGCCGACGTCCGGACCGCGATCGCCGACGGGCTGAACCCGGCCTGGCTCGACTTCGAGATCACCGAGACGGCGGCGATCTCCAACATGAGCCACGCCCGCGCCTTCGCCCACGCGGTCACCGAGATGGGCTGCGGCCTCGGCCTCGACGACTTCGGCACCGGCTTCAGCTCGTTCAGCTACCTGAAGGAACTCCCGATCCAGCACCTGAAGATCGACGTCGAGTTCATCCGCGAGCTCCCCACCTCCCCCACCGACCAGCGGCTGGTGCAGGCGCTGGTCCAGTTCGCCAAGGCCTTCGGGCAGGAGACGGTGGCCGAGGGAATCGAGAGCTCCGAGACCCTGGCCCTGGTCCGCGCTTTCGAGATCGACTACGCCCAGGGGTTCCACATCGGCGAACCCGCCCTGGTAGACGGCGGCCAGCTGGCCGCGACCGCCTGAGGCTGCGCCAACATCAGGATTAGACTTTCCGCATGGCAAGGCGCTTGAAGGGTGACTCTACGGAGCTGAACCGGGTTCGAGCATTTCGGCGCGAGGCCGACCTCCGGGCCACGATGAGCGAGCGGCTGGCTCGCGTGCACGTGCTCTGCAAACAGATGAGCGCGATCAAAGGCGCAGCCCGACCGCGTTGAGAGAATTCGATCTCCGCTCTCTTCTCGAGGCCCTGAATACTGCGGGCGTCAGCTTCGTCGTTATCGGCGGCGTCGCGGTTGGAGCGCATGGATACGTCCGCGGCACCGAGGATCTCGACCTCGTGCCAGATCCTGATCCCGAAAACCTGAATCGGCTGACCGAGGCGCTGACGACCCTGGAGTCGACTCTTCCGACGGTCGCAGAACGGCCTTTCGATGCGGCTAGAGACGCCGGTGTAATTCGGCGCGGCGGCAACGTGACCGCGATGACCCGGTTCGGCGGACTCGACGTCGTGCAACGCGCCCGCGGCGTCCCAAGCTACTCGCAGCTGATCAGGGACGCGGTGGAGAGCGAATTGCTCGGCATTCCGGTCAGGATCTGCTCGTTGGCTCGACTGCGCGAGATGAAGGCTGCGCAAGATCGAGAGCAGGATCGCGCCGACCTCGCAAACCTTCCGAGTGAGTGAGGTCTAGAGCCCCAGCGTTTTGGCGACGATGCCGCGCTGGATCTCGGAGGTGCCGCCGTAGATCGTCGAGACCAGCGAGGTGCGGACGAGGCGCTCCATGTCGTACTCGGAGGAGTAGCCGTAGCCGCCCATCATCTGCATCCCCTCCAGCGTCGTGCGCTTGGCGACCTCGGTGACGAAGAGCTTCACCATCGAGGCCTCCTGGGGCAGCATGCGGTCGGGGTCCTCGTCGACCATCGAGGCGACCCAGTGGGTCATCAGGCGGGCCGCCTGCAGGTCGGTGGCGAGGTCGGCGATGCGGTGCTGCAGCGCCTGGAAGGAGCCGATCGGGCGATCGAACTGGCGCCGCTCCTTGACGTAGAGGAGGAGGTCGTCGAAGGCGCGCTGGGCAATCCCCAGCATCGTCGCGGCGAGGATCAGGCGCTCGACGTTGAGGCCGGCCATCAGCTGCATCCAGGCCTGGTCGACCTCGCCGAGGACCGCGTCGGCGGGGGCGGCGCAGTCGGTGAAGTAGAGGTGGTTGGTCTCGCGGCCGCCCATCGTCTCGATCGGGACGACCTCCATCCCCTCGACGTCGCGGGGCACCCAGATCATCGTCATCCCCTGGTGCTTGCTGCCGCTGGTGTCGGTGCGGCAGACGACGAGCACGTGGTCGGAGATGTGGGCGTTCGAGCAGAAGACCTTCTGGCCGTTGATCACGAAGCCGTCGTCGACCGCCTCGGCCTTGCAGGAGAGGGCGCCGACGTCCGAGCCGGCCTCGGGCTCGGTCATCGCGATCGCCTCGACCGAGCCGGAGGCGATCCCGCCGAGGATCTCTTCCTTCTGCGCCTCGGTCCCGAACCGCTGCGTGGCGCCGGCGACGATCAGGGTCGTCGCGTAGCCGCCGATCGGCGCCAGCCCCCGGGAGGTCTCCTCCATGAACAGGCAGGCGTCGAGCATCGAGCCGCCGGAGCCGCCGTACTTCTCGTCGATCGTCACCCCGAGCCAGCCGACCTCGGCCATCTGGTTGTAGATCTCGAAGTTGTGGTGCTCGCGGTAGCCGTCGGTCAGCCGCTCGCGCTGGTCCGGCGTCCCGCACTCGCGGTCGCAGAAGTCGCGGATCGCGTCGACGAAGTCGCTTTGCTCGTCGGAGAGGGCGAAGTCCACGGCCGGCAGCCTACAGCGGTTACGACGGGATTGGCCGGCCAGCCAGAGAAGCCCGGAACGAGACTCGAACTCGTGACCCCTTCCTTACCATGGAAGTGCTCTACCAACTGAGCTATCCGGGCGGGTCGGCCCCCCTGGGAAGCCGTACGCTCAGGACGATTCTAGACGGTGGCCCGCCGATCAGCGACGCCCCCACGGCATCGCCACCGCGAGTTTCCAGACCCCCTCGATCTGGCGCATGACCGTCGTCGGCGTCAGCGTCCTGGTGAAGGGCTCCCCCTCCGAGCCGGCGGAGGTGACCTGCCAGCGCTCGGTGCCGAGCGCCACCTCGCCGGCGAGGACGATCGAGCTCTGCTGGACCTCGATCTGGGAGCCGGCGACGATCAGCTGATGGAGGATCGGCTTGATCTCCTCCCGACCCCGAACCGCGGTGGAGTCGGGGGTGATCAGGCAGGCGTCTTTGGCGAAGCAATGAGCCGCGGCGTCCAGGTCGCCGCGGCTGATCGAAGCGGCGAGCGCCCGCGTGCTCTCACGGGGCGTGCGGGCGCCCTCGAGGACCCCCATCGGTCGCTAGATGAACTTCGAGGGCTGGAAGCGGCAGTAGCGGAATTCGTAGTCGAGCACCTGGTTGTTCGCCTGCCGGGCGGTGCTGACCAGACGGACCACCATCTTCTGGGCGGCCGTGGCTTCATCCTTCTTCAGCTTCGCGGCGATCATTTCGAACAGCTGGGCCTCGGTCTTCGCGTAGCCGAGCCATTTCGTCAGCTGGGCCTCGTCTTCGGCCGGTTTCGGGACGGCGAGGAGCTGGGTGCGCGTCTTCTTCAGGGCTTTGGCCGCGCCCTGGAACTGCTTGGCGGCGGCGTCGTACTTCCCCGCCTTCACTTTCTGACGGACGCCCTTGAGGATCTTTTCGTTGGCTTCCGTGTTGGCCTTGCAGATCGGTTCGACCGCTTCCTTGTAGCTCTCACGGGTGGCTTCCGCCGCGCTCGACGGCACCGCCGCCAGCAGAGCAGCCACAGCAACCAACGACAAAATCAGCCTCTTCCCGGACATCGACGCCTCCCTCGAGTTCTTTGCGGGTCCACTTCCACCAACCCTCGATTGGTCCCTGCGGTTCGGTCCCCGGCCGATCCGTGGCGGTAATCATAGGGATGAAAACCGTTGAAGAGAGCCAGAGTTTCCGGGCATATCGAGACGTACCCGAGAGCTTCCGGCTGCGTTTCCACGCCCGGAGGGCGGCAATCTGTAGCTTCTCCGGCGTGCGCCGACCCCTGCAGCGCCTGCTCCTCGCCGTCGCCTTCGCCGCGGCGCTCTCCGCCGTCGGCTGCGGGGGGTCCGAAGAGTCCTCCCGGCCCGCGCCGGCCGCGGCTGAGTTCCCCTCGGCTAAGGGAAAGACGATCGGGGACCTGCTCCATGGCTCGGGGGCGAAGGCGTCGAAGCTGGTGATCGCTCCCGCGGCGCAGACCTTCGACCTCGGCCAGAACCGCTACCCGTTCGGCGTCTTCACCCTCGGCAAAGAACAGGTAAGCGACGCGGACGTCGCCCTCTACTTCGCCAAGGACGCGAAGGGCCCGGTGACCGGGCCGCTGCCGGCGCAGGTGACCTCGCTGGAGACGAAGCCCGCCTACCGGGCGAGCGGCGCCGGCGCCCCCGGGGAGGCGACCACCGTCTACGTCGTGCCGAAAGTCGACTTCGACCGCAAGGGCCCCTGGCTGGCCCTGGCGATGCTGAAGGGCGAGAACGGATTGGAGGCGACGCGGGTGACGGCGCCGCCCGTGGTCGGCGAGTTCCCGCGGATCCCGAAGGCCGGCGAGAAGGCGCCGGTGATCCACACCCCGACCGCCGCCGACGTCGGCGGCGACATGGCGAAGATCGACACCCGTATCCCGCCCGATCAGATGCACCAGGTCGACTTCGCCGACGCCCTGGGCAAGAAGCCGGTCGTGCTCGTCTTCGCCACCCCCGCCCTCTGCCAGAGCCGCGTCTGCGGCCCGGTCGTCGACGTCGCCCAGCAGGTGGCGGACGCCTACCAGGGCAAGGCGGACTTCATCCACATGGAGATCTGGAACGACAACGAAATCGAAAAGGGCCCGCGGCCGCAGGTGCAGGCGTTCAACCTGGAAACCGAGCCCTGGACCTTCCTGATCGACAAGAACGGGATCGTCCGCGACCGCATCGAGGGCGCCTTTGGCGTGTCTGAACTCGAAGAAGCGATGCGGAAGATCGTTCCTGGCTGAGCGGCCAGGCTCCGCTAGGCTTGATTCGCCGGGATAGGGGCCCGGCACGGTTGCACCCGCTGGGAGGCAGGGTCGAAGACAAACGACGCTGCAAGGAGCGATATGAAGCACAGGCTGGCAGTCCCTCTTCTCGTCCTCGGGCTATGCGCCCTGCTCGGAACCATGGCCGCACCGGCGCTGGCCGGCAAGGGCGGTGGGCAGAAGAAACAGCAGGCAAAGGCAAAGACCTTTGAAGTCTGCAAGCACGGCTGCCGGTACCGGACGATCCAGAAGGCGGTCGACGCCGCCGGCTCGTTCAAGGCCAAGAAGGGCAACTCGAAGGTGAAGGCGATCGTCGCGGTGCGGCCCGGCAAGTACGTCGAAGGGGTCGTCCTCGACGGCACGCTGCGCAAGAAGAGCTTCGACGACCTGATCATCAAGGGGACGAAGAAGGACCGCAAGAAGGTCGTCCTCGAGGGTAAGAACGCGAAGGGCGAGCTGGGCGCCGCCCAGAACGGGATCGAGGCGATCAGCGTCGACGGCCTCGTGCTGGAAAACATGTGGGCCCGCAACTACCAGTCGAACGGGTTCTTCATCCACGCCTCGAACGAAGGCGGCCAGCGCTGCGACGGCTACAAGATGAACAACCTGCTGACCTCGGCGAACCGCTCCTACGGCCTCTTCGCGAAGAACTGCTATGGCGGCAAGATGACCAACTCGGCCGGGTACCACCACGGCGACTCCGCCTTCTACGTGGGCGAAACGCCGTGCGACTCGAAGACCTGGACCAACCACGGCACCGCGCCGCCGCCGAAGCCCTGCCAGCGCAACCCGAAATGGACGCTGCTGAAGAACGACCGCAGCTACGAAAACGTCCTTGGCTACTCGGGGACCAACTCCAAGTACGTGAAGATCGTCGACTCGGCCTTCTACAACAACGGCGCCGGCATCGTCCCGAACACGCTCGACAGCGAGGGGGTCGAGCCGAACGGGTGGAACGTGTTCGAAGGCAACGACGTGTTCTGGAACAACTACGACTACTTCCTCGCCGGCTCGAAATTCCACACCGTCTCCGGCGGGCTCGGTCAGGTCGCGGGCGCGACGGTCAACTACCCGACCGGGGTGGGGATCGTCCTCTACGGCGGCGCCAACAACGTCGTCAGGAAGAACAACGTGTTCGGCAACTACAAGTGGGGCATCGCCTCCTTCTCGGGGCCGGGCGAACTCTTCGTCGCCAACGAGGGTGACGACGCCAAGAACGTCAACAACCAGGTGATCGAAAACGTGATGGGCCGCGAAGGCGCCGACCCCAACGGCGAATTCGACTTCTGGAACGACGCCACCGGGGGCGGCAACTGCTGGGGCTCCAATACCGCCGGGGCGACGTTCGCGCCCGGCAACGGCAAAGTGCCGCTGAGCCAGATCTACCCCGGCTGCCCGCAGACCGAAGTCCTCGCCGACCAGGTCCGCAGCCTCGACATCGTCGCCGGCCTGCAGATCAACCTCGGGGACGAAAGCGACCCGAAGACGATCCTCGGCTATGCGACCTCGAACCCGCCGCAGACCCAGGAGTGCACCTGGGTCCGGCGCGTGGCCGCCCACCCGGCGTTCGAAAAATTCCAGCCGGTCGAGGTCGCGCCGCAGCCGGGGGAGCTGAGCTGCCCATGAGGCGCGCGAGGAAGCTCCGCGCCCTGACCGTCGCCTTCTGCGTAGCCGCGGCCGCCCTGCTCGGGGTGACCGCGGCCGCGGCGCAGGCGCCGAAGAAGCCGCCGGTCAAGGTCACCGTCAACGACTTCTACTTCGCCCCCACCGCGGTGACGATCAAGAAGGGGAGGGCGGTGAAGTGGATCTGGTCGAGCTACAACACCTACCCCCATGACGTCCACCTGAAGAAGGGTCCGGCGGCCCTGAAGAACAAGTCGCGCTTCTCGACGACGACCACGGCCGTGACCGAAGCCAGCTTCCAGCGGACCTTCGAAGTCACCGGCACCTACAAATTCATCTGCACGATGCATCCCTCGGAAATGAAGATGACCGTCACCGTCAAGCGGTAGCGCCGTGGCACCGGATCCGATCGACCGGCGAGGGTTCCTGGCCCTCTCCGGCGGGGCTCTGCTCTGCACGATCGCCGGCCAGGAGGTGGCAACCGACGAAGGCCAGATCGACGTCGAGGGCCTTGCTCGCCAGGTGAAGGTGCCGCCGAAGGTCACGGCGGCGGAGTGGCGCGGCGAGGACCCCGGGGCGCGGCGGCTGGCCGCGCTGCCGAACGGCGGCCAGACCCGCGAATTCTGGATCGCGGCCGAGCCGGTCCAGTGGGACGTCGTCCCGACCCACCGCGACCAGATGATGGCCCAGAAGGTGAAGGGCAAGTCGAAGTTCGGCGCCTACGGCTACCGGCTGTACAGCGCCGGGTTCAAGAGCCCGCTGGGCAAGGCCACGGTGCCGGGGCCGCTGATCGAAGCCGAAGTCGGCGACACGGTGGTCGTCCACTTCCGCAACAAGCTGCAGGCGCCGGTGACGATCCACCCCCACGGGATCTTCTACGCCAACGAGATGGACGGCGCCTACAAGGGCAAGTGGACCGACCCCGGCGGCTTCGTGCAGCGGAACCGGACCTTCACCTACGTCTGGGAGGCGCACGAAGGGACCGAGGGGACGTGGCTCTACCACGACCACGGGCCGATGGACCCGCTGCCGGTCTTCAAGGGGCTGTTCGGCCCGCTGGTGATCCGCAAGCGGGGGGAGGCGCGGCCCGACGCCGAGTTCTTCCTCGGCTTCCACACCTTCGATCCCTCGATCACCGGCCTGCAGGGGACCTTCTACTGCGTCAACGGCAAGGCCTACGCCGGCAACACCCCGACCCTGGAAGCGCGGGTCGGGCAGCGGGTCGCCTTCCACGTCTACGGGGTCGACAACTTCTTCCACACCTTCCACCTGCACGGCCACCGCTGGAGCGAACCGGACGGGCGGATCGTCGACAACAGGATCTTCGGCCCGGCGGACTCATTCCCGTTCGAGCTGGTGGAGGACAACCCGGGGCGCTGGTTCTACCACTGTCACGTCTTCCAGCACCTGCATCAGGGGATGAACGGTTGGTACCTCGTCTCCTAGGCGCGGCGGCTGCCGTCGTCTTCCTCTTCCCTGCCGGCGCCGGCGCGGCCAACACCCGCGTCTCGATCGCCAACTACGCCTGGTCCCATCCGCAGGTCCACGTCGACCTCGGCGAGAAGGTGACCTGGGACTGGCTCGGGCCGGACCTGGCCCACTCGGTGACCGGCATCTCCGCCAACGACCTGCAATGGGACTCGGACCCGGGCACCGACGCCCCCGCCCACCGCGCCGGCGACAGCTTCACGCTGCAGTTCACCCAGCCGGGCGAATACTTCTTCCAGTGCAAGCTGCACGCGGCGGTGCGAGGCGAGGTGATCGTCTCCGCCGCCCCCGGCGACCCGAACTGGGATCCCGGGCCGCAGGCGCCGCTCAACCTCGACCTGAAGCCGCCGACGCTGGGGTCGCTGTCGATGCCCAAGCAGCAGACGAAAGGATCGAACGGGCTTGGCTTCAGCGTCCAGGTCAGCGAGCGCGGCGGCCTCGACGCCGAGTACTACCGCCTCAACTCGAAGGGCAGGCGCGTCTTCAACGGGTTCGCGACCTGGAAGGTCTTCATCGGCATCAACCACCTGCGGCTGGGAGCGCGCTCGAAGCACTTCCGGGCGCGGCCCGGGCGCTATCTGGCGGTGCTGCGGGCTACCGACGAAGCGGCGAACGAGTCGAAGCCGCTGCGCCGGCGCTTCGCTATCGGCGGCTAGAGGAGCCGCGTTTGCGGCGACGTTTGCGCGAGGGGCTGGCGGCGTCGGTGAGGGTGCGTTCGCCGGCTTTCTCGGTCGACTCGCCCATCGTGATCTGGAACATCGCCAGCAGAGCGTCTGAGGCGAGCGGGCGCATCCGGTCCAGGGCCTCGCGCACCTTCGGCCAGTCCTCCTCGGGGCGGCCGGCCTTGTCGAACGGCTCCCAGATCTCGCGCACGAAGAGCTCGACGAAGGTGCGCGAGACCTTCTCCGAGGCGCGCCGCAGCGCCTCCGCGGTCTCCACCGCCGCCTGCGGTGAGACGCCGAGCTCGACCAGGGCGGTGCCGGCGCGCTGCAGGCGGGGGCTGATCACCTCGACCTTGCCGTCGGGCAGGGCGCGCAGGATGCCGAGCTTTTCGGTGCGGGCGAGGAGCTTCGGGTCGAAGGTCTTCACGCCCCAGGCGGCGGCCAGCTCGTCGGCGTCGAAGATTTCCGGCGTCTCGTCCTCGAAGGGGGCGCGGACGGCGCGGGCGAAGTCGACCATCTCGCGGGAGGAGCCTTCGCTCGATCTCCAGCACACGGCGGATCGCCTCGAGGTTGAGGCCCTCGGCCTGCATTTCGCGGGTCAGCTCGATCCGCGCGACGTGGTCCTCGTTGTAGTAGCCGGTGCGGCCGTGGACCTCGGGCGGCGGCAACAGGCCGCGCGTCTGGTGGGCGCGGATGTTGCGGATCGTCATCCCCGTCCGCCGCGCCAGCTCGCCGATCGTCATCTTGCCGTCGGGCTTGGCGTTCCGCCCTTTCCGACTGCTCATCTGCCCATGGTAAGCGGGAAGCGCTGCCCGTTCATCTTCTTCGCCGCGTCCGAACAGAGAAATGCGATCGCCGTCGGCGATGTCCTCGGCCGGGGTGAAGGTCGGGAACTCCTTCTCGGGCTCCTCCTCGCGCATCTGCGGGGTGAGGATCGCGTCGACGACGAGGATGTTGGCGGTGGCGGTGGCGCCTTCGAAGCCGTCGGCGAGGGCGAGGGTCCAGGCCTCGGCGGCGGCCTTCGCGGCCGCGTAGGCGGCATTCGTGTTGGTCGGCGCCTGCGCCTGCTTGGAGGAGACGAGGACGAAGCGGCCGTGCGGGCTGGCGGCGAGCTGGTCGTGGAAGGCGCGGGTGGTGTGCTGGACGGTGCGGACGAGGAGGTCGTGCAGCAGCGCCCAGTCGGAGAGCGGCGCCTCCTGTAGCGGCTGCCCGCCGCGCCAGCCGCCGACCAGATGGACGAGGCCGTCGACCCGGCCGAAGCGCTCGACGAGAGCGGCGCACCAGGCGCGCGTGGCGTCCTCGTCGAGGAGGTCGACCGCGCGGCCGTCCCAGCGCTCGGGCGGAAGGTCGAGGTCGGCGGCAAGGGCGTCGAGTGCAGTCTGGTCGCGGTCGGCCCCTGCGACGGTGGCGCCAGCCGCGGCGAGCCGTTCGGCGACAAGCGGTCCGAGGCCACCGCCGACTCCGGCGATTGCGATCACTCGATCGTCAAGCATGGAGTCATCCTCTCAGTGAGTGTCGATTTTTAAGGCATAGCCGTACAAAGTCGACACTGGGCTTGAAGACGATGGGGGAGACAGGATTCGAACCTGTGTAGGCATAGCCAACGCGTTTACAGCGCGTCTCCTTTAACCACTCGGACACTCCCCCGAATAGGAGTGAGATTCTATGGGAGGCGGAGCCGCGGAAACATGCCGCTAGCCCTCAGAGACTTCGAGTCTTGCCTTCATCCGCTCGTTGAAGGCGGTCAGCGCCGAGAAGGGGCGCATGAAGACGGTCAGCTCGCGGACGCGGCCCTCGTCGTCGAGCTCGAGGAAGTCGATGCCCTCCAGCTCGCGATCGCCGACGGTCGCCTTGAAGCGCAGGACCACGGTGTCGCCTTCGGCCAGCTCGTCGGTGTAGGAGAAGTTCTCGAGCGTCGCCGCGACGTGGGTGAGCACGGCGGAGACGGTGTCGCGGCCTTCGAAGCCGCGGAAGAGGACGGGGCTGTGGAGGACGACGTCCTCGCGCAGCGTCTCCGCGAGCAGGTCGAGGTCTTTGCCCTCGGCGGCCAGACGGAAGGGATGCGGAGCGGCCATCGACTCCACTGTACCCCGATGAGATACTCGCGCCCATGCCAAGCGATCGATTCTGGTCCCGGTTCTCGAACTCCCTCGGCGCGACCGGCCTGCGGCTGGTCGGCAAGCTGAACGCGCCGGTCTACCGGCTGAGCGGCGGCCGCGTCGGCGGCAAGCTCGGCAAGGCGCCGATCCTGCTGCTCACCACCACCGGCCGCAAGTCGGGTCAGCCGCGGACGGCGCCCGTCCTCTACCTCGCCGACGAGGAGCGTTTCGTCGTCATCAACACCAACGCCGGCAACGCGAAGACGCCCGGCCTGGTCGCTCAACCTGCGGGCCAACCCCGAGGCCGAGGTCGAGGTGGGCCGCAAGCGGGTCAAGGTGCGCTCTCGCCTCGCCGAGGGCGAGGAGCGCGCCGATCTCTGGCGCCGCCACATGCAGCAGTACGAAGGCTGGGACTTCTACGAGTCAAAGCTCGACCGCGAGGTCGGCGTCTTCGTGCTGGAACCAGCCTGACGCGACGGAGACGCCGTCAGGCAAGGACGCAGGGAGCGTGGCGTGCTCTGCGCGAGCGACCGAGGACGCAGCATGACGGCGTCTCCGTCGCGTCAGCTGGCTTCGCGGAGCATTTGCGCCTCGGGCAGGCGCTTCAGTTTCTTCAGCGTGTTGTTCTCGATCTGGCGGATCCGCTCGCGGGTGACGCCGAAGGTCCGCCCGACTTCCTCCAGGGTCAGCGGCTCGTTGCCGGAGAGGCCGTAGCGAAGTTCGATCACCCGGCGCTCGCGGTCGGGCAGCGCCGCCAGCGCTTTCTGCACGCCCTCCTTCTGGAGATGCTCGCTGGCTTCCTCGAAGGGCTCGAGCACGGCGTCGTCGGCGACGAAGTCGCCGAGCTCCGATTCGTCCTCGTCGCCGACCGGTTTCTCGAGCGAGACCGGCAGCTGGGCGACGCGGAGGATGTCGCGGACGTCGGAGACCGGCCAGCGCAGCTCCTCGGCGATCTCCGCCGGCTCCGGCTCGCGGCCCAGCTTCTGGACCAGCTGCCGTTCGACGTGGGCGACGCGGTTCAGCTTCTCGACCATGTGGACGGGGATGCGGATCGTCCGCGCCTTGTCGGCGATCGCCCGCGTCACCGCCTGGCGGATCCACCAGGTCGCGTAGGTGGAGAACTTGTAGCCGCGGCGGTAGTCGAACTTCTCCACCGCCCGGATCAGCCCCAGCGAGCCCTCCTGGATCAGGTCGAGGAAGCTCAGCCCGCGGCCCAGATAGCCTTTCGCGATCGAGACGACGAGGCGCAGGTTGGCCTCGACCATCTGCC
The DNA here is from genome assembly GCA_963751015.1 of uncultured Actinomycetes bacterium. Taxonomy (GTDB): domain Bacteria; phylum Actinomycetota; class Thermoleophilia; order Solirubrobacterales; family 70-9; genus VAYN01. The sequence goes on from CAVVSU010000004.1 coordinate 18,297, forward strand.
GCTTGGCGAGCATGTCGCCGCGCTCGATCCTTTTCGCCAGCTCGACCTCCTGCTGCGCGGTCAGCAGGTCGACCTGGCCGATCGCCCGCAGGTAGAGCCGCAGCGAGTCGAGGCTCGGCTCGACGGTCAGGTCGAGCTCTTCTTTTTTCGCCGCGCCGGCGCTCTCGCCGCTGCGCTGCGCTTTGTAAGCGCTGACCCCGTCCTCGGCGATGACGTCGATCCCGTGCTCGACGAGGTGGGCGTGGAGCTGGGTCACCTGCTCCTTGGTGATCTCCACCTCCTCGAGTGTCGAGGTGATCTGCTCGAAGGTCAGGTAGCCGCGCTCGCGGCCCTGGGCGATCAGCCCTTGGAGCTCCTCGATCTCGCCGATCGGACTCTGCTCCTGATCGCGATCGATCACGTCAGCCGTGGTCTCCAACGGTTCGATGCTCACTTCGTCGCCGCTTCCTCTCCCCAATCTCCCGTGGCCGACCCCAATGCTCCGGCCGCGCCGGATTATAGGCGGAAAAAACTCCGCAACGCCCGAAGAGCCCAGTTGCTTACTATTCGTTAGCCGATGGCCAGTCAGTCGACCGCCACCCCAGCCGCTCCTGACGTCCAAGCCGGCGTTCCCGCCACCCAGGTGAGCCTCTCGCGCGTCGGCGTCACCGGCGTCGAGAAGGTGATCCGGGTCAAGACCGACGGAGTCGAGAACCTCTTCTACGCGGGCTTCGAGTGCTTCGTCGACCTCAACCCGCAGCAGGCCGGGGTCCACATGTCCCGCTTCGAGGAGATCGTCGGCGAGGCGATCGACGAGGTCGTCCTCGGCGAGGCCTTCAAAGCCGAGGTGCTCGCCGCCCACGTCGCCGAGAAGGTGCGCGAGCGGCAGGGGGGCGAGCGGGCCGAGGTCTCGATCACGGCGCGCTACCCGGAGACGGTGCAGACGCCGGAGACCGGCAAGAGCACCCAGGAGATCTACGTCCTCTACGGCACCGCGGTCGCCTCGGCGCGCGGCACCCGCACCCTGACCGGGGTCGAGGCCCAGGGCATGACCGCCTGTCCCTGCGCCCAGGAGATGGTCGCCGGCCTGGCGCGCGAACGGCTGGCGGGCGACGGCTTCGACGCCGAGCAGATCGAGCGGATCGTCGACCTGGTCCCGATCGCGACCCATAACCAGCGCGGCGTCGGCACCCTCCACGTCGGCTGCCCCGAGGGCGGTCCGGCCTGGATCGAGGCGCCCGAGCTGTTGCGGATCGTCGAGAGCTCGATGAGCTCGGAGATCTACGAGCTGATGAAGCGCTCCGACGAGATGTCGGTCGTCGTCAAGGCCCACGAGCACCCGCGCTTCGTCGAGGACTGCGTCCGCGAGATGGTCCGCCAGGTGGTCGAGGGCTACCCCGACCTGCCCGAGCAGACCTTCGTCATGGCCCGCCAGGAGAACCTGGAGACGATCCATCGCCACAACGTCGTCGCCGAGCGCTACGGCACCCTCGGCGACCTGCGGGCCGAGCTGGCCAAAGGCGAGCACCAGGCGCATCACGTGACTATGCGTGAGTGGCTCGAGGCTCCGGGCGCTTAGCCCCAGACATCTGCGGATTGGCAGGAGGGGTTGTGTGTCCCCCTCCCTTCCTGGGATTTTCGCCGCTAACTGCTAGCTCTCGCTGAGGGGTCAGTGCGAAAATCAGAACGCCGGTCGGTCGGGGGACACACAACCCCTCCCCCCGACCCGGGATTCGAGACCGCTCAGGGTTCAGGAGCTAGCTGAGCAAGCTCCCTTGGGTCCCGTGGTTCCTTGCGGACGACCAGAGACCGAAAGGAACCGCGGAACTGCTGCGCTGAAAGTCCCGTCGAGGAGGGGGTCGGGAGGGGTCGCTGGGTACTCAGCATGGAGCCGAGCCAAGCGCTTCCGGGGCTCAGCCAAAATCCGATCCACTCGGCGGAGGTGCTCCCAGCGACCCCTCCCGACCCCCTCCCCTACGCAGCCCTCTTCAGCTTCGCCGCGGCCCGCTCGCGCTCCAGCTGCTCGATCCGCTTGCGGAGGCCGAAGAAGTAGTCGAAGCCGCTGATCACGGTTACGGCCAGGGCCACGTAGACGAGGATGTCGACGCCCAGGGGGGCGGGGTTGGTGGCGATCAGGGCGATTACGGCGGCGATCTGGAGGACGGTCTTCAGCTTGCCGAGCCAGCTGGCGGCGATGACGATGCCGCGCTCGGCGGCGATCGTGCGGAGGATCGTGACGGCGACCTCGCGGGCGATGATCACCATCGCCACCCAGGCTTCGAGGCGGTCGAGCGAGACCAGTGAGATCAGGGCGCCGGTGATCAGCAGCTTGTCGGCGAGCGGGTCCATCAGCTTGCCGAAGGTGGTGATCGAGCCGCGGGAGCGGGCGAAGTAGCCGTCGAGCCCGTCGGTCGCCGCCGCCAGGGCGAAGACGGCGGCGGCGAGGGTGTCGCCGTTGGGGGTCTCGCCGAGCAGGGCGACGACGACCACCGGCACCGCGAGGATGCGAAGGAGGGTTAGGGCATTAGGCAGGTTGAGCGGGAACATCCCCGCTCATTTAGCCACAGCGGGTGCCGGCGCCGCTTCCGCGTCGCGCTTGGCGAAGTACTCCTCGCCCTCGATGCTGATCTTCGGCAACCAGCGGTCGATCCAGCGCGGCAGCCACCAGGCGCGCTTGCCGAGCAGGACCATCACCGCCGGCACCAGCAGGCAGCGGACCAGGGTCGAATCGATCGCGATCGCCACCGCGAGGCCGACCCCGAACTCCTTCACCACCGGGTTGCCGCTGAGGACGAAGCTGGTGAAGACGCAGACCATGATCGCCGCCGCGGAGGTGATCACCCGGCCGGTGTTGGCCAGCCCTTCGACCACCGCCCGTCGCTCGTCGCCGTACTCCTTGTAGTGCTCGCGCATCTGCGTGAGGAGGAAGACCTCGTAGTCCATCGAGAGGCCGAAGAGGATCGCGAACATCAGCAGCGGCACGAAGCTGACGATCGGGATCGCGTGGTCGAGGCCGATCAGCGACGAGCCCCAGCCGAGCTGGAAGACGGCGGTGACGACGCCGTAGGCGGCGGCGACCGAGAGCAGGTTCATCGCCGCCGCCTTGACCGGGACCAGCAGCGAGCGGAAGGCGACGAGCAGGACGACGAAGCTGAGCGCGACGACGATCGCGATCATCAGCGGCAGCTTGTCGCTGATCTGGCTGGCGAGGTCAATGTAGCCGGCGGTCTGGCCGCCGACGTAGGAGCTCGCCTTGGTCCCTTCCAGCGCCTGCGGGATCGCTTCCTCGCGCAGGTCTTCGACCAGGTCGACGGTCTCGTCAGCCCACGGCTCGGATTTGGAGATCACGGTGAAAACCGCGGCGGTGCCCGCCTTATCGAGCGTCGGTTCGGTCACCGCGGCAACGTCGGCGGCGCTCCCGACCGATTTCTGCAGCCCCGGCAGCACCTGTTTGGCTTCCCCGGGCGAGGAGAATTCGGAGGCGATCAGCAGCGGGCCGTTGACGCCGGGCCCGAAGCCCTTGTTGAGCGAGTCGTAGGCCTGGCGCGAGGTCGTTTCCTTCGGCAGCGCGCTGATGTCGTTCTGGCCCAGCTGGAGCTGGAGGACCGGCAGCGCCAGGACGATGAGGATCGCGAGCGCGACCACGGTCGCGGTCCAGGGCCGCTCGCTGACCCATTCCGCCCAACGGCGCCAGCCGTGCGGCTCCTTGTCGTCGGGGTGGGTCTTGCCGAGCTTGACCCGCAGCGAGTTGATGCGCGGGCCGAGGGCGCCGAGCATCGCCGGCAGCAGCGTCGTCGCCGCGCAGACCGCGACGACGACCGCGACCGCGGCGGTGAAGCCGAGGGTGGAGACGAGCGGGATCCCGGCGAAGGCGAGCGAGCAGAGCGCGATCACGACCGTGAAGCCGGCGAAGACGACGGCGCCGCCGGCGGTCGCGGTCGCCCGCGCGATCGACTCCCGCAGCTCCATCCCGTCCGCGAGCTGCAGTTTGTGCCGGGTGACGATGAACAGCGCGTAGTCGATGCCGACGCCGAGGCCGATCATCGTCGCCAGGGTCGAGGCGACCCCCGGCACCTCGAGCACGTGCTCGAGCAGGCGGATGATCGAGAGCGCGCAGGCGAGGCCGATCACCGCGGAGACGATCGGCAGCATCATCGCCGTCGCGGTGCCGAAAGCGAAGAGGAGGATGACCACCGCCGCGGCGAGGCCGATCGCCTCGCTGGTCTCGGTCGCCGGCTTGGAGAGCTGCTGGCCGACGTAGGCGCCGATCGCCGTCTCCAGCCCGGCCCGGCGCGCGGGGCCCGCCGCGTCGAGGATCTCTTCCGCCTCTTCTTCGTCGATTTCGCCCGGCCCGACCGAAAGGACGACCGGGAAGTAGCCGATCGACTGGTCCTTGCTGAGGAAGTTCGCGCCCTCCGGGCTCAGCGGGCTGACGCGCGGAGTTGACGTCGCTCCAGCGCGTTCAGCTTCTTCTCCGTTTCCGCCACCGCGGCCGCGTACTTCGTCGCGGTCAGCTTCCCCTGCGGCGCTTCGAGCACCAGCGGATTGCTGCCGTAGGCCTGCTCGGGCAGGTCGTCTTCGAGCAGTTCGGTCGCCTTGGTCGAATCGGTCCCCGGCAGAGTCAGGTTTTCGCTGGTCTTGCTGCCGGCGGAGTGGCTGATCGCGAGCAGGGCGATCGCGAGCACGATCCAGACGGCGATCACCGGGTAGTGGTGGCGCGAGGAGAAACGCCCGATGGCGTAAAGGGGAGCCGGTCATTCGCTGCATCTTCTCCTCTGGGGCGGCGGTTTCGCCGGTCTCGAAGGCCCCGGGGACCGGCTCCAGCGGACCGGCGCCAAGCGCGCGGCGGATGAGGACCAGCCGCTGCGCCTGGTTGGCGGCCATCGCGGCGATCAGCGGCCGCGGCCAGCCGACCGTCAGCTTGCCGACGGCGTGGAGCTCGGCGTCGATCGTCGCGCTTTCCAGCTCGTAGAGGAAGCGCAGCGCCTCCTGCGCCGTCCCCAGGTCGCCGGCTTCGACGGTTTCGGCCGGGGTCGGCGTCGCCGTCGAGCCCGCGCAGCGTCTTGGTGGTCGCGTCGACGTGTTCCTGTTCCTGGGCCCGGAAGCGGCGGGCGAGGGCGAGCTCGCCTCCGCGCAGCGCCGGCAGCACTTCCGCGTAGGCGTCGGTCGCGGCCAGCTGCCGGGCGAGGATCTCGTTCAGCAGCCTGACGTCCGCCTCCTTGTCGGTGGCCGTGCGCCGCCGTCCCGCCGCCGCAGGCGGCGAGGCCGGCGAGGAGGGCGGCGGCGACCGCACCGAGGGCGAGGGCGCGGCGCACGGGCCGGCCGCGCATGATTCGGTTCGATGCCATGAGGTCGGGGCCAAGCCTATGAGCAAAGACCGCGCCGGCGCGCTCGCCGCGCTCGCCGAGGAGATCCACGGCTGCCGCCTCTGCCCGCGCCTGGTCGAGTGGCGCGAGGACCAGGCGGCGAACCCGCCCCGCCGCTATCGCGGCCAGGAGTACTGGGCGCGGCCGGTCTCCGGCTTCGGCGACCCCGACGCGCGGGTGGGGATCGTCGGCCTGGCGCCGGCCGCTCACGGCGCCAACCGCACCGGCCGGATGTTCACCGGCGACCGCTCCGGCGACTGGCTCTACGCGGCGCTTCACCGGGCCGGCTTCGCCAACCAGCCGACCTCGGAGTGGCGCGACGACGGCCTCGAGCTGCGCGACGCCTTCATCACCGCCACCGTCCGCTGCGCGCCGCCGGCCAACAAGCCGACGCCGCAGGAGCGCGACACCTGCCTCCCCTACCTGCAGCGCGAGCTCGAGCTGCTCGACCGGCTCCAGGTCCTCGTCGCGCTCGGGTCCTTCGGCTGGGACGGGATTCTGCGCGCCGCCCGGGCGCTGGGCGAGGAGGTGCCGCGGCCGCGGCCGAAGTTCGGCCACGGCGCCGAGGCCGAGGTGGGCCGCTGGCGGCTGATCGGCTGCTACCACCCCAGCCAGCAGAACACCTTCACCGGCAGGCTCACGGTGCCGATGACCGACGCGGTGTTTGCGAGAGCCCGCTCTCTCCTGCCCTAGAAACCATTCGACCGCTTGAACGGTCTCCACTGGGCTAACGACCTACTTGGGGGAGGGTTTGTTGCGGAGACCACGGATCAAGAGAACGACCGAGGAGATCGAGACGCCGGAGGGCGACGTCTACCTGCTGCGGCCGAGCGCGGACAACGACATCCGCATCGAGCAGCCCGACGCCGAGGAACGGCGGCTGCTGGCCGCGGTGGACGGCAGCCGGACGCTGGAGGAGCTGCGGGCCGAGTTCGGCGCCGAGGAGGTCGACGACCTGATCGCGCAGCTGCAGGAGCTGGAGGTGATCGAGGACGCCGCCGACGACGAGCTGCTGCCGGCCGGTGAGCTGGAGCGGTTCGACCGCCAGCTGCGCTATTTCAGCGACGTCGGGACCGGCGGGATCACGCCGTCGGAGTGCCAGGAACGGCTGCGGGAGGCGAAGGTGGCGGTGCTCGGAGTCGGGGGCCTCGGCGGCTGGTCGGCCCTGGCACTCGCCTGCACCGGGGTCGGCGAGATGTGGCTGATCGACGGCGACCGGGTCGAGGTCAGCAACCTCAACCGCCAGATCCAGTTACACCGAGTCCGACATCGGCGAGCTCAAGGTCGAGCGCGCCGCGGCGCGCCTGCGCGCCTTCAACTCGGCGATGAAGATCACCACCGAGGCGCGCCGGCTGGAGAGCGAGGGGGACATCGCCGAGTTCATCGCCGGCTCCGACGTCGTCATCGACGCCGCCGACTGGCCCGCCCACGACATCGAGCGCTGGTGCAACGCGGCCTGCTTCGCGGCCGGGATCCCGTACATCACGATGAGCCACTTCCCGCCGATCGCCCGGGTCGGCCCGCTCTACGTGCCCGGGGTGACCGGGTGCTTCGTCTGCCAGGAGATCGGCTACCGGCGCGAGTACCCGCTGTTCGACGTCGCCGTCGAGCAGCGGCGGGCGAAACCGAGCCCGGCGGCGACCCTCGGCCCGGCCTGCGGCCTGATCGGCGGCCAGGTCGGGATGGAGGTGCTGCACCTGCTGACCGGCCTCAGCAAGCCATCGACCGAGGGCGTCGCCCACATCTACGACCTGCGGACGATGGAGGTCAAACGCGAGCCGGTCGTGCCCGAGCCGGAGTGCCCGATCTGCGGGCAGATGCCGCACGGGGAGGGAGCCGGGGGGTAGGTTCCCGGCATGCGAATCGCCGCCTCGATCGTGCTCCTCGCCCTGGTGGCGCTGCCGCTGGGCGCCTGCGGCGGGTCGGATGGCGGGATCACCGACTCCGGCACGGCGACGGAGAGCGCCCCCGTAATTCAGGCGAAATGGGAACACAGCCCGGCTTGCGATCGCCCCGCGGGGGCCTCCCGCTGGGGCTGCTCGGTCGGCTCCTACCGCTGCCAGAGCGTCGTCAGCGACCGTGGCTGGTCGACTTCATGCTCCCGGCCCGGCCGCTCGATCGCCTTCACCGTCCGCCCCTGACCGCCGGGCCAGGCGCGCCGAAGGATCGGCGAAGAGCACCAGCCAGAGGTAGGGCGCGACGTCGGGGGCGAGGTAGGCGATCGGGACCGAGCAGAGGAAGATGCCGGCGATATAGGTGCCGCGGATCTGGGTTTCGCGGTGGGTGCGATCGTCGATCTTGGTCAGCCCGCGGCGGCGGGCATCGACGTGCATCAGCAGACCGAGCAGGACGACCGCCGCGAGGTTGACCGAGTAGAAGACGACCGCCGTCGTGGTCCCCCCGTACTCGCCCAGCAGCTCGCTGCTGAAGGGGATCAGGACGACCGCGCCGAGGTAGACGAGGTTGAGCGCGATCAGCCGCCCGTCGAAAGCCCGGACTTCGGAGAAGAAGCGGTGGTGGACGAGCCAGAAGCGGCCGATCACCGCGAAGCTGATCGCGTAGGCGAAGAAGAGGTCGCGTTGGTCCCAGAGGGCGTTGTCGATCTGCCCCTCGGTCAACCCCTTGTCGATCCCGAGGTTGAGGACGAGCAGCGTGATCGCGATCGAGAAGACGCCGTCGCTGAAGGCGACGATCCGCCCGAACTCGATCTCGTTCTCCGCCCGCCGCTTGGCGGTCAGCTCCCTGGCCATCCGCGGATCATCTCCTCCGGCCGCGACGGAACCGAGCGCCGATCCCTCCTAGAATGGCGCGAGCGCGCCGGCGTAGCTCAGTTGGTAGAGCACATCATTCGTAATGATGGGGTCCCCGGTTCAAGTCCGGGCGTCGGCTCTCTCGCCTTGCCCCGGGCGCGCTACTTCTTCTTCTGGCGCCGTTCGAGGACTTCGCCGAAGGCTTTTTCGATTTCGGTCGTCAGGGTGAGGCGGAAGGTCGCGTTGAGGGCGTCGAAGGCGAGCGGGCGGAGGCGGCCGATCGCGGCGATGATCTCGTCCCAGCCCTCCTCCGGGCGGCCGGCGTCGTCGAACGGCTTCCAGACGTTCCTCGACGAAGAGGTCGACGAAGGTGCGGGCCGAGGACTGGGAGTTGCGGTTCAGCTTCTCGATCGCGGCCAGGGCGGCGGGGAGCTCGATCCCCATCGCGAGGACTTCCTCGGCGGCGCGGATCAGAGCGGGGCTCGGGGCTTCGAAGCGTCCTTCGCCCAGGTCCACGAGCAGGCCGAGCTTTTTCGCTTTCTCGATCAGGCGATCGTCGTCGGCGCCGAACTTCTCGACCAGTTCCTCGCGGTCGTAGACCTCGGGCGCCTCGGTCGCGAAGGGGGCGGTGACCGCCTGGCGCAGGCCTACGAAGCGGTCGGCGTCCTCCCCGTGCTCGCCGATCAGGCGCGAGATCGCGCTCAGCTTGAAGCCCTCCGACTGCATCTCCTGGATCAGGCGCAGGCGGGCGACGTGCTCGGAGCCGTAGTAGCCGACCCGGGCACGCACCTCGGGCGGCGGCAGCAGGCCGCGGGACTGGTGGTTGCGGATGTTCCGCACCGACATCCCGGTCTCGTAGGCGAGCTGCTCGACGGTCAGATTCGCCTCGGAGGAGGCGGAATCGGCGGTGGCAGCCGCTTTTTTCGTCATGTGAGTCGCCATGTGACGATTCTACATTCTGAATGTAACCTCGTTTGAGGTAACGTTTATGAGGGAACAAGCTTCTGGCAATCCACCAAGGGACTTCCTCATGAACTTCGACTTCGCAGCCCTTCTCGCCGCAGCCGCCCCGCCCGCGGGTGGCGCCGAGATCGGCCAGATCGTGATCGCGACGACGGCGGCGACGATCGTCACCGCCGCCCTCCTCTTCCTCGGCCTCGGCCACCGCAGCGGCCGCGTCCAGATCCTCCAGCGCCTTGCCGACCACAGCGAACGCACCTCCGGCATGCCCGGCTGGGTCGCCTTCCCCTCGGCGGTCGCCACCGTCTCGCTGCTGACCGCGGTGTTCGGGATGTACTGGGACATCTCGGTCCACATCGACAACGGCCGCGACGCCGGGCCGCTCGCCAACCCCGCCCACTACTTCATCCTCGCCGGCCTCTTCGGCATCTTCAGCGCTGGCTTCTTCGCGATGGTCCTGCCCAGGGAGCGCCCCAGCGGGGTCGCGATCCGGATCGGCCGCGACTGGTGGGCGCCGCTCGGCGGCGTCCTGATCTGCGCCTGCGGCGCCTTCTCGCTGATCGGGTTCCCGCTCGACGACATCTGGCACCGCCTCTTCGGCCAGGACGTGACCCTCTGGGGCCCGACCCACCTGATGCTGATCGGCGGCGCCGCGATGACCCTGGTCGGGATCGCGGTCCTCTCGGTCGAGGGGATGCGGGCGAACGCCTCCGCCGAGACCCCGCTCGTCGAGCTCGCCCACACCAAGATGGCCCGTGCCGTTGCCCTCACCGGCGGCCTGATGCTCGGCCTCTCCACCTTCCAGGCCGAGTTCGACTTCGGCGTCCCCCAGTTCCAGCTAATCTTCCAGCCGCTGATGCTGATGGTCGCCGCTGGCGTCGGCCTCGCCGTGGCCCGCGTCTACGCCGGGCCGGGCGCCGCCCTCGGCGCCGCCGGCTTCTTCATCCTCCTGCGCGGCGGCCTGGCGCTCCTGGTCGGCCCCGTCCTCGGCCAGACGACGCCCCACTTTCCCCTCTACCTCGCCGAGGCGGCGGTCGTCGAGGCGGTCGCGCTCTTCGTCTCGACCCGGAAGCCGCTGCGCTTCGGGCTCGTCTCGGGGATCGGGATCGGCACCATCGGCCTGGCGGCCGAGTGGGCCTGGTCCCACATCTGGATGCCGCTCCCCTGGCCGGACGCCGCCTTCCCGGAAGCGGCCGTCGTCGGCCTCGCCGCGGCGATCGCCGGCGCCACGATCGGCGCCTGGATCGGCACCCACCTCTCAGTCGAGCCGGTCGAGCGCTCGCCGCAGCTGCGCCGCGCCGCGGTCTGCAGCGCCGCGGTCCTGGCGGCACTGGTCGCCTACGGGCTCTACACGCCCGACCCAGGAAGGGGTCAGCGCCCAGGTCGCCTTGCACGAGATCGAGGGCGGCCCCGATCGCGAAGTCGAAGCCACGGTCCGGATGAGTCCGCCGGACGCGGCGGCCGACGCGGAGTGGTTCGACGTCACCGCCTGGCAGGGCGGCGGCCTGGTCGTCGCGCCGCTGGAGCGGACCGCGCCCGGCGTCTACCGGACGACCGAGCCGGTCCCCGTTCACGGCAACTGGAAGGCGATGATCCGCCTCCACGACGACAGCTCGCTGACGGCGCTGCCGATCTTCCTGCCGCGCGACGAGGCGATCCCGGTCGGCGAAATCCCGGCGACGGCCCACTTCACCCGCAGCTTCGGCGACGAGCATCAGCTGCTGCAGCGAGAGCAGAAGGGAGGCAGCCCGCTGCTGGTCGCGGTCGCCTACTCGACGGTCGTGGCGATCGCCCTCTCGCTGCTCGCGCTGCTCGCCTGGGCGCTGCACCGGCTGGTGGTCGGGCTGCGGCCCTCGCCGCGCCGGCGCCGGCTGCGCCTGCGCAGCCGGCCCGGCTTCCAGCACGGCGGCGGCAGGTGACCCTTCCGCTCGCCCATCACAGCGCCCTGGTGGCGCTGCCGGTCTTCGCGCCGGCCCTGGTCGTGATCCTCGTCCTCCTCGTCCACCGCCTCCGCGAGGGCCGGCGCTGGGACGAGGAGGAGACCGACGGTTGACCCGCGAGACCGCAAAAACGGTCCCTCAAGAACCGTTTTTGCGGTCTCGGCGGATCGAGGCCTCTATGGCCTCGGCGTAGGGGCCGTGGAGGGTGGCGCGCGGGGTCGGGATCCTGATTCCGTAGGCCTCGCGCATCGCTCGGTTGAGCACCCGCTTGAAGGTGGGGCCGTGCCAGGCGTGCGCTTCGGCGGCGCGGCCGACGTGGAGGTGGACGAGCTCGTGCAGCAGGGTCTCGAGCACGTCGCCGGGGCGGATCCCGGGGTAGGCGGTGACCGAGAGGCGGAACTCGCTGGGAACCGCGAAGCCGAGCCGGTTGGGCCGGCGGCTGGCGCGCCGCACCTTCAGCTCCGGCCGGCGCTCGGCCAGCGGCCCGTCGGCAAAGGCCGGCAGCGCCCGCAGCCGCTCCGTCGCCGCGTCCAGCGCGACTCCCGCGACCAGGTAGTAGGAGCGCGGTCGGGGCCGGACGGGAGCCGGGGGCGCGGCCCGGCGGCGCCTCAGCTTTGGCACCGCGGGCACCAGTAGGTGGTGCGGTTGGCGTCGCCCTGGCCGCGCGAGGAGACCGCTCCGCGGCAGGAGGGGCAGACGCTCTGGCGGCGTTTGTAGATCCGGAAGCGGTGGCGGTCGCCACGCTCGACCGCGCTCAGCATCTGCTCACGCGCGGCCGCCAGGACGGCCCGCATCTCCTCGTCGGATAGATCGCCGACCGGCCGCCAGGGGTCGACGCGGGCGGCGAAGCAGGCCTCGCTCTTGAAGATGTTGCCGATGCCGGCGACGAGGTGCTGGTCGAGCAGGGCGTCGCCGAGGCCGCGGGTGGGATCGGCGCGCATCGCCGCGACGACGGCGCCGGGGTCGAACCCCTCGGCGAGGATGTCGGGTCCCAGCCGGGTCAGCTGGGGGTTGCGGCGCAGGCGCGCGGTGGGCGACACCTGCAAGGTCGGGCCGCCGAACTGGACCGCCTCCCAGTCGCCGCCGGAGAGGACCGCCCAAGCCGACGTGCGCGGGCGCCGCCAGCGGGAGCCGGGGCGGTAGAAGTGCCAGCCGCCGCTCATCCCCAGGTGGCTGTGCAGGGAGACCTCGCCGAAGCCGAGAAGCAGGTGCTTGCCGTGAGCGTGGACGTCCTCCAGCGTGCGGCCGTCGAGCCGTTCGATCCCGGCCGCTTTCCCCCGCGGGTTGGGAGCCGCAGCCGCCACCTCCTCGCCGAGGAGCGTCTTCTCGAAGCGCCGCGCCAGCCGCAGGATCGTGTCGCCCTCTGCCACTCCCCCATGATGCAGATCGGCGACGGCCGGGTAGGGACGGGGCATGTTCGGACGAGGGCAGGTGGACCCGAAGGCGCGGCAGGTGGCGCTGGGGATCGGCGCCAGCCGGGTGGCGATGGGCGTCGGGATCTTCTTCGCGACCCAGCCGGCGCTGCGGGCGCTGCGCTTCGGCCCCACCGACGCCTCCGGCGAAGCCGTCGCCAAGCTCGGCGGCGGCCGCGACATCGCGATCGGGGCGCTGACCCTGGCCACTCTCGACGACCGCGAGGCGCTGCGGGCGACGCTGCTGCTCTCGAGCGCCTGCGACCTCGCCGACGCGATCGCGCTCGGCGTCTCGGCCCGGCGCCCGGAGACCCGGGCGGCCGGGATCGGCGGCGTCCTCTCCGGCGGCGCCGCGGCGCTCGCCGGCCTCTGGGCCGCTCGCCGCCTCGGCGCCTGACGCCCTCCCTAGGGCGCCGAGCCGTTGCTCGAGGAGTCGTCTGCCTGGAACTCGTGCGACTCGATCACGCGGTCGATCAGGCCGTAGGAGACCGCGTCCTGCGGCTGGAAGAATTTGTCGCGTTCCATGTCGGTATGGATCTGCTCCGCCGACTGGCCGGTGTGCTTGACGTAGATCTGGTCGAGCCGCTCGCGCAGCGCGAGGATCTCTTTGGCGTGGATCTCGATGTCGCTCGACTGGCCTTCGAAGCCGCCGCTCGGCTGGTGGATGAGGATGCGGCTGTTCGGCAGCGCCATCCGTTTGCCCGCGGCGCCGCCGGTGAGGATCAGCGACCCAGCCGACATCGCGATCCCGTAACAGATCGTCTGCACGTCGGGCTTGATGAACTGCATCGTGTCGTAGATCGCCAGGCCCGCGTAGGCGGAGCCGCCCGGCGAGTTGATGTAGAGGCTGACGTCCTTCTCGGGGTCGTCGGACTCCAGGTGCAGCAGCTGGGCGATGATCAGGTTGGCGAGGTCCTCGGTGACGGGCTCGCCGAGGAAGATGATCCGCTGCGCGAGCAGGCGGCTGTAGATGTCGAAGGAACGCTCGCCGCGAGCGGTTTGCTCGACGACCATCGGTACCAGTGGCATAGGGCCTCCAAATTCGGGTTCGACTTCTCTTCTGACCTTATCCAGGTGGGCGGCCGGGCGAGCTCGGCCGGCCGCCGGGCGGCATCTTGGTCCGCCAGCGCTCAGCGGCGCAGCAGGAAGTCCCGGAACCTGGGGGCCGTGTATTCGTATTCCCCTTTGCGGATCCGGAAGAGAGCGCCCGCCTCCGTCAACCTGCCCAGCAGGACGTTGACGTTGCCGGGGCTCTTGGCGGACGCTTTGCCGAGGTCGGCAGCCCGAAGCGGCGGGTAGGGGCAGGAGGCCGAGACCAGGAGGACGTCCTGTTCGGCCGGGGTGAGGGTGGAGACGCGGGGCTCGTAGAAGTCGCGGTCGAGGCGCTGGTAGATCTCGGGCCGGGCCTCGTCGAGCAGCCTCTTGCTCAGGCGATCGACGCCGGCGAGGTCGGCTGCATCCCACAGCTCCGACCCCCACAGCTGGATGAAGTAGGGGTATCCCTCAACCTCGTCCACGACCTCCTGGGCCACACCTTCGTCCGCGGTGCGCCCAGCCGCTTCGAGCGGGTGGGTGAATGCCGCCAGCGCCTCATCCGCTGGCAGCGAGTCGACCTCCTCGCCGCGGAAGAGGCGCTCGCTGTAGGAGCGGGCGTGCTGCAGATTCGCCGCCAGCGTCGGCAGGCCGCAGAGGACCACGGCCACCGGCAGCTCCTGGCGCTGCAGGGCCACCAGGGGGGCGATCAGCAGGGAGAGGGGATGCTCGCCGTGACGGCCGCGCTCGTCGCGGATCAGCTGGGCCTCGTCGAGCAGCAGGACGATGCCCTCGCGTCCCTTCGCCACGGCCAGCTCCACGGTCTCGAATATCTCCCTGGCGAGATCGCTCTCCCGCTCCGAGCCGGGAGAGAGCGAGAGCGACACCTCTTCCCAGGTGACCGAGAGGCGACCGGCTTTGAGCGCCCGGCCCGCGGCGGCGCGCAGGCGCTCGAAGCGCGAGAGCCGTTCCTGGGCACGCCGCAGCAGCGCGGTGAGAGTCTCTTGAAGTGCCTGGTTGGTGTTGTGCGAGGGCTGGAACTCGAGCTCGGCGGGCTCCCAGTTGGCTTCCCTGGCGCGCTCCGCGAAGGCCCCGAGCAGAACCGTCTTCCCGACTCCGCGCAGGCCGGTGACGCGCATGCTCGCCGGTTGCTCGGGCGCCGCCCGCAGCATCGCCGAGAATCGGCGAAGCGAGGGATCCCGGCCGGCGAGATAGAGCGGGCGGAGGCCGACGCCGGGGCGGAATGGGTTCTTGCTCGAAACCTGACTCATTACAGAGCTCCTGTTACTTTCGCTGAAAATAACAGAAAGTCTCTGATATGTCCGTATTCGCCTAGGTCCCGTCGCCGCTGAACTTGTAGCCAACGCCCCGCACGGTCAGTACGAGTTCGGGCTTCTGCGGGTCCCGCTCCACCTTCTGGCGCAGGTTGGAGATGTGGACGTCGCAGGCGCGCTCGTCGCCGTCGAACTCGGTCTGCCAGAGCTCCTCCATGATCTGGGCGCGGGAGAAGACCTCGCCGGGGCGGGCGACCATCAGGCGCAGCAGCTGGAACTCGGAGCGGGTCAGGTTGACCGGGACGCCGCGGACGGTGGCGACGTGGCGGACGAGGTCGATCGAGACCGGGCCGGACTCGATTTTGACCGCCTGGGAGAGCGGCGCCCGGTCGAGCTCGCGCCGCCGCAGCTGGGCGCGGACCCGGCCCAGCAGCTCGCGCACCGAGAAGGGCTTGGTCACGTAGTCGTCGGCGCCGACCTCGAGCCCGACCACCTTGTCGACCTCGGCGTCTTTGGCGGTGAGGACGATGATCGGGACGGCGCTGCGCGAGCGGACGTCGCGGCAGATGTCGAGACCGCTCGGCCCCGGCATCATGATGTCGAGGATCAGCAGGTCGAAGGGGACCCCGTTGCCGAGCAGCTCGGCCGCCTCGTCGCCGTCGGCCGCCGGCGTCACCTCGAAGCCCTCCTGGACGAGGGCGTAGCCGACCGAGTCGCGGACCGACGGCTCGTCGTCGGCGATGAGGATGCGACCGCTGCTCATGCGACCGGGGTGGGGCTCGGCTGTGCGATCGGGAGGCGCACCCAGAAGGTGCTCCCCTCCCCCTCCACCGACTCGGCGCCGATCCGGCCGCCCATCACGTCGACCATCCGCCGCGCGATCGCCAGGCCGAGGCCGAAGCCCTCCTGGTTGCGCGACTCCGAGCGGCGGTAGAAGCGCTCGAAGACGCGCTCCAGCTCCACCGCGGGAATCCCGGTTCCGGTGTCGATGACCTCCAAGATGACCTCACCCTCGCTGTCATGGCGGCCGCGAACGGTAACGGTGCCGGGGGGCGGCGTGTTCTTGAAGGCGTTGGTCAGCAGGCCGATCATCACCTGCCGCAGCAACGTCGGGTCGCCGGTGGCGGCGAGATCCGACTCGACGTCGACGACCAGCTCGACGTGCGGCGGGGCGTCGCAGGCGCTGACCACGTCCTTGACCGCCAGCGGCACGTCGACGATCTCGCTCTCCGGCGCGCCGCGGGACTCCACCCGGGCCAGGGTCAGCAGCGACTGGGTCAGGCGGTTCATCCGCTCGGCGTCTTCGCCCAGCCGTTTGAGGAAGTGGTCGCGGTCGTGGGGGTCGTTCTTGGCGCCACTCTGCAGGACCTCGATCGCGCCGGAGATCCCGGCCAGCGGATTGCGCAGCTCGTGCGCGGCGTTGGAGACGAAGTCGGCTTCGGCCAGCTCCGGCGCAGCTCGTCGGTGCGGTCGCGGAGGACGGCGAGGACGGCGCGCTCGTCGGGCAGCGAGCGGGCGGTCATCGCGTAGGCGCGGTCGCCGATCCGCAGCGCCGGGTGGGCGGAGAAGCCGACCTCGGCGGCGCGGTGGAGCTGCGGCAGGACCACCTCCGGCGGCTGGCCGGACTCGTCGAGCAGGCGCGAGGCGGCGCTGTTGGAGAAGCGCACCGGGCCTTCGTAGTCGACGACCATGACCACGTCGGTGAGGCCGTCGAAGATCGCCGCCAGCTTGTTGCGGTCGGAGGAGAGGACGCCGAAGCTCTCCTTCAGCGAGGCGCGCATCGAGTCCAGGGCGCGGGCGAGGTCGCCGATCTCGTCCGGGCCGGAGGTGTTGAGCGGCGCGTCGAAGGAGCCGCCCGCCATTTCGCCGGCGGCGCGGGCGAGGCCGACGACGCGGTGGGAGATCGCGACCGCGATCAGGAAGCCGGCGAGGACCCCGACGGTTACCGACGCGATCAGCGCCTGGGGCTTGTCGCCGAAGAGATAAACGGCCCCGGCGGTGATCAGGCTGACCGCGGCGAAGGCGCCGGTCAGCCAGAGGCGCATGCCGATTCGCAGCGAGCCGGGAGCCGACCCGGCCGGCGTGGTGTCGGAGCGGGGCATGAAGATTTACTAACACAATCCTCTCCTCGGGGCGGCGGCTGGGGCCCATCCGTGCCCACGTGGGAGAATCGAAAGCGTGCGGACCCTGGTCTTCATCCCCGCCTGGAACGAGGAAGCCTCGATCGCCGAGGTGATCGCCGACGTGCGCAAAGCGCTGCCCGAGGCCGACCTTCTCGTCGTCGACGACGGCTCCGCCGACGCCACCGGCGAGCGGGCGCGCGAGGCCGGCGCCCTGGTCGCCTCGCTGCCCTTCAACCAGGGCCTCGGGGCGGCGCTGCAGACCGGCTACCTCTACGCGCTGCGCAACGGCTACGACGCCTGCGCCCACCTCGACGCCGACGGCCAGCACCCGGCCGAGGAGGTCGCCCGCCTGGTCGCCGAGGTGACCGCCGACCGCGCCGACCTGGTGATCGGCTCGCGCTACCACGCCGGCGCCGTCTCCGCCAGCGGCGACTACCGGCCGACCTTCTCGCGGCGGATCGGGACCAGCGTCTTCCGCTTCTTCCTCACCCTGGCGACCCGCCAGCGCTTCACCGACACGACCAGCGGCATGCGGGCTGCCAACCGCCGCGTGATGGCGCTCTTCAGCCAGCACTACTCGCCCGACTTCGCCGAGATCGAGTCGCTGCAGCTGGCGGTGCGCCAGGGGCTGCGGGTCGAGGAGCTGCCGGTGCGGATGCTGGAGCGGGCCGGCGGCACCTCCTTCCTGACCCCGGTGCGCTCGGCCTTCTTCATCTTCAAGGGTCTGGTCGTCCTCCTCGTCGGCCAGTTCCGGCCGCGCCAGGCGGAGGCCGAGCAATGAGCGCCCTGCCGCTCGCCGCCGGCGAAGCCCAGGTCCACCTCACCTCGCAGACGCGGATCGTCGCCGCGGTGATCGCGATCTTCTTCATGCTGCTGATCCTCGACCTGATCCGCCGCGATCGCCTGCAGGAGCGCTACAGCGTGATCTGGTTCGTAGCCGGCCTGGGGATGCTCGCCGGCGCCGCCTTCCCCGGCCTGCTCGAGCTGGTCGCCGAAGCGATGGGCGTCCGCAACACCAACGTCGCCCTCTTCTCGATCGTCCTCCTGCTGCTGCTCGGGCTGGCGCTCAACTTCAGCGTGATCATGTCCCGCCAGGCGGCGCAGATCACCCGCCTGGCGCAGGAGCGGGCGATCGAAAAGGCGCGTCAGCAGGCGGTCGGCGAGGCGCCGAACGGCAACGGTTCAGCTGGCGAGCAGCGACTCGAGCCTGAAGAAAAGCGTCTCTAGCGCCAGCTCCTCGCTGACGTTCAGCTCCAATCCGCGGCGGGTCTCCTGGACCAGCTCGGCGCCGCGACGGGCGCGGGCCGCATCGAGGCCGGCGGCCTGGGAGCGCAGCTGCTCCAGCCGGTCGCGGTTGAAGACGACCTCCTCGGCGCCGGCGGCGAGGGCGGCGAGGTCGCGGAGCCAGGCGGCGCAGAGCTCGAAGCCGAGGTCGAGGATCTCGGTGCGGCGGCGGCGGCCGGCGCGTTTGGCGCCGTCGGTGATCTCCTTGGCGCTGCGTTTGATCCCGGCCTTCGCTTCCTCCTCGAGCGCCTCGCGGACCGCCGCTTCGACGTCGGCGCCGGCGGTCTGGGCGTCGTCGAGGATCGCCTTCCAGGGGGCGGTCGGCGCACTTCCCCGCGAGGGCGGCGCCGACGCAGCGCTCGGCCTCGGCCCGCAGCTCCCGGCCCCGCTCGCTCAGCAGCAGGCGCGCCCGCTCGAGGTCGCCGGCGGCGAGCCGGGCAGCGGCGGCGATCTCCTCACCGCTCGCGTCGACGCCGGCCGCGGCGAGCTCTGCCTCCAACACTCGCGCGGGAAGCGGGGCGAATTCGATCGTCTGGCAGCGGGAGGCGACGGTCTCGAGCAGGCCCTCGCCGTCGGAGCTGAGCAGGATCAGGTGGACGAACCCGGGCGGCTCCTCGAGCGTCTTCAGCAGCGCGTTCTGACTCTCGTCGCGCATCGCCTCGGCGGCCTCGACGACGAAGACGCGCTTGCCGCCTTCGAAGGGCCGGTAGGCGGCGGCGCGGATCACCCGCTCGCGCACCTCCTCGACCATGTGCTGGGCGCCGGTCGGGGCGAGCCAGACGAGGTCGGGATGGGGCGAGGGGTCGAGCAGCGCCCGCCGCCGCGCGTCCTCGGGGTCGGCGGCCGCAGCGGCGAGGATCTCCGCCGCGAAGGTCCGCGCCGCGGCGCGCTTGCCGGACCCCCGCGGCCCGCGGAAGAGGTAGGCATGCGAGGGCTCGCCGGCCAGCGCCGCCTGGAGGCCGACCCGCGCCCGCCCCTGATGCGCAGTCGCCTCCTCCAACGCCGACTTGCCGGTTTGTTGCGCAGAGGGAGACAAAACGGCAACTCGGCTAGGGGGTTCGGGTGCGGACTGCGTCCATGATGCGGCCGTGGACCTCCTCGACGCTGCCGGTGGCGTCGATGACGGCGACCCGGTCGGAGGCGATGATCGCGATCTCCTCGTAGGCGGTCGCCACCTCCTGCTGGAGGGCCAGCCCCTCCTGCTCGAAGCGATCCTCGCCCGCGGCGCGCCCGAGGCCGGTCTCGGGCTCGATCCGCAGCAGCAGGGTCAGGTCCGGCCAGAGGCCGTCGGTCGCGGCCTCGCAGAGGCCGATCACCTCGCCGACGCCGAGCCCGCGGGCGGCGCCCTGGTAGGCGACGCTGGAGTCGGAGAAGCGGTCGGCGACGACGTGCCGTCCCGCCTCCAGGGCCGGGCGGATCACCCGCTCGGTGAGGTCGGCGCGGGCGGCGAGGAAGAGCATCAGCTCCGCCAGCGGCTCGAGCGGGACAGCCGGGTCGGCGAGCAGCTCGCGGATCCGCTCCGCCGCCTCGGTCCCCCCCGGCTCGCGGATCGCGACCGTGTCGCCACCGAGCGCCTCGACCAGCAGGCGCGCCTGGGTGCTCTTGCCCGAGCCGTCGACGCCCTCGAGCGAGACGAACAACGTCTGGAACCTCAGCTTTTCGCGCCGGCTTTGGCGCGTTTGCGCCCGCGCGTCGCCGTGTCCGCTTTCGAGGCTTTGACTTTCGCTTTCTTGGTCTTCGCCGGTGCGGCGTCCTCGTCGCCTTTCGGCGGCGCCTTCTTCTCCATCGCGGCTTTCGCGGCTTTGGCCGCTTCGCGCTCGGCGCGGCGTTTCTTCATCTCCTGCATCGACTCGCAGTCGTCGTTGAGGCAGAGGTTCCAGGGCCGGCCGCGGAACGGCTGGACTTTGAGGCGCGGGGTGCGGTCGCAGATCGAGCAGCGTTCCTCGAGGCGGAAGACGTCGCCGCGCTGCGGCAGCGGGAAGGTCTGGTCGCACGAGTCAGGGTCGTCGAGGACCCAGCCGCTGCAGCCGACGAACCGTTTGCCCGATTTTTTCGCGCGGATGATCCGCAGCATGTTCGGCGAGCCGTCCTCCTTGGTGCGCCCGGCTTCTTCGCAGACCTTGCAGGGACCGAGGATGCGGTCCTCGTCCATCCCTTTCCAGATCACTTTCGCCAGGTCTTCGCGGCTGGAGTCGATTTCGTCCCAGGTCTTGTGCAGCAGCTCGCGGCTCTCGCCGACGACGGCGCCCTTCGACATCTCGCCGGCGGCGATCCGGTCCATCTCCGCCTCCAGCGTCGCCGTCATCTCCGGCGTCGCCATCGCCGGCACGTAGTTCTTGAACGCCTCGTAGAGCGCGATGCCGGTCTCGGTCGGGATCGGCGGGTTGCTGTAGACGTAGCCGCGGTCGAAGAGCTTCTGGATGATGTCGGCGCGGGTCGCTTTGGTGCCGAGGCCGCGCTCCTCCATCATCTCGATCAGTTTCGCCTGCGAGATCCGGCCCGGCGGCTGGGTCTCCTTGTCGACGATCCAGGGGTCGCCCTCCAGCTGCAGGGTCTGGCCCTCTTCCAGTTTCGGGATCTCCTCGTCGGCCGAGCGGGCGTAGGTGTAGATGCCGGCGTAGCCGGGGTCGACGACGACCGAGCCGCGGACGAAGTAGGTCTGGTCGCCGGCCTCGATGTCGGCGCGGGTCGACTCGGTGATCATCGGCGGGCTGAAGGTGGCGAGGAAGCGGCGGACGACCAGTTCGTAGACGCGTTTCTTCGGGCCCTCGAGGGCGCCCGGGTGGACCGCCTGCGTCGGGTAGATCGGCGGGTGGTCGGTCGTCTCTTTTTTGCCGCGGGTCGGCTTCAGCGGGCTGTCGAGCAGGCCGGCGGCGGCGGAGAACTCCTTGATCCGCACCAGCGAGGTCACCAGCTCCTTGACCGGCAGCGAGGACGGGTAGACCGTGTTGTCGGTGCGCGGGTAGGAGATGAAGCCGTCCATGTAGAGGTCCTCGGCGATCCGCATCGCGCTGGCGGGAGTGATGCCGAGGCGGCTGGAGGCGTCGGTGCTGAAGGCGGTGGTGTTGTAGGGCGTCGGCGGCTTGCGGGTGTTTTTCCGCGCCGTCACCGCTTTCACCGTGCCGGGGTCGGAGGTACCGGCGAGCGCCGCGTCGGCCTCCGCTTTCTCCCAGAACTTGTCGACCGTGTGGTGGGTCTCGAAGCTGCCGTCGGGGTGCTGGAACTTGGCGAACAGTTCCCAGAACGGTTTCGCGACGTGGGCGCGGCGCTCCATCTCGCGCTCGACGATCAGGCCCAGGGTCGGGCTCTGCACGCGTCCCACCGAGAGGAAGTTGGAGCCGAAGCGGCGGCTGGCGAGCGAGACGGCGCGGGTCAGGGTCGCGCCCCAGAGCAGGTCGATGTCCTGGCGGGCGGCGCCGGCGTTGGCCAGCGGGTAGGAGAGCTCGTCGAGCTCGTCGAAGGCGCGGTCGATCTCCTCTTTGGTCAGCGCCGAGTAGCGGGCGCGCTGGATCCGCAGGGTGCCGTCGGCGGTGCCCTCGCGCGATCCCAGGGCCGGGTTGGAGTCGAGCATCTCCTCCAGGGCCTCGAGCCCGATCAGCTCGCCCTCGCGGTCGAAGTCGGTTGCGATCACCAGCTCGTCGGCCTCTTTGGCCAGTTTTTTGATCGCTTTGACGACGTTTTTGTCCGTCGGCTCCTTGATCAGGTCGGCGTCGATCAGGTCGTGCAGGTCGGTCTTCTGCCAGTTCGAGTAGCCCTCGGGGAAGGCCGGGCCGAGCACGTGGCCCTTGAGACCGACCGTCATGTGGTCGTCGCCTTCGGCGTCCGTCCAGGTGTAGAACGGGACTTTGAAGGTTTTGTCCTCGCTGTTGGAGCCCTTGCTGAGGGCCTCGGCGATCTTCTTGGCGCTGTTGTTCTTCTCGGTGACGATCAGTCGCATGGGGCGGCGAGGGTAGCAGGGGCGTTCGGCTGCGCAAGCCGGCATCCATTCGTCCGATCTTCCGCCCCGGCCCCCGCGATCTGCCTAGGATCACCGCCTGATGAGGTGTCTGGTCACTGGCGGCGCGGGGTTTATCGGCTCGAACTTGGTCGATGCCCTGCTCGCGCGCGGCGACGAGGTGACGGTGGTCGACAACCTCTCCACCGGCCGCATCTCGAACCTCGAACCGGGTCTCGCCGCCGGCGCCGAGCTGAGCGAGATGGACATCCGCGACGGCGAGGCGCTTAGCCGCCTGGCCGCGGAGCGCCGGCCCGAGGCGATCTTCCACCTCGCCGCTCAGATCGACGTCCGCAAGTCCCTCGCCGACCCCTTCTTCGACGCCGGCGTCAACGTCGGCGGCACCGCCAACGTGCTCGAGGCGGCGCGCGCCTCGGAGTGCGGCCGCGTCGTCTCGATCTCCACCGGCGGGGCGATCTACGGCGAGGGCGAGGGCCAGCACCTGCCGCTCGGCGAGGACGCCCCGATCGCGCCCCTGTCGGCCTACGGCCAGAGCAAGTTCGCCGCCGAGGGCTACCTCTCCCTCTACGAGCGGCTCTACGGGCTCTCCGGGATCTCGCTGCGGCTGGGCAACGTCTACGGCCCGCGCCAGGACCCGCTCGGCGAGGCAGGGGTTATCGCGATCTTCTGCGGCCTGCTCAAGGAGGGCGGGCGCCCGACCGTGTTCGGCGACGGCACCCAGACCCGCGACTACATATATGTGGGCGACGTCGTCTCCGCCGCGCTCGCCGCCGGCGACTCGCAGGCGACCGGCCCGGTCAACATCGGCACCGGCCGCGAGACGAACGTGCTGGAGCTGATCGAGGCGCTGAAAGGCCTCAGCGGCAACGAGAGCTTCGAGCCCGAGTTCGCGCCGGAACGTACCGGCGAGGTGCAGCGGATCACGATCGACGCCACGAGAGCCGAACGCGAGCTCAACTGGCGCGCCGAGATGGGCCTCGAAGACGGCCTGCGCATCACCCTGGGCTCCATCTGACTGTCGTCGGGCGCCGGGGGTGGTCCTCGCCGGACCCTCCCGCTGTTGTCCGCCGAGGACCACCCCGGCGTCCCCTGATCGCAGATCGCTAGCCTTCGTCCCATGCCCGCCCAGGCCTATGCCGGCAAGGAGTGCGTCTGCCAGTACCGCAAGGGGATCTGCGATCAGTCCTGCGTGCGGGACATGCTGGAGACCCCCTTCTACATCGCCTGCCTGAAACTGACCGGCCGCAGTTGCCTGGTCGTCGGCGGCGGCGACATCGGCCTCGAGAAGGTCGAGGGGCTGCTGGCCTGCAGCGGCAGCGTCACCCTGATCGCCCCGGTCGCCCACCCCGAGCTCGAGCGGCTTGCGGCGGAGGGGTCGATCGCCTGGGAGAAGCGGGACTACGCCGGGCCCGCGGACCTCGAGGGCGTCTTCATGGTGATCGCCTGCACCGACGACTCCGAGGTCAACATCGGCATCTTCGACGACGCCGAGCAGCGGGCGATGCTGGTCAACATCGTCGACGTGCCGCCGCTCTGCAACTTCATCCTGCCGGCGATCGTCCGCACCGGGCCGCTGGCGATCGCGATCTCGACCGCGGGAGCCTCGCCGGCGCTGGCGAAGCGGATGAAGCGCGAGATCTCCGAGCTCTTCGGCGAGGAGTACGCGCGGCTGGCGGTGATCCTCAACGACGCTCGCGGCTGGGCGAAGGGGACGCTGCCGACCTACCAGGACCGCAAGGAGTTCTTCGAGGGGATCGTCAACGGCGACCCCGACCCGATCGACCTGATCCGCGACGGTCAGGAGCAGGCGGTGCTGGCGATCATCGAGTCCGCCAAAGAGCGGGCCTCGGCAGCGCTCGCCTAGGCGTTTTTCGAAACCACTGGTTGGGAAAGCGCCTAGCTGGTCCCGCAGGCCGAGCCGCGGATCCGCTCCATCGTCTCCCGCAGCTGGTCGGCTTCGGCGACGCTGAGGTTGGCGGTGAAGGCCGCGGCCAGCTCGCCGCGCACCACCGGGCGCATCTCGGCCAGCAGCTCTACCCCGGCGGGCAGCAGCGTCGCGTAGCTGACGCGGCGATCGGTCTCACAGAAGGTCCGCTCGAGCAGGCCGGCCTTGATCAGCCGGTCGACGAGCTTGGTCAGGCCGCCGCGGGTGATGACCAGCGCTTCGGCCAGGTCCCCCATCTTCAGCCTCTGCTCCGGGGCCCGGTCGAGCGTGGCCAGCACCTCGAACCAGGGGAGCGGCGGCAGCTCGGCGGCGGTCAGCGCCTCCTGCAGGCGGCCCGAAACCGCCGCATGGGTCTGGGAGATCGCGATCCACGCCTCGCGGTGCGGATCGACGTTCGCGGCGGCGGTGTGGGCGGTTGCGGTCGCTTCGGCCATGCCGACATCATCCCACACGATGGTTGATCTGACAATAGTTGACAGGCAAACTTTCTCTGCTACGATTGTTTCTACGTCAAATGTTTAAGAGTCAACCATCTTCGGGAAGGAACAAAGAATGAGCACCGAGACCGTCAGAAAGCAGGAGATTCCGGCAGGCACCTGGGTCGTGGACCCCGTCCACTCCTCCATCGCCTTTGCCGTCACCCACAACGGCGTCACCACGTTCCGCAGCGACTTCGACCGCTACGAGGCCCGCCTCACCGGCGGCGATCAGCCGCGGCTCGAGGGCACCGTCGAGGTCGAGAGCATCGACATCGACGAGGAGATGCTGAAGGGCCACCTCCTCTCCCCCGAGTTCTTCGACGTGCAGCGCTTCCCGCGGCTGCGCTTCACCTCGACCGAGCTCAGCGTCGGCGAGGACGGCAGCGCCCGGATCGCGGGCGAGCTGGAGATCCACGGCGAGAAGCGCGAGGTCGAGGCGAGCGGCCGCTTCGCCCAGCTGGGCGCCGACCTGGCCGGCAAAGAGCGAGTCGGGCTCTCGCTGGAGACCACCGTCGACCGCCGCAGCTTCGGGCTCGACTGGCAGGCCGAGCTGCCGAGCGGCGGCGAGGTCCTCGACTACGCGGTGACGATCTCGGTCGAGCTCGAGCTCGTCGCCGAGGAGGCATAGCGATGAGGGTCCTCGGCATCACCGGAAGCCTGCGCCGGGACCCCTTCAACCACGCCCTGCTGCGGGAGGCCGCCGAGCGGCTTCCCGCCGGGGTGGAGTTCGCCGAGTTCGAGCGGCTGGGAGAGATCCCGCCCTACGACGCCGACCTCGAGACGGAGGCGACGCCGCCGGCCGTGGCGGAGCTGCGCCGGGCGATGCGCGACGCAGACGCGGTCCTCGTCGCCACCCCCGAGTACAACCACTCGATCCCCGGGGTGCTGAAGAACGCTCTCGATTGGGCCTCCCGCCCGGCCGGGCAGAGTGCCCTGACGGGGACCCCCGCCGCGGTGATCGGCGCCTCTACCGGGATGTTCGGCGCGGTCTGGGCCCAGGCCGAGACCCGCAAAGTCCTCGGCGCCCTGGGCGGCCGCGTGCTCGAGGCCGAACTGCCGGTTGCCCGCGCAGCCGACCTCTACCGCGACGGCCGTCTCGACCTCTCCCCCGAGCAGTCCCACCAGCTGGAGGAGATCCTGGCGACGCTGGTCGCCGAAACGGAGCAGCTGCAGGAGAGCCTGGCCGTCGCCGCCTAGGGCGGCAACCGGATTCGAACCCGCTAGCCGTGCGGCAGGGCGAAGAAGGCGACCGCCGAGAAGTGGGCGACGGCGGCGGCGATGACGAGGAGGTGGAAGACCTCGTGGTAGCCGAAGGTCGCCGGGACGGGGTTGGGCCGCTGGACCGCGTAGACGACGGCGCCGGCGGTGTAGAGGAGGCCGCCGGCGGCGACGAGCAGGGTCCCGGCGGGCCCCATCGAGGTCCAGAGCTCGGGGAAGGCGGCGACCGCCACCCAGCCGAGCGAGAGGTAAATCAGGGCGGAGGCCCATTTCGGGTGGTCGATCCAGATCATCTCGACGATCGCGCCGGCGATCGCCCCGATCCAGACGACAGCGAGGATCGCCATCGCCAGGGTTCCGTTTAGGACCAGCAGCGCGAAGGGCGTGTAGGTGCCGGCGATGAGGAAGAAGATCATCGAGTGATCCAGCCGCCGCATCCATTGCCGCACGCTCGGCCGGGCCCAGTTGACGCGGTGATAGAGGGCGCTGGTGCCGAACAGGGCCGAGAGGCTGACCGCGTAGATCGCCACCGCCAGCGTCGCCTTCGGCGTTTCGGCGAGGATGATCAGCGCCGCCCCGAAGCCGAGCGAGAGGAAGAAGGCCCACTCGTGGGAGACGCCGCGCAGCTTCGGCTTGACTGCAGCGATCGCCTCGGCGGTCGCCTCTTTGGCGGCGGTGGCCCGCTCTCCGACGGCCTCTTTGGCAGCGGAGGCGCGCTCACCCATCGCCTCACGAGCCGCAGTCGCGCGTTCTCCCATCCGCTCCGCCCCCCGGCGCAATTCGTCCATATCTGGAGGGTACCCGCCTGGCGCTTGCCAGAACGAGAAATTCGCGTCGGACCCTTTATGAGAAGTGCTAGAGGTGCGATCTCTACGGCCGCGCTGCCGGCAAGGCCCAAGAACCGTCGATGCGACCGTTTCATCTCCCGTTTTGCGCAATCGCTTCGCTTCGTCTGCACCCGCAACCGAACCGAACCGACAGGATGCGACGAACATCGGCGATCAACGGTGAGGCAGTCGAAACCCGAGCTGCTCGGACGCTCGGAGTTTGCGGCAAGACGGCTGGGCTGACCGAGCTTCCTGTCTGTCAGAATTGATACTTGCAACGACTCTTTCAGGCTCTGAATTTGGCTCCACAAAACGGATCGCTAGGTCCTTTCGTGGCTCCGTCCGATCGCCCAGCCAGGATCGTCAACCCGCCTAACGGACAGAGAATGGATAGAGGAGATAGTGATGGCAAGTACCACTTCAGAGATAAGCCGAACTGACCTGAAGGGCCTTGCGATCGAACGCAGATTTTCGACTCCTGGAGTCCATCCTTTCGACCAGATCGAGTGGGAGATCCGCGATGCGGTGATCGGCAACCCGGAGAGCCCGGCTTTCGAGCAGCGCGGCGTCGAGTTCCCGGTGACCTGGTCGCAGAACGCGACCAACATCGTCGCCCAGAAGTACTTCCGCGGCCAGCTCGGCAGCCCCGAGCGCGAGAGCTCGGTCAAACAGATGATCGGGCGCGTCGCCGGGACGATCTCCAACTGGGGCCGCGAGGGCGGCTACTTCGCCTCCGAGGAGGACGCCGACGCCTTCGAGATGGAGCTGACCGCGATCCTGCTCAACCAGAAGGCGGCCTTCAACTCGCCGGTCTGGTTCAACGTCGGCTTCGAGGAGACGCCGCAGTGCTCGGCCTGCTTCATCCTCAGCGTCGAGGACACGATGGAGTCGATCCTCGACTGGAACACCAAGGAGGGCAAGATCTTCCGCGGCGGCTCCGGCTCGGGCATCAACCTCTCCAACATCCGCGGCTCGGTCGAGCAGCTCTCCAAGGGCGGCACCGCCAGCGGCCCGGTCAGCTTCATGCGCGGCGCCGACGCCTGGGCCGGGACGATCAAGTCCGGCGGCAAGACGCGGCGGGCGGCGAAGATGGTCGTCCTCGACGTCGACCACCCGGACATCGAGCACTTCATCTGGTGCAAGGCCGACGAGGAGAAGAAGGCCGCGGCGCTGCGCGACGCCGGCTTCGACATGTCGATCGACGGCGAGGGCTTCACCTCGATCCAGTACCAGAACGCCAACAACTCGGTGCGGGTCACCGACGAGTTCATGGAGGCGGTCGAGGCCGGCGAGGACTGGGAGCTGAAGGCCCGCCGCGACGGCTCGACGACGAAGACGCTCGACGCCCGCGACCTGATGAACCAGATCGCCGACGCCGCCTGGCGCTGCGCCGACCCCGGCGTCCAGTACGACACGATCATCAACCGCTGGCACACCTGCCCCGAGTCGGGCCGGATCAACGCCTCCAACCCGTGCAGCGAGTACATGCACGTCGACGACTCGGCCTGCAACCTCGCCTCGCTCAACCTGATGAAGTTCCGCCGCGAGGACGGCAGCTTCGACACGGCGGAATTCGAGCACGCGGTCGACATCGTCTTCCTCGCCCAGGAGATCGTCGTCGGCTTCTCCAGCTACCCGACCGAGGGGATCACCGAGAACGCCAACAAGTTCCGCCAGCTCGGCCTCGGCTACGCCAACCTCGGCGCCCTGCTGATGTCGGACGGCCTCCCCTACGACTCCGACGAGGGCCGCAACGTCGCCGCCGCGATCACGGCGCTGATGACCGGCCGCGCCTACCGCCAGTCGGCCGCTGATCGCCGCCGGGGCGACCGGGCCCTACGAGGAGTACGAGAAGAACCGCGAGCCGCACAACGGCGTCATGCGGATGCACCGCGCCGCCTCCTACGACGTCGACGGGACCGGGGTCAAGGGCGACCTGCTCGAGGCCGCGCAGCGGGCCTGGGACGAAGCGGTCGAGCTCGGCGAGGAGCACGGCTACCGCAACGCGCAGGCGACGGTGCTGGCCCCGACCGGGACGATCAGCTTCCTGATGGACTGCGACACGACCGGGATCGAGCCCGACTTCTCGCTGGTCAAGTTCAAGGAGCTGGTCGGCGGCGGGCAGATGACGATCGCCAACCGCTCGGTGCCGCTGGCGCTGCAGACGCTCGGCTACTCGGAGGCGGAGATCGACCAGATCAGCCGCCTACATCACCGAGCAGAACACGATCGTCGGCGCCCCCGGGCTCAAGGACGAGCACCTGCCGGTCTTCGACGTCGCGGTCGGCGAGCGGGCGATCTCCCACACCGGCCACATCGACATGATGGCGGCGACCCAGCCTTTCATCTCCGGGGCGATCTCGAAGACGGTCAACCTGCCGCAGTCGGCGACGGTCGGCGGACATCGCCGACGCCTACACCCGCGGCTGGAAGGGCGGCCTCAAGGCCCTGGCGATCTACCGCGACGGCTCGAAGACCGCCCAGGCGCTGCGCACCGACGCGCAGGACGAAAAGGACGCCGAGACCGAAGTCGCGATGCCGGAGCCGGTCCGCAAGAAGATGCCGCGCGAGCGCGAATCGATCACCCACAAGTTCTCGATCGCCGGCCACGAGGGCTACATCACCGCCGGCAAATACGACGACGGCACCGTCGGCGAGATCTTCCTCACCGACATCGGCAAGGAGGGCTCGACGATGCGGGGGCTGCTCAACGCCTTCGCGACGGCGATCTCGCTCGGCCTCCAGTACGGGGTGCCGCTGGAGACCTTCGTCCAGAAGTTCAGCTACATGCGCTTCGAGCCCGAGGGGATGACGCGCAACCCGGAGATCCCGTTCGCCAAATCGATGCCGGACTACATCATGCGCTGGCTCGCGAGCCGCTTCGTCGAGGACACCGAAACCCTCGAGGAACTGGGGATCATGACCCAGGAGGTGCGCAGCAAGAAGGAAGCGGAGACCTCGCAGCTGGGGCTCGGGATCCCGACCGACACGGCCGGCCCCGCCAACGGCAACGGCAACGGCCACTCGAACGGCGGCAAGGGCGAGACCGCGCCAGCCGCGAAAGCGGGAGAGGCCGTGCCCGCGGCCGCGGCGCTGACCGAAACGCCCCCGGTCCGCCCGGCGAAGATGCAGGGCCTCGAACTCGGCCCGGCGTGCGAGCAGTGCGGCGGCATGATGCAGCGGACGGGGTCCTGCTACACGTGCAGCAGCTGCGGCAACAACACCGGCTGCGGTTGATCTAGAGCTCTACACCCCGAGCCGCCAGCCACTCGGCGAGCGGCTCGGGCGGGGCGCCCTCGAAGACGAGGCGGACGCCCTCGCGCAGGACGTGGTCGCCGTTGTCCGCCTGGCCGGGGTTGGTGGAGAGCCAGACGGCTGCCGCTGCGGCGGCGAGGGCGGCTGGGTCGTCGCCCTCGGGGTCGATGCCCCGGACGGTGCTGAGCAGCTCGCCCTGCAGATCCTCGGCGGCGGTGGCCGGGCGGTCGTCGTCCTCGAAGCTCTCGAAGAAGCCGGTGACGGCGGTGTCGGCCCCCTCCGGGTCGCAGATCGCCGCCGCCTCGCGCACCACCTCGGAGATCGTCGGAATCGTCTCGCGGTTGCCCGGCTTCATTGCGGTCTCCTTACCCGTGCCGGTGGGCCGAAAACCGGTCTGCCCAACCGGAAATCGTCCCGTCGGCGAGTTAGCGGAGGACCACTTCGGCGTCGTGCCGGGGGGTCTCGGTGATCGCGCGGCGGAAGTTGCGCTCCGAGGCGGGGTTCGCCGGCTCGATCCGGTGACGGAGAACCAGCTCGCGGAGGACGACGGCCATCTCGAACTGGGCGAAAGCGGCGCCGAGACAGCGGCGGACGCCGCCGCCGAAGGGGATCCAGGTGTAGGTGCCGGGCGGGTTCTCGAGGAAGCGCTCCGGCAGGAAGCGATCGGGTTCGGGGTAGATGCCCGGGTCGCGGTGGATCAGGTGGATGCAGGGGGTGACGCCGGCGCCCGCGGGAAGCTCGTAGCCGCCCAGCTCGACCGTCTCGGTCAGCCGGCGGACGACGATCGAGATCACCGGTCGCAGGCGCAGCGTCTCCTGGATCGTCGGCGTTCAGGTACTCCTCTTCGCCGTCGACGACCTCGGCCCGCAGCCGCTCCAGCTTCTCCGGGTGGCGGGTGAGCCGCTCCATCGCCCAGGAGAGCGCGGTCGCGGTGGTCTCGTGGCCGGCGACCAGCAGGGTGAGGAGCTCGTCGCGGATCTCGGCGTCGCTCATCGGGCTGCCGTCCTCGTGGCGCGCCTGGAGCATCAGCGAGAGGACGTCGTCGCGCTCGGCCAGGTCCTCGGCGCCACGGCGCTCGGCGATCTCGCCGGCGATCAGCGCGTCGACCCGTTCGACCCGGCGGCGGAAGGCGGGGATCAGGTTGACGCGTTCGGGACCGACCAGCAGCACCGGCAGCAGCACCCGCGGGTTGGTGGTCAGGTCGAGGAAGTCGCGCAGCGCCTCCCGCAGCGGCTCCATCCGGGCGCCGTCGTGAACGCCGAAGACCGTCTCGATGATGATCTCCAGCGTGATCGCCTGCATCCGCGGCCGCAGCTTGTAGGGGACGCCGGTCGGCCAGCTGTCGATCTCGCGGGCGGCGATCTCGGTCATCTTCTCGCCGTAGGCCTGCATCCGCTCGCCGTGGAAGGGCGGCAGCAGCAGCTTGCGCTGGCTCATGTGGGGCTTCTCGTCGAGGACGAGGACGCTGTTCTCTCCGAGGATCGGGCGCAGGATCTGGTTGCCCTCGCCGGCGTGGAAGACGCGCGGGTCGCCGGTGAAGACCTTTTTCACCAGCTCCGGGTCGGCGAGCACGACCCAGTCGCCCTCGTAGGCGATCTTGATCGAGAACATCGGGCCGAAGCGGGCACGGCCCTGCTCGAGGAACCATTGCGCCTGCCGCGACCAGATCGCCGTCTGCAGCACCCGCGGCATCCGCGGCCCCGGGGGCAGCCCCTTGATCGGACCGAGCCCATTCACAGAAGCCCGAACTTTCGCGGCCGCCTCCACCTGACGAGCCTATGCCTCGGCTTGCACGCGGATGTGTGACTTTCGCACGCCTCCCGAGTTCCGTGGTTCCTTTGTCCTCCTAGAGACGACAAAGGAACCACGCAACGCTTAGCCTGACGCCGTGGCTATCCCGCGCCTGCCGCCCGCCTTCGAGCACCGGGTGCTGAAGACGGTCTGTCACCTGCCGCCGTCGGTCCAGAGACGCGTCTTCGGCCCCCCGCCCGTGCTCGACGGCCAGGAGCTTGCGCCCGACATACACGCCCTGATCTCCCTCGCCGCCCGGGCCCGCAGCGACAGCCTCGCCGAGGGCGCCGACCCCGCCGAGGCGCGCAGCCAGCGGCGGGCCGAAGCGGCGATCGTCGCCGAGCGGCCGACGATCCCGATGGCGAGGGTGGAGCCGATCGAGATCCCGGGGCCGGCGGGCACGATCCCCGCCCGCCTCTACGTGCCGCCGGCCGCCGGCGAGGGGCCGCTGCCGCTGCTCCTCTACTTCCACGGCGGCGGTTGGGTGATCGGCGACCTCGAGACCCACGACAGCCCCTGCCGCTTCATCGCCGCCCACTCCGGCGCCCAGGTGCTGGCGGTCGACTACCGCCTGGCGCCCGAGCATCCCTTCCCCGCCGCGGCCGAGGACGCCTTCGCCGCCTACGCCTGGGCGAGCGCCAACGCCGCCCGGCTCGGCGCCGAGCCGGCGCGGATCGCGGTCGGCGGCGACAGCGCCGGCGGCAACCTGGCCGCGGTCGCCTGCCTGATGGCGCGAGACGCGGGCGCGACCCTCCCGGCGATGCAGATGCTGATCTACCCGGTCACCGACACGGGCCGGGAGCTGCCCTCGCGCCGGACCTTCCGCGAGGGCTTCCTGCTCACCAGCCGCGACATGGCCTACTACGAGGACCGCTACCTGCCGCCGGGGACCGACCGGGGCGACCCGCGGGTCTCGGTCCTGCAGGCCGGCGAACTCAGCGGCCTGCCTCCCGCCTACGTCGCCACCGCCGGCTTCGACCCGTTGCGCGACGAGGGCGACGCCTACGCGCAGCGGCTGCGCGAGGCGGGGGTGCCGGTCGCGCTGCACCGCCATCCCGGGCTCGTCCACACCTTCGTCAACCTGACCGCGATCAGCCCCACGGCGCGGGCGGCGATGCTGGAAGCGGCCGGCGCGCTGCGGATGGGCCTGGCCTAGGAGGGAATGGCGAAACCCGCGTGTGCGGCCAGGCGCGCGCGGGGGTTTCGCCAAGCCCTCCTAGATCACTCGTATTGCAGCGACTGCAGCACGTCGAGCCGCGAGGCCCGGCGCGCCGGCAGGATCGCTGCCACCACCCCGACGATCGCCGCGAAGACCAGCAGCAGGATCAGGGTGCCGACCGGATAGGAGAGCGTGAAGCCTTCGTCCTTCAGCGGCTGCGCGATCAGGGCGGCGAAGATCAGGCCCAGGACCATCCCGAGGATCGCCCCGATCAGGGCCGTGATCACCGCCTCGTAGCGGATCATCGTCCGCACCTGGCGCCGCGACATCCCGATCGCCCGCAGCATCCCCAGCTCCCGGGTGCGTTCGTGGATCGAGAGCGCCAGGGTGTTGGCGATCCCGAACAGCGAGATCAGGATCGCGAAGACGAGCAGGGCGATAGACCAGCATCACCAGCTGGTTGATCTGTTCTTCGCGGCTTTCCTTCAGTTCCTGCTGGTTGAGGACTTCGGCGACGGGAAAGGCGACTTCGACGCCTTTGGTCAGCAGCGCCTGGACCTGGTCGGCGTCGGCGCCCTCTTCGACCTTGACGAAGTCGTTCAGGTCCTGGGTCTGGCGGAAGTCGCGCGCCATCACCCGCTGGGTGACGAGAACGCTGCCGAGGACCCCGAGCTTGGAGTCGAATTGGCCGACGACGCGGAAGCGCGGCCGCGCGCCCGTCTGGGTCAGCAGCGCGAAGCGGTCGCCGAGCCGGAGGTCATTGGAGTCGGCGAAGTCGCTGGAGACGATCGCCTCGCCGTCGGCGAGGTCGCGCAGGACCTTCGGTCCTCCCTCTTCCCAATCGATGTTCACCGTCTCGCCGATGTCGGGAGACGGCGCGTTGACTTTGGTCGTCGGCCCCAACCGCTTGCCTTCGAGCAGCTTCGCTTCGGCGCTGCGGATCGTCGAGACCAGCTCGACCCCCGGCACCGCAGCGGCCGCTTTCGCGGTGCCGTTGGGGATCGGCGAAAAGCCATCGGTGTTCTGAATCACCAGCCCGCCGGCGAAGTTTTCGTCGACCACCTGGGCGACCGTGCTCTTCAGGCCCGCCGCGAAGACGGTGACGAAGGCGACCAGGGCGAGGCCGATCATCAGCGCCGCCGCGGTGACCGCGGTGCGGCTGGGGTTGCGCTGCGCGTTCTCGCGGGCGAGGCGGCCGGTGAGGCGCCGGAGCCGCTCCAGCGGCCAGCCGGCGACCGCGGCCAGCGGCGGCACCAGGCGGGGGCTGAAGATCGAGACCGCGAAGACGATCGCGACCGCGCCGCCGCCGATCAGGCCGGCACGGGTGCCGGCACCGCCGCTGCCGAAAAGGCCGAAGAGGATCATCGCCAGGCCCACCGCGCCGAGCGCCAGGGAGAGGGCGAGGTTGACCAGGCGACGGCGCCGGGTCGGCGCCGGCCGGAAGGAGTGCAGGGCGGCGATCGGCGGTACCCGGGTCGAGCGCAGCGCCGGGACCAGCGAGGAGACGAGTGGTGACGACGATGCCGACCAGCAGGGCGACGACGACCGTGCGCGACTCCATCACCAGGCTCGTGGTCGGCAGGTCGATCCCGAAGGCCTCGAAGAGCGCGTTGATCGCGGCCGCGATCAGGAAGCCGCCGGCGATGCCGAGCAGCGCCCCGAGCAAGCCGATCGCGACCGCCTCGACGATGACCGTGGTCAGGATCTGGCGCCGGGAGGCGCCCAGCGTGCGCAGCATCCCGAATTCGCTGACCCGCTGGGCGACCGTGATCGAGAAGGTGTTGAAGATGAGAAACGAGCCGACGAAGACGGCGATGAAGCCGAAGACGAGCAGGAAGGTCTGCAGGAAGCCGAGGTCTTCGCGGATTTCTTCCGAGCCGCGGTCGGCGTTTTCCTGACCCGGTCTCGACCCGGACTCCGGCCGGCATCTCCCTCGCGATCCGGCGTTTCAGCGCCTCGGCCCGGACGCCGTCCTCGGCGGCGACCGAGATCTGGTCGAAGCGCCCCCGCTTGTGGGTCAGCCGCTGGGCGACGGGCAGCGTCACCTGGGCGATGCTGGCGCCGCCGAAGGAGGCGTTGCCGAGCTGGGTGAAGCCGACGAGGCGGAAGCTTTCCAGCTTCCCTTGGCCGATCAGCTTGATCGTTTCCCCCAGCTCGAGGCCGGCGTCGTCCGCGGCCGCCTTGTCGAGCGAGGCTTCGGCCGGGCCGCGGGGAATGTGGCCCTCGACGTAGGTCAGCGACTCGAGGCCGTCGGGCAGCGTCGAAGAGATGAACTTCGGCGCGAATTTGTTGCCGATCTTCTCGTTTTCGGAGTCGAAGAAGGCGCCGGGCGTGAAGATCGCCCCGGCGGCGCGCCGCACCCCCGGCGTCTTCTCCACCCGCGGCAGCAGCGCGGCGCTGATCGTCGGGATTTCGCCGCTTTCCTGTTCGACCGGGTTCTCGGCGCTGACGACGACGCTGGTCCCCTTCAGCGACTCGCTGAAGATTTCGTCGAATGCGGCGAAGATCGTGTCGGTGAGGACGTAGGAGCCGGCGACGAAGGCGACGCCGAGGAAGACGGCGAAGATCGTCAGCAGCGCCCGGACCTTGCGAGCCCAGAGGCTCTTGAGGCCGAGGCTAGTCAAGCTGCTTCTGCAGCTCGATCACGTCGTCCGCCGAGCCGGGAGCCGCGTCGCTGACGATCTTCCCGTCCTGGAGCGTGATCAGCCGGTCGGCGTGGGCGGCGGCGACCGGGTCGTGGGTGACCATCACCACCGTCTGGCCGAACTCGTCGACCGCCTGGCGCAGCAGCCTCATCACGTCGGCGCTCGACTTCGAGTCGAGGTTGCCGGTCGGCTCGTCGGCGAAGACGACCGCCGGTTTGCTGACCAGGGCGCGGGCGACGGCGACCCGCTGCTGCTGTCCGCCGGAGAGCTCGGCCGGGCGGTGGGTGCGGCGGTCCTCGAGGCCGACGGTGCCGACGAGCTGGTCGACCCAGGCCTTGTCGGGCTTGCGGCCGGCGATCGAGAGCGGCAGGACCAGGTTCTCCTCGGCGGTGAGGACCGGCAGCAGGTTGAAGAACTGGAAGACGAAGCCGAGCTTGTCGCGGCGCAGCTGGGTCAGCTCGCCGTCGTCGAGGCCGGTGATGTCGACGCCGTCGAGCTCGACCGTGCCCGAGGTCGGCTTGTCGAGCCCGGCGAGGATGTGCATCAGGGTCGACTTGCCCGAGCCGGAGGGGCCCATGATCGCGGTGAAGCGGTCGCGCTCGAAGCTGGTGCGTGACGCCGGCGAGCGCGTCGACGGCGGTGTCCCCCTCGCCGTAGCGGCGGTGGATGTCGGTGGCGACGACGACTGGTCCGTTGGCGCTCACTGATCGGCACGCTACCGATCCGGCAAATAGGGTGCAGCCGTGGCTCTCGCGGATCGCTTCGACGGACTCCTGGTCGACCTCGACGGCGTCGTCTGGATCGGCCGCGAGCCGGTGCCGGGCTCGGCGGAGACGCTGCGCTCGCTGCTCGAGGCGGGCAAGCGGATCGTCTTCGTCACCAACAATCCCGGCAAGCCGCCCGCCGCCTACGCCGAGCGACTGCGGCAGATGGGGGTCGAGGTCGGCGCCGAGCAGATCGTCACCGCCGGGGTCGTGGTCGCCCAGCTGGCCGGCGAGGCGGCCGGCCAGGGCGGCGGCGCCTTCGTGATCGGCGCCGCGGCGCTGAAGGAGATGGTCGCGGCGACCGGAGCGCGGCTGCTCGAGGGCGACCGACGCCTGGGAGGCGAAGGCGGTCGTCGTCTCCGGCCACCGCGGCTTCGACTACGAGGAGCTGCTGACGGCGAAGCGGGCGCTGGAACGCGGCGCCGCCCTCTTCGCCACCAGCCGCGACCCGACGATGCCCTATCCCGGCGGCGAGCTGCCCGGGACCGGAGCGGTGCTGGCGGCGGTCGAGACCGCCTCGGGCCGGCGGGCCGAGATCGCGGGCAAGCCGGAGCGGCACCTGTTCGAGATGGCGATCGAGGTGTTGCGTGGTTCCTTTGTCCGGGATAGCACGCCAAAGGAACCGCGCAACCTTCGCGTGGCGATGATCGGCGACCGGGTCTCCTCCGACATCGCCGGCGGGAAGGCGAGCCGGGCTGGAGACGATCCTCGTCCTCAGCGGCACGACGTCGCGCGAGGAGGCGGCCGCGGCCGAGCCCGCCCCCGACTTCGTGCTCGAGAGCCTCAGCGGCCTGCTGGCGTGAGCGCGGCGACGGCAGCGCCGGCCACCGGCCGGGGCTCGACTTCGCCGGGGTCTTCGCGGTCACCTTCTGCGGCCTGGTCGGAGTCGGCTCGGTGCTGCCGATCCTGCCGCGCTACATCCACGGCCCGATCGGCGCCGGCGACGTCGCGGTCGGGGTGGTGATCGGCGCCTACGCGGTCACCGGGCTGCTGCTGCGGCCGGTCGCCGGTCGCTTCGCCGACACCCGCGGCCGCAAGCCGACGGTCCTGGTCGGGGCGATGCTGGTCGCGCTCAGCGGCCTGCTCTACCTGCCGGCCCTGGGGATCGCCGGCCTGATCGTCGCCCGCCTCATCCTCGGCGCCGGCGAGGGCGCCGTCTACACCGCCGGCTCGGCCTGGATCGTCGACCTGGCGCCGGAGGAACGGCGCGGGCGGGTGCTCGGCCTCTACGGCCTCGCCGGTCTGGGGCGGGCTCAGCGTCGGGCCGCTGCTGGGCGAGGTCCTGCTCGACGCCGGCGGCTACGACCTGGTCTGGATCGTCGCCGCGGCGCTGCCCGTGCTCGGCGCCCTGATCGCGCTTGCCGCCCGCGACCCGTTCGTCCCCCTCGCCCACGCCGAGCCCCACCCGCTGATCGCCCCGGAGGCGGTCGGGCCGGGATTCGCCGTCGGCCTCGCCTCCTTCGGCTACGCGGCGGTCGCGACCTTCATCGTCTTGCACCTCGAATCCCGCGGGGTCGGTCACGGCGCCACCGTCTTCGCCGCCTTCGCGGCGATGATCGTCCTCACCCGGCTGGTCTTCGGCGACCTGCCGGACCGGATGGGCGCGGCGCCGGTGGCGATCGCGGCGACGGTAGGCGAGGCCTGCGGGCTGCTGCTGATCGCCGTCGCCCACAGCCTCCCCGTCGCCCTGGTCGGCGGCGTCGCGATGGGCGCCGCCTTCGCCCTCCTCAACCCCTCGCTGATGCTGATCGCCCTCGGCCGCGTCTCACCGCAGGCCCGCGGCGCGGCGATGGGGACCTACACCGCCTTCTTCGACGCCGGCGTCGGGCTCGGGGCGCCGATCGCGGGCGTCGTCGCCGCCCTGACCAGCTACGAGGGCGCGTTCATCTTCGCCGCCGCGGTCTGCCTCGCCTCGGCGCTCCTGACCTTCGCCCACCTGCACCCGGCGCGGGCGACGCCTCCCGGCCGACCCCCTACCGCTCGCTAATCAGCAGCGTCTGCAGGGCGCGGCCGATGCGGCCGTCGCCGTCGAAGAGGGTCGACTCGGCGGTCCCGACCCCCTTCGGGCGCGGCAGCGTCACGGCGTCGACGCCGATCCACTCCCCCTTCGGCATCCGCTCGAGGTGGACGGTGAGGTCGACGTTGATGAAGAGGAAGCGACGGAAGTCGAGCGCGGCGCTGATCCCGTTGCCGACGTCGGCGGCGACGAGGGTGCGCTGCAGCGGCGTCGGCTCCTCCCCCGCCACCAGCGGCTGGCGCATCCGCAGCCAGGCGGTCGCGGGACCCGGCTCGAGGAAGCCGCCGGCGACGAAGCGGACCTCCATCGCCGAGTGGTAGCCGTGCTCCTGCTCGGTCGGGAAGAACTCGGCGGCGGTTCCGTCCTCCGGCGGCGCCGGCGGCTGGCTGGCGACCAGCGCCTCTCCCGGCAGGTCCAGCCTGGCGGTCCGGAGCCGCCAGCCGCGAGCGCGCATCAGCACCTCGCCGCCGGCGTCGCTCAGCTCCGCCTCGACCATCTGCACCCGCTTGCCGGGACGGGCCACCCGGGCCTCGGCCCGCACCGGCGCGATCGGCACCGAGCGGAGGATCTCGAAGGTGAGGCGGCCGATCTGGAACTCGGCGGGTCTCGGGCAGCCGCTCGATCGCGTAGCCGAGCAGGGCGGCGGGCGGCCCGGCGTGCTGGGCACCGGGGTCCCAGGGCCCGCGGGTCAGCTCGGTGGGCGCGAACAGCTCCCCCTCGCGCTCGTAGAAAGCGTCGAACACGCCCGCATCCTAGGGGTGCCTGCGCTTGACCCCCGCCAGCATGGGGAAAACTCAGACACGGCGGCTAGCAGTCGCGGCTGCCGAGCTCCTGGGTCCAGACGTGGGCGCCGTCGACGCCGCCGAGCGTGCCGACGCGGAGGCCTATCCCTATCTCCAGATAGGGGCCGAGGATGTTGCGCCGGTGCCCGGCGGAGTTCATCCAGAGGTGGAAGATCGTCCGCGGGGTCGCGTAGCTGCCGCTGGCA
The DNA here is from genome assembly GCA_963751015.1 of uncultured Actinomycetes bacterium. Taxonomy (GTDB): domain Bacteria; phylum Actinomycetota; class Thermoleophilia; order Solirubrobacterales; family 70-9; genus VAYN01. Next base: position 57,460 of record CAVVSU010000004.1, read on the forward strand.
TAGGCGATGTTCTCGCCCTCGCGGCAGCCCCGGTAGCCGACCTGGTCGAACCAGAAGGTGAACTCGCGACCGCAGGCCTCGTGGCTGAATTCGTCACAGCGGAGGATGTCGGAGGACTTGCGCTCCGCCGCCCTGGCCAGCGAGGAGGGCGCGGACAGCGGCGCCAGGCCCCGTCCCGCGCGGGCGCGGTTGACGAGGCAGAGCATCGCCTTCTCCTGGGCGGTTGCCGAGGCGTCGGCGTCGCCCTGCCCGGGGCAGGCGGCGCTCGCCTCCGCCGTTGCCGTCGCGCAAGCCGCAGCGACAAACATCGACGCAAACAGCACGGCCCAGTTGCCGCTTTGTCGCGGCATGCGAGACAAAACGGCAACTCGGCGGGGTGGGTCGTTCATGGAGCGGTAATACCCGGGGCGTACTCTTTTTCACAGACGCGAAAGGAGAAAGATGGCGACGAAAGTTCAGAAGAGCGAGCAGGAGTGGCGCGAGCAGCTCACCCCGGAGCAGTACGAGGTAACCCGCAAGGCTGGCACCGAGCGTGCCTTCACCGGTCCCTACGTCGACGAGAAGAGCGAGGGGATGTACCGCTGCGTCTGCTGCGGCACCGAGCTCTTCTCCTCCGACACCAAGTTCGACTCGGGCACCGGCTGGCCCAGCTTCACCGAGCCGGCGAACCTCGAGCACGTCGAGCTGCGGCCCGACAACAGCCTCTTCATGCGCCGCACCGAGGTCGTCTGCAAGCACTGCGACGCCCACCTCGGCCACGTCTTCGACGACGGGCCGGCCGACAAAGGCGGTCAGCGCTACTGCATCAACGGCTGCGCCCTGACTCTGGAGAAAAAGGACTAACGGAAGCCTTGAGGCGGGCGGCGCGCTAAAGCGTGCCGCCGCCGGCGCCGAGGTAGCTGAACCGGACCGCCAGGGCGACCGCCTCGGTGCGGGTGTCTACCTCGAGCTTGGCGATCGCGTTCCGCACGTGGGTGTGGACGGTCGCCGGGCTGAGCTGCAGGCGGTCGGCGATTTCTTTGACCCGCAGCCCCTCGGCGAGGAGCTCGAGGATCTGTCGCTCGCGGGGCGAGAGCTCGAGCAGCTTCTCGACCTCCGACGGCTTGCCTCCGGCGAAGTCGCCGCCGAGGAACGTCCCGCCTCCGGTCACCGCCTTCACCGCTTTGGCGATGTCCTCCGCCGGTGCCGACTTCAGCACGTAGCCGGAGGCGCCGGCCCGCAGCGCCAGGGCGAGCAGGTCCGGCTGCGCGTGGGCGGTGAAGATGATCACTTTCGTCCGCGGGCGGACTTTTAGGACCTCCTTGGTCGCCTCGATCCCGTCGCGCTTGGGAAGCTCGACGTCGATGATCAAGACGTCGGGTTCCAGGTCCTTGACGACGCCGACGACGTCCCGGCCATTGCCGGCCTCGCCGACGATTTCGACGATAGGGGAGTTGGCCATGCGCGCCTTGATCGCCTCACGGACGATCTCGTGGTCGTCGCAGAGCACCACCCGCTTAGCCTCACGGACGCTCGCACTCATGCGGCGCTGATTCTTTCAGGCGCTCCGTACGGATGCAAAGTTTTGGGTAGCGTGAAACTCCCGTCGCTTTCCTGGCGATTCTCGATCAGGGCGATGATCGTGCGGCCGACGGCGCAGGCGGTGCCGTTCAAGGTGTGGACCGGCAGCGGCGACTCCCCCTCGGCGGGGCGGTAGCGGGCCCCGAGACGGCGGGCCTGGTAATCGGTCGTGTTCGAGCAGGACGTCAGCTCGCGGTAGCGGTCCTGGCTCGGGATCCAGGCCTCGCAGTCGTACTTCTTCGCCGCCGGGTCGCCGAGGTCGCCAACGGCGACGTTGACGACGCGGTAGGGGATCTCCAGCGCGCCGAGGAGCCGCTCCTCGATCGCCAGCAGCCGCTCGTGCTCCGCGCCGGAGGCGCCGGGCTCGACGAACGAGAACATCTCGACCTTGTCGAACTGGTGGACGCGGAAGATGCCGCGGGTGTCGCGGCCGGCGGCTCCGGCCTCGCGGCGGAAACAGGTCGAGAAGGCGCAGTAGCGCAGCGGCAGGGCGTCGGCGGCGAGGATCTCGTCGGCGTGCAAGCCGGCCAACGCGACCTCCGAGGTGCCGGTGAGGAAGAGGTCGTCCTTGGGGATCTCGTAGATCTGGTCGCGGTCGCCGGGCAGGAACCCGGTCCCCTCCAGCGCCTCTTCGCGGACCAGGACAGGCGGCACCACCGGCTCGTGGCCCTCGCCGCGGACGGTCTCGATCGCGAAGCGGACCAGCGCCAGCTCGAGCAGCACCAGGTCGCCCTTCAGGTAGGCGAAGCGCGAGCCGGAGAGCCTCGCCGCCGCTTCCATCTCGATCAGGCCGAGGTCGGTGCCGATCTCGAGGTGGTCGCGCGGCTCGAAGTCGAACTGCGGCAGCTCGCCTACCTCGCGGATGACGACCGCGTCCTCCTCGGTCATCCCTTCCGGCGCGTCGGGGTCGGGGACGTTGGGGAGCGAGCGCGCCAGGTCGCCGAGCTTGGCGTCGACCTCCTCCAGCTCGGCTTTGCCGGACTCGATCTTCTCCTTCAGGCCGCCGACCGTCGCCATCAGCTTCTCGGCCTCGGCCTCTTCGCCCGCCCCTTTGCGCTCGCCGATCTGCTTGGAGAGCGTCTTCCGCTCGGCCTGCGCGCTCTCCAACTCCGGCAGCAGCTCGCGCCGGCGGGCGTCGAGGGCGAGCAGCTCGTCGACCCGCTCGGCCGCGCCGCGCCGCGCCAATGCCTGTTTGAACCGCTCGGGCTCGGAGCGGATCGCTTTCAGGTCCAACATCGGAGGCCCCCGCTAGGGAGTCGCGTCTTCGCCGGGCCGCGGCGACTCTTCGGCTTCTGAGCCCGCGTATTTGGCGACGAACTTGGCGACCTCGTCGGCTTCCTCGCCGACGACGATGTTCTGGGGCATGATCGCCCCGGAGAAGCCGCCGTTCTGGATCGCGTAGAGCGCGTCGTCGAAGGTCTCGGTGCGCTGGTTCAGGTTCGGGCCCTGGGTCCGCTCGCCGCGGTTGCCGCTGCCCTGCGTGCCGGCGGCGCTAAGCGTGTGGCAGCCGGAGCAATGGGTCGCGAAGAGGACGGCCCCGTTGTAGTTGGGGTCGTCCTCGGAGACCGAGATCTTCTCTTCGCCGAACCCGCAGGCCGAGAGGCCGAGGACGGCGGCGACGACGATTCCGATGATCAGCGCTGGACGCATGCGGCGGGCATCATATTGTCTAGAGCCGATCCAGCCTTTCTGACGATGCCCGCGCCCGATCCAGACGCCTTCCGCGCCGCCATGTCCGGGCTCCCGACGGGGGTCACGATCGTCACCGCCAACGGCCCCGACGGGCCGGCCGGAGCGACCGCCAACGCGGTCTGCTCGCTCTCGATCGAGCCGATGATGATGCTCGCCTGCCTCGACCGCGGCTCCCGCACCCTGCTCGCCGTCCAGGCCGCCGACAGCTTCGGCGTCAGCGTCCTCCATGCCGGCCAGGAGGCGATCGCCCGCGCCTTCGCCACCAAGGCGCCGGTGGCGGAGAAGTGGTCCGGCGTGGCTTGGGCCGAGCGCGACGGCATCCCGGCGATCGACGACGCCCTGATCTGGATCGCCTGCGACCTGCGCGACGTGATCTCCGCCGGCGACCACGTGATCGTCACCGGCGACGTCCGCGCCGTCGAGGCCCGCGACGGCGACCCGCTCGTCTTCCACGGCGGCGATTACCGGCCGCTGCGATAGGTCAAGAAAACCAGTGGGCAGTTGAGCACCAATACGGTGTTCAATTGACCACTCGATGAGCGAATGGACCTTCGCCCAGAAGGCGCTGCTGATCCTCGCGAGCCTGGAGCTGCTCTGGGCGCTGGCCGGCTTCGTCGCCGAGCCGAGCTTCCACGTCGGTGCCGACGCGCCGACCGAGAAGGTCCTCTGGGTCGACTTCAACGGCATTCATGCCCTCTCAGGACTGCTCCTCTTCGGCCCCGCCCTCTACTTCTGCCGCCGGCCCGACTGGGCGCTCTACTACGTGCTCTACATCGCCGCGGCGCTCTACATCACCGGCGTCTGGGCGCTCTTCGAGGAACAGCCGGCCTACGTCTTCACCTTCCCCAGCAACGTCAACGACGCGATCTTCCACCTCGCCACCGCCGTCGTCTTCTCCATCGTCGCCGCGATTCAGCTGCGCGAGGACCGCGTGCGGCCGGCATCGGCCTGACGTAAGCCGACCGGCTCAGTCGCAGCCGGTTGCGATGGCGAGGGCCCGGCAGACCTCGTGCATGCGGGGGCCGGAGAGGGTCGTGATCGGCTCGCCCAAGAACGCTCGTGAGATCTGACGGACGTTGTCGAAACTCGCGACACATTCCTCGGGCATGCCATCCGCCTGATCGAAACGGACCTCGGTCGGGATGCCGCGAATCGTCCGGGTCACCGGCGCGACGAGCACCCTGGTCAGAACCGGGATCGCCTCAGACCGGGTCAGTATCAGGGCTGGCCGCCGCCCCTCGTCCGGGAACTCGCACCAGCACACATCCCCCCGCGTCACCACGGCTCTTCCCGGATCATTTCCCGCGTTTCCCGCTCGGCGATTGCCATCTCCTCATCGGTGATGGGAATCCGTTCATAGCCTTCGATGATTTCCCGGTCTATCCGCGCCTTCTCCTCGTCGTACAGGTAGGCCTCGACCGCGTCGCGGATCAGCGCCGAGCGGGATCGCCCCTCGCGGGCAGCACGGTCGTCGAGGCGTCGCAGCAGATCCTCCGTCAACTGGACTAGCGTTTGGGTGCGCGCCATTGGCCATATGGTAGCCAATGGTTGAGTTGCGGCGGACATGAGCACTTAAGGCACCCACAGCGGCAACTCTCCCCCCACTGGGTCTTTAAAGCCCGCTGGTTCCGGCCGCGCGCAACCCGAGGAAGAAGATCACGCCGCAGCTGACGGCCATGATCCCCATCTCGCGGCGGACGATCGCGAGGGCCAGGGACTCCTGCTCGTCCGTGCTGAGGGTCTCGGGGTCGAGGTCGCCGACCTCGCGCTGGGCGGCGTCGAGGCGGGCGCCCTCGGCGATGAAGGAGACGACGAGGGGAAGGATTCCGTAGAGGTAGTGGAGCCCTTCCTCGGGCTCGTGGTTGGTGACGACGAGGAGGCCGCCGATCAGGGCCTGGAGGAAGACCGCGGCCTGGGCGGCGCGGAGCAGGTACCAGAAGGGGATCGAGGGCCGGTCGCGATACCAGGCGATGCCGCCGGTGAGGCCGGCAGCGGCATTGAGGGTGATCAGCAGGACGCCGACGGCGATGTGGAGGCCGACCATGGGCTAATGGCCCTCCGGGAACCCGCGCGTGCGGCGGGCGAGTGCCGGACCGAGCGGGGGTAGGACGCAGGGAGGCCGAATGGCAGAGCCATTTGGCCGACCGAGGACGACGCCCGCGAAGTGTGTCCGGCGCCGCCAGACGTGCGTGGGGGTTCCCGGAGGGCCATTAAATCCGCCTAGAGGGGTCGGGATTCGGCTTGCTGATGCGGAAAAGCACTATGTAGCAAGTTGTCACAAAGTCGGTATATAACAGGGGCTACAGGCGTCAAACCCGGGCATCAGCACCGAGGACGCCACCGGCAAGAGAGAAACACCCACCTCCCCGTGCTCAAGACCTACCTCCCGATCCTCGTCTTCGCCTTCCTCGGCCTCACGGTCGGCAGCGTCTTCGCGATGCTCAACCACCTGCTCGGGCCGAAGAAGCCGGTGCGGCCGACGGCGGCGAGCCGCCGTCAGGGCGAGCCGTACGAGTCCGGGATCCCGGTCGAGCCGACCAAGGGGCTGCGCTTCGGGGTGACCTTCTACCTCGTCGCGATGCTCTTCATCCTCTTCGACATCGAGGTCGTCTTCCTCTATCCGATCGGGGCGATCCTCAAGGACGCCGACAGCGTCTTCGTCCTCGGCGAGCTGATCACCTTCGTCGTCCTCCTGCTCGTCGCCTTCGTCTACGTCTGGCGCAAGGGGGCCCTGGATTGGAGGTAGAGCGCCGCAGCCTGCGCGAGAAGCAAGTCGACGCCCGGGCGATGCTCCGCGGCGACCTCGAGGGCGAGGACCTCGAGCGCTACGTCGAAGAACGGGTCGTCACCACCACCTTCGAGAAGGTCCAGAACTGGGCCCGGTCGAACTCGATCTTCCCGCTCACCTTCGGCCTCGCCTGCTGCGCGATCGAGGCGCCGATCTCGATCGTCACCGCCCGCTACGACCTCGCCCGCTTCGGCGCCGAGGCGCTGCGGGCCTCGCCGCGCCAGGCCGACCTGATCATCCTCTCGGGCCGGGTCTCGATCAAAATGGCGCCGGTCGTCCGCCGCCTCTACGACCAGATGCTGGAGCCGAAGTGGGTGATGGCGATGGGCGCCTGCTCCTCGTCGGCCGGGATGTTCGCCAACTACGCCGTCGTCCAGGGCGCCGACAAGTTCATGCCGGTCGACATCTACGTGCCCGGCTGCCCGCCGCGGCCGGAGGCGGTCCTCTACGGCTTCACCAAGCTGCAGCGCAAGATCCAGGGCAGCCCGGACCAGAGCTGGCGCCAGCGCTACGACGCCTACGGGACCGAGGAGTGGGCCCGCGGCGGACCGCGGAGCGAACCGACCCCGGAGGCCGCCGAGGCCTACCGAGAAGCGCGGGAGCTGACCCTTGCCTGACGCCCCCGGACTGGAGCTGATCCGGGGGGAAATCGAGCGCGACTGCCCGGATGCCGTGCTCGCCACCTCCTTCGACCGCGCCCAGGCGGCGCTGATCGTCGATCCCGCGCAGGTGCTCGACGTGCTGAGCTGGCTCAAGGACCAGCCCGGCCAGCGCTACGACTTCCTCTCCAGCCTGCACGCCGCCGACTACCTGCCGGCCGAGCCGCGCTTCGCCGTCCACTACGAGCTGATCAACCGCGACCGGGTCGAGCGCCTCCGCGTCAAAGCGATGCTGGCCGACCCGGGCGGCGAGGAGCTGCCGGAGATCGACTCCTGCGTCGAGCTCTTCCCCACCGCCGACGCGCAGGAGCGCGAGGTCTTCGACTTCTTCGGGATCGTCTTCCGCGGCCACCCGAACCTGACCCGGATCCTGATGCCCGACGACTACGTCGGCTGGCCGCAGCGGCGCGACTTCCCGGTCGGCGGCGAGCCGGTCACCTTCACCTACTCGGAGCAGCGCTATGACTGAGCCCCTCGCCACGCTCGACGGCGCGGTCGACCGCGACCGCGAGATCATGACGATCAACATCGGGCCGCACCACCCGGCGACCCACGGCGTCCTGCGCCTCGTCGTCGACCTCGAAGGCGAGATGGTGCGCGAGGTGCGGCCGGTGATCGGCTACGTCCACACCGGGATCGAAAAGTCCTGCGAGGACAAGAGCTACTGGAAGGTCATCCCCTTCGTCGAGCGGATGGACTACGTCTCCTACTTCTTCCAGATGGAGGCCTTCTGCGGCGCGGTCGAGCGGCTGATCGACCTCGAGATACCGCCCCGCGCCAAATACCTGCGGACGCTCTTCCTCGAGCTGAACCGGATCCACTCCCACCTCGTCTGGCTCGGGACGACGGCGCTCGACCTCGGCGCGATCTCGATGCTCTGGTACTGCTTCCGCGAGCGCGACAAGATCCTCGACCTCTTCGAGATGGCGACCGGGCAGCGGATGCACACCCGCTACTTCCAGGTCGGCGGCGTGATCGAGGACATCCCGCTCGGCTTCGAGGCCAAGTGCCGCGCGTTCGCCGAGGAGATGCCGATCCGGGTCGGCCAGTACGAAGCGCTGCTCGACCGCAACGAGGTCTTCCTGCAGCGGACCAAAGGGACCGGGATCGTCTCCCGCGAGCGGCTGCTGGAGCTGGGTGTGACCGGGCCGCTGCTGCGCGCCGCCGGCGAGCCCTGGGACCTGCGCAAGGCCTTCGACTACCTCGCCTATCCGGAGATGGACTTCAAGATCCCGGTCGGCACCGTCGGCGACAACTACGACCGCTACCGGGTGCGGGTGGCGGAGATGGTCGAGTCGGCGCGGATCGTCTCCCAGTGCCTCGACGCGCTGCCCGAGGGCCCGTTCATCGCCGACGACCGCAAGTACGTATTGCCGCCGCGCTCGGAGCTCTCGACCTCGATGGAGTCGCTGATCCACCACTTCAAGCTCGTCACCGAGGGCTACCGCGTCCCGCCCGGCGAGGTCTACTACTCGATCGAGCACCCGCGCGGGGAGCTCGGCTGCTTCGTCCTCGCCGACGGCTCGGCGAAGCCGGCCCGGGTCCACTTCCGCGACCCCTCCTTCGTCGGCCTGCAGGCCTTCCGCGACATGGCGGTCGGCGGCTACGTCGCCGACATGATCGCCAGCCTCGGCATGCTCGACCCGATCCTCGGAGGCGTCGACCGATGAGCCCCGTCGACGGTCCCGGCCGCAGCAACCCGAATCTGCCCGTCGACCCGGCGGTGCGCGAGGGCCGCGTCCCCGGGCGCGCCGAGGAGGAGATCCCCGAGCTGCACGAGGTCGACTGCCCGCCGGAGCTGGCGGAGCGGATCGAGACGCTGATGGGCCGCTATCCCGACCGCCGCTCGGCCTCGATCCCGGCGCTCTGGGCGGTGCAGGAGCGCTACGGCTGGTGCACCCCGGAGGGGATCCGCCAGGCCGCCGCGGTTATGCGGGTCACCCCCGCCTACCTGGAGTCCGTCGCGAGCTTCTACGACCTCCTGCACACCTCGCCGGTCGGGACCCACCGGATCGAGGTCTGCACCAACATCAGCTGCTGGATGCGCGGCGGCGACCGCCTGCTCGACGCCTTCAAGGAGGCTGCCGGGGGCGACGAGGAGACCTTCTTCGTCACCGGGTTCGAGTGCCTCGGCGCCTGCGACATCGCCCCGATGGCCTCGATCGACCAGCGCTACTACGGGCCGCTGGAGGCGGCCGAGGCAGGGGTCGCGATCGAGCAGCTGCGGGCCGGCGACGATGTGCTGCCGGGCAAGGCGCTGGCCAAGCGCGGGTTGGCGGGGGACGCCTGATGGCCCACCAGCTGGAGAAGCGCGTCCTCCTCGAGCACGCCGAGGACCCGGCGCTGCGCACCCTCGACGGCTACAGGCGGCTGGCCGGGGGCTACGCGACGATGGAGCGCGCCTACCGGGAGATGGAGCAGGACGAGGTCCTCCAGCAGCTCGAAGACTCCGGCCTGCGCGGCCGCGGCGGCGCCGGCTTCTCGATGGGCAAAAAGGCCTCCTTCCTGCCCCGCGGCGACATGCCAAAGTACCTCTGCTGCAACGCCGACGAGTCCGAGCCCGGCGCCTTCAAGGACCGCGAGCTGATGCAGCGCAACCCGCACCAGCTGATCGAGGGGATCGCGATCGCCGCGCTCGCCGCCGACGCCGGCCACGCCTTCATCTTCATCCGCGGCGAGTACGACGAACAGGCCGACATCCTCGACGCCGCGGTCGCCGAGGCCTACGAGGCGGGCTACCTGGGGACGAACATCCTCGGCTGCCACCGCGACCTCGAGCTGGTCGTCCACCGCGGCGCCGGCGCCTACATCTGCGGCGAGGAGACGGCGCTGCTCGACGCGCTCGAGGGCAAGCGCGGCAACCCGCGGCTGAAGCCGCCCTTCCCGGCGGTGCAGGGCCTCTACGGCGGGCCGACGCTGATCAACAACGTCGAGACGCTCTCCAACGTCCCCCACATCGTCCGCCACGGCGCCGAGTGGTTCAAAGGCTTCGGCACCGAGCAGTCGCCAGGGACCAAGGTCGTCTCCGTCTCCGGCGGCGTCCGCCGCCCCGGCAACTACGAGGTCGAGCTCGGGATCCCGACCCGGGAGCTGATCTACGGCCTCGCCGGCGGTCCCGAGGAGGGCCACGAGGTGAAGGCCTTCTTCCCCGGCGGGTCGTCGTCACCGGTGCTGACCGCCAAGGAGGGCCTCGACCTCCCCTACAGCTTCGAGGCGATGGCCGAGGCGGGCTCGATGCTCGGCTCCGGCTCGATCATCGTCGCGGACGACCGCGTCTCGATCCCGCACCTGGCGCTACGCACGGCGCGCTTCTACCACCACGAGTCCTGCGGCAAGTGCGTCCCCTGTCGCGAGGGCACCAACTGGACGGTGAAGATGCTGGAGCGGATGGTGCGCGGCGAGGCGACGCCGATGGACCTCGACATCGTCAGCTCGGTCCAGCAGAACATCATCGGCCATTGCCTCTGCGTGCTCGGCGACTCGATGGCGATGCCGGTCGGGGCGATGGTCCGCAAGTTCAGGGACGAGTTCGAGCAGGTGATGGCCGACCCGGAGCTGGTGCTCGACCCGCACGTCGTCGTCCAGGCGCCGCCGGAGACGCTGGGGGCGTCGACGTGAGCCCCGCCGGACGCGAGGTGACGATCACGATCGACGGCCGCGAGGTCACCGCGATCGAGGGCGAGATGCTCCACGACGCCGCCCGCAAGGGCGACGTCGAGATCCCGTTCTTCTGTTACGAACCGAAACTCGGCGACCCGGTCGGCGCCTGCCGGATGTGCCTGGTCGAGATCGAGGGGATTCCGAAACTGCAGACCTCCTGCTCGACGCCGGTGCGCGAGGGGATGGTCGTCCACACCCGCACCGAGCAGGTCAAGGAGGCGCAGAGCTCGGTCGTCGAGTTCCTCCTCGTCAACCACCCGCTCGACTGTCCCGTCTGCGACAAAGGCGGCGAATGCCCGCTGCAGGACATCTCCTACGGCTGGGGCCCCGGCCGTTCCCGGGTGATCGACGAAAAGCGCCACTTCGAGAAGCCGATCGAGCTCTCGCCGCTGGTCGCGATCGACCGCGAGCGCTGCATCCTCTGCTACCGCTGCGTGCGCTTCAGCCAGGAGGTCGCCGAGGACGCCCAGCTGCAATTGATAGATCGCGGCGACCGCACCTACGTCGGCACCTTCGACGACCGCCCCTACGTCGCCCCCTTCCACGGCAACATCACCGACATCTGCCCGGTCGGGGCGCTGACCAGCTACACCTACCGCTTCCGCGCCCGGCCCTGGGACATCGAGCACGCCGGCTCGGTCTGCACCCTCTGCCCGAGCCAGTGCAACGTCAGCTTCACGATCCGCGACGAGAAGGTGAAACGGGTGGTGGCCCGCGATAACCACGACGTCGACGACGGCTGGATCTGCGACCGCGGCCGCTACGGCTTTGAGATGTTCGACGCGCCCGAGCGGGTGCGCGGGCCGCGGCTGAAAGACGGCGAAGCTTCCTGGGAGCAGGCGCTCGACGCGGTGGCCGCCGGGTTGCAGGGCGCCGGCGGCAAGGTCGCGGCGATCGTCGGCGACGCCTCCAACGAGGAGGGCTTCCTCCTGCAGCGGATCGTCCGCGAGGCGCTCGGCTCGCGGAACGTCGACTCGCGGCCCTCGCGCGGGCCGGAGGCGGCTGTGCTGCGCCGGCTCGCCGAGCCGGCGATCTCAGCCCGGGTGCGCGACATCGACGAGGCCGACGCGATCCTCGTCCTCGGCACCGACCCGCTGCACAGCAGCCCGATCCTCGACCTGCGGGTGCGCAAGGCTGTCCGCCGCAACGGCGCCAAGCTGGTCGTCGCGACCGAGCGGCCGACCGCGCTCGACGGCGGCGCCGAGGCGATCGCCCGCTTCGCCCCCGGCCAGGCCGCCCACTTCGTCGGCGAGCTGGCGAGCGCGATCGGCGGCGCCGAGAACGTCGCCAGCCCGGTGGCGGAGACGCTGCGCGACGCCGGCACCGTCGTCGTCATCTGGGGCGAGCGGATCGCCCGCGAGGACGGCGCCGCCGAAGCGCTGCTCGACGTCGCCAAGGCGACCGGGATGGCCGACGCTGACGGCGCCGGCCTGCTGGAGATCCCCGACACGACCAACGCCCGCGGCCTGCGCGAGGCCGGCTGCCTCCCCGACGCCGGCCCGGGCCTCTCCGAGACCGCCGCCGGCATGTCGACCGAGGAGATCCGAGCGGCCCTGATCTCCGGCGAGATCACCCACCTCGTCCTCTTCGGCGCCGACCCCCTCCGCGACTTCCCCGACACGCCCGCCTGGGAGGAGGCCCTGACCGCGGCCGACTTCGTCGCCTCCTTCTCGATGCACGAGAACGCCACCACCGCCAAGGCCGACGTCGTCCTCCCGCTCGAGACCCACGCCGAGAAAGACGGCACCGTCACCCACCCCGACGGCCGCCTGCAGCGGGTCCGCCCCTCCGCCTCCCGCCCCGGGGGAGTGCTCCAGAACATCATCGTCCTCTCGGAGCTCGCCTCGAAGCTGGGCTTGGACACCGGCATCGACTCCCAACCGACCGCCTTCAAAGCCCTGACCGAGGCTGTCTCCCTCTACGCCGGCATCGCCGACGCCGACATCGGCGGCCGCGGAATCCGCTGGCAGGACAAGCAAAGCTCCCCCGGCGACGCTGCCAGCGGCGAACGCCCGGACCCGGCGGGAGGGGTCGTGATGGACCCGGCGGACACTCGGCGCGACGCGCCGACCTCCATGGTCCAGCCCAACCCGTCTCCTCGCGGAGTCGCGTCCGACGAGTCCATCGCGACCCCTCCCACCACGCCTTCGGACGGCTCCCTGCTTCTCGGCACCTACCGAGACCTCTGGGCCGGCCCGATCACCGAGCTCAACCCGCCACTCAAGTTCCTGACCCCGCACCAGCGCCTGGAGATCTCCCCGCAGGACGCCCAGCGCCTGGACCTGAAGAACGGCGAGGCAGTCCGCGTCAGCCAGAACGGGTCGAGCGTCGACGCCGCGGTCCTTATCAAGGAGCGGGTCAGCCCCGGCACCGCCTTCATGGCCGAGGGCGTCGCCGAGGGGAACGCCAACGCGCTGCTCAACGGCGGCCCCGTCCAGGTGAAGATCGAGAAGGTCCGCGCCTAGATGCTGCCCCTCGCCGACACCACCTTCGCCGAAGCGACCTGGATCATGGTCCTCAAGAGCGTCGTCATCTTCGCCGTGATCTTCGGCATCCTGCCGATCCTGACCGTGGTCGAGCGCAAGCTGATCGGCCGCTTCCAGCACCGCTACGGCCCCAACCGCGTCGGCCCCTACGGGCTCCTTCAGCCGCTCGCCGACGTCGGCAAGCTCGTCTCCAAGGAGTCGTTCCGGCCCGAGAACGCGGTCTCGACCCTGTTCATCCTCGGGCCGCTGCTGCCGGTTCTCGCCGGCGTCCTCTCGCTGGCGATCATCCCCTGGGGCGACGTCCAGGGCGGGGTCGGCCTCTACGGGATCGACGTCCCGATCGGGATCCTCTACTTCTTCGCCGTCGGCTCGATCGCCTTCTACGGGCTGCTGCTCGGCGGCTGGTCCTCGGGCTCGAAATACAGCCTCCTGGGAGCGATGCGCTCGGCCGCGCAGCTGATCTCCTACGAGGTCTCGATGGGGCTGGCGCTGCTCGGCGTGGTGATGATGAGCGGCTCGCTCTCCCTGGTCTCGATCGTCCACTCGCAGGGCGAGATGTGGTTCATCGTCCCGCAGCTCGTCGGCTTCCTGATCTTCATGCTGGCCGGCTTCGCCGAGACCAACCGCACCCCGTTCGACATGCCCGAGGCCGACGCCGAGCTGGTCCAGGGCTTCATGACCGAGTACGGCGGCATGCGCTTCGGCTCCTTCCTGCTGGTCGAATACATGGAGATCCTGGTCGTCTCCGGGATCGCCGCGGCGATGTTCCTCGGCGGGTGGATGGGCCCCGGCCCGAGCTTCCTCGACCCGATCTGGATGCTGGCGAAGATGATCGGCCTCGTCCTCGTCTTCATCTGGGTGCGGGCGACGTTGCCGCGGCTTCGATATGACCAGCTGATGACCCTCGGCTGGAAGGTGCTGCTCCCGCTCGCCACCCTCAACGTCCTCGTCACCGCCGTCCTGGTGGTGGTCACGTGATTCGCCTGTTCCTTATCCGTGCGCAGCAACAAAAAGGAACAGACGAAAGGGGGCGGCGATGAGCTTTGACCCCAAATCGGCCTCCTACCTCGACTCGATCGACGTCGTCGAGGTCCAGCGCGGTCCCGAGCCGGGCGGCGTCGGCGGCGCCTACCGCGCCTTCGGCGAGACGCTGCGCGGGCTGAAGACGACGATGGCGCGGCTGATCGAGGGGCCGATGACGATCGAGTACCCCGAGGAGAAGACGCCGGTCTACCCGCGCTTCCGCGGCCGCCACAAACTGCACAAGTTCGAGGACACCGGCCTGGAGAAATGCGTCGGCTGCTCGCTCTGCGCCGCCGCCTGCCCGGCCGACTGCATCCGCGTCGTCGCGGCGGAGAACATCCCCGGCGAGCGGGTCTCGGCCGGCGAGCGCTACGCCGCGGTCTACGAGATCAACCTCAGCCGCTGCATCTTCTGCGGCTACTGCGAGATCGCCTGCCCCTTCGACGCGATCACGATGGGCCACGACTACGAGATGGCCGACTACAACCGCCGCGACCTGATCTTCACCAAGGAGATGCTGCTCGCAGAGCCGATCGAGCGGACGCCGCTGAAAAGCGAGGGCGAGTAGCGGTGGAAGAGGTCCTCTTCTTCGTCTCGGCGCTCGGCGCCCTCGGTGGGGCGCTCGGCGTGATCGCGATGCGCAACCCCTTCTACTCGGTGCTGGCGCTGATCGTCCACCTCTTCTCGCTGGCCTCGCTCTTCCTGCTCCTGACCTCGGCCTTCGTCGCCGCCGCCCAGGTGGTCGTCTACGCCGGCGCGGTGATGGTCCTCTACGTCTTCGTCGTCGCCTACGTCGGCGGTGGCGGCGAGTCGGCCTGGGAGCCGATCCCCGGCCAGCGCCTCCTCGCCCCGCTGCTCGGCATCGCCCTCTTCGTCGAGCTCTCGATCGCCGTCCTCAGCAGCTCGCTCCTCGCCCTCGGCACGCAGGGACCCGACGTCCGCGAAGGCTTCGGCGACCCCGCCGCGATCGGCCGCCTGCTGCTGGAAAAGTTCCTGCTCCCGTTCGAGGCCGCCTCGATCCTGCTGCTGATCGCCGCCGTCGGCGCGATCGTCCTGGCATCAAACCGTCGAGATGGGGAGAGGGACACCCCCGACGAACCCTCCCCAAATCGTGAGGAGGGGGTGTCCCTCTCCCCATGAACACCGAGTGGTTCATCGTCCTCTCCGCCCTCCTCTTCGCCACCGGCGCGATGGGGATTCTGATCCGCCGTAGCCCGATGGTGATCCTGCTCTGCCTCGAGCTGATGCTGAACGCCGGCAACCTGGCGCTGGTCGCCTTCAGCCGCATGGTCGGCAACGGCCAGGGTCAGGTCTTCGCGGTGATCGTGATGGTCGTCGCCGCCTGTGAGGTCGTCGTCGGCCTCGGCCTGATCGTCGCCATCTTCCGCCGCCGCCTGCCGCTCAACGTCGACGACCTGCGGGAGCTGCGCGGATGAGCGCCACCGCCTGGGCCTGGCTGGTCCTGCTCTTCCCGCTGCTCGGCTCGATCACGATCGGGCTCGGCTACCGGGCGCTGCCGGCGAAGGTCGCGGGCATCATCGGCACGGTCTCGATCGGCCTCGCCTTCGCCTGCGGCATCGGCGCGCTTCTCAGCCTGCTCGGCGAAGACCCCGAGGCGCGCCACCACGCCTCGGCGCTCTGGGACTACGCCAGCGTCGCCGGCCTCGACATCAAGCTCGGGATCTTCGTCGACCCGCTCTCGGTCTTCATGGTCCTGATCGTCAGCGGCGTCTCGACCCTGATCCACCTCTACTCCTACGGCTACATGCAGTCCGACGAGGGCTACCACCGCTTCTTCAGCTACCTCAACTTCTTCGTCTTCTCGATGCTGCTGCTGGTCCTCGCCGGCAACTTCGTCCTCTTGATCGTCGGCTGGGCCTTCGTCGGCTTCGCCTCCTACGCGCTGATCAGCTTCTGGTACCGGCGCGAGACGGCGACCAGGGCGGGGATGAAGGCCTTCGTGATCAACGTCGTCGGCGACATCGGCCTGGTGCTTGCCGCCTTCCTGATCTTCCGCGAACTCGGGACCTTCGACTACGGCGCAGTCTTCGAGAAAGCCCCAGAGGTCTTCACCACCAACGAGTGGACGATCACCGCGATCTGCCTGCTGCTCCTCGTCGGCGCCTTCGCCAAGTCCGCCCAGCTGCCGCTCCACACCTGGCTGCCCGACGCGATGGAGGGACCGACCCCGGTCTCCTCGCTGATCCACGCGGCGACGATGGTCACCGCCGGCGTCTACCTGATCGCCCGCACCCACGTCCTCTTCGAATTGGCGCCCACCGCCGCCGACGTCGCCGCCTTCGTCGGCCTGGCGACGCTGCTGGTCGCGGCGACGATGGCGCTGGTGATGACCGACCTGAAGCGGGCGATCGCCTACTCGACGATGAGCCAGATCGGCTACATGATCATGGGCGTCTCGATCGGCGCCTACAGCGCCGGGATGTTCCACCTGATGACCCACGCCTTCTTCAAGGCGCTTCTCTTCATGGCCGCCGGCTCGATCATCGCCGCGATGGCGAACGACCAGAACATCGACCGGATGAGCGGCTTCGGGAAGGCGATGCGGTTCACCTCGATCACCTTCGTCTGCGGCGCCCTCGCCCTCGCCGCCTTCCCCGGAACCTCCGGGTTCTTCTCCAAGGACGAGATCCTCGCCTTCGCCGAGGCGCGCGGCGGGATGTACCTGATCTTCACCGTGTTCGGCTACGTCGGCGCCCTGATGACCGCCGTCTACAGCTTCCGGCTCGTCTTCCGGGTCCTGCCCGGTAAGCCCTGCCCCGAGGCGGAGGAGCTGATCGACACGGGCCACGTCGCCCACGAGGCGCCGAAGAACCCGGCGACCGGCGAGCCCGAGGACACCGACGTCGGCTTCCCGGGCGCCGAGCACCACATCGCCGAGCAGTCGGCGCCGATGCGGGTCGCGATGGGGGTCCTCGCCTTCGGCGCGATCTTCGCCGGGCTGATCCAGGTCCCCGGGGTCGACGACGTCGTCACCAAGTTCCTCGACCCGGTCTTCGAGGCCTCGGCCCTGGCCCACATCCACCCCTCGCTCGAGCAGGACTACGTCGGCCTCGGGATCGGCGGCGTCATCGCCCTGCTCGGGATCGGGATCGCCTACCTGCTCTACGTCGCCCGGCCGGAGCTGCCGCGGCAGCTGGAAGCGCGCCTGCGCCCGCTCCACACCCTGTTCGCCAACAAGTGGTACTTCGACGAGGCAATCGACTTCCTCGTCGTCCGCCCGGCGCTGGCGATCGGCCGCTTCGCCAACCGCGTCTTCGAGCGGGTCGTCGTCGACGGCCTGGTCAGCGGCACCGAGGGGACGGTGCGCGGCGCCGGCGGCGTCGTCCGCGCCGTCCAGAACGGGTTCGTCCGCAGCTACGCCTTGCTCCTGATCGCCGGCTTCGCCGGGTTGGCCCTCTACTTCCTGCTGAGCAGCTCATGAGCAGCGCGATCCTCTGGGCCCCGCTCGCCTTCGGCCTCGTCGGCCTCTTCCTCCCGCGCCGGGCGGTCGGCTGGTGGGCGGTGCTCGGCACCATCGTCACCCTCGGCCTCGCGATCGCGGTCGCGATCGGGTTCGACACCGGCACCTCGGCCCTCCAGTACGCGGTCGACGAGCCCTGGATCTCCGGCCTCGGCGTCGACTACAGCCTCGGCGTCGACGGCCTCAACCTCTTCCTGATCCTGCTCACCGCGGTGCTCTGGACCGGCGGCGTCGCCTTCGCCGCCTTCCGCGAGCAGGAGCGGGCGAAGACCTTCTTCTTCCTGATGCTGGTCGCCGAGACCGCGACGCTGGGCTCGTTCCTCGCCCAGGACCTGCTGCTCTTCGTCCTCTTCTTCGACCTGATGCTGGTCCCGTTCTACTTCCTCTTCGGCGCCTGGGGCCACGACCGCTCGGGCGAGGGCGGCCTGACGGCCTCGGCGGCGACGCTGAAGATGATCGTCTACACCCTGATCGGCTCGCTGCTGATGCTGGTCGCGGCGATCGCCACCGCGGTCCTCGCCGCCGACGGCGGCCACCTCACCTTCTCGATCGCGGCCCTGAGCGAACACGGGCTCAGCCAGGGAAGCCAGCGCTGGATCTTCTGGTTCTTCGCCGCCGCCTTCCTGGTCAAGATGCCGGCCTTCCTGCTGCACGGCTGGATGCCCGACGCCTACCGGGCGGCGCCGCTGCCGGCGCTGGCGGTCTTCTCCGGCGTCCTCGCCAAGGTCGGCGCCTACGGGTTCCTGCGGGTGGTGCTGCCGCTCTTCCCCGACGCCACGGTCGAGTTCCAGGAGGTGATCCTGGTGATCGCCCTCGCCTCGATCCTCTACGGCTCGGTGATGGCCTTCACCCAGACCAACGTGCGGCTGATCGCCGGCTACTCCTCGGTCGCCCAGCTCGGCTTCATCACCGCCGGGATCTTCGCCCTCAGCGCCGACGGCTCCGACGGCGCGGTCCTGCAGATGGTCAACCACGGCCTCGTCGTCGCCCCGCTCTTCGTCATCGTCGCGGTCCTGCTCGAGCGGACCGGGACGGAAGACATCCGCGAGATGGGCGGCATGGCGCTGCGGGCGCCGGTGCTGGCGGCGCTCTTCCTGATCGTCGCCCTGGCGACGCTGGCGATGCCCGGCTCGGCCAACTTCGTCGGCGAGTTCTACATCCTCAACGGCCTCTTCGAGGCGAAGATCGTCTTCGCCTGCATCGCCATCAGCGGCGTCGCGATGTCGGCCTACTACGCGCTGCGGCTCTACCAGCAGACGATGCACAACCGCAAGCCGGATGGCCTTCTCTCGCGGGAGATCGGCTTCCGCGACGGCCTGGTGCTGGTGCCGCTGGTGCTCTGCATCGTCGGCCTCGCCCTCTACCCGCAGCTGATCCTCGAGCGCACCGCGCCGACCGTCGACAAGCAGGTTGCGCGAGTGCGGGGCGGCAAAACGCCCTCGGCGCGGCTGGCGAGCATGAGCGAGGCGGAAAAACAGAAGCTCCTGACGGGCGTTTCCGGGCCTGGAGTGAAGCCGTGAACTTCCACGAGCCGCATATCGACTACGCCGGCATCGCGCCGATCATCGCGCTGACGGTCGGGCTCTGCGTCGTCCTCCTCAGCGCCGTCTTCAAGCCGCTGCGGCGGACCGCCCCGATCCTGACCATGATCACCCTCGGCGCCACCGCCGGGCTCCTGATCTGGAACTGGGACGACCCGAAGACGCTCGTCACCGGCGCCCTGCGCCTCGACGACCTGGCGATCTCGATCTCGCTGATCGCGATCCTGATGGCGGCCTTCTGCGTCGTCCTCTCGATCCGCGAGCGGGCGACCGAGGAAGCCGGCTCGGGCGAGTACCACGCGCTGCTGCTCGGCTCGGTGATGGGGATGGTCCTGCTGGCGCAGGCGACCAACCTGGTCAGCTTCTTCGTCGCCCTGGAGATGCTCTCGATCCCGCTCTACATCCTCTGCGCGACCAACCTGCGCCGCGAGGGCTCGCTCGAGTCGGGGCTGAAGTACCTGATCGTCGGCTCGGTCGGCTCGGCGACGCTGCTCTACGGGATGGCCTTCCTCTACGGCGGCACCGGCGCGACCAACTTCGCCGGGATCGCCGACGGCATCGCCCGCAACGGCCTCGACGGCGACCCGCTGATCCTGATCGGGATCGCGATGGCGGCGGTCGGGCTCGCCTTCAAGACCTCGATCGCCCCCTTCCACCAGTGGACGCCCGACGTCTACCAGGGCGCGCCGACCCCGATCACCGCCTTCATGGCGGTGGCGACCAAGGCGGCGGCCTTCGCCGTCTTCCTCCGCTTCTTCGACGTCGCCCTCGGCTCCCAGCTCGACTCCTGGCAGCCGGCGCTGGCGGCGCTGGCGGCGATCTCGATCGTCGTCGGCAACGTCGGCGCCCTCGGCCAGGACTCGCTGAAGCGGATGCTCGGCTACTCGGGAGTGGCCCAGGCCGGCTACATGCTCGGCGGGGTCGTCGTCCTCTCCGACGCCGGGACGAGCTCGCTCGTCTTCTACCTCGCCGCCTACGCCTTCATGAACCTCGCCGCCTTCGCGGTGATCGTCGGCCGCGAGCGGGAGACGGTCTACGGCGACGACATCCGCGCGGTGCGCGGGCTCGGCGCCGAGCGACCGCTGCTGGCCTGGCCGCTGACGATCGCGATGCTGGCGCTGGCCGGGCTGCCGGCGACGGCGGGCTTCATCGGCAAGCTCTACCTGATCGAGGCGCTGGTCGAGGGCGATTACACCTGGCTGGCGGTCTTCATCGCGGTCGGGACGATGATCTCCCTCGCCTACTACCTGCGGGTGGTGGCGGCGATGTGGATGGGGACCGAGAGCGAGACCGCACCGGGGGCGACGCCGGTGATCGCCGGCGCCTCGCCGGAGGCCGACCCGGTCGACCCCGATGCCGGCAGCCGCTGGTACATCGTCGGCCCGGCGCTGCTGGCCGCGGCGGCGACGATCTTCTTCGGCGTCATCCCGCAGCCGCTGGTCGAGTTCGCCAGCCACGCCGGCGCGGCCCTCTTCGGGTAGAAACGCCCGATCGGAGTTCTCCTCACCACCGGCGCGATCGTCGCGGCCGTCGCCATCGGCGTCTGGTCCGAGGGTCGCTGGCCGGCGGGTGCAGCACGGGCGTCGCGCAGCGCCCTGACGCTGCTGCTCTACGTGCTGCTGCCGCCGGTGATCTTCTTCAACATCGCCGCCAGCGAGATCGACGTCAGCCACGGGGTCGGGCTGGTGCTGGGGATCCTCGCCTCCTCGCTGGGGGCGCTTTTCGCCTGGAGCGTGGCGACCCGCTTCTTCGATCTCAGCCGCCCCCAGGTCGGAGCGGTCGTCTGCACCGTGCTCAGCGTCAACACCGGCTACCTCGGCTACCCGCTGGCGGTGGCGCTGCTGGGCCGCGACCAGCTCCCGACCGCGGTCCTCTACGACGTCCTCGTCACCGGTCCCTGTCTGCTGCTCGGCGCCTTCGCGGTCGGCGCCGCCTTCGGGACGAAAGCGGGAGAAACGCCGCGGCAGCGCGTCGGCGCCTTCTTCACCCGCAACCCGCCGCTCTACGCGGCGATCGCCGGCCTCCTGGCGCCCGACGCCCTCGCCCCGGCCGTCCTCGTCGACCTCTCCCAGGTCCTGATCGTCGCGATCCTGCCGATCGGCTTCTTCGCCGTCGGCGCCACCCTGGCCGAGAACGCCGAGCACGGCGAGCTGCCGATGCCACCGCCCCTGACCCGCCCGGTCCTGCTGGTGATCGCCACCCGCCTGGCGATCGTCCCCGCCCTGCTGATGCTCCTCGCCGCCCCCCTGATCGACCTGCCCGCCGCCTACCGCTTGCTATCGGCGATGCCCTCGGGCCTCAACTCCCTGGTCATCGCCCACGCCTACGGCCTCGACATGGAGATCACCGCCGAGGCCGTCACCTGGTCGACCGCGATCGTGGTTCTGGCGGCGCTGGGGTCGCTGTTGCTGTGATCAGACTTGGGCGCCAACCACGCCGATCAAGACGCCCAGTAACCCCAAGATGCCAACGATGAGTGCCACGGCTGCTTGAAGCAAGAGCCTGTAGAAAGCATCGAACTTGGTATCGATTTTCTGGTCGATCCGGGTTAGCTCCTTTCTCACCATCCCGAACCCCTCATCCACCTTGCGATCGATGCCCTCGACCCTCTTGCTGAGGTCGTCGAGGCGTCCGTCGTTCCATTCCGTCATCCCCGCCTCCTTCTCCGCGACCGCTGCCTCCATGCCATCTCGATCAAAGCTGGGTGGCGATCAGGCCGACCAGGGCCGCGACGATCGCCCCGTTGACCTGCAGCAGCGTCTTCTGTAATGAGTCGAATCGGCCGTTGAGGGCGCGCATCTCCGCGTCGAGTCGCGAGAACCCCTGATCCATCCTCCTGCTGAGGTCGTCCAGTCGCTCGTCGGTCCAGGCTTCTCTCACGCTCATGAACCTAACGCTAGCAGACAATATGTTACGTGCCTGTGCCGCCTCTGTAAATTCTCGCTGTGCTCCACCACGTCGGAATCGAGGTCGCGCCGGCTGACGTCGAGGCCTCGGCCGGCTTCTTCGAGCTGATCGGGTTCGAGCGGGTCGAGCCGCCGCCGACGCTCGCCGAGTACACCTGGCTCGAGCGCGGCGGAACCCAGATACACCTGATGCCGACCGAGGAGCCGACCGTCCCCTCGCCGGGACACCTGGCGCTCGTCGCGCCGGACTTCGACGCCACCGTCGCCCGGCTGCGCGAGGCCGGCTTCGCGGTCGAAGCCAAACGCGAACACTGGGGACAGCCGCGGGCGCTGGCGATCGCCCCCGGCGGCCACCGGGTCGAGCTGATGGCGGCTCCGCCCGAGCCGCAGACCTAGCTCGGGCGCGCCCGGGCGCCCGGCTTGGCGGCGAAGAGGTCGGCGTCGGCGACCCGCAGCAGGTCGTCGACCGTCCTGCCGTCGGCGGGGAACATCGCGAACCCGGTCGCCGCGCTCAGCGGCCGCAGCTCGTCGCTGCCGAAGCCGCGCTCGGAGACCCGGCCCCGCAGCCGTCCCGCGACTTCGCCGGCCTCCTCGGCGTTGACCTCGGGAACGATCACCGCGAACTCGTCGCCGCCCTGGCGGAAGACCGAGTCGCCGCCGCGCACTTCTTTGCGCAGCGAGCCGCCGATCTCGGCCAGCAGGCGGTCGCCTTCGAGGTGGCCGTAGCGCTCGTTGACCTGCTTGAAGCCGTCGAGGTCGAGGAGGACGAGGGCGAACTCGCGCCCGTGGCGCGTGTGGCGGGCGATCTCGGCGGCGAGCCTCTCGTGCAGAGCGCGGTAGTTGCCGACCCCGGTCAGCTCGTCGCGCCGGGCCAGCTCCCAGAGCGTTTCGTGGCTCGCCCGCAGGCGGCGGACGAGGAGGACGATCCCGACCGCGACCGCGGCCAGGCAGGCCGCCTCGGCGACGGCGAGGATCGCCTCCTGCGTGCGCGAGAAGCCGCCGAAGAGGAGCGGCGCCAGCAGCCCGAGGGCGATCGCGAAGAGCGCCGCCAGCAGATAGGCGGCACCGAGCGGCACGAGCCGCTGCCCGTCGGGCGATGCGGTGCCCCGCCCACCGTCCTCCGAAGCTCTGACCGATCGACCGATGCGAACAGATTACGCCGCTCGGCCGCCACGTCTCCCGGGCGGACTACGATGCCCCGGTGCGCTACCCGGTCGAAGACTTCACCGCCGACGAGCGAGCCCTGCTCGCGCCCCACTTCACCAACCTCGACCGGCCCGTCTTCGCCCTCGTCAACCTGCCGGAGACCGTCAAGGGGGCGCTTTTTGCCCGCTATTCGCGCTATTCCGGGACCGTGCGCCGACTCTACCTGGAGGAGTTCGCGGCCGACGCGCCCGCCGGCGGCCGGCCCTTCGACGAGGACGAGGGCGCCCGCGCCGCCCAACTCTACGAGCGCATCTTCGTCGGCTACGGCGACGACTCGATCGCCCAGCTCGGCGGCGCCCACGTCGCCTGCGAGTGGGTCTCGAACGTCCTCACCAAGGTCCTGCAGCGCGGCCGCCTCGCCGCCTACCTCGAGCAGTCGACCCGCTACATCCCCTACGACAAGCCGCTGCCCGAAGGCGGTTATCGCTTCTACCGAAACGACGAGCTGGGGCCCGAGTTCGCGGCGGCGATGGACGAGGTCTTCGCGATCTACTCGCGCTCCCTCGGCGAGGTCGAGGAGTGGGCGGCGACGCGCTGGCCGCGCGGCGACGAGGAGCCCGAGGGCGCCTGGCGCCGCTCGATCCGGGCCAAGGCGCTCGACCTGCTGCGCGGGCTGCTGCCGGCGGCGACCCTCAGCCACGTCGGCATCTACGCCACCGGGCAGGCCTACGAGCAGCTGATCATGCGGCTGATGGCCTCACCGCTGCCCGAGGCGCGCGAGTACGGCGGGATGATCCTCGCCGAGCTGAAGCAGGTGATGCCGAGCTTCGTCTCCCGGGTCGACCGGCCCGAGCGCGGCGGCGAGTGGATCTCCTTCCTGGAGCGGCGGCGGGAGCAGACCGAGAACTGGGTCGCGCGGCTCGGCCTCGATCGCCGCAACGGCGAGGACGACGCCCCCTCGGTCGAGCTGCTCCACGTCGACGGCTCCGAAGAGGACCTGCTCGCCTCCTCCTTGTTCGAGCAGGCGAGCGCGCCGGAGACCGAGATCCTCGCCCGGATCGACGTCCTCGACCGCTCCGAGCGCTCCGAGCTGCTCGGCGCGCTGGTCGGCGAGCGAGCCAACCGCCGCTACCGCCCCGGCCGCGGCTTCGAGGCGCTCCGCTACCGCTTCGAGATCGTCTCCGACTACGGCGCCTTCCGCGACCTGCAGCGGCACCGGATGCTGACCTGCCAGTGGCAGCGCCTCAGCCCCGACCTCGGCGCCGGGATCCCGGAGGAGGTGCGCGAAGCCGGCGTC
The DNA here is from genome assembly GCA_963751015.1 of uncultured Actinomycetes bacterium. GTDB lineage: Bacteria > Actinomycetota > Thermoleophilia > Solirubrobacterales > 70-9 > VAYN01. The sequence continues at coordinate 81,699 of CAVVSU010000004.1, forward strand.
GGCGGCGAGTTCGAACGCGCCCTCGAGGTCTCCCGCGCCGAGTACGAGCGGCTGACCGATGCCGGCCTCGCCGAGCAGGCGCCCTACGCGCTCAGCCTCGCCTACCGGATCCGCTACACCCTCGACCTCAACGCCCGCGAGGCGATGCACCTGATCGAGCTGCGCTCCGGCCGCGAGGGCCATCCCACCTACCGCGCGGTGGCGCAGGCGATGCACGAGCGGATCGCCGCCGTCCACCCCGGCGTCGCGGCCGCGATGTCCCACGTCGACACCTCGGCCGAGCCGCGGCTGGAGCGGATCATGAGCGAGATCCGCACCCACCGCAAGCGCGTCAGCGCCGGCCACTCCGAGTAGCCGGCACCGGCGCCGCTACCCGCGCTGCTTGCGCTTGCGCGGCTCCGAGGGCGGCTCGTCGTCGCCCTCGCCGGGCTCGGGCGGCGGGTGCCCGTCCTCGTCCCAGCCGCCCTCCGGCTCGAGTTCCTCGGCGGCCCGCTCCCCCGGCGTCGGCCAGGGGACCGCTTCGCCCGCCTCCCAGGCCGGGGGTCGCCCGCCGGGGACGATCCCGAAGCAGAGCATGCCGAAATAGACGAAGAAGACGAGGGCGACGAGGAAGAGCGGCCCGAGCAGGAAGGCGATTCCGGCCACCATCCCCACCGATCCCCAGAAGCGCGAGAGCAGGCCGGTGCGCATCGACCAGAGCCCGGTGTAGAGGAGGGCGACCACGAAGCCGAACGCTCCCGCCAGGCCGAGGCCGGTGGCGAGCGGCGCGAGGGAGGCGTCTCTGGTCGCCACCGAGGCCGCGTCGTCTTCCAGCTTGCGGTCTTCGCAGGCCCGCTGCGGCGCCTCGCCCTGAGCGGGGTCGTATTCGTCCGTCAGGTAGCCGGCGCCTTCGTCCTCGCGCTCTTCGACGCATTCCTCACGCGCTTCGGCGACGGTGAGCTCGGGCTTCACGTCCCCGCCGACGAAGTTGTCGGCGGCTTCGCTGGTGATCGCGATCGCGAAGGCGGAGGAGGCGGCGAGGAAGAGCGGCGCCGCGACGATGAGGCCGATCAGCTGCGGGCGGACCCGATCGCTGCGGGCCTGGACGGCGCGGAAGAGGTAGACCAGCGGCAGCGCCAGCAGCAGGAAGGCGAGCGTCTGCATCAGCCCGGAGAGGAGGACCGAGCCGCCGTGGGCATGGGCTTCGCGCAGGAAGTCGGCCTCGCCGTCGCCGCTCACGTTGAGCGGCCGCGAAGCGACCAGGAAGACGACCGCGACGATGCTCGCCAGACCGACGGGAACCGCCCAGCGCTGCTCCCGGGCCCGAACCTCGGCCCTGCTCTTCGGCATTCCTATCCCCTCTCGTGGAAGTAGAACTGGGGCAAGGCCCCTTCGATCACGTCTTGGGTCATCTTCTGCGCCACCTCGAGGTTGCCGCTGCGGACGGCGATGTCGTCGAGGCTGACGATCCCGACCAGCTCCTCGCCGCGGAGGACCGGCAGGCGGCGCACGCGGTGCTGGACCATCAGGGCGGCAGCCTCGTCGAGGTCCATCTCCGGCTCGCCGCAGACCAGCGGCCGCGAGGCGTGCTCGAGCGCCGGCGCGGAAGCCTCCACTCCCTCGGCGAATACCCGCAGCGCCAGGTCGCGGTCGGTCAGCATCGCCACCGGCCTGCCCGCCGGGTCGACGATCACGACCGAGCCGACGCGGTGGTCCCGCATCAGCCGCGCCACCTCGAGAGCGCTCGCCTCCGCGCCGGCGGTGACGACGCCGGAGGTCATGATCTCGCTGAGGCGCACGACCCGTACGCTACCCGAGCATGGACCAGACCGAGAGCCCCCGCGCAGTCGTCCCGCTCGAGGCCGGAGCCGGCCCCGAGAACCCGCCCTGCCCGGCCTGCGGCGAGCCGCTCTTCGGCTGGATCGCCGCGAAGTCGGGGCTGGCCGGCCCGGTGCGGCGCTGCGAGAGCTGCGGCCTGGCCGTCGTGGGCCTGTCGGGAGGCGCCGAGGAGGCGCTACGCGAGCTGGACCGGCTGCGGGACGGCGAGACGATCCGGATCGAGAACAGGGCCAGCTTCGCCTGCTCGCTGGGCAGCGCCGGCTGGGCGGGACTCCAACCGCAGGCGCGGCACCTCTTCACGGTCGAGGCCGTCCGCCGGCTGGTCGCCCGCCGCGACCAGGTCGTCAAGTCGAGCCGCTGGCGGCCGGGGGAAAGCCTCGCCGCCACCTGGCAGACGCTGCTCAACAGCGTCACCTTCGGACGCAACGTCGCGCTCGGGGCCCTGCGCGGGCTCCCGGCGGTGCCGGCCGCCCAGCCCTGGCAGCGGCGGATCGACGGTCTCGCCTCGCGTGGTGCTGGCGATCCCGGCGCTGCTGGTCGCGATCCCGGTCGAGCTGTGCGGCGGCCTCGTCGGCCGCGGCGCCGTGGTCAGCGTGCGGGTCGAGCTCTTCTGAGCTAGCTCAGGCCTTCCCGGGCCTCACGCACGAGCGTGACGGCCTCGGGGAAGAGGACGCGGATCGCGTCGCGGACCTGCATCGCCTGCTCGTCGGCCGTGCCGGTGAGGTCGAGGCGACCGATCGAGGCGACGGTCATCTCGACCGCGAGCTTGATCGCGTTGTCGGCCCAGGCGACGCGCTGCGAGGACTGCATCTGCTCCTGGAGCTCCTCCATGCGGGCGCGGAACTCCTCGGGGTCGCCAAACAGGTTGAAGCCCTCCATCGCCCTCCATGTAAGCAGAACCGACTCACCTCCGGCTCACAATCGGCGCCTTCTGCGCACCACGCGTGCGTGCCGCTGACCTAGCGTCGGCGCGATGCGGAGAGCGGGCGATGGAGAGAGGGGCTCGGCGAGCGTCGAGCAGGCCGGGCTGGCGGCCCTGATCGCGCTGCTGCTCCTCGCCGGGATCGCCGCGGTCGCCTCCGGCGGCAAGATCGACGCCGGCCGCCAGCTGGCGGACGCGATCGGCAGGAAGATGCGCTGCGCGCCGCGCCTACCCGACGCCTGCCGGCACCATCCGCTCGTGCCCGCGTACGGCTGGCCGCTGGCCCGGCTGGTCCGGGCCATGGCCCCTGCCCCGTCCGCGATTCCGGGACCGTCCGGCCTGCCGCTGGTCCCGGTCGACTTCCGCCGCTGCCGGCGCGAGAGCTGCGCGGTCGCCGCCGGGCCGCACCTCACCGCCTCCCGCCGGCGCACGACCGCCTTCACCGCGGTCGTCGACCGCCGCGGCTCCGCCGGCTGGCTCGAGGTCACCTACTGGCTGTACCGACCCACCATCGGCTGGAGCCCGGTGGTCCGCCGGGCGACGCAAGCCGACGTCGAAGCCGCCGCCGGGACCGAGGTGCTGGCCGAGCACGACCCCGCCCTCGTCCCCCTGGAGACGCTCCCGGGCCGCAACCACTACGACTTCCCAGCCGCCGAGCGCCCGCCCTGGCAATGGCGCGTCGGCGGCCGCTACCCGGGGTGGTCGAGCTAGGACGAGCTTGCGGCCTGGGCCGCCTTGTCGGCCTCGGCTTCGTCCTGGGCCTGGCGGATCAGCCCGCGCCAGTCGGTCGTTTTGAAGACGAGCAGGATCGCGGTGAAGCCGAGCACGACCGACCAGGCCGCCATCGCGATCTGGGTCCCGACCGAGAAGGAGAGAACCGCGGTCCGCGTCGGGCCGTGCAGCGTCGCCACCAGCAGCGCCTGCTGGGCGCCGGCGCCTCCCGGCGTGAAGGGGACGATGTTGGCGATCGCCTGCACGCTCATCACCAGCATCACGTTGCCGACCGAGCCGCCGATCCCAAACGCCTCGAGGAAGAACCAGAAGGCGGCGAAGCGGAAGAGCCAGCCGATCCCCTGCCAGGCGAAGACCTCACGCATGTAGCGGCGCGGCTCGCGGAGGATCACGACGCCCTGCCGAACCCGCGCCCAGAAGCGGCGCACCCGGTGGGCGAGCAGGTAGATGCCGATCACGATCGCCAGCAGGGTCACCCCAACGGTGATGAAGAACAGGTTCGGGTGGTCGGCCCAGAAGGAGATCTCGAAGGCGGGCAGGTCGGGGATCCGGGGCAGCGGCGGCAGCAGGCCGCGGCTGATCGCGTAGAGCAGGACGAGGATCCCGACCGAGGTGTCGAAGACGGTCTGGACGAGGAACGAGGAGGTCACCGCCGGATAGGAGGAGTCCGGGATCTGGCGTTTGACCAGGAAGACCTTGGTCGCGTCGCCCGCGTGGGCGGGCAGGATCGCGTTGATCCCGGCCCCCGCCAGGTAGGCGGCGGCCAGCGGCAGGAACGGGATCGGCTTGTCCGGGTAGGCGGCCCGCAGCACGTTGCGCCAGGCCCAGGCGCGCGCCAGCTGCATCGCCAGCAGGCAGAGCAGGGCGAGCGCGAAGACGGTCCAGTCGATTTCCGAGAGATGGCGGAAGAACTCCGCCGCGGCTTCGAAAAAGCGTTGGAAGTTGGCCTGGAGATCGGCTGCGGGCATCGCAGCTAGACTAGCCACGCTCGTGCCGGATACCGACACGCACACCTTGCCCCCTACCGCCACCAGGGACCCCGCTGACGAAGCGATGTGCGCTCGCGCCCGCGAGCGCTACGCGGCCGATCGCAAGAGCCGCTGGCGCAAGCGCCGCAAACGCCACGCGCAGCTGCCCAATCTGATCATCATCGGCGGGCTGAAGTGCGGGACGACGAGCATCCACCACTACCTCGGCCTGCATCCGGAAATCCAGATGTCGAAGCCGAAGGAGCTCAACTTCTTCGTCGAGGAGCTGAACTGGGACCTCGGCCTCGACTGGTACGCGAGCCGCTTCGACGACCGCTTCAAGGTCCGCGGCGAGTCCTCGCCCCACTACACGAACCTCCCCCGCTTCGAGGGCGCCGCCGAGCGGATCAAGCAGAACTGCCCCGACGCGCGGCTGCTGTACATGGTCCGCGACCCGATCAAGCGGATCCTCTCCCACTGGGTCCACGCGACCGGCGCCGGCTACGAGACCGGCGACCTCGTCGAGGTCCTCTCCAAGCCCGACACCTCTTACATGAACCGCTCCAAGTATTGGATGCAGCTGCAGCCCTACCTCGAGCGCTTCGACCGCGAGCAAATCGCAATCGTCACCCAGGAGGAGCTGCAGTCAGAACGCGAGGAGACGATGCGCAAGGCCTTCGCCTTCGCCGGCGTCGACGAGAGCTTCACCTCCGAGCAGTTCGACCGCGAGTGGGAGAAGTCGAGCGCCAAGGAGGGCGACAAATACCAGCTGATGGAGAAGCTGGTGAAACTCCCGGGCCTGCGCTCCTTCGACCGCAACTTCGACCGCCTGCCCGAGTCGATGCGCTGGCTGGTCGAGAAGGTCGTCCACGATCCGGACAAGCCGCCGGCGCCGAAGCCGAAGCTCCCCGACGACCTCTTCGAGACGGTCCGCGCCCGCTTCACCGACGACGTCGCCGAGCTGCAGAAGTTCGCCGGCCGCGATTTCGCCGGCTGGCACGACTACCGGTAAAGCGCGCTCGCATGCGCTCGCGCAAGGCCGGGTAGCTTCCCGCCGATGCGGCGGCTACTGCCAGACCCTGGACCGACTTCGGTCTCCGAGCAGTTGGAGACCTACCGTCCCTGGGAGCAGGCACATGAGGACCGGCCCTTCGTGGCGATGAACTTCGCGGTCACCGTCGACGGCCGGGCGTCGATCGGCGGGGTCTCCGGGCCGATCGGCTCCGAGACCGACACGGCGATGCTGGCCGGGCTGCGCACCCGGTTCGACGCGGTGATGATCGGCGCCGGGACGAAACGGGCCGAGCGCTACGCCGATCTCGACAAGCGTCTGATCGTGGTCAGCAGCGGGGACGGTGAGTGGGCCAACCTGGCGGAGCTGCTCGCCTCCCTGCAAGGGGAAGGCGTGCGGGCGGTGATCTGCGAGGGAGGGCCCACCCTGCACGGCTCGCTCCAGGCCGTGGGGCTCGTCGACGAGCTCTTCCTGACGATCGCGCCGAAGCTGAGTGGCGGCCAGGCGCCGCGGATCCTCGAGGGGGCGCTGCCGGAGGTCGTCGAGTTCGACCTCGCCTGGCTGCTGGAGGAGGACGGCGAGCTCTTCGCCCGCTACCGGCGGACCTGAGCCGCCGATCAAATACCGTTCCCTTTCCGGAGAGACGAGGAGAGGAACCGATGGACTTCAAGCCCAGCCCCGAGGTCGCCGAGCTGCGCGAGCGCGTGCTCGACTTCATCGACGACGAGATCTATCCGCAGGAGCGGGAGATCATGGAAGCGCTCGACGCGGAGGTCGCGACCGGCGTCCCCTACCCGCAGAACCTCGTCGCCGTCCGCGAGAAGGCCAAGGCCGAGGGCCTCTGGAACCTGTTCATGCCCGACGAGCGCTTCGGGCCCGGGCTGAAGAACTGGGAGTACGGGCTGCTCTGCGAGGAGATGGGCCGCAGCCCGATGGCGGCGCCGATGGCCTTCAACTGCTCGGCGCCGGACACCGGCAACATGGAGATCCTCGCCGAGCACGGCACGCCCGAGCAGCAGGAGCGCTGGCTCCACCCGCTGCTCGAGGGCAAGATCCGGTCCTGCTTCTCGATGACCGAGCCCGAGGTCTCCGGCTCGGACCCGACGCTGCTGCAGGCGCGCGCCGAGCTCGACGGCGACGAGTGGGTCGTCAACGGGCACAAGTGGTTCACCAGCGGCGCCGTCGGCGCCGAGCTGGCGATCGCGATGGTCGTCACCGACCCCGACGCCCCGCCTTATGCCCGCGCCTCGATGATCTGCGTCCCCACCGACAACCCCGGCTTCAACCTGGTGCGGCCGATCTCGGTGATGGGCCACGACGGCGGCCCCGGCCATTGCGAGATCCGCTACGAAGACTGCCGGGTGCCGAAGGGGTACCTGCTCGGCGAGCGCGGCGCCGGCTTCGCCATCGCCCAGGACCGCCTCGGCCCGGGGCGCATCCACCACTGCATGCGGGCGATCGGGACCGCCGAGCGGGCGCACGAGATGATGTGCCGCCGCGCCAACGAGCGCACCGCCTTCGGCGGCCCCCTGGGCGACAAGCAGTTCGTCCAGGAGTCGATCGCCGCCAGCAGGATGGAGATCGACCAGGCCCGCCTCCTCACCCTCTACGCAGCCTGGAAGATGGACACCGAGGGCAAGCGCGCCGCCCGCCAGGCGATCTCGGCGATCAAGATCGTCGCCGCCAACATGGTGATGGACGTCCTCGACCGCGCGATCCAGATCCACGGCTCCCTCGGCATGACCGACGACACCCCCCTGGCGATCATGTGGCGCTTCAGCCGCATGCTCCGCCTAGCCGACGGCCCCGACGAGGTCCACAAAATGGTCCTCGCCCGCCGCGAGCTGAACCGCTGGGCCAAGCGCGCCGAGGCCGAAGACGAAGGGAACCTGGAGCCCCGGCACGCGGCGCGGATGGTGTGATCGCTCCTAGCTAGATATCTAGCTAGATTTGCTAGGTTTCGAGCCATGGCGGAAATCGGCATGCACGAGGCGAAGACCCAGTTGTCGAAGCTCGTGGAACGCGTGCAGGCTGGCGAGGAGATCATCATCACCCGCCGCGGCAAGCCGGCCGCCCGGCTCGTGCCGGAGCGCCATGGGGAGGGATTTGCCTCACTTGCCGGGTCGTGGAGGGGCCGGGTGCGGATCGCCGACGACTTTGACGAGCTGCCCGACGATCTCGCCGACGCGCTCGGCATGCGCTCTTGACCCTCCTCCTGGACACCCACGTCGTCCTCTGGTGGATGGCCGGGAGACCTGATCGGGTCGGCACAGAAGCAAGGGCGGCAATCGAAGTGGGGACGCCCGTCTTGGTCAGCGCCGTCGTCGATCTGGGAGGTCGCCATCAAGCGTCACCTCGGCAAGCTCGATGCCCCCGAAGACCTACTCGACCAGCTGGAGAAAGCCGAGGTCGACCTGCTGCCGATTACCCCACGGCACGCCGATCGGGTTGCGGCGCTGCCGATGCACCACCGCGACCCATTCGACCGTCTACTCGTCGCCCAGGCACAGAGCGACGAACTCATGCTTGTCACCGCCGACAGCGACCTCGCCGACTACGGGATCGAGACCGTCTGGTAGGCCGTCAATCCGCCTGCTCGCGCTTCTCGGCCTCTTCGGCCAAGCGCTCGACCAGGCGGGCGAAGGCGTGGATGCCCTCGTCGACCTTGCCGTAGCCGCCGGCGACGTAGCGGGCGTAGACCCCCTCGAGGATGATCGCCAGCTTCCAGTAGCCGAGGGCGACGTAGAAGTTGAGGTCGGAGAGGTCGCGGCCTGAGCGCTCGGCGTAGCGCGCCGCGATCTCGGCCTGGGTCGGGAAGCCCGGCGCCAGGTTGGCGGGCATGCCGAGCGCGACGACGTCGTCGCCCTGCCCGCGCTCGGGCCAGTAGGCCATCAGCAGGCCGACGTCGGCGAGCGGGTCGCCGAGGGTGCAGAGCTCCCAGTCGACCACAGCGGCGACCTCGCCGCTGTCGCTCAGAATCATGTTGTCGAGGCGGTAGTCGCCGTGGACGATCGTCGCCGGGCCCTGCTCGGGGATGCGCGCCGAGAGGGCGGCGTGGACCCGGTCGATCGGCTCCAGCTCACGCGTCTTCGACTTCTCCCACTGACCCTGCCAGCGGTGCAGCTGGCGGGCGACGTAGTCCTCCTTGCGGCCGAGGTCGCCGAGGCCGGCGGCGTCGGGATCGACGGCGTGGATCTGGACGAGGGTGTCGGCGACGCGCTCGCCGATCGCCCGGCGGTCGCTCTCGTCGGGGAAGATCTCGGCCTCGGCCAGGCCGCGCAGGATCGGCCCCTCGACGAACTCCATCACGTAGAAGGGGGCGCCGTTGACGCTCTCGTCCTCGCAGAGCCCGACCACCGGCGCGACCGGGACGTCGGTCCTCCCCAGGGCGGAGACGACCTTGAACTCCCGCCCCATGTCGTGGGCCGAGCCGAGCCGCTTGCCCATCGGCGGACGGCGCAGCGCCCAGCTGCGGCCGGCGGCGTCGGCGACTCGGTAGGTGAGGTTCGAGTGGCCGCCGGCGATGCGCTCGAAGCTCAGCGGCAGGGCGGCGCCGGGGACGTTCTCCCCGAACCAGGCTTCGAGCGGCTGCTTGTCGATCCCGTCCGGAGCCGCGACGGTGCCGTCCTGCTCGGTAGCCTCGTCAGCCCATAGGGGCGCAAGCATATTCACGATCCAATCGACGGCTGAGCCCGTCGCTCGCCAACCGGCTGCGGATCGGGTTCGCGATCGGCTTTGCCGTGCTCACCGCGATGGCGGTGATCGGCGTCGGCCGCTTCATCCAGCAGCGCCAGGACTTCGAGGACTCGATCGCCCGCTCCTACCAGGTGGAGATGGTCGCGCGGGAACGGATCGCCCGCGGCACCGGCGGCCAGAAAGCCGCGCGCGGTGGTCACCCAGCAGGCGCAGCGCCGCGACGAACTTCGCGACGAGATCTCCGGCGACACCCGCGACACGGCGCTGCTCGTCGCCGCCGGGCTGCTGGCCGGCCTGACCGGCGCGCTGCTCCTCTTCAGCGGCCTGATCTCCTCGATGCGGCGCCCGCTGGAGGAGCTCGTCGACGCGGCGGGACGGCTGGCGGCGGGCGACCGCAGCACCCGGGTCGAGGTCGGCGGCCTCTCCGAGACCGCGACCCTCGGCACCGCCTTCAACGAGATGGCCGCCGAGCTCGAGCAGGAGGAGGCCAGGCGGGCCGAACTCGACCGGCTGAAAGACGAGTTCGTCCTCACCGCCTCCCACGAGCTGCGCAGCCCGCTCACCTCGGTGCAGGGCTTCGCCGAGCTGCTGATGCTCGAACGCGAGTCGCTGACCCCGCGCCAGGCCGAGACGGTCGAGGTCATCCTCGACAACTGCCGCCACCTGGTCCGGCTGCTGAACGACCTGCTCGACCTCGCCCGCTCGGACGCCGGCCGGCTCTCGATCCGGCCGCAGCCGACCGAGGTCGCACCGCTGGTCGAAGACGTCGTGCGTACGATGCGCGCGCAGACCGAGGCGGGCGGACAGGCGCTGAGCGAAGACCTCGCGCCCGGCCTGCCGCTGATCGACGTCGAGGCCGACCGCGATTAGGCAAATACTGGTGAATCTGATTACGAATGCTCATGAGTACTCGCCCGAAGGTGCGTCCATCGGGGTATCGGCGCGGGCAGCGGGCGCCGAGGTGGAGATCAGAGTGAGCGACGACGGACCCGGCATCCCCGAAGAGCATCTGGAGCGGATCTTCGAGCGCTTCACCCGCGGCGACGCCGGGCTGACCCAGCGCGTCGGCGGCACCGGCCTCGGGCTGGCGATCTCGAAATCGCTCGCCGAGGCGCACGGCGGCAGCGATCAGCGCCGAGTCCACGGTCGGGCAGGGCTCGACCTTCCGTCTGCGGCTGCCGGTCGCCGCCGCCCCGGCGGGCGAAGGCGCCGCAGCCAGCGACCAGGCGACGGCGGAGGCAGGCTGATGGCAACGATCCTCGTCGCCGACGACTCCGAGACGATCCTGCTGCTGATGCGGACCCGGCTGGAGATGGCCGGCCACGCGGTCGCCACCGCCGCCGACGGGCAGGAGGTGCTCGACCACATCGCCGACGGCGTCGCCCCCGACCTGCTCCTGCTCGACGCGATGATGCCGCGCAAGTCCGGCATCGACGCGCTGCGCGAGATCCGCGGCGCCGGCAACGAGGTCCCGGCGCTGATCGTCAGCGCCCACCAGAACCCGGGCGACGCCGACGCGCCGACCGACCTCGCGATCGACGGCTACATCACCAAGCCGATCGACTTCGAGCGCCTGCTGGAGACAATTACCGAGCTGACCGCGTAGCCACTACGGACTCTGGGGGGCTATAGCCCCCCAAATCTCGGAGTCGCTAGCTCTTGGCGATCTCGAGGCGGATCTCCTTGCCCTCGAGCTTGGTTCCGTCGAGGAACTCGACGGTGCGCTCGGCGACGTCGGGATCGACCTCGACGAAGGAGAAGCGGTGCAGGACGCGGACGTCGTGGATCGCCTCGTCGGGCAGCACGGCGCCCTCGCGCAGCGCCCAGCGCAGCGCCTCCTCATCGATGCCGCTGCGCTCGCCGCGGTTGACGAAGAGCTTGGTGGTGCTTGCCTTCTCGCCGTCGCCGTCGCCGTCGCCGTTCGGCTCGGCCTCCGGCTCGCGCTCGCGCTCCGGCTCCTTCCCCCTCTCGCGCTCACGCCGCGGCGACCGCTCGCGGCGGCGCGGCGGCGGCGCGTGCTCGAGCCGCTCCTCGGGGGTCTCCCACTCGCCGATCTTCGTTTTGACGTCGCGCTCGATGCGGGCGATCTCGTCCTTCTGATCCGGCGTCACGAAGGTGATCGCGCGCCCGGTCCGGCCGACGCGCCCGGTCCGCCCGATCCGGTGCACGTAGGTCTCCGAGGAGTTCGGCACGTCGTAGTTGATGACGTGGGTGACGTGGTCGACGTCGAGCCCGCGGGCGGCGATGTCGGTCGCCACCAGCAGCTTCACCCGGTGGTCCTTGAAGGAGATCATCACCCCGTCGCGGACACCCTGGCTGAGGTCGCCGTGCAGCGCCTTCACGTCGAGGCCTTTGTCCTTCAGCGTCTTCTCCAGCTTCGAGGCGCCGATTTTGGTCCGCGTGAAGATGATCGCCTGCTCGGGTTCTTCGGTCTTCAGCAGCTCGACCAGGCGGACGGCCTTCTCCTTGGCCGGGACCTCGACGTAGGCCTGCTGGATCTTGTCGACGGTCAGCGTTTCCGGCGTGATGCTGATCGTCGTCGGGTCGTACATGTAGCCCTCGGCGAGCTTCTGGATCGGCGGCGGCATCGTCGCCGAGAAGAGCGCCGTCTGGCGCCCGCTCGGGCACATCCGCAGGATCTTCTCGACGTCCTCGATGAAGCCGAGGTCGAGCATCTCGTCGGCCTCGTCGAGGACCACGTAGCGGGCCGCGGTGAGGACCAGCGAGCGGCGGGACATCAGGTCCATCATCCGCCCGACCGTGGCGACGACGACATGGGCGCCGGAGCGCAGCTGCGACTGCTGGGAGCGGATCGGGGCGCCGCCGAAGACGGCGACGATCTCGATGTCGAGGTGCTCGGCGTAGGAGCGCAGCGCCTGCGTCACCTGGATGCAGAGCTCCCGCGTCGGGGTGAGGACGACCGCCTGCACCTCTTCGTTGGCAGGGTCGAGGTACTGCAGCAGCGGCAGCCCGAAGGCGGCGGTCTTGCCGGTCCCGGTCTGCGCCTGGCCGATCACGTCGTGGCCGCCGAGCAGCTCCGGGATCGCCTGTTCCTGGATCGGCGTCGGATCCTCGTAGCCGAGCTCGTCCAGGGCCTGCTGGATGTCGGGCGAGAGGCCTAGGTCTTTGAAGTTCACTTGACGGGGGTCACTGAGAGGGGTCCAGAAGGAGCTTGCCGGTGGTGCGGCGGGCGATCAGGTCTTCGTGCGCCCGCGCCGCTTCCGACAGTGGGTAGACCTCTCCGATCGTAACCGTCAGCTCGTCGCCGGCGATGGCCGCCAGCAGATCGCGGATCATCGGGCCCAGCAGATCCGGCCGGCTGAGCAGGTGGGCGAGCCAGAAGCCGATCACCGCCTTGGAGCCGCGCAGCAGCGCCGCGGTGGAGACCTCGCGCTGTTCACGGGAGGCGATGCCGAAGACGACCATCCGGCCCAGCGGCGCCAGTACGCCCATCTCGGCGTCGAAGGCCGCGCCGCCGCTCATGTGCAGGACCGCATCGACCCGCTTGCCCTCGTTGGCCTCGCGGATCGCCGCGCCGAGGTCCTCGGCGCGGGAGTCGACGCAGGCGTCGGCGCCGAGGCCGCGGACCAGCTCGCGCTTCTCCTCGCTGGAGGCGAGCCCGATCACCCTGGCGCCCGCCCGCTTCGCCAGCTGCACCGCGAGCGTGCCGGTGCCGCCCGCGGCGGCCTCGACGACGATCGTCTCGCCGGGCTCGATCCGGGCGCAGCGGTGGACCAGCGCCATCGCGGTCAGCCCCTGCAGGAGCCCGCCGGCGGCCTGGTCGTAGTCGACCCCCTCGGGAAGCTCGATCAGCTGCGCCTGCGGCACCGCGACCTTCTCGGCGTAGCCGCCGCTGCCCAGCAGCGCCACCACGCGGCGGCCGTCGTTGAGCTGCCCGCTCACCTCGGCGCCGGGGATCAGCGGCAGCGTCTGCTCGGCCAGGTAGTCGTTGCGGGAAGCGTGGGTGTCGGCGAAGTTGATGCCGCTGCGCTTGACGTTGATCACGACCTCGGCCAATTTCGGGCTCGGGTCGGCGACCTCCGTGTACCGCAGCACCTCCGGTCCGCCGAACTCCTCGATTTGGATCGCTTTCATTCGCGCTGAGTCTCGCAGGGCGGCCGCCTGCTGCGCGGTCACGTGAATTAGGCTGCCTCGCTGATGTCGCTCACGGTCGTCGGATCAATCGCTTTCGATGCGGTCAAGACCCCGTTCGGGGAGCGCGACCGCATGCTCGGCGGCGCCGCGGTGCACTTCTCGCTGGCCGCCAGCTTCTTCACCGAGGTGCGGCCGGTGGGCCCGGTCGGCGACGACTTCGGCGCCGAGCAGTTCGAGGTCCTCGAGCGCCGCGGGATCCTCACCGAGGACGTCGAGCGGGTCGCCGGCGGGAAGAGCTTCTTCTGGCGCGGCCGCTACGAGTACGACCTCAACGTCGCCCACACCGAGGACACCCAGCTCGGCGTCTTCGCCGAGTTCGAGCCGAAGCTCTCGGCGGCCTCGCAGGCGGCCGACACCCTCTTCCTCGCCAACATCCAGCCCGACCTGCAGCGCCAGGTCCGCTCCCAGTGCACCGCGGCCCGGCTCAGCGGCCTCGACTCGATGAACCTCTGGATCGAGACCGCCAAGGACTCGCTCAGCGCGGCGATCGCCGAGGTCGACTGCCTGGTCGTCAACGACGCCGAGATCCGGATGCTGACCGGCGAGTCGAACCTCGCCCGCGCCGCCCGCCTGGTGATGGACATGGGTCCCCGCGCGGTGATCGCCAAGCAGGGCGAGTACGGCGCCGCGCTCTTCACCGAGACCGGCTTCTTCGCCCTTCCCGGCTTCCCGCTCGAGGACGTCCGCGACCCGACCGGCGCCGGCGACAGCTTCGCCGGCGGCTTCTTCGGCTACCTCGACAGCGTCGAGGGGGACCACTTCGACGACGCCGAGCTGCGGCGGGCGATGGGCTACGGCACCGTCCTCGCCTCCTTCAACGTCGAGGAGTTCGGGACCGAGCGCGTCTCGCGGCTGACCCGCGAGGAGATCGACGAGCGCTTCGAGCAGCTGCGCGCAATGACGCAGTTCGAGGGTCCTGTCGCTTCTTAACAGCCGGAGCGGGCGAAGTGACAGAATGGGCGCCGCCCATGGCTTCTGACTCGCTGACGGTCACCGACAACCGCACCGGGAAGAGCTACGAGGTACCGATCTCCGACGGCACGGTGCGGGCGATGGACCTGCGCCAGATCAAAGTCCAAGAGGACGAATTCGGGATGTTGGCCTACGACCCGGCCTTCACCAACACCGCCTCGTGCCGCTCGTCGGTCACCTACATCGACGGCGGCGCCGGGATCCTCGAACACCGCGGCTACTCGATCGAGCAGCTCTGCGAGCGCTCGACCTTCCTCGAGGTCGCCTACCTGCTGATCTTCGGCGAGCTGCCGACCGCCCCCCAGCTCGACCGCTGGACCTTCGACATCACCCACCACACCTTCGTCCACGAGGACCTCAAGCACTTCTTCGAGGGCTTCCGCTACGACGCACACCCGATGGGGATGCTGCTCGCCGGCGTCGGCGCGCTCTCGACCTTCTACCCGGACGCGAAGCAGATAGGCGATCCCGAAGAGCGCTACATGGCCGCGGTGCGGATGATCGCCAAGGTGCCGACCCTGGCCGCCTTCTCCTACCGGCACAACATGGGCCTGCCCTACGTCTATCCCGACAACGAGCTCAACTACGCCGAGAACTTCCTCTCGATGATGTTCAAGAAGACCGAGGACCGGCACATCCCGAAGGAGGCGCTGACCAAGGTCCTCGACGTCCTCTTCATCCTCCACGCCGACCACGAACAGAACTGCTCGACCAACGCGGTGCGCGGGGTCGGCTCCTCCGACGTGGACCCCTACTCGGCCGTCGCGGCCGGGGTCGCGGCGCTCTACGGGCCGCTGCACGGCGGCGCCAACGAGGCGGTGCTGCGGATGCTGCGGCGGATCGAGTCGCCGGAGAACATCCCCGACTTCCTCGAGCGGGTGAAGCAGCGCGAGGAGAAACTGATGGGCTTCGGCCACCGGGTCTACAAGAACTACGACCCGCGGGCGCGGATCATCCAGCAGTACCTCGAGCCGGTCTTCGAGGCGACCGAGTACAACCCGCTGGTCGAGATCGCGCAGGAGCTGGAGAAGCGCGCCCTCGACGACGACTACTTCACCGAGCGCAAGCTCTACCCGAACGTCGACTTCTACTCGGGGATCATCTACGAGGCGATGGGGATCCCGACCGACATGTTCACGGTCATCTTCGCCATCCCCCGCACCGCCGGCTGGGTCGCCCAGTGGATGGAGATGCAGGAAGACCCGGAGAAGAAAATCGCCCGCCCGCGGCAGATCTACACCGGCGCGCGGGAGCTGGAGTACGTGCCGCTGGAGCAGCGCGAGGGGCCCGAGAAAATCGTCGGTCCGCCGGCGCGCCGGCCGAAACGGCCGCGGCGCGGAGCGTAGTTGCTTGGAGGAGGGGTGGGAGTCCCTCCCCAGACACACCTCGCTATGGCTCGGTGTTGAGTGTCTGGAGAGGGACTCCCACCCCTCCTACCATCGCCTAGGCTGCGCGGGTGTCCCGCTGGAAGCTGACCGTTCGGCACGGGTCGGATGTCGACCACGCGTCATTCGACGACCTCGTTGAAGCTGTCGCCGCGATGCGGGAACGGGCGCTTGCGATCCGGGCCGAGGGGCCGGCTCGGCGGGTGCAGTCGCTGCGGGACTTCGAGCCCGAGGACCAGGTCCATGCGCGGCTGCAGCTGAGCAGCGGCGGCCTGCTGCGGAAATCGGTCGCCGGGGTCGACGTGCGGGGGGACGGGACGTTCGTGCCTTTCAGGGGCGGGGTAGTGCGGGAGGAGCTCGACCCGACCGAGCACGACACGCCGTTCGACCTCGTGCGCGAGACTCTTGAGGCGGAGCAACGATGACCGAGACCGAGATCCCAAAGGGCAGCTACGCCGCCGGCGAGCGGGTGCGGCTGCCGGCCGGCGCCGAACCGCCGTTCACCGTCTTCATCAACGGCGTCGAGCAGAGCAAGGAGACCTACCGGATCGAAAGCGCCGAGATCGTCTTCGACCGCCCGATCGTCAAGGAGAAGGTCGGCACCGGACGCTGGCTGGCGATGTACCTGGGCCTGTTCGGCACCTACCGCAAGGACGAGACCATCGACCTCCAGTTCAGCAAGGGCGGCAAGGTCGAATTGCGCTCCGACCTGCCGGTCGTCCCCTACGCCGAGGGCGAAGGGCCATGAACATCGGCTTCCTCCTCCTCTGCGACCACAGCGAGGCCGTCAACGGCAAGCTCTACCTGACCGGCGGCGGCTGGAACGTCCTCCGCCTCCCCGAGCTGCCCCACGAGTGGTCCTTCTCGATCGGCCTCGGCATCGACGTCGCCTGGCACGAGACCAACAGCCCCCACGAGCTCCTCGTCACCGTCCAGGACCCCGACGGCAACGAGCTCGGCGAGGGCCTCACCGCCAACTTCGAGACCGGCCGCCCCCCGGGCCTCCCCGAAGGCCAGGAGCAGCGACTGGTGATGTCGATCGCCGCCACCGCCGCCTTCGCCACCGCCGGCCCCCACGCCGCCGTCGTCACCGTCAACGGCGAGGAGCTCGGCAGGGCCCGCTTCTACCTGATGGAGGCCTCGCCCGAGGAGCTGGGCATGGCTTGACGACTCCGAGATCTGGTCCCCCATAGGGACCCGAAGTTCGGTGTCGTCAGTTGTTGAAGACGTAGAGCAGCAGGAAGGCGATGATCGCGAAGGCGGCGCCGGCCGCCTGGATGCCGCGGTCGCCGGCGACGATGCCGGACATCGAGCGGTCGTCGTTGCGGTCGTAGATCAGGTAGAGGTAGCGGAAGATCCCGTAGACGACTGGCGGGATCGTGAGCATCATCTGGCTGCCGATCAGGGGCGAGTTGACGGTGTAGATCGCGTAGCTGATCACGGTGCCGGTGGTGACCAGGGAGACCATCTGGTCGAGGAAGGGCAGCGAGTAGTGCTCGAGGACGGGCCGGGTCGAGGTGCCTTCGTGCAGCTCGGAGACCGCCTCCTGGCGGCGCTTGGTGAAGCCGAGGAAGGCGGCGAGCATGCCGGTGCAGAGGATCAGCCATTCGGAGGCGTGGGCGTCGACGGCGCTGGCGCCGGCGGCGACGCGGAGGATGAAGAGCCCCGCCAGCGTCATCACGTCGATGATCACGATCTGCTTGAGGCCGAGGCTGTAGGCCATCTGGGCGACGCCGTAGCCGACCACCATCAGCCCGACTTCCCAGTTGACGGCGCCGAAGGCGATCGCGATCGCGATCGCGGCGAGGACCGGGGCGATCACCTTCGCCGTCCGCTCCGAGAGCTCGCCCGCCGCCAGCGGCCGGAAGCGCTTCTTCGGGTGCTTGCGGTCGAGCTCGACGTCGATCAGGTCGTTGACGAAGTAGCCGGCGCTGGAGATCAGGCAGAAGGCGACGAAGGTGATCGTCGCCTCGGCGATCGCGTGCGACTGGTCGAACTTGCCGGAGAAGAGCAGCCCGGCGAAGACGAAGACGTTTTTGATCCACTCCTTCGGCCGGCCGGTCTTGATCGCCGCGCGCAGCGGCGAGCGCCGCGGCACCACGGGCTCCTGGGCGGTATCGGTCGGCTCAGCCGGCACGGTCGGCTGTTCGGAGGTGATCGTTTCCATCGAGCGAAGGCGGTCCAGACGCCAGGATTGGCTGCCCGACCGGGAATGCGAGTCGCGAAAGGGTAGCGCCGAGCGGCGGCGACATCCTCACGTCGGGTCGATCAGCACGCCGGGGTTCAGCATCCCGGCCGGGTCGAGCTCGGCCTTGGCGGCGCGCAGTGCGGCGGCGAAGGGGGCCGGGCGCTGGCGGTCGTACCAGGGGCGGTGGTCGCGGCCGACGGCGTGGTGGTGGGTGATCGTGCCGCCGGCGTCGATCAGCGCCTCGGAGACGGCGGCCTTGATCTCGTCCCACTGCTCGACCTCGCCGCCGCGGATCGCCGGGGCGAGGACGGTGAAGTAGGGGGCGGCGCCGTCGGGGTAGACGTGGGTGAGGCGGCAGCTGACGCGGGGGGCGCCGGGGCCGTCGGCCGGGACGCCGCTGACCTCGGACGACGGCGCGGCGGGTCGTCTCCATCACCGTCGCGTGGAACTCCTCGAAGCGGTCCCAGGTGATCGCCGTCTCGAAGGTCTCCGAGAGCACCCCGCAGGCGACGAAGGTGTCCCGCAGGTACGGCGCCAGCAGGAACGCCCCGCGCCAAGTGTCCACAGCACCGTCGACGGGCCGATTTCCCGAGGTATCTCCAGTTTTTCGGCCCGTCGGCGAAGAGGTGCGGACGTCGCCGGGGGCTGCCGCCGTGGCCTCGGGCGATTTCCAGCGCTCGATCCATCCAGGCGTCGACCGGGTGGTCGGCGGACTCGAAGCCGAGGATCAGGAGGTTGGCGCTGCCGTCGCCGGCGCCGGTCAGCTCGGCCTCGGCGGCGTCGAGCAGGCGGCAGTTGGCGGGATGGAGGCCGGACTGGGCGATCGCGCGCACCGCCCGGCGGCCGGCCGAAGTCGTCGAACTCGACCCCGGCCGAGGCCTTGAACTCGGGCCGTGGCCGGACCCGCACCCAGGCCTCGGCGATCACTCCGAGGATTCCCTCCGAGCCGATCAGCAGCCGGTCCGGCGAGGGGCCGGCGCCCGAGCCCGGCAGCCGCCGGCTCTCCCAGGTGCCGCGCGGGGTGATCGCCCGCACCGACTCGACCAGGTCGTCGATGTGGGTCTCCAGCGTGGCGAAGTGGCCGCCGGCCCGGGTCGCGATCCAGCCGCCGAGGGTCGAGTACTCGAAGGACTGGGGGAAGTGGCGCAGGGTGAGCCCGTGCTCGCGCAGCTGGTCCTCCAGGCCCGGCCCGGTCGCGCCGGCCTGGATCCGCGCCGCCAGCGAGGTCGGGTCGACCTCCAGCACCCGGTCCAGCCGCCGCAGGTCGAGCGAGACCACCGGCCGCTCCCCGACCCGCGGCTCGACCCCGCCGCAGACGCTGGTCCCGCCGCCGAAGGGAATCACCGCCGCGCCCTCGGCCTCGGCCCAGCTCAGCACCGCCTCGATCTCCGACTCGTCCCGCGGGAAGGCGACCAGGTCCGGCGGGTTCTCGAACTTCCCGTAGAACCCCCGCACCACGTCCCGGTAGGCCTTCCCCAGCGCGTGCGAAACCCGCTCGTAACGCCCGTCGGAGAACAGATCCCCGAACCCGCTCGGCGCCTTCAGCCGCGGCTCGCGCAGCTCGACCTCCTCCAGCGGCACCGGCTTCTCCACCTCACCGCCGAACCCGAACCGCGCGCGGATCCCTTCCGCCGCCTCGCGCAGCTGCGTCGCGGTCGGGGCCTGGTCCTCGTACCCCCACCCCCAGTGCTTGAGCCGGCGTTCGGTCACCGGCTCAAACCTACCTCGCTACCAGTGGACGCCTTTCATCAGATGCGCGAAGGCCACGGCCTCGGTCGAAGGCGGCTTGTCGCGCGCCTCCTCTTTCTTCCCCTTCGCCGCCTGGGAATCCGGGAAGAGCTTGTAGGCGGTGTTGAGGATCGAGTCGCTCGCCTTCGGCGCCACCGCGTACATCAGCTCGCCGAAGTTGCCGAGGCGGGTGGCGACCTTCTTCGGCCGGCCGATCATCGCCTTGGTGATCATCTCGGCCGCCTCCTCGGGGGTGATCGCCGGGAACATGTCGTACATCCGCGTCGGCGCGATCATCGGCGTCCGCACCAGCGGCATGTTGATCGTCGTCAGGTGGACGTCGTCGTCGACGACCTCCGAGGCGATCACCCGGCTGAACGCGTCGAGCGCCGCCTTCGAGGCGACGTAGGCGGAGAAGCGCGGCGGGTTGGTCTGGGTCCCGATCGAGCTGATGTTGATGATGTGACCCTGCTTGCGCCCGCGCATCGCCGGCAGCAGCGCCAGGATCAGCCGCACCGCGCCCAGGTAGTTGAGCTGGATCGTGCGCTCGAAGTCGTGGTAGCGGTCGTAGGAGAGCGCGATCGAGCGCCGGATCGAGCGCCCGGCGTTGTTGACGAGGATGTCGACGTGGCCGTGGTAGGTCAGAACCTCCTCGGCCATCCGCTCGATGTCCTCGATGTCGGAGAGGTCGCACTGGTGGATGTGGGCGGTGCCCCCGCCGGCGACGATCTCCTCTTTGGTCTCCTCGAGCTTGTCGAGCGAGCGGGCGACGAGCAGCACGGTGGCGCCGGCGTCGGCGACCTTGACCGCGGTCGCCTTGCCGATCCCCGAGGAGGCGCCGGTGATCAGCACCACTTTGCCCCGCACCGCCGCCGAGAGCGAGCGGTCCTTGAAGAGGTCGGGATCGAGGTTGCGCTCCCAGTAGTCCCAGACCCGGGTCGCGTAGGACTCCAGCGGCGGCACCTCGATGCCCGAGCCTTTCAGCGCTTTCTGCGTCCTGGTCGAGTCGAAGGTGGTCGGGTAGTCGACGTAGGTCAGCAGCTCCGCCGGCAGCCCGGCCTGCCCGAGCGCCAGCTTCGCCGCCCGCTTGGCCGGCGGGAAGAGCTTCAGCGCCGAGCGCACCGCCGCGGTCGCCGGCTCGGTCACGTCGGTCCCCAACCGCACCGCCATCTGCGGCGCGTCGGCCGCGCGGGCGAAGAGGTTGATCACCTCCCCCGCGGTGTGCGGGTTGGGGTCGGTGAGGTGGAAGGCGCGGCCGTTGAGGCGCGGTTTGTGGGCGATGTGGTCGATCGCCGCGGCGACGTAGTCGACGGGGACGATGTTGATCTCGCCGCCTTCGATGCCCACCGTCGGCAGCCAGGCCGGCGCCACCCGCCGCAGGCGCTGCAGCGCCTTGAAGAAGAAGTAGGGCCCGTCGATCTTGTCGATCTCCCCCGTGCGCGAGTCGCCGACGACGATCCCCGGCCGGTAGACCCGCCACGGCCGCTGGCACTCGTCGCGGACCAGTCGCTCGGACTCGTGCTTGGTGCGGAAGTAGGGGTTGTTGTCGAGCCGTTCGGCCTCGTCGAACATGTCCTCGGTCCAGACGCCTTTGTAGAGACCGGCGGCGGCGATCGAGCTGACGTGGTGGAAGCAGCCGGCCTCGAGCGCGCCGGCGAGCTCGATCGCGTGGCGCGTCCCCTCGACGTTGGCGACCTCCTGCGTCTCCGCGTCGGCGGTCAGGTCGTAGATCGCCGCCAGGTGGAAGAAGTGCTTGATCTCCCCCCGCATCGCCACCAGGTCCTCCTCGGAGACCCCGAGACCGGGCTGGGTGAGGTCGCCGGTGATCGGCACGATGCGGGCGCCGTCGGCGCCGAGGCCGGTGCGCAGCTCCTCCAGGCGGCCGCGCGACCCGGCGCGCACCAGGGCGTAGATCGTGCCCTCCCGCTGGAGGAGTTTTTGGACGAGGTTGCGGCCGATGAATCCGGTTGCGCCGGTGACGAAGTAGCTCATTGGGGTACCAGGGTATCTCGATGGGCGTGCAGGTAAACCACTTTCCTTAGACTGAGCCGGGAGATGCCAGAGACGGCGACCGTCCAGATCACGATGCCCGAGATGGGCGAGTCGGTGACCGAGGGCATCGTGCTCGAGTGGCACGTGGCCGAGGGAGACGCCGTCAGCGAGGGTGACACGGTCGTCGAGGTGTCCACCGACAAGGTCGATGCCGAGGTGCCGGCGCCGATGGACGGGGTGATCACCAAGCTGATCGCTCAGGTCGACGACGAGGTCCCTGTCGGTGCTCCACTTGCGGAGATGGAAGCTGGCGAGGGATCCGGTGAGGAACCGAGCGGTGGGGCCGCGGGTCCTGCCGACGCAGGGGACCCACCCCCACCTGCGCAGCAGGCGGGGGTCCCCCCTACGACGTCACCCACGGCAGATACCGCTGGGAGCACGGCCGGCTCGGGCACGAACGGAGGTGGTGACAACGGAGCCGCGGATGTGCGCGCCACGCCTGTTGCACGACGCGTGGCTGAAGCTACCGGCGTCGATCTTGGCTCGATTCAGGGCTCGGGTCCTGGCTCCAAGGTCACCAAGGAGGATGTGATCTCAGCGGCTGACGGTGGCGACAACGGGGCTGTTGCCGCTGCCGGCGAGGCCAAGCAGCTGCGCGGGGCCGCGGCGATGCTCGCCAACGCGATGGAGGAAAGTCGCCAGGTTCCGACCGCGACCTCGTTCCGCACGATCGCGGTGGATACGTTGGACGCGAAACGGAAGGCGATCAACTCGGTGCTGAAGGACCGGGGGCTGAAGGTCTCCTTCACCCACCTCGTCGCCTGGGCGATCGTGCAGGCGACCAAGGACTTCCCGGTGATGGTCCGGGTCTTCGCCGAAGAAGACGGCAAGCCGTTCGCGATCGACGGCAGCCCGGTCAACCTCGGGATCGCCGTCGACGTCGAGAAAAAAGACGGCTCCCACACCCTCATGGTGCCGGCGATCAAGGGCGCCGACGGGCTCGACTTCACCGGCTTCCACTCCCGCTACGAAGAGCTGATCGCGAAGACCCGCGAGAACAAACTCTCCGCCGACGACTTCCAGGGGACCAACATCAGCCTCACCAACCCGGGCGGGATCGGGACGATGGCCTCGGTGCCGCGCCTGCTCAGCGGCCAGAGCGCGATCATCGCCACCGGCTCGATCGCCTACCCGCCGGAGTGGAAGCACGCCTCGCCGGAACGACTGAAGCAGCTCGGCGTCAGCAAAGTGATGACGCTGACCTCGACCTACGACCACCGGGTGATCCAGGGCGCCGAGTCGGGCGCCTTCCTGCGCCGGATCGAGGAACTCCTGCAGGGCGAGGACGACTTCTACGAGGCGGTCGCCGCCGACCTCGGCTTCGAGGCCTCGGTCGTCAGCACCGCCCACCCCGCCTCGGCCTCGGCGCCGCCGCTGAGCGCCGCCGCGCCGAGCGCCGAACCGACCACCGCGCCCGACCAGATCGACGAAGAGCTGCTGCAGGCGGTGCAGGCGGCGACCTCGCTGCTGAAGGCCTACCGCACCCACGGCCACCTCGCCGCCCACCTCGACCCCCTCGGCTCCGAGCCGAAGGGCGACCCGGCGCTGCAGCCCGAGAACGTCAACCTCACCCCGGAGCTGATGGCGCGGATCCCGGCCTCGATCCTGCGCATCGGCGTCCCCGGCGAAACCCTGCTCGAGGCGCTGCCGCGGATGCGCGACGCCTACTGCGGCACGATCGGCTACCAGGTCGAGCACCTCTCCTCCCACCAGCAGCGGATCTGGCTGCGGGAGATGATCGAGACGGGGGCCCACCGCCAGCCCCTCACCGACGAGGAGAAAAAGCGCCTGCTGGACCGGCTGATCGACGTCTTCCAGTTCGAGCGCTTCCTCGAGAAAGCGTATTTGGGGCAGAAGATGTTCTCGATCGAGGGGCTCGACGTGGTCGTGCCGATGCTCGACGAAATCGTCACCCTCTCGCAGCGCGACGGCGCCGAGGAGGTCGTCTTCGGGATGGCCCACCGCGGCCGCCTCAGCGTCCTCGCCCACAACCTCGGCCGCTCGGTCGAGTCGATTCTGGCCGAGTTCGAGGGCTCCAAGCAGATCGACGCGGTCAAGGCCGTCGCCTCGATTCCGCACGGTGGCACCGGCGACGTCAAGTACCACTACGGCCACCGCGGGGTCTACGAGACCGGCGACGGCAAGAAGATCTCGGTCCGGCTCTACCCCAACCCGAGCCACCTCGAGTTCGTCGACCCGGTGGTCACCGGCGGCACCCGCTTCCTCCAGCAGGACTTCGAGGGGCCGAACCTCAGCCACGAGTTCAAGCGCGCGGTCCCGGTCCTCCTCCACGGCGACGCCGCCTTCCCCGCCCAGGGGGTCGTCGCCGAGACGCTCAACCTGCAGTCGCTGCCCGGCTACACGACGGGCGGGACCGTCCACGTGATCCAGAACAACCAGGTCGGCTTCACCACCGACCCCAGCGACGCCCGCTCGACCCCCTACGCCGCCGACATGGCCAAGGGGTTCAACGTCCCGATCATCCACGTCAACGCCGACGACGTCGAGGGCTGCGTCGCCGCCGTGCGGCTGGCGATGGCGTACCGCGAGCGCTGGTGCCGCGACGTCGTCATCGACGTCATCGGCTACCGCCGCTTCGGCCACAACGAGACCGACGAGCCCGCCTACACGCAGCCGACGATGGCGGCGAAGATCAAGTCGCACCCGCCGGTCTCCGAGCTCTACGCCGAGAAGCTGATCGAGGAAGGCACGGTCTCGGCCGAGGAGGTCGGCAAGGCCTCCGACGGGCGCCACGCCGAGATGTCCGGAGCGCTGAAGGGGCTGCGGGAGAAGATGGAGTCCGGCGAGTACGAGGACCCGACCGTCACCGGCACCACCCAGACCGGCGAACTGCTCGACCGCACCGCCAGCCCGCCCGTCCACACCGCGGTCGATGCCGAGAAGCTGCGGGCGATCAACGAGGAGCTGCTGAAGACCCCCGAGGGCTTCAACGTCCACCGCAAGCTGCGCCGCCCGCTATCGCGGCGGACCGAGGCGCTCGAGCAGGGCGGGATCGACTTCGGCCAGGCCGAGGCGCTCGCCTTCGGCACGCTGCTGACCGACGGCGTCCACATCCGCCTCACCGGCCAGGACACCGAGCGCGGCACCTTCTCCCACCGCCACCTCGTCCTCCACGACGAGAACACCGGCCTCGAGTACACGCCGATGCAGCACCTCGCGGACGCCTCCGCGCCGTTCGAGCTCTACAACAGCCCCCTCTCGGAGACCGCCTGCCTCGGCTTCGAGTACGGCTACTCGGCGGCGAGCCCGAGCGCGCTCGTCCTCTGGGAGGCGCAGTTCGGCGACTTCGCCAACGCCGGCCAGGTGATCGTCGACAGCTTCATCGTCTCCGGCGAGTCGAAGTGGGGTCAGACCAGCCGGCTGACCCTGCTGCTCCCCCACGGCTACGAGGGCTCGGGCCCGGAGCACTCGAGCGCCCGGATCGAGCGCTTCCTCGCCCTCGGCGCCGAGGGCAACATCCGTATCGCCTATCCGACCACCGCCGCCCAGTACTTCCACCTGCTGCGCCGCCAGGCGCTGATCAAGAAGCCGCGGCCGCTGATCGTCTTCACCCCGAAGGGGCTGCTGCGCCATGCCGGCGCCGCCGCCACCCTGCAGGAGCTGACCGACGGCGAACTGCAGTTCATCCTCGACGACCCGACCGCCGGCGAGCGCCGGGAGAAGGTCGAACGGCTCGTCCTCTGCACCGGCAAGGTCTACTACGACATGGACGGCAGCGAGCGGCGGGCGGGCGCCGAGAACGTCGCCATCGCCCGGGTCGAGGTCCTCTACCCCTTCGCCAAGGAACAGCTGGAACGGCTGATCGCCTCCTACCCGAACCTGAAGGAGATCGCCTGGGTCCAGGAGGAGCCGCGCAACATGGGCGCCTGGAAGGTGATGTCGCGACGGATGCCCGACGTCCTGCCCGAGGGCGTCACCCTCACCTACATCGGCCGCCAGGGCCGAGCCAGCCCGGGCGAGGGTTACTCGGGCGCCCACGCGCGCGAGCAGGAGCGAATCGTGCTTACCGCGCTGACCCCGGCGAATTAGCTGTCATGGCCCGCAAACCGTTTGAGAAGCCCGTCCCGGGTGAGCTGTTCGTCTGGGTGAAGCGCTTCTCGTGGGTCGAGCTGGCGGTCTTCGCGGGGCTGATCTTCTTCTGGCTCGTGCCCGGGCTCGAGACCGCGACGATGCTCTTCGGCTGGGCCCACGGCCTCGGCTTCATCGCCCTCTGCGTGGTGATCTGGATCGCCTGCATACGCAAGCAGGCTCCCTACACCCTGCTCGCCGCGACCCTCACCCCCGTCGGCCCGGTCGGCAGCGTGATCGGCATCGAGTTGATCGAGCGCAAGGGCTGGGGTATAGGTGTACAACCGAATTCCCAGGTAGCCGAGACGGAAAGCCGCCAGAACCGGGCTAAAGCGCTCGATTCCGCTTGACCGAGGGTGACATAGCCTGTATAGCTAAACGCTGACTGTTCCTCAGGGCAGTCCCGCCAGGGGGAACGGCCGCGTCGGCATCCCTCCCTGGCTACCGACGCGCAGGTGCAGTGTGGGTCGCGCGGACCCCCCTGCCTCCCGCGGCCCCGCTGCGCCTACCCTTTAAGCTTGCGCAACACGGTCTGCAAGATACCGCCGTTTATGAAGTAGGTGACCTCGTTCGGCGTGTCGAGCCTGACCGTCGCCTCGAAGGACTTCTCGCCGCCGTCGTCAGCGCGGGCGGTGACGGTCACCGTCTTCGCCCGGCCGTCTTCGAGGTCGCTGACGTCGAAGCTCTCGGCGCCGGTGAGGCCGAGCGAGGCGACGCTCTCGCCCGCCGCGAACTGCAGCGGCAGCACCCCCATCCCGATCAGGTTGGAGCGGTGGATGCGCTCGTAGCTCTCGGCGATCACCGCCCGCACCCCGAGCAGCTTGGTCCCCTTGGCGGCCCAGTCGCGCGAGGAGCCGGAGCCGTACTCCTTCCCGGCCAGTACGACGAGGGGGACTTTTTCGCTTGCGTACTGCGTTGCGGCGTCGTAGATCGTCGTCTCCGCGCCGTCGGGGAAGTGGCGGGTGTAGCCGCCGGCGCGGTCGACCAGCTGGTTGCGAAGGCGGATGTTGGCGAAGGTGCCGCGGATCATCACCTCGTGGTTGCCGCGGCGCGAGCCGTAGGAGTTGAAGTCCTTGACCTCGACGCCCTGCTCGGTCAGCCAGCGGCCGGCGGGGCTGTCGCGTTTGATCGCCCCGGCGGGCGAGATGTGGTCGGTGGTGATCGAGTCGCCGAGGACGGCGAGCGCCCGGGCGCCGGCGATCGGGGAGACGCCGGGCGCCTGCGCCGGCATCTGCTCGAAGAAGCTGGGGCGCCGGACGTAGGTCGAGTCGGGCCAGTCGTAGCGGTCGCCGGAGGGGACCTCGACCGCGTTCCACATCTCGTCGCCGGCGAAAACCTCGGCGTAGTTGCGCTCGAACATCTCCGACTGCACCGAAGCGCCGACGACCTGCTTGATCTCCTCGGCGCTCGGCCAGATGTCGCGCAGAAATACGGGCGCTCCATCCTGTCCCTCGCCGAGCGGCTCGGTCTCGAGGTCGATGTCCATGCGCCCGGCGAGCGCGTAGGCGACCACCAGGGGCGGGCTCGCCAGGTAGTTCGCTTTCACGTCCTGGTTGATCCGGCCCTCGAAGTTGCGGTTGCCGGAGAGCACCGCGCAGACGGCGAGGTCCTGCTCGGCGATCGCGGCCGAGATCTCCGGCGCCAGCGGCCCGGAGTTGCCGATGCAGGTCGTGCAGCCGTAGCCGACGAGGTTGAACTGCAGGGCGTCGAGGTACCGGGTCAGGCCGGCGCGCTCCAGGTAGTCGGTGACCACGGTCGAGCCCGGCGCCAGCGAGGTCTTCACCCAGGGCTTGCGCTCGAGGCCGCGCTCGATCGCGTTGCGGGCGAGCAGGCCGGCGCCGACCATCACGCTCGGGTTGGAGGTGTTGGTGCAGCTGGTGATCGCGGCGATGACGACGTGGCCGTGGTCGAGCTCCACCTCGGTGCCGTCGGAGAGGGCGACGGTGACGGCGTCGTGGCTGCGGGTCGTGTCGACCGCGGTCCCGCTCACCGCCGGCCGCGGTTTGCTCGCCCCGTCGTCGTGGTCCTCGGCCGGCGGGTCGGAGGCCGGGAACGACTCTTCGATCGCCTCGTCGAGGCCGGCGCTCATCTGCTCGGCGGCCTCGGGGTCAAACTCGCACATCGCCTGCAGGAAGGACTCTTTGGCCTGCGAGAGCGGCACCCGGTCCTGCGGCCGTTTCGGCCCGGCCAGGCTCGGCACCACCTCGCCGAGGTCGAGCTCCAGCAGGTCGGAGAAGACGGGGTCCTCCCCGCCCTCGCCGGCGAACATCCCCTGCTCGCGGGCGTAGGCGTCGACCAGCTCGATCGTCTCGGTCGGGCGGCCGGTGAGGTCGAGGTAGCGCAGCGTCTCGGCGTCGACCGGGAAGATCGCGCAGGTCGAGCCGAACTCCGGCGACATGTTGCCGAGGGTGGCGCGGTCGGCGAGGCCGAGGGTCGGCAGGCCGGGACCGAAGAACTCGACGAACTTGGAGACAACGCCCCGCTCGCGCAGCATCTCGGTGACGGTGAGGACGAGGTCGGTCGCGGTCGCTCCCTCCGGCAGCTCGCCGGAGAGCTTGAAGCCGACGACCTGCGGCAGCAGCATCGAGATCGGCTGGCCCAGCATCGCCGCCTCGGCCTCGATCCCGCCGACGCCCCAGCCGAGGACGCCGAGGCCGTTGACCATCGTCGTGTGCGAGTCGGTGCCGACGAGGGTGTCGGGGTAGGCCTGCAGCGCGCCGTCGTTCTCGCGGCTGTAGACGACCTGGGAGAGGTACTCGAGGTTGACCTGGTGGCAGATCCCGGTCGCCGGCGGGACGACGCGGAAGTTGTCGAAGGACTGCTGCCCCCACTTGAGGAACGAGTAGCGCTCGCGGTTGCGGTCGAAGTCGTGCTCGGCGTTGACCGCGAAGGCACGCGCGTTGCCGAAGGCGTCGACCTGGACCGAGTGGTCGATCACCAGGTCGACGTCGACCAGCGGGTTGATCGCCGCCGGGTCGCCGCCGATCTCCTCCATCGCGTCGCGCATCGCCGCCAGGTCGACGACCGCGGGGACGCCGGTGAAGTCCTGCATCAGGACCCGGGCGGGCTGGAAGGGGATCTCGGCGCTGGGCTCCGCGGCGGCGTCCCAGGAGGCGATCGCCTCGACGTCGGGGGCGCTGACCGAGACCCCGTCCTCGAGCCGCAGCACGTTCTCCAGCAGGACCTTGATCGAGTACGGCAGGCGGGCGACGTCGAAGCGCTCCTGCAGCGCGTCGAGGCGGAAGATCTCGAACTCGCGGCCTCCGACCTGGAGGGAGGAACGGGCGCCGAAGGAATCGCTGCTGCTCACGTAGGTGAGTCTAAGAAATCCCGCCCTCGGGCCGGCCCACCCTTCATCTGTTCCTTACCGGCGTCTGACAACAAAAAGGAACAGACGAACGAACTCAGCGCTTGTCGGGCGAATGACCACCGGCGATCGCCTCTGCTGCTTTTTGGCCGGCGCTGCCGCTCTGCGCCTTGTCGCTGAGCGTCGGGCTGACGAGGGCGATGTGGGCGCCGATCCGCTGCTGGATGGTCGCAACGGTCACCTCGACCCGGTTGCGCTCGATCGCCTTGACGACGCCGGCGCCGACCTGCTCGGGGCGGGCGGTGCCCATTCCCGGCGGCGGCTTCGCCCCGGCGTCGGCGAACATCCCGGCTTCGCGGATGAAGCCGGGTGAGACGACCGAGACCCCGACTCCGCGCGGGTTGAGGTCGGCGCGCAGGCCGAAGGCGAAGCCGCGCAGGCCGAACTTGGTCGCGTTGTAGATCGAAGAGCGGGGGCTGGCCGCCTTGCCGGAGAGAGAGGCGACGAAGACCAGCTGACCCGAGCCGGCCTCCAACATCGCCGGGTAGAGGGCGCGGGCGAGCAGCATCGGCGCCTCGAGGTTGACCCGCAGGGCGCGCTTCACCTCCTCGTCGCTGAACTCGTCGAGCCTGCCGGACCCGGGCAGGCCGGCGTTGGCGACGAGGATCTCGGTGCCGGCGGCTTCGGCGGCGAGCCGCTCGGCGGCCTCGGGCTCGGCGAGGTCGGCGGGGAGCACCGAGTGGCCGCTGCCGGGCAGGCCGGCGGCCATCTCCTCCAGCGCCTCGCGGTTGCGGGCGCTGAGCGTCAGGGCCGCGCCGCGCTCGGCGAGAGCGGCGGCGATCGCCCTTCCCAGGCCCCCCGTTGCCCCGGTGAGGAGCGCTCTGCGGCCCGAAAGGTTCATCCCAGCGCGCAAGCTACCAGCCGCGGCGTCGAACAGGATTCTCGATGGGAGCGGGAATTTCAAACAAATATTTGCGTTTTGTGAGCAAAGCGCCGGGCGATGGTCTAGACTGCCGCCGGTCCGAGTAACCGAAACGCCGAATCCCCGGCGCAAAGAGTGTCCGGGGAGCGGGGGAACCACGTTTTCGGGGCTAACCCACCAGGTCCAAGGTGGGGGCGCAGGCTCCTTTCGCGCTAGCCCGACAGCTAACCCCGTAGGCCGACGAAGGAGAATCGGTTTGCGTCACAACTTCAGGTTGGCTGGGCTTGCGTTCGTCGTCGCCCTCGTCGCGACCGTCTTTTTCGCCCCCGGCAGCGCCTCCGCCGCCTGCACGTCCGGTGGCATGTCCCCGACCGAAGTCGACCTCTGCACGCCGACCGCGAAGGCGAGGCTGCTCGACAACGGGATGCTGGTTCCGCCGAAGAGCGCTCCCGCCCGGGTCAAGCAGGTGATCGCCGCGGCGAACAAGATCCGCAGCAAGCCGTACGTCTGCGGCGGCGGCCACGCCCGCTGGTGGGACCGCGGCTACGACTGCTCCGGCGCCGTCTCCTTCGCCCTCCACGGCGGCAAATTCCTCGAAAGCCCGCTTCCCTCCGGCCCGATGGCCAGGTGGGGCGAAGAAGGCGAAGGCCGCTGGATCACCGTCTGGACCAACGCCGGCCACGCCTACGCCGGTGATCGCCGGCTTCCGCTGGGACACCTCCGGCGACGGGGGCGGCGAAACCGGCCCCCGCTGGCACGAGGACCTGCGCGACAACGTCGGCTTCATCGCGCGCCACCCGGCCGGCTACTAGACGGCCTAGCTGGAGGGGCTGCCTCTTCCGGAGCACCTCCGCCGCGGGAGTGGGATGCCGGCGCCTCAAAACGCTCTGACGTTGCTCCATGCTGAGTACCCGGAAGAGCCAGCCGCCCCGCTCCTCCCACAGCAGCTGAGCATCGGCTGCCGCCCGAGGAGTTCCAGAGTCGCGCAGGGCTCGTGGCGGGGGCCTAGCTCTTGTGAGACCGAGTCGGGTCTTCCGTTCCGTGGTCCTTTTGCACCTATGCCGTGCCAAGGGACAGGGATTCCCCACGATCCGAATGGCCGTTCCGTGGTTCCTTAGACACCTATAAGCGGACAGGAACCGGAGAGCCGGACGGGGACGGTGCTGGTGGGGGTCGCTGGGTACTCAGCATGGAGCCGCGCCAGCCACGTATGGGGCGCCAGCCAATCCCCGGATCACTCGGCGGAGGTGCTCCCAGGGACCCCCACCGGCTCCCTCCGACCCATCCCCAGCCGTACTCCACTTTGGCTAAGCCTCCCGGGCCAGTTTGTCCTTGCTTTCCGCACCTGCGCGGATAACGTCACACGCATAGACGCGGCGGCACCTGACATACGGCTCGCCGGCCTCACCAAGTACTACGGCGAGGTGGTCGGCGGTCGCCGGGATCGACCTGGAGATCGCGCCAGGGGGAGTTCTTCACGATGCTCGGCCCCTCGGGCTCGGGCAAGACGACGACGCTGCGGATGATCGCCGGCTTCGAGGACCCGACCGACGGGACGATCGAGCTGGCGGGCGAGGACGTCAACGGGGTGCCGCCCTACGACCGCGCGGTCAACACCGTCTTCCAGGACTACGCGCTCTTCCCGCACATGAGCGTCGGCGAGAACGTCGCCTACGGGCTGAAGGTCGCCCGGGTCGCCAAGGCCGAGCGCCTGAAGCGCAGCGACGAGGCGCTGGAGATGGTCCGCCTGCCCGGCTACGCCGACCGCAAGCCGAGCGAGCTCTCCGGCGGCCAGCGCCAGCGGGTCGCGCTGGCGCGGGCGATCGTCAACCGGCCGCAAGGTGCTGCTGCTCGACGAGCCGCTCGGCGCCCTCGACCTGAAGCTGCGCGAGGAGATGCAGACCGAGCTGAAGTCGATCCAGGGCGAGGTCGGGATCACCTTCGTCTACGTCACCCACGACCAGGACGAGGCGCTGACGATGAGCGACCGGATCGCCGTCTTCAACGACGGCCGGATCGAGCAGGTGAGCACCGCCGCTCGAGCTCTACGAGCGCCCGGCCAACGAGTTCGTCGCCGGCTTCGTCGGCGTCTCCAACCTGATCGAGCGGGACGGCGAGCGAGTCACGATCCGCCCCGAGAAGATCGAGCTGCTGCAGCCCGGCGCTCCGGCCGACGGCCTCCACACCGAGAGCGGCCGCGTCGTCGACGTCGCCTACGCCGGGATGCGTCACCCGCTTCACGGTTCAGCTGGACGAAGGGGAGAAGCTCCAGCTGGTCAGACAGAACGTGGAGAGCGCGTCCCCGGGCGCGTTGCCCGAGCAGGGAAGCGAAGTCCTAGTCGGGTGGCGACCCGAGCACGCGGCCGCCGTCGGCGGGAAGTCAACCAAACAGGAGGTAGCACCATGAGGAGAAGGGATGGCAACCCCGCCCGCACGGCGTGGCTCGTCGTTGCCGGCCTGGTCGTGTTCATGCTCGCCCTCGCCGGTTGCGGCGGCGGCAGCGACGACACCACCGGCGGCAGCAGCGACGAAGCGCTGCAGAAGGTCGGCAAAGGAGAGGGCGAAGTCTCGCTGATCTCCTGGGCCGGCTACGTCGAACCGGAATGGAGCAAACCGTTCGAACAGAAAACCGGCTGCAAGGTCAACAACAAGGAAGCCGGCACCTCCGACGAAATGGTCGAGCTGATGAAAGCGGGCAGTACGACGGCGTCTCGGCTTCGGGCAACGCCACCGCCCGGCTCGTCGCCGCCGGCCTCGTCGCCCCGGTCAACACCGACCTCGTCCCCAACTACAAGACGGTCTTCAGCGACCTCAAGGACCAGCCGTACAACACCTTCGACGGCGTCAACTACGGCATCCCGCACGGGCGCGGCGCCAACCTGCTGATGTGGAACGGGGACGACGTCAGCCCGGCGCCGGACTCCTGGGACGTGACGCTCGATCCCAAAGTCGCGGCCAAGTACAAGGGCAAGATCAGCCAGTACGACGATCCGATGTCGATCGCCGAAGCCGCGGTCTACCTGAAGACCCACGAGCCGGACCTGGGGATCGAAAACCCCTACGAGCTGAACCAGGAGCAGTTCGATGCGGCGGTCGGCCTGCTGGAAGAACAGAAGGCCCTGGTCGGCGAATACTGGTCCGAAGCCGCCAAGCAGATCTCCGCCTACGCCGGTGGCGACATGCAGGTCGGGACCACCTGGCAGTACCAGTACTTCGCGCTGAAGGAAGAAGGCGTGCCGGTCAAAGCCAGCCCGGCGAGCCAGGGCTTCCTGCCGAAGGAGGGTGCGACCGGCTGGTCGGACACCTGGATGATCGCCAAGGACGCCAAACATCCCAACTGCATGTACGAGTGGATGGACTGGATCATCGAACCGAAAATCAACGCCGAGGTCGCCGAATGGTTCGGCGAGGCACCGGCGCAGGAACTCGCCTGCAACGAGACGGCGAACAAGAACTTCTGCGCCGAATACCACGCCGAAGAACCGGAGTTCTGGAAGCGGGTCTACTACTGGGAGACCCCGCTCGCCGACTGCGGCAACGGCGAAGAAAATTGCATGGACTACAACGACTGGGTCAAAGCCTGGACCACGATCAAAGGCTGACCCGGTTCTGATCGATGGCATCTGAAGCGGTCGCGGAGAGGAGGTCGGTCGAGCCACAGGCTGTCCGACCTCTTCCACGGCCGCGAGCGCCTGCAGGTAGGGGCGCTGCTGGCCGGCCCCGTCGGCTGGCTGGTGATCGGCTACCTGGGCTCGCTGGCCCTGCTGCTGGTCGCATCCTTCTGGTCGGTCGACCCGCTCAGCGGGCTGACCGAGAAGAGCTTCACCCTCGAAAACTTCGAAGCGCTGGTCAACGAACCGGTATACCGGACCATCGCCTGGCGGACGATCCGGACCGCGCTGCTGGTGACGCTCACCGACGCGGTGATCGCCTTCCCGATCGCCTTCTACATGGCCAAGGTGGCGAGCCGCCGCGGCAAGGCGCTGCTGGTGATCGGGATCCTGCTGCCGCTCTGGTCGAGCTACCTGGTCAAGGTCTACGCCTGGCGGACGCTGCTCTCCGCCAACGGCGCGATCAACTGGGCGCTGGAGCCGATCGGCCTCCACGGCCCCGGCTACGGGACCACCGCCGTCTGGCTGGTGATCAGCTACCTCTGGCTGCCGTTCATGATCCTGCCGATCTACGCCGGGCTGGAGCGGATCCCGAACTCGCTGATCAGCGCCTCCGAGGACCTCGGCGCCTCCCCCTTCACCACCTTCCGCCGGGTGATCCTGCCGCTCAGCTTCCCGGCCGTCGTCGCCGGCTCGATCTTCACCTTCTCGCTGACGCTCGGTGACTACATCACCCCGCGCCTGGTCTCCAACGACCAGTTCATCGGCAACGTCATCTTCAGCAACATCGCCAACAACCAGCCGTTCGCCGCGGCCCTCGCCCTGATCCCGATCGTGGTGATGATCGCCTACCTCCTGGTCGCCCGCCGGCTGGGAGCCTTCGAGCACGTCTAGGGATGGCGCGATGAGACTCTCGAGACGCTCCCAATGGCTGCTGCGGATCGCCGTCGCCGTCGGCCTCGCCTTCATCTACATCCCGCTGCTCGTGATCGGGATCTACGCCTTCAACTCGAGCAAGATCCTCGAGTGGCCGCCGCCGGGCTTCACCACCCACTGGTTCTCGCAGGCGTTCAAGGACGAGGCCGCGCGGGAGGCCTTCTTCACCTCGCTGAAGGCGGGCGTCGTCGCGGCGGCGATCGCCCTGGTGCTCGGCACGCTCGCCGCGCTCGCCGTGGCCCGCCACCGCTTCTTCGGCCGCGAGACGATCTCCTTCCTGGTGATCCTGCCGATCGCCCTGCCCGGGATCGTCACCGGCGTCGCGATCAGCAACACCTTCACCCAGGTCCTCGACGTCCCGCTCAGCCTCTTCACGGTGATCGTCGGCCACGCCACCTTCTGCATCGTCGTCGTCTACAACAACGCCGTCGCCCGCCTGCGCCGCCTCTCCGGCTCCTTCGAGGAGGCCTCCGCCGACCTCGGGGCCCACTCCTGGCAGACCTTCCGCTACGTCACCTTCCCGGGGATGAAAAGCGCCCTGATCGCCGGCGGCCTGCTCGCCTTCGCCCTCTCCTTCGACGAGATCATCGTCACCAACTTCACGATCGGCGCCGGCGAACAGACCCTCCCGATCTGGATCTACTCCAACCTCTTCCGCCCCCACGAACTCCCGATCGTCAACGCCGTAGCCGTGATCGTGATCCTGATCTCGATCATCCCCGTCTACCTCGCCCACCGCCTCGGAGGCGACGAGGGCGGCCCCACCGCCGGCCGCGGCGCCGGCGGCGAACATCGACCCCGAGGCCACCGCAGTCCCGTAACCAAGCCCTTCGCTGTTCCTTTCAGTCGCGGATACCCGAGCAAGGAACAGGTGAATGAGGATGAAGCGCTGGCGCCTCTGCGTCTGTTCTTTTCGTGCCATGGACGTTTAAGGAACAGACGATTTAGGGCGCGGAGGAAGCGGGCGATCTCGGCGATGGCTCGATCGGGTTCGTCGCGGAGCTCCTCCCATCCGATGCGCGGCACCCGGTACCCGCCGGGCCAGGATCTGGTTGCGCTCGGCATCGCGTTTCTGCGCCATCGGGTTGTCGTGAAACCTCGCCATCGGTTTCCACGACCACGCGCTGCCGCCGCCAGAGGAAATCCACCTCGAAGGCTCTCCCAGCGATTCGCAGCGTCTCGTTGGTCTCCGGGATCGGCAGCGAGTTACGGGTGAGTAGGGGCAGCAGCTTCGCCTCCATGCGGCTCCGAAGTCGCATCCCCGGCGTGTAGCGACGCCACTCTTCGAGGATCAGGTTCAGCCTGCGGCTTCCGCGGCGCCGGTTTTCCTCGAGGATCGCGTCGATCGCCGGGACATCGAGGACTCCGAGAACCGCGGCTTCCTCGACGGCATCTGCGAGTGCTCTTGCTCCGGAGATGCCGGCCAGATCGATGAGGGTACGGGCCGGACCGGTACAGGGGATGCCGTGGTGCTTGCACGTGTGCTCTGGCAGGGGCGGCGGAGGGAAGCGCCGGCGAATCCCCGGGATCTTGCGGCCCGCTTCGATTGGCGCGATGACTTCCACCTCTCCGGGCTTCGCTTGCCACAGGCCGAGCGGCCAGGCCGCCGAACCGTGGGAGACGACGGTCCCCGGCCCACAGGCGAGCGTCGCAGCCATGAGACGGGCATGCAGGTCCACCGACTGCAGTCCGACCGAGTAGGTCGATCGGAACAAGGGATGAAGTCGAGCGGAGGACACGGCCTGGGCTATCGCCTCCTCGGTTAAACCGAGGACCCTCAGCTGCTCCCAGGAGATCACCCCGTGCTGCGCGGCCGCAGACCTCGCCCACCGATAACCAGAGCTCCCCTCGCCTGTTCCTTCTCGTTGCCATACACGGATAAGGAACAGGCGAATGAAACTCTCCCCCTGGGGCGGGGGCGAGCTCCCGGGTTGGGTAGCGGGACCGCTAGAGCGGGATGTTGCCGTGCTTGCGCTTCGGCTGCTCGACCCGCTTGGTCTGCAGCATCCGCAGCGCCTTGATCAGCTTCGGGCGGGTCTGGCGGGGCTCGATCACGTCGTCGATGTAGCCGCGCTCCGCCGCCGCGTAGGGGTTGGCGAAGTGGGCTTTGTAGTCGTCGATCAGCTTCTGGCGGCGCTCGTCGGGGGTCGGCGAGCTGGCTATGTCCTTGCGGTAGATGATGTTGACGGCGCCCTCGGGGCCCATCACCGCGACCTCGGCCGTCGGCCAGGCGACGTTGTAGTCGGCCAGCATGTGCTTGGAGTTCATCACGTCATAGGCGCCGCCGTAGGCCTTGCGGGTGACGACGGTGAGCTTCGGCACCGTCGCCTCGGTGAAGGCGTAGAGCAGCTTGGCGCCGTGGCGGATGATCCCGTTCCACTCCTGGTCGGTGCCGGGGAGGAAGCCG
Organism: uncultured Actinomycetes bacterium; assembly: GCA_963751015.1. GTDB lineage: Bacteria > Actinomycetota > Thermoleophilia > Solirubrobacterales > 70-9 > VAYN01. The sequence continues at coordinate 118,599 of CAVVSU010000004.1, forward strand.
GGGACGTCGGTGAAGGTGATGATCGGGACGTTGTAGCAATCGCAGGTCCGCACGAACCGGGCCGCCTTCTCGGAGGCCTCGATGTCGAGCACGCCGGCGAGGAAGGCGGGCTGGTTGCCGACGATCCCGACCGGATAGCCGTCGAGGCGGGAGAAGCCGCAGACGATGTTCTTCGCGAAGTGCTCGTGGACCTCGAAGAACTCCTCGTCGTCGACGACGCGGGCGATCACGTCGCGCATGTCGTAAGGCTTCTGCGGGTCGTCGGGGACGAGGGTGTCGAGCTCGTCGTCTTCGCGCTCGGGGTCGTCGCCCGGGGTAGAAACGCGGCGGCGCCTCGAGGTTGTTCGAGGGCAGGAAGCTCATCAGGTAGCGCACGTCCTCGAGGCAGCTCTCCTCGTCCTCGGAGGCGAAGTGCGCGACGCCCGACTTCGAGTTGTGGCTCATCGCGCCGCCCAGCTCCTCGAACTCGACTTCCTCGCCGGTCACCGTCTTGATCACTTCCGGGCCGGTGATGAACATGTGGGAGGTCTCTTTGACCATGAAGATGAAGTCGGTCATCGCCGGCGAGTAGACGGCGCCGCCGGCGCAGGGGCCCATGATCACGCTGATCTGCGGGATCACGCCGGAGCACTGGACGTTGCGGACGAAGACGTCGCCGTAGGCGCCGAGCGAGACGACGCCCTCCTGGATCCGCGCCCCGCCGGAGTCGTTGATGCCGATCACCGGCGCGCCGACCTGGGCGGCGAGGTCCATGACCTTGCACATCTTCTCCGCCATCACCTCGCCGAGGCTGCCGCCGAAGACGGTGAAGTCCTGGGAGAAGACGAAGACGGTGCGGCCGTCGATCGTCCCGTGCCCGGTGACGACGGCGTCGCCCCAGGGCCGGTTCTTCTGCATCTCGAAGTCGTAGGTGCGGTGGCGGACGAAGGTGTCGAGCTCCTCGAAGGAGCCGGGGTCGAGCAGCTTCTCGATCCGCTCGCGGGCGGTCATCTTGCCCTTCGCATGCTGCTTCTCGACCGCCGCCTCGGAGGCCGAGTTGACCGCGGCCTGGCGCAGCTCGCGCAGGTAGGAGAGCTTCTCGTCGTGGGTTTCGGGGTTTCTCTCGCGCATGGTTCTCAGCGCCCGCCTGGGAGGGTCCTGGGACGGGCCGCGGCATTCTATTTGCGCCGCCGACGCGGTGTCCCGGGGCCCCTCAGATACACGAAGGGCCCGCCGGAGCGGGCCCTTCGATTTCCACGATGCGGATGCAGACTAAAGCTCAGCGCAAACCGCGTAAGCGACGACCTGCCAGCTAGCGTCTTCTTTGCCGATCTCGCGACCGCCGGCGATCCAGCCGACGCGAGCGTTGTTCGCGGCCACGACCGGAGCCGATTCGCTGACGACAACGCCTCCTTCGGTCGTGGTGCCGCCGCCGTTGATCCGCACGCCGCCGCCGAGAACTTCCTTGCCGGAGGGGCAGGTGGCGGTGATCGACTTCGACAGATCCGAGTTGTTGGCGCTCGTTTCCGTCACGTAGGTGACGTTCTTCAGCAGCTGGGCGTAAAGGGTCGCCGACAGCTTCGCCGAGGTGACGGCTTCGTTGTCGAGCTTGCCGGTCCCGACCGATTCCGGGCCGAGCTTGGCTTCGGTCACGGCTTTCTTCGCGAGGGCGGAAGCGGTCACCGCTTCCTTGGCGAGCTTCGAGGTGCCGACCGCGCCGTTGGCGAGCTTCGAGTTGCTCACCGCGCCGGCGCCGAGGTCGGCGTTGACGACTCCGCCGTTTTTGATTTTCCCGGAGGTGACGGCCTGGGTCTTGATTTTCGCGTTGGTGACCGCCTGCTTGGCGATGTTGACGGCCTTGACCTGACCGGCACCGAGCTTGGTTGCCGCAACCGCGGTGGCGCTGAGGGCGATGAACAGCGGCGGTGATGGACAAGACGTTGGCAACCGTGAGGTGCCGCTTCAGGGTTTTCACTCTTCAGAGTCTCCTTTTGAAACTTCGTTGTTCAGACGAACGGTCGCCGCTGTGGCTCCGCCAGGCGGTCGAGGACGGCTTCCAGATCGGCCTCGCCGAGACCGGACTCCTCGCCGGCACGCAGCTCGACACGGGTGCCGAAGCCCTTCTCGGCCATCGTCACCTCGACCCCTTGGACGTCGCGGATCAGCTCCGCCAGCTCGGGCTCGGACTTCATCAGCGTCCTAGCGACCTCGATCATTGGGTGCCGCTTCAACCAGCGTCGGGCTGTTCCTCCCCGAGCCGGCGAATGGAGACCGTTCAGACCACGGTTGCTGAGTTAACCCGCCTATAGCGAGGTTAATTCAGCAATCGTGCCTAGAAAAAGGCGCCGCCCTTGTATTCGCCGAAGACCTCGCGCATCGCGCCGCAGACCTCGCCGATCGAGGCGTTGGCGGCCAGTGCGGCGCGGATCGGGTGCAGGAGGTTGCCCTCGCCGCGGGCGACGTCTCGCAGCGAGTCGAGCTTGGCCTCGACCTCGGCCTGGTCGCGGTTCTCCTTGAAGGCCTTGAGGCGGGCCAGCTGGCGTTGCTCGGCCTCCGGGTCGACCTTGAGGATGTCGACGTCGTCGACCTGGTCGGTGACGAATTTGTTGACGCCGACGATCACGTCCTGGCCGGACTTGTAGCGCTCGTGGTAGCTCAGCGCCGACTCCTCGATCTCGCGCTGCATGAACTCCAGCGCCTCGACCGAGCCGCCCATCTCTTCGACCTTGTCCATCAGCTCCTTGGCCCGCAGCTCGATCTCGTCGGTCAGCGACTCGACGAAGTAGGAGCCGGCGAAGGGATCGACGGTGTCGGCGGCGCCGGACTCGTACGCGATCACCTGCTGGGTGCGCAGCGCGATCCGGGCCGAGCGCTCGGTCGGCAACGCCAGCGCCTCGTCGAAGCCGTTGGTGTGCAGCGACTGGGTGCCGCCGCAGACGGCGGCGAAGCCCTGCAGGGCGACGCGGATGATGTTCACCTCGGGCTGCTGGGCCTGCAAGGTCACCCCGCCGGTCTGGGTGTGGAAGCGGATCTGCATCGATTTCGGGTTCTCCGCCCCGAACCGCTCCTTGACGATCTCCGCCCACATCCGCCGCACGGCGCGGAACTTGGCGATCTCCTGGAAGACGTTGTTGTGGCCGTTGAAGAAGAAGGCCAGCCGCGGCGCGAACTCGTCGATCTTCAGCCCCCGCGCCAGCGCGGCTTCGACGTAGGCGATCGCGTTTGAGAGGGTGAAGGCGACCTCCTGGACAGCCGAGCAGCCCTTCTCGCGGATGTGGTAGCCGGAGATCGAGATCGTGTTCCATTTCGGCACGTTCTCGTGGCAGTACTCGAAGAGGTCGGTGGTCAGCCGCATCGTCGGCTCGGCCGGGTAGATGTAGTTGCCGCGCGCCATGTACTCCTTCAGCACGTCGTTCTGGACCGTGCCGCGGAGCTTCTCGGAGGGAACGCCCTGTTCCTCGCCGACCAGCTCGTAGAGCAGCAGCAGGATCGCCGCCGGCGCGTTGATCGTCATCGAGGTGGAGACGCCGTCGAGCGGGATCTGGTCGAAGCAGATCCGCATGTCCTCGATCGTGTCGATCGGCACCCCGGTGCGGCCGACCTCGCCGTGGCAGAGCGGGTCGTCGGAGTCGCGGCCGAGCTGGGTCGGCAGGTCGAAGGCCATCGAGAGGCCGGTCGAGCCGTGCTCGATCAGATAGCGGTAGCGCTCGTTGGTGTCCTCGGGCGAGGCGAAGCCGGCGTACTGGCGCATCGTCCAGAGCCGATCGCGGTACATCCCCTCGTGGATGCCGCGGGTGAACGGCGGCTGCCCGGGCTCGCCGAGGCGCTCCTCGAGACCGGGAGCGACGTCGCCCTCGTCGTAGAGCGGCTCGAATCTCGATCCCGGAGTCGGTGAAGACGCGCTCGTCGTCGGGCCCGACCAGGGGCGCGATCGTGCGGTGGGCCTCCTGGGCCTCGGATCCGTCGCTGATCGCCATCGGATGGAGGATATTGGGGCGGGCGCTCAGGGCGCTTTGCCATGGGGATGGCGCCGCGGGGACCGGAACATCCGCGCCTATGCCGGGTTGTAAATAGCAGCGATGCGGGAATAACCTGTTCAGACAAGTCAACTCGCCGTAAGTCGCCTATAGGGACAGCAGGGGGCGGCAGCAACGGAGGACACATATGACTGAAGCAACCCAGCCACGGATGGCTCGGGGAACGAGGCTGCCGTTAGCGGCACTCGCGGCTGCGCTGTTCGCGCTGCTGGCGTTCGCTCCCTTCGCCTCTGCGACGCCGGATCCGGTCGCGAGCGGAACCACGACCGTCACCCTCAACAAGGGGTGGACCAAGTACCTGAAGACCTTTGGGATCAAGATCCAGAAGGTCGGCAACACGAAGGTCAAGGGTCAGAAGGTCACCTTCAAGGTCAGCGGTGGCGAAATGGACCCGACCAACGGCCTCGGGACCCTCACCCTCGCCGGCGGTCTCAAGTTCAAGGCCGGCAAGAAGAGCGCGACGGTCAAGGCGCTCGTGCTCAACACCGGCAAGAGCAGCCTCACCGGCAAGGTCTCCGGCAAGAAGGTCAAGCTCGCCAAGCTGAAGGGCCTGAGCTACAGCCGCAACGGCTTCGGCGTCAACGTCAAGCTGAAGTCGCTGAAGCTGGAAAAGGCGGGTGCCAAGCAGCTGAACAAGAAGCTGGGCTTACGCCAAGGGCAAGCCGAAGCCGTTCCTCGCCGGCAAGAACATCGGCAAGTCGGTTTCCGAAAGCCAGCCGGCAACGGTGGCGATCGTCCCCGGCGGCAACGTGAGCTTCGACGCCGATCAGGGCCTGCTGCTGAAGCTGAAAGACGTCGAAACCACGGCCTCGGTGATCGCTCCGACCACCGAAAAAGGCTTCGGCAACTATGAGCTCCCGATCACCGGTGGCAATATCGCCCCGACCGCGACTGCCGGTCAGGTGCAGACCACCGGCGGCCTGCTGCTGACGCAGAAACTGGACAAAGGCGACGGCTCCTTCCTGGAAACCGAGATCACGCTCGGCAACATGTGGCTGGACCTCTCGGCGAAAACGGTGACGGTCGAAGTCGTGGCCAAATCCAACGCCAGCGACAGCCTCAACCTCGGGAACCTGGGACGCAGCTCGATCGCGGACCTGACCATCACCGGGACCACCGCCGATCCGGCGACGCGCACCGTCAGCGTCAGCTCCTCGGCGGTTCTCCAGCCGATCTCGGCTGAAGTGCTCGAGGGCTTCGTCAAGGTCTACCAGGCCTACTACGAAGCGGGCTTCTACGCCCAGTTCTGCGCGCTGGTCGCGCCGAACAACTGCAATTCGCCGGACCCGGGCGAAAAATCAGCCGAAGAAGCGGCTGGGAAAGCGGCAGCCAAAGAAGCCGCAGAGAAAAAAGTCGAGAAAGACCACATCACCACCGGCAGCCCCCTGGGCACGTTCTCCTTCACCGCCCAGACCCAGTAGTCACGAAGCTCGCTGCATCGCGAGAGGGGGCGGCCTTCGGGCCGCCCCTTTTTCGTCGAGACCGCAGAAACGGTTCTTCAGGAGCCCTTTTTGCGGTCTCGCCGGTAGAGCGGTCTAGTCGCCGGCGCCGACCAGGCGCTCGACGCCGCTCTGGTCGATCGTGCGGCGCAGGCCGTCGGCCAGCTCGATCGTCGGCTCCCAGCCCAGCAGGTCGCGGGCGCGGCCGATGTCGGGGCGGCGCTGTTTCGGATCGTCGGTGGGCAGCGCCTCGTAGACGATCTCCGAGCGGGAGTCGGTCAGCTCGACCACCGTCTTCGCCAGCTCCAGCAGCGTGAACTCGTTCGGGTTGCCGATGTTGACCGGCGTGTGGACGTCGGACTCGGCGAGCCGGACGATGCCGTCGATCAGGTCGTCGACGTAACAGAAGCTGCGGGTCTGGCTGCCGTCGCCGAACACGGTCAGCGGCCGGTCCTGGAGCGCCTGGCGCAGGAAGGTCGGGATCGCCCGGCCGTCGTGGGCGCGCATCCGCGGGCCGTAGGTGTTGAAGATCCGGACCATCGCCGTGTCGACGCCCTGCTGGCGGTGGTAGGCCATCGTCAGCGCCTCGGCGTAGCGCTTCGCCTCGTCGTAGACGCCGCGCGGGCCGATCGGGTTGACGTGGCCCCAGTAGTCCTCCTTCTGGGGATGGACCTCGGGGTCGCCGTAGACCTCGCTGGTCGAGGCGATGAGGAAGCGGGCGCGCTTCCACTTCGCGACGCCGAGCATGTGGTGGGTGCCGTGGGAGCCGACCTTGAGCGTGTGCAGCGGCAGACGCAGGTAGTCGATCGGGCTCGCCGGCGAGGCGAGGTGGTAGACGAAGTCGACGGGCTCGGGGATGTCGACCTTCTCGGTGATGTCGATGTTGCGGAACTCGAACGCCTCGTCACGGATGTGGGCGATGTTCTCCAGCGACCCGGTCTCGAGGTTGTCGATGCAGATCACCCGGTGCCCGTCGCCGAGCAGCCGTTCGCAGAGGTGGGACCCGAGGAAGCCGGCGCCGCCGGTGACTACGCAGTTGCTCATCGGGCGATCCTAGCGACCCGGGGTCCGCCTGGACGTTCTTCGCAGCCGGTCTGCAATTTCCGTCCTTTTCGGCTGAGGCATCCGTCCAGGTGGGGGGAGAGACGTGCCCCGTTCGTACCTGGCGCTGCCAGTGTCCGACACGGAAATCTGGAGCAGCAGGGGGAACCGACCGGTGCACACTGTCAACGCGGAGGAGGCGAGCCCACGCCTGGGGTCTGCCGACGGCGCCGCGCGCAAGCGGGCGGCGGTGGAGATCTACGCCCAGAACGAGGCCACCTTGAAACGGACCGCCCGCCGGTTCTCCCTCTGCGACGACGACGCCGAGGACGCCCTGCAACGAGGGCTTGAGATCCTCCTGCGCAAGGCCCCGACGGACGACCGGCGGGATCTGATCAGGTGGATGCAGACGGTCGTCAAGCACGAGGCCCTGGCGGTGCGGCGAGAGCGCGAGCGCACCCTCGCCGGTCCCGCCGCCGTCAAGCCCGTGCCCGGCCGCGAGGACTGGGTCGCGCTCCTCCCCAGCAGCGCCGACGGCCCGCCCGAGCGGGCCGAGCGACGCGAGGCGGTGGCCCGCAGCCGGGAGGCGCTGCGGGCGCTGAAGCCGCAGGAGCTGCGGGCGCTGACGCTGCTGGCCGAGGGCTACTCCTACACCGAGATCGGCGAGATCACCGGCTACAGCCCGACCAAGGTCAACCGCTGCCTCGCCGAGGGGCGCGAGCGCTTCCGCAGCCTGGTCGCGCGTAGCGAGGACGGCGATCGCTGCCTGGAGATGGGGCCGCTGCTCTCGGCCTTCTGCGACGGCGAGGCAAGCGCCGCGGAGGTCGCCGAGCTGCGGGAGCACCTGCGCGCCTGCGCCCGCTGCCGGGCGACGCTACGGGCCTACCGGGCGGCGCCCGCGGCGGCGGCCGCCCTGGCGCCGGTCGTGCCGCTGCACGGCTCGCTCTGGGAGCGGGCGCGGGACGCCCTCGGCGACCTGCTCGGGCGCTTCGGCGGCAGCGGCGCGGCTTCGCAGGCGGCTGTAGGGGGTGGTGCCGGCGGCGGCGTCACCGCGGTGAAGATCGCCGCGGTCTGCATCGGGGTGGCGGGAGGCGCCACGGCCTGTGTCGCCGGCGGCCTCGTCCCCGCCCCGATCGACCTCGGCGCCGATCGGGATCGTCCACGGGTCGAGCGGCGGCTCTCGGAGGTCCCGCCGCCGGCGCCCCGGCGAGCGGCTGTCGAGCAATCGCCCCCACCCGCGCCGGAGCCGAAGCCCACGCCTGCGTCCGAGCCCTCCCCGCCATCCGAGGCGCCGACCGAGAGCGAACCCGCCGTCGAACCGGCGCCGGTGGAAAGCGAGGTCACCGAATACGCGCCGCCGCCGGAACCGGTGGCCGAACCCGCCCCCGTCGCGAGCGCCGGCGGCGGCAGCCCGGCCGGGGAGTTCGGTCCGTGATCGCGCTGCTCTCACGCCTGCTCCTTGTAACCGCCGTCGCCCTCGCCGCAGCGCTGCCAGCGCCCGCCGCGGCATCGGAGTGGCAGGCCAGCCCCGTGTTCGAAATCGACCCGCAGCAGGTGCCGGGGTACTCGGCGCAGGCGGCGTTCGGGAGGTACCGCCTCTTCGATCCGCAGGGGACGCCCGTGGGACCGATGATCGAACGGCCGGCGCACGACCCACTCGACACCTTCCAGGTCCCCTCGGTGCCGGGGATCTACAGGCTGGAAGCCTGGATCGTCGACGAGGGTGGGGTCGAGCTCGCCCGGGCCGGCACCGACCTCCGCTTCGACGACGTCCCTCCCCCGCCCCCCGGCGCCGAAGCTCCCGAGCACTGGCTGCGGGGAGAGGACCCGGCGCTGCTCCGGCTCCAAGCCCCGGCGGAGCCGCTGCCGCTCTCGGGTCTCCGCGGCTACGCGCTCTCGCTCGACCGCGGGGTCGGCGGCCATCCCTGCTCCGGCCCGTCGCTCTGCACGGCGGTGGAGACCGACCTCGCGGCCGGCGGCGAGGCCGAGCCCTTCGCCCTCGGGACCCTTCCCGAGGGCACCACCTTCGCCCGCGTCGTCGCGGTCTCGGGCGCCGGGGTTCCCTCGCCGGTGCGCACCGCGACCTTCCGGGTCGACGCGACGGCCCCGCTGCTCTCGCTGGCCGGGGTCCCGGACGGGTGGAGCGACGGCCCGGTGCGGGTCTCCGCCCTCGCCACGGATTCGCTCTCGGGGATGGCGGCGGCCGGACCGACCGGACCCGTCGCCGCGATCGCGGTCGACGGCGGCGCCCCGGCGACGGCCCTCGGCGACACGGCGACGACCTGGGTCGGCGGCAGCGGCATCCACCGGCTGGACGCCCTCGCCCGCGACGCCGCCGGCAACGTGGCGGGTGGCTTCGACGGGACGGGGCCGCCGGCCGCCATCGTCCGCATCGACCAGGACCCGCCGGCAGTCGCGTTCACCTCCGCCCAGGACCCGGCCGAGCCCGAGCGAATCGAAGCGCTGGTCGCCGATCCCCTCTCGGGCCCGAGCCCCGGCAGAGGCTCGATCTCCGTCCGCCTTGCCGGCACCCGCGCCCGCTTCGAGGAGCTGCCGACCCGCGTCGCGCCGGGGCGGCTCGTCGCCCGCTGGGACTCCGACTCCTATCCGTCCGGCAAGTACGAGTTCCTCGCCACGGGCTACGACGCCGCCGGCAACCTCGCCCTCGGGACCGAGCGCGCCCGCGGCGGGCGGATGGTCCTCGTCAACCCGGTGAAGACCCCGGTCTCGCTGGGGACCGAGCTCTCGAGGGGTCGCTTCGCCGGGCACCTGCGCCGGGTCGGAGGAGGCGGTGTGGCGCAGCAGCGCGTCGCCGTCGTCGAGACCTTCGCCGCCGACGCCGAGCCCCGGCAGCGCACGACCTACCGCCTCACCGATGCGAGCGGCGCCTTCTCGCTGCGGCTGCGGCCGGGGCCGAGCCGGGAGGTCGCCGCCCACTTCGCCGGAAGCCCGACGCTGACCAGGAGCAGCGGCGCGAGCGCCCACCTCACCGTGCCGACGGGGGTGCGGCTTCGCGCCTCCCGCGCGACCGCGGCCGTCGGCGGCGGGCCGGTCGTCTTCAGCGGCGCGGTCCGTGCCCGTGGCGCGAGAGGCGCGGTACGCGGCCTGCCGGTCGAGCTGCAGTTCCGCTACCCGGGTGCCGGCTGGCACGGCTTCCGCACCGTCGAGGCCGACAAGCGCGGCCGCTTTCGCTACGCCTACCGCTTCAGCGACGACGACAGCCGCGGCGTCCGCTTCCGGTTCCGCGCCCACGTAAAAGGCCGCGAGGGCTGGCCCTTCGGACCAGGCTCCTCGCGGCCTGTGACCGTCACCGGCCGGTGACGGGGGACTGCGAGCTCGTTACCGCAGAGCCGTGATCTGACTGCTGACCGTGCCGACGACGCCAGTGGCGGTCTCGACGACGCCCTGGGCGCGGGAGGTCTGCTCGTCGATCGCCTTGCGGACGCGCGACTCGACCTCGTTGCGGTTGCGCTTGATCGTGGTCTCGACCTCACGACGACGGTTGCGGGCCTCGCGCTCGACCTGGTTGCGGGTCTTGCGGGCCTCGGTGATCGCCTTGCGACGGGCGCTGCTGCCGCGGCGCTCGGTCCGTTTCAGCGATTTGCGCAGGTTGCTGCGGTAGCTCTTGATCTGCCGCTCGGCCTTGCTGCGGTCGGTCCAGGGCTCGACCAGCTCGGTGACCCGGTCGCTGACCGTGAGGACGGCGCCGACGGGGAAGTCGACGGCGGACTCGACGGCGCTCTGGACCTGGTTTTTCTCGGCGACGACGGTATTGGTCGCGGCGCGTTTCGAAGCTTTGGCGGTTTTGGCCGCGGACTTTTTCGCTTCGGTGGTCGCGCGTTTCGCCTGCGTTTTGGATTTGCTGCTTTTGGTCTCAGCCATGCGAAGAAAACACCTCTTCAGTCTTGATTAGGGGCGGGGGAAGCGCCCGAGTGTAGCGAACATAAGTTCGTAGGAACACACGTTTGTAAACCCTTTGCGAAGAAGGGTTACGCGGTGCGCGCCATTTGCGCGGCGCGCACGGTGGCGAGGCCGGCCTCGCCGTTGGCGGCGGCCATCGGGTAGCGCGACTCGAGGTCGAGCATCGCCTCGGTGAGCTCGCCGGAGCCGAAGGCGACCGCTCCCCCCGCCTCGCGGACGATCAGCTGGGCCGCGGCGGCGTCGACCGAGCGGCAGGAGCGGAGGCTGAGCATCGCGTCGAAGCGCCCGGCGCCCACATACGCGGCGGAGATCGCGATCGCGCCGACGACCCGCATCCGGAAGACCTTGCCGGAGAGGGCTTCGAAGGCGGGCAGCGCCCAGTCCGGCTCCGCCGACTCGACCCCGACGACCTCGAGCCGCTCCGCCTCGGCCGAGACCCGCACCGGGTGGCCGTTCAGCGTCGCCCCCTCCCCGCGCCGGGCGAGGAACTCCTCGTCGGCGCCGAAATCGTGGACGAATCCGAGCTCGACGTCGGCCATCGAGGGCCCGGAGGCGACGGCGATCGAGACCGCGAAGGAGGGGATCGTGCGGCGGGCGTTGAGCGAGCCGTCGATCGGGTCGATCACCACCCGCTGCCCACCGCCGGCGCCGAAGGTGACTTCGCCGCGCTCCTCGGAGACGGCGACGAAGGAGGCGCCCTCGGCGGCCAGTTGGTCGAGCTCGGCGAAGACGACGTCCTCGCATTCGCGGTCGATCACCAGGGTGCGGTCGCCGCCCTCACCGACCCCCTCGTAGACGGTGCGCTCCTCGCTGGTCCGGGCGCGCTCGAAGATCGGCCGCTGGGCGGCGACGATGCGGCGGCAGATCGCCGGCCAGTCGGCGGAGAGGAGGTCCATCGGCGCCATGCTAGAGATCGCGTTTCCTGACCAAGCAGATCAAGGACGCAGGGAGCGTGGCGTGCTCTGCCCGCGAGCGACCGAGGACGCCGATATGCGCCGGTCAGGAGGCGTTAGCTTTGGGGTGATGCCCGAGGCCCACCCAGCCGCCGATACCGCCGACACGCCGCGCGAGCGCGCGGTCGCCCACGAGGCTGGGTCGCTGCTGATCGCCGGGGCCCCCGGCACCGGCAAGACCGAGCTCCTCGCGCGCCGCCTTGGCCGCCTGGTCGCCACCGGCGTGCGGCCGGAGAGCGTGCTGATGATCGCCTCCCGCCAGGCGACGGCCGGCCGCCTGCGCGAGCGCTGCGAGGCGCTGCTCGAGGGCTCCTTCGAGGAGCTCTGGATCGGCAGCTGGGACGCGATCGGGGAGCGGCTGCTGCGCGAGCACCCCGAGGAGGCCGGGCTCGATCCCTTCTTCGACGTGCTCAGCCGGGCCGAGCGGCTGGCGATGCTGCTCGACCGCCTCGACCGCCTGCCCCTGCGCCGGCACGAGATCCGCGGCAACCCGGCCGGCCTGCTGGCGCGGCTGCTGGCGCGGATCGACCGGCTCAAGGCGGAGCGGGTCGGCCCCACCACCCTCACCGAGCGGGCGAAGGCCGAGGAGGAGGCGGCAGGCGACGAAGCCGCCCGGGAGGCGGTGCGGCGGGAGCTCGAGTTTGCCGAGCTCTACGCCACCCACGACCGCATCCTCTCCGAGTCCGGCAGCCTCGATCGCGGCGACGTCTTCCTCGCCCTCGACTGCCTCCTGGTCGAGCGACCGGACGTGCGGCGCCGGATCGCCGAGCGCTTCGGCCAGCTGATGGTCGACGAGCTCGAGGAGACGACGCCGGCGCAGCGGGCGGTGCTGGAGTCGCTTGCCGGCGAGGACTCAAACCAGGTCGTCGCGCTGGAGATCGAGGCCGGCGAGGGCAGCGCCGCGGCCGAGGCCTGGTTCGACGAGGTCCACCCCGGCGGCGAGCGGATCCTGCTCGAGGACCGCTTCCGCGACCCCCAGCTCAGCTTCTGGCGCTGCAGCAGCGAGCGGGCGCAGGCGCAGGCGGTGGCGCGCGCGGTCGAGCACCTGGTCGCGGCGGGCGCCGCGGCGGAAGAGATCTGCGTGCTGGTCGACGACCCCGCCAAGCAGGGCGGCGCCGTCGCCGCGGCGATGGAAGAGCGCGGCATCCCCTTCCACCTCTCCGGGCCGACGGCGCTCTTCCAACGGCCGGAGGTGCGCGACGCGATCGCCTGGCTGCGGGTGCTCGCCGCCCCCGACGACTCGGCCGCGGCGGCGCGGGCGCTGACCCGGCCGCCGGTGGAGCTGCGCTCAGGCGACCTGGCGCGGCTGACGACGATCGCCCGGCGGCGCAAGCAGGACATGGTCGCCGCCTGCGAGGCCGCCCTCGACAGCCCCCAGTTCCAGCCCGAGGCGCGGGAGCGGATCGGCACCTTCCTCAAGCTCTACGGAGCCGCGGCCGCGGTGATGGAGGAACGGCGGGCCGACGTCTTCGTGCGGCGACTGATCGAGCAGGTCGGGCTGCGGCGCCAGCGGCTCTTCGCCGCCCAGCCCGAGGTGGCCGAGCGCCTGCTCGGGCTCTCCCGGCTGGCAGAGCTGGCGACCGCCTGGACCCGGCGCGAACCGCACGGCTCGACCCGCGCCTTCGTCGCCTACCTCAGCGCCGTCGCCGAGGCGGGCGTCGAAGCCGAGGACGCCGAGCAGCCCCGCTCGCCCGGCGCGGTCAACGGGATGGCAGCCGGCGCGGTCAAGGGGCTCGGCTTCGACCACGTCTTCGTCCTCGGCCTCGAGGAGGAGGGCGAATGGGAGCGGATCGGCTGGCCGGCGCGGAGCGGCCTCGTCCTCTCGCGGCTGGAGCGCGGCGCCGGCGGCGAGGCGGCGCGGCCGTCCCGCTTCTACGAGCGGGCGCTGGAGGCGGCGGCCGCCGAAGGCGTGTCGGAGGAGCTGCACGAGGAGGAGCTGTTCGGTCCGGCCGAGGGGCTGCACGCGACCTACCGGGCCGTGCGCGAGCAGGTGCTCGAAGCCTCCTGGCGGGCGGGGCGGGAGCTGTCGGAGCCGCGCCTCGACACCGCGATCGACGTCAACCGGGCAATCGCCCGCTACCTCGAGCTGCTGAAGCTGGCGGCGCTGGCGCAGCGGCCGGGGGACGAGCCGACCGCGGAGGCGATCGAGGCGGTCAACGGCCTCCTGCGGCAGGTGGCGAGTGCCGAGCAGCAGGCCGAGCTCGACGCCTCGGCGCTCGACGCCTACCTGCTCGACTCCGAGCGCGAGCGCGGCCGCCGGCTGGACCTGGTCGCCGCCCGCGAGGAGCCGTCGCTGGCCGCCTTCCTGCCGAAGCGCGGCGACGGCATGCTCAGCCTCTCCGCCTCGGACCTCTCGCTCTACCTCACCTGCCCGCTGAAGTACAAGTTCGCCCGCGTCTTCGGGATCCCGCAGGAGCCGACGATCAACCAGCGCTTCGGGATCCTCTTCCACAACGTCCTCGAGCGCTTCCACAAAGAACCGCCCGAGAACCCCGAGGAAGGACTGCGGGTGCTGAACCGGCTCTTCGAGGCGGGCTGGCGGCGGACCGGGTTCGGCTCGACCGACGACGAGCTGCAGTTCCGCGACCGCGCCCGCGAGGCGCTCCGCCTCTACTGGGAACGCGAGCGCGAGTCCGAGGGCGAGCCGATATGGCTGGAGAAGAAGTTCGACTTCAAGGTCGGCGACCACCACGTCCGCGGCCGCGTCGACCGCGTCGACCGCCTGCCCGACGGCGACTACGAGCTGATCGACTACAAGACCGGCGAGCGCAAGAGCGAAGAGGACCTCGCCGACGACCTGCAGCTGGCGCTCTACCGGATGGCGGCGCGCGAGGCCTGGGGCATCGAGGCCAGCACCGGCAGCTACTACTACGTGCTCGACGCCGAGAAGGTCCCGGCGCCGACCCGGCCCGACGACGCCGAGCGCGTCGAGCGGACCGTCCTCCAGGTCGGCGAGGGGATCCTCAGCCAGGACTTCGAGCCCCGCCCCTCCCCCAGCGTCTGCAGCTGGTGCGACTACCGGCTCATCTGTCCTGCGGCCGAAGCCTGAATTTGCTTCAAGCGTTGTCGGCGAGGGAGCGAGGTACCCGTCTACCTTCGCTGGGCTATTCGCCCCAGACTTTGGAGCCGTCCGAGGCCGAGCGCTGGGGCGAATAGCGGACGCCGCTCGTACGACGGGTACCTCGCTCCCTCCAACGAAACCGCTTCAGCTTCGAGCTTCTCGTCAGCGAACGGCGACCCCGAACCGTTGGGGAGGGTGGGGCACCCTCCGTACGAGCGGCGTCCGCTATTCGCCCGACAGCTCTTTGTAGGACTGCTCCTGTTTCTCTCCGGGCGAATAGCCCAGCGAAGGTAGGAGGGTGCCCCACCCTCCCTCGCGGCTCGAGGTCAGGCGGATGGGCTCAGTTCTTCTCGTCGCCGCGCTGGCGGAGGAAGCGTTGGAACTCGCGGGCCAGGGTGTCGGCGGAGGGGAGCTCGCCTTCCTCGTCGAGGAGGTCTGCCTGTTCGGCCTCGATCCGGGTGACCAGTTCCTCGATCTCCGGGTTGGCGGCGACGGCGCGGCCGATCTGCTCTTCGTAGTCGGTCGTTTCCTCTTCCAGCTCGGAGGCCTCGACGGCGATCCCGGTCAGGCCCTCGAGGCGGCGCAGCAGGGCGAGCGCCGCCTTCGGGTTGGGGACCGCCGCGACGTAGTGCGGGACCGCGGCCCAGAGCGAGGCGGAGTCGATCCCGTTCTGGCGGCAGAGGTCGTGGACGACGCCGACGATCCCGGTCGGCCCCTCGTAGTTGGAGCGCTCCAGTTCCAGCTCCTCGACCAGCTCGGCGCTGGAGGCGAGCCCGGTGATCGGCACCGGCAGGGTGTGGGAGACCTCGGCGATCAGCGCTCCCAGGGTGATGACCATCTCGACGCCGAGGGTGTCGGCGACGGTGGCGATCGTCTCCGAGAAGGTGCGCCAGCGCAGGTTCGGCTCGGTCCCGTCGAGCAGGACCAGGTCGCGGTCGGCGCTGGGGACGCGCACGGCGAAGAAGCTGTTCTCCGGCCAGTCGATCCGGCGCGTCTGGCCTTCGTCCATGCTGATCGAGGGCCGCGTCGACTGGAAGTCGAAGTAGTCCTCGGGGTCGATGCTGGCGAGGGGCTCGGCCTCGAGCGAGCCGGCGACCGCGGTCAGCGCCGTCGAAGCGGATGCCGCCGCGTCGTTCCAGCCGCGAAAGGCGCAGACCATCAGCGGCGAGCGCAGGTGGGGCAGGTCCCCTTCCCAGGTCAGCGAGTCCACGCTTTCGAGCGTAGACCATGTAAGCGTTCCAGCTACTCAGACAGGCTGCGGGCGCGGCGCACCAGCTGGGCCGCCATGAACAGGGCCAGGGCGGCGAAGGAGAGCTGCAGGGCGCGTTCGGAGACGTGGTTGGCGAGGGCGACGCCGATCAGCACCCCGAGCGGCGAGAGGGCGCCGACGATCAGCGCCTCGCGGAGGCGGACGTTGCCGTAGCCGCTCTGGCGGTAGGCGCCGACGATCGCGACCAGGACGATCATCAGCAGCGAGGTCGACTCCGCCTCGACCTGGGTGAGGCCGATGAAGATCGTCAGCGCCGGGACGAAGAGGACGCCGCCGCCGACCCCGACCAGGCCGCCGGTGAGGCCGCCGAGGAGGCAGAGGAGGATGGCGGCGAGCTCGCTCATCGCTTTTCCCCGCTCACGAGAGGATCAGCTCCACGGCGATCGCCACCAGGAGCGCGGCGAAGAGGTAGGAGACGGCGCGCTGCGGGATCCGCTGCTGGATCGCGGTGCCGAGGACGACGCCGGCGATCGCCGGGATCGCGAGCAGGAGGCCGGTGCCGAGGTGGACGTTGCCGTAGATCCCGCCCTGGGCGAGGGCGCCGAGCAGGCCGATGATCACGATCGCGGCCAGGCTGGTCCCGGTGGCGAGCCGCTCGCCGTAGCCGAACCAGAAGATCAGCAGCGGGACGATGATCGTGCCGCCGCCGACGCCGAAGAGGCCGCTGAAGGCTCCGGCCAGGGTGCCGATCGCCGCCAGCTTCCAGATCGCGTGGTCCGGCGTCGCGGCGTCGGCGGGCATCTCGCGATACTAGAGCCGTGCCCCACGACCCAGAGACGGGAGGCGGCGACTGGACGGCGCGCCTGGAGCCGTTGCGGCGCGAGCCCGGCCGCACCGCGATCCTCACCGACGTCGACGGAACCCTGGCGCCGATCGTCGAGCGGGCCGAGGACGCGGCGGTGCCGGCGGCGGCGCGCGAGGTGCTGGCGGCGCTGAGCGAGCGCTACGCGCTGGTCGGCTGCATCTCCGGCCGCCAGGCGGCGGAGGCGCGGCGGCTGGTGGGCCTCGACTCGCTCGCCTATGCGGGCAACCACGGGCTGGAGCTGCTGCTGCCCGGGGACCGGGAGGTGCGCCCCGACCCCTCGGTCGCCGGCCGCGAGGGCGAAGCGGCGGGGTTCCTCGCCACGGCGGGCGACGGGCGGCTGGAGGTGGCCGGCCTGCGGCTCGAGGACAAGGGGCCGATCCAGGCGCTGCACTGGCGCGGCGCCGAGGACGAGGCGAGGGCCGAGAGCCGGGCGCACGAGATCGCCAACGAGGCGGGACGGGCGGGGCTGGAACCGCGCTGGGGGCGCAAGGTGCTGGAGCTGCGGCCGGCCGGGGGCGGCGGCAAGGACGGGGCGGTCGGCTCGCTGCTCGCCGACGAGCGGCTCGACCGGGCGACCTATGCCGGCGACGACCGCACCGACCTGGACGCCTTTCGCCGCCTGCGCGAGCTGCAGGAGGAAGGGCGGCTGAGCGCCGCGGTCTGCGTCGGCGTGCTCTCTCCGGAGGCGCCGGCGGAGCTGGCCGAGGAGTCCGACGTCGCCGTCGAGGGCCTCGAGGGCTGGCTGGCGATCCTCGAGTGGCTGGCCGGGTAGCCGAAGAACCGATGCCTTACACCGACCTGCTCCGCGCCAGCGTCTTCATCACCGCCGCCGAGGCGACCGCCCTGGGGGCGATAACGGCGCTGGCCGCGAACCGCGACGGCGACACGACGGTCGCCCTCGTCGCCGCCGGCTGGTGGCTGGTGGCGCTCGCAATCGGGATGTACCTGAGCCGGCCGCAGCGGGCCGCCGACGACGTCCGCGACGCCCTCGCCCGCGCCCGGACCGCGACCTCGCTGCCGGACCAGAGCCCGGCGCGGATCGCCTTCACCCGCCTCTGGCCGATCGCCTTCACCGCGATCGCCGCCGGCGGGCTCGGCCTCGTCTTCCCCGGCGTCGCCGCCGTCGGCGCCGGCTACGCCCTGATCGTCTCCCTCGCTTGGCACACCCGCGAGGCCGCGGTGCTGGGCATCGAGGCCCGCGACGGCGTCAAGTTCTACGTCGTCCCCTCCCACCCGCTGCGACCGATCGAGCTGGTGCGGGCGCCGGGGTTGCGCAGCGACCGAGCCTTGATCTGAGGAGCGCTCCGGTCATTTGCACCGCTATGCGAGACAAATGACCGGAACAGTGCCCGGCCCTCAGTCCTTCAGCAGCTTCTTGAACTCGGTCCAGCCGCGGGTGTTGGCGACGTCGGCGGCGGTCAGCCAGGCGCGGCGGGCGGTGGCGACGGCGTAGGCCATGTTGTCGAGCGTGTCGACGCCGTGGGCATCGGTGTTGAGGACGATCTTCACCCCGGCCTCGGCCGCGAGGCGGGCGTGGAGGTCGGAGAGGTCGCGGCGGTTGGGGTTGCCGTTGATCTCGATCATCGTGCCGGTGCGAGCCGCCGCCTCGGCGACCGCCTCGACGTCGACGCCGTAGGGCTCGCGGCGGCCGATCAGGCGGCCGGTAAGGTGGCCTATGCAGTCGACGTTCGGATTCTCGATCGCGGCGAGGACGCGCTCGGTCATCTGCGTTTCGGAGACGTTGAAGGAGGTGTGGACGGAGGCGACGACCCAGTCGAGAGCGGCGACGAGGTCGTCGGGGTAGTCGAGTGAGCCGTCGAGGCCGATGTTGATCTCCGAGCCGGAGAGCAGGCGGAAGCCCTTGCTGCCGCTGGCTTTGTTCCAGGCGCGCACCTCCTCGATCCGCTCCCAGAGGCGCTCGGCGGTGACGTGGTCGCCGAACCCGTGGCTGGCGGAGTGGTCGGTGATCGCCAGGTACTTGTAGCCACGGTCGCGGGCGGCCTCGGCCATCTCGTCCAGCGTGTTGCGGCCGTCGGAGAGGGTCGTGTGGGAGTGGAGGTCGCCCTTTATGTCGGCGAGCTCGACGAGCTGGGGCAGCTTCCCTTCGCGCGCCGCCTTCAGCTCGCCGCGGCCCTCGCGCAGCTCCGGCTCGATGTAGTCGTAGCCGAGCCGCTCGTAGACCCGCTCCTCGGCTTCGCAGGTCGCGACCTCGCCGCTCTCGGTCTCGGTGATGCCGTGCTCGGAGACCGAGAGCCCGCGGGCGACGGCCTCTTCGCGGAGCTGGACGTTGTGGGCCTGGGAGCCGGTGAAGTGCTGCAGCAGGTTGCCGAAGGCGGCGGGCGGGACGATCCGCAGGTCGACGGAGATGCCGTTGTGGGTCTGGGCGCGGACGCCGTTCGGCCCCGGTTTGCCGGCGGCGGCGACCAGCGGGTGGCCGGCGAAGTGGTCGGCCAGCGCGGCGGGCTCCTCGGCGGTCGCGATCAGGTCGATGTCCTTGCAGGTCTCGCCCCAGCGACGGACCGAGCCGGCGACCTCGACCCGGCTGGCGGCCGGGTGCTCGCGCAGCGCCGCGGCCAGCTCCTCGGCGATCGGCTTCACCTTCGAGAGCAGCAGGCGGCCGGGGCCCTCGCCGGGCTCGCCGAGCCGCTCGAGCGCGGCGAGGATGTTCTCCTCGGCCTTCGGACCGAGGCCTTTGACCTCGCGGATCCTTTCCCCCTCGGCGGCGGCCTTGAGGTCCTCCATCGAAGAGATCTCGAGCTCCTCGAAGAGACGGCGGGCGGTTTTTGGGCCGACGCCCGGGACGCGGGTCACCTCGATCAGGGTCGGCGGGAACTTTGCCTTCAGCTTCACCGCGGCGGGGATCTCGCCGGTCTCGATCAGCGCGTCGATCTTTTCCGCCAGCGTCTTGCCGACCCCGGGAACCTTGGTCGCCTCCCCGCGCCCGGCGAGCTCGGCGACCGAGACCGGGCTCTCGCGGATCGCCTTGGCGGCGGTGCTGTAGGCGAGGACGCGGTATTTGACCGCCCCGTCGAGCTCGTAGAGGATGCCCAGCTCTTCCAGGGCGGCGGCGATCTCGGCGTTGGTCACCCGCCAAGGAATACCATCGCGGGGCTGGCGGGTAGGGAGAGCGAACGCGATTTCCGACCTTGCACAGTGTCGCTATACTTTCTGAAGTATTGAGCTGAAGCCGAAACCGCAACCGGGAGACCGAACCGTGACTGGCAAATTGACGGACGTAACCGACGCCACCTTCAAAGCTGACGTGCTCGACGCCGAGGGCCCTGTCCTCGTCGACTTCTGGGCACCCTGGTGCGGTCCGTGCCGCGTCGTCCACCCGGTCCTGGAGGAGATCGACGCCGAGCGCGACGACCTCAAGATCGTCTCGATCAACGTCGACGAGAACCAGCAGACGGCGGCCAACTACGAGGTCCTCTCGATCCCGACGATGATCCTCTTCAAGGACGGCGCGATCGCGAAGAAAGTCGTCGGGGCGATGCCGAAGCGCCGCCTCGAGGCCGAGCTGGAGCCGGCGCTCGCCTAACCGGGCGGCGCCCCCTCCCATGCCGTTCGTTCACGTCCACTGGTACGAGGGCCGCTCCGACGAGCAGAAGGCGGAGATCGCCAAGCGGATCGAAGAGGCCCTCGTCGAGGTCGCCGGGGTCTCCCCCGATCACTGCTGGGTGAAGTTCGACGACTCGGCGAAAGCCGACTTCATCATCGGCGAGAAGCAGGACTAGCCCTTGGAGAAGGGTGTCCCCTGGCCGACCGGCGTCCTGATTTTCGCACCGACTGCTGGGCGAGAGATGGTGAGTTAACGGCGAAAATCCCAGGGAGGTCAGGGGACACCCGTCCCTCCCTACCGGCAACGATCAGGCGCGGCTGACGCCGATGCTTAGGTCTTTTCCGTCGATCTTGGCGGCGGCGCCGTTGGCTCCGTCGTAGGAGACGGTGGTGGCCAGGACCTCGCTCGCCAGGTAGCCCTGGTGGGCCTGAGCCGCCTCGATCAGGTCGGGGTCGCCGGTGAGGGTCAGGTCGATGCGGTCGGTGATCTCCAGGCCCGCTGCTTTGCGGGCGTTTTGGACGGCGTGGACGATCTCGCGGGCCAGGCCCTCGCGGCGGAGCTCGTCGTCCAGCTCCAGCTGGAGGGCGACGGCGTGGCCGGCCTCGGCCTCGACCTCGTAGCCCTCGAGGGGCTGGAGGGCGAGGGTGACGTCGTCGGGGCCGAGGCTGTGGTCGGTGCCGTCGATCGCGATCCCGATCTCGCCGCCCTCGGCGAGGACGGCGGCGACGTGGGCGGCGTCTAGAGCCTCTACCGCGGCGGCGACCTGGGGCATCTTCTTGCCGAAGCGGGGGCCGAGGGCGCGGTAGTTGGGCTTGGCGCTGTAGCTGACCAGCTCGGACTCGTCGCTGACGAAGTCGAGCTCCTTGACGTTGAGCTCCGAGGTGACGAGGGCGGCGCGGGCTTCGATCGCGGCGCGCTCGGCGTCGTTGGCGACGATCACGGCGCGGCGCAGCGGCTGGCGCACCTTCGCCTTGGCCTGAGCGCGGGCGGCGCGGCCGAGCTCGACGGTGAGGCGGACCGCCTCCATCCCCTGCTCGAGCTCGGGGTCGGAGAGCGCGGAGTCGGGCTCCGGGAAGTCGCGCAGGTGGACCGACGGCGCTTCTCCTCCACCGCTGAGGTTGCGGTGGATCTCGTCGGCGAGGAAAGGGGTGAACGGGGCCAGCATCGCCGTCGTCTCCAGCAGGCAATGGCGGAGGGTGGCGAAGGCGGCGCGGTCTCCCTCCCAGAAGCGGCGGCGCGAGAGCCGCACGTACCAGTTGGAGAGCTCCTCGACGTACTCGGCGATCGCCCGCCCGGCGGTGGTGCAATCGTAGGCGTCCATCCGCTCGCGCACGGTCGCGACCGTCGCCTGCAGCCGCGAGAGCGCCCAGCGGTCGAGGTCGTTCCGTGGTTCCTTGGTCGTGCTGTCCCCGACAAAGGAACCACGGAACTCCTCCGGGCCCAGGTTCTCCGCATTGGCGTAGAGGACCCAGAAGGAGTAGGTGTTCCAGAGGGTGAGGAGGAACTGGCGGACCGATTCGCCGACGGTGTCGACGCTGAAGCGGTAGCCCGCCCAGGGCTGCTGGGCGGTCAGGTAGTACCAGCGGAAGGCGTCGGCGCCGTGGCTGTCGAGCACGTCCCACGGGTCGACGACGTTGCCGCGGCTCTTCGACATCTTCTGCCCCTCGGGGTCGAGGATCAGGCCGAGGCAGACGCAGTTGCGGTAGCTGGAGGTGTCGAAGAGCAGCGTCGACTCGGCGAGCAGGGTGTAGAACCAGCCGCGGGTCTGGTCCTGGGCCTCGCAGATGTAGTCGGCCGGGAAGCGCTCCTCGAACTCCTCGGTGCCCTCGAACGGGTAGTGGAACTGCGCGAAGGGCATCGCGCCGCTGTCGTACCAGGTGTCGATCACCGAGACGACCCGGCGCATGATGCTCCCGCACCGCTCGCAATCGAGGGTGACGCCGTCGATGTAGGGGCGGTGGAGGTCGTCCGGGACCGCCTCGCGGGCGCGCTCGCGCAACTCGGCGACCGAGCCGGCGCAGAAGCGGCCGTCGCAGTCCTCGCCGGTGCACTCCCAGATCGGCAGCGGCGTCCCCCAGTAGCGATCGCGGGAGAGCGCCCAGTCGACGTTGTTCTCCAGCCATTTGCCGAAGCGGCCGTGCTTGATGTGCTCGGGGTGCCAGCCGATCTCCTCGTTGTTGGCCAGCAGCTGGTCGCGGACCTGCGAGGTGGCGATGTACCAGCTGGACTTCGCGTAGTAGAGGAGCGGCGTGCCGCAGCGCCAGCAATGGGGATAGGCGTGCTCGTAGACCTGCTCGCGGAAGAGCAGCCCGCGAGCCTCGAGGTCGGCGATCAGTGCGGCGGTGACCTCCGGGTCCTTGACGAACTTCCCCTCGAAGCCACGCACGCGGCCGTCAAAGCGACCGTCGAGGCCGACCGGGTTGTAGAGGGTGCCGGCGTTGGTGGGATCGAAGATCCCGGCCTCAGCGGCGACCCGGTAGTCGTCTTCGCCGAACGCGGGGGCCAGGTGGACGATCCCCGTGCCGTCCTCGGTGGTGACGAAGTCTCCGGCAAGGATCTGGAAGGCGTTGGCGGGACCCTGAAAGGCGCTGGGAGGTCCGCCGTCCTCCAGGGTGAAGACGGGGCCAATGTAGCGACGACCGACGAGGTCGGAACCGGGGAAGCGATCAAGCACCTCGGCCCCCTCCCCCAGCACCCGCTCGACCAGCGGCTCGGCGAGAATCAGCGTCTCGCCATCGACGTGCGCCCGTACGTAAGTCACCTCGGGCGCCACCGCGACGGCGACGTTGCCGGGAAGGGTCCAAGGCGTCGTCGTCCAGACCAGCAGCGACTCGCTACTCACGCTCCCGTCGTCGCCAAACATCTGGAAGCGCACGTATATGGACGGGTCCTTGACGTCCTCGTATCCCTGCGCGACCTCGTGCGAGGAGAGCGCGGTGCCGCAGCGCGGGCAGTACGGCACGACCTTGTGCCCCTCGTAGAGGCGGTCCTCGTCCCAAAGCTTTTTCAATGACCACCAGACCGACTCGATGTAGTCGTCCTCCAGGGTCACGTAGGGGTTGTCGAGGTCGATCCAGACGCCGATCCGCTCGGTCAGCTTGTTCCACTCCTCGACGTACTCGAAGACCGACTCGCGGCAGCGCTGGTTGAACTCGGCGATCCCGAGCTCCTCGATCTCCTGCTTGGAGGAGATTCCGAGCTGCTTTTCGACCTCGAGCTCGACCGGCAGCCCGTGGCAGTCCCAGCCCGCCTTGCGCGGGACCCGGTATCCGCACATCGTCTTGTAGCGCGGGTAGACGTCCTTGAAGACGCGGGCGAAGACATGGTGGGAGCCGGGGCGGCCGTTGGCAGTCGGCGGGCCCTCGTAGAAGCTCCAGACCGGGGCGCCCTCCCGCTGGGCCAGCGAGCGCTCGAAGACGCCTTCGGAGCGCCAGCGCGCGAGCACCCGCTCCTCCAGCTCGGGGAACGACTGCTTCGGGTCTACGGGCTCGAATCCGGGCATGAAGCTCACGATTCTATGAGCGTTCGCGAATCAGACTTGGCCCGGAAGCTTTTGACGCGCCGGTCGCGGCGGCTTACCAGACGAGGACGAACTCGCCCGGGTCCTGCGGGTTGACGTAGACCGGGAGGACCAGCCCAGGCTCCATCCGCGAGGCGGCGAAGACGGGCATGATCTCCCGCCGCTTCACCTCGCGGGCCCCGTGTCCCGGCACCGCGAGCTCGAGCCGCAGGCTCATCAGCGGCATCTCGTTGACGGTCGCGCTGCTGCCGGCGGAGAGGACGGTCGCGGTGCCGCGCAGCCCCTGCCGGAAGATCCAGTCGTTGCGGGCGGCCTTCTGTTTCTGGCGGCGCGCGTACCAGTAGAGCCCGGCGGCGACGAGGACCCAGATCACCCCGATCGAGGCGAGGATCCCCGCGACTTCCCCCGGCGCGCCGGCCAGGATCGGGACGATCGCGAACGCCGCCCCGGCGAGGCCGAAGAAGGCGATCAGGGAGATGCCGACCTTGTTGAGCTGCATCTACTCCTCGCACTCCCGGCCGATCCTGGTGGCGACGTGGGCGGTCGCCTCGCAGAGGGCGGCGAGACCGTCGGCGCCGGGGTCGTCCGCCTCGACGCTGCCGAGCAGGGCGCCGTAGGCGAGCTCGAAGGAGAAGTCGGCGGGCGGCTTGGACCCGAGCCAGTCGACGAGGCTCGGCGAGAACAGCTGCCGCAGCCAGCTCGGGTCCTGGTAGGGGCTGGTGCTGACCTCGTAGCGCTCGTTCAGCGCCGTGCTCTCGGTCCAGAGCTTCGAGTGGCGCGCTTCGAACCCGTAGAACTCGTCGTCGCGGGTGCTGCGGCCGCGGCGGATGCAGAAGACCCGCGGCGCGAAGGCGGTCGCGGCCGGGATCTGGGTGAGAGCGACCTGGAAGCGGAAGGTCTTGTTGCGCGTGTAGGCGAGCTGGCCGACGACGCCCTCCACCCCTTCGCCGAGCGCCCCGCGCAGCGCCGGCTCCAGGGCCTGCCCCTTGCCCTCGACCAGGAGCGGCGTCAGCGGGCCGGGGGCGAAGGCGCCGAGCTGCTCGAAGCCGCGGGCGGCGGC
Source organism: uncultured Actinomycetes bacterium (assembly GCA_963751015.1). Lineage (GTDB taxonomy): Bacteria > Actinomycetota > Thermoleophilia > Solirubrobacterales > 70-9 > VAYN01. The sequence continues at coordinate 143,247 of CAVVSU010000004.1, forward strand.
GAGCTCGCCGTAGGCGGACTGGACGTCGGACACGGGGGCAGCGTATGGGCGCGCCCGGCCGTTAGGGTGGGCCGCCGATGGAGCGCTACGACCTCAACGGCAAAGTCGCGCTGGTGACCGGTGCCGCCCGCGGAATCGGCTTCGAGACCGCGCGGCAGATGCACCTGCGCGGCGCCTCGGTCGCCGTCCTCGACCTCGACGCCGACGAGGCGCGCGAGGCGGCGGAGCGGATCGGGCCGCGGGCGATCGGGCTCGGTGGCGACGTCACCGAGCAGAGCGCGCTGATGAACGCCGTCGCCGAGATCGTCGAACAGCTCGGCGGGATCGACATCGCCGTCGCCAACGCCGGCATCGCCCAGAAGAAGTTCGCGACCGTGCGCGGAATCTCCGGCGAGGAGTGGGAGCGGGTCTTCGAGGTCGACATGCTCGGCGTCTGGCGGACGGTGCGGGCGACGCTGCCGCAGATCGTCGAGCGGCGCGGCCAGGTGATCGTCGTCTCCTCCGTCTACGCCTTTGCCAACGGCTTCGGCAACAGCCCCTACGCGGTCGCCAAGGCCGGGGTCGAGTCGCTCGGCCGAGCGCTGCGGGTGGAGCTGAAACCGCACGGCGCCAGCGCCAGCGTCGCCTACTTCGGCTGGGTCGACACCAAACTGGTGCAGGACGCCTTCGCCCAGGAGACCTCGCCTCGGGTGCGGGAGCTGAGCCCCGAGTGGCTGCTGAAACGGATCACGCCCGAAGAGGCCGGCGCCGGGCTGGTGCGCGGGATCGAGGAACGGGCGCCGCGGATCTTCGTCCCGAAATGGTGGCGCTACGTCTCCGCCCTGCGCGGCATCGTCAACCCGCTGCTCGACAAGCGGATGGAGAGCGACGAGAAGACGCGAGCCCTGGTCCGCGACATCGACGCCGCGAGCGTCGACGCGGTCAAGGCGCGGGCCGACGGCTGACGCCCGAAACGGCGTAGTCCGAACTGTCGACGGCGAGTCCGGACTTCCCCAACCTCTATCTCTGCTGGGTAGAGGTTGGGGAAGTCCGGGTGAGGCGCTCCAGGAGGGACACCACCGATTCGTAGGGCTGGCCGGTGGCGCGGGTCATGGCGATCTCGCAGGTGCGGTTGCTGGAGAGGTAGGCGTCGAAGTGGCGGCCGGATAGCTCTTCGGCCTGGGGGCGAGTCGCGGAAGCGGTGAGCTCGGGGTGGCTGATGCCGCGGTCGCCGGCGAAGGCGCAGCAGGTGGCGGATGGGGCGACGAAGACGTCGTCGGCGAGGGCGTTGGCGAGGGTGCGAAGTGGGTGCGCCAGCGCGAGGCGTCGGGTGGCACAGGTCGGATGAACGGTGGCGGAGGCGACCTTCTCCTCGACCTCGAGGTTGGGAAGCAGCCGAAGGGACCAGGCAACCGAGTCGACGATCTCCAGCTTCCCAAGCCGCTCGGCGTTCTCCTCCGAGAGCACGCCATCGCCAACCTCGGCAATCGCGCCGGTACAGGACGCCGCGTCGATCACCACCGGCAACGCCCCCTCCCCGCTCCATCCCCAGAGCCGCTCGACCATCTCGTTCGCCTTATGCGCATGCGCCGCCGCAAACCCTTTCGAGCTCCAAGGCAACCCACAGCAACTCCCCGCAACGTCCTCCGGAACCCGAACCGGCATCCCAGCCCGAGCCGAAACCGCCACAAGAGCGTCAACCACCGATCGAGTGGTCACTTGAGCACCGTATGGGTGCCGAATTGACCTCTCGTTTTTGGAGGGGCCGAAGATGCGGTTGGTGCAGCTTGGGACGTACACCGCAGCGGCCTCGTTTGGAGGAGTGGGTGACCCCTCCCGGACCCTCCCCGCCGTCGTCCGGGAGGGGTCACCCACTCCTCCCATCGCGCCGCGAAGCTTGCCGCTCGCCGGCCCTGGAAGACCCTCACCCCGCTTCGTCCTTCGCGCCAGCGGCCCGCCGACCTTGAGAGCCACGCGAGAGATCTTCTCGACCGCGCCCCAACGCTTGGCGGCAGCCAAAGCGGCCTTTTCCGCCCGCTCCCCATGCTGCGCCGTCCGCAGCTCCTTGACCATCTTCCCGGTGTCGATCCCGAGCGGGCAGGCGATCTGGCAGGAGCCGTCGGTCGCACAGGTCTCCAGGGCGTCGTAGTCGTACTCGGCGAGCAGCGCCCTCTGCACCGGCGAGCCCTCCGGCTGGCGCGCCATCTCGCGGCGTAGGACGATCCGTTGGCGCGGCGTCGTCGTCAGGTTGCGGCTGGGGCAGACCGGCTCGCAGAAGCCGCACTCGACGCAGGCGCTGGCCCCGCCCCAGTCCTCGATCGCCGGCGTCGTTTTGAGGTCCCGCAGGTGGACTCCGGGGTCGCGGCTGAGCAGCACGTCCGGGGAGAGCACCCCGTCGGGATCGGCAAGGCGCTTCAGCCGCCACATCAGCTCGGTCGCCTTCGCCCCCCACTCGCGTTCGACGTAGGGCGCCATGTTCACCCCGGTCCCGTGCTCGGCCTTCAGCGAGCCGTCGTACTTGCCGACGATCAGCTCGACCAGGCCGCCCATGAAGGCCTCGTAGCGCTCGAGGTCCTCCTGCTTGGCGAAGTCCGGGGTCAGCATGAAGTGGAGGTTCCCGGCCGAGGCGTGGCCGGCGACGCCGGGCAGGAAGCCGTGCTCGCCGAGCAGCGCCTGCAGGTCCTTGGCCCCCTCGGCGATCCGCTCCGGCGGCACGCAGACGTCCTCGACGATCAGCGCCGTGCCCTCCGGCCGCACCCGGCCGATCAGCCCGTGCAGGCCCTCGCGCACCCGCCAGGCGAGCTCGATCGCCTCCGGCTCGCGGGTGAAGTCGATCGGCCGGATCGTCTCGTGCGAGCCGAGGATCGCTTCGGCGCGCAGGACCTGGGCGGCGAGGTCGCCCTCGTCGGCGCCGCCGAACTCGACCAGCAGCACCGCCGACTCCGGCGGCAGCTCTTTCCACTCCTGCGGCGCTCCGACCATGTTCCAGGCGGCGGTGATCAGCGCCGGCGCGACCATCAGCTCGACCGCCGTTGCGCCGGAGGCGACCAGGTCCCCGACCGGCGCGATCGCCTCGTCGATGCCGGGGAAGTGGATCCAGGCGGTGGTCGTCACCGCCGGCACCGGCACCGTCTCGAAGACGACCTCGGCGATGAAGGCGAGCGTGCCCTCCGAGCCGACCAGCAGGCGGCGAAAGATCTCCAGCGGCTCATCGGCGTCGAGGAAGGCGCAGAGCCGGTAGCCCGTGGTGTTCTTGATCGCGAACTTGCGCCGGATCCGCTCGGCGAGCTCGGCGTCGGCGCGGATCTCGTCGCGGATCGCCTCCAGGCCCGGCGACCAGCTCCGGCTCGGCGGCCGCGAAGCGCTCGGCGGCATCCGGAGCGCCGGTGTCGATCACGGTCCCCGAAGGCAGGACGAAGGTCAGCTCGCGGACCGTCGAGTAGGAGTCTTTGGTGACGCCGCAGCGCATCCCGCCCGAGTTGTTGGCGACGACGCCGCCGACGGTGCAGACGTCGGTGCTGGCCGGGTCGGGGCCGAGTTTGCGGCCGTGCGGGGCGAGGACGCGGTTGGCGTGGCCGAGGATCGTCCCCGGCTTGACCCGGGCGCGGGCGCCGTCGTCCTCCACCGGACCCCGCCCCAGTGCTTGCGGACGTCGACGAGGATGCCGTCGGTCTGCCCCTGGCCGTTGAGGCTGGTGCCGCCGGCGCGGAAGGTGACGGGGATCTCGCGCTGGCGGCCGAAGCGCAGGACCTTGGCCACGTCGTCGGCGTCGCGGGCCTCGACCACCGCGCGCGGGAAGCGCCGGTAGGGGCTGGCGTCGGAGGCGTAGGCGACCAGGTCGCTGACCCGGTGCAGAACGCGGTCGGGACCGAGCAGATCCTCCAGCTCGCGCCGCAGCGGCGCGGCGACCCCGGCGGCCAGGCCGTCCGGGGCGCGGTCGGCGACCGGCTGGCTCGGCGGCGGCGATACCTCGGAGCGAGTGCGCTGCAGCAGGGCCATCGCCTCAGTCCACCAGAGTGCCGACTCGTGGTTCTTTTGTCGTCCTATAGCCGACAAAGGAACCACGACTAGAAGAGGGACATGCCGGGCGAGACCGGGACTTCGACCAGCTCCGGCTGCGAGGAGGCGAGCGCCGCGGCGAGGGCGCCGGCGACCTCGTCGCGGCCTTTCGCCCGATGGGCCTTGACGCCATAGCCCGCGGCGACCGCGGCGACGTCGAGCTTCGGCAGGTCGAGGCCGGGCGCGCCGTTGACCTGCTCGACTTCGGCGAACCACTTGAGGATCGCGTACTCCTGGTTCTGGAGGACGAGGAAGGTGACCGGGGCCTGGTAGGCGACGGCGCTCCAGAAGGCGGTGATCGCGTACTGGGCCGAGCCCTCGCCGAGCACGCAGACGACCGGGCGGTCGGGCTGGGCGAGCTGGACGCCGACCGAGGCCGCGAGGCCGAAGCCGAGGCCGCCGCCGGCGCTGAAGTAGTAGCTGCCCGGGCGCGAGATGCGCAGCTGGTTGCGCAGCGCCAGGGTGCTGGAGGGCGACTCGAGGACGACGATCGCGTCCTCGGGCAGGACCTCGGCGAGGGCGGTGTGGACGGTCGAGGGGTTGAGCGGGTCCTCGGCCGGGATTTCCTGCGGGCCGGGGTTCGGCTCCGGCGCCGGGCGCGAGGACTCCGGCACCGCCTCCAGCAGCGCCGCCAGGGTGAGGCCGACGTCGGCGACGATCGCGTCGCCCATCGGCGCCCGCACCGCCTCGTCGTGGTCGCTGGTGATCGCCACCAGCTGCGCCCCGTCGGGCAGCAGCGGCCCGGGGATGTGCGGGTAGTAGGGGAAGACCGAGCTGCCGGCGACGACGATCAGGTCGTGGCCCTCGAGCGTCATGCCCGACCGGGCCGATCGCCGGCGGCAGGACGCCGCGGAAGTTGGGGTGGCTCTCGGGGAAGCCGAGGCGGACGCCGCCGGTCGCCGGCGAGGCCCAGACCGGCAGGCGCTGGCGCTCGGCGAGGGCGACGGCGGTGTCCCAGGCGCCGGCGGTGTCGATGTCGGGACCGGCGACGAGGACGGGGTTCGAGGCCGCGTCGAGGCGCTCGGCGAGGGCGCGGACCGCCTCGGGGTTCGCCGTGGCGCGGCCGTCGACCTTGCGCTCGATCGCGGCCTTGGCGTCGGCCTCGTCGACCTCGGCGTACCAGTCGTCCATCGGCAGCGAGAGGAAGACCGGGCCGCGCGGGGCCAGCCCGGCGAGGTGGGCGCCGTGGGCGAGCGCCAGCGGCACGTCCTCGGCCCGCGGCGGCTCGAAGGACCACTTGACCAGCGGGTGCGGCATCCGCGTCGCGTCGCGGTTGGTGAGGTTCGCCTGCAGGGTGATCTGGGCGCGGGCCTGCTGGCCGGCGGTGACGAGCAGCGGTGAGTGGTTGGCCTGGGCGTTGAAGATCGCCCCCATCGCGTTGCCGACCCCCGGCGCGGTGTGGAGGTTGACGACGGTCGTCTTGCCCGAGGCCTGGGCGTAGCCGTCGGCCATCCCGACCACGACCGCCTCCTGCAGCCCCAGCACATAGCTGAAGTCGCTCGGGAAGTCGGCGAGCATCGGCAGCTCGGTCGAGCCCGGGTTGCCGAACATCGTCGTCATCCCGTGGGCGCGGAAGAGGTCGAATGCGGCTTCGCGAACGTTCGGCACGAATCGAACCCTATCCGGCCGTGTTCCAGGGCCCAATGCTCCTGAGTGTTCTTAAGCAGGATTCAAGGAGCGGGCGTCGTACGGCCGATAAAGCGGGAGTGAGCCACCGTCTCCTCGCGACCGCCTGGGCCCGCACCCTCGCCGTCTTCGCCCTCTCCCTCGCGCCGCTGCTGGCGATCTGCGCCTACGCCGAGGCAGCGCCGCCGGTGACGAAGGTCGCCTACGGCCCCGGCAAGATCGTCCCGATCCCGGCCTCGATCCCCCACGCCGAAGGCGACATGGTCGACCAGCGGATCATCCCCAACCTGCGCTGGATCGCCAAGCGCTACCCGATCTACGTCACCGACGGCTACTCCGGCCCGCTACCGAACGGCGAACACGTCGGCTGCAACGGCTGCCACGTCAAGAACTCCGACCACTACAACGGCCTCGCCGTCGACATCGTGCCGCTCGAACCGAGCTCCAAATGCGACGCCAGCTGGGCCGGGATCACCCGCCTCGCCCTCTTCGCCGAGCCCGAACAGAACAAACCGCGGCCGCCATTCCGCTGGGTCGGCTACGACGGCGACGCCGGCCATGGCTGCGGCCACCATCTGCACCTCTCCTGGAACCACGCGGTTGCGCCGATGTTCCAGCTCGCCGAATGGGTCGAAGTGATGGCCGTCAACCTCACCGGGGTGGCGCCGGTGCCGCGCAAGAAACAGGATTCGAAGCCGAAAGCCCCGGCCGGTCCTCCCGGCGGCATCGCCCAGAGCAGCAGCGGCGGCATCTCCGCCCGCCCGGCCGGCGACTGATCCTCCGCTCCCGAAAGGGCCCGATCCATAGGATTCGGCGCCATGCGAACGCTCGCGCTGGTCACCTTCGCCTGCATTGCGGGATTGCTCGTCGCCGGCTGCGGCAGCGCCGACGAATCGACTCCCGTCGCCTGCCTCGAAGGCGCCGGCGCCTATCAGCGGGCGCTGAAGGCGGCGCCGGACGAAGTCCTGCTCGGCGACGAGACGCTGATCAGCGAATGCCTTCCCCGCAACCAGAGCGGCGGCGACCTGAGCCGGGTCGGCGAAGCGATGATCGCGACCGCGACCGCGCTCAACGCAGAAGCGCGGGCGGAACCGGGCGGCGCAGCCAACCTCCAGCTCGGCTACCTGCTCGGCGCGGTCGAGCGCGGCGCCGAGGAGAGCGAAGGGATCCACGCCGACCTCGTCCGCCGGCTCGTCGTCGCCGCCCGCTTCGTGCCGGACAAGCAGCCGTCCCCGCCGGGGTTCCTCCCCACCTACAGCGATGGATTCGAGGCGGGCCGCGCCGGCGGCTGACGTCCCTGGGCGCTCGGCGGTCAATACGCTGAGGGGACCGAAGATCTTCAAATGGAGGCAGTCTTGAGCGAACAGCTGTGGGGTGGCGAGACCACCAAAGCCGTTGACAACTTCCCCGTCTCCGGCGAGCGGGTGCCGGTGCCGGTGGTGCGCTGGCTGGGCCGGATCAAGGGCGCGGCGGCGGAGGCCAACGGCGCGCTCGGCGGGCTCGAGGCGGACCTCGCCGAGCGGATCGCCGACGCCGGCAGGGCGATCGCCGAGGGCGAGCACGACGACCAGTTCCCGGTCGACGTCTTCCAGACCGGCTCCGGCACCTCCTCGAACATGAACGCCAACGAGGTGATCGCCAACCTCGCCGGCGAGGGGGCCCACGCCAACGACCACGTCAACATGGGCCAGTCCTCCAACGACGTCTTCCCCTCCGCCGTGCACCTGGCGGCGCTCGACGAGGTGACCCACGACCTGCTGCCCGCGATGGGCGGCCTCGAGGGCGCGCTGCAGGAGAAGGCGAAGCAGTTCGCCGACGTCGTCAAGGCCGGCCGCACCCACCTGATGGACGCGGTCCCAGTCACGCTCGGCCAGGAGTTCGGCGGCTACGCCGCGCAGGTCCGGCTCGGCGTCCAGCGGATCGAGGGGACGCTGCGGCGGGTCGGCCAGATCCCGCTCGGCGGCACCGCCACCGGCACCGGCCTCAACACCCACCCCGAGTTCGCCGCCAAGGTGCGCGAGACGCTCGCCGCCGACACCGGCCTCGAGATCTCCGGCCCGCTCGACCCCTTCGAGGCGCAGGCCAACCGCGACGCGCTGGTCGAGCTCTCGGGCGCGCTCAAGGTCTACGCGGTCTCGCTCAACAAGATCGCCAACGACCTGGCGCTGATGGGCTCCGGGCCGCGCGCCGGCCTCGCCGAGCTGCGCCTGCCGGAGCTGCAGAAGGGCTCCTCGATCATGCCCGGCAAGGTCAACCCGGTGATCCCGGAGGTCGTGATCCAGGTCGCCGCCCAGGTGATCGGCAACGACGCCGCGATCACCGTCGCCGGCAGCCAGGGCCAGTTCGAGCTGAACGTCCGGGTGCCGTTGATCGCCCGCAACCTGCTCGACTCGATCAAGCTGCTGGCGTCGCGCCTCGCGCCTGCTGAACGAGAAATGCGTCGCCGGCCTGGAGGCGAACGAGGAGATGACCGAGCGCCACGCCGAGGCGACGCTGGCCACGGCCACCGCCCTCAATCCCCACATCGGCTACGACCGCGCCGCCGACATCGTCAAGACGGCGGCGGAGTCAGGCCGCTCGCTGCGCGAGGTCGCGCTCGAGCAGGGCGTCGAGCCTTCGGTGCTCGAGGAGGCGCTGGACCACCGCCGGATGGCCCGGCCGCACGAGTAACCGTTCCGCGATTTGGGGGGCTATGACCCTCCTAATCTCGGAGTCGTTAGCGCGGGTCGGGCAGCAGCAGCTCGACGTTGCGGTCCTGCGGGGTGGCCTTCGCCGATCGGGGCGCCGGACTGGAGGTCGTTGAAGCTCATGGTCCGCGCGGCTGAGGCGAGGTCGTTGAGGTCCATCGACGGAAGCCGGGGTGCCCGGGGCGGGGGCGGCGGCCTGGCCGATGTGGTCGAGGATCGTGCCGAAGATCGAGAGGGTGCCGTCGTGGTTGTCGAAGACCTCGAGCAGGCGGCTCTGCTGCGGCCAGTCGGCCTCGGCGGCGACGCGGATGCTCCAGAAGCCGCCCGATCCCCCCGGGTTCGGGAAGGCGTTGACGACGTTGTCGTGCGAGTGGCCGGCGACCCAGGCGATCGCGTTCGGGAATTCGTGCAGCAGGGCGACGAGATCGGCCTCGAGGTGGATCGGGAACGAGAAGCGCGGGTCGAGGTCGCAGCCGGGGTTGACGTCGTGCCCGTGCGAGTCGTTGACCGTGCAGGGCGGCGCCAGCTCGTCGGGGACGTCGGCGACGAGGCTCTCGGGCGCGTGGTGGCTGAAGAGCACGACCAGCTGGTCGGCCGCGGTCGCCGCCTGCAGCTGCCCGCGCAGCCACTTGAACTGCGGGTTGTCGATGTTGCCGTCGGAGGTCGAGGCGCCGCTCGGGGTGAGGATCGTGCCGGCCTCGGCGACGGTGTCGAGGGCGATGAACCGCATCCCCGGCGTCGGGCTCCAGGCGTAGTAGCCGGCGGCGCCTTTCGAGGCGGTCTCCTGGGCCGCGTCGATCAAGTCGAAGCCGTGGCCGTCGGCCTGTTTGCCCGCCTTGAAGACGTCCTTGTACTGCTTCTTGGAGACGAAGCGGCGGTTCGGGTCGCCCGGCACGAGGATCGTGTTCTGCGGGCTGGTCAGGAACGAGGAGAGCAGGCGCACCGGGTTGAACAGCGAGTCCAGCAGCGCCCCCGCGTTTTCGGGGTTGGAGACCGGGCCGATCGGCTTCAGGCAGCCGGTCGCGACCTGCTCGAAGGCGGCGTTGGCGGCGGCGTTGCCCTGCACCAGCGCGTCGTGGTTGCCGAAGGCGACGTAGGAGGGGACTTTGACGCCCGCTGGCGGTGAACGCCTGCTGGGCGCTGTCCATCAGGCCCGGGTATTTGGGCCAGGCGGCGTGCGGGCCGGCGGGCGAGTCGGGGTCGTAGAACTCGGGGAAGGGGCCCTCGAGGTAGTCGTCGTAGTCCTGGACGCCGGTGTAGCGGGCGGCCTCGGCGGCGCCGGGGACGAAGAGGTTCGGGCAGAGCGGGTGCGAGTAGGTCGACTTGCTGACGCCGCTGTTGGGGTTGAGCGTGCCGCCCTCGAGCAGGGTCCGCACCCAGAGCGTCTCGTTCAGCTGCTGGCTGTCGGCCGAGTCGCCGGTGTCGATCGTCAGGTCCATCGCCCGGTGGGCGCCGCTGCCGTCGGCGACCGGGCTGGCGGCGGAGAACTGGTTGACCTGGCGGATCATCGCCTCGTCGATCTGCGGCTCGAGCGCCTCCCAGGGCCGCCAGGCGGCGCCGAAGGGGAGGTTCAGCGGAGTCGAGAGCGGGTCGATCACCTCGAGCCGGGCCGGCGACTCCTCGTCGGCGAGCTGGAAGTCGGAGAGCTGGCCGAAGTAGACGAGCGAGGTGCGTTTCGCGGCCCGTTCGGCTCCCGCCGTCGCCAGGTCCTGCCGCACCGAGTAGGGCTCCCCCGCGCCGAGCGCGAGGAAGCGGAAGGCGCCGGAGCCGGTCGGGAACGACCCGCTGTTCGAGCGTCGTCTTGCCGACGGTGTCGGAGCACCGCGGCGACCGCGTTTGGCGCCACGGCAATCGCGGCCAGAGCCGCGATTGCCCCCACGATCCTCAAAACCTCCCGAATTCCCATGCGGGAAGGCTACCCACTTTTAAGCGAGAAATGTTTCGCGGTGGTTACCGACAGCGATCGCCGGGAGGACGGGGAGGGCTCTTCCAGACACTCAACATCGAGCCATTGGCGAGATGTGTCTGGAGGAGCCCTCCCCGTCCTCCCACTATCCCTGCAGAGTTACGAAACGCTCCTCGGTCAACTCGTAGACCGCGTAAGCCGGCCCCTCGCGGGTATTCCCCGAGTCCTTGACGCCGCCGTAGGGCTGCTGGTCGGTGCGGAAGGTCGGCACCTCGTTGATCAGGACGCCGCCGAACTCGAGCGTCGCGGCCGGCCTGCAGGCCGCGGCCGATGTCGCGGGTGAAGACCCCGGCCTGGAGGCCGAACTTGGAGTCGTTGGCCAGGCGAAGCGCCTCGTCGAAGTCGGAGAAGGTGTCGATCGTCGCCACCGGGCCGAAGATCTCCTCGCACCAGACCTTGGCCTCTTTCGGCGGCGCCTTCAGCAGCGTCGGTGCCAGGCAGCGGCCCTCGTCGACCAATTCGCCGCCGGTCAGATAGCTCCGCCCCGCCGGAGACCGCCTCGTCGACCCATTGCTTGACCCGGTCGCGGTCGTCGGGGGTGATCAGCGGCCCGACGTCGGTGCCCTCCTCGAGCGGGTCGCCGACGGTCAGCTTCTCGACGTTGGCGACGAGCCGCGCGGTGAACTCCTCGGCGACGGCCTCGTGGACGAGGATCCGCTGGATCGAGATGCAGCTCTGGCCGGCGTGGGAGAAGGCATGGATCTGGGCTTTGTCCGCGGCCGCTTCCCAGTCGCCGTCGTGCGTTGACGATCAGCGGCGCGTTGGAGCCGAGCTCGAGGTTGACCTTCTTGTGCGGGACCTTGGAGCGGATGTCCCAGCCGACCGGGGCCGAGCCGGTGAAGGTGATCGCCTTGGTCAGCGGGTGCTCGACGATCGCGTTGCCGACCTTGGAGCCGGGTCCGGGCACGACCGAGAGCCAGCTCTCGGGCAGGCCGGCCTCGACCAGGATCTCGGCCAGCTTCAGGGCCGAGATCGGCGTCTGGCCGGCGGGCTTGAGGACGACCGCGTTGCCGGCGGCGATCGCCGGCCCGAGCTTGTGGGCGACGAGGTTGAGCGGGAAAGTTGAAGGGGCTGATCGCGCCGACGACCCCGTAGGGGACGCGCAGCATCACGCCGAGCTTGCCGACGCCGGCCGTCGCGGCGTCCATCGGCACCGTGCCGCCGGTCAGCTTGCGCGCCTCGACCGCGGAGAACTCGAGCGTGGAGACGCAGCGTTCGGCCTCGACCGTCGCCGTCTTGATCGGCTTGCCGGCCTCGGCGGCGATCGTCGCCGCCAGCTCGTCACGGCGCTCGGCGACCAGCTCGGCCGCCCGCTCCAGCACCGCCGCGCGCTTGTGCTGGGGGAAGTCGGCCTCCGAGAAGGCCGCGTGCGCGGCCTCGATCGCGCGCTCGGCGAGCGCTTCGTCGGCCTGCGCGACCCGCCCGACGACGGTCCCGTCGTAGGGGCTCTTCACCTCGGCCCACTCGCCGGTCGCCCTCCACTCACCGGCGGCGAGGAGCTTGTGGTCGGTTGCCTCTACGGTCTGCGTCGCCATCGCTTCCTCCTCCAAATTTCGTGTCCATCCAGCGTACGCCCCCGCCGATGCAGGCCGCTACTCCGCAACGTTGAATCTGTTGGCCTAGAGATGTCCAAGACCATCAACAGGGCCAGCGTGAGCAAGAAGATCCGTGCCTGCGCGACCGCCTTCGCGGCGGCGGCCGTTCTCCTCTCCCTCTACCCGATCGCGGCCCAGGCCAGCGTCAGCTGGGTGGTCCACGGGCGCGGCTTCGGCCACGGGGTCGGGATGAGCGCCTACGGCGCCTACGGCTACGCCAAGGCCGGCAAGGGCTACCGCTTCATCCTCGGCCACTACTACACGGGGACCAGCCTGGCGACGCTGGAAAGGACGCGGGTCGTCCGCGTCCTGCTCGACATCTCCCCCGGCGACGTCGGCTTCAGCGGCGCGACCAGCGCCTGCGGCGAGCGGCTCGACCCGCGCCGCAGCTACGAGGCGCACCGCAACGGCGGCTCGGTCGTCCTGCGCAGCTCCGGCGGCAAACGCCTCGCCAGCTGCGGGAGGAAGCTGCGCGCCGCGGGGCGCGGCACGATCGCGATTGCCGGCGAGGGAAATTTCCGCGGGGCGCTGGAGACGGTGCCGACCGAAAGCGACGCCGGCTCCCTGAACATCGTCAACGCGCTGGCGCTCGAGCAGTACGTCAAAGGGGTGATGCCGAACGAGGTGCCGCCCTCCTGGCCGGCGGAGGAGCTGAAGGCCCAGGCGGTTGCGGTGCGCTCGATCGCGATCACCGGCGACGTCGGCGGCAACGGCTTCGACCTCTACTCCGACACCCGCAGCCAGGTCTACGAGGGGCTGGAAAGCGAGTACGCCAGCACCAACGACGCGGTCGCCGCGACCCGCGGCCAGGTCGTCACCTACAACGGCGACGTCGCCCAGACGCTCTACTCGGCCTGCTCGGGCGGCCACACCGAGAGCGCCGTCAACGTCTTCGGCTCCCCCGTCCCATACCTGGTCGGCGTCACCGACCCCTACGACTACTACTGCCCGCTGCACAAATGGACGCTGAACTTCAGCGGCCCGGAAATCAGCTCGCGCCTCGGCGCCTACCTGCAGGGGAAGCTGAAACAGGTGGTGATCGTCAAGACCGGCGTCTCGCCGCGGATCATCAGCGCGAGGCTGGTCGGAACCGGCGGCACCTCGACGGTCACCGGCTCGCAGCTTTCGCTGGCACTCGGCGGCTACGACACCTGGATGAGCTTCGAGAAGGTCGTCAGCGGCGGCTAGCCGCTCGTCTCGGGCAGCGCCAGCTCGGCGTGGATAGAGCGGTGGTCCGAGCCCGGCAGGTCCTCGACCCCGTAGTCGACGATCCCCAGCCGTTCGTCGGCGAGGACGTGGTCGATGGTGATCACCAGCGGCAGGTCGTGGTCGCGGTTCGGCCAGGTCGGGACGAGGCCCTCGCCGGCGGCGGCGCCCGCGTCGCGGTAGCCGCGGTCGAGGACTTCGCGCAGCCGCGAGTGGTCGAGCGTCGCGTTGAAGTCGCCGACGAGGATCCACGGCACCCCCTCTCCGGTCGCCGGCAGGTCGCCGAGCGAGTCTTCCCAGACGTCGATCCCGGTGCGGCCGGGGGTCAGCGGGTGGATGTCGACGACCCGGACCTGCCGGCCGTCGGGCAGCCGCACGGCGACGCGCGGCTGGCGGAAGAAGGTCGGCGACCCCGGCGCGATCGGGCGCAGCGGCAGCCGCGAGTAGATGCCGCCGCCGGCCGCGCCCTGGCGGACCTCGACGACCGCGTGCGGCAGGCGCCGGCCGATCCCGGCGTCGCGCAGGGCGCGGGCGAAGCGCGGCGTCAGCTCCTGCACGGCGAGCAGGTCGGCTTCGTTGCGCTCGACCAGCTCGACCAGGGCCGCCGGGTCGGCTTTGCCGCGGTAGACGTTGGCCGAGAGCACGGTGAGGGTCTCGCGACGGCCCGGCTCGATCGTCCCATCGCCGATTGCCCGCGGCAGCACCGCGGCGGCGAGCAGGAGCGTCACCAGTCCGGCCACCGCGGCCACCGCCCAGTTGCGCAGCGCCAGCGCGACCCCGGCGACGAGGAAGGCGGCGACGGCGACGTAGGGCGTAAACGCCATGATCGGCACCAGCGGGACTCCGCGGTCGAGGCCGAAGACGCGCACGACCGCCCACCCCACAAGCGGCGCGACGAGGAGCCAAATCCACCAATACCGCCCCGCCCCCGTCGAGTGTGTCTTTTGTTCGGCTATGACTGACAAAGAGCAGGCTCAGCCGTCGGGGTACGGCTGGATCGGGATGCCGTGATCCGTCTCTCGCATTCCCAGCTCGTAGGCGCCGCCACCGGGGAGGGTCAGCTCGCGCGGCGGCAGGCCGGGGCGTTCGACCGTCAGCTCGAGGTCGGCGACCGAGCAGTTGACGGTGTGGTGCTCGGGGCCCTGCGGGTCGGCGTAGACCCAGCCGACGAAGTCCTTCTCCGGGGCGGCGACGCGGCCGTGGACGACGATGTCCTTGCCGGGCAGCGAGAAGCTGCAGACCGTCGGCTGCTCCTCGATCCGCGCCGAGCGGATCGCGCCGAGCCCGCCGAGCCGGTGCGCCTCGCCGTCGAGGACCAGCATCCCGGAGGGGATCCAGGGGCTGGTCCGGGAGCCGAGGCGGACGCGGGCGGCGCCGGCGTCGAAGTAGGTGTTCGGCGCATCGGGGAAGCCGGTCCCCTCGAGCCAGACCCAGCGCTCGGCGTGCTCGGTCCCCCAGTTGTGGCCGATCATCCCCGGCCAGCCGCTCAGCTCGAACGGTTCGTCGTCGATCTCCAGCCGCCCCTGGAAGCGGGCGTCGGGGAACGGCGCGAGGAACTTGGTCTTCGGCAGCGGCGCCTTGTAGAGCCAGTCGGCCGGCAGGTACTTGCAGGGCTCGGCGTCGCCCTCGAAGGTGAAGGACCAGGCGGCGCTGAGCGCCCCGGTGTCGACCGAGCCCTCGGCGCGGCCGGGCCCGATCGTCGCGTCGGCGACCCGGATCCAGTCCCCGGCCGGCGTCTCCAGCTGCGAGGCCGGCACCGTCACCTTGGTCGCCCGCGGTCCCGGCGCCTCGCGGTCGAAGAGGCAGAACCAGATCGAGCCGTTCGGCTCGGCGCCCGGGCGCTTGTGGACCGTGTGGCGGATCCACACCCCCTGCCCCCCGTCCGGGCGGCAGGCCTTGACGTAGAAGCTCTCGTAGTGGCCGGCCTTGGCGGCGACCTCGGGGTATCGCGCCCGTTCCTCCATCCCCAAAGCCTAAGGGCGTGTCGCTTTCCGGGCCCCCCAGGGCACCTGAAGCGAGGCGCGCTCAGCCTTTGCGCAACGGGGGTGGTGGCGGCGACTCGAAGCCGAGGATCGCCACCGTCGCCGGGATCACCTCGGCGCCGGAGGCGGCGATCCGGTCGCCGGCGTCCTGGCGGATCTGGGTCAGCTCGGCGAAGGTCGCCGCCAGCTTCGCGATCGCTTCGTCCCAGCCGCGCTCGTCGAGCTGCATCGGCATCCAGGTCAGGTGGCGGTCGGTGCGCGCGTCGAAGGTGCCTTCGGCGATCGCCCGGTCGGCCCGGGCGATCATCCCCTGCATCGAGATGCGCGACAGCCGGCGGCGGTCCTGCGGGTCCATCGCCTCGAATTCGTCGTCGCTCACGAAGACGCGCGCCAGCCCGCGGTAGACGTGCTCGACGGCGCCGCGGCGGGGGATCGATTCGACCACCTCCAGGCAGCCTTCTTTCTCCAGCTCGCGGAAGTGGTAGGAGGCGAGGGAGAGAGCCTGCTGGTAGCTGTTGAAGCTGCCCTTGGGGATCAGCCCTTCCTCGACGAACTGGCTCGGGCTGCGCGGCCCTTCGTTCAGCGCTTCGAGGATCCGCACCCGCAGCGGGTGCTTGAGAGCGTTGCAGATCGTCTCGCTGGGCGTCCGCCCCTCGACCCGCTTCTCGTCCTCCATCCCCCGACCCTTTCGATTGCTCGACTCCACAGGAGCGCTCAGGTTAGGGCATAAATGCTCGGACGTTGCGGGAAAATGGCTAGCTAGAGCCCTTTACTAGGAGCGGCCGAAGTAATAGGAACCGTCATGTCGCCGTGAAGGACGCTTCCGGCGCGGGAAGGAGGTGATGCGTATGCGGTTCAGCGGATGCGGGCAGACCTACCCGGCCACCTCCATTCACAAGGGTGGCTGAGGCCTGACAGGTTCCGCCCCGATGCAGCACCGATCGGCGGGGCGGTCAGGCCTCAGCCGGATGCGACCGCGGCGCTCAGACCTTGATCGTGATCACGTCGCCGTCGGCGACGAGGTAGTCGCGGCCCTCGATCCGCAGCTGCCCCTTGTCACGGGCCGGGGCGTAGCCGCCGCACTCGACCAGCTGCTGCCAGCCGATCACTTCGGCTTTGACGAACGCTTCCATGATCTCCGTATGAATGGTTCCTGCCGCCTCCAGCGCGGTCGCCCCGCGCCGCAGCGGCCGGGCGACGGCCTCCTTGTCCTCGCCGGCGGTGAAGAAGGTGATCAGCTCCAGCAGGTCGTAGGCGGCGCGGACGAGGCGGGCCAGGCCGGAGCCCTCGACGCCGTAGGACTCGCGCATCTCCTCGGCTTCGGCGGGGTCGAGCTCGGCCAGCTCCCCCTCGATCCGGGCGCTGACCGCGACCACCCCGGCGCCGACCGAGTTGGCGTGGGAGACGACGGCTTCGGGCGCCTCGGCGTCGCCCTCGTCGACGTTGGCGACGTAGAGGATCGGCTTGGTCGTCAGCGCCTGCAGGTTCTGGGCGGCGAGTGGGGCGGCGTCGGGGATGGGGATGCTGCGCGCCGGCCGCCCGGCGGCGAGCGCCTCGTGCACCGCCTGCAGCCAGCCGTGCTCGGCGATCGCCTCGACGTCGCCGGTCTTCGCCTGCTTGCCGACCCGGCCGAGCCGGCGCTCGACCTGCTCGTAGTCGGCGAGGACGAGCTCGGTCTCGATCGTCTCGATGTCGGCGAGCGGGTCGACGCGGCCGTCGGGGTGCGGGACGTCGGATTCGGTGTGGCAGCGGACGACGTGGCAGATCGCGTCGGTCTCGCGGATCGAGGCGAGGAACTGGTTGCCGAGCCCCTCCCCTTCGGAGGCGCCCTTGACCAGGCCGGCGATGTCGTGGAAGTCGATTTTCGCCGGCACGAGCTCGGAGCTCTTGACCGTCTCGGCGACCTGCGCGAGCCGCTCGTCGGGCACCTGGGCGACGGCGACGTTGGGCTCGATCGTCGTGAACGGGTAGTCGCCCGTCTGGGCGCCGCCCTTGGTCAGGGCGTTGAAGAGGGTCGACTTGCCGGCGTTCGGCAGCCCGACGATCCCGACCTTCATCGCGCGCTCGCCTCCATCAGAAGGAGAGCGGGACGATCAGGCCCAGGGCGACGCCGATGAAGGCGCCGGCGAGGACGTCGGACGGGTAGTGCATGCCGAGGTAGGGCCGGCCGAGCGACAGGGCGACGGCGACGACGAAGGCGCCGGCCATCGCCGGGTCGACGCGGACCATCGCCGTCGCCACCGCGAAGGAGGAGGTGGCGTGGGCGGAGGGGAAGCTGAGCGAGCTGGGGGCGCCGCCGAGCGGCGGCAGGCCCTCGAGCACCGGCCGCGGCCGCTTGACCAGGAGCTTGATGCCGTAGTTGAGGCCGATCGCGAGCGGCCCGAGCAGGGCGCAGATCAGCCACGATTCCCAGCGGGAGCTGTCGAGGAGCACCAGCGCGGCGCCGAGAACGACCCAGACGAGGCCGTTGTTGCCGGCCTTGCCGAGGGCGACTGCCGCGCCCTCGAGGCCCGGCGAGTGACCGTGCGTGCGCATCCAGCGCAGGAGCTTCGAGTCGAGGTCGTGCATCGGCGCGAGAGACTATTGGGCGATGCCCTCCGTCCCCGGCTTCGTCCACACCCCCGGCAACCATTGCGGCTCGACCGCGCTGCGCAACCTGCTCGCCTTCCACGGGGCCGAGATCAGCGAGGAGATGGCGTTCGGGCTGGGGCGGGCGCCGGCTTCTACTACCTGGCGCTCGACGACGGCTCGCCGACGCGCTGGTTCAACGGCCGCACGGCGCGGCTCGAGGAGACCTTCCGCGAGCTGACCGGGGCGGCGCTGGAGCTGAGCACCTTCGCCGCCGACGACGGCGAGGGGGCCTGGGGGGCGGCGCGGGCGACGGTCGACGACGGACGCCCGGCGCTGCTCCTGACCGACATCTACTACCTCGACCACTACGGCAGCTCGGCCCACTTCCCCGGCCACGCGGTGGTCCTCGCCGGCTACGACGACGAGGTCGCCCACCTCTCCGACACCGCCTTCGAGGAGCTGCAGACGACGCGCCTGGAGAACCTGGCGCGGGCGCGCCACAGCGGCCACCCGGCCTACCCGCTGGAAGGCCACATGTTCACGGTCGCGGGCGAGGTCGATCGCGGGCGGCTGACGGCGGCGGTGCCGCGGGCGATCGAGCGGGCGGCAGGCGAGATGCTGGAGCCTCCCTTCGGCGAGTTCGCCGGCGTGCCGGCGCTGGAGCGGCTGGCGGCCGAGGCCGGCCGCTGGCCGGAGGCGGTCGAGGACTGGCAATGGTGCGCCCGCTTCGCCTACCAGGTGATCGAGCGCCGCGGCACCGGCGGCGGCTGCTTCCGGCTGATGTACTCGCGCTTCCTGGCCGAGGCCGGCCGCGAGGAGGCACCGCTGGCGGCCGAGGCGGCGGCGCGCTGGACCGAGCTTGCCGAGGCCTTCAAGGCCGCGAGCGAGAGCGAGGAGCCGCGGCCGGGGCTGTGGCGCGCGGTGGGCGAGGGCGCCCAGCAGGTGCTCGAAGCCGAGCGCCGGCTCTGGACCTCCCTCCAGGCCTGATAGCCGTCCGCTTCGGTTTGTCGATCCAAACCGGGGGTATTCAGCCCCCATGACCATCGGAGCAGGCATCTTCCTCATCGCGGTTGGCGCAATCCTCAAGTTCGCGACCAACGTCCACGTCAAGGGCCTCAGCATCGACACGATCGGCGTGATCCTGATGATCGCCGGCGCGGTCGGCCTCCTGATCGGCCTCTTCCAGGAAATCGTCTGGTCTCGGCGTGCCCGGCCGCTCGCCCCCGGCGAGGCCCCGGCCGTCGAAGAACGGCGCGAGGTCCGGGATCCGGCCTACCGGGACGCCCCGCCTCGTTACTGAGGCGCCTCGCCGCAACCCCTCAGCCGCAGCCGAGCACTTGACATCCCCTGGGTGCTTTCGGCACTCTCTCCCGCGATGGATCTGCTGATTCGGGGAGGGGACGGCTGGGTGCCGGCGGAGTCCCTCCATTACATCGGCGAGTCCGAGTTCCAGCAGGTAGTTCAAGAAACCTTCGAGCGGACGCTGACCGCGCAGAGCGAGCGGGCCGTCGTCGTCACCCGGGAGGTACCCACTCCGGAGGGTGGCCGGATCGACGTCGTCGCGGTCGACCAGGACGGGGTGGTCAGCCTCTGCGAGTGCAAGCTCGACCGCAACGCCGGCTCGCGGCGCGAGGTCCTCGGCCAGGTGCTCGAGTACGCCGGCTCGCTCAAAGGCATGACCTTCGGCGACTTCCGGCGCCTGCTCTCGGCCCGGCTCGAGACCGACCTCGTCGACGCGATGCGGGAACGGGCGACCGACGACTTCGACGCGGTCGCCTGGGAAGAGAGCGTCGCCCGCAGCCTCGACATCGGCCGGTTTCGCCTGGTCATCGCCGTCGACCAGCTGACCGACGTCCTCAAGCAGACCGTCCTCTACCTCAACGAGCGGGCGACCTTCTCGCTGCTCGTCGCCGAGATGCGCCGCGTCCGCCACAACGGGGTCGAGATGCTCGCACCCAGCGTCTTCGGCGAGGAGGCCGCGCAGCGGAAGCTGCCGAAACGCTCCAGCTCTCCGACGGTGCGGGACGCGGACACGGTGATCGTCGCGGCGACCCTCGCCCATCCCGAGTTCAAGCGGCTGGGGGCCTACATCTGCCAGCCGAAACGGAGCTTCCGCGATGGCATCCGGTACCTGGGCTTCTATACGGAAAGAACGATCTTCCCCGAGTTCCCGGCGATCGCCGAGCGCCGCCTCGACGTGCCGATCTCGGAGGAGAACGTCGCCAAGCTGAGAGGGGGAAGCGAGATGGACAAACGGGTCGCGGAGGTGATCGCCGCCGCTCTGGCAACGCCGGACCGCTCGACCCGCGAACGGCAGCAGGTGATCCTGCTCGACCTCGACGCCGGCTTCTCGCTCGAGCGGCCGATCCACCACGACGGGCCCGCCGCCTGGACCCAGAACCAGCGCTACACCACCTCCGCCGCCCTCAGGTCGGAACCCGAGACGACCGAGGCGCTGGCGGCGCTGGAGGGGTAGCCCGTGGCCTGGACCGTCTACTACGACGACATCCAGGAGGGGATCTGGTTCCGGGGCCTGCACCCGGACCTCGCCGACGCGCCGCTGGCGCCGATCACCGGCGCCGTCAAGGACAATCCCGCCCTGGCCGCCGTGCTCCAGTACGACCGCCCGGACGTGATCCTGGCCCACGACCTGGAGCCCGTCCTCGTCCTCGAGCGGACGGTCGAGGTGCCGAGCGGCCACAACGTCGGGCAGCGCTTCGCCCGCTTGGCCGCCGCCGCCGAGGACCGGCGGCCACTGGTCTACTTCGGCCCCTTCGTCGCCCGCAAGCACGGCGGCCAGACGGCGGGGCCGCGGTGGATGAACCTGCGGCTCTTCGCCGCCCTCGACGTCGTCTCCCGGATCCACGAGACCGCGGTGACCACGATCCGCTGGCCCGTCGACGACGATTTCGAGATCGTCCAGGGACCGCGGAAGGACACCGACATGAAGCGGTACCTGGAGATGTTCTTCGCGGAGTACGGCAGGGTCGGGGCGAGCGGGATCAACGCCGCGGTGATGGGCTCCGCGCTGCAGAAGGAGCTGCTGCGGGAGCGGGAGAGGTTCGTCGAAGGGGTCAAAGCCGCAGCCCGCTACGAGACGCCGCCCGACAGCGTGCGCTTCCTCAGCGGCGAGGACGCCGCCGCGCAGTTCGGGATCGCCGAGCTGGCGAGCCACGACGAGCTGGTGATCTACAAGATCGGGATGAAGAACATCCGCTCCGACCCCTACACCGGGATGGCGATGCTCTACCACTACCTCTACGTCCTCGGAGAGCCCGAGCGGGATCGCCGCCTGATCCTCCATTTCCCCCAGGTCGACGGCGAGATCTGGGACGTCGCGGCGGCGACGGCGAGGAAGGACGTCCGCCTCTTCCGCCACGTCGCCGACGGGATCATCTTCAGCGACGCCTACCGCGACAAGTCGATCCTGGTCGCGGACCCCGGCCTCTAGCCAGGAGGCACATGCGAGCTACCCGGCTGGCGGGCTAGGGCTTCGCGAAGAAGAGCAGCGCCTCGGCGCCCATCTTGTTCGCCCGGCGGTTCGAACCCTGCGCGAGGCCGCCGCCGACAGCTCGAAGCCCGCCTCCTCGGCCAGCCGCTGCGTCATCGCCGGCAGGTCGATCAGCTCCCCCTTGACGACGGGGCGGCCGACCATCGCGAACATCGCCCCGCCGCTGCGCAGGACCCGGTGCATCTCCGCGATCGCCGCCGAGTAGCCGGCGGCGAAGCGCTCGACCACGTCCCGGCTCTGGCGCCGGCCGCCGGTCAGGGTCGCGTCCAGCTCCCGCGGCTCCTCCCCCAGCCACTTGAGGCTGACCAGGCCGTACTCCGCGTAGGGGATCGAGCCGATGTAGGGCGGGTGGGTGACGACCGCGTCGGCGACGCCGTCGGCCAGCGGCAGGCGACGGGCGTCGCCGCGCTCGACCTCGATCCCGCGCAGCGGCGGCAGCGAGGCGATCGCCTCGACGCAGCGCCGCAGCGACGCCAGGAAGGGCCGGCCCGGTCGCAGCCGCGGCGGCGCCTGGCGGTCGAACATCACGTTGGGGTAGCCGCTGTGGGCCCGGCTGGAGCGGCGCAGCACGTCGCTCAGCGCCACTTCGGCGAGGACCCTCTGCTCCCCGTGCTCGAGGCGGGCGATCGCGTGGTCGAGGACCAGCAGGTCGGTGAGGATCTGCGGCTCGAACCACTTCTCGAACCAGGGGTCGTCGCGGCGCGGGTCGCGCGCGGCCTGGCGGCGGAGGGCCTCCAGCCCGGGCGGGTCCAGGGGCTCGGCGTCGCCGTCGAGCATCGTCGCCGCCACCGGCTCCAGGGCCTCGGTCATCGCCCGCAGCCGGCGCTTGGAGATCGGCGTCGTCTTCGCCGCCGCGATCCGCACCGCGACCGGGTTGAGATCGATGCCCCGGGCGCGCCGCCCCGCCAGGGCCGCCTCCAGCAGCGTCGTCCCCGAGCCCACGTAGGGGTCGACGACGAGCTCGCCGGGATCGGTCAGCAGCTCGATCGCGGCGCGCGCGATCTGCGGGATGAACTTGCCGGAGTACCGGTGGAGGTCGTGGGAGAGGTAGCGGGTGTCGGCCTGAGCCTGCTCCCAGTCCACCGTCCCGACCGCGCGCTGCAGGGCCGCGCGATCGCCGCGCAGGTCCGCCGCGGCCGGGGCCGCGGTCGTCTCCCGGAGCTTGGCTGCCGCCTCCATCATCGGACTCCGCATCCTGACGGGAGGAGGATCTCGGCTTCGGTCAGCGAGCGGGCGCGGATGCCGCCGAAGCCGGCGGACAGCGGCGGGACCGGGCGCGCGGCGGATTGGGCCAGCGCCGGGACTATCTCCAGCCGCTCCGGGAGCTCCAGCTCCGCCACGCCGCGGCGCCGGCCCAGCTCCCGCAGCGCCCGGAAGAAGTCCACCCGCCTCGGCCCCAGCAGCTCGAGCAGCTTGCGGCGATCGTCCTCCGAGTAGCCGACCTTGGCCTCGACGACCAGCAGCACCGACTCCCGCAGCGCCACCAGGTCGGGGACCAGCTTGCCGCTGCTGTGCCGGCGCGGATCGGGGCTCAGGTCGCGGGCGACCTCGGGGTCGACGACGTTGAGGGGCGGCAGCTCGTCGTCGGAGCCGCCGGGGAACTGCCCGGCGAGCAGAGTCCAGCCATCGCTGCGCAGCTGCGACCGCATCGCGACGTGGACCTCCCCCTCCGTCCAGCGCAAGTCAGGCGCCCTTGCGGAAGAGGAGGACGAACTCCTCGCCGATGATCCTTTCCTGCCAGGGGACCACCGAGTTGCTGTTGTTGGTCTTCAGCTTGTGGCTCATGCTCTCTTCGAGGCCGAGGCCGGCCTCGGCGAAGAGCTCGACGACGATCTCCGCGGTGGGGATGACCCGGTCCTTGAGCTTCTTGTTGCCGATCACGAAGGCGAGGTGACCGCCGGGGGCCAGCCAGGTGGCGAGGGTCTCCCCGACCAGCGCCATGTCGTCGAAGAACTTCATCATCATCCCCGCCCGGCGGCGGTCGCCGCTGCTGAGCGAATCGACCTCGAGCGAGGAGAAGAACTCCCGGTAGCGGCTGCTGCGCTCGGCGCGGGGGAAGCTGAAGCCCTCCGAGCTCGCCCCCAGGTACTCGGAGCCGATCACCCCCTCGCCCGCTTCGTAGGGGTCCTGGCTGAGGAAGGAGGCGAGGGAGCGGAAGGACAGCAGGTGGGTGCGCAGGTAGCTGAGGCTCTCCACCCCGTATGGCGGCGAGGTGATGACGTGGGTGATCGACCCCGGCTCGATCTGCGCCGCGAGGGCGTTGCCCTGCAGGACCGGGACGCTCTGCGGCGGCCCCATCAGGTCCGCGTGGGTCTCGACCGTGGCCTCGATCGAGGCGGCGATCTTCTCGATCTGGCGGACGAGGAGACGGCACACGTCGACGTCCTGGCGCGGCTCCCGGCGGTACTCGGCCCGGACCACGTCGACGTCGACGTTGCCGATGCTCCGCATCTTCGCCGAGAGGGCGAGGAGGACCAGGTCGCGGGCATAGCCCCGCCGGGTGGCCGCGAGCTCGGTCGCGATCGAGACTCCGAGCAGGGCTTCGGGAGTGAACCAGCGCTCGACGTTGGCGAACGGCTCGACGAGGTTGCCGGGGCGCTCGAAGACCTCGTCGTGGGAGACCTGGTGGCGGGACTGCCACATCTCGGAGGAGTCGAAGCCCTCGGCCAGCGCCGTGCCCGCCCGGCGGACCGCGGAGGGGTCGACGGGAAAGGCGGCCTTCGTGCGCGAGATCAGCGCCGAGAGGGGGCTGATCTCGATGCCGACGGCGGGGATCCCCAGCAGCCGGCACTCGACCAGCGTCGTGCCGCTGCCGGCGAACGGGTCGCAGACCAGGCTGTCGGGCCCGGCGCCGAGGCCGTTGAGGAGGGCGCGAACGAGGTGCGGCGGGAACCTCCCGACGTAGCGGTGCCAGCCGTGCGGCCCGTAGTTCGAGCTCCAGCTCATCGCCTTCGGCCGCGGCCGCTCCAGCAGCGATTGGCAGGTCGGCTCGCCGTCGGCGCCGGCGACGAGGGAGAGGCGGCGGCGATAGGCGTCCCACTCGATCCCGGCATCCCCCCCTTCCTGCAGGGCGATCAGGCGGTCGTGGAAGGGGCGCTGGTCGGGAGGGCCGTTGCGCGAGTAGCTCGGCAGCTCGATCGGGTGCTGCTCGCCGCCGTAGGAGAAGGCCCGCTCCGCATCCTCCTCCAGCCCGGCCGGCCCCTCCTGCCCGGCGAGCCGCAGCAGCGGGATCGAGGCGACGTTGGTCTCCGACTCCTCCACCGCGAGCTCCAGGACCTCCGCGAGCGCCGCCGCCAGCTCCACGGAAGGAGCGATGGTGCCGCTCTCGAGCCGCTTGACCACGGCCGCGCTGACCCCGAGCGCCTTCGCCAGCTCGGCGCCGCTCATCTGCCGCGCCAGCCGCGCCTCATGGATCCGCGCCGCCAGCCCCTCGCCTTCCCGGGCCCCGGCGACCCGCTCGACTGAAGGCAACCCGCTCATCCGCGCCCAGGGTATGGAAGCTGGCGGAAGGAGCGGGAGCGACGGGACTCGAACCCGCGACCTCCGGCGTGACAGGCCGGCGCTCTAACCAACTGAGCTACGCCCCCGAGGGGTGCTCGGGATGGGCCGGCTGGAGCGGCCCGGACGGCAAATCTAGCGGTTGGCGGGAGGCGGCGGGCTTTGGGCGGGGCGCCTGCCCGGGCGCTGCTGGATTTCCAGCGCGGTGCGCGCGACGAGGCCGAAGGAGCCGAGCAGGAGGAAGAGGAATCCCCAGCCGGGGGAGCCCATCAGGGTCGCCAGCAGGGCGAGGCCGAGGGCGACGTAGAAGAGGACGACGAGACCCTCGATGAGCTTGTCGGTGGATCGCAGGTCGAAGCGCATCGGGAGGTGATTCGG
Source organism: uncultured Actinomycetes bacterium (assembly GCA_963751015.1). Taxonomy (GTDB): domain Bacteria; phylum Actinomycetota; class Thermoleophilia; order Solirubrobacterales; family 70-9; genus VAYN01. The sequence continues at coordinate 168,305 of CAVVSU010000004.1, forward strand.
CGGGAGGGGCGGCTTCCCTGCCGGGCGATCAGGCGGCGGCGGGCGTGGCGTGGGTTAGCTCGGGCGCCGCGAAGGGACCCTCAGCCGCGCCGATCTCCTCCAGCAGCTCCCGCAACGCGGCGATCCGCTCGGCGCCGTAGCGCTCGGCCCAGCGCTTCTCGACCTTGGCGAAGAGCCTGCGGCCGTGGGCCTGGGCGGCTTCGCCGCGCTCGGTCAGGCAGATCAGCTTCGCCCGCCGGTCGTCGGGGGCGGGGACGCGCTTCGCGTAGCCGCGCTGCACCAGGTCGTCGACGATCTCCCCCACCGACTGCTTGGTCAGCTTCGCCCGCTCGGCGATGTCGGTGAGGCGCAGGCCCTCGCCCTGGACGAAGCGGAAGACGCAGCCGTGGGTCGGCCGGATGTCGCCGAACTCGGACCTCTCCAGCTCTGCCCGGAACTCGGCGAACATGGCCTCGGAGGCGATGTCGAGCAGCCCCGGGAGGGGGATCCAGTCGGAGGTGTTTTCGAGCCGGGGGTCATTTCGTCAGGTAGCCTGATAAGGTCGCCGTGTTGTAAGGAAGCCTGACCAGGTTACCTTACGAATTGTACTCGATGACCAGGAGACCTCAAATGGATTCGACCCTCGCGACCCACTCCCCCGGCGCCGTCAACCGCAAGTGGTGGACGCTCGGCGCGGTCTGCGTCGCCACCTTCATGCTGCTGCTCGACATCACCGTGGTCAACACGGCGCTGCCGGCGATCCAGAAGGACCTCGGCGGCAGCTTCACCGACCTGCAATGGGTGATCGACGCCTACGCGCTCTCGCTGGCGGCGCTGGTGCTGACCGCCGGCTCGCTCGCCGACCGGCTCGGCCGCCGCCGCGTCTTCGCGATCGGCCTCGGCATCTTCTCCGTCGCCTCGCTGCTCTGCGCGCTGGCGCCGGACCCGACCTTCCTCAACCTCGCCCGCGGCCTGCAGGGCGTCGGCGGCGCGGTGATGTTCGCCGTCTCCCTGGCGCTGGTCGCCCAGGAGTTCCCCAGCGGCCCCGAACGCGGGATGGCGATGGGGATCTACGGCGGCACGATCGGCATGGCGGTCGCGGTCGGGCCGCTGGTCGGCGGCGTCCTCACCGACAGCCTCGGCTGGGAGTCGGTCTTCCTGATCAACGTGCCGATCGGCCTCGCCGCGATCGCCGTCACCTACTGGAAGGTCGCCGAGTCCCGCGACCCGAACGCGACCCGGATCGACTGGGGCGGGCTCGTCACCTTCTCGAGCGCGCTCTTCGTCCTGGTGCTGGCGCTGGTGCGCGGCAACGAGGAGGGCTGGGGCAGCGCCCTGATCGTCTCGCTGTTCGCCGCCGCAGCGGTCCTGCTGGCGGCGTTCTTCGCGATCGAGCGCCGCGTCGAGCAGCCCATGCTCCCGCTCGGCTTCTTCCGCCGCCGCGCCTTCACCGGCGTCCAGCTGGCGGCCTTCGCGGTCTCCGGCTCGATGTTCGCCCTCTTCCTCTACCTGACGCTCTACCTGCAGAGCTTCCTCGGCCTCTCGCCGATCGAAGCCGGCCTCCGCTACCTGCCGATCACCGTCGCCTCGTTCATCGTCGCGCCACTCTCCGGCATGGCTTTGGCGAAGGTCAAAGCCCGCTACCTGATGGCGGCGGGCCTGGCGCTGACCGGCCTCGGCCTGCTGCTGATGTCCGGCCTGCAGCTGGACTCGGAGTGGACCGCGCTGCTGCTCGGCTTCCTCGTCAGCGGCATCGGCGTCGGGCTGCTCAACCCGGTGATCGCCGACGTCGCGCTCAGCGTGGTGCCGAAAGAGCAGAGCGGGATGGCGGCCGGGATCAACGACACCTTCCGCCAGGTCGGGATCGCGGTCGGGATCGCCACCTGGGGCGCGATCTTCCTCGGCGCCGGCGCCTCGAAGACGCAGGAGGTGGCCGGCGGCTCGCTCGACGGCGAGCAGGCGCGGAACCTGGTCGAGGCGACCTCGTCGGGGGCGTTGCCCCAGGCGGTCTCGGCTCTGCCGGCGGGCGCGCAGGACGCGGCGCGGAACGCCGCCGAACAGGGCTTCATCCACGGCCTGAACGAGATCCTCCTGCTCGGGGCGCTGCTCTCCTTCGCCGGGTCGGTGCTGGCGCTGTGGCTGGTGCGGGAGTCCGACATCGAGCGGGAGACGCTGGTCGACACCGCCTTCGAGGTCGAGCCGGAGCCGGAGCCCGTCAGGGCGTAGGTGCGATGATCCGCAGGAATGCGCCGCCTCGCCTTCCTGCTCTTCATCGCCGTCGGTCTGATCGCGCCGGCCGCCGCCGGCGCGGTCGACCGCACGGTCAGCGTCAGCGCGACCGTCGAACGACAGGTTCCGAACGACGCCGCTGAAGTCCACTTCTCGGTCAGCAAGGAACGGACCGGGCGGGCTGCTGCGCTTCGCATCGTCGCCGTCCGCACCCAGGCGGTGATCGCGGCTTCGCAGCGGATTCCGGGCGTCGGGGCCGGTGACGTCACCACCGGCTCGATCTCGGTGCGACGCGTCGAGCGCGGCAAGCGGCCCGTCTACCGCGCGAGGGAGGGCGTCACCGTCGTCACCCACAGCCCCGAGGCCGCGGGCGACTTGATCGCGGCGGGGGTCGCCGCGGGCGCGACGAGCACCCGGGGGCCCAAGTTCTTCGTCGGCGACCGGGAAACCGCGTACAACGCCGCCCTCGTCGAAGCTCTTGAGAAGGCGAGGACGAAGGCCGGATTGCTGGCCGCGGCGGCCGGCGCCACGCTCGGCCCGGCGATCACGATCGTCGAGGGTGGCGGGGTTACGGCTTTCTCCGCCCCGAAGGCGTCTGAGCCGGAAGCGGCGGAGGACGTGCCCGCACCGCCGGTCAAGCCGGGCAAGTCGACGGTCGAAGCGACGGTCGCGGCGACCTTCGCGCTGGAATAGCCGGCCGCGATGAGGCTGCTGACTTTTGACGCTGGCGACGGGGCGCGGGCCGGGGTGCTCGAGGACGACCGGGTCGTCGATGCCTGGGCGCTGCTCGGGGAGCCGCACCGGGGAAGCCTCAGGGAGCTGATCGCGGACGGGAAGGTCGACGGACTCCGCAGCCGGCGCGGGGACACTGGGGCGCCGTCCCACCCGCTCTCCGCCGTGCAGCTGCTGGCGCCGATCCCCGATCCGGAGAAGATCGTCTGCATCGGCTTGAACTACCGCAAGCACGCGGTCGAAGTGGGAGTCGACGTCGACGCGCTGCCGGAGACGCCGACGATCTTCGCCAAGTACGCGAACGCGCTGGTGCCGGACGGGGCGACGGTGAAGGTGCCCACCGCGAAGACCGACTTCGAGGCCGAGGTGGCGTTCGTGATCGGGAAGCGGGCCAAGGACGTCGCCGAGGGCGAAGCGCTCGATTACGTCGCCGGCTACACGCTGCTCAACGACCTCTCGGCCCGCGACCTGCAGGGCGCGACGCCGCAATGGATGCCGGGCAAGGTCTTCGACGGCTCGGCGCCGTGCGGTCCCTACCTGGTGACGCCCGACGAGGCGGGGCCCCACGACGAGATCGCGATCGGCCTCACCCTCAACGGCGAGGAGATGCAGAGCGGCGCCACCGACGACCTGATCTTCAGCGTCCCGCAGCTCGTCGTCCAGCTCTCGCGGCTGATGACGCTCGAGCCCGGCGACGTCGTCTCGACCGGCACCCCGGAGGGCGTCGGCATGGGCCGCAAGCCGCGCGTCTGGCTCGCCGACGGCGACGAGATAGTCATCTCCTCACCGGCCCTCGGCCGGCTGACGACGCGGATCAGCGCCTGAGCCAATCCCGTGGTTCCTTTGTCCTGAAATAGAGGACAAAGGAACCACGGGATTACTTCGGTGGGATCTCGTAGGCCTTGGCCGGCAGGCTCGCCGAGAGCGGGCGGGTCGCCGGCTTGACGCGGCCGGCGGCCGTGGTGCTCGCGCCGGCGGCCGTGGTGCTCGCGCCGGCGGCCGTGGTGCTCGCGCCGGCGGCGGTCCAGCGGGGGCGGTAGGGGGTGAAGGCGAGGAGGGCGTTCCAGGTGTCGGTGTCGACGATGCCGTTGGCGGGCAGGCCTCGGGCTTCCTTGAAGAGGCGGACGGCGCGGGCGGTCTGGCGGCCGAAGATCCCGGTGATGGGAAGTTCGGCGCCGGCCGCGACCAGGTGCTCCTGCGCCCAGACGACCATGTCGCCGCTCGCTTTGCGCTTGAGCAGCGGGTGGACGACTTCGAGGCGGTAGCCGGTGACCGGCCGCAGGGCGCTGTCGGCGCCGACCGCCCCCCACTCCTGGCCGTTGGTCTCCTGCCAGGACCACCAGCTCGGCGCCAGGCCGCCGTAGCTGGCGGCGAAGCGGCGGAAGAGCTTGATCCCGGCGCTGCCGGGCGCTTCGTAGGTCTGGCCGATCGGGTAGATCGGGTGGCCGTAGATGCGGTTGTAGAGGTAGGTGTGCTCGAAGACCGTGCGCACCGAGGTGCCGATCGTCTTCCAGTACATCTGCGGCTGGTTGTAGGTGGCGCCGCCGGGGCCGAAGAAGACCGAGTAGGGGAAGGACGGGTGGTAGTCGACGTAGGGGAAGGCGGCGAGGCCGAGCGGGTAGGCGTCGCCGATGCGGGCGCGCAGGGAGCGCACGTAGCGGTCGGCGGCCGCGTACTTGCCCTCGTAGTCGGCCTCGGCGTCGATCACGAAGCAGTCGGCGCCCTTCTTCACCGCCCCGGCGGCGACCCTCGCCTCGGCGACCGGGTTGTCGCCGTAGACGAACTGCCAGGCGCAGACGCTGAGGCCGCCGCGGTGCAGCGCCTGGACGAGGCCGGTGCTGAACTGGCTCCAGGCGCCGCCCCCGTCGCCCGCCTTTATGTAGACGGTGCCGACGTCGTTGCGCTTGGCGCGGGCGATGATCGCGCCGGCGCTGCCGCCCTCCGAGCGCGAGACGTACCAGACCCACATCCCCTGCCGGTCGAAGGCGCTGTTGCTGACGTTGGCGCCGCTTTCCACCTGCCCGGCGCCGCCGGTCTCGGCGGGGGCGGAGGTTGCGAGCGCGAGCGCGGCGAGCGCGGCAAGGAGGCTCGCCGCGCCTGCGGCGAGCGCAGTTCGCAGCGCCAGCGCGCCGGGTCTGCTGCGAGGTGGGTGACTCACGTCTGCTCTGAACACGGTAGGGGCCGGGACGCTACGGGTCGTTCGGATCCGCCCGTTCCGGCTTAACATCGACAGCCTCCCAAGCCGCCACCCACCACCCGCCCATCGCCCCCTCCCGCAAGATCCTGTGCGCCGCCGCCCTCGCCGCGAGCGTGCTGCTGCTCGCCCCGGCCGGAGCGAGCGCCCGCCGCCAGCGGCTCGAGCACGCCGACCTCTTCCAGGCCGGGCGGGAACTGGTGCTCACGGTGCGAACCGCGAAGCCGGTGGCGCTGGCGAAGCTGGAAGCGCGGCCCGACGTGCGCCGGGCCGAAGCCCGCTACCTCTGCCTCGGGATCGCCCGCCCGGAGCCGGCGCGAGAGGGCCCGCGCCAGCTCTGCCTCGGCGGCCGCAGGCCCCACCGGCGGCTCGGGCTCGTCGTCCTCGACGAGAAAGGGAAGCCGCTGGAGAAGGGGAGCGTGCCGGCGAAGGTCAAGCGCCCCAGCCCCGGCAAGCTGGTGGTCGCGCTCGAGCCCGGGGAGGCCGGCCTCTCCCCCGGCCGCTACGAATGGCTGGTCCTGCAGAGCAACGGCTGCGAGGTGCGCCGGCGCTGCGCCCGCTCCTATCCCGACCGCGAGACGAAGGCCTTCCGCCTCCGCCCCGTCCGCGCCGTCGGCTGCACCGGCGGCAGCGCCGGCCTCGTCACCAACGGCCCCCGCGACCGCCCCGTCGTCGCCCTCACCTTCGACGACGGCCCCAGCGACTACACCGACGACTTCCTCCGGGTGCTGCGCGAGAAGGACGTCGCCGCGACCTTCTTCGAGGTCGGGCAGGCGATGCCGGGGCACGAAGAGGCGATGCGGCAAATCCTCGCCCAGGGCAGCGAGATCGGCGACCACACGATGGACCACGTGGAATTCCCCGGCTACGGGCAGATCGCCGGCGCCGCCTCGCGGATCCGGTCCTACACCCGCTTCCAGCCCTGCCTCTTCCGGCCGCCCGGCGGCGCGGTGAGCGACGGCACCGTCGCCACCGCCGGCAGCCTGGGGATGCGGACGGTCAACTGGGACGTCGACCCGCGCGACTGGTCCAACCCCGGCAGCGAGGCGATCTTCGCCAACGTCGTCGGCCACGTCGGGCCCGGCTCGATCGTCGTCATGCACGACGGCGGCGGCCCAAGGAGCGAGACCCTGGCGGCGCTGCCGCGGATCATCGACACGCTGCGCGGCCGCGGCTTCCGCTTCGCCACCGTCACCGAGCTGCTCGGCGGCCGCATCCTCTACCGACCGTACGGGTAGCCGACAACTGGTTTGAAGATCCGACGCAACCGATTGGCCGCTTCCCTCGTAGGGAATGGCCGATGAGGATCGCGATCGTCGGAACCGGGATCTCGGGACTGGTGGCCGCCCACGAGCTGGCCCCCGAGCACGAGATCGTCGTCTACGAGGCGAGCGAGCGGATCGGCGGCCACACCCACACGGTGCCGGTCGAGGCCGAGGACGGGACCCACTGGATCGACACCGGCTTCATCGTCTTCAACGACCGCAACTACCCCCGCTTCGAAGCGCTGCTGGCAGAGCTCGGCGTCGCGAGCCAGCCGTCGCACATGGGCTTCTCGGTCTCCGACGGCCGCGGCCGCTTCGAGTACTCCGGGACGCCGTGGGGCCTCTTCGCCCGCCCCGCGCATCTGTTCAGCCCGGCGTTCCTCGGGATGCTGCGCGACTGGCGCCGCTTCAACCGCGAGGCGCGGGCGCTGATCGGGATGAACGGGACCGCGCCCTCGCTCGGCCACTGGCTCGAGCAGCAGGGCTTCTCGCGGCACTTCGTCGAGCGGCTGATCGTCCCGCAGGCCTCCGCCGTCTGGTCCGCCGACCCGGAGCAGATGTGGAGCTTCCCGGCCAGCTTCATGGCCGAGTTCTTCGAGAACCACGGCATGTACAGCCTGCGGGACCGGCCCCGGTGGCGGACGGTGAGCGGCGGCTCGCGCAGCTACGTCGAGGCGATCATCGCGCCGTGGCGCGAGCGGGTGCGGACCGGGGCGCCGGTGCGGCGGATCGAGCGCCTGGGAGAGCGGGTGCGGATCGAGGCCGACGGCTGCGAGAGCGAGGAGTTCGACCAGGTCGTCGTCGCCACCCACTCCGACCAGGCGCTGGCGATGCTCGGCGACCCGAGCGCGGCCGAGCGCGAGATCCTCGGCGCGATCCCCTACCAGCCGAACGAAGCCGTCCTCCACACCGACGCCTCGCTGATGCCGCGCCGCCGCGCCGCCTGGTCGAGCTGGAACTTCCACCTCAGCGAGGCGCCCGCGCAGGGGACTACGGTCACCTACTGGATGAACAACCTGCAGAAGCTGCGCTCGCGCACGCACTACTTCGTCACCCTCAACCGCGGCGAGGAAATCGACCCGGCCAAGGTGATCCGCCGCATCTCCTACGACCACCCCGTCTACACCAAGGAGGGCGTCGCCGCCCAGTCCCGCCACGCCGAGATCTCGGGACCGGCGCACCGCACCCACTACTGCGGCGCCTACTGGGGCTGGGGCTTCCACGAGGACGGCGTCGTCAGCGCCCAGCGCGTATGCGACGCCCTCAGGCCCTCCCCCTCAGGCGTCGTTTCCACGGTTCGAGCCCCTATAGGGGCCCAAAGCATGGAAACGACAGAGGAGGAGGTGGCGGCGTGAGCGCTGTGATCGAGGGACGGGCGGTAGGGGTCGCCGGACCCTCCCCGCTGTTGTCCGCCGACCCCCACCCCTCGTCCCGCACCCCCGCCTCGGCCGTCTACGAGGGCACCATCCGCCATCGGCGCTTCGAGCCGGTGGAGCACTCGTTCCGCTACCGGTTCTTCCTCATGTACCTCGACCTCGGCGAGCTGCCCGAGGTGCTCGACCCCTTCCCGCTCTTCTCCGCCCGCCGCGCCGCGCCGGCGCGCTTCCGCCGCGCCGACTTCATGGGGGACCCGGCGCGGCCGCTTGACGAGTGCGCGCGCGAGATCGTCGCGGCGGCCACCGGCACGCGCCCCGCGGGGCCGGTCCGCCTGCTCACCGGCCTGCGCTACCTCGGCCACTCCTTCAACCCGGTCTCCCTCTACTACTGCTTCGGTGAGGACGGGGAGCGGGTAGACGCAGTTGTGGCCGACGTCCAGAACATCCCCTGGGGAGAGCGCCATCCCTACGTCTTGGCACGCGGCGAGCGCCGGGGTACGGTGCTCGGTGAAGAGCTCGAGAAGAGCTTCCACGTCTCCCCGCTTATGGGCATGGACCAGACCTACTCCTTCCGCGCCTCGGAACCCGGCGAGACCATCGCCGTCCACATCGAGTCGCGCCCGCGCCGCCGCGAAACCGCGAACGAAGTCGATAATCGGCGTCTTTCGCGGTCTCGGCGAGATGATGCGCCGAAGACCTTCGACGCCACCCTCAACCTGCGGCGGCGGGAGCTCTCCCGTCGTACGCTGGCCGGCCTGCTCGCCCGCTACCCGGCGATGTCGCTGCAGGTGGTGGCGAAGATCTACGCGCAGTCGCTGCGGCTGAAGCTGAAGGGGGCGAAGTACCACCCGCACCCGGAGGGCAGCCGCCCGAAAGGGTTCGTCTCGCCGTGAGCGCGGTCGCCTCCCGGGACGCGCTCGCCCGCGCCGGCGTCGGCGCCGTCCTCGGCCGCCTGCGCAACGGCCGCATCGACGTCGTCGAAGGCGGGCGGGAACGGACCTTCGGGCCGCCCGACGCCGAGCTGGCCGCCACCGTGCGGATCAACGACCCCGCCGCCTGGCGCGACCCGCTGCACGGCAGCGTCGGCCTCGGCGAGGGATACGTCGACGGCCGCTGGGAGACCGACGACCTCGTCGCCCTGATTCGCATCGCCGCCCGGGAGCTGCGCGAGATGGACGGGGTCCGCCGCGCCGTCGCCCGCCCGCGCGGCCTCTGGCACCGCCTCCGCGGCCTCGTCCCCGAGAACACCCGGACCGGCGCCCGCCGCAACATCTCCGCCCACTACGACCTCGGCAACGACCTCTTCGCCGCCTTCCTCGACGAGCGGATGATGTACTCCTGCGCCTACTTCGCCGACGACACGATCAGCCTCGAGGGGGCGCAGCTGGCGAAGCTCGACCGCATCTGCGACCGCCTCCGGCTCGGGCCCGAGAACCACCTGCTGGAGATCGGCACCGGCTGGGGCGGGATGGCGATCCACGCCGCGCGGCGCAGCGGCTGCCGGGTGACGACGACGACGATCTCCCGCGAGCAGCACGAGCTGGCGGCCCGGCGCGTCCGCGAAGCCGGCCTCGAGGACCAGGTCACCGTCCTGCTCGAGGACTACCGCGACCTCGAGGGGCGCTTCGACCGGCTGGTCAGCGTCGAGATGATCGAGGCGGTCGGCTGGCAGTACTTCGACGACTACTTCCGCCGCTGCGACGAGCTGCTCACCGGCGACGGCCTGATGCTGCTGCAGGCGATCACGATCGACGACCGCATCTACGAGCTCGAGAAGGCGTCGAAGAGCTTCGCCAACACCCACGTCTTCCCCGGCGGCTGCCTGCCCTCCGAGGGGCTGATCACCAACTGCCTGGAGCGGGTGACCTCGATGAAGCAGGTCTGGCGCGACGACATCACCGCCCACTACCCGCCGACCCTGGCGGAGTGGCGCGAGCGCTTCTTCGCCGCCTGGGAGCGGCTGCGCGAGCGCGGCTACGACGAGCGCTTCCGGCGGCTCTGGGACTTCTACCTGAGCTCCTCGGAGGCGGGCTTCCGCGAGCGGCGGATCGGCGACGTGCAGGCGCTCTTCGCCAAGCCGGGCGCGCGGTGAGCGGGGCGGGCGACCCCGAGCCGCTGCTGCTGATCCACGGGCTCGGCGGCACCCGCACCATCTGGGAGCCGGTGATCCCGCTGTTGGAGAAGGAGCGCGAGGTGCACGCGATCGACATGCCCGGCTTCGGCCAGACCCCGCCGCTGCCGGCCGGAGTCGAGCCGAGCGCCGCCAACCTGGCGCGGGCGGTGCACGAGGAGTGCGCCCGCAACGGGGTCGAGCGGCCGCACGTCGCCGGAAACTCGCTCGGCGGCTGGGTGGCGCTGGAAATGGGCCGCTTCGGCTGGGCCTCGTCGGTGACGGCCCTCTCCCCCGCCGGCCTCTGGTCGCGGCCGCTGGGCGAGCCGGCCGGCGGGGGCGCCCGGATGCTGCTTCGCGGCTCGCCCTGGGTGAAGGCCGCGCGCCCGTTCCTCGCGGTCGCCCTCCGGTTCCCGCAGACGCGCCAGGCGGCCTTCCAGTCGATCGCCGCCCATCCGGAGCGGATCCCGCCCGACGCGGCGCGGGCGCTCGCCCTCGGCTGGCTCGACGGCGAGGGATACGACGCCGCCAACCGGGCGATGCGAAACCACGTCTTCGACCCCGCCGGCTATCCGGCTGACGTGCCGGTGACGATCGCCTGGTGCGAGCGCGACCGCCTGGTCGGGCCGCCGAAGGCGAACCGCCGCCCCGCGGGCGCCCGTTTCCTCGTCCTCCCCGAGGTCGGCCACACCCCCACCTGGGACGATCCCGAGCTCGTCGCCCGGACGCTGCTCGAGGGCAGCGCCGCGCCGGCACCCGCGTAGGCGCGAGACTCTCGCTATGCGAGAGCAAAGCGACACGCACCAACCCGAGGAGGAGCTGTGATCGTCGAGAGGACCGAGAACCCGATGTGGCTGTCGAACGCCTACCTGGTCGCCGACCCGGCGCGCGGCGCCGGCGTCCTGATCGACGGCAACGACGAGCTGGGGCCGCTGCTCGAGCGGGCCGAGCGCGACGGGATCGAGATCACCCACGTCCTCGTCACCCATCCCCACGGCGACCACGTCGCCGGCCTCGCCGAGGCGCGGGCGCGGCTCGGCAACCCGCCGCTGGTCGCCCACGAGGCCTGCGCGACGGAGCTCGAAGACGAGGTCGAGATCGTCCTCGGCGACGGCGAGAAGCTCGACGCCGGCGGGCTCGAGGTCGAGGCGATCTACACCCCCGGCCACGCCGCCGGCCACCTCGCCTACCTGGTCAACGGCAGCGACGTCTTCACCGCCGACGTCCTCTTCAAGGGAACCGTGGGCGGGACGATGGCCCCGGGCGCCAGCGGCTTCGCCGACCTGCAGGCCTCGGTGATGCGGCTGATGGAGCTGCCGCCGAACACCACCGTCCATCCCGGCCACCGCGAGCCGACGACGATCGCCGCCGAGTGGGAAGGCAACCCCTTCGTGCGGATCTGGCGCGGCCTCGACTCGACCGGCGAGGAGCAGGTCACCGTCTGGGGCCGGCCGGCGACCCTGAAGCTCTGGGCCCCCGACTACGACGGCGGCAACAAGGCCTGGATCGTCTTCGGCGACTCGGGCGAGGATGCCATCGTCGGCGGCTCCCAGGTCGAGAAATAGCAGGCGCCAGCGCCGAGACCGCAAACGAAGCCGATAATCGGCCTCGTTTGCGGTCTCGGCGTTTGGGGGCTAGCGGATGACGGCTTCCATCAGGATCCAGCAGCCGTCGGTGTTGGTCGCGGGGCGGAAGGCGCTGCCCAGCGGCGGGGTGTAGATCAGGGTGTTGTCGCCGCCCGAGGAGCAGCGGACCATCGAGGTGATGTTCCCCTTCAGCGCCAGCTGCTGGCCCTTCTTGACCGGGACGTTCACGTCGAAGCTCTCGACCCGGTAGCTGCCCGCTTCGTCGTTGGCCTCGGTCTGGCCCTGGTAGCTGATCCGGGGGCCGTTGGCGACGACCTTCGCCTCGTTCGTGCCGAACAGGGTCGAGCGCTTCACCTTGGCGATCTGCAGCTTGAAGCTGCCGGGACCGCCGGCGATCAGCCGGATCTTCTTGATCGTGCCGGTCTTCGGGGCGAGCTCGCCGCCGTCGGGGCGACCGTAGGCTTCCTGCTGGACGAAGGTGCAGGGGCCGGCGACTTCGCCGCAGTCGAGGCCGGGCAGGGAGTTCGACGGCTGCACGGTCGGGTTGAGCTTGGAGCCGAACTTGACCGGGGCGGCGGCGCCGAGCGCCGGAGCGATCATCATCGCCACCGCGGCGATCGCGGCCAGCAGGCCGGTGCGGCGGACGAGGGAGCGGGTCTTGGTCTGGGTGGTGTTGGTCATTTCTGGTTCCTCCTGGGTCTTGGTTGGTCGACTTGATGTCGTGGACCCAGATTCGCCCGGATCGGCGCCCGCTCCCAGGGACCCCAGGGGTGAACCGCCTCACCCCCTTGTGAGGACTACAGCTCGCGGCGGTTGACGATTCCGGACTGCAGGGCGCGTTCGGCCAGCGCGACGCGTTTTTGATTCTGCGGCAGGTCGCCTACGCCGAGCTTCTCGAACAGCGCCCGCATGTGGGTCTTCACCGCGTCGACGCCGAGGTGGAGCTCTTCGCCGATCTGCTGGTTGGTCGCCGGGGTCGCGAACGCGTCGCCGTCCTTATATGGATGACAGAGGGCAAGCAGGACCTTGCGCTGCGCCGGCGAGACCGTCGCCGCGGCCGGGACCTCGCCGGCGACCACGGTCGCCTCCGGCGCGTCCTCCCCGGGCCGGCGGTAGACGACGACCGTCTGCCCGAAGCGCAGCGCGTCGCCGTCGCGCAGGTGGCGGCGGCCGTGGACCCGCTCCTCGTTGACGAAGGAGCCGTTGCGGGAGAGGCCGTCGTCGACCAGGGTGCCCTCGTCCCGCACCACCTCGATCTGCGCGTGCAGGGAGGAGACCTCGACGTCCCACTCGAGCCGCACGTCGGCGGAGCCGCTGCGGCCGACCCAGAGCTCGGCGTCGGCGGCGAGCGGCTGGATCACCTGCTCGCCGTCCCCGGCGCGGAAGACGAGGAAGGGCCGTCCCTCGCGTTCGGCCTCGATCTGCGCCTTCAACTCGGGCGCGCTGACGGTTCGTCGCTCCATCCGCGCCGATCCTAGGGGGTTTTGCCGAGCCCCCACCGGGGTGACGGAAGCCGCAGTTCAGGCACGACCTTTAGCGGTTTCGGCACATTTGGACGGATGTGCGATGGGGGAATCGCACATTTGTCTCCACACTTCGTCAATGGCCACCCGCATACAGGAATTCTTTTTCAACTGGTACCCCGTCTTCGGGGTCGTCTTCATGTCGATCCTCTGCTTCGTCTTCCTGAAAATGGCGCGGGGAATGATGGGGACGACCAAGCCGGAGACGGTGAAGGCGTCCCACACCGAGGCGGTCCTCTGGGACCAGGTCCAGGGGGTCGACGCGGCCAAAGAGGAGCTGATGGACGTCGCCGCCTGGCTGCGCGAACCCGACCGCTTCTCCGCCCTCGGCGCGCAGGCGCCGCGCGGCGTCCTCCTCCACGGCCCCCCCGGCACCGGCAAGACGATGCTCGCCCGCGCCGTCGCCGCCCAGGCGGGGGTCGACTTCTTCGCCGCCTCGGGCTCGAGCTTCGTCGAGATGTTCGTCGGCCGCGGCGCCGCCCGCATCCGCCGCCTCTTCAAGGAGGCGCGCAAGTCGGGACGCGCGGTGATCTTCATCGACGAGCTCGACGCGATCGGCGGCTCCCGCGGGGGTGGCGGCGGCGACGGCGGCACCAGCGAGCGCGAGCAGGCGCTGAACCAGCTGCTGGTCGAGCTCGACGGGTTCGAGAAGGACCCGGGGATGGTGATCGTGATCGCCGCCTCCAACTACGTCGAAAAGCTCGACAAGGCGCTGCTGCGCCCCGGCCGCTTCGACCGCCTGGTGCTGGTCTCCCCGCCCGACCGCGCCGGCCGCGAGGCGATCCTCCGCAGCCACGCCAAGAACAAGCCGCTGGCCCCCGACCTCGACCTCGGCGACGTCGCCCGCAAGACGACCGGGATGACCGGCGCCCAGCTCGCCAACGCGCTCAACGAGGGGGCGATCATCGCCGGTCGCGCCGGCCGCTTCTACATGACCCGCGAGGACCTCGACGAGGCCCTGCTGCGCCAGGCGGTCGGCTCCCAGCAGGCGCGCCGCCTGAACGCCAAGGAGCGGCGGATCGTCGCCTACCACGAGGCCGGCCACGCGCTCTGCCGCAAGCTGCTCGGCCTCGACCCGCCGGAGATCCTCAGCATCGTCCCGCGCGGGCCGGCGCTCGGCTTCGTCGGCCACTCGCCGCAGGAGGACAGCTACCTGATGTCGCGCGACGAGCTGCTCGACGAGGTGGTGACGCTGCTCGGCGGGCGCGCCGCCGAGGAGATCGTTCTCGGCGAGTCCTACTCGGGCGCCTCCGACGACCTCAACCGCGTCCACCGGGTCTGCAAGCAGATGGTCTCCGAATTCGGGATGGGGGTCGCGCTCGACCACGACGGGCCGGCGCCGATCGCGCTGCCGACCGGCGACTACGCCGTCTCCGACCAGACCCGCCGCGAGGTCGACCAGGCGGCGATGACGCTCGCGCGCGAGGCCTACCGCCGCGCCCGCGCCCTGCTCTCGGCCAACCTCGAGGTCCTCGACCACCTGGCGGTGCTGGCGCTGGAGCGCGAGACGCTGACCCGCGAGGAGCTGGACGAGATCTTCGCCGCGCACGAGCTGCGCGGCCTGACGCGGGCACCGGGATCGGGCACGGCCCTGATCGCGATGAGCCGCGAGCCCTCCTAGCGGCTGCCCCACGCTGGACATATTGGCCAGCCGGCCAGGACTGGTTTAGAGTGGCTGACCGAGGACGACCAGTGAGCGACCCCGACTACTACTTTCCCCCCGGCCGATCGATGGCCCGCCGCGTCCACGGCGAGCGCTCGGTCGGCCTCCTGTACGGCCAGCGGGCGCTGCTGATCGGTGCGCTCGAACCCCTCACCTACACCGGCACGATGCTCAGCACCAACGCCGGCGAACACCCCTTCACCCGCCTCGCCCGCACCGCCAAGATCCAGGAGACGGTCTTCCTCGGCACCAAGGCCGAAGCCGACAAGGCCCTGGCCGCGGTCCACCGCCTGCACGAGCGGATCAAGGGCGAGCTGCCCGCCGCGGCGGGCGCCCACCCCGCCGGCGCCGCCTACTCGGCCTTCGACCCCGAGCTGATGCTGTGGACGCTGGCGGTGATCGCCGACTCGGGGCGGGAGATGTACGAGACGATGGCGCGGCCGCTGAGCGCCGCCGAGCGCGAGGCGCTCTGGCAGGACTACGTCCGCTTCGGCGAGCTCTTCGGCCTGCCGCGCGACGCCGTCCCCGCCAGCTACCCCGAGTTCCGTGCCTGGTTCGACGGCAGGCTGGCCTCCCCCGACCTGCACGCGACCGCGCACGCGCTTGAGATGGCGCCGCTGGTCGCCTTCCGCCAGCCGGTGCCGCTGCCGGCCCGGCTCAACCTCGAGACGCAGAACCTGATCGTCAAGGGCACCCTGCCGCCGCGCGTGCGCGAGATCTTCGCCATCCGCTGGACCGCCGCCCACGAGCGGGCCTTCCGCTCCGTCACCGCCGCCCACCGCGGCGCCCGCCACGCGATGCCCCGCCAGCTTCGCCGCGGCCGCAACGACTACTTCTTCAACGTCGTCACCGAGCGCGAGAAGCGCCGCGGCGGCACCCCCTCCCCGCTGGTCCACAGCGACGCCGCCTGACCGGCGAGTTGCCGGTTTGCATCGCTATGCGACACAAACCGGCAACTCGGCCTAGGCTGAGCGCGTGCTCGAGCTGCTCGCCGTCGCGGCGGCCGGGGTCGCGGCGGGGGCGTCGAACTCCATCGCCGGCGCCGGCTCGCTGATCACCTTCCCGACCATGGTCGCCCTCGGCCTGCCGCCGCTTTCGGCAAACGTCACCAACACCGTCGGGATCGTCCCCGGCTATGTCGGCGGCGTCCTCGGCTACAGCGACCTGCTGCGCCAGCAGGGAGAGCGCTTCGCCCGCCTGCTGGTGCCGATGCTGGCCGGGGCAGTCGCGGGATCCGCGGCGCTGCTGCTCACCTCCGACGCCGCCTTCGAAGCGATCGTCCCGGTCCTGATCGCCGCCTCCTGCCTTCTGCTCCTCTTCCAGCCGCGGCTCACGGCGCGGCTCTCGCACGCCGGCAACGAGCACTCCCCCTACCTCACCGCCGGCATCGTCTTCTGCGGCGCCTACGGCGCCTACTTCGGCTCGGCGGTCAGCATCCTGCTCTTCGCGATCCTCGCCCTCTTCGTCGCCGACACGCTCCAGCACCTGAACGCGATGAAGATCATCCTCGTCGGCTGCGCCAACCTGCTCGCCGCCGTCGCCTATGCCTTCCTCGCCCCGGTCGAGTGGCGCTACGCGCTGACGCTGATGGTCTCCTCGCTGCTCGGCGGCCGCGTCGGCGCCCACTTCGCGCGGCGCATTCCCGCCGACCCGCTGCGGGTCTCGATCGCCGTCTTCGGCCTCGCGGTCGCGGTGGTGCTGGCGGTTCAGGCGCTCTGAGCCGAGGGGCTCAACCGAGCCCTGCGGACCGCCGCGCCTCGTCCCAGCTGCCGTGGGCGCGACCGCGGCGCAGCAGCCCTTCCTCCAGCTCGAAGCTCCAGGAGACCTCGACGGCAAATGTCTGCGAGCCGCGGGTGTCGAAGACGATCCCCCGCACGGCGCCGCGGTCGCCGCGGATCTCCGTATCGCGCACCTGGATGTCGAGGCATTCCAGCTCTTCGCCGAACTGGGAGAGCCAGAGGTGCACCCCTTCCTCGCCGCGGTACATCGGGTCGCCGCTCCAGACGGTCGGCGACCATTCGGCCCGCGGGTGCAGCAGCTTCAGGACGCGCTCGGGATCGTTTGCCCTCAGGGCCTCGAAGAGGCGCTCGATCACCGTGGTCTTTGCGTGCGTCGGACGATTCACATGGGCGGTACTGGGCTCGAACCAGTGACCCCTTCCTTGTAAGGGAAGTGCTCTCCCAACTGAGCTAACCGCCCGTGGGAACCCATTATGGCCCGCAGCGGCTGCCGGTTGAACCCCAGCCGGCCGCGCTTCGTATGTCCCGTCATGACGACCACGTTGCAGCGACCCGCCCGCTGGATCCTCGTCGCGCTCGTCGCGCTCTCCCTCGCCGGCCTCCTCGCGAGCCGCGGCGGGGCGGCCGAGCCGACCGCCGGCGCCAGCGCCGCGAAGACCGTCTCGATCGTCAACTTCGCCTTCAAGCCCGCCACGCTGAAGGTCAGGCGCGGCGCCCGCGTCACCTTCTCCAACACCAGCAACACGACCCACACGGCGACCAGGGGGAGCAGCTTCGACACCAGGAGGATCGCGCCCGGGACCGCGAAGACGGTCCAGCTCAACCAGCGCGGCAGCTTCGCCTACCACTGCAAGATCCACCCCTTCATGAAAGGCAGGATCGTCGTCGAATAGCCTCGGCGGCGATGAGCCTTCCCACCGTCTGGCGCGCGGCGTCGATCCAGCTCCTCGCCGTCCTGCTGCTGGCGGGTGCGCTCGGCGCAGCGCTGCCGCGCGGCTTCTTCGAGGACTGGGGCTGGATCGCGGGCCCGCTCTCGTGGCTGCTCTGCGCCGCCGTCACCACCTGGTTCGTGCGGCTGCCGCTGCGGCTCGTCCTGCTCGGCGCCGTCCTCGCCGGACTGCCCAGCGTGCTGGCCGTCTTCCTCGGCCTGCACTGGGAGGGCGCGCTGCTCGCGGTCGTCCTCTTCGGGCTCTGGTGCGGCTGGCTGCGGGCTCAGCTGCTGCGCGAATACTGACCGGGCCTCAGAGCCTTCACGTCCACCGCGGTCCAGAGCGGGAGCACCTTGCCGGCCTGCCGGTACTGCTCGGTGACGTGCACCTCGCGGCGGCGCTCGCCGCGCACCCGGCCGAGCTTGCAATGGGCGCGGTGAAGGATCTTGCGGGACGCGCGAAGGGTGCGGTCGGTGAGGTCGGGGACGACGCAGGTCGGTGGGGCGGGCGGGCGGTCGCCTTCGATCACGATGGCTTCCTCGGTGCGAAAGCCGCCCTCCCAGCCCTCGCCCTGCGTCACCGGATAGTCGAACGGGGCGCCACCCGCAGCCGGGTTGCCGGCGCGATGGTGGACGGTGAGGGTGATGACGTTCGGCTCGGTGACGGTCAGGGTCGTCGGGACGCTCGTCCCGACGACGTCGTGTGCCGCCACGGCCGTGATGGTCATCGCCTGGGTCCCGTCTTCCCAGAAAACTCCCGCCTGGCGGTCGTCGATCGCTTTCAGCTCTTCTTCCTCGCCGAGTTTCACTTCCCAGGAGAAGTCCTCGGGACCCTCCGGCCCCTGGATCTCGGCGAACGACATGCCCCCGTTGTACGTCGGGAGCTCGGCCATCGCCGCGGATGGCGCCAGCACGAAGACGCCTATGACTACTAAGAGAACTCTCCGCATCGGCGCTATTCAACCATCGCCAGCTCGGCCAGCGCCTCGTCGCGATCGACGAAGACGATGCCCGCCTCGGTCAGCCCGGCGACGGTGAAGATCCGCAGGACCTGCTCCGAGCAGCCGTAGAGGACGAGGCGGCCGCCTTCGGCGTCGAGCTGCCGGCGCACCTGGAGGAAGAGGGCGATCCCGGTCGAGTCGACGAACTCGCAGCTCTGCAGGCCGACGAGGACGGCGTCGTGCTCGCGCGCGACCCGCATCAGCACCGCCTGCAGCCGCTCGACGCTCCAGAGGTCGAGCTCCCCCTCGAGCCGCAGCTCGCACCCCCCTGTGCCCAGGTCGCTCTCGGCGATCTGCAGAATCTGACCCCCCGCCATGCTCAGAATTCTTCCAGGCGGCGCCGCTCGGCCCGCAAAGACGCCCTGCACCACAGCGCCACCGTGCCGAGGCTGCCCAGTTCCGGGAGGTCACTTCAGGGGACGACTTCGAGCACCAGCCGCAGCCAGACTTCCTCGACGTCGAGCGCCCAGCCGTAGTGGACCTCCTCGGCGCTGCCGCCGCCGCTGCGAACCGGGCGCAGGATGTCGCTCTTCGCCAGCGCCTTGAGGTGATAGGCGACCTGCCCGACCGGCTGGCCGAGCATCTCCGCCAGCTCCCGGGCGGAGGCGCCCTCGATCGTTCCGCCGAGGTAGGCGTTGAGGATCCGCCGGCGCAGCGGGTGGCCGACGGCGCTGATCAGCTCTGAAGAAGAAGGGGCCATGAGCAAGCCGGAAGAGTCGACTGCTCAACCCCTTTCCGGCGCTCTAGATCTTATGGCATAAATACCCTAACACTGGAGTCTTTTAATCGGGAGGCTCCGGGGGGATGCCGCCCAAGCGCCGCAGCAAACCCCGCTCGCCCGAGCACGCTGCCCTCGGCGAGGCCGTCCGCCGCCTCCGCCTGGAGGCGGGGATGAGCCAGGAGGAACTTGCCGAAGCCGCCGCCACCGACCTGACCCAGGTCGGTGGCGTCGAGCGCGGCGTGCGCAACCCCAGCTACACGACGCTGCTGCGCCTCGCGACAGCACTGGAGACGAGCGTCGGCGAGCTGGCGAGCCTGGCGGACCGGCTGCGGGCTTGAAGCCCAACCGGCCGGTCCCCCGGGGAGGTGACCGGCCGGTTCGGCTCGGAGAGGCGCGGGACCTACCCGCGGGTGTTCAACCCTCTGGCGTGCAGGGGAAGACGTGGGCGATGTGCAGGGTGGTGTCGTCGACGAACCTGGCTTCGCCCTTGGCCATCCAGGAGCCGGACGGGCAGCCGGCGGTGACGAAGCTCCTCCGCTGGCCTTTGTAGGTGAACCGGCGGCCGACCCTGAGCTTGAACTCGGTCACCGAGCCGGAGCCGCCGGCGATCTTCGGGACCGTCGCCTGGATCCGCAGGCCGAAGCGGCCGTCGTCGATCCGGGTCACCTTGGCGGGGGTGACGATCGCGGTCGGCGCCGGCACGTTGACGTAGGCGTGCAGGAGCAGGGTGGTCGTCGGGCCCCTGGTGCCGCCGTTGAAGAGGACCAGCGGCCCGGTCGAGCGAAACGGCGCCTGTTCGGGGAAGGCAACCTCGACTTCGGCCTCGCCGGAGCCGACGATCGCCTCGCCGCAGGCGCGCTTCGCCGTCGCGGTGTCGCGGGACTGCAGCTGGCCCAGCCTGCAGGTCGGCAGCCCCACCGGGTTGATCGAGATGTTCCTCTCGATCTTCAGGTCCATCGATTCGAAGGCGGGCGGGTGGGACCCGTCGCGGGTGCTGATCTCGCCGTTGAGGAGCGCCGTGACCGGCGCCCTGCCGTGCCGGGGCAGCTTTTCCGGGGAGATGCCGCCGCTGTCGGCGACGCAGACGTTGCCCACGCACCAGAGCTTGCGGTTCGGGCTGCCGAGGGCGACGGCGGCGAGAGTCAGGGCCAGCATGGCGACCAGGGCGGCGAGGAGGAGCGGCTTGCGGTTCATGCCTCGATCCTCCGCCGCGGCCGCCACCGTCGCCTCCCCGATTTGGAGCCTCGCGCAGCGGCGATGCGCCAATGTGGGAAGCGGCGCCGGGAGCGGCCGGGCTAGTCCTCGAGGCGCAGCGCGATCTCGAGGTCGGCCAGCGACCCCCGCAGCGGGCGGCCGAGCAGCCCTTCGATCGAGCGCAGGCGGTTGCGCACGGTGCGGCGGTCGACCCCCAGCGCGGCGGCGGTCGAGGAGATGTTGCGGTCGGCATCGAAGAAGGCGCGCAGCGTCTCCCGCGCGACCTTGCCGTTGTCCCGCGACTGCGCCAGCGGCTCCAGGTAGATGCGGCGCAGCGAGTCGGCGACGAGGTCGTCGCGGAGGATCGAGGCGACGACGGCGACGTCGGCGTAGCGGAGGACCGGCTGGCGCCGGCGTTCGGCGATCGCCAGCGCCGCCTTCGCCTGCAGGTGGCTGAAGCGCCAGCCGGCGAGGCCCTCGCCCGGCTCGCCGACGGTGACGAAGACGCCCTTGGGGGCGGCCTCGCGCAGCGCCCGCAGCGCCTCCCCGGCGCCGAGCGGACGCCGGCCGCCGAGCCAGCAGGCCCATTTCGCCTCTTCCTCGCGCTGGACGATCAGCAGGCGGCGGTCCAGGCTCGCGGCCAGCCCCCGCATCAGCTCCTCCGCCCCCTCGCCCCGGGCCATCAGCGCGAGGTGGTGCCCCTCGAGCTCGTAGCCCAGCTCGGAGTGGTCGACGAGCTCGCCGGCGAGCAGGCTTTTGACGACCTCCCGCCGCCGCTCGCCGGCGCTGCTCGGCCGGTTCGCCGCCTCGCGGGCGTGTTCGGCGCTGACCGCGGCGAGCAGCCGGTCGCCGAGGGTCGCCTGCTCGCGCAGCAGGTCGCGCAGGGTGGAGCTTGGGACCTCGGCCCGCTCGGCCTCTTCGACCAGGAAGTCGCCGAAGTGCGAGTTGCCGGCGAAGTAGCGGCGCAGGACGGTGTCGAGCGGGACCCCGTCGCGGGCGTCGAGCCGGGCCTGCGCCAGCAGCACCTCCGGCACCGCCGGCGCCCGCCGCTCGCCGAGCTCGAGGACCGCGAGCCGGTGCTCGACCGCGGCGGCGAGCGCGGCTTTCAGGCCTTCGACGTAGGCGGGGTCGGCGACCTCGTGCGGGTCGGAGATCGCGTAGACGCGGGTCCCCACCGCCGCCTGGATCTCCGGCAGGCGCTCGCGCATCCGGGCTGCGACCAGCGTCCGCGCATCCTCGCCGGAGCGCGAGCCGCCGCCGCGCCGCTGCACCCTCGCCTTGCCCATGGATTGACGATAGCGCCGACCCGGGAACCGCTCTTCGCTATTGTTAACCAAATGGTTAATGATTCGTTCAAGGCGCTGTCCCACCCGATCCGGAGGGGGATCGTCGAACGGCTCACCGCCGGCCCGGCGACCGTCGGCGAAGTCACCCGCGACTTCGGCGTCTCCAAGCCCGCGATCTCCAAGCACCTGAAGGTGCTGGAGGAGACCGGCGTCGTCAGCCGGGTAGTCGAGGGAAGGACCCACCGGCTCTCGCTCGAGACCAAGGGGCTCGACGAGGCGGCCGAGTGGATGGAGCGCCAGCGCGCCCTCTGGGGGCGCCTGTTCGACGTCGTCGACGACTATCTGAAGGAGGACCCGAGATGAACCTGCCGCCCGTTGTGTCCGCGGAGGAGTGGAAGTCCGCCCGCGAGGAGCTGCTGGTCAAGGAGAAGGAGCTGACGCGTGCCCGCGACGCGCTGGCGGCCGAACGGCGGCGGATGCCGCGAATGGCCGTCGGCGGGGAGTACCGCTTCGAGGGGCCCGACGGCGCGGCCGGTCTGGAGGACCTCTTCGCGGGGCGCCGGCAGCTGATCGTCTACCGCTTCTTCTTCGACCCGGACGTGAAGGGCTATCCGGAGAAGGGCTGCCCCGGCTGCTCGTTCGTCGCCGACCAGGTCGCCCACCTCGCCCACCTGAACGCCCGCGACACCACCCTGGTGTTCGTCTCCCGCGCCTCGCAGGAGGAGATCGCGCGCCTCAAGGAGCGGATGGGCTGGGAGATCCCCTGGTACACGCTCACCGACGGCTTCGACGCCGACTTCGACGTCGACGAATGGCACGGGACCAACGTCTTCCTCCGCGAGGGTGGCGAGATCTTCCGCACCTACTTCGTCGACAAGCGCGGCGACGAGCAGATGGGCAATACCTGGAACTACCTCGACATCACCCCGCTGGGGCGGCAGGAGATCTGGGAGGACTCGCCGCAGGGCTACCCGCAGACGCAGGCCTACGTCTGGTGGAACCGCCACGACGAATACGACGAGCCGACCCGGTTCGAGCACGCGCTCTCCGACGCGGCCGCCTCCCAGCGCGGGGAGCGGAGCACGTGATCCCGCCGGCCCACGTCGGCGGCATGCCGGTCGAGGAGCTCCTGCCCGCGCTGGCGAGCACGGGCGCGAGCCTCCTCACCGCGCGCGCCTGGCTCAGCCTGCGCCTGCGGCGGGACCGGAGCCGGGAGGCGAGCAGATGACCGAGGGCATGACGCTGCACATCGAGCGCACCTTCCAGGCGCCGGCCAAGCGAGTCTTCGAGGCCTGGACCAGCGAGGAGGTGCTGCGCCGCTGGTTCCACGCCGAGCGCGACTGGGAGACCAGCAAGGCCGAGGTCGACCTCCGCATCGGCGGCGCCGTCCGCGTGGTCATGCGCGACACCGACGAGGGCCGGGACATCGGCGGCGGCGGCACCTACACCGAGATCGACCCCCCGACCCGCCTCGCCTTCACCTGGACCTGGGACGACGACAGCGACCGCGAAACCCTGATCGAGCTCGACTTCCTCGAGGCCGAAGGCCGCACCACCGTCCTCCTCACCCACAGCGCCCTGGCAGACGAGGACGCGGTGCGCAACCACGAAGACGGCTGGGCGAAGTGCCTGGCGAACCTGGGGCGGGCGATCGAGAGCGTCTAGCTTGCCTCCGGATCGCGATCGACCACGTACAGGTGGCGCAGCGGCAGCAGTCGCTTCCACTCCGAGCCCAGCTGCTCGTAGTGCTCCAGCACCAACTCGACGAACTCGCTGCCGTTGACTAGCCGCAGGTCCTGCCGGGACCTGCCGATGTGGACCGCATCCTTGGAATAGGTGCCGAGAGTGATGAAGAGCCCCAGCTCCGATCCGCCGGGGGCAAGGGCGCCGGTGAGCTTCTGAACCTCGGGGGCGCCGATGCTGCCGACGACTCGCTTGCACTGGACTTTGATGATCGGCGGCTCGAGGCCGAGCGGGTCACGATGGGCGACGACGTCGATGCCGCCGTCCCCGCTCACCTGCGTGACCTGCGTCCGGTACCCCATCGCTTCCATCAGGTGGGCGACGAAGTGCTCGAAGCGCGGCCCATCGAGTTCCTTCAGCAGGGTCTCGATGACGAAGTCGCGGGTGTATTCCTCGATCCGTTCCGCGTTCGGCTCGTCCTCCGCCTGCGCAGCGGCTTCGTCAGCCGAGATCGCCACCGACGATCCGCTGGAGAGATGCACGGCACTTGCTCCGCCCTCGACGAAGTCGATGAACTCCCGGTCGTGGTTCTTGACCCGGAACAGGGTTACGGCGGAGCCGACCTCATAACGAGCGCTCTTCGAGAACTCCGCCCGCGGCACTCCGGTCTTCAGCCAGTCGACCTTGCGCCTGTTGCGGTGCATCGGGGCCGAGGAGTCGTAGTAATAGTCGCTCTCGATCCGCCCGAAGTTGAGGGTGCTGTCGGGCTTGTAGGGATAGACGACCAGGTCGCCGGGCTTCATGTCGAACCGAAACCGCAGCAGCACTCCTGCCCAGACCGGAATCGCACCCGGCTTCGCTTCCGGCCGAGCGTCCGCGATCCGCTTCTTCAACGCTTCCTTGTCCGACCCGATCTCGGTCAGGTCGCCGATGTCGTCCCAGCCGATGCCGACGAACCCGTTGCCGATCAGGTCCAGCTCCGGGTGGTCGTTGTGCACGCCCCAAACCGTCATCGGCGCAGCCTAGCGGCGTGTGAGCCTCCGACGGAAACCAGGGTCTGGACGCCGTGGCCGGCGATCTTGGCGGGGTTGGCGTCATCGACTCCCGCAGCCCGCAGGTTGGTGATGTAGGGAGTGGCGGAACTCATAGGGGGTGGATCCAGGCTGCTGGCCCTTGTGATCCGGCAGCGCCTTTCTACCGAAGGCGGCAGTTCCGGGCACGGGGATCGACGCGATCGACCAGGGCGACGTCACCGCGACCGCCGGGGCCGCAGTCGAACCGGGAGTCGCGGGCGTTGTCGCGGCCGTAGAGGCGGTCTTCGCCGCGCTCGCCGCGGAGGGAGTCGCCGCCCAGGCCGCCGACCAGGAAGTCATCGTCTCCGCCGCCCTCGAGCGCGTCGTTGCCGCCGCGGCCGAGGAGGATGTTGCGGGCGGCGCTGCCGCGAAAGACGTCGTCGTGGGGGCTGCCCTCGATGCTCTCGACCGTGGTGCCGATCGTCGTGGGCGGAAAGTCCTGTTGGGCGGGGCAGCCCGGCGGGAAGGTCCCACCGGGTGCAAAGCCGGCGGAACCGCCGATCTCGGCTTCCACCCCCTGGTCGCTGCGGGCAAAGGAAACGCTGTCGACGCCGGGGCCGCCGGCGATCGCCTCGCCGTTGCAGGCGAAGGCGATCAGGAGATCGGATCCGGCGCCGCCTTCCAGCAGCGCCCCGCTGGTCAGGGCGTCGTCTCCCGCCCCGCCCCGCAGAACGTCCCCCTCGCGCGAGACGTAGCCGTCGAGGCTGTCGTCGCCAGCGCCGCCTTCGAGCGTGTCGGCGCCACGGTAGCCCCTGAGGAAGGCGCTGACCGTGGCCGGCACGGAAGGGTCGATCCGCAGCGTGTCGGCAGCGGAGCTGCCGCTGAGGAGGATGGCTTCCGGCGTGCCGGAGAAGGGGCAGCGGGCCACTTCCGCCGAGATCGCTTCGCAGCTGTCGCCGCTCGCGATCGCGATCCCGCGCGCGCTCAGCACCCAGGCGCCGTCGGCGACCGAGGCGACCGCTTCGATCCCGGGGCGCCCCTCGGCGTAGTTCGGGAGGTCGACCACCGCGCTGAGGCTGCCGCCCTTGGAGCCGGCCGAGTCCACCTCGAGCGTCGGCCGGGGAGCCGGTGCCCTGCCTTCGCTTTCGACGAGCTCGAGAAAGCTCGCTTCGCTGGGCGCCGAGTAGGGCGTGGTTCCCGGCAGCTCACAAGAGTCCTTTCCCTCAACTGCCCGGCAGCGATCCTTACCCGTGCCGCCATAGGCGGTGTCCCCCGCCCCGACCCCGACCAGGTCGTCGATGCCGCCGCCGCCGAAGAGGACGTTGGGGCCCGCATCGCCGCGAATTACGTCGGCGAAGGGGGTGCCGACCACGTCCTCGATGCCGGTGAACGTGTCTTCCCCGTCCCCCGAGGCCGAACCGGCGGCGAGGTCGACGGTTACGCCCCCTTCACCGAAGACCACATTGCCCTCTCCGGAGACGGCGAAGGAGGCGGTGTCGTGGAGGCCGGCGCCACCGTCGACGCGGTCGCGACCGAAGTCGGGGCGAAGCAGGTCGCCATCGCCGCTGCCGCCGGCGAGCCGGTCGTTGCCGACGCCCCCGACCACCTGGTCCAGGTCGCCGGGGCCGCCGTCGAGGGTGTCGTCGCCGAGGCCGGAGTCGAGGAAGTCGCGGGCTCCGTGGCCGCCCATCAGCCGGTCGTTGCCCCGCTTGCCGATCACCGTGTCCGAGCCGGGGCCGGCGAGGACGGTGTCGCTGCCGTTGCCGCCGACAACCTCGTCCTCACCGGGGCCGGCGTCGATCCAATCGCTGCCGACTCCCCCTGCGACCGAATCAGGGCCTCCGCCGGCGCAGATGCGGTCGTTGCCGCCGCGGCCGTCGATCCGGTCGCGCCCGGGACCGGCGACGATCACGTCGGCATTGGCGGTGCCGCGAACAGCACCCTGGGCGACGATCGTCGCCGGCTTGCCGAGGCATTTCGGCACCGCTTCGTCCGACGCGCTCGCCGAGCCCGGAGCGGCGAAGATTGCCCCTGCACAGACCGCGACGAGGACCCGGGCGGGCGCGATCACCCAGCCCCTGCGGCGCCCGGATAGCCCACCAATACCGGGCTGTAGCGTTCGCTCTTACCGGCGGGTACGTAGATGCCGCCCCCCACCACCACCCCGCCGCGGAACGGCGCGGCGGTGGCAGCCCCTCCCGCTTGGCTCGGGGGCAGCGCCGTCACTCCGCCTTTGCCGAAGGAGCGATCCAAGCTGCGGCCGTTTGCCTGGTAGCGCAGGACGGTGAACGCCGGCGAGACCCGCCGTTCGCGGTCGACCCGTTCGTCGGCGCCCCCGACGACGATGCGGCCATCGCGCTGGACGCTCAACGCAAGCGGGATGAAGCTCTCGGTAGCGGCATCGTCATGGCTCCCGGCGACGTGCCCTTTCCTCCCGAAGCTGGGATCAATCGAGCCGTCGGGGCGCAGACGGAACAGGAGCAGCGGTTCTTCGCGGACTCGATCGGCGATTCCGCCGAGCAGAATCCTGCCGTTGGCGGTGACGTCCAGCAGTGCCAGGGTCGGGCAGCAGTACCGCGGCTGGCCGGCCCGCGGAGTCGCGATCCCGTCGCCGCCGCCGAAGCTGGGATCCAGATCGCCCTCGGTGGTCAGCCGCAAGAGGGCGAGCGCGCCGCGCAGGTAGCCGGCGACCAGGAGCTTGCCGTCGGCAAGGGCCCGCACGGTGGTGAAACCGGTGAAGCTGTTCTCGCGCGGCGCCGTGATCACGATCCGCCCGCCGTCGGCGAAAGAGGTGTCGATGCTGCCGTCGCCCCGATAGGCGATCAGCAGCGCCGCGGGCTGCCCCCCTCCCGCGAGGTTCCGAGCCCCGACGGCGACGATCGGGCCGCCCGGCTGGAGCGCCACGTCCTGGAGCGTGCCGCCACCCCGGATGCCGTAGTTGGGTTCGGAGGGGTCCTTGCCTTCGAGGGCGGGTTTCGGCGCGACGATGCCACCCCGGCCGAAGCTCCGATCGAGCGTCCCGTTCGACCGGTAGCGGGCCAGCAGCGTTGCCGTCCCGCCCAGTTCCGTTTCCTGGAAACCGGCGACGAGAACGCGGGCGCCCTGGGTCGCCACCGCCCGAGCGCGCAGCCGCAGTCCCGGGCCGTGGCGAACGCGTAGCGGAGCGGTGTAGCCCCCCTTGCCGAAGCGGGTTTCGAGGGCCCCGTTCGAACGGAAGCGCGCCGCGCCGAAAAAGCCGGGCTCTTCGAAATCGCCTATCGCCGCCAGCAGGCGGCCGTTGCCGTCATTTGCCAGATCACGCACACCGATCCCCGCCCCGGGGGACCAGGCAGGTCGTGGGGGGACGACCGGCTCGCCGCCGCCGAAGGGAGCGGCTCCGAGACCGGCGGGGAGAATCAGAAGCGCGACGAGCAGGACCGAGGCCCCGACTCCACTCCATGCCTTTGGCCGTCTCGTCATCTCTTCCTCTTCATACCTCGATCGCGGTCGAAGTCGCGCTGTTCCGGTTAGAAGGGCGCCAGCTGGCCGCTGCGGAAATTAGTCAGTCGCAGGATGTTGCCTGAACCCTCGATCCCCGTATACCCCGCGGCGAAGGTGCTATCGGATGCGGCGAGGAGCTGCGCGAACCCGGAGCCGCTGTTGACCCAGACCGAGACCACCCCCGCCTTGCGAGCTATCGCGACCTGGCTTTTCAGGGGCAGCCCGTAGCCCGTTTTCGACCCGAGTGCCGTCGCGGTGCCGCTCTGCCAACGGGTCAGGGAGACGGTGTAGACGCTCGAGGCGGTTTCGGTGAAGCGCATCTCGTAGCCCGATTTGGCGGTTTGCGGCGCCGGCATGTGCAGCCAGACCGAGAAGTAGCGTTCGGCGATCGTCGCGTTGCCGGTCAGGGTGACCGCGGCGGCGACGCCGGAACCCGAATCGAGGAAGGCCGTTTTCCAGTAGGCCCCATTGATCGTCGGGAAGGCGTCGAAGGGACCCCAGCCACCGGAGACGTAGCCGGTGTTGAAGCCGCTGGTGCTGTTGTCCCACAGGAGCGCCGCCCACGAGCCGCCTTTCGAAAGCGGGGCTTCGTTGGTGGCAAACGGGTCGTTCAGGGTCAGCGTCGACAGCGCCCCGTTCATATCCGTCCCGCCGCCCCCTCCCGGCACGCCGGCCTTGAAGTTGCTGAGGCGGAGGATGTTGCCCGCCCCCTCGATTCCCGCCCTGCCGCTCGAGTAGGCCGAATCGGTAGCGCTCACCAGCTGGGTGAAACCGGAGCCGGTGTTGGTCCAGGCGGACACGGCGCTCCCCTGGTCGACGATCGCGAACGAGCTTCCCTGCGGCAGGGAGTAGGAAGTTTTCGTCGTGAGCACGGTCTGCGCGCCGGCGGTCCACTTCGACAGGGCGACGTTGTAGACGCCGCTGCTGACTTCCGTGAACCTGAGCTCATACCCCGCCCGGGTCGTCGCGGGGGTCGGCATGTCGAGCCAGACTGAGAAGTAGCGTTCGGCGATCGTCGGCGCCCCCGCGAGGGTGGCCACCGCGGCCACGCCCGCGCCGGTGTCGGTCAAAGTCGGGTTGAAGTAGGCCCCGCTCACCGACGGGAAGGCCGATACGGGCCGCCAGCCGCCGGCCGCGTCTTCTCCCTTGGCGGGCGATCCGGAGGCCCAGCCGAGCGCAGCCCACTGGGAGGCGAAGTTCGCGAGGGAGCTGCTCGAGCCGTCGAACGGCTCGGTGACCGGCATCGCCGCCAGACCGGCTCCCGTCACCGGGCCGCTGGTGGTGAAGGCGGCGTCGGCCCCGGTGGCGGTCCCGGCGCCGTTGGTTGCGACCAGGCGGTAGTGGTACGTCGTGCTCGGTTCGAGTCCGGAGATCGCCTGGCTGACGGCGACCGCGGAGCTGCCGGACCCGGCCGAGGCGGCCGAGGCAGGGGCTTTGGTCCCGTAAGCGGTCGTTTTCCCGTATTCGAACTGGTAGGTGGTCGCTTCCCCTTGCGGGTTCACCGTGCCGTTGAGCGTCGCCGAGGTGTTGAGGACTTTGGTCGCAGGCTGCGTGGTGACCACCGGCAGTTTCATCGTCGTGAAGGCCTGGTCGTCGCCTTCGGTTTCGCCGAATTCGTTCGTGGCGACGACCCGGAAGTGGTACGTGGTGTTGGACTCCAGACCGCTGAGCGCGGCGTTGACCGCGACCGGGCTGACCCCGGAGCCGGACGAGGCCGGGGAGAGCGGGACTTTGCTCCCATACGCCGTGGTGGTCCCGTATTCGAACCAGTAGGTGGTCGCCGCCCCTTCCGGGTCGACCGTGCCGTTGAGCGTGGCCGAGGTGCCTTTGACGTTGCTCGCCGGCACGGTCTCCGCCTCCGGCGGCAGTTCGGTGCATTCGTCCCCCATCCCGTCGCCGTTGGAGTCGGTCTGTTCGGGGTTGTAATCGAACGGGCAGTTGTCGCTGGCGTCGTCGATCCCGTCGCCGTCGCCGTCGGGCGGCGCGCAGGCGTCGCCGAGGCCGTCCATGTTCACGTCCGCCTGGTCGGAGTTCGCAACCGAGGGGCAGTTGTCGGCCCCGTCGGTGTCGCCGTCGCCGTCGTAGTCGGCCGTTTCGGCCGGCGGCGCGAGCAGGAACTGCGGTTCTTCGGCGGTGCTTTCGGCCAGCCCCTGGACGGCTTCCTCGACCGAGAGCTGCCCTTCGAAGAAGCCGACCTCGTCGAGGTTGCCGGCCAGCAGATTCGCCGGGCCCGGTCCGGCGCCGAGCAGGCTCTGGGGGTTCGACGCTGCTTTCGGCATCGCGTTTTCGCCCAGCCCAAGCCGATAGGGGAAGCCGTCGACGTTGAGGGTCATCGTTTCGCCTTCGATCGAGGCGGCGACCTGGTGCCATTGCTGGTCGTTGATCGGCCCGGGGGTTTTCACCTTCGGCGCACCCTGGTCGAGCCCGGTTGCGAAGACGAGGCGTCCGTCGGGGTCGCGGTAGAGATAGATGCCTTCGCCGCCTTTGCCTTCGTTGGAGCCGGAGAAGACGAATTCACGCGCGCTCGCCGCCTGGGCGAACTTGACCAGCAGCAGCGCCGCGTAGCCCGGGGATTCCGCCGTCGGCACCCCCTGGCCGGCGAGGTCGACGTAGTCGTCGACGCCGTCGAGTTTGACGCCGGTTCCCTGTTCTTCGCCCGCGATCCCACTCTCGGCGCCGATGGCCGGGCCCGGGCCGTTGACCGACGGCCCGACGCCAACCGCTTTGTAGGTGCCGTTGGGGGATTCTTCGATCGAGTTCTGGGCCGTAGTGCCTTCGGTCTCCTCGAATTCGTAGTAGGCGGTCGGACCGGGCCCGAACGGCACCGTCGCCACTTCTCCCAGCAGCAGCGGTTCGCTCGCACGGTCACCCGAGATGACCTCGCGGTAGGGGAACGTCTTGCCCTTGAAGTTGGCTTCCTCGCACCCTTCGTTCTTTGCCTGTTGTTTCTCTTTCGGCGTGTCGACGTGGGCTACGTCTTCGTCGAGACCGCAGTTGACGTTGTCGTCGAGTGCGTTGTATTTGGGGTTGCTTTTGTCTTTGTCCTTGGCGTTGATCTGGTCGTTTTTCCCCAGCGAGAACATCTGGTCGACGCCGCCCCGGCCGATGATCAGGTTGGCGTCTTTGGTGCCGCGGAAGTAGTCGCCCTTCGGAGAGCCCTCGAGGTCGTTGAACTGGAGCAGCGACTCCTGTTTGCCGTCGGGGCAGTTTTTCCCCGTTGTCGTTGAGCTCGCCGATTTTCCCGCCTTCGAGGTTCGCGTAGACGCCGACGTTGCGGACCGGGTGGAACTGGGCGTTGTCGGAGCCCGAGTCGCCTTTGTCTTTGACGTCTCCGCGCAGCTCGTCGCCGTCGCAGATGTCGGCGTTGACGACGAGGTCGTTGTCGCCGCCGCCGCTGACTTCGTCGGCTCCATCCCCCTGGAAGAGGGCATCGTCGCCGGCGCCGCCGCTGAGGTGCTCCTGACCACCATCGGTCTGCTGGATGCCGTCGATGAGCAGCTCGCCGGCCGGGCCGCCGTGGAGCGTGTCGCTGCCGGGACCGCCGATGATCTCGATCCCGCCCGGGGTCTTCGCTTCCTCGCGCTGGATGAGGATCGTGTCTTTGTTGCCGCCGCCGTAGAGGACCAGCGCGCCGAGCGGCGCGTTCACCTGGCAGTTGACCGTCGCCCCTTTGGCTTTGCAACCCGCGGCCGGGTCGAGGGCTTTGGTCGTCGCCCCTTTGGCGACGAACTGCACCTTCTTGCGGTAGACGCGGACGCGGATGTTGTCGGGATTGTCGCTGCCGATCATGTAGAGGTCGGTCTCCAGGTCACTGCCCGACTGGCGCTGGATTCCCAGCTCGACTTTCTGCGAATCCCGCTTGCCGATTGCGTTGGGGGTGCCGTTCACCGAGTCGTTGGGTTTGCTGCTGACGCTGGCGGAGCCGGAGTTGAAGACGACGTCCGGGCCGGGGCCGGGGTCGATCACTTTGGCGCCCGCGGAGCCTTCGATCCAGTCCGAGAAGGGCGAGCCGATGATCCGTTTGAAGCCGCCGTTGTTTTTCCCGATCCAGATGTCGGTGCCGCCGCCGGCGCCGGTGTTGCCGTCGTAGACCTTCGGCTGGCCGGCTTCGAGTTCCATGTAGACGCCGGATTCGGTCGTCTGCGGGAAGTTGCCGATCCCTTTGCCCTGGGCTTTGGCGACCAGCTGTTTGCTTTCGGCGAAGCCGATCGGGAAGGCGTCCGAATAGCTGACCGTGTCGCCTTCGTCGCCGCCGCCGTTGAGGCGGTCTTCGCCCTGGCCGCCCCTGAGGGTGTCGGCTTTCTGTTCGCCGCGCTCGAGGTCGGCTCCCGCGTTGCCGTCGATCACGTCGTTCCCCGGGCCGCCGAAGAGCCGGTCGTCACCGATCCCGCCGTAGATGAAGTCGTTGTCGTCGCCGCCGTGGATGATGTCGTTGCTGCGCGCGCCGAGAATCAGGTCGTTGCCGCTGCCGGCGTTGATCGTCTCCTTGGAGAGATTGCCGATGATCACGTCGCAGCCCCCGCGGGCCCTGATCGTCAAGACGCCGGGCTTTGAGATGATCAGATCGGCCTCGTCGCTGCCGGTCACCACCGGTTTGTTGCGTTCCACCGTGATCGGGTTCAGCTTGTCGAGTTCGCGTTCGGTCAGGTCGACCGGCGCGCACGGGCCCGATTTGCCGGCGGGCGCGGTGGTTTTCAGGAGGGTGCCCCCCTCCGGCGTGGTTTCTTTCCAGGTCACCGCCGCCGAGAGATGCCCGAGCCCGTCCCTGCTCTGGACTTCATAGTCATGGGTGCCGATCACCAGCGGGTAGCCGAGCTGGACGTTGCGGACGACCGTGGCCGGGCAGAGCGAGGCTTTGCAGCGGACGTCATAGGTTTCCGCGAGCTGGCCGTCGACTTTGACCAGGAGCGCCTCCACCCCCGACCGCCGCGCGGCGCCGGACGCTTCGCCGTCTTTGCCTTCCAGCCGCAGGGTCAGACCGGGCACGCCCGGTTCGCGAACCGCTCCGGTGACGACCGGCGCGCTCGGCGCGGTCGTGTCGACGACGAACGAACGCCGCGCGGGGGTCGGATCCACCACGGCGGCGGTGTTCACGGCGCGCACTTCGAAGGTGTGTTCGCCCTCGCTCAGTCCGACAAACGATTTTTCACCCGCCGGGCAGAGGAGGAAGGGTGCGGCGTCGAGCCGGCACTGGAAGGTCGCCGGTTCGTCGGCGGAGTATTTGAAGGTCGCGCTGGTCACCCCGATCGCCCCTTCCGGGCCGCTGTCGATCGTCGTCTGCGGACCGCCGGTGCTGACCGTGAACGAGCGTGAGGCCGGGCTCAGATCGACGTTTCCGGCCGGGTCGATCGCCCGTGCCTGGAAGGTGTGCGGACCGTCGGCGAGGGTCGCCGCCGGAGTCTCGGTTCCTCCCGGGCCGGAACAGGCGCGGAAGGCTTCGCTGTCGAACCGGCACTGGAAGCTCGAACCCGGCTCGCTGGAGGAGAAGCCGAAGCTCGGTTTGGGATCGTCCGTGGTTCCCGTCGGACCCGAGTCGATCGTCGTCTCTGGCGCCACGGTGTCGACCCGGAAGCTGCGGTCCTCGGTCACCCGATTTCCGGCGGCGTCGCTGGCCCGGACCCGGAAGACGTAGCTGCCATCCGGCAGGGGGGCCACCGCGACGTATGAGGTCGAGGTGGTGCACGGTCCCCAGCTCGGTTCTTCGGACCCGCCCGTCTCGGGGTCGATCGCGCAGACCAGCGAGGTGGAGCCGGTGCTTTTGAAGGTGAAAGTCGGTTGTTTGAC
The DNA here is from genome assembly GCA_963751015.1 of uncultured Actinomycetes bacterium. GTDB lineage: Bacteria > Actinomycetota > Thermoleophilia > Solirubrobacterales > 70-9 > VAYN01. The sequence goes on from CAVVSU010000004.1 coordinate 201,791, forward strand.
AGTGGTCGGCCCGCTGGGGCCGGATTCGATCGTCAGGGTTGGCGGCACCGAGTCGACGCTGAAGGTGCGGCTGGCCGGAGTGGCGTCGACGTTGCCGGCCGGGTCGATCGCGCGCACCGTGAAGGTGTGCGAGCCGTCGGCGAGGGGGTTGTCGGGTTCGTAGCCGTTGAGACCGCACGGTTCGAAGGTGCCGGCGTCGAGCCGGCATTCGAAGCGCGATCCTTCCTCGCTCGAGCGATAGCCGAAGAGAGGTTTGGGGTCTTTCGTCGTCGCCCCCGGACCGGAGTCGAAGAAGGTGTCCGGGGCGGTCGCGTCGACGGTGAAGCTGCGGGAGGCCGGGGTCGGGTCGGGGATGCCGGCGCCGCTGGTCGCTTTGACGCTGAAGGTGTGCGTCCCATCCGTGAGTTTCGGCGTCGTGTAGCCGCCACTCGGGCAGCTCACGTAGGCGCCCCCGTCGATCGAGCAGGAGAAGCTCGAGCCGGTCAAGGTGGAGTGGTAGGTGAAGGTGGGGGTCGCCTGATTCGTCAGGCCGATGGGGCCCGAATCGATCACCGTGTCCGGGGCTTCGAGTTTGAACGTCGTCTGCGAGCTTTTCGTGTAGCCGACCTGGTCGGTGGCGACGACTTCGACGGTGTGGGTGCCTTGACTCAGGCCGACCAGGCTCTGGCTGTATTTGAAGCTGAGCGAGGCGCCGCAGCCGGCAGTTGAGCAGGTTCCGGTTTTCGTCTGTTTCAGCTGCCCGTCCACGTACACCTTCACTTCTTTGACCCCGGAGCGCGGAACGCCGGAGCCGCCGTCGTTGGCGTCGATCTGGAGTTCGTAGGTGGTCGGCGTCGAGGAGCCGCTGAGGCTGAGGGTCGGGGCCGAGCCGTCGACGAAGATCGTGCCGCTGGCCGACCCACTCTTGCCGGTGGGATCGGAGACCTGGACCGCGACGCCGACCGCTCCCTCGGCGAGACCCGAGGTCGTGAACCCGATCGTCCCCGACCTCGAACCGGAGCAGAGATTGTCGTAGGTGCCGGCGCACCAGGCCTGGTTCCAGCCGACGGAGATCGGTGAGGTCATGGCGACGCTCTGCACGCCGAGGCCGCCGTCACCGGCAGAGACGCTCAGGGAGCGCGCGGTGCTGTCCTTTTTGATCCAGCCGGTGGGCAGGGCGGTGATCGAGACGGTCGGGTTCTGCCAGTCGTCGAGCCAGATGCCGACGCCGCCCGCCATCAGGTGGCGATAACAGGGCGATTCCCTGCCCCGCCAGTCGGTGCTGAGGCCGAAGATCAGCGCCCGGCCCCAGGTGGGCAGGTTCGTGTAGCCGCTGTTTTTCGCATCGTTGAAGCGGAGTTCGTTCCAGGTGACACCGCCTTCGCCGTTCCACATGCCCTCGTAGTCGTACGGCTGGTAGTCGCGGGTCGGGTCGTTGCAGGGGTTGTCCTGGCGCCAGAAGGGATTGATGGTCGCGGCGGCCAGGTAGCTGCCGCCGTTGGGCGCCGGGCGGACCCACTGGCCCCACTGGTCGGACCCCAGGTTGCCCGGGTCAGACCAGACGAACAACCCCTTGCCGTCGTAACCGGGGAAGCCGCCGGGGTCGGCGTAGGTCCCGTGCGCCCACCAGCCGCCGCCGCTGGTCTGGAAGTAGAAGGCCGAGAGGCCCTGGAGATTCTGGCCGTTGTACCACCAGCCCCAGTCCTGGTAGATGGTCGGGTCGACGAGGATCGGGTAGGCGAGGTCCTGATCGCGATGAGCAAGGGCGAGGACCAGCGAATTGCCCTCCACGGTCATCTCGACCGGGATCTCGGTTCCCTGCGCGTCGTGCGCCCACGGTTTGGGGACGTAGACGCTGACCTCGCCGTCGACCGCCACCTCAGCGCTGCCAGCCGGTCCCTGCCGCAGCTCCGCGCCCGCGGGCAGCTGGAGCTGGAAGCGGAACGTCTCCGGGCTCGCGGGCGAGCGCAGCACATCGAAAAGCTCGACTCCAGTCGAGGTCGGCGAGACGATCAGGTCGGTGTCGGTGCCCTCGTCGACTTCGGGGAAGAAGAGGTCGCTGTCGCCCTCTGGGCGGGCGGCGCTGTCCTCGGCGCCCACCTGGACGACGGTCACCCCCGCTTCCGGCAGGGCGATCCCTTCCTCGACCGAGGCGCCCACTTCGACCCCGACCAGCGGGTTTTCGAGTTCCCAGCCGTCCCCGGCGGGAACGAGGCCGAGGTCGACTTTGCCGAGTTCGCCTTCCTCGTCCTCCGTCCGCACCGGCATTCCAGCTTCCAGCAACTGCGTGTCGCCTTCGCTGGTCACGGTGGCGGCGTCGGTTTCGACCACCCGCTCCAGCCGGGCGTCGCTGAGAAAGCGGGCGGGATCCTGGTCGAGCTCCTCGAAGATCGGCGCGAAAGCCGAGAAGGCGAGCTGCTGGGCCTCGGCGGCACTAAAGCCCGCGTAGGCGTCGCGGGAGCGCAGCCGCTCGGCGACCGCCTGCGGGCTGGCGAGCTCCTCTTCGCGGCGGGCCAGGTCCTTCAGGTAGTTCTCGTGGCCCGCCGCCAAGGCCGCGGAGATCGCGTCGGGCTCCGGCAGGGGCGCGCTCGCCGGGGCAGCATTCTCAGCGGCGCGAGCGTCCTCTTCCCCGCTGGCAACCTGCCCGGTCGCCAAAGCCGCGAGGAGGAGCGCGAAGAAGACCAGCCACCGCAGTTCGGTTCGCCCGCTCACGATGAGCACTCCGTCCGGGCTCCATTGGCAGATGGATGATCGACCCGTGCGCGACCGGCATCGCCAATCGGGACCTTAGACATGAAATCTCCCCTGCGGAATGAGATGGACGGACCTGCGAACTTGAAAGTATCACTTAACTCAGCTTTCGGTTCGCTAATGCGGAAAAGCTGAGAAAAGTAGATTTTCTGAATGGAGGCGCAGACGGAGAAGAAATCCCGCGACGCGAGTTCGACCATTCAACTGATCGCTGACCCTGCTATCGGATTCGGACGCCTAGCCGTCTGGCGAGAGACTGAAGCCGCTTCGGCACCTGGCAACTGCAGAGGTCCCGCGGACGACGAACCGCTCTAGAAAGCCAAGGAATCAAGCAAAATAAGGCTCCGACAACTGTGACCCTCGGCTAACCGCTCAAACAACCGGAGGTTGATTTTCCGCTCTAGAGAGGGGAAACCATGCGCCCGACGGGAGTCGAACCCGCGACCTTCGGCTTGAAAGACCGACGCTCTTTGGGCCCCCGAAAGGACCCGTTGACCACTGAGCTACGGGCGCTCAGGGGGAACGATACCCGCGCAAGGGGTTCTGAGCATCCTGGGCCTGGCTAGGGTTGAGGGATGGACCTGGGTGTGGAGGGCAAAGTGGCTCTGGTGATGGGCGCCAGCAAGGGGATCGGGCGCGGCGTCGCCGCTGCGCTCGCCCGGGAGGGGGCGCGAGTCGCCCTGGCCAGCCGCTCGCAGGAGCGCCTGGAGGAGGCCGCCGGCGAGATCGGCGAGCGGGCCACTCCCTTCGTCGCCGACGCCACGGACTTGGAGCGGCTGGCCCGGCTGCCGCTCGAGGTCGCCGAGGCGCTCGGCTCGGTCGACATCCTCGTCACCAACACCGGCGGCCCTCCCCCCGGCGGCGCGCTCGACCACGGCTTCGAGGAATGGGAGAAGGCCTACCGCTCCCTGGTCCTCGCGCCGCGGGTGCTGGCCGGCGCCGTCGTCCCCGGGATGCGCGGCGAGGGCTGGGGCCGGATCGTCAACGTCGGCTCGACGACGACGATCGAGATCAACCCCGCGCTCGGCCTCTCCAACGCCCACCGGCTCGCCACCGTCGGCTTCCTCAAGACCCTCGCGCGCGAGGTCGCCAGCGACGGGATCACCGTCAACACCGTCGCCACCGGCCGCTTCGCGACCGACCGCATGGCCGAGCTCGGCGGCTCGATCGAGCAGGTCGAAGCCGCCGCCCGCTCCGAAGTGCCGGCCGGCCGGCTCGGCACCGTCGAGGAGTACGGCGACCTCGTCGCCTTCCTCTGCTCCCAGCGCGCCGCCTACGTCACCGGCACGGTGATCCCGATCGACGGCGGGCTGATGCGCTCGACCGTCTAGCCGCCCGAACCGTCGGGCTAGGAGAGCAGCTTCCCAGCCCGGATCCGCTCGGCCATCGCCTTCGACTCGTCGCGGTAGACGCTGCCGTCCTCGAGCTCGATCGCCGGGTATTTGGTCTGCCCCGAGAGCTCCTTCATCCCGTCGCGCTTCCACGGCCACGCGGATTCCTTGACGACCTCGTACTCGATCCCCTGCTCGTCCAGCGCCTTCTGCACCTTCCAGCAGGGGTGCCCCTCGGTCTTCACGAACATCAGCGAGCAGCGATGCAGCTTCACGGCCATGGCCGCACGCTACCTCAGCACCTGCCTGAGCGCTACTCGCCCAGCTCGCGCATCGCCGGGTAGATGATCACGTCGCGCAGCGTCTTCGCCCCGGTCATGATCATCAGCAGGCGGTCGATCCCCAGGCCGCAGCCGCTCGCCGGCGGCATCCCGTATTCGAGCGCCCGCACGAACTCTTCGTCGTTGGGGTGCGGGTCGGCCTCCGCCCCGGTCTCCTGCCGCTCGCGCTGCTTGATGAAGCGCTCGCGCTGCTCGACCGGGTCGTTGAGGTCGGTGCCGCCGCCGACGATCTCCATCCCGGCGACGATGCCGTCGAAGGCCTCGCAGACGCGCGGGCTCTCCGGGTGCACCTTGACCAGCGGCCAGATGTCGATCGGCAGGTCGATGATGTAGGTGGGCTGGATCAGCTTCGGCTCGACCAGCTTGCCCTGCAGCGTGTCGACCACCCCGGCCCAGTCGTCGTTCTCGTCGACCGCGTCGCCGGCCGCCTCGGCCAGCTCGTCGCGGCTCGCCTCGTAGATGTCGAGCCCGGTCTCGCGCAGCAGCTCGTCGCGCAGCCGCACCCGCGGCCAGGGGGCGGCGAAGTCGATCTTCACCCCGTCGCGCTCCACCTTCGTCGACCCCATCACCTTCTCGACGACGCTCGCGACCAGGACCTCGATGAACTCCATGACGCCGTTGTAGTCGGCGCCGCCGACGAACATCTCCAGCATCGTGAACTCGGGGTTGTGCTGGGGCGACATCCCCTCGTTGCGGAAGAACTTGCCGAACTCGTAGACGTCCTCGAAGCCGCCGACGATCGCCCGCTTCAGGTACAGCTCGGTCGCGGTGCGCAGGAAGAGCTCGCGGTCGAGCGCGTTGTGGTGGGTGACGAACGGCCGCGCCGCGGCGCCGCCGGTCAGCCGCTGCAGGACCGGCGTTTCCAGCTCGACCCAGCCGCGCTCGTGCATGTGGGTGCGGATCGCGAAGGTCAGGTCGTCGCGCTTCTTGAAGATCTCCCGCGAGTCCTCGTTGGCCATCAGGTCGAGTTCGCGCTGGCGGTAGCGCGTCTCGGGATCGGAGATGCCGTGGAAGAGGTCCGGCGGGTCTTTCAGCGCCTTCGCCAGCAGGACGCAGCTGCGCAGGCCGATCGCCAGCTGCCCGCGTTTGGTCACGTGCAGCGGCCCCTCGATCCCGACCAGGTCGCCGATGTCGAGGTCCTCGACCCGCTCGAACGCCTCCTCGCCCAGCACGTCGCGCCGCGCGTAGGCCTGGATCGTGCCGGTGATGTCGCGGACGTCGAGGAAGGCGGTCTTGCCGTGGCCGCGCTTGCCGGTCACCCGGCCCATCACCCGGTAGGCGAAATCCTCGTGCTCGCCCTCCCCCAGCTCGGCCGGGTCGTGCGCGGCCTCGATCTCCTCGACGTGGGTGCGGCCGGGGAAGGCGTGCGGGTAGGGATCGACCCCTTCGGAGCGCAGGCGCTCGACCTTGGCCCGGCGCTGCTCCTCGGTCGAGACGGCGACCGAGCGGTCGCCGGGCTGCGGGGGCGTCTCCGCCCCCGTCGGCGCCTCACTCATCGTCAGCTCCTACCTCAGGGGGCGAGGCCGACGGTGACCCGGTCGTCACCTTCATAGTCCTGAAGGGTAGTCGCGTCGCGCAGCAGCTCGCGCATCGCCGGGCCGTGGTGGGTGTCGTGCTCCATCGCCAGCTTCCACCCGGAGGGGGTGTCGGCGATGACGCTGCGGATCACTCCCAGCCCGTCCTCGCCGCAGTCGCCGGTGACCGCCATCCGCGGCTCCTTCTGGATCTCCGGCGAGCGCTCGAAGATCGTCTCGTCGGTGACGTAGGGCATGTTGGCGATCACCAGGTCGACCTCTTCGGCTTCGACCGAGTCCGGCAGGCCGCGGCCGACGGTGATCTCAAGCGGGAGCCCGAGCCGCTCGGCGTTCTCGCGGGCGGCTTCGACGGCCTCGGGCGAGAGGTCCGAAGCGGTGACCTTCAGGTCGGGGCGCTCGGAGAGCAGCGCCAGCGCGATCGCGCCGGAGCCGGTCCCGACCTCGTGCACGCGCGCCCCCTCGGGCAGCTGCGTGCCGACCTCGACCAGGAGCTCGGTCTCGCGGCGCGGCCAGAGGACCCGCTCGTCGACGTAGATCTCGAGGTTGCGGAAGGGGGCGCGGCCGAGGATGTAGGCCATCGGCTCGCGCTCGACCCGGCGCTGGACGTTGCGCTCGATCTTCTCCGCGGCCTCGCCGTCGATCTCGCCGGCGCTCTCGACGCTCAGCTCGCTCGGCCCGACGCCGAGCGCGTCGGCGACCAGGATTTCCGCCTCGGTGCGGGCGTCGTCGACCCCGGCGGCGGCGATCCGCTCGGCCGCGTCGTCGAGGATCGCTCCCACGGTGCGAGCCGAGGGGCCCTCGCTCTGAACGTCAATCGCCGCCATGCCTGCCATTCCTTCCTGAGTAGACCGCTCCAAAGATTTTGCGCAAGATACCAGTGATTCGGGCCCAGTTGCCGGTTTTCTCCGGATAGCGAGACAAATCGGCAACTCGACGTTGGGCTCAGACCTCTGCCGCAGCTCTTTCGTTCGCGGCCGAGCGCCAGATGCCTCCGTGGCGGCGGCCCACGATAGCGATCCAGAGCGCTCCGGCGGCGATCATCGCCACGCTCTCCAGCTGCGCCGTGGTCAGGCCGAGGGCGTCGGTCTCGTTGCGGCGCAGGAACTCGACGAGGAAGCGCTCGGCCCCCGCGTAGAGCAGGTAGATGGCGAAGAGGATCCCGGGACGCACCCGGTCGCGCAGCTGCCAGAGGACCCAGGCGCCGAGCCCCATCGCCAGCGTCTCGTAGATCGGCGTCGGGTGGACGGTCTGGTCGGTCGGCACGGTCCCGTCCGGGTAGGACATCGCCCAGGGCCCGTCCCAGGCCTTGCCGTAGTCGCCGTCGCCGGAGAGCTGGCAGCCGCAGCGGCCGATCGCGTAGCCGAGCGCCAGCGCCGGCGCCGCGACGTCGAGCAGCGCCAGGCCGAGGAAGCCGCGGTACCAGGCCCAGAGGAAGACGGCGACGGCGCCGCCGATCGCGCCGCCGTACCAGACCAGGCCCGAGCCGCTGAAGAGGTTGCCGAGCAGGTCGTCCTTGACCTCGCTGTAGTTCTGGACGATGAAGTAGACGCGAGAGCCGACGACGCCGCCGACCAGCGCCGCGAAGCCCATCTCGTACGCCCAGTCGGGCGGCTTGCCGATCTCCTCGAAGCGCTTCCAGATCAGCGCCCCCGCCGCGAGGAAGGCGAGCGCGAAGCAGAGCCCGAAGGTCTGCAGCGTCAGCGGGCCGATGTGGATCTCGGGATACACGGGCGGCTCGCTACTCGGTGAGCAGCAGCTCCAGCAGCGCCTTCTGCGCGTGCAGCCGGTTCTCGGCCTGGTCCCAGACGGCGGAGTGCTCGCCGTAGAGGACCTCGGCGGCGATCTCTTCGCCCGGGTGGGCGGGCAGGCAATGGAGGACGATCGCGCGCTCCTTGGCGACGGCAAGCAGGTCGCCGTCGAGCTGGAACGGTGCCAGGTCGGCGCGGCGGCGCTGCGCCTCCTCCTCGTCGCCCATGCTGATCCAGACGTCCGTATATAGAGCGTCGGCGTTGTCGGCCGCGGCACGCGGGTCGGCGGTCAGCTTCGCCCCGTGCCCCTCCTCGAGCTGGTAGCCGGCGGGTGCGGCGACGACCACCTCGACGCCGGCCAGCTCACCGAGGATCGCCAGCGAGCGGGCGACGTTGTTGCCGTCGCCGACGTAGGCGAGCCTCAGGCCCTGCAGGTCGCCGAAGCGCTCGCGCATCGTCAGCAGGTCGGCGATCGCCTGGCAGGGATGGTGCAGCGGCGTCAGGCCGTTGACCACCGGCACCTCGGCTGCCGCGGCCAGCGCCGCGACGGTCTCGTGTGAGCCGGAGCGGATCACGATCGCGTCGACGAAGCGGGAGAGGACGCGGGCGGTGTCGTCGATCGACTCGCCGCGGGAGAGCTGCAGTTCGTCGCCGCGGAGCATCACGCCGTGGGCGCCGAGCTCGGCGACGCCGACGTCGAAGGAGATCCGCGTCCGCGTCGAGGGCCGCTCGAAGACGAGGGCGACGTTGCGGCCGGCGAGCGAATCGCGGCCGATCCCGTCGCGGCGCCCGGCTTTCAGCTCGGCCGCGCGGTCGAGCAGCTTGCCGAGCTCGAACGCGCCGAGCTCTTCGCCGGTGAGGAAATTCGTCAAGAGTGCGCTCCGCTTCGCTTCGCGATCAACAAGCTTGCGGATACTACGCGGCATGGAGCTGACGGTCCTCAGCTGGAACCTCTTCCACGGGCGCGACTTCCCACCCGACCCGGCGCTGCGCACCTGGCGCTCGCGGCTGCTGCGCACCGAGCGGCGAAACGCGACCCACGTCCAGGTCAACCGCGACCTGACCGAGGAGTTCGCGACCGTCCTCTCGGGGGCGGAGTGGGACGTGGCGATGCTGCAGGAGTGCCCGCCTCGCTTCGCCGAGCCGCTGGCCCGGGCCTGCCGGGCCGAGGCGCACCGGACGCTGACCTCGCGCAATTCGCTCGGCGCCCTGCGCGGGCTGCTGGCGCGGCAGAACCCGGACCTGATGGCCTCCGGCGAGGGCGGCTCGAACCTGATCCTGGTCCGGGTGCCGGGACGGCTCGGCGGGATCGCCGAGCGGCGGGAGATGGCGATCCACGAAGGCGAGCCGGAGCGCCGGGCGATGGGCTTCGTCCGTACCGCCTCGGGCATCTGCGTCGCCAACCTGCACGCGACCAACGACTGGCCGAAGCTCGCTGAAGTGGACGTGGTCGAGGCGGCGCGGGCGGCGCGCGAGTGGGCGGCCGGCTCGCCGCTCGTCTTCGGCGGCGACCTCAACCTGCGGCCGGGGAAGCAGCCGCGGATCTTCGAGCGGCTGCGGGACGAGTTCGGGCTGGCGCCGCCGACCGCCCCGGACGCGATCGACCACATCCTCTGCCGCGGCCTCGAGGTGCTCGAGCCGCCGACGCGCTGGCCCGCCGAGCAGCGCGAGCTTCCCTTCGACGGGCGGGCGCTGCGGCTCTCCGATCACGCCCCGGTGCAGGCACGATTCCGTGCGGACGAGCCTGACGCCCTGCGGAATTGAGATAGTCGGGGTCCACCAGCGGGACAACCGACAACGGAGGCACACCTAGATGGCGGAGAAAAAAGCGACCGGCAAAGCGACTGGCACCAAAAACAAAGCCAGAAAAGCCGCCGCGAAATCGAAAGCGACGAAATCGGCCAAAGCGGCTAAATCGACGAAATCGAAAGCCAAAGGCAAAGCGACGAAAGCCAAAAAAGCGGCGTCGAAATCTGCGTCGAAAAAATCCGCCAAAAAAGGCACGAGAAAACGCGCCGCCAAAAAAGCTCCCAAACGCAAAGCGTCGGCAGCGAAAAAAGCTTCCAGCAAAGCGACTAGCGGGCTCGACAAGAGCGTCGCCCAGTTCCGCGAGAGCCTCGAGCAGAGCGTGACCCTGAGCCGCGACCGCATCCAGGACGTCGTCGACGACGCGGTCAAACGCGGCCGGATGACCCGCAGCGACGCCGAGAAACTGCTCAGCGAGCTGGTCAAGAAAGGCCGTAAACAGCGTGACGCGCTGCTGAAAGAACTCGAACGGCTGGCCAAACAGGCCCGCAAAGCCCTCCCATAAAGCGGGGAGAGCAGCTCGAGCTGGAGATCGACTCGCTCGCCTTCGGCGGGCGAGGGATCGCCCGCGCCGAAGGCCTCGTCGTCTTCGTCGCCGGCGCGCTGCCCGGGGACCGGGTCCGCGCCGAGATCACCAAGCCCAAGAAGCGCTTCGCCGAGGCGCGGACCGTCGAGGTGGTCCGCGCCTCCGGCGATCGCCTGCCGGACACCTGCGTCCACGGCGGCGAGCCCTGCCCGGGCGCGCCCCTGCAGGGCCTCCCCTACGAGCGCCAGCTCGCCTACAAGCAGGAGCAGGTCGACGACGCGCTGCGGCGGATCGGCGGCCTCGAGGGGTTCGAGACCGAGGAGATCGTCCCGGCGGTGGAACAGTGGCGCTACCGCAACAAGCTCGAATACAGCTTCGGCGAAAGCGACGAGGAGCTGGCGCTCGGGTTCCACGCCCGCGGCCGCTGGGACCTGATCGTCGACGTCGAGGACTGCCACCTCGGCTCCGCGGCAGGCAACGAGGCGCGTAACGCGGTGCGCAGCTGGGCGCGGCTGGAGGCGGTCCCGGCCTTCGACCCGCGGGCGCGCCGCGGCGTCCTGCGCAACCTCGCGGTCCGCGAGGGGCGGCGCACCGGCCAGGTCCAGACCCGCCTGGTGACGGTCAAAGCGCGCTTCCCGCGCCCGCCGGTCGACCTGCACACGATCGTCGAGGACGACGCCGGCGGCAGCGACGGGCCGACCGGGGTGCTGGGCGAGGAGCGCCTGCGGGAGGAGCTCAGCGGCCTGAAGCTGGAGATGTCCCACGGCGCCTTCTTCCAGACCAACACCGAGATGGCCGAGCGCCTCTACGCGGTCGCCGCGGAGTTCGCCGGCCTGAGCGGGCGCGAGCGGGTCTTCGACCTCTTCTGCGGGATCGGCACGATCGGGCTGACGATGGCGGCGCAGGCCGGCGAGGTCTGGGGGCTGGAGATCGTCCCCGAGGCGATCGCCGACGCCGAGCGCAACGCGCGGCGCAACAAGATCGAGAACGCCCACTTCATGGCGGCCAACGCGCGGACGGGGGTGCGGCCGCTGGTCGAGAAGGCCGGCAAGCCCGACGTCGTCGTCGTCGACCCGCCGCGGGCGGGGCTCTCGCAGAAGATCGTCCGCCGGGTGATCGAGTGCGAGGCGGAGAAGATCGTCTACGTCTCCTGCAACCCGACCACGCTGGCGCCCAACGCCGCCCAGCTGGGCGAGGCCGGTTATAAGCTCGCCCGGGTGAGGCCCGTCGACATGTTTCCCCAGACCCCGCACATCGAGTGCGTCGCGCTCTTCGAGCGCCAGGCCGCCCGCCGTGGCGTGGCGACGCCCGATTCCCCGACGAGTCCAGGCGCGGGTGGGGCCGGCCTGAGCCCAGACGAAGGGGAGGTCGCCTGATGCCGCGCGCATTCGGAGTCGCGGCAGGGCTGGACCCGGAGGTTGCGCGGCCGCTGGCGGCGCGCTGCGCCGAGCTCGGCTACGACTCGATGTGGTCGAACGACCACCCGGGGGCGAAAGGCCTGGCGACGCTGGCCGAGTTCGCCACCGCGGCGCCCGGCATCGAGCTCGGCGTCGCCGTGATCGCCCTCGACCGCACCCCGCCCGAGCAGATCGCCGCCGACATCGAGGAGCTCGGCATCGACCCCACGAAGCTCTGGCTCGGCGTCGGCGCCGGCTTCACCAAGAAGCCGCTGACGAAGATGCGCGAGTCCCTGCCGGAGCTGCGCCGGCTGCTGCCCGACGTGAAACTCGTCCTCGCCGCGATGGGCCCGAAGATGTGCGAGCTGGCGGGCAGCGCCTACGACGGCGTCTTCTTCAACTGGATGACCCCGACCTTCGCCGCCGGGGCGCGCCAGAAGGTCGAAGCCGGCGCCGCCGACACCAACCGGCCCACGCCCCCGGTCTTCGGCTACGTCCGCACCGCCGTCGGCCCCGACGCCGCCGAGCGCCTCGCCAAGGAGGAGTCCTTCTACCGCGACCTCCACAAGGGCTACCGAGACCACTTCGACCGCCTCGCCGAGCCCGAGGGCACCGTAGGCGTCGCCGCCACCGACAGCGACGACGCCCAGCGCCAGCTATCCGCCTACGAAGGCCCCCTCGACACCATCGTCGTCCGCGGCCTGGCCTCAGCGAAGGTCGATCCGATGACCGCCCTCGCCGAAGCCGCCGCCCCCTCCCTCTAGCTCGCCTCCACGGTCAAGTCCGTCGGAGCCGTCACCAGGTAGGTGCCGGTCCAGGTGGCATCTCCGCAGCTATTTTCAAGGGTGATGACGCCATTGATGTCCATTACAGGCGCATTTCCGGATTTCGAGCCTGTGAGGGTGCCGATCACCGTGCCGACGCCCGTATTCGCCACGCAATTAATTCCGAAGATTGTGTTTTTGATTGACACTCGCGCAGACTTGGCGATAACGGTGCCGTTTGTGGTGCCCGCGATGTTACTGATTTCCAAGGATCCATTGGCAAGAACCACCGTCGGCTCGCTGCAGCCCCCGAAGGTCAAGCTCGAGATATTGCCGGACGGGTGCGTCGTCGTGCTGCCCAAGCTTTCGACTGTGCCTTTTACCTGCGAACTGGTGCATGTATCGACACTGACGCCAAATGTATCTTTCAGGAGCGTCGAGGTCCCGGTTTCGAGGGTCGCGGTAATTTCTACATCTTTGCCAAGTGTGCCGGTCACCGAAGGTGTGCTCCTGTAAAGCACGGATCCCGTACCAGTGGCCTCCACCATCAGGCCGGTGGGGCTTGTGATCAGGTAGGTGCCAGTCAAGGTGGAATCACCACAACCGTTTTCCATCGTGATCACGGCGTTGACGTCAAGGGTTCCTACTTCGCTGGATTTGGCGCCTGTGAGGGTGCCGAGCGTGGTACCAGCGCCAGTGTTGGCAACGCAAGAGACGCCGAAGATTGTCGATTTGACTGTGACACGAGTTCCTTTCGAGATCACGGTGCCGTTTGTGGTGCCGGCGATGTTTTTTATTTCTAATTCCCCGAAGAACCCATCGGCATTTTTGATCACAGTAGTGGTATGGCTGCAGCTGCTGAAGGTAAGGCCTGAGACTTTGCCCGACGGATTCGTCGTGGAGCTGCCGGCGGTTTCGATTTTGTTTTTGACTTCGGAGCTGGTGCATGTGTCGTTGGCGCCGCCGAGTGTGTCTTTGAGCAGCAGCGAGGTGCTGGATTTGAGGGTGGCGGTGATTTCGGTGCCGGCGCCGAGTGTGTCGTTCGGCGGGGCCGTGCCGTAGAGCTCCGTTGCCGAAGCTGGCGCGGCTCCGACCAACGCCCCAATGATCAGAAGGACTATCGTCGCTAATCCGATTTGGATCTTCATTTGCTGCCTCCTTGGGTGCCAAGTGTGGTGTGCAGCCGGGTACGTGCAAGGTTGGTAGCAGAGCGCTCAGCACAAACAAAGTAGTTCGTGGCTTGAGGGATCGAGCGCCGACTCCGGCGAGGGATCTGGTCCTCGCCGGATCGGCGCCCCGCCGGGCTAGGCCCCCTCCACCACCAGCCCGGTCGGGCTTGTAACCAGATAGGTGCCGGTGAAATAGGAGTCGCCGCAGCCGTTTTCGAGGTTGACCACGCTGTTGACGTCGAGGGTCGCCGATTCACCGGCTTTGGCCCCTGTGAGGGTTCCGAGGGTGGTGCCTTCGTCGGTGTGCACGACGCAGGAGATCCCGAAGATTGTCGATTTGACTGTGACCCGGGCTCCTTTGGAGATCACGGTGCCGTTTGTGGTGCCGGCGATGTTGGTGATTTCCAGGGAGCCGTTGGCCAGGACATCGGTTGTGTGGCTGCAGCCGCCGAAGCTCAGGGTCGAGACTTTGCCGCTCGGATTCGTCGTGGAGCTGCCAGCGCTTTCGACTTTGCCTTTGACTTCGGAGCTGGTGCATGTGTCGTTGGCGCCGCCGATTGTGTCTTTGAGCAGCAGCGAGGTGCCGGATTTGAGGGTGGCGGTGATTTCGGTGCCGGCGCCCTGTGTGTCGTTGGCGGCTTCGGCTGTGGCTTTGTAGAGCTCGGCGCCGGAGGGCGCGTCCACCACCAGCCCGGTCGGGCTTGTAACCAGATAGGTGCCGGTGAAATAGGAGTCGCCGCAGCCGTTTTCGAGGTTGACCACGCTGTTGACGTCGAGGGTCGCCGATTCACCGGCTTTGGCCCCTGTGAGGGTTCCGAGGGTGGTGCCTTCGTCGGTGTGCACGACGCAGGAGATCCCGAAGATTGTCGATTTGACTGTGACCCGGGCTCCTTTGGAGATCACGGTGCCGTTTGTGGTGCCGGCGATGTTGGTGATTTCCAGGGAGCCGTTGGCCAGGACATCGGTTGTGTGGCTGCAGCCGCCGAAGCTCAGGGTCGAGACTTTGCCGCTCGGATTCGTCGTGGAGCTGCCAGCGCTTTCGACTTTGCCTTTGACTTCGGAGCTGGTGCATGTGTCGTTGGCGCCGCCGATTGTGTCTTTGAGCAGCAGCGAGGTGCCGGATTTGAGGGTGGCGGTGATTTCGGTGCCGGCGCCCTGTGTGTCGTTGGCGGCTTCGGCTGTGGCTTTGTAGAGCTCGGCGCCGGAGGGCGCGTCCACCACCAGCCCGGTCGGGCTTGTAACCAGATAGGTGCCGGTGAAATAGGAGTCGCCGCAGCCGTTTTCGAGGTTGACCACGCTGTTGACGTCGAGGGTCGCCGATTCACCGGCTTTGGCCCCTGTGAGGGTTCCGAGGGTGGTGCCTTCGTCGGTGTGCACGACGCAGGAGATCCCGAAGATTGTCGATTTGACTGTGACCCGGGCTCCTTTGGAGATCACGGTGCCGTTTGTGGTGCCGGCGATGTTGGTGATTTCCAGGGAGCCGTTGGCCAGGACATCGGTTGTGTGGCTGCAGCCGCCGAAGCTCAGGGTCGAGACTTTGCCGCTCGGATTCGTCGTGGAGCTGCCAGCGCTTTCGACTTTGCCTTTGACTTCGGAGCTGGTGCATGTGTCGTTGGCGCCGCCGAGTGTGTCTTTGAGCAGCAGCGAGGTGCCGGATTTGAGGGTGGCGGTGATTTCGGTGCCGGCGCCCTGTGTGTCGTTGGCGGCTTCGGCTGTGGCTTTGTAGAGCTCGGCGCCGGAGGCTGCGCTCGCGCCCACCACGACCATCAGGGCGGTGGCCATCATTGCGGCAAGGCCGATCTTCTTCAGGTGCCTCATCTTCTCTCCTTGGGTTCCGGGGAGCACGCGGAAGACCGCCCCCTGTCGCAGACCCAGGAGAGATTAGACAAAAAGCTCTGTTTATTAAAGGCTCAGTACGGCGGAAGGTCGTCGTACCACTCGCCGAGCGTCTTGAAGGCTCGCCAGAACCGCTGCTTGGCCCCCTCTTCGTCGAGGGAGGCGTCGATGTCGGGGACGTAGAGAGCGTCGACCGTCGGGGTGAAGGCTTGGATGTCGCCCTCGCGCTGGTCGATCGGGCGGGAGAGGGGGACGCTGAGGCCGTTGAGTACGCGGAGGGCCGGTTCGCCCATGACGACGACGATCTTCGGCTGGACGATCGCCAGCTCCTCGACCAGGCGGCCGACGCACTCACCCGGCGCGAGGTCGGGCTCGGGCGTAGGGCATTTGACGCAGAGCGTGCCGTAGACGACGAGGGGGTCGATCCCGAGCCGTTTGAAGCTTTTCATCAGCGCGTTGCCGGAGCGGCCGTAGAAGGCGACCCCCTCCTCGATCTCCGAGGCGAGCGGAGCATGCTTGAGCATGAAGACGTCGGCCTGCGGGTGGCCGGAGCCGAGCACCGGCATCAGCTTGCCGCGCGGGCAGTGCTGGCACTCCTGGACCTCGCGGTTCATCTGGTTGAGCTCGCGGATCGCGCGCTCCAGGTACTTCTCGCGTATCTCGTCGTCGATGCTGCGCATCGGGGCACTCTTTGACGAGGCCGGCGCGGCTCCTTTGCGACGGTCCGTCTGCATCAGGACTTGCTCGCCCGTCGCCCTTCTTTGCGCCGCCGCGGTCGCCCGCCGCGGACCGGTTTGGCGTCCGGCACCCGCCTTTTCGGCGCCTTCGGCCGCCCCGTCGTCTGCAGGAACTTCAGGGTCTGGACGTAGACCAGGTTCTTGTGCTTGCGGGTGATGTCGGCACCGCGCATCGCCTCGAGGAACTCGGCCGGGCCGTCGAAGTCGTGGATCCGCTGCCGCACGCTGCCGAGCCCCTGGGCGACGTGGCTGTCGGAGCCGGCCGCCGGCACGATCCGGTACTTGCTCGCGAACCGCACCGCCTCCTCGTTGAACGAGGTCAGCGCCACCCGCGGGTTGAAGACCTCGAGCAGGTCGATCTCCTCGACGATGTCGAGCAGGTGCTCATAGTCCGGCACCGAGTGGAAGCGGTCGAAGGGGTGCGGCACGTAGACGAGCCCGCCCTGGGCGCGGATCTCGGCGATCGTCTCCGCCATCGTCAGCCCCTTGGGGATCTTCTCCTCGAGGAAGAGGCCGATCACCTCGCCCTGCTCGGCGGTCTTCACCTCCTCGGCGACGATCACCTCGATGTCCCCCAGCTCTTCGGCCAGCTTGCGCGCCTCCAGGGCGCCGGAGACCTCGTTGTGGTCGGTGATCGCGATCGCCCCGAGGCCGCGGTCGCGGGCGGTGTTGATGAGGACGTCGACCGGCGTCGCGCAGTCGCCGGAGTGGTCGGTGTGCATGTGCAGGTCGACCTCGATCAGCGGCCGTTTCGAGATCCGCTCGCGGATCTCCGGGTCTCCGGCCGGGTCGTGTCGGCGCGCCAGCAGGCGACGGTAGATCGCTTCAAGCTCGTCGGCGACCCGCCCCCAGTCAGACCGCTCGGCGCGGGCGCCGTCGAGCAGCTGGTACCCCGCCGGGAAGAAGCGGTCCAGCAGCTCCGCCGTCTCCGGCTTCGTCACCGTCCGCGCGTCGATGCGGCCGAAGAAGATCTCGACGAAGGGCCGCGCCACCTGGGTGGCGAGCACCCGCTCCCGCGGGTCGTGGAAGGTGGCGACGTTGAGCGAGAAGGAGTGCCGCAGCGCCGCCGAGGGCGCGCTCGGCGCAAACGGGTCGTGGACGTGGACGACGTCCAGCGGCCGCGATTTCAGCAGCCGTTTGACCGGATCCCCGGTCGAGATCCGCAGCACCTCGTGCCCGCGCCGCTCGAGCTCCTCGGAGACGGCGGTCGCGAACTGGGCCGCCGGGTTCCCGCCGTTGCGGCGAACCGGGAAGACCTGCGCGATCGAGAGCGGCTCGTTGGTCACAGAGGCAGGATAAGAGTCCGAATAGCGCGAGACCGCGAGCGAAGCCGAATATCGGCCTCGTTCGCGGTCTCGATGCTCCTACGTCTTAGGTCGTCAGGCCGAGGCCGCGCCCGAGGTCTCGGACGCCGGCTGGCCCGGCAGCGACTTGCCGCGCTGGTTGGCGGCGATGAACTCCTCCGTCTGTTCGCGCGCCTCGTCGTCGGGCCGCTGGCTGTGCGGCGACTTCATCAGGTAGCTGGAGGGACCGTCGAGCTGGCCGGCGACGCCGTTGTTGAGCGCCAGCTTGATCAGCCGCACCGCGTCGATGACGACGCCGGCGGAGTTCGGCGAGTCCCAGACCTCGAGCTTCAGCTCGGCGGTCAGCGGCACGTCGCCGAAGGCTTTGCCCTCGAGGCGAATGTGCGCCCACTTGCGGTCGGTCAGCCACGGCACGTAGTCGGAGGGACCGACGTGGACGTTCTCCGGCGGCAGCTCGTGCCCCATGATCGAGGTGACGGCGTTGGTCTTCGAGATCTTCTTCGAGTCCAGCCGCTCGCGCTCGAGCATGTTGTAGAAGTCCATGTTGCCGCCGACGTTGAGCTGACTGGTCCGCTCCAGCCGCACGCCGCGGTCGTGGAACAGCCGGGCGAGCGAGCGGTGGACGATCGTCGCCCCGACCTGGCTCTTGATGTCGTCGCCGATGATCGGCAGCCCGGCCTCCTGGAAGCGCTTGTCCCAGTAGTCCTCGCGGGCGATGAAGACCGGCAGGCAGTTGACGAAGCCGACGCCGGCCTTGAGCGCCTGCTCGACGTACCACTTGGTCGCCTCCTCGGAGCCGACCGGCAGGTAGCAGACGAGGACGTCGGCCTTGGTCTCCTTGAGGATGCCGACGACATCCGCGGTTTCGCCCGGTGCTTTGGTGATCTTCTCTTTCAGGTACTTGCCGAGGCCGTCGTGGGTCATGCCGCGCTGGACGGTGATCCCGAGGTTGGGGACGTCGGCGAACTTGATCGTGTCGTTCTGGCCCGACCAGATCGCCTCGCCGAGGTCTTTGCCGACCTTCTCGGAGTCGATGTCGAAGGCGGCGACGAACTCGACGTCGCGGACGTGGTAGCCGCCGAGGTCGACGTGCATCAGGCCCGGCACTTCGTCGCTCGGGTCGGCGTCCTTGTAGTACTGGACGCCCTGGATGAAGCTGTTGGCGCAGTTGCCGACGCCGACGATCGCGACCCGGACCTTGTCGTCCGCGCGGCCGGCGCCATTCGTGTGGCCGTTTGACCCGTTCTCACTCATGAATTTCGAAGTCCTCCTGGATTGCGCTGGGTGGCTGAAGACACCTGGCGGCTTCGCTGGTTACACGTCCCCGGCAACGCCGCCGTCGTCGTCCTTGACGTCGGAGACCTCGCCGGAAAGCTCGTTTCTCACATGCCATACCCGCTGGAAAGTCGTGAATATCGTCAAGGCGGCGATGGCGTAGACCGCCGGCGCCAGCAGTTCGAAATCGCCGATGCCGGCGCCCTTGGCGAAGATCAGGCCGATCGAAAGTATCACCACACGGACCGGCCTGGTGGCCAAACCGACCTTGCATTCGACGCCGAGCGCCTCGGCCCGGGCCCGGGTGTAGGAGACCATCAGGGAGAAGAGCACGGCGACCACGCACATCGCCGCGGCGAAGTCGTCGCCCTGCACGGCGAAGTAGCCGGCGACCGCGGCGAGCACGATCCCCTCCTCGATCCGGTCCAGGGTCGAGTCGAGGAAGGCGCCGAACAGCGACCCCTTGCCCGACATCCGCGAGTAGCGGCCGTCGAGCGTGTCCATCACCGAGCCGAGGACGAAGGCGACGCCGGCGAGGAAGAAGAGGTGCTGGGTGACGAGGACGGCGGCGACGAGGTTGCCGAGCAGGCCGACCATCGAGATCGCGTTCGGGGTCAGGCGCGACTCGATCAGCCGATCGCGGGCGTAGGCCCGCAGCTCCTGCCCGTTGCGGGCACCGGCACGGTTGCTGCGCCGCGGGGGCGCGGAAGGTCCCATCCGTCCTGAGGCTATAGAACCCGCCTTGGGACCCAGCGTGCCGCCAAGCGTGCGCGGGGGGTCCCGAGGCGGGTTCTCACGCCTCGGCCTCTTGCGGGGCCGGAGCGCGGCCGGCAGCCCGGAAGGCCCATGCCTCCGGGCGGGCCTGGGCGAGGCGCTGGGCGGCGAGGGCGGCGCAGAGCGCGACCATCCAGCCGAGCGCCGCGTCCACCCAGTAGTGGTTGGCGGTGACGACGGTGACCCAGGAGACGAGCAGCGGCCAGAAGGCCCACCAGGTTTTCGCCCACCAGTGCCGGCAGACCCTGATGCCACTGGCGCCGATCATCATCGCGAAGGCGCAATGCATGCTCGGCACCGCCGCGTAGGGGTTGATGAAGCTCTTCGCGAGCGCCGAGTCGTGGTTGACCCCGGCGAAGGCGTTGAGCGTGTCGACGAAGCCGTACTCGGGAAACATCCGCGGCGGCGCCGTCGGGTAGAGCGAGTAGCCGACCAGCGCCAGCCCCATCGAGACGACGAACATGTTGCGCACGAAGTAATAGGACTCGTTGCGGAAGAGGTAGAGCCAGACGAGGAACCCGAGCGCGATCGAGAACTGGGCGTTCAGATAGATCTGGTTGGCGACGTCGATCACGCCCTGCGCGGGCAGGAAGAACGCCTGCAGGCTGGGCTCGAAGAAGGTGTGGGTGGAGCGCTCGAGGTCGATCACCTGCTGGCCGTGGAGCATCGCGATCGCCCTCTCGCCGTCGGCGATTCCACGCACGAAGGTGTAGGCGAGGTCGACGCTGACCAGGATCGCGACCTGGCGGGCGAGGTCGCCCCAGCCCTTCGGCAGGCGGGCGGTTATGGCAGCAAGGGCACGGGACACGAACAGTCAATTGTAGCCCCGGCGTTAACGCCTCAAAGCCGTTCCGTGGTTCCTTTTGCACGATATGCGTGCAAAAGGAACCACGCGATGGCTAGGGTCCGCCTGCATGGCGTGGAAGCGGCCGGACAGGCGGCGGGTGCGGGCGATCCGGGACCGGCTGCGGGAGATGTACGGGGTGCCGGCCGCGGAGCCGCACGGGGACCCGGTCGGCGAGCTGGTCAAGACCGTCCTCTCCCAGCACACCAACGACCGCAACCGCGACGTCGCCTACGCGGCGCTGCGGAAGCGGTTTCCGGCCTGGGAGGAAGTGCGGGACGCGCCGGTGGACGAGCTCGAGGAGGCGATCCGGCCCGGCGGGCTGGCGAGACAGAAGGCGCCGCGGATCCAGGCGATCCTCGAGCGCCTGGGCGAGCCGCCCGACCTCGACTGGACCGAGACCGCCCCCCGTGAGGAGTCGCTCGAGTTCCTCCTCGACCTGCCGGGCGTCGGCCGCAAAACCGCCGCCTGCGTGCTGATCTTCACCTGGGGGATCCCGGAGATCCCGGTCGACGTCCACGTCCACCGCGTCGGCGGCCGGCTCGGCCTCTTCCCGGCCAAGGCCTCCTTCGAGAAGGCCCACGACGAGATGCTCGCGGTCGTCCCCCCGGAGGACGCCCACGAGCTCCACGTCAACCTGATCCGGCACGGCAGAGCGGTCTGCCGCCCCAAACCCCGCTGCGGGGAGTGCGCCCTGCGGCGGATGTGCCCGTGGTACCGCGAGAACCGGGCGACCCTGCCTGGGCAGCCGCCCAGCGGCGGGCGCCAGTAGTATGCGCGCCGCCGTATGAGCAAGCGCACCTTCATCTGGTTCGGGGTCCTGGTCCTCGTCCTCGCGGTGGTCATCCCCTTCGCGGCCTTCCGCGCCAAGGGCGACGGCGAGACCGGCGAGGACAAGGTGCCGGCGAGCCTCGAGGGAGCCCAGTCCCTGTTCGTCACCAACTGCGGCACCTGCCACGCGCTCTACAGCGCCGGCACCGACGGCAACTACGCGCCGGACCTCGACGAGCTGCTGGCGCCCAACGGCCCCCCGGAAGGCGACCCGGAGACGATCGAAACCACGGTCAAATCGCTCGAAGGCCGCGTCCTCAACGCGATTGAAAACGGCGTCGACAGCTCGACCACGCCGGGACGGATGCCGGGCGGCATCCTCAACGAAGAGCAGGCGAAGGAAGTCTCCGAATTCGTCGCCCGCACCGCCGGCGAGGGCTAACCCCGCCCAAACCGCAAAAACGGTCCTTGAGGGACCGTTTTTACGGTCTCGGCGAGGGACGGGCCGACGCCCGCCCCTCCCACCGCTGACTTACCGCAACAGCCACAGGGAGCTGAAGAGCCCCGCGTGGTCGGAGTCCCAGAAGCCGTTTACCGGCTGCCGGCCCGTGACCGCGGAGGAGATCAGCTTGACCTTCTTCGGGTCGCGGGTCATCACGTGGTCGACCTGGTGGTCGAAGTCGGCGACGCTGCCGCCGGCCCCGACCGCGAGCAGGCTCGACTTCAGGCAGCAGCCGAGCGGTTTGTCGGTGCTGCGCTCGCGCATCCCGGCTTTGACCAGGGCCTGGTAGGCCTGGCGGTCGCCGCCTTCGACGGTGTCGTCGTCGGAGTTGAGATCGCCGAGCAGGACCACCGGCAGGCTGGTCGTCGCCGGCCCGTCTTTGGCGACCAGCTCGCCCGCCTGCAGGGCGCGGATGCTCGGCACCTGGGTGGAGTCGTCGAACGCCTCCAGGTGCGTGTTGACGAAGCGGAGCTTGCCGCTGCCGCGGACCTTGGCGTCGATCGCGGTCCAGCCGCGCAGGACCCGCACTTCGACTCCCGAGAGCTGGACCACCAGGAGATTCTGGAAGTTGCCCTTCTGCGGATGGCTGGTGACCACGCCGGCTCCGAGCCGAACCAGGATCACGTCGCGCATCGTCAGGCGGCCGTTGATCTCCGCGTCTTTGATCAGCCCGTTGGGACCGTCACCGGGGACGCCGTTCTCGTCACCGGGCGCCTCGAAATCGAACTCCTGCTGGACGACCGCCACGCGGTAGCGTTTCTTGCCCTTGTTGAGGCGGTCGAGCAGTTCGCTCAGGTAGTCGTAGCGGACCGTTGCCGCGGTCGGGCCGGTAGTGCCAAGCAGCGGTTCGAGGCTCGGCGGTCCGGTCCGCCACAGCGCCACCTCCTGCAGCCCGACCAGGTCGGGCTTCTTCTTGAGGATCTCCTGGGCGAGGCCCTTGGCCCGCACAGGAAAGTTGTTCGCCGTGACTTCGCGCAGGATCTGCCCGTTGGCTTTGACGAACTCGTTGGTGTTTTTGGCGGCGATCGCCGGGGCCAGGTCGGCTCCCAGGTAAAGGTTCCGGGTCATCACGTTGACCTGGGTGCCGGGCCCGTACTTGGCGACGGCGGTGCTGGCGAACAGCGCCAAAGTCAGCGGCACGGCCAAGGCCAGCAATACCAGCCGGTTCATGCGGTTCAAAGTCTCCTCCTCGTTTTGTCCCGCCTCCCACCTGCCTGCATTAGGTGTAACCCGGTTCCTACCCGAACGAATCGCCCGCTGGCAAATCGGCCGTTTGGCATCTGACTCGATATCTGCCATACTGCCACTTAGATTTTTAAAGCTTGAGCAACCCAACCCATCTGGAGGTAGGCGGAAAAGTGGCAAAGACGATCGGTATCGACCTCGGCACGACCAATTCGTGCGTGGCGGTGATGGAGGGCGGCGAGCCCACCGTCTTGGAGAACGCCGAGGGCGGGCGCACCACGCCCTCCGTCGTCGCGTTCACCGAGAGCGGCGAGCGCCTCGTCGGCACCGTCGCCAAACGCCAGGCGGTGATGAACCCCGAGAACACGATCTTCTCGATCAAGCGCTTCATGGGCCGCAAGGAGTCCGAAGTCAAAGAGGAGGAGACGATCGTCCCGTACACGGTCGAGGCCGGGCCGAACGGCGACGTCCGGGTCGACGCGCGCGGCAAGCAGTACAGCCCGCCGGAGATCAGCGCGATGATCCTCCAGAAGCTGAAGGCGGACGCCGAAGCGAAGCTCGGCGAAACGGTCGACAGCGCCGTGATCACCGTCCCCGCCTACTTCAACGACGACCAGCGGCAGGCGACCAAGGACGCCGGCAAGATCGCCGGCCTCGACGTCAAGCGGATCATCAACGAGCCGACCGCGGCCTCGCTCGCCTATGGCCTGGACAAAGAGGAGGCCGACCACTCGATCCTCGTCTTCGACCTCGGCGGCGGCACCTTCGACGTCTCGGTGCTGGAAATCGGCGACGGCGTCTTCGAGGTGAAGTCGACCGCCGGCGACAACCACCTGGGCGGCGACAACTGGGACAAAGCGATCGTCGAGTGGCTGGTGGCGGAGTTCAAGCGCGACCAGGGCGTCGACCTCTCCCAGGACAAGAACTCGCTGCAGCGCCTCTACGAGGCGGCGGAGAAGGCGAAGATCGAGCTCTCCTCGACCCAGGAGACGCAGATCAACCTGCCCTTCATCACCGCCGTCGAGGGACAGCCGAAGCACCTCGACCTGAAGCTCAGCCGCTCGAAGCTAAACGAGCTGACCGGCGACCTGCTCGACCGCGTGGTCGGGCCGGTGAAACAGGCGCTGGCCGACGCTGACACCGCGGTCGACCACGTCGTCCTCGTCGGCGGCATGACCCGGATGCCGGCGGTCCGCGACAAAGTCAAAGAGCTGACCGGCAAGGAGCCCCACCAGGGCGTCAACCCGGACGAGGTCGTCGCCGTCGGCGCCGCGATCCAGGCCGGCGTGCTGGCCGGCGACGTCAAGGACGTGCTGCTGCTCGACGTCACCCCGCTGACCCTCGGGATCGAGACCAAAGGCGGCGTGATGACGAAGCTGATCGAGCGCAACACGACGATCCCGACGAAGAAGTCGGAGGTCTTCTCGACCGCCGACGACAACCAGCCTTCGGTCGAGATCCACGTGCTCCAGGGCGAGCGCGAGATGGCCAGCGGCAACAAGAGCCTGGGCAAATTCCAGCTCACCGGGATCCCCCCGGCGCCGCGCGGCATGCCGCAGATCGAGGTCACCTTCGACATCGACGCCAACGGGATCATCAACGTCGCCGCCCAGGACAAAGGCACGGGCAAAGAGCAGAAGATCGAGATCAAATCCGGCTCCGGCCTCTCCGACGAGGAAATCCAGAGCATGGTCTCCGACGCCGAGGCCCACGCCGAGGAGGACCAGGCGCAGCGCGAGCTGGCCGAGACGAGGAACCTCGCCGAGAACGCGGCCTACCAGGCGGAGAAAGCGCTGGAGGAGGCGGGCGACAAAGCCGACGATGCCAGCAAGGAGGACGTGCGGGCCGCGGTCAAGGACGTGCGCAACTCGCTCGAGTCCGGCTCCAAAGAGGAGCTCGATTCCAAGCTGGAGCGGCTGAACACGGCGATGACCAAGGTCTCCGAGCAGATCTATGCGGCGGCCTCGGCCGAGTCGGCTGACAGCGGTTCTTCCGAGGACGGCGGTGCCTCCGACGAGGAGGAGGTCGTCGATGCCGAGGTGGTCGACGAGGACGGCAAATGATTCAGGACGAGAGCGCTCGACCGGCGGGTCCTGCCGCCGCAGGGGACCCACCCTCACCTGCAGAGCAGGAGGGGGTCCCCCCTACGACGACGTCACCCACCGGAGAGACCGTCGAGCAGGACATCGATGCTCTCCTCGCTGAGGCACAGCAGGAGCGGGACGAGTACCTCGAACTTGCTCAGCGGACGAAGGCTGATTTCGAGAACTATCGGAAGCGGGTTGCTGCCGACGTTCAAGCCGCGGAGATGCGCGGCAAGGTCTCGGTGACCCGGGAAGTGATCGATGCCGTGGACAACCTGGAGCGGGCTCTGGAGGCTGCGGGCGAGGGTGAGAGTCTCAGCGCCGGCGTGGAGATGGTGCTCGGCGGGTTGCGCGAGACGCTGAAGCGGCACGGTGTCGAGGCTGTCGACCCCAAGGGAGACAAGTTC
Organism: uncultured Actinomycetes bacterium; assembly: GCA_963751015.1. Taxonomy (GTDB): domain Bacteria; phylum Actinomycetota; class Thermoleophilia; order Solirubrobacterales; family 70-9; genus VAYN01. The sequence continues at coordinate 226,857 of CAVVSU010000004.1, forward strand.
GACCCCAACCGTCACGAAGCTCTCTCGACCCAGCCGGTGGAGGGGACCGAGAGCGGCACCGTCGTCGAGGTGCTGCAGAAGGGCTATGTCCTCGGCGAGCAGTTGATCCGGCCTGCACGAGTCGTGGTGAGCAGTTAGGAGCCCATTGGCTGACGAGCTCTACAAGACGCTCGGCGTCTCCAAGAAGGCGACCGACGAGGAGATCAAGAAGGCCTACCGGAAGCTTGCCCGGCAGTACCACCCTGATCGCAATCCGGACGATGCCGCGGCGGAGGAGAAGTTCAAGGAGGTCTCGGCCGCCTACGACGTCCTCGGCGACCCCGAGAAGCGCAAGGAGTACGACGAGGGCGGCGTCTTCGCCGGCTTCGGCGAGGGAGGGCAGGCGCCGTTCGGCACCGGCCCGGGCGGCTTCGGCGGCTTCGACTTCGGCGACATCCTCGGCGGCGTCTTCAACCGCGGCGGCGGCGGCCGGGCGCGGGCGCAGCAGGTCCGTGGCCGCGACCTCGAGACCGAAGTCTCCCTCAGCTTCGACCAGGCGATCGAGGGCGCCCAGATCAGCGTCACCGTTCCGAAGCAGAGCCAGTGCACCACCTGCCACGGCAGCGGCGCCAAACCCGGCACTTCCCCGACCACCTGCCCGCGCTGCGAAGGCCGCGGGGTCGAGGCGCAGGGCCAGGGCTTCTTCTCGATCAGCCAGCCCTGCTCGATGTGCGGCGGCGCCGGCCAGATCGTCGAAGACCCCTGCCCGACCTGCGGCGGCTCCGGCCTCACCCAGCAGAACAAGCGCTACAAGGTGAACATCCCCGCCGGGGTCAAGGACGGCACCCGGATCCGCCTCGCCGGCAAGGGCGAGGACGGACCGCGCGGCGGTCCTCCCGGCGACCTCTACGTGACGACGCGGGTCGCCTCCTCCCCGGTCTTCAAGCGCTTGGACAACGGCAACCTCGAAGTCACCGTGCCGATCTCGATACCCGAGGCGCTGCGCGGCGGCACGATCGAGGTGCCGACGCTGAACGGGACGAAGAAGATCAAGGTCGCCCCGGGGACCAGGCACGGGACGATCCAGAGACTGCGCGGCGAGGGGCCGCCGAAGCCGAAGGGCGCGGGCCGCGGCGACATCCGCTACCGCCTCGAGATCGCGGTCCCCGCCGAGTTGAGCGAGGAGCAGGGCGAGGCGGTCGAGAAGCTCGCCGAGACCCTCAACGGGTCCGACCCGCGCGCCGAGCTGCTGCGGAAGGCGGGCGTCTGATGGCCACCTACCGCCGCACGATCAAAGCGACCTTCGACGAGGAGCAGGGCGTGTTCATGATCTCGGTCGCCGCCGAACTGGCGGAGATGCACCCGCAGACGCTGCGGATGTACGAGCAGCGCGGGCTGATCGCGCCGAAGCGCTCGCCGAAGAACACCCGGCTCTACTCCCAGCGCGACGTCGAGCGCCTGCGGCGGATCCAGCAGATGACCGCCGAAGGGCTGAACCTCGCCGGGGTGGAAACGGTGCTGGCGCTGGAAGCCCAGGTGCAGAAGCTGCGCGCCGAAGCTGAGCGGCTGCGGAGGCGAATCGCGGAGCTGGAGAACGAGAAGAACGGAGAGACGGGCTGATGCAGGCGGACAGGTTCACGGAGAAATCGCGGGAAGCGGTCGCGGCGGCGCAGGAGCTGGCGCGCGCCGGGCGCAACCCCGAGATCGCCTCGGCCCACCTGCTGCTGGCGCTGCTCGACCAGGCGGAGGGGATGGCGATCCCGGTCCTGCAGAGGGTCGGCGCCGACCCGGCCGCGGTCAGGGCGCAGGCCCAGGAGGCGGTGGCCGCGCTGCCGACGCTCGGCGACGGCGCCGAGCCGCAGATGTCCTCGAACCTGGCCCGGGTGCTGCGCGCCGCCGAGCAGGAGATGGCGAAGCTCGGCGACAGCTACATCACCGTCGGCCACCTGCTGCTGGCGCTCGCCGAGGACGGCTCCGGCGTCTCCGACCTGCTGCCCGACAAGGGCGAGCTGGAGCAGGCGGTCAAGGCCGTCCAGGGCCCGGCGAAAGTCACCTCCCCGAACGCCGAGGACAACGTCCAGGCGCTGGAGAAATTCGGCCGCGACCTGACCGCCGAGGCGGAATCGGGAAAGCTCGACCCGGTGATCGGCCGCGACGAGGAGATCCGCCGCGTGATCCAGGTCCTCTCCCGCCGGACCAAGAACAACCCGGTGCTGATCGGCGACCCCGGTGTCGGCAAGACGGCGATCGTCGAGGGCCTGGCGCAGCGGATCGTCAAGGGCGACATTCCCGAGAGCCTGCGCGACCGGCGCGTGATCGCGCTCGACATCGGCTCGCTGCTGGCTGGCTCCAAATACCGCGGCGAGTTCGAGGAGCGGCTGAAAGCCGTCCTCTCCGAGGTGCAGCAGGCCGAGGGCCAGATCGTCCTCTTCCTCGACGAGCTCCACACGATCGTCGGCGCCGGCGCGGCCGAAGGCGCGGTCGACGCCGCCAACCTGCTGAAGCCGATGCTGGCCCGCGGCGAGCTGCGCGCGGTCGGCGCGACCACCCTCGACGAGTACCGCAAGCACATCGAGAAAGACGCCGCGCTGGAGCGGCGCTTCCAGCCGGTGCTGGTCGGCGAGCCCGACATGAAAGACACGATCGCGATCCTGCGCGGCCTGAAGCCGCGCTACGAAAGCCACCACGGCGTCCGCATCTCCGACTCGGCGATCGTCGCCGCCGCGACCCTCTCGGAGCGCTACATCGCCGACCGCTTCCTGCCCGACAAGGCGATCGACCTGATCGACGAGGCGGCCTCGCGGCTGAAGATCGAGATCGACTCGGTGCCGACCGAGATCGACGAGGTCGAGCGGCGGATCCAGCAGCTGGAGATCGAGCGCGAGGCGCTGAAGAAGGAGACCGACGAGGCCTCGAAGGCGCGGCGCGAGGCGCTCGAGGAGGACCTCGCCAACCTGCGCGAGGAGGCCTCGGAGCTGCGCACCCGCTGGCAGAACGAGAAAGAGCCGATCGAGCGGATCAACCAGGCCCGCGCCCGGCTGGAGGAGCTGAACCGCGAGGTCGAGCAGGCCGAACGGGAGACCAACCTCGAACGCGCGGCCGAACTCAAATTCGGCGAGATCCCCGAGCTGGAGAAGGAGATCGCCGCGGGGCAGGCGCGGCTCGAGGAGGTGCACTCCGGCGGCGGCACGATGCTCGCCGACGAAGTGACCGAGGAGGACGTCGCCGAGGTCGTCGCCAAATGGACCGGGATCCCGGTCAGCCGCCTGATGGAGGGCGAGGTGCAAAAGCTGATCCAGATGGAGGAGCGGCTGCACGACCGGGTGATCGGCCAGGACGAGGCGATCGCCGCCGTCTCCAACGCGCTGCGCCGCTCGCGCGCCGGGCTCTCGGACCCGCACCGGCCGATCGGCAGCTTCCTCTTCCTCGGCCCGACCGGGGTCGGCAAGACCGAGCTGGCGAAGGCGCTGGCCGAGTTCATGTTCGACTCCGAGCAGGCGATCGTCCGCCTCGACATGTCGGAGTACATGGAGAAGCACACCGTGGCGCGGCTGATCGGCGCGCCCCCCGGCTACGTCGGCTACGAGGAGGGCGGACAGCTGACCGAGGCGGTGCGCCGCCGGCCCTACGCGGTGGTGCTGCTCGACGAGATCGAGAAGGCCCACCCCGACGTCTTCAACACCCTGCTGCAGATCATGGACGACGGCCGGCTGACCGACGGCCAGGGCCGCACCGTCAGCTTCACCAACACGGTCCTGATCATGACCTCGAACGTCGGCTCCGACCGGATCGTCAGCGAGCAGGTGGACGAGCGGATCCGCGAGCAGATCGAAGAGGTGCTCGCGGCGACCTTCAAGCCCGAGTTCCTCAACCGGATCGACGACACGGTGATCTTCCACCGGCTCTCCAAGGCCGACATCGGCCGCATCGTCGAGCTGCAGGTCGACCAGCTGGTCGGCCGTGTCCGCGAGCGCGGGATCGAGATCGAGCTGACCGACGACGCCCGCACCCTGCTCGGCAACCTCGGCTACGACCCCACCTACGGGGCGCGCCCGCTGAAGCGGGTGATCCAGAAGCAGCTTGTCGACAAGCTGGCGCTGAAGATCCTCGAGGGCGAGTTCGGCGAAGGCGACAGGGTTCGGGTCGACGCCGCCGAAGGAGAGATCGTCTTCGAGCGCGTCGGCACGGCTGCTGCAAGCCCAGCCTGAGCGAAGCGAAGGGGCCTTCAGGGCTCATCTTTGCGGCGGTTTCTGCCGAAACAAGAACCTCGTAAAGGTGCTCTTTAATTAGGCCAGCCACCTTAGGCTTAGGGGAGCACCCGGCAAGACCTGATGAGCGACGACCAGACCCCGATCAACGCGCGCCCGAAGCGGCGCCAACCGGAGGCCCTCGAGGACCTCTCGCTGGCCGTGCGCGATCGCGTGCTCTGGCCGCTCCAGGACCGCTTCCTCGGACTCGACGACGCGGCCCGCGCCGCCGTCGCCGGCGGCGCCGTCGTGCTGGCGCTGGCGATCGGGGTCGGCGGCTACTCGCTCGCCTCCTCCGGGAGTGACTCGGCGAGCGCCCCGCCCGTCGCCCTGAAGAGCGAGCCGGTGCCCGCGCCCGCCGCGGCGGAGCCGGCCCCGAAGCCGGCGCCCGACCCGACCCTGCAGGGCGCCACCCCCGTCTTCAAGGCGCCCGAGCAGGACAAGACTTCGAAGCTCGACGGCTCGCAGGCGGTCGCAGCCGAAGCGCCGGCCGCCGGCGGCGGCGCCAACACCGGCAACCCCGCCACCGACACGATCTCCTCCAGCCCCGCCGCCACCGCGGCCGCCGCCGGGGCGACCGCGTCGCGGGCCAGCGTCGAGGGCCCGCCGGCCGGTCCCGCAGCCGTCGCCGTCGCCCGCAAGTTCGCCGGCGCCTTCGTCGTCTACGAGACCGGCGGCGACACCGCCACCGTCCGCAAGGCCTTCAAGGCGACCGCGGTGCCGCAGGTGACCAAGGCGCTGCTGCAGCGACCGCCGCGCCAGCCCGCCGGCGTCGAGGTCCCCAAGGCGAAAGTCCTGAACGTCGTCCCCGCGCCCTCGCACGATCGCATCTATCCCGTCAGCGTCTCGCTGCTGCGGGTCGGCGCGACCAGCGAGCTGCGGCTGGAGATGGAACAGCTGAAGAGCAAGCAGTGGCGAGTGGTCAACGTCCTCGGCTGATGGACAACGCGGGCAAGATCAGGGCGGTGATGGCGACCGCGGCGGCGACCGCGGCGCTGGCGGTGCCCGTCGCGGTGGCGCGGGCCGAGGCGGCGGCGACGATCGCCGCTCCCACGCCCGGCGCCGCGCTCGAAGCTCCGGCCGCTCCCAGCGAAGCCGGCGAAACCGGCGAAGCGCCCGTCAAGCAGAACGAAACGCTGGTCCCGCCGCCCGCTCCGGCGACCAAGACCCCGCCGCCGAACGGCGGCGTCAACGCCGGCGAAGGCGGGGTCGAAGCTGAGGCCCCCGAAACCGAAGCCGAAGAAGCCCCGGCGGGCGGCGCGACCACCGCCCCCGCGGCCGGCGCCTTCACGATCCCCTCGCTGCCCGCCTCGAGCTGCGCGATCAACGGCGTGCCGCCGGTCCTGATCCCGATCTACCACGCCGCCTCCGACCGCTACGGGCTGGGCCCCCAGGGTCCGGCGATCCTGGCCGGGATCAACGCGATCGAGACCGCCTTCGGCACCAACCTCGGTCCCTCCTATGCGGGCGCCGTCGGCTGGATGCAGTTCATGCCCGAAACCTGGGCGATGTACGGGGTCGACGCCAACGGCGACGGGGTCAAGGACCCGAACAACCCCGAAGACGCGATCTACGCCGCGGCGCGCTACCTCGACGCCGCCGGCATGCCCGAGGACGTCTGGGGCGCGATCTTCGCCTACAACCACGCCGACTGGTACGTCGAAGAGGTGCTCGCCAACGCCGGTTGCTACGCCGCCGAAGTCGGCAGCAACTACGCGATGCTGACCCTGTCGCCGCAGATCCAGGTCTTCAAGTGCACCCCGGCGGAGGAGTGGAAGAGGCAGATCCCCGAGGATTACCTGGCCGCTTTCGAGGCCGCCGCCGGCCGCTACGAGCTCGGCAAGCGCGGGGTCTGGACCCTGGCGGCGATCGCCCGCCTGGAGTCGAGCTTCGGCCGCGGCATGACCGAGGAGCAGCTGCGGACCGAAGGCCCGCTCGGGCTCGACCCGATGGAGTGGAAGGGCTACGCAGTCGACGGCGACGAAGACGGCCGCGTCCGCCACGCTGACGTCGACGACTCGGCGGCGACCCTGGCGCGGCTGATGTGGTCGCGCGGCGGCATCGACGCCGGCGTCTTCACCCACAACCAGGCCTCCTGGTACGTCGACGCGGTCGCCAACGAGGCCGACCAGCTGGCGGGCAAATGCGCCGTCACCAGCAAAGCCTGGACGATCGTCCTCCCCGGCGACGTCGCCTCGCAGATCAACTGGCAGAACCTCACCCTCTCCAACGACCTCGAGTTGCGCGACATCCAGGCGGGCATGCTGGACCAGCGGGTCACCGGCCTGCTGGCGCTGATGACCAAGGATCACCAGATCACGATCACCTCGCTGCGCTCCGACCACTCGCAGATGACCGCCTCGGGCAACGTCTCCAACCACTTCTACGGGCGGGCGATGGACATCGCCGCCGTCGACGGCGTCTCCTGCACCGACACCTCGACCACCGCCCCCTGCGCCGAGCTCGGCTACGCCCTCGCCCAGCTGCAGCCGCCGCTGCACCCGACGGAGCTCATCTACTGCTTCGATCTCGACGGCGCCGGCCCGGCCTTCGCGCTGCCGGACCATTGCGATCACATTCACGCTGGCTATTACGCGTATTAGGTCGAGGGACAGAGCGCGGTGGCTGGGGGAGTCAGCGCTCTGATTGACGCTCTCCCTCGATGGCGGGTAAAGCAGTACGGTTGAACTCAAGCCCGATCTCGACCTGAAGGGGGCGGCGATGCCGACTTATCTGATGCTCACGAACTTGACTGCTGAGGGAGTGCGGACGTTGAAGAACAACCCTGGGCGGGTTGCTGAGGTGAACCGCGAGGTCGAACAGCTGGGGGCGAAGGTGGTGGCCCAGTACGCAACGCTTGGGCAGTACGACTTCGTCACCGTGGTCGAAGCGCCCGACGAGAAGACGATGGCCAAGGTCTCGGTCGAGCTCGGCTCGCGCGGGACGATGACCAGCCAGACCTTGGCGGCGATGCCGGCCGAGGATCTCTCCAACTCCCTCTAGGCCCGCGTTGAAGGCACTCGTAGTCGGAGGGGGCGGTCGCGAGCACGCGATCGTGCGGGCGCTGCGGCGCTCCCCCCAGGTCGAGGACGTCCTCTGCGCGCCTGGCAACGCCGGGATCGCGGCCGACGCTGAGTGCCTGGCCGGCGTGGCCGCCGACGACGCCGCGGCGATCGTCGCCGCGGCGCAGGAGCACGCGGTCGACCTGGCCGTGATCGGTCCCGAGGCGGGACTGGTCGCCGGCGCCGTCGACGCGCTCGAGGCGACGGGGATCGCCGCCTTCGGCCCGACCAAAGCCGCGGCCGAGCTGGAGGGGTCGAAGGCGTTCGCCAAGGAGCTGATGGAGGAGGCCGGGGTCCCGACCGCCGGCCACGTTCTGCTGCGCAGTCGCGAGGAAGCGGTCGAGCGGCTCGCGGCCACCTCCTACCCCACGGTGCTGAAGGCCGACGGCCTCGCGGCGGGCAAGGGCGTGATCATCTGCCAGAGCGAGGAGGAGGCCCGCGAGGCGGCCGACGTCTTCTTCACCGAGCGGCGCTTCGGGCAGACGACGGTCGTGCTCGAGGAGTTCCTCGAGGGCGAGGAGCTCTCGCTGCTGGCAATCTGCGACGGCGAGAACGTCGTCCCGCTCGCCCCGGCCCAGGACTACAAGCGGATCTTCGACGGCGACCGGGGGCCCAACACCGGCGGCATGGGCAGCTACTCGCCGGTCCCGGGCTTCGGCCCCGCCGAGGTCGAGGAGATCGTCGAGCGCGTCCACCGTCCCGTCGTCGCGGCGATGGCCGCCCGCGGCGTTCCCTTCCACGGCGTCCTCTACGCCGGGCTGATGATCGGCGCCGACGGGCCGAAGGTGCTCGAGTTCAACGCCCGCTTCGGCGACCCCGAGACGCAGGCGGTGCTGCCGCGGCTGCGCTCCGACCTGGCCGAGCTCTTCCTCGCCGCCCGCGAGCCGGGCGGCCTCGCCGGCCTGTCGGCGGAGTTCGACGACAACTGGGCCGTGACCGTCGTCCTCGCCTCGGCCGGCTACCCCGAGTCCTCCTCGAAGGGCGACGTGATCAGCGGCCTGGCCGAGGCGGCGGAGGTCGCCGAGGTCACCCACGCCGGCACCGCCGAGCGCGACGGCGAGATCGTTACCGCCGGCGGGCGGGTACTGAACGTGACGGGGCTCGGAGCGAGCCCCGCCGAGGCGCGCGATCGTGCATACGATGCCGCCGGCCGGATCTCCTTCGAGGGAAGGCAGATCCGCACCGACATCGCCGCCCGCGCCGTCGAGCGCGTCCCCAGCTAAACCGAAAGAGGAGCGAATGAGCGAGATCTCAGAGGAGCCCCAGCCGACCGGGTCGCCCGATCCCACGGCGCCGCCCGATCCCACCCAGACGGCGACGATGCCGGCGGTGGAGGAAGCGTTCGAGGAAATCGACGTCGACGAGCCGCACGTCGGGATCATCATGGGCTCGAAGAACGACAAGCCCAAGATGCAGCCCGCCGGCAAAGCCCTGGAGGAAGCCGGCATCCGCTACGAGGTGCGGGTGATGAGCGCCCACCGCGATCCCGAGCTGGTCCGCGAGTACTGCCAGAACGCGCGGATGCGCGGCCTCAAGGTGATCATCGCCGGGGCCGGGATGTCGGCGGCGCTGCCGGGAGTCGCGGCGGCCCACACCGACCTGCCGGTGATCGGCGTGCCGATCCTCGGCAAGAGCCTCGGCGGCCTCGACGCGCTGCTCTCGGCGGTGCAGATGCCGCCCGGCATCCCGGTCGCCTGCGTGGCGATCGACGGGGCGAAAAACGCCGGCGTCCTCGCCGCGCGGATAATCAACGCGTGATCCCCCGCTACACCCGTCCCGAGATCGGGGCGGTCTGGACCCCGCAGGCGAAGCTCGAGAGCTGGCTGGAAGTCGAGCTGGCCGCAACCGAGGCCTGGGCGGCCGAGGGCGTCGTCCCCACCGACGCGGCGCGCGAGGCACGCGAGCGGGCGGCCTTCACGGTCGAGGCGGTCGACGAGCGCGAGAAGGTGACCGACCACGACGTCGCCGCCTTCGTCGACGTCGTCGCCGAGTCGGTCGGCGAGCACGGCCGCTGGATCCATTACGGCCTCACCTCCTCCGACGTGCTCGACACGGCCCTGGCGCTGCAGCTGCAGCGGGCCGGCGGGATCGTCCTCGCCAGCGCCCGCGCCTACCGCGACGCCCTGGTCGAACGGGCGCTGGAGCATCGCGACACCCTCTGCGTCGGCCGCACCCACGGCGTCCACGCAGAGCCGACCACCTTCGGGCTGCGGCTCGCCGGCTTCGCCTTCGAGGCCGACCGCAACCTCGAACGCCTCGAGGACGCCTTCGCACAGCTGCGCTTCGGCAAGCTCTCCGGCGCGGTCGGCACCTACGCCTCGGTGCCGCCCGCGGTCGAGGCGCGGGTGATGGAGAAGCTGGGGCTCGAGCGCGAGGACGTCGCCACCCAGGTCATCCCCCGCGACCGCCACGCGGTGCTGCTGGCGGCGATCGCGATCGCCGGCGCCGGCCTCGAGCGCTTCGCGACCGAGGTGCGGGGCCTGCAGAAAACCGAGGTGCGCGAGGTCGAAGAGCCGTTCGCCGCCGGGCAGAAGGGCTCCTCGGCGATGCCGCACAAGCGCAACCCGATCCGCACCGAGCGGATCACCGGCCTCGCCCGGGTGCTGCGCGGCTACTCGCAGGCGGGGACCGAGAACGTCGCCCTCTGGCACGAGCGCGACATCTCCCACTCCGGCGCCGAGCGGGTGATCCTGCCCGACGCGACGATCGTCCTCGACTACATGCAGGACCTGGCGGCCAAGGTCGCCGCCGGGATGAAGGTCAACGAGGAGCGGATGCAGGAGAACCTCGGCCTGACCTACGGCGCCCTGTTCAGCCAGCGGGCGCTGACCGCCCTGGTCGAGTCCGGACTCCCACGCGACGAGGCCTACCGCGTCGTCCAGGAGAGCGCCCAGCGCGCCTGGGACACCCGCACCGAGTTCCGCGACCTGCTCGCCGAGGCCGCCCCCGACCTCGACCTCGACGCGGTCTTCGACTACAGCGCCTACCTCACCCACGTGCCCGAGATCTTCGAGCGGCTCGAAGCGCTGCGGCCCTGATCAGACCTCGACGACGGTCAGGCCGTTGACGCCCGAGAGGGCATGGAAGTCGCGGTCCTGGGTGATTACAGGCATTCCCGCAGCGGCTGCCGTCGCGGCGATCCAGAGGTCGTTTCCGCTCACCCCTTTTCCGGAAGCCGCAAGATAGGCCCGCATCCCTGCCCAGGTTTGCGCGACCCTTTGGTCGAGGGAGAGGATCGTCGTTGCCGAAATTCGCTCGAGCGTGTAGAGGCGGCGGTCGCGGCTTTGGACGTCGGGGGCGGCAAGGATTCCAGCTCGTAGCTCGCCCACGGTGACGATCGAGATCGCGGCGCTTTTGGGCAGAGCCTCGGCGCGCAGCGGCCTGCCTGCCTCGGCCGCGACGAGCACGGAGGTATCGAGCAGCCCAACCTCGGCCACGGGGTCGGTCAAGGGATTGGGTCGAGCTTGTCGCTCGCCCTCATCGCGGCGAGCTCGGCGCCCCAGGTCGGGTCGCCGGATGCGATCTCACGGATTTCGACGACCTCGGCCGGGCGCAAACCGCGGCGCAAGCGCTGCCGATGGGGAATCAGATCCGCCACCGGCTTGCCCCGGCGGGTGATCACGAGCGACTCCCCCTCTTCAACCCTGCGGAGCAGTCCAGCCGTGTCGTTACGAAGCTCTCGGGAGGCAATTTCTACACTCATGCTACGAATGTAGCATCTGATCCCACGATAGCCTGCGGCTCGTGATCCTCTACACCTGCGGTCAGAAGAAGCGGGGACCGGGCTTCGCCCATCCCTGCGCCAAGGCCGGCAAGGCGCTCGACGCGGCCGGCTACGAGTACGAGATCGAGACCGTCAAGGGCTACCGCGGCATGCCCCTGACCTGGGGCACCCGCAACGAGGATCGCGCCGAGATCAAGCGCCTCAGCGGCACCAACGAGGTGCCGGTCCTCGTCCTCGACGACGGCGAGGTGATCTCCGGCTCCGGCACGATCGCCAAGTGGGCGAGGGAGCACCCGCACTCCCCCGCCAAGTCCGGCAGCTGAGCCTCAGCCCCAAATCCCGTTCGCGATCGTCGCGGCGATGATGCCGAAGGCGGCGACGAGAAGAGTGTTGCTCATACGATCTAAGCGATCGTTGATCTGCATGAGATGGGCGTCGATCGAGTCAAAACGCTTACTCACTTCTCCGAAGCGTCCGAAGACCTCATCGAAGCGCTTGTCGACCTCGGCGAAGCGCTTGTCGACCTCGGCGAAGCGCTTGTCGAACGCATCGAAGCGCAGGTTCATTTCGTCTTTGACCGAGGTCAGTTCGACTTTGGACGCCATCTTCTCGAACCCCGCATCCATCCTCCGGCTCAGTTCGTCCAGCCGCTCGTCGTTCCAGCTCTCCACGTCCCCCTCCTTCTCCAGAAGCGCCTCCATAGAAGGAGTGTAGACAAAGAGCTTCGGAAATGTTTTGTCAGACGGCGACCGGCTCGCGGGCCGGTTGGCGATCGGTGACGACCACTGGAGTGCCGTCGCGCGGCGAGAGGGTGATGTTGCGGCGGCCGGTGCGCTCGGGGAGCGGGCTGGCCTTGTGGAGCTCGCAGCGGGTCAGGACCTCGCGCAGGACGACCCGCATCTCGAACTCGGCGAAGGTGGCGCCGATGCAGCGGCGGACGCTGCCGCCGAAGGGGATCCAGGCGTAGGTGTCGGGCCCGTCCTCCAGGAAACGCTCTGGCTTGAAGGCGAACGGCTCGGGATAGACGTCGGGGCGGGTGTGGGTGAGCCAGATCGCCGGCGTCACGTCGGTGCCCTCGGGGAGCTTCATCCCGTCGGCCACCAGCTCCTTCGAGAGCCGGCGCCCGGCCAGGGGAATCACCGGCCGCAGCCGCAGCGACTCGGAGATCGTCGCCCGCAGGTAGTCCTCGTCGCCCGCCTCGAGCGAGTCGCGCAGCCGTCCCAGCACCGCCGGGTGGCGCAGCAGCAGGTCGAAGGTCCAGGCCAGAGCGGTCGCGGTCGTCTCGTGCCCGGCCAGCAGCAGCGTCATCAGCTGGTCGCGCAGCTCGCGGTCCTCCATCCGCGTGCCGTCGTCGAACTCGGCCTGCATCAGCATCGAGAGGATGTCCTCGCGCTCCTCCAGGTCCGGCCGTTCGCGGTGCTCGGCGATCTCGGCAAGGAGCAGGTCGTCGACTTCGCGCAGCTGCCCCTCGAAGCGGGCGAACATGCCGCGGCCGCCGAAGCGCTGCAGCGCCAGCCCGAGCACCTGACGGCCGGGGGTCGCGGTTTCCTGCAGGACGGTCGAGAGCATCTCCCGCAGCCGGTCGAGCCGGGGACCGCTGGAGACTCCGAAGACGACCCGCAGGATGATCTCCAGCGTCACCGCCTGCATCCGGGCGTGGATCGGGAACTCGCTGTTCAGCGGCCAGGAGTCGATCTCCGCCTCGACGATCTCGTGCATCGTCTCCTCGTAGGAGCGCATCCGCTCGCCGTGGAAGGGCGGCAGCATCAGCCGGCGACGGCTGAGGTGTTCGGCCCCCTCCTGGATCAGCAGCGATTTGGAGCCGACGATCGGCTCGAGGATGAGGTTGCGCCCCGGCGGCAGGCCGTGGCTCGGCTCACGGTAGAGCGCTTTGATCGCCTCGGGGTCGGAGATCAACACCATCGGCCGCTCGAAGCCGAGGAAGCGGAGGCCGAAGGAATCGCCGTAGCGGCGGCGGCACTCCTCCAGGAACGGGATCGGCCGGAAGGCCCAGCGCAGGGTCTGGACCAGGGGCTTGCGCTGGACTTCAGGGGGGAACGCCACGGGGGGAGCATCCCAGAGGCTCCTAAATGCGGGGTGTGACCTTCGTCCCACACCGCTCGGAGATCCTTGCGCTTCGGAGATGGTTAGCATCGCGCCGATGCCGAACCTTGCCGACCTGAAGCTCCTTTCCTCCGGGAAGGTGCGCGAGATCTACGAGCTCGAGGACGACCTGCTGATGGTCGCCTCCGACCGCATCTCCACCTACGACGTGGTGATGCCGACGCCGATCCCCGACAAGGGAAAGGTGCTGAACCGGATGTCGGTCTTCTGGTTCGGACTGACCGAGGACATCGTCCCCAACCACTTCATCTCCGAGGAGGTGCCCGAGGAGGTGGCTGAGAGGGCGATGCGGGTGCGCAAGCTGGAGATGTATCCGGTCGAGTGCGTCGTCCGCGGCTACCTCTCCGGCTCGGGCTGGAAGGAATACAAGGAGAGCGGCTCGGTCTGCGGGATCGAGCTTCCCTCCGGCCTGGTCGAGTCCGACCAGCTGCCGGAGCCGATCTTCACCCCCTCGACCAAGGCCGAGATCGGCGACCACGACGAGAACGTCGACTTCGACCGCGCCGCCGAGATCGTCGGCGACCGGGCGCTGCTGGAAGAGCTGCGGCGGATCTCGATCGAGGTCTACAAGCGCGGCTCCCAGCACGCCGCGCAGCGGGGGATCATCCTCGCCGACACCAAGTTCGAGTTCGGCCGCCACGCGGGCGCCGAGGTCGTCCTCGGCGACGAGGTGCTGACTCCCGACTCCTCCCGCTTCTGGCCCGCGGCCAGCTACCAGCCCGGCGTCACTCCCCCCTCCTTCGACAAGCAGTTCGTCCGCGACTGGGCCTCGGAGACCGGCTGGGACAAGAAGCCGCCGGCGCCCGAGCTGCCGCCCGACGTGGTCGAGCAGACGCGGGCCAAATACGTCGAGGCCTACGAGCGCATTACCGGCGAGTCGTTCTGAGCGGGAAGTGCGGGTTTTGCCCGCACGGCCCGGCCGCCGCGACCGTTAGATTGGCGCTGTGAAGGCGCGCGTGCTGATCCGCCCCAAGGAGGGCATCCTCGACCCCCAGGGCAAGGCCGTCGAGCGGGCGCTGCCGGCGCTCGGCTTCGAGGGCATCGAGCACGTCCACGTAGGGCGGATGGTCGAGCTCGAGGCCGAGAGCCCGGAGCGGCTCGGCGAGCTCTGCGAGAAGCTCCTCGCCAACCCCCTGATCGAGGACTACGAGATTCAGACCCTGTGATCTGGGGCGTCCTCCAGTTCCCCGGGTCTTGCGATGAGCGGGACGCGCTGCACGCCTGCCAGATCCACGGCGACGGGGCGCGGCTGATCTGGCACGAAAGCCGCGACCTCGACGGCGTCGACGGCGTCGTCGTCCCCGGCGGCTTCTCCTATGGCGACTACCTGCGGGCGGGGGCGATCGCCCGCTTCTCGCCGGCGATGGAGGCGGTCGCCGAGGCCGCGGCGGGCGGCGCGCCGGTGATCGGCATCTGCAACGGCTTCCAGGTCCTCTGCGAGGCGGGCCTGCTGCCGGGAGCGCTGCTGCGCAACGTCGAGCTGCGCTTCCGCTGCCACCAGGTCGAGCTGGTCGAGGAGGGGACGGACGAGCGGCTCTCGATCCCGGCCAAGCATGGCGAAGGCCGCTACTACGCGCCCGAGGAGACGCTCGACCGGCTGGAGGCGGGCGGCCAGGTCGCCTACCGCTACGCCGACGGCCACAACTCCAACGGCTCGGTCCGCGACATCGCCGGGGTGACGAACGAGCGCGGCAACGTCCTCGGCCTGATGCCCCACCCCGAGCACGCCGTCGACCCGCTGACCGGGTCCACGGACGGGCTGCGGGTCTTCGAGCGGATGAGCAAGGTGGGCGACTTTGCAAACCATGGGTTGACAAAGTCGCCCCGCGGATGACGGTCGGCGCCCCCAAATACCGCGAGCTCGGCCTGACCGACTCCGAGTACGAGCTGATCGTCGAGAAGCTGGGCCGGGAGCCGAACGACGTCGAGCTGGCGATGTTCAGCCTGCTCTGGTCCGAGCATTGCGCCTACAAGCACTCGCGCAAACTGCTGCGGCGGCTGCCGACCGAGGGCGAGCGGGTGGTGATGGGCCCGGGCGAGAACGCCGGCGCCGTCGACGTCGGCTCCGGCTACGCGGTCGCCTTCAAGGTCGAGTCCCACAACCACCCGAGCGCGGTCGAACCGTTCCAGGGCGCGGCCACCGGGGTCGGCGGCATCATGCGCGACGTCTTCGCGATCGGGGCGCGGCCGATCGCGCTCCTCGACAGCCTCCGCTTCGGCGAGCTCGACTCGGTCCGCTCGCGCCACCTGCTCGACGGCGCCGTGCGTGGGATCGGCCACTACGGCAACTCGATCGGGGTGGCGACGGTCGGCGGCGAGATCTACTTCGAGGAGCCCTACGAGCACAACTGCCTGGTCAACGCGATGTGCATCGGCTTCGCCAAGACCAAGGACATGGTGCGGGCCGCGGCCGCCGGGCCGGGCAACTCGATCGTCCTGATGGGGGCCTCGACCGGGCGCGACGGGATCGGCGGCGCCTCGGTCCTGGCCTCGGCCGAGCTCGGCGAGGGCGACGAGGCGAAGCGGCCGACGGTGCAGATCGGCGACCCCTTCGAGGAGTCGAAGCTGCTCGAGTGCTGCCTGGAGCTGCTGGAGAAGGGGCTGCTCGTCTCGCTGCAGGACCTCGGCGCCGCGGGGCTGACCTCCTCGGCCGGGGAGATGGCGAGCGCCGGCGGTGTCGGGATCGACATCGACGTCGCCGCGGTGCCGTTGCGCGAGGCCGACATGGAGCCCTTCGAGATTATGGTCTCCGAGTCCCAGGAGCGGATGCTGGCGGTGGTCGAGCCGAGCCGGGTCGAGGAGGTGCGGGCGATCTGCGAGAAGTGGCAGACGGGATCGGCGGTGATCGGCGCCGTGACCGAGGGCGGCCAGATACGCATCCTTCGCGGCGACGACGTCGTCGGCGAGATGCCGGTCGAGGCGCTGGTCGACGGCTGCCCGCTCTACGACCTGGACCCCGCCGAGCCGGAGGGCTGGATCTACGGCAACCGGGAGACGCTGGCGCCGGGCGCCGCCTCCGAGCAGGAGCTGCTGGCCTTGCTCTCGGCGCCGAGCATCGCCTCCAAGCGCTGGGCCTTCGAGCAGTACGACTCGATCGTCGGCTCGCGCACCGTGCGCCGGCCCGAGCAGGCCGACGCCGCCGTCCTGCAGTTGCCCGAGGCCGGCAACGCGATCGCCGTCTCGATCGACGGCAACGGCCGCCGCGTCGCCTGCGACCCCTACAGCGGCACGATCGACGCCGTGCTCGAGTGCGCGCAGAACCTCGCCTGCGTCGGCGCCGAGCCGCTCGGCCTGACCAACTGCCTCAACTTCGGCAACCCGGAGAAGCCGACCGGCGCCTGGCAGCTCGACCGCGCCGTCAGTGGCCTCGCCGACGCCTGCACCGCGCTCGGCGTCCCCGTCGTCGGCGGCAACGTCTCCCTCTACAACGAGGGCCCCGACGGGCCGATCTACCCGACCCCGGTGGTGGCGATGGTCGGCGAGCTGCCCGACCCGGCCCAAGTCGCCGGCGACGCCTTCCTCCGCGAGGGCGACGCGATCGGCCTGATCGGCCCGTTCGAACCGAACCTCGCCGGCTCGGAGCTGGCGAAGCAGCGGGGCGAATTGGCGATGGGGCTACCCGCACCCGATGTCGCCGCCGTTGCCGAAGCGTGCGAGACCGTCCGCGACGCAGTCCGCGCCGGTCGCCTCTCCTCCGCCCACGACGTCTCCGACGGCGGCCTCGCCTGCGCACTGGCCGAGTCGGCCATCGCCGGCGGCGTCGGCTGCCGGGTCGACCTCCAGCACCTGCGCGAGCGCGGCTGCAGCCCCGAGGAGTCCCTCTTCGGGGAGGGTCCCGGCGGGTTCGTCGTCAGCGGTGAGCGCTCGGCCCTGGAGCAGCTAGGCGCGACCCCGCTCGGCGAGGTCGGCGGCGAGGAGATCGAGATCGCCGCCGGCGACCGCAGCCTCACCGTCAGTCTCGCCGAGGCAGAGCGCGCCTGGCGCTCGCTCGACCTGGCCTGAACGTCCAGTAACAGTTCGGTTTCTCGATCCATTTGCGATACGCCCGGATATGCTCGGCGCGGTACTTCGAACAAAGGGAGAGACGAAACATGAGGCTCAAGCTCGTTACGGCTGCGGCTGCCACGGCTCTTGCCGTTTCGCTGATCGGCGTCACCGGCGCTTCAGCGGCCACGGAAGTAGGAAACAAATGCGCGGCCAACACCTCGGGGGGAGCCAACACCTGGATCTCGCTTGCGAACGGACCGGCCAGCCCGATAGCCGCAACCTTTCCAGCCGCCGGCGTCGTCACTCGCTGGACCTTCAGCGTGGGCCTGGCTCTCCCACCCAACTCGGGCTTCAGCACCACCCTGAAGATTCTCCGGGGGACCGGCGTGGCGAAACAGTTCCAGGTGGTCGCCGATACCGGCCCGAGCCCGATAAACGCCGGGCTGAACTCCTTCTCGGCACGGATCCCCGTCAAGGCTGGCGATTTCGTCGGCACCTTCGGGACCCAGCTGGGGAGCCCTGTGACCCTCCTCTGCAGCACCGCCAATCCCGGCGACAAATCCGCATTGATCGAAAACGACCTGCCGCTGAATTCCACCGGGACCGCGCCCGCCGAACCCGAAGGTGTCCAAATTCCGCTCGTCGCCTTCGTCGAGCCCGATGCCGACAACGACGGTTACGGCGACGAGACGCAGGACCAGTGCCCGCAGAGCGCTGCCGTCCAGGCAATCGCCTGCCCGCTGGTCACTCTCTCGACCGCTACCCAGGTCAAAAAAGGGTCGGTGACTGTGATCGTCGCCAGCAATACCTCGGCGCCGGTAACCGTCAAAGGCGTCGCCAAGTTGGGCAAAGGCAAGAAAGCCAAGCTCAACGGCGGAACGCAAAACCTGGTGCCGGCCACCCTCAGCAAGTTCAGGCTCTTCTTCACGAAAGGCCTGAAGAACAAGCTGAAGGAACTGCCGCCGAAACGGTCCGTGAAGCTGAACGTGACCGTCTCCGGCACGAATGTCGCCGGTGCGGTGACGACGCAAACGCTGAAATTGCGGCTCAAGGGGCAGGCGAAATGAAGTTCAAGTTAGCTCTGGGTGCCGTCTGCGCCGTCCTAGGGATTTCGGCGGTCGGCCCCGCGGGCGCCTCCGCTGCGACCGAATTTGGAGATCCCTGTCCGGCGATCAACGGGGCGCCGACGCCATACGGGCTCTTCGCCCTCACGTCGGCCGGCGATCCGCTGCCGCTGGCGGCGCCGGTGGGTGGGATCCTGACGAAATGGAAGATTGAGGTCGCCGCCCCGGGACCGCCGAAAGCGGCTCCGGTCACCCTGAAGACGCTGAGGTTGACGGGGCCGAAAGACCTCCTGGTCACCGGGGAAGGCACCGGATCGATCGTCGCCGGATCGAACGTCTTCGATGTCCGAATCCCGATCCAGCCCGGAGACCGGCTTGGCCTGTTCGGGACCGACCCGGCAATAGGAACCCCGTACTGTACGGCCGCGGACGAAAACGGGCTCGGGATCTTCATTCCAACCACCCCGGCCGGCAGCACCTCTGAATACGCTGCAGGCGAATCTGAATTCCGGATTCCGGTAACGGGAACGATCGAGCCCGACGCCGACAACGACGGCTTCGGCGACGAGACCCAGGATGGCTGTCCGCAGAGCGGAGCAGTCCAGACCGCCTGCCCAGCGGTGACGCTCTCGGCCACCAAGCAGGTCAGGAAAGGCTCGGTCGTGATCGTCGTAACCACCGACGTGCCGGCGCCGGTGACGGTCAAAGGCGTCGTCAAGCTGGGCAAAGGCAAGAAAGCCAAGCTCAACGGCGGGACCAAGAACCTGACCCCGGGAGTCCTAGGCAAGTTCACCCTCAAATTCCCGAAAAAGGTGAAGACGAAGCTGGCGGATCTCAGTCCCAAGCACTCGCTCACCTTGAAGGCGACGGTGACTGGCACCAATGTTGCCGGTCAGGTGACGAAGAAGACGCTCAAAGTGAAGTTGAAGGGGCAGGCTCCGACGGGCTGAGGCCCGCGGAGTCGCGCGCCGGGGTGGCCGTCGGCCGCAGGGCCAGGGCGGCCACCCCGGACGCCAGCGCGGCTAGGGCCGCGAAGAGGTAGGCGCTGTTCGAAACGTCGAGCGCCTCGCTGAGGCTGGCCGGTTCGCCGACAATGGCGATCAGGATCGCGGTGCCGAGGACGGCGCCGACCTGGCGGAAGGCGGCGTTGACGGCGCTGGCGGTGGCGAAGCGGTCGTCGGCGACGTCGCGGACGGCGGCGGAGCCGAGGGTCGGGAAGGCGAGGCCGATGCCGATCCCCGTCAGGATCGCGCCGGGCAGCCAGAGACCGAGGTAGTCGGGCTCGGCGCCGGCCGAGCGCAGGACCATCGTGCCGGCGGCGAAGACGAGGGTCCCCGGGACGATCACCGCGCGGTGGTCGAAGCGGTCGGCGAGGCGGCCGGCGGGACCGGAGACGACGGTCGTCATCGCCGGGCCGGGCAGAGCGGCGGCGCCGGCTCCGAGGATGCTGTAGCCCCAGACCGTGGTGAGGAAGAGGACGTTGCCGAGGATCAGCGAGAAGAAGGCGGCGGCGAAGAGCAGGGTGCCGAGGTTGCCGAGCCCGAACGAGCGGTGGGCGAAGAGCGCCGGCTCGACGATCGGCCGCGGGTGGCGCAGGCTGCGGACGACGACGGCGCCGAGCAGCAGCGCGGCGGCGGCGAAGGAGGCCAGCGTCCCGGCGCCGGTCCAGCCCCAGTCGTTGCCCTCGACGATCCCCAGCGTCACCGCCGCCAGGCCGAGCGCCAGCATCAGCGCCCCCGGCAGGTCGGGCAGGCGGCTGTCGCGCAGCGCCTGGTGGGGCAGCAGCCGCCGGCCGGCGAACAGCAGCGCGGCGCCGAGCGGCAGGTTGACGAGGAAGACGAGGCGCCAGCTGTCGAGTTCGACCAGGGCGGCGCCGAGGGTCGGCCCGGTCGCCGCGGCGGCCGCGGCGGCGGCGCCCCAGAGGCCGACGCCGGTCGCCCGCTTCTGCGGCGGGAAGCTGTCGAGGACGATCGCCAGCGAGGTCGGCGCGATCGCCGCGGCGCCGGCGCCCTGCAGGACACGGAAGAAGATCAGCGCCTCGAGCGAGGGCGCGATCGCGCAGAGCAGGCTGGTGAGGGTGAAGAGGGCGAGCCCCCAGAGGAAGACGCGCTTGTGGCCGAAGCGGTCGGCGAGGCCCCCGGCCGGGACCAGCAGCGCGGCGATGACGACGAAGTAGCCGTCGAGCACCCAGGAGAGCAGGCCGCGGCTCGCCTCGGGGAAGGAGGCCGAGATGTCCGGGAAGGCGATGTTGACGATCGTCGTGTCGAGGAAGACGAGGAAGGCGCCGGTGCAGGCGATCAGGACGCTCGCTCTATGTCCGCGGTCATACATCGTCGCGACGACTATACTATGACCGTGGGCATAACGCGACTTGCCGATGCGAAAGCGATCGAGCCGACGCGTCGCGACGGCCGCGACCGGCTGCTGAACGGCGCCCGCAGGCTGCTTGCCGAGAAGGGCTACGCCGGGATGGAGCTGCGGGACGTCGCCGAGCGCGGCAAGGCGCCCCGCGGCTCGATCTACCACCACTTCCCCGGCGGCAAGAGCCAACTCGCGATCGAGGCGGCCGAGCTCGAGGGGCGGGAGATCCGCGCCGCGATCGAAAGCTCGCTGGCCGAGCTCGGCCTCGCCGAGACGCTCAGCACCTTCGGCGAGATGTTCCGCCGCCGGGTCAAGGACCGGCCGGAGCGGCTCGGCTGCCCGGTCGCCGCCGCGGCGCTGGCCCGGCCCGAGGACCCGGCGCTCGCCGCCGCCGCCACCGCGGCCTTCGAAAGCTGGGAAGCGCCGATCTCCGCCGCGCTGCGCGAAGAAGGCGTCGGCAGGGCCGAGGCCGAGTCCTTCGCCGGCCTCGTCGTCTCGACGATCGAGGGCGCCCTGATCCGCGCCCGCGCCGCCGGCGACCAGGCGCCGCTCGACTCCGCGGTCGCCGGCCTCCACCAGGCGCTCGAGTCCCTCCTGGGTCGAGTTGCCTCTTAGTCGCGATACGCGAGACAAACCGGCAACTCGGCGTTTAGACAAGACCCTTCGCGGGCAATTTCTTCATGCACCCTTGGGAAGGGGCGCACGATGGAGGAGCGACCTTGACATCAGGCTGGACGGCGCGAACCCTGATCGGCCTCGCGGCTCTCTCGCTGGCCGCGTTCGGCCTCGCCGCCTGCGGCGGCTCCTCCGACGAAAGCGGCACGCGCGATCTCACCTTCTTCGTCGCGATCCAGCCGGGCGGGACGATCGAGGAAGTCTCGAAACGGTGCTCGGAAGAATCGAAGGGCAAATACACGATCACGCCGGAATTCCTCCCCACCGACGCCAGCCAGCAGCGCGAACAGCTGGTCCGGCGGCTCGGCGCCGAGGACTCCTCGATCGACATCGTCGGCATGGACGTGATCTGGACCGGGGAGTTCGCCAACGCCGGCTGGGTCGAAGAGTGGAAAGGCGCCGAGGCGAAAGCGGTGACCGAAAAGGTCTTCCCCAACGTGATCGAGACGGCCTCCTACGAAGACAAGCTCTACGCGGCGCCGTTCAACACCAACACCCAGCTGCTCTGGTACCGCAAAGACCTGGTCAAACAGCCGCCGAAGACCTGGGACGAGATGATCGAGGTGGCCGAAGGCCTGAAAGAAGCGGGCTCGATCCAGGTCCAGGCGAACCGCTACGAGGGCTACATGGTCCTCGTCAACGCGCTGATCGAGAGCGCCGGCACCGAAATCCTCTCCGGCCCCGAAGAAGTCGACCTCGAACAGGGGCCGACCGAACAGGCGCTGCAGGTGCTCGGCAGGCTCGCCAACGGCGGCGCCGCGCCTCCCAGCCTCTCGACCTCCGACGAGGACACCGCCCGGCTCGGCTTCGAGGCCGGCGAATCGGCCTTCATGACCAACTACACCTTCGCCTACGCGAGCGCCCAGGAAGAAGCGCCGGACATCGGCAAAGTGATGGGCTACGCCCGCTTCCCGCGGGTCGACGCCGACACGCCGAGCAAACCGCCGCTCGGCGGCTTCAACCTCGCGGTCAGCTCCTTCTCCGAGAACAAGGACGTTGCCTTCGAAGCCGCCGCCTGCCTCGCCAACGACACGAGCCAGAAAACCGCGGTCGAACTCGACGGGCTGCCGCCCTCGCGCTCCGACCTCTACACCGACAAAGTCGTGACCGAGGCCTACCCCGGCTTCGCCGGGCTGGTCAAGGAATCGATCGAAGCCTCCGGGCCACGGCCGACCACGCCTGCCTACCAGGACGTCTCGCTGGCGGTCCAGCGCTCGCTGCATCCGCCGGACAAGATCGACCCCGAAGACACCGAATCGGTCTACGAGGAACTGAAGTCGAACCTCGAAGACGCGGTCAAGCGGGAAGGGCTGCTCTGATGGAGGCAGGCGCTCCCGCCAACCCCAACCCGCCGCAGGCCGCGCCGGGCAAGGCCTCCTCGCGCACCCGCTCGGAGCGCAAACTGGCCTGGATGCTGTGCGCGCCGGCGGTGCTGGCGATGCTGCTCGTCACCGCCTACCCGATCGCCTACGCCGTCGTCCTCTCGCTGCAGGACGTCGACCTCCGCTTCCCCGACGAGGGCGGCTTCGTCGGCCTCAGCAACTACACCGCTGTCCTCTCCTCCGACCTCTGGTGGACGGACGTCTTCAACACCGTCTTCATCATGGTCGTCTCGGTCGCGATCGAGCTGGTGCTGGGGATGGCGATCGCGCTGGTCATGTACCGGGCGATCTTCGGCCGCGGCGTCGTCCGCACCTCGGTCCTCATCCCCTACGGGATCATCACCGTGGTAGCCGCCTTCGCCTGGCAGTTCGCCTTCTCGCCGGAAACCGGGTTCGTCAACAACCTGCCGCTGATCGCCGACGACATGGACTGGTTCGGCGGCCGCTTCAGCTCCTTCGCGGTGATCATCATGGCCGAGGTCTGGAAGACGACGCCGTTCATGGCGCTGCTGCTGCTGGCCGGACTGGTGACGATCGACAGCCAGCTCTACGAGGCGGCGCGGGTCGACGGCGCCAGCGCCTGGCAGCGCTTCACCCGGATCACGCTGCCGCTGATGAAGCCGGCGATCCTCGTCGCGCTCCTCTTCCGCACCCTCGACGCCTTCCGCGTCTTCGACACGATCTTCATCATGACCCGCGGTGCGCTGGACACCGAATCGGTCTCGATCCTCGGCTACAACCAGCTGATCAGCCGCCTCAACCTCGGCCTCGGCTCGGCGGTCTCGGTGCTGATCTTCCTCTGCGTGTTCCTGATCGCGTTCATCTTCGTCCGCGGCTTCGGGACCAAACTCGACGAAGGCCGACCGGGGGGCTGAGATGGAACAGCGCAACGGCCGCGACTACGTTCTCTGGAGCATCGCCATCTTCCTGGTGGTGGTCTTCGCGCTGATCCCGGTGCTCTGGCTGATCTCGATCTCGCTGAAGCCGCCGGAAGAGCTGACCGACCAGCGCTTCATCCCCCAGAGCGTCTCCTTCGACAACTACAAGAGCCTGTTCGAAGGCGGGATCGACGGCAGCCCGTTCATCAAGCCGCTGATCAACTCGATCGGGATCGCGCTGATCACGACGGTGATCTCGATCGTCCTCGCCTCCTTCGCCGCCTACGCGATCGCCCGCCTCGAGTTCCCCGGCAAGCGGCTGATCCTTGCCGGCGCGCTGGCCATCGCGATGTTCCCGCCGATCTCCACCGTCGGGCCGCTATTCGACATGTGGCGGGCGCTGGGGCTCTACGACACCTGGCTCGGGCTGATCATCCCCTACCTCACCTTCTCGCTGCCGCTGGCGATCTACGTCCTCGTCGCCTTCTTCCGGGAGATCCCGTGGGAGCTCGAGCAGGCGGCCCAGGTCGACGGCGCGACTCCATTTCAGGCGTTCACCAAGGTGATCGTGCCGCTGGCCGCGCCGGGCGTCTTCACCGCCGCGATCCTCGTCTTCATCTTCTGCTGGAACGACTTCCTCTTCGCGATCTCGCTGACCAGCTCGGACGCGTCGCGGACCGTTCCCGCCGCCCTCGCCTTCTTCACCGGCGAATCGTCGTTCACCGCGCCGACCGGCAGCATCGCCGCCGCGGCCGTGGTGGTCACGGTGCCGATCATCATCTTCGTCCTCATCTTCCAGCGCCGAATCGTCGCCGGGCTCACCGCCGGCGCCGTCAAGGGATAAAGGAGCCAACCGATGTCAGAGATAGTCCTCGACGGAGTCACCAAGACGTTTGCCGACGGTTTCGAAGCCGTCAAAGACATGGACCTCGACATCCAGGACGGCGAGTTCATGATCCTCGTCGGCCCGTCGGGCTGCGGGAAGTCGACGGCGCTGCGGATGATCGCCGGGCTCGAGGACATCTCCAGCGGCGAGGTGAAGATCGGCGGCGAGACCGTCAACGACCGCTCGCCGAAGGATCGCGACATCGCGATGGTCTTCCAGAACTACGCGCTCTACCCGCACATGACCGTGCGCGAGAACATGGGTTTCGCGCTGAAGCTCGCCGGCGCCGACAAGTCAGAGATCGACGAGAAGGTCGAGGAGGCGGCGCGGACGCTCGACCTCGAGCAGCACCTCGACCGCCGTCCCGCCAACCTCTCAGGCGGCCAGCGCCAGCGGGTGGCGATGGGCCGGGCGATCGTCCGCGACCCGAAAGCGTTCTTGATGGACGAGCCGCTCTCCAACCTCGACGCGAAGCTGCGGGTGCAGATGCGGACCGAGGTGGCGAGACTCCAATCGAAGCTGGAGACGACGACCGTCTACGTCACCCACGACCAGACCGAGGCGATGACCCTCGGCGACCGGGTGGCGGTGATGCGGGCGGGCGCCCTGCAGCAGGTCGGTACGCCGGCCGAGCTCTACGACAACCCGGTCAACCTCTTCGTCGCCGGCTTCATCGGCTCGCCGGCGATGAACTTCATGCCGGGAGAGATCAGCGGCGGCAAGCTGAAGCTGCCGATCGGGGAGGTCGACCTCGGCGATCTCGACGTCAAGGGCGATGGCAAGGACGGCCAGGTGATCGCCGGGCTGCGGCCGGAGAACCTCGAGGACGTCGAGGTGATCGGCGACCTAAAGGAGGAGCGCGGGATCGTCTTCGAGGCGGAGATCGACCTGGTCGAGTCGCTCGGCTCCGACCTCTACGCCTACTTCCACATCGAGTCCGAGGGCGTCCAGTCCGATCAGCTCGCCGACATCGTCGAAGAGAGCCTCGACGAAACCGGCGCCGGCGAAATCCGCGAGGGCCACGAGCAGATCGTCGCCCGCCTCGACCCGACCAGCAAGGTCAAACGCCGCGAGACCGCCCAGCTCTGGGCCGACACCGCGAAGCTGCAGCTCTTCGACCCCGAGAGCGGCGAGAGCCTGACGAGCGGTGCGAAAAAGGATTCGTCCGGCCCCCCGTCCGCTTAGGCACGCCTCAACCGGTAGCGGCTTCCAAATCCTCCAGATCTGCCAGGTCGCGGGTTCGTCCTGCTGCTCGCTTCATCGCCTTCAAATCGTCCACCGAGCACACCGCGACGATGACCCCGAGACCTGCGCAGCGGCGAGGCGCAGCAGCAGCTCGTCGAAGGCGGGCTCGCTCAACTCTTTCGCGCCGCGCCGGTGAACCGCATCAGCTTGTGACTGAGCGCGATGCCCTCGGACAAATTGACGCTGATCGGCCGTTGGGCGTCTTCGCGCAGCCGCCGCAGCCGAACGGTCTCGCTATTTGCTGCGGAAGACGGATGGTGTCCCTTCATGGCCCGGGAATGCTAGCGCCGACCATGGCCGCCATCAGCTCGACAGCCGCCTCGTCGTCCAGGCCTTGGACCTCGGTGAGGTCCTGCCAGGTGGGGAAGGCGAGGGCGTGGCCTATTGCCGCGCGGGTGCGCTTGGCCGCGTTGCCGCGTAGGCCGCGGCCGCGGGCGAGGATCTCGGCGGCGATCGCCAGGAACTGGTGGTACGGGGCGAATTTCTCGGCGACCACCGGCACCGCCTTTTCGTCGCGGAGGAGCTTGTCGATCATCCCGCCCGCCTGCCGGTAGTAGGCGTACATCTCCCCCAGCGCCGTGGCGAGGCGCTCGCCCGGGTGGTCGATCTCCTCCCAGCGGCTGATGTCGGGGGGCGGGTTCGCTTCCGCCCAGTGGGCCGAGCAGGCGCCGAAGAGGGCCCGCTCGTCGGGGAAGTGCCGGTAGAGGGTCGAGCGGCGGACGCCGGCGTGCTCGGCGACGGCGCTCATCGAGGTGCGGGCCGGGCCGAGGGTGCCGTGGAGCTCGACGGCGCTTTCGGTGATCCGCAGCCGGGTCTGCGCCTCGGCTTCGGCGCGTCGCCTCTTCTCGTATTTCCGCTTTTGCTCGGACATGCGTGTACGACCAATATTGACAGATGCGTCAACGGACGCTACATTTCGTGCAACAGCACTGTTCACTGAAATGAGAAGGAGACTTGAGATGGCAACGGTTATCGGCCCCGACGACGGCAAGGCGGGCTTCCTCGGCAGCATCGGGGTACGCTTCATGATCAACGGCGAGGACGCCGGCGGCGACTTCTCCCTGGTCGAACACCCGCTCTCCCCCCGGGCGCTGGCGGCGCCGCTGCACCGGCACACGCGCGAGGACGAGTACAGCTTCGTGCTCGAGGGCCGGATGGGCGGGCTGCTCGGCGACGAGGTGGTGGAGGCCGATCCCGGCGACCTCGTCTTCAAGCCGCGCAACGAGTGGCACACCTTCTGGAACGCCGGCGACGAGCCCTGCCGGATCCTCGAGATCATCGCCCCGGCCGGCTTCGAGCACTTCTTCGAGGAGCTGGTGGACATGGGCGGCGTCGTGAACGCGACCCCGGAGAAGCTGGCGGAGCTCAACGACCGCTACGGACTGGAGATGAAGCCGGAGTCGGTCCCCGAGCTGCTGGAGCGTTTCGGCCTAGTGGTCGGCGAGCCGATCGAGGGCGCCGCCTAACAGGTTCCGCAAGACCCTGCGCGCGCACTATTTCGCGCGTGTCGCAGCGCCCTATCTTCCTCCGATCCAGAGTCGGCTCACTCGGGCACATCGATAGGTAACTACAAACTCAGCAATTTTTGACTACCTGCCGCTGCCGGGACACGATGGCCAAAGGAAATCCCCCACGACCAGGAGGTCAGAATGCGTATCCGACAAGCCCGAATGGCATTCGCAATGATCGTCTCCGTGATCGCCTTGACTGCTCCAGAGGCGATGGCGGTGACGCCCGAAGCTCACCCCCTGACCAGCGCTACCGCTGCCAGCGGTACTTCACTATTCACCACGGCCAGTGGGTTGACAATTACCTGCACCAGCGGATCCGGCTCGGGGAAAGCTACGACCGCCACGACAGGCGTAGGTAGCTATCTCCTGCACGGATGCAAAAACAACCTAGGTCTCACGTGCACTTCAACCGGACAACCGGCTGGCACAATTACACTCGAAACTGTGACCCTGCACCTTGTCTATCTGGACGAGAACCACACAGTTCCAGGAGTACTGGCAACCCCTCCAGCGAGTGGCGTGTTCGCCAAATTTGCCTGCTTCGGAGTCGCCGTAGAAGTCAAAGGCAACGGTGTTCTGGGGAGGATCACCTCTCCTAAATGCGGGGAAAAATCCACCAGCGGGACCGTTACCACCGAAACCGCTGCACACGGCACGCAGAAATACCTACAGGTAGAAGAAACAGGGACGCAGTACGACATGACTGTAAAGATTGGAGCCGGTGCCTTCGAAACAGCAGCGACAAGCTGGACTGTCAGTGGAGCTTCCCCCGTGCCCGTGACCCTTACATGCCCGGAACAGAAATAGCGTTCCCATCTGAGCGCCCGCAAATTGCGGGCGCTCCATCCCATGGCCCCTCCCCGCTCGCTGCTACTCTCCGCGGGTAGGCAGGCTGTCTTGTCTGCCTGCGCGTCCGTCTTCAATCGCCAGCGAGGAAACGCGCCTTTGACTCCCGATCAGGGGTTCACCATCGACCGCGAGGGGCCGCGCGACGAATGCGGCGTCTTCGGCGTATACGCACCCGGGCACGATGTCTCCCGGCTGGCCTACTTCAGCCTCTACGCGCTTCAGCACCGGGGCCAGGAGTCGGCCGGGATCGCCACCTGCGAGGGCGGGATGATCACGACGATGCGGGACTCGGGGCTGGTCTCCCAGGTCTTCGACGAGGAGAAGCTGCGGGCGCTGGAGGGCGACATGGCGATCGGCCACGTCCGCTACTCGACCACCGGCGGCGGCTCCTGGGAGAACGCGCAGCCGATCTGGCGCGACGACGGCCGCGAGGTCGCCCTCGCCCACAACGGCAACCTGACCAACGCGGTCGAGCTGTGGGGCGAGCTGAAGGAGCGCGGGCTGCAGTTCCGCGGCACCTCCGACTCGGAGATCATGGCCGCGCTGCTCTCATCCCACGACGGCAAGATGATCGAGGACGCCGTCGCCGACGTGATGCCGCGGCTGCGCGGCGCCTACTCGACCGTGGTGATGACCAAGCGGGCGATCGTCGCCTTCCGCGACCCGCACGGGATCCGGCCGCTCAGCCTCGGCCGTCTCGGCGACCGCTTCGTCGTCGCCTCCGAGAGCTGCGCCTTCGACATCATCGGCGCCGAGCTGATGCGCGAGGTCCACCCCGGCGAGATGGTCTCGCTGACCGAGCGCGGGCTGGAGACGCGCCAGGTGGTGAAGACCGAGCGGCGGGCGACCTGCGTCTTCGAGCACATCTACTTCTCCCGTCCCGACAGCCGCCTCGAGGGCAAGGTCCTGCAGCAGTCGCGCGGGCGGATGGGCGAGATCCTCTGGGACGAGGCGCCGGTCGACGCCGACCTCGTGATCGCGGTTCCCGACTCAGGGAACCCCGCCGCCGCCGGCTTCGCCCGCGCCTCCGGGATCCCCCGCGACGACGGCCTGATCAAGAACCGCTACGTGGCGCGCACCTTCATCCAGCCCGGGCAGGAGCTGCGCAAACACGGGCTGCGGCTGAAGTTCAACCCGCTGCCGGAGATCGTCGCCGGCCAGCGGCTGGTCGTCGTCGACGACTCGATCGTGCGCGGCAACACCACCCGTCAGATCGTCGGCATGCTGCGCGACGCGGGCGCCAAGGAGGTCCATCTGCGGATCTCGGCGCCGCCGATCCGCAACCCCTGCCACTACGGCGTCGACATGTCGACCCGCGAGGAGATGATCGCCCACAACCGCTCGATCGACGAGATCGCCGCCGAGCTCGAGGCCGACAGCCTCGCCTACCTCTCGATGGCGGGCGTCTACGAGGCGATCGGCGGCGACCCGAGCGAGCATTGCGACGCCTGCTTCACGGGCCACTACCCGCTCGGCGATCCCGAGGGCGCGGACAGCAAATTCGCCCTCGAGACGATCGCCGCCGCGCCGTAAAGGGCGCCAGCTCGTCGCCAGCCGGCCGGTCAGCCGTGGTGCCGGCGGTGCTTCTTGGGCTTCTTCACGCAGCGGCGCTTGCCGTGGACGATCTTCTTCCTGAAGCCGCGCTTGCATTTGATCGGCTTTTTCGGCGGAGGCGGCGTCGTTGCCGGCGGCGGAACGGACGGCGGCGGCGTCACGCTCCCGCCGTAACCCCCTCCCGGCGCGGAGACGAAGGTGGCCGTGATCTGCGTGTCCCCACCTAGGTTGAGCTGACAGGGCCCGGTTCCCGAACAGCCGCCGCCGGACCAGCCGGCGAAGATCGAGCCGCCCGCCGGGGCGGCCATCAGGGTGACCCGGGTCCCGGTCGCGAAGATCTCGGCGCAGTCCGGACCGCAGCTGAGACCGGCGGGGCTCGAGCTGACGGTGCCGGACCCGGTGCCCGACTTGGCGACGCTGAGCGTCCCCGCCCCCCGCACGTGCAGGAAGAAATTGCCGCTGTCGCCGCTCACCCCATCGACCGCGAAGCGATAGGTCGTGCCGGCGGCGGCGTTGAAGCTGACGCTGCGCCCCTCGTCGCATTCGCCGGTCCCGGCGTCGGCGGTCGCCACCGGCGTCAGCCCGCCGACAGCGCTGCCCGTGTAAACGGCGAGGGCCGGGTCGAAGGTGCGGGTGCAGAGGTCGACTTCGACCAGCGCCGCCTTCTTCGGCGTCCACGAGTACCAGACGGAGTGGGTGCCGCCGGCGCCACCGTGGTCTGGCTCGCCGCTCTCCTTGGTCGCGAGCAGGGTCGACCCGGGCCAGTACCAGCCGAGCGTGCCGGGGATTGCCTCCGCCTCCGCGAAGTCGTCGTTGCCCGGCGCAGGGACGATGTGCAGCCAGAGCGGGCCTTTCTCCCCGCCCTTGCCGTCGACGGCGATCCGGTAGACGGTGTTCGCGACCGCCTCGAAGCTGAGCTTGCTCTGGGGCCCGCACTTGCCGCTGCCGTCGTCGTTGCTCTGCACCGGGGTCAACCCGTCGACGGCGGCACCGGTGTAGACGGCGAGCAAGGTGTCGAAACCGCTGTCGCAGGTATCGATGCTGAAGGTGCCGCTACGAGGGGCGGTCCACTTGAACCAGACCGAGGCGCCGCCGGCCTCGCCGGCGTGGTCGGGCTCCCCCGTCTCCTTGCTCGTGCCTCGGTTCGAGGAGAACCATTCGACCCTGGAGGAACCGCCCAGCGGCTGGGTATCGGCGAAGTCGTCATTCCTGGCGCCTCCTTCGACGATCAGCTGCAGGCTGTTGCTGTCCACTTCCCTGCCGTCGAGGGCGATGAAGTAGGTCGTTCCCGCCTGCACGGTCAGCTCCAGTTCCCCGTCGGTCTCGTGGCATTCCTTGACTACCGAGCCGTCGTCGTCGGCGGCGACGAGGGTGAGGTCGTCGACGGCGCTACCGGTGTAGATCGCGAGGAGAGAGTCGATGCTGCCGGCGTGGGTGCAGATCCTGACCGTCACCGTCATCGTCTTCGGCGGCGTCCACGAGTACCAGACGGAATGCCCGCCGGGGTCGCCGGCGTGGCTTGGCTCGCCCGCCTCCTTGCTCGCCAGCTTCAGGTTCTGCGCCCCGAACAGGGGCACCGTGTCCGTGAGCTCCTGGGCATGGGCAAAGTCGTCGTTCTGCGGAGCCGGTATGAAGTTGAGAGCGACCCGCCCCTCGCCGCCTTTGGTGTCGACGGCGATCGAGTAGGCGGTGCCGGCGACGACATCGAGGGTCACCGCGCTGTCCTGCAGGGACCCGCACATTTCGTCCATCGATTTTTCGACCCGGTCGTCGTTGGCGGCGACCTCGGTCAGGGCGTTGACCGCCGAGCCGGTGTAGACGGCGAGCAGCGGGTCGGCGCCGTTGCGCCCGCAGGCGCTGATTTCCACCGGTCCGCTGCGGTCGGGAGTCCAGCTGAACCAGATCGAGTGACCGCCCGCGTCACCAGCGTGGTCGGGCTCGCCGGCCTCCTTGCTGGCGAAGACGGTCGAGGCCCAGGCGGAGTTCGCGTTGGGCGGCAGCACCTCGGCGGCGGCGAAGGCGTCATTGGCGGGGCGGCCGCCGATGTCGAGCGAGAAGATCCCCTGGCTGCCGCCCTTGCTGGCGACCGCGATCCGGTAGGTGGTGCCGGCGACGGCGTTGAGCCTGACCTCGCTGGCGAGTTCGCTGCAGGCAGAGGAGGAGTCGTCATCGGCAGCGACGGGGGTGAGGGCGCCGACGGCCGAGCCGGTGTAGACGGCGAGGACGGTGTCGGGAGTGTTTCCTCCGTACGGGCAGGTGGAGATCACGACCGGTCCGCTCTCGTCCGGAGTCCAGGTGAACCAGACCGAGTTGTCGGTGGCATCGCCCGCGTGGTCCGGCTCACCAGCCTCCTTCGAGGCGAACCTGGTCGAGCCGCTGGTGGACACCGGCAGGGTCGGTCCCACGGGCTTGGCGTCAGCGAAGTCGTCGTTCGCCGGCGGTGCTTCCAGCGAGAGGCTGAAGTCCCCTTCGCTCTCTTTGCCGTCGACCGCGATCCGGTAGGTGGTGCCGGCGACCGCGTCGAAGCGAACTTCGCTGGCGGACCCGTCGCAGCCCAGGTTGGTCCCGTCGTCGCTGGCGGCCACGGCCGAGAGGCCGCCCAGACTCGAACCCGTGTAGACGGCGAGCGTGGTGTCGAGGTCGCTCTGAGGGGTGCAGGTGGCGATCGCGACGGGGCCGCTGCTCGACGGCGTCCACGAGTACCAGACGGAACGACCGCCTGGGTCGCCGGCGTGGTTGGGCTCGCCGCTCTCCTTGGTCGCCAGGCGGTTGGTCTCCTGAGACGACCAAGCGGGGAGCGAAGCGGAGAGGACCTTCGGGCTGGCGAAATCGTCGTTCTGCGGCCGGCCGTTGATCCGCAGCGTGAAGCTGCCGACGCTGCCGCCCGAGCCGTCGACGGCTATCCAGTAGGTGGTCCCCGCCTCGACCTCCACGCTCAATTTGCTGTTGGTCCAGGAGCATCCGGCGAAGCCGTTGTCCTGGGGGCCGTCGTCGTTGGCGGCGACCGGGGTCAGGGAGTCGACGGCAGAGCCGGTGTAGACGGCGAGCAGCGAGTCGAGGCTGTTGAAAGAGGAGCAGGTGGAGATGTCGACGATGCCGCTGGTGGCCGGGGTCCACTGGTACCAGACGGAGCGGCCGCCGAGGTCGCCGGCGTGATTGGGCTCGCCGGCCTGCTTGTCGGCCATGCGGTTCGAGCCGCTGATGCTCTCAGGGGGGACAGCCGGAATCGTGGTCGCCGCGGCGAAGTCGTCGTTGCCGGGCGGCGGGTTGACCTGGATTTCGAACGGCCCTTCCGAGCCTCCCCTGCCGTCGACGGCGATCCAGTACGTAGTCCCCGCGTTGGCCTCGAATTCCGCGACCGGCGCTTCCGTGAAGAAGCAGCCGCCCCCGGGGCCTTCGTTGCTGGCGATCGGGGTGAGGGCGTTGACGGCCGAGCCGGTGTAGACGGAAACGAGTGGTTCGAGGCCGCCGAAGCAGCCCGGCGGCACCTTGACCCCGACCATGCCGTTGCCGAACGACGTGTACGAGTACCAGACCGAATGGCCGCCGATGTCCCCCGCGTGGCCCGGCTCGCCGGCCTCCTTGGTCGCTTCGACGTTGGTGCCCATCGCGCCCGTCGGCGCCCCGGGGCCGAGCGGGACCGCGTCGGCAAAGTCGTCGTTTCCCGGGGGGGCGGCCTGGGCGGCGGCGCTCCAGCACAGCAGCGCCGCGACCGACAAGGCGAAGATCGCCAAGGCGGGGCTCCACCCGATTCTGCGTTCCGCGTCCATCCCTCTCCCCCAGCTCGACGTGCCCTCGACGCCGGTCATTTTAGTTGGAAATCGCCAGAGCACCGACTGCAACCCGCCCGCGTGCGCGAAGATGCGGCCCGTGAGTGCGTTCCGCATCGTCGTCCTCGCATCCGGGTCGGGGACCAACCTGCAGGCGATCCTCGACAAGCTGCACGGGCGGGGGCTGGTCGAGGTGGCCGGCGTCGGCTCCGACAAACCCGGCGCGGGCGCGCTCGCGCGCGCCACGGCCGCGGGCATCGACACCGCCGTCTTCCCCGCCGACGCCTATGCAGACCGGATGGGGCGCGACGCGGCGATGGGCGACTGGGTCGAAGCCCACCACCCAGGCCTCGTCGTCCTCGCCGGTTACATGCAGCTGCTGACCGAACCGTTCGTCGCCCGCTTCGCAGGGCGCATCGTCAACATCCACCCCGCCCTGCTGCCGGACTTCCCGGGCCTCGACGCGATCGGCCAGGCGCTGGAGGCCGGCGTCCAGGAGACCGGCGTCACCGTCCACTTCGTCGACGAGGGGATCGACACCGGCCCCGTGATCCTGCAGCGGCGAGTGCCGGTCCCGGTCGGTCGCGAACGCGGAGTGCTGGAGGCCGCCGTCCACAACGTCGAGCACGAGCTCTACCCGGAGGCGATCCGCATGATCGCGGAGGGCAGGGTTAGGATCGACCCCAGCGACCCGCGCAAGGTCGCGATCGATGACTGATCCCGCCACCGAAACCCAGTCCGAGAGCCTCGACGACGGTCAGGTGCGGGTGCGCCGGGCGCTGATCTCGGTCTCCGACAAGACCGGGGTCGCCGACTTCGCCAAGGGGCTGGCGGCGCTCGGGGTCGAGATCCTCTCCACCGGCGGCACCGCGACGGCGCTGCGCGAGGCGGGCCTCGAGGTCACCGACGTCTCCGAGGTCACCGGCCAGGAGGAGATCCTCGGCGGCCGGGTGAAGACGCTGCACCCGCGGCTGCACGCGGCGCTGCTGGCGCGGCGCGGCGACCCGGAGCACTTGGCGACGCTGGAGCAGGAGGGGATCGAGCCGATCGACGTCGTCTGCGTCAACCTCTACCCCTTCGAGCAGACCGTCGCCGGGCACGAAGTCGCCCACGACGTGGCGATCGAGAACATCGACATAGGCGGGCCGACGATGATCCGCGCCGCCGCCAAGAACCACGAGAGCGTCGCGGTGATCGTCAAGCCCGAGTCCTACGACGCGGTCTGCGCCGAGCTGGAAGAGAGCGGCGGCGAGATCTCCGCCGCCACCCGCCACTGGCTCGCCAACGAGGCCTTCGCCCAGACCGCGCGCTACGACGCCGCGATCAGCCGCTGGTTCTCGATGGAGTACGAGGACTTCCCCGAACACCTGGCGGTCGCCTATGAGAAGGTGCTCGACCTCTCCTACGGCGAGAACCCGCACCAGAGGGCCGCGCTCTACGCCGAGCAGGGCCTGCGCAGCCACATCCTCTCGCGCTGCTCGAAGCTGCACGGGCGGGCGCTCTCCTTCAACAACGTCCTCGACCTCGACTCGGCACGCAGCCTGGCCGGCGACTTCGAGCAGCCGGCCTGCGTGATCGTCAAGCACAACAACCCCTGCGGGGTGGCGATCGGCGCCGACGCGCTGGAGGTCTACCTGAAGGCCCTGGCCTGCGACCCGATCTCGGCCTACGGCGGCGTGATCGCGATCAACCGCCCGATCGGCAAGGAGCTCGCCGAGAGGCTGCATAAGAACTTCGTCGAGGTGCTGAGCGCGCCCGGCTACGAGGACGGAGCGCTCGAGGTGCTGACGCAGAAGGAGGCGATCCGGATCCTCTGCGAAGAGGAGCGCCGCCAGCCCGATCCCTCCGAACGCGACGTCAAGCGGGTGATGGGCGGCCTCCTGATCCAGGATCGCGACGGCGACCCCGAGCCGCGCGAGATCATGGAGGCGGTCACCGGCAACGAGCCGAGCGAGGAGCAATGGCAGGACATGCTCTTCGCCTGGACCGTCAGCCGCCGCGTCCGCTCCAACGCGATCGTGATCGCCAAGGGCGGCGCCACCCTCGGCATCGGCGCCGGCCAGATGAGCCGCGTCGACTCCGTCCGCCTCGCGGTCGAGAAGTGCCGCGAGGCCCGCGGCGCCGACGCCGACTCCCTCCTCGCCGGCTCAGCCCTAGCCTCCGACGCCTTCTTCCCCTTCGCCGACGGCCCCGAGCTGGCAATCCAGGCCGGCACCACCGCCGTGATCCAGCCCGGCGGCTCCAAACGCGACGCCGAGGTGATCGAGGCCTGCGAGCAGGCCGGCGTCGCGATGGTCTTCACGAAGCACCGGCACTTCCGGCACTAGGTCGTCTGCATGGCCGACCGCTACGTCTTTTCGGACGAGGCTGGCAACTTCGATTTCTCCCGCGGATCCGGAGCGAGCCGCTATTTCATCCTTGGCACCGTCACCGCAGACGACTGCCGGATCGGCGACGCGCTGCTTCAACTCCGCAGAGACCTTGGGTGGCGCGGAGTCCATCTGGACCGGGTATTCCACGCAACCGAAGATCCGCAGGGCGTCCGGGACGAGGTATTCGAGATTCTCAGCCGCGGCGCCTTCCGAATCGACGCGACGATCCTCGAGAAGTCAAAGGCCCAGGCGCATCTTCAAGAGCAACGAGCTCTATACAAGATGGCTTGGTTCCTGCACTTCAAGCATGTCGCTCCAGCGGTCGCCACCCGGACAGACCGTCTTTTCGTCGTCGCGTCCAGCCTGGGTACCAAGAAGAAGCGGGCGAGCTTTCACGGTGCGGTCGATGAAGTCGTCGCACAGGTCTCCCCGTGCGCGTCTCATCGTGTGGCCTTCTGGCCCGCTGCGAGCGACCCGTGCCTCCAGGTGGTCGACTACTGCGTCTGGGCCATCCAGCGAAAATGGGAGCGAGAAGACGAGCGGTCCTATGACCTGATCAAGGACAAGGTCAGCTCAGAGTTCGACGTTTGGTCGATCGGGGAGACCCACTACTACTAGAACGAACTTGGCCCCCGGACAGCTAGCCGGTTAAGGCAGAGCCCAGGGGCTCTTTCGCCATCCGAGAGCCAAGTTCTTGAGAGGAAGTGTAGACGCTAGCCCGGACGCCGTCGAACAGACGTTCGGTGTCACACGGCCGCCGCCCGCTGCTTCTCGCTCGCCCGCATCACGTGCCTGCAGACCTGATCGGGCTCGTCGGCGACGACGAGGAGCTCTTTGTCGCCGGGGGAGATCAGGCCGTTGTCCTCGAGGCCGCGGTCGATCCACTCGAGCAGCGGATCCCAGAACTCGGAGTCGACGAGGATCGTCGGGAAGGATTGGATGCGGTGGGTCTGGATCAGGGTCAGCGACTCGAACATCTCGTCGAGGGTGCCGAAGCCGCCGGGCAGGATCACGAAGGCGCGGGCGAAGCGGACGAACATCAGCTTGCGGGCGAAGAAGTAGTGGAACTGGTGCTGGCGGTTGACGTACCGGTTGACGTGCTGCTCGTGCGGCAGCTCGATGTTGAGGCCGACCGAGAGCCCACCGGCCTCGGCGGCGCCGCGGTTGGCGGCCTCCATCAGGCCGGGGCCGCCGCCGGTGATCACGGTGTAGCCGTGGTGGGTGAGACAGGAGGCGGTCTCGCGGGCGAGGTCGTACCAGCGGTGGCCCTCCCCGATCCGCGCCGAGCCGAAGATCGAGACCCCTTCGTCGATGTCGCGAAGGGCCTGGAAGGCGCCTTCGACCTCCTTGTGGATGCGATCGAGCCGGCGCTCGTCGTCGGCCTCCTCGTCGACCGGGACGCGAAGCAGGTTGCGGTCGTGCCGCGCGCCGTTGCTGCCGTCCCCAGCTGCCATCGCTCAAGTAGAGCACACGGAAAAGAAGTGCCCCCGGCGGGACTCGAACCCGCGCCGCGCGGCTTAAAAGGCCGCCGCTCTAACCAGCTGAGCTACAGGGGCGAGGTGCCCATGGTAGAGGGAGCCTGAGTGCCA
Source organism: uncultured Actinomycetes bacterium (assembly GCA_963751015.1). Taxonomy (GTDB): domain Bacteria; phylum Actinomycetota; class Thermoleophilia; order Solirubrobacterales; family 70-9; genus VAYN01. Next base: position 264,116 of record CAVVSU010000004.1, read on the forward strand.
TGCGGGGAGCTTCAGGAGAGGTCGGGAAGGCCCTCGTAGGCGGTCGAGGCCTCGGCGTGGGTGCGGCGGGGGATGCGGCCGGCGCGGCGGGCGAGGTCGCCGGCTTCGACGCCGCGGCGCAGCGCGGTGGCCATCGCCACCGGGTCCTCGGCGCCGAAGATGGCGCTGGCGGCGAGGATCGCGTCGCAGCCCAGCTCCAGCGCCTGGGCGGCGTCGGAGGCGGTGCCGATGCCGGCGTCGAGGATCACCGGGACCGCGGCGCGCTCGGTGATGATCGCGATGTTGTACGGGTTGCGGATGCCGGCGCCGGAGCCGATCGGCGAGCCGAGCGGCATCACCGCGGCGCAGCCGGCCTCCTCGAGGCGGCGGGCGAGGATCGGGTCGTCGTTGGTGTACGGCAGGACGGTGAAGCCGTCGGCGGCGAGCTCTTCGGCGGCGGCGACCAGCTCGACCGCATCCGGGAAGAGGGTGCGGTCGTCGCCGATCACCTCGAGCTTCACCCACTCGGTCTGGAAGGCCTCGCGGGCGAGCTTGGCGGTGCGGACCGCATCGCGGGCGGTGTAGCAGCCGGCGGTGTTGGGCAGGACGAAGAGGCCGAGGCGGTCGAACACGTCGAGGATCGAGCCCTCGGCGGCGGGGTCGATCCGCCGCAGGGCGACGGTGACGATCTCGGTCCCGGAGGCGGCGAGCGCCGCCTCCATCTGCTCCAGCGAGCGGAAGCCGCCGGTGCCGGCAATCAGGCGCGAACCCCAGCTGCGGCCGCCCAGCTCCCAGGTCTCGGCCCCGCCCTGGATCGCCGCCAGCACCTCGACCGCCTGCCCCTCGGCAAGCGGCGTCGTCTCCCACTCGCCGCGCGGGACGACCTCGCCGTCGAGCGCGACCGCCACCCCGCGTCCCCCCTCCCCCGCGCCGGAGGCGAGGACCGCGGCGTCGAGGGTGGCGCCGTCCGGCAGCTCGTGCGGGGCGCCGTTCAGCTCGATCCTCATCGCGCCACCTCCCTCTGCGGTCGGCGTTCGTCCTTTCCGCGAGATACCTCATGAAAGGACGAACGCCGATTTGAAACAAGGTCGGCGACGGCTCGGGCCGCCAGCGGCGCCAGGAGGATGCCGTTGCGGTAGTGGCCCGTGGCGAGGACGAGACCGTCGATCGCGCCGGGGCCGACGCGCGGGAGGTTGTCCGGGGTGCCGGGGCGGAGACCGGCGGTCGCGCCCACCCACTCCATCTCGGCGACGTCGGGGAGCAGGCGGTAGGCCTCGCGCAGCAGCTCGTGGACGCCGCCGGCCGTTACCGCGGTGTCGAAGCCCATCTCTTCGACCGTGGCGCCGACGATCAGGCGGCCGTCGGCGCGCGGCACCAGGTAGACGCGCTCGGAGGCGAGGATGTGGCGCGCGACCGGCTCCCCGCCCCGGCTGCGCAGCTCGACCACCTGTCCTTTCACCGGCCGCACCGGCGGCCGCGCCTCCTCCGGCAGCCAGGCCATCGAGCCCGACCAGGCGCCCCCGGCGAGGACTACGGTGTCGGCGGCGATCTCCTCGTCGAGTGGTCGATTCGACACCGTATGGGTGTCGTAATGACCTTTCGCGGTTCGCACGCCCACGAGTCGTTCGCCGTCGAAGACGCCATCGATGACCTCGGTCCGGGTGCGGACCTCCACCCCCTCCGCAGCGCACGCCGCGAGCAGCACCTCGGTCAGCGCCTGTGGATCGACCGCGGCCTCGCTGGCCGCGAAGACGCCGCCGTGGAACGAGGGCGTCAGGCCCGGCTCCAGGTCGCGGCAGCGCCGCGGCGGCAGCCACTCCGCCTCGAGCTCCAGCGAGCGCTGCAGGTCGTGGACGCGCCGCAGCTGCGCCGCCTCGTCGCGGTCGAGGGCGACATGCAGGGCGCCGAGCCGCTCGTAGCCGGTGCTCTCTCCCGTCGCCTCCTCCAGCTGCGAGACGAACTCCGGGTACAGCCGCGCCGCCGCCAGGTTCAGCTCCAGCAGCTCGGGCTCGCCGAAGGTCAGCTCGCCGACCGGCGCCAGCATCCCAGCCGCGACCCGCGTTGCGCCGCCGCCGGGCTCGCCGCGCTCGAGCACCGCCACCCGCGCCCCGGCCTGCGCCAGGCGCCAGGCGCAGCTCAGCCCGATCACGCCACCGCCTACGACTACGACATCGAAACCGCGCTTCTCGCTCAAAGCCTTTGCCTCCGCCGGCATTACCCGGATCAGGTCCATACGGTCGGTGGCCTCGATGCCACCCTCTCAGCCCTCGCGGGCTCCCGTGCTCCCTCGATGCTACCCCTCCACCGCGCCCGGCATCCGGGTCTGGCCATAATCCGGGCATGAGCTTGTCTCTCCCCGAGGGCGACGGCCCGCTGCGCCGCGAGCGGCTGCGGACGGCCCGCCTCTACTTCGTCTGCGAGGCGCGGCCGCAGGGCGACCTCGAAGCGCTGCTGCGCGCCGCCCTGACCGGCGGCGCCGACATCGTCCAGCTGCGCGAGAAGGAGCTGGGACGGGGCGAGATCGAGCGCGCCGCCGAGACCTTCCGCCGCGTCGCCGACACCTTCAGCGCGCTGTTCATCCTCAACGACGACCCCGAGCTGGCCCGCCGCTGCGACGCCGACGGGGTCCACGTCGGCCAGGACGACGTCAGCGCCGAGCAGGCCCGGGAGCTGCTGGGGCCGGACGCGATCGTCGGCCTCTCGACCCACTCCGAGGAGCAGATCGCCGCCAGCGCCGGGCGCCCGGTCGACTACATCAGCGTCGGCCCGATTTGGGAGACGCCGACGAAAGCGGGGCGCCCCGGCGTCGGCACCGAGCTCGTCTCCCACGCCGCCCAGAACGCCCCCCACCCTTTCTTCGCGATCGGCGGCATCGACGCCGGCAACGCGGAGCAGGTGGTCGCGGCCGGTGCCGAGCGGCTCTGCGCGGTGCGGGCGATCCGCGATGCCGCCGACCCCGCCGCCGCGGCGACTGAGCTGCGCCAGGCCTTCGCCGCCGGCGAGAGGGGCGTGGCGCCGGGTGGCTGAGCAGGACGAGAGCGCCGGCGAGGCCGGCCGGCAGCCGGTCAAGCGCAAGCAGCGCGGCAGCGAGCGGATGGCGGCCGGCTACGCGAAGGCCGAGCAGCGCAACAAGGAAGCGCGCGAAGCGCTCGAGCCGCTAGGCGAAGGCGAGCGTCCCGCCGTCGTCACCATCGGCGCGATCGTCGCCGGCCTGATCGCCCTCTCGGTCGTGATCGCCTACGCCGCCGGCGCCGAGGTCAACGGCGACCAGCCGAAACTGGCGCAGGTGGTCGCCCCGGCGGTGATCATGGGGATGATGGCCTGGGGGATGTGGCACGCCCGCTACTGGGCGGTCCTCGGCTTCCAGCTGATCCTCGTCGTCGTCCTCTTCAGCGCCTTCTTCGGCCTCGTCGTCGGCGCCTCCAGCGTCGGCCAGATCCTCGGCACCCTGCTGCTGCTCGCCGTCGCCGGCACGTTCTTCTACTTCATGGTCAAGGCGATGGCCCGGATCCAGATGCCGACCCGGGAGCGCGAGTGAGCCGCTGGGCGAGTTTGCAAACCATTGGTTGACAAACGCGCTCTGCCGAGCGCGTTCCTTCTATAGGCTCAGCACGTATGGCCGATTCCTTCGACCAGATCGTCATCGGCGGGGGCCCGGGCGGCTACGTCGCCGCGATCCGCGCCGCCCAGCTGGGTCAGAAGACCGCCGTCGTCGAGCGCGACAAAGCCGGCGGCCGCTGCCTCAACTACGCCTGCATCCCGGCGAAGACGGTGCTGCGCACGGCGGAGATCTTCCACGAGGCCCAGGCGAGCGCCGAGCTCGGCGTCGTCGCCAACGACGTCCAGCTCGACTGGGAGGCGCTGCAGAAGCGCCGCGCCGACGTCTCCGCGCAGCTGACCGGCGGCGTCGAAGGGCTGTGGAAGAAAAACAAGATCGAGTTCATCCACGGCGACGGCTCGCTGACCGCCGAGGGCAACGTCAAGGTCGGCGACGAGGTCTACGAGGCCAAGGCCGTGACCCTCGCCACCGGCTCGGTCGCGCTGCCGATCCCCGGCGTCGAGTTCGGCGGCCGCGTGGTCGAAACCTGGGGCGCCTGGTCGCTGCCCGAGCGCCCGAACCGGATCGCCGTCGTCGGCGCCGGCGCCTCGGGCGCTGAGCTCGCCTCCGCCTACTCGCGCTTCGGCACCGAGGTGCTGCTGATCGAGATGCTCGACCAGATCCTCCCCGCCGAGGACAAGGACATGGCGAAGGTCGTCGAACGCGTCTTCAAGAAACAGGGCATCGAGATCTCGACCGGGGCGCCGGTGGAGAACGTCGAGGCGGGCGACTCCTCGGTCAAGTTCACTTATGGCGACAACAGCGCCGAGGTCGACTACCTCTGCATCGCCGGCGGCCGCGCCCCCGACGTCGAGGGGCTGGGGCTCGAGGGGGCCGGCATCGAGCTCGCCGAGGACGGCCGCAAAATCAAGGTCGACGGCTTTCAGCGGACCACCAACTCGAAGGTCTTCGCGATCGGCGACCTGGTCAACAAGAAGGCACTCGCCCACAAGGCCTCCGAGGAGGGCGTCGTCGCGGTCGAGACCGCGGCCGGCGTCGAGACCCACTCGATCGACCAGGAGCTGATGGTCGGCGCCACCTTCTGCCAGCCGCAGGTCGCCAGCGTCGGCCTCACCGAGGCGCAGGCGAAGGAGGCCGGCCACGAGGTCAAGGTCGGCAAGCAGAAAATCGCCGGCGAGGGTGCGGGGGTCGTCTACGAGGACAAGGACGGCCTTGTCAAGCTCGTCGTCGACGCCAAGTACGGCGAGGTGCTCGGCGCCCACGTGGTCGGCAACCGCGCCTGCGACATGATCGCCGAGCTGGTCGCGACGATGGCGCTGGAGGGCGGCTACCAGGAGCTATCGCGGATCGTCCATCCGCACCCGACGGCTTCCGAGGCCGTGCTTGACGCGGCCCGCGCCGTCGACGGCTGGGCTATCCACGCTTAACGGGACGTCGAGCGCTTAGCCTCGAGCCGGGGGGCGACGTCCCGGCTCCGGACCACGCGGGGAGATCGTGCGCGGCTTCCGGATCACGACGGAGTTCCCGGCGGCGTCTTTGGCCCGCACGATCGCGAGCACCTTTCGTGCTTTCGGGTCCGAGCGCAGGAGCCCGGCTTTCCTCGCCGACAGCTTCAAGGCGACTTTCTTGGTTTTGCCGGCTGCGATGCTGAAGGAGGCGCTGCCCAGCAACAGCTTCTTCGCCTTCGCTCCGAACTCGACCTTCGTCCGCGTCTTCAGCCGGACTTTGCCGCTGCACGGAGGGGAGGCCTCGGTGGCAAGACAGGTGAGCTTCAGCTGCACTACCCCTTTGGGGTTGAGAGTGAGCCTTCCCTTGGCGAGCTCAAGCCCAACTCCGGTGTCGGGGATCGGAGTGGTCGTCGGCGGCGCCGGTACGAACTCAAAGGGGCCGCTGTCGCATTTACCCGCCTGCGGTCGCGCCACCCCGCGCTGATCGACGGACGGGCACTGGCTGGCGGCGTCGATCGCGGCGCTGCCGGCGAGCAGGTCGTGGACGAGCGTCGTGCCGCCGTGGAGGGCGAGGGTGCCGAGGCCTGGATTGACGTTCGGCTTGTCGGTCCCCATGGAGCCGCAGGTGGCGTCGTCGCTGACGTTGCCGCCGAGCGAGGTCGGGGTGCCCGAGGAGCAGTTGCGAAGGCCGGTGACGTTGCGGTTGTCGGCGAAGATGCTGTCTTGCACGGTCAGTTCTATGGCCGCGGCGCCTGCGCTGCTCGTCGCTTCGGAGCGGTTGGAGACGACGGCGCTGCTCCTGATCGTCAGCAGGCTGTTGACGCCGATCGCCGCCGGCCCGTTTTCGGAGGAGTTATGGGCGACGGTGCTGTTGACGATCGTCACCGGGCCGTTGGAGTGAATCGCTCCGCCGGTAGCCGTTTTCGTGCGGTTGAAGCCGAGGAAGCTCGATTCGATCGTCACCGGCCCGCCGCTGGAAATGCCGCCGGCCGTGATGTCGCGTTCGTTGTGTTCGATGCTGACGCCGCGGATAGTCAGTGGGCCGTTGTTTTCGATCGCCCCTTTGCCGCCGGTGATGGTCAGGCCGACCAGGGTCGTTTTGAAGCCACCGATCGTGAAGGCGACCCCTTCGGGGTTCCCTTTGACGACGGTCTGCCCAGCGCCCGCGCCGAGGATTTCGACGTCGTCGTTGATCGGCAGCGTGAAGGATTCGTCCTGGATCAGGTAGGGCGTGGCGGCGGCCGGGACGATGACGACGTCGTCGACCGCGAGCGAGTTGTTCGATGCCACCAGCGCCTCGCGCAGCGAGCAGTCGGCAGGCAGGCAGGGACCAGGAGTGGGGTCGTCGGTGCGGGTCACCGTGTATTTGTCGGCGCTCGCGCTCGCGGCGAGCGCAAGTAGAAGTGCCGTAGCGGCAACGGCGATCAGCAATGCTCGGGTCGGGTTCGTCATCGCGCCAGCATCCCATAGCGGCGGGCAGCAGGCTCGAACTTCGGCGTATGTTCTCCCCGTGCGCGCCACCTTCTATTACGACCTCGGCTCGCCCTACGCGTACCTCTCGGCCGAGCGGATCAGCGGCCTCTTCGCCGAGGCCGAGCTGGAGCAGCCGGAGTGGCAGCCGGTCCTGCTCGGCGGGCTCTTCCATCGCTTCGACCGCGGCTCGTGGTCGCAGACGCCGGCGCGGGCCGAGGGGATGGCCGAGATCGAGCGCCGCGCCGCCGCCTGCGGGCTGCCGCCGATCGCCTGGCCGCAGCCCTGGCCCGGCAACACGCTGGTGGCGATGCGGGCCGCGACCTTCGCCAAGCAGACCGGGCGCGCCGTCTCCTTCTCCCTCGCCGGCTTTCGCCAGGCCTTCGCCGCCGGGCGCGACCTGACCGACGTCGACAACGTGGCGATCGCCGGGGCCGCCTGCGAGCTGCACCCGCGGGCGCTGCTGAAAGCGGTCGAAACCGACGTCGTCAAGTCGGGACTGCGGGAGGCGACCGACCGCGCCGGCGACCTCGGGGTCGAAGGCGTCCCGGCGGTCGTCGTCGACGGCGAGGTCTTCTGGGGCGACGACCGGCTCGAGGAAGCGGTCGGGGCGGCGGGCCGCACCTGACGTCGGCGCCTTTGCGTCCTCATGGTTTGGAAAGGCGCCCCAGGGGCCGCGGCGGGTAGTCATCTAATGTGAACTCGATGGCTGATCTGCCTGACGCCGCCACCTGTTACGAGCTACTCGCGCGGATGGCGCTGATCCGCCGCTTCGAGGAGGAGGCGGGGCGCCAGTACCAGCGGGCACGGGCCGGCGGCTTCCTGCACCTGGCGATCGGCGAGGAGGCGACGATCGTCGGCACCACCTCGGTGATGCGCGACGAAGACTTCCTGATCGGGACCTACCGCACCCACGGCCACGCCATCGCCCGCGGCACCGAGCCCAAACGGGTGATGGCGGAGCTGTTCGGCCGGGTCGACGGGACCAGCGGCGGCCGCGGCGGCTCGATGCACATCTTCGACGCCGAGAAACGGTTCATGGGGGGCTACGGAATCGTCGGCGGCAACCTGCCGATCGCGGCCGGCATCTCCCTCGCTTCCCAGTACAAGGGCGAAGACGCGGTCACCGTCTGCATGTTCGGCGACGGCGCCTCCAACACCGGCAACTTCGGCGAGACGATGAACCTGGCGGCGCTGTGGAAGCTGCCGGTCCTCTTCATGGTCGAGAACAACCTCTACGGGATGGGGACCTCGGTCGAGCGCCACTCGGCCCAGACCGACCTCTCGAAGAAGGCCGAGGGCTACGGGATCCCCGGCGAGCGGATCGACGGGATGGACGTGGCCGAGGTGCGCGAGGGGGTCGCCGAGGGGATCCGGCTGGCACGCGAGGAGCAGCGGCCGACCCTGCTGGAGGCCTTCACCTACCGCTACCGCGGCCACTCCGCCGCCGACCCGGAGGTCTACCGCGAGCGCGAGGAGGTCGAGGAGTGGCAGGAGAAAGACCCGATCGAGCAGTTTGCGAAGCGCTGCCTCGAGGCCGACGTGCTGGGCGAGCGCGAGGTCGCGCAGGCACGTGAGAAGGCCGAGGAGACGGTGAAAGCCGCGGTCGAGTTCGCCGAAGCCTCGCCCGAGCCGGCGCTCGACACGATGTACGAAAACCTCTACGCGCAGACCGAGCCCGGCGGCTGGTACGCGGTTGACGAGCGCAGCCCCGAGCCTCACCGTGGCGAGGACGAGGCGGAGATGCCGGCGGCGGCGCGAGAGCTGGCCGAGGCCGGCGCCGCCTACGCCGGGCAGCCGGAAGGACCGCGGCCGAACCCGGCGACGCACGGCGACGCGCAGGAGGGGGTCGAGCCGCGGGTATCCGCCGAGCACGAGGTCGGCGACGAGCCCGAGGACGCAGGGGCGGACGGCGCCGCCGCGGAGGAAGAGGGCTGATGGCGCAGCTGCGGATGCGGGAGGCGCTGCGCGACGCGATGGCCGAGGAGATGCGCGCCGACGAGGCGGTCTTCGTGATGGGCGAGGACGTCGGCGTCTTCCAGGGCGCCTTCAAGGTGACCGACGGGCTGCTGGACGAGTTCGGCGAGCGCCGCGTCCGCGACACGCCGATCTCCGAGAACACGATCGTCGGCACCGGCGTCGGCGCGGCGATGAACGGCCTGCGGCCGATCGTCGAGCTGATGACGGTCAACTTCAGCCTCCTGGCCCTGGACCAGATCGTCAACCACGCCGCCGCGATCCCCTACATGTTCAACGGCCAGGCGAAGGTGCCGATGGTGATCCGGATGCCGGGCGGCGGCGGCCACCAGCTCGGCCCCACCCACTCGCACAGCTTCGAGGCGCTCTACCTGCAGGTGCCGGGCCTGCTCGTCGCCTGTCCCTCGACCCCGGCCGACGGCAAGGCGCTGCTGAAGGCGGCGATCCGTGACGACAACCCGGTCGTCTTCATCGAGCACGAGAGCCTCTACGGCGTGCGCGGCGAGGTCCCCGAGGGCGAGAACGGGGCCGAGCCGCTGCGCTTCGGCGAAGCGGCGGTGCGGCGCGAGGGATCAGACGTGACGATCATCGGCGTGCTGAAGATGGCCCAGGTAGCCGAGAGCGCCGCGACCCAGCTGGCGCACGAGCACGGCGTCGAGGCGGAGGTGATCGACCCGCGCACGCTGCGCCCGCTCGACCTCGACACGATCCTGGCCTCTGTCCGCAAGACCAACCGCGCCGTGATCGTCGAGGAGGGCTGGCCCCACGGCGGCGTCGGCGCCAACCTCTCGACCCTGATCACCGAGCAGGCCTTCGACTACCTCGACGCCCCCGTCCAACGCGTCACCGGCGCCGACGTCCACATGCCCTACTCGAAACGACTCGAGCAAGCGGCAATCCCGCACGAGGAGCATGTGGTGAAGGCGGCGCTAGCGGCGCTGGAGGGTACGGAAGCGGTCGCTTCAAAGCAATGAGCTGCTCTAGGCTTCTGCCTCAATCGTCAGACCTGCCGGAGTTGTAATCCAATAGCTAGCGGTCCAAGTTGAATCACCGCATCCGTTTTCAAGGGTGATCACCGCATTCCCATGCATTGTCGCTAGCCCTTCTTTCGACTTTGCGCCTGTAACGGAGCCAAGCGTCGTGCCTGCTCCAGTGTTAGCAATACAAGACACACCAAATACTGTGGATTTAACTGTAACGCGTGTTTTTCTAGAGACTACAGTGCCGTTTGTGGTGCCAGCGATATTTTTGATTTCCAGTTCGCCAAAGTCGCCACCCACATTTGCCAGCGAAGTGGTGGTATGGCTGCACCCCCCAAAAGTCAGACTAGAGATAGGACCATTTGGGTTCGTTCCAGATGTTGTACCCGTATTGATAGTAAAGTGGATATCGGAGCTCGTACATGTGTCATTCGCGCCTCCTAGTGTGTCGCGGAGTAGGCCTTGATTCTCCAGGGTCGCTGTTACTGTTATCGGGACGCCCAATGTGTCATTTTTATCCGGTGTTGTGTATTTCCATAGTCCGGTCGCCGAGGCCGTGGCAGTTCCGGTGATCGCGATAAGGACCATAGCTGCGGCAGCAGCGACTCCAAGGATCTTTAGGTGTGTCATGGATGTCTTCCCTCCCGGGATTCGCCTGTATTAGGTACTTATCCGTCCTACACCTGTTGCGTGGCGTTTGTCAAGAACAGCTGAGTATTCTGCGCGGTCATGCTCATCGCGACGACGAGCCGCCCCAGGTGACCCCGGGGCGGCTCGATCGATCGAATCGTCGATTGCGAATCCCGTACTAGCTTAGGACTCGACGGTCAGACCCAGGGGGCTTGTGACTTCGTAGCTGCCGGTCCAGGTCGAGTCGCCACACCCGTTTTCGAGGGTGATGACACCGTTGATGTCAATTTTGGCTTTGGCGGTAGGCGACTTGGCGCCTGTAAGGGTGCCGATGGTCGTGCCCGCCCCAGTGTTCCATATACACGAAATGCCGAAGATTGTCGATTTGACTGTGAACCGAGCTTCTTTCGAGACAACCGTCGCATTTGTGGTTCCAGCGATATTTTTGAATTCGAGCACGCCACCTGACAGAGTCGTCTTCGTATGGCTGCAACCACCAAACACAAAGATCGTCGCTTTTCCTTGCGGCTGACTAGGCGGTACGGAGGTTGTATCTTTTTCGATGTTCATTTTGAATTCGGAGCTGGTGCATGTCTCATTTGCCCCTCCCAATGTGTCTTTGAGAAGTGATGAGGACCCCGAAAGCAACGTGCCCGCAAGTTCGGTTCCAATGAGAAGTTTGTCGTTACTGCTTGGTGTTGTGTATTTGTAGAGATTCGTAGCCGAAGCGATCCCGCTGGCCGCAAATGAGCTCAGGACCGTTGCCGCAACAGCAACGAGGGCAAAGATACGTAGGTGTTTCATTCTTCCTCCTTGGCTTTCCCGGATTTCCGGGCTGGGTACACGTTGGTCCTACCCCTGCCGATGGCCTATTGTCAAGAACATTTGAGTACCTTTATGGGAGGAAGACGAAGAAAAGCCGCCCCCGATACATCGGGGGCGGCTTTATCGACTAAATTTCGTCGATTGGTATTCGTACTTACTAACTCAGGAGTCGACGGTCAGGCCCGCCGGGCTTGTAACCAGGTAGCTGCCGGTCCAGGTCGAGTCGCCACACCCGTTTTCGAGCGTGATGACACCGTTGATGTCCATTGTGGCATTGGCGGTTGACGACTTGGCGCCTGTAAGGGTGCCGATGGTCGTACCAGCGCCGGTGTTGGCAACGCAGGAGACCCCGAAAATTGTCGATTTGACTGTGACTCGGGCTCCCTTGGAGACCACGGTGCCGTTTGTGGTGCCGGCGATGTTTTTGATTTCCAACGAGCCGTTGGCAAGAACGGTCGTGGTATGGCTGCAGCCGCCGAAGGTCAGGCTCGAGATGTTGCCACCCGCATCGGTTGTGGTGTTTGTGCTGATTTTGCCTTTGACTTCAGAGCTGGTGCATGTGTCGTTAGCGCCGCCGAGTGTGTCTTTCAGCAGAGCCGAGGTGCCCGTCTCGAGAGACGAGACCAGTTCGGTTTCCAGCGCGATTGCGTCGTTGGCCGACGGTGTTGTGTACTTGTAGAGGGTCTGCGCGGACGCAGATCCGGCTCCCAGGAACGCGGTCAGCGCCATGGCCGCGACCACGGCGAGGCCGAGCATCTTCAGGTATTTCATTCTTTCTCCTTGGTTCCGGCGATTGGCCGGATTGGGTACGGGGAGACTTGTACACGCTGGTTCCCTATTAGTCAAGAGCTCCTGAGTACTGCCTGCTCTTCGACGGGTGACACGAGGTGCAAGGTCGCGCTAAGGCCGATGCGCCAATCACCGGAGCGAGGAAAAGCCGCCCCCGGGCCCATCCCGGGGGCGGCTTGATCGACTAGACGATGTCGATTGATGAACAGCGGTTAGCTCAGGAAGCCTCTACGGTCAGGCCCACCGGGCTTGTGACTTCGTAGCTGCCGGTCCAGGTTGAGTCGCCACACCCGTTTTCGAGCGTGATGGTGCCGTTGATGTCCATTGTGGCGTTGGCGGTCGGCGACTTGGCGCCTGTAAGGGTGCCAATGGCCGTGCCAGCGCCGGTGTTGGCGATGCAGGAAACCCCGAAAATTGTCGATTTGACTGTGACTCGGGAGTTCTTGGAAACCACGGTGCCGTTTGTGGTGCCGGCGATATGTTTGATTTCCAGTTCGCCGTAGTATTTCACGCCAGCTTCTTCGCTGGTCGAGATGACGGTCGTGGTATGGCTGCAGCCGCCGAAGGTCAGGGCTGAGATTCTGCCCTGCGGATTCAAGGTTCCGACAGGCGCAGTGGTTGTGTTTTTTTCAATTTTGCCTTTGACTTCAGAGCTGGTGCATGTGTCGTTGGCGCCGCCGAGTGTGTCTTTCAGCAGGGCCGAGCTGCCCGTCTCGAGGGACGAGACCAGTTCGGTGTTCAGCGCGATTGCGTCGTTGGCCGACGGTGTTGTGTACTTGTAGAGGCCAGCCGCCGAGGCGCTGCCCGCTCCCAAGAACGCCGTGAGGGCCATAGCCGCAACTGCGGCAAGGCCGAGCATCTTCAGATATTTCATGATTCTCCTTGTAGTCCGGCCTAAGGCCGGGTTGGGTACGGAGGGGGTTCTAGCGCGTGTGACAACAATAGTCAAGAGACTTTGAGTCTGTTGACATTCCTGATCGGTATCAGCGGGCGCTGCAGGCGCCAGAGGCCGCGTTCCGGCGCGGCCAGCGGATTCGGGCGCACCGTAGATTCGCCAATGGGTCGTCGCAACTTGGGGTGGCGGAGAATTAACCCGCCTCCTCCTGGGAGGAGTAGTCGAGCAGGGCATCGGGCAGCGCCACGTAGGAGATGGCGCGCAGCCAGCTGCCGGAGGTCGCGGGGGTCAGAGCCTTGTCGCCGACGAGGCCACCCCCCGACACCCAGGGGGCGGCTCCATCGTTCAACCCGCGGCGATCCACCGCCTTCAACTGCGCCGAGATTGGCTCAGGAGTCGACGGTCAGGCCCGGGCTACCTGTGACTTCGTAGCTGTGCCGATGGTCGTGCTAGCGCCGGTGTTCGCGATGCAGTCAGGCCCGCCCGGTTCGAGGCTTGGTACTCCAGGCAATACGTCTCTCCTTATAAGCCCGCGAATGCCGCAGAGAGGCCGCCCCGGGCACACCGGGGCGGCCATCACACCTAACTTCTTCTTCTATGTTTCCGACTCGATCGTCAGCCCTGTCGGAGTTGTAACTTTGTATGTGCCGGTCCAAGTCGAGTCTCCGCAACCATTTTCAAGCGTGATGATCGCGTTGATGTGGATGATCGCATGGCCGGTTGAGCTCTTCGCGCCTGTGATTTCGCCAAGGGTCGTACCTGCGCCCGTATTGGCGATGCACGAAACCCCGAAAATTGTCGATTTGACTGTGACTCGGGAGCCTCTGCCAATCAAGGTGCCGTTTGTGGTGCCAGCAATGCTTTTGACTTCCAGTTCTCCGAAGTCGCCGCCCGCATTTTCGATGGGCGTCGTCGTGTGGGTGCATCCCCCAAAGGTCAGGCTGGAGATTTTCCCTTTCGGGTTGGTCGCGGTGCTTTCGACCGTGCCTTTGACTTCAGAGCTGGTGCATGTGTCGTTGGCGCCGCCGAGTGTGTCTTTCAGCAGGGCCGAGGTGCCGGTTTCGAGGCTCGCGACGATTGCGACCGGCGCACTAAGTGTGTCGTTCGCGCTCGGTGTTGTGTACTTCCAGAGGCCGGTTGCCGAAGCGCTACCGGCGCCGAGGAAAGCCGTCAAGGCCATGGCCGCGACTGCAGCAAGGCCGAGCATCTTCAGGTATTTCATGGTTTCTCCTTGTAGTCCGGCAGGTGCCGGATTGGGTACGGCGAGATATTTAACGCCTTGGAAGCCGATAGTCAAGGCCTGCTGAGCGATTGCCTGGATTCGGCGTAGAAACTACGCTCAGCAGGTCTTGCGGGCGCCGGTTACGGCGTTCCAGGCGCGGCCGACGGAGAAGTCGGCGCTGACGCGGAAGATGCCCGGGCGGCTGGCGCGGGCGACGGTCCAGTCGCCGCGGTGGAGGATGCAGCCGGCGCCGCGGGCGATCGACCAGTAGGGGGTGAAGCTGACGCGGACGAGGAACTCGCCCGGTTGCTTGACGTCGAGGGCGAAGCCTGGCGGCCGAACCAGAGGACCTCGGCCGCGGCGGCGCCGAGGGGGGCGACCAGCGGCTTCGGGTCCTGGACCGCGTAGATCCGCCAGTGCTCGGTCGCGGAGCGCAGCTTCAGGTAGGAGGGGTCGCTGAGGATCAGCCGGCGCTCGTCCTGGGAGGAGTAGTCGAGCGGGGCGTCGGGCAGGGCGACGTAGGAGATCGCGTTGGCGCGCAGCCAGCTGCCGTAGACGTCGGCGGTCAGGGCCTTGTCGCCGTAGAAGATGTCGTCCCGGGTGGTGTCGAGCTGCCGCAGCCAGCCGCGGGCGAGCTCGAACTTCGGTGCCAGGTAGGCGGCCTCCCAGTGGTTGGCCGTCGGCGGCACCTCGATCCGCTTCCCCTCCGCTTCGTGCGCGCGCAGCCAGCTGACGACCGGGTGGAAGTAGGCCGAGGCGGTCGAGGGGTCGCCGACCGAGCGGGCGATCTGGGCGACGCTCGCGGTCAGCTGCCAATAGAGGCTGCCGGCGATCGCCAGCACGAGCAGCGGGGCGAAGATCCAGGCCGGGACGGTCGGCCGCGGCCGGCGCGAGAGCAGGACCGCCGCCAGCACCGGCCCGCCGAAGAGCGCCCCGAGCCGCACCGCGTTGCCGCCCATCGCGTTCGGCGCCAGCCAGAGCAGCGTCGAGGCGAGGAGGTAGGCGACCAGCACCCGGCGCAGCTGGCGCTCCTCGGCGCGGACCCCCTGGGTGAGGATCAGGGCGCCGGCGCACCAGAGGGGGATCGCGACGTAGGAGGAGAAGACGAAGGGGAAATGGCCGGCTTCGGGGAAGGCGAGGTTCGGCGCCAGCACCAGCCCGAGCGCGATCGCCCCGACCGCCAGCGCCAGCCGGCTGAGGCGGCGGCCCGGTTCGACCGCCCCGGCGAGGACAACGCCGGCGAGGAAGGCGCCGGCGACCGGGCTCGCCAGCGGGCAGGCCGCGGCGGCGAGGAGCGCCAGCGCTCCCTTCTCCAGCTGCAGGCAGCGGAGCGCCGCCAGCCCGAAGGCGACGCCGAGGGCGAAGGTCAGCTGCCCGTCGGCGAGCAGGGTGACGACGCCGGCGGCGAACCAGAGCGTCGCCCAACGCGCCTCCTCCCCCCAGCGGTCGCGGACGAGGCGGTCGAAGAGGTAGGAGGAGGCGACGACGGCCAGCATCCCGACGACCTTCGGCCCCAGCAGCGCCGCCAGCGGCGGGAAGAGGACGCTGTAGGTGAGGGTGTAGTGGCCGCCGTACCAGCTGCCGTTCCAGATCGCGAGGCCGGCGCGCTGGAAGAGCTCGGTGCGGAAAACCTGCGCGGCGAGGTCCCCGACGGGCGGGCTCCAGAGCAGCATCAACAGCGCCAGCGCCGAGGAGAGCGCCACCGCCGGGAGCCAATCGGGTCGAAGTGGCTTGGACTGGACCATGGTCGGCGGCTTTAAGGATAGGGCCGCCTCCTGCAACGATTCGTGAATGAGCCGTGAGATCCTCGTCACACGCCGCGGGATCGTCCCCTATGAGGAGGCGCGTGAGCTGCAGCGCGCCCTGGCGGAGCGGCGCCAGCGCGGGGAGATCGGCGACGTCCTGCTGCTGCTCGAGCACCCGCCCGTCTACACGCGCGGGCGCCGCTCGCAGCCGGAGGAGCTGCCGATGGGCGCCGCCTGGTACGAAGCGCAGGGGATCGAAGTCCGCGACACCGATCGCGGCGGGCTCGTCACCTACCACGGGCCCGGGCAGCTGGTCGCCTACCCGATCGTCGACCTGCGCGGCTACGGCGACGACGTCCACGAGTACGTGCGCGGCCTGGAGCGGACGATGATCGCCGCCCTCGGCGAGGCGGGGGTGCGGGCGAGCGTGATCGAGGGACTGACCGGCGTCTGGGTCCAAGGCCGACGGACCGAAAACCGGAGTATGGGACCGGAAATCGGCCCGTCGGCGGGGGGGCCGCGCAAGATCGGCTCGATCGGGCTCCACGTCAGCCGCGGCGTCACCACCCACGGGCTGGCGGTCAACGTCAACAACGACCTGCAGCCGTTCGAGTGGGTCGTGCCCTGCGGGATCGAGGGCGTCTCGATGACCTCGCTGTCGCGCGAGCTCGGGGCCGAGCAGGACCTCGACGCCTTCGCCGAGACGTTGATCGCCGCCTACGCGAGCGTCTTCGACCGGGACCCGGTTGCCGGCGCCGACGTCGCCGCGTAGGCTGCCGCGACCATGCGCCTCGTCCGTCTGCTCCTCTTCGCCGCTGCCGTGATCGCCGCCGCCCTGCTGCCGGCGGGATCGGCACTGGCGCTCTCCTACCCGGTGACGAGCACCGCCGATACCGAGACCAAAGGCACGCTGCGGATGTCAATCAAAGAAGCGAACACCGACCCTGGGCCGGACTCGATCCCGATCGAAGTCAGCGGGACGATCGAGCTCGGAAAAACGCTGCAGATCCTCTTTCCCGTCTCGATCGTCGGGCCAGGTGCCGACCAGCTGGAGGTCCGCCGCACCGGTTCGACTGACTTCGCGGTCTTCGGACTCTCCACCGATGCCAGCCCCTCCTCTCTGACCGGGCTGACCGTCAGCAACGGCCGGGGGCCCTACGGAGCGGGCATCAGGAACTCCGAAGGCAGCCTGACCCTGACCGGAGTCGTGGTGAGGGACAACGAAGCGACGGACGAATCCGGCGCAGAAGGCGGCGGCATCTACAGCGAAGGGCCGTTGACGCTGCGGGAAACGGTGGTGACCGAAAACGTCGCCCGGGCCACGGGCAATGCAGGGGGGCTGACCAAAGCCCTGGGAGGAGGCGTCGTAGTGACCGCGCCGCTGACGATCGAGGCGAGCACGATCAGCAACAACGTCGCCGAAGCCGACGGCGACGGTTCGGCGGCGACGGCGCAGGGCGGGGGGCTCCTGGCGGGGGCCGAAGCGACCATCAGCAGCAGCACGATCAGCGGCAACGCGGTCGACGCGAGCGGAGCGGCGGCTCAGCTCCGGGCCCAGGGTGGCGGGATCCAGACCTACAACGCGACGCTCACCTCCTCCACGCTCGCCCGCAACTCGGCGACCTCCGCCGGCCTCGCCCTGGGGGCCAACATCCATTCCCTCCTCACCACCACGGTTAGCAGCACGCTGCTCGCCGAGCCGCTCGGGGGTGCGGATAACTGCAGCGGCGGCTTGGCGCCCGGGAGCGAAGAGTTCACCTCCGGCGGCTACAACCTCGACGAAGACGGCAGCTGCGAGCTCGGGAATACCAGCGACCTCGTCGGCGTCGTCGTCACCGGGCTCGATCCGGTGCTGAGGGACAACGGCGGGCCGACCCCGACCCACGCGCTGCTCGAGGGCAGCCCCGCGATCGACCGCGGCAACTCGTTTGGAAGCAGCGTCGACCAGCGCGGTCTCCCCCGCCCCAGCGACTTCGCCTCGATCTCCAACACCGAAGGCGGCGACGGCTCCGACATCGGCGCCTTCGAGCTGCAGGCGCCGCCGCCGGGGCCCGAGCCGGTGCGGATCTCCGAAACGGCAGCGGACACGACCGCGCCCAACACCCGCATCGTCAGCGGCCCACCGCGCAACACCTACAAACGCCTGGCGAAGTTCCGCTTCGCCTCGAGCGAGGCCCAGTCGCACTTCCAGTGCAAGCTCGACAAGAAGAAGTGGCGCGGCTGCACCAACCCCTTCAAGCGCAGCGTCAATCCGGGCAAGCACGTCTTCAAAGTGCGGGCGATCGACCGTTTCGGCAACGTCGATCCGACGCCCGCGCGGTTCGGCTGGCGGGTCAAGCCGCTCGGCGCCTGAGCCGCGTCCGGCCGCCGCGCGGAGCCAGCTAACGTAGGCGTCGGTGTCCACCACCGAGCGCATCCACGTCACCCGCTCCCGGGCCAAGCCGGGCGGGACCGCCGCCGAGGCCGAGGGGACCGTCCCCTTCCGCCGCGCCCGCAAGCCGCCATGGCTGAAGGTGCCGGCGCCGGGCGGCCCCAACTACCGGCGGCTGAAGGAGAAGATCGGCTCCGACAACCTCCACACCGTCTGCGAGGAGGCCAACTGCCCGAACGTCGGCGAGTGCTGGGAGCGCGGCACGGCGACCTTCATGATCCTCGGCGACGTCTGCACCCGGCGCTGCGGCTTCTGCAACGTGCAGACCGGCAAGCCGACCTGGAACGACCCGCTGGAGCCGCTCCGCGTCGCCAACCAGGTGAAGGCGATGGGGCTGCGCCACGCCGTCGTCACCTCGGTCGACCGCGACGACCTGCCCGACTACGGGGCGAGCGCCTTCGTCGGCGTGATCCGCTCGATCCGGATGCTGGCGCCGGGGTGCAAGGTCGAGATCCTCACCCCCGACTTCCGCGGCCAGGAGATGCCGCTGGCGAAGGTCGTCCACGAGCGGCCCGACGTCTTCAACCACAACGTCGAGACGGTGCCGCGGCTCTACCCGCTGGCGCGGCGCGGCTCCGAGTTCCTGCGCTCGGCGCGGGTCCTGCGGATGGCGAAGGAGATGGGCGGCGAGGAAGTCGTGACCAAGTCCGGGCTGATGGTCGGCCTCGGCGAGTCCTTCGAGGAGATGGTCGAGACCTTCGGCCTGCTGCGCGAGCACCAGGTCCAGGTCCTCACCGTCGGCCAGTACCTGCGCCCGACCGAGAACCACCTCCCCGTCGTCCGCTACTGGCACCCCGACGAGTTCGCCGCCCTGGAGAAGGCCGCCTACGACCTCGGCTTCGAGTCCGTCGCCGCCGGGCCGCTGGTGCGCTCGAGCTACCACGCCGACCAGAACCTGCCGGAGGGCAAGCGGGCCGAGCAGCTGATCGCCTGAAGGCGAACACGGTTCGTCCATTTGGTCAACTAGCCTTTAGGCTGCGATGCGAAGGCGGGGCAGGCTCTTATCCCGGAGAGCCCAGATTCCCGTTCACGGCCTTTCCCACCTGCCTACTTCGGTTGGCCGTAGGCGACCGAGGCGCCTACAATCTGCGAGGACGGGGCCATAGCTCAGTTGGCAGAGCGCCTCCCTTGCACGGAGGAGGCCGCCGGTTCGAATCCGGCTGGCTCCACTCCACCGGGGTCTGAGCTGAGATCCGGATCCGCGTAAGCCTCCGCGCTCCGAACCCCGATTCGCTGACCGTTGCGAGCAGGCTGCAGGCGAAGACTCAGGTGTCTGCGGCCCTTCCCCAGCAGGCGGTAGGGGCAATAGAAGCAGCGTTCGGTGGTGCAGTCGTAAACGGCGATCCAATCCACCGTCTTGGCGGTGTACATCTTGATCGCGCGCACCTTCCCATTCGTCAGCGACTGAGAGAAGCACCGAACCAAGATGACCCGCCCGTCCGACCGCGTGAACTTCACCTGCACGCGGTGCAGTCGTCCATCGTAGTCCGCAATCAGGTCGTAGTCGCAGTCCTCCCCGAACGGGATCGAGATACGGCAGCCTCGATCGACTAGATCGGCCGCCACCTTCAACTCGGCCAGGTCGCCTTTCGTCTTCAAGGGAGCCACGCTCCCGAGCCTATGACAATAAGTTTCACGGGTGGCGCGCGAAAGTGCGCCACCTTCGTGAATCCTTAGTCGTCGAAGTCGAAGTCCTTCGGGGGCTTCTGCTCGAACCAGAGCTCGTCGTCCTCCGGAGCGTCCTCGAGGAAGTCAGGGGTGTCCTCGAGCACGTCCTCGTGGCCGGTGTCGGGGTCGTAGTCGACCTGCTGCTCGGGCTCCGTGCTGGCCTCGGGCCGCGGGTGCTCCTCGGAGACCGGCTCCTCGGCGGGCGGCGCTTCCGCCCGCGGCGCGTCCTCCTCCTCGTCGAGCGGCGCCTCGAGCGCCTGGTCGAGCTCGTCGGATAGGCGCTGGTCGCTCCAGAAGTCCTCGTCCTCTTCCTCCTCCTCAGGGAGGTCCTCGGCCGGCGCCTCGACGCGGGAGGCGTGGATCTCGGTCGGCGGCTCGACCGGCGCCAGCTTCGGCTCGGCGGCCTCGACCTCGGCGATCTCCTCGTCGGAAGGGCTGGGCGCCTCGGTGGCGGGGGCGTCGCTGCCCATCTCCGCCTCGACGTCGAAGAATTCGGTCGGCTGCTCGGCGATCACGTGCCGCTCCTCGGTCGAGTGGCCGGCGTCGGGCGCCTCGGTGACGATCTCGTGCTCGGCGGGCGGCTCCTCCTCGGCCGGCGTAGCAGCCTGGATCGCGTCCTCGGCGGGCACGATCTGCTCCTGGGGAGCGGGCTCGGCCTCCGGGGGCTCCTGCAGGTCGGCGATGTTGATCCGGCGCCCGCCGGAATCCGCCGGCGCCTCCGTCGCAGCGTCGGTGCCGGGCGCGGCCATGAACTCCGTCGGCGCCTCGGCCAGGGGATCGGGCTCCTCCGGCCGCCCGGGGGGGCCGAACGCCTCGTCCTCGAGCCGTTTTAGCTCAGCCTCATCGGCGCCGTGGGCGCGCTTCAGCTCCAGGTGCTCTCGGATTGCGTCGTCGAGGATGCTCATGCTCGCCATCTCCGCGGAGGAGGCTGCCAAAGACTATGCGGTTATCCTGTCGCTTGCGAGGAACTGGGAGCAACTTCCCACCCGCAAAGCCCGGGGCTATAGCTCAGCTGGCAGAGCGCCTGGATCGCACCCAGGAGGTCGGCGGTTCGAATCCGCCTAGCTCCATCGAAGGAATGGCCTGCACGTGGGCGTCTTCGGTTTCTCAAGCCATTCCCAACCCCCTCAGGAATACACTCCCATTTCAGGCACTAGTGCCTGAAATCGCGAAGATGCGAAAGGATTAGCGGCGATTGGCGGCGACGCCACTACTCAGCATAGGCTGGGGCCATGTCACCGAGCAAGAATGGCTCAAATGGCGCTGAAAATCACGACCTTCCCTTCGCGAAAGAGCTTTGGGAGGCATGCGATCGGTTGCGCGGCAGCGTCGAGTCTGCGGAATACAAGCATCTGGTACTCGGCCTTGTCTTCCTGAAGTACATCTCGGATTCATTCGAGCGGCGCCGTGCTGTCATGGAGGCCGCCACTCGCGAAGAGGGCGCCGAGCTCTACACGGAGGACGAGGAGGATCGGGCGGAAGTCCTAGAGGATCGGGACGAGTACATCTCCGAGAACGTCTTCTGGGTCCCGAAAAAGGCTCGCTGGAGCGCCCTTCTTGCCTCCGCAACCCAGCCGGACATTGGAAAGCGGATCGACGCCGCGCTAGGCGAGATTGAGAAATCCAACGAGGAGCAGCTGCGGGGAGTGCTACCGCGGATCTACGCACGGGCGCCGCTCGCGTCTCAGAAGCTTGGCGAGCTGGTCACGACGATCGCCAAAGTCGGGTTCGGCGACGACGAGGACAAGGCCCGCGACATCCTCGGCCGCACCTATGAGTACTTCATCAAGCGCTTCGCTGCCGCCGAGGGCCATCGCGGCGGCGAGTTCTACACGCCGCAGTCGGTGACTCGGCTCCTGGTCGAGATGCTCGAGCCCTACGAGGGTCGGGTGCTCGACCCCGCCTGCGGCTCTAGCGGACTGTTCATCCAGTCGGCTGACTTCGTCAAGAGCCACGGAGGGAAGTCACGCGAGATCTCGATCTACGGCCAGGAGAACAACCAGGCCACCTGGCGGATCGGGCGCATGAACCTCGCGATTCATGGGCTGTCCGGCGACATCCGGCTTGGTGACAGCCTGCTGGATGACCAGCATCCGGGGCTCAAAGCCGACTTCGTCCTGGCGAACCCTCCCTTCAATGAAAAGAAATGGGGAGCCCAGCAGGTTGCGGATGACAGCCGTTGGAAGTTCGGGACTCCTCCCGACTCAAATGCGAACTATGCATGGATCCAGAACTTCATCCATCACCTTGCGCCCGACGGGCGCGCCGGCTTTGTCATGGCAAACGGATCACTCACCTCCAATCAGTCGGGCGAGGGCCAGATCCGTGAGGCAATCGTCCGTGACGATCTGGTGGACTGCATCGTCGCCTGCCCCGGCCAGCTCTTTTATACGACGCAGATCCCTGTCTGTCTCTGGTTCCTCGACCGCAACAAGCAATCTGGCAGTGAGCGCGATCGTTGCGGCGAAGTGTTGTTCATCGACGCCCGCCAGATGGGACAGAAGATCAGCCGAACTCAGATTGAGTTCAGTCAGGAGGAGATCCAGCGCATCGTCCGCACCTATCACGCCTGGCGAGTGTCGACCGGCGAGAAGTACGAAGACGAGAAGGGTTTCTGTGCATCGGTCTCGCTCGAGGAGATCGAGAAGCATGGATTCGCGCTGACCCCAGGCCGCTTTGTCGGCGCACCCGAATCCGAGGAAGACGAGATCGAGTTCGAGGAGAAAATGGCGGGATTGGTTGACCGGCTCGCCGACGAACTGGCGGAGTCCGAGCGGCTGACGGCGGAGGTAAAGAAAGCATTGGGTGCAGTCGGGTATGAGCTCTGACGAGATTCTCTTTGGAGATCTCCTTCTGGAGCCGCTTCGTAACGGCCTTACGCGCCCGAAACGGGTCCGAGGTTCCGGGGTGAAGATGGTCAACATGGGCGAGTTATTCGGCAATCGCCGGATCGGTGACATCCCAATGGAACGGGTTCCTCTCAATCCCAAGAATCCGGAGCGCGACTTATTGCGCGATCAGGACCTTCTTTTCGCGAGACAATCCATCGTT
Source organism: uncultured Actinomycetes bacterium (assembly GCA_963751015.1). Lineage (GTDB taxonomy): Bacteria > Actinomycetota > Thermoleophilia > Solirubrobacterales > 70-9 > VAYN01. The sequence goes on from CAVVSU010000004.1 coordinate 286,785, forward strand.
GCGGATGGGGCCGGGAGGGCCTCGATGTTTGAAGGTGCGGATGAGCCGATCACCTTTGAGAGCCACCTAATTCGAGCTCGCATCGACCCGCAAAAAGCCGATCCTCACTGGCTCTTCTATTTCTTCGAGTCCCCCCTCGGCCGGAACCGTATGCAGTCCATCGTTCACCAGGTAGCAGCCGCAGGGATACGTGGCAGCGACCTCATTCGTCTTGCAATACCGCGGGTTGACTTAGCCGAACAACGCCGCGTCGCGTGGGTCCTTAAAACGCTTGACGACAAGATCGAGACTAACCGCCGCGCAGCGAAGACGCTCGACGAAATTGCTTCCGTGTTGTTCAAGGCGCGGTTCATCGAGTTCCTTGGCTGCGATGACTTCGTTGGTAGCGATATCGGACCCGTTCCTCAAGGATGGACAGTTACGCCCGTTGGTGACCTCGCGCGATACATAAACGGGAAGGCTTTCACCAGGTTTGCAAATGGTCGCGGGCGAATCGTGATCCGCATTGCCGAGCTCCGGTCTGGTCCCGGAGCATCCACCGTCTACACCGATCACGAGACGGAGCCTGAGTTCATGGCTAACCCCGGAGACATTCTGTTTGCTTGGTCTGGCTCGCTAGACGTCTACCGCTGGTACAGGCCCGCCGCCCTCATCAATCAACATATCTTCAAGGTAATCCCTGAGGGATATCCCAATTGGTTTGTATTCCAAGCGCTGAAACACGCAATGTCCCATTTTCAGGCAATCGCTGCGGATAAGGCCACGACCATGGGACATATCAAGCGAGGAGACTTGGACAGTTTTTCGGTAGCGGTCCCCCCCGCCTGTGACTTCAGCGACCATGAGGTGGTCTTTATTCCTCTCTTCGAGCAGGCCCTTGCCGTCCGCATCGAGTCTGAAAGGCTCGCCCAGATCCGAGATCATCTGCTTCCTCGGCTTATTGGCGGACTGATTCGTGTCCCGCCAGGCGAAAAGCTGGATCTAGCGACTGCATGACTCCATCCTCGGATATCTCCAAAGAGGATTTCTACGCCGAGCAGCCGACCCTTCAGTGGCTTGAGGGGCTGGGTTGGGAGGTACAGCACGGCCCCGACCTCGGACCTGAGGGGGCTTCACCCGAGCGTGAGGGTTGGCGCGATGTGGTGCTCATCGGCCGCCTTCGCTCAGCGGTGGCAGGACTGAACCCGGAGCTCCCCGATGACGCGGTCGAGCATGTGGTGCAGCAGGTGCTGACGACCACGTCTCCGAATGTGATCGGAGACCACGCGGGCTTCCATCGCCTGCTCGTCGACCAGGTGCCGGTTACCTACGAGGACGCCGACGGCGTCGAGCGCTCCGACCGCGCGAAGATCGTCGACTTCGAGCACCCGGAGAACAACGACTTCCTCGCTCTCAACCAGTTCACGGTGATCGTCGGCTCGAAGAACCGGCGGCCCGACGTCCTGCTGTTCGTCAACGGCATCCCGCTGGGGCAGATCGAGTTGAAGAACCCGGCCGATGAGAAGGCCACGCCCGAGTCAGCCGTTACCCAGGTCGCCCACTACGCCGAGACCATCCCGCCCCTCTACCGCTTCGTCGAGATCATCGGCGTCTCGGACGTGATCCAGGCTCGGGTCGGGACGATCACGTCGCCCGCCGAGCACTTCGCCGAGTGGAAGACCATGGACCCGGTCGAAAGCACCGGGAAGTCCGAGCTTGAGGTGATGCTCGCAAGCGCCTTCGGGCCGGAGCGCCTGCTCGACCTGATTCATAACTTCGTCCTCTTTGAGGTCGACGCCAGCAAGACGACGAAGGTGCTGGCCAAGTACCACCAGGTGGATGCGGTTAATCGCGCCGTCCAGGCCACGGCCGAAGCGATGAGCGGAGACGGGCGGGCCGGCGTCGTCTGGCACACCCAGGGGGCGGGCAAGAGCTACTCGATGGTCTTCTACGCGCAGAAGCTCCGCCGCGATCCGCGCTTCGAGAACCCCACCGTCGTCTGCGTCACCGACCGGATCGATCTCGACGACCAGCTAATGCAGACCTTCGCCAAGCAGGCGGAGCTTGCCCAGTCGGTCAAGCAGGCAGACGCGGTTGCCGAAGGCAGCAGCAGCCTGCGCGCCCTGCTCGAAGTGCCCGCCGGCGGGATTGTCTTCACGACGATCCAGAAGTTCGTTCCCCCCGGCAACACCAAAGATATGCCGGCGCTGAGCGAGCGGCGCAACGTGATCGTCGTCTCCGACGAGGCGCACCGCTCGCAGTACGCCGACTTCGCGCGTAACCTGAGAAAGGCCCTACCCCACGCGACGCGGATCGGCTTCACCGGCACCCCGATCGAGACCGAACGCAAGTCGACGAGCCTCACCTTCGGCGACTACATCTCCGTCTACGACATCACTCGTGCGGTCGAGGACGGCGCGACGGTGCGCATCTACTACGAGGGTCGGATCGTGCCGCTGGACATCTCCGACGCGGAGCTTGTGGCGGAGACCGAGAAGCTACTCCAGCAGGAAGACGAAGAGGCGGCCGGCAAGCTGATCTCAACCGAGACCAGGCTCGACCGGGTCGTCGGCTCAGCGGCTCGCCTGGATAAGGTCGCCGCTGACATCGCAACGCACTTCCACGAGCGGCAGAAACTGCTGGAAGGCAAGGCAATGGTCGTCGGCATGAGCCGCGAGATCTGCGTCGAGTTGACCGAGCGGCTGAAGCAGGCGCTAGGAGACGAGGCGGTCACGTGCGTCATCACCGCGCAGGCGACCGAGCCTAAGCTCAACAAGTACCGCCGCTCGAAGGCAGAGATGAAGCAGGTCGCGAACGACTTCAAGGATCCCGATCACCCGTTGAAGGTAGTCGTGGTCCGCGACATGTGGCTGACCGGCTTCGACGTGCCGCCGCTGCACACGATGTACATCGATAAGCCGATGCGCGACCACGGACTCCTGCAGGCGATCGCGCGCGTGAACCGCGTCTTCCGAGACAAGCCGGGCGGGCTCGTCGTCGACTACATCGGCATCGGCGAGGACCTGCGAAAAGCGCTCCCCCGCTACGCGGCCGAGGACGTCGAAGACGCGATGACCCCCCTCCGGCAAGTGATCTCGAAGCTGCGCGAGAAACATGAGGTTGTCCGTGAGTTCTTCCACGGTCTCGAGTGGAGTGACAGAGATCAGCTGGACGTCGCCGGCCGAGCGACGCTGCTAGCTCAGGCCCACGCCCAAGTGGTCGAAGACGAAGAGGAAACGAGGCGCTTTCTGGACGAGCAGTCGACTTTCGCGCGGCTGCTGGCGCTGGTCAATCCAGAGCCCGCGGTGGAGGAGTTCCTGGACGACGCCGAGTTCTTCGCCGACGTCGCGGCCTCGGTCCGCAAGTACACGCCTCCCGAGGGCGAACCCAGCGAGGCCGCGCGCCAGGCTGTCAAGCAGGTGTTCTCCGCCGGGCTGGGCGCAGGAGAGGTCACGGACGTTCTCGGACTGCCAGGCGACGAGCGGCTGGAGGTCTCGATCCTCTCCGACGAGTTCCTCGACGACCTGCAGAAGAAGATGGCGGAGCCGCCGCTAACGGTCGCCTTCCTGAAGAAGCTGCTCGGCGACGAGATCCGCTCGCGAGGTCGCAGGAACCAGATGCAGGCGAAGCTCTTCGGCGACGAGCTCGAAGCGGTGCTCGCGCGGTACCGGAACCGACAGATCACCGGGGCGGAAGTCGTCAAGGCACTCGTCGACCTCGCCAAGAAGGTGCGCGACGCCCGGCACCGCCACGAGGAGCTAGGCCTCGGCGAAGAGGAGGCGGCGTTCTACGACGCCCTCGTCGGCAGCGCGGAGGAACTCGCCGCCGACCCGAAGGTCGCGGAGATCGCCCGCGACCTGGTGAGGGGCATCCGCGCGGACCTCTCCGTCGACTGGACCAGCCACGAGAGCCGCGAGGCGCTGATCCGCCGCAAGATCAAGCGCCTGCTCCGCAAACATCACTATCGCCCGCCGGCGAAGGGCAGTTCTGGCGGAGGCGATCGAATGGCCATGGAGCGGGCGACGGCGCTGATACTTGACCAAGCCCGAGTGCTCTATTACCGGTGGCCGGAGGTCGACAGTCCTGACCTTCCGTAGTGGCGTCTCATGCCGCGACGGCCAACGTTCCCAGTAGGTCGGCCCAGGAGCCGCCTTGGCGCTCGACCTCTTCCAGCTGCGTCAGCGTTACCGGCTCGGCGGAGCGGTGGGAGACGTCGTGGATTAGCGCGCGAGCCGGGGCTCCCGGCTCGAAGATCATCACGTTCTTCCCGCCGGCATCGAGGGCGACGGCGGGCACGTCCTTGAAGGCGAAGAAGAAGCGGACGATGCTGAGTAGACGCGTGTCGCTCAACGGGTCGTCAACGCCTCCTACGAACACCCACGAGCGGACTTTCGCTGCCCGATGCAGGTCGAGGGAGACCGAGTCAAACCCGAGCTCCGCCGCCACCCGCTGGCACCAGGTGTCTTCGTCGACGAACTCGATTCGCTGGCGCAGCAGGTCGTAGATCCAGTCCACGTCGACGTCTTTGCCGAGAAGCCGTTTGACGAGGCGGACGCTCCACTCGCCCGGCAGCAAGACATCGAGATCGAGTCCGCGGCGCAGCACCGGCTGCCAGTTGTAGATGGATCCCCGCCAGGAGGAGTCCAGAGCCACAGTGGCCAAGCCGGCGGCAAGCTGCATCGCGAATGGGTCGAGACGGCCCAACGCCTCCACTTGGCGCTGAGCGTCTACCCGGCCGAGAAAGCCCGGCTGGCGCTGATCAATGCCGATGAAGGCGGTAAGCAAGGTCAGCAGCAACCTCCGAAGCTGTTTCGGCTCCAAGGCCTTATAGGCCCAGGCCGCCGAGACGACCCCGAGCAGGGTTTCGAAATTGACCACCGGCGCCATCGGTGAGACCAGCATGTGGCGGGGATCGGCTACCGCCTGCGCCCAGCGCATGAAGAGGTTGTAGGCGCGCCGGCGTTGCCGCGCCTCCATGCTCCAAGACGCTCCCGTCCGAGTCTCGACCTCCCCTTCGATCTCGCTGCTCTCGGCAGTGAGAATTCGCAGGTGTGGCCCGGGCTGGCCTGGGGCCGCCTCCAGCATCGTCTTCAACTCGCGCAGCAGCTCTTCAATGGGCGCCAGGCCACTGGCTCCTGGGGTCAAAGGTCGGTAGGACTGGCTGCGCGGGTCGTAACGAAGCTCCTCTTTCGCGTAGCGCTCCCAGAAGTCGCCGGCCTCCTCTGCCTCTGGCGTTTCGATCGCTTCCTGGGCGCGGCGGAAGGCCGGCTCGCGGTCGAGGTCGAAGATGAACTTGTCGTTGGCCCAGATGGCGATCCGAATCAAGGGGGCGTCCTCGATCCCCTGCAGCTCAACTGGGCGCGAGTCCGCTTTTCGCCGGTTGCCGAGCAGCGTCTCCTCGAGCGCCGTCGGGTCATCGACGGGAACCTTGTTGCTAAGGGCGGTCCCGTCGGGGGCGATCAGCCAGACCAGCAGCGGCAACGGTTCGCGCTCCTCCAGTGGGTCGACCGTCACTCCCTCGCGGTCGAGGGCGGCGGTCTGACTGCCAGCCGCCCAAGCCAAGGTCGCGTCCGTCGGCAGGTTCTCCGGCCCGGAACAGGTGATCGCGACGCGGCCATCATCACGCCAGACGGCGGCTCGCAGGTGCACTCCACGGCCGCTGGGACGCTCGTCCTCCTCGAACTCAAAGGATTCGACGGTCTCCCGAGTGAGCTCGACGAGCGACAGCTTTGGGTTGCTGTCGAAGATTGCCCGTACCTGCGCGCCCGTTCCCTCGCGCAGGACTGCCGCCTCCCAGTTTCCTCCCCCCGCTTCGGTGCAGACGCCGAGTAAGGCGGAGGAGGAGAGGTTCGGCGAGCCGGACAGCAGGAGGCCCTGTCCGTCCTCCTCGACAATGCCAATCAGCTTCGCGTGGACGAAGCTGTGGGGCTCGTAGCGGCGCACTTGCACCGCCTTCGCCTCGTCGAGGGCCGACGCCAGGGAGGGCCCGTGGACGTTGACGCCGGCACCAACGTAGAGTTCGAGGCGCTCCGGCTCGCATTTGCGAATCAACTCACGCAACGCAACCGCGTTCCGGTCGAAGAAGGGGGCGGAGACGTGGAGCTCGACGACGCGAACGCGCAGCCGGGCGACAAGCTGGTCGATCATCGACTCTTGGTCGTTGGTCACGAGCGCCGATCCCTCGCGCGACCCGACCATCCACGGGTTGTCCTCTCTCAGCGCCAGCCAACGCCGGTGGAGGATTTCGTCGTCCTGGTGCTCGACCAGGCGCGACATCCACTCCGCCCACGCGCGCATCGTCGGCAGGTCTTCCGCCCGCTCCGAGTCAAAGCTCGCGAAGACCTCGTGGCCATGATCGATGCCCTCGCGGCTGAGGTTGCCGGACCCGACCAGGAGGGTCGCCCCCTCGGTCCTGGCGAAGAGGTAGGTCTTGGGATGGAAAGCGCCGCCCCCCGCCGATGACACCCCGCGCAAGAGATACCTGCGTCCCGCCTTTTTTGCCAGATACTCGTCGCCCTCCGGCAAATTGCCCCACACCTCGGCCAGCTTCTCCCGGTCAGCCAGGACGACCGCGTTAAGCGGACTCTGGGAGACCATGCGGAGCACGTACTGATCGAAGAGGCGCAGTCCAAAGGAGTAGGACGTGATCCAGAGCCCGCGGACGTTGCGCGTCAGCAGAGGTTGAAACCTCATCCAAACACCCCGGCCACGAAGGCGCGGCCGTCCTCGGTCAACGCCACCTCGTCCGCCTCCTCGTCAAAGATCCAGAAGCCGAGGTCCTCGGAGAGCGAGGCCATCGGACCGCGGCGGTCATCCGAGGGCTGAAAACGGTCGAGGCCGCCGGTTCCCGGCGTGAAGAACCGAAAGCGGCCCGTCTCCTCCCGATAGAAACGAAAGGTTGCCTCCGGCAGCTTCGAGTATGCAATCGCTTCGTGGGGGCCGATCAGGAAGCGCTGGATGGTTCGGGCCAGCAGCGCCCCAACCGAGAGATCTTCGTCGAGGAACTGGCGCAGGAGCGAGAGGAGTCCGAATAGCCCGTCCTGGTGGTCGGAGTGGCGCACGGCGATCTCCCGCCACAGCGGGTGGACCGCGTCGGGGTCCGGCATCCGCGCGGCGAAGACGAGGAGTACAACGAGGCCGGCGACGGCGCTGTCGCTGGCTGCGGCCCAAGCCCGCAGGTCCTCCCAATCCGAGTCCTGGGCGGCCGCGACCGCTCGATCCTGTAACTCCCGTGCAGAGCCGGTCGCGGCGACCTCCAGAGCGGCGCCTCCGAACTCGATCTGCGGCACCGTTGCCAACCGTTCGATCATCGCGCGCAGCTCTTCGGCGGTCATGCCATCGAGCTCCTGCTCGGCAACGCCACTGCGGCAAAAGTCGGTCCAGATCGAGCAGAGCGCATCCTGCGCGCACTCCTTCATCGCCAGCGCCGCCCAGGCGGCGACGGTCCTGCCTCGCACCGAGTCGTCGTTGGGGTAGGCGTTGAAGCGGTCGATCAGGCTGCGCCAGAACTCCCCGTCCTCGAAAGCGACTTCCTCGTGCGCCTCGACCTGGCCGAGGAAGAGGGCGAAGGCCCGCCGGCGAGCGTCGCATTCCTCGGCGCCCTGCTGCAAGCGCGGCTCGAACATCAGGCGGCGAATCGCGTCCCGCTCGACCGGTTTGAATGGAAGACGGCAAAGACAGACGTGCTCCGCCAGCTCTTCCATCACCTGGCGGGGAATCGGGTCGGTGCTGCGCTCGTAGCTGCGGTAGTACTCGGTGCCCTCGATCGAGCTGTGGAACGCCTCGGCCAGCTCAAGCGCGAGATCGTCCTGCGCGAGGACCTCTATCGGCGTCGGGGTCTGGTCGGGGCCGAGCGGGGTGCCTGCTGGCGCGACCGCCCCCAGGGCCTGGAGTGGGCTGCGGTAGTAGAGGCCGAACCCACCCATCGCGGTTTGAACGGAGAGGCCGCGGTCGAATGGGTCATCATCGGCGGTGACCCGCGGGCCGGCGTTTTTGCTGCCGATGGCGCTGGCCACCTCGCAGTGGGGGCAAAGCTTCATCGCCAGGCAGAGCTCGTACTCGCGTCGGCGGATGAACCGGTCCAGCTCAGACGCCGTTGCCGCCAGTCGCCGCTCCTTGAACTGCCACAGCATCCACGGGTAGATGGAGAAGTACCGCGCCCGCTCGGAGATCTGCAGGATGGCGGGGATCAGGTCCGGGAGGACGCGATCGAGGGTGATCGTGTTGAGGCCGAGCGGGTCCCGTCCGGCGGTATCGGCCAAGGATGGCTCGAGCCATTCCGCCAGCGGCCCTGAAGCCTCAACCGATACCAGATGAGAACTCACGTCTCCACGGTAGAAGCTCGCCTGTGCAGATGTCCACTAACTCGAACCGGCCTCTCTCAGTTCAGGCACTTTTCGCCAGAAGTGCCTGACTCCCCGCATATCGGCGCATATCCCTGCATATTTCACTGCAGCTCCTCCTAGTCGCTCAGAAAGCGCTGCAAATGTGCGTGTTCAGGCGACTTCGCGCTCTACGCCCTCCCTGGATCGCACCCAGGAGGTCGGCAGTTCGAATCCGCCTAGCTCCATTCAGCAGAACCCCTGCACGTCGCAATATTGGTTTTCGGCCACCGTTTAAACCGAGACCCAAAATCCGCTCCCGATCAGGCAGAAACTGCCTGATCGGCGTAAGTGAGGTGCCGTGAGAGGATCGGCCATCGTGAGTCCGAGCAGGTCCCGCAGTCCGCTCGCTCGCTTCGACGGCTGATTCCGGGGACCTCGTGGCTGGGATCACGCTGGTCACGGGCGTCCTGTTCCTCTTGCTCGCCCTGTTGCGGATGGGGTGGATCGCCCAGTTTCTCTCCTGCGCGGTCGTGACCTGATTCCTGGCCGGCGCCGCAACCCATGTGGCGATAGGGGAGCTGCCGAAGCCGACGGGGACGTCCGCGGAGGGCGACACCGCCTGGCAGGAGATGGCTCGTGGATAGGCGGCCTCGGGGCGCCCACTGGACCACGCTGCTTGTCGGGCTCGCCGCCCTCACCGCGATCCTCGCGATCCGGTACTTCCGCCCCAAGGTGCCGGCGCCCTGGCGCTCGTGGTCGGTGGGCTCGTTGCCGCCCATCTGTTCGATCTCGACTCGCCGGAGGTGGCGCTGCTGGGCTCCGTTCCCGGTGGGCTGCCGGCTCCGCAGGTTTTCGGGACGCTGCTCGCGCTCGGAGCGATTGCGTTGATCGCCGCGCAGGAGTGCGGCGGTTGCTGGCGCAAGTTCAGAACCTCCCACGCTCGGGCGGCTCCTCGGTCGGGAAGAGTCCGTTGCCCGTCCGCTCGGGAAGGATCGGGGTTTTTTGGGGCGTCCCGATTGGAAGGGGCGAAACGAGTCGGTGAGCACGGTGCCCCTCGATGCTTGGGCCTCTGACAAGAGCGTCCTCGCGCTTGCCCGCGCCCTTCTTCCGTCTTACAGAGCCTCGATCAGGCTCAGGATTAGGTTAATCAGGTCTACAACCCAACCGATAACTGACCCCCGGCTCGCCGATGGTGTCGCGGGCGAGTCCGAGACAGTTTCGATTCGGATCGTGATTTCGTTCTTTTGATCCATGAGCCAATTGGCTGGGATCAAAAGATCGAAATCCGAAATCGCAAACAGGAACAGATAGGCAAGTGCGCGCTGTCCTCGGACTCGCCCGCGACACCATCGGCGAGGAACAGAAACGACACGAGATCGCGGCGTCGTAAGACGGGAGAAGATTGCGCGGGCAAGGCCAGGCTTTGGGGAGGAGGCCCGGAACCGAGGTGCCTGAGGTGAACCCCGCGGTAGCCGCTTCCAATCGGGACGCGCGAAAACGAGCGTATGCGAGTTTTCGAGGGGTTTGCGGGGTGGGCCGGTACCTCTCCCACACAACTGCGGGCAATCCCTCCCGCGGGACCGCGAGGCTAAAGGACCCATGCAGTCCTGTCAAGAAATCTCGCGTTTCTCCTAATCCCTAAAAGCGAGAAACCTGTCGGCGCCGCAGTGAGCGCAACCACGAACGCCATCAAGGCCACGACCGCCACAACGGCAATAACCAGCATCTTCAACTACTTCATATGTTTTCTCCTTTTGGCAAGTGGGCCTTTCCTTCCGATGCCGGGCGCTTCTAAAAAAGCAGAGAGGTACTTGTCAAGGAACGGCTTTGTGTTGTTACGTGAAGGAGGAGGCCATGCTCGCAGCAGCCGAACCCGACATGATGAAACTGACGAGAAGATCGCGCCGATTGATCTCTCCACCGAGACCGCCGTCGCGGAATGGTTCCGCACGCTGCTGGCGCGGGGGATCAACTTCCACCCGGAGGAGGGCTTCGCACCGAGCCAAGGTTGGCCCGGAGAGGGCCACAGCGATCCGGCATCCTTCTTCTATGGACCAACGACACGTCCTCCGGTTACCGCTCACCATCCTCATCGGCGCAAGTCTTCTCGTTCCTGGAACCGCAGCCGCCGAACCGGAACCCGAGAACCCGGTGGTGCTCGGCCAGGGCCAGGCAGTCAAATTGATGCGGACCGCTCTTATCCACCACCGCCCTGTGTCCTGGCGCCGTGCCAGGGGCCATGAGCTTGCATGCCCCACCGGCTTCCGTCCCCGGCGCGGTGGTGCCAATCAGGAGCATGAAATCCGGCGCCGCTGTCACTTCTCATGGGCCGTCGGAAAACACAGCTACCGCGGCGGGGGCATCGTCTGGCTTGGCGGTGAGTCCCACGGTATCCGGGAGTGGCACTTTCAAGTGCGGGTCGCCGAAGAATACGAGGGGAAGGTTCATGTTGCCCCTCTCGGTGGCACCGTCCGACCCTAATTCGGCTTAGCCACCGTTCCAGGTTCGGCCGCCGCTGACTCGAGAGGGGACCCGCTGGCCCTCCGCCCGGGCCGCCACGGATCCGCAGGAGTCGTTCGCTCGCGGAATCGCGATCATCACAGCGGCCTCGCCGCTACGCGGACCCAGCTCAGCCAACCGCTGTCGAGGACGATGCCGGCGAGCTCCTCGTAGCCAACCGCCGCCGGATGGGCTTCGTCGGAGGCGATCTCCTTCCGCCACGTCTCGCTCCGGCGAAGGGCTGCCTCCACATTTACAAACGGCACGCTGTTCTGCTTGCAGAGCTCGGCATAGCGATGCGAGAGCTGTGCGATCCGCTCCATCTGTCGCTCGTCGCCGACTGGAGCGGGCCCGACGACCATCGCCGACATTCCCGCGTACTCCGACTGTCGGAGCAGCGCGGCCAGCGTCTCCACCGACTCGGCCACCTCGCACCGAACTGCTCCGTCTTCTTCGGTGGTGTCGTTCGCGCCCACGGCGAACACCACCTTCGTCTCCAATTCCGATGATCGTGTTCTTGCCTCGGTCTGCCAACGCCGCAAGACATCCTTCGACATCTCGCCGCGAACGCCGAGGTTGTAGGGGACGAGGCCAATACCCGCTGCGTGGGAGGCGGCCGCGACACGCCCGATCCAGCCCAGGCCAGAGGGGTCGCCGACGCCGACGGTGCGGGAGTCGCCGAAGAAGAGCACGTGCACCTCTGCAGCGCTCAAGTCCCTTCCTCCAAGCGTCCGAGCAATTCGATGATCTTCCGCGTGATGATCGGCGAACCCATGATTCGCGCGCCGCTGTCCCCCACGACCTCGCCCTGTCTCGTCAAGCGGGCTTAACGGCGCGCTTTCCGGGGCTTGGGTGCGAGCCTGAGGTTTACTCTGCCGTCGACTGGGCTCGCACCCGCCAGGGGGTTCGACCACTTGACGACGAGGACCCGCTGTTTCTGGCCTTTCCGCCGCATCGGTTTGCGGACCTTGCCAAGCCTGCAGCCAGCCGCGATCAGCGCCGCCTTCGCCCGCGCCAGCGTCTTGCCGCGCAGCTTCGGGACGATGCATGCGGCGGGCGGGGGTTCCAGCGGATCAACATGCAACCGCGTGTACGAGATTGGCGCCGAGCATGCCGAGGTGTTTCCGGCTGCGTCGGTGGCGGTCGCCGAGAAGTCAGCGCTGCCATGCGCAATCTCGACCGTTATACCGGGCGAGCTGAGTTCAGCTGCGCTTCCGGTGGCAACCGGCATGCCCGCGCAGTCCAAGTCCGCATAGACCTTCACCGTCGACCCTCCCTCGGCGGCGCCGAGGATTCGCGGAGTGCCGCTCAGGCCGCCCGGCGAGGCCGGGTCGGTGCTCGTCAGCAGTGGCGCGGACGGGGGCACGATGTCGCCTTCCTGCTCAAGCCAGATGCCCCCGGGACCGCCAATGCGATTCTCGACGTTTTTGCAAAAGTTGACGTTGTCGGTGTCCCCGGGGGTGACCGCCGTTGCATCCATATGGGTCCACTGCCCGGCGATCGCCCCCGGCCCGGTGAGGCCGTGGGCGAACGGTGCTCCGGAGCGCGGGTTCGTGCCTCCACTGTTCCCCTCGGTGGTGAGAATCAGGGGCGACGGGACCGCCGAAACGACGCATTCTTCCCCGTCGTACGCTCCGCCATGGGCCGTCAGCGTCCCGCCCGCTTCGCCTTTCAGGGTGAGTGCGCCGGTCGTCTGGGCGAAGGTCCCCTCAGTTTCTCCTATATCGAAATCGACGGTGACGTCGGCAACGATGGGTTCGGTGATGTGCGTGAAGAACTGGGGAACTTGCAGCGCCCCCGTGGTGATTGAGCCACTCCCGGGATCTATCTGCGCCTCGAACGGCGCCGTGTCGGGCGCCTCCAACAGAGCGGTGTCGGAGAGCTGGACCCCGACGTTGGCACGGGCTTCGGTGAAGGTCATCGAAAGGGGCTCGGCGCTCGCCGTAGAGGTAAAGGCGCCTAAAGCCACGAGCAAAACGAGCCCGATCATCGTCAGGAACCGCAATCCCAGAGTGTTCCCCGACCCGTTTTCCTCTTCCATTCTGCGTCCTTTCGTAATCGTCACGCGCAGCGCGACTGCCGAAAGGCTACTGGTTTTTCCTAGGTCAGACACCGGTTTTTATATCACCCCGTGGTTATGCAGCAGGCGCGAGTAGCGAAATCGAGCGCAAACGGCCCCGAGGAGGCGGGGAACCTCCCCGGGATCCGCCGCTGCGCTTAAAGAGGCCGCCGCGACAGGGAATGACCGGGGCGACCCAGGGTGTGGCGCGAGCCACGTGACGCAAACCACGTTACTGACAGGGATGAGGTTTTGTCAAGGATAAATGATGGTTCTGCAAGGCTCGATTAGGCATCGAGAAACGGCTCTCCCAGCTGCTCGCGGCCCGTTGCCGTCGCTGGAAAGCGAAGTCGGCGCGCCCCGATTTCGCAAGCCGCACGGGTGGGCGACCTGGTTGGGGTCTCGGGGGCTCCAGTCGCAGCTTCTACGAGCTTTTGGGCGACAACGAAGCGTGCTTCCTGGCGACCCTCGAGGAGCTGTTGGGAAAGATGGAGGCTGTGACGATTGCGAAGCTGTGCAAGGAGGGCAGCTGGGAAGAACAAATGTTAGGTGGTTAACCGAGCGTGCGAGGGAAGATGGAGGCATCATGACAGCAGGCATAGCGCTGCTATGATGCGTCAATGCGCACGACGGTCACCCTTGACCCTGACGTCGCGGCGAGCCTGAAGGCGGCGGCGCGGGAACGCGGGACCTCCTTCAAGGAGGTCCTCAACAGCAGTGTGCGACGCGGCCTGGCGGGAGATCGGGCGCCGCGGCCCTATCGGCTGCAGGCACGGCCGATGGGGGGCCGGGGCGGGGTCGATCTCGACAAGGCGCTGGCGTTGGCGGGCGAGCTCGAGGATCGCGAGATCGCCCGCAAGCTCTCCTTGCGCAAGTGAAGCTGGTCGACGTCAACCTGTTGCTCTACGCGGTCGACGCCAGCGCGCCGCGCCATGACAAGGCGCGGGCGTGGCTCGAGGAGGCGCTGTCGGGAAGCGAGGCGCTCGCATTCCCCTGGGCCGTGCTGCTGGGCTTCGTCAGGGTCGCGACCAACCCCGCCGCCTTCGATTCGCCGCTCAGCGCCGAGGAGGCGCTCGCCTACGCCAGCGGCTGGCTGGACCAGCCGGTGGCGATCACGCTTGCGCCGAGCGAGAGGCACCTCGCGATCCTCGGCGAACTGCTGGGGCCGCTGGGCGCCGCCGGCAACCTGACCAGCGACGCGCATCTGGCGGCGCTGGCGATCGAGCACGGTGCGGAGCTCTACTCCAGCGATAACGACTTCGCCCGCTTCGCGGCGCTGCGCTGGGTCGATCCGCTGAGCTGACCGCCTGCGTTAAGGCGCCGACCCGGCATGCGCAGCGCCCCGCTTCTTCCCGCCCTTCCCGCATCCCGCCGCCCGCACCAGCGGCCTGGTGTCGTGCACCTTGCCGTTGTGGGCGTCGAGCAGGACGGTGGCGCGGGGGGCGCTCCTGCAGAGGTCGCGGGAGTTCTCCAGAAGGCCCTTGCCGGCTCCCTGCATGGTGAGGACGAACTTGGAGACGGGGGCGTCGGGGACCACTTCGAAGGAGTTGCGGATGCCGCGGTTGCGGGAGTCGATGCGCCCAGCCAGGATGATCTCGATCTGGCCGTTTAGGTCGGCGACGAGGTCGGGCAGGGTGTGGTTTGAGCTGCGCAGGTAGACCGGGCCGCGCAGGGGCTCTGCCAGGAGCGGGCTGATCGCCATCGCGTGGCCGTAGACCGAGCCCTTGGGGCACCGGTCGGCGGCGAACCGGACCCTGGTGCAGATATTGCGGAGGTGGTCTTGGGCGAGGAACTCCGAATGGGGCAGGGTAACCCGGGCCTTGGCGATGTTGGCTTCGCCGGGCTTGGCCTTGAGCACGGCGCGCAGGGCGGGGTGCTGGCCGCGCTTGGTGCCGCCCTTGAGGGTCAGGGTGAGGCGGGGCTCGAAGGGCAGCTTGCGGCAGCCCAGCAGCTGGTAGCGGGAGGAGGGGGTGGCGAGGCGCCCCTGGGTGGAGGTGAGGGTCGCGGTGGCGGCCATCACATCGCAGGAGGTCGGGTTCAGGGAGAAGGCGGGGCGGTCGATCTTGATCGCGGCCGAGCGGATGTCGATTCCGATCCCCTGCAGCTCGGAGGGCAGGGGGTCAGAGACGACGGTGATCTGGGCGCTGGTGGGGTCGACCCGAAGGGCCGAGCGGATCATCACCGCGCCGAGGTCAAAGGGGCCGGCCACGGCGGGGACGATCACCGCGACGCTGAGGGGGGCGCCTTTGTAAGGGCCGGCTAGGTAGGCGCTGCCTCCGACGTGGAAGGGCAGCGGGCCGGCGCCGGCGCCGACGTCCAGGGTGCCGATCTGGGAGGCCGCCGGGCAGGAGGGCGCAGAGCGCTCCAGGGCGCCCTCGCCGGGGCCCGAGCGCGCGGCGGCCTGGGCCAGGGCGGCCTCGGGGCAGTAGGGGACGCCCTTTAGGACCGCGGTCAGGCCCGGGGGCGGGTTCAGGGTCAGCCCGGCGAGCTCCTGGGAGCCGTCGGGGCGGGAGAGGTTGATAAGGAAGGGGCTGAGGGCGCCGCCCAGGGGGTTCTGGGAGCCGGCCTCAAAGCCGGGGTCGAAGGGGCGCTCGGCCAGGGAGTTGGCGCAGGGGGTGCCGTTCGGGCCGGAGGTGATCGCAAAGGAGCTGGTCAGGTTGACGTCCTCGGCTGGGCGCGCCCAGGGCGAGAGCGCCGCGGTGGTGGTCTTGTGACCGCAGGTGGGCGGGGTGCGCAGGGGGGCGCGGGGGCCGCCGTTTAGCTCCAGGTGCAGGGTTTCGAAGGGCAGCTGGGGCTGGTTGTCAAAGACGGTGGTGAGGCGGCCGCCCGGCCCCACCTCAACGCGGCCGGGGAGCTTGACGACGACCCCTGATTGGGGGTCTTCGCCGACGATGTAGAGGGCTAGGAGGCTTTTGAAGGGGTTGTCTTCTTGGGCGGCGAGGTAGACGGTGCCCTGGACTTCGTGGTCCAGGAGCGGGGTCTTGATCGCGGCGGTGCCGATCTTGGAGCCGTCGGGGCAGGTGGGGATCGTGTTGTCGGTGTGGAGGTCGATCTGGGCCAGGGTGCAGCCCTCGAGGCCGTCGGCGCTCGAGGGGTTGACGGTCATCCCCTCGGGCAGGGTCACCACCGCCTTCTTTAGGTCGGAGGTGGCGATCGTCTCGGGATCGTCAGTCTGGGGCAGGGTGAGCTCGACCTTGAGGCCGGTGGGGGAGTCGGCGGCCGTGGTGGTCGGCTGGACCGAGATCGCCGGTTCGAAGGGGACCGCGTCGCAGCCGGTCGGGCCCTGGGGCGGGCCCCAGTCTTCGGGGGCCAGTGGGTAGCCGGGGGGGTCGTGGCTGAGGATGCTCGCTTCCTTGAAGTCGCCGGGGTCGGTCCAGGAGTCGATCCGGAGCGTGGTGGTCAGGCCGTCGGCTTCGTGCTCGCAGGAGGTGGGGTTGCGCAGGAAGGCGGCTGGGGGGGCGTTGGAGGGGCAGGTGGGGCCCAGGTCGAATGGGGGTCCCTCACCCGCGCAGCTGCGCTCGGAGGTGTGATCCGCAGCGGACGGGTCTCCCCAAAAAGTCAGCGCCGTCCCACCGACGGCCAGACCCTCGGAGACGTTGCGGACGTTGACCGAGACGCCGTAATCGGAGCCGGAGCGGAGCTCGGCGTCCAAGGCGACGACGGTGCCGGCGTAGTTGAAGCCGAAGCGAGCGGGGACGCCGACCGGGGGCTCCATGTTGAAGACGCTGACCTTGCCGTAGACACCACCCGCGGTGAACACTTTGACGACACCAACCTGAGAGGCAGGCACGCAGAGGGGTTTGCCTTGGGCGCTGAACGAGTTGGCCAAGTCGACGGCGCTGCAGGTGGCAATTCCACCGGGGTTGCCGATGAAGCCGGGCGGCAGGTCCACCAAGATGTCCTTGACCGGCTCAACCGGAAAGACGTCACCGATGAACGGGTTGGGACTGGTGGCGCGGTTGAAGTCGAGCCAGGCAGTTGCCGAATAGGGATGCCCTGCGGCTTGGGTGAAAGGGCTGTCTGCGGAATCAGCTGCGACTTGGGCGTCGAAGGCATCGATCCCGAACCCGGTCGGGTCGGAGGTGATGCTGGTCGGCTCGACGACGCGCCCGAGCGGAGCGCCGCCGCCCTCGATTTCAAACTGAGCGGTGAGGAGGGCGGCCGCGTCGGCTTTGACGTCGACCACCACAGTCGGGATCCTCGCGGATTGGTCGGGTCGGAGAGTCGAGAGCTGGGCGGTGGCGTCGCAGATAATCGTCTGAGCGCCGACCGGCGGGTCGGCAGGACCAGCGGGACCGTGGCAATCGGAGGTTTCAAAGCCCTGGAATTCGCCGCCGGCGCTGACAATCGTCATCCCGGCGGGGACGTGGGCGGTAAAGGTGACCGGGCCGCCGTCCATTTCGGCATCGCCGTCGTTGCGAACTGCCGTATGGAAGGTGAACTGCTGACCGGGTGCCGCGCTCGTGTTGGCGCCAGAGAGGATCTCCCAGTGGGGGCCCGCGGCCATTGCCGAGGCCGTTGGCACGAGGATCGCCAGCGAAATCAGGCAGAGCAGGGGGAGGGTCAGGCGGCGGATCATCGATTCACCCCCTTCTTGTGGCTGGCGTCTCGCTTTGGATGATGGTGTTTGCGGTGCTTGCCCCGGTGCTTCTTCTTCGGCTTGTGCTTGGGTTTGGGGTCCTGGGGCCCGGCGGCAGTACTACTGCCGGAGCCCGGGACCGGGGGAGGCGGCGTGGGCGTACCGAGGCAGGTTTCGCCGGAGCAGACCGAGGAATCGACCGGCGGTGGCTCGACGAACCCACCCCCCTCTCGGGCGGTGTAGAGGTCGGCGGCGTTGTCGGCGTCCCAGCCGAGCAGGCGTTCGCGGGTGGAGAAGAAGACTTCTTTGCCATCCGGAGTGGCGTCGAGGAAAAAGGAGTCCGCCGGGCTCCTGCCGGTGGAGAGCAGGCGCACTTCGCCGCTGGCAGAGTCGTATTCGTAGACGTCGCGGGCGCCGTTGAGATCGGAGTCGACTAACGGATCGCCGGTGGAGAAGAAGACGTGTCCGTCGCTGGAGAGCGGGTGGCTGAGGTAGGGCGAGACGGTTGCCCCGCCGGTACCGAACTCGCGGCTCTCATCTCTGGCATCAGAAGCCGCGGCGACCCCGTCGGGGCGACAGGAGGCGCACACTAAGGAGTTGGTGTCAGCGTCATAAAGGTAGATCTCTCTGCACGGTTTGTCGTGACTAAATTCGCACCCAGTGCCGTGGTCATAGCCAGTCAAGCCCGCACCTTCCGTAGACATAAAGACCAGACGGTGACCGTCCGGCGAAACTCGGGATACGAGCGGAGTAAGGCCCCACTGGCCGGGAAGGTTGATCTTCTCGTTTATACCCGCTCCTCCGATATTGCCGACGTAGGTTACGAGGCCTTCATGAAAGAGGTAGACGGAGGCGCCATTTTGACCAGCAGGGCGACCGGCAGTGAGCTGACCGACGGCGAGAAAATACACATATGCGCCATTCGTACTGACACCAAGAACACCGCGTACGTCAGCTGCGTCTGACATTTCCCGATCAGCTGAGATGAGGGTTAGATTGTGGGCATTCGTCGCGGGTAGGGTCGTGTCGTAAGAGTAGAGCTTGCTATTGAAATCGGTTGGCGCATCATCGGTAAGCGCCGTCGTGGTGCGAAAATAGACAAAGTTGCCGCTGGGCGTTGCGTTCTCGTATTCCACGTCTTGAATTGGCCGTGGATCCTCAACCGTACGCTCAGATTCGGCCAGTCTAATCGTCATGTTGCCGCCAACGCGCATATAGGCCTGAGCTGTTCCGGAGGGGTCGCTCGATCCTGGGACGGAAAAGAAAACCTTGCTCCCATCCGCCGAGATGACATTGAGCTTGTAGTACTCATCATGCGAGTCGCCGGACAGCGACTCTTTAGCCGGAGTACCGTCGGGAAGAATGCCGACGAGCCGGATAGTTCCATGGTCATATTCGTAGGTCTTCTGCAGACATAGCGCACCGCGGGTGACACAAAGGTCACTGGGTGGTGGCGCGTCTGGAGTTAGGGCAAAGGGTGATCGGAACAACGTGTGGCCGAAATCCGCGGACGCCCCGTCGAATACAGGGGTCTGTGCGGCACCACTTGCAAAGAGCTGAAGAGGTGTTGAGCAAGCGGGACAAGCCGTGGCGAGTTGATAGCCCGCTGGAGTTGGATTAGTGAGGTCCTCCCGCAGATATAGATTTCCCACGTCCTCGGTCATCTGATCGCCGGTGAGGGGGAAAAAGGTGCGGTAGATGCCTTTTGAGAGGTCGGGGGAAAACCCGACGTAGGCCGACTCGTTGCCGGCAACCACCGCTTTCAGGGGCGGCGCATCGTGGGGCGGATTGAGACCCTTCGAGGACCAACCGCGGGTGCCGGGTACGGCGTCGCGCTGAGCTAGGTAGTCGGGGGCGGTGCCGGGACCGGCGGCATCGCCGAAGGCGCTGAGCGAGGTATAGGCGACGGCTCCACCCTGCACGGCGGCCCGGGTACGGCTAGAATCGGGCCGCACGTCTCCCCCGTTCTTGTCCGGCGGTGAGACCATCTCATAGGCGCGGCAGTCGGGCAGGAAGGTCGAGGGCTGTTCTTCGCGCCGGGCTTCGTTGGGGCAGCTCTCCTCTTCTGGTTCCTCGAAGGAGCCGAAGACACCGGGATCAGAGGTGGTGGTGTCGGTGGCGTTGGCCGCTTTGACCTGGAAGTGGTAGAGCGCTCCGGGCTCAAGGCCGGAGATGTCGGCGCTGACTTCCTGGGCTTCGTTGTTGGTGGTCGGGGTGCCGGCGCAGGGGATGCTCTGCCCGAGGGCGGCGGTGAGTCCGTATTCGAAGACGCAGGAGGTGATCGGGTCGTTGTGGGGGTTGACGTAGGCGCGGACCCGGGTGGTGCCGAGCTCCAGCGGGGTGTTGGTGCCGGTGGCGACCGTTGGCCCGACCGCGGTGGTTTTGAAGGTGGCGGGGGCCTCGAGCTCGAGGGTGCTCTGGCCACCGGCGTTCTCAGCGACGAGACGCAGGTGGTAGCTCTGGTTTGGTTCCAGTTTGGTGAGCTCGGCACTGACGTCTTGGGCTTCGTCGTCGGGTTCGGTGCCGACGATCGGGTCCGGGTCGCAGGGGACCGAGCGGGCGCTTTCGAAGCCTCCCCCTTCAGGGGCGTTGAACTGGGCGTCGGTGACGTAGTAAAAGCGGCATTCGGTAGTGGTCGAGGCGGGGTCGGTGCCGGTCAGCTGGACTTTGGCGGTGACTTTGGCGCCGGTGTCGGTCAGCTCGGTGACGGCGAGGTCGCTGAGGATCGGTTTGGCGATCGCGTCGGTGGTGAAAGTGGGCGCCTCCGCGGTTTCGATGCCGTCGGCGTTTTGGGCCCAGAGGCGCAGGTGGTAGGTGGTGGCGGGGCTGAGGCCTTCGAGCGGGGCTTCGAGTTCGATCGGGTCGGCTGATTCCGATTCCCCGTAGCCGGCTTCGGTGGCGCCTCCGAAGCCCGGGGCGCGGCCCTGGGTGGGGGTTTCGAGGTTGGCGGAGGCGTTGCCTCCGGTCAGGGCGCTGGAGTCGGAGCTGATGTCACCGACGTCGGTCTGGGCCAGGGAGCCGCCGAAGGCGAGGGTGTAGGGGGTGGTGGCTGATTCATCGCCGGGGCCGCCGGAGGCGGTGAGGGTCCCCCCGACGCCGCCGATCGTGCTCAAGGCGCCAAGCGCGGCTTCGACTTCAGCGGCGGAGGCGTCGAAGGCGATCGGGGCGCTGGTCTGGCCTTCGAAGGAGAGGGTATAGGTGCCGGCGGTGGCCGAGACGGCAAGGGACTGGACCTCGTCGGCGTGGGCCTGGTAGGCCTCCTCGGTGAGGTAGTCGAAGTGGTAGGTGGTGGGGATGCCTTCCGGGTCGACCGTGCCTTTGACCAGGGCGGTGGTGCCCTTGACGTCTTCGGCGGGTTCGATCGACACGCTCGGGGCCACGGCATTGGCCAGGGTAGGGCCGAGGGTAAGGGCGGCGGTGAGCAGGGCGAGGGATAGCAGGGCGGCCTTGGCGTGGCGGTTGCGTCGGACGCGATGAAGCCCAGCGCGAATGTTCTCGATAATGCCCCTTGCCGCTGCGTTCACGTCTTCTCTCCTTGTCCCATGGGCTCCCTGGTGGCCCAACTTGAGTGCCGGGACCCGCCCGGCCTGTGCTTCGGAGGCCCCCCTGTGATTGAGCCCCCGATTTGGAAGTGCAGCGGTACCCTAGCGGAGTGTCGCTGGCATTGTCAAGGATGATTAATGGTTTTGAAAACAGCGAACTGCACCGGGCTGGCAAGGCGCCAGCCCGGTGCAAAACGAGGATTTAGTGAGTCATCAACAGGGCGCTGCCGGCCACGGTGAAGCTGAGGGAGCCGGTGGCGGTGATGGTGCCGCTCCCGGTTTTTCCAATCACCGTTTCGCTGAAGGTGGCTTTGGAGGCCGTGGCGCCCGATCCGTTCGTGTAGGGCAGTGCGGTGGTCGACTGATTCCAGACACCGTAGGGGCTCGCCCATCCGGAGTGTTCGAAGAACGTCAGGATGTTTTTGGAATCGTAGCTCGCAAGAGCGCCGGTCGCGAACCAGAGATTGCCGGTACCGCAACCGAAAATAACGTATCCACTGGCACCAATGGACAGAAAGCCTTCGCTTCCGTAATTCACGGCCGAGCCTTCCTCCCCGACGAGACTACAAACCTTTGGGTTCGCACCGTTCAGCTTCAGGGTGAGCGAGCCGGACATTTTCGCGGTGCCGGGATTGACCCACCGGGCCGGTACCGGACTGGCGCTGGCGACGCTTGCGGTCAAGGCCATGAGGGCCCCCGCAGCAATGGCTGAAAGCACTACCAACCGCAACCTCTTACTTGCTAGATGCATATCTACTCCCTATGTGTATTTGGCTTGCTGACCGACTTGGAATCGGCCAGCGAGATCAGCACCATTCGTGCTGTCCACGAGGCGAAATTAAGGGATGGAGAGTGGTTCTGTCAAGAATGCGCCATGGTTTCAAGGAAGGCGCACGAGCGCCGCTGCCCGCCGGGCGCCAAGCGCAATGGACCGGTCTATGCCGTTTCGAAGGCGATGCGGCGAGCCTCGGCCGCACCCACATAAGGGGTCAGCGCGAACTGGACCAGATCGGGAAGCAGATCGAGCAGGCGCTCGGCCTCACCGGCGTAGACCTTGCGCGCGATCAGCGTATTGATCGCCCCGAGCAGAGCCTTCTCGGTCGTCTCCGGCAAGGCGTCGGCGTCGACGGGGCGGAACTGGCGCCCCTTTGACAGTGCCGGCGCAAGCTGCTCGGCGAGCTCTTTGTAGCGCTCGGCGACAATGGAGCCGGCGACGAAGGGCTCGGCCGTCAGCAGCCGCGCGGTGTCGGGGTCGGCGGCGAGGGTCGAGAGCACCGATTCGAGAGCGGCGCGGATGCGCAGGGGCCACTCGGACTCGGACTCATAGGCCTCGGTGACGACCGGGGCGAGGCGCTCGATCGCGACTTCGAAGGCCGCCAGGTAGCAGTCCTCGATCGTCGCGAAATAGCGGTAGAAGGCACGGCTGGAGATGCTGGCGCCGGCCGTGGTGGCGCTGATCGTCGCGTTCGAGTAGCCGACCTCGCCGACCAGACGGGTGAAGGAGGCGATGAGCCGTGCGCGCTGGTTGTGCTCGATGAACTCCTGGGGCAGCCCGTGGCGCCCGTGGGGTAGCTGCGCCAGATCATCGGGGTACTCGGGACTCTCTCCGGGAAGCTTGCCAAGCACGGGGAGCCATCTTAGTTGTGGCCGCGGCCAGGGAAGGGCCGTTACAGCTCCGCGCGCCCGGCGTCCGTGCCCAGGTAGGCGCTGACCGCGAGGAACATCAGCTCAGGCAGTTGGGCGGCGAGCTCGCCCTCGCGGCCAGCCGCGAGGGCGCGAAAGATGCGATCGAAGAAGATCCCGACGACCCAAGCCGCGGTTATCTCCGGGACTCTTTGCGGATCTCCGAGCTGGAGACGGACGTCGTCGATCATCGTGGCGAGGCGCGCGAGGAGGGCCTGCTGGCGCGCTCGCCCGGAGGCGCCGATGGAAAATGCTTCGACGACGATGAAGCGCGCCCCGCGAGGATGGGCTTCGACCAGGCGAAACGTCTCGGTCGCGGCCGCTCGCAAGCGATCGGTCCAGGCGCCAGGTGCGGCGTAGGCGTCCTCCACGCGTCGCAGGTATCCACGCTCGAGCCGATCCCAGCGCGCGAGCAGGTCCACATTTTCGCCGCCGCTCATCGGCGGACCGTCCCCGGCGCGAAGACTAGGCGGTGGCGCTGCGGGGAGCCTCGACGCCGGCGAAAGGAATCAGGGAGAACTCGGTCAGCTGCGGCAGCAGTTTCTGCAGCTTCTTCGGCCGCCCCTCCAGCAGGGCGTAATAGAGCAGCCAGTAGAGCCCGCCAACGACGGTCTCCTCGACCGTGTCGGGCAGCTCGGTCTCGGTCTGGGGGCGACCCTGGCGCAGGAGGGCAGCGAAGTCGCGGATCAGCGACTCGAAGCGGGGACTTATCGCCGGGCCGACCACCGGGCCCTCGACGATCAGCGCCTTGGCGACGGCTGGGTCGGCGGCGAGATGATCGAGCAAGGCGGCGAGGGCGGCGCCAACCTGCTCGGCGAAGGCTCCGTCGATGTCTTTGCATGCCGCGGCGGTGGAGGCGAGCGCGGACGCCGCCGCCTCGTCGTAGAGAGCGAAGAAGCAGTCCTGCTTGGAGCCGAAGTTCTCGTAGAAACGGGCGCGGGCGATCGCGGCGCTTTTCACGATGTCGGCTACCGAAACCTGCCGGTAGCCACGCTCGGCGATGACTTTGGCGGCGCCGGCCAGGATTCGTTGGCGCTGATGATGCGCGACGACCTCGGGGCGGAGTGGATGCCCGCCAGGACGAGCACGCCGGCTTCCGCTGGGACCCTCCACCATGGCGCCAGGATAGCCGCCGTGGACGCAATGGCCCAATCAGGCAGGGGCGTGAATTGGGTTCGAAAGGGGTTCGTTCTCGCATCGTGGCCGAAAGAGCGAGAAGGCGGGGCGCCTTCCCGAACGGGCGAAACCATATCTTTTCCTAGAAACATTCATTGTCTCTTCCTAAACGAACCGATCAACCGCTAATATCGCGGAGATGGACGAACCCACCAAGACGGGGGGCACGGCAACGGTCGGACCGACCGAGCCGCCGCGCGCGGGCTCGGAGGACTTCGGCGGAATCCTCTCCTCGACCGATCGCGATCGAATCCTGCAGGCGATGACCGAATGCTGTGCCGAGCACGGTTACCAGGAGACTACGGTCGAGCAGGTGGTTGCCCGGGCCGACGTGCGACGCGAAAGCTTCGAGGCGCTCTTCGCCGACAAGGAGGACTGCGCAGTGGCGGCAATCAACCGGGTCGCCTCCGACGTGCTGGCCACGGTTGCGACGAGCAGCTCCGCCGACGTCTCGGAACTGGAGCGGGGGCTGGGTGGGATCAAGGCGATCCTCGAGCTGATGGGCAGCCGCCCCTCCTACGCGGCGCTCGGCTATATCCAGGCCCGCCAGGGGGGCACCGAGCGAATGTACGACGCCTATGAGTCGGGGGCCAGGGTGCTGACGGTGATGATCGAACGGATCGGCAGCCTCGCGACCGACAAGGCGACGCCGCCGACTCAGGCAACCAGGGCGGCACTCGGCGGCGCCGAGGCGGTGGTGAGGCGTGAAATCGCCGCCGGGCGGGTTGAGGACCTGCCGAAGCTGCTCGGCGTCTTCCTCTACGCGGTGCTGGTGCCGTTCACCGGGCAAGAGGAGGCGCTAGGACAAGCAAGGGCGATCGAGGGACTACTTGGAAAAGGGGACTGAAGTGAATCAGGGATCGCGGGAGAAACTGCTGGAGGCGATTTTGGGGCAGCTCGGGAGGCATGGCTATTCCGATCTCCCCTTAGGCGATGCGTTGGCGGCGGCAGGTGTCTCGGAGGCCGAGTTCGAGGCCGAGTTCGCCGGTAAGGACGAGTGCCTGTTCGCGGCCTACGAGGAGTTGACACGCCGCGTCATCGAGTATGCGACCGCAGGCTGCGAGACGACCGAGGCCTGGCCGACCCGGGTTCGCGACGGCCTGCAACGCCTCCTGGGGGAGATCGCGGCGGAGCCGGAGATGGCGAAGGTCGCAACGCGCTCCTTCCCCGGCATCCGCCCTGCAACCTACAAGTGCTACGTCGATCTGCTGTCGCGATTCGTCCCCTTCATGCGCGAGGGTCGCGAGTACTCCGAGGTCGCCGAAGAGCTCCCGGGAGAGGTCGAGCTGCTCGCGGTCGGCGCCGCCGAGGCAATCATCTTCGCCGAGGTTGAGGCGGGCCGCGCCCAACGCCTGCCGAAGATGATGCCCGAAATCCTCTTCTCCGTCCTGGTGCCGTTCATCGGTCCCGAGCGGGCAGCAGAAGAGATGCGCAGCGCTTCCCTCTCCCACTGACGACGCCGTGAGGGCAATACCAGGCGGCGCGAGCAGCTCCGACCGCCAGCGCCTGCTGGTGGCGATGACGGAGCTGTGTGCCAAGCAGGGATATATAGGGACGAGCGTGGATCAGGTGATCGCGCGGGCGGGCGTCAGCGCGGCGCAATTCGACCAGCTTTTCGGGAGCAAGGAGGAGTGCCTGCTGGGGGCCGACAATGCGCTGATGGGGGAGGTCGTCGGCGCGGTCGCGGGGGCCTACTCGGCCGACAGGTCGGAGTCCGACAGCTACCTGATCGGCACCAGCGCCATCCTCGAGCTGATGGCCGCCGACCCGGCGAAGGCGCACCTCGGCTACATTGCCTCGCGGCAGATGGGGCCACCGCGCGTCCGCGCTGCCCACCGCGCGGGAATCCAGGCGCTGACGATGATGATCGAACGCCTTTGGGAGTACTCAGCGAACGAGGCACAGCCGGCCAGCGCCGCCCGCGGCGCGCTCGGTGGCCCAGAGGCGGTCGTGCGCCGATACATCTGCGAGGTGCAGGCGCAGGAGCTTCCGCGTCTGCTTCCGGACTTCATCTATGCGGCGACGGTTCCCTTCCTCGGCCAAGCCGAGGCATTGCGTCTTTCGCGCCGGGCGAGGACCCTGCTGCGCAACACTGCACAGGGATGACGGCATCGCAATCAGCGCCAAGGCGAGCGGCGTCGGGGACGAGCGAGCGCCAGCGCCTGCTGGTGGCGATGACGGAGCTGTGTGCCAAGCAGGGCTATATCGAGACGAGCGTGGATCAGGTGATCGCGCAGGCGGGCGTCAGCGCGGCGCACTTCGACCAGCTTTTCGGGAGCAAGGAGGAGTGCCTGCTGGCGGCGGTGAACGAGATCATGGGCGAGACGGTAAGGGTGGTCGCCAGCTCGATCTCCGTCGATCGCTCCGAATGGGACAGCGCCCTCTACGGGGTCAAGGCGATCCTCGAACTGATGGCCGCTCGCCCCGCCTCCGCTCACCTCGGCTACATCGGAGCGCGCCAAATGGGGCCGGACCGCGCCCGCGGCATATATGTGGCCGGCGTGCGGATGTTGGCGGTGTTGATCGAGCGCCTCTGGGAGTACTCCGAAAGCCAGGTACAGCCCGCGCGGGCGGCGGTGGCGGTGATGGGCGGAGCCGAGGCGCTGATACGTCGGGAGATCGTCGCCGGACGGGTCGACGAGCTACCCCGGCTGCTGCCCGACATTACCTACGCGGCTACGGTTCCCTTCCTCGGCCAGGAGGAGGCGATGCGGCTCTTTCGCCGGGCGCAGGAGGTGCTGCGCAGCGGCGCCGCCCAAGCCCCAGGCTCCTGAGCGAACAGACGGTGCCGATGTCGGCTCCGGCTGGGCAGATTGTCCATTCCTGTCAGACTTAGACCAGCGGCGCTGACCTAAGGGGCCAGCTGGAGGCGCTCCGTCGAGTGAGACTGACGACCGATTGAGGTTGTCGAGGAGGATGATGGAGCGAGCGCGGCGTGAGCGGTTGTTGTTGGCCGTGATGAACGACTTGGCCGAGCTCGGCTATGCGGAGGGGTCGATCGAGGAGCCGGTCGCTGCCAGCGGGGTGACTATGGCGGAATTCGAAGCGGAGTTCGGCGATCGGGACACCTGCCTGTTCGCGGCCTATGACTACCTGGCAGAGCACACTCTCGAGCGCGTGACCCGCAGCTGGAAGGGCGGTCAGAAATGGCCGGCGAGAGTGCGGGCCGGATTGCTCGGGCTGCTGGAGGCGGTCGCGGCCGAGCCGCTGATGGCAAAGGCGATGACACGCTCATTCCCGGCCATCCGTCCTGCCGCCTATGACCGCTACGTCGATCTGCTCGCGTCCTTCGAACCGTTTTTGACCGAGGGCCGCAGGTACGCCGAGGTCACCGAGGACCTACCGGGCGAGGTCGAGCTGCTGGCGGTTGGCGCCGCCGAGGCGCTGATCTTCGCCGAGGTCGATGCCGGAAGGGCGAAGCGGCTGCCGGAGATGCTCCCTGAAATCCTTTTCTCCGTCCTGGTCCCATTCATGGGGCCGGACCGCGCCGCGGAGGAGATGCGCGACGCCGCCGGTGGCGGCTAGGAATCGGCCGCGACGCCGGCTGAGGTCTCAACGGCGGAGAACGTATGTGTACCCAGATGATGGGATCATGTATCTTTTTAGGCAGAACTATGGTTCAGAAGCCGCCGAAGAGCCCGCCGCTCGGGCGCCCTGTGCTACCGCAGAAATTCATCGATGGCTTCCGGTTGGAGCGCTGCGCGCTGGCGATCGCGGACCTGGCTCACGAGGTCGGCCCTGGTGCGATTACCGCGGGGGCGGTAATAGAGAGGGTGAAGATGGCACGGGCCACCTTCTACGAGCTCTTCGACGGGCGCGACGCGGCTTTCCGCTATGCCTGCGAGCTTGGTGCGAAAACTCTAGTGGAGCCGGCTCGGATCGCTGGAGGGAAGCCGGGGCCCTGGGAAGAGCGCCTGAACGGTTCGATCGGAGCCCTGCTCGAGGCCGCCAGCGAAAATCCAAACCTTGCCGAGTTGAGCCTCGTCCACTCTGCCGCGCTTCTGGGGGTTCAAGCCGGTCCCGGTGCGGTGGTCGACTCGTTGGTGGATGTCTGGAAGGAGTTCCTTCCCCCGGGGTCGGAGAAGTGGCGCTCAATCGATTTCGCCGAACCGGCAGCCCATGGAACCGTCTCGATCATCGCCAGGCGCCTGCTCGAGGGGGAGCCCGAGGTCCTCAGTGAGCTGCGTGGGGAACTGACGACGCTCGTCGCCACTCCGTACCGGCAGGTCGAGACTGCGGGGCGATAGCGTCATCTGGACGTCGGCTGTGCGCCAGAGACAGTAGGAATGGACCGCGCGGGCGTGGCGTTCGTAGAGGTCGCCGAACGCCCCGGCGTCGCCGGATCTGATTCGCTCCCAGAGTTGCGGGTCACCTGCCATCGCCTCTATATCTCCGCCCGCCGCGACTCGGTTCCCGATCTCGCGCTCACGCAACGCCTGGTCCGGGCAAGCTCAAGCGGGCGGCGGACGCAAGCCCGCTCGCCGACAGACGGACGGGCCGTCGCCGGGGAAGACATAGGTGACCGCCGGGTATTCCCCGACGCAGGCGACGAGTTCGGGGGTCTTGTCCCGGCGTTCGGCGATCTTGCCTTCGCGTTCCAAACGCCTGGTCGTCGTATCCACGACGCCTTCGCGCCAGAGCTTGGCGCAGATGGCTATCGGGTCGGTTCCGTACAGGATCGTCGCGCCGGTGTCGAGAGACGGTTTTTCGTAGCAGCCGACGCTCTGCCGCAAGTGTCCGGCGCCGGGCGGAGCGCCCCTGCCGAGCGAGTCGACCACCTTCGATTCGAGGTAGGCGGTCGAGCCGGTTTCGGTCCCGGCCGGGACATGGAATTCGGGCATCCGACGGGCCGCAACCTCGCGCTCGCCGAGCAGGGCCGAGGTATCGGGGTCGAAGATCAGCTCGTGGGTGACGCTGCCTTTGGTGAAGGAGACCCCGATGCCCGTCCGTCCGACCGGGTCCTTCACCTTCCCCAGCAGCTTGACGTCGGGCAATTCGGCCACCGCCCGGTAAAGCGCGGCTCTGAAGACCGGCGGGAGGTAAGTGTTGCGGAGCATGTCTCCGATCAGGGTGAACGTCTCGGCTTCGCCTGGCGGTCCGTCGACGAGCGGGATCTTGCGAGCTTCGATCAGCTTGCGCAGAGCCTTGGGTTCGGTCGGCAGGTCCGAGGTGTCAAGAATGGGCTGCCCGGTGAGCGCGAAGTCTTCAACCTGGCCGGCGCTGAGGTGGGGAGACCCCGCGGCCTTCCACGCTCTGCGCTGGGCGGCCGTAAGGAACTCCGGCTTGGCGAAGACCACCCGCGCCCGGCCCGCGCCGTTGGCAGCTACCCAGCGTTGACGGATTCGAGGCGAGAGTGCGGTCCATCCCTCGCTCGTCGACAAATACGCTTCCCGCGAGCGGGTGTAGAAATACTGGCCCGGGCCCGGCGGCGGTTCGGCGGGCTGCGTAGCAGCAACAGCCGCCGCTGCGCGGAGCACCTGGCCGACGGCGGGCTGCACCTGTCCCTTGCCGCCGAGTACCAGCGTCAGCAACGCGACCAGCGGCGCGCAGACGAACACCGCGGCGACGAGCACCCGCAGCCTGGTCCGCCGCCACACGGGGCGCCGAGCCCCTGCCCGCGACGCAAGCTCGATCCTGGCGACGAGGGCACCGCGCGCCGCCGCTCGGCGCTCGGTCCTTGGGCGGGGCATCTCGGCACGGAGGTCGCGAAGCAAATCGATCTCGTTCATTCGTTCATCCCTCCTCGGAAACGGGTTGGCCAAGGGCCGGCGGCTCTTCGGCTTTAAGCCCGGATTGGATGCGGCCCCGGGCCCGCGACAGGCGCGAGCGCACCGTCCCAATCGGGACGTCTAGCGCGCAGGCGATCTCTGGATAGGAAAGGTCGGCCCAGGCATAGAGCAGGAGGGCGTCGAGCTCCTCGGCTGGCACCTCAGCGAGGGCATCGACAAGCTCGCGCCGCCTCATCGAGGCGTCAAGCCTGGCCTCGACACCGTCGAAGGCGTCGAGTACGGGGTCGACGGCGCTCCGCGCGTAGGCCCGAAGCTGGCGTACCTCGTCACGGTGGTGGCGCCGCAGCAGATTGGTGGCAATGCCGAGCAGCCAGGGCCTCGCGTTGGGCTGAGCGCGGTCATACCCGGCCCGCTTGTCGAAGGCGACGAGAAAGGTCTGCGCCGAGAGCTCGTCAGCCAGGTCGCGCCCGACGCGACGCTGAAGATAGCCATGGACCGCGTCGAAATGGCGATCGAAGATCGCCGCGAACCCGGCAGGCGCGCATGTCGAGGCTGAGATCGCTTCGCTATCGAGGGTCGACGGGTCCATCAACACTTATTGCCCGCAGACGCCGAAGCGGTTCGCGGCAGGCTGCCGCCTCGATCTCAAGCGCCGCGAGTCAATTCCCCTCATCGGTTTCGGTGCTTCATTTCACGCGGCGACCGGGTGATGCGACGCTTGCAAATGAATCCCCGCACCTCGTCGTCGACGAAGAAGCGGAACCCGACCCTAATCCCAGAGTGGCGCGTGACCCGCGGAAACCGTGAACCGGGCGCAACGTGGTGCGCAACCGGTTGACGGTGCCGTCACCAGGATCGTGAGCAGGCCGAGCGACAAGGTCGCTTCATCTCTTTTATCCCTCCGAGCGGTAGACGGGGTCGGCGGCTTGAACGATCTCGAACCGCAACTTTAGAATTAAGTATGGTTTTTCCTAGGATAGAATCTGGTTCGCAACTGAGGAGGCGGGATGAAGGTTTACGAAAGGCGAGCGCAGCTGATGCTCGTGGCGATGGTGGCGGGGCTTGTCGCCCTGGTTGGCGTGGGCAGCGCCACCGCGGACAAGCCGGTGACGGTCGAAGCGGGGAACCTCGTCTTCACCTTCAACGGCGGCTTCTCGCCGACGGCGCTGCCGAAGAACAAGCTCGCGCCGATCACCCTCACCGCGTCGGGGAAGATCGCAGCCAAGGACGGCGGGCACCCGCCGGCGCTGAAGGAAGCGATCGTCGAAACCGACAAGAACGGCGCCGTCTTCGTCAAGGGGCTGCCGGTCTGCAAGTCGGGGCAGCTGCAGTCGCGTGACACCAAGGCGGCGAGGGCTGCCTGCCCGAAGGCGATCATCGGCAGCGGCAAGACCACCGTGGAGGTCAAGCTCGCCGAACAGAATCCGATCCTCGTCGATTCGGCCCTGACCGTCTTCAACGGCGGCCAGAAGGGCGGCACGACCACCTTTTACATCCACGCCTTCTTCACCGCACCGGTGACGGGCGCGATCGTGACGACGGTCAAGATCAGCAAGATCCACAACGGCCGCTACGGCCTCAAATCTGTCGCCACGATCCCGAGGATCGTCAGCGGCGCCGGCTCGGTCAAATCGTTCGACCTGAAGATCGGCAAGACCTACACCTACAAGGGCAAGAAGGTCAGCGTGCTCTCCGCCCGCTGCGCGGACGGCAAGCTGCAGGCTTTCGCCAGCGCGATCTTCGCCGACGGCACCAAAGCCTCGGCGGGGATCATCCGCACCTGCACGGCCAAGGGTTAATCCTGCGGGCGAGGTAGCGGCAGGAGCGGTCCGGGAACGCATATCCCTCCGGACCGCTCCTGCCGCAGAGCCCCCATTTCTGCCGGTACGGCCACGCGGTAGCCGAATTCCTTTCCGCCGCCCTCGGGGACGGTAACTTGAGGCGTCAGATGCAGGCGCTCGGCAAGTGCCAAACCCTTCGCCAGCCACCGATCGTCGACCTGGTCTCGACGTCGCCCAGGTCAGCCGTATCCTCGGCCACGCCAGCAGCGCGATCACGCTCGACGTCTACACCCACCTCTTCGACGATGTCCGCCACGCCCGCGAGATCCGCGAGCGGATGGCAGCGAGTCAGTTCGCCGACTTGCTCGACCTCAAGCTCGATAAGTCCGCTGCGGTCATTCCGCTTAAGGCCCGAACGACATTACGTAGGATCTAGTTGCCACTCAACTTCCTCGCTTCAGTGACGAGATCCTCGAGCTCGGCAAGGCTCTCGATAATCGGGCCGAGCTTTGCGATGCGCTCGACCAGATGCTGTTGTGGCAGGCCTACCGTGCTCGGGCCAGCAGACCGATCATCTTGTTCCGAGGAGGCAGGAAGGTCGAGGAGTGCCTCCGCGGTGGTCCCGAGGTGGGCGGCGGCCCGCGCCACCTTCTCGTAGCTGTAGCTCTTCTGCGTGCCGCCGCGCCAAAGGCTGATCGTCTCCTTGTTGACGACGGCCGCGTCCGCGAGCTCGAGGGTTCCGCAACCCCTCTCTTTCATGCGCTCGATAAGGCGTTGGGGGAACCCCGGGGAGGCGACAAAACGGGATGAGCCAGAATACGGATGCACCCGTATAAAATGACAGGTTCGTCCGGGTGGTTCCGTATATTTGTAGGCCCATGTCCGGACCGACCCGTACGCCGAAACCGCATCTGCAGCTGATCGACAGCGATGAGAGGCCGACTGGTGAGGAGCGGGTTCTGCGGCTCGAGCGCTCACCGCGACTCGAGCGCTTCGCGGCCGCAGCCGCTGACGCAGGGCTGGATCTCCCTGAGGGGGTGCGACTCGCCCTCGCTCAGGCGCTCGCGCTCCAGGACGCCAGGGTCTTCGGGCTCGACGCCGACACCGCCCGCCGCTTGCTGAACCGCGCCGCCGCCGGCGCCCGCGCCGCGCAAGCGCTCGGGGAGGGGGAAGCCGCCTATCTGCGCCGTCTCACCAGCCGGATACCGAAACCGGCGCCGGCGCTAGGGCCGAGGCTCGAAGTGGAGCTCGACGAGCGCACCTCGACCCGTGTCCGCGGCACCATTACCGAAGCTGCAATCCGGCCAGCCGTGGTGGAGGAGATGATCGCCTGGGAGATCGCCGCCACGCTTGAAGGGCGGACCCTCGGTGAGTGGGCGCTCAACTGCCTCGCTGCGAGTCGCCGAGCGGCCTAGACGGCAGCCGCGTCGGCCTCCTCTTCGGCTCCCCCTCCCACGCCGGGTTGCAGCGTCTCCTCGGCCGCTCCCTCAGACTCCGCTAGTCCCTCGGCAAGCAGCCGCACCCGCTCGCCGAAGGTAGCCATCAGTCCGGCGGCGTCGACCGCCACAGGTCGAAACGTCTCGCCGGCCAGCTCGATTCGCTCCTCGCGGCGATCGAAGCCACCCTCCTCGAGCTCGGCCGAGCACGCCCTCCAGGCCTCCAGCGTCAGATGGACGGCATCGAGGGCCGCATCTTTGTCGCACTCGGTGGCGAGCTTCGTCACCTTGTTCATCGCGTGGGCGACGACGTTGTGGCCGTCGTCCTCTTCGAGCTCACCGGTATGGGCGCCGACGTGGAAGCGCCAGGAGATCTCCTCGATCCCGGCTGATCGCAGAGCGGCGGCGTGCTGGAGGATGGCAGCACCGCAGAGCACTGCCGCATCCCCCGGTGGAAATTCGATCCAGACTTCGTCGCCCTCACGCGCTTTGCCTTCGCGGCCGGTGAAGGCACGAGACCATTGGGCCGCCAGGTTCAGGCCGCCGCTGATCCACTTGCGGTGGTCGGGGGCATCGTGCTTGCTGCCGTGCACGGAGGAGCCGGCGATGTCGACCGAAAGGACCGTGACTGTTCGTTGATTTTCGCCGAGCGGGCGCAGATGGCCGTCCCAGAAGCCGCGGTAAAGCCCGGCCGCAGCGGAGATGAAGGCCCGCACCAACTCGAGCACGTCGAGCAGCTCCTCGGCTGCAGCGATCAGGGCCTCGCGTTGATCCTCAGGCGGCACCGCAGGTTCGTAGTCCTTATCAAGGCTGCAGAGCGCCGCGTGGACCCGGGCGCAAACCTCGAAGATCGCTGCCGGAACCCCCTCATCCTCTGCCTCCGGTTCCTTCTCCCACAGCCGCGCCGAAGCGCCGTTGACCTTGTCGGCCAGCGGCGCCAAGGCCTCGATCAACTCCACCAGCCGCCGGGGAAACTCGTAGACGCCGAGCTCGGGATCAGGAGCGCCGAGGGAGTCGAGCACGCGCTTCTGGCGCTTGGAGGGTCGCTCACACCACAGCTCCCGCACCGGCGTCGCCCAGTCCTGCCCGAGCACCTCAAGCTTCTTCCGGGCAGCTTTGGTGCCCTCTTCCCAGTCGACGCCCGCGGCCGAGTGCTCTTCTTCGCTCTTCACCTGCTTCAGGGACCGCACGCATGCCCCGAGCGCCGAGTCGAGCGAGCTGCGAACGTGGGTCAGGCCGAGGCGCCGGTCGGAGCAGAGGGCCCAAGCACGCAGCAGGTCCCGGTGGGTCTCTAGATCGCTGGCGTCAAGGAACTCGATTAGAAGGGCAACATGCTCCTCGATGTCCTCGGTGCTGTTGCGTTCGTCGAGGCGAAGCTCATTCGCGGTCCACTCTTTGCGGAAGCGGTCTGAGGCCCGCACTCCCCCGTTGGTGCGGCTCAGCATGTCGCCACCGTGGTCGGCGAGGGTCAGCGCCCGGTCGTCCTTACAGAGGACGATCTGCTCCCAGCCAGGAGCCGGCAGCGCGCGCAGCTCGATCGAGTGCTCAGCGCAGACGAGCCCATCGAGCACTCCGACAAGTGAGGCCAGAAGCTCGGGGTCCAGCGATCTGCCGCGGTAGACCTCAGAGCGCTCGGAGATGCAGAAGCAGATCGAGGCAAGCATCTCGGCCGAGAGCGCCTCCCGCACCTCGGTCATGTCCCCGTAGGGACGGCGGTCGTCCTCGCGGGGCTCCGAGACGCGGTAGCGGCGCTCGAGACGGAGGCCACCTTCGATCGGCTCGGGATGAACGAAGGGGACGAGGGTCGTCATCGACAGGCCGTAGTCGACGCAGCGGCTGGCGAGGAGCTCCGCGCCCACAAGGTCTCCGAGGCCACGCATCGAGAGACCAACGCGGCGCGGTGGGAATACCTGCTCCCTCTCCTTGGTCTCCTCGTGCATCGTGCGCAGGTGATCGGCGATGAGCCTCGTCTTCTGGGCGATCTCATGATCGAGGAAGGGTGTCTTTGCGGCGAAGGCATCGGGGGCCGCCGGGTCGGGGGCCTGCGGCTCGGCGGCGGGGGGCACGGAGGCGAGGCCGCCGTCGATCGCGGCGATGATGTCCTGGGCCGCCTCGGGTCCATAGAAGCGCAGGTACTGCTTGGCCTGAAAGCGCAGAGAAGCGCCCGGGAGTGCCCGCTCAAGCAGGACCTTCAACCCGCAAACCAACTCGAACTCGACCGAGGTCGATACCGCAGCGAAGATGGTGTCGGGGTCGAGCACCTGCGCCGCGTCGAGGAGCGCGTCCCCGATCGAGCCGGGCGACCCCGCCGCCTCGCGCATGATGCGGCGGGCGAGCGGCACCTCGTAGCGCCAGGACTCATGCGGCAGATCGCCGGCATCGTCGGGCTCGGGAAAATCCACCGGCGGGAAGGAGACCGGCACTACATATACGCAGTCGTTGAGCGGATCGGGGAAGAGCCGGAGCTTATGGGGTGCGTCGGGACCCGGCGGGCGGATTCCGGGGAACTCAGGGAAGTGGAGGGTGATCGGCTGCAGGGTCTCGCCTTCGATGTCGGGCGCGTCGACGGTGAGAGTCCCGTGGTCACGCAACACGGATTTGAGCGCCCACCAGGAGCTGTCGAGCCGGCCGGGCAGGCGCAGCTCGAAGAGGTGGTGGTCGACCTCGGGCGGCAGACCCCTGGCGACGACCAGCTCCGCGAGCTGCCAGACGTGCTCGCGGTAGGAGCGGGGGTCGACGCTGCGGTAGCAATCGGCGCCTGGATGTGCCTCGGTGGCATCGCCGACGCAGGCGATCGCCTCGATCACGGTCGGACCGTAGCGTTCGATCCGCGTGCGATGGCGCAGCAGGCTGCCGCCCGTGCAGACCGCGTCGTCGACGATCATCACCCGGCTGGTGGCGAGCTTGGCGGGATCGATGTAGGCGAGCGCGGAGGCATAGACGACGGGTACGCTCACCGGTTCCCCGAGCTCCTCGCGGGCGAATCGCAACACCGCCTCGAGCACCCGGGCGCCCTTGGTTTCCACCGGGATCAGGTAGTCAGGCTCGCGGCGCTCGATCTCGTCGAGGATCCAGCGCGCGAAACCAGGCAGAAGGTTCCGCTCAAAGGCGGTCTTGCCGCGGCCCCTGAAGACCCGATTTAGGGATGGGTTGGCCAAGGTCGCTCCCATAGACCATGAACGTACCCAATTTCAAAAAAGCCAGTGTGTGAGGGTCGTCGCGGAGTTGCAAAGAGCGAGGTTTCTTGCGAGTCGACGTCGGCGCCAGGAACTAAGTTCTCACGTATTGCCCATAACTAGAGGGATATTGATTCAAGGGGATTTTGGGAAATGATCTACATCACGGAAGTCCAGATGAGCGCCAACGGCACCCAGCACGAGCACATCGCCGAGGTCAAGTGGCGTAATCCGCAAACCGGCGCAACCGGTGCCTCGACCCGTGAGGCAATGGTCAACTGGATCCAGAACGAGGACGGCGACGCCCGCGTTCGCGACAACTCCGGGGACGAGGCGAGGGTCGGGGTGGTAGAGGCGACTCCGCCTTACATCCGCACCTACGCGGACGGTGTCTGGAACGACAACCTGCTGGCGCTCCCGCGCTACTGAGTCGCAGGGATCCGCGAATAGGGAGCGAAGGTCGCCGGCCCAGAATGAGGCTCTTCGGGCAGGGGAAGCGCAACGATCCAAGTCCCGCGCGGTACGGCGAGGACAGCTTCTCGTTCCTCGACCGGGTCGATCAGAAGTCCTGGGAGCGCATCCGCAGCGAGCTCGAGCGCTGGTTCGCGGAGTATCCGGACAATGAGGCCGCCGACCTGCGCTCCCGCTTCCAAAAAAACGATCCGGCTCAGCACTTCGCGGCTTGGTGGGAGCTGTATCTCCATCGTCTTTTCAATCAGCTCGGTTTTCACGTCGATGTCCATCCGGCGCTGCCCGATGTATCTGGGACGCCCGACTTCCGAATCAAGGGCCCGGATGGCACCTTCCTGGTTGAGGCGGCCACCACCTTCTCCGGGATCGTCGATCCAGATCGCGATGGAACGCGGGAGGGCTGGATTATGGCCGCCATCGAAGAGGTCGAGGCCCCAGAGTTCTTCGTCGGCATCGAATTCGAGAAGGTCGGAAGAGAACGACCGGGAGTGGCTGAGATCGTGTCGCGAGTCGAGGGCTGGCTCGATGGACTGGATCCCGACGCAATCGCCATATCGACGCTTGAGGATGCCCCTAAACGGAGCTTTGATGTCCGCGACTGGAAGTTTGAGCTTCGAGCATTACCGGTTAAGCCTGAGTCAAGAGGCAAGCCAGGTCATCGGGTTTTGGGCTTCGGGCCGATGTCCGTCGGCTACGTCAACGACGTCGACAGCCTCGAACGGACGCTGGAAAGAAAGCGACGTCACTACGGCAAACCAGACGAGCCTCATCTTTGCCGTCCTCCTGATGTCACCAGTGGACGACGAGGACATAGAGGGTGCTCTCCTGGGCAGGATCGCCTGGCGGTTTGATCCTGAGGACCCCCAGGCGGAAAGGGACTGGGTGCGCCAACGAAACGGGTTTTGGATGAAGGGAGCACAGGCTCGGGGAACCCGGGTCTCTGCCGTGATCACCGGCACGAACCTGATGCCGTGGACCGTGGCCATGACCTGGCCTCGACTATGGCCGAATCCGTGGGCCACCCGCCCCCTGTCGGCAGACCTGCCCTTGTCCGTCGCGATTGCAGACGATCGAGGTTCGGTGACCTACCGCGATCGCGATGACAACCCCGCGGAGCTCTTCGGTCTGCCCCGCGATTGGCCCGGCCCTGAGGATCGGTTCGAGCGCGCTTGAGCGCCCAGGAGCCGATCGCCGTCGCTGCTCTCTCCTGGGTCCTCGAGCTACCCCGGGACCTCGGCCTTCGCCAGGACACCACCGCGACCCTCGCCACCGAACAGACCCTGGTACCGGGATGGGAAGGCCAGCTCGATCGCCTCCCCGACTGGGTCGGAATGCCGACCGGGGTCATCCCATACCGCCGATTGCGCTTCCGGAGGATGAGGGTCGGCATCGGCATGCCCGGGGAGGCGACCTACCGGACCTATAAGCAACTGGTGGGCAGGCGGGGTCTTCGTCAGCTGCGTCGCCACTTCAGTTCCCGGAGAGGATCATGGCGGGGTGCCAGGGAGTGGAAAACCGTCTGCCAGCTGACCCAGTGGTATCTGGGTGAGGAAATACCGATGCTGCGAGAAGGAGCCGAGGAAGACGAAGCCTCTCCGTTGCGTACCGACCTCGCTCGTTTACTGGCCGAATTAGATGTCTGGCTGCAGACCTATGGATATGTCGCCGGCGAGGTGGATGTCGGGTCGATTTCGTTGCACGATCTACCGGCGACGGTGCCTTGGTTCATGCAGGTGAGAGTCTCCGCGGACTCCTACGACGCTTTGCGAGGCGGCGTT
Organism: uncultured Actinomycetes bacterium; assembly: GCA_963751015.1. Lineage (GTDB taxonomy): Bacteria > Actinomycetota > Thermoleophilia > Solirubrobacterales > 70-9 > VAYN01. Next base: position 324,997 of record CAVVSU010000004.1, read on the forward strand.
CTCCCGATCCACGGTCGCATGCCGAATCTGCAACCGGCAAAGGGAAGTGACTTTGCCGCGCAGATGGCAAGCACGGTGGCGGCAGAAGGACCCGAAGCCAATCCGCTTTTCCACGGTCTCCTGATGCTCTTCCAGGCTCAAAGCCACGCCCTTTCGGGGCGGGGTCGCCAGGCTGTGATCGACATGGGCACGGCAGTCGAGGCTGTGGTCCTGCGGGTCCTCCAAGACGGAATGACCATCCGCGGTCACAGCAGCGCCGAAATCGAGCGGGTCGTCGAGGGGCGCTGGAAGGATGCGTTCAACCGAGATCTACTTGTGCTTCTCGGCGTTCCCATCGGCCGGGGCAGCTCGTACCACTCCAGATGGTGGTCCAACCACTACCGCACCCGAATCGAGGCCGTACACGCCGGGGCTCGAATTTCCCAAGACGTCGCCATGGAGGCGATTGTCGATTCCTGGGAGTTGATCGATTGGATCGGTCGATGTCTCCGAGAACGGCCGGACCTGGAAGCACTGGGAAGGGCGCTGGAACTCAAGCGCCTCGATCCACGCTAACCATCGCCGGACTAAAGGCCGTGGGGGTCCGCGCCGATTGACCCGAAGCTATTCGCGGGGGTTTTGAACCCAGTGGTAGCCCGATCAGGCAGAAATCAGCGTTTCTGCCTGAACACCCGGACAATCGCCGCATATCCGCGCATATCGGGCTCGGTCGGCGGCGAATCGCAAGCCGCGCAAAGCCGCTTGCCATGCGGAAGTCAGACGGACGGCGAGTAACGAGGGGCCTAATCGCACCCAGGAGGTCGGCGGTTCGAATCCGCCTAGAACCCTGCACGTCGCGATATTGGTTTTCGGCGACCGATTAACCGAGAACCAAAATCCGCTCCCGATGTGCGGCGATTTGCCGCGATTGCCCTGGATTCCGCCGTGGATTCGCCAGATCGAATCGCCAAGGCACAGGGAAAGCAATATCCCGCGAATACACCTACGGTTTCAAGATATGGAAGAGGCGATCACCGTCGGGCCCTACCGAGCGGGCGGCGGAGCTCGGCCTAGGGGCGCAAGACACGCTGGCCTTGGCGCTTCCTTTTCCCGCAGTCATTGCCGATCAAGGATCTGAACTGCGCCATCTTGTTGTTCTGGGCGGTGAAAGTCACCGTCGCCTGCTGGGGTTTGAGACAGAGGTTTTCGGAGTTTTCGATCAGGCCCTTCTTAGGCCCACCCCGGAGTTCGAGGACGAATTTGGAGACAGGTGCGTCGGGCACCAATTCGAAGGTGTTGCGAATGCCACCTTGAGGCGTGGTGTCGATCTTTCCGTTCAGGAGCACCCGGATCTGACCGTCGAGGTCAGCGACGAGGTCGGGAAGCCTATGACCGAAGCCAACACCTAGATACACCGGCCCTTCCAATGGCTTGTCGAGCAGGGGAGACCAGGCTTTGGCGTGACCGTAGATCGCCTTCTTCGGGCAGGTTTGGCTTTTCAGCTGAGGCTGAGTGCAGACCTGCTTGATATTGCCCTGGTCGAGGAAGCTGGCTCTGGGAAGCCCGACACGGGCACGGGCGATGTTGGAGGAAGAGACGCGTTTGGGGTAGGTCAGCACGGCCCTGAGTGCCGGGTGCCCCGCTCGCCTGGTCTTGCCGGAAAGGCTGAGGGCAAGCTTTGGCGCGAATTTGAGGGCACCGCACTCGGAGGCCTGGAAATATTGGCTCAGGGGGCTTACCGACCCCAGCAGCGAGCTCACCGAACCCGTTATCGACTTCGGCTCGCAGCTGGTCGGATTGAGCGTGAAGTTCGGCCTGCTCAGATCGACCGCGATGGATCGAACGTCAAGCGGCAGTCCGTGGAGGATCGGAGGGATCGGATCGGAGATCGCCGTGATCTGCGCCGTCCTCGGATCGACGTGCAAGGCGGTACGGACCGCGACGACGCCGAGGTCAAACGGCCCGGCGATCGCCGGGGTGATGATCTCGAGACTCAGCGGAGCCCCTTTGTAAGGACCGGCGAGGAAGGCCTGGCCCTTTACATAGAGGGGACTGGGGCCGGCGCCCGCGCCCACGACGACAGAGCCGATCCCCGAGCTGGCCGGACAGGAGGGCGATGCGAGCTCAACCGCGCCCTGTCCTTCGCCGCCGCGAGATGCAGCCTGAGCGATCTGCGCCTCCGAGCAGTACGGAATGCCGGCAAGCTTGCCGAGCAAGCCGTCGGGAAGGGTGGCGGTGAGTGCCGAAAGGCGTTGGGAGCCGTCTGACCGGCTCACCCTAAATACGAATGGTGAAAACACCCCAGCCTTCGGCGAGAGAGTGCCGGCGCTGAACCCGGGGGCGTGGGGCAACTGCGAGCTCTCTGCGAGACAGGCTCCGCCGCCAGCACCGGAGCTGATATCGAACGGCGCCTCACGCACCACGGGAGAGCCCGGGCGGGCATAGGGATAGAGCAGCGCGCGCGTGACGAACCTTCCGCACGTGGGCGGGCTGATGAGTGGAGCTCGGTCCCCACCACGGAAGTGAAGCCGGAAGTGACTGAAGGGGAGCTGAGGCAGGTCGTCGAACGTCGTCGTCAGCTGCCCGGTCACCGGATCGGGCTCGACGCGGCCAGCGCTGCGAATCAGGATCCCCTGTCTCTGGTTCCTGATCACCATGTTGACCGTCAGCAGATTGTCGAATTCGTTGTCGTGCTGCTTGGCGACGTAGAGGGACCCCTGAAGCGTCTCGTCGAGGAGCGGGGTTTCGACCTCCACCGACCCGACCTTTGAAGCTTCTGGGCAGCCCAACCCCGGAGAAGGCTGGAGCGACTCAGATTCAAACTGTGCCTTCGTGCATCCCTCGAGGCCGGCCGCAACCGCTGGATTGGTCGTGACACCGACCGGAAGAGTCACGATCGCTTTCTTCAGGTCGGAGCCAGCCGTTCCCTCCACTTCCGTCAGATCGGGATCTGCAAGATCGAGAGAGAAGTCCAAGCCGGTGGACGTTCCCGCAGAAGGAGCGGTCGGCTCCGAAGCGATCGTCGGGTCGAAGCCCAAGCTCTCGCATCCGGTCATCTCAAAAGCATTTTCCGCTTCTCCCGTAACGGGCGTCGCTTTCGGTTCCTCCCAGGACAGCGCCGAGTAGGTGGCATGCTTGGGACCTTCGCACGAACGCGGCATCGTCAGGAACGGCTGTTCGGGAGCCTCGGAGGGACACGCTTCTTCTCCGCTGAACACGCAGATGCCGCGTTCGAAGTCGTGGGCCGGACTTGCCGGATTACCCAGATCTGCAGCCGGGCGCCGAACAGCGAGACGACCTGGGTGCTGTTGGCAAGGCTCGCCTGGACTTCGTATGGCCTGTCCGGCCGTACGGAGAGGTCGATCCTGACCCTGGCGAGGTTGAAGGCGACAAACCCGATCTGCGCAGGGACGCCGGGTGGAGGAGCCAGGTTGTACACGGGTCGTTTGATCACAAAGTCCAGGTTTGGCACAGACAGCCGCGGCAGAGACTGACTGGCCGAGACCTTGATCCAGCCGACGACGGTGTCAAGCGAGCAGCTGGAAATACCGGATTCCACCGAGGTGAGGAAGTCGGTCAGGGGGCACTTCGGCACGGCGGTCGGGTCGCCTGCGAACCCTACGGGCAGGTTGACAGTGAGGTCTTTGAGCTGCCCGTCCGGACGGACAGAGTCCGGCCCTTGGGTGTAGTTGACTTTGAATTGCGTGGTCACGGCCCATGGATGCGACCCCGCCGAGGTATTCAGGGATCCGTCCTGGTTTTCTGCCCGCACGGTTACGGAATTGAGGCCGAAGTCAGCCTGGGCGGTGCCGTTCGTCGCCAAGAAGGCGGCTACGAGGACCGCGAGTACGACACTCAGGTTCAGCCTCAACTTCATCGTCCCGTCCTTTCGCTCGCGTGCTGTCGCGAAGCGCTCGGAGTCCAAGCGTCGCTCTTGATTGCAATCCGGCGATTCCGTTGATGGCGCTGCCTGTGTCTCTTGATGCACCTGACCTTCCCGTGCTTCTTGACGCGGCGGGTGCCCTTCCTGCACTTCCTGAGGGGCGGATTTCCGCGCTGCCGCACCGTGCTTGCCGGCGGAGAGAAGGCCGGAGGCGAAGCAGTGGGCTGGCAGCTTTCACCTTGGCATTGCGATCCCTGAATTGGCTGGGGAAAGCCGCCACCGGAGCGGGCGGAATAGATGTCTACCGACCCCGGATCCTGTGGGATCAGGCTCGCACCGGTTCGGAAGTACACATCCCTGCCGGTGGGGTCTGAATCGAGCAGCTCGGAATCCCCGCTTCCCGATGAGAGGCGGTAAAGGCATCCGCCGTTCTCGGCCTGATACGCGGGAACGGAGGTGTCGGTGCAGGCGCCGGTTCCGACTGCCTCCCACTCGTAGACGTCTGCGGTTTCCTCGGGATCGCCCGGCAACAGGCTCGCGTAGGCGGTGAAGAAGAGGCGATTTCCATCCTCAGACATCGCTCGCGCGGAGTAGAGCTGATTGGTGCCGGCGGTGAGCATCGCAGCCGTCGGGCTCGGGGTGACGGTGGATTCGTGGAATCTGAGCATCCTGCCCAGGGGCCGGCTGCCGTCCGGGTTACACGACACACAGTTGAGCAGTTGCTGCTCCGCGTCATAGGTAAAGACCTCGAAGTCCGGTTCGCCCGTGACGCTATCCGTGTTGTCGAAGCCGGTCAGGGATTTGACCGAGATGAACGACAGTCGCGAGCCGTCCTGATTGGTGGCAGCCACATGGTCGATGTTGTAGGTCGAGATATTCGAGGGTCCCTGTTGGCCGAGATACCCCAGTCCGACGTCTCGAGGCACAAGGGTCGCGATCAGCGTGAAAGTGTCCGCGCCGGACCCGGACTGGCGGAGAAAGAGGTTCGGCTCTCCGCTGACGCCTTCTCCGGCGATCGATTCTTCCGAGACGAAGTAGATGCGCGAGAAGTCGTCGCTGGTGGCGGCGACGCCGAGCACCTCCCCCGCGATCACCTCGGAAGATTCGGTCGCGAGGTCGTACTCGATGAGCTCGCGAGAATGGGGTGGTGAGTTTTCGCCGGTGCGGGGATCGCTTTCAACCCGAAAGAGCGCTTTGCCTCCATCCGGAGTCGCCCGATAGAAGCGTACGGCGGCAGGGGTGATGGTTTCGGAGACCTTCTTGGTGGTGCTCCCGTCGATCCGGAGGTACAGCGGCCCAGGATCAACGCTGTTCGGGCTCTCCGCCGACGCCGTCCAATAGATCCGGCTTCCGTCTTCGGACATGGCATGGATCACCCCGCCGGTCCGATTTACGTTGAGGGTCGAGCTGGGCATCCCTGCCGAGCAATTCGGGAAATAGGCTTCCACCGCCGGATCGGTGCCCGGTGGAAAGATGCAGACGAACTTCAACTCGCCGTCTCGCGCCTCGTAGGTCTGAAGCCGGTTATCCGAAGCGTCGGGGGTCAGCTTGGCGCCGGTCCGAAAAACGGCGGCGCTGCCGTCGGCCGCCCGACCCTCAAGGTCAAAGGTAAAGTTTTGATTTTCGAGTTCAGGCAGCGGCGGCAGGGCCTCGAAACCTTCGTAGGAATTGGGGCAGTTGTTTCGCTTCACCAGGTTGGGACGGCCCGGCGTCTCAACCGGCGACACATGGAGTTCGCTGTCCTGGATGAGCCAGGCGTGGCAAAGGTCCGGCGTGAACGCCTTGAATTCGTTTTCCGAGAACCCCGTTCCGTAGAATCCAGCCCCTTCGCGCGGAGGATTCAGCGCCTGGGTGGCCCAGCCGCCCGGTCCTCGAGTCGCAAGGTACTGGGAGGCGAGGGGAGCCGCCACGGCATCCCCAAATGCCCGAAAGCTCGTGTACGTGAAGGAGTTGCCATCGAGCGCAGCGAGATTTTCCTCTGACGCATACTGGGAGGCGTCGAGGACGCCGACGATGTCGCCGCGGGCTTTGTCGATCGGCGAGACCATCTCGTAGGCGCGGCAATCGGGCAGGAGGAGAGAGTTGTTTTCCGAGCGCAGCGCTTCGTTCGCGCAACCGCCCAAGGGACCGGCCTCAGCGGATGAGGTGGTCAGCCTTCGCGCGGGACCCTGTACAACTCCCTCGGAGTTGGTGGCAACCACCCGATAGACATATGCCGTGTCGGGGGCGAGATCGGCGATCTGAGCCGAGGCAGAGTGCACTTCGTTGTCATCTCCCACCGGCGCCGACTCCGGGGTCGACTGCGCTTCGCTCCCGAAGACTTCACCTCCGCTCAGGTAGTCGTCTCGGGACAGGTACTCGAAATGCACGGTGGTCTCGGCCCCGTTCGGGCGGATGCCCGCCCGAAGCGTCGCCGCGGTGAGCTCGACGTCAGATACCCAGGTCGATTCGATCGACGGAGCGATGGCTGGAGTGACAAACGTCTGCGGCCCGCTGGATTCGAGACCACCGGCATTTTCGGCAAGGAGCCGGACTTCGTACTGGACGCCTGGAAGCAGGCCGCTCACCTGGCCGGAGACGGGGTGAGCGGAGTCGTCGGCTTCGAGCTGCCCGGAGACGCCTGGGCAGCCCGGGGTGCACTCAAAGTGCCAAGCGGTGCGGAAGGCGTCTTGTTCGGCCGGGGAGGTCGAGGCTTCAGCTTCCGGCGCGTTGGGGTCGACCTGTCCGGAGAAGTCGGCGGTGGTGGCGGTGAAGGAGGCGACAGGCTCGATCGCCACGCCTGGCTTGGCGACCGCTTTGGTCGGGAACGTAGACGGCGCCACCGCCGTATCGGTTCCGTCTTCGTTTTCGGCGACGAGGCGAAGGTGATAGGTCGTTCCCGGCTGCAGGCCGGTCAGCTCCGCCTGGATCGGGGTCGCGCCGGCGCCCGCAGCGACGGACCCGTACCCGGCGTACCCAGCGTCGGAGAAGTCGGCCGCGGTGGCGTACTCGAAGTGGTAGAAGGTTTCGTGATCGGCGGGATCGACGTGCCCTTTGACGGTGGCGGTCGTGTACTCGACGCCGGTGACCGCTTCAACGGTCACCGTCGGTGCGGCGCCAAAGGCGGAGCTGACGCCGAGGGCCAGCGTCGCCGCCAGGGCAGCAGACGCCAGGAGGAGGCCGAGCTGTCGAAATCGAGCTGCGACTTCCCAGTCGCGAGTCACACTACCCAGCACGTGTTTCATCTGTCCACTTTCCCCTGTCCCTAGTCTTCACCAGCCGACGCACATCCCGGAGAGGGACCGGTTTCTTCACCGGATTCTCCGATCACCAACGTCCGGATGGTGTCCCTGTTTTTCCTGTCACATCGGAAGCCATCGGCTCCCGGCACATGTGATGCAGTACTCCCTCCCGGCCCGTCAATCTGCCGGAGACGGGAGCGAACCAGATCTCCAGCCGGGTGTCCAACCCACTCATAAAGTGGAGATATCCTGAGCATCTTTTGGACCGGTCACCCGTCCGACTTACCTCTCGAGACAAAGCAGCCCAGCCCGCCGGAGCGGGCTGGGCTGTTTCTCAGCTCAAATCGAGCTATTCGATGAAGAGTCCCTGCTGAGCACCTTTGACGCCGCCCGAGCTTTTGTACGCCTTCAGCGTCAGGACGCCTTTCCAGCGACCGTTCGCGTGGGATCCGGGCGATGAGCATTCAGCCCCGACTTCGGTGTATTTGAGCAGGCTGATGTTGAGGGTGGTGACTACCTGCCGGGTCAGCCCGCTGCCTTCGTTTTTGAAGGTCAGACCGGGGACACCGGCCTGCGGCAGGAACGTCGTCGTGCACGCCCAGCCGACCGGCTTCATTTCGATCCCGGGGCTGCCCAGAGGACAGGTGATGTCCAAAGTTCCGACGGACGCGCCAAGCGCCAGATTGCAGCCGTTGTTCGTGACTTTGTCGTTTACGCCAAAGAAGGCGCAGCCAGCGATAGTGGGTGCTGCGCTGAGGGTCGCGCTGGCGGAAGCCAGGGTTCCCGAGGTAGCAACACTGGTGCAGCTGATAATTCCGGTGTCAGTGCCGATAGTCATCGGTGACGCTTTACCCTCGACGATCGCCGGGTAGCTTTCCGCCTTGAATTCTCCGGTCACCGCCGCGGCCGTCGTAACGCCGGCAACAGCCGACACCAAACAGGTGGCGACTGCCGCAAGGCCGATTACACGTAGACGTTTCATTCTTCTCCCTTGTTGAGCTGTTTTCCCTGACGGCGGACGGTCGTTCCGCGAGCGGAAACTGTTTGTCACGGGCGATCGACCGCGGCGGCGAGTATCGAGTCGCTCGGAAGCAGGTGTCAAAGCGTCTCCGAAAGTCAGGAGTGCCCAAGCAAAACATTCGCCTTCTGGAGTGCACTTCGACCTGAGTCAAGGGGCTTTCCGAGGCATCTCGAAGAAGAGAAGCACTGAGCGGGCCGGGATCATCGGTCCGCCCGACTCCCGCAGCCGACGCTCGGCGCTGCCTTTGACCGCCATCACTCTTTCGAACGCCTCGCGGTGGATCCGCAGCAGCTCGTTCCAGCCCTGCTCGTCCAGGCGCAGCGGGGTGCGGACCACCATCGAGTCGTCGGTCATCGTCCCGGCGGCGAGGGAGGAGACCGCGTCGCGAAAGGCGACTTTGAGGAAGGTCGCGGTCATCCTGTCTTTCTTCTCGACGGGGACCTCCCGCAGCTCCTCCTCGTCGAAGTACATCGCCTCGTCCCTGCTGACGTAGAAGCGCTCGAGGACGCCGCGGTTCTTTCGTTCCTCGGCCACCCGGACCAGGCCGGCCGCGACCAGGCCCCGCAGCTGGTAGCGGATTTTGTCGACCGGCTCCTCGATGGCCCGCGCGATCTCGGTCGCGCTGGCGGGACGCTGGTCGACCGCGGCGACGATCGCCAGCCGCAGTGGGTGGCTGAGCGCGTCGATCCTGGCGATGGTGCTCTTGTCTGCGCTTCGTCCCCGTGCCGGCGCCATCTCGCTGCCCTCAACCACCCTCGTCGCCGGGCTTTCGCCGCGCGCGTGTCAGCGTTGTAAGAAGCGTCAGGAGTTCGGGGTGCAAGGAGGGCGCGTCCTGCCCTCTGCCTTCGAGGAGGAGGCGGCTGAGGATCCCGGCGATTCCACAGACCAAGCCTTCGACGATCACCCGACGCCCCTTGATCTCCTCCGGCATTTCCTCGGCGAGCAGGTCGGTCGCACGGGCGACCGTCAGCCGATACGGCGCTGCCGGAGCGGCCGTTTCGGCCAACGCTTCGACGAACAGCGCCGAGGCGAACGTGGGATCGGCCGCGACCCAATCGAGCAGCGCCGCCAGACAAGCGTCGAGACGGCGCTCGGGCGGGGCGACGTCTCGCGCCCTCTCGAGGGTGGCGAGCAGGTCCGTGGCGGCGGCGTCGACAAGCGCAACGCCGGCAACGGTGACCCCTTGGCCCGGCGAAGGTCGCCGGAGTCTGCGTGACGGTTCGGTCTTGATTAGCGATCTGCTGACGAGCGGTTTCCCCTGAATGGGGTGGCTAGAAAAATCCCCTGTCTGGCCACCCAGGCCCGCTACTTAGACCGCTGCGCAGAATCATGTCAAGCGCGCCCACAAAGTCGAATTTCCTGGACCAAATGCCCAGAGCCTCTTAACTCAGTCTTTCGTGGGGTTCTTCAGCCAGAGCAGGACCGACGTCGCGGGGATCGACGGGTCGCCGCTCTCTGCCAATCGGCGAGCGCTCTCCGCTTTCAGTTCCAGAGTGCGATCGAGGGTGTCGCGATGAAGGCGGGCCAGCTCTTCCCAGCCCCTCAGATCGACCCGCATGGGGACCATCGAAACCAGGGTTCGCTCTTTCTCCACCATGGCGCCCTTCGAGAGGGCGTCGACGCTGCTCCTGAAGATCACCCGAAGCAGTTGCAGCGCAAACTGGGACCGGACCTTCTCGGAAACCAGGACGGCTTCCTCGAAGGTGAAGTCCATCCTCTCCTCCCGAGCCGTATAGATCCGCTCGACCACGCCCCGACGCTGACGTTCACCGCTGACCTCGACCAGCCCGGCATCACGGAGCTTGCGCAGCTGGTACCTGATCTTGTCGGCGGGCTCCCCCAGCTCCTCGGCGATCTCGCCCGCGCTGGCCGGCTGGACGCTGAGGACCAGGGCGATCATCAACCGCAGCTCGTGGCTCAGCGCCTCGATCCGGACGTGCGGCGTATCAGTGCTGTGACTGCGTCCGGACATGCGCCTTTCCTCGATTCAAGGCGCCGTCCCGACCGACGGATACGAGACTAACATGGCCTCATGAGCAGCCGGCCAGTCTCCGGTGGCGTGGTGCACGACCTGCCCGCGGACCTGCGGGAGGCGCTGGTCGCCGACGCCACGGTCCTCGATAGCTGGGAGGACATCACCCCCCTGGCGCGCAACGAGTTCATCTGCTGGGTCGAGGACGCCAAGCAGGAGAAGACGCGGGAGCGGCGGATTCGCCGGACGCGGGAGGAGCTGGAAGAAGGCCAGCGGCGGCCCTGTTGCTGGCCTGGGTGCAAGCACCGCGAGCGCAACGGCAGGTAGCGAGCGGTGGGAGCCGGTCAGCTGGTCGCGCTGAGCTCGCGCAGCTCCTGCTCGTGGGAGACGGCGTGGCGGCGGAGCTGGCCGTCGGGCTCGATCGTGTAGCTGCCCATCCGCACCAGCGGAGGCGAGTAAGCGTGGATGGTCACGGCGGGCTCGGTGCCGGCGTGGAGGACGCGGTGGATGTCGCTCGCCCCGAAGTAGAAGGAGGAGCCGGCGGGGGCGAGGCGGGAGATCGGGGCCTCGGGGGACCTGCCGAGGACGAGGCGCTCCTCGCGGACGCTGCCGGAGACGACGGCGACGGCGCCGGCCGAGAGGTCGTGGTCGTGGAAGCCGGTGTCGTGGTCGTGGGACCAGCAGAGCAGCCAGACGTCGAGGTGCTCGTCGCGCAGCAGCTGCCTGTAGGTCCGCTGCGTCGGGTCGTGCTCCACGTGCCCGGACCAGAGCGCCGGCCGAGCCGCGATCCCGGTCGCGACGGCGAGCAGTTGCTCGTCGGTCAGGTCGTGCCCGTGCGGCCGGGGGATGTCCTCGATCCGATGGCTCATGTGAGATCTCCTTTCTGCGAAGGGGTCAGCAGGCGGCCGGGATTGGTGCTGCGCAGGAGCCGTCCCAGCTCCGGGCCCAGCGGCGGAGCGGCGGCGTCGACGACGGGCCGGTCGGAGCCGTAGACGAGCTGCGCCACGCCGACCGCGCCGGCCATCGCCTCGAGCATCCGTGTCCCGTAGGAGGAGGTGTCGTAGAAGACCAGCGGGTCGGGCTCCGCAGGCGCGGTGCCGCCGCGGGCGGCGAATCGCTCCAGCTGCAGCGGCGCGCCGCCGGCCAGCATCGCGAACAGCACCCGCAGGCGCGGATGCTCGCGGCGCCCGGCGTGGAGGAAGGCGAACCACGCCGCCTGCATCTGGGCGACGTAGTCGGTCAGGGCGGGCCACCAGACGGGCAGCGGCTTGACCGGGCCCGCCTCGCCGGCAGACGCCACCGGGCCGGGATGGACGAAGAGCGGCGCGCCGAGAAGCTCCAGCCGGGCCAGCAGCGGGCCGACGTGCGCGAGGGCGTCGGGGCTGGCGAGGGCGCTCGCCGGCAGCGAGATGCCGACGCACCCCCTGCCGATCGCGGCGTCGACGTCGGCGGGATCGGGCGCCTCCAGCTGCACCGCGCCCCAGCCGCCGAACCGGGCCGGCAGAGCCTCGACGCCGAGGTGGTGAGCCTCCAGCAGAGGCAGGGACTCCTCGGCCGGAAGCGTCTCGATCCCCAGGGCGGTCGAAAGCGCGACCAGGGCGCGGTCGATGTCCTCGCGCTGAATCTCCACCGTCCGCAGAGCGACGTTCGTCGCGTCGAAGGTGAGGAGGCTGTCGGGCTCGCCGCCGACCCGGAAGGTCCAGCCGTCGGCGCGCCGGATCAGCATCGGCGCTCGCCGGCGCCGGGCCAGCGCTTCGATCAGCGGCTCGGACAGAAGGTGTTGGTGGACGTCGAGTCTCTCTATTCTTGCCTAAGTTAATCAAGATTTTCGACTTAGGGCAATCGCGGAACTCCCTGCGAGGCGACGGCGGCTATCCGACGAAGGGGTCGAGCTGACGCAGCCGGATGGATTCCGGGGCCTTGGAGACGAGCGCGTTGCGGACCCTCCGCCCCACCCGTGACCCCAGCAGCGCCGCTTTCGCGGCCTTGCGTGAGCCGCCGACCAGCGCCGCGGTCCGCTCGAGGCGGGCCTGCTCGTAGGCCGCGAGCGCCGCTTCGACGTCGGGCTCCGCGGCAACTGCCGCACCCAGCGCGGCCGCGTCCTCCAAAGCCGAGCCTGCCCCCTGGCCGAGGAAGGGCAGCATCGGGTGGGCCGCGTCGCCGAGCAGCGTCGCCGCTCCCCTGCTCCAGCGCGAGACCGGGTCGCGGTCGTAGAGGCGGTGCATCAGCACCTGCTCCGCATCCGTGTGCTCAACCGCCTCGCGGACCGCCTCGCCATACCCGGCGAGCAGCTGCGGCAGGGCCGCCCGGTCCTGATCGCCGCGATGGGCGAGGTACCAGTAGACGCGCCCACCGCCGAGCGGGAGGAGGCCGGCGACGCTGCCCGCTCCCCACCACTCGCCGGCCGGGACAGCGGCGTCGAGCTCGGCGACGCCGCGGAAGGCGACGAGGCCGGCGTCGCGCGGCTCGCCGCCGCCGAGCAGGGCCTCCCGCACCGTCGAGTTGAGACCGTCGGCGCCGACGACCAGGTCCGCGCGGACCGAGGAGGCGTCATCGAAGCGCAGCTCTCCGTCCTCGAGGGCGTCGAGCCGCATCCCGGTCCTCAGCCGCTCGGACCCGAGCGCGGCGATCAGACCCTCGTGGAGGTCGGCGCGGTGGAAGCCGACCAGCGGCGCCCCGAAGCGCGCCTCTATGACGTCCGGGTCGAACTCGGTCAGGACCGAACCGTCGGCCCGGCGCAGGGCTCCGTCGGCACGCGGCGCGGCGGCGGCGAGGTCGGCGAGGCCGAGCTGGCGGAGTGCTCGCACCCCGTTCGGCCAGATCGAGAGTCCCGCGCCCAGGGGCCGCAGCTCCGGCACCGCCTCGTAGACGGTCGCCTCCCATCCAGCCTGTCGCAGCGCGATCGCCGCGGCCAGGCCGCCGATGCCGGCGCCGACCACGGCGGCGTGCCTTCCGTTCAGGCCAGTTGTCGTCGCGCGGTCCATCAGGGCACCTCCACGTAACGGACCTCAGTCGCCTCGGTACGGGAAGCGACGAAGTCGGGGAGGAGGGCGAGGGCGGCGGCTTCGTCAGCAGCCTCGACCAGCCACCAGATGCGGTGACCGCCGGCGAGGCAGGTGGACGGCGCCGAGCGCCCCCGCAGCGGGCTGTCGAACGAGCGCCAGGCGGCGAAGGCAGAGTCGCACTCGCCGGGTTCGTGCTGGTGCTGGAGGAAAAAGTCGAACATCGGAGTCTCCGATCCCGCGACCGGCGCCCCGTGGGGAGCGCCGGTCGCGAATTGGCGTGGGTTGATTTTCAGGTGCGGACCGGCTCGGGCTCGATGCCGACCTCGACCGGGGGCCGCTCGTGCAGCTGCGGCATCCGCTCGAGGAAGCCCGGCAGGTACCAGTTGCGCTCGCCGAGGAGCTTCATCGTCGCCGGCAGCAGGACGCCGCGGATGATCGTGGCGTCGATCAGGACCGCCGCCGCCATGCCCACTCCCATCTCCTTGAAGTCGAGGAAGGAGAGGGTCGCGAACACCGAGAACACGCCGATCATCACCGCGGCGGCGCTGGTCACCGTGCCCGCGGTCTGCGAGATGCCCTCGCGCACCGCTTCGTCGGTGCTCATGCCCCGGTCGTAGAGCTCCCGGACCCGGGTGAGGATGAACACGTGGTAGTCCATCGAGAGCCCGAACAGGATCACGAAGAGGAAGACGGGCAACCAGCTCGTGACTCCCCCGTTCGACTCGAAGCCGAGCAGCGACTCCGCCCAGCCCCATTGGAACGCCATCACCAGCACCCCGTAGGCGGCGCCCACCGAGAGCAGATTGAGGACGATCGCCTTGATCGGGATGACGATCGAGCGGAACGTGAACAGCATCAACAGGAACGCCAGCCCGAGGACGAACGCGATCACCAAGGGCAACCGATCCGAGATGACCTGGGCGAAGTCCTCCGTTGCAGCGGCGCCGCCGGTGACGTTCGCCTCGACCCCGGCGGTGCCCGCCAGCGCGGCCGGGACGACCGTGTCGCGGAGCTCGTCGAGTGCCGCCACCGAGGCCTCGTCGGTGCCGTTGCCTTCGCTTGGCACGGCGACGTTCGCCACGGTGCCATTGTCGCTGTAGGTGACGTCGGGGGTCCCGATGAACGTCTCGGACCCCTTGGCGGCCGCGACGATCCGGTCGACGACGACGTCGCCTTCACCGCTGCGGACGTCGCCCGCCTCGACCACCACTTCGTTGACGTTCGCCTTGTCGGGGAACGCCTCCGTGAAGCGATCGTAGGTCTGCATCACCGGCAGGCTCTGCGGCATGTCCTCGGTGCTCGTCTGGGTCGTCTCCATGCTCAGGGCCGGGATCGCCATCGCGATCAGCAGGCCCGCGGAGGCGATTGCCGAGACCAGCGGCCGGCGCGTGACCGCGGTGACGACACGGCGCCACACGCCGGCGCCCCCACCGCGCTCCCGCCGCTTGGCGAGGAACGGCAGGCGGCCCTTTTCCACTCGGTCGCCGAGCCAGGCGAGGACCGCCGGCAGGACGAGGAGGGAGACGAACAGCTCGACCGCGACCACGACCACCGTCGCGACCGCGAACGACTCGAAGGTCGCCTCGCCGGTGAGGAACATGCCGGACATCGCGATCATCACCGTGATCCCGGAGATCATCACCGCTCGTCCTGAGGTGGCGGCTGCAGCCATCAGCGACTCATGCGGGCTCTTGCCGGAGGCGCGCTCCTCGCGCTCGCGGCGCATGTAGAACAGCGAGTAGTCGACACCGACGGCGAGGCCGATCAGCAGGATCAGCGCGTCGATGTTGCCGTCGAGCGGGAACAGCAGGCTGGGGACGACGACCATCGCCATCGTTGCCAGCACGCCGGTCAGGGCGAGGACGAGCGGCACACCCGCGGCGACCAGCGCCCCGAGCGCGATGACCAGGATCAAAAGGGTCAGCGGCAGCGAGATCATCCCCGCCTTGCCGAGATCCGAGGCGAAGGCCCCTTCGAGAGCCTCCTCGGACGACCCCGCGCCGAACTGCTCGACGCTGAAATCCGGATCGGAGCCGTTCAGGCCCGCGACCGTCTCTTCGCTGGCGACGACGTTTTCCGCAACGTCCTTTTCAGGCCCGGCGATCTCGAAGTCGATCAGCACCGAGTGGCCGTCGTCGGAGACGGCTCCGCCGCCTTGGCTCGGGGTGGCGACGTTCGCGACGTGCGGGGTCTCCCTCAGCGCCGCGGCGGAGCGGGCCACGATCGCCTCGAAGGCGGGGTCCCTGGCGCCGACGGAATCGCTCTGGATCAGCAGCACCTCCTCGGTCGGGCGGAGCCCGGCGTCGGTCAGCGCCCGCTCGGCCTGCTGGGACTCGCCGGAAAAGGTGTCGACGGTCGAGATGTCCTTGCGTTCGATCAGGCCGCCACCGAGGAAGACGGCGACCAGGGCGACGACGGTGGCCAACCACCCCCAGATCGCCAGCTTGCGGTGATTCGAGCTCCACTGTGCGGCACGGGCCGCGATGTTCTTGCCTTGCATGAGTTCTGCTCCTCTGCGGTTGGGTGATTGCATAGCCGCAGGTTCGCCTCGCGGAGCCCCCCTGACATCAGGGACAGACCCTGAATCGACCCTTAGATGCAGGTCTCAGGGTTAGGGTTGGCGTGTAAAGGAAGGGGAGAACGATGGCGACGGCGCTCGTCGGCAGGGACGCAGAACTGGAGTTCCTCACCGCTCGGCTCGAGCAGGCCGAGGCGGGCGTCGCGCAGTTCGCCGCGGTCGAAGGCGATCCGGGACTGGGGAAGAGCCGGCTCCTGCGGGAGCTGGCCGAACGGGCCTCGGGCCGGGGGTGCGTGGTCCTGCACGGACGCGCGGCCGAGTTCGAGCGCGAGATGCCGTTCGGGCTCTTCGTCGACGCGCTGGACAGCTTCCTCGAGGCGGCCCCGGGATCGGCCTTCGGCGCCCTCGACCAGGAGCAGATCGACGAGCTCGCCTCCGCCTTCCCAGCAATGCGCCCCCTGGCCTCGGGGGACTCCCCCGCGCCGGCGCCCGAAGACCGGGTTCGGGTCTACGGCGCCTCGCGCGAGCTGCTCGGCTCGCTGGCGCCGGGCAAAACCGTCCTCCTCACCCTCGACGACCTGCACTGGAGCGATCGCGCCTCACTCGAGCTGATCGGTCACCTCCTGCGCCGGCCGCCGCGCGCCAAGGTGATGATCGTCTTCAGCTACCGGACGCGGCGCCTCGATTCCTCGGTGACGGCGGAGATCCGGGCCGTTGCGGATGCCGGCGGACTCGGCCTGCTCCGCCTCGCCCCGCTGGAACCGAAGGACGCCGGCGCGCTCCTCGACGGCAACCCCCGAACCGAGCAGATCCTCGAGCAGAGCGGCGGCAACCCCTTCTACATCCTCGAGCTCTCGCGGGCGGAGCCGATCGCCGGCTCGGTGGCGGGGGGAAGCGACGGCGTCCCGGAGGCGATCGGGATCGCGATCGACCGCGAGCTCGGGGCCCTCTCCGCCGACGGCCGCGCCCTCGCCCACGCCTCCGCCGTGGTCGGCGACCCCTTCAGCCTCGATCTCTCGATCGGCGCAGCCGGGCTCGAGCCGGGCAACGGGCTGGCCGCTCTCGACGAGCTGGCCGGCTCCGACCTGATCAGGTCGACCGACGTCCCGCGGCGCTTCCAGTTCCGCCACCCGCTGGTGCGCTCCGCCGTCTACGAGGCGGTGCCGGAGGGCACGCGGCTGGCGATCCACTCGCTCTGCGCCGAACTCCTCCGCGACGGTCGCGAGGGACTTGCGGTGCGCGCCCACCACGTCGAGCAGTCGGCCCAGTTCGGAGACCTGGAGGCGGTGGAGCTGCTGCGGGACGCGGCGCTCTCCTCGGCGGCACGCGCCCCGGCCAGCGCGGTGCGCTGGCTGCAAGCGGCGCTTCGCCTGCTCCCCGAGGACGCCCCGCTGGAGCTGCGACAGGAACTGCTGTTGCCGCTGCCCGGCCTGCTGACCTCGCTGAGCGATTTCAACGGCGCCTACGAGGCCGCGCTCGAAGGGCTCGCCAGCGTCACCGCCGAGCATCGGGATCTGGAGGTCGCTTTGACGATCGCCTGTGCCTCCTTCGAGTTTGCCCTCGGGAACCGGGAGCGGGCCGGCGCCCGCCTCGACGGGGCGATCGAAGCTGCGGTCGGAGACGGAGGGCCCGACGCCGTTGCCCTGCTGATCGCGAAGTTGATGGACCGCTTCTACGACCGGCGTTTCGACGAGATGCCCGAGTGGGGGGAGAAAGCGGTCGCCGCCGCCGCGGAGATCGACAACCGCCCGCTGCGGGCCGCCGCCGGCGCCGCCCACCTGATGGGGTGCGCGCTCGGCGGCCGGATCGAGGAGGCGCAGCGCAACCGTCCCGGCGTGATCGCGCTGATCGACGACCTCTCCGACGAAGAGCTCGCCGAGCGCCTGGACGCGATCGGTTGCCTGGCCGCCGCCGAGATGTACCTCGACGAGTTCGCGGACGTCGTCATCCACGGTCGACGCGGCATCGAGGTCGGTAGGGCCAGCGGGCGCGCCGCGTTCGCCCCGACCCTCGTTCCCTGCGTCGGGACCTGTGGCTGGGTGCTCGGCGACATCGACCTCTCGATCGAGATCCTCTCGACCGCGGCCGAGGCCGCGCGGGTGAGCCGCAACCAGCTGCAGCTGGCCTGGAGCCTGCTCAACCTCGCCTTCGCGCAGGCGGTGCAGGGAGACGTGGAGGGTTCGCTGGCCAGCGGCGAAGAGGCAACCGCGATCGCGGGCGAGCTGGGCGACAGCGCGATCAGCACCTGGGCCGGCCTCTGTCTCGGCATCGCCCTGCGGGAGGCCGGCGAGCATGAGCGGGCAGCCGACACCTTCATCTCGATGATGGGGGGCAGCGGCGCCCGGCAGATCCCCGGCGGCTGGCGTGCCCACGCGGCGTTGGAACTGACCCGGGCCGCCGTCGGGGCCGATCGTCTCGAGCTCGCCGACGAAAGCCGGCGGCACGCGGACGACGCGGCGCGGGAAACGGGCCTGCCGATGGCGCGGGCCTGGGCGGACCGGGCGGAGGCGGAGGTGCTGCTGGCCCGGGGTGAGCCCGAGGCGGCCGCCGACCTCGCCCTCGGGGCCGCGGAGATTGCCGGCAACCTCAGCGCCCGCATCGACCGGGCCGTCTCACGCGAGCTGGCCGGTCGGGCCATCCTCGCTGCCGGCAACGAGGAGCGCGCCGTCGAGCAGTTCACGCTCGCCGCGGCGGAGTTCGACGAGTGCGGGGCGCCCCGCCACCGCGACCGGGTCGAGCAGGAGCTAGGCCGGCTCGGCCACAGACCCTCGCGACGGAGCCGCGGCGCGACCGACGTCAGGGGCCTGGAGTCGCTGACCGGCAGGGAGCGGGAGGTCGCGCAGCTCCTCGTCAAGAGGTTGACGAACGCCGAGATCGCAGCCGAGCTGTTCCTCAGCGAGAAGACCGTCGAGAGCCACCTCCGGAACGTCTTCCGCAAGCTCGACGTCGGCTCGCGGGTGGAGGTGGCGAGGTTGATCGAGGAGGCGGAATGAGAAGCGGACGCATCCCCAACTCCGAACAGGAATCCCAGCCCTGGCGGATCCACGAGATCGTGCCGGACTTCACCCTCGAGGACGTCTGGGCGCTGCCCGTCCAGGGAGGCGCCGACGAGTTCCCGGCGCTGCTGGCGCTGGCGGGCTCACTCGACCCCGGTGAGAGCAACTCGCGCGCCACCCGAGCGCTCTGGCGGCTGCGCGACCTCCTCGGCAAGTGGTTCGGGCTCGGCAGGATCCACGTCGAGGGCGCGAGCGAGCAGGATCCCGCCGTCGGCGAGCTGCCAATCCCCGAGACCAGCGCCACCACCCTCGCCGATCGCCTGCCCGAGGACCTGCGCGGGACGGCGGCCGGCACTGATTTCGGCTCGCTGCCCTTCAGCCCCCTCTACCGGACCGACCGGGAGGCGGCGGCCGAGCTGTCGAACAAGACCGTGCACGGCGTCGCGCACTTCGCCTGGGTCGACCAGGGCGGCGGCCGCTACCGCGGTCAGATGGCCGTCTACGTCAAGCCGCGCGGCCTCTTCGGCCGCGCCTACATGGCGGCGATCAAACCCTTCCGCTACCTGATCGTCTACCCCGCGCTGATGCGCGAATTCGAGCGAGCATGGGCCAGCGACCACCCACCGTCAGCGGCGGACGCGGTAGCGGAGATGGGTGACGCCGGGGCCCTCTAGGACGCGGATCGGCTCCAGCTCGACGTGGTCGGCGCCGAGGTGCTCGAAGAGGCGCCGGCCCTCGCCGAGGAGGACCGGGACCAGGTGGATCTGGATCTCGTCGAGGACCCCGGCTGCGAGGGCCAGCTGGGCGACGGTGGCGCCGTGGACGAGGACGTCTTTCTCGCCCGCAGCCTCCTTCGCCCGGGCCATCGCGGTCTCGACGCCGGGCACGTAGGTGACCAGCGGCCAGCGCGGGTCGACGCCGGACTGCCGGCGGCTGAGGATGAAGATCGGCACGCCGTCGTGATGGTCGCCGCCCCACCCTCTGGCGGGCTCGAAGGTGCCGCGGCCGGCGACCACGGCGCCGGTGGCCATCGCCTCGTCCATCACCTCGCCGTCGACGCCCTCAGGCCGGGCGGGCAATCCCCCGTGCTCGCTGGGCTCGCCGGCGAAGATCCACTCGTGCAGGCGCTCGCCGCCGTCGCCGAGGCCGTTGTCCACTGACTCGTTGGGGCCGGCGACGAAGCCGTCGAGGGACATCGACATGTAGAGCACGGCCGCGGACATCAGCTCTCTCCTTGGGTCTTGGCGGCGAGGACGTGGACGACCGCGCCGTCGGGGTAGGCGGTGGTGGAGACGGGGGCGAAGCGCTGCGGCTCGGGCAGGCCGTGCCAGAGGGGAAGTCCCTCGCCGAGGGCGACGGGATGGACCGTCAGCCGGTACTCGTCGATCAGGCGGTGACGAGCGAGCGAGTGGGCGATGCGGGCGCCGCCGAAGAGGACGATGTCGCCCTCCCCCGCCTCCTTCAACTCCGGGATCTCCTCCTCCACCGGCCGAGGCGAGTGGCGAGCGTTGGCCCACTCGAGCTCCGGCTCGGTGCTGGAGAAGACCAGCTTCGGCAGGGCGTTGATCCGCCGTGCCATCGGGCTGTCGGAGCTGCTCCAGGCCGGGGCCATCTCGTCGTAGGCGCCGCGCCCGAGCACGATCTCCCGGACCTGGCCGATCAGCTCCAGGTTCGCGGCGTGGCGCGCGGCGCCGGCCGCGTCGGCGACCTCGCCGGGCTCGGCCAGCCAGTCCATGTCCCCCACCCCGCGGGCGAGGAAGCCGTCCAGCGAGGCGGACATCAAGAGGATCAGTCGGGATGCGGCGGTCGCAGACATCTGGCCTTCTCCTTGCTCGTCGGCAGGGCACCGTTTGCCCCGCCTCTACCCAGATGACGAACGAGCGCAGCGGAAATCGACAACGCCTCGTCGAGCCAGCACCTGCTGTAACAACCGTCAGGGTGGAGGACATCAACCCTCAGATGCCCTCCCCCGGCGATCGAGCCCTACCCCCGCTTGACGCCGACAGCCGCTTCGAGAGCTGTTTCCGCGACCACTACGCGGCGGTGCTCGCCTTCGCGATCCGGCGGTTGTCGGACCGGGCGACAGGCGAGGACGTGGCGGCCGAGACCTTTGCGGTCGCCTGGCGACGGCGCGAGCTGATCCCCGACGAGCCGCTGCCATGGCTCTACGGGATCGCCTTGCGGGTCGCCGCCAACCAGCGGCGCTCGGGCGAGCGGCGGCGGCGCCTTGGAGAGCGGCTCGAGCACGAGGCGACCTCGCGGCCGTCCGCGCCGGAGCCGGCTGATGCGATGCACCGCCGGGACTCCTTCGCCCGCGCCTTCGGACGTCTCGACGAGCCCGAGCGCGAGGTCCTGCGCCTGGTCGCCTGGGAGGGCCTGAACACGCGCGAGGCCGCGGCCGTCCTCGGCTGCTCGGCGGCCGCCTTCCGGGTGCGCCTGCACCGGGCGCGTCGCCGGCTGGCGAAACATCTCGAGGCGGCTGGACATTCACCAGTCGAGCGCCCGACCCGGGTGCCCGACCCCGCCGAGGAGGCACGTTGAGCCGCAAGCGCCACAGGACCGACCCGCTCGCCGCGATGGCAGCGGCCAATCCTGCCCCGACCGCCGAGCTGGCGGCGAGGCTGGGTGAGGCGGAGCTGGAGCGGGCGATGGACCGCGCCGTGGCTCTCGGCCGCTCGCCCTCGCAGCCGGTTCCGGTCGGCGATCGCGTCGCGCTGGAGGCGGGAACGAGGCCGAGGCAACGCCGCGCCGCGCTCGGCCTCGCCGCCGTCGCCATCCTCGCCGCGCTGCTCGTCGCCGGCGGCTGGCTCAGGGGCAGCGGCGGCGGGCATCCCGAGTTCGCCGCCGCCGCGATCCGGGTGGCGGAGGCCAACCCCCGTCTGCTCGTCACCGAGCCGGGCTGGGAGATCGTCCGCGCCGACGAATTCGAAACCGACAGCGGCGAACTGACCTTCAGCGACGACAGCCACCGCTTCGACGTCCACTGGTACCCCGCGAAGTACTACGGGCAATACCTGCGCGACCGCGCCACCGTCAGCACTCCCGAGCACGGAACCCTGCTCGGGCAGACCGCGACCACCGTCGAGTACTCGCCCGGGGAATACGCGACGATGCTCTCGCCGCAGGGCAGCGTCTTCGTCGAGGTCCGCGGCCAGCTCGGCAGCCGGGCCGCCTACGACGAGATCCTCCACTCGCTGCAGGCGGTCGACGTCGACACCTGGCTCGAAGCGATGCCACCGAGCACCGTGCGCCCGGAAGCGCGCTCGGAGGCGGTCGACCAGCTGCTGCAGGGAATGCGGCTGCCGCCGGGCTTCGACGCCGCCGGGCTGAAGAGCGAAGACTCGATCGCCGCCCAGTCGACGCTCGCGGTCAAGGTCGGCAACGCGATCGCCTGCGGCTGGGTCGAGAGCTGGCTCGCCGCCCGCGCAGCCGGCGACGAGGCCGCCGCCCGGCGAGCGGTCGAAGCGATGTCGAGCTCGGCCGAGTGGCCGCTCGTGCGGAAGGCCGGGGTTCCCTGGTTCGGGAACTACAAGATCGTCGCCAAGCAATTGCGCGCAGGCAAGCTCGACCGCAGCGACCTCAGCTACGAAGTTCGCACCGATGGCAAAACCTTCGGCTACGGACCCGCCTGGAAGCTGACCCTCGGCTGCGAGGGGACTTACCGTCACGAAGTCGACGGCCTGCCGCAAAGTCCCTGAGGCACGGGCGAACCTGCCGGCCACGCTAGGCCGAGACCCCGAGGGGGTAGCTGCGTTCTATGGGAATGGGCCGCTGGGCATTCATCGCGCTGCTCTCGATCGCCGTGCTGGCGGCATTGCCCGGTGCGGCCGGAGCCGCTCCCAGCTGCGCCGATGGGCCGGAAACCGTCGGGACGACGATCGTCGGCACCCCGTGCGCGGACACGATCCGCCTGCC
The DNA here is from genome assembly GCA_963751015.1 of uncultured Actinomycetes bacterium. Taxonomy (GTDB): domain Bacteria; phylum Actinomycetota; class Thermoleophilia; order Solirubrobacterales; family 70-9; genus VAYN01. The sequence continues at coordinate 347,507 of CAVVSU010000004.1, forward strand.
GCCCGGGGTCACCACGGCCCTCGGCGAAGGCGGGGACGACGTGCTCTACGGCCAGCGCGGCAACGACAGCCTCTTCGGCGGCGAAGGGGCGGACCGGCTCAGCGGCGGCGTCGGCGACGACCGGCTGCGCGGCGGCCCAGGGGACGACCGGCTCTTCGGCGGCTTCGGCGCCGACTCGCTCGACGGCGAAGGCGGCAACGACCTCGACCGCGGCGACGCGACGGTCGACTCCCTCGCCGATTCGGGCGGCGGCACCGACACGCTCAGCTTCGCCACCGGGGTGACGCCGGGCTTCCCGAACACCGGGGCCGCCTTCACCGACGCCGGCTTCCCGGCCGGCGCCGAGGGCCGCGGCGTCTACGTCGACCTCGGCGCGGGCTTCGCCAACAACGGCCTCGCCCCCTCGGGGGGTGGGGTCGACCAGCCGCTGCAACCGGCGACCGACTTCGCCGACTTCGAGATCGTGATCGGCACCGCTTTCGCCGACTACCTCGTCGGCACCGCCGGAGCGGAGACCTTCTACGGCGGCGGCGGCGCCGACCTGATCGACGGCAACGAAGGCGGCGACGTCGCCCATGGCGGCGCCGACGGCGACGGCTGCGTCGGGGTGGCGACCGAGGACTGCGAGTTCACCGGCGAAGAAATCGACCTGCGCGATCCGGGCGCGATCGCCGTCGGGGTCATGGCCCCGGGCGCCGCCGGGGGGCCGGCCGTCTACCTGACCGGCAGCGACGAGGTCGACCGGGTGACGGCGAGCTACGCGGCGGGGGCGGTCACCTTCACGCTGGGCGCGGGCAGCGTGGGTCAGTTCGAAGCCGGCACCGCGGGCGGCTGCGCCGCACCGGTTGGAGGGACGGTGTCCTGCCCGGTGCCGGAAGCCCCCGGCTCGATCCTGCTCGCCGGCCTCGACGGCAACGACGACCTCTCCGCGCCCGGCCTGCCGGAGACCGTCTCGCTCGTTGCGCTGGGTAACGAAGACGGCGACACGCTGACCGGCGGCGAGACCGAAGACGCCCTCGTCGACGGCGCGGGCGACGACACCGTCAACGCCGCCGGGCGCGACGACGCGCTGCCGAACAACGGCGGCGCCGACCAGCTCCACGCCGGGGCGGGCGAGGACCTCTTCATCTCCAACGCGGTCTGCGAGGGCGACTCGCTCGACGGCGGCCCCGATCGCGACAACGCCAACTGGGCCAACTTCGGCACCGGGGTGACGATCGACATGGCCCGCCACGTCACCGGCCTGATCGGCCCGCAGGGCGAGGCGCGCTGCTCGGACCCCGGCCTGCTGACGGGCCTGGAAGCGATCGAGGACGTCGAGGCCACCAAACTCGCCGACAACCTGCTCGGCGACGAGGGCCCGAACCAGCTGCTGGGCAGGGACGGCCCGGACAACATGCTGGCCGGCGCCGGCAACGACATCATCCTCGCCAACTCCGGCGATTCCGACCCGGTCGTCGACTGCGGCGAGGGCTTCGACACGGCGCTGATCGACTTCTCCCCCGCCTTCAGCGACGGCCCGCCGGTCGGCTGCGAGTCGGTCGAAGAACGGGCCAAAAACAGCTTCCGCCCGCCCGACACGCCGCCCGCCCCCGAAACCGAGCCGACGACGACGGAGGTCGCTCCGCCGCCGCCGCGTCCGCGTCCGAAGCCCGACCGGACCCCGCCGGCGACCCGCCTGCGCCACCACCCGACGGCGCTGCTCCTCGCCTCCGGCCCGCGCCGCCGCGTCTCCTTCGCCTTCACCGCCTCAGAGCCGGGGTCGAGCTTCCGCTGCAAGCTCGACCGCCGGCCCTGGCGCCCCTGCCGCTCGCCGCGCGCCTACCTCGTCGGCCCCGGCCGCCACGCTTTCCGCGCCTACGCGATCGACGCCGCCGGCAACCGCGACCAGACCCCGGCCGTGTTCCGGTTCAGAGTTCGGTGAGGGCGCTTTTGTCAACCATTGGTTGACAAAAGCGCCCCGTCTCAGGCCCAGCGTCTTGTCGGAGTCGAATTCGGTTGGATCGAGGTAGATGTTGCCGATGCCATTCGGGGTCAGGAAAGATTGGACATATGAAGTACTTATAATGGACACATGACGGAGTTAGATCTATTGGCACGGCAGGTCGGCGCAAACGAGCGAACCCTGCGTCGTACATTCAACGAAGGTGGGTTGCGGGCAGAACGGCCGACGCCGCGAAAGCTCAAGCTCGACGCCGCCGAGAAGGGGTATATCCGGCGCTCCTGGGGCCTCCTCGCGGCGCTGCGCGGCGCCCTGCGGACCGAGCAGAACGTCCGCTTCGCTCTGCTGTTCGGCTCGACTGCGCGCGGCGACGACACCGCTTCCAGCGACGTCGACCTCCTGGTCGAGATGCGCGACTCCTCCGTGGCTCGCCTGGCGGACCTTGGCGCCAAGCTGGAAGAGCTGCTGGGCCGTCCCGTCGAGATCGTCACCCTCGAGGAGGCAAGCGAGAACACACAGCTGCTGCTTCAGGCGATGAGCGAGGGACGCGTGCTGGTCGATCGCGAGAGTCGCTGGTCACAGTTGCAGGATGAAGCCGCCCTGCTGCAACGCCGTGCTCGGGAAGCCGCCCGCAAGGCAAAGGAGCGCGCCCTGGCCAACATCGACCGCCTGCTTGCCGGCGGGGTGGGCTGATGGGCAGGAGCCCCAGCGCAGCCGAGCGAAACCGGTGGAGAAACGAAGTCGTCGAGCACCTGGGGGACTTTCCGCGCCAGTACGGCGCCCTGCAGAACGCGATGGCCGAGTTCGGCGCCGGCTTCCCGCTGCCGCCGTTCAAAGCTGCATTCGACTCGACCACCGACATGGACTCCTACAACCGCGCCCAGACCGTGGAGCGGGCACTGGGGCGGGTGCAGAACTACGTCGCCCAGCTCTCGATCACCGGGGCGAAGCTGGCGGGGTTGCAGCCGCCCAAAGCCGACGAAGGCGAAGCGGCCAAGGCATTCGCCGCTCTAAACAAGGCTGGGGTGATCAACGGAGCGCTCTGCCGCAAGCTCCGGCGGGCTCAAAAAGCGAGAACGATGATCGAGCACAGCTACGTCAAAGTCCCCGCCGGCAGAGTCCACCAGGCTGCCGAGCTGATTGCGGTCAGCGCCCGCGAGTTCATAGGTCCCTACCGGGTCTGGGTGGAGAGCTACCTCTAGCGGTCGAGGTCGATCAGTTGCAGAATCGGGATCGTGCGGCCGGCGGCGCCAGCGCTGCGGCGATAGGACTCGAAGGGCGGGAAGACGTTGTCGGCGAGGCGCCAGAGACGTTCGCGCTCGGCCTCGTCGCTGACGACCTCAACTCGGTAGGGATGGCCGTTGAGCTTCACCTCCGGGTTGGCGCGGGCGTTGAAGAACCAGGCGGGATGCTCCGGCGCGCCGGCCTTGGAGGCGACGATCGTCGGCCGCTCGCCGTCGTGGAAGTAGATGACGCCGTTGCGCCTGGTCTCGCCGGAGCGGGCGCCGGTCGTCTCCAGCAGCGCGGTGGGAATGAACATCCCGGTGCCGAGGCGCCCACCCGTCGCCCGCAACAGGTGCGGGTCGACCCGCCAGCCGATCGTGCGCGAGAGCCAGAACCCGAGGCGCGAGGCGGTGAACCTGGCCCAGGCGTTGTAGAGAGGGCTTCGCGGACGGCTTGGGTCGACGTGCCGCAACCTCCCGCTCGCCGCCATCGAACCTAATCCAGCCCGTGCGGATGCAGATGCCCTTCGGCCATCCGCTTCAGGCCGACGCGGTCGATCTTGCCGGTCGGGTTGAGCGGCGTCGCCACCAGGCCCGTCTTGAAGCAGGCCAGGTAGTGGACCAGGAGCGCGATCCGGTTCGGCATCAGCGACGCGACCCGGTCGCCCGGCTCCAGTCCCATCTCCCGGTAGCCGCCGGCCAGCCGCCTGCTCTCCTCATCCAGCTCGCGCCAGCTGATCGAACGCTGGGCCGAGACCAGCGCCGGCGCCTCGGGCGTGCTCTCCAGCCCGGCGCGCAGCAGGTCGTTCAGCGGGGCGGCGGGGGCTTCGAGCGGCAGGCCGTCGATCAGCACGCGGTACTTCTACAGCAGAGACGACCCGGGAGGGATATGCGTGTCCCGGGTCGTCTCCGCCGAGCTGCTGCCTCCCCCCGTCAGCCCTTCGAGGTGCAGGTGCGGATGATCCCCGCCGAGGCCTTGGTGCCGTCGTCGAAGATCGCGCTGGCGAAGGCCTGCAGCTTGCCGTCCGCGCACCTGGCGGAGAGCACGCTGACCTTCTTGCCCCTGTAGGTGTAGGTCTTGCCGATCTTCAGGTCGAACGAGGTCACCGAGCCGGACCCGTTGGCGATCTTCGGGATCGAGGCGACCGATTTGAGCCCGTAGCGGCCGTTGTGGATCTTCTTGATCTTGACCGTGGTCACGATCGCGCCGGTGATCGGCGCCGTGAAGAAGGCGTGGATGTAGAAGGTGGTCGTGCCGCCCTTCTGGCCGCCGTTGAAGACGGTCAGCGCCGAGTCCACCGGGAACGGCTTCTGTTCCGGGAAGGCGACCTCGACCGCGGTGTGCCCGGTGCCGATGATCGCCTTCGGGCACGCCTTCCGCGCCGCCTTGGTGTCGCGGGACTGCAGCTTGCCGGACGGGCAGACCGGCAGGCCCTTGACGAAGACGGCGCCGTTCTTGTCGGTTTCGACGATCGCTTCCCGCAGCGCCGGCGGGTGGCCGCCTTCCTTGTCCACGACCTTCCCCGAAGCGGTGAGGGTGATCGGCGCCAGCTTCTTCTTCGGCAGCGCCTGCGGAGAGAAGCCGCCGTTGAAGGTGAAGGCGAGGTCCCCCGCTTCGACCGTCACCGGCTTGTTCCCGGCCATCGCCGTGCCGCCGGCGACGAGCACGGCCAACGCCGCCACCGCCGCCGCAAGCGCGGCCAACGGCCGCTTTCCCCTGCCCAAGTTCTTCATCTCTGCCTCCACTGGTTTTCCCGTTGACGAGCACACCCTGGGATCTCCGGCATCCAGAAACCCCGATGTCCCCCAAACCCGAAAGCGCGACGGGAGTTGCGCTAGAGGATCGCCAGCTGGCTATGACTCGGCGGGGAGTCCTCGCCACCGAGCCCGCGGCGCTCGAGGTCGAGCAGCGCCTGCTTGCGATCCAGCCCGCCGCCGTAGCCGGTCAGTGAGCCGTCGGCGCCGACGACGCGGTGGCAGGGGATGACGATCGAGATCGGGTTGCGGCCGTTGGCGGCGCCGACGACGCGGGCGCGTTGCCACGGCTCGACGCCGGCGTCGAAGAGGGCAGGGTCGATCCGCGCCGCCTGCTCGCCGTAGCTCGCGGTCTCCCCGTAGGGGATCTCCAGCAGCGCCCGCCAGACGGCCTTCTGCAGCGGGCTGCCATGCGGGTCGAGGGGAAGCTCGAACTCCCGCAGCTCGCCGGCGAAGTAGGCGTCGAGCTGACGGGCCACCTCCGGCATCGGCCTCTTCGTCGCCTCTCGCCCGACCCGCAGCCGGCCGGGGAAGTTGAGGTCGGTGAGGCCCCGTGGCCCGGCGACCAGGGTCAGCGGCCCGATCGGGCTCTCGTAGATCGTCCAGTGCGCTCCGGTCTCGCTCATATATGTAGAACGCCCGTCAGGGCGGAAGCGTGAGATCCGCTAGGCGGCGCGCGTCAGCTTGCGCCGGCGCGGCAGCTCGATCAGCTTCCCCGGCTCCGCGTAGACGGGCTCGAAGGCGCTGACCGAGAGGACGACGTAGCTGTAGCCGCAGGGGCAGGCCTCGCGGTCGACGTCGTCGAGATCCTCGACGACGACCTCCGAATCCTCGGCGCAGCCTGAACAGGCAACCGTCACTTGCCACATGGGAACAGGGTGGCGCCCCTTCCGGACGGACATCTGTCACTTTGTTGAGTTAGTTGATCAAGTTTATTAAGTATGCCGCGACCCGGCTTCCCCGCCTACGAAGGAGGTCGCCCATGAAGTACCTGCCCCTATCCCCCGGGCTCCGTCCACACCTACACGCGCTGGTCGCAGATCGTCGACGAGACGATCGACGGGCGCGTCTGGGAGGGAGTCCACTTCCGCTTCTCCGACGAGATCGCGGCCAAGGTGGGCGAGCAGGTCGCGGCCTGGGACCTCCCCCGCCTCGGGGAGCTCGGCCTCTAACAGCTCCAATCGCTGACGCCGGTGACCGGGATCTTCCCGGTCTTCGGCTTCAGCGAGAGGCGCACCCAGCGGGTGCAGACGAAGTTCCCCTGCTCTTCGGTCTTGCGATGGTCGAAGACCCGGCAGAGGACGACGCGGGCGCTGTGGCGGCGGCAGCTCTGGACGCCGGCCTTGGCGCAGCTCGAGTCGTGCTCGCAGGTGTTGTCGGCGTACTTGGTGGCGCGCTCGTGAGCGTCGGGGATCGAGAGCTTCTCGCCCGCCTGCGCGGGCAGCACCAGGAAGGCAAACAGCGCCGTCGTCGCAAGGGCTATCCGCAGCCCCCGGCTCATGGGAATTTGTTCGGGTTGAGGCGCGGGATCGGCGCTTTGGCGATGTACTGCTCGCCCGCGGTGAGAACGACCTGCTTGTCCTTGACGAAGTCGCGCGCCCAGACGGTCCCCTCGGCCACCCGGATCAGGGTCGAGGCGTCGCAGCGGTCGACCACCAGCCAGGTGGTCCCGCGCACCGTCGCCGAGCCGTAGCTACCGCTGGTCTCGTAGTTGCCCTTGCCGCTGCCCCAGGCCCGGCGCCCGCCGCGCTTGGCGCGGCTCGAGCTCGCCACCGGCGGGCTCGCCGCGGAGCTGCGCTTCTCGCACATCCGTTTGCCGGCCAGTTTCAGCTCGACCTGCTGGTCGTCGCCTTCTTTCTGGGTGACGACGAAGACGCCGCCCCAGAAGTTCGCGTCCTGGAGATCGCCGGAGGAGCCTTTGGACGAGGTCAGGGCGATGGTGCCGTGCCGGGTGTTGACCAGGCAGCCCATCGGCACCTGCTTGAAGGAGGTGAGGCGGGAGTACTCGTCTTCGCCGGGGCACTGGAGTTCGATCGTGCCGTCCACCGGTTCGACGTTGAAGGTCTTGCCCGCTTCCGGTTTCGGCGGGCCGAAGTCGACGACGAAGCTCTCGCTCGCCGGGCTCGGGTCGGTGTTGCCGGCCGCGTCGGTGCCGCGGACCTCGAAGCCGTGGGAGCCCTGGCCCAGCCCGTGGTAGGTGCGCGGCGAGTCGCAGCCGCTCCAGCCGCCGCCGTCGAGCCGGCACTGGAAGCCGGACGCGCCGGGAGCGTCGAAGGCGAACGAGGCGGTCCCGGTGGGGATCGTCCCGCCCGGCCCCGAGGTGATCGTCGTCTCGGGCGCCTCGGTGTCGGTCGTGAAGCTCTGCGCGGCGGGGGTCGGGTCCGGTTCGCCGCTCTCGTTCACGGCCCGCACCTCGAAGCCGTGTTTGCCGTCGGCGAGGTCCGAGTAGAGCTGCGGCGACTCGCAGGGCGCCCAGGCCGGGTCTTCGCCGGCGTCGAATCGGCACTCGAAGGTCCCCGGCTGGTCGGATTCGAAGCCGAAGATCGCCGAGTCGGTGGCGATCGTGCCGCTCGGGCCGGAGACGATCGTCGTCTCGGGCGGGTCGGGGACGAAGGTCTCGACCGTGAAGCTCCGGACCGCCGGGGTGGGATCGGGGTTGCCGGGCGGGTTCAGAGCCCGGACCCTGAAGGTGTGCTGCCCGTCGGCGAGCTCACCGTAGGTCTGCGGCGAGCTGCAGGCGCTCCACTCAGCGTCGTCGAGGCGGCACTGGAAGCCCCCGCCCTCGGGCGAGGCGAAGGTGAAGGTCACCGGGTCGGTGGCGACCGTGCCGCTCGGGCCGGAGGTGATCCTCGTGTTCGTGACCGACGCCGATGCGCTGCCCGTCAGCGCGGAGATGGCGACCAGCGCGAGCAAAGTCGCCAGAGCAGGTTTACGGAACATCAGGATTGGGAACCTTACCTAGTCGGCTTGAGAAGGCCAAAACTTTAGGGACAACGTTTGTTTGGCCTATTTGTCCAGCCGGCCAAGCTGCCGCCTCGTCGCATAGCCTGCCGGGGATGAGCGCGAACGCGGGGCAGCCGCTGTGAGCTGGGTCGAGGTCTTCGCCGTTCTCGTCGTCTCCCACCTGGTCGGGGACTTCCTCCTGCAGACCGACTGGCAGGCGCGCTGCAAGGAAAGCGGCCTCGGGCCCGCCCCCGAGCACCGCCGCGCGCTCGTCTCCCACGTCGTCTCCTACATGGCCGCCTTCGTCCCCGCCCTTATATGGATCGGGATCGAAACCGACGCCGCCTGGGCAGTCCTCACCGCCGTGGTGATCGCCGTCCCCCACCTGATCCAGGACGACCGCCGCCTGCTCGACGCCTACATGCGCAAGGTCAAGGGTCTGGCTGAGTCAAGCCCGGGGCTGCGAGTCGCCGTCGACCAGGCCTTCCACGTGCTCTTCCTCTTCGCCACCGCCCTGCTCGTCGTCGCCTGAGTAGATCCCCCGCGGCGCAGCCGCGGCGGTCAGGCCGAGGCAATCGCGGCATCCGAGGTCCGGGCGTCATGGAAGGCGATGACGACGACTCGATCCTCGGCCTCGATATAGATGTAGACGACGATCAGCCAGCCCCACGGCCCGATCACGGCACGGCAATCGCGCCAAACGCCCGACAGCTGTTTGCCCGCCCGCGGGAACTCCTCCAACATGAGCAGAGAGCGGGAGACGCGTCCTCTCGTGTCCGACGGAAGCTGCCGGGTCTCGATCAGATCGCGAAGCTGAGCACGCGCCTGGCGCGTGACCTCGACCGCCGGCATCGCTTAGAGATCGGAGAGCGGCACGGTCTCGCCGCGGCGAGCCTGCTCGATCGACTCCTGCGCCTGCTCCCATGCCCCGGGGATCCCGTCGAGAATCTCGGTGATCCGGGAAGCATCCGGATCGGCTTCGTCCAGGGCGCTGGAGAGAAGGGAGCGAGCCAGGGTTCCCTCCTGGACGTGCGTGCGCTCCGCCAGACTGGCCAGCTTGCGCGCATAGTCCGGCTCGAGGGTTACGTTGATTCGGCGATTCCGCTCAGCCATCGCCCAAGGGTACACGTAAGGGCACGTCGCGCTCACTCCGTCTTCGGCGCGACCGCTTCGCGGCTGGCCCAGCGGTCGTCGACGACGCCGCCCGCCAGCTGGCTGCTGCGCCGGTGGCCGGTCACCGCGGTGAGGAACTGCTCGCGATCCAGCGCCAGGAGCCGCGTCGGCTCGGTGGTGCGGACGGTGGCGGTGCGCGGCACGTCGTGCAGCAGCGCGATCTCACCGAACGATTCGCCCGGTCCCTCGTTGCGGCGGAAGTCGCCGTTTTCGAAGACCTCGACCCCGCCGGACTCGATCAGGAAGAAGCGGTCGCCGTGGTCGCCCTGGACGATCACCTCGTGGCCGGCGTCGAGCTCGACCGGCGTCAGGTCGTGGCTGAGCCGCTCGACGGTGGCGATCGGCAGCGGCGCGAAGATCGAGTTGTCGCGCAGCAGGTGGTAGGGGCCCTCGGCCACCGGGGCGCCGACCTCGTAGGAGCGCAGCCGCGCCCAGCAGACGACGACGAAGATCGGCATCAGGGCGCCGAGGACGATCAGGGCGCCGTCCGGGTGCAGCCATTCGACCAGGAGGATCGCGCCCAGCGAGCCGAGCGCCATCGCCAGCAGGCGACCCGCTTCCAGGGCGCTGATCACCCGGCCCATCGTCTCGTCGGAAGCGAGCCGATACATCAGCGTCTTGCCCGCCACCTCGACGAAGGTGAAGCCGATCCCGATCCCGAACCAGGCCAGGTAGGAGGCCCACTCCTCGGGGACGAAGCCGGGCAGCATCGTCGCCGCGCCGAGCAGGATGCTGCCGCCGGCGATCGCCGCGACGAGGTGGCCGCGGTCGAGCATCAGCGCCAGCGCCGCGCCGCCGGCCAGGGCGCCGATGCCCCAGCTGGCGTTGAGGAAGCCGACGGCGCCCTCCTCCAGGTGCAGCAGCTCGAGCGCCAGCGAGATCAGGATCACGTCGGCGAAGCCCTCAAAGAGGAGCAGCAGGATCAGGGTCAGCGAGGAGAGCCGCAGCGCCGGGTGGAAGATCAGCGCCCGGGCGCCGCGGCTGAGCTCACGGGCGACGCCGGCGAGCTCCTCGTCCTCGTATTCGGGCCGTCTGTCGCGGCGGACGAAGGCGATCAGGACGACGGTCAGCGCGGTGACCGCGGCGGCGACCGCGAACACGGTCCCGGGCGAGGTCGCGGTCAGCAGCACGCCGGTGGAGATCGCGGCGGCGATGAAGCCGGCGTTTTCCATCGCGCTGTGGTTGACGTTGCTCGCCGAGAGCTCCTGCGGGGTCCGCGCCAGCAGCGGGAACATCGCCGCCTCGGCCGGGGCGTAGCCGCTGGAGGCGACGGCGAAGAGCGCCGGGAAGACGAAGACGACGCCGGTCGGGGCGTCGAGGCCGGCGGCGATCCCGGCGCCGGCGAGGATCGCGGCCATCAGCGCGGCGCTCCCGAGCAGCACCGTCCGCCGCGGATAGCTGTCGGCGACCAGGCCGGCGAAGGGCGAGGAGATCGCGCCGGGCAGCAGCCGCACCAGGGCGACGAGGCCGGCACCGACCACCCCGTGGGCCTCGAACCCGTAGACGCCGAGGGCGATCGCGAAGCTCCAGCTGGCGAAGGAGAGACCGATGCGCGCGGCGCCGAGCAGGCCGAGGTCGCGGTTCTCGAAGTCGATGACGAGCGCGTGGAGGACGATCCGCAGTTGACCCAGGGCTCTCGCCATCGTCAGCGGCAAGATAGCCTGGCGCGACCTTGAGTGCGATCGGATCCCCGCGGCGCCGGCGCGAAGTGGCGATGCTGCTCGTGGTCCTCGTCGCCGCGGCGCTGGCGGTCGTCGCCTACTCGGCGAACCTGATGCGGGCGCTGGAGCTGCAGAGCGTCGACGCTCGCTTCTCGGTCCGCGGCACCCAGGAGCGGCCCGACGACGTCGTCGTCGTCGGCGTCGACGACACGACCTTCGGCGACCTCGGCCTTCAGTGGCCGTTCCCCCGCCACCTCCACGGCCGGGTAATCGACCAGCTGCGCGAGGCGGGCGCCAAGGCGATCGCGATCGACATCCAGTTCACCGAGGCGACCGAGCCGCGCGAGGACGGCGCCCTGATCGAATCGATCGCCCGCACGCCGGGCGTCGTCCTCTCGACGACGGAAACCGACCGGGCGGGCGAATCGAACATCTTCGGCGGCGAAGAAGTCGTGAACGAAGTCCACGCGCGGGCCGCCAACACCGTCGTCCGTCCCGACCCCGGCGGCACCTACCGCAAGATGCACTACGAGGAGGGCGGGCTCGTCACCTTCGCCGTCGCGACGGCCGAAGCGGCCAGCGGGGAGAAGGTCGACCGCGACGAGATGGAAGGCGACGGCGAAGCCTGGATCGACTACCGCGGCCCGCCGGGGACCTTCCTCGAAGTCCCCTACTCGCACGTCCTCCGCGGCCAGGTCCCGGACTCGGTCCTGCGCGGCAAGACGGTGATCGTCGGCGCCACCGCCCCCTCGCTGCAGGACGTCCACGCGACCTCGACCAGCGGCGACGAGCTGATGTCGGGTCCGGAGATCCAGGCCAACGCGACCTGGACCGCCGAGCACGGCTTCCCGCTCAGCTCCTCGGGCGCGGTGGTCGACCTGCTGCTGATCCTGCTGCTGGGAGCGGTCCCGGCGGCGGTGACGCTGCGCCTGCGGCCCACCTGGGCGCTGGTCACCGCGCTCGCCCTCGGGCTCGCCTACGCGGCCTTCGTCCAGCTCGCTTTCGGCGCCGGCTGGATCCTGCCGGTCGTCTACCCGCTGCTGGCGCTGGTCCTCTCGACGCTCGGCGCGCTGGCGGTCAACTACGTCCTCACCGCCTTCGAGCGCCAGCGGGTGCGGGACACCTTCGCCCGCTTCGTCCCCGAGGCGGTCGTCGCCCAGGTGCTCGAGCGCAGCGACGGCGACCTGCGCTTCGGCGGCGTGCGGCGCGAGTGCACCGTCCTCTTCAGCGACCTGCGCGGCTTCACCACCTTCGCCGAGCAGCTGCCGCCGGACACCGTGATCGAGGTCCTCAACCACTACCTGGAGGAGATGAGCGACGCGATCATGGACCACGGCGGCACCCTCGTCGCCTACATGGGCGACGGGATCATGGCCGTCTTCGGGGCGCCGCTGGAGCAGCCCGACCACGCCGACCGCTCGGTCGCCGCGGCGCGCGAGATGCTCGACCAGCGGCTGACCCGCTTCAACGAGTGGATGCAGAGCGAGGGCCACAAGGGCTTCGCGATGGGGATCGGCCTCAACAGCGGCACGGTGATGTCGGGGCAGGTCGGCTCCCAGCGCCGGATCGAGTACACGGCGATCGGCGACACCACCAACACCGCGGCGCGGCTGGAGGGGATGACCAAAGGCTCCGGCCACCAGCTCTTCATCGCCGACTCGACCCGTCAGGCGCTGACCGAGGACCCGGGCGACCTGCTGCTGATCGGCGAGCGCGAAGTCCGCGGCCGCGCCCACAAGATCACCGTCTGGACCCTGCAGGGCGAAATGAACCCGCTGGCGCGCGACGAGCAGAGCCAGGCCGAAATCGAAGACAAGGCGCGGGGCCAGCTCTCGGACTAGGCTCCCCGTCGTGGACGTCCTGATCGCGGCCGACATGGAGGGCATCGCCGGGATCGAGGACTACCGCGACTGCCTCCCCTCCCACCCCGCCGCCTACGCGCGCGGGCGGCGGCAGATGACTGACGAAGTCCTGGTCGCGATCGAAGCGCTGCGGGCCGGCGGCGCCGAGCGGATCTCGGTCGGCGACTGGCACATGGTCGGGACCAACGTCGAACGCGAGCGGATGCCGGCGGGGGTCGAGGTGCGGCCGATCGCCGACCTGGCGCTGACCGAGGCCGAGCCGTCGATGGCCAAGGCCCACGGCGGCCCGCTCGACGCGGTGGTGATGATCGGCCACCACGCCCGCACCCCGAGCGAGCGCGGCTTCTGCTCCCACACCTTCATATGGGGGATGGAGGTGCTGCTCGACGGCGAATCGCTGAGCGAGACCCAGACCTACGCCCAGGCCCTGTCCGCCGAGGGCGTCCCGATCCTCGTAGCCGGCGGCGACCGCTGGCTGTTGGAGGAGACGCGCGACGGCGAGCTCGGCAGCGCCCGCCTGGTGACGACCAAGGAGGGAGAAGGCCGCGCCCGCGCCCGCTCGGCCGAGCCCGCCGACGCCCACGCCGCCCTCCGTGGCGCGATCGCCGGCGCCCTCGCCGCGCCGCTCGAGCCGCCGCCGGCCCGCGACTACCCCGCCGAGCTGGTGATCAAGGTCGAGGGCGAGGAGATCGCCCGCACCACCGTCGCCGAGCCGGGTGAGCTCCTCACCGCGGTCGCCACCGTCTTCCGCACCAGCCAGGTGTCGAAGGAGTACCGCCAGCTGGCCAAGCTGCTGCCGAGCGACCACGACTCCCGCCTGCGCGCCCTCCAGCGCCGTGCCGGCAGCCTCCTCGCCACGCCGGTGATGCGCGGCAAGGAGCGCAGTTGGCTCAGACCTTAAGCCGGAAATCGCGGCGACCCGGGGCTCTTACGAGCCTCCGGGTCCACCGCTGCATACGCCGCCGGGACAGGGAAGACCGCGGGGCGATGGCTGCGATCGAGTGCGGGGAACACCCGAGCCGCAGATCGAAATACTAGTTCACTCTACCGAAAAACACTAGCTCTCTTTCAGGGTTTCTTGACCTTGCAGCTGCGGGTCATCGTCACTCCCAGGTTGCGGCCGTCTTCGAAGCCGAAGCTGGCGCGGGCGAAATCGAAGACCGCTATGGATGAATTCCGCGGAGCGGGGCAGCCGGCCGAGAGCAGGGAGCGCCGCTCGCCCTTGTAGCGGAAGATCCGCGAGAGCCGCAGGGATACTTCGGAGACGTTTCCCCATTCGGCGGCGACACGGGGAAGTTCCCCCGTCAGGGTCGTGCGCAGCGCGCCGGAGGTCCTGCCGAGCTTGAAGACGATCACCTGGGACTGAGGCAGCGGTTCGGTCCCGAAGATGTGGGCGAAGATGACGTGGTGGCCATGCAGGACGCCGTTGAAGGCCGTCACCTGCCCCGCGGAGGGAAAGGGCGACTGTTCCGGCAGCAGGACGTTGGCGCCGAAGGTGCCCTTGCCGATCACCGAGTCCGGGCAGGTGGCGATCGCTTCCCGGGTTGAGGCGGGGTGGATCTGGTGGTAGTGGCAGACGGGCAGGCCGCGGAAGTCGAACTTGCCGTAGCGGTTGATTGCCAGGGAGATCGTCCGCAGCTGCGGCGGCTGCTGGCCGTCGAGGGTCTTGATCTCGCCGCCGAAGCGGACGGCAACCGGGGCGGTGCCGTTGCGGGGCAGGGCGTTGGGCGAGATTCCGCCGGTGAAGGAGACCCGCAGGTTGCCGTCCTGGGTGACCTCGGCCGCGGCGAGCGAGGCACTGGCGAGGAGGCAGAGCGCCGTCGCCGCAACGACGGCGCTCCTGATCGCTCTCCTCACCATCGGGCTGCTACTTCTTCTTCGACTTCTTGCCGCAGCTGGTCTGGACGAGCGGCTTTTCGTTGTGGCGCTTGCCGTTCTGGCCGACCATCCGGACTTTCGCTCGCGCGGGCGATATGCAGAGGTTCCGGCTGTTGACCAGGAGGCTCTTCTTGCCGCCCTTCATCCGCAGCACGAACTTCGTTACCGGTGCATCCGGGACGGTTTCGAACGTGTTGCGGATGCCACCGTTCTCGGAGTCGATCCGGCCGGCGAGCTCGATGTCGAACTGGCCCTGGAGGTCGGCTACCAGGTCGGGCAGCGGGTTGTTCGAGGAGCGCAGGTAGACCGGCCCTTCGAGCGGATCGTCGAGCAGCGGGGTGATCGCTCTGGCGAAGCCGTAGACCGAGGCGGCCGGGCAGTTCTCGGCGGCGAACTGCACCCGGGTGCAGACCGTGCCGATGTGGCCCTGTTCGAGGAAGAAGGCGTGCGGGAGCGCTACCTGCACTTTGGAGATGTTCGCTTCCTTCTTGCCCGTGGTGAGCACCGCCGTCAGCGCCTGGAAATCGCCGCGGTTGGTGCCGCCTTTGACCTTGAACTTCAATTTCGGCCCGAAGTTGAGCGCCCCGCAGTCGCCGACCTTGGTCGGGACCGAGGGATGGGCCTCGGTGCCGTCGACGGAGGTGATCGTCGTGGTGACGTAGCGCTGTTCGCAACTCGTCGGGTTGACCGTGAAGTCCGGCTTTTTCACTTCGATGCGGACGTCGCGGTAGGCGATCGGCACGCCTTCGAGGATCTGCGGCAGCGGATCTGACTTGGCGATCACCTGGGCGGTGACCGGGTTGAGGTCGATCGCCGTCCGCACGACGATGTCGCCGAAGTCGAAGGGACCGGCCTGCGCCGGGACCATGGTCACCAGCGAATAGGGAGCCCCTTTGTAAGGCCCGGCGAAGTAGAGCGCGGTCGGCTCCTTGCCCGACTGGGGGACGAAGAGCGGGAAGGCTCCGGTGCCGATCGCCGTGGTGGCGATCCCGACCTGGCTGCCTGCCGGGCAGTTGCCTGACGGCGCGCCCGACTCCGGGCAGACCTCGAGCCCTTTCAGGTTCGCGATCTCGCCCTTCGGCAGCGTCACCTCGATCTTCGAGATGTTCTGTTCGCCGTCCTGGCGGGTGACGCGGATCGTCAGCGGCGATTTCGCCCCAGCGACCGGGTTGGCGACCCCGGCCTGCAGGCGCGGGTTGAACTCGCCGCCGCCAGCGCACGCTTCGTTGATCGGCATCGGCACCTCGTCGACAACCGGGTCGTTCGGACGCGCCCAGGGGAAGACTTCAGTCCTGATCGAGTAGTCCCCGCATTTATTCGGCGTCACCAGCGGCGCCGTCGGGCCGCCGCGGAAGTCGAGACGGACGTTTTCGAACGGCAGCTGGGGCAGGTCGTCGAAGATCGCCCGTAGCTGACCGGACTGCTTGTCGAGGTTGAGTTCGCCCGGCAGCTTCAGGTAGAAGCCGGGGCCCTTGATCAACAGGTAGACGGCGTAGGTCGCGTTGAACGGATTTTCGTTCTGCTTGGCCAGCACCACCTCCCCGCTCAGCGGGTCTTTGAGTAGCTGGGTTTCGACCGTCACGGTGCCGATCTTCGATCCGTTCGGACAGGCCGGCGGGTCGCTGTCGTCGAGCCCCACCTGGGCTTCGGAGCAACCCTCGAGGCCCGCCACCGCCGATGGCGAGACGGTCATTCCCTGCGGGAACTCGATCACGGTTTTCATCAGCGACGACGCCGCAAGGCCGTCGATGCCGTCGTTGCTGGGCAGGTCGATGTCGACATCGAGCCCGGTCGGCGAGTGGGCGCGATGCGTTCCCGGAACCGGCGTCAGGGTCGGTTCGAAAGGAAGGTTTTCGCAACCTTCCCAGACGAAGGGGTTGCCATCTTCGTCAGTCGTCATGACCTCGGTGTCGAAGATGCCCGGGTGTTCCCAGGAGTCGCCTCTCGCGACAAAGGATGAGGGAGTCTCGAGGCAAGCGGTGGGGCTGGTGAAGAACGGCACTTTGGGGGCGTCAGATGGAAATTCGAGAAAATCGAAGACTTCCGCAAAGAACGCTTGGCGTTCATTGTCGTGCTCCGCGCTTGCGGGGAATCCCCAGAAGGTCAGCCTCGCGCCGTCCACCGGCAACCCCTGCGAGATCTCGAAGCTTCCAGCGGAGATACCACCATCGGGGCGAACTCGCGGGGTGATGGTCGCGATGTAACCGAGATAGTTGAATCCGAACAGAGCCGGCACGTCGGTGCCGTGGGCGACGTTGAAGATGCCGACGGTGGCGCCAATGCCTTTGAACCTCAGTCTCGCGATGCCGATCTGGCTCGAAATCGGGCAAGTCTGGATGTTGCTGTTGGCGGCACCGATCAATTGCTCCATCGTGCAGGTCGGGAACGGCGTCGGGTTGCCGACCATCCCGGGAGGAAGATCGAGGTCGACGTCGCGCACCCCCTCCGCCGGCCCGGTTACTTCAAACCCGTCGCGAATCGTGGTGATCTGGGGGAGCATGAAGTCAAAGGTGAAATCAGGGTGACCGCCTGCCTGGCGGGTGGCTTCGCCGTTTATGGCGTCGACCAGGACACCGGTTTTGGAGAATTCGAGGTCGGCTTGGGCGGCAGGCGCTGCGATGGCAATCAGAGCCAGGCAAGCCGAAGCCGAGACCAGCGCTCTGCGGAGAATCTTCTGGGCCCGGTTCATCGGTTGCCCCCCTTCTTGTTCTTGCCGGCTTTGTGCTTCTTGATGCACTTCACCTTGCCTTTGACTTTCACCTTGCGCTTTCCCTTGCCGCAGCTGACCTTCTTCTTGCCCGGCTTCACGTTTTCGGGACCGCTCAGTGCTTCGGACCCGCCGAAGGGCAATTCTGGCCCGGCGTTCGGCGTCGCCTTGCAGTCGTCGCGCAGGCACTCCAGCGGAGGGGGCGGGCTCTGTGCGGGCAGGCCCCCGTTCACCCGGGCGTCGTAGATATCGATCGACTCGTCGTTGTCACGGCCGACCAACTTCTGCGCGGTCGTGAAGAACACGTTGGAGTCGTCCGGCGAGACGTCGGCGTAGATGGCGTCGATGGGAGCGTTGCCAGGGCTGATCAGCGTCACCGATCCGTCTCGGTAGGCGTAGACGTCGCGGGTGCCGTTGACGTCCTTGGCCACAAGCCGCGCGGTGGTGTCGAAGTAGACGGTGCCGCTGTCGGTGACGGTCGTCGGAAGGCCGTTGCTGAACAGGAGATCTCCAGATCCCCCTGGTGCCAAGCTGCCCTGAGCTGGAGTGCCGTCAGGCAGACAGGAGACGCAGCTCAGTTCTTCGGTCTCGGCGTCGTAGAGCTGGATTACGCCGGGGGTGCTCCCGACGGTCATGCCGAAAACGAAGTACCGGCCATTCGGGCTCAGGCGTTCCTCGCCCGGCGGCACGGTGAAGGGAGCCACCTCGTGGACAACTCCGTCGCGCCAAACGGTGAGATTCCCTCGCATTCCCACATTGGTGTTGAAGTAGAAGGTGTTGCCGTCCGCCCCAATTCCAAGGCTGCCGTCGAAGACTCCGATGCTGCCGCTGACCCATGCCCGTGCCCCGAGGTACTCGAGGCTGTCGTCGGAGGCGTCATAGCGGTAGAGGTCTCCTTCTTCCCCCGGGGCATCGCTGGTCAGCTTGGTCGCCGAGGAGAGGAACGCGTAGCGGCCGTCCGCGTTGGTTCCGAGAAGAGTTGCCGGCTGCACGGTCGTCGGATCGCCCGGAACGTGCGACACCGAGACGGGCGTCGGCGCTCCACCTTCCTCGCGGAGGAAGACGCCTTCTTCGGCTCCTCCGAACGCGGAGTAGTAGATCCGGGACCCGTCGGCGGACACCATGTCGTAGACATTGGAGCCCTGCCCACGGCGCGCGCTGCTCATTTCGCCGTTCGGAAGGACCGATACGACTTCGAGCCCGTCGGCTTCGCTCCAGCGATAGAGGGCCTCGATCGGCGCTCCGGGCAGCAGCGCCGCTGAAGAGGCGAAGACGACCCAGCTGAAGTCAGGGGAGCCCGCCTGGAATTTGTCGCTGCTCGATGCTCCCGCGAAGCTGTTGAAGGCCTGAGTGACATTGCTGGAGCCGATCAGCTCGTAGCTCTTGGTCTCGAGGTTGACCCGGTAGAGGTTGGCGCCGGGTGAGATCGAATCGGGCGTCAGGGGTTGGTTGCTGACGACCATAGCGTGGGTGAAGTCGTCTGAGACGGCGATCGTCGGGTGGATCAAGAAGCCTCCCGCATCCACTATGAGCGGCGGATCGGTGTCGATCTTGCCCTCCCAGTCGGTGGAGCCACGGAGGGCCACTGCCCGCGTGAGGATCGGCGAGGACTGCGACCCGGCTTTGGTCGTGTAGGCAAAGCCGTTGCCGTCGTCCGCCGCTTGGACGCTGAGGCGGGGGATGATCGCGCCGCCGTTCTTTTCCGGTGCCGTCACCTGCTCGTAGGCGCGCGCGGAAAACTCGCCGGCGGCGACGGTGGTGAAGGTGCGGTCGGACCCCTCAGCGGTTCCCAGGGAATTGGTGCCGACCAGACGGAAGTGGTAGGTCGTGCCGGGAGTGAGCCCGGTGATCGTGCGGCTAAAGAACTTGCTTCCGTAACCGTTGCCGCCCGAGGCATCGATGGCGACCGGAACTCGCGAGCCATAGGCGGTCGTCTCGCCGTATTCGAAGTGGTAGGTGACAGGCAACCCGAACGGGTTGAGCGTTCCGTTGAGGATCGCGCTGGTTTCGGTCACCTCGCTGGCGGGGCTGGTCGCGACGGCCGGCGGGGCAGGCGGCGTCGTCACCGCCACCAAATCGGTGACCTTGGTGATGACGTCGTTTTCCACCACTGCCCGCACCTGGTACTGGCGGTTCGCTTCAACATTGGTGATGTTCGCTTCGTAAGTGCCGGCGGCGTTGACTGCCTGATCCGGCATCGAGAGCCAGTGTTCGCCGTCAAGGGTGTATTCGAAGTGCATCGTGCTTCCCGATGGAGGCCCGGCGCCCGGGTCGATTTCGACACTGGCGCGAAAGCTGGTCGGCGCGACGTTGGAGATCGTCGGGGCTTCGACCCCGGGAGAGGTTCCCGGGCGATACACGTTGATGCCATCGCTCGTGTTTTCGTAGAGAAGGCCGGTGGGGGCGACGGCCGTGCCCGACCCCATATCCGTTTTGGCCGGCGATTCGGCCAGGCGCGCACCGGCAGGCGAGTAGGTCACGAGCTGGTTTCCGACCGAGGCGGTGATCAGTTCCCGGACCGGGTCGTACGACAGACCGTGCAACGTTCCGACGTCCGCGATAGTCCCGAGAACCGTCCCGGTGCCGCTGAAGTGGGTCAGGTCCGGACCCGAGGAGGGGGCGGTCCAGAAGCTGCCGTCTGGCATCACCAGGATCCAGGAAGGATTGATCGACGGGGTGCTGATCGTGTCAACCAGGGTTCCGCTCATGTCGTAGCGCTGAACCGCTTCGGCGCCGGGTTCCGTGACGAGCAGGTCCCGGGTCGTGGGGTCTACCGCCATCGCGTCGCCCTGAGGGACCGTGAAGCTCGGATCCGGGGTGTAGGTCGGCGCGGGTTTGCCGTCCGAGGTGAGACGCCTGATGGTCGACCCGAAGAAGAAGATTTCATCGACGTACATCGCGTCGTTGGTTTTGTCGATCGCGATGCTGTGCGACCACGAACCGGCGTCGTCGAGAGATTTGATCTGGGTGAGGAGCTGGCCGGAGGGGCTGTAGATGTTGATCCGCGGAGTGTGGGCGTTGATCTCCTGATCGGATACGACGACGTTTCCGTTGCTATCGACCGCAATCGGATTGCCCAAACTCCCCCAGGGCGCGTGGGCCGGTTCGCCGATAGTGCTCTGGAATCCCCAGCCCGGTCCCGCTTCCGGCGCGGCGCCGGCTGCGGGCGCACCAATCCCTAGGAAAGCCGCCGCGCAGACGAGCATCGCCGCGATGACGCCGAGGGAGAACTTGCCGTTCTCACGATGGGTCGATGACGCGGACGCTGCCTTGGCCTGGCTTCTCACTTATCGCTCTCCTTGTCCCTTGGGCCCCTGGTGCCCGTTCCTGTGTGGTGGCTGGCGGGTGCATGCCCTGCGCATCCCCGCCGAATCCCTGTGTCGCCTCCCCGGCGAACTTGGCGAATATAAACGTATTCATCCTTCGAAGTCAAGAACCGTTTTTGGATGGAGGAGTTGCGTTCCTCATTGAGGAGCGTCTGATCCTCCGCCGACGAAGAAGGTGGCGATCAGGTCCATCAGTTCCGGCGCGGCGGCGAGCAGCCGGTCCTCTTCGCCGCGATCGAGGTGGCCGGCGATCACGCCCTCGACCGCGCCGACGATGAAGCTCGGCGCGCGCGGCACGGCCAGGTCGCCCAGAGGGGCCTTGCATCCCTCTCCCATCGCCACCGCCAGCCGCTCCAGCAGCTCCTCGTGCTTGGCCAGCGCCGCGCCGCCGGCGATGTGGACCTCGCGGACGAGGGCCCGGGCGATCTCGGGCCGGGCGGCGGCGAACCTCAAGACGGTGGTCAGCGCCGCGTCGGTCGCGGCCCGCCAGCTGTCGGCTTCTCCAGCCGCCGCCAGCATCGAGGCGCAGAGCTCCTCGGCTTCGGTCTCGTAGGCGGCCGTGAAGCACGCCTCGAGATCGGCGAAATCGGCCTGGAACTGCTGGGCGGTCGCGCCGCTGCGCGAGAGCAGCAGCTCGAGGGTGACCGCGCGGTAGCCGAGCTCACCGCTCAGCTTCAGCACCGCCATCTCGATGCGGCGGCGCGTAACAGCAGCGCTTGTTCCTTTGCCGTCCCCCGGCCCCTGATCTTGCATATCGGCGAATCGCCCCTCCGGGATGGCCTGACCCCGGCCCCGAAGCGCGCGAGTTGAGAAGAAAACCATATTCCTCCCTAAGAAAACGTTGCCCCAACTCATTGGGCGGGGTATCTTGGCCCAATGAAGCGGGCTCCAGACGAGGCGCCGATCGTCCCCTTGGGACGGCACGGACTGGCTCCGGACGTGGTCGCCGCCCACCAGCGGGAGCGGCTCTTCGAGGCGACCGTCGAGCTGGTCGCCAAGCGCGGCTACCGCAACACCTCGGTCGACCACATCGTCAAGGCAGCACGGGTCGGCTACGTCGCCTTCTACGACCTCTACAAAGGCAAGGAAGAGTGCTTCCTCGCCGCCTTCGACCTGATCGTCGACGAGGCGACGGCAGAGCTGACGGAGGCGGTGGCGGGCGCGGAGGAGTGGCCGCAGCAGATGGCCGCGGCGCTGGCTTGCCTGCTCGACCTGATCGCCGCCGACCCGCAGCGGGCCAGGGTCGCCCTGATCGAGGTGCAGGCCGCGGGCCCCAACGCCTATTCGCGCTACGAGCAGGTCTTCGACCGGGCGGTGCCGAAGCTGCGCGAGGGCCGCGCCCTCAGCGACGAGGCGGCCCAGCTCTCGAAGATGCTCGAGGAGGCGGTGCTGGGAGGCGTCATCTGGCTCATCCATCAGCAGCTGGTCGTCAACGGCGAGCTGGAGGACACCGAGGCGCTGTTGGCTCAATCGATTCAAATCGCCCTCTCCCCCTTCCTCGGCGACGCTGGAGCGAAGAAGCTCGCCGAGGCGACGCTGCGGGACCGCTCGCGCAAGGAATGAGCGAGGGGAAGGCGGCCAGCCGGACCGCCTACACGGAGGCGCTGATCGACCTCGCCTTCGAGAGCGACTACCAGGCGGTCACGATCGAGCAGATCGTCGACAGGGCAGGTGGCAGCAGAGAGGACTTCGAGCGAATCTTCTCCTCCAAGCAGGCCTGCGCCGTCGCGGCGATCGAGGACGTCATGGCAGCCAACCTGAATGTCGTCCAAGCGGCCTTCGAAAGCGAGGAGCGCTGGCCCGACACGCTGCGCGCCGGGGCCTACGCGATGGCGCGATATGTCGCCGACCATCCCAAGGAGGTCCGCTTCGGGATGCTCGACATGCTCTGGGCGGGGGAGACGACCGGCGCCCTGCGGGACCAGTTCTTCGGCAAGTTCGTCGCCATGGTCGAGGCCGGCCGCGAGGTTGCCCCGGATCCCGAGGCGGTGCCGCCGCTTGCGGCGGAGAGCGTCGTCGGCTCGATAACCCAGGCGCTCGGGCGCTTCAGCATGGAGCGCGGAGGAGAACGCGACCCTGTCGCCGCCGTTCCAGAGATGATGTACCTGGCGGTGCGCCCCTACCTCGGCGAGGAGGCCGCGCGCAGGGAGCTGACGATCCCGCCTCCGAGCGACTGAATGGCGACGAAGAGAGAGACCGAGACCGGGCCGCAGAGCCTGCCGCGTGGGCGCCATGGCCTGCCGCGGGAGCTGATCGTCGAGAACCAGCGGGCGCGACTGATCAGCGCCATGATCGAGACCGTTGCCGAGCAGGGCTACGGACAGGCGACGATCGCCAAGGTGATCAAGGCGGCGAAAATCTCGCGCCGCACCTTCTACGAAACCTTCGCCAACAGAGAGGACTGCTACCGGGCCGCCTACGAGGCGAGCTTCGAGTTCCTTCGCGAGCGAACCCTCGCCGCGGCCTCCGAGGAGGAGTGGCCCGGCTCGGCGCGCGCCGGTCTCGAGGCGCTGCTGGAGAGCCTGGCGGCCCATCCCAAGCTCGCCACCTTCTTCCTCATCTCCCCCGCCGGCGTCGACGACCCCACCGCCTCGCGCCACCACCTGGCGATGCGGGAGCTGGTCGAAGCGCTTGTTTCCAAGTCGCCGAAGTCGGGAACGTCCGAGACCCGGGTGGAGGCACTCGCCGGCGGCCTCTCGCGGCTGACCGCGATGAAGGTCAGCGCCGGCAAGAGCGGTGAGCTGCCAGCGCTGCTGCCCGACCTGGTCGAGCTCTTCCTGCGGCCGTACGTCGGCAGCGAAGAGGCGGTCCGGGTCGCCTGGGGCGACGAACGGCTCGACGGCCGTTGACCCGGCACTGCTCGAAGTCCAGTTCCTCACTTATCTCCCCGTTCCCAGAATTTCCCCCTGCCGCGCCAAACGCGACGGGTTGTCCAAGATAGAGAGGACCGCGTTTCCATGTCAAGCCTAGAATGGTCGAACTTACATAACTGGTACCGCTTTCGGCGGTTGTAGGCTTTTCCTTCTATGGTCGTTACGCCGTGGGGGGATTCGGAGACGCTGCGCCAGGGACGGCTGGCCCCCGGGCCCTCGAACCTGCCCGAGTCGGTGGCCGAGAACCAGCGGCAGCGCCTCTTCGGCGCGACTGTCGCGAGCGTCGCGGAGCGCGGCTACGCCGACACCCGGATCGCCGACCTGGTCGAGACGTCCGGCGTCTCGCTGCGCAGCTTCTACGACCTCTTCACCGACAAGCAGGCCTGCTTCGCCGGCGCCATCGACGCCCTGGTGCGCTCGACCATCGGCCCGGTCCTCGAATCCCCGGGCCCCGAGGAATGGGAGGCCGACTCCAAGCGCAGGCTCGGGATCGCGGCGGCGCTCGCCGCCACCCAACCGGCCGCGGCGAAGATGTGCCTGGTCGAGACCTACGTGGCGGGGCCGGCGGTGGCGGCCATGGTGGACGAGGCCACCGTGCGGATGGAGGCACTGGTCCGCGACCGCCTCGCCGGATCGACCCGGTGGGCCGACCTTCCCCCGGAGATCGGCACCTTCGCGATCGGCTCCATCTTCGAGACCTTCCGGGCGAGGCTGATCGACGATCGGGAGAGCCAGCTTCCGGCGGTCGCCGACCAGCTCGCAAACCTCCTGCTCCACTACGAGGCACCGGTGCGACCCCTGCGCTCGGCCGCGCGCCCGCCCGAGATCCGCCCCGAGCAGCTGGAAGCCAGCGACCACGGTGAGCGGGCGCTGCGCGGCTTCGAATCGCTGCTGACCGAGCAGGCCTACGCGGAGACGACGATGGAGCAGGTCGCGAAGCGGGCCGGCATGTCGGTGCGGACGCTCTACGCGAACTTCGCCGGGCGGGACGAGCTGATGCTGGCGGCGGTCGACAGCGCCGGGGCCCAGCTGGTGGCCGTGGCGCTGCCCGCCTACCGGCGCCAGCCGAGCCCCCCGGAGGGGATCCGGGCGGCGCTCGGCGCCGTCCTCGGGCTGCTCGCCTCCCGCCCCAACCTCGCGCACCTGCTCCTCCTCGCCAGCTACGAAGGAGGCGCTCCCGCGCTGCGGCGACGGGCGGAGGCGCTGCGGCCGCTCGAGACGCTGCTGACGCGGACGGCGCCGACCGGCCTCCCGGTCCCGCGGGCGGTCCTCTCAGAAGCGCTTCTCGGCGGCTTCCTGTGGCTGGCGCGGCGGCGAATGTCCGAAGCAGGCCCCGGCGTGCTGCCCGGCCTGGTGCCGATCTGCACCTATATCGCGCTGGCGCCGATGCTGGGGCCCGAGCAGGCGACCGCGGCGGCGGAGGGCAAGAGCTATCGCCGTCAGTCGCCGGACCGCGCCGGCGGCCTGCGGAACGCCGTCATCGGCTCGACGGACGCCAGGCTGGCGGTCGCGCTCAGCCAGGAGTCGCTCGACATCCAGGCGCTGGCGGAGAGAACGGCGCTGCCGCAGGAGAAGGTCGAAGCGCAGCTGGAGCAGCTCGAGGAGACGGGCCTGATCGAACGGGTTCGAGACGGCGACCGGCTCCTCTACAGGTCCCGCTGGCCGGTCTGGGAGACCGAGGAGTGGGAGCGGCTCGAGCAGGGTGAGCGCGAGGCGGCTTCGATCGAGATCGCCTGGGCGATGAAAGAGGAGGTCCAGG
The DNA here is from genome assembly GCA_963751015.1 of uncultured Actinomycetes bacterium. Classification (GTDB taxonomy): domain Bacteria; phylum Actinomycetota; class Thermoleophilia; order Solirubrobacterales; family 70-9; genus VAYN01. The sequence continues at coordinate 372,609 of CAVVSU010000004.1, forward strand.
ACGCGATCTCCGGCGGCACCTTCGACGCCCACCCCGAGCGTTTCCTCGCCCGGGTCCCGATCTGGGTCGACGAGGAGGGCTGGCGGGAACTGCACGACGCCCTCGCGCTCACGCTCGAGGAGTGCCTCGGCATCCAGCGGCGGATCGAGGAACGCCTGGACGAGAAGGGGGATCCGAAGGAGGGCTTCCCGGTTCGCGTCCACCTCGTCTCCTTCGAGCCCGCTCCCCCGGAGCGGAGCACCGAGTTCTGAGAAGCTTCCTGGGTGACCGACCAGGACGCCTTGCTGCAAAGGAGGATCTTCAACTGGTCGCAGGGGCTGCCTGGCTGGCAGCGCGGCCTGATGCGCAAGCTCTGCGACGGCCCGCTCGACGAGGCGGGGCGGGAGGAAGTGCTCGCCGCCCTCTGCGGCGAGGCGGGCGCGCCGGAGCTGCCGCCGCTGGAGCTGGCGAACCTTCCCGCTGACGAAGCCGAGCACGGGACGGTCGAGCTGCGGGCGATCCGCAACCTGCGCAACGTCAACCGGCTGGCCGGCGACCAGACGCTGCGCTTCGGCCCCGGCCTGAACATCGTCTTCGGCGAGAACGGGGCCGGGAAGAGCGGCTACGGCCGCCTCTGCCGGCGGGTCTGCCGCGCGGCCGAAGTCGGCGAGGTCCTGCACGACGTCTTCGACCCTGGCAAGGCGGAGGCGCCGCAGACCGCCGAGTTCGTCCTCGCGGTCGACGGCGAGGAGCGGGTGCTGGAGCTCGACCTGAACGCGGAGGCGCCGCGGATCCTCTCGGCGATGACCGCCTTCGATGCCAGCTGCGCGGACGTCCACATCTCCAAGTCGAACGCGATCGAGCACACCCCGCGGCCGCTGCGCCTGCTGAAGGAACTGGCGGCGGCGCAGGACGAGCTGGCCGAGGAGCTGGCGCGGCGGATCGCCGCCCGCCGCGAGGCGATGCCGCCGCTGCCGGGAGAGCTGACCCCGGAGGAGGCAAGGGCCTTCGAGCGCCTCGACGCGGCGGAGCTGGAGGAGCTGGCCGAGCTGGAGCGGGCCGAGGCGACGATCGTCGCCGACCGCAGCGAGGAGCTGGAGCGCGCCGCCCGCAGGCGGGCCGCCGCGGTGAAGAAGCTCGCCACCGAGCTGCAGAGGGCCTGGGACCGGCTCGACGACGAGGCGCTGGCGGAGATCGCCGAGCTGCGCCAGCGGCTCTCCCGCGCCACCGCGGCGGTCGACCAGCTCGCGGCCGAGGCCTTCGCCGACCAGCCGCAGCCGGGGACCGGCGGCGAGGCCTGGCGGGAGATGTGGGAGGCGGCGCGGCGCTTCGTCGAGACCGGGGGTGGCGAGTTCCCGGCCGAAGGCGAGGACGCGACCTGCCCCACCTGCCAGCAGGGCCTCGGCTCCGAGGCCCACGAGCGGATGCACCGCTTCGAGGCGTTCGTCTCCGGCGAGCTGCGCGAGCAGGTCCGCGTCGTCGACCGGGTGCTGACCGAGCGGCTCGAAGGGCTGCCCGACCTGGAGGAGATCCTCCACGTCGCCGAGCTGGCGATCGCCGCCGGCGGCGAGCACCTGCGGGAGACAGCCGACGCCGCCCTCGAAGCGCTCGCCGACCGCCTCGCGATCGCGACGGGGCGAACGGAGCCGCATCCCGGCCGGACGCTCGAACTCGGGCCCCTGCGGGATTTCGTAGCGGTCCAGCTGGCCGAAGCCGAAGGCTTCGCGGTCCTCCGCAACCGGGAGGAGCGCGACCGGATCGAGGCCCGACTGGCGGAGCTGCGCTTCCGGCGCCAGGTCGAAGACGCGCTCGACGACCTGATCGAGCACCTGCGGGCGCTGGAGGAGATCGGCGCCTGGGAAGAGGCGCGCGAGCAGCTCTCGACCCGGCGGATCTCGCAGCGGATCGGCGAGCTGAGCAAGCTGGCGATCACCGGCCGGCTGAAGGAGGCCCTCGCCGAGGAGATCGAGGAGCTGGACCCGATCGCCGACCGCGTCGAGCTGGCCGCCTCGGCCAGCAAGGGCAAGCCGGCGGTCCGGTTCAAGCTGCGCAGCGAGGGGCGGGAGCGGGTCGCGAAGGTGCTCAGCACCGGCGAGCAGACGGCGCTCGCGACGGCCTTCTTCCTCGCCGAGCTGCGGGTCAGCGACGAGCGCAGCGCGATCGTCCTCGACGACCCGATCTCCTCGCTCGACCAGCAGCGCCGCGACCACCTCGCCGCGCGGCTCGCCGAGGAATCCCGGCGCCGGCAGGTCGTCGTCCTCACCCACGACCTCGTCTTCGTCTACTACCTGCTGGAAAAGGCGGAGGAGCTGGGCCTGGAGGTGCACGCCCAGTCCCTGGCCCGGACCGACGGCGAGGTCGGGATCGTCGACGCCAGCCTGCCCTGGCAGGTCCGCTCGCCGATGGAACGCCTGAAAGCGCTGCGCCACCAGCTGCGCAGCGAGCTGCGCCCGCTCTACAAGGGCCGCGACTCGGGCTACGAGCGGCGGGCCGAGCGCTGGCTGCTGGACCTGCGCAAGGGCTACGAGCGGCTGATCGAGATCTACCTGCTGAACGGGGTGATTGAGCGCCAGGCGCTGCCGATCCGCGTCCAGAACCTGCACGGCGTGCGCTGGACCCCGGAGCTGGCCGAGGAGATCGACGTCGCGATGCGCGAGATCTCCGGCGCCGCCCACCAGGAACCGCTCGGCCGCCAGGGCCCCTCGCTGACCAGGCTGGAAGCCCTGCTCGGGAGGTTCGCCGAGCTCTGCGAGCGGACCAAGCCGGGGAGCGAGCGCGAAGCCGAGGCCGCTTCAGCTCACGAGCCCGTGCCTTTGCGCTCCCGGTAGCGGCGCGTCTTCTCGCGGTTGCCGCAGACGTCCATCGAGCACCAGGTGCGGGAGTGGTTGCGGGTGGTGTCGTAGAAGGCCCACTGGCAGTCGTCGACGGTGCAGGCCTTGAGCCGCGGCCAGGCGCCGTGGGACTGGAGGCGCTCGACGGCGAGGAGGAGGCGGGCTTCGAAGCCGCTGAGGCCGGAGCGGGCGGGGGCGAGAGCGAGCAGGCCGTCGGGCGAGAAGGTGGTGCGAATCCGGGTCCGCTCGGCGGCTTCGCGAAGGGGGACCAGGTCGCCGCCGGCGATCTCCTCGCCGTTGTTGGCCAGCAGCAGCGCCCGCAGCGACTCGCGCAGCGCCAGCACCCGGGCCAGGTCGCCGCGGTCGAGCTCGCCGGCGTGGTCGCCCGTGTTCCTGGCGATCCAGGCCTCCAGCAGCCCCGGCTCGGCGATCGAATCGGTCTCCTCCTCGACGTCGCGGGTGTTGACGAACTCGACGAGAAGCTCGGCCTCGGAGGCGATCGCGGCTTTGTTAAGCGGGGTTGACACCTGCTAACTAGTTTAGCTAGTGTTGGTGTCACTGGCAAATGGAGTTAGCCAGTGTCGCAATCGAAAGAGAAGGAGGCAATCATGCGATTCCTCGCAAGCTTCACCATCGCCAACGCCGCCGAGCAACAGCGCCGCCTGCGGGAGATCGCCGAGCGCGATCGCCAGGTCCGCCGGCATCCCCGCCACTGACGATGCTCGGCGAGGAGCTGCGGCCGGGCCTCTGGCGCTGGACCGCCCACCACGAGGAGTGGAAGAAGGAGGTGGCGGCGTTCGCCGTGGCCACCGGGGAGGAGCTGGTCCTGGTCGATCCGCTGCTCGCGGAGGAGCACTGGGACCGGCTCGAGCGGGGCCTCGGCAGCCGGCCGCTTCAGGTGCTGGTGACGATCCACTGGCACGCGCGCTCGGCCGCCGACGTCGCCGCCCGCTTCCCCGGTACCCGCGTCTGGGCCCACTCGCGGAACCGCGCCGCCCTCGCCAGGCGCGCCCCGGTAACCGACGTCTTTCGCATCGGCGACGAGCTGCCGGCCGGCCTGGTCGCGCTGGAAGCGCGCCCACGCAGCGAGGTTCTCCTCTGGGAGCCGCGCTCCCGGGCCCTGATTGCCGGCGACGCCCTGCTCGGCGACGGCGAACGGGGAGCGGGCCTGCACACCTGCCCGGCCGGTTGGCTGCCGCAGTCGACCGACCTCGCGGACCTGCGCAGCGCCCTGCGCCCCGCCCTCGACCTACCGGTCGAGCTCGGTGCTCCCGTCCCACGGCGCCCCGGTTCTCAGCGGGGCCAGGGCGGCGCTCGCCCAGGTTGCGACGCCCTCGGCGCCTGTACCGTCTCCTACCGAGTGGGTGAGTCCCGGGAATCACAGAACGTCGCCCTAGGACGGGTGATCCGGCAGCTTCGGGAAGAGGCCGGCCTGAGCGAGGAGCAGCTGGCCGAGCGCGCGCAGGTGCCGGCGGCGGAGCTGCGCCAAGTCGAGGCCGGGGCGGTCGAGGCCGACTGGGGGACGCTGCGCCACGTCGCCTACGGGCTGGAGACGAGCCTGGCGGCGATCTTCCGGCTATCCGAGTTCGATCACGCCGAAGAGCAGCAGCAGGATCGCCGTGACCACGGCCGAGACGAGTAGGGACCCGGCGCAGCCGAGGTTGTTGGAGAAGAAGAGGAACACGGGGCCCCTCTACCCAGTGAGCTTCTCCTTGAGTCGCAGCAGCGCGATCACGGTCGTCGCGTCGCGGATTCCAGGCAGCGCCCGCTCGATCTCGGCCAAGTCGAGGCGGACGATCTCGATCTCCTCGTCGTCGTCGCGCTCGCCGCTGGCCGGCGAGAGGCCGGTCGCCTCGAAGATCGTCACCTTCTCGGTGAGGAAGCCCGGGCTCGGATAGATGACGTGCAACAGGCTCCAGCTCTCCGCCCGCAGCTCCGCCTCCTCGGCCAGCTCCCGCTGCGCGCACTCCAGCTCGCTCTCCCCGTCGACGTCGAGCGTCCCCGCCGGGATCTCCAGCAGCTCGTCCTCCTCGACCGCCTCGCGCGGCTGCGCGACCAGGTAGGCGAACTCCCCGTCGTGCGCCAGCACCGCGACCGAGCCGGGGTGCTCGACCACCTCGCGCTCGACCTCGCTCCCGTCGGCGCGCCTGTAGCGCTTGGCGACGAAGTCGACGTGCTTGCCCTCGTAGAGGGGCTTTTCTTCGATGAGGTCCATTCCTACATCTAACCGAATGATGCGGCCGTCTTCAGATCCATGTAAATCTCACATTTAATGTTATGTTTGCAAGGATGATTCATCGCCGAATAGCTCCGGAAGTCGCTCTGCTCCTGAGTCAATCGCCCGCCGTGGTGCTGACCGGGCCGCGCCAGGTCGGCAAGACGACGCTGGCGCTTGAGATCGCAGAAGGGAAACCGGCTACCTACCTCGACCTGGAGTCCGAAAGGGACCGGGCGCGGTTGACGGAGCCCGAGCTCTACTTCGCCGACCACGCCGACGAGCTGCTGGTGCTGGACGAGATCCAGCGACTGCCCGGACTCTTCGAGGTTCTCCGCGGGGTGATCGACCGCGGCCGGCGCGAGGGCAAGGCGAACGGTCGCTTCCTCCTCCTGGGATCCGCCTCCCTGGAGCTGCTGGCTCAGAGCGGCGAGACCCTCGCGGGCCGGATTGCCTTCGCCGAGCTGGCCCCCTTCGACCTCAGCGAGGTCGGAGCCGCAGAGCTCGACCGGCTATGGGTTCGCGGCGGCTTTCCGGAGAGCTTCCTCGCGAGCGGCGAGAAAGCGAGCCTGCGCTGGCGGCGCGATTTCATCCGCACCTATTTGGAGCGAGACATTCCCCTGCTCGGCCCGCGGATCCCGGCGGAGACGCTGCGGCGACTGTGGACGATGCTGGCCCATAACCAGGGCTGCCTGCTGAACGCCGCCACGATCGCCCGCGGGCTCGGCGTCAGCGGCACCACGATCGGCCGGTATCTCGACCTGATGGTCGACCTGCTGTTGGTCCGTCGCCTGCCGCCGCGAGTGACGAACGCCGGCAAGCGCCTGGTTCGATCCCCGAAGGTCTACGTGCGCGACAGCGGCCTGCTTCATGCGCTGCTCGGCATCGCCGACAAGGAGTCCCTGCTCGGCCACCCGGTCATCGGCGGTAGCTGGGAGGGGCTGGTGATCGAGAACTTGATCGGCGGCGCGGGAGCGGACACGGAGCCGAGCTTCTACCGCACCAGCGGCGGAGCCGAGGTCGACCTGGTCCTCACCTGGCCCGACGGCCGCGAGTGGGCGATCGAGGTGAAGCGCACCCTGGCGCCAAGGCTCGAGCGAGGGATGCGCTCGGCCCTCGCCGACATCGAGCCCGAGCGCAGCTTCGTCGTCTATCCCGGCAGCGAGCGCTACCCCCTGGGTGCCGGCGTCGAGGCAATCGGCTTGGCGGAGCTCTGCGCCGAGCTCAGCTAGCTGGCGGTCGGCCAGGCGCCTTCCCCCTGAGCTAGCTCGAAGTCGGGGAGTAGACGTCAGAGATCAGCTTCTTGATTCGTGGCCAGAGGACAAGATCGACCCGTTCTCGTGACTCCGGGCTGGAAGGCAACGCGCTCTCGAGTCCCCGATCGAATTCTCGATCCGAGGAAAGCTCGCGCAGTTGCCCGGCAACATACGCCCGCAGTTGCTCGCTGGCTCGGCTCACCTCGCCGATCAACTCCTCGCGGCCGTCGATCAAGGAGACGATGTCGCTGAAATCCCGGCTTCCAAGGAAATCTCGGTTTCCGCGCGACCTGAATGCATCCAGCTTGGTTGCCAGCAGATAGGGAGGCTCAACCACTTTGATTCGTGAGTCATCGGGCAGCGGGAACTCCTCCGCATGGAAGAAAGCCTCGCCCTGCCAACGATTTTCGAAGCCCAGGATTTGCGGCTCCGTCGGCATCACATCCAGGACGAGCCCCGTGACAGGGTGTTCAAACCGGCAGATCACCCCACTCTCGACATCGTGGACGAAGCCGCGCTCCAGCACTCGATTCTGGAACCGGTAGTAGTCAGATTTACTGCCAATCTCGACCACCACGTCTACGTCAACGGTGGGCCGGAACTCTGGTGCCGCTGGGTCGCTGATCCAAAGCTCTACGGTGGCGCCACCGAGAAAGACAACTTCCTCAAGTAGCGAGCCGAGATGGTCCGCCGCCATTTCCAGCATCTTCAGGTTCTGGAGGTTCACTTTGACCAGCCGCCGTTCAGACGCTTCTTCAACTCCCGAACGGCCAGGTTCCTCTCGCGGGCATTGCCGATGCGAATCGCGTCGACGAGGGCAAGGAGCTCCCAGAGTCTCTCGTCCCGGCGGGCGGCATCCAGCGCCGAGGGATGGATGGGTTTCAGTGCGAGTCCGCGGACCTTGCCATTCGCATCAGGCCACACTGGCGGACTGGACGAGGAAACAAGCTGGCCGGACAGCGGGGGCGCTGCCCAGGCGGTGGGACGGCCGCGCGACTCACCGCCCCACTCGGCGGGATAGACGTACTTCAGGCCATGCGAAAGGAACTCGAGAAGCTGTGCAGCCTTGATTTTTCGGCGCCTGCCCTCATAGAGATCGGCTGCTTCAGCCCTCTGAAGACTTCGATGGATCGCCGATGCGCTGAGTCCCAATTCGTGGGCGAGGCTGTCAAAAGTCCACGAGGGGGAGCCCGTCGCAAGCTTGAGGAGGACCAGGATGTCCTGAGGTTTGAGCACCCCTCAAGTTTAGCCTGTCGCGTTCCATATTCCGGAATATAGAATATGGAACGGCTTGTTGCAGTCAGCTCGAAGTCGGAAAGCTCATGCCGCCGAAGCCGGCGTTGTTGCCGGTGCTTTTCGGCCAGCGGCTGGTGATCGCCTTGCCGCGGGTGTAGAAGCGGACGCCCTCGGGGCCGTGGATGTGGTGGTCGCCGAAGAGGGAGTCCTTCCAGCCGCCGAAGGAGTAGAAGGCCATCGGCACCGGGATCGGGACGTTGACGCCGATCATCCCGACTTCCACCTCGCGCTGGAAGCGGCGCGCCTCGTAGCCGGAGCCGGTGAAGATCGCGGCGCCGTTGGCGTAGGGGCTGGCGTTGATCAGGGCGATCGCCTCGTCGAGGCTGTCGCTGCGGACGACCGAGAGGACCGGGCCGAAGATCTCGTCGGTGTAGACCGACATCTCCGGCGCGACCTGGTCGATCAGCGTCGGGCCGACCCAGAAGCCGCCGCCGTCCATCTCCAGCTCGCGGCCGTCGACGGTCAGGCGCGCCCCCGCCTCGGCGCCCTGGCCGATGTAGTCGACGATCCGCTCGCGCGCCTGGGGCGTCACCACCGGGCCCATTTCCGAGCCCGGATCGAGGCCGGGGCCGACCTTGATACCGCGCGCCCGGCTCGCGACCTCGTCGACCAGCGCGTCGCCGGACTCGCCGACCGCGACGGCGACCGAGATCGCCATGCAGCGCTGGCCGGCCGAGCCGAAGCCCGCGGCCGCCAGCTGGTCGGCGGCGTAGCCGAGGTCGGCGCCGGGCATCACCACCGCGTGGTTCTTCGCCCCGCCGAGCGCCTGTACCCGCTTGCGCTTCTCCGTCGCCCGCGCGTGGACGTAGGAGGCGATCGGGGTCGAGCCGACGAAGGAGACCGCGGCGACGTCGGGGTGGTCGAGCAGCGCGTCGACCGCGACCTTGTCGCCGTGGACGACGTTGAAGACGCCTTCGGGCAGCCCCGCCTCGGCGTAGAGCTCGGCGACCAGGTTGGAGGCCGAGGGGTCGCGCTCGGAGGGCTTGAGGACGAAGGTGTTGCCGCAGGCGATCGCGACCGGGTGCATCCACATCGGCACCATCGCCGGGAAGTTGAACGGCGTGATCCCGGCGCAGACGCCGAGCGGCTGGCGGAAGGACCAGGCGTCGACCGTCGAGGACACCTGGTCGGAGTACTCGCCCTTCAGCAGCTGCGGGATCCCGCAGGCGAACTCGACCACCTCGAGGCCGCGCGATACCTCGCCTTCGGCGTCCTCCAGAACCTTGCCGTGCTCGGAGGAGACGATCCGCGCCAGCTTCCCGACGTTGGCGTCGAGCAGCTGGCGGAAGGCGAACATCACCTTGGCGCGGCGGCTGAGCGAGGCCTCCGACCACTCCGCGAAGGCGGCGCGCGCGGCGGTGACCGCGGCGTCGACGTCGGCGGGCTCGGCGAGGACGACCTCGGCCTGTTCCTCCCCGGTGGCGGGATCCCACACCGGGGCGGTGCGGGTCGAGGAGCCGCTCGTCTCCTCGCCGCCGATCCGGTGGCGGATCGTCCGTTTGGCGGTGACGGCGCTCACCAGGTCATTGTGACGTGACCGGGGTCAGCGGCCCTTGGCCGCTGAGTACAGAGATCGCGTTGCGGGCGGCCAGCTCGGCCATCGCCGTGCGGGTCTCGACCGTGGCCGAGCCCAGGTGCGGCGTCAGGACGACGTTGTCGAGGTCGAGCAGCCGCGGCTCGACCCGCGGCTCGCGCTCGTAGACGTCGAGCCCAGCCGCCGCGATCTGCCCCGCCGCCAGCGCCTCGGCGAGCGCCGCCTCGTCGACGATCGGGCCGCGGGCGGCGTTGACGAGCACCGCGCTCGGCTTCATCGCCTCCAGCTCGGCGGCGCCGATCAGGTGCTGCGTCTCCGGCGTCAGCGGCAGGTGCAGGCTGAGCACGTCGGCATCCGCCAGCAGCCGCTCCAGCGGCATCCGCTCGGCGGCGAGCTCGGCCTCGACCTCGGCCGGCGCCGGGTGGCGCGAGTGGTAGGCGATCCCCATCCCGAAGGCGCGCGCCCGCTGCGCCACCCGGCGGCCGATCCCGCCGAGGCCGACGATTCCCAGCAGCCGCCCCTGCAGGGAGCTGCCGAGCATGAAGTGCATCCCCCAGCTCCAGTCGCTGCCGGAGCGGACCAGCCTGTCGCCCTCGGCGACCCGGCGCGTCGCGGCGAGGATCAGCGCCAGAGTCAGGTCGGCGGTGGCGTCGTCGAGGACGCCGGGGGTGTTGGTCACCGTCACCCCGCGCCGCTCCGCCGCCGCGAGGTCGACGTTGTCGTAGCCGACCGCGACGTTGGCGACGCAGCGCAGCTGCGGCCCGGCCGCGTCGAGGAACTCGTCGTCGACCCGGTCGCCGAGCAGGGTGAGGACCGCCTCGGCGCCGGCGACCAGCCGCAGCAGATCCTCGCGCGGGATCGCCGTCTCCCGCTCGTCGATCCGCACCTCCCCCGCCTCCCGCAGCAGCTCGACGGCCGGCGCCGGCAGGCGGTTGGTGACGGCGAAGATCACACGGCCCTTGGCTTCAGGACCAGCAGGCAGAGGTCGTCGCGGATCGGGCTGTCGGCCCAGCCGACGATCGACCGTTCGGCCTCGCCGGCGATCACCCGGGCGGCGAGGCCGCTGAGCGGCGCCAGCATCCGGGAGAGCCCGTCGAGGCCGAGCATCTCCCTGCCGCGGCGGACGTCGGTGGCGCCGTCGGTGTAGACGATCAATCCCTCGCGGCCAGCGATCGAGGTCTCGGTGTTCTCCAGCACCAGCCCCGCTTCGGCGCCGAGCAGGAAGGTCGAGCCGTCGGGGTCGAACTCGACCAGGTCGGGCAGCCTCAGGGGCGGCGGGTGCCCGGCGCGAGCCCAGCAGACGGTGTCCTCGCCGGGACGCATCCGCACGCAGACCGCGCTGACCAGCTCCTGCCGGCGGCCGGGCCGGTCGACGAGGGCTGAGTTGGCCATCGTCAACAGCTCCGCCGGGTCGTTCGTGTTCGCCGCAAAGGCGGCGAAGCGGGCGCGGATGAAGGTGGCGAGGCGGGCAGCCTCGGGCCCGTGGCCGACGACGTCGCCGACGATCGCCACCGCCGAGCCGTCGGGGCCGTTGGTGAGCAGGTAGAAGTCCCCCGAGACGCCGAGCTCGGAGGGGACGAAGGCGGTGCCGGCATCGATCCCGGGGAGTTCCGGCAGCTCGGCCGGGGCAAGCGCCGCGCGGATCGACTCCAGTTCCTCGGCCGAGTGCTCGAGGCTCCGCAGCCGCTCGGCGACCCAGGCGGCGACGAGGGCGACGCCGGCGAAGAAGACGGCCCGGATCGCCAGCGCCAGGCCGAAATGCGAGATCGGGTGAATCAGGTTCCCGACCGCGTAGAGACCGACGCTCGCCAGGGCGACGAGCAGCGCCGCCCGCAGCCCGAACCACCAGGCCGTCAGGCCGACCGGCACCGAGTAGAAGAAGGCGAGGCCCGCGGTGGCGCTGCCGGCGAGGATCCAGGCGGCGAAGACGGCTGCGATCGCGGTGACGATCCAGGCGATGCGCGCGGTTCGCGATGGGCCCCCCGACAACGTGGGCGGACCTTACCGCAGGCCCACCCACGCGTCGGAACGACTGTCCGGGCGCAGCCCGCCCCCCGGTATCGGGGTGGAGCGCGTCCGGTCCCTGACTACCCGAAGTTCAGAGTCGCGTCAGTACCACTTCCCGCGGGCAAAGCCGCCGAATGCGATCAACCCGATCAGCGCGATGATCAACCCGATCCAGAAGCTCCAGACGATCATCAGCACGATCCCGATGATCACGAGGATGCCGCCGAGGGAAATGCCCCCGATGCCGGCACCCCTGTCTGCTCTGGTGTTCATCTGCTCCTCCGTTCGCTGGGTTTCCTTTGGATGACTGGTGCCGTCCAATAGCTACCCCGCAAGCGGCGATCTCACTCCGGTTCCGGGGCCTCCTCGCCGGGCCAGGAGCCGGTGAGCTTGGCGAAGGAGGTGCGGGTTCCATGGTCGACGAGCCCTTTGACGAGGCGGAAGATCGCCCCCTCGACGATCAGCGCCGCGATCAGTTTCGGCCAGGAGAATTCCCGGTGCTCGGGCTTCGGCGGCTCCTCCTTGTCGATCAGCCCCCAGACCTGTTCGAAGATCTTCTTGCCGAGCAACCCGGCGATCAAGCCGAGGACGATGCTGATCGGGGCGAAGATGAGCTTCATCGCGTCGCTGCCTCCATCGTTAGGTGGTCTTCTGGTCCTTCGGCTCGTCGCGCGGCTCGAGCTGAATCTCTTTCTCGGCCCGCGGCCGGCCTTCCTCGATCTCGGCGCTGCGCTCGCGCTCGGCGTTCATCTGGTGGCCGAAGAGGATCGCCAGGTTGGTGATCCAGAACCACAGCAGCAGGACGACGAGGCCGGCGAGGGTGCCGTAGGTCTTGTCGTAGGAGCTGAAGTTGGAGACGTAGAAGGCGAAGAGGGCCGAGGCGATCGCCCAGACGACGATCGCGACCAACGCCCCGGGGGTGACCCATTTGAAGCCGCGGATCTTGACGTTCGGCGTCGTGTAGTAGAGGACGTCGACCATGAGGATGAAGATCGCCGCCATCACCGGCCACTTGGCGATGTTCCAGACGTCGACGGCGGTGCTGCTGAGGCCGATCGGGTTGGCGACCGCTTCCACCACCGGCCCGGTGAGGACGAGGCCGAGGGCGAGCAGCGCCATCATCACGATCATCGCCAGCGTGACCGCGATCTGCAGCGGCCGCAGCTTCCAGAAGGGCCGCCCCTCGGGGGTCTCGTAGATGATGTTCGAGGCGCGGGTGAAGGCGCCGACGTAGCCCGATGCCGACCACAGCGCCACGGCGAGGCCGAAGACGAAGGCGAAGCCCGCCGCGCTCTGGTTTTCGACGATCGACTTGATCGGCCCTTCGAAGGTCTCGGCACCGGATTCGGGGCCGATTTCGGTGATGATCTCCGTCAGCTTCGCGGTCGTCGTCGTCGGATCGCCGAAGATCCCGATCAGCGAGACCATCGCGATCAGCGCCGGGAAGAGCGAGAGCAGGCCGTAGTAGGTGAGCGCCGCCGCCCAGTCGGTGAGGTTGTCCTCCTGGAACTCGGTCAGGGTGCGCTTGAAGGTCGAGGGGACCCCCGATTTCGGGGCCTCGCCCTCGGGCTTGTAGTCGCGCCGGACTCTGCTGCTCTCCACACGGCCCACATGCCCGTTCTCGCCCCCTCCTAATCGAGATCAGATCGCCGGCAGCTCCTGCTCTTCGCTCAGCAGCGGAGCAAAGAGGTCGCCTTTGGCGGCGACGCGGTCGAGAACGGCCGCGTGGTCGAAGACGAGGGCCTCCGCCTTCCCGGACTGGAGCGCGGCCTCGACCTCGTCCCACTCCAGCGGCGTCGAGACCGTCGGCCGCGCTTTCGCCCGCAGCGAGTAGACGCAGACGGTGGTCTTGTGGCGGTCGTTCTGGCTCCAGTCGATCAGCACCTTGCCGGGTCGCTTCGCCTTCGCCATCTGCGAGACGACGCGATCGCCGAACTTCCGCTCCAGGGTCTCGGCGACCGCTTTGGCGAACGGCTTGGTCTGCTCGTAGGTGCAGTCGCTGTTGAGCGGCACGTAGAGCTGCATGCCCTTCGAGCCCGAGGTCTTCGGGTAGCAGCTGAGGCCGAGCTGCTCGAACATCCCCCGCAGCCAGACGGCGACCTGGGCGCAGTCGAGGACGTCGGCCGGCGCGCCGGGGTCGAGGTCGAAGACCAGCGACGTCGGCCGCTCCATCTCCTCGGCGCGCGAGAGCGAGGTGTGGAGCTCGACGTCGGCGAGGTTGGCGAGCCAGACCAGGGTCGGCAGGTCCTCGACCGTGCAGTAGTCGATCTCGCCCCCGTGGGTCTCGCTGTAGACGCTGGCCGTGGTCACCCACTCGGGACGGTGGCCGGGGCAGCGCTTCTCGTAGAAGTGCTTGCCCTCGACCCCGTTCGGATACCGCTTCAGGGTCAGCGGCCGGCCGCGCAGGTGCGGCAGCAAGACCTCCCCGATCCGCGCGTAGAAGTCGATCAGCTGGCCCTTGGTGAAGCCGGTCTCGGGATAGAGGACCTTGTCGAGGTTGGAGAGCTGCAGCTCGCGGCCCTCGACCGTGACCGCGGCTTTGCCGCGGGGGCGCTTCACCGCGGTCGCGGTGAGGGACTCGCCCTGCGGATCGGTCGCGCGCTCCAGCTCCACCTCGGCCGCCGGCTTGTCCTCGCGCAGGCCTTTGAAGGCGCCGTGGCGGACCATGCCCTCCTTGGTCATCTCGCGGAACTCGATCTCGGCGACCAGCCGCGGCTCGACGAAGCGGGCGCCTTTCGGCGGTTTCGTGCCGGCGCCGAAGGGGCTCGTCTCGCGCTCGAGCGGGGCGAGCCGGGCGGTCAGCGCCGCCAGGTCCTGATCGCTGAACCCGGTCCCGACCTTGCCGCCGTAGCGCAGCACCGGCTCCTCCCCGTCTTCGAAGTAGCCGACCAGCAGCGCCCCGAGCTGGTCGCGGCGGCGGCCTTCGCCCGGGGTCCAGCCGCCGATCACCATCTCCTGGCGGCTGACGTTTTTCACCTTCAGCCAGGCGCCGGTGCGCTTGCCGGGGGCGTAGACCGAGTCGAGCCGCTTCAGCATCACCCCCTCCAACCCCTGCTCCTTGCTCGCCGCCAGCAGCTCCTCGGCGTGGCCGACCGAGTGGCCCGGCGTCTGCCAGCTCTCGCCGGAGAGGCCGAGCCCCTCGAGCAGCTCGCGCCGGCGGCTGTAGGGCTCGCAGGTCAGGTCCTCGCCGTCGAGGTAGAGGAGGTCGAAGATCACGTAGACGACAGGGTGGGACTCCATCCGCCGCCGCACCACGTTCGGGTCGGTGTTGTGGATCCGCTGCTGCAGCCGCTCGAAGCTGGGCTTGCCGTCCTCGTCGAAGGCGACGAGCTCGCCGTCGAGAACGGCGTCGCGGGAGCCGAGCGCCCGCGTCAGCCGTTTCACCTCGGGGTACTGGGCGGTGACCTCGTTGAGGTTGCGGGTCTGCAGGTGGACGCGGCCGGGCCGGCAGTAGGCGATCGCCCGCACCCCGTCCCACTTCACCTCGACCGCCCAGTCGCCGTCGTCGCGCGGCAGCGTCGAGAGCCGGGCCAGCATCGGCACCACGTTCTCGGGGAAGGGGTCGCGCTCGCGGGCCGGCGGGTCGATCCGGTGGATCATCCAGTCCTTCTCGTCCTTGCCGGCGCGGAACAGCGCGTAGCGGCCCCGGAGGCGCTCGCCGGCGAGTTCGACCATCACTTTCCCCGGCTCCCACTTCTCCAGCTCGTAGGTGCCGGAGTCCCAGATCTTCATCGTCCCGGCGCCGTACTCGCCCTTCGGAATCTCCCCCTCCCACTCCAGATACTCGAGCGGGTGGTCCTCGGTGCGGACCGCCTTGCGGTTCTCGGCCGGGTCCTCGGGGATGCCGTTGGGGATCGCCCAGGAGGCGGCGACGCCGTCGTGCTCGAGCCGCAGGTCCCAGTGCAGGCGGCGGGCGCTGTGTTCCTGGACGACGAAGCGCGGCGCGCCCTTCTTCCTGTGGCGCCGTTCCGGCGCCGGCTCGGCGGTCTTGCCGAAGTCCCGCTTGCGCTCGTACTCGCCGAGCCCGTCCTGCGCCGATTCTCCCTTCGCCTTCGCCATAGGATCGATTCTTGCGCTCTACCCGCCTCAGCCTCGCGATCCTCGCTCTTCTCGCCATGGCGGGCGCGGCGCAGGCGCTCGCCGCGAAGCCCGCGAACGAACCCTTCTTCCCCCGCGCCGGCAACCAGGGCTACGACGCGCTCCACTACGACGTGCGGCTCACCTACGAGCCGAAGGGCGGCCGGATCGAGGCGAGGACCGAGGTCGAAGCGGTGGCGACCGAGCCGCTGCGGCGCTTCTCCCTCGACTTCCTCGGGCCCGAGGTCGAGGAGGTCGAGGTCGACGGCCAGCCGGCCGGGTTCCGCCGCCGCCCGGGCAAGCTGATCGTCACCCCGGCGGCGGAGATCGCCAAGGGCGAGCGCTTCGCCGCCCTCGTCCGCTACGGCGGGCTGCCGCCGACGGTCACCGACCCGGACGGCAGCCAGGAGGGCTGGCTCCGCACCGACGACGGCGTCATCGCGGTCGGCGAGCCGCAGGGGACCGCCGCCTGGATTCCCTGCGACAACGTCCCCGCCGACAAGGCCAGCTTCGAGTTCGCGATCACGCTGCCCGACGGGCTGAAGGCGGTCGCCAACGGCCGCCGCACGCGCAGCGTCAACCGTGGCGGGGGCGTGCAGATGAATTGGGTCGAAGACGCGCCGATGAGCACCTACCTGGCGGTCCTCAACATCGGCCGCGGCCGCATCGTCGAGAGCCGGGCCGGCAACCTGCCGACCTGGACCCTGATCGACCCGCGGCTGGAGCGTGGCTCGCTCGGGCCGCTCGCCGCGCTGCCGGAGGTGATCCGCTTCGAGGCCGGCGCCTTCGGCGCCTACCCGTTCGACTCGGCCGGCTCGCTGGTCGACTTCGCGCCTTCCCTCGGCTACGCGCTGGAGTCCCAGAGCCGCCCGATCTACGCCTACGTCCCCGACGTGACGACGATCGTCCACGAGACCGCGCACCAGTGGTTCGGCGACTCGGTCGGGCTCGAGCGCTGGCCGCAGATCTGGCTCAACGAGGGGTTCGCGACCTGGGCCCAGTGGTACTACGCCGAGCGCCACGGCGGCCGCACCGCGCAGGCGATCTTCAGGCGCCTCGACAGGGTGCCGGCGAGCGACGAGCGGTTCTGGAACCCGCCGCCCGCCAGGGTCGGCCGCGCCAGGGACCTCTTCGACCCCACCACCTACGTGCGCGGCGCGATGGCCCTGCAGGCGCTGCGGCAGAAGATCGGGACCAAGCCGATGCTGCACCTCCTGCGCCGCTGGACGAGCGAGCACCGCCACGGCAGCGCCACCATCGGCCAGTTCACCGACCTCGCCGAGGAGGTCAGCGGCCGCGACCTCGATCCGCTCTTCCACCGCTGGCTCTACCAGCGGGGCAAGCCGCGATGATGCGTCCCGTGACCCGCCCGCGCTTTGGCCTCGCCGTCCTCGCAGCTCTGCTCGTGCTCGGCGCGGCCACGGCGAGCGCCCGTCCGGCGCCAGTCGAGCCACCCGCACAGGTGGAAATCGGGGGGCCCGCGATCGGGGTCTCCGACACCGGCCTTGCCTCGGTCCTCGTCCCGGTCCGCTACCCGATCCAGCTCGCCGGCCGCGTGGCCGAGCTGCGGGTCACCCTGCTCGGGCCGCGGGGGAAGACCCGCGCCCTCGTCCTGCACGAACGGCTGAACAGCGGCCGGATTCGCTGGCCCGACCGGCGCCGCGGCTTCACCTTCGTCCACCGCGTCGGCCTCAGCCCGCCGCTGAGCCGCCGGGTGCGAGAAGGGGCTTCGGTGCGGGTCCTCGCCAGCGGCCGGCTCGACCTCGACGATGACGGCAAGGCGGAGCTTCGCTCGAGCGACCGCGCCGCCGCGGTCCCGACCTCGGTCCCACGGCCCATCCCTCTCTGCAGCAGCATCCCCCACCTGCGGGTCCAGCCTGGGCAGCGGGTCTCGATCCCGGTGCCCGTCTGCGACTCGAGGATGGAGTGGATCGTCCTCAAGGGACGCACGCACGGCGCGGTTCGCATCCGTCACGGCGACCAGCAAAGGCTGATCTACCGGGCTCCGAAGCGCTTCCGCGGCCGGGAGTACCTTCAGCTGGGCGGCGAGCGTGTTGGGCCCGGCGCCGACGCCTCCAGCAGCGACGTCCCCAGTTACGCGCAGGTGACCGTCGGCGCCGAGCCGGGTGCGGTCGTCCGCGCCCTCGGCGACTCGGTCACCGCCGGGTTCGGCTTCTACGACGGTGGCAGCTCGATGACGATTGGGCGGCTGCTCGAATGCCGGCCCGGGAGCAAGGTGCTCAACGACGCCTGCTCGTCCAATGCGCTGAACCGGGTCAGCAAGGAAGGCCCGGTCGAATATGCCCCCGACTACGGCCTCGCCAACAACGTCTCCTGGGTGGCGCAATGGGCGAACGAACACGGCGTGACCAACTTCAAGAACTACGCGATCAGCGGCTCGGAACCCTCCGACTGGGCGCCGGGCGGCGAATTCCACGCGACGACCGCGCGGATCGAGGCCGAAGACCCCGACTACGTCCTGATGACGATGGGCGCCAACCCGCTGCTCTCGGACATGCTCTTCGGCGCCGACGAGATGGGCTGCGCGATCTACGCCGACGTCTTCGGCGGCTACCGCGAATGCGTCGAAGAGGCGTTCGCCGAAGTCCACCTGCAGGCCGACCTTAAGAGCCTCTACACCGACCTCGTCCAGAACACCGGCGCGACGATCTACCTGATGCAGTACCACCTCTCGGTGCCCTCGACGGCGCTCGCCTACAGCGCCACCCAGATCGCCGAGATGGGCAAGCTGCTGAACCGCGAAATTGCGACCGTCGCCGCCGCGGTCAACCCGCAGCGGCTGCAGGTCGTCGCCCCGCCCCACTTCGACGTCGGCATCGACATCTCGCCGGTCTATCCCTCGCGCTTCTCCTGCTCCCGCCTCGGCTACGAGGTCGACGGCCCGAGCGTGCAGTCGACTCCCGCCCAGTACGAGCTCGACCTACTGCACCCGCTCTCCTTCTGCGAAGGCCCGGAAAACGGCGAACCGCCGTGGGTGATCAGCGGCGACACCGGCATCCACCCGAGCGCCACCGGCTACGCGCAGATGGCCTCGCAGGTCCCGCCGCCGGGCTAGGCGGATGCGCCTTCTCCTCGCCCCGGACTCCTTCAAGGGGACCTTCGACGCCGGCGCGGTGGCGGAGGCGATCGCGGCGGGGGTCGAGGAGGGCGGCGGCGCGGCGGACCGCTGCCCGGTCGCCGACGGCGGCGAGGGGACGATGGACGTCCTGCTCGCGGCGCTGGGCGGCGAGCGCCGGGTGGCGGCCGTCCACGACCCGCTGCGGCGGCCGATCGAGGCGAGCTTCGGCCTGCTCGGCGAGGGCGGGACGGCGATCGTCGAGACCGCCCAGGCCTCCGGGCTGCCGCTGGTGGCGCCGGCCGAGCGCGACCCCGAGCGGGCCGACACCTTCGGCACCGGTGAGCTGATCGCCGCCGCGGTCGCGGCGGGAGCGGGGACGGTCCTCCTCGCGGCCGGCGGCAGCGCCTCGACCGACGGCGGCGCCGGGGCGATCGAGGCTCTGCGGCGGGCCGGCCTGCTCGGCGAAGTGCCGATCGAGGTCCTCTGCGACGTCAGCGCCCCGTACGAGGACGCGGCCCGCCTCTTCGCGCCGCAGAAGGGAGCCGACCTCGCGGCGGTCGGGCGGCTGGCGGCGCGGCTCGACGCCCTCGCCGGCGGGCTGCCGCACGATCCGCGCGGCCTGGCGATGACCGGCTGCGCGGGCGGCCTCTCCGGCGGGCTCTGGGCGCACGGCGCGCGACTGCGCCCCGGCGCCGCCTTCGTCCTCGACGCGGTGGGGTTCGACGCGCGGCTCGACGCCGCCGACGCAGCGGTCAGCGGCGAGGGCCGCTTCGACTCGCAGAGCCTCGAGGGGAAGATCGTCGGCGAGATCGCCTCCCGCTGCGCTGCGGCCGGCAAGCCCCTGCACCTCGTCGTCGGCGAGGACGGCTTCGACGGCGAGCCGCCGGCCTCGATCGCCTCCGTGGCCGAGGCGGGAGGGCCGGAGGAGATGCGGCGAGCGGGGCGGGCACTGGCCCGGCGCCTACGGCCCGATCAATGAAGAAGATCGCCTCACCATTGAGATTTTCCCCTGCAAAAGAGGGAAATTTTCCACCGCCCAGACCCTTGCCCTGAATATGCTTGAACGGTCGCGGGCGCTAAATCGAGCGGTCGGGGAGACAATGGCTGACGGAAAAGAGCGGAAGGGCAGACAGGGGCGGGGGCCTTCGCGGGGCCGCGAGGAACCCGACGCGATCCTCATCAAGGCTCTGTCCCACCCGGTCCGGGCCCGGGCGCTGATCGCCCTCAACCAGCGCGTCGCCAGCCCCAGCGAGATCGCCGACGAACAGGGGGAGGCGGTCGGCTACGTCGCCTACCACGTGCGGGTGCTGCACGAGCTGGGGGTGATCGAGCTGGTCAACACCCGGCAGGTTCGCGGTGCGACCCAGCACTTCTATCGCGGCACCGCCCGGCCCCACCTCGGCACCGTCGGCCTCGACCTCGACGACAAGGGCTGGCGCGAGGCGAAGGCGCTGCTCGACTCCTGCCGCGAGGGCCTGGTGCGGATCGGCAGCGAGAGCGCGGCCCGCAACGGCAACGCGACCGTGCGCGCGACCTTCGGGCTGATCGGCCTCGAATCGCCGGTGAAGTGACGGCGGCGCGGTCTCAGGCCGCGAGGTCGCGGCGCTCGAAGAGCCAGGCGCCGAGAGCGGCGAGCAGGCAGGCGGCGGCGGTGACGCCGGCGAAGGCGAGCGGATCGATGCCGTCCTCGATCGCGTTGCCGTAGTACTTGAAGACCGAGAGGTAGCGGACCCCGGCGAGATCGGGGTCGAGGCGGCCGACGAGGTCGAGCACGTACATCGCCACCAGCACCCCGGCGACCGAGCCGGTGACGACGCTGGTGCGGAGCGAGAAGCCGGCGGCGACGATGCCCAGCCCGGCGAAGAGCAGCGCCAGCGGCCAGACGTTGGCGAAGCCCGCCGCGGCCGGCCCGGCGGCGAGGCCGGCGCCGGCGAGCAGGCTGCCGATCCCGGTCAGGGCGCCGGTGAGGGCCAGAACCGCCGCCAGCTCGGCCGCGGTGGCGAGGAAGCCGGCGGCGACCAGGCGGCGGCGCGAGACCGGGGCCGAGAGGAGGACGTCGAGGCGGCCGGTTTCGGCGGCGCCGGTGAGGCCGCTGGCGACCGCCCGCACCGCCAGGTAGCCGATCGCCAGCGGCACGATCAGGCTCAGCATCTCGGCCTGCAGGTACTGCTCGACGTTGCTCAGCTCGCCGATCCCGAAGGCTTCCTTCAGCCCCTGCGGGTATCCCTTCACGGCCTGCGAGAGCGAGGTTTCGACCGAGGGGAAGATCGCGACGATGAACGCCGACATCAGGCCGAGGGGGATTCCCCAGGCCAGGACCGAGCGGCGCCGGTCGAAGAGGTGGGCGCCGACGAGCGCCCCGAGCTGGCGGCTCACCGCTCCTCCCCCTCCTCGTAGTAGCCGAGGAAGACCTCCTCGAGCGAGGGGTGCGTCGCCTCGAGGTCGACCACGTGGTGGCCGGCCAGCTCGCGGACGACGGCGTCGAGGTCGCCGCCGGCGCTGAAGCTGACGCGGTCGCCGGCGAGCTCGAAGTCGGTGACGCCGGGCAGCGCGCGCAGCCGCTCGGCTCCCGCCGGGTCGGCCAGCTCGACCGTGAAGCGCCGCCGCGCCTTACCCAGCAGGTCGGCGATCCGCTCGACCGCGACCAGGCGGCCGGCGCGGACGATCCCGACCCGGTCGCAGACCCGCTGCACCTCGTCGAGCTCGTGCGAGGAGAGGAAGACGGCGCAGCCGCGGTCGCGTTCCTCGGCGACCAGGGCGAGGAACTCCTCCTGCATCAGCGGGTCGAGGCCGCCGGTCGGCTCGTCGAGGATCAGCAGCTCGGGGCGGTGGAAGGTGGCGAGGATCAGGCCGATCTTCTGGCGGTTGCCGCGCGAGAGCTGGCCGAGGGGGCGGTCGAGGTCGGCGCGGAAGCGCGCGGCCAGCTCCTCGGCGCGGCCGAGGCCGTCGATGCCCCGCAGCCGGGCGAGCAGGTGAAGCGCCTGGCGGCCGGGCGTCTCGCGGCCGAAGCCGAAGTCGCCGGGCAGGTTGCCGAGCCGGGCCCGGATCGCGACGCTGTCACGGCGGCTGTCGAGCCCGAACAGACGTGCCGAGCCCGAGGTCGGGTGGATCAGGTCGAGCAGCGTCCGGATCGTCGTCGTCTTGCCGGCGCCGTTGGGCCCCAGGAACCCGAACACCTCGCCGGGCCGGACCGAGAAGGTGACGTCCTCGATCCCGCGATGGCAGCCGTAGCGCTTGGTCAGCGCCTCGGTCTCGATCGCTGGGGCGGCCACGGCACGATTATGAGGCCGCGATCCCCCGAAGCGCCGCGGCAACATCCGCGGCCACCGCCGCGGGTTCGGTTTCGAGCTGGCGTTCGCTAAAGCGATGGACCGAGTAGCCGAGCCGGCGCAGACGCAGATCCCGAGCCTTGTCGTCCTCGAAGGCGACCGTGCCGCCATGGGTCGCGAAGCTGTCGGTTTCGACGACGAGGCGCGCGTCGCGCCAGAGGAAATCGACGGTCATCCCGTCGATGAGGACGTTCACCTCCGGGAGCGGCAGGCGATAGCGGCGACACAGGCGAAGGAAGTCACGCTCGAGGTCGCTGCGAGTGCGATCCGTCTCGATCCCGGTCGGCAAGCGGAGGAACTCGGCCTGCCGTATCGCCCGCCGCACGAGATAGGGCGCCAACGTCGAGGGAATATCCGCGAGCGTCCTCGCCACGGTGGTCACAGGGATGTGATCGCGCACCGTCACCAGCCGCGATGGGCGACTTTGCAAACCATTGGTTGACAAAGTCGCCCGCAGCGCGAGATCGGGGCGACGGTGGAGTCGTACTCCGCGCCGGCGATCGCGGCCGGTACGGCTGGGGACGGAGATATCGATCGGGCCTTTGAGCGGTTTCAGCAAACCCCAATGCACGGCAGCCGCCCCATGGCTCAACACGGACCCCGGTCCACATGCGAGCACAGCGGTCATCCACCTCGCCTCTTCGTCGAGTCCGTCGTGCCCGACCGAGTAGACGCCTCGATATACGCGATAGAGCCGGCCCGCCTGTACCCGCTTGGAGATGGCCGCCCGGCTCAGCCCCGAGTCGACGAGCTGTCCCGTCGTGACGATCCCGTGTTGCACACGGGCAATGCGTGCGATCGCCTCGTTGACCTGCGCGCTTTTGCCAACCATTGGTTTGCAAAGTCGCCCAGCCCGGGAGTTCGCCCCCCATTGGCCGTGGAGAGACGCTTTATGCGCTGAAGACGGCCTCTAGGTCGGCTAGTTGGGTGGCGATGCCGGCGGTTACGCCGTCGCAGATTTCGTGGACGCCGGGGTCGGCGATCCGGTAGAGGGAGCTGGTGCCGCGCTTGCGGCGGGCGACGAAGCCCTCGGCGTGGAGCGCGGAGAGGTGCTTGGAGACGTTCTGCTGGGAGGCGCCCAGCGCCTCGGTTATCTCTCCCACCGAGGCCTCGTCGTGGTTGCGCAGGTGGTCGAGGATCCGCAACCGCGTCGGGTCGGCCAGGGCCCGGAAGCGGCGCGCGATCAGCTCCGCGGCCTCGGGGTTGAGGGGGCTCTGGACGCTTTTGCCGGACCGTCTCGCCATTCCTTGTTATTGTACCTTGTACAACTGTTAAGTTGTGTAGTTGTGCGCTTGTGAATATGCAGACGGTAAAGGAGAAGCTGTGACTGCCAGGACCGTAACGACCACCGCACTCGGACCGATCGGGCGACTCGGGCGCCTTGCCGCCACCCACCGCGGCGTCGTCTTCGCCACCTGGGCGGTGGTCGCGGTCGGCCTCGGCTTCCTCGCCCCCCGGGTCGAGACCGCCCTGTCCGGCGCCGGCTGGGAAGCGACCGGCTCGGAGTCTGTCGCGGTGCGCAAGCAGGTCGACGCGGCCTTCGGCGGCGCCGGCGCTTACGGGCTCCAGGTCGCCGTCCACTCACAGCGGCACGCGGTCGGGAGCCCCGCCTTCCAGCGCTCGCTGCGCCGCGTCGAGCGCATGCTCGCCGCCGACCCGGCGGTCAGCGAGGTCGTCCCGCCGGCGCCCGGCGTCTCGATCTCCCCCGACGGCCACACCGCGGTCGTCCGCGCCACCGCAGCCGAGGACCCGAACGGGATGGTCGCCGCCGCCGACGACCTCAAGGCCACGCTGGCCGGCGCCACCGCGGCCGGCGTCGAAGCCAACCTCACCGGCGCCGCCGGCATGTGGTCGGACTTCAACGAAGCCAACAGGGAGGCGATGCTGAAGTCCGAGCTCTTCTCCTGGCCGGTGACGCTGGCGATCCTCGTACTCGCCTTCGGCTCGCTGGTCGCCGCCGGCCTGCCGCTGATGCTGACGATCGCCGGCCTCGTCCTCTCCGCCGGCGTCCTCTACCTCGGCACGCTGCTCTCGCCGATCTCGATCTGGGCGATGAACTTCGCGCTGATGTTCGCCCTGGCGCTCGGCATCGACTACGCGCTGTTCGTCGTG
Organism: uncultured Actinomycetes bacterium; assembly: GCA_963751015.1. Taxonomy (GTDB): domain Bacteria; phylum Actinomycetota; class Thermoleophilia; order Solirubrobacterales; family 70-9; genus VAYN01. The sequence goes on from CAVVSU010000004.1 coordinate 396,324, forward strand.
ATGCGGTTCCGCAGCGCCCTCTTCGGCCAGGGGCTGGCTCCGGCAGACGCGGTCGCGACGACGATGGACACCGCCGGCAAGGCGGTCCTCTTCTCCGGCCTGACCGTGATCGTCTCGCTGGCGGCGGTGATGCTCGTCCCCAGCCCGGCCTTCCGCTCGGTCTCGCTCGGGATCATGGTCTCGGTCCTCTTCGTCCTCGCGGCGACGCTGACGCTGCTGCCGGCGGTGCTGGCCAAGCTCGGCCCGCGGGTCGACAGGCTGGCGCTCCCCTGGGCGCACTCGGCCGAGCACCGCTCGCCGCGCTTCGCCCGCTGGGGGGAGCTGCTCTGGCGTCGGCCGCTGCTCTTCGGCGGCCTCGCGCTGCTGGTCCTCGTCGCCCTGGCGCTGCCGGTCCTCGGCGCCCGCACGGGGATGCCCTCGATCAAGGTCGTCCCGCCGGGGGACCACTCGCGGGTCGGCTACGAACAGCTGAGCGCCGCCTTCGGTCCGGGCGCCCCCGGGCTGATGCAGGTGACCGTGCCGCAGGGTGAGGCGCGCCGGGTCGCGGCCCGGCTGCAGGCCGATCCCGGCGTCGCCGTGGCGCTGCCGCCCCAAACCGGGCGCGGCGGGACCGCGCTGATCGAAGCGATGCCGGTCGCCTCGCCCTCCTCGACCGCCTTCGGCGCGACCCTCGACCGCCTGCGGGCCGAGCTGCCCCCGGCGGCGCGGGTCGGCGGCGCCGCGGCCGAGAACCACGACCTCGAGGCGGCGCTGGCGGCAAAGACGCCGCTGGTGATCGGCGTCGTCCTCGGCCTCGGATTCCTGCTCCTGCTGGTCGCCTTCCAGGCGCCGCTGATCGCGGCGCTGGGCGTGCTGACCAACCTGCTCTCGACTGCGGCGGCCTTCGGCGTCGCCAAGCTCGATCTTCCAGGACGGCAACCTCGCCGGCCTGCTCGGCTTCGAATCGCAGGGCTTCCTCGACGCCTGGGCGCCGGTCTTCTTCTTCGCGATGGTCTTCGCGATCGCGATGGACTACACCGTCTTCCTCCTCTCCTCCGCCCGCGAGCACTGGGAGCGGACGGGCAGCGCCCGCGAGGCGATGGTCGGCGGCCTCGCCCACTCCGGCCGCGTCATCCTCGCCGCCGGCGCGGTGATGGTCGCCGTCTTCTTCACCTTCGCCCTCTCCGGCCCGCTGCCGCCAAAGGAAATGGGCGCGATCCTCGGCGTCGCCGTCCTCCTCGACGCCTTCCTCGTCCGCCTCCTGCTTCTGCCGGTGGCGCTGCGCCTCGCCGGCCCCGCCGCTTGGTGGCTGCCGAGGTGGCTCGACCGGCTACTTCCGCACGTCAGCTTCGGGCACGGCGCAGCGGCGGACGGCGCGGTCGGCGAGCTCGGCCCCGTCGGCGAAGGTGGAGACGACCCTCAGCTCGAGCCGCCCACCCCCGCAGGTCGCCGTGAGGAACCGCTTCCCGATCCGCACTGAGTAGCCGGCGATCGAGCCGGCGCCGGCGGCGATCTTCGGGATTGCGGCGGTGGCCCTCCAGCCGAAGCGGCCGTCCTCGATCCGGCGAACCTGCACCGGGATCCCGACTTCGGCGGTCACCGGCGCCGGCACGACGAGGTTGCCGACGATGCTGCGCCCACCCGCCTTGCGAGCGCCCTTGTAGAGGGTCAGCTTGCCGGTCACCTCCACCAGCATTTCGGCGATCTGAACCTCCACCTCGACGTCGCCGCGCCCGATCACGGCATCGCGGCAGGCGTCTTCGAGGGCGCCCCTGTAGTCGAGGTGGGCTCCGCGGCACACCGGCACGCCCTTCAGGTCGAGCGCGAGGTGCCTGTCGCCTTCCAGCTTCAGCTCCCGCAGCGCCGGCACGTGAGAGCCGTCGCTGGTCCGGTACTTCCCGGAGAGCGAGATCCGCACGTGCGTCGGCTTCGACGGCGGGAGCTGCTCGGGGCTGACCCCGAGCCGGAGGGTCGTCTCGACGGGGAGGCCGAGATCGACGGCGCCGGCGGTCGCGCTCGCGGCGCCGACCGCCAGCGCGATCATCGCGACCGCCGCCCGCCTCACCGCACGCTCAGACCTTAGGCGTGCAGGGGCGGACCACCGTGCCGGTCAATTTGGAGCTGTCGGCGAAGACCGCGGTTCCCCGGGCCTGCAGCTTCCCGTCGGTGCAGGTCGCCCGCACGATCCCCTTGTCCAGGGTGAGGGTGAAGAAGACCACCGAGCCGCTGCCGCCGGCGATCTTCGGGACGCTTGCCGTCGAGAGCAGCCCGTAGCGCCCTTTGTGGATCTTCTTCACCTTCACCGTGGTCACCACCGCCGCGGTGATCGGCGCGGTGAGGAAGGCGTGGACGAAGATGGTCGTCACGCCGCCCTTGGTGCCGCCGTTGAAGGCGAGCAGCTCGCTTTGGGCGAGGATGGGCGGCTGTTCGGGGAACTTGACCTCGACGTCGGTCCTACCGCTGCCGATCAGCGCCGGGCCACAGGCTTTGCGCGCCGCCTCGCTCGTGGTCGACTGGATTTGGCCGGATTTGCAGACGGGGATCCCCTCGACGTGGAGGCTGCCGTGCTTGTCGCCTTCGATGAGGAATTCCCGCAGGGCCGGCGGGTGTGGTTCCTCCGGGTCCACGGACTTGATTTTGGCCGCGACGTTGAAGCTGATCGGCGTCGGCTTGGTTCGCGACAGCTTTTTCGGCGAGAAGCCGCCGTTGTATTCCACTTCGATGCCGCCGCCGACGACGTGCTGCCAGGCTGCCGCACCGGCGACGCCGGCAACCACCAAGACCGCCAAGACCGCCGCGATCAGCGCAGCGGTGAACCCCACGGATCTTCCCCACAGTTTGTTCATGACTACCTCCCGCCGGGGACCATATGTCCGATTACTCAAGTGTCAAAGTCACGGGAGTTCTTCATTACCGGGTGGGACACTGAGCCGATGCGAGTCCTGGCGATCGTCCACCAGCGCGACGCGGGGCCGGGCGTCTTCGCCGAGGCGATCCAGGAGGCCGGCGGGACGCTCGACGAGTGGACGCTGGCGGAGCGGCCGCAGCCGCCGGGCGACCCGCTCGGCTACGACGCGGTCTTCGTCCTCGGCGGGGCGATGAACGTCGACGAAGGCGAGCGGCACGGGTGGATCGCCGAGGAGGAGGCGCTGCTGCGGGAGCTGCTGGCGCGCGAGGTGCCGCTGCTCGGGCTCTGCCTGGGCGGCCAGCTCCTTGCCGCGGCCGCGGGTGCCCCGGCGCGGCGCGCGGCGCGGCCGGAGATCGGCTGGCACCGGGTGGAGGTGACGCCGGAGGGGGAGAGCGACCCGCTGCTCGGCCCCCTCGCGCCGAGCTTCGAGGCCTTCCAGTGGCACAGCTACGAGTTCCCCCTCCCGCCCGCCGCCGTCCCCCTCGCCCGCAGCGAGGTCTGCCTCCAGGCCGCCCGGCTCGGCGAGCGCGCCTGGGCTCTCCAGTTCCACCCCGAGGTCAGCCGCGCCGACGCCCTGCACTGGGTCGAGGACTACCGCAGCGACCCCGACGCGGTCCGGATCGGCATCGAGCCGGCGGTGCTGGGGCCGGAGACCGAGGCGAAGATCGCCGCCTTCAATCAGCTCGGCCGCGAGCTATGCCGGCGCTGGCTCGAGGTCGGCGTTCGTCCTTCGTAGCCCTAGCTGTCCTGCCCACGGACGTTGTGAACGCGGCTGATCGGCGGCCGGCCACCGAGTGAGCTGTGGGGCCTGGTCTCGTTGTAGTGCCGGAGCCAGTGTGGCAGGGCCTGATTTCGATGGCGATGGGAGCGATAGGCCATTCCGTAGGCCCACTCCCGCGCCATCGTCTGGTGGAAGCGCTCGACCTTGCCGTTGGTCTGGGGTCGGTAGGGCTGGGTGGTGATGTGCTTGACCTCTCTGGAGGCGAGCAGCTCGCGCAGCGAGCGGTTCTTGACGTAGGCGAAGGCGTTGTCGGTCATCAGCCGTTCGGCCTCGATGCCATTGGAGGCAAAGAACTCGAGGGCACGCTCGACAAAGCCGGTGACGGTGGCCGCCCGCTCGTCGGGATGCAGCTCGACGTAGGCCAGGCGCGAGTGGTCGTCGACGATCGCGTGGCAGAAGTCGTAGCCGACCCTGGTCGTCGGGTCCATCCACTTGCGCGAGCGCTGGGAGCGATCGCCGGTCACCGCGTGGCCGGGGCGCTCGAAGCGCGCATAGCGCGAGGTGTCCATGTGCAGGAGGTCGCCGGGGCAGGGCCACTCGTAGCGCTGTGCCTCCTCTCGCGGCGCCCTCGGCGGGCGCGAGATGCCGTGGCGGGCAAGCACCTTCCAGACGGTCGAGTGGTGGCGGCCGACCTTGCCGGCAACCAGCCGCGGCCCCCAGCCGGTGCGCTCTCGCCACTCGCAGATCCGCTCCTGCGTATCGGCATCGAGCAGCCGTGGGCTGCGGTGGGGCCGCGAAGAGCGGTCCAGCAGCCAGCCTCCCGAATTCACTTCCTCGGCGCCGGCATCCAAGTGCCGATGCCACCAGCGGTGGGCTGTCGCGGGCGCCACGCAGAAGGCGGCAGCTGCCGCCTTTTGCGTCATCCCCGACTCGATCGCCTTAACCAACGCGAGCCGTCCCGCTGGTCCGAGAGCAGCGTTAGCGTGAACCTTCATCCGGGTCCTCCTCGAGGTCGTGAGCTTCGACACCCACAGCCTCTTGGCGGGCCCGGATGGCCTCTCAGCGGTTCACAACGTGTGTAGGCGGGTCACCTAGCTAGGAGGGATTGGTGAAACCCGCGTGTGCGGATGGCGAGTGCCGGACCGAGGACGACGCCCCGCGACGGGGACCTAGCTAGGGCGAACGCCGTTTCAGTCGACCTGGATCGGGGTCAGGTAGGCGGCGGAGAGGCCGCCGTCCACCAGGAAGGTGCTGGCGGTGACGAAGCTGGAGTCGTCGCTGGCGAGGAAGAGGGCCGCCTTGGCGATCTCGTCGGGCTCGCCGAAGCGGCCCATCGGGATGTGGACGAGGCGCTTCGCGGCTCTGTCCGGGTCCTTGGCGAAGAGCTCCTTGAGCAGCGGCGTGTTGACCGGGCCCGGGCAGAGGGCGTTGACGCGGACGCCGCGGGCGCCGAACTCGACGCCGAGCTCTCGCGAGAGCGAGAGGACCGCGCCCTTCGAGGCGGTGTAGGAGATCTGCGACACCGCGGCGCCCATCGTCGCGACGAAGGAGGCGACGTTGATCACCGAGCCGCCGCCGGAGTCGAGCAGGTGGGGGATCCCGTGCTTGCAGCAGAGGAAGACGCTGCGCAGGTTGACGTCCTGGACCCGCTGCCAGGCCTCGAGCTCGGTCTCCAGGACCGAGCCGTCGTCGGTCGGGTTGATCCCGGCGTTGTTCATCAGGACGTCGATGCGGCCGAACTGCTCGCGGGCCTCGGCGAGGGCGGCGCGGACCTGCTCCTCGTCGGCGACGTCGGCGGCGATCGTCAGCGCCCCGACCGCCTGCTCGGCGTCGAGGTCGATGCCGACGACCTTGGCGCCCTCGGCGGCGAAGAGGCGCGCCGACTCGGCACCGATCCCGCTCGCGGTCCCGGTGATGACGCAGACCTTGTCCTCCAGCCGTGCCGCCATGTCAGCCCCCTTCGGTCGCGTAGTAGACGTTCTTGACGTCGGTGTAGTGCTCGAGCGCGTCGGGGCCGAGCTCCCGTCCGACGCCGGACTGCTTGAAGCCGCCGAAGGGGGTGGAGACGCGGACCGAGGTGTTGGAGTTGATCGAGATCACACCGCTGTCGATCGCCCGCGCGACCCGCAGCGCCCGTGCCCCGTCGCCGGTCCAGACCGAGCCGGAGAGCCCGTAGATCGTGTCGTTGGCCAGCCGCACCGCCTCCTCCTCGGAGTCGAAGGGGATGACGCAGGCGACCGGGCCGAAGATCTCCTCCGCCGCGGCGCGGTCGTCGTTGGCGACCGGCGCCAGGACGGTCGGCGGGAACCAGTAGCCGGGGCCGTCGGGGGCGCTGCCGCGGATCGCGACCGGGGCGTCGTCGGGGACGTAGGAGGCGACCGCTTCGCGCTGGCCGGCGGAGATCAGCGGCCCCATCCGGGTCGACTCGTCCAACGGGTCGCCGACCGCAATCCCCTCGACCGCCGGCTGCAGCGTGGCGAGGAAATCGTCGACGGCGCTGCGCTCGACGAGGATCCGCGAGCGCGCGCAGCAGTCCTGGCCGGCGTTGCCGAAGACCGCCATCGGCGCCGCGGTGGCGGCAGCCTCGAGGTCGGCGTCGGCAAAGACGACGTTGGCCGACTTGCCGCCCAGCTCCAGCGTCACCCGCTTGATCGTCTGCGCGGCGCCGGCGGCGATCCCGCGGCCGACCTCGGTCGAGCCGGTGAAGGCGATCTTGGCGACGTCGCGGTGCTCGACCAGCCGCTGGCCGCAGACGCTGCCGGGACCGGCGACGACGTTGACGACTCCCTCCGGAAGACCGACGTCGAGGGCGATCGCCTCCAGCTCGAGCGCGCTCAGCGGCGTCAGCTCCGCCGGCTTGAGGACGACGCAGTTGCCCGCGGCAAGGGCCGGCGCCAGCTTCCAGGCGGCGATCGTCAGCGGGAAGTTCCAGGGGACGATCAGGCCGACGACGCCGAGCGGCTCGTGGAAGGTCATGTCGACCCCCCCGGCGACCGGGATCGTCTGTCCCAGCAGCCGCTCCGGGGCGCCGGCGTAGTAGCGGAAGGTCTCGACCACCATCCCGATCTCGCCCCGCGCGTCGCCGATCGGCTTGCCCGCGTTCCGCGCCTCCAGCCTCGCCAGGTCCTCCAGCCTCGCCTCGATCGCGTCGGCCAGCTCGCGCAGCAGCTTCGCCCGGTCCGCCGGCGCCACCGCCCGCCAGGCCGGAAAGGCCGCCCTCGCCCGCGCCACCGCCGCGTCGGTCTCCTCGACCCCGGCCCGAGGCACCTCGGCCATCACCTCCTCCGTAGCCGGCTCGATCACCTCGATGGCGCTCACGCCGGCCGCTCCCCCATTGCGTGGTTCCCTTGTCCGGACATAGACGACAAAGGAACCACGGAACAGCGGGCTGCCTCGACCAGGGCGGCGATCACCTTGCTCTCCTCGTCCTCCTCGGGGTGCCAGACGACGCCGAGGGCGAAGTGCTTGCCGGGAAGCTCGATCGCCTCGGGGAGATCGTCCTCGGCCGACCATCCCGTCACCTTCAGACCCTCCCCCAGGCGGTCGACGCCCTGGTGGTGGTGGGACCAGACGACGAAGGCCTCGACACCCGCCGCGGTGCAGGCGAGCGAGCTCGGGTCGAGCCGCACGTGGTGCTCGCTGAAGGTGCCGCCCACGGTCCGGTGCGCCTCCGAGCCCAGCGTCTCCGGCAGGTGCTGGACCAGCGTCCCGCCGAGCGCCACGTTCAGCAGCTGCATCCCGCGGCAGATCCCCAGCACCGGCATGTCGCGCTCCAGTGCCCGTCGCGCCAGCGCCAGCTCGAAGGCGTCGCGGTCGGGCCAGGTGCCCTTGGTCTCGGGATGCGGCTCGGCGCCGTAGCTCGCCGGGTCGATGTCGGCGCCGCCGGCCAGCATCAGCGCGTCGACCCGGTCGAGGAGGACGTCGGGATCGGCGACGGCGGCCTCGTCGGGCGGCAGCACGATCGCGATCCCGCCCGCCCGCTGAACCGCGTTCACGTATCCCCGCGGCACCAGCGTCACCTCGTAGCCGTCCCAGACCCCCCACGAGACCCGCTCGACCGCCGCGCAGATCCCGATCGCCGGCGCTCGTCTGTTCCTTTTCGTGGCTATGCCCCGATAAGGAACAGACGAATGAGGGTCTCCATCGTTCATAGCCGCTCGAAGCCCCGGTAGCGCTCCCAGTCGGTGACGGCCGCCTCGAAGGCCTCGATCTCGATCCCGGCCCGGTTCAGGTAGTGGTCGACGACCTCGCCGCCGAACGCCTCGCGGGCCACCTCGCTGGCCCCAAACGCGTCCCGCGCGAGGTAGATGTTCGACGGCACCCGCGGCTTGTCGGACTCGTACGCGTTGCCCTCGAAGACCTCCTCCAGCGGCAGCTCGTTCTCGACCCCGTGCAGGCCGGCGGCGATCATCGCGCTCAGCGCCAGGTAGGGATTGACGTCGGCGCCCGGCAGCCGGTTCTCGACCCGCAGCCCCTCGCCGTGGCCGACCACCCGCAGCGAGCAGGTGCGGTTGTCCCGCCCCCAGGCGATCGCGGTCGGCGCGAAGGAGCCCTTGGCAAAGCGCTTGTAGCTGTTGACGTGTGGCGCGTAGAGCAGCGTCAGCTCCCGCATGCAGGCCAGCTGCCCGGCGACGAAGTGCTCGAACAGCGACTGGTCGGCGGCGAAGGCGTTGCGCCCGTCATCCCCCGCCAGCGAGCAATGGATGTGGCACGAGTTGCCCTCGCGCTCGTTGAACTTCGCCATGAAGGTGATCGCGTGCCCCTCCTGGGAGGCGATCTCCTTGGCGCCGTTCTTGTAGATCGCGTGCTCGTCGGCGCAGCCGAGCGCATCGCGGTAGCGGAAGTTGATCTCGTGCTGGCCGAGGTTGCACTCGCCCTTGGAGTTCTCGACCTCCATCCCCGCGCCGGCCATCTCGTTGCGGATCCGGCGGATCAGCGGCTCGACCCGCGCCGTCCCCAGCAGCGAGTAATCGATGTTGTAGAGGTTGGCCGGCTCGAGGTCGTGGAAGCCCTTCTTCCAGGCCTCCTCGTAGGTGTTGCGGAAGACGATGAACTCCAGCTCGGTCGCGGCCAGCGCGCTCATCCCGCGCTCGGCCAGCCGCGCCAGCTGCCGGCGCAGGATCTGGCGCGGCGAGGCGGCGACTTCGCGCCCGTCGCTCCACTGGACGTCGGCCATCACCATCGCCGTCCCCGGCAGCCACGGCACCAGCCGCAGCGTCTCCAGGTCCGGGACCATCTCGAAGTCGCCGTAGCCGGTGTCCCAGGAGGCCATCGCGTAGCCGCCGACCGTTTCCATGTCGACGTCGACGGCGAGCAGGTAGTTGCAGCCCTCCGCCCCGTGCTCGAGCACGTCGCCGAGGAAGTGGCTCGCGGTCAGCCGCTTGCCCTGCAGCCGGCCCTCCATGTCGGCGATCGCGAGCAGCACGGTGTCGACCGTGCCGTCCGCGACCGCCTTTTTCAGCTCCTCGACGGTCACCCGCGGAACGTTACGCCGCCGCGGTCACGGCCGGGCCGGGCCGACCTCGGGCTCGGCGCCGATCGCTTCCTCGATTTCGATCTCCCGCACCTGCCCGGTGAAGTGCTTGCGGGCGCTGACGAACCAGGCGATCGCGGCGAGCAGGATCACGACGCCGACCATCAACGGCGCGTAGTTGAACGACTCCCAGGTGAATTCGTCGTTCCACGGCACCGCCAGCGGCGTGAACGGGAGGCAGAAGATGATCGTGATCAGGCCAACCCAGAACGTCGCGAAGGCGTTCATCCACTTGTACTTGCGCCCGTTGTTCCAGGGGCCGACCTCGAAGTCGTCGCCCTTGCGCCAGCGCAGGAAGATCGGGATCACGTAGGCGATGTAGAGGCCGATGACCGCAATCGAGACGACCGCGAAGAAGGCGAAGGGAACGTTTTCCCCGTTCCCCTTCAGAGCCGGCAGGGTGATCAGCAGCGCCGCCGCCGCCATCACCAGCACGGCGTAGACCGGGACCCGCTCGGAGTTGACGGTGGAGATCCTCGACGAGGCGCGGTGGCCGAAGCCTTTGTCGCGCGAGAAGGCGTAACACATGCGCGAGGCGCTGGTCAGGCAGGCGGCGCCGCAGAACAGCTGGCCGACGACGGAAATGATGAGGACGAACTTGCCCCAGCCCGAACCCAGCGCTTCGACCAGCAGCGTCGGGGCGAAGCCGAGCGCTTCGTTGGCGCCGTCGACGTTGGTGACCGCGAAGGTAATCGCCAGCAGCACGATCCAGCCGATCAGCGCCGAGTAGAAGATCGACTTCCAGACTCCCTTCGCCGCCGATTCGGAGGCGCCGTGGGTCTCCTCGGAGATGTGGGCCGAGGCGTCGAAGCCGGTGATCGTGTACTGGGTCAGCAGGAACCCGAGCGGCAGGACGTAGAACCAGTACATGCCGTCGCTGAAGCCACTGTTGTTGATCCGGTGGCCGAAGACGAAGCTGAAGCTCTGGTGCCCGTCGGGGACGAGGATCAGGACGATGACGATCGCGGCGACGCCGAGCACGTGCCACCAGACCGAGACGCTGTTGACCAGCGAGAGCATGTGCGTTCGCCTCACGTTGACGATCGTGTGGACCGTCAGGATCAGCGCGAACAAGAGGAAGACCTCGCCGAGGATGTGAACTTCGTCGCCGAAGTTGACCCCGAGCAGGTTGACTTCGTAGAGGCCGAGGACGACGTTGAGGAAGGTCGCGCAGGCGTAGTCGACGGAGGCGAGGACCGCGACCAGGCCGATCAGGTTGAACCAGCCGGTGAACCAGGCCCAGACCGGTCCGCCAAGGCGTCCCGACCACCAGTAGATCCCGCCCGCGGTCGGATAGGCGGAGACCAGCTCCGCCATGCAGAAGCCGATGATCAGGATCGGGATCGAGATCAGCGGCCAGCCGATCGAGATCGCGATCGGACCGCCGTTGTTCCAGGCCTGCCCATAGGTCGTGAAGCAGCCGGCGAGGATCGAGATGATCGTGAACGAGATCGCGAAGTTGGAGAATCCGCTCCAAGCTCGGTTGAGCGACTGTTTGTAGCCAAGCTCGGCTAGTCGCTGTTCGTCGCGGTTCGGGGACGAAACACTGCTCTCCATACGTCTTCCCTTCGTAGCTTCCCAAGCTGCGTGAAATGGTCTAACGAACCGACCTATAAGGTCCGCCGCGAGCCTAAGACCGCCTCCCACCCCTGTCAACCTTGACCCGCGGGCCTTGCAGTAGAGAATCTCCTTCCAACCGCAATGGCCTCTCTCGCAGAAACCCTCGGACCGATCTCGGCGCGCCTCGGCGAGATCGAAGGCGACCCCGTCCCCCTCGAGGGCGGAATCACCAACCGCAACTACCGCGTCCGGTTCGCCGGCGAGGACCTCGTCGTGCGGCTGCCGGGGAAGGACACCGGGCTGCTGGAGATCGACCGCGCCGCCGAGAAGGCCGCGGGCGAGATGGCCGCCGCGGTGGGGGTCGGGCCGGAAGTGGTGGCGATGCTCGACGACCCGCCGTGCCTCGTCACCCGCTTCGTCGTCGGCGAGCCGATGGTCCCCGAGCAGTTGCGCGAGCCGGCGACGCTGACCGAGGTGGCGGCGGCGCTGCGGTCCCTGCACTCCTGCGAGGAGCGGCTGCCGGTCGAGTTCTCGAGCTTCCGCATCGTCGAGACCTACGCGGCGCGGATGGCCGGCCGCGGCGCCGAGGTCCCCAGCTCCTATGAGTGGGCGATGGGGGCGGCGCACCGGATCGAAGCGACACTGGTCGGGCCAGAGCACGAGCCGGTCCCCTGCCACAACGACCTCCTCTCGGCCAACTTCATCCGCTCGCCACAGGGGGTGCGGATCGTCGACTGGGAGTACGCCGGATGCGGCGACCGCTACTTCGACCTCGGCAACTTCGCCGTCAACAACGAGCTCGGGGAGGCGCAGGAGGCGGAGCTGCTGGCCGCCTACTTCGAGTCGCCGGCGAGCGTGCGACGGCTCGCCTCGCTGCGGCTGATGCGGTTCATGTCCGACTTCCGCGAGGCGATGTGGGGGGCGCTGCAGAGCACGATCTCCGACCTCGACTTCGACTTCAGCGAGTACTGCGCGAAGCACTTCGACCGCATGCGCGAGCTCGCCGGCGAGGGCCGGCTGGAGGAGCTGCTCGAGGAGGCGGGCGGTGCCACGAGCTGAGCTGCCCGAGCGCGCCCGCTGCGTGATCGTCGGCGGCGGCGTCGGCGGCGCCTCGCTCGCCTACCACCTGGCGAAGCTCGGCTGGGAGGACGTCGTCCTGCTCGAGCGCTCGCAGCTGACCTCGGGCTCGACCTTCCACTCGGCGGGGCTGGTCGGGCAGCTGCGCGGCTCGGTCTCGCTGACGAAGATGATGATGCACTCGGTCGAGCTCTACCGGCGGCTGGGCGAGGAGTCCGAGTTCGACCCCGGCTGGGTCGAGTGCGGCGGCATCCGCCTCGCCTCCAGCGAGGAGCGGATGGAGGAGCTGCGCCGCCAGGCCGGCTGGGCGAAGACCTTCGGCCTGCCGCTGGAGCTGATCTCGGCCGAGGAGGCGCAGGAGATGTTCCCGCTGATGTCGACCGAGGGGGTGCTCGGGGCGGCCTGGCTGCCGACCGACGGCTACATCGACCCGGCGCAGCTGACCTACGCGCTCGCCGACGGCGCCCGCCAGGGCGGCTGCCGCATCTTCACCGACACGCGGGTGACCGGGATCGAGGTCCAGCGCGGCCGCGTCCGCGGCGTCCGCACCGACAAGGGCGACGTCGAGGCCGAGGTCGTGGTCGACGCCGGCGGCATGTACGCGGCGGAGATCGCCCGCCTGGCCGGCGTCCGCGTCCCGGTGATCCCGATGTCCCACCAGTACCTCGTCACCCAGCCGCTCGAGGCGGTGGCGGAGGCGCGCCGGTCATTTGCACCGGATAGCGACACAAATGACCGGAGCACCCGCGGCCACCTCCCCACTCTGCGGGATCCCGACCTGCTCGTCTATTACCGCGAGGACGGCGACGGGCTGGTGATGGGCGGCTACGAGCGGCGCAGCGAGGCGGCGTTCCTGCCGGGCGGGCCCGGACGGGTGGAGGCGATCCCGCCGGACTTCAACGGCCGGCTGCTGGAAGAGGACTGGGAGCGCTTCGAGGAGATCACCGAGAACTCGAAGCGCCGCGTCCCGGCGATGGACCAGATCACCGTCACCAAGCTGATCAACGGCCCCGAGGCGTTCACTCCCGACAACGAGTTCTGCCTCGGCGAGACCGAGGTCGCCGGCTTCTTCGTCTGCGCCGGCTTCTGCGCGCACGGGCTGGCCGGGGCGGGCGGGATCGGCAAGGTCGTCGCCGAGTGGATCGTCGACGGCGAGCCGAGCCTCGACCTCTGGCACATGGACATCCGCCGCTTCGGCGCCCAGTACCGCTCCCCCGCCTACACCCACGCGCGGATCGAGGAGACCTACGAGACCTACTACGACATCCGCTACCCCCACCACGAGCGGCAGGCCGGGCGGCCGCTGCGGATCTCGCCGGCCAACCTCTGGCACCGCGAGCACGGGGCCGCCTTCGGCGAGAAATCGGGCTGGGAGCGGGTCAACTGGTACGAGCGCAACGCCGGCGCCGGGGACGAGGGGCTGCGGCCGCGCGGCTGGGCGGGCCAGCACTGGTCGCCGGCGATCGGCGCCGAGCACCGCGCCACCCGCGAGGCGGTCGCGCTCTTCGACGAGTCCTCCTTCGCCAAGCTCGAGATCGAGGGCGTCGGGGCGGAGACCTTCCTCGAAGTCCTCTGCGACAACCGGGTCTCCCGCGAGGTCGGCCAGATCACCTACACCCAGATGCTCAATCACCGCGGCGGGATCGAGTGCGACTTCACCGTCGCCCGCCTCGGCGAGGAGCGCTTCTCGATCGTCACCGGCACCGCCTTCGGCAACCACGACCGCGAGTGGATGCGGCGCCACCTTCCCGACGGCGACGAGGTCATGATCCACGACGTCACCTCGCAATGGGCCTGCTTCGGGATCTGGGGGCCGCGGGCGCGCGAGGTGCTGGCGCCGCTCACTCCTCAGGACCTCGGCGACGAGGCCTTCCCGTACATGACGCTGCGGGAGACGACGCTCGGCAACGTGCCGGTGCGGATGCTGCGGGTGACCTACGTCGGAGAGCTCGGCTGGGAGGTCTACTGCCCGACCGAGTACGGGCTCGGCCTGTGGCAGGCGCTCTGGGAGGCGGGGCAGCCGCACGACATCGTCGCCGGCGGCTACCGGGCGATCGACAGCCTCCGGCTCGAGAAGGGCTACCGCGTCTGGGGCACCGACATCACCCCGGACGAGGATCCCTACGAGGGCGGCGTCGGCTTCTGCGTCAAGCTCGACAAGCCGGTCGGCTTCGTCGGCGAAGAGGCGATCCTGACCGCGAAGGAACGCGGCCCGCGGGCGCGGCTGCGCTGCCTCACCCTCGCCGACCCGCGCTCGATCGCCCTCGGCAACGAGCCGGTCCGCGTCGGCGGCAAGGTCGTCGGGCGGGTGACGAGCGGGGGCTACGGCTACACGGTCGAGCGCTCGATCGCCTACGCCTACCTGCCGCCCGAGCACGAGCCGGGGACGGCGGTCGAGGTGGAGATCTTCGGCCGCTGGGTCGAGGGCGAGGTCGCGAGCGAGCCGCTCTTCGATCCCAAGGGCGAGCGCATCCGCGCCTGAGGGCGACTTAGCCAACCTATGGTTTGCAAAGTCGCCCAGGCTAGGCGGCTTTGAGCGGCAGCGGCGCCGGCAGCAGGCCGGCGAGGATGTGCTCGGTGCCCTCGGTGTGCTCGCGCATCTGCCGCACCGCCCGCGCCCCGTCCCCTTTGCGCAGCGCCTTGACCAGGCGCGCGTGCTGTTCGTTGGAGCGGGCGAGGACCGCCGGCGGGTGCGCGATCAGCGCGATCAGGTCGCTCATCTGCGACTGCACGTCGGTCATCGCGCTGAGCAGCCGCGGCGACTGGGCGGCCTCGGCGATGTCGATGTGGAAGCGGATGTCGGTGCGCCGGTACTCCTCGAAGTTCTCCAGCTCCCCCGCCATCTTCGCGACCAGCTCCTCGAGCCGGTCGAGCTGCGCCGCGCTCCCCCGCTCCGCCGCCAGCTGCACCGCGCCCAGCTCGATCGCCACCCGGTAGTCGAGCACCGCCCAGGCGCCCTGGTCGAGCGGCTCGCCGGCGTGCTCGGTCAGCGGCGGCTGCGCGGCGACGAAGGTGCCGCCGGTCCTCCCCCGCAGCGAGACCAGGTGCCCGCTCTGCACCAGCGCCGTCAGCGCCTGGCGCAGCGTCGAGCGGGAGATCCGCAGCTTGGCGGCCAGCTCCCGCTCCGGCGGCAGCTTGTCCCCCGGCGCCAGCAACCCGAGCCGGATCGCGCTCCCCAAGCGCTCGACCGTCTCCTCGAACGTGCTCGCCGGCTGGACCGGCATGAACACAGCCTCCACGGCCGCGTCGCGCTCCATGCCGACAACGGTACCGCCGGTTAGGAATTCATGTTCTTCCTCGGACGGGGAACCGGCCCGCCGGGAGGAAGCGGACGCGTCCGGAAAATGCGACGCCGCTGTCGATCTTCCCTCCGCTCGTTCGTCGTCCGGGTATAGGGAGTCGGAGAGCCGGGTCCCGCTAGGCAAAGGAGAGCAGCATGGGGAAGATCGTTGTTACCGAGTTCATCTCGCTGGACGGGGTCGTCGAGGACCCGGGCGGATCCGAGAGCTACGCCCGCGGTGGCTGGGCGTTCGACTTCGACCGCGGGCAGGAGGGGGACAAGTTCAAGATGGACGAGCTGCTCGAGGCCGATGCGCAGCTGCTCGGCCGGGTCACGTATGAAGGCTTCGCCGCCGCCTGGCCCGAGCGGGACGACGAGGCCGGCTTCGCCAAGAAGATGAACGAGATGCCGAAGTACGTCGTCTCCTCCACCATCGAGCGGCCGGAGTGGCAGAACACGACGGTGCTCAGCGGCGACCCGGTCAGCGCCGTCGCCGCCCTGCGCGAGGAAGTCGACGGCGTCGTCCTCGTCGCCGGCAGCGCCACCCTGGCCCAGGCCCTGCTCGCAAACGATCTCGTCGACGAGCTGCGGCTGATGGTCTTCCCGGTCCTGCTCGGGGCCGGCAAGCGCCTCTTCGCCGAGGGCGAGGAGAAGAAGGCGCTGACGCTGACCGAGGGGCAGACGGTCGGCGACGGGATCTCGATCCTGCGCTTCGAGGCGCGCCAATAGCGATTAGATCAACCGGCAAGGAATTCCTGACCGCCGCTACCCTGCATGGATGCCGGCCTTCGCCGTCTGCTTCAAAGGAATGCTGACCAGGGACGAGCGCGAGCGCCTGACCGCGGCCGGGATCGAGCTGACCGGCAGCAGGGCCTCGATGACGGCGGGCAACGCGGAGACCGGCACCGTCGGGACCGGCCGCCCGATCTACACCGTCCGGCTCGAGGCATCCTCCGAGCACGAGGCGCTGGCCAGGGTCCGCGAGGCGATCGAACCGGACACGTCCAACTTCTCAGGCTGGGAAGCCGGCCCGGCCTGAGCGGTTCGCCCGAGCGGTCACACCCCCGTCTGAATTTCGCCTCCAAGGCTCGACACCGAGCGCACCACGCGTGCGTCGGCGTCGCCTAGCGTCGTGCACATATGAATCCCAACCACCTATGCAGACGAAAGGTTGCGCTAGGATCATGGCTGTGACGGCGCCGAGAGAAAGCTGGACCGACGAGCGCCTCGACGAGCTCAACAGGAAGGTCGATGACGGGTTCGCTCGGGCCGACAAGAAGATGGACGACGGCTTCGCCCGATTGGACACCGACATTCGAGAACTTCGGAGCGAGATGAATACGCGCTTCGACAGGTTCGACGCCAGGTTCGACCGCCTGACCTGGGGCCTGCTGGCTTCCGCCGCCGGGATCATCGCCGCCCTCATCGGCAGCAACGCTTTCTGATCCTCCTTCGCTGGGGATGACGAGGCATCTCCCAGCTCTTCGAGGAAGGCCTCAGCCCCACCAGACTGGGAGGCCGGCCCGGCCTGAGCCACCGTTAAGTCGAGCTTCATCAATAAGACAGGATCATTTGATGCCGCTTAGGAATTCTCCTAACATGGCGGCATCGGCAGCTCGACCTCATTCAATGGTCGGCCGCGGGGGGTTGCTGAGGGTCGCGCCCTGCTGGCCGAGCGCCTCGAGGCGCGCGTTCCGGAGATAGCCCGCGCGATCCTCGATCGCCTCCATGGGATGGAACGGGACGACCCTGTCCGCGACGTCGAATACCTCGAATCGCTCTCCGACGCGGTCCACAAAGGGGTGCGGTACGGGATCGAGGTGCTCGCGGTGGGCGAGGAGCGCGCCGCGGAGGTGCCCTTGGCGGTGATCGTCCAGGCCCGGCTCGCAGCGCGCCACCGGATCCCGCTCGAGACCGCGCTGCGTCGCTACCTGGCAGCGGAGAAGCTGCTCGCCGACTTCGCCCTCGAGGAGGCCGCGGGGATCGACCCGTCCCTCCTCCGTGCGGCGATGGCCGCCCAGGGAGCGGCCTTCGAGCATTTGGTCGCGATCGCCACCGAGGAGTACGGGCGGGAGGCGCGCGCCCGTCCCGCGTCCCACGAAGCGCGCTTGGTCGAGCGAGCGCGCCGCCTCCTCGCCGGGGAGCTGGTCGACCCCTCGATCCTCGAGTACGAGCTGGGCGGGCACCACCTCGGCCTCTTCACCTGCTCCGCCGGAGCCCGTCCCCTGGTCCGGCGACTCGCCAGCGTCGTCGGCTGCCGCAGCCTCACCCTGACGCCGTCAAGCGACGAGCTCTGGGCGTGGCTTGGCAGCGCTCGCGATCCAATCGACCCTGTCCTCGTCCGCGACTGGCTCTCCGCCAAAGGGGATCCCGGGCAGCCGATCGGGATGGGCGAACCCAAGAGCGGCCGCGACGGCTGGCGCCTGACGCACGAGCAGGCCCGGTCCTCGGTCTGGGTCGCGGAGGCGAGATCGGCCCCGGTCGTCGAGTACACCGAGGCGGCGGTGCTCGCCTCGATAGGTCGCGACACGATCCTCACGACGTCGCTGCAGGAGAGGTACCTGCTGCCCCTCGCCGGCGAACGCGACGGCGGTCGGGTCCTCCGCGCGACCCTCCGCTCCTACTTCCAGGCCGACAGGAACAGCAGCTCCGCGGCGGCGGCCCTCGGAGTCAGCCGGCAGACGGTGGCCAATCGATTGAGGACAGCGGAGCGGCGCATCGGCCAGCCGCTGGGCGAGTGCGCGGACGCCCTGTTTGCGGCGCTGAGCCTGGAGGAGCTGGGCCGCGTTCCAAATCCGCCCGACTCTCTCCTCTAAGGCATGACTTTCAGCGCGCCACGCGTGCGCTGGCGCTACCTAGGGTGGTCTGCATCACCATCTTGCCCCAGGCAGACTTGCAGACGAAAGGTTGCGCTAGGATTATGGCCGTGATGCCAAAGGAGAAGTGGAACGATGATCGCCTCGACGACCTCAACCAGAAGGTCGGCGACAGTCTTGGCCACGTCGACGCGGACCTCCGCGAGCTCCGGGCCGAGCTGAAAGGCGAGGCGCACAGCATCCGCGGGGAGTTGAAGAACGAGGCGCAAGCCATCCGCGGGGAGTTGAAGAGCGAGGCGCAAGCAATCCGTCGGGAGTTGAGATCGGAGGTAACCGGCCTCCGTGGGGAGTTGAAATCGGAGGTGAACGGCCTCCGGGGAGAGATGAACGCGCGCTTTGAAGTCGTTGATGCTCGATTTAACCGGCTAGACGCCAAGTTCGACCGCCTGACCTGGGGCTTGGTGGCTTCCACCGTCAGCATCATCGCCGCCATGGTCAGCAACAACGCCCTTTAGGTTGGAGAAGCACCGCCAGGCTAAGCGACGATTCGTCCTATTGCGCTACACGCCCCTCTTGCCAATCGCTAATTGACAGGGCAGTTCCTAAGCAATCCGCAGGCGACAAAGCGGGGTGACCGCAGCAGCCTCCCTCTATCTCAGGATCCGAACCCTGAGAGCAACTCAAATGAAGGAGAAGGATGACTACTGCATTGAACCGCCGCGCGCGGCTCCTGCTGATGCTGATGGGCAGCGTAGCCGCCCTAAGTCTTGGCCTGATCTCAGGTCCTGCAGCCGCACGGGCATCAACTAGCAGCTACTGCACCGGGTGGTTGGCCCCTTCGAAACAATGCGTAGGAGCCGTTCGAAACCTGTACCAGACCTATGGTTGGGGTGATCAGGCCTCCGTCTGCGTCTCAATTGCCAATTGGATGGGTCCCACCTGTTCCTCGGGAGCTGGAGCTGGCGTCTACTCGGGGCAAATATCCTCAAACGTGTCCGCGGCTCCGTGGATTCAGAACCCTTCGGGCATCTCGAACTTTGTCCACGGGGTTGCCCTAACCCACTGAGCTCAAGGGGGGATCCGCTCCGCGGATCCCCCTAACCCCCTTTGACTCGTCTCACCTGCCTATTACTAGCGCTGCTCGCTCTACTTCTCGGGGCGGTTGGGCTGGTGACGTCTCTCCGCTCCGACGGGGCTCCGTCGAGCCGCGATGACGGGATCAGCAACATCTTTGGCGTACTGCGTAGTGACTCGCACCCGCCCCAGCCGGAAAGGGAGCCCAGCTTGGCCAACCTCGCGTTGGCGGATCCCAATGCACAAATCGAACGGTCGGCACAAGTAGGCGGTCCCGATCCTCTTTGGGTGGTCGCGACCAACGATCTGCTCTGTCTTACTCAACCGCGGGGAGTGGCCTGTGCACCCAAGGATAGTGCGATTCAACACGGTGTCGCTCTAGGAACCTTTCAGCCGCCGGCGAATGACGGTGGCAAACCGCACGACTTCCTGTTACAAGGTGTTGTCCCTAACGGCATCAGCCGTGTCTTGGTGCTTATTGGGAGGAGCCGCACTGTCGTGGTCAAGGTGAGAAGAAACGTGTTCTCAATTCGACGTGATAGGCCGGTTCACTTGAAGCGCTTACTCCGAGACTGACAGGTCCTATGGCCCCTTCTGTTCGAACGTGTGCTGGTACTGCGTCGAGGGGCCGCTGCCGTAGATCGGTTTGAAGGGCTCCTGCTGCTTGCAGGGCGGCGCGGCAATCGATGAAGTGCTGGACTGACCGGCGAAGGCGTATTTCTGAATCCGTTCGAAGAGGAGTTTGGCGTTCTCCTCTTGCGTTTTGGATTTGCTCGGGTCTTCTTCGTTGGTCCGTGCCACCGCTCGTTCGACGAACGCTGGGTCTTCCGAGGCGTCGGGGTCCAGGGTCGCGACGATCCCGGTAGCGCACTGGCCAGCGTCGAAGCTCGGCAGTCCCGAAACTAAGCCTTCTGCCCACTTGGGAGGACTGTATGGACTACTTCGATTGATAGCCAAGCGTTCTGGATAGGTGGACAGAGTTTCCGGGTTTAGCCCTCCCATGATGCGCAAGTAGTGGGGCTGCGGGGTCCCTTCTGGTTCTCCTTCATTCAGTGGCAGTTCGCCGTTCAGACTGGCTGCGAGGTTGGCGAAGAACGAGGCGAGGTCAACTCGATAGAGCTTCAGTCCCACCAGAATCGGGTTGAGGTTGCGGATGAACGGGTCCACGGCGCGCAGCAGCGGTGGGAATTCGTCGCGGAAGATCGTCCTCAGCGCGGCAAAGCCGGTCGGGGCCCGCTTGATCACCGGGCCGAGGCCTTCGAAGAATGCTTTCGATTCGGGGGCCAGCTTCGAGAGGGCAATCAGGGTCGGCGACAGCTCTTCGGCCGCAGGCACCAACTGCCGCATCAGCGGATCGGCGTTCTGCGAGAAGCCTTTGAGGCGGGCAAACGTCAGGCGCGACTCGTCCAGGAAGGTCGGGAAGGCGCGGAAGAGCGCTTCGATGTCGCGGTCCCGCTTCGCCGTCGTCTGGAAGACGGCGTTGGAGCTCTGGATCAAATCGGCCAGCTGACCTTCCCGGCCCCGCAGCGCCTGGAAGGTGGTGGCGCCGTTGCGGAACAGCTGCCCGACGGCAAGGCGCTGGCTGTCGAGGGTGCGGAACAGGTGGTCGAACTCGGTGACGGTCGGGTCGAGGCTGCCCAGCGCATAGGAGAGGCTCTGACCCTGGCCGTTGATCGCCACCGCTGCTTCCTGCATCCATTCCTGGAAGGCGGCACGGGTCTGGGCGTTGAAGGTGCGGAAGATCTCGTCCAACTGGACAGATTCGGCGACGTTCGCCTCCGGCAGGGTGCCGCCGTCGTCGAGCTCAGGCCCCTCGCGGGAGCCGGGCGTGAGTTCGATGTAGGTCTCGCCGAGGAGAGTCTTGGTGCGGAGGATCGCGCGGGTCGACTCGGGCAACGGCGCGTAGCGAGCGTCGATCGCCGCGGTGGCAAGCGCCTGCTTGCCGTTCGGCGCGAGTTCGATCTTCTGGACTTTGCCGACGTTGACGCCCGAGATCCGCACGTCGGACTGTTCGGCCAGCTGGGTCGCCTCGTTGAAGGGAACCTTGACCTCGTAGGTTTTCGCCCGGAACGGGGTCGGTCCGCCGAAGGTGACCCAGAGGAAGAGCAGGATCCCGAAGCACGACAGCGCGAAGCCGGTGATGACCAGGAGTTGCGTGGTGCTGGGGGCGCGCTTGCTCATTTTGCCGTGATGAACTGACAGGTATTGCCAGGTTCTTCGGTTTTAAAGGGAACGGGTATTTCTTGTTTTCTCGGAATCTGAAGAAGTTCCAAGAGAGTCTGTAGGAACGGTTCTCCGTTGATGAGCGTGCCCTGGTCTCCCAGTCCATACCCGAGGTCGGCTCCCGTGCAAGAGATGACGACCAGGCCTCGCAGGATCGGTCCGCCGGCATCCTGAAGAGTGAATGCGGAATTGAAATTGTGGTTGAGCCACGGTAGGTAGAAGAGGTAACTCTGACGGGACCCTTTTGGCTTGTAGGTGAGCTCGTTGAGGAAGGAGTTGAAGCCGCCGAGCGCATTGCCGAAGCTGCGCACGGTCTTTTCAAACGGCTCGGCCGCTTCCGTCCCGTGGGTCAGAACCGGTCGGATTTCGCGGGTGAAGGGCCGGATCTGGTCGCGGATCGGGGCGGTGGTCTGGCTGAACAGCTTCTCGGTTGCGTCGAACGCCGGCCCGAGTGCCTGCGCTTGGGGGATCAGCTTGATCAGGGCCGGTCGGGCAACCTGGGAGAAGCGGTTGGAGCTGGCAAGACCCGACCGTGCCGCCTGGAGCGCCGAGGGGAATTCTTCGAAGGCGTCCTGCACCGATGCCTGCTGGTTGGCGAAGTTGCCCAGCGCGTCCTTGGAGGAGGTGACGAAGCGCTTGACCGCGGCGTCGTGGCGGGCGAGTTCGTTGGTCACCAGGCCGAAGTTGTGGATCACCCGCGAGAGGGCGACGTGGCGGGCGGCGACGGCTTTGTTGAGCTTGGCGGTGTAGTGGACGAAGGGCTGGAAGCGGCGCAGGGCATTGGAGAGCTGCTTGCCGCGGCCGCCGATGCCCTGGGCACCGCCGGCGACGAGCAGCTGGATGTACTGGCGGGTGTCGGCGTCGAGGGTGGCGAGGAAGGCATCGAGGTTGGTGTTCGGTTCGGTCTGGGTGAGGGTGAAGTGGGCGCCGTCCTCGATGTGGCGCTTACCGGTACCGGGTTCGATCTCGACGATCATGTCGTTGAGGTTAGTTTTCGGGCGCAGAAGGAGACTGGCGTTCGGGTGGATCAGCTCCATGTACTTCGGCTCGATGTCCATGCCGACGACCGCGTGGCCGTTTTCCAGGTCGACGGAAGCGACCTTGCCGATCTGGATGCCGGCGATGTCGACCGCCTGGCCCTGACCGGGGGTCACCGCCTGCGCGGTCGAGAACTCGGCGGTGATGTGGTCGAATTCTTCGCCGACGACCGGGAGCCAAGCGGGCAGCGAAGCTTTCTGCTGGACGAAGATCCCGAGCATCATCACGATGCCGGCGAAGGCGAGGACGAAGATCGCAATCGTGTCTTTGCGGTGACCGCGAGCCTGGCGGCCGAGCCAGGAGCGGAAGTGTTTCGAGCGGCTCACGCCGGCTTCCCGCTCGGTCATGGGTTCACCTCCGCGACGGACGGAGAGGCTGGTCCCACTTGGCCCAGCGAGCCGTTTACGTCCGGAACTGGATTGGTGTAGCAACGGACCTCAGGCTTGAGGGGAGGTCGTTTTGCCAACCTGGGTTGCGTCCCGAGCGGGTCTTCGATCGTGTGTGCGTAGTTGCGCTGGTCGCTCAAGGTGGCGGGGTTCCCAAAGGGATTCGGTTCTCCCACGAGAACCGATCCGCCTCCAGCCTGCGCGCGAGCGTAAGGGCCGTTCCCGTCGAAGTTCTGGGCCATCCCGGCGAAGTTGACGAGGTTGTAGAGGAACTCCCGGTAGTTGGGTTGGCCGGTGCTGAAGCGGTCGTTGATCACCTGATCGCCGGTTGGAACCATCACCTTCGAGGTGCAGAGACTGAGGCGGTTCAACTGAGGAAGGGTGACCTTCTTGCTGGCTTGGGCAGCGCCGGCGAGAGCGGGGGTCGATTCGCGCAGTAGCTTGACCACGCCGCCTGCCTCTTTGCCCGAGAGCAGCGGCCGGACCTGGGCGAGGAACGGTTTCGAGGCGCTGATCAGGCCCGGAAGCTCTTCGACCGCGGGCTTGAACTCGATCGCGAAGGTGCGCAGCGGCGGGAGCGAGCGGTTGAGGCTGACGAGCGAGGCGTGGGTGATCTTCAGCGTCGGAGCCAGGAGGTGGATCGTCGTCGTCAGGTTGCTCGACTGGTTGGCGAGGGCGCCGGTGAAGACGTCGAAGTTGACGATCAGGCCCTGCAGGTCGCGCTGGCGGCTGGCGAAGGCGCCGAAGGCGCGGCCGGCGCTGGAGACGAGACGGGAGAGATCCCGCTGCTGGGTACCGAGGAAGGCGTTGGTGACCTGGGCGCTGTAGCGGCCGGCGTCGCCGCCGTACTGGAAGGCGCCGTTGAGCGCTTCCGCACCCGACTTGCCTTTGACCTCGGGCAGCTGGGTGAGGTCTTCCTCCGCCGTCGGTTCGTGGTTCAGCGCGGTGCCGTAACCCTCGAGCAGGCGGCCGAGGTCGGCGCGCACCGGCGCCTGCAGGACGGAGAGGACTTCGTCGATCTGAACCGCGGTCGAGGTGCGGCTGACCGGGATCGTCCCGCCGCTGTCCATCTCCGACGCGCTGGGGCTGCCGGGGTCGAGTTCGACGAAGAAGTTGCCCTCGAGGAAGATCCGCGGGCGGATTGCGGCGAAGGCGTCGTCGTGGATCGGCCGGCCCGGAGGAATCGACCGTGAAGGTGACCTTGGTGTTGTCCCCGTCGCGTTCGGTGGAGATGACTTTGCCGACGTCGACGCCGGCGATCCGGATCGGCGAGTTGAGCGCGATGTTGGCCGAGTTGGAGAAGGTCGCGTTGAGTTCGTAGCCGCGACTGGTGAACGGCACGTGTTTGGTGAAGGCCAGGTAGGGCCCGATCGTGAAGATGAGGATGAAGATAATCGCGATCAGGGCGTTGCTCGGCCGCCACTTGATGCGGCCGGAGCCAGCTGCTGCTGCGCGACGATCTCGCTCGGGGAGGCGACTCATTCGCTCTCCTGCCCGCGGGTAGTCGTGCCCCATAGTTCGGGGGCATTGCCGATCACAGTCTTCCCTCTTACGTACTTCTCATTGCCTGCTTCACAAACGTTCCCTTGGCCCGGGGCGGCAGTCTTCGGGTAAGGGTTGTAGTGGAGATGGTTTTTCTGTTCCTTCGAGGCGGCCTCGTTTGCGGGTGAACTGGCAAAGGTGCTCTCGCTGTTAGGCCCTTCTGGCGGCGCAAACGAGATGAATTGGAGCCAGTTTCCGTTGCTATTCCCCTGGCTGTTGGCGTTCGCAAGGTACTCGA
Source organism: uncultured Actinomycetes bacterium (assembly GCA_963751015.1). GTDB lineage: Bacteria > Actinomycetota > Thermoleophilia > Solirubrobacterales > 70-9 > VAYN01. Next base: position 420,699 of record CAVVSU010000004.1, read on the forward strand.
AGGTCAGGGACCAGTAGTGGCAGACGGTTTGGCTAGGAGTGATGTAGGAGAGCGAGGGCTTGAGGAGACGGTTGGCGTCCGTGAGCAATTCCAGTCCGTTGAACACTCCCGGTGCTTCCTGGAAGTCGACCAGCGCTTGAGCCGTCGGCTGCAACTGGTTGTACAGGACAGGGGAGGCGTTGAGGACCGGGATGCCGGCGTGCAGCGATTCGGCAATAACCGGAGAGGTTTTCGCCAGTGCTTTGGCTCCTGGCTGAAGGGCGGTGAAGAACTTGGCCGAGTCCTCCAGGAAGGGGCGAATCGCCGGCAGGTCGGCGTTGACCTCGTCCAGGGTCGGCGGGCTTTTTTCGATCGTTTCCTGGATGTAGGGGCGGGAGACCCGAGCGAAGGCGGCAAAGGTGCGGTCGAGGGCGACGAACATCTGCGCCTGCGTCTCGGCGACCGTGGCGACCGTGGCGGAGAGGGCCTCGAGGGAGCGCCAGAAGCCGGCGAAGTTGGTGCTCGGTTCGACGATCTTGCGGAGGATCGGCTGGCCGTTGACGACGATGCGGCGGAGGGCGCCTATCGCTTCGTTCAGCTGCGGGCCCCGCCCCGCGAGGGCGTTGCCGAAGCCGGCCAGGTTCTGGCGGATCGCGTCCCGCGTGGGTTCGTCGAACATGTCGAAGAACTGGTCGATGTCGACTGGTTCGGGCGTGGCGGCGGTGACCGGGATCATTTCGCCGGCCTTGAAGCCCTTGTCCGAGTTGCCCGGGGTGACCTGGAGGAACTTGAGGCCGAGCGCCGACTTGGGCCGGACCGTGATCGTCGAGTCGACCGGCAGCGGTTCGGCGTTCTTGTCGAGGCTGAGCGAGAGCTCGGCGGCGACCTCGCCGTTTTCGAGCTGGACGGGGACGACCTCCTTGACGACGCCGACGCGGACGCCGCCGATCCGCACCTCGTTGCCTTTGACCAGGGCGTCGGCGTTGGGAACGCGCGCCTTCAGGTTGTAGGTGGAGACGAAGGGGAGGCCGTTGTTGGCGTTGTAGGCGAGGAAGACGGCGACGATGACGACGAGGACCGTCACCGCCCCGACCAGGATCGGGCTGCTCGCCACGCCGGTGAGTCCGCTGCGGTTCCTCATGGCCCGAGGAGGTAGTCGAGAAGGGGTTCGGTGCCCTCGGTTTTCGAGGACTGGGCTACACCGGCTTGACCTTCGGTGCCGCGGCCGCCTTCGGTGCTATCCCCTTGGCCGACGCCGATCGCAGATCCTGATTCGGCAACGCTCCCGCCGTTGATTTGTTCGAGGCCGTCCATAAGTAGGCGGTAGAGGGCGGAGGGGTCGGTGCTTGCGGAAGCTCCAGCCTTTGGACCGTTGAAGTTGGCCACGCAGCCGGAGAGGCCTGCGGGAATAACTTCGTATTCGACACAGGTTGAGAGGGTTACTCTGGTCCGTCCGAAGTGACCATATTTGTCAAACCCATTTAGCGACGCCGTCGTTCCATAGATCAATTCGGTCAGTCCGTCCCAGCCGCCAGTCTGCTTCAGGTTCACCAGCAGCTTTGCGAGATCACCGGTGGGCTTCACCCCGGACTCGGCCAAGTCCCGGGCCTTCTTCACCACCGGATCGGCTTCGGCGAAGAGCGGGCCCGACGCTTCGCCGGCGTCGCCGAGGCTCTTGAGCGAGACGGTCAACGCTTCGGAGAACGGCGTCAGCGTTTCCGTCGCGTCGGTCAGCGAAGGCGCCGCGGTGCCGAAGTCTTCGAGCAGCGGCGTGCCCGCGTCGGAGAAGGTCTTCAGGCTCTTCATCGTCTGGCGGAACTCGGCGAGGAAGGTGGGGAATTTCTGCAGCGCCTCTTCCAGTTCCGGACCCTTTTCGGCGCTCGCTTCGGCCGCGGCGCCGGAGTTGGAGAGGAAGCCGGCGACGGCGCGGCGCTCACGCGAGAGCGGCTCGAGAATCGCATCGGAGTCACTCGCCAGCTGCGCCAGTTCCTCGCGCTGGGCGGAGAGGATCCCGAAGAGGCGGTCGACGTCGCGGAGGACGGGGTTGGCGCGTTTGACGAGAACCTCGAGGTCTTCGCCGCGGCCGGCGAGGGCGCCGCCGAGTTCGTTGAAGATCAGGCGGAAGCGCTGCGCATAGGGCAGAGACTGGATGTCGTTGATCAGGTCCGGGTCGACGCTGGTCCCGTTGTTGCCGAGCGGCAGCAGGTACTGGCCTTCGCCGGGCTCCCCGTCTTCGATCTGCTTCAGCGCCGGGGGCGGCTCGCTGCCCGGCGCCCGCGGCAGCGTCGTCCGGCAGTCGACGAACTTCTCGCCGATCAACGACTGCGGCCGGATCTGGCAGGTGGCGTCCCGGCGGAAGTCCTGGAAGCCGGGGTCGGTGATGTTCATGACGATGATCGCCTTCCCGGGTTTTTCCACCGCTTCGCCGTTTTCGTAGGCGACCGGATCGCCGGGCATCGAGACGTCGACCGATTCGATCTCACCGACGTTGGCGCCGGCGACGCGGACCTCCTCGCCTTTGACCATGAAGCCGCCGTTGTCGAAGACCGCCCGGACGCGGTAGCCGTCGGAGGAGTCGTCCCCGCCGGAGGCCAGCAGGACGACGACGAGAACCGCCGCGACCAGCCCGAGTGCGAGTAGGGCGCGTTTGCTCATCGTCCCGGGGGCAGGTCGGAGGGGTCGCATTCGGAGGAGTCGACGCTGCCGCCGCCGACGAACGGGTTGGAGCCGTCGGCCGCGGGCTGAGTGGCGCCGCCGGGGCAGCGCGTCTTCGTGTCCGTCGAGCCGAACGGTTCGTACTGCTGCGATTTGGTGATCGGTTCGAGTTCGGAGGAGCCGGCGTTGTAGCGGAAGAGGTTCTGGGCCGCGGTGACCGCCCGCACGTAGTGCCCGTTGCCGTCGTAGTAGCCGGCGACCTGGCCGAGCTTGCTGAAGGCGTTGAAGAGGTCCGGCGTGTAGGCGCGGATGAAGTTGAGGTTCGGCTGGAAGTCGGAGATCGCCTGTTCGGAGTGCGGGAAGGCGCTGGAGGTCAGGTCCTGGACCTTGGGCAGCACCGCCAGCAGGTCGGCGGTGTCGTTAGCCGGGCCGGGCTTGTTGACAACCAGGCGCAGGTTGCGCGTGAACGGCACCAGCTTCTGGAAGACCGGCCGCAGTTCGGCGAGGAACGGCGCCAGGTCCTTGGTCGCCGGCTTGGCGGCGTCGATCAGCGGTTCGATGTCGTCGAGCGCCGCCCGCAGGTTGACGAAGGTCGTGTTCGACTGCCGGAAGACCGGCGGCAGCCGCCGCAACGTGGCGTCGAAGGCGGCGGTTTCCTGGGCGATCGCGTCGAAGGCGGTGCTGGCGTTGGAGATCGCGCTCGAGAGCTGCTCGCCGCGGCCGGCCACCGCGGTGGTCAGGCGCGAGGAGCTGACGATGAAGCGGGAGAGGAGCTGCTGGTCGGCGTTCAGTTCCTGGGCGAAGGCGCCGGCGCGGTTGAGCGCGCTGCCGAAGTATTTGTAGGAGTCGTTGGCGTTCTCGCCCTGGCCGGAGTAGATCGCCGCGTTGCCGCGGATGAAGTCCTGCAGGCCCTGGCGCACCCGCGGCGGGAAGGTGTTGAAGAACTGGTCGATGTCGATCGGGGTCGTCGTCGAGGCGAGCCCCAGCTCGGCGCCGTCGTCGAGCGCCGGTTCGCTGTTGGGTCCGGGGCTGATCGAGACGTAGTGGTTGGCGACGCCGGAGAGGGAGGTGGCGCGGATCGTCGCGGTGGTGCCGTCGTGCAGCTCCTGGTCGACCGAGATGTGGATCTCGGCGAGGTTGTCGTCGGTGAGGCCGATGCTTTCGACCGTGCCCGCCGGCGAGCCGCCGATCAGAACCTGGTTGTCGGGCACCAGCTGGCCGGCGTTCTGGAAGACGAGCGTGTACTTGTGGCCGCTGCTGCCGCCGAAGAAGACGACCGCGAGGACGATCACCGCGACGGCGAGGGCGGCGATCACCGCGATCCGGGCTGGGGTAGTTCCCCGGCTAGCCGCCGGGCCTCGCTCCTCGCCTAAAGGTTTGGCAGCCACGGATCGTCGCTTGCTTTCAAGTTCTCCGGCCCCTCCGACCCGGTAGAACAGCCGCCGGATCGTATCCAAGGGGGTCGCTGCCAAGCTCGGTCCGAGCAGGGACTTAACTGGAAATCAACGCGCTACTCTGACCTGCGGGGCGGTTAGAAGAAGTGGGAGAGGCGCCGCGTAATCCAACTGGAGGAGCAAGTAATGCGCAGACGTCCATTTCTGATCGCGGTGAGCGCCGCTCTGGCGGCCGCAATCGCAGCGACGGGAGCCTGGGCTGGGCCCACGGTTTCCGCGCCTGACGGCAACACCCAGTCGATCGATTCGCAGATTCGACCGAAAAAGCTTTCCAAAACGAAATTCACCCCGGGGACCTTGGAAGTGACGACGCTGACGACGTCGACGACCGACCCGAACGGGGTGCCGGTCCCGGCCGTCCACGCGACGCTCGACTTCGACCGCAACGCCAGGCTCTACACCAAGGGGCTGCCGACCTGCGACTCCGGGAAGCTGCAGAGCCAGTCGACCGAAGTCGCCGAACGGGTCTGCGGCAGCGCGAAAATCGGCACCGGCCACGCGACCGCCTACCTGAAAGCGGGCAAAGTCTACGAAGTGCCACAGACCGTGACCGCCTTCAACGGCGTCCCCAAGGGCGGCAAGCCGACGATCATCCTCCACACCTACGGGACGACGCCGCTGCAGGTCAGCCTGGTCCTCGAGGGGACGGTCAGCAACTACGGCAAGGAAGGCTACGGCCCCCGCCTCGACCTCGACGTCCCGCTGATCGCCGGCGGCACCGGCGCCCTGAAGGAATTCAACGTCAAGATCGACAAAAAATGGCGCTTCAAGGGCGAAAAACGCAGCTTCATCTCGGCCAAATGCGCCAACTCGAAGAAGCTCAAGGCCCGCGGCACCTTCACCTACCGCGACGGCGAAGCCCTGACCGCCTACGCGAAACAGAGCTGCAAGCAGTCCAAATAGCCGCAACCCCCGGGATTCGCTACGGATCCCGGGGGTGAAGCACTTCCTCTGGAGGCTTAGGCATGAAGCATGAGGCCTTTCGCCATCCTCCTCCTGGCCGCAACTGGGATCTACGCCGTAGGTGACGCAGTCCTCGCCCCGACGCAACCCGCCGAGCACCCGGGGTTCGTCGACGCCGTACTTGCCAGCCGGGCCGTCCTCGCCGCCATCAGGCTCGCGGTCATCTTCGCCGGCGCCTTCGTCATCGTCTCCGTGGTCGCACTGATTGGCCAGGGACGCTGGCTGACCCGAGTCGGGCCGGTGCAGGTTTCGGAGACCAAGACAGATGATCGGCGGATAAAGGAGGAGGTTGTCGACACCAGCGATGCATTGGATAGACTCAGACAACAGATTGCTGGGGTTGACGAGGCGTTGAACGAGTACCCCGGTAAGCCAAAGGATCCAAATGAACGAGAAACAAATTCAAAAACTTAGGGAACTAAATCGGGAAGCCCTCGAAATGGCTGATGAAGCCATCAAGTCACTCGATGAAGTGCAGCGCACGGCACAGCGATTGGAGGAACGACACCGGGAGGAACTGCGGCAGGCGGAATCGAGACGCCCGGGAATATTCCGCGCCCTATTCCAGTAGCTGCCCGGGCCTCAGCTTCACGGCCTTAGCGAGCCGTTCGACCGTCGAGACGCGCGGATCCCGTTTGCCCGCCTCGATCCGGCTGACCTCGGTCGCATGCACCCCACTCCGCTCCGCCACCTGCTCCTGGCTGAGCTCCAGTTTGAGACGGGCCTCCCGCAGGTTTGGCCCCAGTTTGCCCACGAGGGGGATCGTTAAGGCTGCTAGCTTCGAACACCATAGGGAAACTCACAAGCTAGTCTTCGTTCGGCCGCTTAAAGGGCCGATCCCATCAGCCGTAGGCACCGGGACCGGCCCCGGTACTGGACGCTAGGCGGGCTTCAAGACCATGTGCATCAGGACTACCCGCGGTGCTTTAGCGATCTTCATCGGCTCACCCCCTCTCCTAGGTGGGCCTGGCTAGTGCTGCCAGGCGAGGGGGCGAATGCTAAAGACGCTTCCAGTAACCGACAGATGCTGAATATCGGGCAGGGGTCCTGCTCTTATGCTCGGTATGGGCTGACTACATGATCAAGGTCTAGTCATAGGAGGAGCGATGAGCAACAAGACCGCAGGACGGACTGGCCAGCGCAGCAAGAGCATTGAGGAAGTGGTCTCCTACGCCATTGGCCATCGGATCCGCGTGCAGATTCTGGTGATTCTCAGTGAAGGAGTTTTCACTCCGGATCAGATCGCACAAGCGATTGGAGAGCCCACGAACAAGGTCTCGCACCACATAAAAGAACTACTCGACGCGGGGTCAATCGAATTGGCGAAAACCGAGCGCGTCCGCAACACCCTTCAGCACTATTACCGGGCCGTTGAGATGCCTTACTACTCGGACGAGGAGGTTGCGGCCATGACTCGGCAGCAGCGCCAAGTCACCGCGGGTCTCTGTCTGCAACAGATAATGGCCGAGGCGATGGCCGCATTCTGGGCCGGGAACATGGTGACCGACCCTCGAGTCTGGATCACTCAGCGCTGGTTCAACGTCGACGACCAGGGACGCCAGGAAATTGCCGACGAGCAAGCCCGCTCATGGGGGAGGATCCAAGAGATCGAGGCTGACGCACTAAACAGGTGTGCCGAGTCGGGGGAGGTGGCTGAGTCAGTCATAGTCGCGCAACTGGGATTCTTGCGCGAGAGGACGGGGCCGACTGTCACGCCGCCGGCGGGCTCTGACTAGAGACGGCTCCTTGAGTATCGAGCAAACGCTGTTTGACGGCTCCATATGACTGTGGAACCGTCCAATACTCAGGTGACACCGAGCGTAGGCACGAGCCTGCCGGTCGAACCTTCAATCCCATGTACTCCGACGACCTCAGCCCGCTCTTCGTCCTCTCACTCAGGGGTTCAGCGTGAGCCCGCGACCATTCAACTGGGAAGCCCTGATCCCGATCTCGGTCCATCCCATGAAGGTGGCGATCATCGAAGCGTTGGAGTGGATCGGGGTGCCGCTGTCGCCGAAGGAGCTCGATCGGATCTTCGATGAGGAGTTCGGGGTGTCGCTGGTCTCGTACCACATGCGCACGCTTGCGGACGTGGGTGTGGTGGAAAGGGTCCGGCAGCAGTCGGTCCGCGGCGCGGTGCAGAGCTTCTACACGCTGGCCGCGAGGGAACCCGCGAGCCCCTCGCTGCGCTGCGAGTGAGCGTGCGGATCACGGCGGCCGAGCGCGACGCGCTCTACGAACAGGTCTTCGCCCGCTTGAGCGGGATCGACGAGGTGTGGACGAGCGCCCAGGCGGGGGACTTCGCGCGGGCAGACGAGACGGCCCGGGAGTTCTCCGACTACCTGCGCCTGATCCTCGACGACCTCGGCTGGGGTGAGGGCAGCGGCAAGGCGCTCGAGCTGCTCGCTCCCCAGACGTGCTGCGGCGCGTGTGCACGCGACTGCAGCGCCGGGCCGAAGATCAGCGGGCGGTGGAAGAAGGCGAGCGCGCCGAGGGGCTACGGCGCGAAGAGCGGACGCAGCGGGTGCTCGCGACCTGCCGCCGCGTGCTGGAGGAGCTGCGCTAGAGGGCTTGGGTGGCGATCAAAGCGGCGACGATTGCAATGACACCCGCGTACTGAGCCCGCTGCATGCTGTCGAAGCGCGTGTTTATCTCGGTGCGCAGCTCGCGGATGTCTTGGTCGACGCGCGCAAAACCGCCGTCGACCTTCTTGTTGAGCTCATCGAGACGTTCGTCGGTCCACTTCTCCCTCGGCATCATCACGGCCATGATCGTAGCGTAAGGGATTGTCTGCACGAAACAAGGCGCTATCCGCGCCGAAGTGGAGATTCTTCGGAGCGAAACCGTGACTTCTAGACGCTGAGCTTGGGAATGACCCGCTCGAGGGGCTTCGGCAGCCACCAGACGCGGTCGCCGAGGAGGAGCATCAGGGCCGGCAGGAGGACGATGCGGACCACCGTGGCGTCGAGGATGACGGCCACCGTGAGGCCGACGCCGAGCTGGCTGACGGTGGCGATCGGGGCGCCGGCGAAGGCGACGAAGACGACCATCATGATCATCGCCGCGCCGGTGATCACGCCGGCGGTGCGGGAGAGGCCGAACTCGACCGCGGCGGCGTTGTCGCCGTGGGCGTCGTAGTGCTCGCGCATGCGGCTGAGGAGGAAGACGGCGTAGTCGATCGAGAGGCCGAAGACGAGGCCGAAGATCAGCGTCGCCCCGACCGCGTCGACGTAGTTGTGGCCGCCGAGCGGCCAGCTCTCGGGGATGTGGAAGAGGAAGGTGAGGACGCCGAAGGCGACGGCGACCGTGAGCAGGTTGAGGACGACGGCGATCACCGCCAGCAGCATCGCCCGGAGGACGACCATCAGCATCAGGAAGGTGGCGATCGTGATCGCGATGATCACCCACGGCATCCGCTCGCGGGTGACGCGGCTGTAGTCGTTCAGCTGCGCGGCGCCGCCGGCGACGCCGGTCTCGAGGCCGGACTTGTCAGCCAGCTCGGCGGCTTCGTCGTTGAGCCGCTGGTTGAGCTTGATCGAGCCGGGGGTGTTGAAGCTGTAGTCGGAGATGACGAGCATCGTCGCCGCCTGGCCGCCGCGTTCGAGGTCAATCGTTTCGTTCACCTGGGCGCGGACCGTCGGCGGGGTGCCGTCGAGGGCGGAGAGGACGAAGTAGCCGGAGTTGAACAGTCCCGGCGTAGATTTCGAGACGCGGCCGATCTGGTTGTTGATCCGCTTCTGCCCGGTCAGGACCTGAACGCTCGCTTCTTCCAGCCCGGTTTCCAGCGGCGCGCTTTCGTCGACCCCGGTGGCGAGCCCCGCTTCGAGCGCGTCGGCGCCGTTGCCGAGTTCGTCGAGGCCCTTGACCAGCGCCACGGTGCCGCCGCTCAGCTGGGACGAGACCGTCGCCGAGGCGGCCCGCTTCGCGCGCCAGCCTGGCCGCGCCGGCGGCGAGCCGCTTGCTCGCCCCGCGCAGTTTTTCCAGCCCGTCGCTGAGTTTTTCGGTCCCGGCCAGAAGCTGCTTCAGGTTGCTCTTGGTCGAGCCGATCGCGAAGGTGACCTGCTTCGCTTCTTCGTGGTCGTCCAGCAGGCGTTCGTTCAGCGCGACGAGCTCGGCCGGGAGACCGGCGTAGGGCTCGACCTCCGGAGTCTCGGGGACGGGGTCGTAGGGCGCACCGGTCACCGGGTCCTTGCCGCTCACCGCCGCGACCGCCTTGCGGGCCGCTTCGAGCGCCGCCGTCGTAATTGGGGTCGGTTTTGCCGACCGTCATCGCCTGCAGCCGGGCCAGCGCTTCCTTCGCCTGTTCTTCGGTCACCCGCGCCGGCGGCGATCAGTTCCGGCAGCTTGCCGTTGGCGTCTTCGTTCAGCGCCTTCTGCAGATCGCGGGAGCGGTCCAGGGCGTTCGCGTCGAGGTTCGGGATCACCGCCGTCGCGCAGGCCGAGCTTGAGGTCTGAGCGCGCCGAAGGAGGCGGTTTCGATCGCGTCGGCCAGCCGCTCCGTCCCGGTCGCGAACTTGTCGAGCGCCGCGATCGCTTCGTCGCTGCCGCCCGCGGCTCTCGTCAGGCCGCGGCGCGATCTGCGTCGCCCCCTCGGCGGCGCGGTCGGAGCCGAGCGCCAGCAGGCCGGCGCCGTCGCTCGCTTCGGCGATCCCTTCGCGCAGCTGCCCGACACCGCCCGCGGCGACCTCGAGTTCGCGGCCGAGGCGAGCCAGCTGCTTGATCTGGCCGGTGTTGCCTTCGGTCGAGAGGTAGCGTGTTCCCCAGCCCCTGCAGCGGCCTGATCCGCTGCACCGCCGGCGCCGGGCCGATCACCGCCTGCACGCCGGGGATCGTGGCGAGCTTGCGCTGGAAGTTTTCCAGCGCGCCGAAGCTCTTGGCGTCGGTGATCGGCCCTTCCTGGGAGACGGCGACGACCTGGAAAGGCGATTCGAAGCCCTGGCCGAATTCGCTGGTCGACAGTTCGGCGTCCTGGCGGGCGGGGGAGTCCTTGGCGAGCTGTTCGGGGCTCGGCGGGCCGGTCTTCAGCCCGATCGCCGGCGCCGCCAGGACGAGCAGCAGGGCGCCGATCAGCGCCGCGGCGACGGCGCCGGCTTCTTCAGCGCCGCGCCGACCAGCACCATCAGGCGCGAGCGGCCACCGGCGGGGGCGGTGGCGCCGAGCCGCCAGCGGTCGACGTTGGGACCGACCAGGGTGAGGATCGCCGGGCCGGCGATGGTCGCCACCGAGACGCTGAGGATCACCACCATGCAGACCGTCCCGGCGAGCGAGGCGAGCAGCGAGCCGGGGAGGATGAAGAGGCAGACGATCATCGAGAGCAGCAGGGTGCTGCCGGCGAAGCAGACCGTGCGCCCGGCGTGGCGGCGGGTCAGCCGCGCCGCCTCGATCGGCTCGTGCCCCTCGGCCAGCTCCTCGCGGAAGCGGGAGACCATCAGCAGCGCGTAGTCGACCCCGAGCGCCAGGCCCATCATCGAGCAGACCACCAGCGCGAAGGCGTCGATCTCGAACCAGCCGGTGAAGAAGTAGAGGATTCCGCGCGAGGCGACGACGGTGATCGCGCCGAAGGCGAGCGGGATCGCGGCGGCGATCGGCGAGCGGAAGACGAGCAGCAGGATGATCAGCAGGAACGGCAGCGCGATCAGCTCGCCACGGTGGGTGGCCTCGATGCTGTCGTCCTGGATCGCGCGGGAGAGGCTGGCGTAGCCGGTCTGCGTCGCCTCGACCGGCGCGTGGATCTTTTCCTCGAGGACGTCGTTGAGGTGCGGCACGGTCTCGTTGACCGAGATCGCGGGTGTCGACGTGGAAGTCGGCGATGATCAGCGCCTTGTCCGGCTGCGGCCGCAGGCGCTGGACCGAGCCGGTGTCCCAGGGCGAGAGCGTCGTCACCAGCGGGTCCTCGCGCAGCGCCGCGATCAGTTCGGGGCCCTGTCGGTCGAGCGCCTCGGCGGGGCCGCGGAGGAGGATCGCGAACGGCGCAGAGTCGCCGAAGTGCTCGCGCAGGATCTGGTTGCCGTGCGAGGACTCGGTCCCGGGGACGTCGAGGGTGGTCGGGTCGAGGCGGTCCTCGGTGCCGGTTCCGATCACCCCGAGGACGGCCAGCAGGATCGCCGCGACGGCGAGGACGCTGCGGGGGTGACGGAGCAGAAAAGGTTGCCCGCGACCCGGCCGATCTGGCCGCGACCCTCGCCGTGCCCTGCCGATCCTCCTTCCCACGGCTGGTAGTTTGGCGGTAGAGGCCTACGGGAGGAGGATTTGGTGCGGAAGACTCTGTTAAGAGCGAATGTGCTGGGACTTGTCTTGGTGCTCGCGGTCGCCGGGACGGCGGTTGCGATCAAGCTGGAAGCGGCGAACCTGGTGATCACCACGGACGGGGGCTTCACGCCGACGACGCTGCCGAAGAAGGGCTACGCGCCGATCAAGCTGCACGGCTACGGCAACATCGCGACCAAGGACGGCACCCCGCCGCCGGTCCTCGAAACGGTGACGATCTGGTTCGACAAGCACGGCGAAGTCGAGACCGACGGGCTGCCGAAATGCACGCCCGGAAAATTGAAGGCGACGACCACGCCGCAGGCGCGCAAGCTCTGCCCCGGCTCGATCGTCGGCAAGGGCTTCGGCAAGGCCGTCGTGATCTTCCCCGAACAGGGACCGATCCCGGCCTCCTCGCCGATCACCCTTTTCAACGCGGCGCCGAAGAACGGCAACCCGGTGGTCCTCGCCCACGCCCACCTGACGGTGCCGGGCCCGACCACCTTCGTGGTGCCGATCGAAATCCAGAAGGTGAAGAGCGGGCGCTACGGCTTCAAGGTGGAAGCGAAAATCCCGCGGATCGCCGGCGGCAGCGGCATCCCGCTCTATGCCCGGATGACGGTCGGCCGCGAATGGACCTATAAGGGGAAGAAGCTGAGCTTCGCCAACGCCGGCTGCCCCGACGGCCGCCTGCAGGCGAAAGTCATGGCCGACTTCAAAGACGGCACCAAGCTCCAGGGTTCGCTGTTCAAAACCTGCACGGGCCGCTGATTGAAGGGACGGATCCTCAGAGTCGCAGGACTCGCCGTCGCGCTGACGCTGGTTTTCGGCGCGACGGCGTCGGGGATCGAGGCCTGCATCGGCCCGCTCTGCGTCAGCTCCACGATTGAGATGCAGCCGCGGGAGCTGCCGGCCAAGGGCAACGCCCCGATCACCCTCAACAGCACCACCCGGATCAGGACCAAGGACGGCTCGACGCCGCCGACGCTCGACGCGATCGACTTCCTGATCGACAAGCACGGGGCGATCAACAGCAAGGCCTTCCCGACCTGCCCGATGAGCAAGCTCGAGGGGACGACGACCGGGCAGGCGCGCCAGCGCTGCGCCGGGGCGCTGGTCGGCAAGGGGAACGCCGAGGCGCTGGTGACGATGCCCGGCCGAGCGCCCTTCGAGATCAGCTCCCCCGTCTCCTTCTTCAACGCGCCGCCGAGCGGTGGCAAGCCGACGCTGATCGCCCACGCCTACGAGACCATCCCCGCGCCGCAGGCGCTGCTGGTGCCGATCGTGGTCGAGCGGGTCGCCAAGGGCCGCTACGGGTTCCACGTCCGGGTCGAGATGCCCGAGGTCGCCGGCAGCTACGGGGCGCCGACCCTGGCCGAAGCGACGGTCGGCACGACCCGCAAGCGCAAGGGGAAGAAGGTCGGCTTCATCACCGCCCATTGCTCCGGCGGGCGGCTGCAGGTAGAGGGGAACCTGACCTTCACCAACGGGGACCGCTTCCCGACGACCCTCACCTCGCCATGTCACACCCCCAGACTGAGACGACTCGAGGCGCTTTTCCGTCCTCGTGGGACGCAAAAGCGCCCCATCGCCCTGCTCGCCCTGGCCGCGACGGTGCTGCTCGGCGGCAGCGCCAGCGGCGCCCTCGTCGAAGTCGAAAACCTCGTGCTGCGCGCCGACGGAGGGTTCCAGCCGCAGGCGCTGCCGCGGCACCGCTTCGCCCCGATCGACTTCCAGGGCCATCTCGACCTCAGCGCCAAAGGCGGGGGCAAGCCCGCGCCGCTGCGGCAGGCGCTGATCGACTTCGACCGCGACGGTCGCCTCAGCGTCGCCGGGCTGCCGAGCTGCTCGCCTGACGCGATCGACGAAGCCAGCCCCGCGGAGGCGCGGCGGATCTGCGCCGACGCGGTCGTCGGCACCGGCCACGTCGAAGCCGTGATCTCGCTGGAGAGCGGCGACGTCCCGGCCCGCTCTGACCTGACGATCTTCAACGGGCCCCGCCTCGGCGGGCTGCCGACCGCGGTCCTGCACGCGCAGACCACCGTCCCCGCCACCCAGACCTACGCGATCGTGGTGCCGATCGAACAGCGCCGCGGCGGCTTTCGCTACCGGGCGCGGATCGAGCTCCCCCAGCTGGCCGCCGGCTTCGGTGCCCTCACCCACATCGACGTCAAGATCGGCCGCCGCTACCGGGCGGGCGGCAAGCGGCGCAGCTACGCCTCGGCGCGCTGCAGCGACAACGTGCTGCAGACGCACGGGCGCTTCAGCTTCGAAGACGGCACGATCGTCGACGGCCTGGTCGAAAAATACTGCCGCTCCAAATAGCCGCCGCGACCCGCACCCGAGCGGCCGACCTTCCTATACTTGCCCGTCCCCGGGCCGTTAGCTCAGTTGGTAGAGCAGGAGACTCTTAATCTCAAGGTCGTTGGTTCGAGCCCAACACGGCCCATCCGAGCGGGCGGATCCGCCGCCCGCTATTCGCCCAGGCCGCCGGTCCCCAGACCGGGGCTGAGCGGGTTTTCGAGGTTTTCCGGCGCGTTGCCGCCAGCCGCTTTCTGAGCTTTTTCGGCCTGTTTTTTCGCCTGGACGTATTTGGTCGCGTTTTTCTTGTATTCGTCCAGGGTTTTGTCGATTTCTTTGCGTTCGGCCGAGGTTTTGGCGAGCTTTTTCGCTTCGGCGCGCGCTTTTTCGGCGGCCGCGAAGTCGCCGGTGAAGTAGGTGTAGAAGGCGAGCGTGGTGACCGAGTTCACCGAGGGGCGGTCTTCGGCGACGATCTTCTGCGCGTCGGTGGCGGCGGCTATCCGCAGGTCGGCCTGCGGATAGCTGGTCGAGAGTTCGGCGAGCTGCAGCATCATCGGCCCGACCAGCGCGGCCAGGGCGGAATTGGGTTCGTCGGTCGCTTTCAGGTATTCCGTCCAGGACTGGTCCGCCTCCTGGTAGGCCTGCACCGAGTCGGCGGTGAGGACCACGGCGCCGTTGGCTTCCCTCTGGGCGTCGGCGTTGCCGGCGTTGATCTGGGCGCGGGTCAGCGAGAGCAGGAGCTGGGGGTTCTGCGGATCTTTTTCGAGCCTGCCTTCGATCCGTTCGGCTTCTTCTTCGTAGGGCTTGGCGAGGTCGGTGCTGCCGCCGCCGCTGTTGAAGATTTCGGAGATGCTGAACGGGCCGACGGTGAGGAAGAGGCTGGCCCCCATGAGGATCGCGAGGACGGCGTAGACGACCTTGACCACGCTGCCGCGCCGCCCGCCGCGCAGGTCGAACAGCATCTTGTGCTCCTTGTCGCCTCCGGCCACTTCTGTCTCTCCCTTACTCCTGCGGAGTGGGCTGCGCCACGCCTCCGCTCGTTCCCGGACGTCCCAGGACCCGAGCGAGCAAGATACTCAACTCATACAGAACAAGCAGCGGAACCATCTCAATGAGCATGGTCACCGGGTCCACGCCGGGCAGCGCGGCGGCCAGAATCGCGATCACCAGATAGGCGTAGCGGCGGTTATGGGTGAGCTGCTCGACGCTGACGATCCCCAGCCGGGTGACGGCGATGATCACCAGCGGCAGCTGGAAGATCAGGGCGCAGGCGATCTCCGTCATCGAGAAGAAGCTGTAGTAGTCGCGGGCCCGGAGCTGGATGTTGAACTGGCCGTCGTTGAAGTTGAGCAGGAAGTTGACGGCGGCCGGCATGACGACGAAGTAGGCGAAGGCGAGGCCGGTGACGAAGAGGACCGGGAAGAGGAGCAGGATCGGCAGGATCGTCCGCCGCTCGGAGGCGCTGAAGGCCGGCAGCACGTAGGCGTACAGCTGCCAGAGGACGACCGGCAGCGAGAGGACGAGGGCGCCGTAGGCGGCGACGGTCAGCGTGGTCGTGAACGGCTCGGTGACGCCGAAGGTGATCAGCTGGTCGTGGTCGTCGGGCAGCGGGTGCTGGGCGACTTCGAGCAGCAGGTGGTTCTGCCAGAAGCAGAGCGCCAGGGCGACGCCGAGGACGACGATGCAGACGATCAGCCGCGCCCGCAGCTCGTCGAGGTGCTCGACCAGGGTGAGGCGGTCTTCGTGGGAGACCGCCTTGACGCGGCGGGCCATCCTGACGCGGCCTCAGCTGGTCTTGTTGCGGACTATCTCCGCATCGGCGGGGTCGCCGTGAACCTTGGCCGACTCCGACTGCGGGAGGCTCGGCGCCTCGTCCTCCTCGTCGTCGTGGTCGTGGTCGTGGTCGCCGCCGATCGAGCCTTTGAACTCGCGGATGCCGCGGCCGAGACTGCGGCCTAGCTCCGGGAGCCGTTTCGGCCCGAAGACCAGCAGGGCGATGACGAGGACGATTGCGATCTCTGGAAGTCCGATGTTTCCTGGCATCTTGTCCCATGGTAACGGGGTGGATCGTCGCCCGGATCAGTTCGGACCAGGTTTTAGGTTCCGGCTTCTGCGGCTGAGTGACGCGTCCGGCGAGCGGGTATAGGCGCCGGGTGACCGACCCCGCGCATGACCTCGACAAGACCGTCGCCCTGGTGACCGGGGCTTCGAGCGGCATCGGCCAGGCGGCCGCGCGGTCGCTGGCGGCCCGCGGCGCCGCGGTGGCGCTCGTCGCCCGCCGCGCCGACCGGCTCGAGGCGCTGGGCGGGGAGATCGCCGACAGCGGCGGCACCGCGCTGCCGATCGAGGCCGACGTCAGCGACCGCGAGCAGGCCACGGCGGCGGTCGACCGCGCCGTCGAGGAGCTCGGGCGGCTCGACGTCGTCGTCAACAACGCCGGCGTGATGCTGCTGGGGCCGGTGGTCGACGCGCCGGTCGAGGAATGGGAGCAGATGGTCCAGGTCAACATCCTCGGCCTGCTCTACACCGCGCACGCCGCCCTCCCCCACCTGCTGAAAGCCGCCGAGAGCGAGCCGCGGCGGGTCGCCGACCTGGTCAACATCTCCTCGGTCGCGGGCCGGATGGCGCGCAAAGGCAGCGGCGTCTACAACGCGACCAAGCACGGCGTCGGCGCCTTCAGCGAGTCGCTGCGCCAGGAGGTGACGGGGCGCCACCTGCGTGTCTCGCTGGTCGAGCCGGGCGCCGTCGCCACCGAGCTGCAGAGCCACAACCGGCCCGGCGTCCGCGAGGAGATCGAAAACCGGTTCGTCGACATGGACATCCTCGAGGCCAAGGACATCGCCGACGCGATCGCCTACGTGGTGACGCGCCCGCGCCACGTCGCCGTCAACGAGATCCTCGTCCGCCCCACCCAGCAGGAGCAGTAGGCCCGCGTCGTTTCCACGCTTGTGGCCCCTATGGGGGCTCAAATGGTGGAAACGACCTGGAGCCTCAGCTGTAGCGCTGGACCACGCCGTCGGCGACGAGGGTCAGGAGCTGGCGCTGCTCGGGGGCGAACTCGGCTCGCTCCAGGACGCGCTTGGCCTCGGCGACCATCTCGATCGCGCGGGCGCGGACCCGCTCCAGCGCGCCGGTGGCGGCGATGCGGTCGCAGAGCGCCTCGGCGCTGCTGGCGTCGAGCCCGTGCAGGTCGGTCTCGCGGATGCTCGGATCGCTCTTCGCCGCCTCGATCAGCGGCAGCGTGACGGTGCCGTCGAGAAGGTCGGTGCCGCGCGCCTTCCCGGTCCGCTCCGGCGGGCCGCTGACGTCGAGGACGTCGTCGAGAAGCTGGAAGGCGAGGCCGATGTCGGCGCCGAACTCGCGCAGCGCCTCGTCGGGGCGGCCGAGCAGGCAGGCGCACTCGAACAGGCGCGCGGTCTTCAGCCGGCAGCGCGAGAGGTAGCGCTCTTCGTCGACGCCGAGGTCGAAGGCGTCGCGGCGCTGGGCGAGCTCGCCACGGGCGAGCGCGACCGAGGCGTCGGCGAGCAGCCCGACCGCGCGGGTGTCTCCGGCCTCGGCGAGCAGCGCGAAGGCGCGGGAGAAGAGCAGGTCGCCGGTGGCGACGGCGCGCCCGCGGCCCGAGGTGGCGGCGACGGTCGGCAGGCCGCGGCGCAGCGGCGCGTCGTCGAGGACGTCGTCGTGGACCAGGGTCGCCATGTGGACGAGCTCGATCGCGGCCGCGGCGCGGACCGCCTCGCCGGCGCCCTCGGGCCCGGCGCAGAGGAGGACGAGCATGGGGCGCAGACGCTTGCCGCCCGCCTCGAGCGTCGCCGCAGCGTCGCCGCCGAGCGCCTCGCCATGGCCGCCGATCGCCTCCCGCAGCAGCTCCTCGACCTCGCCCAGCCGCGCCGGCAGCCAGCGGCTGGAGGCGTCGAGGACCGCCGTCACCGGGGGCGGAACGGAGGACGGGCGGGTCATCGCTCAGCCGTCGGTCTCGGTTCCGTGGTTCCTTTGTCCGGACATGCACGACAAAGGAACCACGGAACTGCTGTCCGGCCCTGGGATCACGCCCGGACGCCGCTGTGGATCGCGATGATCCCGCCGGCGAGCACCGTGTACCGGACCGCTTTGAAGCCGGCGTCGTCCATCTTCTCCGCCAGCCCGCGGGGGCTGGGGAAGCTGCGCACCGACTCCGGCAGGTAGGAGTAGGCCTCGGGGTTGCTGGAGAGGGCGCCGAGCAGCGGCACGATGCGGTCGAACCAGAGCGAGTAGAAGAGCGAGAGCGGCGGCCGGGTCGGCTGGGTGATCTCGAGGATCACCGCGCGGCCGCCGGGCTTCAGCACCCGCGCCATCTCGCGCAGGCCGCGGTCGAGGTCGGCGAGGTTGCGGACGCCGAAGCCGACGGTGACGGCGTCGAAGCGCTCGCCGTCGTAGGGCAGCTCCAGCGCGTCGGCCCACTCGAAGCGGACGCCGCCGGCGCCGCGCTCGGCGGCCTTGTCGCGGGCGAGGTCGAGCATCGGCTCGGAGAAGTCGCAGCCGACGACGCGGCCGCCGGGGCTGACCTGCTTGGCCAGCTCCAGCGCCATGTCGCCGGTCCCGCAGCAGATGTCCAGCGCGGCGTCCCCGGGCCCCAGCTGCGCCTTGGCGGCGGCGCGCTCGCGCCAGCGGTGGTGGAGGCCGGCGGTCATCACCGAGTTGAGCGCGTCGTAGCGGCCGGCGACGCGGTCGAACATGCGGTTGACCTGGCCGGCGAAGTCCGGCGATTGGCGGTTGTCGTTGATGGTGTCCATGGGATTCAGGGCGCCCGCCCCGTCCCTACCGCCCGGTTAATCCAGCGAGGACAGGAAGTCGGCGAGCTGTTCGATCTTCTGCGGCGGCAGGTCGCGGAAGGAGGGCATGATGCCCGGGCCGATTTCGACCGAGCGAATGATCGCAGCCCGGGGGATCCGGGAGGCGATGTGGGTCAGTTCGGGACCCGGCCCGTTGTTGCCGTTCTCACCCAGCTTGTGGCAGGCGAGGCAGCCGGCGCCGGCGACGACCTCCTTGCCGGGCTCGTACTGCTTGGAGACTTTCATGTCGATCTCGGTCGGCGAGCCGCCGGTGGCGCCGAGGTAGGTGAGGTAGCCCATCGCGATGATCGTGACGATGCCGGCGGTGGTCGCGATCGGCCGGCGCTCGGGGCGCCGCTCGGGGCCGCGGTCGTAGAACGGCAGCAGCAGCAGCAGGACCATGCAGATCGTCGGGATGCCGATCGTCGCGATCGGGACCAGCTCCGGCGGCTTGATCACGCGCAGAAGCTCGAAGAGGAAGAAGAAGTACCACTCGGGGCGCGGCACGTAGGTGGTCGAGGTCGGGTCCGCCTTCGGGCCCTGCTCCGCGCCGAGGATGATCGACATGGCGATGATCACGGCGACGACGATCAGCGCCATCACCGAGTCCTTCATCACCGCGTAGGGGAAGAACGGCTTCCCCTTCTTCTTCAGGAGCTCGTACTCCTCCAGATAGGCCTGTTTGTCCTGCGGCTTCATGAATGAGCCCCCTGATCGGCGCATATCGGCGTCCTCGGTCGCTCGGGTGCAGAGCACGCCACGCTCCCTGCGTCCTTGATCTGCTTGATCAGGCGACTCATTCGCCAGTCCCATTCACGCGGCCGTTGCCGTTGCCGTGGGCGCCCGCGTCCAGCTGGGCGGTCGGAGCGGCGACCTTGGGTCGTTCGGCTTTGACCCACGGCGGTGCCGTGGTGCCGAGCTTGACGACCAGGTACATGTGGGCGCCGATCAGGGCGATGATCGCCCCGGGCACCAGCAGCATGTGGATCGCGTAGAAGCGCGAGAGGGTCGTCGCCCCCAGCTCAGGCCCGGCGCGGAGGAAGTCGCTCAGGTAGGGGCCGACGACGGGGCCGGTGCCGTTGATGTTGATGCCGACGATCGAGGCCCAGAAGGAGCGCTGGTCGAAGGGCAGCAGGTAGCCGGTGAAGGCCATCGTCATCGTCAGGATCAGCAGCACCACGCCGATCACCCAGTTGAGCTCCCGCGGGTACTTGTAGGCGCCGAAGAAGAAGGTCCTGCCCATGTGGAGGAAGATCAGGATCACCATCACGCTCGAGCCCCACTTGTGCATCCCGTGCACGAACTGGCCGAGCGGGACCTCGTTGTTGATGTGGGCGATCGAAGCGTAGGCCTGGGTCGCCGAGGGGGTGTAGAACATCGCCAGGAAGACGCCGGTGGTGGCCTGGACGATGAAGGCGAAGAGCGTCGCGGAGCCGAGCGTGTAGAACCAGTTGGTCCCCTTCGGCACCTTGCGGAACAGCATCCCGGTGAGGAAGCCGCTGGCCGCGAGCCGCTGGTCGACCCAGCCGAGGGCGTCGATCGGGGCCTCTTTGCCGCGGTCGAGCAGCTTGTCGCCGGCGGTCTGGCGGTCCGGCGCGGTCTTCAGGTCGGACGGCGCCTGGCCCTTGGGCGTCCCGGCGCTGCCGGGCTTGGCCGGTTTGCGCAGCGGCGGGGGGACGACGGCGTCCGGGATCTTGGGTTTCGGGAAGCTCGGCATCAGGGCGCTGGGAAGGTAGAGGGCCGCGGCGGGTAGAGGTATTCCCAGATCCCGCCGGTGAACTCCCCGGGGTCGCGGGCGCGGACCGGCTCCATCTGCGAGGTGACGCTGTAGCGCGGTCCGAGCTCCACCTGGCCCTTGCGGACGCGGGTCTGGAACTGGTCGAGCGGGCGCACCGGCGGGCCGCCGATCCGCTTGCCCTGGAAGTCGTAGACGCCGCCGTGGCACGGGCAGATGAAGTTGCCGGCGGCCTCGACGAAGCGGACCGGACAGCCGAGGTGCGCGCAACGGTTGGAGACGGCGACGAACTTGCCGCCTTCTTCGCCCAGGTCCTCGGAGCTGCGGCGGACGTAGGCGGTGGTCTTGCCGGCGTCGCCGATCCCCTCGGTCTCGGTGAAGACGACCTGGCGGTAGGTGTCCTCGACGAAGTCGGAGGCCGGGCCGACCGCCTCCCAGCGCTCCTTGCCGCGGTGGAAGATCGGGGCGACGGCGAAGCCGACGGCGGGCAGCACGATCCCGGCGGCGGCGAGCCCTCCGATCGCCTGCGAGGCGACCGTGAAGACGTGGCGGCGCGTCATCGACTCCCCCTCGAAATAGCCGGGAGGGTCGGGCTTCACCCGCTCCTTGATGGGGGCCTCGTCAGCCCCGTTTACCTTGTTCGCGTCGTCTGCCACAGGTCGATCAGGTAGGGCGACAAAGTCTATTGCTTAGGGGGTGTGACCTGCGTCACAGATGCGCCAGCGCCGATCCTCTCGGCGGCACTTCGCCAGAGATCCGGAATCCCCTCCGTGTCCCCTTCGGCGTGAAGCCGGGCGCAACTGCTGATCAGGTCGGAGAGGATGGCGACGGAGCGGGTGTCGCCGAGGGCGGCGAGGCGGTCGAGGCCGAGGGCGTAGAGGTAGTCGCCGGCGAGGAGGGCGAGGTCGGGGTCGTGGCCGGCGAGCAAGCGCGGCTCCCCGTAGTGGAGGAGGTAGCCCTCGCGGACGGCCTCGACGACGAGGGCGTACTCGGCCGGTGCGGCCGCGGTCCGGGGGCCCGAAGCGGCGAGCTCGCCAAGCGTCGCCGGCTCCGCCGGCTCGACGACGTGCGGCGAGATCGGTGTGTCCTCAGCCCGCAGCTGGTCAGCGAGCGCCTGGAGGGCGCCGCCGGGAGTTCCGTGGTTCCTTTGTCCGGTCATAGACGACTAAGGAACCACGGAATGCAGGTGGGGGTCATCGCAGCGCCTCGTCCAGGGCCTCGGCGGCGGCTTCGAGGGTCTGGTCGATCGTCGCCTCGTCGTGGGCGAGGGAGACGAACCAGGCCTCGTACTGGGCCGGCGGCGGGTAGACGCCGCGCTCGAGCAGCGCCCGGCAGAAGCCGGCGTGGGCCTCGACGTCGCAGGCGGTGGCCGTCGCGAAGTCGGTGACCGGGACCTCGCTGAAGAAGAGGGTGACGAGGCCGGGGGCCGAGGCGACCTGGAGCGGTCGGTCGGCTGCCAGCTCGGCGAAGCCGGCGGTGAGGCGGTCGGTCAGCGAGCCCAGCCGCTCGTAGGCGGCGGCGTCGAGCTGCTCCAGCGTCGCCAGCCCGGCGGCGACCGCCAACGGGTTCCCGGAGAGGGTGCCCGCCTGGTAGACGTCTCCGGCCGGGGCGATCCGTTCCATGTGCTCCCGGGGTCCGCCGTAGGCGGCTGCCGGCAGTCCGCCGCCGAGCACCTTGCCCATCACGGTGAGGTCGGGGTCGACCCCGTAGAGCTCCTGGGCGCCGCCGCGGGCGACGCGGAAGCCGGTGATCACCTCGTCGAAGACGAGCAGCGCGCCGGCGGCGCGGGTCGCCTCGCGGAGGAACTCGAGGAAGCCCTCGGCGGGCGGGACGACGCCCATGTTGGCGGCGATCGGCTCGGCGAGAAGTGCCGCGACGTCGTGCTCCTCGAGCGCGCGGGAAACCGCGGCGCGGTCGTTCCACGGCACGACGACGGTCGCCGCCGCCTGCGCGGGAAGCACCCCGGGGCTGCCGGGAACGCCAAGCGTCGCCAGCCCCGAGCCGGCGTCGGCGAGCAGGCCGTCGGAGTGACCGTGGTAGGCGCCGGCGAACTTGATCACCACCTCGCGGCCGGTGATCGCCCGCGCCAGGCGCACCGCGCTCATCGCCGCCTCGGTCCCGGAGCTGGTCATCCGCAGCATCTCCACCGAGGGCATCCGCGCCGCGACCTCCTCGGCGAGGCGCACCTCCTCGAGCGTCGCCGCGCCGAAGCTCGTCCCCCGCTTCGCCGCTTCGATCACGGCCGCGATGACGGCGGGCTCGGCGTGGCCGAGGATCATCGGCCCCCAGGAGCCGACCCAGTCGAGGTAGCGGTTGCCCTCGACGTCGAAGAGCCAGGCGCCTTCGCCGCGCTCGACGAAGATCGGGTCGCGACCGATCTGGCGCATCGCCCGCACCGGCGAGTTGACGCCACCGGGGAGGACCTGCTGCGCTCGCTCAAACAGGTCGGTCATGTCTTCGCCTGTTCCTTTTCGTTGCTATTCGCCGATAAGGAACAGCTGAAGCTCAAGAATGCTCCGCTTCCCAGCGCGCGTAGTCGTCGGTGAAGTAGTGGAGGCGGATCTTCTTGTACTCGGTCGAGGAGTAGAGGGTGGCGCGGTCGTCGGGGCCCATCCCGCACTCCTCGGCGATCGCGTCGAGGACGGCGTCGCACTCCTCCTTCGAGCGGCCGTGGGCCATGGTGAAGACGCTGTAGGGCCAGTCCTCGTAGGTCGGCCGCTGGTAGCAATGGGAGATGCCGCGGAAGGAGGCCATGCGGCCGCCGACCTCCATGATCTGGTCCTCCGGCACCTTCCAGACGCCCATCCCGTTGGCCGAGAAGCCGGCGCGGCGGTGGTAGAGGATCGCGGCGACGCGGCGGAGGATCTTGCGGTCGACCATGGCGCGGAGGCGGTCGAGCAGCTCCTCGGTCGTGATCCCCAGCTCCTGCGCGGCGGCGTCGTAGGGGCGCTCCACCGCCTCCATCGGCCCCTGCAGGGCCTTGATCAGGGCGATGTCGTCGGCGTCGTAGGGCTGCGGCTCCAGCTCGCGAGGCGGCGCCGCCTCGACCGCGGCGGCGAGCGCCTCGGTCCCCTTCTCCATCTCCAGGTTCATGTTGATCTTGAAGAGGGTGAGGGTTGGCAGCTCCCGCATCGACTCCGCCCCGGTCTCCTCCATCAGCGCGTCCAGCGTGCCGCGCAGGCCCAGCTTCGAGTCCGGCGGGGTGGCGATCGTGAACCAGAGGTTGAAGTCGTGGGTTCGCAGGTAGTTGTGGGAGACGCCGGGGTGGGCGTTGACGGCCTGCGCTGCCCGCTGCGGGTGCTCGCTGTCGACTTTGGCCGCGACCAGCATCGACTCGTAGCCGAGGGCGCGGGTGTCGAAGATCGGCGTGATCTCGCGGATGATCCGCCCGTCGAGCAGGCGCTGGGTGCGGCCGAGCACGTCGTCCAGCTCCAGGTCCGCCTCGGAGGCGACGAGGGCGAACGGCTCGGGGTCGAGCGGGAAGCTCGACTGCAGCAGGTTCATCAACCGCTTGTCGGTCTCGTCGAGCGGGATCGCGGAGCCGTCCTTGCGGCTGCGCGCCTTCGACTGCGGAACTTTCACCGAAGCCAAGCTGCGGCCTCCTTCGCGTAGTAGGTGACGATCGCGTCGGCGCCGGCGCGGCGGATCGAGGTCAGCGCCTCGACCACGGCGGCGCGCTCGTCGATCCAGCCGTTGGCGGCGGCCGCCTTCAGCATCGAGTACTCGCCGGAGACGTGGTAGGCGGCGACCGGCGCGCCGGTCGCCTCTTTGACCCGGCGCACGACGTCGAGGTACGGGAGTGCCGGCTTCACCATCAGCATGTCGGCGCCCTCGTCGAGGTCGAGCTCGGCCTCGCGCACCGCTTCGGCCGCGTTGGCCGGGTCCATCTGGTACCCGCGGCGGTCGCCGAATTCCGGCGTCGACTCGGCGGCGTCGCGGAAGGGCCCGTAGAACGCCGAGGCGTACTTGGCCGAGTAGGCGATGATCGGCACGCCGGGGTGGCCCTCCTCGTCCATCTGGAAGCGGATCGAGCCGATCCGGCCGTCCATCATGTCGCTCGGCGCGACCGCGTCGGCGCCGGCCTCGGCGTGGGAGATCGCGGTTTTCGCCAGCAGCTCGACGGTGACGTCATTGTCGACTTCGGTGCCGCCGGCGCGGATCAGCCCGCAATGGCCGTGCGAGGTGTACTCGCAGAGACAGACATCGGTGATCACGATCAGGTCGGGGTGGGCCTCCTTCAGCGCCCGCACCGCCATCTGCACGATTCCCTCCGGGTCGTAGGCGCCGGAGCCGGCGTCGTCCTTGGTGGCGGGGATGCCGAAGAGCATCAGCGCGCCGATCCCGGCGGCGGCGATCTCGCCGGCCTCCTCGACCAGGTTGTTGATCGAGAAGCGCTCGATTCCCGGCATCGACGGGACCTCTTCGCGCACCCCCTCGCCGGCGACGACGAAGGCGGGCTGGATCAGGTGGGCCGGGGACAGCTCGGTCTCGCGGACCAGGCCGCGCAGCGTCTCGGTGCGGCGCATGCGGCGCATGCGGGTGGCGGGGAAAGACATTCGAAGTCGATTCTAGGGGGAGAGGGAGGGTGGCCTCTTCACTCAACTTGCTCGGGTGGGGCGCCCGGTGCGGTCCTAGATTGCCTTGACCGAGAAGTACAAGCCGTTCAGAGGCCACCCTCCCTCTCCCGCGAGTACGGTTCGGCGATGCCAGCCGCCGCTACTGCGATCGAGGCCCGCGGCCTCGTCAAGAGGTTCGGGAGCCGGGAGGCGCTGCGGGGCGTCTCGCTTGCGGCAGGTCCCGGGGAATTGGTGGCGATCATCGGGCCCAACGGGGCGGGGAAGACGACGTTGCTTTCGATCCTGGCGGGGATCGCGAAGCCGGACGAGGGAGAGGTGGCATCTGCCGATGGGGCCATCGGCTGGGTGCCGCAGCAGGCGGCGCTCTACCGGCGGCTGACGGTCGAGGAGAACCTGCTGCTGTTCGCGCGGCTGGAGGGGCACGAGGACCCGCGTGCCTCGGCCGAGGAGATGCTCGAGCTGACCGGGCTGGGCGAGCGCCGCGGCGAGATCGTCGCCCGTCTCTCCGGCGGCAACCAGCAGCGGATCAACATCGCGATCGGGCTGCTCTCGCGGCCGGCGGTGCTGCTGCTCGACGAGCCGAGCGTCGGCCTCGACCCGCGCCAGCGGGCGCGCCTCTGGGAGTTCGTCGCCGGGCTGGCGGGGGGCGGGACGACGGTGATCTTCTCCACCCACGACATCCAGGAGGCGGAGCGCTACGGCGGTCGCGTCCTGGTCCTCGCCGATGGCGAGTCCCTCTTCGACGGCTCCGCCGGGGAGCTGCGGCAGGCGGTGCGGAGCGAGGCACCCGAGGCCGCCGACCGCGACTTCGAGACGGCCTTCGTCGCCTACCTGCACCACCGGGGGCACTGATGCGCGGGGTGCGCTGGCTGCTGCTGAAGGACCTGCAGATCCTGCGCCGCTCCCCCTTGCAGGCGGTGCTGCTCGTCGTCTATCCGATCCTGATCGCGGTCCTGATCGGCTTTGCGATCTCACGCGAGCCGAGCGACCCGCGGGTCGCCTTCCTCAACGAAGTCCCGGCCAACACGCGGATCAACGTCGGCGGCCAGGAGCTGCCGAAGGCGAACGTCAAAGAGCGGATCTGCGAGCGGGTCGAGTGCGTCTTCGTCGACGATCGCGACGAAGCCGAGGAGAAGGTCGAATCGGGGGACGTGCTCGCGGCCCTGGTGCTCCCCGCCAACCTCGTCAACAGGATCAACTCGCTCTCGACGCTGACCCCGGGGGTGCCCGAAATCGAAGTCCTGGTCAACGAGGAAAACGCGGTCAAGGCCGAGCTCGTCGACGACCGGATCACCTCGCTGCTGGCGCAGGCGAATCTGCAGATCGCGCAGCGGATCGGCGCCGAAGGCGGCCGCTACCTGGGGCTGCTGGTAAACGGCGGCCAGTTCAGCGTGCTCGGCGAAACGGTGCAGATCCTCGGCCTGCGGACGACCGCCCGGATCCTGGCGGCGGTGACGCCGGCCCTCCCGCCGCGACTGCGCCCGGCGCTGGAGGAAGTGACCGAGTTCGCCACCCAGGCGCGCGACAACCTCGACGTCGCCAAACCGCTGATCGACCGACTCGCCCAGCCGATCGAGGTCGACAAGGTGGTGGTCGGCGGCGACAGCCCGCCGCTGGAGATCTTCGCCGTCGCCGTCGCCGCGACCCTGACCCTGGCGTTCGTCGTCGTCCTGCTGGTCGCGGGCTCGCTGGCGCTCGAGCGCGAGGAGAACGCCTTCCCGCGACTGACCCGCGGGCTCGTCTCGGGCAGCGGGCTGTTGGCCGAGAAGGTCCTGCTCGGCGTCGTCGTCGGCCTGCTGGTGACGCTGCTGATGCTGTTCGGGATGCAGGTCTTCTCGCCGCTGGAGCTGGGGCGCGTCCCCCTCTGGCTGGTGGCGATCCTCTTCTCGGCCGCCGCCCTGGGCGCGGCGGGGGCGGCACTCGGCGCGGCGGCGCGCGAGGTGCGCGCGGTCTCGCTGCTGGCCTTCATGGTCACGCTGCCGGTCGCCTTCCTCTCGCTGGTGCCCTCCGGCGCGGTCGGGTCCGAGGTCTCCGACGCGATCCGCCTCTTCACCGCGCTCTTCCCCTTCAAGCCGGCGCTGGAAGCGATCACCGCCGCGCTCGACGGGACGGGCCCGGGGATGGGCGGCCCGCTGATCCACCTGACGGTCCTCTGCGCCGCCTACGCCGCGATCGCCCGCCTGGCGCTGCGCCGTTTCGCCACGATTTAGGCACACCGCTCGGCGCTGTTTCCAGACTTTCCCTTGCTATAGCGGGGACAAAGGTGGAAACGACCTTCCGCCTTTGGCGATGCAGGCGCGGATGAACTCTTCGAGGCTGAGCTGCGGCTCGAGGTGGGCGCGGACGCGCTCGAGGATCGCGGGCTGGTCCAGCTGCGGCAGCGTCCTCCCCACTGAGCGGACGGCCGCGAGCGCCACCGGCGAGCCGTCGAGCATCAGCGGCCCGTGCTTGCTCCGATACGCCTGAACCTGCCGAGTTGCCGGTTTGTCATCTATGGCGAGACAAAACGGCAACTCGACCAGGTCGTAGTTGGGCTCGGTGGCGGTGAGGAGGGCGCGCTGCTCGGGGGTTGGGTGGAGGACGAAGACCGGCGCGGTCGTCCCCGGGCACTCCAGGAGGGTCGCCGGGACGGCGCCGTAGGGAGAGACGTGGGCGGAGTAGACGACGTCGAAGCCCTCCAGCTGGGCGCGGAGGACCGGCAGCTCCCGGTCTGGCAGCGGGGCCAGCTTGCGGGCGAGCGCCTCCGGAGCGGCGTTGGCGCCATAGGAGAGAAGCGGGGTCCGGCCGGCGAGGTCCGGCCCCGCCGGCGGCAGCTCGTGGGCCTCGCCGTCGAGGTAGAGGTAGGGACGGCCGGGCGTCGCGTAAGGGTAGTCGAGCGCCCGCCTCAAGATCGCTGCCGCTTCTCCCGAATCGGCCATCGGGCTCAATCTCGCAGATAGGGTCAGCACAGGATGAAGGTCCTTTTCATCGGCGACGTGGTCGGAGGCCCCGGGCGGAAGGGGCTGCGCGAAGCCATGCCTGCGCTACGGGAGCGCTACGCGCCGGACCTGGTGATCGTCAACGGCGAGAACTCGGCCGGCGGCGTCGGCATCACCCAGCGCACCGCCAACGACCTCTTCGACTCCGGCGCCGGAGTCATCACCACCGGCAACCACGTCTACCGCCACCGCGAGGCCTACGACTGGCTCGACAGCGAGGAGCGGGTGGTGCGGCCGGCTAACTACCCGCAGGCGAACCCCGGCCGCGGCCACACCGTGGTCGAGGCGGGCGGGATGCGGGTGCGGGTGATCAACCTCAGCGGCGGCGTCGGCCTGCGGGTCGCCCGCTCCCCCTTCGACACCGTCGACTCGATCCTCAGCCACCACGAGCAGGACGCGGCGATCGTCGACTTCCACGCCGAAGTTTCGAGCGAGAAGGTGGCGATGGGCTGGCACCTCGACGGGCGCGTCGCCGCGGTCCTGGGCACCCACACCCACGTCCCGACCGCCGACGGGCGCGTCCTCCCCGGCGGCACCGCCCACGTCTCCGACGTCGGCATGACCGGCTCGCGGACCAGCGTCCTCGGGGTCAAGCCCGAGCAGGCGCTGCGCGCGATGATCACGCAGATGCCGACCCGGTTCGAGACCGCGGAGGAGGACGTCTGGGTGATGGGTGCCCTGGTGACGGTGAACGAGCAGGGGCTGGCGGACTCCTTCGAGCAGGTAATGCAGCCTGTGCGATGAGAGCAGCACGGAGCGGGTAGAACCAGACGATGTAGAGGTAGAACCAGTGCTGCAGGGTCAGTTGGAGCAGGATCAATAGCGCGGCCGAGAGAGCAGCGAGTTGGACGACGGACTTCCGGCGTGGAACGAAAGCGAAGAGCAGGGATAAAGCTCCGGTCGCGACCAGCAGGGCAACACGCAGCGGTTCCACTGAGGTTTGGCCCCAGATGCTGAAGGGGGACTCGCGACCGGCTTGGGTGGCGATGGTGCGGTCGTAGAACGTCCTGAGCCCAGGATCGATCGCCGGCCAGGCCAGCGCCGCAACGGTGACCGCCGCAAACCCGACGAGGAACAAGAGCGAGATCCGACGCCGACCCGTGGGTGGCGTCGAAGGGGGAACCCCCTCCTGCCGCGCAGGAGGGGGTGGGTCCCCTGCGGCGACAGGACCCGCGGGCCGATACGTCATCAGCATCGGAGCCAACGGCGCCGCGACGAACTTGGTCCACACCGCGGCAGCCAGCAGCGCTCCACGGGCCAAGGGCTTCGCGGCGAGCAGGAGGGTCGCGAGGAGCAGCGCCGCCACCAGGGAGTCGTTGGAGTTCGACTCGAGGGCGTAGGCGGTGTAGGGGTAGGCGGCCCAGCCGAAGGCGAGGGTCGTGGCGAGGCGCTGGCCTTCGGGGCCGGGGCGGATGCGGATTCCCAGGAGGATCAGGAAGGTGAAGACCGCCACGTCGAAGAGGACCGCGGCGCCGTGGGCGGCGGGCAGGTCGTCCCACTCGCCCGTCCAGGGCCAGATCGCCTCGAAGGGGACGTAGGCGAGGTAGTCGACCGGGCCGTAGGTGTCGCCGGAGGAGATGTCGTCGGGGAAGTTGTCGTAGATCGGCTCCCCGTGGGCGATGCGATCGGCGCCGACCACCCCGGCGTAGCCGACGTCGATCGCGCCGGAGTCGGCGAGGTTGAGGCCGACGCGGAAGCCCATCAGGAAGAGCGCCCCGACGACCATCCAGGCGACCGGCCAGACCGGCCGCAGCCCCTCCCCCACCCCGCGCAGCCCGATCCACAGGGAACGGCCGAGGAGGTAGAGCAGCACCGGGTAGACGAGCGGGACCGAGACGCCGATCTCGGCGCGGTTGAAGAAGAAGTGCGAGACGCCGAAGCCGAGCAGGACCAGCAGGTCGAGGTTGGCGACCCGCCACAGCCGCCGCCAGTCGACCAGGCCGAGGAGGAAGATCAGGCAGAGGGGCAGGAAGACGTAGGGGGCGTTGAGCTTGTGGCCGAAGGCGCCGGAGTAGCCGCGGGCCATCTTCCAGGCGACCTGGTAGCCGGTCCACGACTCGGTCACCTCGCCGCTGTGGGCGTCGACCAGGACCAGAACCAGCTCCTCGCCGCCGGAGAAGTAGGCGACCTCCCAGTGGCCCTCGTCGAGCGAGGCGGTGGGTCCGAGCTGACCGTGCTCGCGCTCCTCGGCGCGCACATTCGGGTCCCGGTCGGCGGCGGCGATCGCTTCGGCGCGGGTGACCTTCCCACTCGCCGCCGCGGAGGCCGGCAAAGCAGCTGAAACGAGGAGCGTGACGATGAGCAACGCCACCGCCGCTGCGGCGGGTGGCGGAGCGTGACTTCGAGCACAGCCCCGCGAGCACGAAGGCGCGCTCCGACAGGACCCGCCGCCCGAGCGCCGCCCGTCCCTCACCCGTCCCGCTCCACCCCGAAGTGCTCGCGGATCACCGGGGCGACGTCGCGCAGCGCCCATTGCTCGCGCTCGCCAGCCGACGCCGGCCCGCAGCCGACGAAGAGCAGCGGCCCGAGCGAGTCGCCGGCGTGCAGCGCCCCGTGGCTGCCGCCGCCGGCGTGGCTGACCCCGCCCCAGTCGACGGCCTCGAAGCCGGGCTCGAGCGAGAGGACGAAGTCGCCGGAGTGCGGCGCGGTCAGCGCCGACCAGACCCGGGCGAGCGGGTCGGGGTAGGTCTCGCTGCTGAGGCGGCCGTCCTCGACCGAGGCCGCCAGCGCCTCCAGGTCCCCCTCGACCTCCCAGCTGCCGCCGCGCAGGTCGGCGACCTCTCCCCCGGGCCGGAACCGCAGCGCCGCGTCGCCGCGCTCGACCACCGCCCACTCGCCGCCGGCGGCCGGCATCCCGGGACCTTCGCGGCGCAACGGCAGCCCATCCGCCCCCTCGAGACGGCAGACGAGGTCGACCCCCTCGATCACGCTCAGCCGGGCCGCCACCGCGAGCGGCTCGGCCCGCTCCCCCTCCCCCTCCAGCAGGTAGACGTGCGCCGCCCGTCCGGTCGGGCTGACCGCCAGCTGGGCCTGCTCCGGCCGCTCCTCGGAGGGCTGCAGCACCGACCACTCGGCGGCCAGCAGCTCGGCGAGCGGCAGGCCGCGGTGGACGTCGGTCTGGGCGTGGTCGGCGAGCAGGATCACGGCGTGGGAATCGAGGAACTCGTCGAGGCTGCCGGCTTCCTCGGCGAAGGTCGCAAACGCGGCGTCGGCCTTGGCGATCGACTCGACGCTCGCCTCGGGGCCGTGGTGGTGGGAGTAGTGGTCGTTGTCCGGCAGCGAGAGGAGGAGGAAGTCGTAGAGGTCCTCCTTCATCAGCTCGGCGGCGCAGCAGGCGGCGTAGCCGTCGCGGTTGCCGGGGATCGAGGTCGAGCGGCAGGGCACCTCGCGGCTCGCGTAGAGGTCACCGTAGAAGAGGTCGGTCGGCCCCCAGGTGTGGTGGTGGAACTTCAGCTTGGTCACGTCGACCGCACGTTTCAGCAGCCCCTCCAGCGAGACCTCGTGCCGCTGCCGCCCCCGGTAGATGAGGAACGGCGTGCAGGCGGTGCGGGCACCGCCGTCTTCGAGGCTCTCGAAGACCGTCTCCACCTCGGGGCTGAGATGGGCGAGGTTCATGTTGTAGACGAGGTCGTAGAGGGCGCGGAAGACGCCGAAGGCGCGGGTCGCCTCCAGCGAGGAGCCGTACTCGACGTAGCGCCGCTCGAGCCGGTGGTACCAGTTCATGCCGCTGATCCAGTGGCGGTCGGCGCCGACCCCGGTGACCATCTCGGCGCTGGCGACCGGGGTCACCGAGGGGAAGCTGGAGACGCAGTCCTCGATCAGCACCCCGCGCTCGACCAGGGTGGCGAAGGTCGGGGCGCGCCCCTCCGCGATCGCCCGCTGCAGCATGTCGGTGCGCAGCGAGTCGACGTAGGTGAGGACGAGCTTCTTGCGAGCCGGCATCGTGCGAATGATCGCGGAGCCACCCATTCGTCTGTTCCTTTTCGTTGTCTGAGCCGGGAAAGGAACAGACGAGAGCTAGCGCAGGACGCGGAGGCCGGCGTGTTTGCGCTGCGCCCGGCGGTGGCGGGAGACGCCCAGCCAGACCAGCGCCAGGACGAGGGCGATGACGACGATCGGGACCAGCAGGGCGATCGCGATCGCGATCAGCGCCACCAGGCTGACGATGAAGGCGAGCGCCCCGCCGCCGCTGCCCTCGCGGCGGCTGGCGCCGTAGACGAGGTCGCTGATCACGATGCAGGCGAGGACGGCGCCGGCGAGGCAGAGCAGCCGCACCGACGACCCCCTCGAGCAGGAAGCCGGCGACGAAGCCGATCACCGCAGCGAGGATCGTCATCCGCCCGCGGGCGGATCCATGGGTGCCGGTGGTGCCGGCGAGCATGCCGACGGCGAGCCCGATTCCCAGCTCGGTGAGAACGTCCATGCCCGAAACCTAACCAACCGCGATGGCCGCGCGTCGATCCGCCACACTTCAGCGATGGCGGAAGTCCCCGAGCCGACCCACCGCAGGCGATCGCACGCCGGCACCCGCGACCTCGAGCGCTACGCCGGGCTGTTCGCCGAGCGGACCGGGGTGATGCGCTCCTCGGCGATGCGCGACCTGATGGCGATCACCGCCCGGCCGGAAGTGATCTCGCTGGCCGGCGGCCTGCCCGACACCTCGACCTTCCCGCCGCAGAGCTTCGCCGCGCAGATGACGCGGATCGCCCAGAAGTCGGCGGCGAAGGCGCTGCAGTACGGGCCGACCGAGGGCTTCGAGGAGACCAAGGACTGCATCCTCGAGGTGATGGGCGCCGAGGGGATGCTCCCCGACCCCGACGACATCATCGTCACCACCGGCGGCCAGCAGGCGATCGACCTCGTCTGCAAGACGCTGATCGACCCCGGCGACGTCGTCATCTGCGAGGCGCCGACCTACCCGGGCGCGATCCCGACCCTCTGCAGCTACCAGGCCGACGTCGTCCAGGTCGAATGCGACGAGGACGGGATGCAGGTCGAGCTGCTGGAGCAGCTGCTCGCCGATCTGCGCGCGGAAGGGCGGCGGCCGAAGTTCATCTACTCGGTGCCGAGCTTCCAGAACCCGGCCGGGGTGACGATGTCGCTGGAGCGGCGCCAGCGCCTGGTCGAGCTGGCGCGGGCGCAGGAGCTGCTGGTCGTCGAGGACAACCCCTACGGGCTGCTGCGCTACGGCGGCGAGCCGATGCCGCCGCTCTACCAGCTCGACGGCGGCGACTTCGTCATCTACCTCGGCACCTTCTCGAAGATCCTCTCCCCCGGGATCCGCCTCGGCTGGGCGGTGGCGCCGCCGCCGGTGATGGAGAAGATCGTCCTCGGCAAGCAGGCGGCCGACCTCTGCACCTCGACCCTGACCCAGTACTTCGTCCGCGAGTACTTCGCCGAACGGCGCTGGCAGCACTACATCGACGACCTGGTCGAGATCTACCGCGACCGGCGCGACACGATGGTCGCGGCGCTGCGCGACCACTTCCCGGCGGAGGCGACCTGGACCGAGCCCGAGGGCGGCCTCTTCATCTGGGCGACGCTGCCCGACTACATCGACACCAGCGACCTGCTGGCCAAGGCGCTGCGCGCCGACGTCGCCTTCGTCCCCGGCCAGGCCGCCTACGTCGACGGGCGCGGCAGCCACTCGATGCGGCTCAACTTCTCCGGGGTCGAACGAGGACGAGATCCGCGAGGGGGTGCGGCGGATCGGCAAGGTGATCGCCGAGCAGGTCGAGCTCTACGGGACGCTGACCGGCGAACAGCGGCTGCCGGAGCCCGAGCAGGAGTCGGCGCCGAACGTCCTTCCCTTCCGCAAGGCCGGGCGAGGCGGGATGAAGGTCGCGGTGCTGAAAGGCGGCCGCTCGCTGGAGCGCGGCGTCTCGCTGCGCTCGGGCGCGCGGGTCGAGGACGCGCTGGAGCGGCTCGGCCACGAGGTGATGCCGATCGACGTCGGGCCCGACCTGGTCAAGCGCCTGGGCGCCGAGCGTCCCGACGTCGCCTTCGTCGCGATGCACGGCGTCGGCGGCGAGGACGGGACCGTGCAGGAGCTGCTGGAGATCCTCGGCATCCCCTTCACCGGCCCGGGGGCGGCGGCCTGCGCGCGCTGCATGGACAAGGTCCAGGCCAAGGACGCGATCGAGCTCGCCGGCCGGGAAGGGCACGACGACCCAGAGGCGTGGCGGCCTGAAGACCCCCACTGGTTCGCCTTCAACCAGACCGCCTTCCGCGAGTTCGGCGCCGCCGACGCGCTCGACCACCTGGAGGAGACGCTCGGCTTCCCGCTGGTGGTCAAGCCCAGCCGCGGCGGCTCCTCGCTCGGGGTCAAGTTCGCCCGCTCGCCGGGCGAGGTTCCCCAGGCGCTGGTCTCGGCCTTCAGCTACGACGACCGGGTCCTGCTCGAGCGCTTCGTCGACGGCCGCGAGCTGGCGGTCAGCGTCCTCGGCGACGAGCCGCTGCCGGTGGTCGAGGCGATCCTGCTCGAGGGCGACCGCTACGACTTCGAAGCCCGCTACGAGATCGGCCGCACCCGCTTCGCCTGCCCGGCCGAGCTGAGCGCCGAGGAGGAGCGCGCAGTGACCGAGGCCGCCCTCGGCACATACCGGGCCCTCGGCTGCACCGGCTTCGCCCGGGTCGACCTGATCCTCGGCGACGATGGGCCCTGGCTGCTGGAGGCGAACGCGATCCCCGGCCTCACCGACACCAGCCTCCTCCCCCAGGCCGCCGAGGCTGCGGGGCTCTCCTTCGAGCAGCTGGTAGAGCGGATCCTGGATCTCGCTCTCAAGCCGGCTGCCGCTTAAGAGTCGCCCTGGGCGAAGTCCTCTGGCGTTACTTCGTCGAGGAACTCTTTGAATTTGTCGACGACCTCCTCGGTGTCCTCGACCTCGTGCTCGAACTCGATCGCCGACTCCTCGATCACCTCCTCGGCCGCGAAGATCGGGGCCGAGACGCGGACCGCCAGCGCCAGCGCGTCGGACGGGCGCGAGTCGATCTCGACTTCGGAGCCGTTGATCGAGACCGTGATCGAGGCGTAGAAGGTGTTGTCGCGCAGCTCGGTGACGGCGACCCGCTCGCATTTCGCGTCGAGGTTCTCGAGCATGTCGGAGAGCAGGTCGTGGGTCATCGGCCGCGGCGTCGAGGCGCCCTGCAGCTTCATCAGGATCGCCGCCGCCTCCGGGTGGCCGATCCAGATCGGCAGGAAGCGGTTTCCATCCACGGTCTTCAGCAACACGATCGGCTGCTTGCCGACCATGTCGAAACTGACGCCATAGATCTGCATCTGCTGCAAGGGGGCTCCTACGGATTGACGGGATGGCAAGTATAGGTATCGAGGATTTGCCGTCAGAAAAGCATCTGAGAGGATTTGCGAGGATGAAAGTCGAGGTCTTGGCTCAGCCTTTTGGAGCGACTGTGGGCGACCGGTTGATCGCAGAGCTCGCCAGCGGCCGCTGGCAGCGCTTTCGCTGCGCAGTCGCGTTCGCCAAACGCTCCGGGGTCCAGTATCTCGACGGGCCGCTACGAAAGTTCGTCAAAGCCGGCGGAATGGCGGAATTGACGATCGGGATCGACAGTGGCGGCACCTCGTTCGAGGCCGCCAGCTATCTAGCAAGTGCTGTCGGACCAGCGGGGCAGATGATGATTTCCCACGAGCTTCATCCATCCATCTCGTTCCACCCCAAGCTCTACGCCTTCACTTCTGCCGATCCCCTCGGATGGGGTCTCGTTATCAGTGGCTCGAGCAACATTACGGAGGGCGGCCTCTTCACCAATCATGAGTTGTCCACCGCCTTCACCCTTGACGCCTCTGACCCGGCCGACGCCAAGCTGCTGGCCGACTTCTGCAAGCAGTTGGACGCGTGGCAGGACCTGGGATCAGGCATGACGGTCACCGCGACCGGCGCGCGGCTGCTGGCTCTCTACGAAGAAGGTCGACTGCCAAAGGAGACGCAGATATCCCGCAGTCCCACCAGCGTCAGGCCTGCCTCTCACCTGGGCGGTGGCACCAACGGGCTATCAACTCGCCGACGTAAGCTGCCAAAGAAGCCGAAGCACCCGAAGACGCTCGGGTCGCCACTTATACCTCCTCCCTCGCACCCTCCAAGCTGGGCCGGGTTGCCTGCCTCATCACCCATAACCCCTGGCCCTGTAGTGGGATCGCCGCACAAGGCCTTCTACATCGACATCGACACCGCGAACTCGAAGACCGAAATCTACCTTTCCAAAGTCGCCCTAAATGAAGATCCGGCTTTCTTCCGACACCCCTTCACCGGCTTAACGGTTCCCAAGCGCGGTGGCAGCAAAGTCCCTCAGCCGGAGCTGCAACCTCGCCCGATCGTCGACATCCACCTACTCGACAAGGCCGGTGGCGCCTCGCCCGGGTACTCCTTTCTCGATCATCGCTTGAAGGTGTGGGAGTACGCGATCGGAAAAAACGCCAAACATGAGTTGCGGATAACTATCCCGGCGCCTTTGCTTCACAAGCTGCCGAAAGGGTGCATCCTCGAGTTGCGCCGCGAACCCGTGCGAGCCGGGATCGACTACCAACTCGACTTTCTCACTCCTGGTTCGGCACAGTGGAGAAACGCGCGAGCACGCGCCTCCACCCCTCTACCCAACAGCCCTCGAAAAAGGGGCTGGAGCTAACGCAGACGTAGCTCGAGAATCTCGTTGCGCGTGATTGCGTGGCGGGCGTTGAGGAGATCCTCGCGAGTTACGGTGATCGGCAGTCGATCAACCAGAGAAAAGCCGGCCTGCTCGCCGATGGCCGCCACCTCGTCGACAGTCGGGATCGTCCAAGTTTTGCCGGCGATAGTGCTCCGACTGTCGCCGAGCACAAGGAAGCAAGGTGCCGAGGGGGCGCAGTTGGCTGCCAAGTTCGCGAATACCTTCTGCATCGCTCGGAAGTATCGGTAGAGAACCGCGGGGGACTGGCGGCGGCGGAAGCCGGCGCCTTTGTCCCCGCAGACTGCCTTGGCGAATTCGGAGAGGAAGAGGATCGTGGATGCCGGCAGCTCTGTGCATCCGGCCAGCTCGGCCTCGAGTTCGTCTTGCTCCCGCTTGCCGATCTCCCGTGAGCCGATCATCATCCGCTCGAGGTCACGCCGAGCGCTGCGGGAATATCCGAAGACGGTCAGCAGCGAGAGACGGTCGGTGTCGATGTACGGGAGTGCCGCGGCGTAGGGGGGGCTGGAGACGACAGCGTCGATCTGGCGTCCAGCGAGCTCATCGAAACTCGCCGGATCTCCCGAATCGGCTAGGAGGATCTTCGCTTTGGCACCGCCGCTCAACGCCGGTCCACCGGTCTCCACAAATGCCCGCACCCGCCCCTCCAGCGCTGACGCGTGTTCGGCGAAGAGCGAGAGGACCGGTGCGTCCTCAAGTGGGGTCTTGCGGCGTCTGATCCGCAGGTCCCTAGGCTCTTGCTGCGACACCTCGCGGATTAAGTTGCTGACCAGCACTTCGAGGACGTTCGTCGCCTCCCCTTTAGTCTCAGCTCGAATCGTCTCTAACAGCCAATCGAGCTTGTGAAGGACGGGGGGCGGGAACCAACGCTGTAGCTCCTCCGCCTCGTCGCCAAACTGCGTCAGCGCCCGCTTTTGCCAAGCGGGGCCAGCCTCCACTTCTTCGCGAACGCTCTTCAAAGCCGGAGCGAGCCGAGCCGCTCCGGAGCCTGCAATGGCGGTCTTCGCACGCGCCACGGCCACGGCCACGGGGTTGCAATCGAAGCTGACCGCATCGAGCCCGACCAGCTGGGCCTCGGTGGCAACAGTGCCGCTGCCTCCAAACGGGTCGGCGACAAGTGATTTTTCCCTCTCTAAGCCGCAGAGATTGAGCAGGCTCTTCGCGAGCTGTGGGTAGAACTTCCCCTTGTAGCGGTGGACGCCATGGCCCGCATAAGTCGAGTTCTTGCGCCGAGAAGGCGAGCCCGACCGGTCGGCTCCCTCAAGCCTGCATTGGAGGGTGGGTCGCTTGATGCCATTGCCGTGCTGCACCGCATGGGTGAACGCAGCGAGGTCGAGGTTGCGGTTCGCCGAGACCGCGATCGCATCATTTGACCCTGATCGAGGCGACCCACCCAAAGCTTCCAGCTCTCGCCTTTGGAGAACCCGCTCATACTCGAAGAGCCCGTAATTCGGGGGAATGGCGGTTGCGGAGCGGGGGGATGGCGGCTTGCGGAGAAACACGATCTGCTCAGTCGTCAAGCGGCGTCCGGGTTTGGTGACCGAACGGCGGTTGGGTGGCAGCAACCGATCGAGGGTGGCTATGTGGTCGTAGCCGAGCTCGCGTGCGAGTTCCGACAGCGCCTCAGCGGTGCTGAATACCTCTCCTTTGAAGAGTCCGTCGCCAACCACGAAGGTTGCGTACCGCCCGGGTTGCAAGACACTCAGACAGTTAGTAAGAACGGCCCTCAGATCATTCAGGTAGGTCTCGATCGGATCCTTGACGGTTTGGTTCTTGAGGTGAGATCCGATCTCCACGCGCCGCAGGTCCTTCGGATCCTCGCCGAGCCAGAAGAGACGGAACCGGTGATAGAGGTGGTAATCGAAGGTGTTGGGGTAAGGGGGCGAGGTGACAATCAGGCCAACCGAGTCGCTCTCGAGCGGGAACGAGGCGGGATTGCGGGCGTCGCCGTCAACGAAGCAGGGGCCGGGCGCTTCGGTTTGGGTCAGGTCTTCGGCGAGACGACGGACGCGACGGAGTTCCGCCAAGATCGCGCGCGATACCTCGACTACATCGATCTCTCTCGGCTTGCTGACATAGCGAGTTTCCGACTCCTGGAACGAGAGCTTTGCCGCCGCTTGGACGAAAGCGACAAGGGCGATGGCCCGGGCGTTGGGGGGGGCGATTGTCAGGACCTTGTCCCGGGCTACACCCAAGGCGAGGAAGACATCGTCGTCGTACCACTTGTTGACGTTCGGGATCTGCGGAAGCCAGCTTGGGGTCGTTGAGCGGAGCTGGTCGGAGCGGAGCGCCATCATTTCCTTCTCCGCTTGGCGTAGGGCGGATAAGTCGCCAGCGTCCAGCTTTGCGGTCTTCGCCCTTGCCGCTGCATTGCCTATCGGGTTGGCGTCGATGCCGAGGAAGCGGCGTTCTGCGAGGAGCGCCTCCACGGCGGCCGTGCCGCCACCGGAAAAGGGGTCGAGGACTAAATCCCCTGGTTCTGAAAGCCGGTCGATCAGCTGCCGCGGCAGCTCAGGGATGAACTTGGCGGGATATGGGTGGATCGCATGGATATCCCGGCTAGGAACGGCCTCTTTGAAACTCCAGTCCAACTGGCGTAGTAGCCGCGCCACCTGGGCGGGAGCGAGGTTAAGAAGATGAGCCGCAGGGGCCTCACCCTCCGGGGAGCGGACAGCCACAAGAGAGCCATTGTCAATATTCGTAGTCAAGGTTTACTTGTAGGAAGGGTCGTGAATCTACAGGTAAGCTGGGACGTCCCATGCCAGCCGGAGCAAGTCCTATCTACCGCATCGAAGTGGGCTCTGCGATCGCCGCGGCGCGTCAGGCGAAGGGGCTTAGTCAGCAGACGCTCGCCCATCGGATCAAGGTCTCCAGCAATTCGGTTTCCGAGTGGGAGCGGGGGCGTAGCACGCCTGGCCTGGAACCTCTGCGGCGCCTCTGCGAAGCTCTCGACGTACCACCGGAGACGCTGCTCGCGATGCCCCCAAGGCCTTCTCATCCTGCCCGAGGGGAACTAATCGAGAGCCTGATTAAGAGAGTGGCCAGGGCAAATCGCGAAGTACTCCCCGACCTGCTCACCCTCTTGCGAGAGGCAGAAGGGGAAGCGCGGGAACTGCGCGCGCGGCTCCGGGTTTGAGTGGGCGATCCTGGATTCGAACCAGGGACCTCGTCCTTATCAGAGACGCGCTCTAACCAACTGAGCTAATCGCCCGGGGACGGCGATGATAGCGACGCGCGGCCGAGCGCTCAGGAGCCGGTGCGCTTGCGCAGACGGCGGGCCAGGGCATGTCCCTCGCGGACGTCGTCGAAGCGGAGCTCGGCCACGATCGCGTCGCCTTTGGCCCGCGCGACGACCTCGTGCCCCAGCGCCTCCTCGAGGGCGTCGGCGACGTCGCGAAGCGCGGCCTGGGCGTCGGGGTCGACCGGGGCCCTGCTCGGTTTGGCTCTTGGCTGGCTGGCCAGCCGAACTCTCTCCTCGGTTTCGCGCACCGACCAGCCGCCGCGGGCGGCGTCGCGGGCGAGGCGGCGACGGACGTCGTTGCCGGGCGCGGCGAGGAGCGCCTTGCCGTGGCCCTCGCTGAGGTCCCCGGCCTCGAGCATGTCGAGGGCCTCGTCGGGGAGCTCGAGCAGGCGGATCAGGTTGGAGACGGCGGGGCGGCTGCGGCCGACGCGGCGCGCCAGCTCCTCTTTCGTCAGGCCCAGCTCGCGGACGAGCGCGTCGCAGGCGCGCGCCTCCTCGACCGGGTTGAGGTCCTCGCGGACCATGTTCTCGATCAGCGCCGCCTGCAGCCGCTCGGCCTCCGCCTGGTCGCGGACGACGGCCGGCACCTTGTCGATCCCCGCCTGCTGGGCGGCACGCCAGCGGCGCTCGCCGGCGACCAGCTCGTAGCTGCCGTCGGGAAGGGGGCGGACGAGCAGCGGCTGCACCACGCCGCTGGCCTCGATCGAGCTCGCCAGCGCCGCCAGGGCCTCCTCGTCGAACTTGGTGCGCGGCTGCGAGGGATTGGGCTTGATCAGCGAGACCGGCAGCTCGCGCAGCTCACCGGCCGCGCTGGCCTCCGACTCCGGGAGGATCGCCGAGAGGCCGCGGCCGATCCCGCGGCGGGCGCTAGCCACGGCTCGCGAGCTCCTTCGACAGCGCGCGGTAGGCGACGGCGCCGTGGGAGGACGGGGCGTGCTCGGTCACGGGAAGACCATAACTAGGGGACTCGGCGACACGGACGTTGCGGGGGATCACGGTCTCGAAGACCATCCCGTCGAAGTGGTCGCGCAGCTCGGCCTCGACATCCTGGGCGAGCCGCGTCCGCTCGTCGTGCATGGTGATCAGTAAACCCGAAACCTCCAGTTGAGGGTTCAGCTCACGCCTGATCAGGCCCAGGGTTTCGAGAAACTGGACCAGTCCCTCGAGCGCCAGGTACTCGGCCTGGACGGGGACGATCACCCGGTCGGCGGCGGTCAGCGCGTTGACGCTGATCGGTCCCAGGGAGGGCGGGCAGTCGAGGAGGGTGACGGCGAAGCGCTCACGGACCGGGCCGAGGCGCTCGCGCAGGCGGGTCTCGGCCCCCTGGATCCGCGGCAGCTCCACCGCCGCGCCGGCGAGGTCCTTGTTGGCCGGCACGAGCCAGAGGTTGTCCGGCCCGGCCGGCCGGGCCGCCTCGGCGACCGAGCTCTCGCCGACGAGGCAGTCATAGGAAGAGGGGTGGAGATCGCGGTCGCCGCCCAAGGCGACGGTCGCGTTGCACTGGGGGTCGAGGTCGACGAGCAGCGTCTGGCTCCCCTCCTTGGCGGCACAGGAGGCCAGATTGACGGCGGTCGTCGTCTTCCCGACCCCGCCCTTCTGGTTTGCAACGGCGTAGACCTTTCCCATCGCCAGCCAGCCTAGTCAACGCGGCGCCCGCACATTCCCCGGCGCGGCTGCAACGCGCTTTGCGGCGGTCGGATAGCCTGCTGGCCGTGTCCGAGAGCTACGAGTGGCCCGATAATCCCGCCGAGCGAGCGCAGGAGCTGGTCGAGGGCGTCCTGGACGAGCTCGACCTCGACGGCGACGTGGTCGTCGACGAGGACGACGAGCGGATCCTGCTCACGGTCGAGGGAGAGGACGACTACGGCCTGCTGATCGGCAAACGGGGGCAGACGATCGACGCCCTGCAGCTGCTCTGCTACCAGGCGGCCTTCCGCGGCTTGCGCGAGCGCAAACGGGTGATCGTCGATGCCGCCGGCTACCGCGCCCGCCGCCGCGAGACGCTCGAGAGCCGCGCCGACCGCGCCGCCGACCAGGCGCAGACCAACAACCGCGTGGTCGAGATGGACCCGATGAGCGCGCAGGAACGGCGCGTGGTCCACGAACGGCTGAAGGAGCGGGCCGGAATCGAGACCTACAGCGAGGGCGACGAGCCGAATCGCTGCGTGATCGTCGCGCCGCTGCTCCCCGAGTGAGCGCCGATCCAGCCGCGGCGCTCGACGCGGCGGCGCGGGCGAAGCTGGAGACCGTCCTCGCGCTGCTCGCCGAGGAGCGGGCCTCGGTCAGCTCGGTGGTCGACCAGCGCGCCTGGCAGGTCCACGTCGCCGACAGCCTCACCGGCCTCGAGATCCCGGAGCTGCGGTCGGCCCGGCGGATCGCCGACGTCGGCGCGGGGGCGGGCTTTCCCGGCCTCGTCCTCGCGGTGGCTCTGCCGGCGGCGCAGATCGACCTGGTCGAGTCGGTGGGCCGCAAGTGCGAGTTCATGCGGGGGGCGATCGCGGCGGCTGGAATCGCCAACGCCGAGGTGCTGAACACCCGCTCCGAGGATTTGGCCGCCGCGGACGGGAGAGAGGCCTACGACGCCGTCACCGCCCGCGCCGTCGGTCGCCTGTCGACGCTGGCCGAGCTCGCATCCCCGCTCCTGAAGCCAAATGGAGTCCTGGTTGCCTGGAAGGGCAGGCGCGACGAGGAGGACGAGGGGCAGCTGCGCAACGCCGCCGAGGCGCTGGCGATGAGCCCTGAGCTGATCGCC
Source organism: uncultured Actinomycetes bacterium (assembly GCA_963751015.1). Classification (GTDB taxonomy): domain Bacteria; phylum Actinomycetota; class Thermoleophilia; order Solirubrobacterales; family 70-9; genus VAYN01. The sequence continues at coordinate 463,070 of CAVVSU010000004.1, forward strand.
GACGTCGGCGATCGCGCCGGCAGCCGACACCGCCACCTGCACGTGGTCCGCAAGACCGGGCCGACTCCGGACAACCTGCCCCGCAAGCCCGGGATCGCGAAGAAGCGACCGAAGGGCTGAGTGCCGCGGGCGCCTGCGGCAGGCGCCGTTACCGCCGCTTCTTTTTCTTCCGCGGCGGTGGCGGCGGTGGCTTCGCCGCCTGAATCGCAGCCGCCCCCTCGGGCGTGGCCACGACCGGCGGCGGGATGATCTGTTTGATGACCAGCTGCTGTCCGATCGTCCAGAAGTTGGTCGTGATCCAGTAGAGGATCAAGCCGGCCGGGAAGCTGAGGATGAAGGGGACGAAGACCAGCGGCAGCGCGAACATCATCATCCGCTGGCTTTTATCCGCGGTGACCGCCATCACCATGCCGGAGACCAGCTGGGTGCCGACGTAGAGGATCAGCAGGGTGATGAGTTCGCCGCCGGTCGCCTTCCCCGTCAGATCGTCGATGAAGAAGAATTCGGCTCCATAGGCGGCGCAATGGCCCGCCTGCGGGCAGCCCATGTCTGGCGGCAGCTCGTGTTTGAGGACGTAGAAGAGGGTGATGAAGACCGGCAGCTGGGCCAGGAGCGGCAGGCAGGAGGCCAGCGGGTTGACTTTGTTCTCTTTGTAGAAGCGCATCATTTCCTGCTGCATGCGCTGTTTGTCGTTTTTGTATTTCTCCTGCAGCTCCTTGATCTGCGGCTGCAGCGCCTGCATCGCCCGCATCCCTTTCAGCTGTTTGTAGGTGAGCGGGATCAGGAGCGCGCGGGTGACGACGGTGAGGGCGATGATCGACATTCCCCAACTGAGGCCGGCGCTGTCGTGGAAGAACTGCAGGACGCCGTTGGCGACGTCGATCAGGGGCTGGAGGATGTTGGCGGTGAGGGGCGTCATCGGTGGGCTTCGTGCCAGTCGGCCGGGTGGACCGGGCCGGTGCGGAGCGTGAATCTATCGGGGACGGGGTCGAAGCCGCCGTGACTGAAGGGGTTGCAGCGCAGAATCCGCCATCCGGCGAGGAGAAAACCGCGCATCACGCCGTAGCGCTCGACCGACTCGACGGCGTAGGCGGAGCAGGTCGGCTCGTAGCGGCAGCGACGGGGAAAAGCGGGAGAGATCCAGCGCTGATAGCCCCGAACCGGGGCGAGAAAGATGCGTTTCACGTGGAACGGCCCCCCGCGAGGGCCTCTTCCAGGTTGGCCGAGACGCCGGCCATGCCGTCCCGCTCGATCAGGTCCTTGATCTCGGCCCGGGCGACGATGACGAAGTCGTGGCGGGGAGGAAGCCGGTCGGCCAAGCCCCAGAAGGCCTCGCGCAGCGTCCGCTTCACCTTGTTGCGCTCGACGGCACCGCCGACCTTGCGGTTGACCGAGACGCCGAGGCGGACCTCCTCGCGCTCCTCGTCCTTGCGCGGAAACGTGTAGAGGACCAGGTACCTGGTCGCGGTCGACGAGCCGTCGCGATAGACGCGGTCGAACTCGCCGCTCCGCGAAAGGCGCCGTCGCTTCGGGGCCATCAGACCGGCGAGGCCTCGCAGCCGCGCATTAAGGAGTGAGGCGCTTGCGCCCTTTGCGCCGACGACGCTTGAGGACGGCGCGACCACCGCGGGTGCTCATCCGGGCGCGAAAGCCGTGGGTCTTTGCCCGCTTCCGCTTCTTGGGCTGGTAGGTGCGCTTCATGCCGGCGGAAGTATACGGACGGCGCCGAAAATCTTTTCTGCGGGATTTGCGAGGCGCCTGGGCTGTGTCCACAGGCACGGCGCTATGGTCGCCGACCGGTGCCCGACAACTCCCCCAGACACGAGCTCGACGCCCTCTGGCGACAAACCCAGGAGAGGCTTCGGGCCTCGGTCCCGGAGTCCACCTACCGCCTTTGGCTGGAGCCGCTGGAAGCAGCCGGAGCGGAGGGAGACACGCTTTTCCTGACCGCGCCGGAGGGCATCCGCGCCTGGACCGAGCGGCGCTACTCGTCGCTCATATCTGAAGCGCTGCGCGACGCCCGCACCCCGCTGGAGCAGGTGAGCTTCGCCGAGCCAGCCCCGCTCGGGGACGGGCCCGCCAACGACCCCGAGCTGAACCCCAACTACACCTTCGAGCGATTCGTCATCGGCCCCGGCAACCGCCTGGCGCACGGTGCCGCCCTGGCGGTGGCGGAGGCCCCCTCGGAGGCCTACAACCCGCTCTTCCTGCACGGGCCGCCGGGGCTCGGAAAGACCCATCTCCTGGCGGCGATCGCCAACTACCTACGCGAAAACGCCCCCGGGCTCAGCGTCCGCTACACGACCGCCGAGTCCTTCACCAACGAGTTCGTCGCGGCGCTGAAGTCCAAGGGCAACGAGGCCTTCAAGGCCCGCTACCGCGACATCGACGTCCTCCTCATCGACGACATCCAGTTCCTCCAGGGCAAGCCCGCCACCGAGGAGGAGTTCTTCCACACCTTCAACGCGCTCTACGAGTCGGGCAGCCAGCTGGTGCTCTCCGCCGACCGGATCCCGAGCGAGCTCTCGACCCTCGCCTCGCGCCTGCGCGACCGTTTCGAGTGGGGCCTCACCGTCGCCGTCGAGCCGCCCAACCTGGCGACCCGGCTGACGGTCCTGCGGCGCCTGGTCGAGGAGGCCGGGGTCGAGATCGCCGACTCCGACGCGCTGACCGAGCTGGCGAACCGGATCGACGCCAACGTCCGCCAGCTGCACGGCGCCCTCACCCGGGTCCTCGCCCACGCCTCGCTGATGGCCCGGCCGCTGAGCACGGAGCTGATCGCCGAAGTCGTCCCCCGCCACCGGGCCTCGCAGCCGACCTCCGTCGAGGAGATCCAGCAGCGGGTCGCCGAGCGCTTCGGCATCTCCCGGGCCGAGCTCGTCGGCTCCAGCCGCGCCGCCACCCCGCTCCGCGCCCGGCAGGTGGCGATCTTCCTCACCCGCGACCTCACCGACCTCTCGCTGCCGCAGATCGGCCGTCTCTACGGCGGCCGCGATCACACCACCGTGCTCAACTCGCTGCGGCGGGTCGAAGCCAGCCTCGACGAGGACGCCGAGCTGGCGGAGAAGGTCCGGGAGTTACGGGGAGCTATCCACAACCCGGTCGCCGAGGAGCGCTGACAGCCGCCGACGCTGTAAGAATCCCCAACCCTCCACAGGACTTTCCACACCCGGAAATCCGCAGGGCAACGCCAAATACGCAGCAACCAGACTTCTTTCCACAGGACCTAACCCAACTCAAGAAGGCAGACATCGACTTGAAGCTCACGACCAAACGGGAAGACCTCGTCTCCAAGCTCTCGATCGTCTCCAGGGCTGTGTCCACCCGCGCCGCGACCCAGGCGCTCTCCGGCGTCCTCCTCACCGCCCGGGACGGGCGCGTCACCCTCGCCGCCACCGATCTCGACCTCGGCCTCGAGACGACCCTCGACGCGGACGTCGAGAGCGAGGGCTCGGTCCTCCTGCCCGGCAGGCTGTTCGCCGAGATCGCCCGCTCGCTGGCCGACCCGAGCGTGGAGATCGAATCGCGCGAGGCCGAGCGCGACGTCGAGATCCGCAGCGGCGGCTCGAGCTTCCACCTGCGGGTCCTGCCGGCCGAGGACTTCCCGAACCTCCCCCAGCCGCAGGACTCCCCGGGCCTGAAGATCCCGGCGCCGGCGCTGGAAGCGAGCATCGACCTGGTCGCCCGCGCCGCCTCGCGCGACGACATGCGCCCGGTCCTGACCGGCGTCTTCGTCTCCGCCAGCGGCAAGGAGATGACGATGGTCGCGACCGACTCCTACCGGCTGGCCGTCAAGCGCACCGAGCTGGAGACCGAGCTCGGCGGCGAGCTCGAGGCGAACATCCCCGCCCGGGCGCTGCGGGAGCTGAGCCGCGTGCTCTCCTCCGAGGGCGCCGGCGAGGCGACGATCTCGCTGCTCACCAACCAGGCCGTCTTCCAGGCAGGGGCGATCCTCCTCTCGACGAGGCTGATCGACGGGCAATTCCCCAACTTTCGACAGCTCCTGCCGGAGTCCTACGAGCACGACGTGCGGCTGCCGCGGACGGACCTGCTCGACGTCACCCGCCGGGTCAGCCAGCTGGCGCAGCGCAACGCGCCGCTGCGGCTCTCGTTCAGCTCGGGGGAGCTGACCGTCGCGGCGGAAACCCCCGACGTCGGCGATGCGCGGGAGACGATGCCCGCGGCGTTCGAGGGTGAGTCGCTGGAGATCGGGTTCAACCCCGAGTTCCTCAAGGAGGGGATCGAAAGCGTCTCCGGCGACGAGATCCTGATGCGGCTGATCTCGCCGCTGCGGCCGGGGCTGCTGGAACCGGTGGAGGGCGAAGACTTCCGCTACCTGGTGATGCCGATCAGGCTCAACGTCTGATCGTGACCATGCCGCCCGGCTGAGCCCACCGTGCTCGTCACCGCGATCGAGGCGAGGCCGCTGCGCAGCCTCGATCGGGTCAGGGTCGAGCTCGATGCCGGGATCGTCAGCGTCATCGGCCCCAACGGGACCGGCAAGACGAACCTGATCGAGGCCCTCTACTTCGCCCTCACCGGCCGCTCGTTCCGCACCGCGGACCGCCGCGACCTGATCCCGTTCGGCGGCTCGCTCGCCCGGGCCGAGGCGACGATCCGCGACGAGGACGGGCTCGAGCGACGGCTGCTCGCCTCGGTCAGCCGCAGCGAAGGCCGCCGGCACCTGCTCGACGGCAACCCGGCCGACCCGGCGACGATCGCCCGCAACCGCCCCCCGGTCGCGGTCTTCGCGCCGGACCGGCTGACGCTGGTCAAGGGCCCACCGGCGGAGCGCCGCGCCCACCTCGACGGCTTTCTCGCCGCGCGCTGGCCGGCGCGCACGGAGCTGCGCAAGCGCTACGGGCAGGCGGTCGCGCAGCGCAACGCGCTGCTCTCGCGGCTGGCCGCCGGCTACGGGTCGCCCGGGGACCTGCGGATCTGGGACGCGGGCCTGGCGCAGGCCGCGGCGCCGTTGGTCGAGGCGCGGCAGGAGGCGGTGGCCGAGCTGGCGCGTCCCTTCGCGGAAGCCTCCGCCGAGCTGGGGCTGGAGGCGGGGGCGCTCGAGTACGCGCCGCGGGCCAGCGGCACGGCCGAGGAGATCCAGGCCGGTCTCGAGGAGCGCCGCGAGCAGGACATCCGCCTCGGCCGAAGCTCCTGGGGCCCTCACCACGACGAGCTGAAGCTGACCAGCGCCGAGCGCTCGCTGCGGCGGTTCGGCTCGCAGGGCCAGCAACGCGCCGCCCTCCTCGCCCTCCTCTTCGCCGAGCGCGCGGCGCTCCTGGCGGCTCGCCGGGTGATCCCGCTGCTGCTGCTCGACGACGTGATGAGCGAGCTCGACCCGGGTCGCCGGGAGCGGCTGGTCGCCCGCCTCGGCGACGGCGGGCAGGTCCTGATCACCGCCGCCGACGAGGAGTCGGTCCCGCCGCCGGCGCTGGAGTCGGTGGTGCGGATGCCGCCGCCGCAGACAGAGGGTTCCGGCAGGTGAGCCGCCGCCGGGCACCCCGCCCCGCCGCCGGAGCCTTCCAGGAGGCGCTGCAGCGGGTCGCGCCGAAGACTCCCCTGGCGGCGATCCAATCGGCCTGGTCGAGCGCGGTCGGCGAGCAGCTTGCGGCTGTCGCGGCGCCGGTCTCGGAACGCGACGGAACGCTGACGATCGAGTGCGCCGACGCGGTCTGGGCGCAGGAGCTGGACCTGATGCAGAGCGCCCTGCTGGAGAAGCTGCGCGGCGAAGTGGGGGAGCAGGCACCCGAAGCACTCCGCTTCCGCGTCAACTCCGAGCGTTTCTAGGCACTCTTTTTGGGCGATTTGCAGGGAAATTGGCACGGACGGACGGCTCATCCGCGGCCCTCAACTGGTATTCTTATGGCAACTCGCATCAGGCCCCGACCAACGTGGAGCGAGCTCCAGGAAGTCGGGGTTTTCTGTGTCAACCGGAAGGGACTCATTGCCTGACAAAAAAGCCAGCGGCGACTCCTATGGCGCCAAGGACATCACCGTCCTCGAGGGGCTGGAAGCGGTTCGCAAACGCCCCGGCATGTACATCGGCTCGACGGGCCCGCGCGGTTTGCACCACCTCGTCTACGAGGTGGTCGACAACTCCGTCGACGAGGCCCTCGCCGGTCACTGTGACGCCGTCCGCGTCGTTCTCCACCCGGACAACAGCTGCACGGTCGAGGACAACGGCCGCGGCATCCCGGTCGAGACCATGGCGAAAGAGGGGCGCCCGGCGGCAGAGGTCGTGCTGACCGTTCTCCACGCCGGCGGCAAGTTCGGGGACGGCGGCGGCTACAAGGTCTCCGGCGGCCTGCACGGGGTCGGCGTCTCGGTCGTCAACGCCCTCTCGGAGCGACTGCACCTGGAGATCAGCCGCGACGGCTACGTCTGGAGGCAGGACTACGAGCGCGGCAAACCGCAGGGGGACCTGACCAAAGGCGAGAAGACCGACGCCCACGGGACCAAGATCACCTTCCTGCCCGACCTCGAGATCTTCGAAGAGATCGGCTTCGACTTCGACGTCCTGGTCGAGCGCCTGCGCGAGACCGCCTTCCTCACCCGCGGCCTGAAGATCGATCTGGTCGACGAGCGCGGTGAGACCAACACCGTCACCTTCAAGTACGACGGCGGCATCGAGGACTTCGTCCGACACCTCAACGGCAACAAGGACGAGGTGCACAAGAAGGTCATCTACTTCGACGGCGGCAAAGAGGAGGGACAGGTCGAGATCGCGATGCAGTGGAACAGCTCCTATCAGGAGTCGATCTTCAGCTTCGCCAACAACATCAACACCCACGAGGGTGGCTCGCACCTCTCCGGCTTTCGCTCCGCCCTGACCCGGACCCTCAACGCCTACGCTCGCAACAAAGGGCTGCTGAAAGAGAAAAAAGACGACAACCTCGCCGGCGAGGACGTCCGCGAGGGCTTGACCGCGGTGATCTCGGTCAAGCTCCACGACCCGCAGTTCGAGGGTCAGACCAAGACCAAACTCGGCAACCCGCCGATCCGCGGCCTGGTCGAGGAGATCACCAACCGCAAGCTGGGCGAGTACCTCGAGGAGAACCCCGCCGACGCCAAACGCGTGATCATGAAGGCGATCGACGCCGCTCGCGCCCGCTCGGCGGCCCGCAAGGCACGGGACCTGACGCGCAAGTCGGCGCTGGAGAACTCGACCCTGCCGGGCAAGCTCGCCGACTGCTCGGTCAAGGACCCGAGCCTGGCCGAGATCTTCGTGGTCGAGGGCGATTCCGCCGGCGGCTCGGCGAAGCAGGCGCGCGACCGCAACACCCAGGCGGTGCTGCCGTTGCGGGGCAAGATCATCAACGTCGAGAAGAGCCGGATCGACAAGGTGCTGGCGAACAACGAGATCCAGGCCCTGATCACGGCGATCGGGACCGGCGTCCACGACGAGTTCAACATCGACGAAGCCAGGTACCACAAGATCGTGATGGCGACCGACGCCGACGTCGACGGCGCCCACATCCGCACCCTGGTCCTCACCTTCCTCTACCGGCAGATGCCGGAGCTGATCAGCCAGGGCTACGTCTACATCGCCAAGCCGCCCCTGTACCGCGTCAAACAGGGGAATCAGGAGACCTACCTGGAGCGCGAGTCCGAACTCGAAGAGCTGCTTCTGCGCGACAAGCTCGAGGAATTCGAGCTGACCGACGCGAGCGGCGAGAGTCGCAAGCTGACGCCGAGCCGCTGGCAGGCCTACATCCGTCGCTCGAAAGAGTACGAGGGGTGGGGCTCGTCGCTGCAGGCTGATTTCGGCCATGAAACGGTGCGCTTCCTCGAGGAGTCGAGCCTGCTCGACGAACAGGTGACGAGCGTGGCGGCAGCCCGCGAGGTGCTCCAGCGGGGTGGCGGCGAGAACGAGCCGTTCGACACCGAGGTGCTGGACGGCGGCGAGGACCTGGTCACCGTCAAAGCGATCGAGCGCAAGAGCGGACTGGCGAGGACCCACCGGCTCCCGGCGACCCTGTTCGCCCACCACGACTACCGCAAGTTCGCCGAGGTTCATGCGGCGCTGCTGAAACAGGTCGGCCGTCCGCCGTTCGAAGTCAAGCGTGGCGAGAAACGCAACGTGGCGCTCTCTTTCGAGGCCTTGCGCGGCGCCGTACTCGAGCTGGCCCGCCAGGGCGTCCAGCTGACCCGGTTCAAGGGACTGGGCGAGATGAACGCCAAACAGCTGCGCGAGACGACGATGGACCCGGCTTCGCGCACGCTGGCCCGGGTCACGCTCGAAGACGCGACCGCCGCCGACACGATCTTCTCGATGCTGATGGGCGACCAGGTCGCACCACGTAGAGAGTTCATAGAGGCCCACGCCAAAGAGGTGAAATTTCTTGATGTTTGAGATCGATTCGGAGCGTGGAACGGCTCCGAAAACCAAGCAGGTCGGTGGACGCAGGGAGCGAGGTGAGGGGAGCGCACTTCCAGTGCGTGACCCGATCCGAGTCGACCGAGGACGCCGAGATGCGCCGGTTTGCAGGAGCCGCGGCTGATGGCTCTTGACGCTTTGACCGGCAATATCGAGGACCGCGGGCTCGAGCAGGAGATGCGCTCGTCGTACCTCGATTACGCGATGAGCGTGATCGTCGGCCGGGCCCTGCCGGACGTGCGCGACGGCCTCAAGCCGGTGCACCGCCGCGTGCTCTACGCGATGCACGACATCGGCCTGCAGCCGACCCGTCCCTACCGCAAGTGCGCCTTCATCGTCGGCGAGGTGATGGGCAAGTACCACCCGCACGGAGACTCGGCGATCTACGACACCCTGGTGCGGATGGCGCAGGACTTCTCGCTGCGCTACCTGCTCGTCGACGGGCAGGGCAACTTCGGCTCGATCGACGACGACCCGGCTGCCGCGATGCGGTACACGGAGGCGCGCCTCGGCCGCCTCGCCACCGAGCTGCTGCGCGACATCGACGCCGACACCGTCGACTTCGGCCCCAACTACGACGAATCGACCCAGGAGCCCCAGGTCCTGCCGGCGCGGTTCCCCAACCTGCTGGTCAACGGCACCTCGGGGATCGCGGTCGGCATGGCGACCAACATCCCGCCGCACAACCTGCGCGAGGTCGCCGGTGCGGTCGCCGCCTACATCGACAACCCCGCGATCGACCTCGCCGGGCTGATGGAGCACGTCAAAGGCCCGGACTTCCCCGGCGGCGGGTTGATGAGCCGCGAGGGGATCCGCGACGCCTACGCCTCCGGGCGCGGCAGCATCCGCGTCCGGGCCCGCGCCCACGTCGAGCCGCTGAAGGGGGGCAAGGAGGCGATCATCGTCACCGAGCTTCCCTTCATGGTCAAGAAGGGCGGCGAAGGCGGCCTGATCACGAAGATCGCCGACCTCGCCCGCGACAAGAAACTCGAGGGCATCTCCGATCTCCGCGACGAGAGCGACGAACGCTCCGGGATGCGGCTCGTGATCGAGCTCAAACGAGGCGGGCCGCCGGCCAAGGTGGTCCTCAACAACCTCTACAAGAAAACGTCGATGCAGTCGACCTTCGGCGCCAACATGGTCGCCCTGGTCGACGGGGTTCCGCGGACGCTGAGCCTGCTGGAGCTGATCGAGCACTACGTCGACCACCAGCGCGAGGTCGTCACCCGCCGCACCCAGTACGAACTGCGCCGAGCCGAGGCGCGCGCCCACATCCTCGAGGGGCTGCTGGTCGCGCTCGACAACCTCGACGCGGTGATCAAACTGATCCGCGCTTCGACCGACCCCGACGCCGCCCGCGACGGGCTGATCGAGAAATTCGAGCTCTCGCGCGAGCAGGCGCAGGCGATCCTCGACATGCGGCTGCAGCGCCTGACCGCGCTCGAGGCCGACAAAGTGCGGGCCGAGCACGCCGACCTGATGGAGCGGATCGGCGAGCTGCGGGCGATCCTCGGCGACGAAGCCAGGGTGATGGGCCTGGTCAAGGACGAGCTGGCCGAAATCGTCGAGGCCTACGGCGACGAACGCCGCACCGAACTGGCCCACTTCGAGGGCGACGTCGGGATCGAGGACATGATCGCCGACCAGCAGATGGTGATCTCGCTGACCGCCTCGGGCTACGTCAAGCGGCTGCCGCTCGCCACCTACCGCCAGCAGCACCGCGGCGGCGTCGGCGTGATGGGGATGAACCTCAAAGACGACGACTACATCGCCCACCTCCACATCAGCTCGACCCACGATTTCCTGCTCTTCTTCACCAACCGCGGCAAGGTCTACCGGCTCAAGGTCTACGAGCTGCCGGAGGGCTCCCGCAACGCCAAAGGCAGCTCGCTGAACAACCTGCTGCCGTTGCGCGAAGGCGAGCGGGTGATGGCGGTAATTCCGACCCGCGACTTCAAAGAGAACAAGTACCTCGCTTTCGCGACCGCCAAAGGCATGGTGAAGAAAACGGAGTTCCTCGCCTACAACACGCCGATCCGCGCTGACGGGATCATCGCGATCAAGGTCCGCGACGGCGACGAGCTGGTCCAGGTGCGGCTGACCTCGGGCGAAGACGACATCTTGATGGTCTCCCACTCCGGCCACGCCTCCCGCTTCTCCGAGGCGAAAGTGCGGGACATGGGCCGCGACACCAGCGGCGTCAAAGGCATGAACGTCGCCGGCAAGGACAACCGGGTGCTGGCGATGGACGTCGCCCGCGACGACACCGAACTGTTCGTCGTCACCGAGAACGGCTACGGCAAGCGCACGCCGGTCTCCGAGTACCCGGTCAAGGGCCGCGGGACGAAAGGCGTCCTGACCGTGAAGATGACCGAGAAGAAGGGCGGCCTTACCGGCGCCCTGATCGTCGCCGAGCACCAGGACCTGCTCTTCATCTCCCAGAACGGGATGGTCCAGCGCACCTCCGTCGGCGGCATCTCGCAGATGGGCCGCTCGACCCAGGGGGTCAAGGTGATGAACATCAAGGACGACGACCGCGTCAGCGCCGTCGCCCTGGTGGTCGAGTCAGAGGACGCCGCCCCCGCCGGAGCCGACGAGGACGGGCAGGGGGAGCTGGCCGAGGCCCAGGACGGCGCCGCAGCCGACGGCGCGGGCGAGTGAGCCCCGTGCCCCAAAAAGGGGATTTCGAGCCTAGAAGGGGACTTCGAGGAAGGTTTCGAAGTCCGGGCCGGTGAGCGGGAAGCGCGGCTCGCCGGGGAAGTTGACGGTGAGGCCCCCGGTCCAGGCGCTGGTGCCGTCGGCGCCGGCGCTGTAGCGGCCGGTGCCGTGGAACGGCGAGCTCGGCGAGAGGCTGGCGGCGGTCAGCGCTTCGTTCGTGCGAATCCGGCTGTGCTTGCGGAGGACCGCCATCCGCACGATCGCCAGCTTGCCGCGGGACTCTTCGCTGCTGGCGAAGAAGAGGGTGCTGTGCCTGTCTTCGATGGCGAAGAACCCGGTCGCGGCGACGCCGTCGCGGGAGATCGCGAGCAGCGAGGAGAGCGGCTGGGAGAGGGAGCCGCCGAAGGGGATCTTGAAGCCGCCGCCCCCGCGCCGCCGCTTGCACTTCGAGGCCTGGGTGACGACGGCGCCCTTGGCTCGGTGGACGCGGATCGAGACGTAGCCGCCTTCGCCCTTGAAGCGGAGGTTGCCGCGGAAGACGCCGCGACGCTTGATGAAGCGGTTGGCTCCCCGGCAGGTCCGCACCCGACCGCGCCAGGTGCGGTGGCGGGACTCGCGGAAGCGCATCTTCACGCTGCCGAGCTTGCCGAAGGTGGCCTTCAGCCGTTCCGGCGCCGCGAGGCCACGGGCCAGGTACGTGGTCTGGATGCGGCGCCCGTTGCCGCCCCGCCAGACGGCGAGGAAGACGGCGCTGCCGAAGGTGCTGACGCCGATCTTGTAGCCGTCGGCCTTGAGCACGAAGCCGGAGCGGAAGAACGGGGTCGGGGCGACCGCCTTGCCGTGTTGGGTGAAGAGCTGGCTGGGCGGCAGCGGCGGCAGGAGCTTGACCGGCGGTGCCGCCGCCCGCCGGTGGACGCGGGGCTGGGCCGCGCCGGCCAGCGCGGGGAGCAGCGCCGAGCCGCCGAGCGCCAGGGCGAGCAGCGCGCAGAGGGCGAGCCGCGACCTCATCGCACCCGCACCTTCCCGGCGCGGCCGTAGAGGCGCGCGACTTCCCTGCCGAAGTAGGCCCCGAACGCGGGCGATCCTTCGTCGAAGTAGCCGTAGTCGGTGACGCCGTTGAGGGTGCCGCCTTCGATCGTCCAGCCTCCCCCCGAGGCGCCACCGGTCAGCCCGCAGGAGACCGCCAGGTTGAGCGGGCCGGGGATCGCGAAGGAGCTGGCGTCGTGGCCGAGGAAGCGGGTCCCCCTGCAGATCCGCTGCGTTTCGCCGTCGAACGGCTCTTCCGCCGGGTAGCCGTGGACGTCGAAGGTCTGATTCGCCTTCAGGTTGAAGGCGATCCCCGCCCCGCCGACGGCGTCGACGAGCCTCTTCCCGGACTCGTTGCGCCCGACGACCATCGCGCCCACGTCGAAGTTCTCGCTGCCGTTGGCGCGCCATTGCTCGGTCGTGTCGATCCAGCGGACGGGGAAGACGCCGAAGGGCCGCTGGCCGTAGCGGTAGGCCGGGACGAACACCGTCTTGCCGTTGAACCAGCGGCCCCGCCTGCCGCCGCTGTTGAGACAGTGCCCGGCGGTGACGACGACGCTCTCGTTGCGCGAGCGCACCGCGGTGCCCGAGCAACGCCCGTAGCCGAAGATGCCGAAGGAGAGGAAGATCGCCCCGTGGACGCGGAACTCGGCGGCGGTCGGGTCGGCCACCTGTTCGAAGTCGGCGCCGAAGGTCCCGAGCCGCGCCGCTATCCGGTGGGACCTGCCGCGCTTGCCGTGCCTCTTCCCCGAGCGCACGAACGGAGCGGAGCGGCCAACCTCCAGCGGCCTGGCGGCGCGCATCCGGGCGACCGTCCAGAAGTCCCGCGCCTCCCGGGCCGAGGTGCGCTCGACCCAGACGCCGGCCCGCGCCGAGCTCGCCGCGGAGGCGGAGACCACGGCGAAGGCAAGAAAAACCGCGAGCACGGCCGCCGCGACCACGCGCTGAGTCCCGCCAGCCCTTGCATCCATCAGAGCCTGGTTCGAGCCGTGCGCTCAGAAGCCTCTTTTTGGTCGGGCGCTATGCGGCCTGGGGCAGGTACTGCTCCCAGGCCGCCGGGATCTTCGGGCTGGCGACCTGGATGAAGACCGTCGGCGGCGGCGCCTTCGGCGTCTTCGCCGGGTGCATCTGGATCTCGCGCGGGAGGCGGTTGCCCTTGCGGCGGTTGCAGGGGGCGCAGGCGGCGACGATGTTCTCCCAGACCGAAGGCCACCGCGCGAGCGCGGGATGACGTGGTCGACGGTGAGCCCGGACTTGGTCGAGCCGCAGTACTGGCAGGTCCAGGAGTCGCGGGCGAGGACGGCGCGGCGGGTGATCTTGCGGCGGTGGGCCTCGCGCGGGATGCGGACGTAGTTGACGAGCCGGATCACGTCGGGCCGCTCCATCGTCATCCGCTCGGAGTGCAGCGCGGCGCCCCGGCGCTGCTCGAGGAGTTCGGCCTTTTCCTTCAGCAGCAGGACAGCGGCTCTTCTCAACGTGCAGACGTTGATCGGCTCATACGTCGCGTTGAGTACCAGCACCCTGGCCATAACTGCCGGAAATTGTAGGCACCTCGGCGCCTGTACCGGTTGCACAGAGAAGTCCGTGGTTCCCTAGTCGGCCAATAGACGACTAAGGAACCACGGAATAGCGGCGGTTCAGCCGACGGGATAGGAGCCGAGGATTCGCACCGAGGCGGCCTTGGTCCGCAGCGCCGCGACGGCCTCGGAGACGGCCGGATCGCTCTCCCGGCCCTCGAGATCGCAGAAGAACATGTAGCGGCCGAGACCCTGCCGCAGAGGCCGCGACTCGATCCGGGTGAGGTTGATCCCGCGGGCGGAGAACTCGCTCAGGCACTCGACCAGGGCGCCGGGATGGTCGGCCCCGACCTCGGAGAAGACGAGCGAGGTCCTCCAGGGCCCCTCGCCCTCCGGCGCGGTTCCCACCGGTGCGATCCAGACGAAGCGGGTGACGTTGTCGTCGGAGTCCTCGACCCCTTCGACGCAGCAGCTCGCAGTCGTAGAGGGCGGCCGCGGCGCGCGCTCCCAGCGCCGCCCAGGAGCGGGCCGACTCGCTCACCATCCGCACCGCGGCGGCGGTGCTGCTGACGCTGCGCTGTTCGACGGCGACGAAGCGCTCGCGCAGGAACCCGGCGCACTGGGCCAGCGGCTGGGGATGGGAGAGGACCGCCTCGACGTCCTCGACCCGGGTCCCGGCGCGGGCGATCAGATGGACCCGGACGCGGTAGTCGTGCTCGCCGGCGATCGTCACCGCGCCCGCCTCGAAGGCGAGGGTGTCGAGGGTGGGCCGGACCGAGCCCTCGCGCGAGTTCTCGATCGGGACCAGCGCCCGGTCGGCCTCGCCGCGCTCGACGGCGAGGATCGCGTCGTGGATCGTCGGCGTCCGCAGCGGCTCGAAGCCGCCGTCGGGCAGAGCCTCGCCGAGGGCGTCCTCGGTGAAGGTGCCGGCGGGGCCCAGGTAGGCGATCCTCATGGGGGATCAAACCAGAGCCCGGCTGGAACAGCTATTCGATCAGCAGCGCGTAGGTCGCTTCGTTGTTTTCGAGGACTTCCTCGCCCGGCACGGGTTCCACTTCGATTTCGATCGTCACTTCGCCGCTCGGCGTCGGCGTCAGGGTGATCAGCGCCGTCCCCGTTTCACCGGCCGGGAGTTCGTCGATCGTTTCCTTCAGCGTGTTGCCTTCGACCGTGACCGCGACGCCGACCCCGGTCTCGGTCGATTCGAGCGGGTTCCGGACTTCGACTTCGACGACGACGCCTTCTTCGCCGGCGATCGTCGTCGGCGCCCCTTCGATCAGTTCGGTGCCGTTGACGGTGACCCCGGCGATTTCGGTCCCGTGGACCCCGGAGACGCTGCCGGTGGTGCCGCCGCTGACCGCGCTGAGGGCATCGGAGACGGTGCTCTCGTCGAGCCACTTTTCGTCGGGCAGGAAGGTGCTCTCCGGCAGGTCGGAGTCGGAGATCCCGTTGGCGGCGAGGACGTCGTCGACTTCCGGCCGCACCACCTGTTCGTAGACGACGTCGGAGGCGAGCAGCTTCTGCATCTGCTTGGCGATCCCGGCCATCGCCTTCTCGGCGCCGGCGTCGCCCAGCGCGGTGCTCATCTTGTCGGCGATTTCGTCCATCGCGTTGGCGCGCAGCTGGTAGGCGAGCTCGAGGTTCCCCTGCGCCCGGGACATGTCGCCGGGGGTGCTCGAGGTCGTCGATCCGGGTCGCGTAGGCGTCGACCGCGCTGCGGTCGGCGTTGACCTGGTCGACGAAGTCGGTGACCGAGGCGCTACCCGGGTCTTCGAGCCGTTCGAAGAACGTCTTGCTCGTCTGCTGCGTCTCTTCGACGATCTGGGCGACGTTGCGGGCGTAGTCGCTGAGCTCGCGGTTGGCGCGGGCGTCGAGGCAGCCCTTGACGCCGAGGACGATCAGGATCAGCAGGACGAGGCCGCCGCCCAGGGCAAGACCCCGCCGCAGCATGATCTGCTGGCGCTCCGGTCGACGGTTCGGCCGCTCGCGCCGGGGCGGGCGTCGTGAGGTGAAGTCCTCCACGGGGGCGGAAGTATGAACGCTGCGGTGGCCGTACCGCCAGGAGACCCCGCAAACGGTGCGTTTTTCCCACGCTTTTCGCAGGAAGGCATCCTTTACCGGCGAACTGGGAAGAGCGATGGTCGGCTCGCTCGTTCTCAACCGCTTCCTGATCGAGCGCCGCATCGGCAGCGGCGGCTTCGGCGTCGTCTACGAGGCCTGGGACGGCCGCCTCGAGCGGCCGGTGGCGGTGAAGGCGATCGAGCAGCGGGGGGAGGCGGGACGGCGGGTCCTGCGCGAGGCGCAGGCGGCGGCGCGCCTCAACCACCCCGGGATCGTCACCCTCTACGAGCTGGGCGAGGAGGACGGCAACGCGCTGCTGGTCACCGAGCTGGTCGAGGGCTCGACCCTGGCCCGCCTCGCAACCTCCGGCGAGCTCTCCGACCGCGAGATCGGCGAGATCGGCGCCGACCTCTGCGAGGCGCTCGACCACGCCCACTCGCGCGGGGTCGTGCATCGCGACATCAAGCCGCAGAACGTGCAGGTGATCGAGGACTCCGAGCCGCGGGCGAAGCTGATGGACTTCGGCGTCGCCCACCTCGCCGACGACGCGCCGCTGACCGCGGTCGGCGACGTGGTCGGCACCCTCGCCTACATGGCCCCCGAGCAGGCGGAGGGCAAGACCGCCGGCCCCGAGGCCGACGTCTACTCGCTGGCGCTGACCCTGTACGAGTGCTGGAGCGGCGAGAACCCGCACCGGCGCGGCTCCCCCGCCGCCACCGCGCGGGCGATCGGCGCCCGCGTCCGGCCGCTGCACCGCCTGCGCCCCGACCTGCCGCGCGAGCTGAGCGAGACGATCGACGCCTGCCTCTCGCCGCGGCCCCGCCACCGGCCCTCGCTGGAGGAGCTGGGGACGGCGATCGAGGACGGGCTCGAAGACCTCAGCGAGCGCCAGCCCGGTACCGCCCGCCACGGATTCGCGACCCGCGCCGGCGCCCTGGCCGCGGCGGTCGCGGTCGGCGGCTTCCTCGCCATGCACGGCGCGGCGCTGCCGTGAGCGTCACCGCGACGAGCGATCTCTAGGATTTCCGCATCGGTGCTCTAAGTCGCCTGGAGTCGATGTTCGAAGGCCTCGTCGAGGGGGTCTTCAGCCGTGCCTTCAGCTCCGAGGTGCAGCCGGTCGAACTGGCGCGCAAGCTGGCGAAGGAAATGGACGCCCACAAGACCGCCTCGGTCCAGCGGGTCTACGTCCCCAACGAGTACACCGTCTTCCTCTCGCGCCAGGACCGCAACAAGCTCGAAGGCTACGAGCGCTCGCTCGAGCAGGAGCTCTCCGGCTACCTGCTGGAGCACGCGCGGCGGCGCGGCTACGACCTGCTGACCCGGCCGGCGGTCGAGTTCGACACCGACGAGCGCCTGCGGCTGGGCGAGTTCGGGATCCAGGCGCGGCTGGTGAAGCCGCCGGCGAACGAGGGCCAAGCGCCCGAACAGGGCGAAGAGGGCCACACGATGGTCTACTCGGCGGTCCGCGAGCGCGACCGCAACCGGCCGAAGCGGCCCGAGCAGGCGGTCGGGGCGCTGGTCTCCACTCGGGCGGTCGTCTCGCTCGGCGATCGCCGCTACGTCCTCGACGGCCCGAGGGCGACGATCGGGCGCTCGAAGTCGGTCGAGTGCGTGCTCTCCGACCCCAACGTCTCGCGCCGCCACGCCGAGCTGCGCCGCGGCGACAACGGCGACTGGCAGATCGTCGACCTCGGCTCGACCAACGGGATCAAGGTCAACGGCCGCCGCGTCCCCTCGACCCGGCTCAGCCCCGGGGACCAGATCACCGTCGGCACCACGACGTTCAGCTTCGACATCGAGCAGTAGCGGCGGCTGCCGCTCTCATTAAGGTGCGGGGTTCGTGGACTACGACCCCATATCCGTAGCCCTGAAGTTCGGCTTCCTCGCCGTCCTCTACCTGTTCGTGCTCGTGATCGCGCGCAGCGCGATCAAGGACCTGCGCCGAACCGTGGCACCGGCCCCCGACGCCACCGGGTTCCACGCCGCCCCGGCCTTCGCCGACGCGCCGCGCGGCCCCGACGGCTGGCTGATCGCCGAGCGCGGCGGCGGCCTGGAACGGGACCAGCGCTTCGACCTGATCGGCGGCCTCTCGATCGGCCGCTCGAAGGACGCCGACGTGCGGATCGACGACCGCTACGCCTCCAGCATCCACGCCCGGGTCTTCTCCCGCGAGGGGCGGTTCTTCGTCGAGGACATGAGCTCGACCAACGGCACCCTGCTGAACGGGGCGACGCTGCAGGGGGAGGCGGAGGCGATCGACGGCGACACGGTGCAGATCGGCGACACCGTCTTCCGGCTCGAGGTCGGGTGATCGATGAGCTGCGCATCGCGGAGGAGGCCGTTCGCACCGACACCGGTCGCCAGCGCAACGCCAACGAGGACTCCTACTTCACCCGCGCACCGCTGTTCGTCGTCGCCGACGGGATGGGCGGCGCGCAGGCCGGCGAGGTCGCCTCCAAGGCGGCGGTCGAGTCTTTCGACCGGCGAGCTGCCGGCGACGCCGCCCGAGCGGGCTCCTGGAGGAGACGATCGAGGGCGCCAACCGGACGATCCACGAGCTCGCCCGCAAGGACCCGGGCCTGGCCGGGATGGGGACGACGACGACCGCCGCGATCGTCGACCTCGAGGCCGAAGACGGTGGCGATCGGCCACGTCGGCGACAGCCGCGCCTACCGCTTCCGCGGCGGCAAGCTTCGAGCAGCTGACCCGCGACCACTCGCTGGTCGAGGAGATGCGGCGCAAGGGCCAGCTCACCGACGCCCAGGCCGAGGACCACCCGCAGCGCTCGATCATCACCCGCGCGCTCGGCCCCGAACCGGAGGTCCAGGTCGACGTGCAGACGGTGCCCGCGCCCAGGCCGGCGACGTCTTCCTGATCTGCTCCGACGGGCTGACGACGATGCTCGACGACGAGCGCCATCGCCCGCGTCCTCGCCCGCGCCACCTCGCTGGAGGCGGCGGTGCGGGCGCTGGTCGACGAAGCCAACCGGGCGGGCGGCCGCGACAACATCACCGTCGTCGCCTTCCGGCTCGAGGACGCCGCGGCTCCCGCCGCCGGCAACCCGCGGGGCGGCCGAGGAGGGCGCGACGCTGATCGGCGTCGACGGCCGAGGAGGCGGGCCTGACCGCGACCGAGGTCCGCCGCCGCGCCGCCGCCGAGGCCGCCGCGCAAGCGCCGCGAGGAGCTCGGCGCGCGAAGCCGCGCGGCGCGCCGCCTGCGCACCGCGCCAAGGTCGCTCGCCGTCGCTGCTCGCGATCGCCGCGCGTCGCCTTCGGCGCCTGGTACGGCAACCGCCAGGTCTGGTTCCTCGGCACCGACGACGCCGGCCGCGTCGCCCTCTACCGCGGCGCTCCCCTACGAGCTGCCGTTCGGGATCGAGCTCTACGAGCGAGCGCTACGCCAGCCCGATCCAGACCGACGTCGCTGCCGCCGAAGCGCCAGGACGCGGTCACCGGCCACAAGCTGCGCTCGCGCGACGACGCCGTCTCCCTGGTCGAAGACATCGAAAAGAGCCGAGGGGCTTCCTTGACGTCGGCCAGGAACCGGGAGCTGCTCGCCCTGGTTCCCGTCGCGCTCCTGCTCACCGCCGGGTTCGCCGCGGTCTTCTCCCAGGAGAACGACCAGCTCGGCAACCTCAGCCTGATCTACGGCGCCTACTTCCTCGCCGTCTGCCTGGCGACCCACGTCTACCTGCGGATCCGCCTCCCCAACGCCGACCCCTACCTCTTCCCGCTGGTCGCGACGCTGACCGCCTTCGGGCTGGTGATGATCTACCGGATCGACGAGAGCCTGGCCCGCGACCAGGCCAACTGGTTCGTCCTCGGGCTGGTCCTCTTCGCGCTGACGATCCAGCTCCTGCGCGACTACGAGGTGCTGGAGCGCTACCGGTACACGATCGCCGGTCGCCGGCCTGCTGGTGCTGCTGGCGCCGCGCCTGCCGGGGATCGGCCAGCAGGTCAACGGCGCCTACCTCGGGGTGAAGATCGGGCCGCTCGCCTTCCAGCCGGCCGAGTTCACCAAGATCGCGATCGTCGTCTTCCTCGCCAGCTACCTGCGCGAGCACCGCGAGGTGCTGATCGTCGGCGCCCGCCGCGTGCTCGGGGTGACGCTGCCGCCGCTGAAGCACTTCGGGCCGATGCTGGTCGTCTGGGGCGCCTCGATGTTCATGCTCGTCTTCATCCGCGACCTCGGCAGCTCGCTGATGTTCTTCGCCGCCTTCCTCGCGCTGCTCTACGTGGCGACCGGCCGCTTCTCCTTCGTCGTGATCGGGATGGCGATGTTCCTGCGTCGGCGCCTGGTTCTTCGCCAGCACCGTGCCCCACGTCCACGAGCGGATCGAAATCTGGCTCGCACCCCTACGAGGACCCGGAAGACACCGGGTACCAGATCCTGCAGTCGATCTTCGCCCAGGCCGACGGCGGCCTCTTCGGCAAAGGCTTCGGGCAGGCGCTGATCACGGTGCCCGGGACCGACAACGCGCTGCTGCCGGCGGCGCAGACGGACACGATCTACTCGCTGATCGTCAACGAGGTGGGGCTGTTCGGCGCCTGCGGGGTCGTCCTCGTCTACCTGCTGATCACCGCCCGCGGGTTCAAGATCGCGCTGCTCGCCAACGACGGCTTCTCGAAGCTGCTGGCGGCCGGCCTCACCGCGGTCTTCGCGATCCAGGCCTTCGTGATCATCGGCGGCGTCACCCGGGTGATCCCGCTGACCGGCGTCACCCTGCCCTTCATCAGCTACGGCGGCAGCTCGATCGTCGCCAACTTCGTGCTGCTGGCGCTGCTGCTGCTGATCTCCGACCGGGCGCGGCGCGAGGCGCAGAACCCGCCGGCCGGCTGGCGGCGATGGGAGCGCCGGCGTGAACCGGCAGATCGTCAAATTGTTCGCCTTCATCGTCGTCCTCTTCGGGGTGCTGGTCGGCTTCACGTCCTACTGGTCGGTCTTCGACGCCGAGGCGCTGAAGGAAAAGGACGCGAACAAGCGGCCGCTGCTCGAGCAGCAGCAGATCCCGCGCGGGCGGATCCTCACCGCCGACGGCACCGTGATCGCCAAGTCGGTGCCGAAGGGGAGGGGGTCGGCGAAGCGCTACGTGCGCCGTTATCCCGAAGGCGCGCTCTTCGGCCACCCGATCGGCTACAGCTTCGTGCGCTACGGCGACTCCGAGTTCGAGCAGTTCCACAACGAGGAGCTGGTCGGCGAAGGGTCCGAATTCAGCTCGATCCTCGACGAGCTGCTCGGCGAGCGCCAGGAAGGCAACGACATCGTCACCAACATCGACGGCGAAGCGCAGCGGGTGGCGCTCTCCGAGCTCGAAAGCGCCGGCTTCGGCGCCGTGGTCGCGATCGAACCGAGCACCGGCGCGGTGAAGGTGATGGCCTCCAACGCCCCCTATCGACCCCAACC
The DNA here is from genome assembly GCA_963751015.1 of uncultured Actinomycetes bacterium. GTDB lineage: Bacteria > Actinomycetota > Thermoleophilia > Solirubrobacterales > 70-9 > VAYN01. The sequence goes on from CAVVSU010000004.1 coordinate 484,112, forward strand.
GGGTCCCCTACGAACTCGAAAAGCTGGAACTCGAACGAGATCGAAAGGCCGCTGGTGAACCGGGCGACGCCAGGGCCTCTACCCGCCGGGCTCGACCTTCAAGGTGGTGACCGCCGCCGCCGGCCTCGACAGCGGCGTGATCACCCCGGAAACGCCGATCGACGCCCCGGGCATCGCTCGAAGTCGAAGGCACGCCGCTGGAAAACGACTTCGGCGAGGACTTCTTCGGCGCCACGCTGGACACCGCCCTGACCAACTCGGTCAACACCTGGTTCGGCCAGCTCGGCCAGCAGCTCGGCAACGACACCCTGTTCGAATACATGGAACGGTTCGGCTTCAACGCCACCCCGGCGATCGACCTGCCCGAAGACGAGGTGGAAGTGAGCGGGGTCTGGGACCTCGAAGACAACGAAGTGCTGACCGCCAACGACCCGGTCGACCTCGCCCGCCTCGCGATCGGCCAGGAGCGGCTGCTGGCGACGCCGCTGCAGATGGCGCAGGTCGCGGCGGCGGTCGCCAACGGCGGCAAGCTGATGAAGCCGCAGATCTGGAAGCGGGTGGTCGACCCCGACGGCCGCGCCGTCGACACCATGGACCCCTCGGTCTACAGCGAGCCGATCAGCGAGGAGACCGCGGAGAGCTGACGACGGCGATGGAAGGGGTGGTGAGCGAAGGGACCGGGACCAACGCGGCGATCCCCGGCGTCTCCGTGGCCGGCAAGACGGGGACCGCGGAAACGCCCGGAAACCTGGCCTGCGGCGGCGGCGAAAACGAGAACCAGGCCTGGTTCATCGGCTTCGCCCCGGCCGACGATCCGCAGATCGCGATCGCGGCCTCGGTCGAGTGCACCGAACAATTTGGCAACGACGTCGCGGCGCCGATCTTCGCCGACGTGGCGGAAACGATCCTGAACGGCGAATGAGGAGGAACGGTGGCTGAGGTCAGCGAGGGAAGCGTCGTCGACAACCGCTATCGGGTCCTGCGCCGGCTGGGCAGCGGCGGCATGGCCGACGTCTGGCTGGCCGAGGACACGCACCTGCAGCGGCAGGTGGCGCTGAAGGTCCTGCATCGGCGCTTCATCCAGGACCGCGAGTTCGTCTCCCGCTTCCAGCGCGAGGCCGAGCACGCCGCCGGGCTGCAGCACCCGAACATCGTCGCCGTCTACGACCGCGGCTCCGACGGCGACGTCAACTACATCGCGATGCGCTTCGTCGAGGGGCCGACGCTGAAGGAGCTGATCGACCGCGGCCTCTCGCCCGACCAGGCGGTGGCGCTGGTCCGCCAGGTCCTCGAGGGGGCGCGCTTCGCCCACCGCAACGGGATCGTCCACCGCGACCTGAAGCCGCAAAACGTGATCGTCGACGAGGAGGGCAAGGCGGTCGTCACCGACTTCGGCATCGCCCGCGCCGGCGTCTCGGAGATCACCCAGACCGGGTCGGTAATGGGGACCCCGCAGTACCTCTCGCCCGAGCAGGCGCAGGGCTTCGAAGTCACCCCGGTCTCCGACCTCTACTCGATCGGCGTGATCCTCTACGAGGCGCTGACCCGGCGGGTCCCCTTCGAAGCCGACAGCGCCGTCGCGATCGCGATGAAACAGGTCGCCGAGACGCCGCAGCGGCCGAGCTCGATCAACCCGCAGGTCTCGCCGGCGCTCGACGCGGTGGTGATGCGGGCGCTGGAGAAGGAACCGGGGCAGCGGTTCCAGAGCGCCGACGCCTTCATCGCCGCCCTCGACGCGGCATTGAAGGACCCGGGGGTGGGGAGGGAGACCGCGACCTTCGCCGCGGCGCCGCCGATCGTCGGCGTGCCGGAGGAGGTGGAGGAGGAGCGCCGCCGCAACCGCTGGCTGTGGGCGGCGCTGGTCGCCGCGATCGTGATCGGGATCCTGGTCGGGCTGGCGCTGACCCGCGACACCACGACCGACGTCCCCAACGTCACCAACAAGCAGCTCGAATTCGCGATCGCCCAGCTGGAACGCAAGGGCTTCTCGGTCGGCGAGGAAACCTACGTGAACCGGTCGGTTCCGCGAAACACCGTCCTCGAGCAGGACCCGCCCTCCGGGTCCGCCGGCGAAGACTGCTCCTTTCTCACCTTCTTCTGCTCGAAACCGACGGTCGACCTGACGGTCAGCGCCGGTCCCGGCAGCGCCAAAGTGCCCTCGACGGCGGGCGACTCCGAGGAAGAGGCGACCCGGAAGCTGGAAGCCGCCGGCTTCGAAGTCGCGGTCGAGCGGGTCAACTCCGACTCGGTCGAACCGGGCGTCGCGATCAGCTCCGAGCCGGGCGGCGGCAACACCGCGACCAAAGGCTCGACCGTGACCCTCTTCGTCTCCCGCGGCCCGAAGCTGATCAAGGTGCCGGTGCTGGTCGGCAGCCAGCGCGAAGAGGCGGTTCAGCGGATCCGCAGCCGCGGCCTCGAACCGAGCGTCTCCGAGGAGGAAAGCTCCGAACCGAAGGGCCGCGTCGTCCGCCAGGCGCCGGACGCCGGCAGCAAGGTCGAACCGGGCGCGGCGGTGGCGATCGTCGTCTCCAGCGGCGAAGAAGAGGAAACGGCGAAGGTGCCGAACGTGATCGGCTCCGAACGCCGGGAAGCGGTGGAAGCGATCCGCGCGGCCGGCCTCACCCCCAGCGTCGAAGAAGAAGAAACCGAAGTCCCGAGCCAGGTCGGCCGCGTCGTCGACCAGTTCCCGCCGCCGGGGAGCGAGCAGGAACCGGGCTCGACGGTGACGATCACGGTCGGCAAGCGCGCGGTGGAAAGCGAAGAAGAAGGCGCGGTGGAATGAAAGTCGCCGTCCTCGCCGGGGGGCGCTCCTCCGAGCACGACGTCTCGCTGCGCTCCGGCGCGGCGGTCGCGCGGGGACTGCGCGAGGCGGGGCACGAGACGATCGAGGTGACGATCGGCCGCGAGGGCGGCTGGAGCGCCGCCGGCGCCACCGTCGAGCTGGTCCCGGGCGCCGGGCTACTCGGCGCCGACGCGGTCTTCCCCGCCCTGCACGGGGCCTTCGGCGAGGACGGCAGCGTCCAGGGGCTGCTGGAGTGGCTCGACCTTCCCTACGTCGGCTCCGACGTCCTCGCCTCGGCGGTGTGCATGGACAAGCTGACGCTGAAGCGGCTGTTCGCCGAGCACGGGGTGCCGCAGGTCGAGTTCACCGCGGTCGAAGGGAACGACTGGTGGGGCCGCTGCGAGAAGCTCGGCCTGCCGCTCTGGGTGAAGCCGTCGCGGATGGGCTCCAGCGTCGGCATCACCCGCGTCACCGACCTCGCCGAGCTCGACGCGGCGGTCGAGCTGGCCCTGCGCCACGACCCGCGGGTGATCGTCGAGGCCTCGGCCGCCGGCCGCGAGGTCGAGTGCTCGGTGCTGGGCAACGCCGAGCCGCAGGCCTCGCTGCCGGGTGAGATCGTCGCCCACGCCACCTGGTACGACTTCGAGGCCAAGTACACCGAGGGCGGGATGGAGCTGCGCGTCCCGGCCCCGATCGGCGACGAGGCGCTGCAACGGGTCCGCGACCTCGCCGTCTCGGTCTTCGCCCTCGCCGGCTGCTCGGGCCTGGCCCGCTGCGACTTCTTCGTCGAGCCCGACGGCGCGGTCCTCGTCAACGAGATCAACACGATGCCGGGGTTTACCGACACCAGCGTCTACGCCAAGCTCTTCGAGGCGACCGGGATCGCCTACGCCGAGCTCTGCGGCCGCCTCGTCGAGCTGGCGGTCGAGCGCCACCGCCAGGCCCGCTCCTTCGAGTTCTGATTCGCCGCCCAGGCCTGGGGGTACCCGGGGGAGACCGTCATGCCGACCGGTCTTCCAGACACCGAGGTCCAGCCCGCCGAGCGCGAGGACGCCTGCGTCGCGGGCGCCTCGACCGCCGACGTGCTGCGCCTGCTCAGCGCCGGCGCGACCGGCGCGATCCTGATGGCGCTCGGCGAGGGGCCGCTGCGGACGATGGAGCTGACCGACCGCGTCCCCGGCTTCTCGCCGCGGACGATCTACCGCTACGCCGGCAGGCTGGCCGAGCTCGAGGTCATCGCCCGCGACGAGGAGCCGGGGGTTCCCTCCAAGGTCGTCCATGCCCTTACCGACGCCTGCGGCGCCGAGCTCTACCAGCTCGTCAACCGCTTCGCCGACGCCTCGCTGACCCGGCTGCCCGACGGCAGGGTCGACGCCACCGCCTGGGCCTCCCTCGGCCTGCTGGCCGACCTCTGGGAGACGGGGATGGTCGAGGACCTCGCCTGCGAGGGACGCTCGGCGACCCAGCTCGCCCGCGGCCCGCACGGGCTCAGCTATCACCAGGTGCAGCGCCGGGCCGGCATGTTCAAGGCGGCCGGCCTGCTCAGCCTCTCGCCCGGCGAGGGCAACCGCCGCTGCTACGGGCTGACCGAGAAGACGCGCCGCAAGATGGGCCTGCTCGCCGGCATCGCCCGCTGGCGCAACCGCCACGTCGTCGCCGAGGACGAAGAAGGGATGACCGCGACCGAAATGGCGACGGTGCTGCGAACCGTGCTGCCGCTGGCGACCATGCCCGGCCAGCCGGGGAAGCGCCTGCAGCTGAGCGTCCGCAGCGAGGACGAGGCGGGAGCCGACGCTGAGGAGGTCTGGGTGGAGGTCGAGGCGAGCGGCGCCGTGCACAGCTGCGCCGAGCCCCCCGCCGACCCCGACGGCTGGGGCCGGGGCACGGTCGAAGCCTGGATCCCCGTCCTCCTCGACGGCGACAGCGGCGCGGTCCTGGCCGGCGGCGAGGAGCGCCTGCTCGCCGAGTGCCTCGACTCGCTCTACGAAACGCTCTGGTCGCCCGCTCCCTTCTAGGCACGCTCTTCGCCGGCGAGGGAGACTTTGGCCATGGGAAAGGCAGAGGTGCAGATTCGCGAGGCGACCGTCCCGACGGCTTGGCGCTCCTCCGCTTCCGGCCCTCGGTCTGGACCGACCGGCAGGAGGCCTACCTGCAGGAGCTCTACGTGGTTCCCGGCCTGCGCGGCCGCGGCATCGGCCAGGCCCTGATGGAGGCGATCCTCGCCACCTGCCGCGCCCGCGACGCCGCCTGGATCGAGCTGAACACGGGCGAGACCGACCTCGCCGCCCGCGGCCTCTACCGCAAGTTCGGCTTCACCAACGAGGAAGGCCCGCAGGGCGCCTCGATGCTCTATTACGAGCGCGAGATCTGAGCCGTCAGCTCGGCGAACCCGATCCCGGCCGGCGGCGGAACCCGCTCGGCGTGGAAGAGGTGGGCGAGCAGCTCGACCCCGTCGACCAGGCGCGGCCCGGGGCGGGAGAAGGTCGAGGCGGCGTCGACGGCGAAGACCCGCTCGGCGCCGAGGGCGTGCAGACGCGCCCGGTGCTCCAGCGCCTGGGCTCGCGAGTCCTCCAGGTACCAGCCGCAGGGCATCGCGACGACGACGCCGGGATCGAGCCCGTCCAGGTCCTCCCACTGACCTGCGGCGACTTCCGGCCGGGCCGGCCGACCACGTCCTCGCCGCCGGCGAGCTCGATCATCTCCGGGACCCAGTGGCCGCCGAGGAAGGGCGGGTCCAGCCACTCGAAGGCGAGCACCCGCGGGCGCGGCTCGCCGGCGACCGCATCGCGGACCGCCTCCAGGCGAGCCTCCAGCCCGCGCCGGATCTCGGTCGCCCGCGCCTCGATCCCCGCCGCGGCCCCCAGCCGGGTCACGTCCTCCAGCACCTCGCCGAGGGTGCTCGGGTCCTGCTGCAGGACCCGCGGGTCGCCCGGAAGCCGCGCCACGACCGCGGCCACGTCCTCATAGGAGACGGCGCAGACCTCGCAGACGGCCTGGGTGACGATCAGGTCGGGCTCCAGCCCGGCCAGCCGCTCCTCGTCGAGCGTGTAGAGGGCGCGGCCTTCGCCGACGACCTCCTTCACCGCGGCGTCGATCTCGCCGGCGCCGAGCCCTGGCGGCAGCACCGTCCGCGTCAGGTGCGGCAGCCCCGCAGCGGCGGGCGGGTGGTCGCACTCGTGGGTGACGCCGACCACGTCCCCGCCGAGGCCGAGCGCGAAGAGCATCTCGGTCGCGGAGGGGACGAGGCTGGCGATCTTCATGGGGCGACTATTTCACCGCCGCCAGGAGAGCGTTGGCGCCGCCGACCATCCCGGCTTTGTTGGGATGGATCGGTGCGGCGGCGTTGGTCGGCACGAGCGGCTCCACCCAGCGGGTCGAGCTGCCCTTGCAGGCGTCGTGGCCGATGCTGGCGCCGTACCAGTTGACCAGCGTCGCCCCGTTCGTCGCGGACTGCGTCGCGAGCATGCTGTTGAGCCGCTGCTCCGTCCCTCGCAGGTAGGGCACGTCCTGGAACCCGATCGGCATCTGCGGCCAGCAGCCGTACCCGGTCTCGGGGAAGATCGCCGGGTAGTTGAGGACGTAGATTTTCGCCGAGGGGGCGCGGGCGTGGATCCCCTGCAGGACCGCCGCCACCTTCGGCGCCGTCGCTTCGATCCGCGCTTTCAGCTGGTCGACCCCGCCGGGGCTGTATTTGTCGAGGCAGGGATGGCTGAACGGGTTGGCGGTGACGCAGCTTTCGGCGACTTCCGAGAAGCCGATGTCGTTGCCGCCGATCGTCAGCGAGACGACCGTGGTGGTCGAGTCGAGCGAGTTGAATTGGGGCGGGTTCGGCCCGTCCGGGTCGACGTTCTGCGGCTCGGTCATGTGATTGGTCTTGGCGCCGCTGCAGCTCGCGTCGCGCAGGCTGAGGCCGATGCCGGGCGCCGCCAGGTGGGCGTAGTTGTTGCTCGACTTGAGGCAGCCGAGCGGCAGCAGCGGGTTCGGGATCAGCGGCCCGGCGGCGTAGGAATCGCCGAGCGCGGCGTAGTTGGCCGCCGCGGCGCCGCCGGCGAAGCCGGCCAGCAGACCCACCGCGACGACGAGGGCGAGCAGCCCCGGCCGCAGGCGCTGGAGCACGGTCGTGGGATTCATCTTTTCTCCTCCCGGTTCGAAAGCAAGAGCTACGAAAGCTCAGGTATCTTTGCAGCAAGTATTAAGTAGAGCAACGGGGTAGAGGAGGAACGGCAATGCGGCGGATGACGATCTTGGTGGCGGTTGCGATGGCGATGCTCGGGGTGGGAGCGGGCAGCGCCCAGGCGGACCTGCCGGTGATCTACAACGGCGTCTACGGCTACGCCCACACCAGCCCGACGGCGAGCCCGCCCGGCGCCAACGACTGGAGCTGCAAACCGGCCGCCGCCCATCCGCGCCCGGTCGTCCTCGTCCACGGCACCTTCGCCGACATGTCGAACAGCTGGCAGGCGATCTCGCCGCTGCTGAAGAACAACGGCTACTGCGTCTTCGCGCTCAACTACGGCTCCTACGGCGGCAGCGGCGCGATCGGCGTCTACGGGGTCGGCGACATCCCGGCCTCGGCGGGGGAGCTCGACGCCTTCGTCGACAAAGTCCTGGCCGCGACCGGCGCCGCCGAGGTCGACCTGGTCGGCCACTCGCAGGGCGGGATGATGCCGCGCTACTACCTGAAGAACCTCGGCGGAGCGGCCGAGGTCCACACCCTGGTCGGGCTCTCGCCCTCCAACCACGGCACCACCCTCGACGGCCTCTTCATCCTCTCCAACTTCTTCCCCGGGGCGAACCAGTTCACCGGCGCCCTCTGCCCCGCCTGCGAGCAGCAGCGCGCAGGCTCGGCCTTCATCACCGCCCTCAACAGCGGCGGCGAGACGGTGCCGGGGGTCGAATACACGGTGATCCAGACCCTCTACGACCAGGTCGTGACGCCCTACACCTCGGCCTTCCTCTCAGGCTCGAGCGTGCGCAACGTCCTGCTGCAGAAACAGTGCATCCTCGACCTCGGCGACCACCTCTCGATGCCCTACGACCACATCGCCGCGGCCGACGTGCTCACCGCGCTCGACCCGCTGCACCCGCGGGGGTTCCTCTGCACCCCGATCGCGCCGACCGCCGGCGGATAAGGACGCCGCGGGTCAGACCGCCCCGTTCCCGTTGCTCTCCGCGCGGTAGGGCCCCGGCTTCGGCCGGGCCTTGCCGCCCGGGAGCGCGAGGCGCAGGATCGTCCGCTGCACCATCCCCAGCTGCTGGCTGAAGGGGCCGCTGTTGTAAGGCAGGCCGTAGCGCTCGCAGACGTCCTTCACCTGCGGGGCGATCTCGGCGTAGCGGCTGCTCGGCATGTCGGGGAAGAGGTGGTGCTCGACCTGGAAGCTGAGGTTGCCGCTGGCGACGTGGAACATCGGGCTGCCCTCGATGTTGGCCGAGCCGGTCAGCTGGCGGATGTACCAGCCGCCGCGGCTCTCGTTTTCGACCTCCTCCGGGGAGAAGGTGTAGGTCTGGTCGGGGAAGTGGCCGCAGAAGATGATCGCGTAGGCCCAGACGTTGCGGACGATGTTGGCGGTGGCGTTGGCCTTGGCGGTGGCGCGGAAGGTCTTGCCGCCGCTGTTCAGCGCGGCTTCCACCACCGGTGCCCAACGGCTCTGCCGCTTGCGCTTCACCCGCCCGAGAAGGCCCCGGGGGTGCTTGCGCTCCCGCCGCGTCTCGACCACCACGTCGACGGCCGTCGCCGCCAGGGCGCTGACCAGCGGCCAGGCGATGTAGTCCTTGACGATCTGGTCTTTCGCCTTGCCGGCGATCCCCTTCAGCTCCCGCTTCACCTGGTGCATCGGCTTGCGGCCCTTGCGGATCGCCTCGAAGTCGAGGTCGTGCAGCGCCACGCCCCACTCGAAGAGCGCCGCCAGGATCAGGTTGTAGACCGGTTGCGCGAGGTAGACCGGGTGCCAGCGCTGCGCCGGGTCGATCCGCATGATCTCGTAGCCGAGGTCCTTGTCCTTGCCGCGGATGTTGGTGTAGGTGTGGTGGACGTAGTTGTGGGAGTGCTTCCAGGCCTCGGCGGTCGAGGCGGTGTCCCAGTCCCAGGTCGAGGAGTGGATGCGCGGGTCGTTCATCCAGTCCCACTGGCCGTGCATGACGTTGTGGCCGATCTCCATGTTCTCGAGGATCTTCGCCGCCGAGAGCGCCGAGGTCCCGGCCCACCAGCCGGTGCGGTTGCGGGATGCGAGCAGGAGGATGCGGCCGAGGACGGCGAGGCGTCGCTGCATCTCGATCATGCCCTCGATGTAGCGGCGGTCACGGTCGCCGAGCTCGTCCGCGACCCGGTCGCGGATCGCGTCGAACTCGCGCGCCAGCTCCGCCAGCTGCTCCTCGGAGAGGTGGGCGAGCGGGCTCTGTTCCTGGGTGTCGATTGGGGCGGTGGCAGTCGTGCTCATCTGGCGTTTAGTGCCTTTCTCATAGAGCGATTGCAACGTCGCCTTCCGGCGCGTTGACGCAGGTTCGAACCATTTCTCCCTTTTCCCCGTGGACCTCTCCGGTCCGCAGGTCCCTCACTTCTCCCTTGCAGAGCTTGCCGATGCAGGTGTGGCAGATCCCCATCCGGCAGCCGAAGGGAAGCTCCGCCCCGGCCTCCTCGCCGGCGACGAGGATCGGCGTGCCGCCGCCGCACTCGGCCTCGATCTCGCTGGAGAGGAAGCGGACGGTGCCGCCCTCCCCGGCCACCGCGTCGCCGCCGATCACCGGCTGGAAGCGCTCCATCGCCAGCAGCTCCGGGTCTCCCTCCTCGCGCCAGTGGCGGACTAGGGCGTCGAGCATCTCGCCCGGGCCGGAGACGAAGGCGTGCCGCTCCCGCCAGTCGGGGCAGAGCCGGTCGAGGTCGGCCGGAGAGACCCGGCCCGCCTCGCCGGTGATCCGCAGATGCGGCCGGTAGCCGGGACGGCGCTGGTCGAGCTCGCGCAGCTGCTCGCCGAAGATGACCCCCTCCGCGGTGCGCGAGGAGTGGAGGTGGACGACGTCGGCCAGCTCCCCGTCGCGGTCGAGGCTGCGCAGCATGCTCATGATCGGCGTGATGCCGCTGCCGGCGCTGATGAAGAGGAAGCGCTCGGGCCGGGGCTCGGGCAGGACGAAGGTGCCTTCGACGCCGCCCAGCCGGACGACGTCGCCCGGGCGCGCCTTGTGCACGAGGAAAGGGGAGACCTTGCCGGCGTCGACCAGCTTCGGCGTGATCCCGATCAGCCCGTCGGGTCGCCCCGGATCGGTGGTCAGCGAGTACGCGCGCCAGTGGTGGACACCGTTGACGACGACCCCGATCCGCAGGTACTGGCCGGGCCGGTGACCCATCCATTTGTAGCCGGGGCGGATCAGAACCGTGACCGCGTCGGAGGTCTCCTTTTCGATCCGCTCGATCCGGCCGCGCAGCTCCTGCGTCGACCAGAGGGGGTTGATCAGTTCGAGGTAGTCGTCCGGCAGCAGCGGCGTGAAAAGCGAGCGCACGGCATGGAGGGCGCGCTGGCGCGCTTTGGGAACGTTGGGTACTGCGCCTCGCTCTGCCATTGTCAAATGTTACACGGATCGATGTAACGATTCCGTGAGAACAGTCACTTGCTACCCACCACGGCTGCGCTTCAGTCGACCAGCTTCACGTCGCTGATCTCGACCTGGTACCGGCCTTCCTGTTCGGTGGAGGGGGCGGCCTTGGTGAACCAGAGCAGGAAGTATTTCGCCGGCGAGCCGAGGTGGAGCTCGATTTCCTCGTTCTTTTCGGCGTCGGTGACCTCGCCCACCGGTTCGCCCCATTCGGAGAGCTCTTCCGGCGGCCCCGAGGGCGAGGCGTAGATTTCCGCGTCCCAGCCGGGGGAGGGGGAGCGGACCAGCATCTCGCTCGGGGTGGTGGTCGATTTGCCGACCACGTAGAGGCCGACCCCGGGGTTGGGCCCGGTCTTCGTCCCCGCGAAGTCTTCGGTGTCGTAGTGCTCGCTGCTCCAGGCGGTGGTGGTGGGGTTGCCGTCGACGGCGAGGCTGACGGTTTCGGGGTCCTCCGAGTCGTCGCCCTGGGGGTCGTAGTCGGACGCTTCGGCGAGCGCCACCGGCGATCCCTTGCCCTTCAGCGCGCCACCGCCGCCAGGGCCGTTGCCGCTGCCGATCAACTGCACGCCGAGCAGGATCGCGGCGCCGAGGATGACGAGCGCGGCGATCGCCAGCCAGGAGCGACGACCGCGCCCGGCGGAGAGCTTCCGTTCGGCCGGCGCCACGGCGTCGAGGACGCTGGTCGCCTCGCCGGTCGTCCCGCCCGCCCGCGCCGCCTCGACCTCGAGCGCGGTCGAGAGGTCGTCGATCAGCTCGCCGACCTGCTGGTAGCGGCGGTCCGGGTCCTTCGCGGTGGCCCGCTCGACCACCATCGCCGCCGCCGCGGACAGCTCGGGCCGCCGCTGCTGGACGTCGGGCAGCTCCTCGTTGACGTGTTTCATCGCCACCCCGACCTGGCTGTCGGCGTGGAAGGGGACCTGGCCGACGAGCATCTCGTAGAGGACCACCCCGAGCGAGTAGACGTCGGAGCGCTGGTCGACCGCGTGGCCCATCGCCTGCTCCGGGGCGACGTAGTCGGTGGTGCCGAGGACGCGCCCGGTGGCGGTCATCCCGTCCTGTTCGAGCTGGCGCGAGATCCCGAAGTCGGTCAGCTTGGCGCGGCCCTCGGCGTCGATCAGGACGTTTTGCGGCTTGATGTCGCGGTGGATCATCTTGCGGTTGTGGGCGACGGTGAGCCCGCGGGCGATCTCGATCGCGTAGGCGAGCGCCTCCTGCGGGTCGAGCGCACCGACCCGCGCGATCCGCTGCTTCAGCGTCTCCCCTTCGACGTACTCGAAGACGATGTAGGGGTGGCCGCCGTCCTCGCCGGCGTCGATCACGGCGACGACGTTGGGGTGGGAGAGCTTCGCCACCGCGCGCGCCTCCTGGCGGAAGCGCTGCAGCTGGTCCTCCTGCTCGGACATCTCCCGGTGCAGGACCTTGACCGCGACCTGGCGGTCCAGCGTCGTGTCCCGCGCCAGGTACACGGTCGACATCCCGCCGCTGCCGAGCTTCGCCTCCAGCTTGTAGCGGCCGGAGAGCACGGTGCCGATCATTTGGGAGCTAGTGGAGGGGCGGTTGCTCACTTGCGGCGTCAACGTTACGACGCGACGGGGAGGGGATGCCTGCGCGCGCGGCTACGAGCACGGCGGCATGCAGGGCTCGGCACGCAAATCATCACTATAAAAGTCTTGACTGTTCGCCGGTCCAGGTGTAGAGATGGGGCATGCAGGCTCACGCTCCAGGCAGACGTGTAAGCACCTCTCTGCTCTGCCTCATTGCCGCGACGATGGCGCTGATGTTCTCCGCCGGTCACGCCGCCGCGCTGCCGACCAAGCTCTGCAAAGCGAATGAAGCGTCCTGCTCGAAAGCGAATACCTGGACGCTGGCGCCCGAAAACTTCAAGGGCACGATCTCGACGATGAAACTCCTCTTGCCCGGCTACATGTCCGTGTCCTGCACGACCGGGAAATTCGCCTCGACTCTGGCTGCGGGAGCGGGGCCGCTGACGGGGGAAGTCTTCAAGTGGAATTTCTCCGGCTGCGCGCCGGAAGGATGCGGGATCTCGACCCCTGCGACCGAAGGCACCGGCTTCTCGGCAGAAGTCGAAGCGATCGGCGGTGGGAACGGCACGATGAAAGTCGGCAAAGCGCCGACGCTGGTGCTCACCTGCAGCGTCCCGCTGATGACCTGCGTCTACTCCGCGGCCTCGATCCAGCTCTCGGTGCAGGGTGGCGGCGTCGGAGTGGCGGCGATCTCGACCGAAAGCCAGCTCGCCAAGGACTTCTTCAAAAGCAGCGCCAGCTGCACCTCGACGGCGATCTATACGGCCAAACACTCGATCGTCGAACCGGGCCTACCGCTCTACGTGACGAACTAGCCTGCCCGCGACTCAGCGCGCAGGCTTTATCTGGCGGGCGCCTTCGATCGCTGCGCCAATCCGCTGCGCCTCGGGGTAGCTGGCGCGCAGCAGCGCCAAAGCAGCCTCTTCGTCGGCTGCCGGCACGACGACGCAGAAGCCGCAACCCAGGTTGAAGACCTCGCTCATCTCCTCCTCGGAGACTCCGCCGTGCTCCTGGATCAGGTCGAAGACCGGGGGGACGGGAAGCGGGTCGTCGATCTCGTAGCCGACCTCGGCGGCGAGGCGGAGCAGGTTCTTGGTGCCGCCGGAGGTGATGTGGGCGAGGCCGTGGACGTCGACCGCGGAGCGCAGCAGCTCGACGATCGGCTTGACGTAGATCTCGGTCGGCTCGAGCAGGACGTCGCCGAGCGGGCGGCCGAGGCGCTCGTCGTCGAGCGGGATCTCGGCCAGCGCCGAGCGCGCCAGCGTGTAGCCGTTGGAGTGCAGGCCGGTGGAGGGGAGGCCGATGACGACGTCTCCCGGCTCGACCGCCGAGCCGTCGACGATCGCGTCGAGAGCGACCGTCCCGAAGCAGGCCCCGGAGACGTCGACGCCGCGGACAAGCTGCCCGAGCTGGGCCAGCTCGCCGCCGGGGATCTCGATCCCGGCCTTCTCAGCGCCGCGGGCCAGGCCGACGCCGATTTCCTCGCAGACCGCCGGGTCGGCCTTCTCGATCGCGATGTAGTCGAGCATCGCCAGCGGCTCGGCGCCGACGCAGATCACGTCGTTGACGTTCATCGCCACGCAGTCGATCCCGACCGTGTCGTAGCGGCCGAGCTGCTCGGCCAGGACCAGCTTGGTCCCGACGCCGTCGGTCGAGAGCGCGATCCCGGTCCGCTCGTCGATCTTGATCACGCTCGCGTAGTGCCCCGGCAGCGGCACCTGCGCCGAGGGCCGGCCGAGCTGGATCGCCCCCAGCGCCCGCACCAAACCGGCCACGGCCGAATCCGCCGCCCCCTGGTCGACTCCGGCCTTCGCGTAGGCGTCGCTCGCGCTCACCTGCCTGATTCTCTCAGTCGCTCCGGCAGGTCGGGAGACGGTTCGAAGAGATGCTGTCTCCCGGCTCGCCGTTTGGTCAAGAGGCCGCGTTGCTCTAGCACGCGCAGATCCGATCGCGCCGTCTCGTGGCTGACCCGGTGGCTCTTTGCATGGCTTTCGAAGGAGTAGGCCCCCTCCGGATTGCGAATCGCGTCGGTGAGCAGAGCCAGCTGCCGGCCATTGAGGTAGGCCGCACCGTCGAGCAGCCTCTCGACGTTGCGGATCTCAGCGGACTTGCGAGTCAGGTAGAGGTGGAGGTCGTCGATCGCCTTCTCGATGATGTCCAGCTGATGGATGACGAAGTAGGTGGCGTCGCCCCCGTCGGTCTCCGTTTCGACGAACGCCCGCGCGTATTGCGCCGGTGCTTTCCGTATGAAGCGGGAGATCGGCAGGTACTCGGCGAGCCAGTAGCCACGATTGCGCATCAGCCAGAAGAAGAGGATGCGGGCGGTGCGGCCGTTGCCGTCCAGGAAGGGGTGGTCATAGGCCAGCCAGAAGTGGAGGAGGATCGCCCGGATAACGGGGTGGATGAACCTCTCCTCTTCGTCTCCCTCGTTCGCGAACTCGCAAAGCTGCCGCATCCGTTCCGGTAGCTGCTCGGCTGGGGGCGGCTCGTGTATCGGCCGTCCGTCGTCGCGGTCGAAGACCGCGACTCGCGCTTCATCCGGCGTCTGGAGCCTCCCCGCCGCGCCGGGGTCGTCCAGGGTCCCCTCGGTGAGGATGCGGTGGAGCTCGAGGATGGACTCTGGGCTCAGACTCTCTCCCATTTCCTCACGCATGAACTGAAGCGCCGAGTAGTTGTTCGCGATCATCCGCTCGCTCCGGTCTTTCGGGTCCCGTCCCGTTCTGAGCATTTCCTTGGCGGCCCGCCGAGAAGTCGTCGCGCCCTCGAGTTGGCTGGACCGGATCGCCTCCTCCATCAGCGAGTTGACGAGAAACCGACGGCCCGCCTGGCGCTCGGAGGTGACGACCTCGTCCATCGCAACCTCCCCGCTGCAGCGTTGGTCGATGTAATGGAGCCGCCGCAGCATCGTGTCCAAAAGGCCGTAGCGGAACGGCAACCCACGGGGGTCGGCAAGCGGGATCGGCCTGAGCTCGTCCTCCCTCGAAGACTTGATACGCCACCACCATTGCTTTGAGTTGAGTCCCCCGGGGGGAGGAAGGCGCCGCAACTTGTCCCAGTGGAGGTAGCGCCCGCCCGGTCGCGGGTCCACCGACGCTTTCACGGCGCCGACGAGTTCGTCGTGGTCTAGCTGTTCAAATAGCTGGCTGAGGGATGGGGCCGTCTCTACGTACATCCGTATTCCAAGCTAACTCCAAGTTTCTCCAAGATTTGGAGTTCTAGCAGGTATTCCAAGCTAACTCCAAGTTTCTCCAAGATTTGGAGTTCAGCGCCGCAACCGTTGAAGTACGACGGCCGCCAAGGCAATTCGGTAGGCGGCATACGGCCAGAGCGCGCGGTCGCGCTCGACCAGGCGGATCAGGCGCTGCGAGGCGAGGGTCGAGGCGAAGGAGGCGGCGATGCCGATGCCCAGCGAGCGGCGCAGCTCCGGGGTGACGCCGCGGCGGGCGAGGCGGGTTCCCTTCAGCGCCGTGGCGCCGACGATGATCGGCAGCGCGATCGTGCGCGAGAGCAGGTTGGCCTGGTCCCGGGAGAAGCCCCGCCAGCGGGCCGCCGCGAGGGTGACGCCGTTACGCGAGACGCCCGGTGCTAGCGCTGCCGCCTGGGCGACTCCCAGGGCGAGGCCGTCCGCCGCGGTCGCTTCGCCCCGGCCCCGCCGCTGCGGCCGGCGGTCGGCGACGAGCATCGCCGCGGCACCGGCGAGGAGCCCGTAGGCGGTCGCCCGCGGCCCGCCGAGGTGCTTCTCGATCGGCCGCTCCAGGGTGTAGCCGACGATCGCCGCCGGCAGGAAGGAGAGCCCGAGCAGCAGCACCCGCCGGCCGTCGAACTGGCGCAGCTCTTCGCCGATCACCCGCCGCTGGCCGATCAGCAGCGCCGCCGCGGCGCCGGTGTGGAGCGCGACCTCGAAGCTCTTGCGCAGCTCGGGGTCGATCTCCTCCCAGTCCCAGCCCGCCAGCCAGGGGACGAGGACGATGTGGGCGGAGCTGGAGACCGGCAGCAGCTCCGCCGGGCCCTGGACCAGGCCGAGGGCGACCGCGCGCGCGGCGGGGAGGCTGCTCAAGCCTCGGTGGCGCCGGCCGGCTCGGAGCCGGCGGCGGTCTCGCCCGCGTCGGGTCCGCTACGCCGGCGGCGCTTGATCAGCAGGTAGGCGATGCCGGCGACCACCGCGACGACGACCAGGTAGTCGAGGTAGTGGAGGTGGTCGCGCCACTCTTCCCAGTTCTCGCCGACGCTCTTGCCGACCAGGGCCAGCGCCAGCACCCAGGGGACGCAGCCGGCCAGCGTGTAGGCGGTGAAGCGCCAGAACGGCATCTTCGCGACGCCGGCCGGCAGCGAGATGAAGGTGCGGACGATCGGCAGCATCCGCGAGAAGAAGACGGTCGCGTCGCCGTGGCGGGCGAACCAGTCGTCGGCCCATTTCAGATGCTTGGGGCTGATGTGGATCAGCTTGTTCTTTTCCAGCAGGTCGATGCGGCCGTAGTAGCCGACCGCGTAGGCGATCCAGGAGCCGACCAGGTTGCCGAGCACGCCCGCGGCGACGACCCCGAAGAGGGTCAGGTCGCCGGCGGCGACGCTGGAGCCGGCGAAGAGCATGATCGCCTCGCTCGGGACCGGCAGACAGGCGGACTCGAGCGTCATCAGGAAGAACACGGCGGGCAGGCCGGTGCTGCTGATGAAGTCGGTTCCCCAGTTGACGATCGGGTCGAGGAAGAAATCGGTGACGCTGGCGAAGAGCAAGGGCGGCATCGGTGAAGCGGGGATTGTAGGGAGAGTGCCGAACAGCAACTAAACTGGGGCGCTCATGCGCCGGTTGAACCACCCCGTCTATCGCAACCGGGTTCTTCAGGTAGCGGCCGACGCCGTGCTCGTCGCGCTGGCCTACTTCCTCGCCTTCCAGCTGCGCTTCCTCGACCAGCCGCACGGCTGGCCGCACCGCTACGAGGTGCTCTTCGCCCAGTCGGTCGGCTTCGTCGTCGCCGGCAAGCTGATCGTCTTCGCCGCCTTCGGGCTCTACCAGAAGTGGTGGCGCTACGTGAGCGGCCGGGACTTCATGCTGATCCTGCGCGCCGTCGCCGTCGCCAGCGCGCTGCTGGTCGTCGTCTTCGCCGTCGCCAAGCCCTTCGAGCACACGCTGCCGCGCTCGGTCGAGGTGATCGACTTCATCCTCACCCTGATCCTGATCGCCGGCGCCCGCCTCGCCGTGCGGCTGATCGTCGAACGGCCGAGCCGCGGCTCCCGCCTGCCCAAGCACGAGGTGCTCGTCGTCGGCGCCGGCTCCGGCGGCCAGATGGTGGTCCGCGAGCTGCAGCTCAACCCCAACCTCGGCGCCACCGCGATCGGCTTCGTCGACGACGACGCCCGCAAGCGCGGGATGCGGATGCTGGGCCTGAAGGTGCTCGGCTCGACCAAGCAGATCGAGAAGATCCTCGACGAGACCAAACCGGACGAGGTCGTGATCGCGATCCCCTCGGCGCCGGGGACGCTGCGCGGCCGGATCGTCGCCGCCTGTCGCGACCGCGAGATCGCCGTCCGCACCCTGCCCACCGTCTTCGAGCTGCTGCGGGGCGGCGTCCAGCTCAACAAACAGCTGCGCGAGGTCCGGGTCGAGGACGTGCTCGGCCGCGAGCCGATCGTCCGTGAGCTCGACCGGGTCGGCGCCTACCTGCGCGACCGCAGGGTCCTCGTCACCGGCGCCGGCGGCTCGATCGGCTCCGAGCTCTGCCGCCAGATCGCCCAGGTCAAACCGCGGCTGCTGGTGATGCTCGACCACGCCGAGGACAACCTCTTCCAGATCGACCGCGAGATGGTCGAGGAGCAGCACTTCGCCAGCTGCGAGTCGGTGCTGGCCGACTGCAAGGAGCCCCACCGGATGCTCGAGGTGATGCAGCGCTTCAAGCCCGACGTCGTCTTCCACGCCGCCGCCTACAAGCACGTGCCGCTGATGGAGGCCAACCCGCTGGAGGCGGTTCGCAACAACGCGATCGCCACCCGGGTCACCGCCGAGACCGCCGCCGCCTCGAAGGTCGAGCGCTTCGTCCTGATCTCCACCGACAAGGCGGTCAACCCGCAGACGGTGATGGGGGCCTCGAAGGCGATGGCCGAGTGGATCGTCCAGGCCGCCGGCGAGAAGTACCCCGAGACGCGCTTCGCCTCGGTCCGCTTCGGCAACGTCCTCGCCTCCTCCGGCAGCGTGGTGCCGATCTTCCGCCGCCAGATCGAGCGGGGGGGACCGGTGACCGTCACCCATCCGGATATGACCCGCTACTTCATGACGATTCCCGAGGCCGTGCAGCTGGTGATCCGGGCCGGCGACATCGGCGCCGGCAAGGGCGAGGTCTTCGTCCTCGACATGGGCGACCCGGTGAAGATCGTCGACCTCGCCCACAACATGATCCGGCTGGCGGGATACGAGCCGGAGACCGACGTCGCGATCGAGTTCACCCAGCCGCGCCCCGGCGAGAAGCTGCACGAGGTGCTCTTCTCCGCGGGCGAGGAGGCGCAGCCGACGGCGGCGCGGCGGATCAACCGCGCGGTCCGGCGCAAGGCGATCGACCAGGAGTGGGTGGAGTCGACTCTGAACTCGCTGGAACACCTGGTTCTGGCCGGCGACGAGGCTAATTTGGCCGAGCGCGTCGTGGAGTTGATCGCCTCACCGGGTGGCGACGCCGCGACGGTCGTCCCCAACGAATAGCCTCTCGCAGCCACTTTGGTCCACGCGATCGAACAAATCGGCGCCTTCGCCGGCTTGGCCGCGTTCCTCGGCCTCGCCGTCCTAGCGCTTCTCTCTTTCACCCACGGCCGCGACATCCGCCGGCTGCGCGAGTGGGCTGGGTCGGCCCCTGAGCGCGACGCCGAGCGCAAGGAGCAGACCTCGACGATCGCCGCCCAGCGGGCCGAGGAGCTGCGGGCGCTGGAGGAGGCCCGGACGGCGGAGCACGAGGCGGTCTCCAGCCGCGAGGAGCGTCGCCGCCGGCGCGAGGAAGGGCTGCCGGGGACGAGCCGCCGGGAGCGGCTGCGCGAACGGTTCTCCGGCCTCGGCGAGACGGCCTCGCGGCCGAGCTCCCTGATCGCGCTGTTCGTCGTCGTCCTCGCGATCGCCGGCGGCGTCGCCTACCTCCTGGTCAGCGGCGGCGACGACAGCTCGAGCGGGAAGAACGACGCCAAGCAGGCGGCGGCGAAGATCAAGCCGGCGGAAATCGAAGTCAGCGTGCTGAACGGCACCTCGGTCCCCGGCCTGGCCGCCACCTACGGCGACAAGGTCGAGGGCAAGGGGTTCGACCTCGGTGCGGTGACCAACAGCAGCGCCAGCTTCGCCGAAAGCGTCGTCATGTTCAAACGCGGGCACAAGACCGAAGCTCGCAAGGTGGCGAAGCAGCTGGGGATGACGAAGCTGCAGCTGATGAGTGGGGAAATCGAATCCGTCTCGGCCGGAGCCGACATCGCAGTAATCGTCGGCGAGGACAATGCCGAAGCGGTGGAATGATCGCCCGGGGTTCCTCTCCCCAAACGCGGTCGTCTTCGCCCTCCTCGTCCTCGCCACGCTAGCCGCCTTCGCCTACTCCCAGCGGGCCAAGCGCGACCCGATCGTCCTCGACCGGGTGACCTTCGTCGGCGCGCCGCGCGCGAAAGGGGCGAAAGCGGTCCATAGCTTCACCCCCAACGGGGACTGCCGCAACGACAAGATCCGGATCCGCTTCCGCACCACCGTCAGCGACGACGGCACGGTGCAGGTGATCAAGCCCGGCGGCCGGGTCGTCGTCACCCTCGCCCGCGACCGGTTCCTCAAGCGCTACACCTTCCATACCTACTACTGGGACGGCGGCCAGCGCGGCGGCGGCACCGCCAGGGCCGGGCGCTACAAGCTGCGGGTGAGGCTCGGATCCGACCGGGTCCTGGTCACGCCGGGCGTGATCAGCCTCCACCCGGCGCCCTCGGGAGGCAGGTCGCGCTGCGCCACGCGGGGTGGCAGCGGCGGGGTCTCTGCGGAGGGGCAGCCGTGAGCGACGTGCTTGCCGGCATCGGCCTCGTCCTCGCCGCCCTGGCGAGCGGCGCCGCGATCCTGCTGCCGCCCGGGCGCCCGCGGGCGGTGCTGATGGTGGCGGCGATGGCGCTCTTCCCGGTCCTGATCGCCGGCGACCAGTGGCACACCGCGCAGATCGTCGACCTGCGCCACGACGAGGGCCGGATCGTCGCCCTGTTGGCATTGGCGGCGGCGGTTGTCGGCGCTCTCGCCTACGTCTTCCGCCGCTGGCCGATCGCGATGCCGCTGGCGATCCTCTTCGCGATCCCCTTCCGGGTCCCGCTCGAGGCCGGCGGCGACACCGCCAACCTGCTGGTGCCGCTGTACCTGGTCATCGCCGCGGCCGTGGTGGCGACGCTGCTGCGCGACTGGTCCGAGCCGCCGCCCGGCCACCCGCCGCGGGCGCTGGCCTGGCTGCTCGCCGCCGCGGTGGTCCTCTACGCGCTGCAGACGCTCTACTCGGAGGACTTCTCCAAGGGCCTGCAGAACGTCTGCTTCTTCTTCGTCCCCTTCACGATCGCCTACCGGCTGCTGCGCGAGGTCGAGTGGGACCGCCGCCTGCTGCGCTGGGCTCTGATCGTGGTCGGCCTCGAGGCGAGCGCCTTCGTCGTCGTCGGCACCGTCGAGCTCGCGACCCGCAGCCTCTTCTGGAACGACCAGATCATCAGGTCGAACGAATTCCACACCTACTTCCGCGTCAACTCGGTCTTCTGGGACCCCAACGTCTACGGTCGCTACCTGTCCCTGGTGACCACGATCGCCGCCGCCGCGATGCTCTGGGCCCGCACCCGCAACGCCTTCTGGCTCCTCACCGGCCTGATCGTCGTCCTCTGGGTCGGCCTCGTCCCGACCTACTCCCAGTCGAGCTTCCTCGCTCTGCTCGCTGGCCTCGCCGTCTTGGCCGCGATCCGCTGGAGCTGGCGCTGGACGCTCGCCGCGGTGGCCGTCGGGTTGGTCGGCGCGGTCCTGGTCGTGGTCCTCGTCGGCGGCAGCGGCAAGATCACCAGCGATCGCCTCAACGTAGACCTCAGCGGCCGGGGCAGCCTCGTCTCCGGCGGCGCCGACCTCTTCGCCGAAAAGCCAATCCAGGGCTACGGCTCGGGCTCCTTCCAGGCCGCTTACCGAGACCACCGCGAGAACAAGGACGCGCCGGTCACCGTCTCCCACACGGAGCCGGTAACGGTCGCAGCTGAGCAGGGCCTCCTGGGCCTCCTCGTCTACTTCGCGTTGATCGTGGTAGCGCTGGGGACGCTGGGGAAAGGACTGTGGGCTCGGTCCGCTCGAGCGGCGGGTCCTGTCGCCGCAGGGGACCCACCCCCCCTTGCGCGGCAAGGGGGGGTCCCCCCTACGACGCCACCCACCGCCCTGGCCGCGAGAGCAGCAGTCCTTGCTGCGTTCGTTGCGCTCCTCGTGCATACGTTGGCGTATGCGGGGTTCTTCGAGGATCCGATCACCTGGGTGCTGCTGGCCGTTGGGGCGTCGCTGGCGCATGCCGCCGCTGGTGATGACCCGGTGATCCGCAAGCCCGCGTAGGGTCAGCGCATGTCGGGATACCTGCGACGCCTGGCAACCACCGGCGCTGCGTACACGGCCGCCAGCATCCTCAGCAAGGTCATCGCGGTCGCGCTGCTGCCGCTCTATACGCGGTACCTGACGACGGAGGACTACGGGGCTGCGGAGATCCTGTTCGCGGCCGTGGTCGCCGCCAGCATCATCGTCCGGCTCGGGCTGATCGAGGCGATCCTGCGCTTCTACTACCTCGATGACGAGGACCCGGCACGGGTCGTGTCCGGGACCTTCGCCGGGCTGTTCTGGCTCTCGACGCTTGGAGTCCTCATTGCGCTGCCGTTCGCCGAGCCACTTTCCGAGCTGTTGCTCCCGAATCCCGAGAAGCTCGACGGGTCAGCGGCGGAACTCGTCCGGATCGCGATCGTCGGGCTCTGGGTGTTGACGATGTGGGAGTTCATGCTGACCCTGTTCCGGCTCGAGGAGCGCGCACGGGCGTTCTTCGTGACGACGATCCTCAACGTGGTCGCGGCGATCGGGCTGACCGTCGTCCTCGTCGTCGGGCTCGACGAGGGCGCGCGCGGGCTGCTGCTTGGCAGCTACGCGACCGGCGCCGCCTTCGTGCTGGCGCTGATCGCCCTCCAGTGGCGCCGCCTCTCGCTGCGCTTCGACCCGGCGCTGCTGCGGCGCCTCTTCCGCTTCGGCCTGCCGACGATGCCGGCCGAGGTCTCGCTCTACGCGCTCAACTTCGTCGACCGGCTGATCATCGCCCGCTCGCTCGGCCTCGCCGAGGCGGGGCTCTACTCGCTGGGGGTCAAGTTCGCGCAGGCGGTCAACGTCCTCGTCCGCGGCTTCCAGCTCGCCTGGCCGCCGCTCGCCTACTCGATCCGCGACGACGGCGAGGCCCGTCGCGTCTACGCCACCGTCGTCACCCTCTTCGTCGCGGGCTGCTCCTTCGTCGTCGCCGGCATGTGGCTCTTTGCGCCCTGGATCGTCCGCGCCCTGGCAGCACCGAAGTTCTTCGACTCCTACGAAGTCATCGGCCTGATCACGGCCGCGGTCACCCTCTATGCGCTCTACCTGGTGCTGGTCGTGATCCTCGGCCGCACCGGCCGCACCGAGTTCAACCTCCCGGCGGCGCTCGGCGCCCTGGTCGTCAACGTCGTCCTCAACCTCCTCCTCGTGCCGCGGCTGGAAATAGTCGGCGCCGCCCTCGCCCTGGTCGCCTCCTACCTCGTGGTGCTCGGCCTGATGTACGCCTTCACCCAGCGGCTCTTCCCGGTTCCCTACGAGTGGGGCCGGATCCTGCGGGTGGTGCTGACGGTGGCGGCGATCGTCGGCGGGGCCGAAATACTGGTGCCGATTGACGGCGCCGAGGGCTTCCTGACCCGTTCAGCGCTCCTCGCCGCCTATCCGCTGGCGCTCTGGGCGACCGGCTTCTTCAGCGAGGAAGAGCGCCGCTGGCTGGGATACCTGCGCCATCCGCGCGCCCTGCTCGCTTCGCTTCAGGCCGAGCCCGCCGTCGACGGCCGCGTCCCCGAGGTCTACGAGGTGGAGCGAATGGACGAAGACTTCCGCACGTAGTTGCGTGGTTCCTTTGTCGTCTATATCCGGACTAAGGAACCACGGAACCGGCTCGGTCGCGGAGGGATTCGCCGCGGTTCGGGAACAGCGCCTGGCGGGCATGGGCCCAGAAGATCTTCGCCGGGCGGTTGGGGAGCATGGTCGCGGCGAGGGCGCGCAGCGCGTATGACCAGGCGGTGAGGACGCGGACCGCGTAGGCCGCGAGCGGCCCGTGGTGCTTTCGCATGTAGAGGTCTCGGTTGCGGTGGAATTCGACGATCCGCGGCAGCCCCTTGGCGAGGTCGGTCGAGAGCTGGTCGTGGTGGACCGCCTCGGTCGTGGGGACGTAGAGCGAGTGCCAACCGGCGTCGGCCAGGCGCCTGGCGAAGTCGCACTCGTCGTAGTAGACGAAGAAGGCGGGGTCCATGAAGCCGACCTCGGCAGCCGCCTCGCGGCGGACCAGCAGCGCGCTCGACTGCGCCCAGTCGACCCGGCGGGTAGCCGAGCCCTTGCTCTGCACGGTCAGCCAGCGGTGGAGGAAGAGCGCTCCGATCGCCGCCGTCCCCACCCCCGGGAAGCGCCAGGCGGAGGGAACGGGGTTGCCGTCGGAGTCGAGCAGCTGCGCGGTCGCCGCGGCGGCTCTCCGGTCGGCGTCCAGCTCGGCGAGGAGCGCCTGCGCCGCACCCGGCCGCAGCTCGGAGTCCTCGTTCAGCAGCAGGCAGTACGTCCCCTGCGCCTCGCGCATCAGGGTCGAGTCGTTCTCCGCCTTGCCGGTGCGCCGCTCGAGCGCGATCAGCCGGATCTCGCCGCCGAGCGCACGCACCGCCTCGGCCGAGCCGTCGTCCGAGGCGTTGTCGAGGACGAGGACCTCGCGCTCCACCCCGGCGGGGTGGGTGCGCTCGATCGCAGCCAGGCAGGCGAGCAGGTACTCGCGGCCGTTCGTGTTCACGACGCAGTAGGAGAGCGTGGGGGGCAAGGCGGTCACGATAATCCGCCGCGAGGTTTATGGCGCAAACCCATGAACCTGTGCCCATGAAGGTTCAGCTCGTCGACCCCTCGGCTTTCACGCCGCCCTACGACCGCGCGCTTGCGGCCGCGCTCGCCCGCGCCGGCGCGGAGGTCGAGCTGCTGACCAGCCGCTTCCTCCACGGGCCGGTGCCCCCGGCCGAGGGCTTCCGGGTCGAGGAGCTCTTCTACCGGCGCTCGGCCCGCCGCGGCCTCGACGCGCCCGCGCGCCTTCCCTTCAAGGCGGCCGAGCATCTCCCCGACATGCTGCGCCTGCGCTGCGCGCTCGACGCCGACGTCGTCCACTACCAGTGGCTGACGATCCCCTCGCTCGACGTCCACCTGCTGCCGCCGCGCCGCCCGCGGGTGCTCACCGCCCACTACATCCTGCCGCCGCACCCGAGCCGCCGGCAGTTGCGCTCGGTGCGCCGCGTCTTCGGCAGCATGGACGCGGTCGTCGCCCACTCCGAGCACAGCGCCGCACGGCTGCGGAACGAGGTCGGGCTCGACCCCGCCAAGGTCCGCGTCATCCCCCACGGCACCTTCGACTACCTGACGCGGTTGCCGGAGGAGAAGCCGCTGCCGGCGGAGCTGGAGGGAGCCGAAGGCCCGGTGATCCTCTCCTTCGGCCTGCTCCGCCCGTACAAGGGGATCGAGCACCTGCTCGAGGCCTTCGCCCGCGTCGCCGCGAGCCACCCCGGCGCCGAGCTGTGGGTCGTCGGCAACCCGCGGATGGACGTCGCGCCGCTGCAACGGCGGGCGAGCGAGGCCGGCGGCCGGGTCCGCTTCCTCACCCGTTTCGTCGACGACGCCGAGATCCCGGCGATCTTCCGCCGCGCCGACCTCGTCGTCCTCCCCTACCTGGACGCCGAGCACTCCGGCGTCCTCTACACCGGCCTCGCCTTCGGCAAGCCGCTGGTGCTGAGCGCCGTCGGCGGCTTCCCCGAGGTCGCCGAAACGGGTGCCGCGCGACTCGTCCCGCCAGGCGACACGGCCGCCCTGGCAGCGACCCTCGAGGAGCTGCTGGGCGCCGAGGCCGCCCGCGCCGAGCTCGCCGCCGCCGCGACTGCCGCCGCCGCCGGTCCCTACTCCTGGGACGAGGCCGCCCGCCGCACCCTCGACCTCTACCGCGAGCTGATCGAGGCGCGCTCGTGACCACCCCCGCCGCGATCCTCTTCTGGCTCAGCGCCGGCCTGCTCGTCTACACCCACCTCGGCTACCCGCTGGCGCTCACCGCCCTCTCCCACCTCGGTCGTTTCCACGTTTGGGGCCCCTATAGGGACCAAAAGGGTGGAAACGATGCAGCGAAGCAGCTGCCCACCGTCTCGCTGATCGTCCCCGCCTACGACGAGGAGGAGGTGATCGCCGCCAAGGTCGCCGACGCGCTGGCGCTCGACTACCCGCGCGAGCGGCTGCAGATCGTCGTCGCCTCCGACGGCTCCACCGACGCGACCGTCGAGCGCGCCCGCGCCGCGGGCGCCGACCTCGTCCTCGATCTGCCGGCCGGCGGCAAGGTCGCCGCGCTCAACGCCGGCGCCGAGCAGGCGACGGGCGAGATCCTCGCCTTCTCCGACGCCAACAGCAGCTGGGCTCCCGAGGCGCTGCGCCAGCTCGTCGCCCCCTTCGTTGACCCCGAGGTCGCCTACGTCTGCGGCCAGGTCCGCTTCCTCGACCCCGACGGCGGCAACCTCGAGGGCGCCTACTGGCGCTACGAGATGCGGGTCCGCGAGATGGAGTCGGCCCTCGCCGGCGTCACCGCCGGCAACGGCGCGATCTACGCCGTGCGCCGCGAGGCCTACATCCCCCTCGCCCCGTCCGGCAGCCACGACCTCAGCTTCCCCTTCGCCTTCGCCAAGCGCGGCCTCCGCTCGCTCTACGCCCCCGAGGCCCGCGCCGAGGAGAAGATGGTCCCGACCCTCGAGGGCGAGTTCGCCCGCAAACGCCGGATGATGGTCGGCCTTTGGGACATCGTCGTCGGCGAGGGGATGCTCTCCCCCCGCGGCTACCCGCCGCTGTTCGCCTTCGAGATCGCCTCCCATCGCCTGCTCCGCTACCTCAGCCCGCTGCTGCATCTGGTCGCGATCCTGACCAACGCGCTCCTGCTCGGCGACGGCTGGCTCTACGTCCTCGCCTTCGCCCTCCAGCTCGGCCTGATCGCGAGCGCGCTGCTCGGCCGCCTCGTTCCCATCGCGCCGTTCCGTATCGCCCGCTACTACGCGATGACCACCATCTCGATCGCCGCCGGTCTCTGGGACCGCTGGCGCCACGGGGCGTCGGGCCGCTGGGAGAAGGCCGAAGGGACCCGCTGATGCCGCGCGCCCTCGACATCCTCATCGCCGCCCTCGCCTTGGCGATCCTCTCGCCGGTCCTGCTGATCGCGGCGATCGCGATCAAGCTCAGCAGCCGCGGGCCGGTGGTCTACCGCCAGCGCCGCGTCGGCCTCGGCGGCCGCGAGTTCGAGATGTGGAAGCTGCGGACGATGGTCCAGGGATCCGACCCGGTCGGCGTCGGCAGGATCGTCTACCGCGACGACCCGCGCGTCACCGGCCCCGGCCGCCTGCTGCGTCGCACCTCGCTGGACGAGATCCCCAACCTCGTCAACGTCCTGCGCGGCGAGATGGCGATCGTCGGCCCGCGCCCGACGATCAAGGCCCAGGTCGACGACTACACCGCGCAGCAGAAACGCCGCCACGAGGTGCTGCCGGGGATCACCGGCTGGGCCCAGGTCCAGGGCCGCGCCGGCATCCCCTGGGAGGAGCGGATCGAGCTCGACGTCTGGTACGTCGACCACCGATCCCTCGCCCTCGACGCCCGCATCCTCGCCAGGACGCTCTGGCTCGTCATAACGGCTCAGGGCCTCGCCCCCGATTGACGCCGACGGGACGATTTCCGGTCTCAGAGACCGCTTTTCGGCCCGTCAGCGTCCGGGATAGGGTTTCTCCCGTGACCATGGACCACCGCCCCGAAGTCAGCCTGCGCCGGTTCGAGCCAGGTGACGCACCTGCCGTCCACCGCTGGTTCAACAACCCGGCGGCGATCCAGTCGCTGATGGAGCAGCGCGAGGGGTTCACGCTCGAGCAGGCCGAGGCCTGGACCCGCCGGGCGACGGACGACTCCGGCGAGGACCGCAAGTTCGCGATCGAGGTCGAGGGCTACGAGGAGCCGGTCGGCTTCACCGCCCTCTACGGCCTCTTCCGCCAGACGGCACCGGAGCTCGGAGCCCTGATCGGCGACGACGTCCGCGGCAAGGGCGTCGGCCGCCGCGCCGAGGCGCTGACCCTCGCCAAGGCCTTCGACGAGTACGGCGCCCACCGCGTCTACGGCCGCATCCCCGCCCGCAACGAGGTGGCGAAGAAGACCGTCGCCGGCCTCGGCTGGAAGCATGAGGGGACGATGCGCGCACACCTCGCGCGCCACGACGCGCCGCCCGACGACTGCGAGGTCTGGGGAGTGCTGCCGGACGAGTTCCGCGCCGCCGCCGCGGACCTCCTGAAGTGAGCGCGCCGCTCGCCACGGCGACGCTGATCGAGGACCGCGGAGAGGCCGCGGCCGACGACCAGTTCTTCCGCTCGCGCCAGTTCCTCGCCGCCGAGGGCGCCACCCACACGCTGCGGATCGAGGCCGACGCCGGCGAGCTGCTCGGCCCCCTGGTCGTCCGCGAGATCGAGGGCACGACCGAGCGCGACGCGGTCTCCCCCTACGGCTACCCCGGCCTCAGCGGACCGATCGAGGGCCTCGACCCCGGCTCGATCGACTGGGGCGCCACCGGGCTGGTCAGCGTCTTCGTCCGCCACGCGCTCGCCCGCTCGCCCCTCGCAGCCGCCACCGAGCGGAACGTCGTCCAGATCGCCGACCCGCAGCTGCCGCCGAAGAGCCGGCCCAGCGACCGCCGCCAGGTGCGGCGCAACCTCGAGGCGGGCTACCTCCTGGAGCTCGTGCCGGGAGACGAGGCGACCGCCGAGCAGCGAGCCGGCTTCCTCACGGCCTACGAGGAGACGATGCGCCGCGCCGCCGCCGCGCCGCATTACTTCTTCGGCGCCGCCTACTTCGACCGCGTCCTCGCCGCCGGCCGTACCTGGCTCGCCCTCGCCCTGGCACCCGGCGGTGAGATCGCCGCCGCCTCGATCGCGACCGTCAGCGACGGCTACCTCCACTACTACCTGAGCGGCAGCGCCGACGCCCACCTCCGCGACTCGCCGATGAAGAACGTCGTCGCCCGCCTGGTCGAGCTCGCCGCCGAGATCGGCCTCCCCCTCAACCTCGGCGGCGGGATCGCTCCCGGCGACGCCCTCGAGGAGTTCAAGCGCGGCTTCGCCAACCGCCAGCTGGCCTGGACCACCTCGGAGCTGGTCTGCGACGCGGAGAAGTACGCGGAGCTCAGCGCCGGCCACCCGGCCGGCGGGTACTTCCCGGCCTACCGCGCCTGAGCGCTAGCTGCTGGGTTCGTCGGGTTCCGCCGGGGTGGGCCCGGTGAAGGTGAAGGCTTCCGCCGGCTCGCCGCCGTACTTGCCCCAGGTTTCCCGGCCGAAGGCGCGGATCGCGTCGAGCGTGACCTGGCCTTTGTAGGTCTTGCAGCCGAGCAGGTTGGTCCAGGTCGTCGCCGCGACTTCGTAGGGCATCTTGTCGTTCGGGAAGAGCAGCGTCGCCCCGTACATCGTGTCGTAGAGGCCGACCAGTTCCAGCTGGGCCTTTTCCGGCAGGTCGGGGGAGTACTGGATCGCCAGCCGCCCGTGCTCGAGCGAGTGGACCACGTCGAGCTCGCTCGGTTCCTCGCTGTAGGCGCCGTCGGCCTGCTGGTAGGGCGGTTCGACGTGGTTGCCCGAGGTGGGGGGGTTGGTCTTGTAGTTGGGCAGCGGCGAGTTGGGCGGGAGGTGGGTGTGCCCCTCGTCTTCCAGCTTCAGCTCGACTTTGCAGCCCGCTTCCTTCGCCGCCTGGTCGAGGTCGAACACCTTGGTCCGGGCGGGGGCGATGCCGGCCCGGTCGTCGGGCTGGACGCCGTTGGTATTGCCCATTTCCTGGTTGACGTTGATGTGCGCGTCGCCGCTCTCCTCGCCGCCGCCGCCGCTGACGAGGACGAAGACGAGCACCGCGATCGCGAGCACGACGGTGGAGACGATCGCGTAGGTGATGACCAGGCGGTTGCTGCCGCTCTTCGATTCCCGCTTTTCGGCTTCGATCCGCTCCTGGCGAAGCCGGTCTCTTTCGCGCTCTCCCTTACCCATCGCTCGCAGCCTATTGTGCCCGCTCGGCGTTCGCCACGTCGCCTCGCCCGCCGCTCAACCGGCGCTGGGTTCGGCCGGGTCCCTCGGCGTCGGGCCGGTGATCGCGCCGGGGTCGAGCGGTTCGTGCCCCCGTTTGCCCCAGTACGTCTTGCCGAAGAGGCGGATCACGTCGATCACGTCTCCCTTGCCGTAGGTGGTGCACCCGAGCATCGCCTGCCAGGCGGTGACCGCGATGGCGTAGGGCATCACCTGGTTGGGGAATAGGAGCGTGCCCCCGTACATCGTGTCGTAGAGGCCCTTCAGCTCCATCTGGGTTTTCTCGTCGAGATCGGGCGCGTACTGGATGGCGATCCTGCCGTGGTCGAGCGAGCCGAGGAGGTCGGCCGTTTCCGGCTTCACCAGGTAGGCGCCGTCGGCCTGCTGGTAGGGCGGTTCGACATGGTCGCCGTAGGGCGGAACCGTCGAAGCGAGGGACGGTCCTTCGAATTCGGGGGTCGGCGTGCCCTGGGGCAGGTGGGCGTGGTCGTCTCCTTTGAACTTCGGGAAGACGTAGCAGTCCGCTTTTTCAGCGGCCTTGAAGAGCTCGGTCTCCTGCTGGGGCGGCGGCGGGGTGCCGACGCGTTCGTCCAGCGGCACTCCGTGGGTCGAGCCGGTCTGCTCGTTGACGTGAGCAGCATTCGAGTCGTCGCCGCTGTCTCCGCCGCCGCAGCCGGCCATCAGCAACGCGGCCACGACCAGCGCAAGCCAGAGAACGATCCCCCTGCCACCTCTCCGTCCCATTAATCAATCTTATTCAAATCGTTTCGGATCGCGCAAGGCCGTCCCGCTCACGTTCCCAGGGGCGGGACGCGCGCAGGGCGCCGAGCACCGCCCGGGTGGCGGGCGCGCGGTTCAGCGCGTAGAAGTGGATCCCGGGCGCGCCGGCGATCAGAAGCTCCGCGCACTGCTGGGCGGCGAAGGCGATGCCGAGCTCGAACTCGCGCTCCGGATCGCCCCCGGCGGCCTCGAAGGCGGCTTCCAGGCGCGGCGGGATGGTCGCGTCGCAGAGGTCGCAGATCCGCTTCGTCTGGGCGAAGCTGGCGACGGGGATGACGCCGGCGACGATCGGCACCTCGATGCCGCGCTCGCGGGCCGCCCGCACGAAGTCGAAATAGACCTGGTTGTCGAAGAAGAGCTGGGTGACCAGGAAGCCGGCGCCGGAGTCGACCTTGGTCTTCAGGTAGCGGAGGTCGGTGTCGAGGTCGGGCGCCTCCGGGTGCACCTCCGGGAAGCAGGCGCCGCCGATGCCGAAGTCCCAGCCGTCGGCGATGAACGCCGCCAGCTCGGCGGCGCTGCCGAGCCCGCCCTCCGGCTGCACGAAGTCCTCCTGCCCGCGCGGCGGGTCGCCGCGCAGCGCGAAGACGTTCTCGATCCCGGCCGCCTGGATGCGGTCGAGCGTCGTCGCCAATCCCTCGGTGGTCTCGCCGACGCAGCTGAGGTGGGCCATCGTCTCGAACCCGACGTCGTCCTTCAGGGCCGTCGTGATCTCCACGGTCCCGTCGCGGGTCGAGCCGCCGGCGCCGTAGGTGACCGAGACGAAGTCGGGCTCCAGCGCCCGCAGCTCGCGCGCCGTCTCGTAGAGCTGCTCGGTCGCCTCCGCCGTCTTCGGCGGGAAGAACTCGACCGAGAAGGTCGGCCGCCGCTCGGCGATGATCTCTTCGATCCGCATCCGCGGAGGGTAGCCGGAGGGGGAGGCTCAGGCCTTTCGGCCGCTCTTTGCGGGATCGACGCGACGCCACCCCTGGCGCTGGTTCCCCTGCCGAGCTAAGTTCGTTCTGCGACCGGGAGAGACCGGTCCCGCGGAAGCCAAGCGGGAGCAGGTCTCGAAGGCGGCGTCACGAGCTTCTGAGCGCGAAGGCTACGCGCAAGGCAGGCATCGAACGTCTCCACCGGTCGTTTTTCGTTGCCGGCACTCGGGCGTCCGGGCCGCCTCCTACCGTTGCGGGCGGCCTTTGGGAGACCTGCCCTTCCCAAGGCCAGCGACCGGGGCGCACGCTCTGGGAGCCGGGCGTCGCAGCGAACCCCGTGAGACGCGCCGCGACTAGCCCGCCCGCTCCCTACCTCTCCAGATGGGCATGGCCTGTGGGACGATCCGCGGATGAGCAGCGACGAGGTGCGCTTCGAGCGGCGGGGAGCCGCGGCGGTGCTGACCATCGACCGCCCCGAGCGCCGCAACGCGGTCGACGCCGCGACGGCGGAGGCCCTGCGCCGGGGACTGGAGCGGTTCGAGGCCGACGAGGGCGCCCGCGTCCTGATCCTCACCGGAGCGGGCGAGGCGTTCTGCGCCGGTGCCGACCTGAAGGCGATCGACCTCGACGTCGACCACCCCGGCGGGCCGATGGGCTTCACCCGGCTCACCCCGTCGAAGCCGACGGTGGCGGCGATCGAAGGCTGGTGCCTCGCCGGGGGCCTCGAGCTCGCCCTCTGGTGCGACCTGCGAATCGCCACCACCCGCTCGACGTTCGGCTGCTTCGAGCGCCGCTGGGGGGTGCCGCTGATCGACGGCGGCACGCAGCGGCTGCCGCGGGTGGTCGGTCTTGGCCGGGCGCTGGAGTTGATCCTCACCGGCCGGCCGGTCGACGCCGAGGAGGCGGAGCGGATCGGCCTCGTCACCGAGGTGGTCGAGCCCGGGCGGCACTTGGAGCGGGCACTCGAGCTCGCCGAGCGGCTCGCCGAGTTCCCCCAGGAGACGATGCTGAGCGACCGCCGCGCGGCGCTCGAGGGCGCCGGCCTGCCCCTTGCCGAGGGCTTGGAGCTGGAGCATCGCCTCGGGCGCGAGGTGCTCGACGTCGCGGTCCGCGGCGCGGCAAGGTTCGCCGCCGGCGAAGGCCGCCACGGTGAGGGCCTCTGAGCCGAAGGGCGGCTAGACCTGCATCTCGGCGGCCGCCTCCTCGGGGCCGAAATACGGGAGCACGGCGAGGTACATCAACTCCGGCAGGAGGGGGGCGAACCCGCCGCTCCGCCGGGCCGCGAGCCGGGTGTGGAGGACGGCGAGGATGCCAGCCACAACCGCCTCTGCGGAGATCGCCGGCGCGACCCCGTCGCTTTCCTCCCGGGCCAGGTCCATCATCTGCGCGGCTCGCTCCATCGCCTCTGTTCGCTTTTCCACGGCCGCGCCCCCAGCCGCATGGACTTCGACCAGCAGGGCCCGGCCGATCTCAGGCTGCTCGTCGAGGAAGGACAGCAGCCCGCCGAGGGCGGCGCGCAGCTGACCGCGCCAGCTGACCTCGCCGCCGGCGGCCCGCCGCATCTCCAGCTCGACCCAGGCGGAGCCCGCGTCGAGCGCGTGCAGGTAGCAGTCCTCCTTGCCGGTGAAGTTGTCGTAGAAGGCCTGTCGGTAGAGGCCCGCGCTGGTGATGGCGTCCTGAACCGTCGTCTGCTCGTAGCCCTGAGTGCCGACGGCTTCGAGCATTCCTCTGAGAATGCGCTGGCGCTTTCCGGTCAAATCCCCGCCCGGTCTGAGTTGATTAATAAAACAGGTTGTCTACCTTTCGGTACCTAAACGGTATCCGTTCGGAGCGATGCGGGGCTGGGAGATTCGACTCAGGTACTGTTTCGTTCGTGGCTCCTAAGTCAACAACGCGTCCACTTCCCGGGCGGCAGCAGCTGCCGCGCGAGTTCGTCGCCCAGCACCAGCGGTCGCGGATAATCGCCGCGCTGGCGCTGGAGACCTCCCGGCAGGGCTACCACCAGGTCACAGTCGCCGACATCGTCAGCCGGGCGGGAATCGCCCGCAACACCTTCTACGAGAACTTTCGCTCGAAGGAGGACTGCTTCCTCGCGACCCAGGAGTTCGCGATGTCAGCGGCTCTTGCGCGGGTCGTCGAGGCCGCTGGAGCACTGGCGAGCTGGCCCCAGAGAGTCCGTGCCGGGCTGACCGCGTTCCTCGGGTACGTCGCCGAGGAGCCGGACCTGGCGCGGACCTGCATGGTCGAGGCCCTCTCGGCGG
The DNA here is from genome assembly GCA_963751015.1 of uncultured Actinomycetes bacterium. GTDB lineage: Bacteria > Actinomycetota > Thermoleophilia > Solirubrobacterales > 70-9 > VAYN01. The sequence goes on from CAVVSU010000004.1 coordinate 517,326, forward strand.
GCCCGGCCGCGGTCGAGCGCTACGAGGAGTCCCAACAGGCGTTCATCTCCCTCTTCCGACTTGGACGTGATGTCTCCCCGCACGGGGCGGAGCTGCCGGAGACGTTGGAGGAAGCGATCATCGGCGGCGTCTTCTGGATCGTCTACCAGCGCCTGGCGGTCGCCGAGGTGGCCGCGATCGCGGACCTCCTCCCCGAGCTGATCGAGTTCGCCCTCACGCCCTATCTCGGCGCCGAGGCCGCGCGGCGGGTTGCGGCCGGAGACGACGAAGGCGCCTGAGCAACCATGGCCGCCGAGCTTTGACTTCAAAAAACTGGCCAGTTAGCCAAAATGGGCTCGACCCGTCTGGATCGGTATCGTCGGTTCTCTTGAAGGACCCTGTCAACCAGCCTGTCGAGTCACCCGAGTACCCCCCCGAGCTGGCTCGCCTGCCTCCCGGGCGCCACGGCCTACCGCGCGAGTTCGTCAGCCACAACCAGCGCGAGCGGCTGATCGCGGGCCTCGCCGAGGCGGTTGCGGAAAACGGGTACGCGGGCACGACGATCGCCCACATCACCCGCAACGCCGCGGTCTCGAGGCGGACCTTCTACGAGCACTTCAGCAGCAAGGACGAGTGCTTCATCGCCGCCTACGACACGGTGATGGCCGAGCTTCGCCGGCGGGTGGGCGAGGCCTTCGAGAAGGAGGAGGAGTGGCCGCAGGCGGTGCGCGCCGGGATCGGCGCGATGCTCGAGTTTCTCGCCGCCGAGCCTCACCTGGCCCGCCTCAGCATGGTCGAGGCGCTGGTCGCCGGGCCGGTGGTGGTCGAGCGCTACGACGCCGCGATCCAGAGCCTGGTGCCGTACTTCGCCGCCGGTCGCGAGGGGCTGTCGAAAGATGTGCTGGCCGGGCTTTCGCCGACCACCGAGGAGGCCCTTGTCGGCGGCATGGTCTCGCTGATCTCCCGCCGCATCTTCGCCGACCGCACCGAGGAGCTGGAGGGGCTGCTCCCGGACCTGGTCGAGTTCACCTTGACGCCGTACCTCGGCGGCAACGCCGCCGCCAAGGTCGCGCGGGCAGCCTAGCTGACCCGCCTACACACGTTGTGAACCGCTGAGAGGCCATCCGGGCCCGCCAAGAGGCTGTGGGTGTCGAAGCTCACGACCTCAAGGAGGACCCGGATGAAGGTTCACGCTAACGCTGCTCTCGGACCAGCGGGACGGCTCGCGTTGGTTAAGGCGATCGAGTCGGGGATGACGCAAAAGGCGGCAGCTGCCGCCTTCTGCGTGGCGCCCGCCACAGCCCACCGTTGGTGGCATCGGCACTTGGATGCCGGCGCCGAGGAAGTGAATTCGGGAGGCTGGCTGCTGGACCGCTCTTCGCGGCCCCACCGCAGCCCACGGCTGCTCGATGCCGATACGCAGGAGCGGATCTGTGAGTGGCGGGAGCGCACCGGCTGGGGTCCGCGACTGGTCGCCGGCAAGGTCGGTCGTCACCACTCGACCGTCTGGAAGGTGCTGGCCCGCCATGGCATTTCGCGCCCGCCGAGGGCGCCGCGAGAGGAGGCACAGCGCTACGAGTGGCCCTGCCCCGGCGACCTCCTGCACATGGACACCTCGCGCTATGCGCGCTTCGAGCGCCCCGGCCACGCGGTGACCGGCGATCGCTCCCAGCGCTCGCGCAAGTGGATGGATCCGAAGACCAGGGTCGGCTACGACTTCTGCCACGCGATCGTCGACGACCACTCGCGCCTGGCCTACGTCGAGCTGCATCCCGACGAGCGGGCGGCCACCGTCACCGGCTTTGTCGAGCGTGCCCTCGAGTTCTTTGCCTCCAATGGCATCGAGGCCGAACGGCTGATGACCGACAACGCCTTCGCCTACGTCAAGAACCGCTCGCTGCGCGAGTTGCTCGCCTCCAGAGAAGTCAAACACATCACCACCCAGCCCTACCGGCCCCAGACCAACGGCAAGGTCGAGCGCTTCCACCAGACGATGGCGCGGGAGTGGGCCTACGGAATGGCCTATCGCTCCCATCGCCATCGAAATCAGGCCCTGCCACACTGGCTCCGGCACTACAACGAGACCAGGCCCCACAGCTCACTCGGTGGCCGGCCGCCGATCAGCCGCGTTCACAACGTCCGTGGGCAGGACAGCTAGCTGCCGACGGACACCGGGCTGCGATCGCCGTCGCGCTTGCTCTTCAGCATGCGCTGGTCGGCGGCGCGGATCAGGCTCTCGACCTCTTCGCCGTCCTCGGGGAAGACCGCCCAGCCGACCGAGGCGCTGGGCGCCGGGGTGCCCGAGTCCGAGTAATGGGTGCTGATCGCGCTGCGGATCGCCTCGCCCATCAGCCGCGCGCCCTCGCCGTGGGCACCGGGGGCGATCACCGCGAACTCGTCGCCGCCGATACGGGCGAGGGTGTCGGTCGAGCGGAGGATCGACTGGGCCCGCTCGGCGACCTGGCGCAGGACGGCGTCGCCCACCGGGTGGCCGTGGTTGTCGTTGATCCCCTTCAGGTCGTCGAGGTCGAGCAGAAGCAGGGCCAGCGGCCTCTCCTCGTTGGCGGGGCGGCCGGCGGGCGGGGAGCGGTGGGAAAGCTCCAGCTTCAGGGTCGCGTCGAACTGGCGCCGGTTGGCGACGCCGGTGAGCGGGTCTCGATAGGCGATGTCCCGTTGCCGCAGCTCCGCCGCCAGCAGTCGCTGCCGCAGGCCGACCAACACCCAGGCGACCGAGAGGAAGGCGACGACGAGGGCGACGTAGTGAGGCAGGAAGGAGTTGTCGATCGCGTCGGGGTCGTAGAGCAACGGCGTTCCGGCGACGAGGATCAGCTCGATCGCCATCGGCCAGGCCCACTTGGCCGGGAAGAAGAAGGTCGCGTAGATCAGGAGCGGGACCAGGATCGGCTCGGCGAAGCTGATCGAGCCGCCGGTCAGGTAGATGGCGAGACCGACCACCGGAGTGGTCAGCACCATCACGACCGCGAGCATCTTCATCGAGGCGCGCTCCCAGGCGAGCCAGCCGAAGAGCGAGGCGAGCCCGTAGGCCAGGAAGGCGCCGGAGAGGAGGAAGACCCAGCCCATCGCGGCGTGCTCGGCCCCGGGGAGATAGCAGTTGACGACGGCGATCAGCGCGGCAAGGATCCAAAGGGACCCGGAGATCCGCCCCATCCGCGCTCGCTCCTCCGGGGCTTCGGCGAAGGCCGGCATCGAGGAGAAGGCAGGGGTTCCTTCAGACATACCCCCATGATCGGCCGCAGCCGATCAATCTTTGAGCGCTGCCGAACATTTGACTAACTGGCCTCGGAGAAGGCGGGTTCCCGCTCGCCCTCCTGGTGCGCCGGCATCTCCTGCGGACTCGGCGCCCGCAGGACGAAGACGGCGATCGCCACCGCGATCGCGGCCAGGCCGGCCCCGATCAGATACGCGACGTGGTAGCCGGAGGTCAGCGCCTGGGCCTGACTCTCGCCGCTGTCGAGCAGGGACTGGGTGCGCTCGGTCGAGAGGGTCGCCAGCAGGGCCAGGCCGACCGCGCCGCCCACCTGCATGCTGGTGTTGACGAGTCCGGAGGCGAGGCCGGCGTCCTCGGGGGTCGCCCCCGACATCGCCAGGGTCATGATCGCCGGGAACGAGGTCCCTACTCCGATGCCGATCAGCAGGAAGGGCGGCAGCAGGTCGGTCAGGTAGTCGCCTTCGACCGGCGTGCGGGCGAAGAGCAGCAGGGCGACGACGACCAGGCAGACGCCCGGGATCAGGGTCGTGCGCGGACCGAAGCGCATGATCAGCTTTTCCGAGAGCCCGAGCGAGAGACCGCCCATTACGATCGTCGTCGGCAGGAAGGCGAAGCCGACCTCGAGCGGGGTGTATTCGAGCACCTGTTGCAGATAGAGCGCCCCGAGGAAGAACATCCCGAACATGCCGGCGACGAGCAGCGCCTGCAGGACGTTGGAGCCGGCGACGTTGCGGGAGCGGAAGAGCCGCAGCGGCATCAGCGGGTTGGCGATCCGCGACTGGCGGAAGATGAACAGGGCCAGCAGGACCGCCGAGATCGCGCTGAGGATGAGGGTGCGGCTGTCGACCCAGCCCCACTTCTCGATCTGCAGGATGGTGAAGACGCCGAGCATCAGCGAGCTGGTCAGCAGCACCGCCCCCGGGAAGTCGGCTCCCTCGCTGAGGCCGATCCCCTCGGGGTTGGCGACGACCCGTTTCGCCAGGAAGGCGACGGCGATCCCGATCGGCAGGTTGATGAAGAAGATCCAGTGCCAGCTGATCGCGTCGGTGAGGACGCCGCCGAGCAGCAGGCCGATCGAGCCGCCGGCGGAGGCGACGAAGCCGTAGACGCCGATCGCTTTTGCCTGCGCGGCGGGTTCGGGGAACATCGTCACGATCATCCCCAGGATCACCGCCGAGGCGAGCGCGCCGCCGAACCCCTGGATGAAACGGGCGCCGATCAGCATCTCCTGGTTCTGCGAGGCGGCGCAGAGCAGCGAGGCGGCGGTGAAGATCGTCAGGCCGAAGAGGAAGACGCGCCGCTGGCCGAGCAGGTCGCCCATCCGGCCGGCGAGGAGCAGCAGCCCGCCGAAGGGGATCATGTAGGCGTTGATCACCCAGGCGAGATTGTTCTGGGAGAAGCCGAGGTCGTCCTGGATCGAGGGCAGAGCGACGTTGACGATCGTCGCGTCGAGGACGATCATCAGCATCCCCGCGCAGAGGACGTAGAGGGCTAGCCAACGGGTGCGGTCGTGCTCAGTTGCGTTCATGCAGGTAAGGACTCCTAGGCTGGGGGAAACTCATCGCCGCCTTGGTCAATCGACCCGGTCCGGCAGGCCGAAGCGCCGGAAGACGGCATCCACGCGGCTGGGGTCGGCAGCGCGGTCTGGCCACCGAGAATAGCCATCCGGGGTGTCCGCCGGTCGAACGACGAAAGCGGTCACTTCCGCGATCCTGTCGCCCGTCGAGGGTGAGCACGTCGAGGGAGAACGGAACGTGCGTTTTCTGCCCCTCCATCCAGGTGTAGGTACCCACCGCGAGTTGTCCATTGGCGATGGCCGGGCGGTGGCGCCAGCGCCACTCGCCGGACAGCGGCTTGGTGCGGAGGAAGACCTCGACCTCGTCGATTCCCCCGTACCAGCTGGCCAGCGGCGGCATCGACCAGGCGACGTCCTCGGTCAGCATCGAGACCACCCGTTGGACATCTCCGTTGCGCATCGCCTCCATGTACTCCTCGACGATCTCCTTCATGCGGGCGTCGCCGAGTGAGCGCAGGGTGACCTGCTGGCTGCGGCCGGGGAGTCGCTCGTCGACGATCTTGCGCGCCCGCTGCAGGGCGCTGTTGACCGAGGGGACGGAGGTGTCGAGCGTCTCGCCGACCTCCTTGGCCGAGAAGCCGAGGACCTCGCGGAGGATGAGGACCGCGCGCTGGCGGGGCGGCAGATGCTGCATCGCGGCGACGAAGGCGAGCTCGACCGCCTCGCGCTCCTCGTAGGAGGCGTCGGGGGAGGCATAGCCGTCCTCGACCTCGAGCATCTCGTCGGGATAGGGCTCGATCCACGCCTGCTCGGCGACCGGCTCGCCGGGCGGCAGCTGCGGGTCGGCCCTGGGGCCGTAATCCTCCGGGAGCAGGCGGCGCTGGCGGCGGGCGATCGCGTCCAGACAGGTGTTGGTGGCGATCTTGTAGAGCCAGGAGCGGAGCGAGCTGCGGCCCTCGAAGCGGTCGAGCCCGCGCCAGGCCCGCAACATCGCCTCCTGCATCGCTTCCTCAGTGTCGTGCAGCGAGCCGAGCATCCGGTAGCAGTGCGCGTGCAGCTCGCGGCGGTGGGGCCCGACCAGATCCTCGAAGGCCGCTTCGTCCTGGGTCCGCTGCATCGATCCGACGCTACCAATCGGGCCTTCGAGTGACATTTGGCGACCCGCGTCCCTTGGCAAAACGGGAACGGGTCAGCGGCGGCGGCCGAAGCTGTGGCCGGCGGGAGCCACGGCGCGCAGCTCGGCGACGGCCCGCTCGCGGGGCGGCTGCTCGGGCGTCCTCGTCGCCGGGTCCGGGGGGCTGGGCGACAGCGGCGCGAGGTCGCTGACGACGACGTTGATCGTGCCTTCCCGGCGCTCGAGCCGGCCGCGGGCGCGGATCAGGGGGGCGGCTCGAACCAGTGGGCGGCGGCGATCGTAGACCGGCGGCGGGACGATCAGGTTGACCGAGCCGCGCTCGTCCTCGAGCAGGATGAAGGTGATGCCCTTGGCGGTCTCGGGGCGCTGGCGGGCGGTGACCATGCCGGCGATCTCGACGGTCGCGCCGTGGTCGATCTCGGCCAGGTCGCTGCTGCGCGCGAGCTTCGGGTCGAGGCCGGGGCGGAGCAGCTTCATCGGGTGCTTCTCGACGGTCATCCCGGTCGAGCGGTAGTCGGCGATCAGCTTCCCCCACTCACCGAGCGGCTCCAGCTCCGGCGGTCGCGGCGGCTCCATCGGCAGCGCCAGCTGGGTGCCGCTGCCGGTCAGCCGGCCGGCGGCGGTGACGCCGACGCGCCAGAGCGCCTCGCGGCGCTCCCCCTCCGAGCCGGCCGGGATCCCGTCGAGGGCGCCGGCCCAGGCGAGGCGTTCCAGGCTCGGCAGGCCGGCGCCGCAGCGCGAGGCGAGCTCGGCGATCCCCCCGTAGGGGCCGCCGCGCTCGCGCTCGGCGACCAGCGCCTCCATCTCCTCCTTCTTCACGCCCTTCACGTAGCCGAGGCCGATCCGCACGACCAGCCCGCCCCGCACTTCCGGTGTCGATGGGCCGATTTCCCCACATATAGGCGTATCTTCGGCCCGTCGACCTGTAGTTCGCGGGGATTCGACGTGGCACAGGACCCTGCTGCGGTTGGCGTCGGGAGGCGCTACGCGGATGCCGCGCCGCTGCGCCTCGTGGACCAGCGAGTCCGGCGGGTAGAAGCCCATCGGCTGCTCGTTCAGCAGCGAGCAGAGGAACTCCGGGGCGTAGTGGATCCGCAGCCAGGCCGACTGATAGGCGAGCAAACCGAAGGCGGCCGAGTGCGCCTTCGGGAAGCCGAAGCCGGAGAAGCCTTTGATCTGGTTCCAGACTTTTTCGGCGATCTGCTCGGAGACGCCGTTGGCGGCAGCGCCGGCGAGGAAGCGCCGGTGGTGCTCGCGGATCGCCTCCTCGGAGCGCTTGCGGCTCATCGCCCGCCGCAGCCCCTCCGCCTCCGAGGAGGAAAAACCGGAGAGCGCCATCGCCACCTCGATCACCTGCTCCTGGAAGACGATCGTCCCCAGCGTCTCCTCCAGCACCGGCTCCAGCAGCGGGTGCTCGTAGGGGATCTCGTAGTCGGGGTTCTCGCGGCGGAGCTTGCGCCTCTCTATATAGGGGTGGATGGCGCCGCCCTGGATCGGGCCGGGACGGACCAGCGCCACCTGGACGACGACGTCGTCGAGGTCGCGCGGCTGGGTCCGCGGCAGCATCTGCATCTGCGCCCGGCTCTCGATCTGGAAGACGCCGGTGGTCTCGGCGGCGCGGATCGATTCGAAGGTCTCGGGATCGTCGAGCGGGATCCGCGAGAGGTCGAGCCGCTCGCCGCGGGCGCGGCCGATCTCCTCGACGCAGCGCTCGACCGCCGAGAGCATCCCCAGCCCCAGCAGGTCGATCTTGAGGAAGCCGGCGTCGGCGCAGGAGTCCTTGTCCCACTGGACGGTCTGGCGACCGGCCATCGCCGCCGGCACGACCGGGCAGACGTCGATCAGCGGCCGGGTCGAGATCACCATCCCCCCCGGGTGCTGGGAGGAGTGGCGCGGCAGGCCCATGATCTCGCCGGCGAGCGAGATCAGCACCCGCCAGCGCGGCTCGGCGGCACGAGGGGAGCCCAGCGCCGCGGCGAGGTCGCGCTCGATCTCGGCCGCGGTCTCGTGGAAGCCGACCGTCTTCGCCACCCGGTCGATCTCGGCCGACGGCAGGCCCAGCGCCTTGCCGAGGTCGCGGACCGCGCCCTTCGGCCGGTAGGTCGGAAAGGCGGCGACGAGTGCCGAGCGGTCGGCGCCGTAGCGTTCGTGCACCCGCGGGATCAGCACCTCGCGGATGTCGCGGGGGAAGTCGAGGTCGATGTCGGGCATCGAGGTCGTTTCCTCGTTGAGGAAGCGGCCGGAGAAGAGATCGGCCTCGACCGGGTCGACGTGGGAGAGGCCGGTGAGGTAGCAGACGATCGAGCTGACGCTGGAGCCGCGGCCTCGCCCGGGAGGCAAAACAGATCGCGCTGACTCCGGGCCGCGCACCTCGGCGGCGACCTCGCGGGCCAGCTCGAGCAGGTCGCGGTGGAGGAGGAAGAAGCCGGAGAGGCCGAGCTTGCGGATCGTCGCCAGCTCCTCCTCCAGCCGCCATTGCGCCTCGAGCAGGCGGGCGCTGCCGCGGTAGCGCCCGCCGAGGTGGTGGTTGCAGATCCGGGCCAGCTCGGCGTCGGCGCCGGGGTCCTCGCTGCCGGGATAGCGGTAGCCGAGCTGCTGCGTGAGGTCGAAGCGCAGCCGCTCGGCGAGGCGCTCGCTCTCGGCCACCGCCTCGGGGTATTCGGCGAAGCGCGCCGCCATCGCCGCGGGGGAGGTAAGCGCCGAGGTCGAGTTGCCGCGCCGGTAGGGCTCGGACTCCTCCAAGGTCTCGCAGCGCCCGATCGCGACCAGCGCGTCCTGCAGCGGCGCCCGCCGCCGGTCGTGAGCATGGACGTTGCCGGTCGCGACGCAAGGAACCCCGAGCCGCTCGGCGAGCAGCGCCAACCAGCGGTTGCGAGCCCGGTCCCGGCGCCAGTAGGGCCGCTGCAGCTCGACCCGGAAACGATCGCGACCGAACGCCGCAAGCAGACGCCGCGCCAGCTTCTCCCCTTCGGCGGTGTCCCCCCGCTCGAACGCCCCGGCGGCGACCCCGTCCCGAGCGCAGCCGGAGAGGCAGACCAGCCCCTCCGCATGCTCCTCCACCTCCTCGAGAGTCGCCCAGGCCTGCGACAAGGTCCGCCCCGTGCTGTTCCGCGTATGCGCATGGGCCGCGGTGAGCAACCGGCACAAGTTCCGGTATCCGGTCTCGTCCTCGACCAGCAGAGTGATGTGAGCGCTTCTGCCGGGAGGTGGCGTCTCCCGCCGCGCGGGAGGGGGTGGGTCCCCTAGGGCGACAGGACCCGCCGGCCCAAGACCCACCGTCAACTCCGCTCCCGTAATCGCCCGGATCCCGAACCCAGCACAGGCATGGGCGAACTCCATCGAGCCCCAGAGCCCGTCATGGTCGGTCAGAGCGAAGGCGGGGTAACCCTGGGCTGCCGCGGCAGCCGCCAGCTCCGTCGGCGTCGAGGCGCCGTCGAGGAAGGAGAAGGCGGAGTGGGCGTGGAGCTCGGCGTACATCGGCGCCTCAGGCCCGCTGCCGGTACCAGCGCTGGTAGCGGGCGGTGCGGAAGACGGTGAGCGCCCGCCCGTCCCCCAGCGCCAGCTCGAAGTAATGCCGGCGCAGCGGCTTCGGCGTCCACCAGCGGTCCTCGACCAGCCACTCCTCGCGCACGGTCTCGACCGTGACTCCCTCGACCGTTGCCGGGGCGCCGCGGGGATCGGTCTGGACTGCCACCCGCTGGGGGGCGTAGAGGCGGCGGAGGCCGGGCATCAGAGCTCTGGATAGGGAGTCAGCATCGCCCAGCGCTCGGGCACCCGCGAGGAGGCGTCGACCGGGAGGATCTTCAGCAGCGCCTCCGCGCCCTGCACCGCCCGCACCTCGCGCACCGCCGCGCCGAGACGGCGGCGGCGCGGCTCGGCCCCGCCGACCGCGAGCTCGAGCTGATCGCGGGCCGCAGGCCCGAGGCCCACCGCCCGCAGCCGCAGCGAGCTCGCCGGGCCCGGCAGGTCCTCCAGCCGCGGGGAGAGGACGTTGCGCAGGACCCGCGGCGAGGCGCTGGGGCGACCGAGGCCCTGCTCGACACTCCAGCTGCCGCCGGCGGCGAGCAGGGCACCGAGCCGGAGCCCGAGCAGGGTCCTCCCCTTCCGCTGGGGCGCCGCGAGGAGGCGATCGACGAGCAGCTCCAAAGCGCGGTCGAGCTGCCGCCCCGCGGTCCCCTCCGGCAACTCGATCTCCTCGCTCAGCTCCTCGTGCGGCGTCCGCGGCCGCAACGGCGCCTCCTCGCCCCGACAGAGCCGCAGCGCCCGCAGGCCGAGCGGGCCGAAGCGGTCGGCGACCTGGTCGGCGGCGAGGCGCGAGAAGGCGTCCAGGGTCTCGATCCCGAGGCGCTCGAGCGCCTCGATCAGCTCTCCCGCCTCACCCTCCGGGACCGCGAGGCGGGTTCGCAGAGCGGCCACCGGGACCGGTCGCGGCCAGCCCCCCGCAGCGAGAAAAGCGCGGAAGCGAGTCGGGCCGGCGCCGATCTCCCTTCCCTCTCCCAGCGCCTCGCGCGCGGCCACGACGACGCCGCTCGCGGAGCCGCCGTGGAGGCCGCGCAACCCGTCGAGCGCGAAGAAGGCCTCGCCGGGGCGCTCCGACTCGACCGCCGCGCCGATCGCCTCCAGGGCTTGGACCATCGACTCGGTCGCCTCCGCCGCGGCGACCGGGTCCTCGAGGTCACCGCGCCCGGACCAAAGCCCCCCAGCATGGTCCGGGCGCGGCGGAGTCACCAGGCGCTTGTCGATGACGCAGGCGATCTCCATACGAACACATGTTCGTACCCCGGCAAGGATAGATCCATAGAGGTGGCCGCAAGTTTCGGGGGAACGAGCGGGCTGGCTAGCCCCGCTCGAGCGAGGCCGACTCGAGCACGCCGAGGAGCTGCGTCACCCGGCAGACGAGCAGCCGCTCCTCGTCGACTTCGACCCAGGCGCCGGCGCTCGACGGGAAGACGACGTGGTCGCCGGGCTGCACCGGCATCTCGACCCCCGCCCCGGCCCACCAGTCGAGCCCCGGGCCGACGGCGAGGACGATCCCCTGCTCGGGCGGCGGCTCGTGGGTGCCCGGCGGCACCACCAGGCCGGAGCGCCGCACCCGGTCGGTGTCGAGCTCCTTGATCACGATCTGGTCGAACAGCGGCCGCAGCTGGTGGCGGACGGCCTCCGTCGGGTCGGGTCTCTGCGCGGTGCCCATGCCTTAAGTCTGCCGGATGCGGGCGACTAAGATCGGGCGATGCCGCAGGAGAAGAAGCCGGTCAACTGGCGAGCCTGGCTGGTGGGGACGCTCAGCGCGCTGGTCCTGGTCGTCGCTCTGCAGAACTCGCAGGAGGTCAGCTTCGAGGTCCTCTTCGCCAGCTTCAAGGCGCCGCTGATCGTGATCATCCTGCTGGCGGTCGCGATCGGGATCCTGATCGGCTACGTCGCGCCCCTGGTGCGGCGCCATCGCCGGGAGGAGCGCCAGCAGCACAACGCTTGATCTTTTAAGCTTTCTTGCGCAATGGGGGAAGCAGAGCAAGGGAGAGGGAGATGAGCGTTCTTCAAAAGGAGATTCCGCAGGACTGGTACGCGACGGCGTTCGACGGGATGAGTGCCGACATGGCCTGGACCGAGCGCACCGAGTCGGAAATCAAACGGGCGATGACGATGCTGCGCCCGCAGGGTGGGGAGCGGATCCTCGACCTCGCCTGCGGCACCGGCCGCCACTCGCTGGAGCTTGCGCGCCACGGGTTCTCGGTGGTCGGCGTCGAGATCGGCCCGGAACTGGTCGAGATCGGCCGCAAGGACGCGGAGGAGCAGGGTGCCGACGTGGAACTCATCCAGGGCGATTTGCGCGAGCTCGATTTCGAGAACGAGTTCGACATCGTCCTCAACCTCAACGACGGGGCGGTCGGCTATTTCGAGACCGACGAGGAGAACCACAAGACCTTCGAGGTGATCTCGCGGGCGTTGAAGCCCGGCGGCCAGAACCTGATCCAGGTCCCCAACGTCCTCTACGCACGGGCCCGCCTGCCCCAGCGCTCGTGGATCCCGAGCGCGGGGATGATCGAACTCGTCGAGCACCGCTGGAACAAGAGGGACAGCTACATGGAAGGGGCGATGATCCCGCTCCGCTTCGGCGAGGTGCTCGAGGGCCTCGATAAGCGGATCGAATTCCGCCAGCGCCTGTACACCGTCGAGGAGCTGCGCGAGATCTACGCCTCGGTCGGGATGTCCTTCGAGCGCGTCTTCCACGGCAACGGCCGGCCGAAGGAGCCGACCGAGAACCAGTTCGAGATCTTCGCCTCGGCTAGAAAGGACTAGGGGTCCAGAGCCTCGCGTAGAGGCTCGCGAGGCAGTCGCGGACCAGGGCCTCGTCGCCACTTACCTCCACCGCCCGCTCCCCGTCGACGATCGCGGCGAGCCAGGTCTCGAGGTTGCCGGCCACGGTTGCATCGGCGCGCGCGGGCGGGGCTTCGAACGTCTCGATCCTGCCCTCGGCGCCGACTTCCGCCCAGAGCGAGGCTTCCCCCTCGCCGGCCAGCACCCGAACCTCAAGCGCTTTTCCGGCGTGCGTCGGAATCACCGCCAGGGGCAGCGATACCCGCAGCACCGTCGCAATCTCCTCGACGCTGAGCCCAGCTTCCTCCGGAGCGCTGTGACGGTGCCGCCAGTGACCGATGGCCGCGATCAGGCCCATCGTCCTCCGCGCCTTCTCGGTCAGCGCGTAGCGCCGCTGCCGGCTCCGGGACCGCTCGGTCTCGCGCAGGAACCCCGCGGCCCGGAACTGCCCGGCCCGCCTGTTCACCTGGTGGTAGCTGAGCCCGTGCCGGATCTGGACCAGGTCGGTCGGCGACTTCGGGCCGCGGCTCAGCTCGTCGACCAGGCCCGCCTCCCAGAGGTCGGCCAGCAGTCCCAGCGATCCCCAGGTCCCGGGTTCGACCTGGCCGTTCGGCAGCAGCGTCTTCGACGCCTGGGCAAAGCGGTCGACAACGGCGCAGAGCTCGCTCCCGGCCGCGGGCGTGAGTGTGTTCAGGACCCTCGCCGGCCCGCTCGGCTCGCCGTGCCGCTCGACCACCCCCAGCTGGGCCAGCCTCGGCAGGTAGCGGTAGATCGTCCGCGCCGTATAGCCGCGTACGCGGTGGGTCAGCACCTTGGTCTGCACCGGACCCTCGCTCAAGGCGAGCAGGATCGCCCCGGTCGCACCTTCGCCGAGCAGGCGGAGGAGCCCGGGGACCGGTGTCGATCCCTCCTCTCGGTCCAGCGAGACCGCTTCAGTCGGCGGATAGCCGATCGTCATCCCCTTTCCTGGCCTAACCGGGTGGCTCCGCAGAGCCGCACGGGCGCCAGTTTACACGGGAGTTTCTTGATCGCAAGCAAACTCCACCAGTTCCTTGACTAGTCAGGGTTATTAGTTTAGGTCTGCTCCGTACCCGCCCTGACCACGTGGCCAGGCCAACCTAGGAGGAATGATGAAACAACTGAAGACGCTCGCCCTCGCCGCGGTTGCGGCTTTGGCTCTCGTAGCGCTGGGAGCCGGGACTTCTTCGGCAACGGAGCTCTACAAATACACAACACCCAGTCCCAACGACACACTCGGCGCGGGCACGGAATTGGTCTTGAGCATCGAGTCCGGGACCTCGATGCTGCTGAAAGACACACTGGGCGGCTCCAATGACACATGCTCTAGTTCCGAAATCAAAACGACCATTGAATCCGCCGGGGGGATCAGCGCTCACCCGTCCGGCAAAGTAGGACATCTGACACTCGGCGGTTGCAGCCATACATCGGACACGCTGGCCACGGGAGAACTGGAAATCAGGCAGATCGCGGGCACCACAAACGGCACACTCATCTCCAAGGGCGCACGAGTCACATTCAAATCGACAATCTTCGGGGTCTCATGCATCCTCAACACCGGTGCAGGCACGACCATCGGCACCCTTACAGGAGCGAAGGGCACGACCACGGCGGCGACAGCCGATATCAATGGTGTCGTCACGCTCGAAAACGGTTGCGGCGACTCGATCTGGACCGGCAGCTACTCGGTCACAGGCACCCCGGGTCTCACGGTGGAGGCCTCTTAGGAACGCATCGAGTGTCTGAGGGCCGCCGCGGGGTGAGGCCGTGGGGCCCCTCACTTGGTGACACGAACCGCAAAATCAAAGCGTCACCAAAAAGTCTTTGACTGATCAGACCCAGCCCTGTTAGGAAATAGATGTTCGGGCGATGGGGCCCGGATGCAGTCAAAGAAGGCGCGAATCGCGCCAAACAAGGAGAGAAGATGAAATACCTGAAGATGCTCGGCCTCGCCGCAGTTGCGGCACTGGCCCTGGCAGCATTCGGAGCCGGCACCGCCTCGGCGACCGAGCTCTACAAAGGTGCGACGACAGCGGGTGTCGGGACCGAAATCGTCTCGACCCTCCAGACCGGGAGCTCGGCCCTGCTGAAAGACACACTCGGCGGCGCCAACGACACATGCACCAGCTCCGAAGTGAAAGGCACGATCGAAAGCGCCGGCAGCTCCACGACGCACCCGTCCGGCAAAATCTCGAGCCTGACCTTCGGCGGCTGCAGCCATACGACCACCGTTCTCGCCAACGGCTCGCTGGAAATCAAACACATCGCCGCCACCACAAATGGCACCGTGATCTCCAAAGGAGCCCGAGTCACAGTCAAATCGACAATTTTCGGGGTCTCCTGCGTTGCCAACACCGGTGAAGGTACGACGATCGGCACGCTTACAGGGAAAACCTCGGGCAATGCCGTCATGGACATCAACGGCGTCATCACGCTCGAAAACGGCTGCGGCGACTCGACCTGGACCGGCACCTACCTGGTTACAAGCCCGGCAGGCCTGAACGTCGAGGCATCCTGAGCTAGCAGTCTGTTGAATCGATCGTTTGACCGATCGAGAAAGCCGCCCCCGGGCAGCCGGGGGCGGCTTTCAACGTTTCCTGATCGTTCTTGACACCTGGAGCGGGAAGCGATAATCTCGCCGCAGCAGGGAACCGGATCAGTACGGTTAGGGAACACAGCTAGCAGGGGGGGACGACTTTGCAGCGCAGGGACGGCGTCAGGGAAATCGTGGTCGAAGGAATTGCAACGCCGCGCGCGGCGATAGCGGGGCTGGTGGTCGCTTGCGTCATGGCCCTCGCCGCTCCGGCACTGGCGGTGGAAACCGTCGACAGCGCCCGCCAGTTCAATCCGGACTTGTCCTTGGTAGGTGGCTGCGCCGAACCGGAAAAACTTGACCCGGTCGAAGACCCGGGCTGCCCGACCACCCCCCCGTCATCTGCCCACCCACCGAGCCTCTTCGCTAAGCCGACGAGTGTTGCCACTGACTTCTACGGCAACATTTATGTGGGGAACTTCGGCAAAGCTCTTTCCGGCTCCGAAGGCAGGGTGGACATCTTCGATCCCAGCGGGGTATTCATAACCGAGGTCAAAGTACCTTCCGGAACCATGGCCGTCCAAGTAGATAGCAAAGGATATCTCTATGTGGCGGCCAAGTTCGAAGGGACGATCGATTTCTATCGATACACGCCCACCGAATACGAGGGATCCGAAGGGAAAATTGCCTATGGCACCCCGGTGAAATTTCACGATTCCTTCGCGCCGTTCATCGGCATCGCGATCAATCCCGCGAACGATCACTTCTTCTACAACGGCGGCTCTGGAGGGATCGTCGAGTTCTCCTCCGCTGAAGACGGCAACGAAGAAGTCGGATCGATCGACCTCGGGACCTGGCCCTATGGAACCGGCATCGCCATCGATGCCACCCGGGGCAGGATCTACGCGACGGATGAAGACACCCGAGTACGGGTCTTCGACCTCGCCTCCCCGCACGAACTGCTCGATACGATCGAACCTTCGGCGGTGCCCGAGAACGAATTCAACACCTTCCTCTCGCTGGCAGTCGACGAAGGGACCGGCGATCTCTTCCTGCTAGACAGCGCAGCGAACAGGATTTACGAGTTCGATGAAGAGGGCAATTACATCTCGACGCTTGAACGCGGCTTTCAGGAGCCTGAAGGCGCCCAGATCGGGATCGACAACGGCCCCTTCAGTCCGAATGGTGGGTTGAGCTCGGAAGGCCGCTACCTGTACGTCCCGTCCCACAAAGCCGGGACCGGTCACTCCTTCGCCTTCAACGAGCCCTCTGTGTGTCCGCCGCGAGTGCAGGATCTATCCGCTTCAGATCCGACCGACAGCGAAGTTGAGTTGCAGGGTTCGATCGACCCGTGCGGTGCTGAAACCTCCTATCGGATCGAGTACACCACTCAAGCGCGCTTTGACGAAGAAGGGTTCGCAGGCGCAACCACGATCGAGGACGGGGTACTCGAAGCAGACCATGGCCTCGAAGCCATCTTCGCGGCGGTCGGAGGTCTTCAAGGCGGTACGGGATACCGATTCCGGATCGTCGCTACGAACGAAGCGGGTAGCGACGAAGCGGAAGGAAGCTTTAAAACCTTTCCGAATCCTCCTATCGAACCTGAAGCCTGCCCTAACCGGCCATTCCGGATCGGGTTTGCCGCCTCGCTTCCAGACTGCCGCGCGTACGAGCTCGTGACGCCTCCCGACACGAACGGTCGCGCCCCCGTCGGGACCAATCATCTCGGCTACTTCACCAACCGGCAGGTCTCGCCGGACGGAAACCGGATCCCGTTCCGGGTCGAGGGAGGCACCCTCCCAGGGCTCGGTGGAACCGGCTCGTATCTCGGAGATCCCTACCTGTCTACCCGCGGTCCCGACGGCTGGAGCACCATTCCCACGGGTCCCAGCGGAGACGAAACGGTCAGTGTCGTCCCCGGTGGATCTTCGCCGGACCAGGGTTACTCCTTCTGGACCGCTACCGCGGAAGGCTCGAAAGTCCTGGAAAACCAATGGACCGTGTACCTGCGCTTTCCCGACGGCACCTCCAAACTGCTCGCTGACGGCAGCCTCGCGGACCAGCCGGAAGTCAGAGGCCTGCTGATCAGCGAAAACGGGAGCCATGCCATCTTCGTAACGAGTGGAGGGCCGACCAGCCCCAGGCAGCTAGAGCCCGAAGCTGCCCCCGATGGCACCGCGGCGATTTACGATCGTGCGCTTGACGGCAAACTGCGCGTTGTCTCACTCTTGCCGGGAGGGGTGCCCCTCGAAGCAGGCAAAGGCGCGAATTACCTCGGCGCCTCTCTCGACGGGAAAGGCGTCGCGTTTACCGTTGGCAGCAAGCTCTATCTCCGCTACGACAACGCCGAAACCTACGCGATTGGGGAAGGCGTCACCTTTGCTGGAGTTGCCGAAGGCGGCAACCGCATCTTCTATGTAGAAGAAGGAAAGCTCCTACGCTTCGATGCGGAGAGCGAAGAAGTTACGCCTTTCTCCACGGGCAAAGTTACCCCGGTCATCGTCTCGCCCGATGGCAGCGCCGCCTACTTCATCTCAACCAGCGTCCTCACCTCGACGCCGAACCCCGAAGGGGTCAAAGCCAAATTGAACCAGCAGAACCTCTACCTATCGAGGGAAGGCGCGATCACTTTTGTCGGTACGGTGACCAAAAGGGATGTAGAAGGAATATCGGAAGGGGACAGCACGCAGCAGGTGGATGGCCTTGGTCTCTGGACTGACGCGGCCAGTAAAGACACCCCGGGTCGTTTTGCCGTTGTTCCCGCCCGGACGAGCACTGACGGGGCCGTTCTGCTCTTCCAGTCCAGGGCGCCGCTCACCAGCGGATTCGATCCCAATGGGCATTCCCAGGTCTTCCGCTATGACGAGGAAAAACTCACCTGCCTCTCTTGCAACCCGATCACCAGCTCGGCCAGTGCCGACGCCACTTTGCAGTCACGGCAGCGGGGAACCTTCGCGCTGTTCTACACCACCGCCTGGCTCGAGAATCTGAGGGCAGATGGCCGCCGAGCGATCTTCCAATCGATCGATCCACTCGTTCCAGGAGATACCGACGGGCTGCAGGATGTCTACGAGTGGGAGGACCAAGGCGTGGGAAGTTGCACGCTCCCGGCTGGCTGCGTGTACCTGATTTCCTTCGGGCACAGCATCCGTGACGAGTTCCTCTGGGCGGTAAGTCGGAGCGGGGACGATATCTTCGTGCTGTCGGGCGATCTGCTCCTTCCGGCAGACGCCGACGAAACGGTTTCGATCTACGATGCCCGGGTCGGCGGCGGCTTCCCTGGGGCCGTGGCTCCACCCGACTGCCAAGGCGAAAGCTGCCGACCGCAACTCGGGGAATCACCGCAGTTGTTGGCCGGCTCCACGCCCGTCACCGGCAGCGGCGACAACTTCAAGCCGAAGCGCACCTGCCCGAAGGGGAAGCGCAAGGTGAAGCGCGGCGGCAAAGTGCGATGTGTCAAGAAGCACCGCGGGCACAAAGCCGGCACGAAGGGAAAGGGGGCCCGTAAATGATCGCCACGCTGAAGAGACTCACGATTTTTGGTGCCTTGACCTCCGCCCTGCTTGTCAGTGTCGCGTCGGCCTCGGCTGCCGAAGAATTTGACAAATTCGGCCTCGAGTCGGTGTCTGCGGAACTGTCAACCAACCAAGCCGGCGCTCATCCCGATATGACGATCGGCTTTAAAGTGTCCCGGAACGGCAATCAGGCCTATGCACTGCTCGAAGATGCCGAAATTCAGCTGCCGCCGGGTGTGATCGGCAACCCTCAGGGAGTGCCCCGGTGCACGGTCGATCAACTTGGCAACGGCGCCGTCGACAGCGCGTGTCCATTCGACTCGCAGGTCGGAGTCACCACGGTGCGGGTTCTATTTCCAATTCCGGGTGTCTACACCGAGCCCATCTATAACATGGTGCCGCCGAAAAACTCCGATGTCGTAGCCCGACTGGGTTTCATCGCGGTTGGTTGGCCTGCGTTTGTCAACGTCCGCGTTGACCCCACCGACTACAGCATCATCTCCACGGTTGAAGGCGCCCCGACCAAGTCGGGACTGGTGGAGGCCACTACCACTCTGTGGGGTGTTCCTGCCTCGCCGACCCACGACAAAGAACGGATCACGCCGCTGGAGGCGCAGACCGGGGAAAGCCCAGAGGAGGGCCGCAAAGCCAACGTAACGCCGGCTCCGTTCCTTTCGAACCCGACTGACTGCACGATGAAGCGTGAAGTCAGGATCACGGCTCGCAGCTACCAGCTTCCCGGTGTGTCTTCGACCAAGTTTGCTGCGCTCCCCGATATCACCGGCTGTGGAAAACTCGCGTTCGCGCCGACCTTTACGGCGGTTCCAACCAACCCTGAAGCATCGGCTCCAACCGGTCTCGAGACCGAGCTTGTGATTCCCCAGGACGAAACTCCGCAAGGATTGGCAACCTCGGTGATGAAGAGCGCCCGGGTGATCTTGCCCGAGGGGTTCTCGATCAACCCAGCTGCCGGTGATGGCCTCGAGGGGTGCAGCGCGGAGCAGGTGGGCTATGAAAGGGACATAGCTTCCCACTGTCCCGATGCAGCGAAGATCGGTTCGGTGGAAGTTGAGGTTCCTGCTCTCGAAGACACGCTGCACGGATCCGTTTATCAGCGAACTCCGGAAGCCGGCGAGCTCTTCCGCTTCTGGGTTGTGAGCGACGAACAGGGCGTGCACTTGAAGTTGCCGGCGAAGATCGAAGCCAATCCTGTGACGGGTCAGATCACGACCGCCTTCAATGGGATCGACAAGCTCGGTGGCCTGCCGCAAGTACCTTTCAGCAATCTGAAGCTGCGCGTTCCGGGCGGCCCGCGGGCGCCGCTGGCAACGCCCTCGAAGTGCGGGACCTATCAGACCGAGTACTCGTTCTCCCCATGGTCGGGGAAACCGGCAGTCGAGGGAAATACCCCGATGCAGATCACCCAGGGATGCGGCAAGGGCGGGTTCTCACCGCAGCTCGAAGCTGGCAGCCTGATCTCCACCGGTGGCCAATACTCGGCGTTCTCCTTCACCCTCAGGCGCGCAGATGGAGAAGCAAATCCGCAGACGATCGCGCTGCACATGCCCCAGGGCCTGCTGGCCAAGCTGGGCGGAGTTCCGCTCTGTTCCGATGCCGCAGCCGTGACCGGAGCCTGCCCGGCGGACTCGAAGATCGGGTCCCTCACCGCCGCAAGCGGCGTCGGCGGGGCCCCGCTGTGGATCCCCCAACCTGGCAAGGCACCGACGGCCGTATATCTGGCCGGCCCCTATAAAGGCGCTCCTTACTCGGTGGTCTCGGTGGTCCCTGCTCAGGCGGGCCCCTTCGACCTCGGGCTTGTGATCAATCGCGCCGCCATCAACGTCGATCCGGAAACGGCGCTGGCGACGATCGTGACCGATCCTCTACCGCAGATCCTGGAAGGGGTACCGGTGGCGTACAGGACGATCCACGTCGACGTCGACCGTCCGAACTTCACGATCAACCCGACCAGCTGCGCTGAGAAGAAGATCACCGCGACGGTCACCGCGACCAACGGCGCGGTTGCCGAGCCTTCCGATGGCTTCCAGGCGACTGGCTGCTCGAAACTCGCGTACGCACCGAAGCTGAAGCTCTCCTTCGTCGGCGCGACCAAGCGGACGGGCAACCCGGCGGTCAGGGCGGTCCTGACGCAAAAGCCGCATCAGGCCAACACGAAGACCGCGACCGTGATCCTGCCGGGCAGCCAGTTCATCGATAACTCCCACATCAACAACCCCTGCACCCGGGTCCAGTTCGCAGTCGAAGCCTGTCCGGTGAAATCGGTGCTCGGCACGGTCACCGCGGTGACGCCGCTTCTGGATCAGCCGCTCAAGGGCAAGGTCTACTTCCGCTCGAACGGCGGCGATCGCGAACTCCCGGACATCGTCGCCGACCTGCGTGGACCCATCCGGGTGACGCTGGTCGGCTTTATCGATTCGGTGGACGGAAGGGTGCGGACCCGTTTCCTCAGCGTTCCCGACGCTCCCGTGACGAAGTTCAAGATGAACCTCTTCGGCGGCGATCGCGGCCTGATCGAGAACAGCCAAGACCTATGCAAGGCCCAGCGTCATGTCGAGATCCACCTCAAGGCTCAGAACGGGCGCGTCCAGAACACCAATCCCGTGATCGGCATCAAGTGCGGGAAGAAGCGCTAGGCCAGCCCGGCGTCGATCTGTCGGGCTGAGCCGAGCAGGACCTCTCGCGAGGGAATCCCGATCACCTCGCCTTCGAAGCGCTTCTGGTTCCCGTAGACGACCCAGGTGGTGTCGATTTCGCCGATGTCGAGGTCGAGGCGCAGGGCGTCTTCGTGCTCTTCGAAATGCTCGATGTGGGTCAGGCCCGTGTCATAGCGCCCGGCCAGGAGCTCCTCGCCGACGACCGGCTTGGAGACGACGTCGACGACCTCCTCCCAGTGCGAGAGGTCGACGTAGCCCTTGGTCGCCGGCACTATCCCGATCGAGCGGGGCCGCTCCACCTCCCGACGGCTCAGGACCACCAGGTGCTTGGTGGGGTAGATGAAGGTGTCGACCACGAAGACCTCGCGCCAGTACCGCTCGGTAACCTCGTGCACCTTGGGATGGGCGCTGCACTGGACGAGGAAGGCGTTCGGTCGTCCGCGCACCCGCTCGAGCCCGTCGAGGAAGTCGCCGATGAACTCGAGCTCGAATCGCTCGATCCCCTGGAAGGCCAGGTAGCGGCGGCAGGCTCGTTCATGGCAGGTCCCCTCTGGACCCAGCGTCACGATCGTGATCGGCTCCGCGTTTCCCCACGCCTCCATAAGCAAAAGATACGTGGAGCAATCAAAAAGGGCAACTTCAGGCAACTACGCGGGTTCCTTGACATGGTTGACGTCGTACATTAGTTTCGTTTTCCTGGCGCGCCAGGGACGCGCTCGGACCTGATCCATGAAGGGGGACCGGAGGGACAACGTGTGGGAGGCGTTTAGCTACCCAAGCAATGGCTGCTTGTCTCAAGCCGGCGTGCCTAGCGCACCAGCGTTCCGCGACCAGGAAGCCGTCATCCGACGGCACAACTGTCCAAATCAAGGGGAGGAAAGATGATCTCTCGAGTTCACAGCAAGCTCGGCACGGCCGGTCTGGTCGTGGCGATCGTGGCGCTCGTCGTCGCGCTGACCGGGGTGGCCTTTGCCGCGACCGGCCTCAACAGCAAGCAGAAGAAGGAAGTCAAGAAAATCGCCAAGCAGTTCGCCGGCGAAGACGGCGCCCCGGGCGCGACCGGGGCGCAGGGTGCCAAGGGCGACAAGGGTGACAAGGGTGATACCGGAGCCGAAGGCAAACAGGGCGCTCCTGGTAAAGACGGCAAAAACGGCCTACCCGGAGAAGATGGGGCCTGTAGCGGCGCCAACCCGGAATGCATCCTGCCCTCGGGCGCTACGGAGACGGGGACGTGGGCAGCCGGTCCAGCCGGCCTTCCGACCATTGTCGCTTTGCCGTTCAACATTCCGTTGGCGGAAGCTCCGGACTCGATGCACTACGTAAATGCGGGGGGAGAAGAACAGTTTGGCACCTTCCCTCTGGAATTCAGGGACCCGGTGAACTGTCTGGGGACGGCTGAAGAACCGTCCGCTCCCAGCGGCGTCGTCTGCGTCTATGCCAGCGGAGAATCGTTCGAACCGCCCACGGCTCGAACCCCGGATATCAATGGGAATAGCAAACTCTTTACGAGTGGAGCAACCCTCTTCTTCACCGGCGAAGAAGCCTTCGCGTTTGGCACCTACGCGGTGACTGCAGAATAGGAACCGGAGTTTCCGGTATCCAGGCCCCCCTCTGAGGAGGGGGGCCTTTTTTATGTCCAGTAGACGCTCCTTGCCCCGATCGATTAAGCTTCTTCGTACATTCAGGAGCTATTAGGGGGAATCGTGGGCAAGGGAATCGTCGTTGCAGCCGTGGTGGCCGTGCTTCTTCTCGCTTTCGCCGGGTGCGGGGGCGGGGATGGTGACTCGACCGTCAGCAAGGCCGAATACAAGAACCAGGTCAGGCTCGTCTGCAACGAGGCCGAACAGCGGCTGCAGGAACTCATCTCGAGGCTGAAGAAAGAATACGAAGCAAGCACCAAAGTCGCGGAAGCGCGCTACCAGGCGAAAAATCTTCAGAAGCTGATGGACCTCTACGAAGAAACGACCGCGGAACTTGCCGACATCGGGCTGCCCGAAGGCAACGAGAAGGAAGCCGAAAAGCTCCTGCACTCCAGGGAAGAAGCGGCGGCGAAGGTTCAGGCCAGCCCGTTGGGTACCCGCGACGCGTTCCCCGTGATCTTCAAAGACGCGAACGACATCCTCAAACGCTTCGAAGCCAACGGCTGTCTCCTCTAGGAGGGATCGGCGAAACCCCCGCGCGCGTCTGGCGGCGCCGGACACACTTCGCGGGGCGTCGTCCTCGGTCGGTCAAATGGGGCTCCATGAGCCCTCCCTCCGTCCTACCCCCGCTCGGTCCGGCACTCGCCGGCCGCACACGCGGGTTCCGCCAAGCCCTCCTGCCGGAAGCCGCTTAATCGAGGTCTTCGAGCCTCTGCAGCGCTCCCTCGAAGCCTCCGGCCTGGGCTTCGATCAGGCGAGCGGCGATCTCGACTTCCCAGAACTTGGCGCCGGCGATCCAGGCCCGGCCGAGGTAGTTCCAAGCCTGGAGCGTCGCGCCGATGGTGGTGTCGAGGGCCTCGGCGCAGCGTTCCATCAGATCCTGGAACTCGTCCTGCATGCCGAGGATCACCGGTGTGGGGTCGCTCTGCCCCATCTTCGTCTCGACCATCACCGCGTGTCCGGTGCGGATGCCGAAGAACCAGGCGGCGTGCAGGTAGCTCTCCATCTCCCCGAGCTGGCGGCCGTCCAGCTCGAGAGTCTCCGCGCTCTCTTCGGCCAGAGGCTTCAGGTCCTGCTCTTTTGCGCTCTCGACCGCCGCTGACAGGCTGTTGCTACCCACGAACATCGCCGCCAATCTAGACAACTGGTTTTAATCGAGTGCGCCTATTTGTACTACGCGCGTTCCCAAAGCGCAACAGCGAATCCACCGCTCGGCGGAGGGATTCCGGGCAATGAAAAGGGCGGCCCCGAGGCCGCCCTTTTCCATCCTGCTTGTTCCGAGGAGATCCTCGGCTGTCAGCTCCTCAGGTGCCGGTGCAGGTCCGGATGATGCCCGCGGAGGCTTTGGTGCCATCGGAGAAGATGGCGGTCGCCTTCGCCTGCAGCTTGCCGTCGGGGCATTTGGCGGTGAGGACGCCCCTCTTGTTGATCGTCAGGTTGAACGTCTTTACCGAGCCGCTGCCGCCGGCGATCTTCGGGATCGAGGCGACGGTTTTCAGCCCGTAGCGGCCGTTGTGGACTTTCTTGATCTTCAGCGTGGTGACGATCGCCCCGGTTACCGGCGCCGAGAAGTAGGCGTGGATGTAGAGGGTCGTCGTGCCGCCCGAGAAGCCGCCGTTGATGACGAGCAACTTACTGTTGACGTCGATCGGTTTCTGTTCGGGGAACTGGACCTCAACGGTCGTCTGGCCGGTGCCGATGATCGACTTGCCACAGGCTTTTTCAGCCGCCTTGGTATCGCGCGACTGCAGCTGGCCCGACTTGCAGACGGGGATGCCCTTGACGTTGATGGCGCCGTTCTTGTCGGTTTCGACGATCGTTTCTTTCAGCGCCGGCGGGTGGGTCCCGTCCTTGGTCGAGATTTTCCCGGAGGCGTTGAGGCTGATTGGAGCGAGCTTCGTCTTCGGCAGCTTGGTCGGGCTGAAGCCGCCGTTGAAGGTGAAGACGAGATTGCCCGCTTCGACCGTCACCGGCTTGTTGGCGCCGGTGGCGATACCAGCCACGCTGACGGCGATCAGGGCCGCGAGGGCCATCGTCAACATCAGGTACTTACGCATATCCCTATATCTCTCCTTTGCGGCCTGCCCGTCCTGGGTCCGATGCCGTCGGAACGTGTCTTTGAACGTCTCTCCAGCGGGTCAAACTACCACCCCCGCCCTATTCGTAAACCCGACGAAGCGCCGAACGGAGCGGATCGCCCCGGCGCTAGGAGGGCAGCTTGGCGATCCGGGCCCGCTCCCGCTCCGCCCCCGCCACCTCGGCTCCGAGGTAGGGGAGGGTCACCCAGAACATCAGGTCGGGGAGGCGGCCGGGGAGGCGGCTCACGGCTCCGTGGAGGATCTCGCTGTAGAGCAGCTCGTTGATCCCCCCGGCGACCGCGATCGAGGTGATCCCGGGAAGGTCGACCGAGCTCTCCGAGCGTCCGGACTCGAGGAAGCCGGTGAACTGCCGCAGCGCGGCGTCCCGGCGGGCGAGGGCCTTGGGACCCGCGGCAAGGACCTCGACGATCGCGAACCGCGCCTCGCCGGGGTGCTCGGCGAGGTGCTCCAGCAACGCCTCCAGGGCAGCGGCGATGCGACTGGACCAGGGCTCGCCGGACCTCGACTCGAAGGCGTTGGTCGCCTCGCCGAGCAGGTTTTCCAGCAGCACGTCGTAGGCGGCGAGGAAGCAGTCCTCCTTGCTCTCGAAGAGCTCGTAGAAGGTCTTGCGCGAGACGCCCGCCGCTCCGATCACGTCGACGACCCGGGTTTCGGGGTAGCCGCGCTCGGAGACGACTTCGATCATCGCCTGATGGATGCGGTTGCGCTGGGACTCGGTCACCGCCTCCCTCGGCAAACCGTGCCTTCCCCGGGGCAGCCGCTCGTTCAACTTGGTCGAGCGTCTACTGGAAGCCACCCGACAGACTGTAGAGCAGCGAGCCGACCGCTCTGGCAAGTTTTTCCTAAACTGGCCGGATGGGAGAGCTAAGGGGGGTTTCGATGGGTGGGAATCGCGCGGTTTTCTGGAGCGTCGTGCTGCTGGTCGTGGCGGCGGTGCTGGTCACGAGCGGTTGTGGCAGCGACTCGAGCACGGAGGAAAGCTCCGCCAAGGAAGTCTTCTTCCCGCGGGTCAAGGGGGCGGCTCGCGAGTTCCTGATCCCCGGTGGCGACAACATCGTCCAGAACTTCGGCCCCGAAGCGACGACGGCCGAACGCGAACAGGCCTCGCAGGTGATCCACGCCTGGATGCGCGCCCGCGCCAAGGCAGACTGGGTGGAGGACTGCAAGTACCTCAGCCGTCTCTACGTCAGGCGGCTGGTGAACGACGCCCGCACGGTCTCGGAAGGCAAGGCGCGCAACTGCCCGCAGGCACTCGGCTACTTCAAGGAGAGCGCTTCCGGGGACCTGGTCAACACCCTCACCGGCCCGATCGACAGCTTCGTCATCCGTGGCCATGTCGGGTACGCCCAGTGGCACGGGATCGAGAACATGGACTGGGTGCTGCCGATGAGAGAGGAAGGGGGCAGATGGCTGGTCGACATCGCCTCCCCCATCGAACGCAACGCCTAGGAGGGATTGGCGAAACCCCGATCCCTCCTAGCGGTCCTCCAGCCAGATGACCTGCTCGCGGTCTGGCCCGACGCCCACCAGCCGCACCGGCACGCCGACGAACTCGGCGATGAATCCGAGGTAGTCGCGCGCCTCCTGCGGCAGGTCGCCGGCGTTCGCGGCATGAGGTGAGGTCGAGGTCGAACCCGGGCAGCTCCTCGTACTCCGGCGTCGCCGAGTGGAGGATCGACTGGTGGTAGGGGAAGGTGTCCAGCACCGCGCCTTCCTTCGAGCGGTAGCGGACCGCGACCCGCAGCGGGCCGATCCCGCTGAGGACGTCGAGCTTGGTGATCGCCAGCGCGTCCATCCGGTTGAGGCGGACGGCGTAGCGGAGGGCGACCAGGTCCATCCAGCCGCAGCGCCGGCGGCGCCCGGTGGTGGTCCCGAACTCGTGCCCCTTCTGCAGCATCTGCTCGCCGACGTCGTCGAAGAGCTCGGTCGGGAAGGGGCCCGCGCCGACCCGGGTCGCGTAGGCCTTGGCGATCCCCCAGACCTCGTCGATGTCCTTCGGCCCGATGCCGGCGCCGACGCGTGGCCGCGCCGGCGATCGGGTTGGACGAGGTGACGAACGGATAGGTGCCGTGGTCGAGGTCGAGCAGGGTGGCCTGGGCGCCCTCGAAGATCACCGTCTCGCCGCCGTCGAGTGCCTCCCAGCAGAGGCGGGCGGTGTCGGCGATGTGGGGCTCGAGCCGGTGGCCGAAGTTGATGTGTTCCTCGACCATCGCGTGCAGGTCGAGGCGGGGGTCCGGGACCCCGGCGCCGCCGTCGCTCGCCTTCGCGTCCTCGCCGGCCTCCTTCAGCTGCTTGCGCCGCTGGACCGAGAGCTCGCGCAGCGCCTGTTGCTTGGGCTCCAGCGCGGCGCGGATCTTCGTCCGCAGGATCTTCTCGTCGAGCAGGTCCTGGACGCGGATCCCGAGCCGCAGCGCCTTGTCGGCGTAACAGGGGCCGATGCCGCGCCGGGTGGTGCCGATCGAGAGCTTCCCCAGCTTCGTCTCACCGGCCGTGTCGAGCAGCACGTGGTAGGGCATGATCAGGTGCGCGTTGGCGGAGATGCGCAGGTTGTTGACGCTGACGTTGGCCCGTTTGAGGCCGTCGATCTCCCCCAGCAGCACCCGCGGGTCGACGACCACGCCGTTGCCGATCACGCAGGTCTTTTCCGAGTGGAGGATCCCGGAGGGGATCAGGTGGAACTTGAACTCCTCGCCGCCGCGGACGATCGTGTGCCCGGCGTTGTTGCCGCCCTGGAAGCGGACGATCGTGGTAGCCCGCTCGGCGAGGAGGTCGACGACCTTCCCCTTCCCCTCGTCGCCCCACTGGGCTCCGACTATGACCACTCCTGGCATGCGCCGGAGATTCTGACGGTCGCGACGGGCGGGTGCGGAGCGCTAGGCGGCTTTGTCGTACTTCCCGTAGCGACGGTCGTCGCCGCGGACCTCGACCTCGTCGCACATCTGCGTCAACCGGGAGACGGTGCGCGAGCCGATCTGCTCCTCGAGCTCCGGATGGGGGAGGTTGGTCGTGATCAGGATCGACCGCTGCGCCTCGTAGCGCTCGTTGACCAGCGCGTAGAGCTGCTCGAGCACCCAGTCGGAGCGTTTCTCGGCCCCGAGGTCGTCGATGTGGAGAAGATCGACCGAGGTCAGCCGCTCGAAGAAGGAGAGGTAGGAATCGCCGCCGGGCTCGGAGTCGTAGGTGCGGCGGATGCGGGCCAGCAGCTTGGGCAGCGAGTAGATCGCGACCGTGCGCCCAGCTTCCAGGGCCGCCTTGGAGATCAGCATCGCCAGCGTGGTCTTGCCCGTGCCGGTGTCGCCGAAGAGCCAGAGCCCCTGGCCCTCCTGCAGCCGGTCGTCGAGGCCCTCGATGTAGGCCTGTACCTCGTTGACGGCGATCTTCGTCTGCAGGTCACGCGCCATGTCGGAGACCGGCGGACGGTCGAAGGAGACGCCGCGGTAGCGGGGGGGATGACCGAGGAGATCCCGCGGCTGCGGCCGCGGTTGAGCCGCTCGGCTCGGCACTCGCACGGCCGTGCGACGTCCTCCGGGCCGAGGATCCAGCCGGAGCCGTCGCAGACCCCGAGCGGGCAGGCCTGTTCGCGGAAGGGCTCGGAGCGGGCGATCGCGGGCATCAGAACTCAGGCCCCGCCGCGGCGGCGTCCTCGAACGGCGGCGCTTCGCCGGCCGGCTGCTCGATCGGCGGCTCGGTGTGGGCGTGGTCGGCGAATTTGGGGTAGCGGTCGAGGAAGACCAGCTTCCTGGTCCCGATCGGGCCGTTCCTATGCTTGGCGATGATCAGGTCGGCAAGGCCGTCGGGCTCCTCGTCGGGGTCGCGGTAGTAGTCCTCGCGGTAGAGGAAGGCGACGACGTCGGCGTCCTGCTCGATCTGCCCCGACTCGCGCAGGTCGGAGAGCTGGGGCTTCGGCGGCGTCCGCTGCTCGGGCGCGCGCGAGAGCTGGGAGATCGCCACCACCGGCACCTCCAGCTCGCGGGCGAGGATCTTCAGCCCGCGGCTGATCTGGCCCACCTGCTCGACCCGGTTGGCGCGGTGGTCGTCGGAGCGCATCAGCTGGATGTAGTCGAGGATGATCAGCCCGAGGCCGCCGCGCTCCTGTTCCTGGGCGTGCAGCCGCCGCGCCTTCGCCCGCAGGTCGAGGATGCCGAGGTCGGAGGAGTCGTCGAACCACAGCGGCGCCTCTTCCAGCTCGTTGCAGGCGCGCAGCACCTTCGGCCAGTCGCGCTTGGACACCTGACCCTTGCGCAGCTTGTCGCCGGAGATCCGCGCCCGGCAGGCGATGAACCTCTGCGCCAGCTCGACCTCGGACATCTCGAGCGAGAAGAAGGCGACCGCCTGACCCTTCTTGACCGCGACGTTTTCGGCGATGTTGGCGACCAGCGCGCTCTTGCCCATCGCCGGGCGGGCGGCGACGATGATCAGGTTGCCGGGCTGAAAGCCGCCGGTGACCGCGTCGACGTCGCGGAAGCCCGAGGGGGTCCCGGTCAGTTCGAGCTCGCCGGTGGAGAGCTTCTCCAGGCGGTCGACCTCGTCGTGGAGGATCTCCCCCAGCAGTTTGAAGTCGCTCGCCTGCTCTTTGTGGGCGACCTCGAAGAGGAGTTTCTCGGCCCGCTCGGAGAGCTCGCGCGGTTCGCCGTCGCGCTCGTTGACCCAGCCCTGGATCTCCTGGCCCGCACCGAGCAGCCGGCGCAGCAGCGAGTTCTGCTGGACGATCTCCGCGTAGTGCTTGGCGTTCGCCGCCGCCGGCACTTTCGCCGTCAGCTCGGAGACGTAGTGGCGGCCGCCAGCCTCGTCGATCTTGTTTCGCTGCGAGAGCGCCTCGCTGACGCTGAGCTCGTCGACCGGCTTCGAGGCGGCGTAGAGGTCGTGGACGACTTCGAAGATCAGCCGGTGCTTGTCGAGGTAGAAGTCCGCCGCGTTCAGCTTCACCTCGTCGATCACCCGGGTCAGGGTCGGCTCGGCGACCAGCATCGCTCCCAGGACCGACTCCTCGGCCTCGATGTTCTGCGGGGGGACGTGGGTCGTGTGGGGCTGCGGCATCGTTCTCAGTAAAGGCGGCTCGGCGGCGGAACCGAAGCGGCCCGGAGCGCTTCCTCAAGCAAACCAGAGGCGGCACCGGCCGACGGGCGGCTTCCGTGCAAAAGCCGTCAAAAAGAATTCACGCTTCGGCGACGTTTATGCGGCAGTTCCGAAGGAGAGCTGGTGATGATGGCCGCGGGGGATGAGGCCCTCCTGCTCCTGGCGACGCTCTCCACGCCGGAGCATGCGCAGCGTCAGGATCGCGATGCTGAGGATCGAGGTGGCGCCGAGGCTGAGCTGGACGCTGAGCAGGCCTTCGCGGCTCCAGTAGACGTCGCGCAGGTCGAGGAGGAGGGCCGCCTCGTCGAAGGTGAGGCCGAACCCGGCGCCCATCGGCACCGCCAGCCATTGCTCCAGCTCGTCGTCGTCGGTGAGGAGCGCAGCCGTGCCGGAGCCGAAGGCGAGCAGGATGCCGGGCACGAAATGGTGGATATGGCGGCCGCCGATGTTGACGTTGCGGAAAGGCCCGCGCCCGTCCCGGATCGCCCAGGTCGAGATGCGCACGAGGGCGAAGGATCCGAGGAAGCCCGCGAGGAGGTTGAAGAGGACGGTTTCGTAGCGGGGCGCCTCTTCGTAGCCGCGGACCGCGACCCCGACCGTGTCGGCGGCCGCGGCGGGAGCCGATTCGAGCAGGGCTTCGGGATCGTGCGCCTCGCTCGCCCGGCGGGCGAGCATGCGGCTGAACTGGCCGACCAGGACCGTGCCGGCGGCGGCGAGGGCAACTCCTGCAAGACCGACCGTCGCCCGCTCGGAGCGAACCCAGCTGGCCCGGCGACGGCGAGGAAGGACTACTTCTCCTCGCTGATGATCGTCTTGACGGCTGCGGTGGTGCCGTCTTTGAGCTGGATCTCGACCATGAAGGTGCCGAGCTCACGCAGCGGCTGCTCAAGTTGAATCTGTTTTTTGTCGACCCGCAGGTCGCGCGCCTCGCGCAGGGCGTCGGCGATCTCTTTCGGCCCGACCGAGCCGAACAGCTTGCCGTCCTCTCCGGCGCGCTGGTGGATCGTGAGCACCGTCTTCGAGAGCAGGCCGGCGGCTTGCGTTTCCCGCTCGACCCTGGCGGCCTCGGCCTTCTCGGCCGCCTCCATCCGCCGTTTCGCTTCCTCGAGCGCCCCGGCGGTCGCGGGTTGGGCGAGCTTGCGCGGGATCAGGAAGTTACGTAGGTACCCGGGGGCGACGTCGACGACGTGGCCGCGCTGGCCGAGCGAGTCGACGTCCTGCAGCAGGATCGCCTGCGCCATCAGCGCTCTCCGACGTAGGGAAGCAGGGCGATTTCGCGCGCCCGCTTCACCGCCACCGAGAGCTGTCGCTGGTGGCGGCGGGAAAGTCCGGTGACCCGGCGCCCGCGCGTCTTCCCCTTGTCGGAGAGGAAGCGGCGCAGCAGGTTCAGGTCCTTGTAGTCGACGACCTCGGAGTTGACCCGGGTGTACTTGCGCGGGCGCGCACGGTCGGCACCGCGCCTACCGCCGCGCCGGGCGCCACCGCGCGAGGAAGAAGTCTCATTTGCTCTGGCCATCGGCGCAGCATGCTACAGAGCGCCGCATTGCGGCGCTCTGTAGAGGGCGTCTAGAACGGGATGTCGTCTTCTGAGGCGGCGCCTGCTCCTGCCGGGGCGCCGCCGAAGTCGGACGTGTCGGCGGGGACGTCGCTCTGCGGGGTGAAGCCGCCACCGCCGTTGTCGTTGCCACCGCCGCCGGCCCCGTCGCGGGAGCCGAGGAACTGGACCGTGTTGGCGACGATGCGGACGGCCTGGCGTTTGCCGCTGCCGTCTTTCGCCTCCCACTCGCTCCAGTCGAGCCGTCCTTCCACCGCCACCGGCCGGCCCTTGCTCAGATAGTTGGCGCAGTTCTCGCCCTGGGCGCCCCAGACGGTGACGTCGAAGTAGTTGGGCTTGTCGACCCAGTTGCCGCTCTGATCTTTGCGGCGGCTGTTGACCGCGACCCGCAGGTCGCAGACGGCCGTCCCGCCGCCGGTATGACGCAGCTCCGGATCACGGGTCAGGTTCCCGGTGATCACCACCACGTTCACGTTCGAAGCTGCCAAATCACTCACTCCTTGCGGATCGCTTGTCTGGTCTCCAGTCTAAGGAGGCGGTCGGCTCTACTCGCCCCCTCGCGAGCGGGCGTTCCCGCAAACAGCGGCAGCGGCTCGGGCGCTACTCGTCGGAATCGTCGAAGGAGTCGCCGCGATCGTCGCGGGCTCCCTGGGCGCTGCGCTCCCGCGGCCCGGGGGCTGCGGTCACGGCGGGCGGGACGATCACCGGGGCGGCGGGATCGACTTTGAAGATCCGGAAGCGCAGGACGCCGTCGGCGATCTTCAGGTTGTGGTCGAGCGAGTCGAGCAGCTCGCTGGGGGACTCGAATCGCATCCAGCGGTAATCCGCCTCGGTGCGATGGTTGATCTCGTAGGCCATCTTCCGCAGGCCCCAGCTGTTCTCGTGCTTGAGGCTGCCTTTGGCCTCGATCTGCCCACGGGCATCTTGGGCCAGCGCGTCGCGCGCGGGCGCATCTAGCTGGGGGTCCAGCATCAGGACCAGCTCGTATTCGCGTGGGGCTGCCAAAACGGCGAGGGACTATAGCGGCGGGATCAGTGCGGCGCGAACTCCTCCGACCCGTCGCTCGGCGGAGCCGGAGGCGGCGGGGACGGCGGCAGGGGAGCGGGTGGCGGGGCTGGAGCAGGAGGAGGTGACGGCGGGGGAGGCGGCGACGAGGGGGGAGCGGCCGGGGCTTCCACGGCGCCCTTCGCAGGTCGCGGCCGTGGCCTGCTGCCGATCACGGCTTCGGCCGGGCCGGCCTCCCTCTTCCCCCGGCGCCTCTTCCGAGGTACGTCGGGGTCTTTCTCGACGGGACGGAACCGTCGATGCGGCGTGGGGGGCGGGGGCTCCTTCTCCGCGGGGGCAACCTGCGGCAGCCCGACGTCGGCCCCCAGCGGCGGCGGCTCGGGCTGGCGGAGCAGGTGCGGCAGCGCCTGCAGCGCGATCAGGGCGAGGGCACCGGCCCCCACCACCTTCGCCATCCCGGCCCAGCGAACTCGAAACCCGCGCACCTCCGTCTAAGGCGCGGCGGACGCGGGTTCTCCCCCCCCTCAGGCGGCGGAGCGCGCCGCTTCGATGTCCCGCAGCTGGTCGTCGACCCAGTCGCCGGGGTTGCGGGAGAAGATGATCTCCCGCAGGCCCTCGGCCCAACTGCGCTTCTCGGCGGCGTCCATCGTCAGCGCCCGGTGGATCGCGTCGGCCTGCTCCTGGATGTCGAAGGGGTTGACCGAGATCACGTAGTCGATCAGCTCCTGGTGGGAGCCGGTGTTCTCCGAGAGCATCAGGACGCCGTCGCGGGTGTTGACCGCCGGCGCCTCCTTGGCGACCAGGTTCATGCCGTCGAACAGTCGAGTTGACCATCAACAGGTCGAAGTGCTTGTAGCGGGCGACCGCGTCGTGGAAGTTCTCGTAGATCTTCAGGTCGATCGGCATCCAGTCGGTGGTCCCGTGGCGGTGGTTGACGACCGCGACCAGCGCCTCGATCCGCTCCAGGTACTCGGCGTACTCGGGGACGTCCTGCCGCGAGGGCTGCAGGTGGGCGATGAAGGTGACCTTTTCGCGGAACTCCGGGTGCTGGGTGAGGAAGGTGTCGAAAGCGGTGAAGCCGCGCAGCACGTTCTTCGAGAGGTCGGCGCGGTCGACGCGGATGATCAGGTACTGGCGCCGGCGCTCGAGCACCTCGCGCTCGGCCTCGGCCACCTCGGGCGAGGCCGCCGCGCGCTGCAGCCGCTGCGCGTCGATTCCGAGCGGGTAGGCACGGGCGATCGTCTTGCCGCCCGGGTGGTTGACCTCGGCGTTGACGTAGTCGACGTCGACTTCGTCGAGCAGTTCGTCGCAGCAGCGGAGGAAGTTGATGCAGTAGGCATGGGTGTGGAAGCCGATGATGTCGTTGGCCAGCATCCCCCCGTAGATCGCGCCGCGGATCCGGCCGGGGAGGATCCGCCAGCTGTCCGGCTGCGACCAGGGGATGTGGACGAAGTGGTGGAGGAAGGCGTCGGGGCGCTCGGCGCGGATCATCCCCGGGGCGGTGTAGAGGTGGTAGTCGTGCAGCATCACCAGCGGGTCGTCCTGGCCCTCGATCTCGGCGAGGACGGCCGTGGCGATGTCCTGGTTGACGGCCTGGTAGCCGAGGTCCCAGGCGTCGATCTCCTGCTGGCGGATGTCCGGTGCGTTGGAGATGTCCCAGAGGTAGTGCTGGATGAACCAGAGGATCGGGTTGGCGATCACGTTGTAGAAGCGGTCGTAGGCGTCGGGGTCGCTGCCCACCAGGCGCACTCGATACTGGATCTCGTCCAGCTCCTGCTCGACCGGACCGCCCGCCTCGTTGGAGACGGCGACGTCCTCGTCGGTCATCGCCGAGGCGATCCAGAGCGCGTCGCGGTGGGAGACGAGGCCGGAGAGGGCGGTGACGAGGCCGCCGCCGCCGCGGCGGACGGTCCGCTCGCCGCTCTCGTCGCGCTCGAACTGGAGCGGGCCGCGGTTGGAGACGATGATCAGCGGCGAGGAGCTCACGCCGCAGAGACTAAGGGGTACCGACTATGGGGTACCGCAGCGGGTGCTCAGGCGTCGAGGTCGCTGAACAGCTTGAGCCAGTCGCGCAGCAGGCGCGGGGTGAGGAACATGCGGCGGGCGTGCTCCTTGCCCTCGCGGCCGAGCTGCTTGCCGAGCCCCGGGTCGCGGAGGATCTCCAGGCAGCGCTCGGCGCACTCCGCCGGCGAGTCGACGAGGTAGCCGCTGACGCCGTCCTCGATCTGCAGCGGGATGCCGCCGACGTTGCCGGCCACCGTCGGCCGCCCCTTCCAGAGCGCCTCGGTGACGGTCAGGCCGAAGCCCTCGCGGATCGACTTCTGCAGGCAGATGTCCGACTGCGACTGGAAGGCGTTGACCTCGATCGCGCCGACGTTGTTGAGGTTGCTGAGGATTTTGATGTCCTCGTCGCCGTCGGCGTATTCGAAGGTCTTCTGGAAGTACTCCATCCCCTCGGGGTCGTCGGTGGCCATCGAGCCGACCATCGCCAGCTGCGCCTCCGGCACCTGCTCGGTGACCTCGCGGTAGGCGTCGATGACGCCGATCGGGTCCTTCCACGGGTCGAAGCGGGAGACCTGGGTGATCAGCGGCCGGTCGACGTCGATCCCGAACTGGCGGCAGACGAAGGCGGCGTCCTCGGGGGAGAAGGCCATGTTCTTCGGCGAGAGCG
Source organism: uncultured Actinomycetes bacterium (assembly GCA_963751015.1). Lineage (GTDB taxonomy): Bacteria > Actinomycetota > Thermoleophilia > Solirubrobacterales > 70-9 > VAYN01. The sequence goes on from CAVVSU010000004.1 coordinate 552,287, forward strand.
GGTCGATCGCCGGCGGCACGATCCGCACCGCCTCGCGGTGCTTGCCCATCCCGTCGGGGACGTACTTCTCCATGTGCCAGACGCTCGCGTCGTACTCTTCGATCATCGGCAGCAGGCGCTCGATCGGCGCCGGGTTCGGAGTCGAGAGGTCGATGTGGCAGCGCCAGACCCATTTCCCGCCCTTCTCTTTGGCGCCGCGGAGCAGGCCGATCGGCTGCGGGTCGTGGACGATCACCACGTCCCACTCGCCCTGCAGGCCCTCGGCGTTGATCTGGTTGATCTCGTCGAAGATCTCCCACTGCTCGTCGCTCAGCGTCTCCTCCGCGCCCTGCAGCGAGTTGTGCAGGAGCTTGGTCGCGTTGTAGAACTCTTCCTTGCCGAAGATCACGTGCCAGTGCGCGTCGACGCCGACGTCGCGCATCAGCGGCACCAGCGTGTAGAGGATCTCCGAGACGCCGCCGCCGAAAGCGGTGGCGCTGACGTGCAGCACCCGCTTCCCTTTCAGGGGCTCCGCGAGCTGGCGGATCTGCTCCGTCAGGTCTTTGCCGACGATGTGGGTGTAGTCGGCGAGGGTCTTGTGGCCGAGGGCGACTTCCTGAAGCAAGGCTGGAGTTCTACACCGATAGGCGGCGACACGGCGTCCAGCCGCCGCGGTTCGTCAGCCGGACGGGGCGTTGTCGGGGCGCTTGCCGAGGGTCACGTCGACCTGCCGGCGCTCTCCGTCGCGGAGGATCGTCAGCGCCACCACTTCGCCGGGGCGGTGGGTGGCGACCGCTTCGGCGAGGTCGTCGGGCGTGACGATGTCCAGTCCGTCGACCTGCAGGATCACGTCCCCGCCGGTCCGGTACTGGCCGGCCTGGAAGCGCAGTTTGTCGTCGCCTCCCTCGATCCCCGCCTTCTCCGCCGGGCCGCCGGAGAGGACTTCGGAGACGAGGCCGCCGAAGGTGGTGTCGAGGCCGAGCTTGCGCGCCAGCTGCGGATAGAGGGGCTGGCTGGAGACGCCGATGTAGGCGTATTCGGCTTCGCCGTCCTCGCGCAGCTGGGAGATCGAGCGCTTGACCGCCGAGATCGGGACCGCGAACCCGACGCCGTCGTTGGCGCCGGAGTTGGTCTCGATCTGCTGGTTGATCCCGACCACGCGGCCCCCGGCGTCGAGCAGGGGGCCACCCGAGTTGCCCGGGTTGATCGAGGCGTCGGTCTGGATCGCGCCGGAGATTTCGAACTGGGTCAGCGACTGGACCGAGCGGTGGGTCGCGGAGACCACCCCGACCGAGAGCGACTGCTGCTCGCCGAACGGGCTGCCGATCGCCGCCACCGGCTGACCCTCCCGCAGGTCGCGGTCGTCTCCCAGCTCCAGCGGGTGCAGGGCGAAGCCGTCGGGCTTGATCTGCAACAGCGCGACGTCGACGAAGGGGTCGAAGCCGACGATCTCGGCGGGCACGACGTTGCGGTCGGTGAACTCGACGTAGACCTGCTCCGCCTGCTCGCGGTCGCCGCTCGATTCGTCGGTGACGACGTGGGCGTTGGTGACGATCTCGCCGTCCTCGTTGAGGACGAAGCCGGAGCCTTCCGCGGCGCCGGCCGAGCCGAAGACCGAGCGGATGGTCACGACCCCCGGAGACGCCTCCTCGTAGATCCGCGTGGCGTTGAACCCGGGGCTCGAGGTCTCGATCGCGACTTCCGGCTCGGGGGTCGTGCTCGCCGGCACCGCCGTCGACCCGGTCGAGTCGGAGCTATCCCCCTGCGTGCCGCAGCCGCCGAGGAGGCCCAGGCAGAGCAGCGGGGCGAGAAGGGAGAGCCGCCTCACGCGCCCGCCCTGATCGGGCTGCGGGTGGATTTGAGGGCGCTGACCGCGCGCGGCCCCGGCGGCAGGTCCAGGGTGAAGGCCGTGAAGCGGCGGCTGGAGCTGATCGTGATCTCGCCCTTCATCCGCTGCGCGAGCTCGGTCGCGATCGCCAGCCCGAGGCCGGAGCCGCCCGCTTTGTCGGCCGTGTAGAAGCGCTCGAAGATCCGCTTCTGGGCGCGCTGGGGGATCCCCGGCCCGGCGTCGGAGACGGTTAGCTCGGCACGGCCGTTGGCGGAATAGGTGGTCACGGTGACGTCGGTTCCCTCGGGAGTGTGGGTAAGGGCGTTGTCGAGCAGGATACGGATGATCTGGCGCACCCGATCAGGGTCGCCGAGGGCAACCGCGGGCTGCTCGGGGGTGCGCAGCTGCAGCCGCGATCCGCGCAGTTCGGCCCGGGCGCCGAACTCCCTGGTCACCTCGCGGGCGAGGCCGGTGAGGTCGACGCTGCTGGCCCGCATCACGACGGCGCCGGCGTCGAGCTGGGAGAGGTCGAGGAGGTCGGTCGTCAGCTTGGTCAGGCGCTCGATCTGCTGACGCATCGTGCGCACGAACTCCGCCCGCTCCTCGGGGCTGGGATCCTCGTCTTCGAGCAGCTCGACGAAGCCGCCGAGGCTGAAGATCGGCGTCCGCAGCTCGTGCGAGGCGTTGGCGATGAACTGCTTGCGGGCGCTGTCGAGCTCGGCCAGGCGCCGCTGCATCTCGTTGAAGGTACGGGCGAGATCGCCGAGCTGGCCGACGGAGGCGATCGGGATCGAGGTTTCGAAGTTGCCGTCGGCGACTTTGCGGGCCGCTTCCTGCAGGCTCTGGATGTTGCCGGCGGCGGCGCGGGTGTAATAGAGGCCGATCGCGGTGGAGATCGCGACCGCGATCAGACCGCCGGTGAGGATCTGCAGCTTGACCGCGTCGTCGCCGCTGGCGGAGCCGCCGATCGCGACCGCGTAGACGTAGACGACCGCGGTGGCGCCGACCGCGATCGCGATCGAGATCAGGGTGATGCGGCTGGCGAGGTCGCTGAGCCGGAGGCCCCGCATCGTCGCTACTCCCGAAACCGGTAGCCGACCCCGCGCACGGTGAAGAGGTACTCCGGCTCCTTCGCGTCGCGCTCGAGCTTCTCGCGCAGGTGGCGGATGTGGACGTCGACGGTGCGGGGATCGCGGTAGTCGGAGTCGCCCCAGACGTGCTCGAGCAGCGTCTCGCGGGTGAGGACGCGGCCGGGGGACCGGGCCAGCGCCCCGAGGATCTCGAACTCGACGTAGGTGACGCGGATCTCCTCGTCGTCCAGGGTGACCATGCGGCGGTCGAAGTCGATCGTCAGCTCGCCGCACTCGATCGCCCCGTCGTCGCTCGTCTCGCCGCCCATCCGCGAGCGGCGCAGCGCCGCTTTGACGCGGCTGCGGAACTCGCGCATCGAGAAGGGCTTGGTGATGTAGTCGTCGGCGCCGACCTCGAGCCCGGCGACCTTGTCGGTCTCGCTGCCTTTCGCGGTCAGCATGATGATCGGCACCTGGCTGCGCGAGCGCAGCTGGCGGCAGACTTCGACGCCCCCGATCTGGGGCAGCATCAGGTCGAGGATGACGAGGTCGAAGCGCCCTTCCTCGAAGCGGCGCAGGGCCTCGGAGCCGTCGAGGGCAGAGGTGACGTGGTAGCCGTCCTTGCGCAGCGGATAGCTGAGCAGCGTCTGGATCGACTGCTCGTCGTCGACCAGGAGGATGCGGGCTGAACCGTTCGGCACGATCCACAGGGTAGTAATTGCCTCAGTTTGGACGCATGTGCGAGTACCAAGTACTAAGGATCTGGATGCCGGGGCCGATAATGATCGCGAAGGCCATGCAGACCCAGGAACTGAAATCTCTGGTTGAAACCGGCGCCTACAAGCCGGATCCCGCCCAGGTCGCGATGGCGATGCTCAGCCGCCGCGGCGTCCGCGAGCTTCTGACCGGGCTTCAGGCGACGACTCCGCGAAATGGTCATACCCCCGGGCCTCCAGCTGTCCGCCCGCGGGCAGCCTGATCGCGGCACCGCTTCCCGCCGTCACCTTCCCGACCTTTCGCAGGGCCGACTCTCCGGCGGCCTCGACCCGCGCCACGGCATCGCCGAGGCCATCGAGCGGCAGGGTCGCCAGCAGCTCGTAGTCCTCGCCGCCTGAGACGGCGAGCCCCAGCGGGTCCTGACCGGCCGCTTCGGCGATCTCGGCCACCCCCGGGGCCAAAGGCAGGGAGTCCGCTGCGATCTCGAGGGCGACCCCGCTGCTCTGCGCGAGATGCCCGGCGTCGGCGGCGAGGCCGTCGCTGAGGTCGATCATCGCCCGCGCGCCCGCCGCCGCCAGCGCCTGGCCGGACCGCAGGCGAGGCGAGGGATCGAGCTGGCGGTTGCGCAGCTCTGCGGCGACCGCCGCCGGAACCGCGGCGGCGAGCCCGGGGTCGTCCAGCAGGAGGCGCCCCGCTGCCGCGCCCCCGATCTCGCCGGTGAGTACGACGAGGTTCCCGGGTCGGGCGCCGCCGCGGCCGACGAGGTCCGCCGCACGCGCGGCGTGGCCGACCACCGTGACCGCCAGGGTCAGGACCGGCGCTCGCGTCAGATCCCCGCCCGCCAGGGTGGTGCCCGTCGCCTCGGCCACTCCCAGCATCCCGTTGAGCAGGGCGAGGAGCCCGTCCTCGCCGAGGTCGGCGGGAACGCCGAGGACGACGTAGGCCTCGCCCGCCTCGGCGCCCATCGCGGCGAGATCGGAGAGCGCCGTGGAGAGCGCCTTGCGGCCGATCGTCTCCAGCCCGGCCTCGCCGCGGCGGAAGTGGACGCCCTCGACGATCGCGTCGACCGAGGTCGCCGTCGCCCCGCCGGGAACCGTGATCGCGGCGTCGTCGCCGCTGCCGAGCTCGACTCTCGAGCCCACCGGGGGGAGGCGCTCGCGCAGCTTCGCCAGCAACTCGAACTCGCCCATCACCCGACTATCCCAGACACTAAGGTGCGAGCGGTGGAGCGCCGCCAGCCATTCCTGCACCGGGTAGGCGAGGCTGGGTCGCGGGTCGGCAAAAAGCCGCCCCGCAGCCGCAAAGTCCGTCTCGCCCTCCAGATCGGTCTCGCCGTCCTGATCTTCGGCTTCCTCGTCCTCACGGTCATCGACCAGTGGTCGGAGATCCAGGACGAGGGCGTGCACTTCCACGTCGGCTGGCTGGTCCCGGCGATCGTCATCCTCCCCTTCTTCTTCGTCCTCAGCGCCTACGGCTGGGACCTGACGCTGCGGTTCCTCGGCTACCGGATCGGGTTCGGCCGGGCCCAGGTCGCCTGGGGGCAGCCGCTGCTGGCGCGCTACGTGCCCGGCAGCGTCCTCTACGTGCTGGGGCGGCTGCTGCTCTCCGAGCGGGCGGGGATCCCGCGCCGGATCACGATCACGAGCATCGTCTACGAACAGGCCGTCTCGGCGACTTCGGCGATCGTCGTCGCCTCCTACTTCATCATCAAGCACCCCGACCTCCAGGGCGAGCCGTGGCGCTGGGGGGTGCTGCTGCTGATCCCCGCTGCGATCGCGGTTCTGCACCCGCGGATCTTCGGCCCGCTGGCCAACTGGGCGCTGCGGAAATTCGGCCGCGAGCCTCTCCCCGTCTTCGTCCCCCTGCACGGCATCCTCGCCCTGATCGCCTTCTACATGGTCAACTGGGTCGTCGTCGCCCTCGGCCTCTACTGCGTCGCCCGCTCGGTCACCGACATCCCCTTCGAAGACGTCCTCCTGGTCGGCGCCGCGCAGGCGATCGGCTATGTCGCCGCCCTGGTGACGCTGATTGCGCCGGCCGGCCTCGGCGTCAAGGACGCGGCCTTCGCCTGGGCGATGAAGTCGGCGCTGCCGAGCAAGAGCTTCGCCCTCGGGTCGCTGATCGCGATCGCCGTCCGCGGGGTGCTGACGCTGGCCGAACTGATCTACGTCGGCGGCGTCACGGCGCTGGGGAAACGCGAGGGCTGGAGCATCCAGACCGGGATCCTGCATGCGTCGCCTGAGGAGGAAGAGGCGGAGCGGCAGAGGACCGCCGCCCAGACCTGAGGTTATGCGGGGGAGGGACCTGACCCCCTCTTCACTCAACTTGCTCGGGTGGGTCGTGGATAGCCGTCCGAGGTTCGCTCGACCGAGAAGTACAAGCCGTTCAGAGGGGGTCAGGTCCCTCCTACGACAGTGGCCGCCGGGCTCAGGTCAGAGCGGGATCCGGGCACCTAGCTGGTAGGCGGTCAGGCCGAGGGTCAGGAGCTGGAGGGGCTTGTCTCTGGAGATGCCTGCAAGGGGAAGGAGCCAGATTAGGTACCAGGGTAGGAGCCAGGCCGTGGCCAGGAGGAGGGCGAGGGTGGCCCAGGCGGAGGCCCGAACCCAGTCGCCGCCGCGCCAGGTCCAGGCGAGGAGGTAGGCGATCGCGGCCGCGAAGGCGATCGCGGCGGCGAGGCGAGTCGCGTCGGGGTCGAGGCCGGTCAGGCGGGCTGCCAGGATCGGGATGCTCATGTAGCTGGTCCGGCTCTGGTTCTCGCCGGCGAGCCCGAAGCCGTGCAGCCAGTCCCACCCGAATACCAGCCAGGCCGCGACGCTGATCGCGATCGCCGCGCCGAGGCCCCCTATGAGGAACCGCCGCCCCATTCGTCTGTTCCCTTCTGTTGCTATTCCCGGATAAGGAACAGCTGAGGGGCGGCAGAGCGTGTCGATGAGGGCGAAGGGGGCTATTACGGCGGCGGAGAGCTTGGTGGCGACCGCGGCGGCGAGGGCGCCGCCGGCGGAGAGCTCGCGGGCGCTGAGGAGCGCGGTGACGGCGAGCATCGCCAGCAGCATCGTCAGGCCGTCGTTGTGGGCGCCGCCGACGACGTGGACGAGGACGAGCGGGTTGAGGGCGACGAAGGCGGCGGCCCGCAGGGGGTCGGCGCCGCGCCAGGCTGCGAGGCGGGAGACGAGCGCGGCGATTCCCAGCACCGAGAGCGCCGCGACCGCCTTCAGGACTCCGACGGCGACGCCGATCGGGAGCCAGGCGAGCGGGTAGGTGGCCAGGGTGAAGAGCGGGCCGTAGGCGCTGGTTGCTTCGGTCCAGGTGACGTCGGCGTAAGCCGGGTCGGCGGGCGCGGCGAGGGGCGGGTGCACGTAGGGGTCGAGCCCGTGCCGGACCCCGAGCCGGGCGTAGGCGACGTAGCTGTAGACGTCGTGGGAGAGGAGGACGGGGGCGAGGGCGAAGGCGGTGACGAAGAGGAGGATTGCCGCCCAGACCACCCGCGGCCCCAGGCGCGGCGCGAGGGCCAGAGCCCCGAGGTAGCCGGCGAACCCGGCCCACATCAAGGCGAAGGCGAGCCCAGGGTCGATCGCGGCTACCTGCCTGCGTCGTCCCCGCCGCCGACTTCCTGGGAAGGCGAGGGCGCCGGGGCCGGTGCGGGATACGGTTCCTGTCCGGCCCCCGGGGCGTAGGCATTGGGGTCGTAGCCGCCGACCGCGGCGCTTCCGGGCGGCGGCGATTCGTCGCTGTCCCCGCTGCCACCATCGCCGCCCAGGCTGCCGTCGTCGCTCGGGCTCGAGCGCGCGTAGCGCCCGTAGAACGGCGCCCAGCTGATCTGCTGGCTCGGCTCTTCGAATTCCTCGCAGGGAACGCCGGCGCCGCTGTAGAGCGAGTGCCAGATTTCCGCCGGGTAGGTGCCGCCGAAGACGGTCCTCCCGTGCACGCTCGACATCGAGATGTCGTTCGACTCCGGGTAGCCGACCCAGACCACGGTCGCCAGGTTCGGCTGGTAGCCGGCGAACCAGGCGTCGGTGTATTCGTCGGTGGTGCCCGTCTTTCCCGCCTGTCCGGCGCAGCCGGTGTAGGCGGCGGTCCCGGTCCCTTCGGTGATGTTGTCGTGCAGGAGCCGGGTCACCTCCCAGGCCACCGCCGGCGAGACCGCCTGCTGCGGCTTCGACGCATCGGGGTGGTCGACGTGGCCGTTGGGGAAGACGACCTTGGATACCGCCACCGGCTGGCGGTGCTGCCCGCCGTCGGCGAGGGTCGCGTAGGCGCTCGACATCTCCAGCGGCGAGACGCCGATCCGCAGCCCGCCGATCCCCTCGGCCGGGATCCCGTCCAGCGGCGAGACGATCCCCATCTGGTGCGCCGTCGCCGCCACCGCCTGCGGCCCGACGTCGAGGTCGAGCTGGGCGAAGACGGTGTTGTCGGAGGCGACCGTCGCCTGCTGCAGGTTGACCGTCCCCAAATAGCCTTCGTCGGCGGTGTGCACCGTCCAGTGCCCCCACTCCGGCAGGTAGAGGTCGAGCGGCTTCGAGGTGTAATACGTGCTGTAGGGGTCGATCCCCTGGCGGATCGCCGTCGTCAGGACGAAAGTCTTGAAGGTCGAGCCGGGCTGGCGGTGCCCCTGGGCGGCGAGGTTGAACTTGCTCGCTTCGTAGTTGGAGCTGGAGACCATCGCCCGGATATGGCCGTTGCGGGGGTCGATCGAGACCAGCGCCGAGGAGGGGTCGGTCGAGTAGGGGAGCGCCGAGCGCATCGCTTCGAGGCCGACTTCCTGCAGTTCGGGCTCGATCGTCGTGTGTACCTCGAGGCCGCCGCGGCGCACCGTGTTTGCCCCGTACACCTCGATCAGCTCGTTTTCGACGTAGTCGAAGAAGTAGGGCTCGCGGTGCTCGAAGTAGCTCTCGTCGAGGTTGACCCGCAGGCCGCTCGCCATCACCGCCCTGGCCCGCTCCTCGCTGACGTATCCGAGCTTGGCCATCTGGCGCAGGACCTGGTTGCGGCGCGCTTTCGCCGCGGCCGGCGCTAGCAGCGGGTTGTATTCGGAGGGCGCCTGCGGCAGGCCGGCAAGCAGGGCCGCTTCGGGCAGCTTCAGCTTCCAGACCGGCTTCGAGAAGAAGATCTTCGCGGCGGCGCCGACTCCCACCGCGGTCGTCCCTTCCACCGTCCCGTAGGAGGCGACGTTGAGGTAGGAGCCGAGGATTTCCCTGCGGCTGTGGCGCTCGGCGTACTCGCCGGCGAGCTTGGCCTCTTCGATCTTGCGCTCGATCGTGCGCTCCGGGTTGGGGATGCAGAGGTTCCGCACCAGCTGCTGGGTGATCGTCGAGCCGCCCTCGACCGCTTCGCCCGCCTCGACGTTCTTGACGATCGCCCGCGCGATCCCCTCGTAGTCGAGGGCGTCGTGCTGGTAGAAGCGCTGGTCCTCGATCGCCACCGTCGCCAGCTGCAAGCTCTTCGGGACGCGCTCGATCGAGACCAGCGCCCGTACCTGCGGCGAGGCGACGGTGCCCAGCTTCGATCCGTCGGCGGCGTAGAGGACCGTGTTGCCGCCCTTCTCGATCGGCTCGCAGGTGGCGAGCGAGGGGGCGTCGGCGGCGACGTCGAGGACCCAGGAGGTGACGGCGATGGCCGCGATCGCAAGCACCACGAAGACGCCGCCGAAGACGATCATGAGCTTGGCGCCGATCCCCCCGTGCCGGCGCTGACGTCGCCGAGTGCGCTGCGTCATCGCAGAGAGGGTACTTAGAGCCTCTCGCGCCCCTCGCCTTTAGGCGACGGTGTCTGCGGTGGAGTGGTTGTGGATGATCCCTTCGGTCAGGAGCTGGTTCGGGATCACCACCGAGCTGCCGTCGCCGGGGTCGACGTAGGTGTAGGAGAGGGTGATGTCGGTGACCCGGCCCTCGCGCTCGTCGAAGCTGACCCGGTCGCCGATCCGGATCGGCTGCGAGATCGCGATCTGGATCCCGGCGATCATGTTGGCGAGGGTCCGCTGGGCGGCGAAGCCGACCACCGCGACGACGAGCGCGGTCGAGGCGAGGACCCCGGTCGCGAGCTCCTTCAGCTCGGTGAACTGACTCAGCGCCAGCATCGCGACGACGAGCAGAACGGCGAGGAAGGCGAGGCGGCGGAGGATGCGCAGGCGCGTCCGAGTCGAGCGCGAGACCTGTGAGACTGCGGGCGGCATGGAGAGCAACCTAGCCACCTCGCCTGTCGAAGAAGCGCCTGCCCGCGAGTTCCCGCCCTCGAACTGGGGTCCCCGGGGGGCTCTCCTCGGAGCCGTGCTGGCGATCGTCGTCGGCCTCGTCCTCGGCCTGCCGGCAATCGCCTTCACCGACGCCGCCGGCGACCTGACCACGGCCGGCAACATCATTGCCCAGGTCGGGCTCGTCATCGGCCTGCTCGGGGTGCCGCTGGCGGTCGCCCGCTCCAGCGGCGCGCGCACGCTGAGGGAGTGCCTGAGCCGCCTGGGGGTGCGGCGCTTTCGTCCTTCGGCCTTCAAGTGGATGGCCGCCGCGGTCGGCGCCTATCTCGGCTTCGCGGTCGCCTACTCGGCCCTGATCCTCGAACCCGAACAGGAAGACATCGCCGAAAGCTTCGGGCCGGTTCCCGTCCAGATCCTGCTGATCGTCTTCGGCGCCGCGATCGCCGAGGAGATCTGCTTCCGGGGGATGCTCTTCGGTGGTCTCCGCGAGCGCCTGCCGAAGTGGGCGGCGGCGCTGATCGCCGGCACCGTGTTCGGCCTCCTGCACGCCTTCACCGGGCTCAGCGCGGTGCCGCCGTTGATCGCCTTCGGCTTCGTCCTCTGCCTGCTCTACGAGAAGACCGGCTCGGTCGTGCCGGGGATGCTGCTGCACGCTTTGAACAACTCTGTCGCCCTCCTCGCTCAGTAGGATTCCGCGCGTGAATCGACGCCTCTCGTCCCTCCTCGCCGTCGCCTGCGTCCTCGCCCTTCCTGCGACCGCGACCGCCGCTCCGAAGCCCAAGCCGGTACCGGCGCCGACGCCGGCATCGGAGGCGACGGTGAAGGTCAAGGTCGGCAACCTGAAGAAGGGCCGCGCCGAGATCATGCAGACGGTTCCCGTCAGCGGCACGCTCGCCCCGTTCGTCGCCGGCGAGAAGGTCAAAGTCACCTTCTACCTCGACGGGAAGATCCTCTTCGCCCGCAACCTGCCGGTGCGCAGGTCCGGCGGCAAGGGCGTCTTCAAGACCAGCATCGAGGTGCGCGAGGACGGCAAGTACGCGGTTGCCGCCAAGCACGTCGCGACGCCCGCGCTGGGTCCCGACAGCACCGTCCGCAAGAGCTGGAAGGTCAGCTTCCCGGCCCTGCATCAGGGGCAATGTGGCGACGTCGTCGTCGGCTTCAAGAAGGCGATGCGGGAGATGGGGTACATCGCCAACGACGGTCGCTGCTTCGGCGGCAAGACCGGGCGCGGCGTTCTCGCCTACCGCAAAGTCAACGGCATGAGCCGCAGCATGCGCGCGGGAGCCGGGCTGGTGGGCAATGCCTTCGCCGGCAAGGGCGGCTACGAGGTTCGCCACCCGGGCGCCGGCGAGCACGTCGAGGCGCCGCTCTCCAAGCAGGTCCTGGTCTTCGCCAAGGGCGACAAGCCGTTCGCGATCTACCCGATCTCCTCCGGCAAGTCCTCGACCCCGACCGTCACCGGTCACTACGAGTTCATCCGCCAGGAACCGGGCTACAACTCGCACGGGATGTACTACTCGTTCTACTTCTACGGCGGCTACGCCGTCCACGGCTACGAATCGGTGCCGGACTACCCCGCCAGCCACGGCTGCCTGCGGACCTTCATCGCCGATCAGCCGGAGATCTACAACCGGATCTTCTTCGGCGAGGACATCTTCATCTGGTAGATGGGCGGTGGCGCGTGTCTCGCGCGCCTGCGGCTTCCTGTGACCGGCGCATCTCGGCGTCCTCGGTCGTCCGAATAGCTCTGCTATTCGGACTTCCTGCGTCCTTGAGCTGCTTGGTCACAGAAACCCTCGGCTCCACGATCCACACGCCACCGCCCATCTCCCAGATCGCGGAGCTATGGAACGGATTAGGGATGAGGGCGCTCGCTTAGGATGCTGCGCGTGTCTGATCTCGATGCCGCGAAGGGAACCCTCCTCAACGAGCTCAAAGAGCACTCGCTGATCCTTGGCGAGGTGACTTTGGCCAGCGGGGCTACTGCGCAGTACTACGTCGATGCGCGGAGGGCCTTGATGCGGCCGGAGGGATTTCGGGCTGCCGGGGAGTTGATTGCTGCGGCGGCGCAGGAGCTTGGGGCTGCGGCGGTGGGCGGTCCGGCGACGGCGGCCATCCCGCCGGCTTGTGCGGCGATCGCTGTTCCTGCCGGGCAGGATCTCGTCGCCTTCTTCGTCCGGGGGTCGCGCAAGGAGCATGGGCTGCAGCGCTGGGTCGAGGGGCCGGTCGAGGCTGGGACTCGCTGCCTCGTCGTCGAGGACACGGTCACCACCGGCGGCTCGACCGCGGAGGCGATCGGGCGGGTCCGGGAGGAGGGCCTCGAGATCGCCGGGGTGGTCGCCGTCGTCGATCGGCTCGCCGGCGGCGCCGAGAAGATCGAAGCCGCCGCCGAGGCCCCGTACCGGGCGCTGATCACGATCGACGAGATTTACCCGGACCGCCCCGACCGCGGCTGATGGAGCCCGACGCCGTCGAGATCCGCGTCGTCGGCTGCCTGGTCGAGAAGCAGCGGACCACGCCGGACGCCTACCCGCTCTCGCTCAACGCCCTGCGTCTCGCCTGCAACCAGGCGACGAACCGCGACCCGGTCGTCGCCTACGACGAGGCGACCGTCAGCGATGCGCTTCGCCGCCTCGCCCTCCGCGGCTGGACCCGGCTCGCCAGCGGCGCCGGCAGCCGGGCCCGCAAGTACCGGCACCTGCTGCCCGAGGCGCTCGGGGTCGACGACGCGGAGCTGGCGCTGCTCGCGGTGCTGATGCTGCGCGGCGCCCAGACGCCGGGGGAGCTGAAGCAGCGCAGCGAGCGCCTCCACGCCTTCACCGATCTCGGGGCGGTGCAGGAGACCCTGGAGCGACTGCTCGAGCGCGAGCTGGTCGTCCGCCACCCGCGTCGCCCCGGCCAGAAGGAGGACCGCTTCGAGCAGGTGCTGGCGGGCGGGGGTGAGGTCCAGGAGGAGGAGGCTGGGGAGGAGACCGAGCCCGCCTTTCTTTCCCCGGCCGTCGCCGCTGACGACGAGCGGCTCGAGCGGCTCGAGCGCGAGCTGCAGGACCTGCGGTCCGAGGTCGCGAAGCTGCGCGAGGCGCTCGGCGGCTAACTGCCGACGCGGAGGACGGCGATCCGCCGGCCGCCGGGGATCGCCACCACGACCTGCGTCTTCAGCTGCCCGCGCACGCGCAGCAGCTCGCGGCCGCCGGAGCTGAGGGGGACGCGGAAGGTCTGGGCGCCTCCGCCCGTCAGGCGGAAGGGAATCCGGCCGATCACCCGTTTCACCGGTCGCGTGCGGGGGCCGGTGCGCGAATGGCTGGCGATCCGGAAACGGGAGCGCAACACGATCTGCCCCGGGCACTCGGTCCCGGCTGGCCAGAGGCATGCGACCCGCACCCGCACCTGGTTGGCGCCGGCTTTGAGGCTGGAGAGGCGCAGCGCGACCGGGACCGTCGCCCCCTTGCAGCCGAGCAGGCGGTCTTCGCCGGAGGAGACGTTCAGCGCGTAGGCGCAGATTCGCTGGCGACCGGACTTGATCGTCGGCAGGCTGAGGTCGAAGCCGTGGCGAGCGCCGGCTTCGGGGAATTCCTGGGCGACGTCGCGGCGGGAGCGGTTGGCGACGGCGCCGAGCTCATAGACGGCGACCCCCGGCGTGTCCTCCTTGCCCCCGACCGAGAGGCGGATCGCCAGCGGTTCGGTGGGCGCGTTGGGATCGAAGGCCCAGCCGCGGACGCGGACCTGTCCCGGCGCGGGCGACTGGGCGAGGTCGAGGTAGCCGACCGGGTTGTCGCCGGCGACCAGGGTGGCGGAGCCGACCGTCTCGCCGTCGACGTAGTTGTTGTCGATGTTGATCGTCACCCCGCCGTAGGTCTCGTTGTGGCCGCCGCGGTACTGGTGGATGCGCCGGTGGGGGCTCCAGGCGCTCGCCGGCACCACCGGGTCGGAGGTGTCCTGCTGCCCGTTCCAGTTGGCGATCCAGAGGTCGTCCGGAAGGGTGTAGCCGCTGCCGATCTGGCGGGCGAGGTCCTCGATCCCCGAAGCGCTGCTGCTGTAGACGCCGGAGAGGTAGCCGAGGGCGTGGAGCTTTTCCGTCCACGCCTCGAGGAAGGCGAGCGTCGCCGCGGTCGCGCTCGAGGTCTGGCTGTAGGACTCCATGTCGAAGTAGATCGGGCTGCCGGGCCCCATCGCCACCGCACCCGCTTCTTCGACCGCGTCGAGTGCCGCCGCGACGCCCTGCGCCGTCGCCTGGCTCGAGGTCAGCTTGGCGCAGCTGGAGCAGGCGCTGGTCGGCGCCTGCAGCCCGACGTAGGTGGGGATCAGGTGCCAGCCCGCTTCGGTCTGCTCGGCAACCCAGTCAGCCGTCAGGCTCGGCTGCGAGCAGGCCCGGTTGATGCCGCCGATGTAGACGCCGACCGCCCGGTAGGGCGAGTCCTCCCAGGCCGCCATCGAGCGTGACGAGGGCGCCGTGCAGGCGTCGAAGCCGAGCCCGGTGAAGACCGAGCCGCCGGCGGAGGCCGTGGCGCGGCGCGCCAGCGGGGGCAGCGCCGGGGCGCCGGCGGACGCGGGCTCGACGAGGATCGCCCGCCGCCGGCCGATCGCCGCGGCGGGGCAGCGCTGCTGCGGTGAAGGCGTCCCGAGGTAGACGGCGCGGCGGTCGAGCCGTACGCACGTCCGCGGGTTCTCGGCGAGGCGGAAGACGGGCCAGCCCCGGGGCACGCTCACGCTGCGACCGTCGAAGTGGACGGTGCGCGAAGCGGCGCCGGCCGATGGGGCAAGCGCCACGCTCAGGAGCAGCGCCAGCAGCAAGGCGGGGAGGCCGAGCAGGGCCGGGGAGCGAAGGCGGCGGATCACGATCTGCACTCTCGGTACAACCGGCCCAAGGGGTCAAAAGTTGCAGCCCCGCGGGCGAAAGCCTGCAGCGACGCCGATGCCCCGAGCTGGATTCGAACCAGCGGCCTATCCCTTAGGAGGGGATCGCTCTATCCATCTGAGCTATCGGGGCGGGAGCTGAATTCTCGCTTAGTTGGCAGAGGCTTGTCGAAGTTGGTCCGAAGTGCGCGCCACAGGTGCGACCTCGCTCGGCAGGATCGCTTGCATGAGAACCGCAGAGCTGGTCGACATGTCTGGCGCACGGGATAATGTGCTGCACATGCCCAAGATGATCCAGATCAGGAATGTCCCCGACGACCTGCACCGCGAACTGAAGATGCGCGCGGCGGCGGCGGGGATGAGCATGTCCGACTACATCAAGCGGGAGCTTGGTCTGAGGCGCAGTAAATCGACGATTCGAGAGATCGGTGCGAGGAGGAGGGCGAGGAGCGGCGGCGAGAAGTCCAGCCTCACCACCCAGGAGGTCGTGGACATCATCCGTGAAAGTCGCGGCGATTGATGCCCGTCGTTGACGCATCCGTTCTGGTTGAGCTGCTCCGCGAATCGGATCAGGCTGAGGCGGTGGAGGAGCGCCTTGCTGCCGAAGAACACTCTCTTTGGGCGCCCCACCTAGTGGATGCCGAGGTGGGGCAAGCCCTGCGTCGGGCGGTGCGCTTGGGAAAGATGGGAGCCGAGGAGGCTGGTGAGGCCATCTGGCAGATCGAAGAGCTGACCATTCGCCGCGTGGAGCACGAACTGCTGGTCCACGTCGCCTGGGATCTTCGCGACAACTTCAGTTTCTACGACGGCCTCTACCTCGCTCTGGCGCTGATGCTGGACGAACCGCTTCTCACCTTTGACGCGCGCCTTGGGCGGGCCGCGGCGGATCTACCGGTTGAAGTGCTCGGTCAGGCGTAGAGGGTCTCGGAGGCGAGCTCGTCGGCGCGGCGGCTCCAGAGCTTCACTTCCATGAAGACGTCGTCGCCGTAGCCCTCGAGCGCGTCGAGCGCGATCAGGGTGAAGCGGCCCTGAGAGATCAGCTCCTGGTCGACGGTCTCGGCCTCGAGCACGGCGGTGGCGGCGACGGCGCCGCGGACCAGGGGCCGGCCCCAGACGAGGGTGACCGCGCCGGCGCGGCCGTTCTCTCCCCGCCAGCGCCCGATCACGTCGTCGTTGAGGTCGATCCGCCAGTCGGGGTTGTCGGCGGCGAGGATGTCGGTGAAATCGGCCTTGGCGGCGAAGTCGGTGGGCTCGCCCTCCAACGGCTGCACGTAGGAGACGTGGCCGAACAGCTCCAGCCGCCCCTCCTCGCTCTCGGTGTGGGCCGAGCAGGGGATCCAGACCCGTCCGCCCCAGGAGCGCTCGGGGAACCAGTCGACCTCGGCCGGCACCTCGGCGCCGGCCGGCAGATCTCCGATGCCCTCGACGGCCTCGACGAGCTCCTCACGCAGGCACTCGGCGAAGCGCCCGTGCGGGATCCCCTCCTGAGTGGTGTCGGCGATGAAGGCCGGGATCGGCCGCGGGGTAGGTTTCATCAGAGGCACTCCTTGAGGTCGGCGGCGGCTCGCTCGGGGGGGTAGACGTTGATGTCGACGCCGGTGCCGAGCTCGAAGCCGGCCTTGATCGTCAGCCGCGGGGCGATGTCGACGTGCCAGTGGAACTGCTCGGCGCCGCGGGGGGCGGTGCGGACCCAGAGGTTCAGCTCCGGCGGTCCGTCGAATAGCTTGGCGAGGGCGCGCATCGCGGTGCGGATCATCGCCGTCCCGGTCTCGTCCTCCTCGAAGCGGCCCGTCTCCCGGCGCGGGATCACCCGCAGCTCGAAGGGCGAGCGCGAGGCCCAGGGGCAGACCAGCGCCGCCTCGTCGTCGATCGCGACCAGCCGTTCCTGGCGGCGCACCTCCTCGACTAGGACGTCGCTCAGCAGCCCGCCGCCTGCCGTGCGTTCGGCGTAGGCGCCGACCCGCTCGCGCTCGCGGGCGACAGCCGTGGGGACGAACGGGAGCGCGTAGAGCTGGGCGTGGGTGTGCTCGAGCGAGGCCCCGGCGCCGCCGCCCTCGTTGACGATCAGCTGCAGATAGGACGCCTCGGAGTGCGCCCGCATCCGCTCCCGCCAGGTGGCAACCGCCGCCGCGAACCCCTCGTCGCTCAGCTCCGCCATCGCGGTCAGGTGCTCGGGAGAGTTGATCAGCACCTCGTGCGCTCCCTCCGCCGGGCGCGAGGAGAAGAGGTCCGGTTCGCCGGCTCTTTTGCTGGCCAGCAGGGGGTCGCCGGCGCTGGCGAATGCGCCGGCGTCGGCAGCCGGCCCGCCCGGTTGTGGTTCCTTTTGCACGTCATCGGTGCCAAAGGAACCACGCGATGCGTCTGGGTCTCCGAGCGCCGGGTAGAGGTTCGGGACCACCCGCGTGCTCCAACCGGGGCTGTCGGGCTCGCCGCCCTGCGGGCGGGTGGCGTAGAGCTCGGGCGGGGTGCGGTCCTCGCGGCCCTCGCAGAACGGGCAGCTTTCAGGGCCCTTGGGCTCGCTCGCGCGTGCGGAGAAGCTGTCCGGGCGCGCGGCGCGGCCGGGGGCGAGGATCGTCCTCAGCCCCGTCAGCTGGTCGATGCGGATCTCGGGGGAGCTCAGGACCGGGAGGGGGGAAGGTCGCCTGCGTCAGGGTCGTCCGCTGCCGGCGGCTCGGGCGGCGGAGGCGGGGCCGGTGAGGCCGGCGGCCGGGGCGGCCGCTCGGTGCCCGCGGCGCGCGCCGCCGAGCCTTTGCCGACGAACGGCTCGAGCACGTCCATCGGCAGCGGGAAGACCACCGTCGTGTTCTGGTTGGTGCCGATTTCGAGCAGCGTCTGCAGATAGCGGAGCTGCAGCGAGGCCGGGTTGGTGCTGATGATGTCGGCGGCGTCGGTGAGCTTCTGGGCGGCCTGGAACTCGCCCTCGGAGTTGATGATCTTCGCCCGCCGCTCGCGCTCGGCCTCGGCCTGGCGGGCCATCGCCCGCTGCATCTGCTCGGGGATCTCGACGTCCTTGATCTCGACCGCGGTGACCTTGACGCCCCAGGGCTCGGTCGACTCGTCGATGATCTTCTGCAGCTCTTCGTTGAGGCGCTCGCGATCGGCCAGCAGCTGGTCGAGCTCGGCCTTGCCGAGCACCGAGCGCAGCGCCGTCTGCGAGATCTGCGAGGTGGCAATCAGGTAGTTCTCGACCTCGACCACCGCCCGGTTGGAATCGACGACGCGGAAGTAGGCGACCGCGTTGACGCGGCAGGGGACGTTGTCGCGGGTGATCACCTCCTGCGGCGGGATGTTGAGGGTGACCGTCCGCAGGTCGACCTTGACCATGCGGTCGACGAGCGGGATCAGCAGGATCAGGCCGGGCCCCTTCTGCGCGATCAGGCGGCCGAGGCGGAAGATCACCCCACGCTCGTACTCGCGCAGGATCCGGACCGAGGAGCCGAGGGCGATCGCCCCGAAGAACAGGAGGACGAGGAAGATTCCTGCGGCGACGTCCATCAACCCACTCCTTCACTCGCGTTGACCGCGTTCTGCGATTGCGGGCCCACGATCAACGTCAGCCCGTCCACCGCCTCGACCGTGACTTTATCCCCCTGTCGGATCGGGGCCGCGCCATCGGCCAGGCGGGCGCTCCAAAGCGTGCCCTCGAGCCACACCCGTCCCTCCGGGTCGATCGTGCTGCGCGCCTCGCCCGCGGCGCCGACCAGCTCCTCGGAGCCGGTGCGGACGCGCACGTTGCGGTGCGCCTCGATCACCTTGCGGCTGACGAAGTAGAAGGTGATCCCGGAGATGACGCCGAGCGCGATCAGCCCTCCGCCCGCGACGTCGGCGGCGTCGTTGTCGGAGTTGAAGGCGGCGATGCCGGCGGCCGTCAGCCCGACGACTCCGAGCACCGCCAGGACCCCGCCGGTCGGCAGCAGCAGCTCGGCCAGCAGCAGGCCGACCCCGATCAGCGCGATGACGACGAACGCTTCCATCCCAGGGATTATCCGCTCTGGACGGCGTAGCGGCGGACGTCGGCTTCCAGCTCGGACTCGTCCCGGTAGGGCCCCTGTTTGAGGAAGACCAGCTTTCCGCCGCGGTCGTAGAAGGCGGTGTCGGGAAGGCCCCCGTAGCCGCCGAGGGAGTCGAGGATCGCTTTGTCGGGGTCGGTGTAGCTGGGATACGGCACCGGCTCCTCGCCGAGGAAGGTGGTCGCGGCGTCCTCGGAGTCTTCGGAGTTGACGCCGAGGAAGGCGACCTCCTGGCCGTAGCGGGCCGAGAGCTGCTGCAGGACCGGGAACTCCTGACGGCAGGGGAGGCACCAGGACCCCCAGACGTTGACGACGACCGGGTAGCCGCGCAGCGATTCGAGCCGCTTCTCATAGGCGTCGGTCCCGCCCCCGAGCAGCTCGTTCCCCTGCTCGTGCAGGGCGGCAAGCGGGGGCGGGGACCCGGCGAGGGCCTTCGCGTAGTCGGGCGGCGGGCCGCCGTAGTCGCCCCCCTCCGAGCCTCCGCAGCCGCCGCCGAGAAGCACGGCGAGCGCCAGCATCCCTACTGCAATGAGTGGTCTCGATCGCGCAGCCATCCGCTCAGTGGGTACAATACGTACGTTCGGTTCGCGGCTCGCGGATCGCGCTGAGTACTCGGGGGAGACTTGAGTTGAGCCCCCGCAGCCTCGTTCACTTGTCCTAGCCGCATCTCTGTGTGTGTGCGGTGGGGACGGAAGCCCCGGAAGCCTTCTATGGCCAAGACCAGCGACGTTGCCGCAGACGCGGCAGTTCCTTCAAGCGCCGACATCGAGCGTGCGGCGGCGTTCGCGCGCGAGCCCTTCCTGCTCGACGGCGAGGGTCCCGAGGCGCTGGCGCCGGGGACGGCGCGGCGACGGGCTCTCGACGCATCGCTGAAGGAGCTCGACGAAGGCGCCGAGCACCCCTCGATCCAGTGGCGCCGGGACTTCTCCCTGCTGCTCGGGTTGGAGCGTTTTCTCGCCGACGAACCGCCGAAGCTGCGCGACGGCGCCGAACTGAACCCGCACCAAGTGGATGCCCTCTCCGGCACGCTCGCCGAGCTGATGGGCCAGCAGCAGACCGGCGCCGCCGTGGGCGTCGAGAACGGCGCCGGTGACTCCAACGGCGACGGCGCCGAGCCCGCCGGCGACGCCGAGGCCGACCTGGACGAGGACGAGGTCGATCCCGACGAGGAGCCGCAGGACTGGGAGGAACAGCCCGCCGAGGAGGACGAGGAGGTCGTCGAGGAGGCACCCGAGGACCCGGGTGCCGAGCGCCGCTTCTGGTTCGAGCACGCGACCGGCGCCGGCAAGACCGTCGCCGCCGTCGGCTTCATCGAGGCCACCAAGACCGGCGGCGTGCTGATCCTCACCCACCGCCGCAACCTCGTCGACCAGTTCATCGGCGAGATCTCCGACCGCGGCTACAAGGAGCGCCTGCGCCCGCCGCTGATGGGCGATCGCGACGACCCCGAAGGCCCGGTCACGGTCGAGACCTATCAGTGGTTCGTCCGCAACCACAAGAAAGTCTCCGACGCCTACTCGATCGTCATCTGCGACGAGGCGCACACCGCGCTGGGGGAGAAAACCAGCGCCTGCATCCGCAGCTGGAACGGCCCCGTCTACATCGGCATGACCGCGACCGGGGCGCTGATCGCGCGCCACGTCGCCGACCTCTTCCCGACCCAGACCTCGCGCTTCGACCTCGCCCAGGCCGCACGGCGCGGCGTCATCGCGCCGCTGCGCTGCCTGCGGATCCCGCCCGGGCCGGGGGTGCGGACGATCGCCAAAGTGCCGCTGCGAAAAGGCGAGGTGGACCAGGACTTCGACCAGGAGGAGCTGGCCGCGCTGCTCGACCAGGAGCCCTTCAACGTCGCGATCGCCGACCTCTACCGCTCGCGCTTCCGCAAGATCCCGGGCGTCGTCTACACCGCCGGCGTCCAGCACGCGAAGAACGTCGCCAAAGCCTTCCGCGACGCCGGCATCAACGCCCAGGCGGTCTCCGGGGAAACGCCGAAGCGCGAACTGGCCGAGATCCTCGCCGGCTTCGAGCGCGGCACCGTCGACGTGCTCTGCAACGCGATGCTGCTCGCCGAGGGCTGGAACAGCCCGCGGGCGACGATCTGCATGCACCTGGCGCCGACCGCCTCGCGGCGGATCTACCAGCAGCGGGTCGGTCGCGTGACCCGCCGGGCGCCGGGCAAGGAGGCCGGGATCGTGCTCGACTTCGTCCACCCGGCGACGACCCACGACGAGACGATCATCACCCTTCACAGCCTGCTCGACCGCGACGTCTACCGCGGCGGCGCGATCGTCGTCGGGCCGGTGCGCCGCGGCCGCGGCCGCAAGGTCCGCGTCGAGCGCCGCATCGTCCCCGTCTCCGACGTCGAGGAGAAACGGATGGAGGTGCTGGAACGGGAGATCTGGCGGATCGCGGTCGAGAACCTCGACTACCCCGAGCAGCACGCCTGGGCGGCGCTG
The DNA here is from genome assembly GCA_963751015.1 of uncultured Actinomycetes bacterium. Lineage (GTDB taxonomy): Bacteria > Actinomycetota > Thermoleophilia > Solirubrobacterales > 70-9 > VAYN01. The sequence continues at coordinate 573,388 of CAVVSU010000004.1, forward strand.
GCCGGCGCCCGGGTCAACACCCAGGGCTGGCGGCGGGCGCGGGCGATGCTGCAGAACGACCGCACCAAGGAGCTGCGCCGCCGCTTCCTGCTCACCTGCGTGCAGCGCAACCGCAACGCGCAGCTGCGGCTGAAAGCGCTGAGCGAGATCGCCGACCTCGGCGACCCCGACGCCTTCGACGACGCGATCGACATCGTCGGCACCTGGAGCCGCGAGGACAAACGGGCCGGGACGAAGACGCTGCTGCAGGCGCTGATCGACAAGCGGATCGGCCGCCGCGACCAGGCGCAGGCGTGGGTCTGGCGACTCTCCACCTACACCCGCGAGCTGCACGAGGAGTACGCGGTGCAGCGCTGGCCGGAGACGAAGCGGCTGCTCGGCCTGCTGGTCAACTCCTCCGGCCGCGCCCACGGGCGGAACGCCCGCCGGCTGGTCCACGCAGCGCGCAAACAGGACCGGCGGCTGGCGGTCGCGCTGCTGGCCGCGGCGGTCTCGCATACCCCCGAGGGCGAGGAGGTGCTGCGCGGGGCGCGGATGCGGATGGCGCGGAAACCCTCGGCCGTGGCGCGCGAGCTGCTGAAGAACTTCCCCAAAGGCGGCAAGCGCCGCCGCAAGCGGAAACGCAAAGACGGGCAGAGCGGGCAGGGGGAGAACGGCGGCCCGCCCGAGGCCGCGGTCGACGGCGACTCCGAGGCGCAGAAGAACGGGGACGCGCCGGCGAAGCCCGCGCGCAGATCGCGGCGACGGCGGAAACCGGCGTCAGAAGCGGGTCAGGTGGACCTCGCCGGCGCCGACGGCGACGCGGTCCCCGCCGGGGGTGAGGACGACGAGGTAGCCCCGGTCGTCGACGCCGTCGGCGACGCCTGAGCCGCCCTCCCAGGCGACCTCCCGGCCCAGTAGCGCGTCACGGTTGCGCCAGGTGGCGAGGACGGTCTCAGGGTCCGCTGCGACCCACTTGGAGAGGTGCTGATTTAGAGCTTCGGCTGCTGTGAGAGGCCCGGGGGGAGGGGGTCCGGCGGACAACAGCGGGGAGGGTCCGGCGGACCCCCTCCCCCCGGGCCCGTGACCGGGGTCGAAGATCGATATCGCCGTGTCGCGGAGCTCAGGCGGAAATTCCTCTCCGGAGATAGAGAGGTTCAAGCCGACTCCTACCACCGCCCAGCCGTCTTGGGGGCGGGCCTCGATCAGGACTCCGGCGAGCTTGCGGCCTTCGACGTGGATGTCGTTCGGCCACTTGACCTTGCAGTCGAGGTCGGGACCGAGCTGCTCGGCTGCCTCGCAGACGGCGAGGGGGACCGCCAGGGGCAGCATCGTGTGGCGCTCCTCCAGGGGCCGGACGATCGCCGAGTAGAGGAGGGCTTTGCCGGGCGGGGCGGTCCAGGTTCGGCCCTGGCGGCCGCGGCCGGCGCTCTGCTCGCCGGCGGTGACGACGGTCCCGTGCGGCGCCCCCGCGGCGGCGAGCTCACGGGCGCGGGTGTTGGTCGAGTCGGTGGAGCGGTAGTGGCGGTGGGGAAGTCCGAAGGTCATTCCGTGGTTCCTTATTCACCCCTAGCGTGCATAAGGAACCACGGAACTACGTTGCGTCCTTGAGAAGCGCCTCGAGGAGGCCGTCGATGTCGTGGCGCTCGGCCTCTACGTCCACCTCCAGGCCGCAGGCGCGGACGGTCTCGCTGGTGATCGGGCCGATCGAGACGATGCGGGCGCCGTCCGGGAAGCGGTCGCCGAGCGCCTCGGTCAGGTTGGTCACGGTCGAGGAGGAGGTGAAGGTGACGTAGTCGGCGCCCTGCGCGGCTTCGACCTCCGCGTCCCCCGGACGCTCGCGAACGGTCTCGTAGAGGGCGACGACGTCGACCTCGGCGCCGCGCTCGCGCAGCGCGTCCGGGAGGACGTCGCGCGCCTCGGCGGCGCGGGCGACGAGGACGCGGGCACCGGCGACCTCCTCGTCCTCCAAAGCCTCGATCAGGCCCTCGGCGACGAATCGCTCCGGGACCACGTCGGCGAGCACGCCGCGCTCCGCCAGCGCCCGCGCCGTTCCCGGGCCGATCGCGGCCACGGTGACGCCGGCCAGCGCGCGAGCGTCGAGGCCGGCGGCTTCCATCGCCTCGAAGAGGAGGCGGACGCCGTTGGGGCTGGTGAGGCAGATCAGGTCATAGGCGCCCACTCCCCCGGCGACGCGCTTCACCTCGTCGCTGTCGATTCGCGGCTCGATCCGGATCGCCGGCAGCTCGACGACCTCGGCGCCGAGCCCGCGCAGCGTCGCCGCCAGGCCGCTGGCCTGGGCGCGGGCGCGGGTGACGACGACGCGGCGGCAGTGCAGCGGCCGGCGCTCGAGCCAGGCGAGCTGCTCGCGCCGCCGGGCGACCTCGCCGACGACGATCAGGGCGGGTGCCTTGACCGCCTCGCGCTCGACCGCCTCGGCGATCGTCCCCAGCGTCGCCTCGACGGTCCGCTGCCCCGGCCAGGTGCCCCGTTCGATCGCCGCCGCGGGCTCCTCGGGATCGCGGCCGGCGGCGATCAGCGAGCCGGCGTTCTGGGCCAGCCGTTTGACGCCCATGTAGAAGACGAGGGTGCCGGGGAAGTGGGCCAGCGCCTCCCAGTCGAGCGCGCTCTCCCCCTTCTCGGGATCCTCGTGGCCGGTGACGAAGGCGACGGCGGAGGCGTCGTCGCGGTGGGTGACGGGGATCCCGGCGTAGGCGGTGGCGGCGACGCCGGCGGTCACGCCGGGAACGACCTCGAACTCGACCCCCGCCTCGCGCAGCGCTTCCCCCTCCTCGCCGCCGCGGCCGAAGACGAACGGGTCGCCGCCCTTGAGCCGGACGACGTTCTTGCCCGCCCGCGCTGCCTCGACCAGGCGCTCGCCGATCTCCTCCTGCGGCACCGACGGAACGCCCGGCTGCTTGCCGACGTAGACGAGCTCGGCGTCAGAGCGGGCGCCGTCGAGGGCGCCCGGCGGGATCAGGCGGTCGTAGAAGACCGCGTCGGCGCTCGCGATCAGCTCCAGCGAGCGGGCGGTCATCAAGCCCGGGTCGCCGGGGCCCGCCCCGACGAGATAGACGACTCCACCCCGCGCGCTCATTCGCCTGTTCCTTGTTGGTCCAGAGCAACGAAAAGGAACAGGCGAATGGGTTGGCGGATCATGCTGCGGCCTCCGCCCGGTCGAGGAGCTCGCGGGCGCCGGCGCCCAGCAGGCGCTGGACCAGTTCGGCGCCAGCAAGCGTCGGTTGTTCGTCGTCGCCGTCAATGCGATCTCGCAGCCACTCGCTGCCGTCGGGGAGGCCGACGAAGGCCTCGATGAGGATCCGCCCGTGCTCGACCCGGGCGTGGGCGCCGAGCGGGCTGGCGCAGGTCGCGTCGAGCAGGGCGACGACGGTGCGCTCGGCGGTCAGCTCTCGCATCGCTTTCAGGTCGTTGACCGCGGCCGTCGCCTCGCTCGTCGCCTCGTCGTCCCTTCGCACCTGCAGCGCCAGCGCGCCCTGGCCGGCGGCCGGGACCATCACGTCGACGGGGATCGCGAAGCCGATCTCCTGCTCGCGCCCCAGCCGCCGCAGGCCGGCGGCGGCGAGCACGATCGCGTCGAGCTCTCCCTCGACGAGCTTGCGCAGCCGGGTGTCGACGTTGCCGTGCAGCTCCTCGACTCGCAGGTCCGGTCGCGCCGCCAGCAGCTGGGCGCGCCGCCTCAGGCTCGCGGTCCCCACCCGCGCCCCCTCGGGCACCTCCTCCAGTGAGCTGCCGACTCCGATCCAGACGTCGGCCGGGTCCTCTCGCCGCGGCACCGCGGCGATCTCCAGCTCCTCGGGCATCTCCCCCGGCAGGTCCTTGGCCGAGTGGACCCCGATCTCGGCGCCGCCGTCGAGCAGCACCTGCTCGACCCCGCGGACGAAGCGCGACTTGTCCCCCGGCTCGCCGTCTGAGGAGGCCTCGACCAGCTCCGCGCCGCCGAGCCGGTCGGCGACCCAGCGCGCCTGCGTCAGGGCAAGGGCGCTGCCCCGGGTCGCGATCCGCACGCTTCAGTCCTTGCGGCGGCGCAGCTCGGTGACGTTGCTCCGCGTCTCGCCCTCGGGCTCGGTCTCGACGTCGAGGCCGAAGAGCTCGCGCAGCGCGCTGAGGTAGTGGTAGGCCTCGTCGGAACCGGCCGAGCGGCGGATCCGCAGCGTCGGCTCGTGCAGGAGCCGCGAGGCGATCGCCTTCGCCATCGTCTCCAGCCGCTCCCGGTCGGCCTCGCTCAGGCTCTCCCAGCGGCCGGCGTTCTCGGCCAGGACCCGGCGCACGACCTCGTCGCCGCGCTCGCGCAGCGCGCTGATCGTCGGCACCACCTCCAGCGACGCGAGCCAGCGCTCGAAGCGGTCGAGCTCGGCGTCGACGATCCGCTCGGCTCTCGCCGCCTCCGCCTCGCGGCCGCCCTGGTTGCGTTCGACGATCTGCTGGACGTCGTCGATGTCGTGGACGCTGACGCCCGGGATCTCGCGGCAGGCCGGCTCGATGTCGCGCGGCACCGCCAGGTCGATCGCCAGCAGCGGCCGCTCCGGCCGCTGGGCCATCACCTGCTCGAGGCCGTCGCGCTCGACGATGTGGTGCGGCGAGTTGGTCGCCGAGACGACGATGTCGGCGCCTGCCAACTGCTCGGGCAGCTCGTCGAAGCGGACCGCGGTGCCGTCGAAGCGCTGGGCGAGGCCGATCGCGCGGTCGTAGTGGCGGTTGGCGACGAAGACCGTGGCGACGCCGCGGGCGACCAGCGCCTTGGCGACCAGCTCGGCGGTCTCGCCGGCGCCGACGACGAGCACCCGCTTGGCGGAGAGGTCGCCGAGCGCCCGCCGCGCCAGCTCGACCGCGACTGAGGGGATCGAGACGCCCTTCTCGCTGATCCCGGTCTCCTCGCGGGCGCGCCCGCCGGCGGTCAGCGCGCCGCGGAAGAGGCGGTTGAGGATTGGGCCGGTGGCTCCCTCGACCAGCGCCAGCTCATACGCCCGTTTGACCTGGCCCTGGATCTCGGCCTCGCCGAGGATCATCGAGTCGAGCCCGGCGGTGACCTGCAGCAGGTGGCGGGCGGCGTCGCCGGCGCGCAGCGAGTAGAGGTGGCCGAGCAGCTCGGTCGGGCGGATCTCCGCCTGGCGGGTGAGGACGCCGAGCGCGGTCGACTCGGCCTCGACCGGGTCGGAGACGATCAGGTAGAGCTCGGTGCGGTTGCAGGTCGAGATCGCCGCCGCCTCGTGGATGCCGCCCGCGGCGGTCAGCTCGGCCAGGGCGCTGACGGCGCGGCCCTCGGTCAGCGAGAGGCGCTCGCGCAGGTCGAGCGGCGCGGTCTTGTGGGAGACGCCGAGGGCGAGCAGCTCGGCCATCAGGCGCTCACCTCTTCCCGCCGCTCGGCTTTGCGGTCCTCGGCGATCGCCGCGACGTCACGCAGCTCGCGCTCGATCCGCTGCAGTTTCGCCGCCATGATCGCGACGTAGACGACGAGCAGCACGACGAAGACGACGTAGGCGCCGGCGACGTACTTGCCGGCCTCGTCGAGCGGCAGCGCCGGGGCGGCGAAGAGGAGCTCCATCAGCCCACCTCCGGGGCGATCCGGGAGCTGCCGCCGGAGACCGGCGCGTCGAGGGCGCGGCGCAGGCGCTTGACCTGGCCGGAGGCGCTCTTCGCCGTCAGCTCGAACTTGACCAGCGTCGTCCACAGCAGCGCCATCGCCGCCAGCGAGCAGAGGAAGGTCAGCATCATCTCGCCGGGCAGGCCACCGTCGGCGGTGGCGAAGGTGCGCGGGTGGACGAGGCTCTGGGCCATCCGCACCGCCATGAAGTTGAGCGGCACGAAGGCGCCGGCGGTGATGGCGAAGACCGAGGCGTAGCGCGCCTGGCGGTCTTTGTCTTCGATCGCGTACCGGAAGGGGTAGTAGGTCGCGTAGAGGAGGAAGACGATCAGGAAGCTGACCAGCGTCGGCTCGTCCCAGACCCACCAGTGGCCCCAGGAGGCCTTGGCCCAGATCGCGCCGGTGATCAGCACCGCGACGCCGAAGATCACCGAGATGTGGATCGCGACGTATGAGTAGGCGTCCCATTTGCGGTTGTCGGTACGCAGGTGGGCGATCGCGAAGACGCCGCCGATGACGAACCCGACCAGCGCCACCATCGCCAGCGGCACGTGGACGTAGAAGATCTTCTGGATGAAGCCCTGGTCGGCGTCGAGCGGGGCGTAGAAGAAGACCAGCGAGAGCGACAGGGCCAGCATCGCCACGGTGGCGATCGAGAGGGGTCTCAGTCCTTTGCCGTACATGCCAGAAAGGTGGGGAAGGGCGTTTCCCGGTCAGTCCTCGAGGAGGAAATCGAATACCGCGTAGCCGACCAGGCCGAAGATCAGATCGTATAGACCGAGGACCATCAGCCAGGTGCCGAAGCGGTCGTAGGACGGGCCGCCCAGCGAGAGCAGCGGCTCGGTGGCGCCGGTCGCGGCGATCATCAGCGGCACCGCCAGCGGCAGCAGGACGAGTGGGACCAGCAGGTCGCGGGCGCGCGAGTTGACCGCCATCGAGGAGATCAGCGTCCCGGTCGCGGCAAGGCCGAGGTCGGTCAGCAGCAGGACCGCGACCAGCGGCCCGAGCCCGGCGGCGTCGTCGAGGAAGAAGATCGCGAAGATCGGGACCGCGACCAGCTCCAGCGCCGCCAGGTAGACGACGAGCGCCGCGACCTTGGCGGCGAAGAGGACGCTGCGGTCGATCGGGGCGAGGCGGATCGCGTCGAAGCCGCCCTCCTCGCGCTCGGCGACGAAGAGGCGGTTGATGCCGAGCACGGCGGCGAAGAGCAGCGTCGCCCAGAGCACCCCGGAGGCGAGGCTGCCGGAGAGGCTGGTGCGGTCGAGGCCGAAGCGGAAGATGACGAAGGTGGTGACGGCGAAGAGCGCCATCGCCGGCAGCGACTGCAGGGTGCGCAGCTCCGAGCGCAGGTCCTTGGCGAGGATCGCCGCGAAGGCGGCGCGGGAGGGGGTCACGAGACCACCGCCTGCTCGCCGATCCCGAGCCGCAGGACCTGGTCGGCCTCGGGGACGTGGCGCTCGGGGTCGTGGGTGACGACCACCCGGGTGGGCCCGGTGCCGGGGCCGATCACCGCGCGCGCCAGCTCGCGCCCCTCGGCGTCGAGGTTGGAGTCGGGCTCGTCGAGCAGCAATAGCTCCGGCTCGTGCAGGACGGAGCGGCAGATCGAGAGCCGTTGCCGCATCCCGGCGGAGAGCTCGGCGACCCGCTCGTCGGCCCGCCGCTCCATGCCCACCGCGCGCAGCAGCTCCTCGATCCGCGCCTCGGCGGCGCCCCGCTGGGCCCCGTACAAGCGGGCCTGAAAGCGCAGGTTCTCGCGGCCGCTGAGGTCGCGGTAGAGCAGCGGCTCGTGCCCGAGGTAGCCGATCCGGCCGCGCAGCTTCCAGGCCTCGCTCGGCAGCGAGCAGCCCAGCACGGACACCTCGCCGCCGCTCGGCCGCAGCAGCGTCGCCAGGATCCGCAGCAGCGTCGTCTTGCCGGCGCCGTTGGGGCCGAGGACGACGAGGGACTCACCGGCGGCGACCTCGAAGCCGACGCCGTCGAGTGCCGGCCGTTCGCCGTAATCGCGCCGCAGCCCGGCGACCAAGATCGCGGGCCCGGCCTTCTCCTGCGCGGGGGGCATCGAGGGGGATTCTGAACCGTCCCCGGCCGATCGCGGTTTCTTCGCGACGGCTGAGTCCTTTCATCGAGTCCGCGAAAACCCTCCCTCAAGGACGGTTTTCGCGGACTCGGTGGTCAGCGCCGCTTCTTCAGGGTGCGGCGGCCGACCTTCAGCAACGGCCCCGCGCCCTCGCGCAGCGCCTTGGCTCGGACCTCGCCTTTGCCGTAGAGGATCTTCGCCGAGGCTTTGACGGCCTCGCCGAGGGTCTGGTCGTAGGGATGCCACCAGAAGTCGCGGGTGAGGCCCGGCTCCCAGGCGTTCATCTTGATGTTGACGCACTCGTAGAAGCCGAATTTGGAGTGGGAGCGGCCGAGGCCGGAGTCCTTGACGCCGCCCCAGGCGCACTGGCAGGCGCCGTGGCTGAAGGAGTGGTCGTTGACCCAGACCATCCCCGACTCGATCCGGCGGGCGATGCGGGCGCCGCGCTGGCGGTCCTTGGTCCAGACCGAGGCGCCGAGGCCGAACTCGGAGTCGTTGGCGAGGTCGATCGCCTCCTGCTCGGAGTCGACGACGACGATCGGCAGCACCGGGCCGAAGATCTCCTCACGCATGATCCGCATCTGGTGGGTGACGCCGGTGAGGACGGTCGGGGCGACGAACTTGCCGGGCAGGCCGGCGACCTCGGTCGGGCCGCCGCAGCGCTTGGTCGCGCCGGCGGCGACCGAGTCCTCGATCAGGTCGCAGACGATCTCGTACTGGTCCTCGGAGGTCATCGGCCCGATCGCCGTGTCCCAGTCGAGCGGGTTGCCGAGCGCCAGCTTCTCCGCCTCGCGGACGACGCCCTCGACGAAGCGGTCGGCGACGTCGCGCATCACGTAGACGCGCTCGATCCCCGAGCAGGTTTGGCCGGCGTTGGCGAAGCCCCCCCAGACCGCGCCGGAGATCGCGTTGTCGAGGTCGGCGTCGGAGCAGACGATCATCGGGTCCTTGCCGCCGAGCTCCAGCACCGAGCCCTTGAGGTCGGCGGCGCAGACCTCGCCGACCTTGCGGCCGACGTCGACCGAGCCGGTGAAGAAGACCTTGCCGACGCTGGAGCGGCAGAGCGCGTCGCCGATCCGGCCGCCGCCGTGGACGACCCGGATCAGCCCCTCCGGCAGCCCGCCCTTCTCGAAGACCTGGCGGATCTTCTCGCCGAGCAGCGGCGTCAGGCTGGCGGGCTTGAGGACGACGCCGTTGCCGGCCATCAGCGCAATCGCGACCTCGCCGAAGGGGATCGACCACGGGTAGTTCCAGGGCGCGATCACGCCGACGACGCCGATCGGCTCATAGGAGAAACGGCCTTTCTTGGAGAGCGTGAAGGCCTGCGTCATCGGCACCTTCTCGTCGGCGAGGATCTTCGGCCCCGCCTTGGCGCACCAGTGCAGCGCGTCGACCGTCGGCAGCAGCTCCATCGTGTAGGACTCGGTCAGCGGCTTGCCCTGCTCTTCGCTCAGCAGCTTGGCGATCTCGTCGATGTCGTCGAGCAGCGCGTCGGCGGCGCGCTTCATGTAGCTGGCGCGGGTCTTCGCCGGCAGCTCCGCCCAGGCGGGCTGAATCCGCGCCACGTCGTCGACCACTCCCTGCACTTCCTCGGGCACGATCGTCGGCACCGAGCCGATCAGCTCGCCGGTCGCCGTGTTGAACGACTCCAGGGTCGAGGTGGGCTGGGACGTCGGGACTGCCGTTGCGCTCTCCATACTTCGATTCTACGGTGGCCGACCAACTCTTCGATACGGGCGACGCAGGGAAGCCGGGGCCGCAGGGCCCGCCTCCCGGCGCGCCGCTCGCGGTGCGGATGCGCCCCCGCTCGCTCGACGAGATGATCGGGCAGGAGCACGTTCTCGGCGCGGGCTCGGCGCTGCGCAGCGCGATCGAGGGCGGCAAGCCGCACAGCGCGATCCTCTACGGGCCGCCGGGGGCCGGGAAGACGACGCTGGCGCGGATCGCCGCGGCCGGGGCCGAGGGGGCCTTCGAGGAGGAGTCGGCGGTCAATGCCGGCAAAGCCGAGATCCGCGGCGTGATCGAGCGGGCGCGGGAGCGGCGGCGGGCCAGCGGGCGGCCGACGATCCTCTTCCTCGACGAGATCCACCGCTTCAACAAGGCCCAGCAGGACGCTTTGCTGCCGGCGGTCGAGGAAGGGGCTGCTGACCCTGATCGGGGCGACGACCGAGAACCCCTACTTCGAGGTCAACTCGGCCCTGCTCTCGCGGGCGCAGGTCTACGAGCTGCGGCCGCTCGAGCCGGCGCAGGTGGAAGAGCTGCTGCGGCGGGCGCTGGCCGACCCCGAGCGCGGCATCGCCGACCCGCCCGGCCGTCACCGACGAGGCGCTGGAGATGCTGGCGACGCGCAGCGGCGGCGACGCCCGGGTCGCGCTCTCGGCGCTGGAGCGGGCGGTCGAGCGTGGCCGAGGGCGACGGTCGACGTCGCCGCGATCGAGGACGCGCTGCAGCGCAAGGCGATCGACTACGACCGCCAGGGCGATCGCCACTACGACTTCGTCTCCGCCTGGATCAAGGCGACCCGCGGCTCCGACGTCGACGCCTCGCTCTACTACCTGGCGGTGATGCTCGAGGGCGGCGAGGACCCGCGCTTCATCGCCCGCCGTATGGTGATCCTCGCCTCCGAGGACGTCGGCAACGCCGATCCGCAGGCGCTGCTCGTCGCCGACGCCGCCGCCCGCGCGGTCGACCGCGTCGGCCTGCCCGAGTGCGCGCTCAACCTCGCCCAGGCGGCCGTCTACCTCGCCCTGGCGCCGAAGTCGAACGCCTCCCACAAGGCGCTCTGCGGCCGCCCGCGCCGAGGTCCGCGCCAACGGCGCCAAGACCCCGCCCGACTACCTGCGCGACGCCCATTACCCGGGCGCCGCCGCGCTCGGCCGCGGCGAGGGCTACCGCTACGCGCACGACGAGCCGGGCGGCGGTCAGCGACCAGCCGCTGCTGCCGGCGGAGCTGCGGGGCCGGCGCTTCTACGAGCCGACCGACCGCGGCTTCGAGGCAGGCGCTCGGCGGAGCGGCTCTCGGCGCTTAAGGAAAAGATTCAGACAGTGCGTAAAACAACCGCGCAACTTCCAGGTCCGCACGGGGTTTCATAGGTCGGCTTTCCAAGCTAAGCCAGGGAGAGCCGACAACCCGGCCGGAGGCCTGGACTGGGGGCCTCCGGTCGGGCTTGTTAACAAGGGGGAAGAGAGGGCGTCGAGCGGACTGGGCTCGACGCCCTCCGTTTATCCGGCGAAGGCGATCGCCTATCTTGGGCCGATGGCCGCCGATCAGCCGCAGAAGCTCCGTCTCGGCGGGATGGCGCTTCGCAACGGCCTGCTGATCCACGGGCCGACCCACTGGGCCGCGGCGGTGCGCGCCAAGGACGGCGACGATCGAGGTCGCCTCCGAGCGCAAGCCCGAGCTGGCGCCGGGCCTGGTCGCGAAACTGCCGGGGCTGCGCGGGCCGGTGAAACTGGCCGAGGCGCTGGCGGTGCTGCCGCTGGTGCGCCGGCGGATGCCCGCGGCGCGGCTGCCGTTCGAGGACGCGCGGGTGCTGGCCGCGATCGGGGCGACGCTGGCGCGACCTCGCTGCTGCGCCGGCGGGCTCGCGACCTCGGCGCTGCGCGAGGGGATCGCGCAGGCGATCGGCGCGGTGCCGGCGCTGGTCGCCCTCAGCGACCGCGACCTCGCCGCCTACCACGGGGTCGAGCACAAGGCGATCGCCGCCTACGAGCAGGGGAGTCGAGGACGTCGCCGCGGTGCCGAAGGAGCACGACCGCTGCGGCTCGAACCTGATCGCGCCGATGATGCTGCTCTCGGCCGGCGGCACGCTGCTGCTCGAGCGGCTGGTCGAGAGCCCGGGCGCCGCCGCCCGCGCCGGCGTCGGCCTCGGCGGCGCCTCGCTCGCGGTCGAGATGTTCGCCTGGAGCGACCGCCACCACGGCGAGCCGCTGGCCGAGGCCTTCCACACGCCCGGCCGCGAGATCCAGCGCCTGCTCGCGACCAAGGAGCCGACCGCCGAGCAGCTCGAGGTCGGGGTCGCCGCCCTGGCGGAGATCCTCCGGGCCGAGGGCCGCATAGACTGCCGCGCCGTGTTCGGAAGGATCGACCACATCGGCGTCGCCGTCGAGGACATCGACGCCGCGATCGCGCTCTACGAGGAGAGCTTCGGGATGGAGCTCGCCCACCGCGAGACGGTCGAGTCGCAGGGGGTCGAGGCGGTCCTGCTCGACGTCGGCGACGGGCCACGTCGAGCTGCTGCGCGCCGCTCGGCCCCGACACCCCCGTCGGCAAGTTCCTCGCCCGCAAGGGCCCCGGCCTGCACCACGTCGCCTACGCGGTCGACGACATCGACGCGACCCTGGAGCGGCTCGCCGCCGCCGGCATCGAGCTGATCGACTCCGAGCCGCGGGTCGGCATCCGCGGCAGCCGCGTCGCCTTCCTCCACCCCCGCTCTACCGGCGGGGTCCTGACCGAGATCGTCGAACCCGCGGGAGGGCACTGATGGCTGAGGCGCAGAAGAGTCGAGATCGGCTTCGAGGGCGGCCAGGTGATCGCCGCCCGGCTCGCCGAGGACGACCTGAAGGACCTGCGCAAGCAGCTCGAGAAGGGCGGCTGGCACGACCTCCACACCGAGGACGGCGTCATCGCCGTCTACCTCGGCAAGGTCGCCTTCCTGCGCATCGACTCCGGCGAGCACCGGGTCGGCTTCGCGCTCGGCTCCAGGCTGATGCGCCCGCGCACAGCTGCTCGGCGCCGCCGCGGTGGCGACGCTGGCGGCGGCGCTGTGGTGGCGCAAGAACCCCTCGGCCTGCCCCTACGGCCAGCGCTTCTGGGTCGAAGCGCCGCACCCGATCATCACCCGCGACCGGCTGCGCTCGGTGCTGCGCCCGCGAGCCGGGCGAGCGCGTGCTGGAGATCGGCGTCGGCACCGGCTACTACACGCTCGACCTGGCCGAGTGGGTCGCGCCCGGACGGGACGCTCGAGATCTTCGACCTGCAGCAGGAGTTCCTCGACCACGTGATGCGCGCGCGCCGCCGAGCGCGGGCTCGCGAACCTCGTCCCGACCCAGGGCGACGCGACCGCGCTGCCCTACGAGGACGCCTCGGTGGACGCCGTCGTCCTCACCGCCGTGCTCGGCGAGATCCCCGACCCGGCCGCCGCCCTGCGCGAGATCCGCCGCGTGCTGAAGCCGGGCGGCCGCCTCGTCGTCGGCGAGCTCTTCGGCGACCCCCACTTCACCACCCGCGCCAGCCTCGAGCGGCAGGGCGCCGAGGCCGGCCTCGCCTACGACGAGCGCTCCGGCAACTGGTTCGGCTACTTCGCCCGGCTGACCCCGACCTGAAAGCGGTCGTGCCAGACGCGCGGTCCGCGCCGCGTTGCCGCCGGGCCCGCCGTGCAGGCCGCCGCCGGGGTGGGCCGAGGAGGAGGCGAGGTAGAGGCCGCGAACCGGCGTCGTCGGCCGGCCGAGCCCGGGGAAGGGGCGGAAGATCGCCTGCTGGTAGAGCTGGGCGGTGCCGCCGTTGATCGCGCCGCCGACCAGGTTGCGGTTGTTGGCCTCGAGGAAGAGGGGGGACTGCAGCGTGGCGCTTGAGGATCAGCGGGCGGAAGCCGGGCGCCAGCCGCTCGACCTCCGCCTCCATCCGGTCGGCGAAGCGCTCGCCCTCCTCCTCGCGGCCCAGTCGCCGCTCAGCTCGCCGGCGGCGTCCGAGCGCGGCGGTCTGCGGCACGTGGGTGTAGGCCCAGGCGGTCTCCGGTCCCTCCGGGGCCGGGAGGGGTCGACCATCGAGTACTGGCCGAGGACCAGGAAGGGGCTGGTCGGGGATCCAGCGGCCGGCGAGCTGGGTCGTCGCATGCGAGTGAGCCCGAACATGCCCTCGGCGACGTGGACGGTGCTGGCGCGGCGGGCGTCGGCGGCGCTCCAGGGGATCGGCTCGCGCAGCGCCCAGTTGACCTTGAAGGTCGAGTTGTCGTACTGGTAGCGGCGCAGGCCCCTCGCGGATCCGCTCGGGCACCAGCTCTCGGCGGCAGCATCTTCAGGAAGAGGGCCGGCGCGCCGCAGTCGGCGAGGATGGCGCGCCGCGCCTCGAACGCGCCGGCCGTCGGCGGCGAGCGGCGTGCGCACGCCGGCCCTGCACCTCGATTCCGCTCGATCGGGGTCTCGCAGATGCAGCTTCGCCGCCGCGCTCGCGCAGCCGCTCGACCAGGGCGCGGTGATCTCGCCGGCGCCGCCCGCCGGGACCGGGTAGCCGTGCTGCTGGCCGAGCCCGCAGAGGAGCCAGCCGAAGATGCCGCCGCCCGAGCTTCGGGGGTGAGGTCGGCGTGCAGGGCGTTGCCGGCGATCAGCCAGCCGCCGCCCTCGCCGCGGAAGCTCTCGTCGGCCATCCGCCGCGCCGGCAGCAGCGAGAAGCGGGCGAACTCGGCAGGCCGCGGGGGCCGAGCGCGTTCAGCATCCCGGCCGGCCGGCCGGATCGGCGGCAGCGGGGTCAGCAGCGAGCCGACCAGGTGCGGCCCGGCGCGGCGCCAGAGGTCGAAGAGCCGCCGCCAGGCGTCGCCGTCGCCCGGCGCGAAGGAGTCGAGCGAGGCGCAGGTCTCCTCGAGGTCATCGAGAGCAGGGCGCAGCGGCCGTCGGGGTGGGGATGGGCGACGACGCCGCGGGAGCTAGCCAGTTGACGCCGTAGGGCTCCAGCTCCAGCGGGGCGATGTAGCGGGAGGCGAGGGTAGGGGATAGAAGGCGCTGTAGAGGTCGTGGACGAAGCCCGGCTCGGTGACTTCGCCGCTGCGGACGGCACCACCCGGCTCCGGCTGCTCCTCGCAGACGACGACTTCCAGCCGCGGTCGGCGAGGTGGTTGGCGGCGATCAGGCCGTTGGGCCCGGCGCCGATCACGACCGCGTCGGCGGTCATCTCAGCCGCGTCCGATGGAGCGCAGCATCCCGTCCCAGGCGCCGAGCGCCTTGACCGCGACGCTGGGGCGGCCGCCGAAGCCGCCGCCGGTCTCTCCGGCGCCCTTGCCGCCCTGCAGGCCACCCTCGCCCGCCGGCCGGTCTCCGGCCGTGTGCTCGAGCCGGGCCAGGGCCTGCATCGCCCGCTTGCCGGTGGCGCCGAAGAGCGAGTAGAAAAGAACCTGGGCGCGCGCGAACCCGCCCGCGGTCAGCTCGTCGCGGGGACGGCGGATCGTGCCCAGCACCGCCTCGGCGACCGACTCCGCCGAGTAGACGGCGGGGTGAGGGGGTTCGGGCGGCAGCAGGCCGGTCGAGCTTTCCAGGGTGTTCCAGAGCGGGGTGTCGACGGCGCCGGGATTGACCAGCGACAGCGTCACCGAGGAGCCACTCTCCTCCAGCTCGATGCGGACGGTGTCGAGGAAGCCGACCAGGCCGTGCTTGGAGGTGGTGTAGGCGGCCATGCCGGGCAGCGGCATCCGCCCGGCGATCGAGCCGACGGCCACCACCGCGCCGCGCGAGCGCTCGAGGTGGGGCAGCGCCTCGCGGATCGTCGCGATCGTCCCCCCGAGGACCGTCTCGATCGTCGCTTCGAAATCCGCGGTGTCGGTCTCGGTGAAGCGGCCGAAGGAGAGGCTGGCCGCCGAGGTGACGAGGACGTCGAGCCCGCCCAGCTCCGCCACCGCCTCCTCGACCGCGGCGGCGAGGGCCGCGTGGTCGGTGACGTCGGCGGTGACGGTGACGGCTTCTGCCCCGTACTCGGCCAGCTTCCGCTTCGCAGCGGCGAGGCCGAGCTCGTTGCGGGCGAGCAGGGCGATCTCCGCGCCCTCCCCCGCCAGCGCTTCGGCGACGGCGAGGCCGATGCCGCTGCTGCCGCCGGTGATCAGAACCCGCTGCCCGGCGAGAGGGCGCTCGGTGATCGGCTCCCCCTCGGGAACGCCTTCGACCAGCCGCTTCAGCCGGGCCAGCGCCTCGGCGTTGCGCACCCGCAGGACGGTGTCGGCAACCGGGTTGGCGGCGACCAGGGAGGTGAGCTTGTCGCCTGGGACCTCCTCCATCGTCAGCTCGGTTCCGCCGGCGCTCTCGGCCAGGTCGATCGCGATCGAGGCCGTCCCCAGCGGCCGCGCCTTGGCCCGCAACACGATCCGCCGCGGCGGATCGATCTCGGTCACCTCGGTGTGGTCCTTGAGGCCCACCGGCCACGACCCGACTTTGTGGTGGAAGCGGGAGCCGACCGCCGGGAAGTCCTCGTCGTGGTCGCGGATCCCGGCCGCCCCCACCACCCACTTCGGGTAGCACTCCGGGTCGCTGAGCACCGTGAAGACCTCCTGCGGCGAAGCGTGGATGTGGACCCGGTTACGCGCCATCGCCGTCCTCGGCCAGGGCCATGACGCCGTCCCTGGCGCCGTCGCCGTCGCGGAAGAAGTTCCAGAGCTCGACCCGGTTGCCGACCGGGTCGAAGAAGTAGGCCGAGCGGTCGCCGCCCTCGTGCTCGACCGGGCCGTCGACCTCGACCCCGCGCTCGCGCAGCCTCTCGCTCAAGGCCTGCAGGCGATCGTGGTCGACGGAGAGGGCGAAATGGACATGGCGGCCGCCGCGGTCGGAGTGCTCCTTCTCTCCCGGAGGCCAGATCCCGAGCCGGCAGCTCTCGCCGGCCGCCAGCCAGACCCGGTCGTCTTCCTCCAGAAGCGGGGTCAGGCCCAGCCCGAGGTAGAAGTCCCGCAACTCCTCGACGTCGTCGGTCTCCAGCACCAGCTCGCATATTCCCGCCAGGGTCACCAGTCGCCTGTCCCCGCTTCTCCCCCGATTCAAGCCTGTCGCGGGTGACGACTGCGGCCGAGCCACGCCGCGGGCGTTACCGGTGGGAGAGGGACAGGCGCCCCTCGCTTCCTAACGCTGCGTTCGGTCTTGCAGCTAGGCGCTCTCGGCAGCCCGGGCGATGTAGATGCCCTTGGTGTGGGCGGCCTCGTCGAGCGGCTGTTTCGGGATCGCGTCGTGATGGTGTCCGTACACGTCGAGGCACTCCAGCCCGGCCGTCTCCAGCGCGGCCCTCACCTCGCTCTCCGGGAAGTGGCGCTCGCGGTGCAGCTCCGGTGGGATCGGGGGGCCGCCCGAGGCGTCCAGCGGCTCGACCTCGAAGCTCGCCTCGGCGATCGAGCCGGGCTCGGCGCCGGGGCTCGTCAGGCCCTTCCAGATCATCCGCCGGCCGCCGCGCTCCACCACCACCTCTTCGGCGAAGAAGGTGCGGTAGGCCTCGAGCGTGTTGACGTCGAACATCAGCAGGCCGCCGGGGCCGAGGTTGCGGCGCATGCCCGTCAGTGCCTGCTCGAGTTCCCCGCTGCTGAGCAGGTAGTTGACGGCGTCGTCGAGGCAGAAGACGACGTCGAACTCGCCGAAGACCGGCAGCTCGCGCATGTCGGCGACGCTGATGTCCACCCGGTCGCCGGCCTTCTCGCGGGCGATCTCGACCATCGCCGGGGAGATGTCGCAGGCGGTCACCTGCCAGCCCCGCTCGAGCATCGGCAGGAAGCTCTTGCCGGTCCCGCAGGCGACGTCGAGCAGGCGGTTGCCGCGGATGCCGTGCCGCTCCAGCTTCGGCATCAGCTCCCCGAGCCAGAGCTCGTAGTTGTGGTGGGCGGTGAAATCGTCGTAGGCGGGGGCGATCGCCTGGTAGGCGATCTCGGCCCAGCGCGGCGGTTCTCCCCCTTGCTCCCCGGTCACGAATGAGAAGACCTGCGCAAGTTCAGGACAGTTTCCGTTCCAGAGGTGGCAATTTCATGCACCGCTTATGTAGGTTCGTTCAATCAGCACTCCGATAGGGCATCGCCGCGGGAACGACGATGGTTGGGAGTGGGGTGAGGCACAGAGGGTCTGTCTTCGACTGGCGTATCGCTACGCGAGCAATCCGAGCGAGGCCGAAGACATAGCTCAGGATGCCTTGCTCCGGGCCTGGCGTCGGCGCTCGACGCTGCGCGATCCCGGCAGCCGCAACTACTGGCTGGCGACGATCGTCCGCAACGAGGCCTTCCGCGAGCATGCCCGGGTGCGGCCCGATCCGACAGCGATGATCGAGTTTCGGGAGGGGGCCGAGGACGAGGGGGTGCTGGCGGCGGTCGAGCTTGCCGACCTGCACGCCGCCCTCGAGCTGCTCAACGACCGCGACCGGCGACTGCTGGAGATGAGGTACCAAGAGGACCTGACGCAGGCGACGATCGCCCGGCGGCTCGGCATCCCCGAGGGGACCGTGAAGGTGAGGCTGCACCGTGCCCGCAACCGGCTGCGCCTGCTGTACGCCGGGGCGAGCGCGGCGGGCTGAAGTTCGGACCGCTGTACAACGACCGCGCGGCCCGGCGCGTCGAACATCTATGCATGGAGACGGCAGCCCGTCAGATCGTGGCCTTCGGCGGCGGCGGCTTCTCGATGGAGTCGGGGAACCCGCTGCTCGACGACTACGTGCTCGGCCTGACGAAGGCGGAGCGGCCGCGCGTCTGCTTCCTGCCGTCGGCCAGCGGCGACGCCGACCACTACATCGTCCGCTTCTACCGGGCCTTCTCGGCACATCGCTGCGAGCCGACCCACGTCTCGCTCTTCCGCCGCGAGCAGGGTCCGAGCGACCTGCGCCGCCACCTCCTCTCCCAGGACCTGATCTACGTCGGCGGCGGCAGCGTCGTCAGCCTGCTCGGGGTCTGGCGCGCCCACGGGATCGACTCGATCCTCCGCGAGGCGTGGGAATCGGGCGTGGTCCTCTGCGGCCTCTCGGCCGGCTCGCTCTGCTGGTTCGCCGAGGCCGTGACCGGCTTCCACGGCGAGCCGAAACGGCTGCGCGGCCTCGGGCTCCTGCCGTTCAGCAACTGCGTGCACTACGAGCGCGGATCGAAGCGGGGCGAGGCCTACCACGGCTTCTTGCGCGAAGGGATGCGCGGCGGCTACGCGGCCGAGGACGGCGCCGCCCTCCACTTTCGCGGCGAAGAACTGCACCGGGTAATCGCCTCGCGGCCGCAGGCACGCGGCTACCGGCTCGACGTCGCCGGCACGCGAGTGGTGGAGATGCGGATCGCGACCACCTTCCTCGGCGATCGCGACGCGCCGCCCGCCGCGCCGCTGCCAGAGGCGCTCTCGACCGCCCCCGCCGCCTGATGGCGGTCGAGCGGGGACTGGGGACGGCGACGCCCGTGCGGCGGATCCTCGCCCTCGGCGGCCACGAGTTCAGCTCCCGCCCTCCGGACCGGGCGGTGTGCGAGCTGCTGCTGCGCCTGGCCGGCGAACGGGGCGGCGAGCGGCCGCGGATCTGCATCCTGCCGACCGCCAGCGGCGACACCTCCGACCAGATCGCCAGCTTCTACTCGTCGTTCGGCGAGCGGCATTGCGAGCCCTCCGACGTCTCGCTCTTCCGCCTCGGCCGGCGGCCGATGGCGCTGCGCGACCACCTCCTCTCCCAGGACCTGATCTACGTCGGCGGCGGCAGCCTCCTCAACCTGCTGGCGGTCTGGGAGGCGCACGACATCGCCTCGATGCTGAGCCTCGCCTGGCGCCAGGGCATCGTCCTCGCCGGCCAGAGCGCCGGGGCGATGTGCTGGTTCGAGGCCGGGATCACCAAGTCCTCGGGCCGCCCGCTGGCGGCGGCCGGCCTCGGCCTGCTCGGCGGCAGCCTCTGCGTCCACTACAACAACGAACCCGAGCGCCGCGCCGCCTATCTCGACGCGGTCGGCGAGGGGATGCCCGCCGGCTACGGCCTCGACGACTACGCCGGCCTCCTCTGGGAGGGCGAAGGATCCCCTTCGGCGCTCACCGCGCGGCGGGGCGCCCGCGCCTACCGGGTCAGCAGCCGCGAAGGCAAAGTCGCCGAGTCGGCCCTCCCCGCCCGGTTCCTCCCCGCCCCCGCCCCGGCCGCTCTGCGTGAGGACATCGCCGAGTTCCGGCGCATCAAGACGATGCGCAAACGGGCCGGTTGGCTAGCCTGAAGAATTAAGTCGTACCTGAAGCAAACCGAAGGAGTAAGGTAGACATTGAAACGCGGGTGACCTTTTATCCGTGCGAAAAAGTAGCGAACTGGAATTTGCAGGACATTCGGGGAATTTATTAGTCCAGTAAGGCTGTGGATATGTGGGCGCAAGCGGTGAGCCTTGAAGGATCGGTAAAAGCAGCAAATGATGCTCGTGCAATTTTGTCCGCGCCCGACCTTCTTGTCCCGCTCACATCGCAGCGGTTAGGAAGCCCGTGAAACGCGCCGGGGCAGCCGCGCTTTCCCTGCTCTCGGCGCCCCTCAACGTGCACCTGCTCAAGGCGCTGGAGGACGACCCGCTGCCGCTGATCGACCTGCGGCGCGCGGTCGGCTCCCCGCCGCAGAGCACGATGCGGGTCTATTCCCGCACACTCGTCGATCTGGGGACGCTCGAACGCCAGCGGCAGGCGGCCTTCCCCGGGACCGTCGAGTACGCGAGCACCGAGTCGGGCAAGGCGCTGCTGGGAATCGGCACGATCCTCGAGGATTGGCTGCGCGACTGCCCCAGCGGGCCGGTCTCCCTCGGCAGCACCGCCAGCAAGAGCGCGACCAAGGCCCTGGTGGAGGGATGGTCGACGAACATCATCCGGGCGCTCGCCGCAAAACCCCTCTCCCTCACCGACCTGAACCGGCTGATCCCGCGGATCAGCTATCCCTCGCTCGAGCGGCGGCTCGGCGCGCTGCGGCTGGCGGACCTGGTCGAGCCCTATCCCGGCGACGGCCGGGGCACGCCCTACCGGGCGACCTCCTGGCTGCGCCGGGCTATCGTCCCCCTCACCGCGGGGGCCTGGTGGGAGCGCCGCTATCTCGCCGATCCGCCGCTGATCGGCCGGCTCGACGTGGAGGCCGTCTTCCTGCTCGCGATCCCGCTGCTGCAGCTGCCGGCCGGGCTGAACGGCCGCTGCCGCCTCGCGGTCGAGATCCAGGGCGGCTCCTCGCCGGTCTTCGCCGGCGTGCTGATCGGCGTCGAGGACGGCAGGATCGCCTCCTGCTCCTCGCGGCTGGAAGGCGAAGCCGAGGGCTGGGCTTCGGGCAGCGCCGGGACCTGGATGAGGCGGATGAGCGGCCAGGACGGCGAGCTCGAAGTCGGCGGCGACGCCGACCTCGTGCGCGGGATCATCGACTCCATCCGCAAGAGCTCGATGGTCAAGATCTAGCCGGCCGGGGTGCCCAGGCCGTACTTCGGCGCATCTCCCAAGTTGCGCACGCGGGTTGCTGACCACGCGTGTATGCAGGGAAAAAGCGATCGCAGGCCGGGGCGAAGGCCCGCCTGAAGATCCCTACACGAGGTCTTGTTGAGAGACGGTCGCGAGGCGGCAACGCTTGCCTCGGGTACAAGGAAGGTGGGCGAGAGACTCATCTTCCCTCCTTGGAGAAAGACGTCCACATCGGTGGGCGTCTTTCTTTTTCAGGTCCTTCTTTCTCAGGGCTTGTCGGCCGCCGGCGGCGCCGTCGGGTCGGAAGTCTCCTCGCCCAGTTTCTCCCGGGCGATGTAGTCCTCGGCCAGCAGCAGGTTCTCGCGCGAGCGCTCGACGACGTTGAGGAGGTCGCCCATCAGCGCCACCTCCTCCACCTGCTCCTTGACGAACCACTGGAGGAACTGCTCGGCGCGGTAGTCCTTCAGCTCGCGGGCGAGCTCGAAGAGGGCGAAGATCTCCTCGCTGACGCGGCGCTCCTGCTCGAGCGCCATCCGCACCGGCGCGCTGCCGTCCTCGAAGCTGGTCCGCTGGGCCTTGATGTCGGGGATCCGGACCTCCTCGCCGACGTCGAGCAGGTAGCGGATCATGATCATCGCGTGCTCGCGCTCCTCCAGCGCCTGGCGGTAGAAGAAGGCGGCGAGGCGGGGCAGCGTCTCGGCGTCGTAGTAGACCGCCGCGGCGACGTACTGCTGGTGGGCGGCGAACTCGTTGGCGATCTGCTCGTTGAGCGCGTCGGGGAAGGACTGGTCAGGCATCTCGGCTCCTCTCGGGGGACGCGACCAACCTAGAGCCTCCAGCGGAAGCCGAGCTCCTCGATCGCCGGCTGCAGCGGGCTGCTGGGCAGCCCCGGCTTCGTCGCCTGCCCGGGGTCGTTGTAGCCGCCGGGGGCCACGTCGTTGGGGGTGTCGGGGTGGAAGATCGAGGCGAGGTACTGGATCTGCCCGCGCCCCTGGCCGAGCTCGGTCTGGCCGCCGCCGTAGGCGCCGATCCCGCGCTCGGAGCAGTAGTCGTAGGCGGCGAAGAGGTTGCGGATCGGGCCGAACCGGGAGGGCTTGACGTTGACCGTCTTCGGCGGCGACCAGGGCATCGCCTCGATGTCGGCGATCGAGTGGATCGGCGCGTCCCAGGTGACCCGCTCCGACACCGGATCAAGAAGAGGTCTGGTCTCGGGCGTTACGTCTGGGTCCTCGAGCCAGGCCTCGGGGAAGGTCTCGATCAGCTTCGCGTAGAGCTCGGGGTCGGTCTCGACGTCGACCGGGGTGCCTTTGTAGAAGCCCTTGAGGTCGAGCGAGTCGACCGCGCCGGTCGCCGCCAGCGCCTCGATCAGCTCGTCGTCCCAGTCGTTGGCGGGGTCGAGCTTGAAGCGCAGCGTCGGGTAGACCGCGAGGCGGGCGAGCAACGGCTCGATCGAGGAGCGCTCGCCCTCTTCCCAGCCGGCGAGGCGCATCGAGTTGACGAAGTTCACCGGTTGCGGGTCGCGGCCGAGGGCGGCGGCGAGGTTGGTGCCGGCCTGGCGCAGCGCCAGGTCCAGCGCCGCCGACTCGAAGGCCCAGCGGCGGTAGTCGACCGAGACGTCGCCGCGCTCGGGCGGGCCGGCGGGGAAGAGGTCGATGCCGTCGAGCCGGTCGGAGAACTCGGCGAAGGTCGAGCTGCCGGCCAGGCCCTCGGGCGGGCCGTGGCTCTGCTGGCCGATGTGGTCGACCGCGTCGTAGACCACGTCCTCGCCGATCCCCTCATGACCGCCGCCCCGCAGCCGGACGATCGTCGTCAGCCGTTCGAAGGAGCCCATCGTGATCTCGAGCCCCTCGAACTCACAGCTCTCAATCTGAAGCGGTAGGTCCGCGATCGCATCGAAGCTGCCCATCAACCCACCCTACCCTTCGTCTGTTCCTTATTCGTCTATAGGAACAAAAAGGAACAGACGAATGTCAGCGGGCGACGCGCAGCGTCTTCAGCTCGCGGTCCGAACCGCCGCGGACATAGCCGCCGTGCGCCAGGCTTTCGCGGATGAAGTCGAGGGTCTCCGCCGTCAGCCGCTCGCCGGGGAGGACGTTGGGGATCCCCGGTGGGTAGGCGGCCAGCCCCTCGGCGGCGATCCGGCCTGCGGCGGCGTCGAAGGGGATCACTTCCTGCGGTCCGAGGAAGGCTTCGCGCGGGGTCAGCACCAGATCGCCCCAGGGGGGCGCCGGCGCCAGCTTCTCGTCCGGAGCGCCGGGCGTCTCCTCCAGCTCGGCGACCGCCTTGCGCAGCCCGGCGACGAGCCGCTCGCCCGCCGCCTCGGCCGGCTCGCCGACGCCGAAGATGGCGACCACGACGTTGCCGGAGTACAGCTCGAGGTCGATCTCGCTGACGTGGAAGGCGGCTTTCCAGAGGCGCTGCGCGCTGGAGCCGGTGCCGCGCACGTCGATCCCCAGCCGCATCGGGTCCCAGCCGGCGACGCCGGGCCGGCCGACCATCCGCTCGTCGAGGACGTCGAGGCCGGGGATCTCGCGGATCCGCTCGCGGATGCCTGCCAGCGCCGCAAGCGTCTCGCCGAGCAGCTCCTCGCCGTGGACGTAGACCTGGCGGCGGGCAGCGTCGAGTGAGCCGGAGAGGAGGCCGCTGGGGCTGGTCGTCTCGACCAGGCTGACGCAGCGGTCGACGACGGCGTCGTCGATGCGGCCGCCACGGCCGACGTGCAGCATCGCCGCCTGGGTGAGGCTGCCGACGATCTTGTGGGTCGAGGAGGTGACGAGGTCGGCGCCGGACTCCAGGGCGGCCGTCGGCAGGTCGGGGTGGAAGTGGAGGTGCGCGCCCCAGGCCTCGTCCACCACCAGCGGCACCCCGCGCGAGTGCGCGACCTCGGCCAGGGCGGCGACGTCGGCGCAGGCGCCGAAGTAGGTGGGCGAGACGACCAGCGCCGCGACCGCCTCCGGCGTTTCGTCGAGCCCCGCCGCCAGCGAGTCCGGCGTCAGCCCGTGGGCGATGCCCAGCTCGGGGTCGAGCTCGGGGGCGACGAAGGTCGGCCGCATGCCGCTGAGGACGAGGCCGTCGATCACCGAGGAATGGACGTTGCGCTGGACGACGACCCGCTCGCCGCCGTGGGCGAGCGCCATCATCGTCGCGTGGTTTCCCTGCGAGGCGCCGTTGATCAGGAACCAGGTGCGCCCCGCGCCCCAGGCCTCGGCGGCGAGCTGTTGCGCCTGCTGGAAGGGAGTCGGTTCGGGGCCGACGTCGACGCCCTCGGTGACCGAGGGGATGTCGTTGCGCAGTCCCACCTCGCCGACCAGCTCGACCATCGCCGGGTCGGCGCCGATGCCGCCCTTGTGGCCGGGGACCTGGAAGCGACCGGGGTCGAGCTTCGCGTAGGCAAGCAGGGCATCGACGTAAGGAGTGGACTCCTGACCATCTCCTGGCATCGAGCCGAGTCTACGCATCGGCTGCGGGGCGGTTGGACAAATCGGGTGGCGATCTTTAGACAGTGCCGACGATCTGCTTGCTGGAGAATCCAGGGATCGAGCACACGCGACTTGGCTACTGGATCGAGGAGGCGGGGGAGGTCGAGCCCCGCCCGGCGCTGAACGGCGACCGCGAGGCGGACGTCCTGGTCCTTGGCGGCGGCTACACCGGGATGTGGAGCGCCTGGTACGCGAAGCGGCTCGAGCCGGAGGCGCGGGTCGTCCTGCTCGAGGCCGAGCCGGTCTGCGGGCACGGTCCGAGCGGCCGCAACGGCGGCTTCTGCAACGCGATGTGGTTCTCGCTCGCCTCGATGCGGGAGCGCTGGGGGGACGCGCAGGCGCT
Organism: uncultured Actinomycetes bacterium; assembly: GCA_963751015.1. Classification (GTDB taxonomy): domain Bacteria; phylum Actinomycetota; class Thermoleophilia; order Solirubrobacterales; family 70-9; genus VAYN01. The sequence goes on from CAVVSU010000004.1 coordinate 597,948, forward strand.
GGCGACGGCGCAGGCGGCCGAGCAGGCGGTGGCGCGGATCGGCGCCTTCTGCGAGGAGCACGGCGTGGACGCCTGGCTCCGCCCCGCCGGCTACGTGCAGGTCTCGACGACGCCGGCGCACGACGGCTCCTGGGAGCGGGCGGTCCGCGCCTGCGCCGAGCTGGGGGTGCCGGAGATGCTGCAGCCGCTGAGCGCGGCGGAGGTCGCCGAGCGCTGTCAGTCGCCGGCCTTCCGCGCCGGCGTCGTCTCGCCGACCTCGGCGACGGTGCAGCCGGCGCGGCTGGCCCTCGGGCTGCGCGGGCAGATGCTTGCCGCGGGGGTCGAGGTCTTCGAGTCCTCGCCGGTGCGCTCGTTCCGCGAGGCCGGCGACGGGGTCGAGGCGAGAACCGCCTCCGGCTCGGTCCGCGCCGGCCGCGGTGTCCTGGCGATCGGCAGCGCCGCCAAGGCGGGGCCGCTGCGCGGCCGCCTCACCGTCGCCTCCTCGCACATCGTCCTCACCGAGCCGGTGCCCGACGTCCTCGAGCGGATCGGCTGGACCGGCGGCGACTGCATCACCGACTCGCGCTCGCTGCTCCACTACTTCCGCACCACTCGCGACGGCCGCATCGCCTTCGGCTGGGGCGGCGGCCGGATCGCGGCGGGGGCCCGGACCCACGGCCGCTCGGAGGTCGACCGCGCCGTGGTCGCCGCCGCGACCGAGCACCTCCACGACTACTTCCCCGCCCTCCGCGGCCGCCGCATCACCCACGCCTGGGGCGGCCCGATCGACGCCTCCCCGACCCACCTCCCAGCGGTCCACTCCCTGCAGGCCGGCCGCGCCTGGGTCGCCGCCGGCTACACCGGCAACGGCGTCGGCCCCAGCAACATGGTCGGCCGCACCCTCGCCTCGCTGGCGCTGGGCCAGGACGACGAGGACGCCAACCTCGCCTTCGTCGACCCCAAGTCCCCCCGCGTCCCCCCCGAGCCCTTCCACTGGGTCGGCGGCGAGGCAATCCGCCTCGGCATCCTCAGGAAGGAGGAAGCCGAGATGACGGGCCGTCAGCCAGGCCGCGTCGCCTCAGCCGTGGCGAAGGTCCCCGAGCTGATCGGCTTCCACATCGGTCGCTAGGTCGCGGCGGGTGCGCCCGCCGGAGCGGCGATCCCGGTCTCCTGCTCGGGCCGCACGCTGGTCATCTTTTCGGCCCGGCGCTGTTGCCAGGTGGCGAGGCCCATCGTCGCAACGGTGAAGAAGAAGAGGATCATCGCGATTACGTTGACCTCGACCGGGATGCCTCGCTGGGCGGCGCCGAAGATGTAGAGCGGGAAGGTGACCGTCGTCCCCGAGTTGAAGTTGGAGATCACGAAGTCGTCGATCGAGAGGGCGAAGGCGAGCATCGCGGCGCCGAAGATGCCGGGCATGATCAGCGGCAGGGTGACGAGGCGGAAGGTTTCGAAGCCGCTCGCCCCCAGGTCCTTCGCCGCCTCCTCGAGGTTGCGGTCGAAGCCGATCAGGCGCGAGCGGACGACGACGACGACGAAGCTGATGCAGAACATCACGTGGGCGATCAGCAGCGTTTCGAAGCCGAGCGAGAAGGTGCCGATGAGGAGGAAGAAGGAGAGCAGGGCCGAGCCCATCACCACCTCGGGGGTCGCCATCGGGATCACGATCAGGAAGTTGGCGGCGCGGCGGCCGAAGAACTCGTGGCGGACCAGCGCCAACGCCATCAGGGTCCCGATCACGGTCGAGATCACCGTCGCCAGCACCGCCAGTTTCAGGCTCGTCACCAGCGCTTCGTTCAGCTCCGGGATCCCGAAGGCGTTGCTCCAGTGGTCGAGCGTGAAGCCGACCCAGGTGAAGTTGTAGCGGCCGGCCGGGTCGTTGAAGGAGAAGGCAAAGATGACGGCGATCGGGATCAGCATGTAGAGGACGACGAGGACGCCGACGATCTGGACGGCGTGCTCGCGCAGCCAGCGCCAGGCGCCTCCGCCGCGCCCGCTCATCCGACCGCCTCCTCACCCATCAGCGCCTCGGAGCCGGCGAAGCGGATGTAGACCAGGACGAGGATCAGGATCAGCGCCATCAGCACGAAGGAGAGCGCCGCCGCCGCCGGGTAATCGGACTGTTTGAGGTAGAGCGCCTGGATCACGTTGCCGATCATCTGGTTGTTGGCGCTGCCGAGGAACTGGGCGTTGACGTAGTCGCCGGAGGCGGGGATGAAGGTCAGCAGCGTCCCGGCCACCACGCCGGGCGCCGAGAGCGGCAGGGTCACCCGGAAGAAGGTCTGCGTCGCCGAGGCGTAGAGGTCCTTGCCCGCCTCGATCAGCCGCACGTCGAGCCGCTCGAGGCTGGCGTAGATCGGCAGCACCATGAAGGGGAGGAAGTTGTAGGTGAGGCCGGCGATCACCGCGCCGGCGGTGGCCAGCACGTGCCCTTCCGGTGCCAGCCCGACCGCGTCGAGGACGCTGACCACGGGGCTCTGGTCGGAGAGGATCGTCTCCCAGGCCAGGGTCCGGATCAGATAGGTGGTGAAGAACGGGGCGACCACGGCGAAGAGGAACAGGTTGCGCCAGCGGCCTGCCTTGAAGGCGATCGTGTAGGCGAGCGGGTAGGCGAGAAGCAAGGCGAACAGGGTCGCCAGGCCGGCGTAGACGAACGAGCGCACGAACTGGCTGTCGTAGAGCTGAAGCGCGTCGGAGTAGTTCTCCCAGTGCCAGCTGAATTCGTAGGAGCCGAAGACGCCCGAGTTGAGCGACAGTTCCCCCAGGTAGTAGAGGGGGATGACGAAGAACAGGAACAGCCAGGCCGCCCCCGGCCCGAGCAGAAAGTAGGGAGCGACCCGGCGCCTCATCGGCTTAGCCGTTGAGGACCGCGTTGAATTCGCGGTTCAGGTTCTGTTCTTCTTCGCCGGTGGGCGACGGCTGGATCGTGCAGTTCTTCGTGAACGACTTGCTCGGGAAGATCAGCTGGTTCTTCGCGACTTCCGGTTCTTCTTTGAGCAGAATCGGTTTCACGTTTTCAACCGGGCTGACGTAGTTGACGTAGGCCTCGATCTGCGCCTGGTTTTTCGGGTCGTAGACGTAGTTGATGAACTCCTCGGCCGCGGTCGGGTTCGGCGCCCCGACCGGGATCACCATGTTGTCCGACCAGAGGATGCAGCCCTCGGTCGGCATCCGCCATTCGATGTTGGGGTTGTCGGCCTGCAGCTGCACCGCGTCACCCGACCAGCCGATCACGGCGACCGCGTTGCCGCTGGTCAGGTCCGCGCCGTAGTCGTTGCCGGTGAAGCGGCGGATCTGCCCGGAGCTCGTGGCGTCCTTGATTTTGTCGATCGCCTTCAGCCAGTCGTCTTCGCTGGCTTCGCTCGGATCGATGCCGAGGCACTTCATCACCAGCGGCACCGTGTCGCGGAGTTCGTTCAGCATCTCGACCTTGCCCTTGTACTGCGGGTCGAAGAGATCGCAGATCGATTTCACGTCCGGTGCCAGGTCGGTGCGGACGATGAGCCCGGTCATCCCGCTCTGCCAGGGAGCGCTGAATTCGCGCTTCGGGTCGTACTTCGGTTCTTTCAGGTTCGCTACGAGGTTCTGTTCGAAGTTCGGCAGCGCCGACTTGTCGAAGTTCTGCAGGTAGCCGAGTTCGTGCATTTTGGCCGCCATCCAGTCGGTGACGACGAACAGGCTGCGGTCGCCGGATTCCCCCTGTTTCAGCAACGGGTCCATCTTCGCGAAGAACTCTTCGTTGGCATTGACGTCCTGCTTGTAGTCGACCTTGACGCCGGTGGCCTGTTCGAAGTCGGGCACGGTTTGTTCGTCGATGTAGAGCGGCCAGTTGGAGATCGTGATGTCGCCCGAGGCCTTCTTTTCGAGTTTCACTTCTTCGGATTCGGTGTCGCCGCCGTTGATGCCGCTGTCGCCGCCGCCACAGGCAGCGAGCCCGAGGGCGAGCGCCGCCACGGCGATCAGGACGGCAAGGATTGCCGGCTTCCTGCGTGGGTCCTTCTCGCTGCTCACCATCTGATGACTCAACCTCCCTGGCTCGTTTCCAGTTTCTGCGACTGGTCGGCGGCGCTGGCGCCGTCGGTACTTCCCACGGGTGCGCCGTTCGGCGACTCGCGGACAAGATGCATGTGCTCGGGCTCCCAGCTGAGCGCGACGCGGGCGCCGCCGCCGGGAAGGCGCTGGCGATCGGCCTCGTCGGCGTTGGGGACGAGGACGGTCATCCGCACGCCCTCGCCGAGGTCGACCGCGATCTGGGTCGCGGTCCCGAGGTAGAGCGAGCTGGCGACGACCCCCTCGACGCGGGGGTGGTCGGCGCGACCGTCGCCGTCTTCGCCCAGCTCGACCTGGAGCTTCTCCGGCCGCACCACCGCGTGGCAGCGGTCGCCGGTCGAGAAGCCGTCGGTCGAGGTCGCGATCGTCGTGCCCTCGTCGAGCTTCACCTCCTCGCTGCCGGTCACCGTCGCCGGCATCAGGTTGGAGACGCCGATGAAGCCGGCGACGAAGGTCGTCGCCGGGCGGTCGTAGACCTCCTCGGGGACGGCGATCTGTTCGACCCGGCCGCGGTTCATCACCGCGATCCGGTCGCTCATCGTCAGCGCCTCCTCCTGGTCGTGGGTGACGTAGACGAAGGTGATGCCGACGTCGCGCTGGATCCGCTTCAGCTCGACCTGCAGTTCCTTGCGCAGCTTCAGGTCGAGGGCGCCCAGCGGCTCGTCGAGCAGCAGCACCTTCGGCAGGTTGACCAGCGCCCGCGCCAGCGCCACCCGTTGCTGCATCCCGCCCGACAGCTGCGAGGGGCGGCGGTTGGCCTCGGAGGCGAGGCCGACCCGCTCGAGCTCGGCCTTGACCCGCTCGGCGATCTCGTCCTTGCCGACCTTCTTGCGCTTCAGCCCGAAGGCGACGTTGGCCTCGACGCTGAGATGGGGGAAGAGGGCGTAGCTCTGGAAGACGGTGTTGGTCGGGCGCTTGTGCGGCGGCAGCTGCGCGACGTCCTCGCCCTCGATCCGGATCTCGCCCTCGCTCGGACGCTCGAAGCCGGCGATCATCCGCAGCGTCGTCGTCTTGCCGCAGCCGCTCGGCCCCAGCAGCGTGAAGAACTCGCCCTGCGCCAGCTCGAGGCTGAGGTCGTCGACCGCGACGAAGCGCTCGAAGCGTTTGGTCACGCTTCGCAGCTCGACGCTGGTGGTCTCTCCGTGGGCGTCCATCGGTCCTGTCCAGGCCTCCTGTAGGTGGCCAGCCACTACCCGAATGTGCGGCTGTCTACCAGCGACGGTAAGCCCCGGTGGAAGGGCGCGCAAGGGGCGAATGTCCTAAAAGCACAGGAAGCGCTTGTACATGGCGTACAAGCTTGCTCCCAGTCCTTGACCCAAAGACCACTTGCGATTGTTGGTATCTGGGTCTAGCTTTGTCCATAACGTCGTAGTCCGAGGAGGAGGGCCGTATGGCCACCGCGTCGCAAGCTCCCGCAGGGACCGATCTCCAGCAGATGGCTCGTCGGCACCTCTGGATGCATTTCTCGAGGATGGGCGCCTACGGCCCCGACCACGAGGTGCCGATCATCACCCGGGCCGAGGGCTGCTACGTCTACGACGATCACGGCAACCGCTACCTCGACGGCCTCTCCGGCCTCTTCTGCGTCAACGCCGGCCACGGCCGCAGCGAGTACGGCGAGGCGGCGGCGCGCCAGGTCGAAGAGCTCGACTTCTACACGCTCTGGAGCTACGCCCATCCGCGGGCGATCGAACTGGCGGCGCGGATCGCCAACCTGGCGCCCGGCGACCTCAACCGCGTCTTCTTCACCTCCGGCGGCTCGGAGGCGGTCGAGTCGGCGCTGAAGCTCTCCCGCAACTACCACCGCATGCACGGCAAAGGCCAGAAGCACAAGGTCATCGCCCGCGAGGTGGCCTACCACGGCACCTCCTTCGGGGCGCTCTCGGCCACCGGCATCACCGAGCTGCGCAGCCAGTTCGAGCCGCTCACCCCGGGCGGCTGCCACGTGCCGAACACGAACATCTACCGCTGGCCGGACAACAAGGACCCGCTCTGGGTGGCGGACGCGATCGAGGAGCGGATCGTCTTCGAGGGCCCGGAGACGGTCGCCGCGGTGATCCTCGAGCCGGTCCAGAACGCCGGCGGCTGCTTCGTCCCGCCCGACGGCTACTTCCAGCGGGTGCGCGAGATCTGCGACCAGTACGACGTGCTGATGATCTCCGACGAGGTGATCTGCGCCTGGGGCCGGCTCGGTCACTACTTCGGCTGCGAACGCTTCGACTACCTGCCGGACATGATCACCGTCGCCAAGGCGCTGACCTCCGCCTACGCGCCGATGGGCGGCGTGATCGCCTCCGACAAGGTCGCCGAGCCGTTCATGGAGGGCGACGCCTCCTTCGCCCACGGCTTCACCTTCGCCGGCCACCCGATCGCCGCGGCGATCGCGATGGCCAACCTCGACGTCTACGAGCGCGAGGACCTCTGCGGCCACGTGCTGGCCAAGGAGGGCGAGTTCCGCCAGATGCTGGAGACGCTGCACGACCTGCCGATCGTCGGCGACGTGCGCGGCGCCGGCTACTTCCACGCGGTCGAGCTGGTCAAAGACAAGGAGACGAAAGAGAGCTTCAACGAGGAGGAGTCGGAGCGGCTGCTGCGCGGCTTTCTCTCCGGCGAGCTCTACAAGCGCGGGCTGATCTGCCGTGCCGACGATCGCGGCGACCCGGTCGTGCAGCTGGCGCCGCCGCTGATCTCCGACACGGAGCAGTTCGAAGAGATCCATGACGTCCTCCACGCCGTCCTCGCTGAGGCCTGGGACCAGGTAGTTCGATAGGAGCGGGCGTGCTCACCGTCCAGAGCCTGCTCGATGAGCTCGACCTCGAGCTGGCGGCCGGCTCCGACGCGGCCGCGGCGCCGGTCCGCTGGGTCCACATCTCCGAGCTCGAGGACCCGACCCCGTGGCTCTCCGGCGGCGAGCTGATGCTGACGACGGGGATCCCGCTCGAGACCGCCGCCAAGCAGCGCGCCTTCATTCGCATCCTCGCCGACCGCAACCTGGCGGGGCTCGGGTTCGGGACCGGGTTCAACCACAAATCGCTGCCCAAGGCGCTCGTCGACGAGGCCGAGAAGCATGAGTTCCCGCTCTTCGAGGTGCCCTACTCGGTCCCGTTCATCGCGATCACCGAGAAGGCCTTCGCCCGCCTCGTCAACGAGCAGTACGAGGTTCTGCAGCGGGGGATCGCCGTCCAGCGCCGGCTCGAGCGGCTGGTCCTCGAGGAGCGCGGCCTGGAGGAAATCGCCGCCACCGTCGCCTCCGCCGTCGGCGGCACCGTCGCGGTGCTCGACAACCGCGGCGACCGGCTCGCCGGCAAGGGCTTCCGGCGCCAGCTCTCCGCCGAGGCGATCGCCGCGATCCGCAAGGAAGCGCTGAGCCACGCCAACGACGGCCACCCCTTCGTCCCCTCGCACCCGAACGTCGCCGGGCGGGCGCTGGCCCACCCGGTGATCTCACCCGGCGGCGGGCCGCCGCAGGCCTGGGTCGTGATCGTCCGCGACTCCGGCGGCCTCGGCGACTTCGAGCGGCTGATCCTCCAACAGTCGGTCGCGGTGGTGGCGCTGGAGCTGATGCGCCGGCGGGTCGCGAACGAGACCGAGCGGCGCCTGGCCGGCGACGTGCTCGCCGCGGCGCTCGGCGGGCGGATGGACGCGACCGAGCTGCGGCGCCGGCTCGAGCCCTTCGGGATCGGCGAGGAGGCGGCGGTCCTGGTCTTCGCGCTCGAGGATCCCGGCGAGGCGGCCGCGCCGCTGGAAGCCGCCCTCGCCGCCGACGCCTGCCCCGCCGTGGTCGCCCCCCACAGCACCGGCGGCCGCGAGCTGCTCTGCGCGGTGATCGACTGCCGCCGACCGCGACCCGATCGACGTCGCCACCGAGGCGCGGCGCCAGCTGGCGGGCAATCGCGGCGGGATCCGCGCCGGCGCCAGCCGCCCGGCGGCGCCCGAGCGCCTGCGCCACTCCTTCCACGAGGCGCGCTGCGCCCTGGAGGCGACCGCCTTCGACAACGGCTCCGCACCCGAGGTCGCCTCCTGGCGCGACCTCGGCGCCTTCACGCTGCTGCTCTCGATCCAGGACGACGACGCGCTCGACCTCTACTGCGACAGCGTCCTCGGGCCGATCGAGCGCGGCGACGAGGAGTACGGCGGCGAGCTGCTGCGCTCGCTGGAGGCCTTCATCGAGCAGAACGGCCAGTGGGAGCGCGCCGCCCGCCAGGTCTACTGCCACCGCCACACGTTGCGCTACCGGATGCGCAAGGTCGAGGAGCTGACCGGGCGCGACCTCTCCCGCGCCCACGACCGGATCGAGTTCTGGCTGGCCCTGCGAGCGAGGGAGCTTGTCGCATGAAGATCGGAGTCGCCGACCGAGATCAAGTCCGACGAGTACCGCGTCGCGGTGACCCCGGCGGGGGTGCGCGAACTGCTCCGAGCACGGCCACGAGGTGCTGGTCCAGGCCGGGGCCGGGGAAGGCAGCGCGATCGCCGACGCCGAGTACGAGGCGCAGGGGGCCACGGATCGTCCCCGACGCGGCTGACGGTCTTCGAGGCGGCGGAGATGATCCTCCACGTCAAGGAGCTGCAGCCGAGCGAGATCGAGATGCTGCGGCCGGGGCAGCTGCTCTTCACCTACCTGCACCTGGCGCCGGACCCCGAGCAGACCCGCGGGCTCTGCGGCTCCGGCGCCACCTGCGATCGCCTACGAGACGGTCGAGGACGCCCACGGCCGGCTGCCGCTGCTGGCGCCGATGAGCGAGGTGGCGGGCAAGATCGCCACCCAGGCCGGCGCCTTCATGCTCGAGAAGCCGATCGGCGGGCGCGGGATCCTGCTCGGCGGCGTGCCCGGGGTCGCCGCCGCCAACGTGATGGTGATCGGCGGCGGCGTGGTCGGGATGAACGCCGGCCTTCATCGCGATCGGGATGGAAGCCGACGTCTTCGTCTACGACCGCTCGATCGACCGCCTGCGCGAGCTCGAAGTCGACTTCGGCGGCCGCTGCTCGACGGTCTACTCGACGACGCTGGCGATCGAGCAGATGCTGCCGCAGCGCCGACCTCGTGATCGGCGCCGTCCTCGTCCACGGGGCGCGGGCGCCGTACGTGATCCGCCGCGAGCAGCTGGCGCTGATGAAGCCCGGCGCGGTGCTGGTCGACGTCGCGATCGACCAGGGCGGCTGCTTCGAGACCTCGCGGCCGACGACCCACCGCGAGCCGACCTTCGAAGTCGACGGGATCACCCACTACTGCGTCGCCAACATGCCCGGCGCGGTCCCGATCACCTCGACCCACGCCCTCACCAACGCGACGCTGCCCTATGCGCTGGCGCTCGCCGACCACGGCGTCGCCGAGGCGATCCGCCGCGACCCGGGCCTGCGCCCCGGCGTCAACGTCGCCGGCGGCAAGGTGACCCACCCCGCCGTCGCCGAGGGAGTGGGCATGGAGTACGTGCCGGTCGAGGACGCGCTCGGCCTGGAACCGACCTTGAAGGGGTAGGACGAAACTTGGAAACCAGCACCCACGGGGGGATCTGAATGAGCAGCTACGCGGTAGTCAACCCAGCCACCGGCGAGACGGTCAAGGAGTACCCGGAGATCTGCGACGACGAGCTGCGCGCCGCGATCGAGCCGGGCCGACGAGGCCTCCCGGACCTGGCCGAGCCCTCGACCTCGGTGGCCGAGCGCGCCGCGCTGGTGCGCAGGGTCGGCGAGCTGCACTCCGAGCGCCGCCAGCAGCTGGCCGAGATCATCGTCCGCGAGATGGGCAAGCCGATCGAGCAGGCGCTGATGGAGGTCGACTTCGCCGGCGAATGATCTACGGCTTCTACGCCGACAACGCCGAGAGCCTGATGGCCGACGAGCCGATCGAGCTGCTCGGCGGCGAGGGCACCGCGGTGATCCGCCGCAGCCCCTTCGGGGTCCTGCTCGGGATCATGCCCTGGAACTTCCCCTACTACCAGGTGGCCCGCTTCGCCGGGCCGAATCTGGTGATCGGCAACACGATCCTGCTCAAGCACGCGCCCCAGTGCCCGGAATCGGCCGAGGCGATGCAGCAGATCTTCGACGACGCCGGGGTCCCCGAGGGCGGCTACGAGAACGTCTACGCGAGCAACGAGCAGATCGAGTGGGTGATCGCCGACCCGCGCGTGCACGGCGTCTCGGTCACCGGCTCCGAGCGCGCCGGCGCCGCCGTCGCCGAGATCGCCGGGCGCAACCTGAAGAAGGTCGTGCTCGAGATCGGCGGCTCGGACCCCTTCATCCTGCTCGGCACCGACGACCTCGACGAAGCCGTCACAGGCGGCGGCCGAAGCGCGGCTCGACAACACCGGCCAGTCCTGCAACGCGGCCAAGCGCTTCATCGTCGTCGACGATCTCTACGACGAGTTCCTCGAGAAGTTCAAGCGAGGAGCTGGGCGGCGCCGAAGCCGGGCGACCCGACCGCCGAGGACACCGCGGTCGGCCCGCTCTCCTCGCAGACGGCGGCCGACCGGCTCGAGGACCAGGTCAAGCGGGCGATCGAGAACGGCGCCGAGGTGGTCGTCGGCGGCAAGCGCGACGGCAACTTCTTCGAGCCGACGATCCTCACCGGGATCGAGCCCGGCGACGAGGCGTCCCAGGAAGAGTTCTTCGGGCCGGTGGCGCAGGTCTACAGGGTCGGCTCCGAGGAGGAGGCGGTCGAGCTCGCCAACCAGACGCCGTTCGGTCTCGGCTCCTACGTGATGACGACCGACAAGGAGCAGGCCGAGCGGGTCGCCGACAGGATCGAAGCCGGGATGGTCTACGTCAACCTGGTCGGCGCCGACAGCCCGGAGCTGCCGTTCGGCGGTTTCAAGCGCTCGGGGTTCGGGCGCGAGCTCGGCCGCTACGGCGCCGACGAGTTCGTCAACAAGAAGCTGATCCGCAGCGCCTAGGCGCTGCGGGCGGAATCCCACCCCCGCCTGAGCCTTTTAGGCTTGGCGAGGGTTACCAGCTCAAACGACGAACAGGCGGGCATGAGAAAGATCGTGGTGCTGGCGGCGCTTGCCGCGCTGCTCATAGCCGGTAGCGCGCTGGGCGCGGCTCCCGAAGAAGAGGACGTGCCCCGCTGTCACGGGCGCCAGGCGGAGATCGTCGGCACCGACGGCGACGACGTGATCCGGGGGACGCCGGAGCGCGACGTGATCGCGGGCGGCAAGGGCGACGACGTCGATCTTCAGCAGCCTCGGCAACGACCTGATCTGCGGCGGCCCGGGGACCGACGAGATGCACGGCGGCCGCGGCAACGACGAGGTCGTACGGCGACGCCGGCGACGAGGACCAGGTCGAGCGGCGCCCTCGGCGACGACAAGGTCGTCGGCGGCCCCGGTGACCGCGACGAGGTCGCCGGCGACCTCGGCATCGACATCGTCAACGGCGGGCCCGGCGACGAAGACCTCGTCCACGGCGACTACGGCTACGACCGCATGTCCGGCGGCGCTGGCGGCGGCGACATCGCCTCCTTCGCGACCGCGCGGGCGGGCGGCAAGGGCAGCGGCGTCTGGGTCTCGCTGCGGACGCACAGAGCCCGCGGTGATGGTCACGACAAGCTCTTCGGCTTCGAGAGCCTCGAAGGCTCGGCCTTCCGCGACACGCTGATCGGCAGCCCGCAGGCGAACGTGATCGACGGCGGCCTCGGCGACGACCACCTGGTCGGCGGCGGCGGTCGCGACGTGATCGACGGGGGGCAGGGCACGCGACGGTTGCGAGGGCGCCAAAGGGCGGACGACCTCCTGCGGCAAGGAACCGCCGCCGAAAGCCTCCGCCTACATCCAGCTCAACCCGACGCCGGGCGGCGGCGCCGGTCTGCAGATCGTCGGCGGCGGCGGTCGCGACCAGTTCGTCGTCGCCTTCGACGAAGCGAGCCAGACCTTCGGCGTCACCGGCGGAAAAGGGCTTGGCGATCGGGCCGGGCTGCTCGCACGCGCCGCAGCTCCGCGCTCACCGTCTCCTGCCCGGCCAACGGGCCCGGCCGCTGGCTGATGGCCGACCTCGGTCCGGGCGACGACAGCTTGCGGGTCGAAGGGTCGCTGGAGTCGATCGGCAGCGTCCGCTTCGCCGGCGGCTTCGGCAACGACACGATCAAAGCCGGTCCCGAGGACGACCTGGTCGAGTCCGGCCCCGGGGCGGACAAGCTCTACGGCGGCGACGGCGCCGACGGCCTGGTCGGCGGCCTGCCCGGACCGACCTACCTCTACGGCGAAGGCAGCGGCGACCTGCTGGCGGCCGGCGGCGGCTGCGCCGGCGGCGCGCTGGTCGGGGGTCCCGGCCGCGACGACGCCTCCTTCGCCGAGACCCAGGCGCATCCGGGCCTGCTGATCATCTCCTTCCCCGAGCACGCGGCCTGGGTCGACGACCGTCAAAGGCTGCGACTCGGTCCACCTCTCGCCGACCGACGAGGACATGGAGGGCTCCTTCGACTGGGACGTCCTGATCGGCGACGGCGGCCCCAACGCGATGCTCGGCCAGCCGGGCGCGGACCGCTTCTACGGCAAGGGCGGCGACGACATCATCGACGCCCGCGACGGCGTCAAGCGACTTCTCGATCCAGTGCGGCCGCGGCGAACCGCCGCGCCAGATCAAAGTCAAAGGCAAGAACGGCAAGCCGGAAACGAAGGAAACCGAGGGCACCGGCGAGCCAGCCGGCCGCGCGATCACCGACTCCTTCGACCCCAGCCCTTACAACTGCGCCTTCGTCAAATACGGCACCCCGGTCCCCGGCCTCAACGGCTGAAGCCGCAATAGCGAAAGAGCCGCGCCCAGGGCTCAAGCGCCAATAGCGCTGGGCCGCAACGCCCGAGGGACGGGGCCGCAGGGGGGAGAACTTGGGTGGCGTTCGTCCTTTCATGAGGCATGTCGCCGAAAGGACGAACGCCGACGGGGATTCGGCTTGCGGAGCTCGCCACGCGGCAGCACGGCGTGATCTCCGCTCGTCAGCTACTGGCTTTGGGATGCGCCGAAAGGTCCATCAATGAATGGAGCGCAACAGGGCGGCTGCATCGGATCCACCAAGGCGTCTACGCCGTGGGGCATCGGCGGTTGACCTGGCAGGGGCGGTGTTGGGCCGCGGTGCTGGGGGCGGAAGCTATTGAGACTGATGAGGTGGTTTGGCCTGCGGTGGCCAGTCACGGCTCGGCCGCTTACCTGTGGGGGCTCTATCGGTTTGCGCCGGAAACGATCGACGTCACCGCTCCGATCCGGCGTCGGGCCAAGCGGGAGTTCCGCGTGCACTTCTCTTCGATCCTGGCGGCGGAGGACCGCGGGGAGCGGGAAGGGATTCCGGTCACGTCCGTGCCGCGCCTGCTGCTCGATCTCGCGATCCGCGCCCGGCCGGACCAGCTCGAACGTCTGCTGGAGCGCGCCGAAGAGCTGGAGTTGCTCGACCTCCTCGCGGTCGAAGACGTGCTCGACCGCGCCGGCGGCCATCGCGGCCGCGGACGCCTGCGCCGCGCGCTCGCCCTCTACCAGCCCGACCCGAGCTTCACCCGCTCCCGCTTCGAGAAGAGCTTCCGCCGCCGGGTGATCGCCACCGGCCTCCCGTCCCCGTCGATGAACTTCAACGTCGAAGGTTTCGAGCTCGACGCCTACTGGCCAGACCTCCGCTTCGCGGTCGAACTCGACCTCTACGAGACCCACGGAACTCGCGCCGCCTTCGAGCGCGATCACGTTCGCCAGGAGGATCTGAAGCTGTTGGGGGTGGAGATGATCCGCGTCACGCGGCCCCGCTTTCGGCGCGAACCGGAGGCGGTGATGCGCAACCTTGCCGCTCTCCTCGAGCGCCGCCGCGCCGAGCTACACCAGCTGTGAACTAGGCTTGTTCCCGTGGCACGGAAGACCGCCAACGGGGACGAGGCCGCGGCCGTCGCCGCCGCTATCGCCCAGTTCGAGGCCGAGTTCGCCGCGGGCGCGCCCGAGCAGCCGCAAACGCCCGCCTGGCAGCGCGCCGCCCTGCTGGAGGGTGTCAGCGCCAAGGAGACCATCGAGCATCTACGAGGAGGATCCGCATGGCTGTCGTGAAAATCATCGAGCTGGTCGGCAGCTCCAAGACTTCGACCGACGACGCCGCCAAACAGGCGCTGCAGCAGGCCCAGGGGTCGCTGCGCAACATCCGCGCCGTCGACATCGTCTCGACCGGGATCCGCGGCGAGAACCTCGACGAGTACCGGGCCCACGTCCGCGTCGCATTTCTGATCGAGGGGACGGAGGTCGACTGATGGCCGATGCACCACAGGGGGACACCCGCGAGGTCTCGCGCACCGAGGCCCGCAAGCTGATCGACGGCGGCGCCCAGCTGATCGACGTCCGCGCCGACCACGAGTGGGAGGTCGGCCGGATCGTCGGCGCCAGCCACGTGCCGCTGCCGGAGCTGCCGCAGCGGCTCGGTGAGATCGACAAGGACCGCCCGGTGGTCGTCTACTGCCGCGGCGGCAATCGCTCTTCGATGGCCACCGAGGCGCTGACCGACGCCGGCTACGAGGCGGTCAAGCTCGATGAGGGGATCGTCGGCTGGAGCGAGGAGAACCTGCCGCTCGAGCCGGAGGGCGGCTACGTCGCCGACTCCGGCGAGGCCGCGGCGATCCTCCAAGCGCAGAAAAAACCGTCGCACAGCTAAGCCGGAATTTGGCTCTGAAAGCTGGCTAATCCCGCTTCGCCGACCGGTCAGGAAATTAAATACCTGAATCCCAATCGGGTTTGCTACCTTTCCTCCCATGGAGGTAGCCGTCGCAGAGAACAAGGAGCAGCGGGGCAAGGGCCGGGTCGGGACCCTGACGAACCCCGAGACCTACGAGAACGTCCCCGGCCACGTCATCCCGATCATCGAGCGCGAGTTCGACGACTTCGACAACGAAGCCGAGGAGTTCCTCTCCGGCCAGCTGGAAGAGAACCAGTTCATCGGCTTCCGCCTCAAACAGGGCGTCTACGGGCAGCGCCAGCCCGACGTCCAGATGATCCGCATCAAGCTTCCGTTCGGCGGGGTCACGCCTGAGCAGATGGACACCTTCGCCAGCGTCGTCGAGAAGTACGCGCCGCTGAACAAGGGCCACATCACCACCCGCCAGAACATCCAGATCCACCACGTGCCGCTGCGCGACACCGAGCTGCTGCTGCGGGAGATCGCCGAAACCGGCCTCTCCTCGCGCGAGGGCTGCGGCAACACCGTCCGCAACGTCACCGGCGACCCGTGGGCCGGCGTCGCCGCCGACGAGGTCTTCGACCCGACCGCCTACGGCACCGCCTACGTCCGCTACTTCGTCCGCCACCCGACGACGCAGCTGATGCCGCGCAAGATCAAGACCTCGTTCACCGGCTCCGCCGAGGACCGGGCGATCAGCGGCATCCACGACATCGCCTTCCTCTCCGTCGAAAGGGACGGAGTCAAGGGCTTCGAGGTACGGGTTGGCGGCGGCACCTCGATCATGGCCCGCGTCGCCCCGACCCTCTACGAGTTCGTCGAGGCCGACAACGGCGACTACCTCAAGGTCGCCGAGGCCGTCTTCCGCATCTTCGACCGCCAGGACTGGCTGCGCGTCAACCGCGCCCGCGCCCGGATCAAGGTCCTGGTCGACAAGATCGGCATGGACGCCTTCCGCGAGCTCGTCGACGAGGAGCTGCAGGGCGACTGGGTCGACGAGCGCGAATTCGGCCCCGAGCTGGTCGAGCGCCTCAGCTTCAGCGTCGACGAGGAGGAGAACGCCCCCGAGCCGCCGCCCGCCCCGGCTTCGCCGAACGGCGACCGCACCGAGTTCGAGCGCTTCCTTGCCGGCAACGTCGCGCCGCAGCGTCAGGAGGGCTTCTCCACCGTCGAGGTCAAGGTCACCCGCGGCGACCTCACCCCGGAGCAGTTCCGTGGCCTCGCCCAGATCATGCGCGAGTTCACCGGCGGCTCCGCCCGCAGCACGGTGCAGCAGAACTTCGTCCTGCGCTGGGTCCGCGACGAGGCCCTCTACGACGTTTGGGAGCGGCTCACCGCCCTCGGCCTCGGCGAGGCCGGCGCCCGCGAGATCACCGACGTGGTCTCCTGCCCCGGCACCGACAGCTGCAAACTCGGGATCACCTCCTCGATGGGCCTCAACCGGGCGATCAAGGAGCGGGTCACCTCGATGCAGATCTCAGACGAGCTGACCAAGCGCATCCACATCAAAATGAGCGGCTGCCCCAACGGCTGCAGCCAGCACCACATCGCCAACATCGGCTTCTACGGTGCCTCGCTGAAGGTCAACGGCCGCCAGATGCCGGCCTACATCCCTCACATCGCCGGCAACTTCGAGGGCGGCGAGGTCGTCTTCGGCACGCGGCTCAAATCGCGGCTGCCGGCGAAACGGGTCCCCGAGGCGGTCGAGCGCTGGATCCACCTCTACGAGGCCGACCGCAACGAGGGCGAGGAGTTCAACGCCTTCGCCGAGCGGGTCGGCGCCGAGCCCTTCGAAGCTGCGGTCAAGGAGCTGACGCTGCCGGCCGAGTTCAGCCTCGAGACGATGCAGGACTTCATCGACTGGAACCGATCGAGCCCGTACGAGGTTGTGCGGGGAGAGGGGGAGTGCGCGATCTAGCGCCCGCCCGTCCTAATGAAGCCGCCTCCCGTCACTCTCTCCGGCACCGTGCCTACACCGGCCGACCTCGACCACGAGGCGATCGCCGCTGAGCTGGAGGGACGCTCGGCCCAGGAGTCGCTGGAGTGGATGTTCGAGAACTTCGGCGCCCAGCACTACATCGCCTGCTCGTTTCAGAAAACGAGCTCGGTGACCGCCCACCTGGCGAGCACGGTCAACCCCGAGGCGCGCTTCTTCTATCTCGACACCGACGTCCTCTTCGAGGAGACCTACGAGACCCGCGACCGCCTCGCCGAGGCGCTGGGGATCGAGTTCGACCGGTACCACAACCTGACTCTCGAGGAGCAGGAGGCCGAGCACGGCGCCGGAGCTTTGGAACACCAACCCCGACGCCTGCTGCGGCATCCGCAAGGTGGAGCCGATGCGCCAGGCCCTTTCTTCCGTAGACTGCTGGGTCGCCGGCGTCCGCCGGGCGGACTCCAGCTCCCGTTCCAAGACGCCGAAGTTCGGCTGGGACAAGCGTTTCAACCTCTGGAAGCTGAATCCCCTTGCGGACTGGACCGAGCGCGACGTTTGGAACTACATCCGTGAGCACCACCTCCCGTACAACCCGCTTCACGATCGCGGCTACCCGTCGATCGGTTGCACCCACTGCACCCAGCCGGTCGAACCGGGTGGGGATCTGCGCGCGGGCCGCTGGACCGGCCTGGCAAAGACCGAGTGCGGGATCAACTAGCGGCGCCGGCACGCCGCTCCAAACCCCTAAGACCCTTTCCCCGACCCGATAGGTGAGATGAGCGAGACGATGGCTGAGCTGTCCCTGACCCTTTCCGAGCGCCACACGGCGGATTTCGAGATGATCGGCAACGGCGGCTTCGCGCCGCTGACCGGCTTCCAGGGCTCCGCTGACTGGGAGCGCGTCTGCAGCGAGATGCGCACCACCGACGGCGATTACTGGCCGATCCCGATCACCCTGGCGAGCGACCTCGAGTGCGAGGTCGGCGACGTCGTCGAGCTCTCCTCCGACGAAGGCAAGAAGCTGGGCCGCCTCACCGTCGAGGAGATCTGGGAGCGCGACGTCAAGCGCGAGGCCGAGCAGGTCTACGGCACCGCCGACGAGGCCCACCCGGGCGTCGCCGCGATCTACGAGGAGGGCAACCGCATGCTGGCCGGCCCGATCGAGGTCGACGCGCTGCCCGACCACGACGAGGCCTTCATGCGCCGCTACAAGACGCCGGCCGAGCACAAAGCCGACTTCGAGGCGCGTGGCTGGAAGAAGATCGTCGCCTTCCAGACCCGCAACCCGATCCACCGCGCCCACGAGTACCTGACCAAGGCCGCGCTGGAGACCTGCGACGGGCTCTTCATCCACCCGCTGATCGGCAAGACCAAGGCCGGCGACATCCCCGCCGACGTGCGGATGCGCTGCTACGAGGTGCTGATGGAGAACTACTACCCCGACGACCGGGTCGTGCTCGGCGTCAAGCCGGCGAAGATGCACTACGCCGGCCCGCGCGAGGCGGTCCTGCACGCGATCGTCCGCCGCAACTACGGCGCCACCCACTTCATCGTCGGCCGCGACCACGCGGGCGCCGGTGACTACTACGGCACCTACGACGCCCAGAAGATCTTCGACACGATCGACATCGACGAGCTCGGGATCGAGCCGCTGATGTTCGAGCACACCTTCTGGTGCAACGAGTGCGAGGGACTGGCCTCGAACAAGACCTGCCCCCACGACCAAGACGCGCACCTGTTCCTTTCCGGGACGAAAGTCCGCGAGATGCTCGGCAACGGCGAAAGGCCGCCGCACGAGTTCTCGCGTGACGAGGTCGCCGACATCCTGATCGACGCTTACAAGGAGGACTGACGACGCATGGCTGATGAGAAGGGCTTCACCCTCTGGTTCACCGGACTCTCCGGAGCCGGCAAGACGACGATTTCCCGAGTGCTGGAGGGACACCTGCGCGAGCGCGGCTCGAAGCTGGAGATCCTCGACGGCGACGTCGTCCGCGAAAACCTCTCCAAGGGCCTCGGCTTCTCGAAGGAGGACCGCGACACCAACATCCGTCGCATCGCCTTCGTCGCCGACCTGCTCAGCCGCAACGGCGTGCCGGTGATCACCGCGGCGATCTCCCCCTACGCGGAGATTCGCAACGAGGCTCGCCAGCTGATGGGCGACCGCTTCGTCGAGGTCTACGTCGAGGCTTCGGTCGACACCTGCGCCGAGCGCGACGTCAAGGGTCTCTACGCGAAAGCGTTCTCCGGCGAGATCAAGGAATTCACCGGCGTCTCCGATCCCTACGAGGCCCCGGAGAACCCGGAGTTCGTCTGCCACACCGAGAGCGAGTCCCCCGAGGAGTCGGCCGAGAAGCTGCTGGCCTACCTCGAAGAGCGGGGCTTCGTCCCGGCCAAGGAGACTGCTGCCGCGCTAGTTCTCCTCGCCAGAGAAGTACTCTAAGAGGGGGCCGAGATTCGGCCCCCTCTTTCATTTGGCGAGGCGCTTGACTACCTCCTGGTCCTCTTCGACCAGCTTTTTCAGGCGCTTCTGGAACTCCTTGTCTTCGCGCCGTTCGGCGATGTGCTTCTCGATCGCCGCGCGCACGGCCTCCGACACCGGTATGCCGTCGGCTCGAGCGACGGTGGTGAGTTCCGCCGCCATCGGTTCGGGAAGTCGCAGGCTCGTCGCTTTGGTCGCCATGTTTACCGCGCGAGGTTACAGCATATATACCGTAAACTGCGTTGGTATCTGTAGTCGAGGTGTCAGAGACGTGTGAATTAGGGTATTTATGCTTTAACATGCCTTGGCGATGCCGGCTCAAATTGCACTCTTGGGAGACCTCTACTCACTCGCGGCCAAGCAGCTGAAGACCTCCACCGACGAGCTGCTGCAGCTGGTCCCTCCCTTCGGTCACGAGTCGGCGCTGGTGCAGCCATTCCTCATCTTCGAAGAAGCCGTTCCGCCCCTGAGCCCGAGCGAACAGGCGGCGGCGTTTGGGGCCTGGATCGTCCGTCACAAGCCCTTTCCGAGGGACAACCGGGAGATCGGCTTCAAGTTCATGCTGCTGATGCTCGAGCAGGCCGAAAAGCCGTGGCTCGAGCTTCCCCACGATGCTTTCGTGGTCGAGGAAATGCTCGATGCCGTCGAATCCGGAGCGACGAGCGTGGCGAAGTTCGTCGACTGGGTGTGCCTGCGGCTCAGGGTCGCCGAAGCGCTCGGAGACGAAGCTACGGCTTAGCTGGCACCTGCGGCTCGCCTAGCCCGTAGGTGTCGTAGGCGCCGAACTTGGCGAAGGTCTTGTGGGTGGGGCCGTGGTAGTCGGAGCTGGCGGTGGGGACCAGGTCGAGCTCGGCGCAGAGCTCGAGGAGGTGTTCGGTCTGCTCCTTGGAGTGGGTCGGGTAGTAGGTCTCGACGCCGTCGGCCTTGAGGGAGCGGATCAGGTCGTCGACCTCGTCCGGCTTGGAGATGTCCCAGTAGGGGTGGGCGATGACGGCGATGCCGCCCGCGTCCCGGATCAGCTCGATCGCCTGCTCTGCGGTCGGCCAGCGGCGGGAGACGAAGGCCTTGGCGCCGGGCACCAGGTACTCCTCGAAGAAGGGCCCGAGGTCGCCGGTCGCGCCGGCGGCACGGGCGATATGGGGCCGGCCGATCGAGAGCGCGTCGCCGGCCTCGCGGACCGCGTCCTCGAGGTGGAGGTCGAAGCCGTGCTCCCGGAGCTTCGCGACGATCTCCCCGGCGCGGGTGACGCGCTCGTGCTGAGCCCGCTCGCAAGCAGCGGCGATCCGCCGCACGTCGATCCAGTAGCCGCAGATGTGCAGGTCTTCGGCGTACTCGTGAACGCACGACATCTCGATCGCCGGCACCAGCTCGATCCCAAGCCGCTGAGCCGCCTCCTCGGCCTCGACCACGCCCGCGATCGCGTCGTGGTCGGTCAGCGCCAGCGTCGTGACCCCGGCCTCGGCCGCTTTCTCCACGACCTCCGCGGGAGGAAGCTGCCCGTCGGAGACCGTCGAATGGCTCTGTAGCTCGATCAGCATCGGCCGCGCACCCTAGCTGCCGGGCCGCCTGGGAAGTTGTTCGGTGCAATTCGTTTGTCTTGCAGCGAACAACTTTCTGAGGTCGCGTAGGCTGGCGCGGCGATCCGACGGTCGTTCAACAAGAATCTACAGCCATCTACAAATTTCTGTAAGTCCTAATAGGTTTCAGTAGGATTTCAAAATCGCACGGAATCCATATAGCCCCGGCGTCGGTACCCGCCCGCCCTATTTGGCCGGTCGTGAGCAGGAGACGCGACTATTCACGAGGCTTCTCGAGGACTTTCCGGAGAAGCGCCGCAACCTCAGAGTCACCGGCCTGCGGGGCGTTGGCAAGACCGTGCTGTTAAAGGAGTACCAACGGATCGCAGGTGACCGCGCCTGGGTCAGCGTCCGGCGGGATTTCAGCCCCCGTCTTCAGACCGAGTCGGACTTCGCCCTCGCAATCACCGAGTATTTTCGAGAGGCGCTCGAGCAGCTGTCTGGAACCGAGAAGGTCAAAGGGCTGGTCAGCGGCGCGACGAAGGCCATCGCCGAGATCGGATTGCCGTTTGGGGCTTCCGTGAAGCTGAAGGATCCTGCCCCAACCTCAGTCCTCGAGGACCGCTTCGCGAAGGCGCTGAAGCAGATCGGGCGGGTTGCCCAGAGTCAGGGCAAAGGGGTTGTATTCCTCTTCGACGAGGCCCACACCGTTCACGATGACAAGAACAGCAAGCAGTTTCCGCTTGGGGCCCTACTTGCCGCATTCGTGGCCGCCCATGACGATGATGATGAGGCGCTGCCGGTGATGCTGGTGCTCTGCGGCCTGCCGCCGCTGATCGGGAACATCCACGCCGCGAGAAGCAATGCCGAGCGATTCTTCCGCGGGGTGGAAGTTGGGAATCTGCCCCTCGACCCAACCGAGGATGAGCGTCTCAGCGAGGCTGCGCTCGCTCTGGTCAAGCCGGCGGAGGTGGCGGAAACCCTTCAGTTCGAGCCAGGTCTGGCCGAACAGATCGCCCATGATGTCGATGGCTACCCCTACTTCATTCAATGGTTTGGCGAGGCCCTCTGGGAGGCGGCCGATCTGCAGGGCGCGGCTGTGATCGACCGCGACCTCTATGACCGCAATCACCAGGCGATCCAGGACGCGCTGGACTCGGAGTTCTTCGAGCCCCGCTACAGAGACGCCCGTCCCGCTGACCAGAAGACTCTCCGCATCGCCGCGTCCCTCGGTGGAGAGTCATTCACGACCGCTGCAGTCGGAGCTGCGGATGGCAGAAGCACCGGCGCGGTTGACCAAAGCCTCCGGCGCCTCGTCATCGACAACCTCCTCTATCGCGACGACCACGGGGTCTATGCGTACACCGCGCCGGTCTTTGGCGAGTATCTGCGACGGAGCCATCCTCGCCTTAAAGAGGACTGAGCCACGCATGGTCCGCGAACCTACGTTTTGCCGAGACGCTGAATAGACTGCGCCGCCGTGTTCCAGAAGGTCCTCATTGCCAACCGCGGCGAGATCGCGATCCGGGTGGCCCGCACCCTGCAGGAGATGGGCATCGTCTCGGTCGCCGTCTACTCGGAGATCGACCGCGACGCCCCCCACGTGCGCGAGGCCGACGAGGCCTTTCTGATCGGCCCCGCGGTCCCGGCTGAGAGCTACCTGAACATCGCCAAGATCATCGAGACCGCCAAGGAGGCCGGCGCCGAAGGCATCCATCCCGGCTACGGCTTCCTCGCCGAGAACGCCGAGATGGCGCGGGCCTGCGACGAGGCCGGGATCACCTGGATCGGGCCGCCGCCGGAGTCGATCGAAGCGATGGGCTCGAAGACCCGGGCGCGCGAGATCATGGAGCAGGCCGGGGTGCCGATCGTCCCCGGCTCGACCGAGGTCGCTCCGGACCTCGAGGCCGCGCGGAAGCAGGCCGACGAAGCTGGTTACCCCGTCGCCTGCAAGGCGGCGGGCGGCGGCGGCGGCAAGGGCTTCCGCGTGGCGATGACCCCCGACGATCTGCAGGAGGCGTTCGAGGGCTCGGCCCGGGAAGGCGAGAAGTTCTTCTCTGACGACCGCGTCTACATCGAGCGCTACCTCGAGGACCCGCGCCACGTCGAGGTCCAGGTGCTGGCCGACTCGCACGGCAACGTGATCCACCTCGGCGAGCGCGACTGCTCGATCCAGCGCCGCCACCAGAAGGTGATCGAGGAGGCCCCCGGGCCGCACGTCGACGAGGAGATGCGCGAGCGGATCGGCAAGATCGCCACCGACGCGGCCGCCGCCGTCGGCTACCGCGGCGCCGGCACGATCGAGGGCATGCAGGTCGGCGACGAGTACTTCTTCCTCGAGATGAACACCCGCGTCCAGGTCGAGCATTGCGTGACCGAGATGGTCACCGGCATCGACATCGTCCGCGAGCAGATCCTGGTCGCCGCCGGCGAGCCGCTCTCCGTCGCCCAGGACGACGTCGAGCTGAACGGCTGGTCGATCGAGTGCCGGATCAACGCCGAGGCGGCGCACAAGAAATTCGCCCCCGCTCCGGGCCCGATCGGCGACTCCTACCGCGAGCCCTCCGGCCCCGGCGTCCGCGTCGACTCCGGCGTCGAGGGCGGCTCCGAGGTGACGCCGATGTACGACCCGATGGTGGCCAAGCTGATCGTCTGGGACGTCGACCGCGAGAAGGCGACCCGGCGGATGCTGCGGGCGCTCGGCGAATACGACTCCGGCGGCCTGACCACGCTGATCCCCTTCCACGAAGCGATCCTCGCCACCGAGCAATGGGCGAAGGGGGAGACCTGCCGCGACCTGATGGAGGACACCGAGTGGCTGAAGTCGACGGCGCCCGCCGACGCGAAGCCGCCCGAGCCCGCCGAGGACGGCGGCGAGGTGGTGACCCGCGACTACAAGGTCGAGGTCTCCGGCAAGCTCTTCGACGTCAAGGTGATCGGCGAGGCCCCCGCGGGCGGCGCAGCCGCCCCGGCCGCCGGCGGCAAGAAACCGCCGAAGCGCGAGCGCAAGGCAGGTGGCGGAGGAGGCGCCTCCAGCGAGGCCCTGATCGCCCCGCTGCAGGGGACCGTGTTCAAGGTCGCCGTCGAGCAGGGTGCCGAGGTCAACGAGGGCGACCTGATCTGCGTGATCGAGGCGATGAAGATGGAGAACGAGATCAACGCCCACCGGTCGGGCAAGGTCGAGGAGCTCCCCATCTCCGAGGGATCCGCCGTAAGCAGCGGCGACACCCTGGCCGTCATCAAGTAGCCCTTCCGATCTTCTCCTCGCCAGAGCGCGGGAAACCTCGGTCCCAATCTCCACCTCGGCCAGAAACGCCGGAGCTGAAGATCAAGGACGCTTGCTGGGGAAGGGGGATGACCCCTGAACGGCTTGTACTTCTCGGTCGAGCGGCCCTCAGCAGGCTCCAGGCGATCCACCCGAGCAAGTTGAGTGAAGGGGTCATCCCCCTTCCCCTACCAAACGCCTTCGAAGCTCACCCTTGGCGTTTGTGATGCCGTTTTTCTTCGCGTTCCTTTTCTTTCTGCCGTTCTTCTTCGCGCCGCTGCTTGTCGACCTTGCGCTGCTGCTCGCGGGTGAGCGGGAATTTCGGCGTGACTTCCTGGCAGGTTCGGCCGACGCAGGTCTCGAGGCGGACCAGCTGGGCGTGGAGGAAGGCGCGGATCGGGGAGAGATTGGGGACGCGGACGACGTTGTTCAGCTCGTAGGGGTCCTTGGTGATGTCGTAGAGCTCTTTCTCGCCGTCGGGCCACTCGATGTACTTGTAGGGGCCGAGGCGAATTCCCTCGTAGTCCTTCGGCGGCGCGACGATCGAGGCGCTGGCGCCGTCCCGATGGCGCTTCAGCTCCTTCACGGCCCGCTGCGCGGTCGGTTCGCCGTTGGCTTCGACGTCGTTGGTCTCGACGAAGGACTCGAAGAGGATCGGTCGCCGCGAGCGCAGCGCCGGGTCGCGCATGAAGGGGACCAGCGAGCGCCCGTCGACGCTCTTGTCGGGTTCGACTTCGGCCAGTTCGAGGATCGTCGGCGCGATGTCGATGTTGGCGGCCAGCTCACCAGTCGAGGTGCCCGCTTTGATCCCCGGCCCGCGGATCAGCAGCGGCAGGTGGGTGGCCGGCTCGTAGGCGATGAACTTGCCGCCGGTCAGCCGGTGCTCGCCGTAGAAGAAGCCGTTGTCGGAGGTGAAGACGATGTAGGTGTTGCGCAGCCGCTGCAGGCCGCCGAGCGTGTCGACGATCGTTTTCACGCCTTCGTCCACCGAGCGCAGCGACTCCAGCGCCTTCTGGTAGTAGACGCGGTAGGTGTGGATCTCGGTCGGCGAGAGGTATGGGGCTTCGCGGATGAAGCGCGGCTTGTCGTTGACGTTGCCCTCGTTGAACCCCTGCGAGCGGCTGTGCGGGTAGGCCGCGCCGGCGAAGGTGTTGTAGTGGCGCGTCGCCGGCTCCGGCCCGGCGGGGCGGCGAAAGTCGCCGTGCGGGGCGGTGTAGTCCATCTGCAGGTAGAAGGGCTGTTCGGGCGAGGTCTGGGTCAGCTCTTCCCAGGCGATCGTGTTGAAGCGGTCGGTCTCGTAGAAGCAGGGTTTGCCGTTCAGCGGCGCCGCGGGGCAGCCGAAGTCGTCGCGCTCGCCGTATTCGCGCGTTTCCCAGCTGCCGGGGTCGCCGTACGGCCCTTCCAGCGCGCCGTTGTTGTTCAGCGTGTAGCCGTAGAAGTAGTGGTTGGTGTCAGCCCGCAGGACGCTGTGCCAGGCATTCCAGCCGGGCGGCACGTCTTTGCCTTCGTCGAAGGGTTCGTCGCCGTAGCCGTTGAGGAACTTGCCGATGTGGATCGTCCGGTACCCCGCCCCCTGCAGCCAGGTGGCGAGGTTGTGGGTGTAGGCGCCCCGGGCTTTGAAGCCGGTGAAGCCGCCGTTAGGCGGTACGTTGCCGCGGACGTTGTGGTTGTGGGCGTAGCGCCCGGTCAAGAGGCTGACCCGCGAGGGGCAGCAGAGGGGATAGGGGACGTAGTAGCGGTTGAAGGTGACGCCGCGGTTGGCGATCAGCGAGAGCGTGTAGGGCATCGCCTGCACTTCGACGCCGCCGACGTTGAGGCTGGCGTAGAGCTGGTCGAGCGTCGCGTCGTCGACCTGGATGACGACGAAGCTCGGCTTCTGCAGGGCCGAGCTCTGCGCCGCGCCGGCGCTGCGGCCGCCGGCGAGGACCAGGCTCGCCAGCAGCAGGCAGAGCGCAAGCGCGATGCCGAACCGGCCCCGGGCACGGGCAGGCATCGGGCTGGTCTGTCGAGCGTACGTCTGCATCAGTGAATCGAGGGGCGCAAGTACCCCCGAAACCGGCGCCTCACGCCTGAGTTGCGGCTTGAAAGCTAGAAGACGCCGAAGACGCTCAGGACGCGCCGAGCTTTTTCACGGCTTCGCGAAAGTTTTTAACCGTCGCGCTGGGGGCTTTTCGGCCCTCGAGTTTCTCGCCGTGGCGGTTGACCCAGATCACCGGCACGTTCATTTTCAGCACCGGCGCGATGTCGGTCGCGTAGTTGCAGCCGATGTGCAGCCAGCCCTTCTTGCCGCCGATCCGCCGCGCGCACTCTTTGAAGTGGACGGGGTCGGGCTTGTAGCTGCGCACCTGCTGGGCGGTGACGACGAGGTCGAGTTCGGTCCGCAGGTGGCGGCGCGAGATCCCCAGCAGTTTGTCGTCGATGTTGGAGACGATCCCGATCTCGTACTTCTTGCCGAGCCGGTCCATCGCCGCGTTGGCCTCGCGGAACGGCAGCCAGTAGGCGACGCTGTTGGGCAGGAACTGGGCCCGCGAGGGCTCCACCTCCCAGCCGATCTCGCCGGCGACTTTGACGATCGTGCGGCGCAGAACCTCGGCGTAGAGCTCGTACGAGCCGGCCATGATCTCCGCCTCGACTTCGAAGAAGCGCTCGAGGAACGGGCCCTCTTCGAAGCTGAACCCGTCTTTGGCCGCCTCTTTCTTGCAGGCCTCCACGATCCCTTTCTCCCAGTCGATGAGGGTTCCGTAGCAATCGGTGGTAACCCATTTGATGTTTTTGAGACTGGGCAGGGCCATGAGCGAGCGCGGCATTATGTCATTCGGGTAGTCTGCCGCGCGCGCCGCCCCCGGCGCCGCTCTCAGATATGGACCTCCTCGAGTACCAGGGCAAGCAGCTGTTCGCCAAGCACGGCCTCGCCGTGCCGAGCGGCGAGGTCGCCGACACGGTCGACGCCGCCGTCGCCGCGGCGGAGAAGATCGGCTACCCCTGCGCGATCAAGGCCCAGGTCCTGATCGGCGGCCGCGGCAAGGCCGGCGGGATCAAGATCGCCCAGAACGCCGAGGAGGCGCGCGAGTACGCCGACGCGATCCTCGGCATGGACATCGTCGGCCCCCACGGCGAGGGGCCGTTCCGCGTCGACCAGGTCTGGATCGAGGGCGGCTCCGACATCGCCGAGGAGTACTACGCCTCGGTGATCCTCGACCGCGGCGAGAAGAAGCTGCTGGCGCTGGTCTCCGCCAAGGGCGGGATGGACATCGAGGCGGTCGCCGCCGAGGACCCCGGCGCGCTGGTCAAACGCCACATCGACCCGACCACGGATTTCGACGCCGCCGCCGCGCGCTCGATCGTCGCCGACGCTGGCCTCGCCGAGGACGCGCTCGACGAAGCCGCCGAGGTGCTGGTGAGGCTGGTCGAGGTGGCGCGCGAGGAGGACGCGACGCTGATCGAGGTCAACCCGCTGATCGTCACCGCCGGCCGCGACGTCGTCGCCCTCGACTCGAAGGTGACGATCGACGGCAACGCCCTCTTCCGCCATCAGGACCTGGCCGAGATCGCCGACACCGTCGACGACCCGCAGGAGCAGATGGCGAAGGAAAAGGGCCTCACCTACGTCAAACTCGACGGCAACGTCGGCATCCTCGCCAACGGCGCCGGCCTCTGCATGTCGACGCTCGACGTCGTCGCCCAGGCGGGCGGCGCCCCGGCTAACTTCCTCGACGCCGGCGGCGGCTCCAAAGCCGAGGCGATCGTCAACGCCTTGGAGGTCATCAAGTCCGACGCGAAGGTGACGGCGATCCTCTTCAACATCTTCGGCGGCATCACCCGCTGCGACGAGATCGCCAACGGGATCGTCACCGCCTCGCAGCAGATCGACCTCGGGATGCCGCTGGTCGTCCGCCTCGACGGGACCAACTCCGAGGAGGGGCTGAAGATCCTCGCCGAGGCCGACCTTCCCAACCTGCACCAGGAGAAGACGATGCTGGACGCCGCCCGCCGCGTCGTCGAGCTCGCCGGAGGTGCCGCGTGAGCATCATCGTCGACGAGGGCACGAAGCTCGCCGTCTCCGGCCTGACCGGCCGCGAGGGCTCCTTCCACGGCCTGCGCAACAAGGCCTACGGGACCGACCTCGTCGCCGGGGTGACCCCCGGCAAGGGCGGCCAGGACGTCGAGGGGACGCCGGTCTTCGACACGATCAAAGAGGCCGTCACCGAGGCCGGCGCCAACACCTCGATGATCTTCGTCCCCGCGCGCTTCGCCGCGGCGGCGATCGACGAGGCGATCGAGTCCGGGGTCGAGACGGTGATCGCGATCACCGAGGGGATACCGGTCCTCGACATGCTGAACACGTACTGGAAGGCGCAGGAGGCCGGCGTGCGGCTGATCGGCCCCAACTGCCCCGGCGTGCTCTCGCCCGGCAAGGCCAACGTCGGGATCATCCCGGCCCAGTTCTTCGACCCGGGCCCGATCGGCGTCGTCTCCAAGAGCGGCACCCTGACCTACCAGATCGGCAACGAGCTGAAGCAGGCCGGGACCGGCAACTCCTCGATCGTCGGCATCGGCGGCGACCCGATCGTCGGCTCCGACTTCATCGACATCCTCAAGCTCTACGAGGCCGACCCCGACACCGAGCTGATCGTGATGGTCGGCGAGATCGGCGGCGACGCCGAGGAGCGGGCGGCCGAGTTCATCGCCTCCGACATCTCCAAGCCGGTGGTCGCCTACATCGCCGGCTTCACCGCGCCGCCCGGCAAGCAGATGGGCCACGCCGGCGCGATCATCTCCGGCTCCTCGGGCACCGCCCAGGCGAAGAAAGACGCCCTCGAAGCCAAGGGCGTGCGGGTCGGCGAAAGCCCGACCGAGACGGCGGCGATCGCCGCCGAGACGCTGCGCTCGCTCTAGGGCGCGGGGCTGTAGACGGGCGCCGGGCGCAAGGTCAGCCCGCGCAGGACCGTCTTGATCCCGCGCAGGGTTTCGCTGTAGGGGCCGGAGCCAGGGCTGAGGCACCTGCAGGTCGTTTGGTTGATCCCGACCACGACCCCGCCGATGTGGGCTGCCGCCCAATAGCGGGTCGGGGGGAAGTCAGGGCACCCTCCATCGAAGGTGCGGCGCCGGTAGCCGGCCGAGATGACGGCGTGCCCCTGCGCCCACTCGAACGCGTAGGTCCGGGTGCAGGGGGGCCGGTTCAGCTTCCCGAAGAGCGAGGCCTGGAAGCGGTTCCAGCCTGGCCGGGTCCAGGTTTCGAGGTTGAACCCGTCGTATCTGAGTTCGATCTTGACCCCGGGCAGGCCGCCCCGTTCGATGACGGTGGCGGTCTGGAGCTGGGCGGCGGGCAGGCCACCCCCCGCGAAGCTGCGCCCCAACCAGTAGACGGGAAGCTTCAGATCCGGGTCGTCGAGCGGGACCTCGGTGTCGTCGCGTTCGGCTTCGGTGTAGGGAGCCGGGGATTCGATGCGTATCTGCTGGATCTGCGCGTAGCGGAGGGCGGCCGCGTCGTTCTCCTCGGGCTCCATTCCGCCTGCTTCGATAAACGCGAGCAGCTTGCCGTTGCGCCAGAGAAGCATCGACGCTGGTTCGGGTCCGGTGGTCCTCCCTTTGCGGCGCAGTAGAAGGGCGGTGGGACCTCCCGGGCCGACCGACGTCGATCCTCGCGATTCCAGATACGGCGCCCGAGCGATGAGGCGGCGGAAGACCCGCCAGCCCTTGGTGGCAGCCGCTTTGCTCGGCGTATTGATGACTTCGCCCGTGATCTTCGCTGGCCCGGGTTCGAGACCGGGCACTTGAAAGCGGCGTTCGTAGTTGAATCTGCAGACCACCGGTCGGGTGTCGGCGATCCATCTATCGAGCGCCCTGAACTCCTCGACTGGTATGCGTGGGATGGCTTCGCAATCCTCGTCCGAGATCACGTAGCCGGGAGGGAGGTCGTGGAGGCGCAGCACGGTTTCTTCGGCGCCTGCAATCAGCCTCTCGCTCGGGTCCGCGGCCGCCCCGGCGGTAGGGGCGGCCAGCAGGAGGAGTGCCACCGCGAAGCCAAGTCCTTTCCCCATGTCCTACCCCTCAGCGCCGGACCAGGCCGCGGACGATCGCTTCCATGCCCGCAAAAGTTCCGTACGGGTTCACCGTTTCGATGAAGTCGGGGGCGAACGGGGCGTTGACGACGACTTTGACGCCGCCGATGTCGACCCAGGCGGTGAAGGCCTGCGGCGCTTTCTTCGGGCAGCGCTCGTAGTCGCGCCGGTAGCCGCCGAAGATCGTCGCGCTGCCTTCCGGGAGGGCGACGGTCCTCGTCTCGGTGCACTTCCAGGTGGTGATCGCCTTGCTGGTCTGGGAGCGGGTGAAGACCGGCCAGGTGGCCGGGCTCCAGGTATCGAGGCGGATAGTTTCGTAGCGGATGTAGAGAGGGGCGCCCGGGCCTTCCCGGAAGGGCTTGACCGATTCCTTGGTTGCTTTTCCGGAGAAGCCGGAGTCGAACAGCCTGTTGTCGGGCAGCTCGCCTCCCGGGCGGAAGTTGCGCCCCAGCCAGTAGACCGGCAGGTCGATGGCCGGGTCGTCGAGCGGGACTTCGCCGTCGAAGCGTTCGGCCTGGGTGTAGCGAGTGGGCTTGCGGATGTGCGCCTGCTGCAGGCGCGCCAGGGCCGCGGCCATGCGGTCGTCCGCGGCGCGGTCGTTGCCGAAGACCTCGACCACGGCCAGCGTGTTCCCGCTGCGCCAGACGAGGAACGAGGTGGTGCTGACGGGCCCGGTCCTGCCGTTGAAGTCTTTGAGCCGGGCGTGGAACAGGCGCGTGGCCCGACCCACCCGTTCGGTCGCCTTCACCTCCTTCGGAGGCCGGTCGTCGAGCAGGCGCCCGAGGATTTCGGGAACGACCGCCCAGGCGGCGTCGGCTGCGCGATCGCTCTGCAGGGCGAGGACGCCGGTTGCGGCGACGGCCGGGCCCGGGGCTTCGCCGGGCAGCGTGTAGAGCTGGTAGTAGGCGCCGATGCAGCCCTTCGGGTGGTAGCGGCGGACGAACCGGGCCATCTTCGGCGGCGTGTCCTCGGGAATGGTGAGCCGCGAGCAGAAGACGTCGTCTCCCTGCTCCTCCTGGAGCTCGAGGTTGAGATAGCCATGCGGCAGATCGCCGAGGCGCAGGATCATCCGGCTTTGATCCGGCCCGCGGTGCATGGCGGCGAAGCCGGCGGCGACCGCCAGGCACAGAAGGCCGCAGCCGATCAGTGCCGTCAGCGGTCCCAATCGCCTCCCCAGAGCCATGCCTGGAGTCTAGGCACTCCCGGAGCCATCGGGCGAGGAGCGTTGCTAGGGTCGGTGGCCGATGGCAGCCGACACGATTTCCTTCGCGCGCGGTGCTCCCAGCGCCGACATCCTTCCCCACGAGCAGGTGCGGGAGGCGGCGGCGCGGGCGCTCGATTCCGACTGGGAAACGGCGCTCTCCTACGGCGTCGGGATCGGCCATCCCGGGCTCTGCAGCTGGGTCGCCGAGCGCCACGGCGACCTCGATCCCTCGCAGGTGATGATCGCCAACGGCTCGCTCGAGGCGGGGGCGATGCTGTTCCAGCACCTGCTCGGCCCCGGGGACCGGGTCGTCGTCGAGCAGCCGACCTACGACCGCACCCTGCTGCTCCTGCAGCAGATCGGCGTCGAGCTGGTGCCGGTGCGGCTGGAGGCCGACGGCCTCGACGTCGGGCAGCTGGAAGCGGCGCTCGCCGAGGGGCCGATCAAGTTCGCCCACGTCATCCCCAACGCCCACAACCCGGCCGGCTGCACGCTCTCCGAGGAGAAGCGCCGCCGCTTGGTCGCGCTCGCCGCCGAGCACGACTTCTGGATCTTCGAGGACGACCCCTACCGGGAGCTGCCCTTCAGCGGTGCCCCGCTGGCGACGATGCTCTCGATCGACGAGGCCGGCAAAGTCGTCCACGCCTCCTCCTTCTCGAAGACGGTCAGCCCCGGCGTCCGCGTCGGCTACCTCGCCGGCCCGGCGGAGGAGATCAAGAAGCTGGCGAAAAAGGCGAACGAGACCTACATCTCGCCGAACATGCTGGCCGAGGCGATCGTGCTCGAGCTCTGCCGCAGCGGCGAGCTCGACCGCAACATCGAGTTCGTCAAAGGCGAGCTGAAGGCCCGCTGCGACGCGCTCGTGGCGGCGCTTCGCGAGCAGCTCCCCGAGGCCGAGTTCGTCGTCCCCGACGGCGGCTACTTCCTCTGGCTCGACCTCGCCGAGGGCACCGATACCGCCGCCCTGCTCGCGGAGGCGAAAGGCGACGGCGTCTCCTTCGTCGCCGGACCGGACTTCATGATCTCCGGCGGCGAGAACAGCCTCCGCCTCTCCTTCGCCCCGGTCCCGGCCGACCGCGCCGCCGAGGGCGTCTCACGGATCGCCGGCGCTCTAGAGCGCCTCCGCGCTTAGTCGCGCGGCGGCATCGCGGCTGAGCGCAGCGCTCCCGCCGAGGCGATGACCACCAGCCCGATCGCGACGACTTCGACCGGGTCGAGGCCCTGGGAGAGAGCGAGGAAGCCGATCGCCGCGGCGACTGCCGGCTCGAGGCTCATCAGCACCCCGAACACCGCCCGCGGCAGGCGTCGCAGCGCCTCCATCTCGAAGACGTAGGGGATCGCGGTGCTGAGGACGCCGACCGCGGCGCCGATCGCCAAGTGGGAAGCGGTGAAGATCTCGCCGCCGCCCTGGGCGAGCCCGAACGGCGCCACGATCAGCGCCGAGATCACCGCCGCCATCGTCGCCCCGCCCGGGCCGGGGGCGAGTGCGCCGACCCGGTCGCTGAGGACGATGTAGGCGGCCCAGAAGAACCCCGCGGTCAGCGCCAGGACGATGCCGAGGGCGTCGACTCCATCGCCCCCGGTGCCGTCGGAGAGGAGGACGATCCCGATCGCCGCCAGGACGACCCAGACCGCGTCGCGCCAGCGGCGCGAGCCGGCGATCGCGACCCCGAGCGGGCCGACGAACTCGAGCGTGACCGTGACCCCCAGCGGCAGCCGGTCGAGGGCGGCGTAGAAGGAGAAGTTCACCGCCGCGACGGCGACGCCGAGCAGGACCACGTCGCGGTGCGGCCACTCCCGCACCCGCAGCGGCGCCCCTCGCGTCAGCGCCAGCAGAACCAGGGCGCCGAAGGCGGCGCGGAGGAAGACGGCCCCGGCGGTCCCGATCGAGTCGAAGAGCGTCGTCGCCAGCGCCGACCCGCACTGGACCGCGACGATCGAGGCGAGGACCAGCAGCGCCGCGCCGCGGGTCCTCGTCGCCGTAGTCGCACCTGCCGCCATCGCCGGATTCTGATCCACCCGGCGCCCGCCCCCCGTAGGTGGGGGCAAGTAAACGACCAGGAGGCACCCTCCAAATGGCTGAGATCAAGCAGCTCAAAGACCCCGTTTCGCGGCGCAGGTTCCTCGCGGTCGGCGGCAGCACCACCGCGGTGGCCGCGTTCCTCGCCGCCTGCGGCGACGACAGCGGCACGACCACCACCACGTCGATGCAGCCGAGCTCCGGCGCAAGCGAAACCGCCGAATTCGGCAAGGGGGACATCGGCATCCTCAACTACGCCCTGACCCTGGAGTACCTGGAGACCGCCTTCTACGCCGACGTCGTCAAGAGCGGGCTCTTCAAGGGCGCCGACCTGGAGACGATTCGTAAGTTCGGCCAGGAGGAGGCCGAACACGTGGAAGCGCTGACCGCTGCGGTGAAGCAGCTCGGCGGCAAGCCGGCGCCGGAACCGAAAGCCGAATTCCCGCTGAAGAGCGCCAAGTCGGTGCTGGAACTGGCGGGCACGGTGGAGAACCTCGGCGCCGCCGCCTACCTCGGCCAGGCGGCGAACATCCAGAGCCCCGAAGTCCTGGCCTCGGCCCTCGCGATCCACAGCGTCGAGGGACGGCACGCCGCCGTCCTCAACACCCTGCTGGGCGAATCGATCACCCCGGACGGCGCCTTCGCCAAGCCGGCCGACGTGCAGACCGTCCTCAAGTCCGTCGAACCGTTCATCGTCGGCTGAACCCGCGAGACAGAAGGAGAAGAGCGATGAACAAGCAACAGCTGAAGACTCCCGAGCTCGCGGCCGTCGAGGTCGACGTCGAGGGCGGCGACCTCTCCCGCAGCGAGGTGATCCTCAAGGGCGCGCTCGCGGCCGGGGCGGTTTACGGCTCCAGCGATGGTCGGCCCCTTCGTCCGCAAGGCCCTGGCGATGTCGGAATCCGGCGACGTCGGGATCCTCAACTTCGCCCTCACCCTCGAGTACCTCGAGGCGAAGTTCTACGAAGAAGCGAAGAGCCGGGCCAAGGCGAAGGGCGAACTGAAGAGCCTGGTCAACCTGCTGGCCTCCGACGAGCAGCAGCACGTCGAAGCGCTGGCGGCGACGGTCGAAGAAACTCGGCGGCAAGCCGGTGGCGGAGCCGAAGTTCGACTTCGCATACAGCGACACCGCCGGCTTCCTCAAACTGGCGCAGACCTTCGAGGACACCGGGGTCAGCGCCTACAACGGCGCCGGCCCGATGATCAAGTCGAAAGAAGTGCTGGCGGCGGCCGGCGGCGATCGTCCAGGTCGAGGCCCGCCACGCGGCGGCGATCCGGCTGCAGAACAAAGAAGAACCGGCCCCCGCGGCCTTCGACAGCCGCGCTCGAGCGAAAAGCAGGTTTTGAAGGCCGTCGAACCGTTCATCGCTGTAGCTGGATGGCGGGCGATGACGAGAGCGAGAGAAGGCGGAGCGACTGGCCGACGAGGAGCTGATGCCGCTGTCGGCGCGCAAGGACCCCGAGGCGTTCGAGGTCTTCTACGACCGCCACGGCGGCGTCGCCTACTCGCTCGCCTACCGGATCGTCGGCGACCGGGCCGCCGCCGAGGAAGTCACCCAGGAGGCGTTCATCTCGGTCTGGCGCAGCGGCGCCCGCTTCGACGCCGCCCGCGGCAGCGTCCGCTCCTGGCTGCTCAGCGTCGTCCGCAACCGGGCGATCGACTTCCTCCGCAGCCGCGCCGGCAAAGCGCCGAAGCTGACCTTCGACGACGACGCGGTGCTGGAGGCAGCGCCCGGCCGACGGAGCGGACCGAGGAGGAAGCGCTGCAGCGCGAGACCGCGGCCGAGATCCAGCGGCGCGCTCGGCAAGCTGCCGGGCGAGCAGTCGAAGGTGATCGAGCTCGCCTACTTCGGCGGCTTCAGCCAGTCGGAGATCGCCCGCATGCTGGGCCTGCCGCTGGGCACCGTGAAGGGACGGATGAGACTGGGTTTGGAGAAGATCCGGGGCGAGCTCGCGGAGGGACTGGCATGAACGCGACCGATCACAACCGCTGGAAGGAGGACCTCGCCGCCTACATGCTGGGCGCGCTGGAGCCCGACGAGGCGGCCGAGCTGGAGCGCCACCTCGAAGGCTGCGAGCGCTGCCGCGCGGAGATGACGCTGGCTGGAGCCGGCGCTCCAGACGCTGCCGGAGGCGGTCGAGCGGCAGGAGCCGCCGCGCGCAGCTGCGCGAGGCGCTGATGGCCGAGGTGCGGGAGCGACGTCCGCGAGGCGAGAGGCACGGCCGGCCCCGGCGCGCGCGCTCGGCGCTGGCTGCTGAAGCCGGCGATGGGCTTCGCCGTCGTCGCCCTGCTGGTGGCCGGCGTCGTCGGCTACGAGGTCGGCAGCGACGGGCTCGGGCGAGCGGCGGCGGCGACCACCACGCTCGAACGCCAGGTCGGCGGGCGTCACCGTGAAGATGGTCCAGGAAGGCGAGAGCGGCACGCTGCAGCTCGTCCGGCATGCACCAGCTCCTCCGGACAAGGTGCTCGAGGCCTGGGTGGAACGCGAAGGCGAGGTCGAAGCGGTGCCGGCGCTGTTCGTCCCCGACCGCGAAGGTCAGGCCGAGACGCGGATCGCCGACATGAACGGCGTCGAGGTCGTGATGGTCACCGAAGAGCCGCAGGGCGGCGAGCGAGACCCCGACCGGCGAGCCGATCATGACGATGGCGGTCCCGCAGTAGCTGAATTGACCCGCCTAAGCCGGGTAACTAGCGGCCGTAGCGATCCGAGGAGAGCACCAGCTGCTCGGGGATCGCGGCGCGCGGCGGCGGTGCCGGGTCGGCGCGGACCGAGACGGTCTCGGCGACGCTGCGGCTGACCTCGTGGTCGCCGTCGGCGGAGGCGATGACGACGCGCTCGTCGTCGGAGGTCTCGACCTTGCCCTCGAGGCCGGGATCGAGCCCCGCCGCCTTGAGGTAGTGGAGCAGCTCCTCGGCCTCGTTCTCGAAGCGCAGGACGACGACGTCGGCGCCGACCTCGACGTCGGCCAGCAGCGAGCCCTGCTCGCGCACGCCCTCGACGATCGGGTGGCCGTGGGGGCAGGTGGTGGCGTCGCCGATCGCGGCGCGCATCCGCTCCTCCAGCACCGGGCACATCGCGTGCTCGATCCGCTCCGCCTCCTCGTGGACCTCGTCCCAGGGGATGCGGAGGACGTCGGTGAGGAAGCGCTCGATCATCCGGTGGCGGCGGACGATGTGGCTGGCGTGCTCGCGGCCGGACTCGGTGAAGCTGAGCGACTTGTCCGCGTTGCGCTCGACGTAGCCGTCGTCGATCAGGCGGCCGATCATCTCGTGCACGGTCGGCGGCGAGAGCTGCATCGCGCGG
Organism: uncultured Actinomycetes bacterium; assembly: GCA_963751015.1. GTDB lineage: Bacteria > Actinomycetota > Thermoleophilia > Solirubrobacterales > 70-9 > VAYN01. Next base: position 634,395 of record CAVVSU010000004.1, read on the forward strand.
GCGATGTTGGCGCCGGTCATCGGCAGCCCGGCCTCCTCCAGCCAGAACATGATCTCCAGGTACTCCTGCTCCGCGACGGTCGCGTTCTCAGACGACACAAGCTCTCCTTTAGGACCGGCGTTCCATCAGCGAGGAGACGACCGCCTCGTAGAAGCCGTCACCCATGCTGCTTTCGGTAACGGTGGCATTGTCCCAATTCGAGAGCGCGGCCGCGCAGGCCGGCGTCGTGCTCGGGGCCGTTGGCGACGACGAAGAAGCGGCCGACCGCGGCCGCGACCTCGAGGTCCTCGATCGAGTCGCCGACGGCGATGCAATCGCGCGGGTCGTAGCCGCGGGCGCGGGCGTGGCCAGCGACCGCCGCCGCCTTGCTGACCTGCCTGGGGACCAGGTGGTAGGCGTGGGTGCGGCCCTCGATCGCCGGCATCGGCCGCCCGATCGCGCCGTTGTCGAGCAGCCGCAGGTCGTCGTCGCCGCGCTCCGGCCAGCAGCGCGTTCGCCTCCTCGACGTCGACCTTGCCGCGGAAGAGGTGGGAAAGGACGCGGCCATGGTGCCAGGGCGAGTGGTACTCGAGGCGGCCCTCGAAGTGCTCGAAGAGCAGCTTCGGGATCCCCCGCTGCTCGATCTGCTCGTAGATCGTCCCGTCCTCGCTCGGCGCCATCTCGCCGGTCATCAGCGTCGTCTCGCCCTCGATCGCGAAGGCGCAGCCGGCCTCGTAGATGTAGGAGGTCTGGCCCATCAGACGCGCCGCCTCGTGCACCTGCGGCTCGCGGCGGCCGGACATGATCACGACCTCGGCGCCGGCCCGGTGGCAGGCCTCGAGCGCCCGCGCCTGCGCCAGCGAGAAGCCGCCCTCGGCGTCGCGGAAGAGCGAGCTGCCCTTGCCGAGCAGGGTCCCGTCGAGGTCGGTGTAGACGCAACGGAGCGGCAGTCGGCCATCGGTCGCGACCGCTACGGTAGCGACGCATGGAGATGGCGGCCTGACCGACCAGGACCCTCGACCTCGCGAGCCGCTGGCCGCGCGGGATCGTCAACGTCACCGTCGACTCGATGTTCGAGGGGGCGCGCAGCGGCACCCCCGAGCAGGCGGTCGCCGACGGCCTGGCGCTGGCCGAGGCGGGCTTCGAGATGCTCGACGTCGGCGCCGTGGCGGCCAAGTCCGGCCCGCCCGTGTCGCCCGAGGACGAGGCCGCGGCGCTGGTCCCGGCGGTCGAGGGGCTCGTAGTCGATCGCGTGGTTCCTTTTGCACCGATGACGTGCAAAAGGAACCACGCGATGGCTTGGGGGTCCCGATTTCGGCCGACACCTTCTCACCGGCGGTCGCGCGGCGGGCACTCGCGGCTGGGGCGGAGGTCGTCAACGACATCTCCGGCGGCTGCGAGGAGATGTTCGAGCTCGTCGCCGCGACGGGCTGCGGCTACGTGCTGATGCACATCGAGGGACCGGCGCGGGTCGATCGCCCATGGCGCGAGTACGGCGACGTCGTCGACCACCTGCGCGCCTGGTTCGAGGGGAGAGTCGAGCTGGCCCGGGACCTTGGGGTGGCGGAGGAGCAGATCGCGATCGACCCCGGACTCGACTTCGACCTCAGCCCCGAGCAGGACCTGGAGATCCTGCGGCGGCTCGGCGAGCTGCGTGCGCTCGGCCTGCCGCTCTACGTCTCGCTCTCCCGCAAGGACTTCATCGGCGCCGTCCTGGCCGGCTCCTGGGAGGGGCGGCTGCCCGCCCGCGAGCGCGAGTGGGGGACGGTGGCAGCGGTGACCCTCGCCGTCCGCGAGGGCGCCGACGTCCTCCGCATCCACGATCGCTCGTCCCTGCAGGCGATGAGAGTTGCTGGCGAAATCCTGAGGTCGCCGGCACGGACGCAGGGAGACTGGCAAGGGGAGCGCACGGTTAGTGCGTGACCCGCAGACAGTCGACCGAGGACACAGCCTGGCGACCTCAGGATTCGCCAGGTGGGCGGTGGCGATCGATCCCGCGCGACGCGACGGGCGGATCGTCGCCGAGTCGAGCGAAGAGGAGCGCCGCTCGCGGCCGGCGCCGCTGCCGGCGGAGCTCGACGCGGGGCTCGCCGAGGCGCTCGGCCGCGTCGGCATCGACTCCCTCTACACCCACCAGCTCGAAGCCTTCGAGGCGGCCGCCGGCTCGAACCTGGTGATCACCAGCGGCACCGCCTCGGGCAAGAGCCTCGCCTTCAACCTGCCGGTGCTGGACGGGATCGCGGCGCGTCCCAAGGACCGCGCCCTCTACCTCTACCCGACCAAGGCGCTGGCCCAGGACCAGGCGCGCAAGCTCGCTCAGCTGCGGCCGCCGAACCTGCGCGAGGCGATCTACGACGGCGACACCCCGCGCGAGGACCGCCCGGCGATCCGCCGCCGCAACAACCTCGTCCTCACCAACCCCGACATGCTCCACGTCGCCGTCCTCCCCAACCACAAGAGCTGGGGAGACTTCCTCGCCAACCTGCGCTGGGTGGTCGTCGACGAGGCGCACACCTACCGCGGCGTCTTCGGCTCCCACGTCGCCAACGTCCTGCGGCGGCTGCGGCGTCTGGCCCGCGCCTACGGCTCCGAGCCGCGCTTCCTGCTCGCCTCGGCGACGATCGCCAACCCGGTTGAGCTGGCCGAGCGGCTGGTGGGGACGCCGTTCGAGCTGATCGACGACGACGGCGCCCCCCGCGCCGGCCGCGAGGTGGCGATGTGGAACCCGCCGCTGCTCGACGAGAAGTCCGGGACGCGGCGCTCGGCGCTATCCGAGGCCGCCGACCTGCTCGCCGAGCTGGTCACCCACGACGTGCGCACCATCTGCTTCCTCAAAAGCCGGCGTGGGATCGAGCTGATCCAGCGCTTCGCGAGCGAAAACCTCGAGCGGCGCGGCAAGCCGGAGCTGGCGAAGCGGATCGCCCCCTACCGCGGCGGCTACACCCCGCAACAGCGGCGCGAGATCGAGTCCCGGCTCTCCTCCGGCGAGCTGCTCGCCGTCGTCGCCACCGACGCGCTGGAGCTGGGGATCGACGTCGGCGAGCTCGACGCGGCGATCTGCGTCACCTTCCCCGGCACCGTCGCCAGCCTGCGGCAGATGTGGGGACGGGCCGGCCGCCGCCGCCGCGGCCTAGCCGTCTACGTCGCCGGCCAGGACGCCCTCGACCAGTTCTTCTGCCGCCACCCGGAGGAGTTCCTCGGCCGGCCGGTCGAGGCGGCGATCCTCGACCACGCCAACGACCAGATCGCCTCCCGGCACCTGATCGCCGCCGCCTACGAGCTGCCGCTGACCGAGGAGGACGACGAGGTCTTCGGCCCCGAGTGGCGCGAGCGGGCCGAGCGGCTGGTCGCGGCGGGGGAGCTGCGCGGCGTCGGCGGCAAGCTGATGCCGCGCCGCAGCGAGTTCGTCGCCAACCGGATCCCGCTGCGCTCGGCCTCGGCCGACTCGGTCGCGGTGATCGAGCGCGAGGCGGGGGAGATGCTCGGCCTGGTCGAGGCCGAGCGCGCCTTCACGACGGTCCATCCCGGCGCCGTCTACCTCCACCTCGGCCGCTCCTACGAGGTCGACCGGCTCGACATCGAGGAGCGGCGGGCAATCGTCTCCGCCTTCGACGGCGACTGGTACACGCGGCCGAAAAAAGAGACCGAGATCTACATCGAGCGCATCCACGAGCAGCGTGAGGTCGCCGGCGTGCAGCTCAACTTCGGCGAGGTCTCGGTGACCGAGCAGGTGATCGCCTTCCAGCGGGTCTCGGTCTCCGATCAGGAGCCGATCGACATCGTCGCCCTCGAGCTGCCCGAGCAGAACTTCGTCACCCAGGCGCTCTGGTACGTGCTGCCCGACGGCCTTGCCCGGGCGCTGCCCACCGACGCCCTGCTCGGCTCCCTGCACGCGACCGAGCACAGCCAGATCGCGGTCCTGCCGCTGATCGCGATGTGCGACCGCTGGGACATCGGCGGCCTCTCGACCAACGTCCACTTCCAGACCGGCCGCTCGACGATCTTCATCTACGACGGTCACCCCGGCGGGGTCGGGATCACCAAGCGCGGCTACGAGCAGTTCGAGCGCCTGCTCGGGGACGCCGAGCGGCTGATCGCCGAGTGCCCCTGCGAGGCCGGCTGCCCCTCCTGCGTGCAGAGCCCGAAGTGCGGCAACCTCAACGAACCCCTGCACAAGGCGGGCGCGCTGGAGCTGATGGGCCTGATGCGGGGGGCGTTGTAACCCGCCCCATTCGCCTGTTCCTTTTGGTTGCGGAGCACGGATAAGGAACAGACGAAGCTGCGGTTAGGGCCAGAGCTGCCGCAGCGCGAGGATCGCGAAGGCGTGGGACCAGGCGAGCGGGGTGGTGGAGCGCGGGACGCCGGTCTCGGCGTCGACCCGCTCCGGCAGGTCCCCGGCCGCGGTGGCGGAACGGCGCAGCGCCGCCATCGCCTTCAGCGCCTCGCGTCGCTCGCCGAGGGCGGCGAGCGACCAGGCGGTCCATGCGGTTGGGGCGGACCAGGGATCGCCGCCGCCGGGCCAGTTGTCGCCCGGGGTGATCCCGAAGCGGGTCCCCTCGGCGACCAGCAGCCTCAACGTGGTGCGAGCCGCGGAATAAAGACGGGGCTGGGAGAAGGGTCGTACCGCCCAGGCAGCGGCCGAGTCCAACCCGGAATCCGGATCGGCTGGCTCGCGTAGCAATCGAGACGGCATTTCCCCCCCGTAGAGGTGGTTTATTGCCACCTCGCCGGAGGCGAGGGCGTTGCCGAGGTAGTCGCCCGCCTCGCCCTCCCAGTAGTCGGCGCGGTCGCGCCAGGGGACGGGACCGCCGCCGGAGAGGATCTCGGCCGCGCGTCGCGCGCTGCCGATCAGCCCCGCCGCCCGCGAGGCGGCGGCGACCCAGCCGATCGCGTCGCCCTGCGCCTCGCGGCCGGGGACGGGCCCGCCGTCGCCGTCGAAGCGGGCGGCATGCTCTAGCCCGAGGCCGAGAAGGAAGCGCGTGGTCCGCGCCGCCTCCGGCTCGTAGCCCGCCGCCGCGTAGGCGATCGCGGCCGCCGCGGCGTCGCGCGGCCAGACGTAGGCCCAGTCGTCGCGGGAACCGGCGGCGACCGCGCCGGTGCTCCGATCGGTGAGGGCGCGGAGGACGAGCAGCGAGCGGTCGTACATCCGTCGCGCCCAAGCCGGGGCCGATGGTCCAAGTGGGCGGGCCCGCTCGAGCCAGTGACGATCGGCGCCGACCGCTTGCGCAATCGCCACCCGTGCTCCTGCGCTCACGTCCCCATCCATCGGCCGATCCGCGCAGACGATCGACACGACCTGGTCTCGCTCCTGCCGACATGCGACGCCGGCGTTGACGCGCACGTCCAGCCCCATGTCGGCGCCCATCGCCAGCGTCTCCCCGGTGGCGGCCATTTCGATCTCCACCTGCCTTCGCCCGAACCGGGCAACGGTCCGCAGGACATTCGTCCCCCGCACATAGCTCTGCTCCACGGCATCCGCCCGCCACAGCGGCGTCATCTCGCCGCCGACTCGCACCCAGACCTGGATCCCCGTGTCCTCCGCGACCGTCCCCGCCGCCTGCCGCTCGGCCGGGTTCTCGATCAGCGCTCTCCCCGCCGGCCCCGGCGCCCGCAGGTCGACGACGTTCCCGTAGGCGTCGACCGCCGCCGTCAGCCCACCGTCTCCGAGCACCGCCACCCCGAGGAACGGCGGCGGCATCCCCGGCAACCCCGCCGGCGTCTGCGGATCGCTCCCCGACCTGCCCGAGAGCAGCAGCAAAGCCGCGGCGACGACCACCGCCAGCACCGCGAGCGCCCGAGCCCTGCTCATCCCCGCATGCAATCAGCCGCAGCCCCCGTTCGACCGCTAGCCTTCCCGCAGCCGCAATCAAATCAAGCGTGCGACGCCTGATTTATTTGCACTCCCAGGCCAGGTAGCTCAGTTGGTAGAGCACACGACTGAAAATCGTGGTGTCGCCGGTTCGAATCCGGCCCTGGCCACTTGGCGCTGCCTCGAGAGCCTGAGCCCCGGCCCTAGCCGTCGAGCGCCATGAACAGCTCGCGCTCTCGGGGGTTGCCGAGGGAGCGGTCGAAGACCGGGATCGAGGCCCCTGGGATCTGCAGGGTGCCGCCCTTCCCGTCCTCGGAGGCCGTCGCCGTGACTTCGGCCCGGTCCCAGGAGGCGATCTCGCCTCGGAGGTGGGCGCCGGTGTCGTTGCCGTCTTCGTCGCTGATCGGCGTCCCCTTCAGGGCCACCACCCGGTCGACGGTCACGGCGAGGATGAAGCGCTTCGGCAGCGCCTTCGACGGCCGCGGCGAGACGAGCTTGACGAGCGCGGCGCCGGTCACCATCGAGAGCATCGACGGCGGAGTGCCCTGGCTCAGCGCCGCGACCGCGACGACTTCCTCGCCGATCTCCCTTTCGACGACCTCGCGCATCGTCGTCTCCCCGGTCATCGATTCGCGCAGCGATCCCATCTCTCTTCCCTTCCTCCGTTGGTGGTCGCCCCTACGCTAGTTCCCGCCCGCGTAGAAGTCCTGGTAGTCCTTAGGCCAGGGCCAGCTGCCGGCCCATCTCCAGCCGCTCTTCGCGAAGGCCGCCACGACCGGCCCCCTGCGGTGGATCATCCCCTTGGCCTGCCGCGAGCGGTCCGCATACGCAGCCCCGGCGGGCGGTGAGACGAAGCCGTCGGCGGTGACGTAGGGGTTCTCGATCGGGTTGACGTCGATCGCGTGGCCGTAGGCGTGCTCGGACCAGACGCCGGTGCCGTTGACGAGGCGGCAGTTGAAGGCGGACGTGTTGTCGGCGGCCATGCTGCGGTGGTCGTCGGCCCCGTAGGCGTCGACCAGGCGCATGCGGCGGATCGGGAAGCGAAGGCGGTACAGCCGCCGCAGCGTCCTCAGCATCGGCGCGGCCGAGTCATGGTGGACGACCAGGCGACCGCGGTGGACCTGGCCGTCGAACCCCCAATGGCTGACGCGCAGGAGCCGCAGCTTGCCGAAGCCGACCGGGCAGCCCCGTTGCCAGGAGACGCCGGTCATCCGCTTCCGCAGCTCCGGGCCGATCGGCCCGGAGCTGCCCTGGAATGCCGGCAGCGCGAGGGCGACGACGGCGAAGCTCGCCATCGCCCTGCGCATCGAGCTAGCCGGCTTTGTGCTTCGCCGGCTTCTTGACTTTCGGGACCTCACAGTTGGCCGCCTCTTTGTCCTTGCCCGCCTGGCCGCGGCAGATGTCGCCCTTGCCGGCTCCACCCTTGAGCTTGTCGCCGCCCTTGCCGCCGATCAGCAGGTCCTTCGCCGCGCCGCCGTTGAGGACGTCGGATCCGGCGTCGCCCAGCAGGGTGTCCTTGCCGGCCTGGCCGAACAGCGAATCCTTGCCGGGACCGCCGCAGGCGACGTCGTTGCCGGCGCCACCGCTGAAGCGGTCGTTGCCGCCGCCGCCGAGGAAGACATCAGCCGCCGCGGTGCCGAGCACGGTGTCCGCTGCGGGCGTGCCGACGACCGTCGCCGGCTTGCCTTTGCAGGTTCCGACCTGTGCGACGACCTGACCGCCGGCGTAGTTGAAGACGCCGGGCTCGATGCCTTGGCCGGGGGTGCCGTTCTGGGCCGGGGTCTCTCCCTGCCCGCCCTGACCGCCGACGACGCTGTTCGAGGCCAGGCTCGCGTTGACCAGGGTCACGGTGCCGCCGTCGTTGAAGATGGCACCGCCGATGCCGGCGCCGCCACCGCCGCCGCTGTTCGTGTCGGCGACGGCACCGCCGTTGCCGCCGCCGAAGCCCCCGGTTCCGCCGTTGAAAGGACGAACGACGTTGTCCGAGGACGAACCGCCGCCACCGCCGCCGAAGCCGCCGTTGCCACCGGTCCCGTCCTCGCCACCGGCGCCGCCACCGCCGCCGAAGCCGCCGTTGCCGCCGAAGGTCGGGATTTCCTCGACGTCGTTCTCGCCGGCTCCGCCGCCACCGGCGCCGATCCCGCCGCCACCGCCGCTGCCTTCGTCACCGCCACCGCCACCACCGCCGCCGAAGCCGCCGGCGGATCCATCCAGACCTTCTGCGCCGCCGTTGCCGCCGTTGGAGGAGCCGCCTGCACCCGGCGCTTCCCCGGAGTTCGAGGCTCCGTCGGTCACGGTTCCGCCGCCGCCGGCACCGGCATAAACTTCCGGGCCGGTCTGGACCGCACCGCCGTTGCCGCCGAAGCCGCCGCCGCCGGCACCGCCGTCGCCTTCGTCGGCTGCACCGGAATTGCCGCCGTTGCCGCCGAGGCCGCCGCCGCCGGCACCACCGCCGCCGTCTTCGGTTTCCGTTCCGTTGTCGGCGCCGGCACCGCCGTTGCCGCCCTGCGCCGTGTTCAACGAGAGGGTCGAGACCGAGACCGTGAGGGCGCCGCGGTTGTAGATCGCGCCGCCGAGGCCGGCACCGCCGCCACCACCGCCACCGTCATCGGTGTTGCCGCGGTCGCTGCCGCCGTCGCCGCCCTTGGCGAGGCCGTTGTGGAGGTTGACGCCAACCAGCCGCAGCGAGCCGGTGGTATCGACCGTGACGATCCGGAACGAGGGTGCTCCCGGGTCGCGCTGGATCGTCGCGCCGTTGCCGACGATCGTCACCGCCGAGGTGATCGTCGGCAGGCCGTTGAAGCCGTAGAAGGAGTTGTTGCGCGCGGTCAGGGTGTAGACGCAGCCTTTGGTCAGCTGCAGCTCAGTGGCATCCGGGTTCGAGTTCGCCGCCTCGATCGCCGCTACCAGCGCCGTCGCGTCGCAGCCGACGGGCGTGCTCGCCGCCTTGCCTGCCTGCGAGGCCATGAGAAGGACCAAGGCGGATAGCAGTGCGCCCGCGCCCAGCTTCAGGCTGAGGCCCGGATGATTCCTGAGGGTAAATCGCATTTCAAGATCTCCTGGTTATTAGTTAGGTGGTGGAGGGGGGGAACCTATCCTGGCCTGAGGATGCCTGGGCATATATCCGAGTCCGCGCGAGCTCGCCCCCCACGGGCCGCCCCCCACCCCGAGGTCTTCGCCGCTGCCTTGCGCCAGCCGTTCGAGGCCTGAGACGATCCCGGGGATGGAAGTCGAGACCCACTACGCAGATTCCAGCGGCGTAAAGATCGCCTACCAGGTCACCGGCAGCGGCCCGCTGGACCTCGTCCTCGTCCCCGGCTTCGTCTCCCATGTCGAGCTGCTCTGGGAGGAGCCCGAGGTCGCCCGCTTCCTGCGCCGCCTCACCTCTTTCGCCCGGCTGCTCGTCTTCGACAAGCGGGGCCAGGGCCTGTCCGACCGGACGGGCAGGCCTCCGACTCTGGAGGAGTCGATGGACGACCTGCAGGCGGTGATCGAGGCGGCCGAGCTCGACCGCCCGGCGCTCTTCGGCGTCTCCGAGGGCGGGCCGATGTCGACGCTCTACGCGGCGACCTTTCCCGGCCAGGTCGCCGGCCTGGTCCTCTTCGGGACCTTCGCCCGGATGCTGGAAGCGCCGGACTTCAGGCCCGGGATCGCCGATACGGCGCTCGACCGCTGGGGAGAAGTCGTCCAGCGGGACTGGGGCAAGGCCGTCGCGCTCAACGTCTGGGCGCCGAGCCGGGTCGGGGACCACGAGTTCGAACGCTGGTGGGCGCGGCTGCTGCGCCAGGGGACGAGCCCCTCCGGCGCGATCTCCCTGATGAACCTCTACCGGGAGATGGACGTGCGGGCGATCCTGCCGGCGATCGACGTCCCGACCCTGGTCCTGCACCGGGCGGGCGACCGGATGATCGCCGCCGCGCAGGGCCGCTACCTGGCGGACGAGATCCCCGGCGCCCGCTACGTCGAGCTGCCCGGCGAGGACCACCTGCCGTTCGCCGGCGACCTCGACGCGATGCTCGACGAGGTCGAGGAGTTCCTGGTCGGCAGCCGCAACGCGAGCGAATCCGAACGGGCGCTGGCGACGATCCTCTTCACCGACATCGTCGGCTCGACCGAAAAGGCGGCCGAGCTGGGCGACCGCCGCTGGCGAGCGCTGCTCGAGCGCCATGACGCCGCCGTCCGCCACCAGCTCTCCCTGCACCGTGGCCGTGAGGTGAAGACGATGGGCGACGGCTTCCTCGCCACCTTCGACGGCCCGGCCCGGGCGATCCGCTGCGCCAGCGCCGTCCGCGAAGAGGTCGCCGGGCTGGGGATCGAGGTCCGCGCCGGGATCCACACCGGCGAGGTCGAGCTGATCGGCGAGGACGTCGGCGGCATGGCGGTCAACATCGGCGCCCGGATCGGCGCCCTCGCGGGGCCCGGCGAGGTGCTGGTCTCGAGCACGGTGCGGGAGCTGGTCGTCGGCTCGGGCCTCGAATTCGCCGAGCGCGGGGTGGAGAAGCTCAAGGGCGCCCCCGGCGAATGGCGTCTCTTCGCCGTCGGGTCTCCGCCGGCTTAACGAGAAATTGTGTTTTGTGTCTGTTTCGTCACAGACAATTAGTTACACTTGCCATCATGGAGGCGATGGCGAGAGAAGCATGGACCGACGCGCGGCTCGATGACCTGAATCTGCGGGTCTCGGAGGGGTTTCAGCGCGTCGACTCCGATATCCGCGAACTGCGGGGCGAGGTCAAATCGGTGCAGCGGACCATGATGTTCGGGTTCATCACCCTGTCCGGAATCATGGTCACCGGGTTTCTGACGCTCGCCGGGCTCCAGGTTCTCTAGCCGACCGCGACCTCGTAGGCGTCGTCCGCCTCGAGGAAGGGCGCCAGGGTGACGTAGGCCAGCGTCGGCACCAGGTCCGGCAGCGTCTCCGGGCCTTTCTTGTTGACGTGGTCGTAGAGCAGCGCGTAGATCGCGCCGCCGATCGCCTCGGGCACGATCGGGGGCGTCTCCGGGGCTCAGCTCGTAGCCCGGCGCCAGCAAGCCCTCGAGCCCTTCGGTCACGAGCTCGCGCTGGTCGAGGGCGCGCTTGCCGGCCGCGTACATCTCGACCGCCCCGAGGCGGGTGTACTCGGGCTCTTCGGCGCCGAAGCGGAACATCGCCTCCTGCGTGTCGTGGACCGCGTGGTGCCAGTCGTGGGCGCGGCGGAAGGCGGGCAGGGCGGTGGCGAGCATCTGGGCGGAGCCGCTGTCGAGCGCGGCGAGGAGCGCCTCTTCCTTGTTCGCGAAGTGCTCGTAGAAGGTCCGCTGCGAGGTCGAGGCGCGTTCGACGATCTCGGCGACGGTGGTGTCCGGATAGCCCTTCTCGGCGACCATCGCGGCCAGCGCCCGCAGCACCCGCTCGGGCGGGCTCGACTGCGCCTGGCGCTCCTCGAACGGCACCGCCTTGACGGTGCGCCGCCGGGTCGCTTTCAGCGGTCCGGGCGGCGGCGGGTAGGAGAAGATCCACCGCCACAGCTGCGGCACCAGGTCCGGCAGCTCCGCCTCCTGACCGCGGTAGAGGCGCTTGTGGACCACCTTCTGCAGGCCGCCGATCATCGCCCGCACCATCTGCGGCGGCATCCCCTCGCGCTCCGGGATCTGCTCGAACAGCCCGGCGGCGAGCGTCGGTCGACTGGTCCAGCGAGCGGTCGACCAGGGCCACCCCCTCGGGCCCGGCGGCGTAGACCTCGACGAAGCACATCTTCGCCGCCGCCGGCTGGGCGGCGATCAGCTGCATCAGGCCTTCGAACGCCTGCCGCGCCCGCTCGACCCCGGGCGGCGCGCTGTCGTCGCCGGCGATTTCGCCAGCGTCGGCTCGACCAGCTCCTCGGCCGCGGCCAGGAAGCACTCCTGCTTGTCCTCGAAGTGCCGGTAGAAGGCGCTGCGCGAGACGCCGGAGAGCTCGACCAGGTCGGCCACGGTGGTCGCCTCGTAGCCCTTCTCGGCGACCGTCGCGACCATCGCCGCAAAGAGCCGCTCGCGCTGGTTTCGCTCGGCCTCCCCCCGTTGCGTGCCTCTGCCCGGTCGCAGCATCCGCTCCCGCAGCGAAGCCGCATCCCCCCACGGAGTCTCAACCATCGTGGGGGGAAGATATCCCCGCTCGCCGGGGTCACCGAGGCTCACTACGCGAGATTACTCAACTGGTACGCGCCCAACTGGCCAAGAGGCCTTCGTCCCGTTGTCCACGGGCGTTTATTTGCTGCTAACAAGCCATATTCTGACACCAGAACGAGAGTCGCCTAGTTTTTGACTTGACAAGTTGGTCCGTGTCTGTTCTTATTACCGCCGTCTTCGGAAACGGCATGCAGTGGGAAGCCATTCCGAGGCGGGAAGAGAAAACGGTCGATGCCTCGGCCAGGGAGCCCGGGAACGGGTTGGGCAGGGGCAGAGCCACGGGACAAGGGAGAGATGGGAGTGGGACGCACCACCTGTACGGCGCTCGCCTTCGCGTCACTCCTTGCCCTTGCCGGTTGCGGAGGCGGAGACGACGGGACCAGCTCGACGGTCGCCCGCACCACCCACGCCGAGCAGGGATCGGCCGAGGTCGCCGGGGCCGCATACGCGCATGACGCCGCCGCCCGCGCCATCGGCCGCAAGGCCTGCCAGGGCATGACGCCCCTTGAGGCCGCCCGCCACTTCGAGGCGGCCGCCCGTCGCGCCGGCGTCACCAAGCGCTTCGCCAAGCTCGCCACCGAGCCGACCGCGAAGGTCGAATCTTCATCAGGGTACCCCCGGCTCGCCGCCGCGATTTACGCGACGACCGTGCCGGAGAAGGGCCGCGCCGCAGCCGCGGCCGGCTGCGCCGAAGTGCTTGCCGCCGACGGGGAGGGCGGGGGGGTCTCGTCCGAACGGACGGGGCAAACCGCGTCTCCCAGTCAAGGCGGCGCACAGCAGAAAGGCAGTAACTAGATGAAGCAGAAGTTCGCACTACTAACCATCGTGGGAGCGCTTCTCGCGCTCGCCATCCCGGCGATCTCCTCGGCGAGCATGTTCCCGGCGAGCGCGAAATTCGAATTCGGTGAAGCAGCCGGGCCCAAGGTGGCGACGTCGCTTGGATCCTGCTGGCTGAAAGTCTCAGGTCAGATCCCGAAAGCTCCGGAAAACGAAAAAGCGTCTTTCAGCATGGGAATCTCCGCTCCGGTCCCTACCTGCAGCGCCGGGACGACCCTGACCCTCTCGGGTACGTGGAACTTTGTGGCCGTCGGAAACCTGGCGAGCGTTACCTCTCCCACCCCCCAGACCGAAACCCTCGTGATGCGGTCGACCTCGCTGCCCAGTTGCAAGCTGGTCGCCAACGGCATCACTTTCCTGGGCATCTGGAGCAACGGGACCACCACCCCGTCGCTGCTGAAGTCGGGCTACCACGCCCACTCGACCCAGAGCCCGTCGCTCACCTGGGCGAATGACGGAGGCACCTGCGCGGTGGCCGGCAAAGCCGAAACGCTCAAGTGGGAAAGCGCCGTCACGGGCGGTAACGAACGCGGATACACCGTTCCCGTCAACAACCTGACCACCCCAACCGCCCCGATCATCGTCGGGAACTAGGTACCTGTAATGCGCCGGAACGGACCGAGAAAAGCACTTAGCGCCCGTTCCGGCGCTCCAATCAGAAAGGCAGCAAGAGTGAAAGCAGAACGTCGTTCATGCACTTCAGCCACGGCCGTCATTGTCGCGTCTCTGCTTTCGATGGTCCTGTTGTTCGCCGTCAGCGCGCCTGCGGCGAGCGCTGCTCCCGAAGCCGGCCCAGGTTGGGCCTACAAAGGCAACTTTGGGGGCATTGTCCTCAACTTCGAATCCCCACGCAGCCCTGTCGCGGTCGATGGCAACGGCAATATCTTCGGCGCTGATCAAGGCTCTGGCCACATCCGGATCTATTCGCCGACCGCCGAAGGTGGGACGTTTCTGACGGAATTCTCGCCCGCTTCCGGGTTGGTGGTGAACATCGCCGTCGATCCCAGCGACGGCACGGTCTATGCGGATGGACCGTTCGGCATAGGGATCACTCGCTACCTCTCAGACGGAGCTCCGACTCCCACCTACTCCATCGATTCGGCCTTCGGCGAACTGCCCCGAGGCGAAGGCTTGGCCGTCGATCCGACCACTGGCGACCTCCTCGTCGCCGACTCGGGCGCCGAAGGGGTCCGTCGCTACGACACCAGCGGCACGCTGCTGGAAACCATCCCCACCCCTCTTATCAACCCCTCCTGGATCGCCGCTGCACCCGACGGCAGCTTCTACGTCGCGCCCTCCGAAGGTCCCGACGTCACCCACTTCAGCGGCACCGGCACCCTTCTCGGGACGATCTCCGATGTCGGATCGCTCCACGGACTCGGCTATGACCCGTCGCGCTCCCTCGTCGTGGTTGCCGTTGGCGAACAGCTCCAGGCCTACTCTCCGGCCGGCGCCCTGCTCGCCGGTTCGCCGTCGCGGGGCGGCGCCGGCCTTGCGATAGCCGCTTCGGGGTCCCTATATCAGGCAAATGGCGCCCTCGATTACTACGCGCCCGGGACGATGCCCGGCGTCGAAGCGCCGCAGGTCTCCGCGATCGACGTCGACTCGGCAAATGTCAGCGCCGAAGTCGACCCCGGCGCCGGTCCGCCGGAAGGCTCCGTCGCCCACTTCGAGGTCTCGGCCGACGGCGGCCTGACCTGGCCGGAAGAGCTCAAAACTCCAGACGTGCCGGTGGAAAGGACCGGGATCGAAGCACCCGACACCATCGAAGCCGACCTCACCGGCCTCAAAGGAAACGCCGACTACCTGGTCCGCTTGGTCGCCTCAAACTCAGTCATATCCAAAACCTCGGGCTCAACGCCCTTCCACACGCTGCTCGGCCCGCCCGAGGTCGAAACCGGCCCGGCGAGCTCGATCACCGATACGAGTGCCAAGCTCAGGGGAACGATCGACACGCTCGGCGATCAGACGACCTACCGCTTCGAGTACGGCTTGACGACCTCCTACGGGAGCAAAGTGCCCGCCGGCGCCGAAGCGACTGCCGGAAATGAACCGAAACCGCGCACGTTCAGCCGCGGAATCTCCGGCTTGCAGCCGAACACGACCTACCACTACCGACTGGTCGCCAAGAACTCCGCCGGGGAGGCAGCCGGCGCCGACCGCACCTTCTCTACCTCAGGCTCCGGAGCCGTACGTGGCTATGAGCAGGTGAGCCCGCGCAACAAGATGGGAGGCTCGGTCAATCCGCAGCTGGGCTTCCAGGCGGCCGCGGACGGGTCCGCATTTGCCTATCAGGTCGGCCAAGCGCCTGCCAACGCCGACTCATCCGTGGTGAACAACCGCGTCTTGAGTCGGCGCGGTTCGACGGGTTGGCTCGACTGGAGTCCGCTTGACCCACCACTGAAGACCGGAGCGGCGGGTGGGTATGTCGCCACCACGGTCACCAGCGCAGTCTCATCGGACTTCACGCACACGGTGGTCGTTAGCAACCTTGCCCTGACCCCCGTGGGACCAAGCGGTCCTTATGAAGGCGGCGGCAACATCTACATCCAGGATCTCGAAACCGGCGAGTACACGTTCGTCGGGGGGGCTCCGGGAAAAGAAGCCTTTGCAGTGCTATGCGGGCTCCAGACGGAGACCTGGTTCATGTCTGGAGCTCCTGATTTCAGATGGGTCATTCTCAACGTTCCGGACCCATTGCTCCCGGGAGCCCCTCAGCGTGCCGTCTACAAATGGTCTCGGGACGGCGGTCTGGAGTTGGAATCACGCCTCCCCAACGGCAGCATCCCGGTTGGAGCGGTGCATACGACTAGTCCTGACGAGGCAGACACCTTCCGACAGTCCAGCGATGACGGCAGCGTCGTGTACTTCAGTCTCCAGGACTTCGAGGGCGGCGTCTATCGCCGCTCCGGCGGGCAGACGACCGCAATCTCGGTTTCCAAGATTCCTGGGGATCCAGCCACTGTCCACGGAGGCAGGTTCGAAGGGGCCAGCGTCGATGGCCGCTATGCGTTCTTCACCTCACAAGATCGCCTGAGCAGCGACGCGCCGTCGAATCTTGAAGGCGGTACCGCTCTTTATCGGTATGACGCCCAAAGCGACACTCTGGAATTCATCGATAGGCTTGCCAACTTCCCCAGCGCATTCGATGTGTTTGGCATTGGTGACGATGGCCAGACTGTCCACTACCTACGTAATAATCTCCAAATCTCCGAAACCTTCGTGTGGGATCACGGCGTTAGAGACCTGGTGACCCCGACGGACCTTGGCCCCGGGAATCCGTCTACCAGCCCCAACGGCCGGTTCCTGGCTTACCAGGAGTCTGATGGGTCGATTCACCTCTACGACGCCGAGTCCAAGGAAAATGTCTGCGTGACCTGCGGGGTCGGCAGCGGAAGCGGCGGATTGGCGTACGGGGCGCGAACCGTCAGCAATCGTCCCCCCGAAGTGGTGAACGACGAGGGAGAACTGTACTTCGACACTGGTAACCCCTTGCTCGCCGAAGACCACAACGCGACCTCCGACGTCTACCAGTACCACGACGGCAATCTGACGCTGATCAGCCCCGGCGACGGCCCCTACACCGCCCGCTTTGCCGATGCCACTCCCGACGGGAGCGACGTCTTCTTCACCACCGACGAGGGCATCCTTCCTGGCGATACGGATCGAGGCATGGACGTCTATGACGCCAGGGTCGGCGGCGGGTTCCCGGAATCTGGCACGACGACCGGCGAGTGCGAAGGCGAAGCATGTAAGGCCACGATCGGCAGGCCACCCGACCTGGAAACGCCCAAGGGCGGCGAGGGCGCCGGCGCGGCACCGTTTGCGATCGGCAAGCTTCAGCCGCTGTCGTCCGCGGACCGGAAGAAGTTGGCGAAGGGCGGTACGGCCCGCCTGCGGTTGACGGTCAGCCGCCCCGGCACCGTCACCGTGACCGGTAAGAAGGTCGACAGCTCACCCGTCAAGGCCAAGATGGCAGGGGCGATAAGGGTGCCCTTCTCCCTCTCCAAGACGGCCATGACCGAGCTTCGCGACAAGGGGAAGCTCAAGGTCAAGCTCAGCGTCCACTTCGGTGACGCAAATCCGAAGGTGGTTCGCATCACCTTGAATGCCGTCGCTACCAAGAAGGGGGGTCGCTCGTGAGCTCCGCTAGGCGCAATCTGTCGACTTCGTTCCTCGCCTTGCTGATGCTGGCGGGTCTGTTCACGCTGGCTTGGAGCTCGAACGCCAATGCGAGCTTGGAATTCGAAGACCTGCAGGTCGACTTCGAACATCCCGACGGGTCCTTCTCGCGGCAGGCCGGGGAGCACGCGGACTTCAGGTTCAAATTCACGGTGCCCTTCGACTCGGGCACGAACGCCCCGCTCGAGGACCCTCGCGATGTCGACCTCGACCTCCCGCCGGGCCTGGTCGGAATTGCGACCTCTATCCCGACCTGCCAGATGCCAGCTCTGATCAACCCCGGAGGCGGCGGCGACGCTTGTCCGCTCGGCTCCCAGCTGGGCATAGGGAGGATCGGCATAAACGGTGGCGTAGGCTTCGTCGGCGTCTACAACCTTCCGCACGGCTCCGAGGTACCGGCCCGTTTCGGCTTCAACGTCCTCGGAGCTGTGGTCCTGATCGAGCCGCGGGTGCGGCCGGGGGACTACGGCATCACCGCCGGGAGCGCCTCGATCTCGCAGGCCTGGCGCTGAAGTTTGCGGACATCACCCTCTGGGGGGTGCCGGCCGATCCCAGCCACGACTCTCTTCGCGGCCCCTTCGGTACGTTGCTGCCGCCCTTCCCGAACCCAGCCCCAGCAGGCTTGCCCCGCACCGCCTTCATGACCAACCCCACCGCCTGCCCCGAAGCGCCGGCGTCCTTCACCGCCCGCGGCGACTCCTGGCAGAACCCGGGCATCTTCGACATCCAGACCCTGACCGCCGACAGCGACGGCACGCCCTTCGTCTTCGAAGGCTGCGAAGACCTGCCCTTCGCCCCCAGCGCAACGGTCGACCCGCAGTCGCGGGCCGCCCAGTCGCCGAGCGGCCTCGACGTCGACATCGCCCTGCCGCAATCCGACGACCCCGACGCGCTCGCGACGGCAGCTCTCAAGAAGGTCGAGATGACCTTCCCCGAGGGAGTGACGGTCAACGCCTCCTCCGCCCAGGGCCAAGGCGCCTGCTCGCAGTCCCAGATCGGGATCGGCAACAACGACGCCCCGAGCTGCCCGGGAGCCTCCAAGCTCGGCACGGTGACGATCGACACCCCGCTGCTGGACGAACAGCTGAACGGAAGCGTTTATCTGGCCACCCAGAACGACAACCCCTTCAACTCCCTCCTGGCCCTCTACATCGCCGTCAAAGGCCCGGGCTTCTGGCTGAAGCTGCCGGGCAAGGTCGAGGTCGACCCCAACACCGGCCAGATGACGACGATCTTCGACAACACGCCCCAGCAGCCGTTCTCGAACCTGCACCTGCAGCTCGCCGGCGGCCCACGGGCGGCGATCTCGGTGCCGGCGAAGTGCGGCACCTACTCGATCCGCACCGAGTTCACCAGTTGGGCGGGGCCCGACAACCCGGTCGTCTCCAATTCCCCGTTCACGATCAACGAAGGCTGCGCCGCCGCCGGGCAGTTCGCCCCCGGCCTCAACGCCATCGCCGGCAACCTGCGCGGCGGCGCCTTCAGCCCCTTCACCCTGAGGATCACCCGCCAAGACGGCGAACCCAATCTGAGCAAGATCCAGGCCACCCTGCCCCAGGGCCTGCTCGCCAAGCTCGCCGGCGTTCCGCTCTGCGGCGAGGCCCAGGCAACTACCGGCAACTGCCCGGCAGCCAGCCAGGTCGGCAAGGTGACGGTCGGAGCCGGCTCGGGCCCGACCCCGCTTTACGTCCCCGAAGCCGGCAAGGCCCCGACCGCCGCCTACCTGGCCGGCCCCTACAAGGGAGCCCCCTACTCCCTGGTCGTCAAGGTCCCGGCCCAGGCCGGTCCCTTCGACCTCGGCACGGTTGCGGTCAGGAACGCCCTGAACATCGACCCCACCACCACCCAGGTGACCGCCTCGAGCGACCCGCTGCCCCAGATCCTGCAGGGGATCCCGATCGCCTACCGCGACGTCAGGGTGGAAGTGAACAGGCCCGAATTCACGATCAACCCGACCAGCTGCAAGGCGCTGGCGGTGACGAGCACCCTGACCTCATCGACCGGGCAGAGCGCAACTCCCTCGAGCCCCTTCCAGGCATCGGCCTGCGGCGAGCTCGGCTTCGGCCCCTCGCTGAAGATCTCGCTGAAGGGCAAGATGAAGCGCACCGGCAACCCCGCCCTGACCGCCGTCCTCAAGGCACCCAAGGGCGACGCCAACCTCGCCAAGACGACGGTGATCCTGCCGAAGTCGGAGTTCATCGACAACGAACACATCAACAACCCCTGCACCAGGGTCCAGTTCAACGCGAACGCCTGCCCGGCGAGCTCGATCCTGGGAACCGCGACGGCCACCTCGCCGCTGATCGATGAGCCATTGAGCGGCCCGGTCTACTTCCGCTCCAACGGAGGGGAAAGAGAACTACCGGACCTGGTCGCAGACCTAAACGGCCCGATCCACGTCACCGTCGTCGGCTTCATCGACTCGGTCAAGGGACGGGTGAGAACCCGCTTCCAGAACATCCCCGACGCCCCCGTCTCCAAGTTCGTCCTGAAGATGAAGGGCGGCTCCAAGGGACTGCTCGCAAACAGCCGCGACCTCTGCTCCTTCATCCCGAAGGCCAAGGTGCAGATGACCGGCCAGAACGGCAAGACCGCCAACTCGAGCCTGAAGCTGGGGACGAGCTGCGGGGGTGGGAAGTCGAAGCGCAAGTAGCAGAACACAGACGTACCGCCAGGGCGCCGGGTCTCTCGTAGACTCGGCGTCCAATGGGTGGAGGTTCCAGGTAGGTGTCGTACCGTCATTCTCCGGCGGGCTTTTCATTGGCTGTGCTGGCCTGTCTGATGCTGGCGGGCCTGTTTTCGCTCGCTTGGAGCGCCAACGCCAGGGCAAGCTTGGAATTCGAAGACCTCCAGGTCGGCATCGAACACGCCGACGGGTCCTTCTCGCGGCAGGCCGGGGAGCACGCGGACTTCAGGTTCAAATTCACGGTGCCCTTCGACTCGGGCACGAACGCCCCGCTCGAGGACCCTCGCGACGTCGACCTCGACCTCCCGCCGGGCCTGGTCGGGAATGCGACCCCGACCCCGACCTGCCAGATGGCAGCTCTGATCAACCCCATGGGGGGAGGCGACGCTTGTCCGCTCGGCTCCCAGCTGGGCATAGGGAGGATCGGCATAAACGGTGGCGTAGGCTTCGTCGGCGTCTACAACCTTCCGCACGGCTCCGAGGTACCGGCCCGTTTCGGCTTCAACGTCCTCGGAGCTGTGGTCCTGATCGAGCCGCGGGTGCGGCCGGGGGACTACGGCATCACCGCCGGGAGCGCCTCGATCTCGCAGGCCCTGGCGCTGAAGTTTGCGGACATCACCCTCTGGGGGGTGCCGGCCGATCCCAGCCACGACTCTCTTCGCGGCCCCTTCGGTACGTTGCTGCCGCCCTTCCCGAACCCAGCCCCAGCAGGCTTGCCCCGCACCGCCTTCATGACCAACCCCACCGCCTGCCCCGAAGCGCCGGCGTCCTTCACCGCCCGCGGCGACTCCTGGGAGAACCCGGGCATCTTCGACGTCCAGACCCTGACCGCCGACGGCGACGGCACCCCCTTCGTCTTCGAAGGCTGCGAAGACCTGCCCTTCGCACCCTCGGCGACGGTCGACCCGCAATCGCGGGCCGCCCAGTCCCCCAGCGGCCTCGACGTCGACATCGCCCTGCCGCAGTCCGACGACCCCGACGCCTTGGCAACCGCGGCGCTAAAGCGCGTGGAGATGACCTTCCCCGAGGGAGTGACGGTCAACGCCTCCTCCGCCCAGGGCCAAGGCGCCTGCTCGCAGTCCCAGATCGGGATCGGCAACAACGACGCCCCGAGCTGCCCGGGAGCCTCCAAGCTCGGCACCGTGTCGATCGACACCCCGCTGCTGGACGAACAGCTGAACGGAAGCGTTTATCTGGCCACCCAGAACGACAACCCCTTCAACTCGCTCCTCGCCCTCTACATCGCCGTCAAAGGCCCGGGCTTCTGGCTGAAGCTGCCGGGCAAGGTCGAGGTCGACCCCAACACCGGCCAGATGACGACGATCTTCGACAACACGCCCCAGCAGCCGTTCTCCAACCTGCACCTCCAGCTCGCCGGCGGCCCCAGGGCGGCGCTCTCGGTGCCCGCCAAATGCGGCACCTACAACATCCACACCGAGTTCACGAGCTGGGCGACGGACGAGCCGGTCGTCTCGAACTCCCCGTTCACGGTCAACGAAGGCTGCGCGGCCGCCGGCCGGTTCAGCCCAGGCCTGCAGGCCGTCGCCGGCAACCTCCGCGGCGGAGCCTTCTCGCCCTTCACTCTGCGGATCACGAGGGCCGATGGCGAACCGAACCTGAGCAAGATCCAGGCCACCCTGCCCCAGGGCCTGCTGGCAAAGCTCGCCGGCGTCCCGCTCTGCGGCGACGCCCAGGCCACCACCGGCGACTGCCCGGCAGCCAGCCAGGTCGGCAAGGTGACGGTCGGAGCGGGCTCGGGCCCGACCCCGCTTTACGTCCCCGAAGCCGGCAAGGCCCCGACCGCCGCCTACCTGGCCGGCCCCTACAAGGGAGCCCCCTATTCGATGGTCGTCAAGGTCCCGGCCCAGGCCGGTCCCTTCGACCTCGGCACGGTTGCGGTCAGGAACGCCCTGAACATCGACCCCACCACCACCCAGGTGACCGCCTCGAGCGACCCGCTGCCCCAGATCCTGCAGGGGATCCCGATCGCCTACCGCGACGTCAGGGTGGAAGTGAACCGGCCCGAATTCACGATCAACCCGACGTCCTGCAAGGCGCTGGCGGTGACGAGCACGCTGACCTCATCGACCGGGCAGAGCGCCTCTCCCTCGAGCCCCTTCCAGGCATCGGCCTGCGGCGAGCTCGGCTTCGGCCCGAGGCTCTCGCTGAAATTCGGCGGCCCGACCCACCGCAGCGCCCACCCGGCGCTGAAGGCGACGCTGACGATGCCGAAGGGCGGAGCCAACGTCGGCAGGACCGTGGTGCTCCTGCCGCAGACCGAGTTCGTCGACAACGACCACATCTCGAATCCCTGCACCCAGGTTCAGTTCAACGCCAACGCCTGCCCGGCGGGCTCGATCCTCGGCCGGGCCACCGCCTACACGCCGCTGCTGGATCAGCCGCTTCGCGGCCCGGTCTACTTCCGCTCCAACGGCGGTGCGAGGGAACTCCCCGACCTGGTCGCCGACCTCGACGGCCCGATCCACGTCACCGTCGTCGGCTTCATCGACTCGGTCAAGACCGGCCGGGAAACCGCTCGGGTGCGGACCCGCTTCGTCAACCTCCCCGACGCGCCGGTCTCCAAGGTCGTCCTCGCGATGAAGGGCGGCGACAAGGGCCTGCTCGTCAACAACACCGAGCTCTGCCGGGCGAGGCCCCGCGCCCAGGTCCAGCTAACCGCCCAGAACGGCAAGCGCTCGATCACCAACCCGCCGGTGAGGCTTCCGTGTGGGAGCGACAGGAAGCGGTAGCTCCGCCCTGGCAAGAGCTGCCGCGAGGGAGGCGGGTCTTCGGACCCGCCTCTTTTTTTGAGCCATCACCGAGGTACGGAGCTGTGATTCCTTGCGCTCCACACGATTTGACTTCTGAGAAGAGGTCTGTTCTTATGAAAAGGAAGAGCGTTTCTTACTGGGAGGGGAAGTTTTGAAGAGTCTCAAGGCCTGTGCCGCAGGACCGGTTCGTCGTGCGGTGCGCCACTCGGTCGGCACCGCCGTTGCCATGTCCCTGCTGCTCGCCCTCGGCGCGCCTGTGGCGAGCGCTGCGCCCGACGCGGCAGGTCCGGGTTGGGCCTTCAAAGCCTCGTTCGGCAATTTCGACCCATTCGTTTACGAAACCCCTCGCAGCCCGGTCGCGGTCGACGGCAGCGGCAACGTCTTCGCCGTCGACCAGAACCCCGGAGCAATCCGCATCTACTCACCCGATACGGCCCCGCTGACCGAATTTGGCGGCGGTATCCCACGGAACCTCGCAATCGATCAGAGCGACGACGCGGTCTATGTGGACGAGGTCGGGGAATTCGGCGGCTCGACGGTAAGGCGCTATCTCTCCGACGGCCAGCCGACCCCCACCTACTCGGTCGATCCCAGCTTCGAAGTCCCTCAGGGTGCCGGCATCGCCGTCGACCCGACCACGGGCGACCTCCTGGTCGCCGACGCGGGCACCGAAGGCGTGCGCCGCTACGACTCGAGCGGCACCCTGCTGGAAACGATTGCCACTCCATCGATCAACCCCGCCTGGATCGTCGCGGCGCCCGACGGCAGCTTCTACGTTGCCCCGGCCGAAGGCCCGGACGTCACCCACTTCAGCGGCGCCGGCACCCAGCTCGGGACGATTGCGGGAGAGGGCTCGCTCCACGGCCTCGCCTACGACGCGTCCCGCTCCGTCGTCGTGGTCGCGGTCGGAGACAAGCTGAAGAGCTACTCGCCGGCCGGTGCCCTGCTCGTCGAATCACCGGCACAGGGTGGGGGAGGCATCGGCCTTGCCGTAAGCGCTTCGGGGGCCCTTTATGAACATGCCGTGACCACTCTGAATTTCTATGCCCCCGGGACGATCCCTGGCGTCGAAGCACCGCACGTCTCCGGCATCGCCGGCGCCTCGGCCCACGTGAGCGCCGAAGTCGACCCCGGCGCCGGTCCGCCGGAAGGCTCGGTGGCCCACTTCGAATACTCGGCTGACGGCGGAGCGAGCTGGACCTCGACTCCAGACGTGAGCGTGGAAAGGACCGGGAGCGAAGAACCGGACACCGTCGAAGCCGACCTCACCGGTCTCAAAGCAAACACCGACTACCTGGTCCGCCTGGTGGCCGGCAACTCGGCGATAACCAGGACGTCGGGTTCTACGCCCTTCAAATCGGCAGTCGTCCCGCCCACGGCGGTGACCGGGGCCGCGACCGGCACGGTCGGCAGCACGGCGACGCTCAGCGGGTCGGTCAACCCCAACGGGTCGGTGACGACGTTCTTCTTCGAATACGGATCGACCGCCGCATACGGCAGCCGCATCCCGCTCATCCCGGCGCCGGTGGGCGGGGGTTACACCACCTCGCAGCTCAGCCGGACCATCACCGGCCTGGTCCCGGGCGAGACCTACCATTTCCGCATCGTCGCCGAAAACGAGGCGGGGACCACGGAAGGCGACGATCGCACCTTTGTCGCGGGCAGCGCCCAGAGCGAAGGGCGCGCGTACGAGCAGGTGACCCCGGTCGACTCGCGGGGAACGCTCATCGACATGCAGAACGGGGTGCAGGCCCTATGGGGTCCGACCGGATTGTCTTACGTTGCCAAGCCGCCGGGAGAAGGCACCGCCTCCGCGCCACATTTCAGCCGGCGCCTGGCCGTGCGCGGTGACGACGGCTGGGAATCTCCGGTTGCCATCGATCCCCCCATCCAGATCGGCAATCTGAACCTTCTTTGGATGTCCACGGTGGCTGTCTCCCGTGACAGCACCCATTCGCTGGCGGTGACGAACGCCAAGCTGACGCCGGACGCTATCGAAGGCCCCGAAGCGGCGAACATCTACCTGAAGAACCTGAAAACCGGCAGCTACGAGCTGGTCGCTTCCACTTCGGCGACGGATGCTCTCAGGGAATTCATCAACAACGGGGATGCCATCAGGATGTTCATGGAGGGATCGGATGATTTCAGCACCGTCGTCCTTTTCTCTGACTTTCCACTCCTCCCAGGAGTGACGGGCGGGACGATCTATAGGTGGACGCGCTCAGACGGCCTCGAAGTCATGTCTCGCCTGCCCGACGGCAGCAATAACGATTCTCCGGTGGTGCGGAGGGACTCGAAGGAAGTTGTGAAGCGCGTCGTGACCACCGACGGTTCGGCTGCTCTCTTCGGGCTCCAGGACGGGAGGATCTTCATGCGGGTCGACGACGAGACCGTACCGGTCGCGGTCTCCGAGCTGGACGGCGAAGAAAAGGAAGCAATTCCTTCGGAAATGGATGCCAACGGGCGCTACGCCCTCTTCATAACCGCGACCCGGATGACGGCCGACACTCCTGTCGGAGGGGAAAACCCTTTCATCTACAGGTATGACATCCAAACCGACGATCTCGTGTACATCGACGAGGTCAGCGAGCGGCAAAGAGGCGTCCCATTCCGGGCCGTCCACGCGATTTCTCCCGATGGACAGAGCGTTGTCTACACGGATAGAAGCGAGAAGATTTCGATCTGGCACCAGGGAAAAAAGACGGAGTTGCTCGAAAACGGCTTCAATACCGATGGAGTATGGGGTCCCCAGTTCAACTCGGACAGCAAATACTTTGCATTTTCGTACGCTTCCGTTCAGTTCGCCGGAGGGTCCCGTGCTGAAACGGAGGGCGACGTCTACCTCTACGACGTCGATAGCGAGCAGCTTTCCTGCTCCTCATGCATCGACGGCCAGCCGACCACCTCGGCATGGTTCCCGAGTGGAGAACGGATTGTCAGCAACCGCTTGCCCCGCGTACTGGACGACGACGGTCGGCTGTTCTTCACCAGTTCCACGGCCCTGCTCCCGCAGGACACGAATGGCGTTGACGACGTCTACGGGTTCCAAGCGGGCCAGCTTTCGCTGATCACTCCGGGCAAGGCGCCGTATCCCGCTTATCTCATGGACATCTCAAAAGATGGCCGTGACGTTTACTTCGGGACCGACCAATCGCTGGTTGGCCAGGACACGAACCGTGAACGCGATATCTACGACGCGCGGATAGGTGGGGGATTCCCCAGCCAGAACACGTCTCCTCCAGCCCCGTGCAGCGGAGAGGGATGCCTGGGCATCGCCTCGCCGGCGCCACCGCCGGGCCTGATCGGCAGCGAATCGGCGACCGGGGCCGGGCAGAAGAAGCGCTCGCTGCAGCATCGCTGCAAGAAAGGGCGCGTGAGGGTGAAAGGCAGGTGCGTGAAGCGGAAAGGCAGGAAGGCCGGGAAGAAGACGGCCAGCCTCTCGGCGACCTCGGGAGCGGTCCGGTGAAGGGGCTGCAAAGCATTACCGGGCTCGGTGAGAACACTGTGGAGAGGCGGGCAGGGATGGGCAAGGCAAGAAGAGCGATTCTGTTGGTTGCGGCCGGGATGAGCTGCACCCTCGCCTCCATGGCCGTGACGCCGATGGCCGTCGCCAGCTTCGAATTCAAAGACGTGTGGGTATCGATCTCGAAGGTGGACGGAAGTCCGGAGCGTGCTGCGGGCAGCCACCCGGATCTGACCCTCCTCACCGAGTTCTCCAACGAAGGAGGTCAGGTTCACGACATCCTGCTCGCGCTGCCGCCGGGGTTCGTCGGCAATCCGACTACGACGGCGACCTGTGACCCGGCCGTCTTCCACCCGCCGTTTGGGAATCATGCCTCCTGCCCGGTTGCGAGCCAGATAGGGACCGTCAACGGCGAAAGCTCCGGCCTGGCCGGGTTTTTGTGGAACGAGCCGGTCTTCAACCTCTCGCATGGGCCGACGGTTCCGGCCAGGTTCGGTTTCTCGCACCTCGGGGTCAACATCTACATCGATGCGACGGTCCGACCCGACGATTATGGAGTGACCTCCGGGTCCAGGGGGACCATCCAGACGGAACGCGTCAGCCATGCGGAAGTCCAGATCTGGGGCGTGCCGCAGGATCCTGCGCACGACCCCTTCAGGATCAGCAGTCAGTACCCCCTTGGCGGCGCCCCGACCGAGGTTTCGCCCAAGCCCTTTCTTCGCACTCCGACCTCATGTAGCGAAGAGCCGGTCACGTTCCAGGCCGAAACTGATTCGTGGGAGGAACAGGGCCTCTTCGACGTCGTTCCGTTGACTGAGGATGCGGAAGGAAATGCGCTCAGCTTCGAAAGGTGTGAAAACCTACCGTTCGCTCCCAAGCTGACTGCCAGCACCACCTCCGCCGCGGCCGACTCCCCGAGCGGGCTCGCAGTCGACATCGACGTGCCGCAGAACGAAGCCCCGTACGGACAGTCCACCTCGGACGTGCGGAAGGTGGTGACCACGTTCCCGGAGGGGATGACGGTCTCCGACTCCTCGGCTGCCGGACTCGGGTCCTGCAGCCAGCAGCAGATCGGAATCGGCAGCAACGACGCGCCGACCTGCCCGGACTCCTCCAAGCTCGGCACGGTGAAGGTCGACACGCCGCTGCTGGAGGAACAGCTGGAGGGGAACCTCTACCTGGCGAAGCAGACCGACAACCCCTTCGGCTCGCTGCTCGCCATCTACATGGCTGTCGAGGGTCCCGGCTTCTACCTGAAGCTGCCGGGGAAGGTCGACCTCGATCCCGCGACGGGTCAGCTGACCACGACCTTCTCGGACACGCCGCAGCTGCCGTTCGAACACCTGCGGCTGGAGCTGAGATCGGGTGCACGAGCGCCGCTGACGACGCCGCGCGAGTGCGGCACCTACGCGGTGAAGAGCGAATTCGTCCCCTGGTCGGGCACCGCCCCGGTCCTCGGCGAGTCGAAATTCACGGTCTCCGAGAACTGCGCCGCGGGCTTCGCGCCGAAGCTGCGGGCCGGTACCGGCAACCCGACCGGCGGCAGCTTCTCCCCCTTCACCCTGCAGATCACCCGCCAGGACGGCGAACCGAACCTGAGCAAGATCCAGGCCACCCTGCCCGAGGGCCTGCTGGCGAAGCTAGCCGGAGTCCCGCTCTGCGGCGACGCCCAAGCAACCACCGGCGACTGCCCGGCCGGCTCGCAGGTCGGCAAGGTGACCGTCGGAGCGGGCGCAGGCCCGAGCCCGCTCTACGTCCCCGAAGCGGGCAAGGCCCCCACGGCGGCCTACCTCGCCGGTCCTTATAAGGGCGCCCCCTATTCGATGGTCGTCAAGGTCCCCGCCCAGGCCGGGCCCTTCGACCTCGGCACGGTCACCGTTCGCAACGCCCTGAACATCGACCCCACCACCACCCAGGTGACCGCCTCGAGCGATCCGCTGCCCCAGATCCTGCAGGGGATCCCGATCGCCTACCGCGACGTCAGGGTCGAAGTGAACCGGCCCGAATTCACGATCAACCCGACCAGCTGCAAGGCCAAGGAGATCACCACCGTCCTGACCTCCGCCAGCGGTCAGACCGCGACTCCCTCCGCCGGCTTCAAAGCCACCGACTGCGGCGAGCTCGGCTTCGGTCCCTCGCTGAGGATCTCGCTGAAGGGCAAGATGAAGCGCACCGGCAACCCCGCCCTGACCGCCGTCCTCAAGGCACCGAAGGGCGACGCCAACCTCGCCAAGACGACGGTGATCCTGCCGGGCTCGGAGTTCATCGACAACGCCCACATCTCCAACCCCTGCACCCGGGTGCAGTTCAACGCCAGCGCCTGCCCGGCGAGCTCGATCCTCGGCACCGCGACGGCGACCTCGCCGTTGGTCGACCAGCCGCTGAGCGGACCGGTCTACTTCCGCTCCAACGGCGGGGAAAGGGAACTCCCCGATCTGGTCGCCGATCTCAACGGTCCGATCCACGTCACCGTGGTCGGCTTCATCGACTCGGTCAAAGGCAGGGTCAGAACCCGGTTCCAGAACATCCCCGACGCCCCCGTCTCCAAGTTCGTCCTGAAGATGAAGGGCGGCTCCAAGGGCCTGCTCGAGAACAGCGAAAACCTCTGCTCCTTCACCCCCAAGGCCAAGGTGCAGATGACCGGCCAGAACGGCAAGACCGCGAGCTCGAGCCTGAAGCTGGGGACGAGCTGCGGGAAGTCCAAGGGCACGAAATAGGCTCGCGGTAGCAGAACACAGACGTACCACGAGCGCGCCGGGTCTCCCTTAGACTCGGTGCCCAATGGGGGAGGGAATCCGTAGGTGAAACGCCGCGGTGCCCTGATCGGGCTTGCGGTTGTGATCGTGACCTGCCTGGTGCTGGGAGCCGCCGGGCTGCGGGTGGAGGACCGGCTCTCGCCGCTGTCTCTCAGCGTTCCCGGCACCGCCGCCTCCAGCGGCGAAAGCTTGGAGCAGAGCCACTTCGGCGAGTCCTCTCCCTTCGTCGTCCTGCTTCGTGGACCAGGCGCGGCACTTGACCGCCAGGGCCCGCGGCTGGTGGCGGCGCTGCGGCGCGATCCCACGGCCACCGTAATCTCGCCCTGGGACCGCGGCGCCCTTGCCGCGTTGCGGCCCGGACCGCAAGAAGGCTCTCGTTTTAGTCGACTTCCACGTACCGCTGGAGGAGGCGATGCGGGAGACGGTGCCGGCGCTGGAAGGACCGTCGCGGCGCGGGTCGGGCGCCGGTGCGGGCGACGCAGTCGGGCTTCGCCTCCGTCTCCCGCGGCCCTGCAGGAGGAATCGCTCAGCTCGACCGAGCGGGCGGAGCTGCTGGCGGCGCCGCTCCTCCTCCTCGTCCTCCTGCTCGTTTTCCGCTCGGTGGTCGCGGCGGCGATCCCGCTCGCCTTCGGCGCGCTGACCGTGGTCGCCGGCCGCGGCGTCCTCTCCCTGCTCAGCGGGGCGATGACGATCGACGCGCTCTGCGCTCGTCGTCTGCACGATGATGGGCCTCGCCCTCGGGGTCGACTACTCGCTGCTGATCGTCTCCCGCTTCCGCGAGGAGCTGGAGCGGGACCGGGATCCGTGGCGAGGCGGCGGTGCGCAGCCCGCGCGAGCGCCGGCCGAACCACGCTGTTCGCCGGCGCTCACCCTGATCGTCGCCATCGTCTTCTCGGCCTTCCTGCAGCCCGGCTCCCTGTTGCTCTCGCTCGCCACCACCACCGCCGTCGTGACCGTGATCAGCGTCGCTCGTCTCCTCGCTCGCGGTACCGCCGTTGCTGGGGCTGCTCGGGCCACGGATCAACGCCGGCAGGATCGGCCCGCCACCGCGCCCCGGCGGGCGCTCGACCGTCGCGGCGCTGGCGGCGCGGGCGCTGAGGAACCCGGCTCTGGCCGCGGCCCTGATCGCGGTCCCCCTGGTCCTCCTGACCCTGCCGGTGCTCGGCTTCACCACCGGCGCCCCCGGGATCGACGAGCTGCCGAGCTCGAACCAGGCGCGCCAGAGCGCCGAGCAGATCGACAGCGCCGTCGGGCCGGGATGGGAGGCGCCGTTCGTCCTCGTCGCCGCCACCGAAAGCGGCCCGATCGCCGACCGTCGCCACCTGGCCGAGCTCTCCCGCTGGCAGCGGCGGATCGCCGCCGAGCCCGGGGTGCGGGCCGTGATCGGCCCCGGGCCGATCGGCCGCGGAAGCCGCGCCCCTGCGGGTCCCTCGGCGACAAGCTCACCGCCCACGGCGCGGCGGGCCGCCGGCAGCTGGAGCGGCTCGGGGCCGGGCCTGCGCCGCGCCGCCGCGCGCGGTCATCCGAGCTGCGCGGCGGCCTCGCCGAAGGCGCCGAGGGAAGCGGCCTGCTCGCCGACGGGATCCGAACGCGCCGCCGCCGGCGCCGGCCTGATCGCCACGGAGCTGAAGCGGGCCGCCGGGAGGGGCGAAGAAGCGACCGCCGCGATCGGCCGACTCGCGGGACGGCAGCCAGCGGCTCGCCCGCGGCGCAGCAGCGAAGTCGCCGTCGGCAGCCTCAGCCTCGCCCTCGGCCTGCGCTCGCTGGTCCCGCGCCTGCGCGGCGGCGAGCAGGCCCGCTCGCGCAAGCTCGCCCGCCAGCTCGAACGCGCCGCGGCCGCCGACCCCTCGCTGCAGCCGCTCGCCGATCAGGCCCGCGTCCTCGCCCGCACCGTCGCCGCCAACCGCACCGAAGTGCGGCGGCTGCGCGACGTCGCCGAGGAGGTGAACGGCGGGATGAACCGTCTCGTCCCCGGCGGTGAGCGCCTCGACGATGGGGTGGGGAAGCTCGCCGACGCGACCGACGGGCTCAGCGGCGGCCTCGACCGCCTCGGCGACGGAGCCGAGCGGCTGGCGGGCGGCCTGGTCGAACTGCAGGGGGGCGCGGGTGCGCTGCGAACCGGCCTCTCCGAAGGCTTCCGCCGCGCCTACCCGCTGCAGACGAAGCTCGCCGGGGCCGGCCGGCGGGTCTCCGCGGTGGCGACGCCGCTCGCCCTCGGCGCCGAAGAGCTGCAGCGGCGCTCGCCGCATCTCTTCGACTCGGGCTACTTCGTCCTCTCGGCCCTCGACGGGGCGCCACCGGTGCAGCGGCAGCAGGCGGGCGAGGCGATCAGCCTCGAAGGCGGGGGGCAGGCTGCGCGGATGCTCGTCGTCTCCACCCACGCGTTCAACACCGAGGGCTCGCGGCGGGTCGGCGAGCGGCTCGGGGAAGACGCACGGCAGATGGCCGCGGCTACCGGGCTGCGGACCGGTGTCACCGGGGGGGCGGCGACCCTCAACACCTACGGCGAAGCGACCGAAGCGCGGCTGCCACTGGTGATCGGCGCCTTCGTCCTCTTCACCCTGCTGGCGCTGATCGTGGTCCTGCGGGCGCCGCTGCTGGCGCTGCTGCCGTCTGCCTCAACCTCGCCTCGGTCGCGGCGGCGATCGGGGTTATGGCGCTGGTCTGCAAGATCCCGGCGGGGTATCCGCTCGGCGGCCACCCCTACATCGACACCGTCGGCGCCGGGGCGATCTTCGGCGTCACCTTCGGGCTCTCGATCGACTACGCGGTCTTCCTCGTCGCGCGGATGCGCGAGCGCTACGACATGGATGGGGACAACCGGGAGGCGATCGCCTTCGGTCTCGAGAAGACGGCCGGGGTGGTGACCGGTGCCGCGGCGATCATGGCGGCGGTCTTCGTCTCCTTCGCCGCCGCCCCGATCGCCACGGTGAGCCAGATGGGTGTCGGGCTGACGGTGGCGATCCTGCTCGACGCGACGGCGGTGCGGATCGTGCTGCTGCCGGCGCTGATGCTTTTGCTCGGCGACCGGGTCTGGCACGTCCCGCCGCTGCTCGACCGCATCCTTCCCCGCCGTAACGTGCTGATGCCAGAAACGAGGACGACGAATGCCTAAGAAGATCGGGATCACCTTGCTCCTGGCGGCGAGCCTCTTCGCCGCCGCCTCCGCGCCGGCCGCCGAAGCGCCGACGCGCGACGAATACGTCGACCAGCTGGAGGCGATCTGCAGGCCGGATGCCGAAGCGACCCAGCGGGCGATGAAGGGCGCCCGCGCCGATGTCCGCGCCGAACGGCTGAAGCCGGCGGCGCGGAAGTTCGCCAAGGCGACGTCGATCTTCGGCGGCGACGTGAAGGAGATCTCCGCGGTTCCCCGCCCAAGCGCGGACACCACGCGCCTCGCCAAGTGGTTCACCTACCTGAACCGGCAGGAGTCCTACCTGGGGCAGATCACGACCCAGCTGAGGCAGGAACACGCGATCAAGGCGCAGCGGCTCACCGCCCGCTTCATCCACAACGGCAACCTCGCCAACAACGTCGTCCTGGCGTTCGGATTCGACTGGTGCAGCTTCAAGTTCTCCCGATACGGCTGAGGCTGGCGGCCTTCGGGCTGCTCATCCTGATCGGCTTCGCCGCGGCCACCGCCCACGGCGAGCGGACGCAGCGCGGCAACCTGATCGTCTCCCTCGACGGCCACTTCGCGCCGCTGGCCCTGCCGCGCGACCGGCCGGCGCCGGTCGCGGTCCAGCTGCGGGCCGGCCTGCAGACCGACGACGGCAGCGTCTTGCCGCGGGTCACCAAGGTCGAACTGGCGATTCCCGGGCAGGGGAAGATCACCACCCGCGGACTGCCGACCTGCACGCCGCGCCGGATCCGCGACGCGACGAGGGCGAAGGCGCTCGAAGCCTGCCGCCCGGCGCTGATCGGGACCGGCCGGATGATCGCCCAAGTGAAGATCCCGCACCAGCCGCCGTTCAAGGTCCATGCCCGCCTGCTCGCCTTCAACGGCAGGGTCGGCGGCCACCGGGCGGTCATCGTCCACGGCATCTCGATCCAGCCGCCCACCGCCGTCGTCCTGCCCTTCGTGATCCGCCTGCGGCCGGGCAAGTTCGGGACCGTGCTCGTCGCCCGCGTGCCCGACAACCTGGGGCCCTGGCCGCGCTTCGCCCGGTTCAAGATGGACCTCTTCCGGCGGTATACGTATAGAGGGGAGCGGCTCAGCTACCTCAGCGCCTCCTGCCCGATTCCGAAGAGCAACACCGCCGGCTTCTTCTCCTTCGCCAAAGCGACCTTCACCCTCATCGACGGCCGGCGCGTCAGCACCGGCATCGCCCGCAGCTGTCGAGCCCGCTGACCTCGATATTGGCGCCAGGTGGTCTGTTAGTGTTCCAATTCGATGGCGTTCCCGCTCGCGCTGGCGAACCTGGAAGCTGCGATTCTGGACGCCTGTGCCGCCGAGGAGGAATGGCCGGCCCAGATAGTGGCCGGGATCTGCGCCGGAGTCGACTTCGCGATCGCCCACCCCGAGCTCGCCGAGGCTCTCGCGCAGGACATGTCCCCGAGTGCCGACCCGCTAAGGCGCTACGAAAGCGTGATCGGGCGGTTGGCGGGATTTCTCCGCGTCAGGGCACCCACTGACCACCGCCTGCCCGGATCCACTGACGAGGCGCTGGTGGCGGGGATCGTCGGAGTCGTCGGCGACCACCTGCGGATCGGTCGCCTCGATCGCCTCAAAGAGCTGCGCCCCGACCTCGTTCTGTTGACGCTGCTCCCCTACCTGGGGTTCGCCGAGGCGCAGCGGTGGGCGAACGAGGTGGTCCAGTAGACGAGCTTGACACTCGTGGTCCGCTTATGTTCTTATTGACTCCCATCTGCCGGCCTGGCCGGCGGGTGGGGCTGGTGCCAGCACATGGAGTCCCCCCGTACACCCTGAACGGCAGGGGCCCACGCAAGCTCATCGCCCGGGCGAGCTCCCCGCTCGCCCGGGCGGCTTGCGTGGGCCCGGCCGGCGGACCCGCGCGAAGGCCGCGAGGAGCCGGAGGCCAGGCCCCGCCTCCGCCAGGAGGCGATCGCGGATGGCGCGCGCGTAAGCGCTCCCCAGCGCCGGATCGCTCAAGTAGAAGCCGGCGACCCCGGTGAGGATCGCCCCGTGGCGGCCGGGGCGGGGCAGGCGCGCGACCAGCTCCTCGGCGCGCCTCGCGATCAGGGCCAGGCGCTCCGCCGCCTCGTCCGAGCCCCGGTAGTAGGCGAGGTAGCTGTGTTCGCCGGCGGCGCGGTCCTCCTCGCGGTCGACGAGGTCGTCGAGCAGGACGGTCAGGGCGCCGACCGGCGGCTGGTAGGCGGCGTCGATCAGCGCCGCGGTCTCGGCGCTGGTCGCGGGATCGGCCGCCGCCGCGATCAGCGCGTGGGCGGCGACCGAGGAGCTGGCCCCGGCCGCGACCTCCCACCAGCGGTAGCCGGGCGGGGCCTCGAGCCCCTCAGCCCAGTGCCGGAGCTTCTCGACCTCGCCGAGTGCAGCCGCGTGGGTCCGGTGCTGGCCTTCCGCGCAGCGCTCCACCGCCCGCTCGATGAGCGGCAGCAACGCCGCCCCCGAGGGCAGCGCCACCACCTCCCGCCGCCACTCTGCCTCCAGCCGCTCCAGATATCCGCCGCCATCCGGCCGAGTTGCCGATTCTGGGCGCATATCGAGCAAAAGCGGCAACTCGGCACTCTCTTCGAGCGTGTCTCGGCGGTCGATTGCGACCTGGAGGGCGACGATCGCGCGCACCACGCTCGCCCGTCGGGCGCGCGGCGCAAGGGTCGCGAAGACCGCGACCGCCTCGGCGTTCGCCTCCTTCTCCGCCGGCAGCGGGCCGAGCCGCTTCAGCTCCCGACGCGCCCGCGGCAGGACCGTGGTCAGGTAGGCGGCCAAGGCGCTCGCCGACGCCCCGGCCTCTCGTATCGCCGATCCCACGTTCGCACCTTAAACCTGTCCCCAGGCGCGTCCGCCCCCGTCTCTACCTTGAGCAAACGATGACGGAGCAGACGCAGATCGAGGCGTTCGCCGAGACCGCGCCGGAGGCTGTCGAGCCGCCTCCCGCCGAGACCGCGCCGGAGGCTGTCGAGCAGCCCTCCGCCGAGCCCGCGATGCGAATCGCCCTCCGCGATCTCGAGGACGGCCAGCGCGTCAACGGCGTCTTCGCGGTCCGCGAGCGGGAGCTGCGGCGCAAGCGCAACGGCGAGCCCTGGCTGCGGCTCTCCGTCGGCGACGCGACCGGCACCGCCGAGGCGGTCTGCTGGGAGGGGGCGGAGGCGCACTACGCGCTCTGCTGCGCCGGTTCGCCGGTCCATGTGACCGGTGTCTTCGAGGTCTCCGACCGCTGGGGGGCGAAGATCAAGATCGCCGCCCTGCGCGAGGCCGAGGAGCACGAGTACGCGACCGAGGACCTGGCCGCCGAGTCCGAGGTCTCGGCGGAGCAGCTCGAGGGCGAGCTGCGCGAACTGCTCGAGACCGTCCAGAGCCCGCAGCTGCGCGACCTGCTCGACGTCTTCTTCGGCCCCGACTCGGAGACCTGGCGGCGCTTCTCGGTCGCGCCGGCGGCGAAGACCTACCACCAGGCCTACCGGCACGGCCTGCTCGAGCACACGCTCTCGGTCGCCCAGGCGGTCTCCGCCGCGGCCAACTTCTTCCCCGGGATCGACCGCGACGTCGCCGTCACCGGCGCCCTCCTGCACGACATCGGCAAGTGCGTCGCCTACAACGACGACCCGCTGGCAATCGACCTCACCGACGCCGGCCGCCTGCAGGGCGAGATCCCGCTCGGCTACTACACCGTGCGCCGGGCGATCGAGGACCTGCCCGGCTTCGACCCCCACCTGGCCCAGTGCGTCCTCCACATCATCCTCAGCCACCACGGCCAGCTCGAGCACGGCTCACCGGTCGTCCCCGCCACCCGCGAGGCCGTCCTCGTCCACATGATCGACAACCTCGGCGGCCGCCTCGGCAGCTTCGACCGTCTCGAGCGCCAGCTCCCCGCCGGCGAGGTCTGGTCCGGCTTCGACCGGGCGCTGTCAGGCTCGGCCTTCTTCGCCCAGCGCGCGGCTTGACGACAAAGCGTTGCAGTAGACAAAGAGTTACGCTATGATCGTGGCGGTCATGGCGAGAGAAGCGTGGACGGACGAGCGGCTGGACGACCTCAACGTGAAGGTCGACCACGGCTTCGCGAAAGTGGACGCTCGTTTCGAGCGGCTGGAAGCACGGATGGACGCTCAGTTTGCCCGCGCGGAGGAACGGATTGAACCCCAGTTCGGTCAGTTGAATGACCGCTTCGATCGGATGCAGCAGACGCTGATCGCGGGCTTCGCCGTAATCGTTGCGGCTTTGATTGGCGGCATCGCGACTATTGCCGGGGTCGCCTTCTTCTAGACCGCTACTGGAAGCGCTCGCTGCAGCGCTGGATCTTGTTGACGTTCTGGTGGGCGCGCTGGATGCAGTTGATCAGCTTGTCGGCGTTCCCCTGCCGCTGCGACTGGCGTAGCGACTGCTTGATTTCGCGCTGAACCTGGCGGTTGACGTCGTCGATCGTCTTGTTGATGTCGCCCAGGTCGGACTGCTGGAAGCCCTTCTGGACGTTGACGTTGACTTCGTTGCTGATCTTCTCCGTCGTCTCCAGAGTGGGCTTGACGATGAAGAAATAGACCGCCGCGAGGATTCCGACGGTCACCAAAAGCCGGATAATGCCCGCGCTTAGGTTGCCGAACAGGTTGCGGAGGACGTCCATACGGTGCGTGGAGACTATCCTGCCGACCAGTGGCGAAGGACACCGAGAAGCTAATTCGCCAGCTCTCGTTGATCTCGTTCCTGATGGCTCAGGGGAGGCCGGTTTCGGCCCTCGAGATCAAGCGGGAGGTGGAGGGCTACAGCGATATGAACGACGACGCTTTCGCGCGCCGTTTCTACGCCGATCGCGCCGAGCTCGAGAGCCTCGGGATCCAGCTCGGGGTCGAGAAGCCGGGCGAGGGCTTCTTCGAGGCCGAGCTCTACTCGCTGCCGCCCGAGAACTTCTACCTCGACCCGATCTCCTTCTCCGACGACGAGCTGGCGGCGCTCTCCACGGCGCTGATGCTGCTCACCGACGGCGGCTTCGCCTACGCGGAGCCGCTGCGGCTGGCGCTGCAGCAGGTCGCCTGGGGACACCCGAACCCGCTCGCCGAGGGCGAGCGCGCCCCGGTTGAGATGGCGATGACCGCCTCCGCCGGCGGCCGCGACCTCTCCCAGCGGCTCTCGAAGATCGAGACCGCGATCTCCCGCCGCAAGACGATCGAGTTCACCTACTACACGATGGAGCGGGGCGAGACCGAAAAGCGCAAGGTCGACCCCTTCCACCTGGTCTTCCGCGGCGGCCAGTTCTATTTGATCGGCCACGCGCACGAGCGCGACGCGGTGCGGGTCTTCCGCCTCTCGCGGATCCAGGGCAAGGTCGGCTACGCCTCCAAGGCCGAGCACGACTTCTCGCCCCCGGAGGACTTCGACCGCCGCGACTACGGCAGCCGCGCCGACTGGCAGCTGGGGGAGACCAAGGGCACGGCGAAGATCTTCATCCGCGAGCGGATCGCCTGGCTGATCGAGCGCGACTACGGCTCCTACGGCCAGCTCCGCAACGCGAAGAAGTCCGACGGCGCCCCCGGCAAGGGCCGCGTCTTCGAGACCGCCTACGCCTCCGAGCGCGAGCTGATCGCCTGGGTCCTGCGCTGGCGCCAGAACGCCCAGGTGCTGGCCCCCGACGACCTCCGCGAGGAGGCCGAGAAGCGCCGTGGCCTGCTGCTCGAGCGCCACGAGAACGGCTTCCGCCCGGCGAAGGTCGTCGACAGGCCCCTCGACGAGCAGCCGAAGCGCACCCGCTCCAACGGCCGCGGCGAGGCGGCGATCCGGCCCGAGCGCTTCGCCCGCCTCGTCACCCTCGCCGGCCTCCTGATCGAAGCGGCGAAAAAGGGCGAGCGCCTGCAGACGGCCGACCTCCGCGACCGCCTCGAGCTGACCGCGGAGGAGCTGCGCGAGGACGTCGAGCTGCTGAACGTCGTCAACTTCGGCGGCGGCACCTACGTCCTCTACGCGGAAATCCTCGGCGACGAGATCGAGGTCGACTCGCAGCCCTACGGCGACAACTTCGCCCGCCCGGCGCGGCTGCTGCCGCTGGAGGCGAAGGCGCTGGTGGCGGCGATCGACCTCTTCGGCGACCACCTGCCGCAGTCCGACCTGCAGACGGCGCGGGGGAAAATCGTCAAGGCGCTCGGCCACGACCCCTCCGAGGAGGGCCTGGAGATCGCCTCGGCCGGCGGCGGGGACGCCGAGATCGCCCGCATCGTCAACGAGGCGATCGCCGAGAGCCGGGTGCTCGAGCTGAGCTATTACAAGGAGAACGAGGACCAGTTCACCGAGCGCCGGGTCGAGCCCTACCGGCTGGAGAACGGCAAAGAGGGCTGGTACGTCGAGTGCTACGACCTGACCAAAGAAGGCGTCCGCCACTTCAAGCTCGACCGGGTCAAGGAGGGGCGCCTCTCCGAGGAGACCTTCGAGCCGCGGCCCGAAGTCGAGGAGTTCGCCGGGGTCGAGGGCTGGATGACCCACGGCGAGGTGCCGACCGCCGAGGTCGCCCGGGTCTGGGTCTCGCCGGAGCGGGCGCGCTGGCTGCGCGAGGAGCGGACCGTGGTCGAGGAGCTGGCCGACGGCGCTGTCGTCGTCGAGCTGCCCTACGCGGGCAAGCCGTGGCTGGTGCGGGAGATCCTCCGCGGCGCCGGCGACCTGGTCGTGCTCGAGCCGCCCGACGCGCGCGAGGCGATCGCCAAAGAGGTCGAGGCCGCCTCCAACTGAACGATTGGTGAATTAACCTCGCTATAGGAGGGTTAACTCGCCAGTCGTGAGCCGAGATCGTCGATGAACGAGGCGCCGGGCCACCCCGAGGTCCTGAGGATCGTCGCCCCCAACCCGGGGGCCATGACCCTGGAAGGGACCAACACCTACCTCTTCGGCTCAGACCCCTGTGTGGTGATCGACCCGGGGTCCGACGACCCGGGGCACCTGGAGGCGATTCGCGCCGCCGCCGCCGAGCGCGGTGGCATCGGCCTCGTCCTCCTCACCCACTCCCACGGCGACCACACCGCCGGCGCCGATCAGCTCGGGGCCGGGGTGGTGCTGCCGGCGGGCGGCGAGGAGCACTTTGCGCTGCGCGTGCTCGCCACCCCCGGCCACGCCGAGGACCACGTCTGCTTCCTCAGCGAAACCGGCGTCTGCTTCAGCGGCGACCTCGTCCTCGGGCTCGGCTCGACGATCGTGCCGCCGGGCGGCAACTCGCTCGCGGCCTTCATGGACTCGCTGGCGCTGCTGCAGGGGGAGGAGATCGAGCTGATCGCCCCCGGCCACGGCCCCTGGGTCACCGAGCCGGCCGCCAAGCTGGCCGAATACGTCGAGCACCGGCTGATGCGCGAGCGCCGGCTGCTTGCCGCCCTGGAGGAGGGAGAGCGCTCCCGCGCCGAGCTCCTCGCGATCGTCTGGGACGACATCCCGATGGAGCTGCTGCCGATGGCGGCGATGGCGATGGAGGCCCACCTCGAAAAGCTCGAGGGCGAGGGCCGGCTGCCGGGGGACCTGGAGGCCTGAGCTAGCCGCCGCCGAGGTCCACGCGGGCGAGGGCCTCGCCGCAGCCGCCGTTGCACCAGGTTGCGCCGAGGAGCGCCTTCTCGCCGAGCACCTGCAGGCTGGTGATGCTCATTTCCCCGCCGCGGGGGAACGGCATGCGAACGACTCCTTCCCGCCCGAAGCTGCCGTCGAGCCGACCGCTCGGGAGGAGTCGGGCGAGCGCCAGGCCGGCGGGCAGAGCGGGGCGGCCGCCCAGCTTGCGGCGTCGCTTCAGCGCCGCCGCGACCAGCACCCGGCCCTGATCGTCGACCCCGACCCTCGCGGTGTAGAGGCGCCGCAGGCGGAAGCTGATCGCACCGTTTCTTCCGAAGCTGCGATCGAGCTCGCCGCTCGGCTGCAGCCGCTTGATCAGCACCCCGTTCGCGAGCCGGTGTTCCTTCCCCTGGAGGTAGCCGTAGAGCAGGATCCGGCCGGCGGGATCGGCGACCGGGTTCGAGTCGGCGTCCCGCGGCAGCCGCCGCCAGCCGTTCTCGCCAAAGCCGGGATCGGGCGAGCCGTCGAGCCGGAAGTCGGCCAGGGTCGATCCCGAGACGAAGTAGAGACCGCCGCTCGGCTCGGCGACGGGGAGGCCGACGCCTTCCCTGCCCGGCAGCGCCACGACGCCGCTGCCGGCGAAGGAGCGATCCGGCTCTCCTGCGGCGTCGAGGCGGGCGACGAACCCTTCCCTGCTTTCCAGCTGGAAGCCTTTGTAGAAGTAGGACCCCGACGCGCGCGTCCCGGTGAGCAGGATGCGGCCGAGGCCGTCGAGCACCGCCTCGCGGGCGGATACCCGGGAGGGGTCGCCTGGCCTCGGCGGCGGCAGGCCGAAGTCGGTCGTCGCGAAGCCGTCGCCTCCCCCGAAGGCGCGGTCGAGGTGGCCGTCGGGGGTCAACCGCTCGACCAGGACCTCCGAGTGGAAGCTTCCCCCCGGCACCCCGCTCGACGAGGGAAAGGTGCAGGCGGCGACGACGAGAAGCCGTCCGCGGGTGTCGGCGAGGACAGCGGAGACGGTGCCGTCGGTTGCTCCGGGCGGCAGGGCGAGCGGCGCCCGCCCGCTCTCTCCGAAGCCGGAGTCGACCTCTCCCGAGGACAGAAGCGCCAGCAGCTCCCGGTCGCCGGCATGGATCACACGGCCGTCCGCCAGCAGCGTCGACCCCGGGCCTTCTTCGAGCTGGCTGGAGAGCATCAGCCGGCCGCCGCTGCCGAAGCCCGGATCGGGCCGACCCTGCGCCGATGCCGTGGCCGGGGCGGCGCAGAGGAGCAGCGCCAGCCCCAAGATCAGCCTCCTGGTCATCGGCGAATCACGGCGAATAGCGGGCGAAGGCGAAGCCGTAGCCGCTCGGGAGCTTCGGCGAGCCGGCGATCGATCCGCCGAGGACCGCTCTGCCGCTTCCGTCCACCACCACGGTGCTCGCCTTGGTCTCGGCGCTCGCTCCGAAGCCGGTCTTGACCCGGCCGCGCCGCCCGAACCCCAGGTCGAGCCTGCCCTTCGTCCCCAGTCGCATCAGCTGGAACCCGAAGGCGCCCTGGACCGTCTTGCCTCCGCCGGCAAGCAGGATGCGGTTGCGTCCGTCGATCGCCAGCGTCTGGAAGCCGACCCGGCGGAAGGCTCCGAGCGTGGCCTTCGGCCAGACAAACCCGTTCTTGCCGAAGGCAGGGTCCGGGGCGCCGGTCGGGAGCAGCCGACCTACCCGCAGCCTGCCTTCGCCTTCGGGATAGGCGGAGGAGTAGGTCTGCTCGAGGGTGACGAGGCGGCCGCGCGAGTCGATCGCGAGCCCGTAGACGACGGACCGGTCGTGGGGCAGCTGCCCGCCGCCGCCGAAGCCGGGGTCGGGTTGCCCGCTCGGCAGCAGAGCAGCGAAGTTGGCGGCGATCGACTGCGGCCCCGGCGACAGGCAGCTGCCGACCGGCTTCGGCTGGGTGAGGCCCGAGTAGAAGAGAACGCCGAGTGGGGACTGGGCCAGGAGCTCCGGTTGCTTGATCAGCGAGTCGACCACGACGCCTTCCTTGCCGAAGCTGCGGTCGATGCCGCCGGCGGCATCGAGCCGGGCCACGTACCCGTCGCGGATATAGCAGCCAGCGGCGAAGGTCGCGTAGGTGCCGGCGACAACCGGTTGATCGGCGGGCGTCAGCGCCAGGGCCGTGGCCTCCACGACGGCGCTTTCGAAGCGCCGCTCGGGATAGGGCCCTTCGGTCGGTGCCGGCAGATCGAACGAGGTGGTCACGAGCCCACCGGAGCCGAAGCTCGGATCGGGGTCGCCGTTCGGCAGGTAGCGGATCACCGTGGCCCGCGTGGGCGTCGGACCGGAGGAGGTCTCACCGGGCCCCCGGTTCGGCGTCCCGGGCGGCGGGGTGGACGTACCCGCGACGAGGACGCGGCCCTGAGAGTCAACCGCGATCCCGACCGGCGCGAATCCGCGACCGGACCCGACCGCGATCGCGACGCTGCCTTCGACGCCGAAGGACGGATCGGGTTTCCCGTCGGCGAGGAACCGCAGGACGTGGCCTGCCGCGAGGACGACCGTCTGTCCGCCGGGTGCGGAGGCGGTCCACAAGTCGTCGTTTCCTTCCGGTCCCTGCGGGGGGAAGGGCCCGGGCCCCGGCAGAAGCACCCGGCCGCCGGTGCCGAAGGAGCGATCGAGCGAGCCGCGGGCGCTAGCGGCGGCCGGCAGGGCGGCGAGGAGGACGAGGACGAGGAACACCGGAATCTTCTTCATGGCCCTCGAAACCTGACTGCCGAAAAAAGTTTCGAAGCTAAATCCTGGCTAGCTGGCCAAACGTGATACACAGTCGCCATGGGAAGGCGTCGTGATAACAGCGTGGCGAAGTACGCCCTGATCGGCGGCGCCGCTTCGACCGGCCTCGTGACCGGTGCCGTCGCTCTTCTCTGGCACCGCCTCGCCCGCCGGCCGCTGCCCAAGGTGAAGGGCAGGATCGAGGTGCCGGAGCTGGGCGGAAAGGTGAGCGTGAGGCGCGACCGCTGGGGCGTTCCCCACGTCGACGCCGCCGAGCGCGAGGACCTCTTCTTCGCCCAGGGCTACTGCCACGGGCAGGATCGGCTCTGGCAGATGGACTTCTACCGGCGCGTCGTCCAGGGCCGGGTC
Source organism: uncultured Actinomycetes bacterium (assembly GCA_963751015.1). Classification (GTDB taxonomy): domain Bacteria; phylum Actinomycetota; class Thermoleophilia; order Solirubrobacterales; family 70-9; genus VAYN01. The sequence continues at coordinate 676,774 of CAVVSU010000004.1, forward strand.
AGCGAGATGGCCGGCGAGGAGGGCCTGCCGGTCGACAAGCTGATGCGGACGCTGGGGATCCGCGCCACCGCCGAGCGCGAGGCCGAGGAGATGGAGCCGGGCCTGCGGGCCAAGCTCGAGCGCTTCTGCGCCGGCGTCAACGCCGCCGCCCGCGACGCCCGGGCAAGGCCGTTCGAGATGCAGATCCTCCGCCTCGAGTTCGCCCCTTGGGGGCCGGTCGACATCCTCAGCCTCGGCAAGCTGCTCGCCTTCGGGCTCTCGACCAACTGGGAGCGGGAGCTGCTGCGCTCCGACCTCGTCCGCGAGTTGGGGCCGGAGCTGGCGGCGCGGCTCGACCCCGTCTATCCGGCCGACAACCCGGTCGTCGACCAGCTGCCCTTCAGCGGCGAAGGGATGCCGCTGGTCGAGCAGATCGACCGCGTGCGGCGCTCGCTCGGGCTCGCCGCGGAGGCCTCCGGCTCGAACAACTGGGCCGTCAGCGGCGCCCGCTCGAAGACCGGCACGCCGCTGATCGCCGGCGACCCGCACCTCTCCCCGAGCATGCCGGGCATCTGGTACGAGGTCAGCCTCCGCCACGGCGAGCGCTTCGTCCGCGGCGCCTCGCTGCCGGGAATGCCCGGCGTCTACATGGGGCAGAACAACGACGTCTGCTGGACGATCACCAACGTGATGGCCGACGTCCAGGACCTCTTCGTCGAGCGGATCGAGGGCGACGAATACCTATTCGAGGACGAGCGGCGGCCGCTGCAGCGCCGGCGCGAGGAGATCGTCGTCAAGGGCCGCTCCGAGCCGGTCGTGCTGGAGGTCCGCGCCACCCACCACGGCCCGATCGTCAACGAGGCGCTCGGCGCCGACGAGGGCGAGCCGCTGGCGCTGGCCTGGCAGGCGCTCTCCGAATCGACCGCCTTCGAAGCCGCCTTCGAGCTGCTCGACATCGCCTCCGGCCCCGAGCTGGTGGCGAGGTTGGAGGGCCACACCGCGCCCGCCTCGAACATGGTCTGGGCCGACAGCTCCGGCTCGATCGGGTACAAGCTGATCGGCCGCCTGCCGATCCGCCGCGGCGGCTGCCCCGACCTGCCGAAGCCGGGCTGGACGGGCGAGTTCGAGTGGGATGGGACGGTTCCCTACGACGAGCTGCCGGAGGTGACCGACCCCGAGAGCGGCTTCGTGATTACCGCCAACAACCGCATCGTCGGCGACGAGTATCCCCACCACATCACCAGCGACTGGCTCGACGGCTTCCGCGCCAAGCGGATCGAGGAAATGCTGGAAGCGACCGAGAAGCACGACCTCGAGAGCTTCGAGGCGATCCAGAACGACAACTTCTCGCTGCCCGGGCTCGAGGCGGCGGCGCGGCTGAGCCGGCTGCACCCGCGCGGCCAGCGCGAGCGCAGCGCGATCGAGCGCCTGCGCAGCTGGGACGGCTGCCTCGGCCCCGAGACGATCGCCGGCACCATCTACCAGGCCTTCCTGCTGCGGCTGGCGCGCGAAGTCGCCCGCTGCGCGATCGGCGACCGCGACCTCTGCGAGCGCTGGCTCGACCGCGCCGACAACGGCTTCCTGCCGCACGTTACCTCGCCCTGGCGCTGGCACTCGCACCTGATGAGCCTCTGGGAGGAAGGCGACGAGGAGCTGATCGGCCGCTCCTGGGACGGGCTCGTCCTCGAGGCGCTGGCCGGCGCCCTCGACGACCTCGGCGAGCGCTTCGGCCCCGACCCCGAGGCCTGGCGCTGGGGCCGCGTCCACGAGCTGAAGTTCCCGCACCCGCTCGGCGACGCCAACCCCCTCTTCGACCGCCTGCTCAACCGCCGCCTCCGCGCCGGCGGCGCCCAGGAGACGGTCAGCCAGATCGCCTACGACCCCAACGACCCCTACAACGCCGTCTGGGCCCCGAGCTGGCGGATGATCGCCGACCCGACCGACCCCGACCGCTCGCGCTGGCAGGCGTTCACCGGCCAGTCCGGCCATCCCGCCAGCCCCCACTACGACGACCTCCAGGTCGACTGGCTGGACGGGCGGACGCAGGCGATGTGCGGCGAGGGCCCGTGGTCGGAGCTGGACCTGGTCCCGAGCGCGACTTAGCCGGCGCTGCCGGGTTCTCGCAGGATGCCCCGGAACAAAGCCTCGTTTGCCCTGCTCCTGACCGTCGTCTTCCTCGCCCTGCCCGCCGCCGCGCAGGCGCTGCCGCGGGGGTTCTTCGGGATCGCGCCGCAGACCGGGATCGGGCCGAAGGACACCGCCCGCATGCGCGGTGGGGGGATCGAGACGATCCGCGCCCCGCTGCTGTGGGGAGGGGTGCAGCCGACGGCGCGCGGCGGCTTCGACTGGAGCAGCTTCGACGACGTCGTCGCCACCGCGGCCGAAGGGCGGCTGGAAGTCCTGCCGTTCCTCTGCTCGCCCCCGGGCTGGGCGGTCCGCCCGCACACCCGGCTGCCGATCGACAGCGGCCGCCAGCGCCGCGCCTGGGCGGAATTCGTGCGGGGGGCGGTCGAACGCTACGGCCCGCGCGGGACCTTCTGGGAAGAGCACGCGCCCGGGACGAGGAAGCCGCTGCCGCGGCTGCCGATCCACGCCTGGCAGGTCTGGAACGAGGAGAACTTCTTCTACTTCACCAAGCCCGCCTCGCCGGGGCGCTACGCGCGCCTGCTCTCGATCTCCAGCCGCGCGATCCACCGCGCCGACCCGCGGGCCGACGTGGTGCTGGGGGGCCTGTTCGGCAATCCCAAGCAGAGCCCGCCGGCGGCGATGGACGCGGTCGACTTCCTCGACCGGCTCTACCGGGCCCGCGGGGTGAAGGCCGACTTCGACGCCGTCGCCCTCCACCCCTATGCCGCCGACGCCGCCGAGCTACGGGTCCTGGTCGACGGGGTGCGGCGGGTGATGCTGCGCCACGGCGACCGCCGCGCCGGCCTCTACCTGACCGAGATGGGGTGGGGCTCGCAGGAGCGGAGCCCGGTCTCCTTCGAGGTCGGGTTGCGGGACCAGGCCAGCCAGCTGCGCGCCGCCTACGGCTACCTGCTCGGCGCCCGCCACCGCCTCAACCTCAAGCAGGTCGTCTGGTTCAGCTGGAAGGACGCGCCGCTGCTCTGCAGCTTCTGCGACTCGGTCGGCCTCTTCCGCCAGGGTCAGCGCTTCCGGCCGAAGCCGGCCTGGCACGCCTTCGTGCGCGTCACTCGCCGCTGGTGACCGATTTGACCAGCTCGAGGATCTCCGGCGGCGCCTTCTCGGGCGAGCCGGAGTCGAAGGGCGGGCTGGGGTCGTACTCGATCCCCAGCTGCACCGCCTGCGCAACCTCGGGTCCGGCCTCGCGGCCGACCAGGTAGAGCGCCATGTCGATCCCGGCGGAGACGCCGGCGGCGGTGATCACCTTGCCGTCCTCGACGTAGCGGCCGCCGACCGGATCGGCCCCGTACTCGCGCAGCAGCTCGAGGAAGGCCCAGTGGCTGGTGGCGCGGCGGCGCTCCAGCAGCCCGGCGGCGCCGAGCAGCAGCGAGCCGGTGCAGACCGAGGTGGTCCAGGTGGTGGTGCGGTCGACGTCCCGCAGCCATCCGAGCAGCTCCCTGTCGTCCAGCAGCGCCCGGGTCCCTTCGCCGCCGGGCACGAGGAGGATGTCGGCGCTCGCCGTCTCCGCCAGGCTGCGGTCGGCGCAGAGCCCGACCGCGCCGCTGTCGGTGCGGACCTCGCCGCGGGTCCTGGCGACGAACTCGACCTCCCAGCCGGGCACCGAGCGCAGCACCTCGTAGGGGCCGATCGCGTCGAGGGCGGTGAACCCGTCGTAGATCGGGATCGCGACCTTCATCGCCAGATCGTCTCATGGCCGCGCAACCGCGCATAGAGTTCGGGCCGATGAGCCGCCGCGACCAGATCAAGCTCAGCGACTCCGAGCTGCTGGCGCTGCTCGGCGAGGAGCGGATCGCCGTCGTCTCCAGCCTCGGGCCGCGCGGCTGGCCGCACTCGATGCCGCTCTGGTTCGTCCCCCGCGAGGGCGAGGTCTGGATCTGGACCTACGCCAAGTCGCAGAAGGTCCGCAACCTCGAACGCGACCCGCGGGCGACGGTCCTGGTCGAGACCGGCCACGAGTACGGCGAGCTGCGCGGGGCGATGATCGAGGCCGAGGCCGAGCTCCACCGCGACTTCGAGACCGTGATCGGCTTCGCCGAGGAGCTGACGCTGCGCTACGCCGAGGGGATCTCCTCGGTCGAGGGGGACGCCAGGGCGGCGCTGGAAGCGCAGGCGCCGAAGCGGGTCGCGATCCGCTTCCGCCCGGTCCGGACCGCGACCTGGGACCACCGCAAGCTCGGCGGCACCTACTAGCTAGAAGAGATTGGCGAAACCCCCTAGCGCTTACGCAGAGCGCCGAGGCGGCGCAGCGGGGCGGTCACTCGCCAGGAGCGGGAGGCCAGGACCGTCTGCAGCTCGGCCGCCGGGCCGCCGCCGGCCTGGCGGCCGGCTTCGACCATCGGCGCGATGGCCTCTTTCAGATCCGCCCGCCCGGACTCTTCGACCGCCGCCAGCACGTCCTCCCAGAGCGCCAGCCGCAGCGGCGTCGTGATCCGGTCGCTCCGCAGCGGCTCGAGGTCCAGCTCGGGGGGGAAGGTGCGGATCTTTCCCCTGGCGCCGATCGCCTCCAGGCCGATCATCGTCGCCAGGCACTTGGGGCAGCGCCCGCAGTTGTAGGCGCCGCCGGGGTTCACCCAGCAGACCCGCAGCGTCTTCTGCACCAGCGGGTGGTCGGCGATCCGGCGCAGTCGCCCGACCCGGCCGACACGGCCGCCCCAGTCCTCGATCGCCAGCCCCTCGCTGCTCCAGAGGTGGTCGACCTGCCAGCTTGCGCCGACCTGCGCCTGCTTGCCGTACTCGCTGTCGTTGGCGATCAGGACCCGCTCGAAGAGGGGTTCGAAGAACAGCGCGACCGCCGCCTGGACGCTGGGGCAGAAGCTCTCCCAGCGCAGGAGCGGGTCCGAGAAGGTGCGGACGTCGGTGGTGACGACGTGCAGCGGCAGCCCCAGCTCGGCCGCCGCCGCCCGTATCCGGGACTCGACCTCGTCGGCGAGGTCGCGGTGCTGGGCCGCGCCGGGGATCAGGTCGAGGCCGCGGACGAAGATCAGGTCGGTCACCTCGGGGTTCTCGAGGATCGCCGCCCAGGAGTCGACGCCGCCGCTGAAGAAGGTCGCCACCCGTCCTCCTTCTCCGGGCCCCTCGGCCACCCTGGCCGGAGCGCTGACCTCGATCTCCCGCAGCGGATGCGGCTCGGACGGCCAGCGCGAGGACCAGAGGCTCTGGATCGCCTGGAACTCGCGCTGGTTGCGGAGGAGCTTGGCGCTGATCGGCGCCTCGAGGCGAAGCGGGCCGCCGCGGGACATCGCCGGCATCAGGGTCGCTGCGAGCGCGCCGTCCGCGGCGGGCACGACCGGGGTGTCGGCCTGGAAGGAGATCCGGTGCCGCTCGTCCCCCGCCGCGACCGAGAAGGAGAGCTCACCGGCCTCCGCACGAAGGTCGGCGACGGCGCTTGACGGCCCGCTCACCCGTCCCGCCGCGCCCTGCGGGTCAGCCGCCGCAGCGGCGCGGTCAGTCGCCACGAGGTCGACCCGGTCAGCTCCGCCATCTGGGCTTCGAGGTTGAAGGCGTGGACTTCGGCGTGCGCGGCGCGATCCTCGCCGGCGCGGGCGCGGCCCTCCGCCGCCCGCACCCGCCGGTCGTCTCCGGCCTCCGCGCCCACCCATTGCGGAGGCCCTTCCTCGACGCCGGCCACCGCCGCGGCGATCCGCGTGAAGAGGTCGGCCTCGGCGTCGGCCCGCAGGCGGCGCATCCGCCTCCCGTCGAGTGCCAGTTGGACCCGCAGCCTGTCGCCGCCGGCGGGGTCGAGGACGGCCGTGGCGATCAGCTCCGCGCAGGCCTCGGGGTCGGCGTCGCCGCGGATCGCGAGCTCCGGTGGCTGTCCGAAGGCGTCGAGCAGTCCTGCGGCCTTCTGCTCGTAGAAGGGGTTGTCTGCGACCAGCGCCGTCGGCAACCCGAGCATCAGCGAGGTGAGGGCGACGTGGTAGGAGCAGGCTACGGTGAAGGCGGCTGCGCCCAGCTTCGCCGCCGTCGCCTCGAGCCCGGCGGGGCGTAGGACGACGGGCTCCAGCACCTCGATCCCCCGCTCGCCGAGCGCGGCGGCGAGCCGCTTCGCCGCGGGCCGCTCGTCGACCCGTGGGTCGAGGTAGGCGATCGTAGGCTGGGCCACGGGCGGGCGATCGGTCCGGCGGCCGAGGTGGGAGAGCAGCTCGGCGTAGAGCTCGAGCAACGGCTCGGCGTCGCTCGTCACCCAGTCGTGGTCGGTGAAGTGGAGGTTGACGCGCAGCGGCCCCTCATTTGGCGCCGCGGCCGCTCCCAGGCGGGCGAGGGGGCCGATCGCGTCGTCGCCGCTTTCGGGGACGAGCGCCGAGCCGAACCCGGCCAGGAGCTCCCCGGAGCGGGGATCGCGCGTCCCCAGCAGCTCGAAGGCGCGGAGGTAGGCGACGTCCTGGGGCGAGAGGCCATCGAGCCAGGCGGCTTCGACCTGCAGGCCCGAGCCGACCCGCCGGACCTCCCGCGGCTCGGCCGCCGCGAGGACCCCCTCGGCGGCCCGCATCATCGCCAGCTTGCGGTCCCCCCAGAGGCCATTGAGGTAGCCGCCGCCGTAGAGGTAGGAGACCCCCGACTCGAGCCCCGGGCCGGCGGTGACTGGGACCAGGTCGTCCTCGCCATGTCCCTCCGGGTCGAAGTAGACGAGGTGGCGGGGCGGGCGGACCATCTGCTCGGCCAGCTCCGGGTGGTGGGACCGGTAGCGCCGCTCGAGCACGGGGAGGACCAGGAGCCCGGGCTCCAGCGGCGCCAGCAGCTCCAGGGCGGCGTCGAGCATCAGCACGTCGCCGAAGTTGCCGGACCCGTCGTAGCCGCCGACCAGGAAGGCGACCGACCTGGCCTCCGAGATCGCCGCCGCCGTCTCGGGCGCGGCGAAGAGGGCGGGACCGCCGCCGGCTGGGAAGAGCGTCCGGCTCGGCGTCGCGCCGGTGGACGGGGGGCCGGGATCGGGCCGGCGGCGGAAGGTCTGGGGGAACCCGAGGTTGACCCTTCCCTTCGCGACCAGAGGGGCGACGGCGGCCTCGAGGTCGGCGCGCCCGTGGGCGCGGATCGCGTCGAGCAGGTCTTCCCAGAGCGTCAGCGAGACGATGTGGGTGATCTCATATTCGGCCAGCACCTCGGGGTCGACCTCGAATTCCGGCGGGAACGAGGTGACTCGCTGGCGCGCCCCGATCGCCTCCAGCCCGATCAGCGTCGTCACGCACTTGCGGCAGTGGCCGCAGTTGTAGGTGAGGTCGGGCGTTTCCCAGCAGACCCTGAGGCTGCGGCAGGCAATCGGGTTCTCGACCAGCCGTTCGAGCCGCTGCTGACGCGTGGAGCGCCCGCCGGCGTCGACGATCTCCAGCGCCTCGGTGCTCCAGAGCTGGTCGACCAGCCGGTTGGCGCCGAAGCTGACCTGGACCGCATAGTCGGAGTCTCCGGCGATCAGGACGCGGTCGAAGAGGGGGGCGAGGAAGAGGCCGACGGTGGCGCAGGCGCAGCCGTAGAAGACGTCCCAAGGCAGCTCCGCGTCGGTCAGCTCGCGCAGGTTGGTGGTGACGACGTGGACCGTCAACCCGAGCTCCTCGCCGGCCTTGCGCAGGCGGGCCTCGACCTCGTCGGCCACGGTCGCCTGCGGTCCTTCGTGGGCGAGGTCGAAACCACGGACGAAGATCAGGTCGGTGAGGTCGGGGTTTTCCAGCACGATTCCCCAGGAGTCGATCCCGCCGCTGAAGAACGCCGCAGCGCGGCCCTTCGGCGAGATCGGGCCCACCTCGCGGACCGGCGCCTCGACCTCGACTTCCTTCAGGGGCTCGTCGGTGAACGGCCAGTCGAGGGACCAGGCTCGCTGCATCGCCTGGAACTCGCGTTGGCTGCGCAGCATCCGCGGGCTGACCGGGTCGGTCAGCCCCAGGTGGCCGCCGTGGATCATCGCCGGCATCGCCGTCGCGGCCAACGCCGCGTCCGCGTTCGGCGTCACCGGCGAGTCCGTCCGCATCCAAACGTTCGTCGTCCGCTCGCCGATGCGGGCGTCGAAGGAGAGCTCCCCCGGAGCGGTGCGAAGGTTGGTTATCTCGTGGTCGAAGCGGGTCGTGCCCAAGGGTGACTGGTGGATCGGGGTATGACGGAAGACGACGACTGCGGCGGCTAGCGGTGCCGGCGCAGGATGCGGATCTTCAGCGGCCGCGAGATCGCTTCGGCATAGACGCCGTCGGACATAACCTTCGCCCGGAAGCGCACGCGGTGCTTGATTCGCGGCCTGAACCGTACCGAGCAGACGCGATCCGCCCGCCGCACGCCGATCCGGCGCTTGCCCTGCCAGAGGCTGACCCGCTGGCCGCGGCGGCCGTCGCAGGGCGAGACGAAGGCGGTGATGAGGGCGCGCTTGTTGCGTTTCACCTTGCGGCGCAGGGCGCGGATGCCGACGAAGGACGTTTTCAGCACCGGCTGCTGCGCCTGCGGCCCGCAACCTTCCCCGCCTGGGCCGACGAGGCGGTAGACGGGCCCCTGGCCGGATACGGCGTAGAGGCGCCCGCAGGAATCTTCGCCGAAGGAGTTCAGCGATTCGATCGAGACGCCCTCGGAGCGATCGCCGCCGGCGAAGGGGAGGGCGGGAAGTAGGGAGCGGATCTCGCCGACGCAGAGGTCGCCGTAGACGTAGCGTCCGTAGAGGTCGCCGTAGTTGGTGTTGCGGACGGCGAAGCCGCCGATGATCGCGCAGCCATGGGCGACGTCGCCAGGTGGCTCGGAGTGCGGGTAGTCGAAGATCGGGTCGGTGAACGACCCTGCCGGCGCCGAGCCGCAGCCTTCGTCGTCCCCTTTGCCCGCGACCAGGCCCTCGCGGCAGTTCCAGCCGTAGTTGGCGCCGGCGCCGAGGCCGGGGGCCGGGGCGTAGTCGACCTCCTCGCGTTTCCCCTGCCCGACGTCGCCGATCAGAAGCGCGCCGGTGAGGCGGTCGAAGGAGAAGCGGAATGGGTTGCGCAGGCCGTAGCTCCAAATGGCCGGGTATGCCCCCGGCGTCGAGAGGAACGGGTTGCCCTCGAGGGTGTCGTAGACGATTCCGTCTTCGGTGCCCGGCTTGACCCGGAGGATCTTGCCGAGCGGGCTGGTGAGGTCCTGGGCGTTGTGCTCCTCGTCGTCTTCGCCGCCGCCGTCGCCGGTGGAGATGAAGAGCCTCCCGTCCGGGCCGAACTGCAGCTGGCCCCCGTAGTGGCTGCTGTGGTTGGGGTGCGAGAAGGTGAACATGTTGCGCCGGCTGGCGAGCGGCACCGTGCCGCCGCTGGCGACCATTTCGGCGACGTGGATCTCAGGCGGGATCTCTTCTTTGCCGGTGTAGTAGACGTAGAGGCGACCGCTCGTCTGGTAGTCGGGTGAGAAGGCGATCGAGAGCAGGCCTCCCTCGCCGACCGGGTTGACCAGCGAGCTGAGGTCGGCAAAGACGGTGCGGGTGCCGTTCTCGACCTCGACCACTTTCCCTTTGCGCTCGACGACGAAGAGGCGGTCGGGGTTGTCGGGGGGGGAGGTGACGTAGATCGGCTGGTCGAAGCTGCCGATCGACTGCAGCGTCAACGCCTGCGCGCTGGCGCACCAGATCCCCGTCAGGAGCACCGCCACCACCCAGATTTTTCCCGCTGCTCGGATCAACTCGATCAAGTTAGCTAACCCACTACCCGTAATCAGGTCGCGGTGGGTCCAACGTCCAGCAGCGCACCGGAACCGCCTCGCCGGCAGCCGCGACGGCGGCGGCGTAGCCGGGGTCGATCGGCAGGCTCTCGACGGCGACCGGCGGCGACGGCCAGCTCGGCGCCCCCGCCAACCCCACCCCCAGGCACTTGAGCCGCGCCTCGTGCCGCGCCCAGAGCGCGTAGAAGACGCGGGTGCGCTCGCCCACCTCGGCGCTGCGCACCGCCGCCGCGTCCTCGGTGGTCAGCGCCCGCTCGGCAAGCGCGAGCAGGTCGCGCTCTGGCTTTTCCCGCTCGACGTCGACCCCGACCTCGCGCCCGCGGGAGACCGCGACCAGCGCCAGCGGGCCGGAATGGCTGAGGTTGAAGGCGAGGCGCCCGGGCTCCGCCGCGAGGCGTGGCTTGCCGTGCTCGCCGCGGGCCAGCTCGATCTCCTCCGGCGCTTCGCCGAGGTAGAGCGCCAGAACGCGCCGCAGCACCCGGTCCGAGGGGACGGCGCCCGCGGCGGTGCGCCAGACGTGCACCTCGGCGGCGGGCGCAGGCGGGTGGCTGGGTGCCGGCAGGTACTCCAAACGGGTCGATCCTAGGTGATAGCTTCGCCAGCCTTGAACCGGCTGCTGATCACCGGCGGCGCCGGCTTCGTCGGCTCCAACCTCGCGGTCTCGCTCGCTTCCCGCCACCCCGAGTGGGAGGTCATCGCGCTCGACAACCTCTACCGCAAGGGCTCGGAGCTGAACCTGCCCCGGCTCGAGGCGGCCGGCGTCGAGTTCGTCCGCGGCGACGTGCGCGAGCCGGGGGACCTGACGGCGCTGCCGGAGATCTCGGCGCTGGTCGAGTGCTCGGCCGAGCCCTCGGTGATGAGCGGCGTCGACGGCGACACCTCCTACCTCCTCCACACCAACCTCACCGGCGCCTACAACTGCCTCGAGCTGGCGCGCCGCGACGGCGCCTTCTTCGTCTTCCTCTCGACCAGCCGCGTCTACCCGGTCGCGCCGCAGGTCGCCCTCAAGCTCGAGGAGGGGGAGACCCGCTTCGAGATCGCCGCCGAGCAGGCGGTCCCGGGCGTCTCCCCGGCCGGCATCTCCGAGGACTTCCCGCTGGGCGGCGCCCGCACCCTCTACGGGACGACGAAGCTCGCCGCCGAGCTGTTGATCGAGGAGTACCGGGCCGCCTTCGGCCTCCCCGCGGTCGTCGACCGCTGCGGCGTGATCGCCGGCCCCTGGCAGATGGGCAAGGTCGACCAGGGGGTCTTCACCCACTGGATGCTCGCCCACCACTTCGGCAACCCGCTCACCTACATCGGCTTCGGGGGGCATGGCAAGCAGGTGCGGGACCTTCTCCACGTCGAGGACCTGGTCGACCTGGTCGAGCGGCAGCTGCTGGACCAGGCGGCCTGGGACGGGCGCACCGTGAACGTCGGCGGCGGCCGCGGCTGCAGCCTCTCGCTGCTGGAGACGACCGAGATCTGCCGGCGGCTGACCGGCAACGAGGTGCCGATCGAGCCGGCGCCGGAGACCCGTGCCGGGGACGTCCCGGTCTACCTTTCCGATTGCGCGAGGCTCTTCGGCCTCGACGAATGGCGACCCCGGCGCAGCGCCGAGCAGGTGCTGGCCGACATCCACGAGTGGATCGCCGCCGACGAGGAGCGGATCGCCGCCGCCCTCGAAATTCGACCCCAGTGAGGGAAAGGGAATAGACAACGTATGCCGGTTGCGATCATCACGGGCTCGGGGGGCCTGATCGGCTCCGAGGCCGTCGAGCACTTCGTCGCGCGAGGGGTATGACGTCGTCGGGATCGAGAACGACATGCGGGCCAGCTTCTTCGGCCCCGAGGCCTCGACCTCGCACGTCACCGAGCGGTTGATCGAGGCCTACCCGGCCAGTTCCGCTGGGAGAACGCCGACATCCGCGACGCCGAGGCGGTCGAGCGGATCTTCCGCGCGGAGGCGGGCAAGATCGAGCTGGTCGTCCACACCGCCGCCCAGCCCTCGCACGACTGGGCCGCCAGCGACCCGCAGACCGACTTCGGCGTCAACGCCAACGGCACCCTCAACCTGCTCGAGGCGGCGCGCGCGCACTGCTCCCGACGCCCCCTTCGTCTTCTGCTCGACCAACAAGGTCTACGGCGACACGCCGAACCGGCTGCCGCTGAAGAGCCTGGAGAAGCGGCTCGAGCTGCCCGAGGCCCACGCGTACTTCAAGGGCATCGACACCTCGATGTCGATCGACTCCTCGACCCACTCGCTGTTCGGCGTCTCCAAGGCCGCCGCCGACCTGCTGGTGCAGGAGTACGGGCGCTACTTCGAGATGCCCACCGTCTGCTTCCGCGGCGGCTGCCTGACCGGGCCCCAGCACGCCGGCGCCAAGCTGCACGGCTTCCTCGCCTACCTGATGAAGTGCACCGTCACCGGCACGCCGTACACCGTCTTCGGCTACGAGGGCAAGCAGGTCCGCGACAACATCCACAGCGCCGACCTGATCGCCGCCTTCGACGCCTTCCGCAGGAGCGCCCCGGCCCGCCGCCGTCTACAACATCGGCGGCGGCCGCTTCAGCAACTGCTCGATGCTGGAGGCGATCGACGCCTGCGAGCGGATCGCCGGCCGCGAGCTGCAATGGGAGATGGGCGAGGAGCCGCGGATCGGCGACCACCGCTGGTGGATCTCCGACCTCGCTCCCTTCCAGGCCGACTACCCCGAGTGGGAGCTGCGCTACGGGATCGAGGACATCCTGCGGGAGATGCACGAGCAGAACGTCGAGCGCTGGATGGTCAAGGCGTGAAGCTCCGCCTCCTCGTCGCCGCCGCGCTGGTGGCCGCCCTGGGGCTCCTCGCCGTCGCCAGCGGCGGCAGCGCCGCGCCGAAGCCGCGGCTGCCGCGCGGGTTCTTCGGCGTCGCCCCGCAGACCCTGCTGACCGACACCGACGTCCGCTTCATGCGCGCCGGCGGGATCGAATCGCTGCGGATGCCGATCGCCTGGTCGGCGGTGCAGCCGACTCGCAAGGGGGGCTACGACTGGTCCTCGATCGACCCGACGATCGAAGTTGCGACCCGCGGCGGGCTCGAAGTCCTGCCCTTCCTCGCCGGCACCCCGCGCTGGCTCGGCAAGCCGACGACGCTGCCGGTCGACAGCGCCCGCCAGCGCGCGCCTGGACGGCGTTCGTCAGGGCCGCGGTCGAGCGCTACGGCCCCGGCGGGGAATTCTGGCGCGAGCATCGCACCGAAGGGATCAACTACGGACCGGCGATCACCGTCCCCAAGCCGGTGCGGACGTGGCAGATCTGGAACGAGGCCAACTTCTTCTACTTCGCCTTCCCGGTCTCGCCGGCCGCTACGCGCAGCTGCTGAAGCTCACCAGCCAGGCGATCAAGTCGGTCGACCCGAGCGCCAAGATCGTCCTCTCCGGCCTCTTCGGCGAACCGAACGCGAGGGCGGCCACGAGGGATGTCGGCGGCCGACTTCCTCGACCGCGCTCTACCGCGTGCCGGGGGTCAAGGAGCAGGTTCGACGCGGTCGCCCTGCACCCCTACGCGTTCCACTACGAAGACCTCGAAGCGATGGTCGAGGAGCGTGCGCGAAGTGATCGCTCGACAACCACGACCGCGCGCCGGCCTCTACGTCACCGAGATGGGCTGGGGGTCCCAGAACAACCCCGAGCGTCGTCGCCTTCGAGCAGGGCATCCGCGGCCAGGTCGCGCGAACTGCGCGGCGCCTACCGCTACCTGATCGACAACCGGCGCCGCCTCAACCTCAAGCGGCCTACTGGTTCTCCTGGAAGGACTCGAGCTACTGCTCTGCAACTTCTGCGACTCGGTCGGCTTCTTCCGCGAAGGCGACCGCTTCAAGCCGAAGCCCGCCTGGCACGCCTTCGTCGAACATCACCGGCGGGCGGCGCGCGGCCCTAGCGCCTGGCGAATAGCATCCGCCGGATGCTCCCGCCCGACCAGGGCCCGGCCTGGCTGGTCCTGCCGACCTACAACGAGGCCGAGAACATCGAGCGCCTTCGTCGAGGCGGTGCGGGCCGAAGCTGCCGGCCTCGGCGCGGATCCTGGTCGTCGACGACAACTCCCCCGACGGGACCGGGCGAGATCGCCGACCGCCTCGCCGCCGAGCGAGGAGCGGACGTCGACGGTCCTGCACCGGCCCCACAAGGAAGGCCTCGGCCCCGCCTACATCGCCGGCTTCCGCCGGGCCCTCGCGGAGGGCGCCGGCCTGATCCTGGAGATGGACTCCGACTTCTCCCACGACCCGGCCTACCTGCCGCGCCTGCTGGAGGCCTCCGAGCGGGCCGACCTGGTGATCGGCTCGCGCTACGTCGCACGGCGGCGGCGTCGGCGACTGGGGTGCGCTGCGGCGCGGGATCAGCCGCGGCGGCAGCGCCTACGCCCGCCTGGTCCTCGGCGTCGCGGTGCAGCGACCTGACCGGCGGCTTCAAGTGCTTCCGCCGCGAGGTGCTGGAGGCGATCGACCTCGACTCGATCGACGTCCCGCGGCTACGCCTTCCAGGTCGAGATGACCTACCGCACGATGCAGGCGGGGCTTCAAGGTGGCCGAGGTGCCGATCGTCTTCCGCGACCGGGTCGCCGGCAGCTCGAAGATGGACCGCTCGATCGTCGTCGAGGCGATCTGGCGGGTGCCGCTCCTGCGCTTCGGGCGCCGCTGACCATGGATAGGCTGGGGCGCTCGGTGGGGGCGAAGCTACAGAAGCCGGTCGTGGCCACGGTCGGGCTCTTCGTGGCGATGGCGGCCGCGGCGGTCTGGCTGCTGCTCGCCGGGCAGGGGAACACCCTGCACGGCGACGAGCTCTTCTACTACTCCCATCTGGTAACGAAGAACGGCGTCACCGCGCCCATCGACGGGCTCGAATACCTCTTCGCCCCCCACAACGGCCACCTGGTCGTCCTCGGCCGGCTCGCCTACGAGCTGATCTTCGGCGTCGCAGGAACCGACTACCTCGTCTTCCGGATAGTCGAGGTTGCCGGCGTCTTCCTCTGCGCCGGCCTCTTCTTCGTCCTCGCCTCGCGCCGGACCGCGCCGCTGATCGCGCTCGCGTTGAGCATCTCGCTGATCACCCTCGGCTACGCGAACGAGACGCTGATGTGGGGATTCGACCTGCACACCGTCTACTCCGCTGCCCTCGGCCTGGGGGCGATGCTGGCTCTGGAGCGCGACGACCGCGCCGGTGACGTGGCCGCCTGCGTGCTGCTGATCCTCGCCGTGGCGATGCTCGAGGTCGGGCTCGCCTTCACGGTCGGGGCCGCGGTCTGGATCCTGGTGCGCGAGGACCGGACGAAGCGACTCTGGATCTTCCTGGTGCCGCTTTTCCTCTACTTCGTCTGGTGGCTGTGGATGCACAAGTTCGGCCAGTCGGACGTCGAGCTCAGCAACGTCCGCTTGATCCCGAGCGGGATCGCCAACGCCCTCGGCGCCGTGGTCGGCTCGCTGCTCGGCCTCAACCCGACCCATACGGCCTCACCGCCCGAAGTCGTCGGCATCGTTCCCTCGGCCATGGTCGCGGCGGGCTTCGCCGTCGCCGGGCTGGTCTACCGGATCAGCCGCGGTAACGTCCCGCCTTCGCTCTGGGCGTTTCTCGCGACCGCCCTCACCTACTGGCTGACGATGGCGATGGGGGGGCGACCGCCCGACTCGACCCGCTACATCTTCGTCGGCGCCGTCCTGGTTCTCTTGGTCGCCGTCGAGGCCATTCGCCCCGTCCGCTTTCCGCCGCTTGCGATCGCCGGCTTCTTCTGCGTCGTCGCCTTTGCGATCCCGCCCAACGTCGCCAAGCTGAACGACGGCCGCGGCCCCGAATTGAGGGACGCGAAGATCCTCGGAGCCGAGTTCGCGATGCTCGACCTCGCCCATGGCCAGGTCGAGCCCGGCTACTTCCCGACGATCGACCCGAGGGTCGAAGACGCCGGCGGCTATCTCGGAGTGGCCCTCGACGCGGACAACTACTTCAAGGGTGCGGCGCGCAACGGCAAGCTGGGAATGCCGCTGAGCCAGCTGCGCGACGAGCCCGTCGAGCTGCGGCACATCGCCGACGCGACCCTCGCCGGCGCCTACGGTCTCGCGCTACACCAGGCTCGCCCACCCGCCGACCCGGCCTCATGCCCGGTCGTGACCGACGCCAAGCGCTCGGACGTCGCCTTCTTCGACCTCGAGCCGGGCGGCGTGCTGCTCGGCTCGCGTGCCGGCCACGGGGTCGAAGTGGGCGCCAGCCGCTTCGTGCCCGGCACCCCCGGCGTCCCGGTCGGAACGGTCCCGCCCGGCGGCTGGGCGGTCCTGAAGATCCCGACCGACGCGGCCCCGGACCCCTGGCACGCCGTGGTCAACGGACCGGTCTACGTCTGTCCCCTGGGCTGAGCCGCTACTTGCGGCCGATCACCAGGAACTGCTTGCCGAGCAGGCGCCAGGCGAGCGGCATGCGCAGGTAGGCCCCGGTCAGCCTGCGTGAGGGGGGCAGGATGCCGTTGAAGGAGTAGGGCAGGTAGCGGGGGATCGTCCGCTCGGGCTCGAAGCCGGCGGTGTAGAGGTGCTCCTCGATCGCCAGGTGGGTGAGGGCGATGATGTGGTCGGCCATGTCCCAGTACTCCTTCGAGCAGTACCGGTAGTTCGGCCCCATGACCGCGATCCGCCCGCCGGGGGCCATCGCCGCGTTCATCTTTTCCAGGAACTGGGAGATTGCCTCCTGGCTTGGCAGGTGCTCGAGGAAGTTGGAGACGAAGACGCCGTCGAAGTGCCCCTCCGGCAGCTCGGCGTCCTCGATCTTCGAGGTGATCCGGCGCACGCCGGAGCTGTGGTCGGCCTCCGGGTAGGCGACCTCGTCGACGGCGACCCGCTCGGCGGCGGGAATCGCCTCGATGAACTCGCCGCGGCCGGCGGCGGGGTCGAGTACCCGGCTGGGGGAGCCCATCAGCCCGTGCACGTGGGGGGCGATCTCCTCCCAGACGCCCGTGCGGGCGCCCTGGTCGACGTCGCGGAACCGGTATGCGTAGAGGCGCTCGTAATTCAGTCTGATCTTCTCCTTGGTTGCTCAGGAAGCGCTCGAAGAGTACGAGCAGGTGGTGACGGTTGCCTTCGTGACCAGCTGCCAGTCCTTCTCGCCGTCCTGGGGGAACTTGAGGGCAGCCCAGCCGCCGGGTCGCAATCGGGCGACCGGGACCCCGGGCCCCGAGGTCGCGAAGCGGCGCACGCCGATCAACGGGGTCCCCGGCCCGGGGACCCGCATCAGGTTGAAACCGGTCGGGAGCGGGACGACCGCTGGGCGCTTCCCCCGGGGCTCCGTGGTGCGGCAGGTCAGGCCCGCTCCGGGTGGGTGGGAAGGTTCCAGCTCCACCGGGATCGCTCCGACCAGGGCCGCGTCGGCGATCTCGCGGATTTCCTCCGGCTGCTCCTCCAGCTCGTCGAGGCTGTAGGCGATCGAGCCATTCTGGTCGGCGGCGTCGAGCACGGCGCCGGCCGGGATCCCCAGGTAGAGACCGCCGCCGAGGTCGGCGACCCGGGGGTCTGCCGAGACGACGTAGGCCGGGTCGACCCGGTCGCCCGCCAGCTCGACCATCGCGAACTCGGCCCGGGTCTTGGGGATGTCGGTGCGCAGGACGTTCTCGTCCTTGCCGGTGAAGAGCGCGTCGACGTTGGCCGGCAGCGGCAGCAGCGCCACGACCACCAGCGCCGCCCCCACGCGGTTGGAGAGCGGGCGGCGGAAGCAGTCGGCGGCGACGAGAAGCACGAGCACGGCGCTGACCAGCAGGTAGCGGGTGCTCTGCGGCGAGCGCGCGGCGATCGCCAGCAGCGTCCAGTAGGTGGCGGCGACGACGAGCCAGACCCAGACCGTCCGCGGCATCCCCCCGCGCGCGATTCGCGCCACGAGCACGACCAGGGCGACGACCGCCAGCACCTTCCCGAGCGTGGTCAGGTCGGTTCCGAACGACGCCGGGATGGGGGTGTTGGTGCCGGTCAGCGAGCCGAGCGAGACCGCGATCGAGTCGAAGGCGGTCTTCGGCGCGTCGACGATGTTGGAGATCTCGGTTTCGCCCTGGTCAAAGCGCGCCGACCAGACCCACCAGGCGGCGTAGAGGACGAGCGGCGCGACCACGATCCAGGCGCGGCGCAGACGGTCGCCGTCGAGCGCGATCAGCAGCGCGGCGCCGACGAGGAAGGCGAGGCCGACCTCGATCATCGCCGCCGAGACCGCCAGCAGCAGGCAGGCGGCGAGGTCGGCGCGGCGGTCCTCGCGCTGCAGGCAGAGGATCGCCGCCAGGCCCGCGGCCAGCGCCACCGAGGTGTTGAAGTCGAGCGGCCAGAGGAACTGCTCGCGGGCGATCCCGAAGAAGAGGATCAGCAGCGCCGGCGCCAGCGCCGCGACGTCGCCGATCCGCCGCCGGGCGAAGACGAAGAGGAGCGCGGCGCTGGCGCAGATCCCGAGTGCGTTGACGACGACGAAGACGGTGTAGTGGGCGCCGGCGGCGGCGAAGACCGTCTCGTAGACGAAGCGGCCGCCGAGCGCGAGGTGGCCGTTGAACGGCGCCAGCAGGTACTCGGGGCTGAAGGGCGAGGCGTAGTGGACGAGGGCGCCCTCCTTCAGCGCCACGCGACCGTAGTAATACAGTTCGTCGATCGCGAAGCCCTGGCCGTCGGTGGCGGCGACGATCAGGCCGATCGCGACGGCCATCGCCACGCCGAGGGCGATCTCGGTGGCGCGCCGGGCGGTCATCTTCCCGGCCAGGCGGCACAGCGTCAGCTTCCCTTCCCCGCTCACCTGCAGTCGCCAGGGCCGCGGCGAGAGGTCGGTGGGGATGCGCAGCACGGTCCAGCCGCCGGCGGGCACTTCGCCGAGGTCGACCGGGTATTCGGCGGAGAAGCGCTCGAGGGCCAGGCCGACCGGCGCGGCCGGGCGGAGGGCGATGCCGCCGCGCGGGACGGGGAGGCTGGTTTCGCCCGCCTCGATCGTCTCGCCGCGGCAGCCCTCGGCCGTAGCGGCGTCGCCCGCTCCCAGCTCGAGGCCGAGCGCGGCCGCCATCACCTTGTCGCCCGGCACCCGGGCGTGTTCGGGCGCCTCGGCCAGTTCTGCTTCTTCGTAGGCGGGTGAGCCGTCGGCGTCGCGCACGTCGAAATAGGCGCCCGCTTCCACCGGGACGTAGCCGGTGTCGGCGTCCTCTTCTTCGATCCGGAAGGCGGGGTCGACCCGCGGCCGGGTGATTTCCAGCGCGGCGAGGTCGGCGCGCTCGATCTGGCTGGTGCGGCGGTAGCTCTCATAGGCTTCGTGGAAGAAGACGACGTTGGGCAGGACGGCGGCGGCGAGCACCACCAGGGCGGGGATCGCCAGCCGGCGCTGGAACCGGACCCCGCTGAGCAGGCCGGCGGCGATCATCAGGACGAAGGCGCCGCCGGTGTACTGGTAGCGGCTCGCCGAGGCGACGCGGCCGGACTTGACGTCGAAGCCGCCGAGGGTCCAGTAGACGAAGGCGACCGCCAGCACGACCCACAGCGAGCGCGGGATGCGCGCGCATCTTCCACAGGCGCCAGAGCGCCAGGCGCAGCAGGGCGCCGGTCAGCGGCCGGCCCCAGTCGAGCCCGTTCGGGGTCGTCATCCCTTCCGCCGGGACCGCCAGGCCGAGCAGCGCGGCGACCGCCGCCGCGATCGAGTCGAAGACCCAGATCGGGCTCTTGACGACGTTGTGGAGCGAGAGCGCGCTTTCGGCCTCGTGCCCCCAGCCGATCCACCAGGCGACGTAGATCAGCGCCGGCACGGCGACGACGAAGAGGCGGGAGAGCCAGGGGCGCTCGCGGCGGCGCACGAGGACGTCCACCGCGGCGCCGGCCGCGAAGGCGACCCAGAGGCTGGAGAAGAGGAGCGAGACGGTCAGCCCGAGGCAGGCGAGCAGGTCGCCGCGGCGGTCCTGGCGGTCGAGCGCGACCAGCATCCCCAGGCCGCCGGCCATCGAGCCGAGGAAGGTGATCGAGGCGAACCAGAGGAGGTCGTCGAAGGCGGCGCCGCAGAAGAGCAGGGCGACCATCCCGATCAGCGCCACCCACTCGCCGACCCGGCGCCGGGTCCAGAGGTAGAGGAACCAGATGCCGACCAGGAAGAGCGCCGTCGAGACGAGCTGAAAGGCAGCATCGAGTCGATCCCGAAGACCGCGATCAGGAGCTTCCAGATCGTCGACCGGGCCGGCGACGAAGTGCTCGTTGTCGGGCCGGACCAGTCTTCGAAGTCCGAGCCGCGGCGCAGGACGATGTAGCCCCAGTCGTCGAGCAGGAAGCTCAGCTTCGAGCCGAGGGTGACGACGTAGGCGGCGGCGAGCGCCATCGCCGCCAGCAGCACCGGCGTCGCGCTGAGGCGGCGCGAGGTCATCGGCTGCCCTTCCCGCGCCGGTAGTCGCCGCGGCTGAGATGCCGCTCGAGGAAGACGTAGAGGACGATGAACAGGTAGCGGCTGCCCATCTCGCTCAGCGCCAGCTTCGAGACGCCGGCTTTGCGGTTGGTCCAGGAGATCGGCACGACCTCGAAGTCGTAGCCCCGCACGACGGCCTTCAGCGGCAGCTCGACGGTGAGGTTGAAGTGGTGGGAGAGGCAGCGGCTGGATCGCGTCGATCACCTCGCGCCGGTAGGCCTTGAAGGCGTTGGTGGTGTCGTTGTAGCCGTGGCGGAAGAGGAGCGCGGATGCCGAAGTTGACGATCCGGTTCATGATCAGCTTCGTGCGCGGGTAGTCGATGCACCCGGGCGCCGCGGACGAAGCGGGAGCCGAAGGCGCACTCGTGGCCTTGCTCGAGGACCCGGTAGTAGGCGACCAGGTCGCTCGGGGCTGTCGGAGCCGTCGGCCATCATGATCGCGACCGCGTCGCCGCCGAACTGCTCGAGGCCGCAGCGCACGGCGAAGCCGAAGCCGGGGGGGTGGTAGGAGGTGAGGCAGCGGACCCGCGGGTGCCCGCCGCCGATCGCCTCGACGATCTCCTTGGTGCGGTCGCGGCTGGCGTCGTCGATGACCAGCACGTCGTACTCGATCGCCTCGCGCTCGAGCCGCTCGGCGATCCCTTCGACCGTCGGCGCGACCGATCCCTCCTCGTTGTGGGCGGGGATGACGACCGAGAGCTTCACTCCTCGCCTCCCAGCTTGCAGGCCTTTGCCGGCCCGGCGGCGATCAGCCGCAGCTTCCAGGGGGTGGCGGCCGTGTCGCGGGGGATCGCCAGCCGGCCGGCTTCACCGGGCCCGAGCCCTTCGATCAGGACCGGGGCCGAGCCGGTCGCGAAGCGGCTCAGCTCGAAACGCTCGATCGGCTGGCCGCCGGCCACGATCACGATCCCGCCCGGCGGCAGGCTGAGCGGCTGCGAGGCGCCGCCGTCGCTCGGCACGGTCGCGCAGACCGCCGCCGGCACGGCGGAGCCGGGCAGCGGTTCGAGGCCGATCCGCAGCGCGCCGAAGAAGACCTTGTCGGCGGCGTAGCGGACGAACTCGGGGCTGGCGGCGATTTCCGCCTCGTCGTAGGCGGGCGAGCCGTACTCGTCGCGGGCCGAGAAGTAGGAGCCCGCGTCGACGTTGATGAAGCCCGTGTCGACCACGTCTTCGCTCAGCACGAAGCCCGGCTCCACGGTCGCTTCGGCGATGTCGAGCGCTCCCAGCCCGGCTTTCTCGAGCTGGCTGATCGGGTGGTAGGTCCCCTCGTAGGCATCGTGCAGCTCGTCCAGGTTGGCGGCCAGAGAGAGGGCGGCGACGACGCCGATCGCGGCCAGCGCCTTGCTGCCGATTCGCAGCCCCGTTCCAGCTCGGGCCGCAGCAGCTCGGCCGCCAGCATGAACCCGAACACGACGTCGAGGTACTGGTAGCGGCTGGCGTCGGGGTTGCGGCCCGGCATCTGGTTGAACCCGGCGAGGACCCAGAACGAGCCGGCGGTCGCCAGCACGACCCAGAACCAGCGCGGGACCCGGTCGCGCTTGTAGAGGCGCCAGGCGGCGAGGAAGACGAGGACGACGGTCACCGGCCGCGCCCAGAGCAGGCGGTCGTGGACTTCGATCCCGGGGTGGGTCAGGCCGGTGGCCGAGCCGACCGCGTTGGCGAGGCTGTCGATCACGTAGAGCGGCGTGCGGGCGACGTTGTCGAGGCTGAGCGTCGATTCGGCGCTGTGTCCCCAGCCGAGCCACCAGAGGGCGTAGACGGCGAGGGGGACGAGGAAGACGTAGAGGCGGCGGCGGCGCTCCGGCGCCAGCAGGACGAAGACGGCGGCGCCGATCGCGAAGGAGAGGCCGAGGCTGCCGAAGAGGACGGAGAGGACCAGCAGCGCGCAGGCGACCGCCTCGCCGCGGCGGTCCTCGCGTTCCAGCGCCAGCAGCGCGCCGAGCCCGGCCGCCATCGAGCCGAAGTAGGTCATCTGGAAGGGCCAGAGCAGGTCTTCCCAGGCGGCGCCGAGGAAGAGGACGATCGCGGTCGCCGCCAGCGCCGGCCAGTCGCCGGCCCGGCGTCGCAGGAAGACGAAGAGCAGCGCCGCGCTGGCCAGGAAGAGGGCGGTGGAGACGACCCGGTAGGGAAGCGCCGAGCCCATCCCCGCCGTTGCCAGCAGCGCCTTGTAGATCAGCACCGGCAGGGCGACGATGTGCTCGCCGTGGGGGTCGAGGATCGCGTCGGCGCTGAAGTCCCGCCGGTAGAGCAGGAACTCCCAGTCGTCGAGCAGGAAGGTCAGCTTCGAGCCGAGGTAGAGCAGCAGGCATCCGGCGGCCCCGAAGAGCCAGACGAGGAGCAGGAGAACCGGGGTGGAGGGCCCCGTCCCGGCCCCTGGCACGACCCCCGCGCGGGCGGGACGAAGGCCGTCTGAGCCTTTCGCCACCCGGGAAAGTTATCTTCGCTCTCCGATGCGTGTCCTTCTCGTCTCCTCGGCGCACCGCGCCGGCACCGGCGCCGACCTCGCCGTCGAGCGCCTCGGGCGCCTGCTCGAACGCGAGCACGAGGTGACGGTGATCGACCCGTATGCCGACGGCGGCGTCCCGGAACCGCCCCCGATCGCGTTCTCCTGCGAGGACCACGCCCGCTCGGCGGCGCTGCTGGCGGCGATCGAGGCGGCCTACGGCGAGCGGCCGCCGGACTACGCCGAGCTCGCCGACTACCGCGGCCAGGCGCTGGTGCCGCTGCAGGCGCGCGCCGCCGGCCACCCCTCGCTGCGCGGGACGACGATCGCGCTGCGGCTGCGCGGCTCGGCCGAGCTGATCGAGCTCCACGACGGCGGCTGGCCGCGGCCGCCGCGGCGGATGGTCTTCGACCTCGAGCGCGAGTCGCTGCGGCTCGCCGACCGCGTCATCCACCCGAGCGAGGACGCCCTGGCGCTCTACCGCGCCCGCATGGTCGGGGCCGACCTCGAGCCGGCGACCCGGATCCGGGTTCCCTTCGACGCCGGTCCCGAGCCGGAGCCCCGCCAGCCCACGCCGGGCGAGCCGCTGCGGATCCTCTACGCCGGCCGCCTGGAGCGGGTGAAGGGGGTGCTGCCGCTGCTCGAAGCCTGTCTGGAGGCGAGCGACCCCGGCTGGCGGCTGACCTTGATCGGCGGCGACACGCAGACGGCACCGATGGCGCAGTCGGTGCGGGCGACCCTGGAGCTGTTGGCCGGCGGCGACGACCGGGTCCAGATCCTCGACCCGGTCCCCTACGAGGAGCTGCAGCAGCGCTACCGCGAGAGCGACCTGCTGGTCGTCCCCTCGCTCTCGGAGTGCTGGTCCGACGTCGCGCTGGAGGCGATGCGGGCGGGCCTGCCGGTGCTGGCCTCCCCCGTCGGCGGCCTGCGCGAGATCGTCGCCGACGGGGTCAGCGGCTGGCTCACCGAGGGGACCGGCCGCGAGCCGATCCGCCGCGCCCTGGAGCGCCTCCTCGCCGACCGCGAGGAGGTCGAGCGCGTGCAAGCCTCCGCCGCCCCCCGAGCCCGCTTCCTCGAGCTCACGAACGAGGACGAGATCCTCAGCGCCTACCGCGATCTCCCAGCCGGCCCCCATCTGCCGAAACCGCAAAAAAACGTCCCCACGACACCTTTCCGCGGTTTCGGCGATTCGGAGGAGCCGTCGGTCACCGGGGTGGTGACTTACTTCGGGGAGAGGGAGACGGTGCGCGAGGCCGTCGACTCGCTGCTCGCCCAGACGCACCGCAACCTCGAGGTGGTCGTCGTCAACGACGGCTCCTTCGAGGCCGAGGACCGGGTCCTCTTCGAGCTGGCCGAGCTCGACCGGGTTCGCGTTCTCCACCGGCCGAACGGGGGCGAGGGCGCTGCCCGCAACCTCGCGATCCTCGATTCCGACGGCGATTACCTCGCCTTTCTCGACGCAGACAACACGCTCGAGCCCGGCTTCGTCGCCCGCGCCGTGGCGATGATCGAGGCCGATCCGGCGCTCGCCTACGTCACCTCCTGGCTGCGCTTCTTCGGCGACGCGGAGGAGACCCGCGCGAGGGCCGGTGCGGCCGGATACGCTCCGCTCGGCAATGCCGTCCGCAGCGACGACGCGATCAACTCCGACGGCGACGCGATCGCCCTGATGCCCCGCCGCCTGTTCACGCGCGAGGGCTACTCCTACGAGGAGGACGGGGTGCTGATGGCCGATTGGGAGCTTTACCGCCACCTCCGCGAGGACGGCCGCTTCGGCGCGGTGATGCCCGCTCTGGAGGCCAACTACCGGATGCGGCCCGGGTCGGTCTCAAACCTCGCTGTCGGCGACCGGCACGCGTCCGCCTGGGACGAAGCGCTCTCCCGGCGCCGGCTGCGCGCGCTCGAACGGGCGGGCTCGTGAGCGGCGGGGAGGGGCGCGCCGCCGAGCTCGAGCGCCGGGTCGAGGAGCTGCGCCGCGTCAACGAGCGGCTCGGCCGCGAGCTGATCGAGGCAGAAGCCGGGCGCAGGCCGGCGACGGCGACGCCGGCGGCGCGGACGGTGGCGAAGCTGGTCGCCGAGCGCGACAGCGCCGCGGCCGAGCTCGCCGAGCTGCGGCCGGAGCTCGAGCACCTGCGCCGCGAGATCCCGCAGCTGCGGGGCGAGATCGAGCGGCTGCGGGGCGGCTACCTGGGCCTGCTGCGCCGCCTGCGGGCCCGTCTTCTGCGCCGCTGAGACCCCGCGCCGTGCGCCCAGCCGGTCGATGCTCGATTATCTAGTCGGCAGATGGCGGTCGAGACCTCCCATGACGGCCCCGCGGCCACCCGCGGGCGCGATTTCGAGGCCGAGCCGGTAGTGATCGAGACGCGTGGCGTCTCCAAGTCCTTCCGCCTCTCGGTCAACAAGATCAACTCCCTCAAAGAGCTGGTCACCACCTTCTCGCAGTCCGAGTACAAAGAGCTGCGGGCGCTCAGGGACGTCTCCTTCGACGTCCACCGCGGCGAGTTCTTCGGGATCGTCGGCCGCAACGGCTCCGGCAAGAGCACGCTGCTGAAAGTGCTGGCGAGCATCTACGCGGCCGACGCCGGCACGGTGCGGATGGCGGGGCGGCTGGCGCCCTTCATCGAGCTCGGGGTCGGCTTCAACCCGGAGCTGACCGCGCGCGAGAACGTCGAGCTGAACGGGGTGATGATGGGCCTCGAGCGGCGCGAGGCGCGCAGCCGCCTCGGCGCGGTGCTCGAGTTCGCCGAGCTCGAGGAGTTCGTCGACATGAAACTGAAGAACTACTCCTCGGGGATGCTGGTCCGGCTCGCCTTCTCGGTGATGATCCAGTCCGACGCCGAGATCCTCCTGATCGACGAGGTGCTCGCCGTCGGCGACGCCGCCTTCCAGCAGAAGTGCGCCGACGTCTTCCACGAGATGCGCGACTCCGAGCGCACGGTGATCCTCGTCACCCACGACATGGGCGCGGTCGAGCACTACTGCCACCGGGCGATGCTGCTGCACGACGGCGAGGTGAAGGCCATCGGCGACCCGGGGGAGGTGGCGCGCAAGTACCTGCGCCTGAACTTCGAATCTGCCCCCTCGAGCGGTGACGACTCGCTCGGCGAGGTCGCCGACGTCGTCGTCGAGGACGCCTGGCTGGAGGACGACTCCGGGGAGCGGGTCACCAACCTCGAGAAGGGCAAAGACCTCCACTTCTGCGCCTCGCTGGAGGCCAAGCGCGACGTCGAGGGGCCGACCTTCGGCTTCACCTTCGCCAACCCCGACGGGGTCGAGGTGACCGGTTTCGGCGTGCCGCTGAAGGACCTGCCGGAGCGGGTTGCCGCCGGCCAGACGCTGCAGATCCGGACCAGGATCGAAAACCGGCTGGCGCCCGGCCGCTACGTGGTCCGCTGCTGGGTCCACCGCCACCGCAACATCTCCGACATCGTCCTCTACTCGCCCCACGTCCTCGACTTCGTCGTCTTCGGCAAGGACGAGCCGGGCGTCGCCTTCTTCGAGCACGAGGTCAAGTTCGAGCTGCGGGACGGGGGGGAGAAGTGAGCGCCGAGACGCAGGCGCCGGCGGCCCTGGAGCTGCGCGAGGTCCGCGGCCCCTCGGCGACCGGCGGCGGCCGCCGCCGCTTCTTCGACCTGCTCTGGCTGATCTCGGCGACCGAATTCAAGAAAAGCTTCCACGGCACCGCCTTCGGCTACCTCTGGTCGCTGGTCCGGCCGCTGATGCTGTTCGCCGTCCTCCTCGTCGTCTTCACCCGGATCTTCCGCTTCGACGTGCCGAACTATCCGGTCCTGCTGCTCTTCAACCTCGTCGTCTTCGGCCTCTTCCAGGAAGGGAGCGGGGCGGCGGTCAGCTCGGTGCTGGCGCAGGAGGGGATCGTCCGCAAGACCCAGTTCCCGCGCCTGGTGATCCCGCTCTCCTCGGTGATGGTCGCCCTCTTCACCCTGGGACTGAACCTGATCGCGGTCTTCGTCTTCATCCTCGCCTACGGCGTCGACCCGACCTGGACCTGGCTGCTGCTGCCGGTGATCCTGCTCCTCGTCTTCGTCCTCACCTGCGCCGTCTCGCTCCTGCTCTCGGCGCTGAACGTCCGCTTCCGCGACGTCGCGATCATCTGGACCGTGGCGGCGACCGTCCTGCTGTACGCGACGCCGATCATCTACCCGATCGACTTCCTCGAACCGAGCTTCCTCAAGGACGTCCTCCTCGCCAACCCGCTGACCCTGATCTTCGAGCAGGCCCGCCACTGGATCATCGACCCGGAAGCCCCCGGCGCCGTCGCCGTCGCCGGCGGCTGGCTCAACATGCTCCCCGCCACCGCGATCTACGTCGCCACCTGCATCCTCGGCGTCTGGGTCTTCAAGCGCGAAGCCCCGAAGATCGCCGAGCGGCTGTAGGCACCCCGTACTTGATGTGTACAAGTGACTTAGAGCAAAGAATGTAGAAAATTTCGCCGAAGGCTTGTAGAAACGCCGAACCGCCGAGACCGCAAAAAAGCATCCCCAAGGACCCTTTTTGCGGTCTCGAGGATGAAGCGGAGCCCTAGGCGCCGGAGAACAAATTGACGGAGACGATCCGTCGCATCTTGTACTGCTCGTAGGGGAGGGCGCCGCGCCAGCGGTTGTGGGACTCGGCGGAGACGAAGTAGGTCTCGGGGTCGTCCTTGATCTCGGCGATCGTCGCGTCGAGCTGGGCGTCGGCGACGCCCATGCCGGTGGCGACGCGGCGAGTTTCTCGAGGTGCTCGTCCGCTCCCCAGCCGGCGAGGACGTGGTCGACGGCGTGGATCGAGACGCCTTGCTGCTTGGCCAGCATCTCGCGCGAGCGCTCCACCACCGAGTCGATCACGTCGAGCGGGACGTGCTCGAGGACGGAGATCGAGTAGATCGCGGCGTAGTCGTCGCCGAGCGGCGTCTGCGGCGGGAAGTGTTCGCGGACGAAGTTGAGGTCCGGGTAGGCGGTGCGGAAGGTCTCGAATTCCTTCGGCCCGTTGCCGCTGCCGTCGTAGGCGTCGACGACGGTGACGTCGTAGCCGATCCGCGAGAGCACTCCGGCGACCAGCGGTTCGCCCGCCCCGATCTCCAGCAGCTTGCCGCCGAGCGGGACGTTGCCGATGATCGCCTTCAGCATCCAGCAGCGCTGCAGGTCCTTCATGTCGAAGTTGGCCCCGGCCAGCGCCGGCATGTTGTCGACGCTGTCGGCGAAGTCCTGCACCGTCCCGTAACCGGCCGCCGGCAGCGGGAAGGTCCCCTGGTAGCGGTCGACGACCGTCTGCAGCGGCGTGTCTTTGATCGTCCAGGACGAGGCGTTGGACCCCGTTCCCGGCGCCGGTACCCGGCCCAGGACCTTGCGCCTGGCCTTGCGCAGCGTCGGCGATCCCGCGGCCACCGCCCGCGCCCGCGCCGCCTGCTCCTTGAGGCGGCTCACGCCGGCTGCCCCGCGGGCGCTTTGCTCGTCAACCCGCGGTAGAAGTCGCCCAGCGCCGCCGCGTTGGCGCTCCAGCTCAGCTCCTCGAGCGCGAACCTACGCGCGCCGCGGCCGAGCCGCTCGGCGAGCTCCCGGTCGGCGATCAGGTCTTCGACCCGCGCCATGATCTCGACTGCGTTTCCCTGCTCGAGCAAGAGTGCGTTCTCTCCGTGCGTCGAGGTCATGGCCGATGTTGCAGTGGGGCACGATACCGGGCGTCCCATCGCCAGGAACTCCGGCAGCTTCGAGGGCAGCCGGTAGCGGTTGAAGTCGTCGCAGGGGCCCGGCTGGACGAAGGCGTCGGCCAGCGCCAGGTAGTCCGGCACCTCGCGCCAGTGGATCCGGCCCAGCTCCAGGACCCCGTCGCTGACGGCGCGGAAGGCGCGCGGGTCGGCGCCGCCGAACTCGCTGTGGCCGAGCCGCACCAGCCGCACCGGGTGCCCCCGTCGCCGCAGCAGCTGCACGGCGACGTAGAGGCTCATCATCTCGTGCTGGTTGGCGTAGTGGATGGTGCCGTGGTAGACGAGGACGAAGCTCCTCGGGCCGCAGCCCCAGCTGCTCGCGCGTCGTGCCGCGTCGAGCCGCTCGGGGCTGAAGCGCTCGAGCGTCGATCCCCGGCCGCGCCACCTGGTGGGGCCGGTGGCCGGCGTTGAAGTCGTTCAGCGCCTCGGTGATCACGGTGATCCCGGCGGCACCGCGGAGGAACTCGACGTGGTGGGTGGGGTGGATCAGGTCGAGCGGCGCGAGGCGGTCCTGCGGCTTCGGCGGCAGCCGCTGCAGCTCCTCCAGCTTCATCCCGGTGATCGTCTCGACCAGGTAGTGCTCGTTGTCCTCGAGGTGGATCACGTAGGGGACGCGCAGCTGCGAGACCAGACTCATCGACCTGGCGGCGGACCGGCTCGCGCGGCGTCCAGCCGCAGACGATCGTCCCCTCGCGCGGGATCGCGCCGCATCTTCGCCCGCTGCTCGAGGGTCTCGTGGGAGACGCACTCGAAGTGGGCTCGCCGACCGCCTCGATCCGCTGCGGGTCGCCGACGCCGGCCAGCGTCACCTCCCAGCCCTGCTCGGTCAGCTCCTCGCCGAAGTGGTAGGCCTGGATCGCGCTGTTGACGTCGAGCGGCCCGTAAGTAGACGAAGAGGACCCTCATCGCCGACCTCACCGCCGCGAGCGCCCGGTGGACCGCGCTCCAGCCAGCCGGAGGGGACGTAGTCGGCCCGCTGGCGGGCGAAGCCGCGGTTGAAGTAGGGGTCGCCGGCGATCAGCTCGTCATACCAGCTGTCGACGAACAGGGCGCGGTCGACGATGTCGCTGCCGGCCCGGCGGGCGGCCTCGCGCGGTGGGTGAGGACCGTCGCCGCCGCTGCGTAGACGCAACGGCGGCCGCTGCGGGCGAGCCGCTGGCAGAGGTCGAGGTCCTCGAACTCGTTGGCGTACAACTCCACGAACCCGCCCTCGCGCTCGAAGTCGCCCCGCGCGATGAGACATGCACTCCGCGCTCGAGCCGGAGACCTCGCGTGAGCAGGGCAGCGCCCCGTAGTAGCCGTCGCCCTCGGCGGCGAAGCCGGCCAGCATCGGCGCGGCGGGGTCGCGGAGGCCGATCGCGATGCCCGGCCTGCTCGACCTTGCCGTCGGGGCGGGCCAGCTGCGGCCCGACCGCGGCGACGTCCGGCAGGCGAGGCGTGGAGGACGAGCTGGGAGAGCCAGCCGGGGTCGACGATCTCGGGTCGGGAGCGAGGAACAGCAGGTACTCGCCGGCGGCGGCGGCGGCCCGAGGTTGTTGGCGCGCCCGCGCCGAAGGGGCCGGATGCCGGCGATCAGGTGACCGTCGGGACGCGGCTGCCCTCCGCGACGACGATCGTCTCGAAGTCCGGGTACTCGGTCTGCTCGAGGGAGCGAGCGCGAGCGCTCGAGCTGCGGCACCGCGCACCGCCGGCGGCGACGACGACGCTGACCCGCGGCTGCGGCGCCGAGCCGTTGCGCGGGCGCCAGCACCGCCCGGTGCGGGATCGCCGCGTGCGGCACCGCCTCGCGCCGGCAGGCCGAGCCGCTCGAGGTGGGCGCAGACCGCCCGCGCCTGCAGCTCCTCGACGCCGGACTTCTGCTCGGTGCCGGCGGCGATGCTGCCCGGGATCGCCCGCCAGTGGTAGAGGGTCTGCGGGATGTGGTGGATCCGGCCGGTGCGCTCGGAGACCCGCAGCATGAACTCGAAGTCCTGGATCTTGTCGAAGGCCGAGTCGAACCCGCCGGCGGCCTCGGCGACGGAGGTGCGGACGACCAGCAGGTGGCCGATGTACATCGCGCCCAGCGCGTAGACCGGCGACCAGTCGGGCTTCAGGAACGGGTCGGCGCGGACCCCGCCGATCGTCAGCTTGTCGGAGTCCGAGTAGACGGCGTCGAGCTCGGGGTCGGCGGCGAGCGCCTGCGCGACCCGCAGCAGCGCGTCGGGGGTGAGCGTGTCGTCGTGGTCGAGGAAGCCGACGAACTCGCCCTCGACCAGCGCCAGCCCGGCGTTGGTCGCCGCCGAGATGCCGGCGTTCTCCTCCAGCAGCTCGACCTTGATCCGCCCGTCGCCGATCGGCAGCGCCCGCAGCGCCCCTGCCAGCGCCGGGTCCGCGGAGCCGTCATCGACGATGACCAGCTCCCATTCGCCGTAGACCTGCTTGCGGACCGAGTCGACCGCCTCGCGCAGCAGCTTGAGGTCGGTCTTGTAGGTCGGCATCACCAGCGAGATGACCGGCTGCGCCGGCAGCGCCTGCAGTTCCTGCAGGGCGGCTTCGCGGCGGGCGCGGGGGGTGTGGAGCCGCAGCTGGCGGCCGCGCCGGGCGAGGTCGCGCAGCCGGCGCAGGAAGGCGATCGCCCAGCCCGGAAGGATCGATTTCAGCACCCGCAGGTCGCGTCGCATCGCTTAGCGCAGCAGTTTCTTCAGGGTCGGCTTCAGCGCCCGCACGGGCCGGGTCAGCCTCCAGCTGAGGCTGTGCTCGTAGGTGCGGGCGACCTCGGCGATCTCCTGTTCGAGCTCGCCGATGCGGTAGGTCTTGCGGACGAGCTCGCGGTGCAGCGCCTCCCGCTGCTCGCGGAGCGCCGTCAGCTCGTCCCGCGGCTGATCGGTGGCGGCGACCATGAACCTCAATCCTAGGTGGGATCGAAAAGGTAGGGTTCCAGCCCGATGGAGCCCCTGAAGGGACTGATCCTCTCCGGCGGCGCCGGAACGCGCCTGCGCCCGATCACCCACACCTCGGCGAAGCAGCTGGTGCCGGTGGCCAACAAGCCCGTGCTCTTCTACGGGATCGAGGCGCTGGTCGACGCCGGCGTCAGGGAGATCGGGATCATCATCGCCCCCGAGACCGGCGAGGAGATCCGCGAGGCCGCCGGCGACGGCTCCCGGTTCGGCGCCGAGATCACCTACATCGTCCAGGACAAGCCAGCCGGCCTCGCCCACGCGGTGCTGACCGCGGAGGAGTTCATCGGCGGCTCGCCATTCGTCATGTACCTCGGCGACAACCTCCTGCGCGACGGCCTCCGCGGACTGGTCTCGACCTTCACCGAGCACGAGCCCGACGCCCTGATCCTCCTCACCCCGGTCGACGACCCGCAGTCCTACGGGGTCGCCGAGCTCGACGGCGAGCGGATCGTGCGCCTGATCGAGAAGCCGAAAGACCCGCCCTCGAACCTGGCGCTGGTGGGCGTCTACCTGTTCAGCAACCTGATCTTCGACGCGGCCAGCGTCGCTGGAGCCCTCCTGGCGCGGTGAGCTGGAGATCACCGAGGCGATCCAGAAGCTGATCGACGACGGCCGCAGCGTCCGCTCCGAGGTGGTCCGCGGCTGGTGGAAGGACACCGGCCAGCTCGCCGACATGCTCGAGGCCAACCGGCTCGTGCTCGAGGAGCTGGTCACCGCGATCGAGGGCGACGTCGACGAGGCCTCCAAGGTCGAGGGCCGGGTCGTGCTCGGCCCCGGCGCCCGCCTCGAGCGCTCGGTCGTCCGCGGCCCCGCCGTGATCGGCGCCGGCGCGGTGGTCGAGGACGCCTACATCGGCCCCTACACCTCGATCGGCGACGACGTCCACGTCCGTCGCTCCGAAGTCGAGAACTCGATCGTCCTCTCCGGCTCGGTGGTCGAGGACCTCGGCACCCGGATGGAGGCCAGCCTGCTGGGCAAGGAAGTGAAGCTGACCCGCAGCGAGGGGATGCCGAAGACGCTTCGCCTCCTCGTCGGCGACCGCTCTGAGATCAAACTCGTCTAGTGGCTTGGCGACCCAGCGTGCGCGCGGCCTGGGCCGCCTTCTGGCCCAGCCGCATGGTGGTCTTCGGCGTCGCCATCTGGGTCACGATCTCCGGCTTCATCACCAACGTGGTCGGCGAGTCGGCCTCGCTCTCACACCCGTTCGCGGCCTGGCCGGGGCACAACCTCCTCGACCTCGTCTTCTCGCCGATGGCGAAGTGGGACACCCAGCACTACCTGGCGATCGCCTACGACGGCTACGTCGAGAGCTTCGAAGGGCTGCCGCCGGCCGAAGCCAGGCCGGCCTTCTTCCCGCTCTATCCCGGCTTCGTCCACCTGCTCAGCGGCCTCGGGGCCAGCCGCGGCCTGATCCTGATCGTCGCCTACCTGGTCTCGCTGGCCTGCTTCTTCGGCGCCCTCACCCTGCTGCACCGGCTGACGACGATCGAAGTCGGCGAGCGCTTCGCGACCCCGGCGCTGCTGCTGCTCGCCTTCTTCCCGACCGCGCTCTTCTTCGGCATCCCCTACAGCGAGTCGATGTTCCTGCTGCTCGCGGTCGCCGCCTTCCTCGCCGCCCGCACCGGCCACTGGGCAGAAGCAGGGATCGTCCTGGCGCTCGCTTCCGCCACCCGCGTGCCGGGCCTGCTGCTGGTGATCCCGGTCGCCCTGCTCTACCTGTACGGGCCGCGCGCCGACCGCGAGCCGGATCGCGAGGGCGGCGGCTGGCGTCCGCGCTACCGGGTCCGGCCGAACCTCGCCTGGCTGGCGCTGGCCCCGCTGGGGCTGATCGCCTTCAGCGCCTACCTGCACTTCACCCTCGACGACTGGCTCGCCTGGAACCACGCGCAGGAGCTCTTCGGCCGTCACACGGTCGATCCGCTGACGGGGATATGGGCCGGGTTCCGCGAAGCCGGCAAGGGGGTCGGCCATCTCGCCACCGGCTCCTACCACGGCACCCTCGACTACCTCAACATCATGCAGCTGGGCTTCTGCATCTTCGCCGTGGCCGGGGGGATCGCGATGCTGCGCACCCTGCCGGTCGCCTACGGCGCCTGGGTGCTGGTCTCGCTGGTGCCGATCTTCGTCTCGCAGCCCGACGGCGACCCGCTCTGGTCCTCGTCGCGCTTCATCGTCGTCCTCTTCCCGCTCTTCATCTGGCTGGCGACGGTCACCGAGCGGCGGGGGTGGACGACCCGGGTCGTCGCCGTCTTCGCGGCCGGAATGGCGGTCTTCACCGCCCAGTTCGCCCTCTGGTCCTTCGTCGCCTGAGCCGTCTCATTACTGTGGCCGTTCTATGAAGCTGCTCGTCACCGGAGCCGCCGGGATGCTCGGGCGGGACGTGATGCTCGCGGCCG